>NZ_LRFG02000001.1 GCF_001641755.2 Microbulbifer flavimaris
CGCAGGCCGGCATCCAGCCTCCCACCGTGCGACCTTGGAGCAGCGGACCTTAGCTCGGCTCACGGGCAGATGGATCCCGGATCAAGTCCGGGATGACAAGCGAGGTTGAATTCACCTTCGTCGTCATGCCGGCGAAGGCCGGCATCCAGCCTCCCACCGTGCGACCTTGGAGCAGCGGAGCTTAGCTCGGCTCAGGGGCAGATGGATCCCGGATCAAGTCCGGGATGACGGACGATGGTGGTTTCCATTGTTTCGTCATGCCGGCGCAGGCCGGCATCCAGCCTCCCACCGTGCGACCTTGGAGCAGCGGACCTTAGCTCGGCTCACGGGCAGATGGATCCCGGATCAAGTCCGGGATGACAGATGATGGTGGTTTCCATTGTTTCGTCATGCCGGCGCAGGCCGGCATCCAGCCTCCCATCGTGCGACCTTGGAGCAGCGGACCTTATCTTGGCTCACGGGCAGATGGATCCCGGATCAAGTCCGGGATGACAGGTGAGGCTGAATTCACCTTCGTCGTCATGCCGGCGCAGGCCGGCATCCAGCCCCTCGAGCTGTCAGATACCTCGCATGCGCGGGGTATTTTTTGCAATCAAGGGCGCATTATCTGCAGTTATGCTGAATCAAACAGCAGAAAGTTTGGGAATCTGCTTGTCTCCTGACCCGCCCCCTTCGATAATGTCGCTTTTCTAGTCTCGCCGCTTTCTTTTAAGTTGGCTCAGCCCGGGGAGGCCTGTAGGCCCTGCTAAATAATCATGTCCGAACATTCACTGCCGCAAATTCCGGGAATCCGTCTCGCCAGCGTGCCCGCTAGGATCAAGAACTGGGAGCGGGACGACCTGCTGCTGGTTGCGATCGATGAGGGCGCCAGCGTTTCTGCCACCTTTACCCAGAATGCCTTCTGCGCGGCACCGGTCACGGTGGCGAAGGAGCACATCGGGGCCGGCGGAGTCCGCGCTTTGCTGGTGAATGCCGGCAATGCCAACGCGGCCACCGGTGAGCGAGGGATAGAGGATGCGAGGGCATGCTGCGAGGCTGTCGCCACGGCATTGAACATTCAACCCAAACAGGTGCTGCCATTCAGCACCGGCGTGATCGGCGAGCATCTGCCCCTGCAGCGGCTTCTGGATGGCGTGCCAAGGGCCGCCGAGCAGTTGCGCGGTGATGGCTGGGCGGCGGCTGCCAAAGCCATCATGACCACCGATACCAGGCCCAAGACCGCCAGCCGCTCTGTGGCAGTGGCGGGGCAGCAGGTCCGTATCTGCGGCATCGCCAAGGGAGCCGGCATGATCCAGCCCAATATGGCGACGATGCTGGCATATGTCGCCACGGATGCAGCGGTTCCGCAGCCGCTGCTGGATACGCTGGTGCAGGAGGCCGTTGCGGCTTCCTTCAACCGCATCAGTGTCGATGGTGATACCTCCACCAATGACGCCTGCGTGCTAATCGCGACCGGGGCCACCGGCCCCACGATTGCAGATACCCAGAGCGAAGACTTCCTGAATCTCAAGCAGGCCATTGTGGATGTCCACATCGAGTTGGCCCAGGCGATCGTCAAGGACGGCGAGGGCGCGAGTAAGTTTGTGACGGTGCAGGTCACCGGAGCAGCCAGCAGTGAAGAAGCATTGAAAGTCGCGTTTGAGGTGGGTGAGTCCCCGCTGGTGAAAACCGCCCTCTACGCTTCCGATCCCAACTGGGGGCGCCTGGTGATGGCGGTGGGTAATGCCGGGATCGAGGGCCTGGATCCGGGCAAGGTGAATATTTTCCTGGATGATGTACAGGTGGTGGAAGCTGGCGGCCGCGCGGCAACTTACACGGAAGCGCAGGGAGACAAGGTTTTCGCCAAGCCTGAATTCACCATCACGGTGGATCTCGGTCGCGGCGATAGCTGCGAGCATATCTGGACCTGCGACTTCTCCCACGACTACGTGACCATCAACGCGGAATACCGCACCTGATTCGACCATTCGGCTCCGCTCACGAATCCGTGTGCAGGCTGGCCGGGCGCCGGCGCGCCAACAATGGTCCCTATGGGCAGCCTGCACTGCATGGCTTTAGCAGCTATACCTATCAGTGAGGTCTCCACCCGCCAAACAGGAGCCAACCTGATGATGAAATTTGTCTGGGCGATTCTGATCGTGATGGCGATCCTGATGTTCGGGCGCTTTCTGGTCAATACCGTCGATACCCATGACGAGCCGATCGAGACGCACCCGCCGCAAGAAGAGCAGTCCCCCTGAGAAGATGGGCAGCAGCGTTTGTCTCCTCCCTGATAGGCCAAGGGGCGCCTGATAGCGGATTGCCACCGCAGCATTGGAGCCTGCGCCCTCGTGATCGCTTCCTAGGCGGCGATGCCGTCATCGGCGTCCTGCCTACCTCACTGTCTTGAGAAATCACCGCCGGAGCCGTATAACGTTGCCTTCCTGAACAAGGCACAGAGGTTTCCGTGAGCAAAGTCATTCACGTCGCCGTCGGCGTTATCCTTGGCCGCGACGGCCGCATCCTGATCGCCCGCCGTCCGGACCACCTGCATATGGGCGGCCGCTGGGAGTTCCCCGGTGGCAAGGTAGAGGCCGGTGAGAGTGTGCAGGAAGCGCTGACCCGGGAGTTGCGCGAGGAGATCGCCATCGACGTAGAGGCCATCCAACCGCTCACGGAGATTCGCCACGAATACCCGGAAAAAACCGTGCTGCTGGACACCTGGTGGGTGACCGCATTCAGCGGTGAGCCACGTGGCCTGGAAGGGCAGGAGACCCGTTGGGTTGCCCGCGATGAGCTGGACCATTATCAGTTCCCGGATGCCAACCAGGCGATTATCGAAGCCATCCAGCACAGTAAAGTCACCGGCTAGGCCACAGCCTAGAATCTCGAGCCGAAAAAGTGGCCTTCACCACTATCGTCATGCCGGCGCAGGCCGGCATCCCCAAAAACCACAGAAGCCTAGCCCCAGCGATAGACCGCTATCTCAGGCCTATGGCCAATGAAATCCCGGATCATCCGGGCTGAAGCGAGAGCGCGGTTCCTCCCCCCGTCGTCATGCCGGCGCAGGCCGGCATCCAGAAAACCACAGAAGCCCAGCCCCAGCGATAGACTGCTATCACAGGCCTATGGCCAATGAAATACCCGGTCATCCGGGTTGAAGCGAGAGCGCGGTTCCTCCCCCCGTCGTCATGCCGGCGCAGGCCGGCATCCAGAAAACCACAGAAGCCCAGCCACAGCGATAGGCTGCTATCACAGGCCTATGGCCAATGAAATACCGGGTCATCCGGGTTGAAGCGAGAGCGCGGTTCCTCCCCCCCGTCGTCATGCCGGCGCAGGCCGGCATCCAGAGGCCACAGAACCAGAGTCTGGCAGGAAAAGGGGATCAGAGAAGAGAGCTTGAGGAGGCTCAGAAAGGGCATCCAAGCCGGCAAAGACTCAGTGTCGGGTCTTATCGGGATCCAGATCCTCACTCAGCACATCGTCATAAACCGGCTGACCCGGAATCTTGTGCCCCTCACTGGCCCACTCCCCCAGATCGATCAACTTGCAACGCTCGCTGCAGAACGGACGAAAAGGGGAATCCGCACTCCATTCAACCAGCTTCTTGCAGGTAGGGCACGGCACTGAGGGTTTGTCGGATGCGGTTTTCTTACTGCTCATAATGCTTCAATCGTGTTTATTTGCCAGCTGCAGGTAGTGCTCGTGCAGCGTGTGCACCTGGGCTCGCAGGCTGGCCAGGTCGCCGGAATTATCCAGCACATCATCGGCACGCTTCAACCGCTCCATACGCGGCAACTGGGCGTCCATAATCTGGCGAATCTGCTCGGGATCGTTGCGGTCGCGGGAGCTGGCCCGTGCGATCTGCATCTCCTCTGGCACATCCACCACACACACGCGCTCTACCAGTGTATCTTGTCCGGACTCGATGAGCAGCGGGGACTCCAGGATCGCGTAAGGGCTGGAGGCGGACTGCAGGGCCTGAACAATTTCCTCGCGGATCAGCGGGTGCAAAAGCCCCTCAAGCCAGCGGCGCTCCGTCTCACTCTCGAAAACCAGCTGCCGCAGCCTTGCCCGGTCCAGCTCACCGCTCTCCAGCAATACGTCGGCCCCAAAATGCTCGGCAATCTGTTCCAGCGCCGGCCGCCCAGGCTGCACAACAACCCGCGCAGCCCAGTCGGCATCCACGACCGTGATGCCATGCTCCCGAAACCCATCCGCCGCGGCGGACTTACCACTGCCGATGCCACCGGTAAGGCCCACGATATAGTTAGCCATGAAGAGATTCTTCCATCGTCATCCCGGCGAAGGCCGGGATCCAGTGAACCACTGGGGTGGAGTTTAGCGGCGGACCACAAAGCCAGCCTGCGGGCCAATGGATCCCAGACCAAGTTCGGGATGATGATTCAGCACACTCACCACGCGCTCGTCACCCCGGGGCAGAGCCCGTACTGGACTTGATCCGGCACCGGGATCCAGAAACCAGCGAGCCTGAATTCTGCCAGTGGCCTACGATCCCAGCCCGGAATAAGCCAGATACCACCCCACAATCTGCTCACCCCACAGCATGGCAATCCAGCCCGCACCTGCCAGATAGGGGCCAAACGCAATCGGCAAGTTCTTGTCCCGCCCCGCGATTGCGCTCCAGGTCAAACCGGCCACCGCACCTACGGCAGCGGAGAGCAGAATAATCAGCGGCAGCATCTGCCAGCCAAACCAGGCACCGATGGCCGCCAGGATCTTGAAGTCCCCGGCCCCCATGCCCTCCTTGCCGGTCACCAGCTTGAAAACATGGTAGACAGCCCAAAGTGCCAAGTACCCGGCCACTGCGCCGATCACCGCATCCTGAAGCGGCACAAACACGCCCCAGATATTGATCACCAGTCCCGCCCATAGCAGCGGCAGCGTGATCTGGTCCGGCAGGAGTTGCTTGTCAAAATCGATCCCGGTCAGCGCGATAAGCGCCCAGGTAAACACGCAGCCCGCCAGCGCCTGCCAGGTAAAGCCCAGCTGCCAGACCACCATCACGGTCAGCAGACCGGTCACCAGCTCCACTAGCGGATAGCGCTTGGAAATCTTCGTCCCGCAGAAACCGCATTTACCTCCAAGGAGCAGGTAGCTCACAACCGGAATGTTATGCCAGGGTCTGATCTCAGCATCGCAGTTGGGGCAATGCGAGTGGGGCAGTATAAGGTTGAAGGTTTCGTCGAGCGCCTTCTTCTCACTGGGATCGGGCTTCTGGTCGAAGTAACTGTAGAAATCTCGCTTGTACTCTCGCTCCATCATAATGGGGAGGCGGTAAATAACTACATTTAGGAAACTGCCAATCAGTAGCCCCAAAAGAAAAGCGCTGCCTATGAGCAGCGCTTGGTGCGAAAGTATTGAATCAAGCATTATTACTTCTTTTAGATAACTTGGCCAAGTTGGAAGATAGGCAGGTACATAGCCACCATCAGGCCGCCAACGAGAATGCCCAGCACTGCCATAATCATGGGTTCCAGCAGGGTCGTGAGGTTGTCGACCATATTGTCGACAGCTTCCTCATAGAAGTCCGCGGCTTTACTCAGCATGTCATCCAATGCGCCGGACTCTTCACCGATAGCGGCCATCTGGATCAGCATTGTGGGATAGAGTCCGGAGCTTCGTAGTGCGGTATTGAGTGGAATACCAGTTGCCACTGAGTCGCGAATCTTGAGAGTTGCCTCCTCATAGACGCTATTACCGGTAGCCCCGGCCACAGATTTCAGCGCATCAATTAGCGGTACACCCGCAGCAAACGTGGTTGAAAGGGTGCGGGCAAAACGGGCCGCAATGGAGTTGTATGTAATTGTACCGAGAATAGGCAGCTTCAAGACAAGCCGATCAAAGAAGTGAGCTACATTCTTGTTGCGCTTCTTTGCTTCGATTGTGCCGCCAACAATGATGACAACGGTGATGAGAGCATAGAACCAGTTGGCCTGCATCCACTCGGACATACCGACTACCATCTGGGTAAAGGCAGGCAGGTCGGCGCCAAAGCTCGAGAAAGTCTCGGCAAACTGGGGCACCACCTTGATCAACAGGATAGAGGTCACGATGATCGCCACCACAATCACGGCTATCGGATAGGTCATCGCCTTCTTGATTTTGGCCTTAAGTGACTCAGTCTTCTCCTTATAAGTTGCGATGCGGTCGAGCATGGTTTCCAGTGCGCCGGACTGTTCACCTGAGGCGACCAAGTTACAGAAAAGATCATCGAAATAAACTGGGTGCTTCCGTAATGCTTCAGCGAAGGACGTACCGGAGGCGACATCATCCCTGATTTTGAAAATCAGCTCTTTGACGCCCTGATTGTCCAGACCGTCGGCAACAATCTCGAAGCTTTGAACCAGTGGGACACCGGCTTTCATCATCGTAGCCATCTGGCGAGTGAAGAGGGCTATATCGGCAGGCTTGACTTTTTTGTTACCGCCAAATAATGGCTTTGGCTTCTTCTGCACCTTGTTCGCGATAATTCCCTGTTTGCGCAGCTGTGCCTTAATCAGCGCAGGATTGGTGCCGTTGATCTCTCCCTCGACCTTGTTGCCTTTATTGTCCACGCCCTTGTAGACATAAGCGACTGCGGTGGCATTGGCCATGGTTTCGTTCCTGTTGTTATTCTGCTGCCGCATTGCCGCGGCTTATCGCCAGTAATCGTCGTATAGTCATTCCGGCGCAGGCCGGAATCCAGTGTTCAGAGCTGATTTAGTCCTGCGTCACTCGGTTAGCCTCTTCAAGGCTGGTCACACCCATCACAACCTTCCGCAACGCAGAGGTGCGCAGGTTGTTGAAGCCCTCCTTGCGTGCCTGGTCGGCAATTTGGATAGAGTTTCCCCCCTCCATGATAATTCGGGAGATACCATCGGTGATGCGAACCACTTCATACACGCCCACCCGGCCCTTGTAGCCCTTGGAGCAGTGTTCACAGCCCACCGGCTGGTAGATCTTCCATTCATTGGTAGGGATAGTTACCGAGTCAAAGCCCTCTTCTTTCAACACTTCCTCGGGCAGGTTGGCCGGCTTCTTACACTCGCCACAGAGCCGGCGAGCGAGCCGCTGGGCAATGATCAGACTCACCGAGGTGGCGATGTTGAAGGTCGGGACACCCATATTCATCAGGCGCGTCAGGGTCTCCGGGGCTGAGTTGGTATGCAGGGTGGAGAGCACCAAGTGCCCGGTCTGGGCGGCCTTGATGGCAATCTCCGCTGTTTCGAGGTCCCGGATTTCCCCCACCATCACGATATCCGGATCCTGACGCAGGAACGACCGCAAAGCATCGGCAAAGTTAAGACCCACTTTGGCATTGACGTTGACCTGGTTAATCCCTTCCAGGTTGATCTCCACCGGGTCCTCTGCGGTGGAGATATTGCTCTCCGCTGTATTGAGGATATTTAGGCCTGTATACAGAGAAACCGTCTTGCCGGAACCGGTGGGGCCCGTAACAAGGATCATGCCTTGGGGCTGGGCCAGGGCGTCCAGGTACATTTTCTTCTGGTCCTCCTCGTAACCGAGCGCATCGATACCGAGCTTGGCAGAGGAGGGGTCCAGGATCCGCAGTACGATCTTTTCACCCCACAGGGTTGGAAGACTGTTGACCCGGAAGTCGATGGCCTTGGTCTTCGATAGCTTCATCTTTATCCGGCCGTCTTGGGGCACTCGCCGCTCAGAGATATCCATCTTGGACATTACTTTAAGACGAGCGGAGATCCGGGGAGCCAGTTGAATCGGCGGCTTGGCGATCTCATGCAAAACGCCATCAGTACGGAAGCGCACCCGGTAAGCCTTTTCGTAAGGCTCAAAATGGATATCAGATGCACCGGTTCGAATGGCATCCAAAAGAACTTTGTTCACAAATCGAACAACCGGTGCTTCATCGCCACCCGGGTCATCATCTTGCGCCTGGTCCGGCTGCCCGCCCTCTACGTCGAGGGCATCCAGTTCCTCATCGTCCATGCCCTCCAGGCCTGCGCCCATATCAGAACTATTGGAAAGGTAGCTCTCGATGGCCTTGGCCAGCTTGTCGGCCTCAACCAGTACGGCATCAGTGTTGAGACCAGTATTGAAGTTGATCTCATCCAGGGCCGCGAGGTTGGTGGGGTCCGCAACCGCGACAAAAAGCCGGTTTCCTCGCTTATACAGAGGAAGAGCAAAGTGCTTGCTGATCAGGCGTTCGTCGACAATGTCTTTGGGGATGAGGTCAAAATTGTAGCCACCAAGGTCAAAGAGGGGGGAGCCGAAGGCATTGGCAGCAATAGTGGCCAGTTCACGGCTCTTGATCAGCTTGGCCTCTACGGCGTGCTGGGCGAAGGTCTGGCTTTCGCGCTTGGCTGCCTTGGTGGCAGAGGCGGCGGTTGCTTCGTCCAGTTTCTGGTCTGCTACCAGGCGCTTGGCCAGGCCGCTGAGGGGAATACTGCTCATGATTTACCGTGCTGACACTCGGTGAGGGCAGCGCTCGCTAGCGCTGACTGTTCATTTTTTATGCGATTGAGGCGCTCGATAATCTCCTTGGGACCAATAATAGGATGTAATTAGAGGAGAGCGCGTCAAGGGCCTCAATATAGCGAATTCAGTGCCTTAGGCCAATCATGTGAGGTGATGGCTGAGAGATCTATGCATTCGCTCTATCAAGCTGCCTTCTGTTGAGAGTGGGCTCGTCATACCGGCGCGGGCCGGTATCCAGAAACTGATGAGATGTAGGGCGACCGATGTAAGGGGTTACAAGTAAAGAGCGCTCAAATTCTGAGCAGAAACAGTCTATGAGTGCCCCTCTGGGCAACGAAGTGACAATTTATGTCAGAACCTTCATGTCCTCAGCAAAATTAAAAAAAATTGCTTAGAAAATGGGCTAAAAAAGTGAACTTTTGTGACATTCGCACGGTTGCGCGTATTGGCACAAACCTTGTATTGTTTAGCCCGACTTCCTCACGGGATTTCACTCGAACCACAAAATGTCTGTATGGAGACGGTTACAATGAAAAAACAACAGGGTTTTACTTTGATTGAATTGATGATCGTGGTTGCGATCATCGGTATTCTGGCTGCCGTTGCGCTGCCGGCTTACTCTGACTACACCAAGCGTGCCAAGATGAGCGAAGCGCTGGGTTTTGCTGCACAAGCTAAAGCTGCCGTGGCTGAGTCTATCCAGGCTTCTGGTACTGTACCGGCGAACAACACTGCAGCAGGTCTGGATGCTACTCCGGCCAACATTACCTCCACCTATGTTGAGTCCGTGACCGTAAACAACGGTGTAATCACAGTTGCGATTCAAGGGACCAATGACAACGCCCTTGACAACGGAAGCATTGTACTGACACCGACACAAGATGACGGCACAACTGCAGTTGCCGCTGGTTATGATGGTTCGGTAATTTGGACCTGTACCGTGAGCTCTGATGCAATCGCCAAATACTTCCCGTCTTCTTGTCGTTCTACCTGATGCTTTCAGGTATTCACGTGTAGTGTGAAAAGGCGGGCTTGGCCCGCCTTTTTTATGTGTTCTAGAAACTATTAGAAAATAATTCTTAACAGTCCCCCTTGATGCAAGGAGCTAGGGGTGCTATGGGGATGTGGTGATTAAAGGTGGGAGCGAGTAAAGTGGTGCAAAGTTATATCGCTGGGAGATTTCCCCTTTTAAGTTGGGTCAGCGCGACTGTAGCTTTGTTGTGGTTTTTCTTTAGTTTTAACCCGACGGATTTGACTCTCCCATTTAGTCCCTATGATCACAAGCGAGTTGTTCAGGTCGGATTTGTGTGTCTTGCGGTACTTATGTTTTGCTCAAAAAGCTACCGCTTGGAGCTTGGTGAGATAGTTAATGAGAGAATTTTAATTACAGTATGGGCTTGCTCACTTTTATTAATTTTCACTTCCAGTGTTGTTTCTGATAATCCCATTCACTCATTGTTTGCCAGTCTGCACTGGTTTTTGCTCTCCAGTATTCTCTGTTTTGGCTTCTATATTGCCCGTAGAGAGCTTGTCCATGTTCTACTGGCCGGCCTGTTAATATTGCAAAGCCTGATGGTGTTGAAGGCACTTCTGTTTTTACTGTTCGAGGTCGCGCTTGGAGACTCCCTCAGGGCGGCATTGCTATACCCTGGTGTGGAACACCACCGTTTCTTCAATCAAGTGCAGGTATTTATCGTTCCTCTGCTTTACCTTTGGGCGGTGCAAACGCGTTTCAGGAAGTTTGCCTATTTTTTCCTCTTTGCCAACTTGTTACTCGCATTTTCTGGTGGCGCAAGAGGTCTACTGGTAGGACTGATTGGTGGTGCTGTAATCGCGGGCTTCTTGCTTCCTCATCTGCGCCGTGAGGTGTTGAATGCGGGTGTGGTGACCTTGTTCGCGGCGCTGGCTTATCTTGGGTTGAGTCTTTGGGTGGAATTGGGAAAAAATGCCGATGTTTTACGAGCGCATACTTCCGGGCGTCTAGTCATCTGGCAGCGATTAATCGAAGCCTTGGAGCCCTCCCACTTTGTTTTAGGACAAGGCACAGAATCTTTTTCTTATCACTCCTTTAACCGCATTGAAGGGCACCCTCATAACAGCGTCTTACAGTTTCTCTATGAATGGGGCCTGTTGGCTACTCTGGGTATGATTGCAGCAGTTGGACGGATTCTCTGGCTGGGCTGGCAGAAAGCAAGGTGCGCAGTTGATGATCGAAGCCACATGGTTGTTACTGCCTCTCTGCTTGTTGCGCTGGTCTCAGCAGCCATCTATTCGCTTTTCAGTGGTGTGGTGGTTATGCCGATCCCACAAACGTTGTTTTTCCTATTCCTGGGGTTGCTTTGGGGGGCAGTTAAATATGATGCGGCTGAGGTGCCTGAAAAAAAGCCTGTCCAGATAGAAAAGGGGCTTTTCCGACCGGAGGCCATATCTACGTCTGTAATAACTGGTGTTGGCTTAGGTGCAGTGCTCGTAGTTTATGTACACTTTTGTGGTGCCTATCTGGCACAGCAGGCAGGGGCGCAGGAGGAGTTTCGAGCTCCACGATTCTGGGCTCAAGGGGCACAGTTTCGGGGCCTCGGCTAGACTCGTAATGGAAACATGCTCGGGGGCGCCATAACATTACTGTGGCTAAAAATTATCAGTTAATTCATCTTTTCTTCCTGGTTGATATCTGACCTTCTACTAGACTAAACGCGGGTTAAGGCATAGTGCCTTGAACTATTGAGTTAGAGCCTGGAAGAATTTTCATGAATGCTTACCGCGGCTACACGTTAATTGAATTGATGATCGTGGTTGCCATTGTCGGCATTCTCGCCGCTGTGGCTCTTCCCGTTTATTCAGACTATGCAAAACGCTCGAAGATGAGTGAAGTGCTCGCTTTTTCCGCCAAAGCCAAGTCGGCGGTCGTGGAGTCGTTCCAGTCAGCAGGTATTCTACCTGCCGATAATAATGCCGCGGGGCTCTATGCATTGGCGACGGATACAACTTCAAAATTCGTGGAATCACTATCGGTAGCTGATGGAGTAATTACCGTTGAGATCCAGAACTCGGGGGATGCTGATCTCAATCTCGAGAGTGTTGTCCTGAGTCCGATGGAGAGGGATGGTGTGACGCCTGTTGCGCCTGGCTATTCAGGTGTGATTGTGTGGGTCTGTCAGGTGAGTGATATTTCAATCGCGGAATATTTCCCGCCTAACTGCCGGTCTGCATTGTGATTGGAGTCTTTGCAATAAAGTAACTAGTGAAAGCTTCTGACCTCCTGAATTTTTGACCATTCGATCGATACTACCTTTTTTGCAATAACATGGATTGGCGTGGCAGAGTCGTATTCCCCGCCTTTCTGGATTGATCCGTTGACCTTTAATACCTTACCCCGTGTTAGCTCTGCTCGATATAGCTGCTGGGTATTCTCCCACACTACTAAATTCATCGCTCCTGTCTCATCCTCAAGGGTAAGAAACATCACCCCTGAGGCGCTTCCTGGGCGCTGGCGGCATGTGACCAATCCTATAACTGTAACCTGGTGGCCATCTTTGAGTTTCGGGAGTTCACTGGCCTTGAGGGCGTGGTGATACTCCTTTCGCTTGCGTAACAAGGCAATGGGGTGCTCCCTCAGGCTGAGGCCGGTACTGGAATAGTCGCTGTATGTGTCATCCTCCAGAGTGTGGGGTGGGCTGTGAAGCTCTACTGCGAAGTTTGTCGACTCTAGGCTGAGGGAGCGCCAAGCATTGTTATAGCGGTTTTCCTCCAGGCTATGGAAGGCATTGGCACTGGCTAGTAGGGTGATCTGGTCGCGGGGAAGGTTAGTTGTCTGGCGAAAGTGGGCCAGAGAATTGAAAGTTGTTTTCCCGCGGGTGGTTGCAATGGCTTCCGCGCTTTGCTGGTCGAGGCCTTTGATCAGGCGCATCCCGAGGCGCAGGCCCGCAGCCTTATCCTCCTTGGTAGTTATGGATCCCGGCCTGCGCGGGGATGACGAGATCCGGGCCTGAGAGGGTTGCTTATTGGTTACCGTGGGGCCCGGTAATTCCAGTCTGTGGTCCCACTGGCTGTAAAGCACATTGATTGGAAGTACTTTCACATTGTGTCGCTGGGCGTCATAAACTAGCTGGGCGGGGGCATAGAATCCCATCGGCTGGCTGTTTAGAAGGCCGCAGTAGAAAGCGGCCGGGTGGTGGTGTTTGATCCAGGCAGAAAAGTAGGCGAGCAGAGCGAAGCTGGCAGAGTGGGATTCGGGAAAGCCGTAAGCGCCGAAGCCTTTCATCTGCTGGAACAGCTGCTCGGCGAAGTCGGCGCGGTAGCTGTTGGCTTGCATGCCCTGAATCAGTTTGTCTTTGAAGGTATTGAGGTTGCCGTTCTTGCCCCAGCTGGCCATGGCTCGGCGCAGCTGGTCGGCCTCGCCGCCGTTGAAGCCGGCGGCGACCATTGAGAGCTTGATGACCTGCTCCTGGAAGATGGGTACCCCCAGGGTGCGCTCCAGTACTGGACGCAGGTTTTCATGCGGATAGGTGACGGGCTCCAGGCCCTGTTTACGCTTGAGGTAAGGGTGGACCATGCCACCCTGTATGGGGCCCGGGCGGACGATGGCGATCTCGATGGTGAGTTCGTAAAAATTGCGTGGCTGCAGGCGCGGCAGCATGCTCATCTGGGCGCGGGACTCGATCTGGAACACGCCCACGGTGTCGGCGCGACACATCATTTCATAGACCGCCGGGTCCTCCGGCGGGATATCTTGCAGGCGCAGCTTGGGCCCGTAGAGGCCGATATAAGTCAGTGACTTGCGCAGGGCGGTGAGCATGCCCAGGGCCAGAATATCCACCTTCATCAGTTTCAGGTCTTCGATATCTTCCTTGTCCCACTGCACGATGGTGCGATCGTCCATGGCGGCGTTCTCAATGGGCACCAGGGTATGCAGGGGCTGTTCTGTAATCACGAAGCCGCCCACATGCTGGGACAGGTGACGGGGGAAACCGTAAATCTGCCCCATCAATTCCGGCAGCATCCGCCCGGTAGCGCTGTTTGGATCGATTCCCACTTTCTGCATCTGCCTGGGGAAGTCGTCCATGGTGTCCCACCAGGCGCGCTCAGCGATGAGCTGCTCGATGGTAGCGCTGCCGATACCCAGTGCCTTGCCGATATCACGTAATGCGCTCTTGAAACGATAGGTAGTCTTGCTGGCGGCCAGGCCAGCGCGGTGGCGGCCGTACTTCTGGTAGATGTACTGGATGATTTCCTCGCGCCGTTCGTGCTCGAAGTCCACGTCAATATCTGGCGGCTCGTTACGCTCACGGGAAATAAAGCGCTCGAACAACAGGCCGATACGGTGGGGGTCGATCTCGGTGATAAACAGGCAGTAACAGACCACCGAGTTCGCCGCGGAGCCACGCCCCTGGTAAAGGATGTGTTGGCTGCGGGCGTACTGGACGATGTCATAGATGGTGAGGAAGTAGTGCTCGTATTCCAGTTCCGCGATCAGTGCGAGTTCTGTTTCTATCTGCTCGGCAATATGGGCTGCGGGTCCGTTGGGCCAACGCACTTTCTCACCGGTCTCCACCAGTTCCCGCAGATGGCTACTGGCACTTTTCCCCTTCGGTATGACTTCTGAAGGGTATTGATAGCGCAGTTCACTCAGGCAAAAGTGGCATTGCTCCGCAATCTGGATTGTATTGTCGATAGATTCTCTGGGGAAAAGTGTCGCAATGTCTTCTAGCGTACGCAGGTACCGTTCGGCGTTCTGTTCCAGCCGGTAGCCCAGCTTATCCAGAGTACAGTGATGGAAATTGGCATTGAGTACATCCTGCAGTGGCTTGCGGCTGCTGCTGTGCATCAATACGGCATTGGTGGCTACCAGGGGAAGTTCACTTTGGCGGGCAAAGTCGAGCAGTTGGTGGTTCTTCAGGTTTTGTTGACCAAGCAGCTGATTGCTAAACGCCAGGTAGAGGCGTTCCTTGAAGTGGTCCTTGATCGCACCAGGTACTTCTAGTTTCTCAGAAGGCAGCCAGATAGCGATGCACTCGTGACAGATTTCCAATAGGTCGTTCTGGTAGGTGATGTAGCGCCCTTTTTCTGCGCGCAGGCGTGAAGTCGAGATTAACTGGCAGAGTTCGCTGTAGGCAGTTCGGGTTGGGGCTATTAGGACGATTTTCTGGCAGTTCCCTTCTGCTTCGTCCCCTGGCTGTCTGGCTTTGGTAACTCTGTCCTGAGCGGCGTTGCTCTCAGATTGAAGTTTAAACAGGCTGCCACAGATTAGTTTCAGTGGTTTTTCTGGATCCCGGCCTTCGCCGGGGTGACGATGGGGATTATGGTTTGCAGTCTGGGGAGCTGGAGGCCTGTCTTCGCCGTGATCACGGCGGTTTTGGGTGAGTTGTTTGAGTTCGGCATAGGCTCGCACCACACCGGAGAGGGAACATTCGTCAGTCAGCGCGAGGGTGCTGTAACCCAGTTCGTGGGCAGTGCGAGCGAGTTCCTGTGGGTGTGAGGCACCCTGTAGGAAAGAGAAGTTGCTTTGGCAGATGAGTTCGGCGTACTGCATGGTGGGATGGTTTTGCTACTTCGTGTGGTTTAAGGGCCGTGCTACCTGGTAATTCGAGGAAGCCTGGATCCCGGCCTCCGCCGGGATGACGACAGTAGGGTTGTCATTGCCTTAGCTTCTCTATATCGGTTGGTAATGGGGTGATGGTTGTAGTTTTCGTTAGCTCGATTTGATTAGTGAGTGTTTTCCCTAAATCTCGTCATGCCGGCGCAGGCCGGCATCCAGGTTCTCAGGGGTGAGGGATTGTTGATGGCTTAGAGAATCTCTTGGTAGAGATCCCGCCACTCCGGATTGGACTCCTTAATCAATCGTATCTTCCAGGCCCTTTTCCAGTTCTTGATCAACTTCTCGCTAGTGATTGCAGTTTCCATGGTGCTGTGTTGCTCAAACCAAACCAGCGTTTTTACGCTGTATTTCTTAGTGAATCCTTCTGCAAGTTCTTCCCGGTGTTGCCAGACTCTTTTCACCAGGTCGGATGTCACGCCGGTGTAGAGTGTGCCGTTGCCTTTGCTGGCAAGAATGTAGACGGTTGGTTGTCTTTTCATTGCCCTTGAGTCCGGTGGTTTCTGGATCCCGGCCTGCGCCGGGATGACGATAATGGTTGAATTCACTTTTCTCGATTTTTGAGTCCCGAGATTCGCCGGAATGACGATGTCATGACTTGTTTGTTCAAGCGTAGATACCCTGCAGATACCACTCATCCGATGTCAGGTCCTGGTAGACCCAGTAAAGGCTGCCTTCCTCGCCGCGGGCGATGTAGTAGTCGCGGGCGTGGCGGTGGTGTTGCCACCAGTAGCCATCGATGCGTTCCGGGCCTTGTAGCAGCTGGATTTCACCGCGGTAAAAAAGCTTGTTGTCCCGCGCCTTGATGGGATCGGGGCGGGACAGGAGCCAGCTTGGCCGTGGTGCGTTCACGGGTTTTAGCTGATGTCCGCTCTGGCGGCGGCCGCTGTGGAGTACCAGGGTATCCGCGCTCTGCCAGGCCTGTTCCGGCAGGTGGCTCTCGCGCAGGGTGACGCCGGACATGGCTTCGTGACCGAGGCGCGCCTTGAGTTTGTCCAGTAGCTGGTGGCTGCACTTGAGATGGCTGTTGCCGCCGAAGAGGTCCTCATCCAGCGCATCTTCTGCCAGTGGCAGTAATTGACCGCAGGTAAGGTGCAGGGCCTGCACTTCCTGTTCCAGCTGGAAGCGCTCCAGCTGCAATTTGGTCAGCGCAATCAGGCGCTGCGGGTCCAGCTGCGGGCGGGAGATTTCTACACTCACCACCTTGCAGCCCCGCTGGCCGAAATCCAGTTTCCAGCGCAGCTGCTGGGCATACAGCTGGCGGCGCTGTAGTTGCTGGCAGAGTTCCCGCACCAGGCGGCCCGCCGGGAAAAGCAGTTGCTCGCTGTTATCCAGTGGGCTGGGGAAAAACAGTTCGCTGTGAAATTGCGGCGGTGGCTGGTAGCTGGGCACCGGATCGTGGCGGGTACCATTCAGCCGCGCCAGGTAATTGACGAAATCGCGGCCGAAACGGCTGCCCACTTCCGACAGGGGGATGGCCAGTAGTTGGCTGACCCGCTTGATTCCACAGGCATAGAGCTTGGCGATGGTCTTGTGGTCGCAATCCAGCAGTTTGGAGGGGCTGAAACTGATCCACTGACGCCACTGTTGAGCACTGGGTGGTGACTTGGCTTCCCGCAGCCACTGGCGGTGCTCTGGCAATTGGCTGAGCATATGCGCGGCACTGGGGCTATGGCCCAGCCCCATCAGTGCGCTGATGCGCATTTGTTTGAGTTCGCGCTGCAGTTGCTGGAGTAGTGGCTGCAGCCCGCCGCTGGCGCGCAGGCAGCCACTCAATTCCAGATAGAGACAGGCGGGGCGGCTCTCACCCTTGTCCATGGGCCCCGCAGCCTGCGGAGACACCACGGGCGTGAAGCTGTAACCCCACTGGGCCAGCTCTTCCAGCAGCTGTGCCTCTCTTTCATTGTCGCGGGGCAGTAATTCAAGGTCTGCACTCAGTGCACAGGCGGTGGCGATAGTGAGGCCACACTCGATACCCCTCTGGGTAGCGACCGGATTGGCATCGACGATGGACTGTTGCTCGGCCACGGCAAGGGGGCGGTCATCGTCAGCCCTGGGCTGTGCGCGGGTCAGGGCCTGCAGGGGCAGGCTGGGAAACTGGATACAGAGCCAGAGCATGGGACACTCCTGCACTTTATCGTGTGCAATTACTTCAGGTGATACCACTTCCTGTTTTGGTTTTGTTCTTTGGTTTTTTCGGTTCCGGGGTTTCTACCCATGTCCGCCTCTATTGCTGCGGTAACTACCGATCAGTGCAGCGGCTGGTCACGACGGACAAGATCGGCATTGCGGGCAAGGTGCAGGCGCTGCCCGGACGGGCCACCCAGTTGCTTGAGCAGTTGCAGGGCTAGCTGTTCACCGTTGCTCTTCAGCTGAAGTCGCAGGGCGGCCGGTGAGGGACTGGCGGCGCAGGAGCTGGGGCGAAAGTGGAAGTGCATACCGTTACCCTCGCGGGCGGCGATCTGCAGCCGGCGCAGATCCTTGTCGGCCGGAGGCGGACCGCTTTGCCAGCTGAGCAGGGCCCCACAGCAGCCGGATTGCAGGGCTTGTTCCATGGCCCAGAGCTGGTCTCGCTGGCCACGGGGGTGCAGGATCAGAAGCTTTTCCAGCCGCACACCTGCCGCCGCCAGTGCCGGCGCATAGGGAATGAAAGGCGGGTTCACCAGCACCACCATCTGCTCGCGCTGGGTCATCTCCGCCAGAGCGGGCAGCAACAGGGACAGCTCGCCGATGCCGGACTGGTCCACCAGTAGCTCTGTGGTGGCGCTACGGGGCCAGCCGTGTCCTGCCAGCAGGGCATCCAGGCCCGGGTAACCGGTGGCAATACCGTTTCTGGAGCGCTGCTGCTCATTGGCGGCTTGCCAGATATCCGCTCGCGCCAGCAGACGGTTGAGGCGCTGGCGCCTGGAGCCATGATCTAACTGTTTGTTTTCAATAACGTTTTCGGCATTGCTCACGATCTGTGCCCTCTCTTTCAGCGCCCTGCTTTAGGATTGCTGTATGGGTGTACAGTATTTACTGGCAATTTATACAGTAGTTGTTTCGGGGTCACAAGTGGCGCATGGGTGCGGTGGCGTCAATTGCCGCAGGTTCAGTGATCAGTACTGTCGGAGGGCCCGATGCGGATGCTTGTTGGGCCGGTGAAGCCATAGAACACGCTGCGAATGCGGGCCGCATACTGAACAGGCAGTAGGGCAGGTAGAGCAGGGCGGATACGCCAAGCATGGCGGCCAGGCGGGAGAGATTCTGCAGGGCCAGGGTGACCAGTGGGGTCAGGGCGTCCGCTATACGAGGCTTATGGGGTGGTTGATCTGCTCATTGTGGGATCCGCCACTGCCAGACCGCCTGGGACCAGGCGTTGTCAGGTCTTCTGGCGGCTATCTCCCCCAATAGGTGCTGACGGAAAGTGGCTGGTGGGTTCCCTCTGCAGTTGGCACTTTTTTGCACAGTTCAAACCGGCTATGATTCCGCCTCTTCGACAGACCAGAACACGCAAAGCGACGGGGGCGGTAGTGAGTATCAAATCCGACAAGTGGATCCGCAGGATGGCCGAGCAGGAGGGCATGATCGAGCCTTTTGAGCCGGGCCAGGTGCGCAAGAACGGCAATGGCGAGCGGCTGATCTCCTATGGCACCTCCAGCTATGGCTACGACGTGCGCTGCTCCAGCGAGTTCAAGATCTTCACCAACGTGCACTCCGCCACCGTGGATCCGAAGACCTTTGACGAGAACAGCTTTGTCGATGTGGAGGGGGATTCCTGCATTATCCCGCCCAACTCCTTTGCGCTGGCGCGCACTGTGGAGTACTTCCGCATTCCGCGCTCTGTGCTGACCATCTGCCTGGGCAAATCCACCTATGCCCGCTGCGGTATCATCGTCAATGTGACGCCGCTGGAGCCGGAGTGGGAAGGACACGTGACCCTCGAGTTCTCGAACACCACCAACCTGCCGGCCAAGATCTATGCCCACGAGGGCGTGGCGCAGATGCTGTTCTTCGAATCCGACGAAGTCTGTGACGTGTCTTACAAGGACCGTGGCGGCAAGTACCAGGGCCAGCGCGGCGTGACCCTGCCGCGGGCCTGATTTACTTCTGACGCCCTGAATGACTGTGTGGCGTCAAAGCGACGGGGGCGCGGATTCCGAAAACGCATGAACACGTCCCTGTGGCTCCTTCCGCACCGTCCCTGGTGCGGAAGGTTTCGGAACCCGCGCCCCCGCCCCTTCGACTTCTCCCTTACCCCACTCGCATCCGTTAGCCTTTTGCCATGAATGATCTCCCCCAACAGATCGATGTCCTGATCATCGGTGCCGGCGCCGCGGGCCTGATGTGTGCGGCTGTGGCCGGTCAGCGGGGGCGCAGCGTGCTGGTGCTGGACCATGCCAACAAGGTGGGCAAGAAGATCCTGATGTCCGGTGGAGGCCGCTGCAACTTCACCAACATGTACACCTCGCCGGAAAACTTCTACAGCGAAAACCCGCACTTCTGTAAGTCGGCGCTGGCGCGCTATACCCAGTGGGATTTTATTGCGCTGGTGGAGAAGCACGGTATTCCGTATCACGAGAAGACCCTCGGCCAGTTGTTCTGTGACAACAAGTCCAAGGACATCGTCGATCTACTGTTAGCCGAGTGCCGGGCGGCGAAAGCCCAGATTCGCACCCGTTGCAGTATCGAATCGGTACAGCCTCAGGATACGGGCTATCTGGTAGAAACCAGTCTCGGAACTGTGCGGTGCAAGTCGCTGGTGATCGCCACCGGTGGCCTGTCGATTCCCACCATGGGCGCCACCGGGTTTGGCTACGATGTCGCCCGCCAGTTTGGCCTGCGCATTGTGCCCACTCGTGCGGCGCTGGTGCCTTTCACCCAGCACAAGCGCCAGCTGCAGCGGCAGCAGGACTTGCCCGGCAGTGCACTGCCGGTGACCGCCAGTTGCGGCGAGGGCAGCTTTCACGAGCAGATGCTGTTCACCCACCGTGGCCTGAGTGGGCCGGCGGTGCTGCAGGTTTCCAGTCACTGGCGCGAGGGCGAGGCTGTCTCTTTTGATCTGGCGCCGGACCGGGACCTGGCCGAATGGCTTGCCCAGCAACGCACTGAAAAGCCGGATGCACATCTGCACACGGTACTCTGCGGGCTGTGGAGCAAGAAACTCGTTCACCACTTCCTCACCGACAAGGGCATCGAGAGTCGGCCCCTCAAGCAGTTCAGCTCACCTGAGCTGGCCGAAATCGGTGCAAAGCTTCAGACCTGGGAACTGGTGCCCGCCGGCACAGAGGGTTACCGCACCGCGGAAGTCACCCTCGGTGGTGTCGATACGGATGCAATCTCTTCCCGCACCATGGAGTGTAAGACCCACCCCGGGCTGTACTTTATCGGCGAGGTCCTGGATGTAACCGGCTGGCTGGGCGGTTACAACTTTCAATGGGCCTGGTCCTCTGCCCACGCCGCCGGCGAAGTGGTTTAAACTACCCCCATCCCAATTCAACGGTCTGGGCTAAACCGGACAGGAGGCGAGCATCCATGGGTGATGTGATTCCCTTCAAGCGCAAAACCGCCTGGCAGAAGCATAAGGGCAGCAGCCTTTGTCGTGATGGCTTCCACAAGTGGCAGGTGGTATCCGAGCGCAAGTTTGACGTGAAGCAGGGCAAGCTGGTGACGGAGTACCGCTGTGAGCGGTGTGGCAAGACCAAGACCAAATTGCTGTAGGCGCGGATCGACTATTCCCAATCACACCCGGCTCTCCAAACCGTCTTCATGCCTGCCGCGATGGTTTGTTCGAGTCGTCATGCCGGCACAGGCCGGCTTCAATATTCCTTAAAACCCTGTCAATACTCTGGATCCCGGCCTGCGCCGGGATGACGAGGGAGTAGTTGTTAGCGTCGTCGTGCCGGCGCACGCCGGCATCCATATTCCTTAAAATCCCATCAATACCCTGGATCCCTTCTGCGCCGGGATGACGAGGGAGTAGTTGTTAGCGTCGTCATGCCGGTGCAGTCCGGTATCTATGTTCCTCAAAGCTTCATCAATACTCTGGATCCCGGCCTGCGCCGGGATGACGAGGGAGTAGTTGTTAGCGTCGTCATGTCGGTGCAGTCCGGTATCTATGTTCCTCAAAGCTTCATCAAAACCCTGGATCCCGGCCTGCTCCGGGATGACGAGGGAGTAGTTGTTAGCTTCGTCGTGCCGGTGCAGGGCCGGTATCCATATTCCTGAAGGGCCATCAAAACCCTGGATCCCGGCCTGCGCCGGGATGACGAGGGAGTAGTTGTTAGGATCCTTATGCCAGTGCAGGGCCGGTATTCATATTCCTGAGGGGCCATCAAAACCCTGGATCCCGGCCTGCGCCGGGGTGACAAGGGGAGTAGTTGTTAGTGTCGTCATGCCGGCGCAGGCCGGTATCCATGCTCCTCAAAGCGCCATCAAGACCCTGGACGTCGGCTTGCGTCGGGGTGATGGGACATGCCTCTCGTATTTCAGCGGGCATAAAAAAACCGGCGCGAGCGCCGGTTTTTTCCCTGGATAGGTGTCAATCAGTTTTCTGATTTTTCGGCTTCTGAATCAGCCGCCACACCCATTTCTTCCAGCAGGTTATGGGCTCCGTCGACTTTCTCCATGACCCACAGCATATAGGCCACATCCACGTGGATGGCGCGAGTGTTGTCGTTGAAGTCCCAGTCGGCGTTGATGCTGTCGTAGGTGCCGTCAAATACCAGGCCGATCAGCTCACCCTTGCCGTTCATGGTGGCGGAGCCGGAGTTACCGCCAGTGATATCCACGGTGCTGAGGAAATTCACCGGAACAGAGTCGATCTCTCCCTTGTAGAAGCGACCGTAGTCCTCGTTCTCGATGGCGTCCAGCAGTGCCTGCGGTGCATCGAAGGGATCCTCGCCGGTGTACTTCTGCTTGATACCACGCAGGGTGGTAAACGGTACGAAGCTGTCCTTGCCATCATTGCCGTCCGCGGCTCCTTTGATGGTGCCTTCCGGCGGGGTGTAACCCTTGACCAGGCCGTAGGTCAGGCGCAGGGAGCTGTTGGCATCCGGGTAGACCGGCTTGCCCTGTTCCTTGTTATAGGCGATCAGCAGGTCCATGTATTTGGGGCGCAGCTCCGCAAAACGGCCGGTCATGGCCTTGTCCCGCTGCTCCATCGCGTAGGTGTCGTCATACATGGCCACCGCCAGCTGGATAAACGGATCTTCGCTGTTGCGGAAGTCTTGCGGGGATTTCTCCATCCACGCCAGGCGCGCGTCAGTCTCGGTGAGATCCGTGTTTTCGTACATGGCTGACAGCTTTTCCTGCAGGGCTTCACCGCTGGCGGCATCGCCGAGGAACTCGTCAAAGCTGTCGATACGCTGCTCTTCCGGCAGCTGGTTGTAGCGCTGGATAAAGTAGGTCCAGATAGCCTGATCCACCTGCGGGTGGAAGTTGCGCTCGATGCGCTTCATGCTTTCGGTGAAGCGGGTCATGTCGCGCTCCTGGTAACCCGGTTCGCGCTCCATGTTCGGCTTTTCATTTTCCAGGCTGAGGCGATACAGGCGCTGGGCTGCGCTCAGCATGGCGGAACGGCCCATATAGCGCATGACCAGATCGCGTTCCTGGGTAGACTGCTGCTCGGCGATCAGCGCCTGCAGGTCTGCAATCACGGAGGCGTACTTCTCCTTGGATTCCGGATTGGCTTCAATCCACGCCTGCAGGTCTTTTTCCAGCTGCTGCTTGCGCTCCAGCAGGTCGCTGCGTTCGTAGCCTTCCAGCATGCCGGTGAAGTTCTTGGCGTAGTTGTTCAGGCCGGCAACCAGGCTGGCATATTTCAGCTGCGCATCCTTGTTGCCCTCGCTGGCTTCACCGATCACTTCGGACCACTCCGCCAGCACTTTCTGCATGGTGGGGTAATACCAGTTGAAGTTGTTGTCCACTTCCACCGCGGTGCGATAGCGGTTGGTGCTGCCCGGGTAGCCGGCCACCATCACGTAATCGCCCTCATCGGGGCCTTTGGTGGCGACTTTCAGGTGATGCTTGGGCTTATAGGGGACGTTGTCCTCGGCATAATCCGCCGGCTTGCCGTCCGGGCCAACGTAGGCGCGCAGGAAGGAGTAATCGCCGGTGTGACGCGGCCACATCCAGTTGTCGATATCGCCACCGAACTTGCCGACGGAAGAAGCCGGTGCGTGCACCAGGCGCACATCGCGAATCGCCAGCTGTTTGATCAGGTAATAGGTGGCGCCGCCGTAGTAGCTGTAAACCTCACAGCGGTGACCCGGGTCGGACTCACAATCGGCAACCAGCGCTTTCTCTGCGTTTTCGATGGCCTTGAAGCGCTCGGCGCCGTCCATGTCATCGCTGAGCTTGCTCTTGATCTTGTCCGTAACCTCCTGCATATCCACGGTGACGTAGACACGGGAACCGGGGGCTGCGGGCACTTCTTCTTCCAGACTCTCGGCCAGGAAGCCATTGGCCAGCAGGTCGTTGTCCTCGGTGGAGTTGTAGGAGATGGAGCCGTAGGCGCAGTGATGGTTGGTGGCAACCAGGCCCTTGGGGGACACGAAGGACGCGGAACAGCCGCCGAGGCTGATGATGGCGTTCATGGGGAACTGGGTCAGGTCCGTCATGGTTTCCGGATCCAGTTCCAGCCCCAGACTCTTGAGCTTGTCGCCCAGAAGCGGCAGCTGGCTGGGCATCCACATTCCCTCGGTGGAGACAGAGGTTTCAGGGCCTTGCTGGGCTGTTTCCTGTTTGGTTTCAGTGACCGGTTTTGTCGTCTGGTCGGTCTCGGTGGGCTTGCCGTCGCAGGCGGCCAGCAGTGTCGCGGCCAGGGAGAGCCCCAGCACAGTCGATAACTTGGTTCTTTTCACGACTCATCCTTAGGATTATTGCTTATTGTGTGAACACTCTATGCGGCCGCAGCAGGCGGTCGCGAACGCCACATAATCCCACAATTGGCGGTTGGGTAAAACGCAAAAGCCGGTAACCTCGATTCAGGTTGCCGGCTTCTCTCGTCAGGTCTGGGAACTTCTGTTAAGTCCTGGAGGGGGCAATCAGCGACGGCGTTTCCACCTGCGCTCGTTGCGATCATAAATCCAGCCGCCGGCGGCACCGATGGCTGCCCCTGTCGCGACGCCGCGGGTATCTCCGCGGATGATCGCACCGGTAGCGGCACCAATGCCTGCGCCGGTAGTAACGCGCCGTTGGGAGTCGCTCATATTGGCGCAGCCGACACTGCCAAGGCTCGCCGCCAAAATGATGGCGAGACCACAATTTTGCACCGTACCTGTTCGCATCACGACCTCACATATTCTTCCTGCGAAAAACGTCGCTAGTGTAATGTGGCGGCCAGCCGGTGACGATGCGGGCTGGCCCCGATGGGCTCCCCGGGCAGCGAGGAGGCGAGCATCCCCTTACAGGTGCTACTGGAGCACCGCCCGGCTAGCGGCGGTATACGCGCCGGCCGTTACGGTCGTAGTAGTAATGGCGTTTTTTCTCGCGGTCGTAGAGCCAGCCTGCACCCGCACCGAGTACAGCGCCAGCGGCCGTGCCACCGGGGCGTCCGCCGGAGATCAGGGCGCCGGTTACCGCACCGATACCGACACCGGTGCCAATGCGTCGGTCGGTATCACTCATGTTGGCGCAGCCGGTTGTCAGGCTGCCAGCAAGCACGGTCGCAGAGACCAGGGATGTCAATCCCGCGCGCTTCAGAGAAAGATTCATCATCATTGCTCCTGATTTTTCGGTCACTGGAAACCGATTCAGAGGTGATAGAGGTAGACTTCCGGTTTGACGGAAGATAAGCGCAGGGCAGCAACCCGCGCAGACAGAAATGAGTGTATGGTTGTGCTCCGGTATTCCCCACTGCCGGCTCACAGGGTGGGGTTCACCAGTGGATGAGCGCCCAAAGCCTGGACATGACCCCGTACCCCCATGGCTTTGACGTTCAGAGATGGTGCTTTTTTGTTGAGAGTTGTTTGTGTTTGAAAAGAGAGACTTGATTGACATTGCCCGCATGCCAATGCCCTTTGGCAAGTATGCCGGTCGTGCGCTGATCGACTTGCCGGAGGAGTACCTGCTCTGGTTCCAGAAAAAAGAATTCCCCTCCGGACGGCTCGGTTACCTGATGGCCCTGACGCTGGAAATCAAAATTGAGGGATTGGAGGGGTTGATCCGGCCGTTAAAAGACGCCCGGTCGGCTGGTGGAGGGGATTAGGGCGCTGGCTGGCGATTTCTTGTAAGGCCTGATTAAAGCATCTAAAAAATCGGGCTGACCTTGGGCGGCCGTCGATGATCACGATTTGGGATGCCAGCGATCATCGTCCCCTTTCTCGTACTTTTCCTTTACCGCGGACCAGGCGACAGCATGGGCCGTTTCCTCCCGTGAGGAATCACCCCGGCGGTCCTCCGGATCTGCGTATTGCTCCCAGGCACTGTTGAACGCTTCCTTGTAAATCGATTGGGCATGCGGGGGCAGTACGCCTTTTACATTGTCCGGCAGTTCTTCACGACTTTTGTAGGGCATGGTGACTCCAGAAAAGTGGTTTTCCAGCAGTGTAGCTGTTGTCATATGAAGTTTGGGTAGGCGGCTCCCAACACTAAACTACGTAGTGCCTAGGTAAGAAGCTTCGTCACTGTTTGTAGTGCGAAGCGGCAAGAAGAAGCGGTCCGCAACGGAGCCCGGACAAGACCGTAAATAGGCCCACAGCGGGTGACCACTGGTCTGAGATGACTTCAGCGAGTGAACATGCGGTACTAACGTTCGGACAGCTTAAAGAGAGGGAGCGGTCGAAATGAATTCGGCCGCTATTCTCTTTTCTGGGGAAAACAAATTTTCAAAATGCTCAGCCTTTCAAGGCGGGATTGTCTGGCATTCTCATTCTCACCCGTTCCCAAATACGATCCTTCAGTGCTCCAGCTGTTCTTGTTCTTCTTATCCTGCATCTTGCTTCCCGGGGCTACGCCCCATGACCCCGGGTGCGGCGCTTTATTCGTCCGGACCTGGTGGAAAATAATGCGCTAACTGCAGAATAGGGCGACGGATCTGTGAATGTTGTAGCAGTTTTGTGCCGGATGGCTGGCCGCTGATGCCTCAATCTTCTAGTTTGGAATGGTAATGACATCGCTGTCATGGCTCTGCAAATAAATGACAGCGGTGTCATTTCCCGGGGTAATTGTGTGGAAACTGCCGCGCAGCCGCGCTTTAGCCGCCCCGGAAAACAATAAAAACGTTCAAGGTGAATCTCTATGAATCCCATAACCAATCCCAGCCCATGGCGTCGCGCCCTGCTGGCACTCGGCCTGATCAGCGGGCCCGCTTTCGCGGCCCCGGGGGCGCCCCAGATCGAATGGATGGAAACCAGCTTTGCCCTGGTGGAAGTGGACGATACGACCACGGCCTATGAGCAATTAGTTACCCGCCGCGACTATGCCGAGGTGCCGGTGTCCTGGACCAAGTGGTCCGGTGATGATGGCAATACCGTCCAGTATCTGCTGAATGGCGAGGTTGTACTGGAGCAGGCTGCCACCGGTAGTGGCAGCCAGAGTGGCTCTGCCACCTTGCAAGTAGACAAGGGTGGCCAGTACGACCTGCAGGTGGCGCTGTGTGATGACAGCGGCTGCAGCGCTTCCGCGGTGACCGAGATCGTGGTTGCCGATACCGACGGCAGCGGCCTGGCCCCTCTCGAGCTTACCGCTGGGGAGAACAACCAGCCCTATGCCAACACCAGTAACTCCGTGGTGGGTACCTACTTTGTGGAGTGGGGTGTTTACGGGCGTAAATTTCCGGTGGACAAGATCCCGGCATACAACCTGACCCATATTCTCTACGGCTTCATTCCAATCTGTGGTGGCGACGGTATCAATGACAGCCTGAAGTCAATTTCCGGTAGCTTTGAAGCCCTGCAGAAATCCTGCTCCGGCCGCGAGGATTTCAAAGTCAGTATCCACGATCCGTATGCGGCGGCCCAGAAGACCCAGGCCGGGCAAGATTTTTCGAGCCCTTATAAGGGCAATTTCGGTCAGTTGATGGCGCTGAAGCAAGCCTATCCGGATCTGAAAGTCCTGCCCTCCATTGGCGGCTGGACTCTGTCCGATCCTTTCTACTTCTTTGGTGATGCGGCGAAGCGCCAGACCTTCGTCGACTCGGTCGAGGAGTTCCTGCGCACCTGGAAGTTTTTCGATGGTGTGGATATCGACTGGGAATATCCCGGCGGTGGCGGTGCCAATGCCGCCCTGGGTGCCTCCGCGGATGGCGAAACCTATCGCCTGCTGATGCGAGACCTGCGCGCCATGCTCGACGGGCTCGAGCAGGAAACCGGGCGTGAATACCAGCTGACTTCTGCGGTGGGCGCCGATCCGGTCAAGGTGGCCCGTATCGATTACGGCGCTGTCGACCAGTATATGGATTACATCTTCCTGATGACCTACGACTTCTATGGCGCCTGGAGCAATGAGGTGTTGGGCCACCAGACCGCACTCTACGCCCCCAGCTGGGACCCCAGCGATGACTTCAATGTCACCAGTGGTGCCGAAGCGGTACTGAATGCCGGCCTGTCCCCGGGCAAGCTGGTGATCGGTGCTGCCATGTACGGCCGCGGTTGGACCGGCGTATCCGGCTGGAATGGTGGCGATCACATGACTGGCACAGCAACCGGTCCGGTGGCCGGCACCTGGGAAGCGGGTGTGGTCGACTACCGCGATGTTGCCGAGCGGCTGGCCAGTGGCAGCTACGAATACCATTACGACAGCACCGCGCAGGGTGCCTATATCTTCAATCCCACCAATGGCGACCTGATCACCTACGATGATGAAAATTCCGTCGCAGCCAAGGGCGCCTACGTGCGCAGCAATGGTTTTGCGGGGCTCTTCTCCTGGGAGATCGATGCGGACAACGGCGATATTCTCAACGCCATGCACGAGAGCCTCGGTCATGGCGGCGGCACCAACAACCGGGCTCCGGTTGCCAACGCCGGTGCCGACCAGGTAGTGGCTGGTGGGGATGCGGTGTCTCTGGACGGCAGCGCTTCTTATGACCTGGA
Organism: Microbulbifer flavimaris; assembly: GCF_001641755.2. Lineage (GTDB taxonomy): Bacteria > Pseudomonadota > Gammaproteobacteria > Pseudomonadales > Cellvibrionaceae > Microbulbifer > Microbulbifer flavimaris. The sequence continues at coordinate 28,045 of NZ_LRFG02000001.1, forward strand.
TGGGGATGTGCTGGTCTACGACTGGGTGCAGACCGGCGGAACCAGCGTGCAACTACAGGGCGCGGCCGGTGCCAATGCCAGTTTCGTGGCACCGCAGGTGAGTGAAGATACCTTGCTGGTATTCCAGCTCACGGTCCGTGATGCAGAGCCACTGAGCAGCAGCGATACCATCGAAGTGCTGGTGCAGGCTCCGCAGCCAAACCGGGCACCCGATGCCGACGCCGGAGCGGATCAGTCTGTGGTGACTCCTGCCAGCGTGACGCTCAACGGTAGTGCCTCGAGCGATGCAGACGGAGACAGCCTGACCTTCAGCTGGACCCAGGTCAGTGGCAGTGCGGTGTCATTGCAGAATGCCGCTCAGGCCAGCGCCAGCTTTGACGCTGCCGAGGTGAGTAACCAGGAGAGCCTCGTGTTCGAGTTGGCGGTCAGTGATGGTGTTGAGACCGATATCGATCAGGTGACCATTACCCTGTTGCCACCGCAGTCCAACACCGCCCCCGAGGTTTCTGTGCCGGCGAGCGTCACTGTGGCCGAGGGTGAGTCAGTCCAGATCACAGCCACTGGCAGCGACGCTGATGGTGACGTGCTGACATATAGCTGGAGTGCCCCCGCGTTCAATATCAGTGGTGGCGACAGCGCGACTGTGACCCTGACCGCACCCCAGGTTGGTGCCGACACGGTGCACACCGCGACAGTAACCGTCAGCGATGGTATCGACAGCGCTTCGGCCAGCGTCAGCGTTACGGTTACCAATTCCAGTGGTGGCGGTGAGCAGTGCGAACTGTCTGACCCCAATGCTTCGAGCTATCCGGCCTGGACCTCTGGTGCTACCTATACCGGCGGCGATCTGGTCAGCCACCTGGACCTGGTCTGGGAGGCAAACTACTGGACCCAGAGCGAACCGGGTTTCGACTCCGCGGATTGGTCACTCTTCAGTGACGTGGAGGTGCCCTGGAGCGCGAGCAAGGCCTATAACGGCGGTGACGAAGTCAACCACGAAGGGCTGCGCTACCGCGCCAAGTGGTGGACCCAGGGCGAAGAGCCCGGCGTCGCCGATGTCTGGGAAGAGATCGGTCCGGCGACCTGTAACTGAACACTCTCACAGGTGGTTGAAGTGGTAACGGTGGGGCGCTTCGGCGCCCTTACTGTTTATCGCCAGATTCAAGGCAATAAAAAACCCGGCACTGTGGCCGGGTTTTTTTGTCACGGGTGTGCGCCTTACTTGCGCTTGTCCGCAGGCACGTAGTCGCGCTGGGTGTAGCCGGTGTACAGCTGGCGCGGACGGCCGATCTTGTAGGGGTTGGAGATCATCTCGTTCCAGTGTGCGATCCAGCCGGCGGTGCGGCCGGTGGCAAAGATCACGGTGAACATATCGGTGGGGATACCGATCGCCTTCATGATAATACCGGAGTAGAAGTCCACGTTCGGGTACAGCTTCTTCTCGACGAAGTACTCATCTTCCAGTGCGATCTTTTCCAGCTTCTTGGCGATACGCAGCAGCGGGTCGTTCTCGGCACCCATGGCACCCAGGACTTCGTCGCAGATGCCCTGCATCACACGGGAGCGCGGGTCGAAGTTCTTGTAGACGCGGTGGCCGAAGCCCATCAGGCGGAACGGATCGTTCTTGTCCTTGGCGCGCTTGACGAACTCGTCGATGCGGCTCTCGTCGCCGATCTCCTGCAGCATGTTCAGTACCGCTTCGTTGGCACCACCGTGAGCCGGTCCCCACAGGGCCGCGATGCCGGAGGAAATACAGGCGAAGGGGTTGGCGCCGGAGGAGCCAGCCAGACGCACGGTGGAAGTAGAGGCGTTCTGCTCGTGGTCGGCGTGCAGCAGGAAGATGATGTCCATGGCCTTGGCGACCACCGGGTCGATCTTGCTGGTCTCGCAGGGATTGCCAAACATCATGTGCAGGAAGTTCTCGGCGTAGCCGAGGTTGTTGTCCGGATACATGAAGGGCTGGCCCTTGGAGTGCTTGTAGCACATGGCGGCCAGGGTCGGCATCTTGGCGATCAGGCGATGGGCGGAGATTCTGCGGTGCTCCGGATCGTTGATATCCAGGGAGTCATGGTAGAAAGAGGCGAGGGCGCCGACCACGCCGCACATCATGGCCATCGGGTGCGCGTCGTAGCGGAAGCCCTTGAAGAAGTTGACGATCGACTCATGCACCATGGTGTGGTTCATGATGGTCTCGACGTACCCTTTCTTCTCTTCTGCGCTCGGCAGCTCGCCGTTCATCAGCAGGTAGCAGGTTTCCAGGTAGTCGGATTGCTCAGCGAGCTGCTCGATGGGGTAACCGCGGTGCAGCAGCTGGCCCTTGGCGCCATCGATATAGGTGATCTTGGATTCGCAGGCGGCGGTGGACACAAAGCCCGGGTCGTAGGTAAACAAGCCCTTGCCGGTGAGGCTGCCAACGTCGACAACGTCGGGGCCGAGTGTGCCGGAGAGCACAGGCATCTCAATAGTGCCGTCGATACCATCGACCTTAAGTTGCGCTTTTTTATCGGACATTGCGGACTCCTAAAACTGTTCTTATGCCGCCTGATTCCCTGTCACTGTGGGCAGTAGCGGGCTTTTGAGCGGGGCCAAACTTAAGTGGCGCGCCCCCAATTGTCAAACTGAAACGGCCGAAACCGGCCCCTGCAAACGGCAGAATATGCGGTCACCCTTCTGTGAAGGAGAGGAATTGCCTGAATAACCCCGTTTTTTGTCCAAGTATCTTCGGTGCTGACCTCCCGCCCCGTGGAGGTTTTCAGTCACCGGGCGGTAGAGGCAGGCGCCCCGGGGCGGCCGCAGTTTCATTGTCTTTTGAGCGCCAAATGCCTATAATCCGCGCGGCCTGCGCCGAGGTACGGCCATTTTGTACAAGCCTTCATCAGGTCGAGTGCAAAGTGAGCAGCAGGCGATTCGCCCCTCCATTGAAAGCTAACGGGCGCCCGGTCGTTCAGGGCAACAAGGTGTTTTTCCTGTGAACAAAAGCAGACCTGTCAATCTAGACATTTCCACTATCAAGCTCCCCGCTGCCGCACTGGTTTCCATTCTTCACCGTATTTCCGGTGTTGTGCTCTTCGCCGTGATGGCGTTGCTGCTGTGGATGCTGGGTACCAGTCTCGAGTCCGAGCAGGGCTTCGCAAGTGTAGCCGAGACTTTCAGCAGCATCCCCGCGAAGATCATTCTGTGGGCCTCTCTCGCTGCCCTCATCTATCACCTGGTGGCTGGCGTACGTCATTTATTCATGGACCTCGGGATCGGTGAATCCCTGGAAGGCGGCCGTCGCGGCGCCGTGATGGTGTTGGTCCTGAGCGTTATTCTGATTCTGGCAGTGGGGGTATGGTTATGGTAACCACCGTTACAAGTTTCGGTCGCAGCGGTACTTTTGACTGGCTGTACCAGCGTATCACCGCGGTCATTCTCGCGGCCTATACCCTCTTTATTGTGGGTTACATCTTCCTGACTGATGACTTCGGTTATCAGTCCTGGTCTGCACTGTTCCAGAACTTCTGGGTGCGGGTCTTCAGCCTTGTGGCGCTGCTCTCAATGGTAGCGCATGCCTGGATCGGTCTCTGGTCTGTTGTGACCGACTACCTCACCAATCGCATGATGGGTCCCAAAGCGACAGTCTTTCGGGTCCTGGCTCAGATGGTACTGGGCGCGGTAGCCGTGATTTACACGGTGTGGGGCATTCAAATTTTGTGGGGTGTGTAATTTATGGCGAACATGCGAACCATTTCCTTTGACGGGATCGTAATTGGCGGTGGCGGCGCGGGTATGCGCGCTGCACTGCAGATGGCCCAATCCGGCTTCAAGACCGCGGTCATCACCAAAGTCTTTCCCACCCGTTCGCACACTGTGTCCGCCCAGGGGGGGATCACCTGTGCAATTGCCAGTGCCGACCCGCAGGACGACTGGCGCTGGCACATGTACGACACCGTCAAGGGCTCCGACTATATCGGTGACCAGGACGCGATCGAGTACATGTGTTCCACCGGCCCAGAGGCCGTGTTCGAGCTGGAACACATGGGCCTGCCATTCTCCCGTACCGAAAACGGCCGCATCTACCAGCGTCCGTTCGGCGGCCAGTCCAAGGACTTTGGTCGCGGCGGCCAGGCGGCGCGTACCTGTGCTGCGGCAGACCGTACCGGCCACGCCCTGCTGCACACCCTGTACCAGAACAACGTCAAGAACGAGACCGTCTTCCTGAACGAGTGGTTTGCCGTTGACCTGGTAAAGAACCAGGATGGCGCCGTGGTGGGTGTGATTGCCCTGTGCATCGAAGATGGCGAAGTGGTCTTCATCAAGTCCAAGGCCACCGTGCTGGCCACTGGCGGTGCCGGCCGTATCTACGCTTCCACCACCAACGCCCACATCAATACCGGTGACGGCATCGGCATGGCCCTGCGCGCCGGTTTCCCGGTGCAGGACATGGAGATGTGGCAGTTCCACCCCACCGGTATCCACGGTGCGGGTACCCTGGTGACCGAGGGTTGCCGCGGTGAAGGTGGCTACCTGATCAACAAGGATGGCGAGCGCTTCATGGAGCGTTATGCCCCCAACGCCAAGGATCTGGCCGGCCGCGACGTGGTTGCGCGTTCCATGGTGCTGGAAATCCTCGATGGTCGCGGCTGCGGCCCCAATGGCGACCATGTTTACCTGAAGCTCGACCACCTGGGTGAGGAAGTGCTGAACAGCCGCCTGCCGGGTATCTGTGAGCTGGCCAAGACCTTTGCCCACGTGGATCCGGTCAAGACCCCGATCCCTGTGGTGCCTACCTGCCATTACATGATGGGCGGTATCCCGACCAATGTGCATGGCCAGGCCCTGACCCAGGATGCCTCCGGCAACGACCAGGTTATCGACGGCTTCTACGCCTGTGGTGAGGCGGCTTGCGTGTCCGTACATGGTGCCAACCGCCTGGGCGGCAACTCGCTGCTGGACCTGGTGGTATTCGGTCGCGCTTCCGGCCTGTTTATCGAGCAGTCCCTGCGCGAGGGCATCGAGCACCGCGAGGCTTCCGAGTCGGACCTCGAGGCCGCCATGTCGCGCCTGAACAACCTCGAGCACAAGAACGACGGCGAGAAGGCATCTGATCTCCGTCGCGAGCTGCAGAACGTGATGCAGAACCAGTTCGGTGTATTCCGCCGCGGCGACTATATGGCCGAGGGCGTGAAGAAGCTGGAAGACCTGCGTGCGCGTATCGAGAACGTCCGCCTGGACGACAAGAGCCGCACCTTCAACACCGCCCGAATCGAGGCGCTGGAGCTGCAGAACCTGCTGGAAGTGGCCGAGTCCACCGCCATCGCCGCGGAGACCCGTGTCGAGAGCCGCGGTGCCCACGCCCGCGAGGACTTCCAGGAGCGCGACGACGAAAACTGGCTGTGCCACTCCATGTTCTTCCCGACCGAGAAGCGTGTCGGCAAGCGCGCGGTGAATTTCGCACCGAACACCATGGAGGCGTTCGAGCCCAAGGCCCGTACCTACTAAGAGTTTGCAGGGCGCGCGAACGCGCCCTTCATTCGGAAGCTGACATATGTTGAAAGTAAGCATTTACCGTTACAACCCGGAGACCGACAAGGCTCCCTACATGCAGGACTACGAGTTCGACACCCAGGGCAAGGACCTGATGGTGCTGGACGTGCTCGAAGCGCTGAAGGCCCAGGACTCCAGCCTGTCTTTCCGTCGCTCCTGCCGTGAAGGTGTGTGCGGTTCCGACGGCATGAATATTTCCGGCCGCAATGGCCTGGCCTGCACCACGCCGCTGTCCGAGGCAGCGCCCAAGGGCAAGCTGGTCCTGCGTCCGCTGCCGGGCCTGCCGGTGATCCGCGACCTGGTTGTGGATATGGAGCAGTTCTACGAGCAGTACAAAAAGATCGAGCCCTACCTGCAGAACGACACCCCGGCTCCGGCCATCGAGCGTCTGCAGAGCCCGGAAGATCGCGAGAAGCTGGACGGTCTGTACGAGTGCATTCTGTGCGCATGCTGTTCCACTGCCTGTCCGTCCTTCTGGTGGAACCCGGACAAGTTCATCGGGCCGGCCGGCCTCTTGCAGGCTTATCGCTTCCTGGCGGACAGCCGCGATACGGCCACCGAGGAGCGTCTGTCCAACCTGGATGACCCCTTCAGCGTTTTCCGTTGTCACGGTATCCAGAACTGCGTGAACGTGTGTCCGAAGGGCTTGAACCCGACCCGGGCTATCGGCCATATCCGCAATATGCTGCTGACCCGCGCCGTCTGATTCGGCGCCGGTGTCTCAGGGGCGGATTTCCTCCGGCTTTGCCCGGTAGGGAATACAGCAATCAGTGACGGCGCCTGAGCCGCTGCCAGAATAAAAAGGGGAGGTGACTACGGCACCTCCCCTTTTGTGAGTTGGCCAGAGGGTCGATTCGAGGGCAGTGGCAACAGGCGTTTTGTTGCAATCAGGCTTTGGCGCCGGCTGGAAGGGCGCTGGTGCCGCAGCGATGGAACCCGCTGCGGCAGGCAGGAACTTTGAGAATCGCAGTGTCGACGGGCACTGCAATGAGGTAGGCATAAACATGCACGAAAGCACCATGGAGCAGCTGTGGCGTAGCTCCCATATCTCCGGGGGCAACGCCGCCTACGTGGAGGACCTCTACGAAACCTATCTGCACGACCCGAGTGGCGTGCCGGAGGAGTGGCGCAATTACTTTGACAGCCTCCCGCGGGTGCCGGGTGGTGATGTCTCCCACGAGGCCATCCGTGCGCACTTCGAACTGCTGGGCAAGAACCGCACCCGCCCGCTGTCCGCACCCGGTGCCGGTGCCATCAATGTCGAACACGAGCGCAAGCAGGTTCGCGTCCTCCAGCTGATCAACTCTTACCGTCACCGGGGCCACAAAAAGGCCACCCTCGACCCGCTCGGCCTGATGGCCCGCGAGCAGGTGCCGGATCTGCAGTTGAACTACCACGGCCTCACCGAGGGCGACTTCGATACCACTTTCCAGACCGGCGACCTGTTCTTCGGGCAGGGCGAAGCGACGCTGCGGGAAATTGTAGAGGGCCTCGAGCGCACCTACTGCGGCAATCTCGGCGCGGAAATCATGCATCTGTCGAATCTCGACGAGCAGCAGTGGTTCCAGCAGCGTCTCGAGCGCAGCCAGGCGCGCCCCAACTTCGGCGCGGATATCCGCAAGGAAATCCTGCAGCGCCTCTCTGCTGCAGAGGGCCTGGAGCGCCATCTGGATTCCAAATACCCGGGCACCAAGCGTTTCGGTGTAGAGGGCGGTGAGAGCCTGATCCCCCTGATGGATGCCCTGATTCGCCGCTCCGGCACCTACGGTGTCAAGGAAGTGGTGATGGGCATGGCCCACCGCGGTCGCCTCAATACCCTGGTGAATATTCTCGGCAAGAATCCGTCGGACCTGTTCGAGGAGTTCGAGGGCAAGAAAACCCTGGATACCTCCGGTGATGTGAAATACCACCAGGGTTTCTCCTCCAACGTGATGACACCGGGCGGCGAAGTACATCTGGCGCTGGCCTTTAACCCGTCGCACCTGGAGATCTGTGCACCGGTGGTGGTCGGCTCCGTGCGCGCCCGCCAGGATCGCCGCAGTGACAACACCGGCGAAAAGGTCATGCCGATCAATATCCACGGTGATGCCGCGTTTGCCGCGCAGGGTGTGGTGCAGGAAACCCTGCAGATGTCCCAGACCCGCGGCTACTACACCGGCGGCAGCGTGCATATCGTGCTGAACAACCAGGTGGGCTTCACCACGAGCAAGCGCGAGGACGCCCGCTCCACCGAGTACTGCACCGACGTTGCCAAGATGATCGATGCCCCGGTGCTGCACGTGAATGGCGACGACCCGGAAATGGTCGTGCTGGCGGCACTGCTGGCGGTGGACTACCGCTACGAATTCAAGAAAGACATCGTCATCGACCTGGTGTGCTACCGCCGTCGCGGCCACAACGAGACCGATGATCCGTCCGGCACCCAGCCGTTGATGTACCAGGCGATCCGCAAACACAAGACCACCCGCACCCTGTATGCGGAAAAGCTGGTGGATGAGGGCGTGCTGGACAAGTCTGAGGCTGACAAGCTGGCCAGCGATTACCGCGACAAGCTGGATCGGGGTGAAGACGTTGCCACCGGCCTGGTCAAGGAGCCCGACGAGTCCATGTTCGTGGACTGGAGCCCCTACCTGGATCACGACTGGCAGACCCCGGGAGACACCAGTTACGCGTTGCCGAAACTGAAAGACGTGGCCACCCGCATGACCACCGTCCCGGACGGTGTCGTGCTGCAGCGCCAGGTCTCCAAGATCTATGAAGACCGCCGCAAGATGGCCGGCGGTGCATTGCCGCTGAACTGGGGCATGGCCGAGACCCTGGCCTACGGTACGCTGCTGGAGCAGGGCTACATGATACGCCTCACCGGTGAGGACGTGGGCCGCGGCACCTTCTCCCACCGCCACGCGGTGATTCACAGCCAGAAGGACGGCCAGTCCTACGTGCCACTGCAGAACATGCAGGAAGGTCAGCCGCCGTTCTACATCTACGACTCCCTGCTCTCGGAAGAGGGTGTGCTGGCTTTCGAATACGGTTATGCCACCACCACGCCCAAGTCCCTGATTATCTGGGAAGCGCAGTTTGGCGATTTTGCCAATGGTGCCCAGGTGGTGATCGACCAGTTCATCACTTCCGGTGAGCACAAGTGGGGCCGTATGTGCGGCCTGGTGATGCTGCTGCCGCACGGCTACGAGGGGCAGGGCCCGGAGCACTCCTCCGCGCGCCTTGAGCGCTTCATGCAGTTGTGTGCCGAGCACAATATCCAGGTGTGTAACGCCACCACGCCGGCCCAGATCTTCCACCTGTTGCGTCGCCAAGCCATTCGCCCGATGCGTCGCCCGCTGGTGATCATGAGCCCGAAGTGGATCCTGCGTCACAAGCTGGCCACCTCCAGCCTGGACGAACTGGCCAATGGCCAATTCCACAATGTGATCCAGGACGGGGGCGTCGATCCGGCCAAGGTAAAACGCCTGATCATCTGCTCCGGCAAGGTCTACTACCATTTGCTCGAAGCACGCATGGAGCGGGAGCAGGACGATGTCGCGCTGGTGCGCATCGAGCAGCTCTATCCCTTCCCGGATGAAGAGTTCCTGGACGCGGTTTCCGCTTTCAAGAACATCAAGAGCGTGGCCTGGTGCCAGGAAGAGCCCATGAACCAGGGGGCCTGGTATCACAGTCAGCATCACATGCGTCGCCTGCTGGCGGAAACGCATCCGAAGCTGGATCTGGAATACGTGGGCCGTCCGGCCTCTGCAGCTCCGGCTGCGGGGTATATGTCCACACACCTGGAAGAACAGAACAAGTTCATCAACGAGGCGCTGACCGTCAAGTAAATCGGCGGCAGTAATTAGTGAATAGGGCGTTACCAACACGATTCGCCCAAGAGTCAATCTCAGGAAACAGGAACAATGACGATCGAGATTAAAGCGCCAACTTTCCCGGAATCCGTTCAGGATGGCACCGTGGCCACCTGGCACAAGAAGCCCGGTGAGGCCGTCTCCCGCGATGAACTGATCGTGGACATCGAAACCGACAAGGTTGTCCTGGAAGTGGTGGCACCGGCCGACGGTGCCCTCAGCGAAATCATCAAGGACGAGGGCGATACCGTCCTCTCCAACGAGGTGATCGCCAAGTTCGAGGAAGGTGCCGGTGGCGGCGCGGCCAAGGACGAAGGCGAGGGCGAGAAGAAAGAAGCCAAGGAAGAGCCCAAGAAGGAGGAAGCCGAAGCCTCCAAAGGCGGCGAGGACCAGCTGGTAAATCCGGCTGCGCGCAAGCTGGCTGAGGAAAAGGGTGTCGACCTGAGCAAGGTCCAGGGCTCCGGTAAAGGCGGTCGCATCACCAAGGAAGATGTGCAGAAAGCCGAGAAGGCACCGGCAGCAGCCCCGTCAGCGGCGGCAGCAGAAATACCGGTTGCCGCTGGCGAGCGCGTTGAGAAGCGCGTGCCCATGACCCGCATGCGCAAGCGCATCGCCGAGCGCCTGCTCGACGCCTCCCAGTCCACCGCCATGCTCACCACCTTCAATGAGGTGAACATGAAGCCGGTCATGGACCTGCGCAAAAACTACAAAGAGCTGTTCGAGAAGATGCATAACGGCACCCGTCTCGGCTTTATGGGCTTCTTCGTGAAGGCCGCTGTTGAAGCGCTGAAGCGCTACCCGGCAGTCAACGCCTCTATCGACGGTGACGATATTGTCTACCACGGCTACCAGGATATCGGTGTGGCGGTTTCCTCACCGAAAGGTCTGGTGGTGCCGATCCTGCGCAATGCCGAGAACATGGGCCTGGCGGACATGGAAAACAATATCCGTGACCTGGGCCTGCGTGCTCGCGACGGCAAGCTGTCCATCGAGGAAATGACCGGCGGTACCTTCACCATCACCAACGGTGGTGTGTTTGGTTCCCTGCTGTCCACCCCGATCCTGAACCCGCCGCAGACCGCCATTCTCGGTATGCACAAAATCCAGGAACGCCCGATGGCCGTCGACGGCAAGGTTGAAATCCTGCCGATGATGTACCTGGCGTTGTCCTACGACCACCGCCTGATCGATGGCAAAGAAGCTGTTGGTTTCCTGGTGGCGATCAAGGAAATGATCGAGGATCCCGCGCGCATCCTGCTGGAAGTTTAAGCGCGCGAAGTAACTCGTCCTGCGGGAGCCACTGCTCCCGCGGAAACCCTGAACACACGAATATCTGGAACTGACCATGTCGGAAAAATTTGACGTAATCGTTATTGGCTCCGGTCCGGGGGGATACGTCGCGGCCATTCGCGCAGCCCAGCTCGGCCTGAAAACTGCCTGTGTGGAAAAGTGGAAGAACAAAGAAGGCAAGGGCGTTAACGGCGGTACCTGCCTGAACGTTGGTTGTATTCCCTCCAAGGCGCTGCTGGACAGCTCCTGGAAGTACCACGAGGCCAAAGACGACTTCGACATCCACGGCATCGAGACCAAGAGCGTCAAGATGGACGTGCCGAAAATGCTCGAGCGCAAGGACGATATCGTCAAGAAACTGACCGGTGGTGTATCCGGCCTGTTTACCGCCAACAAGGTGACTTCCATCTGGGGCAGCGGCAAGCTGCTGGCCAACAAGAAAGTGGAAGTGACTGACGACGAGGGCAAGACCACCGTCTACGAGGCCGAGAACATCATCCTGGCTTCCGGTTCAGTGCCGGTGAACATTCCTCCGGCCCCGGTGGACAACAAGGTGATCGTCGACTCCACCGGCGCGCTGGAATTCCCGAAAGTACCGAAGCGCCTGGGCGTGATCGGTGCTGGCGTGATCGGCCTGGAACTGGGCTCTGTCTGGAGCCGCTTGGGTTCCGACGTTGTTGTTCTGGAAGCTCTGGACGATTTCCTGTCCATCTGGGACAAGCAGATCGCCAAGGAAGCCCAGAAGACCTTCAAGAAGCAGGGCCTCGATGTGCGTCTGTCCTGCCGTGTGACCGGCTCCGACGTCAAGAAAGACGAAGTGGTTGTCACCTATGAAGACAAAGACGGCAACGAGCAGCAGGAAACCTTTGATCGGCTGATCGTATGCGTGGGCCGTCGCCCCTACACCGAGGGGCTGCTGTCTGAAGACGCGGGCGTCAAGCTGGACGAGCGTGGCTTCATCTACGTCAATGACCTCTGCATGACTTCCGCTCCCGGTGTCTGGGCTGTGGGTGACGTGGTACGCGGACCGATGCTGGCCCACAAAGCCTCCGAGGAAGGTGTCGTGGTTGCCGAACGCATCGCCGGCCAGAAACCGATGATGAACTATGACGTCATCCCCAACGTGATTTACACCCACCCGGAAATCGCCTCCGTGGGTCGCACCGAAGAACAGGTGAAAGCCGAAGGTGAGCCCTACAATGTAGGCGTCTTTCCGTTTGCCGCTTCCGGTCGCGCCATGGCTGCGAACGACACGGGTGGCATGGTCAAGATCATCGCCCACGCGGAGACTGATCGTGTGCTGGGTGCACACATCATTGGCCCGTCTGCTGCCGATCTGGTACAGCAGGTGGCGATTGCCATGGAGTTCGGCTCCAGCGCGGAAGATATCGGTATGACCGTCTTCGGTCACCCGACTCTGTCCGAGGCAGTGAAGGAAGCTGCGCTTGCAGTAAACGGCCACGCGATCCATATCGCCAACCGCAAAAAGCGCAAGTAAAAATCAGGAAGTAGGGGCGGACCACGTGTTCGCCCCGTTTAGTTCGGGCGAACAGTCCGGCGAATAGAAAGGCAGGAGCCATTCCGGTGGACCTGCCTTTACACCATTCGCGGCAATCGTTCGCCCATCATGGATGCGGGAAACGGAATACCCGACCTCTAATTTTTCAAAAGTGAATTGGTATCAACTATGAACTTGCATGAGTATCAGGGCAAACAACTGTTTGCAGCATACGGATTGCCGGTTTCCAAAGGCATTGCAGCGGAAACCCCGGCAGCGGCAGCAGCAGCGGCAGATGAAATCGGCGGCGACAAGTGGGTGGTAAAAGCCCAGGTACACGCTGGCGGCCGCGGCAAGGCCGGCGGTGTAAAGCTGGTGGATTCCAAGGCGGAGATTGAAGAGTTCGCCAAGAAGTGGCTGGGCGAGCGCCTGGTAACTTATCAGACAGACGAAAACGGTCAGCCGGTTTCCCGGATCCTCGTTGAGAGCTGCACCGACATCGACCAGGAGCTGTACCTGGGCGCGGTTGTCGACCGCTCTACCCGTCGCATTGTATTCATGGCCTCCACCGAGGGCGGTGTTGAGATCGAGAAAGTTGCGGAAGAAACCCCGGAAAAAATCCTCAAGGCCACTATCGATCCGCTGGTTGGCGCACAGCCGTACCAGGCGCGCGAGCTGGCTTTCAAGCTGGGCCTGAACCCGACCCAGGTGAAGCAGTTCACCAAGATCTTCCTCGGCCTCGCCAAGATGTTCGAAGAAAAAGATCTGGCCCTGCTGGAGATCAACCCGCTGGTGATCACCGACGAAGGCAATCTGCACTGCCTGGACGCCAAAGTCGTGATCGACAGCAACGCGCTGTACCGCCACGCTGACCTGCGTGAGATGCACGACCCGAGCCAGGAAGATGCCCGTGAAGCGCACGCGGCCAAGTGGGACCTGAACTATGTCGCCCTCGATGGCAACATCGGCTGCATGGTAAACGGTGCCGGTCTGGCCATGGGTACCATGGACATCGTTAACCTGCACGGCGGCAAGCCGGCCAACTTCCTGGACGTCGGTGGCGGCGCAACCAAGGAGCGCGTGGTCGAGGCGTTCAAGATCATCTTGTCCGATGAGAACGTAAAGGCCGTACTGATCAACATCTTCGGCGGCATCGTGCGTTGCGACATGATCGCAGAGGGTGTAATCGGCGCCGTGAAAGAAGTGGGCGTGAAAATTCCCGTTGTGGTACGCCTGGAAGGCAACAACGCAGACCTGGGTGCCAAGGTACTGAGCGAAAGTGGTCTGAACATTATCGCAGCCACCAGCCTGACCGACGCGGCTCAGCAAGTGGTCAAAGCGGCGGAGGGTAAATAATCATGTCCGTACTGATTAACAAAGATACCAAGGTCATCTGTCAGGGCTTCACCGGCTCCCAGGGCACCTTCCACTCCGAACAGGCTATCGCTTACGGCACCAAGATGGTCGGCGGTGTAACCCCGGGCAAGGGCGGCCAGGAGCACCTGGGCCTGCCGGTCTTCGACACCGTGAAAGAAGCGGTGGAAGCTACCGGTGCAGAAGCCTCCGTAATCTATGTTCCGGCGCCTTTCTGTAAGGATTCCATCCTGGAAGCGGCCAACGGCGGCATCAAGCTGATCGTGTGCATCACTGAAGGCATCCCGACACTGGACATGCTGGACGCCAAGGTTAAGTGTGACGAGCTGGGCGTGCGCCTGATCGGCCCGAACTGCCCGGGCGTGATCACTCCCGGTGAGTGCAAGATCGGCATCATGCCGGGTCACATCCACAAGCCGGGTAAAGTGGGCATCGTTTCCCGTTCCGGTACCCTGACCTACGAAGCGGTCAAGCAGACCACCGACCACGGCTTCGGCCAGTCCACCTGTGTGGGCATCGGCGGCGACCCCATCCCGGGTTCCAACTTCATCGACATCCTGGAGATGTTCGAGAAGGATCCGCAGACCGAAGCGATCGTGATGATCGGTGAGATCGGCGGTACCGCGGAAGAAGAGGCGGCAGCCTACATCAAGGAAAACGTCACCAAGCCGGTGGTTTCCTACATCGCTGGTGTAACTGCTCCTCCCGGAAAGCGCATGGGCCATGCCGGCGCGATCATCTCCGGCGGTAAGGGCACTGCAGACGAGAAATTCGCTGCGCTGGAAGACGCCGGTGTAAAAACCGTGCGCTCCCTGGCCGATATCGGCGACGCACTGAAGGAAGCAGCCGGCTGGTAATCAGCTGATTGCATTCTTTTGCGAAAGAGGCTGCCTTCGGGCGGCCTTTTTTGTAGGTCGCTGGAACTTCGCTGGAACAAGGGTGGGTGAGCTGGCCTGGACTTGTCAGGCCTGGATTATTGCTCGTAGAGCTCCAGCGGGAGCCCATCCGGGTCGCTGAAAAAGGTAAACCGCTTGCCCGTGTATTCATCGACGCGCACGGGCTCCACATCGATACCAGAATTGAGCAGTTGCTCTATCACCGGCTCAAGCGTCGAGACCCGAAAAGCTAGGTGACGCAGCCCCCGGCCTTCCGGGTAGCTGGGTCTTTCCGGCGCATTGGGGAAAGAGAACAGCTCCACCTGGCTGCCGTCAGGCAAAGCCAGATCCAGCTTCCAGGAATCCCTTTCGGGTCGATAATTCTCTGCCAAGATCCCGAGCCCGAGAATCTCCGTATAGAAGTTTTTGGACCGGGCGTAATCCGAGCAGATGATGGCGGCGTGGTGGATACCGTTAAGCATGGGGTTCCGAAACCATGAAGAAACTGTTTGAGGTCGGTGCAGCGGGGGCGCAAGATAGCCTGATCGGTGCCGGCTGGCAAACCGGACATCATTCTTACCCTGCGGCCGCCCAGGGCGGTGTAAGAATTCCACCGCAGAGACGACCAAAACGCGTAAAGCAATCGATTTTCTCTCCAGAAGATCATGGGGCTCGATTCAGGGGAGTCCGTGTGTGGGTTCGCATCTCCCCGGTTCCAGAGCGTATCGTTGTAGTTGACCGGCATTGACGGGATAAACGGGAATAGATTTTGACCAAAAAATTGTTACTGATTGCCGGGATCTCGGCGCTCGTTGTGGCTTTTTTCTTATTCGATCTCAACGAGTGGCTGACGCTGGATCGCCTCAAGCAGGGGCAGAACCAGTTTGCCGCCTGGCAGGCCGAATCGCCGTTGCTGGTGGGGTTACTTTTTACGCTGCTGTATATCCTGGTGACGGGGCTCTCGTTGCCGGGTGCGGCCATTATGTCACTGGCCGCCGGAGCACTGTTCGGACTCCTGTGGGGAACGGTGATTGTGTCCTTTGCTTCGAGTATTGGTGCCACATTGGCATTTCTTGTGGCGCGCTACCTCCTGCACGACTGGGTGCAGACTCGCTTCGCTGACCGGCTGCAGGCGATCAATCGGGGAGTAGAACAGGAAGGCGCTTTCTACCTGTTCGCGCTACGGTTAGTGCCGGTATTTCCGTTTTTCATCATCAATATTCTTATGGGCCTGACCCGTATCCGCACCTGGACATTTTACTGGGTCAGCCAGGTCGGCATGCTGCCCGCCACGGTGGTCTACGTGAATGCCGGCACACAGCTGGCGCATATCGAGAGCCTGGGCGATATCCTCTCTCCGGGCCTGGTTTTTTCCTTTGTCCTGCTTGGCACTTTCCCGCTGCTGGCCAAGTGGGCACTCAAGGCCATCAAACGCCTCAAAGCAAAAGGGGAGCATTGAACCACCATGCAGAAACCCAAGCAGTTTGACCGCAACCTCATCGTTATCGGCGCCGGTGCCGCAGGCCTGGTCAGCGCCTATATTGCGGCGGCGGTAAAGGCCAAAGTGACCCTGATCGAAGCGGGTGAGATGGGGGGCGACTGCCTCAACACGGGCTGCGTGCCCAGCAAGGCATTGATCAAGTGCGCCCGCGTTGCCCAGCAGGCCCGGGATGCCGGTCAGTTTGGTGTCAGCGTGGGGGATCCGGAGATCGACTTTCCCGCGGTGATGGCTCACGTGCGCCAGTCGATCGAGATGATTGAGCCTCACGACAGTGTCGAGCGCTACACCGGGTTGGGTGTGGAGGTGCTGCAGGGCTACGCCAAGTTGCAGGACCCCTGGACCGTACAGGTAAAAATGCACGATGGAAGTGAGCAGACACTGACGGGGCGTGCCATCGTGGTGGCCACCGGTGCGTCTCCTGTGGTCCCGCCCCTGCCGGGACTGGACCAGGTGGGTTATGTCACCAGTGAAACGCTGTGGGACCGTTTCGCAGGACTGGAGCGTGCCCCGGAGAGACTTCTGGTGTTGGGTGGCGGTGCTATCGGCTGTGAGCTGGCCCAGGCATTTGCCCGACTGGGTGTCAAAGTGATGCTGGTGGAGAAGGCCTCGCGCCTGCTGCCGGCGGAAGATGAAGCTGTTTCAGAAGTCGTCGCCGAAGCTCTTACCGGCGACGGCGTTACCGTGCTCACCGGCACCGAGGCACAGCGGTTCGAAGTGTCTGCGGCACAGGGCGCTGCCGGCAAGGCGGTGGTAAAAACTTCAGAGGGTGAGCAAACCCTCGCTTTCGATCAGCTGTTGCTGGCCCTCGGGCGCCGTCCGCGGGTACAGGGCTTCGGTCTCGAGGAGTTGGGCCTGTTAGAGGATGGCAGGCTGAAAACCGACGCTTTCCTGCGTACGGATCGTCAACACATACTGGCGGCCGGAGACCTGGTGGGGCCCTATCAGTTCACCCATATGGCCTCGCACCAGGCCTGGTACGCGGCGGTGAACGGCCTGTTCGGCGACCTGAAGAAATTCCGCGTCGACTATTCCGTGGTGCCCAGGGCCGTGTTCGTGGATCCGGAGGTGGCCAGTGTGGGCATCACCGAGCGCCAGGCCCAAGAGCAGGGAGTGGCCTACGAGGTGACCCGCTATGACCTGGAGCAACTGGATCGTGCCATCGTCGAGGGCAGCCGGCGCGGCTTCGTCAAAGTGTTGACGGCGCGGGGTAAGGACAGAATTCTCGGGGCCGCGATCGTGGGCGAGAATGCCGCAGAGCTGATCGCCGAGTTTGTGCTGGCGATGAAGCATGGTCTCGGGATGAACAAGCTGCTGGGCACCATTCATGTCTACCCCACCATGATGGAGGCCAACCGCTTCGCTGCCGGCGACTGGAAGCGGGCCAATGCCCCGAAGAAGGCGTTACAGCTGCTGGAATGGTTCCATCGCTGGCGCCGTGGCTGATAGGGCGTCCGCACAGTCAGGTAACAGTTCGCTTCGTCGCTTCGACAAATCGTCCGGCTCTTCATTGAGAAAGCCTGAAATAGCGCTGCTATTCCGGCGCTTTCTCTCCTTGCGTTGAATGGTTTGGCTGTGCTCCATTTTTACCGTGCTTCACTGGCGACACACAAAAGGCGGCCATGCATTCTTGGGCTGAGAAGCTGGCTGCCGAGTGAGATGGGTGAGGGACTGAGACGGCGACACGGTGAGATAGCACAGTGAAGCCGTTGAGGTCGGCTTCACCTGGGAGCAGGGGGGAATCGGTCAGAGTGCGGAAGCCGCAGAGGCCTCCGCCGGGGGCTTGTTCTCGGCCAGCGCTTCCTCGGCGCGGCGCTCGGCCTCCGCCTCGGCGAGGCGCTGCTCCTCAATACGGCTGCTCCAGCTCAGCAGCGCCTGGTAATGGCGAATGTTCTGTACGTAGGTGACCGGTTCCCAGCCGCGCGCGTAACCGTGCTTGGTCTGCTTGTAGTACTGGCGTTTGGCCAGCAGGGGCAGCCGCTCGCGCACATCGGTCCAGCGGTCCGGGTTACCACCGGTCTTCTCAGTCAGTACCCGTGCATCCTCAAGGTGGCCGTAGCCGACGTTGTAGGCGGCCAGAGCCATCCAGGTGCGGTCCGGCTCGCGGATGCGCTCTGGCAGTTTGGCTCGGATCTTGACGATATACCGGGCTCCACCCTCGATGCTTTCTCTTGGATCGAGCCGGTTGACGCCCAGTTCCTTCGCGGTAGTGCGGGTCAGCATCATCAGGCCGCGCACACCGGTACGAGATTTGGCGCGGGGGTTCCAGTGGGATTCCTGGTAGCTGAGCGCCGCGAGAAGGTGCCAGTCCAGCTCGTGCTGTTCGGCCACTTCCTGCATCACCTCGCGCCACTGGGGCAGGCGCTCGCGGGTGCTTCTGGCAAACGCCTTGGCCCCACCGGGGTTCAGTTGGCTGACGTGGCCGAAGAATTTTTCACGTAGTTCAGCCACCAGGCCACTGGTGTTGGCCCGCACCATGAAGCGTCGCGCGGCCACATACAGGGTGTCGTCGTTGCCCTTGGGGAAGGCCCAGGCGACCGGTTGAAACTGGGTCAGGTCGAAAGCCACATGGGTGTTGGCGAACAGACCGCGATGGACGGCGTAGGCGTTGGAATCCACTACCGCGTAGTCGAACTCGCCCTGGTCCACTTTTTCCATCAGCTCCACGGCATCCACGTCGCTGATTTCCTCCCAGCGCAGGCCGGGATAGCGCCGTGCCAGACGCTTGAACTCCTCGGCATGGGCGCTGCCGGCGACCACCGCCACGGTTTTGCCTTCCAGGTCCTCAATCGCGCGGGGGCGGGTCTCGCCGAGTCGATAGATCACCTGCTGGCGGATTTCAAAGTAAGACGGGGTAAAGCGCACCTGCTCGCGACGTGCCTGTGTCACGGTGAGGCCCGCGGCTGCCAGGTGCGCTCCTTCTTCGGGATCGGTCAGGCGGCCGAACATCTGGTCGAGGTCATGCACATCGCGGATCTTGAGCTTCACGCCCAGCTCGTCGGCAAAGGCTTTCAGCATGCCGTACTCGAAGCCGGTGTGGTTGCCGCTGGCATCCTCGTAATAGGTGGTGGGGCCGTTCTGGGACAATACGACCAGCTTGCCGGAGGCCTTGATGCGCTCCAGGGTCGTGGGCGCCTTGCTGGCCACCAGCAGCGACGCACAGCAAGCCAGCGCCAGGCCCTTGGCCAGGCGACGGCTGTAGCGCAGCATGCGGCTTTTCATGATCATACGCGTCCCCTCTAGTCCCTTAGTTGTTACTTTTATGCCTGCGATCTAGCGCGGCGGGGACCGGTGCGGGCTCATCCTGAGCAAGTTTCCCCCGGGTTCATGGAGGGGGCACCGGTCAAAAGGTGGCCAATTCTACCTCAAGGGGCCCGGCCTGCCTAATTGGCGGCCCACCCCGGCGAACTGACCCGACACTGATAGATGTGAGGGCTCTTGTCCCTAGATCAAGTTTAGCTGGGCCCGCTAGACTGATCGGGTGACAGCATGAAATACACGCCAGTTTCGCCAGTTTCCTCGCCGGCGGGCCTGTCGAAAAATTAACCGCGCCCCGGGGGCGCGGGGCAGTGTTGGAGCGGCGTGGCTTCGGGTACAATTGCGCCCTCTCCAATTCCCGGGGTCTGCACAATACTTCTGCGGTGCAGTCTCCCCAAATTCAGACAAGAGGCAAACTCCCGCGATGCTAGTTCTGCGTGGTGCTCCCGCACTGTCGAAATTCCGCCATCAAAAGCTTCTCAGCCAGCTGCGCGCCCTGCAGCCAGCCATCGAAGATGTCTACGCCGAGTTCGTGCATTTCGCCGACAGCGACAAGCTCGGTGAGAAAGAGCACGCGCTGCTGGAGCGGCTGTTGCAGTACGGCCCCACCGAGGAGAAGCACGAGCCCCAGGGCGAGCTGCTGCTGGTGGTGCCGCGTCCGGGCACTATTTCCCCCTGGTCCTCCAAAGCGACCGACATCGCGCACAACGCCGGTCTCACGCAGATCCACCGCCTGGAGCGCGGGGTTGCCTACTACCTTACCGGCGTCGAATTAACCGAAGCTGAACGCCGGGACCTGGCCTCCCAGCTGCACGACCGCATGGTGGAGAGTGTCTTCTCTGACCTGAATGAAGCCGAGCAGCTCTTCGTGGAGGAAAAAGCACGGCAGATGACCTCCGTGGATGTGCTCGAAGGCGGCCGCACCGCGCTGGAAGAGGCCAATGTGAGCCTCGGCCTGGCACTGGCAGACGATGAGATCGACTATCTGCTGACAAGCTTTGAGGAGCTGGAGCGCAACCCCACCGATGTGGAGTTGATGATGTTCGCCCAGGCGAACTCCGAGCATTGCCGCCACAAGATCTTCAACGCCAGCTGGACCATTGATGGCGAGGACCAGGACCTGTCGCTGTTCGGCATGATCCGCAACACCTACCAGAAGGGTGGCGACAACGTGCTGTCGGCCTACTCGGACAACGCCGCCGTGGTGGTGGGCTCCGAGGCCGGCCGTTTCTATCCGGACCCGGAAACCAGGGAATACGGCTTCAGCCAGGAGCCGATTCATCTGCTGATGAAGGTTGAGACTCACAACCATCCCACCGCCATCGCCCCGTTTCCGGGTGCCGGTACCGGCGCCGGTGGTGAGATCCGTGACGAGGGCGCAGTGGGCCGCGGCTCCAAGCCCAAGGTGGGCCTGACCGGTTTCACCGTCTCCAACCTGCAGATCCCGAATTACCTGCAGCCGTGGGAAGTGAACTACGGCAAGCCGGAGCGCATCGTGACTGCGCTCGACATCATGATCGAGGGCCCCATCGGCGGTGCCGCCTTCAACAACGAGTTCGGACGCCCGAACATCTGCGGTTATTTCCGCACCTTCGAAGAGGACTTCAACGGCGAGCGCCGCGGCTACCACAAACCGATCATGATCGCCGGCGGCTACGGCAATATCCGTGAGGAGCATATCGACAAGCCGGAATTCAAGCCCGGCGCCAAGCTTGTGGTGCTCGGTGGCCCGGCCATGTTGATTGGCCTCGGTGGCGGTGCCGCCTCCAGTATGGCCAGCGGTACCAGCTCCGAGGATCTGGACTTCGCCTCCGTGCAGCGCCAGAACCCGGAAATCGAGCGCCGCTGCCAGGAGGTCATCGATCAGTGCTGGCAGCTGGGTGGCAACAACCCCATCGCATTTATCCACGACGTGGGCGCCGGCGGCCTGTCCAACGCTTTCCCGGAGCTGGTGAAAGACGGCGGTACCGGCGGCAACTTCGAACTGCGTAATGTGCCCTCGGACGAGCCGGGCATGAGCCCGCTGGAAATCTGGTGTAACGAGTCCCAGGAACGCTACGTGCTGGCGGTGATGCCGGACGATCTGGAGCGCTTCGAGAAAATCTGTGCCCGTGAGCGCTGCCCCTTTGCCGTGGTGGGTGAGGCCACCGAAGACAAGCACCTGCTGCTGAATGACAAGAAGTTCGATAGCAAGCCGGTGGACCTGCCCATGTCGGTGCTGTTCGGCAAGCCGCCGAAAATGCACCGCGTCGCCGAAAAGCGCGAGGTGGAAACCAGCGAATTCAAGACCGCGGATATCGATCTCAGTGAGGCCGTGGAGCGGGTACTGCGCCTGCCCACCGTGGCCAGCAAAAACTTCCTGATCACCATTGGCGATCGCACCGTGACCGGCATGGTTTCCCGCGACCAGATGGTGGGCCCGTGGCAGGTGCCGGTGGCTGACTGTGCCGTGACCACCGTGGCCTATGACAGCTACGCCGGTGAGGCGATGGCGATGGGCGAGCGCACGCCGGTAGCCCTGCTGGACGCGCCCGCTTCCGGTCGCCTGGCCGTCGGCGAGGCGATTACCAACATTGCCAGTACCCGCATTCGCCAGCTGTCCGATATCAAGCTGTCCGCCAACTGGATGTGTGCCGCGGGCCACCCTGGCGAAGAGGAAAAGCTCTACCGGACGGTGGAAGCCGTCGGCATGGATCTGTGTCCGGAGCTGGATATCACCATCCCGGTGGGCAAGGACTCCATGTCCATGCGTACTGCCTGGGACGACAGCGGCCTGGAGAAGTCCGTCACCGCTCCGCTGTCGCTGATCATTTCCGCTTTCTCCCCGGTCACCGATGTACGCAAGACCGTGACGCCGCAGCTGAAGCCGGGCATGGACAGTGAACTGATTCTTGTCGACCTGGGTGCGGGCAAGAACCGCCTGGGTGGCTCCTGCCTGGCGCAGGTGTACAACCAGCTGGGTGACAAGCCGGCGGACCTGGACGACGCCAAGCGCCTGCGCGGCTTCTTCGAAGTGATCCAGAACGCTCTGGAAGAGGACATTATCCTCGCCTACCACGACCGCTCCGACGGCGGCCTGTTCGTGACCCTGGCGGAGATGTGCTTTGCCGGCCGCGTGGGTGTGGATGTCGATATCTACGAGCTGGGTGACGACCCCATCGCCGCGCTGTTCAGTGAGGAACTGGGTGCGGTGCTGCAGGTGCCGGTCAACGAAGCCGAGATGCTGGTGCAGCGCCTGGGCGAAATGGGCGTGCCGGCACACCAGATCGGTTACCTGAATCGTGAAGAGACCTTGCGCATTACCCGCGAGGGCAATGCACTGTTCAGTCGCTCCCGCGCCGAGCTGCAGCAGATCTGGTCCGAGACCAGCTACCGCATTCAGGCGCAACGGGACAACGCCGATTGCGCGGCGCAGGAATTTGCGGCTATCACGAAGAAGGATCCGGGCCTGTCCGTGAACCTGACTTACGACATCAACGAGGACATCGCCGCGCCCTACATCAAGAAGGGCGAGCGCCCCAAGGTGGCGATCCTGCGGGAGCAGGGCGTTAACAGCCAGGTGGAGATGGCGCATTCCTTCCACCGTGCCGGCTTCAACGCCGTCGATGTGCACATGAGCGATATTCTTGCCGGCCGCGTGACCCTCGATGAATTCAAGGGCCTGGTGGGCTGTGGCGGCTTCTCTTACGGCGACGTACTGGGCGCCGGTGAGGGCTGGGCCAAGACGATCCTGTTCAATGACCGCGCCCGCGACCAGTTCGAAGGGTTCTTCAATCGCAAGGACACCTTCGGTCTCGGTGTGTGTAATGGCTGTCAGATGTTCTCCGTGATCAAGGAGCTGATCCCGGGCGCCGGCCACTGGCCGCGCTTCGTCCGCAACCTGTCCGAGCAGTATGAGGCCCGCTTTGCGCTGGTCGGCGTCGAAGACTCGCCGTCCGTGCTGTTCAAGGGTATGGCCGGATCCTGGATGCCGGTGGCTGTGGCCCACGGTGAAGGGCGCGTGGAGTTTGCTGATCAGCAGGCACTGGAGACCTGCGAGCAGTCCGGTACCATCGCCATGCGCTACCTCAACAATCAGCAGCAGATTACCGAGACTTACCCGGCCAACCCCAACGGCTCGGTCAACGGTATTACCTCGCTGTGTTCCGAGGACGGCCGCGTGACGATCATGATGCCGCATCCGGAACGGGTCGCCCGTGCCGTCAGCAACAGCTGGCATCCGGACGACTGGCAGGAGGATTCCGGCTGGATGCGCCTGTTCCGCAACGCGCGTGTGTTTGTGGACTGAGCCCGACCGCTCCCGGTAGTGAAAAGCCCGCACACTGTTGCGGGCTTTTTTGTTTCAGGGCGATGGAACGCGCCCACACTTACGGAAGAGAGACCGGCTGGAGGGTTACACGACACAGCTTACAGTCAGCTAACTGCCCTCGTTCATGTCAGGTGGCTTACGCCGACAAATCCCGGTCCGGCAGCAAACTCGGGGGCTGGTACGGACGTATTCTTTAGGAAGTATTGGATAGGACAGTGAGGCAGTGATGACTGACAGGAAATTGGATCAGGTAAAGCCCGAGGGTGAAAGCCCGGATCTATGTTGTTCGCGCCGGCAGTGGTTGAAAGGCACTCTCGGGATGGGGGCCTTGAGTGTTGCTAGTGGTGTAGGGCTGGCCGGATTCTCCGGCTTGAGCTTTGCCGAAGCGCTCACCAAGGAAGAGCGTGACAAGATGTCACCGGATGATGTGGTCAAGAGTCTGCAGACCGGTAACAAGCGTTTTCGGGAAGGAAAAATGGAGGATCACGATTTCCTCGCGCAAAAACGTGCCAGTGCTTCCGGTCAGTATCCCGCTGCGGCGATTCTGAGTTGTATTGATTCCCGGACACCTGCAGAGATCCTGTTGGACCAGGGACTCGGTGAGGTCTTCAATGCCCGGGTAGCCGGCAATATCGTCAACGATGACATTGTCGGTAGTCTCGAATTTGCCTGCGCTGCCGCCGGCTCCAAGGTCATTCTGGTGATGGGGCACACAGCCTGTGGGGCGGTAAAAGGCGCCATTGATGGTGTCGAGATGGGTGAGCTGACAGGCTTGCTCGAGAAAATCGAACCGGCAATCGAGGCCACCAAATACGAAGGCGATCGCAGCAGCAAGAATGCCGAATTCGTCAATATGGTGGCTGCCACGAATGTGCGCCGCACCATGGATGAGATTCGAGAGAGCAGCAAGGTACTGTCGGGAATGGAAAAAGAGGGCAAGATCAAGATCGTGGGCTCGCTCTACCACCTGAGTGACGGTCGGCTGGAGATACTCGGTTGAAGCCGTCTCACTAGTTGAAATAACCATTGCAAAGCGCGGCGCCCGTCGCGCTTTTTCGTTTGCGGAGGTCCCGATTGTGCCAGTGCGGTGATCAGCCCCCGAGATGTACGCAACACTGTTCTACCTGCGGCAGCAAACTGCAGAATTCCTGCTACACTGAAAGATGGACTGACAATAAAATTTAGCGCATGGTGCAGGTCAAAGAAATCATCGACGATTACACCAGTTCACTGGCCCCGCTGAGGCGGGAGCGTGTGAAGGCCCTGCACCAATTCATCCTCACGCAATACCCCGACACACAGGTCTCCCTGCAATACCGCATGCCCACCTACCATCGGGGCAGCGGCTGGGTATCGGTAGCCAGTCAGAAGCATCATATCTCGCTCTACACCTGTGATCGGCAGCATATCCAGCCCTATATTGATCGCCACCCGGAAGTGAAGTGTGGCAAGGGCTGTCTGAATTTTCGCGATAACGATGAGATGGACTGGGCCGCACTGAATCCGGTGCTGCACTCTGCTTTCAGCAAGAACCACTAGCAAGGACCAATCAAAGGAGGTTGCTATGGCTTACAACGAAGAACTGGTCGAGAAGGTACGAGAACTACTACAGGAGAGTGATGGCCTGACGGAGAAGCAGATGTTTGGCGGTCTTGCCTTCATGCTGAACGGCAATATGGCCTGTGGCGTAGTGGGTGAGGAATTAATGGTTCGTGTAGGGCCGGATAATTATCAGGAAGCCCTGGGCGAACGCTATACCCGTCCCATGGACTACACCGGGCGGCCATTGAAAGGCATGGTATATGTCGAAGAAGACGCCATCGCTGCAGACCTCGATGAGTGGGTCAACCGCGGTGTCGAGTTCGCGGGCTCACTGCCGCCCAAGTAAAAGCACGCACGAGGGCGGCAACACAACTTACAGGCATCACTGTGAGAGCCCGGCGGTTTGCGTTCAGGCACCGCCGGGGCGAACGGATTCTTAAGACTCTCCATTTACCAGCGGTAACCTTCCCCTTTCCTCTGGCCCGCATGGCCACTCCAGGTCGAGCCGCGGGGGCAGCTAACTTGGTTCGATTACGACCGGGTCAGGCTGATTCCTGCGGATAAAAAGCTTGTCACTGTAATACCTGGTTTCGCTCCTGGCCGCTTCGGTTTCAATCGATTGTCACTTGGCTATGCTTACCGAAACTGGAGCGAGGACCCCCGTATTGCCAGCGCACTGGGAGCATTTCAGTCACGAGGCGGATATGGGGGTGCGCGGGGTGGGTGATTCGCTGGCCGAGGCGTTTGCGCAGGTCGCTCTGGCCATGACGGCAATCATTACTGATCCGTCAATGGTGAGACACACAGAGCGCGTTGACATCCACTGTGCATGTCCGGATCGGGAGCTGCTGTTGGTGGACTGGCTGAATGCGCTGGTCTACGAAATGGCCTGCCGCAATATGCTGTTTTCACGTTTTCAAATACAGATCGAGGACGGCAGTCTGTCGGCCGCTGCCTGGGGTGAGCCTGTGGAGCGCAAGCGCCACCGTCCCATTGTTGAGGTAAAAGGGGCCACCTACACCGCGCTGCGGGTAAATCAACAGAAAGACGGCAGCTGGATCGCCCAGTGCGTTGTCGACGTGTGAAAGCCGATGCCGAGTGAGTATCCCCTGAAACGACAGTCGGAATTCAGCTGGCGGATCGATCCGTTCGGCAAGATGCGGGTGCCCGGCATTGTCTACGCCGATGAGCAGTTGATCGAGGCCATGGACGACAAGGTGTTCGAACAGCTGTGCAATGTGGCCACACTGCCAGGCATTGTCCAGGCAGCTTACGCCATGCCCGATGCCCACTGGGGCTACGGCTTTCCCATCGGTGGTGTGGCTGCCTTCGACGCTGACCAGGGCGGCGTTGTCTCCGCCGGGGGTGTGGGCTTTGATATCTCCTGCGGCGTGCGCGCCCTGCGCACCGGTCTCACTGTCGATGAGATCGAGTCCCGCAGAACAGCGCTGGCGGATGCGCTCTACCGGCATGTCCCCGTGGGCGTCGGTAGCACCGGCCGCATTCATCTGAATGAAAAGGGGATGAATGCGATGCTGCTGGGAGGGGCGCGCTGGGCAGTGGAACAGGGCTACGGCGAGCCCGCGGACCTGGAGCATATCGAGGAGCGTGGCTGCATGCAGGGCGCCGACCCGGGCGAAATCTCTGCCCGTGCCCGCAAGCGCCAGCAGGACGAGATGGGGACGCTGGGTTCCGGTAACCACTATCTGGAAGTGCAACGGGTGGCAGAGATCTACGACCCGGAGATCGCCACCGCTTTCGGCCTGAGGGAAAATGACGCGGTGGTGTTTATCCACTGCGGCTCCCGCGGCCTGGGACACCAGATCGGCACCGAATTCCTGAAATACATGGTACTCGCCGCCAGCAGTCACCATATCGAGTTGCCGGATCGGGAACTGGCCTGTGCGCCTATCAATTCCGAGTTGGGGCAGGCCTATCTGGGCGCCATGCGCGCGGCCATCAACTGCGCTTTCGCCAACCGGCAGATCATCACCCATCTCACCCGGCAGGTTTTTGCCGAGGTGTTGCCACAGGCGGATCTCACGCTGCTGTTCGACGTCTCCCACAACACCTGCAAACTGGAAACCCATACGGTCGAGGGGCGCAAGCGCAAGCTGTATGTCCACCGTAAGGGCGCCACCCGGGCCTTCGGCCCCGGTCACCCGGATATTCCGGAAACTCTGCGGGCCGTGGGGCAGCCGGTGTTGATCGGCGGTTCCATGGGAACCGAATCCCACATCCTTGCCGGGTCGAGCCAGGGTGAGGAGCTGTCGTTCAATTCCGCCTGTCACGGTGCAGGACGAGCCATGAGCCGCCATCAGGCCACCAAGCGCTGGCGAGGGCGCTCAGTGGTGGATGAGCTGGGGGCCCGGGGCATCGTCATTCGCAGCCCGTCCATGCGTGGCGTAGCGGAAGAGGCCCCCGGGGCCTACAAGGATGTGCGGGCCGTGGTCGATGCGGCGCAGTCTGCCGGCCTGGCACGCAAAGTGGCCCGCGTCGAACCACTGGTGTGTATCAAGGGCTGATGAGGGAAGGCTCGACCAGCGGCGGCTCTACAATGAGAAACAGATGATCGCGTATCACCGGCGCGGATAACGTAACTGTGCCGGGGAGAAAAAAGCAGACGGAGCCAGTAATGACCACAGTGACGTTAAACAACGGCGTTGAAATTCCGCAGATCGGTTTTGGCACCGCTGCCATTGGTGAATGGCAGCAGGACGACAGTTTTGTCACCGACACCATTCTCAAGGCAATGGCCATTGGCTACCGTCACTTCGACACTGCCTCCGTGTATGGCAACGAACGCGCTTTGGGGCGCGCAATTCTCGAGTCGGGTATCCCCCGCCAGGAGCTGTTTGTCACCAGCAAAGTCTGGGATACCGAGCAGGGCTCAAAAACGAAGGAGGCCCTCGAGCGTAGCCTGGAGCGGCTGCAGCTGGAGTATCTGGATCTCTATCTCGTGCACTGGCCGGTGCCTGCCTACACCCGGGAGACCTGGGAGGTAATGGAGTCTCTCTGTGATGACAGGAAAATCCGTGCGTTGGGGCTCTCCAATT
Organism: Microbulbifer flavimaris; assembly: GCF_001641755.2. GTDB lineage: Bacteria > Pseudomonadota > Gammaproteobacteria > Pseudomonadales > Cellvibrionaceae > Microbulbifer > Microbulbifer flavimaris. Next base: position 56,125 of record NZ_LRFG02000001.1, read on the forward strand.
TTCGCAAGTCGGATATCGAGCAGATCGCCACCTTTGCTCGCATCAAGCCCACCTATAACCAGCTGGAGGTGCACCCGTACCTGACCCAGCAGGAGCTGGTGGACTACTGCCAGTTCCACAAGATTGCAGTGTCATGCTGGTCGCCGCTGGGCTCGGGCAGTTGGAGTGGGGTGGAGACCAAAGAGAAGCCCATCGTCGATCCCGTGATCATCGCCCTGGCAGACAAGTATGGTGTGAGTGCCGGTCAGATTATTCTCAAGTGGGATATCCAGCAGGGGCGGATTGTGATCCCGAAAGCCGAGAAGCTGGAGCACATTACCGCCAACTTCTCGCTGTGGGACTTTGAGTTGACCGATGAGGACATCGAGTCGATCAATGCCCTGAACCGCGATCACCGGTTCGGGGCGGATCCGGACAGCGCCCACGAGGGCAACAGGAAAGTTGCCGTGCCCGATTGAGGCTTAGTAAGACCGCCAGGCCAGATTTCCGGAGAGCCGTTACTCAGCCGCGCAGTGTGCCGGCGCCTCTGGCCAGAAGCTGGCCGAGTCGGATTCCCAGGGCAACCGCAATCCCGACACAAACACCACTGGCGACACCCCAGAAGTGTGTTTCGAATATCACCGCCACACCCGTCCAGCGCTCCACGACCGAGCCCATGGTGCCGAACCATTCCGAGTACACCTTGACGGAAAGCAGCAACAGCAGGAAGAGGCCCCGCCAGCGCGAGGAGCGTTCGAAGATTTCCACCGTCGCACCCAGTGCCAGCAGCGCATGAATCAAACCGGACAATCCGAGAAAGTCATCCAGCCGGTCTGCGAAGATAAAGAGAGAGAGTCCAGTCAGGAGGCTCAGCGTGACCAGCCCTATCAACACATGGTGCTGGGGCTGGCGGTTGGTGAACAGTGTCCAGCACAGCACCAGCGCCAGGCAGTTCACCAGCAGGTGGTTGAGATTGGCATGCACGAAGTGCCCGCTGACAAGCCGCCAATAGTCCCCATCGAGAATCAGCGCCCGCTCATAGCGGAACAGCTCCTCCAGATTGTAAGGGGCAAAGAAAACGGCACATGCCAGGGCGACGGTCAGGCTTGGTACGGCCCAGTGGCTGATGGTGTTCCTCAGGGTTTGAAACATTGTGAGTTCGCTCTTTTTATTCTTTTGTTCTCAGCCATTACCTGCTCAATTCAGGTTGAGACAGCGGCCGGCTTCCTCGGGAAGCTTGCTGAATGTCCATCCGGGCTGGAGGGAGTGCCATGTTCAAGCGCTCCGCGGCGCGCAAGCTGTACCAGTGAGGGCTCCCGTTCTGCCTTCTGGTTTTGCACCCGCAAGGCTTCGCGGTAGACCTTGTCGGACACGATATATTCCTCGGCCAGCTGGTTGATCTCGCTGTAGCGGGCATTCAGCTCCGCAATCTTCATCGACAGGTGTTCGAGGTCCAGTATGCCATCAAAATACAGGGCGATGAGACGCTCGCACTCACGGGCAATGGCCAGATATTCATTGCCCACCTCCCGGTGCCCCTCGTAGTTTTTCTTGAAGTTGAAAAAGGTCTGGACACCACCGAGCAGCGCAGTCAGCAGTGCCAGTGCGGCCCCGGCCCATTTGGTCCAGTCCGGCAGTTCCGCATTGATCAGGGAGAAAAACAGTGAGCCCAGGAACAGGTTGATCACCACAATTGGCACCCCGCAAAGCACATGCAGGTTGCGGCCCCGCATGGATGCGCGGAAGTGGCTGTGCTTGCACAGGTGGGCGTTCCAGCGGAGCTTGTCCAGCACCTCAACCGTATTGGGGATAGCGTTTGGTGCTTTTTCAGAAGCAGAAGCGGGGGCGGAAGGTGGATAGGTCGCCATCAATCTACCGGGTCCTTTTGGCTGCAGGCGGAAAGGCCCATTGTGCCTGCTTGCCGGGCAACTTTCAGCAGGGAGCGCAGGGGGGCTGCAGTTGGGGGGAGCGGACTGCCCGAGTCGGCAGTCCGCCCGCTTAACCGCAGCAGGTCAAGAGGTTCCGTTTCGGCCGCCGTCCCGGGGATTGGGGCACTGCGCCACGGTCTCAGGAACATGGCCACCAGCGCCGTTATCCCGAGTAGCCAGCAGTATTGAATACTGGCCACCTGCCTCAGCGACGAGGATTCAGTCCAGGGTGCAGTTTTGATATGCAGACAGATTGAGAAGGGAGGTTGTAAAGAGCCGCAGGAAGTTGACCAATAATTCTCCGGTCGGACGTCAGGGCTCTTGGCTATATCTCACTATGTGGTCTGGCCGGGGCCTCCACGTTCATTGCCCTGATTTGGGGTTACAGCGCATTTCCTCCGCCCCAAATCCCCAGGTTATCCGCACCCCTTCCCGGTTCTCCCATAAGCTCTCATTGCGGCCCTGGTACCGGGTGCCGCTGGCGCTGGGCTGGCGGTACATGAGTGAGACTCTGTCTCCGCGCTCGGCAATCAGGGTGGGTGGGTCCGTCTCGAAATAAGTCACTACCAGTTCGTTGGCCGGGTTGCCGTCACAGGCAAAGAACACAGGCCCTTTTGACGGCACCAGGCGGTAGCGGGCCTGCAGCTCGGCGATTCGCTGGTGGTAACTCTCCTCCACACAGGCTCGCCTGTTGTCGCTCTTCCAGCACTCGTTGCGGCCCTTGATCCAGCCCCGCTGTTCGGCTTTCAGCGTCGGCGGATGTTCATTGGTTGCCTTCTTGCTCGCAGCGGCGTACACCTCGGCCAGCTTGCGATCCAGGGCGGAGAGTTGCTGGTCTGCGCAGACCAGGGCCTCCATGCTGCCGCGCTGCGCCTGGCTGCAGTCGAAGGAGGGGCCGGACCTCTCCGCGGCGAGACCAGCGGTCGCAGCGACCGCACAAGAGGCCATGAGGAGGCGACAAATACCGGCGGCTACTGGGGTGGGCTTCATGGAGGGAATCCTGTAGTCAGTCCTTATTGGCAAGAATAGACGTCCCGGTGAGGGAAAAGGCGGAACCTCAAGGTCATGACCCTGCGGGTGATACCGGGCATGCCGATCGCGGCATAACTCTCATAGTGTTTTGCGGTACCCTATCCGGCTGAGAGTAGAGGATGCCCGGTTCACCAGGGCATGCCGGTCGCTCTCGCGATGAGAATGATCACAAGCATAAGAAGGCCGGTTTGCACGGCCAAAGGTAGGAACTTTCCATGGCGTTTTCGCGGCAGCACTTTATTGTCCTGGGCCCGCTTCTGGCCGTTGCCTTTTTCGCATTGCTCAATGCCATGGGTATGTCCTACCTGCCTGCGGTCACGGCTGCCATCACCCTGCTGACGGTGATCTGGTGGGTCACCGAGGCGTTGCCAATACCGGCAACTTCGCTGGTGCCTTTTGTGCTGTTGCCGCTGTTCGGGGTGGCGGACCACAAGCTGGTGGCCTCGTCACTGGGCAGCCATGTGATCCTGTTGCTGATGGGAGCCTTTATGCTCTCCAAGGCCCTCGAGAGGAGCGGTGCCCACGAGCGGCTGGCTCTTTACATGTTGCGCCTGGTGGGGGTGTCCAGTGGGCGCCGGCTGGTGCTGGGCTTTATGCTGGCGGCGGGCCTGCTCAGCATGTGGATCTCCAATACCGCCACCACCCTGATGATGCTGCCCATTGCGCTCGCCATTCTGTCCCGGATTGAAAACCGCAAGCTTACCGTGGCACTGGTGCTGGGTATTGCCTATGCCGCCAGCCTCGGTGGCGTGGGCAGCCCCATCGGCACCCCGCCCAATGTGATTTTTATGGGGATTTATGAGGAGGTCACCGGGCGCGGCTTCAGTTTCCTGGAGTGGTTATTCATCGGTTTACCGGTGGTGCTGGTGACCCTGCCTCTCATGGCCCTCTGGCTAACCCGTGGTGTAAAGCTGGAAAGCCCCATCGAACCGCCCACCATCGGGGCCTGGCGGCCGGAAGAAGTGCGCACGCTGGCAGTATTCGGCATCGCTATTCTGGCCTGGGTAACCCGCAGTGAGCCCTTCGGTGGCTGGAGCGGCCTGCTCGGCATCGAAAGCGCTGGTGACAGCACTGTTGCCCTGGCTGCCGTGGTGCTGCTGTTTATTGTGCCGGATGGCCGGGGCGGGCGCCTGATGGACTGGCAGACGGCAGAGAATATTCCCTGGGGCATGCTGCTGTTGTTTGCCGGTGGGATCGCCATTGCCAAGGGCTTCGCCGCATCCGGTCTCAGTGACATGCTGGGCAACGGCCTGTCATTCCTCACGGCCATGCCCCTGTGGCTGATGCTGGTCTTGCTGTGCCTGTCGGTGACCTTCCTCACCGAGATCACCAGCAATACCGCCACCGCCACGCTGCTGATGCCGATTCTCGCCGTTGCTGCCGAGTCCGCAGGCTTCGATCCCATGGTACTGATGATTCCCGCGGCTATGTGCGCCAGCTGCGCCTTTATGCTGCCGGTCGCCACTGCGCCGAACGCCATCGCCTACGGTACCGGTGTGATCAGGATGCAGGATATGGTGCGGGAGGGTGCGGTGCTCAGTGTGCTGGCATCGCTGATTGTCGCGGGGATGAGTTGGTTACTACTGGTTTGAAACTGGCTGTTTGATTTTTCGCGCTATGGCCCCTCGGTTGGGTAAGTTCGTTGCCGAACCGAGCAGTGAACTGACGAGGGCTCGCGTGTTAAACGGAGACCCGTGGGGGAACACATGCAGAAAAAAATATATGAAGACCTGAAAGATCAACTCCTGGCTATGCAGAGTGAGCTTTCAGTAACGGATGTCCCAGACCAGACGGCTACTGTCGAGCTGGACCAGAGCCGTGTCGGACGCCTTTCACGTATCGATGCGCTCCAGTCCCAGCAGCTTGCCATGGAGGCTGAACGGCGCCGACAGCGTCTGCGGCTTGCCGTTGATGCCGCGCTGCTGCGAATGGAGGAGGGAGACTGTGGCCTCTGTTGTCACTGTGGCGATGAAATCGCCATCCAGCGACTGCAGTTCGATCCCACAATCACCGGCTGTATCAATTGTGCTGCTTAGTGCCCCGTTGCTGGCCGCAGCTGGCCCATTTTCTCGCCAATGATCATCTTCAAATCCATCTATCCTGACCGGCTTTTGATAAGCGCACAGAAACTCCGGGGCTGATCGCCCAGTTCAATCTTCTCTCCCATCGGGGCGCCAGAGGCCTCTCAATCCCGAGGGCCGGAACTAGGCTTGCGGGTGCAGCACAGCGCAACCGAGGAAGCCGATGGGCACGTTCCTGAAAGTTGGCCCGAATACCCGTGGCAGGGACTTTGTCGTGGGGGATGTACACGGTCACTTCTCCCAACTGCAACGACAGCTGGATTCCCTTGCATTCGATACTCAGGCGGACAGGCTGTTCTGCGTAGGTGACGTCGTTGATCGCGGGGCTGAGAGCGAGGCCATGCTCGCCATGGTGGATCAAAGCTCCTGTTTCAGTGTTCTGGGTAACCATGAGGCGATGATGATCGCCGGGTTCGAGGACCCGGACAGTGCGGGTCTCCATCTCTCGAACGGTGGAGACTGGTTTTATCGCCTGCCTGAACCTCAGCGGCAGCTATATGCGGAGCAGGCGAGGGCCTGGCCCTGGGCGATAGAGATCGACACCGGTGGCGGCAGGGTCGGGCTGGTGCACGCCAATGTTCCCCGGGGTAGCTGGGGCGAGGTCACCATTCAGCTACAGAACATGGCGGCGGATTGGCAGTCAGGCGCCTCCCTGACCAGCCATGCAGTGGAGTATGCCGCCCAGAACCTGCTCTGGAACCGTACCCTGGTACTACGCCTCTATCGGGAGTTCCTTGAGGTGGAGACCAACAAACAGAAAATATTTGCCCACCAAAAAGCGTCGGGGGCCAGAGAATGGGTGGCAGAGGGAGCCCCGGACCAGCTGGCGCCATTTGAGATTGAGCAAATTGACGGCGTGTATATGGGGCACACCTATGTGCCGGTGCCGATCCAGGTGGGAAGGTGCCATTTTCTTGATACCTATCGGGGTGAACCGGGTGAGGCGTTGAGCATTGTCTGCATCAACGCCCCTCAATGAACCGATTAGCGTAGCGACAGGCCGGTCAGGCGCCAATCAGCCCCTGGCCGCACACGCGAATGGTGTTGCCATTGACGCCGACAGCGCCCGGTGAGGAGAGAAAGCCGATCAGCTCCGCCACATCCCGGGGCTGGCCGCCCTGTTTGAGTGAGTTGAGCCGCCGGCCCGCCTCGCGGGTGAAAAACGGCATGGCGTCGGTCATCGCGGTTTCGATAAACCCTGGCGCAACGGCGTTGGCGCAGATTCCCCGCTCTGAAAGTGTCGACCCCAGTGCAGCGACATACCCTATCAGCGCCGCTTTGGTAGTGGCGTAGTTGGTCTGGCCGAAGTTACCGGCCACTCCGCTCATGGAGGAGAGGTAGACCAGTCGCCCGCAATCCCGAATCAATTGTGCGTTCAGAAGCGCTTCGTCGATGGCGATGATGGCCGCCAGGTTGACCTGCATCACCTGCTGCCAGAAGTGTTCTGGCATTTTGCCCAGTGTCTTGTCGCGGGTAATGCCAGCGTTGTGCACCAGAATATCGAGGCCACCAAAATTCTCCTGGATAAATTTCACCAGTCTTTGCGGTGCATCGCTCGCAGAGATATCCAGAGCCAGTGGGGTTGCCCCCAGGTCTTTACAAACCCTCTGCAACTCTTCATCAGCGGCGGGAATATCGAGGCCAATTACTGTGGCGCCTTCCTGATGCAAGCGCCGGGCAGTGGCGAGACCGATACCGCGTGCGGCACCGGTCACCAGGGCGACCTTGCCCGCCAGCAGTTGCTCGCGCGGCAGTACCCCCGGTGTCCTGGTTTTGGCCGTCACGGTGATGGTCTGGCCGGAGACATAGGCAGTCTGGGGGCCGCAGAAAAAGCGCAGCACCATGTCCAGCCTGTCTGCTGCATCGGGAGCCACATAAGCGAGGTTGACGGTGATGCCCCTGGGGCCCAGCTCCTTGCCCAGCGAGCGGCTGAATCCTTCCAATCCGCGGGCAACGCCGCTGGCGACAACGCTTTCTGCTTGTTCGGGTGGTGGCGCCAGCATCAGGACCCGGCCATTCACGGCAATGCGTCGCACCAGTGGCTGCAACTGTTCATAGATAAGCGTGTAGTCCTCCACCGACTGCAGGCCAGTGGCATCTACCACCAGAATTTCCGGGCGCTGCGCTTCCCCGAGCTCGCCAGTCAGCTTGATAGTGGCACCGGCCTGCTCAAGTGTCGTGCGGACGCTCTCCTGCACATAGCCGCCGCTGCTGGTGGCCAGCACCGCGGTCTTGCCTTGAAAAAGCTCAGCCGTGTAGGCGCCTTCCTCGCGCAGCAGGGTCACGGGGTTGGGCAACCCCAGAGTTTTGGCCAGCCAGCCGGTCAGGGGGTTGCTGTTTAATTGCTTCAACAGGTCAGACATAAACTGTGATATCGCTTTCTCGTTATTTTTCCAGAATGGCGGTTACCGCCTGGCCGCCGGCGGCACACACGGAGATCAGCCCACGGCCGGAGCCTTTTTCATTGAGTATTTTTGCCAGGGTGCCGACGATACGCCCGCCGGTGGCAGCAAAGGGGTGTCCGGTGGCGATTGAGCTGCCTTTTATATTGAGCCTGCTGTGGTCGATGCTGCCCAGGGCCTGATCGAGCCCCAGTTTCTCGCGGCAGAATTCATCGGATTCCAGTGCGGCAAGTGTGCACAACACCACTGCGGCAAAGGCCTCGTGAATCTCGTAGAAATCAAAGTCCTGAAGTGTCAGGCCGCGCTTGGCCAGCATGCGCGGAATGGCATAGGCTCCGCCCATCAGCAGGCCCTCGCTGCCGTCCACGTAGTCCACGGCCGCAGCTTCCCCCGAAGTGATATACGCGAGAATCGGTAGGTTTCTCGTCTTGGCCCACTCCTCAGTTGCCAGAAGCACGGCAGAGGCGCCATCGGTGAAGGGGGTGGCGTTGGCGGCCGTAATGGTGCCATTGTCGCGGTCGAACGCGGGTTTCAGCTTCGCCATTCGCTCCAGCGTCGAATCTGCCCGCAGATTGTTGTCCCGTTTGAGGCCGTGATAGGGCATCACCAGATCGTCGAAGAAGCCCTGATCATAGGCTTTGGCCAGGTTCTGGTGGCTGGCCAGCGCCAGTTCGTCTTGTGCCTCGCGGCTGATACCAAATTTCCGGGCGGTAATCTGGGCATGCTGCCCCATGGTCTTCCCGGTACGCGGCTCCGCCCCAGTGGGCATCTCCGGCACCAGGTGTTTGGGGTTTAGCAGTTTGACGGCCGCCTTGAGCCGATCCCCGGTATCCCGTGCGGCGTTGAGCTTCACCAGCGCGCGACGGAGGTCGTGATTGGCCCCCATGGGAATATCCGAGGTGGTGTCGGTACCGCAAGCAATACCGCAGTCGATCTGCCCCAGGGCAATCTTATTGGCCACCAGAATAGTGGCCTCGAGACTGGTGCCGCAGGCCTGCTGGATATCATATGCCGGTGTGTGCGGATCGAGCCCGGAGCCGAGTACGGATTCACGCACCAGGTTCCAGTCGCTGGCATGCTTCTGCACCGCGCCGCCGGCGACTTCGCCGAGCTTCTCGCCTTTCAGGCCGCACTTGTCGATGAGCCCCCGCAGGGTATCGGTGAGCATGGTCTGGTTGCTGAGGTCTGCATAGGCCGTGTTGGAACGGGCGAAAGGAGTACGGTTGGCGGCGACGATAGCGACGCGACGGGGTTCACCGATCAGCATGGGCGTTTCCCTCTGATGAGTAGTTGCTGTGCTCTGTTTCAGCTTAGGGTATACGTTGCCGTGACCAGGGGGCAGGTTAAAGTGAGACAGGCCTGCTGGCGGATTCTCTCAACGCTACCCGGTTCGTTTGCTCCGCTTGTGTCTGTGGAGTCCGCACCGGTGCAAGCCGTGGACGCGGGGGCATCTCAGGACGGCATTTGCGGCATAATTGCCATCGTGACAGAGGAGTAAGCAACCGTGCGTCAATTCAATGACATAGAAGCCCCTGTGATCGAGCGCTTTGGCGGCCGCAAAGCGCTACAAGCGCAGCTGACCAGGCCCAGTTCACCCTCCACCCTGCGCAAGATACCGGATGACCGCTGGTTGTCAGAGGCGTCCCGTGCGGTCATGCAGGCGGGCTTCAACTGGACCGTGGTGAGGAACAAATGGCCACGTATCGAAGAGATCTTCCACGGGTTTGATCTGCACCATTGTGCCTTCATGCCCGATGAGGGACTGGAAGAGGTAATGAAGCAGGATGGCATGATTCGTCACTGGGCAAAAACCAAGGCCATCCGTGACAACGCCATATTTTTTCTTGAGCTGTCACGGGCCCACAATGGCCTCGGCAACTATTTTTCCGGCTGGGATCCGGCCAGCTATACAGACAACCTTCGTGCATTGCAGAAAGGCGGGTCGCGCCTCGGGGGGCGGACCGGGCAAGTTTTCCTGCGGCGCATGGGGGTGGATACACCAATATTTTCTCCCGATATGGTCCGGGCACTGGTGCGCGAGGATGTGGTGCTGAAGGCACCCACTTCGAAGCGGGACCTGGCCGCGGTTCAGGCGGCACTATCCCGGTGGCAGGAAGAATCCAAACGCAGCCTCAATGAAATCAGCCAGATCCTGGCTTACTCCGTCGGCTAGTAGAGAGCGACTTAACCTTCTTGATGGTTGCTTACCTGGACTTATCCTTAACCGGCCGGGACTTCGCCAGCAGCGCACGGAACGGCGCCTGAACGGTTAACGGATAACGGCTAGAGAGCAGGGCAGTCACTGGCGTGACTGTCCTGCTCACCATGGGACTGCCCCATCGGCGAATACGATAAATCCTATCTACCGCTCTCAGCCTGTCTACTGATAGGCTTTTCCCTAGTGCCTAGTTTTAGCTGAACCCAAACGCTTCTATCGCTTTCAGGGAACCCATGAACAATTCACTTCGCCTGGCCGCACTGCTAGTTAGCCTTTTTACCAGCTTTCAGGCCGTCGCATTTTCTGACATCAGCGCGTGTGGTGGGGCATTGCCTCCAACCCGCATAGTCGATGAGCAACGAGAATTTACCTTCGACAAGGGAGAGGGACGCTACCGGGTGGAGTTCAACTACACCGGGGAAAACTGGACGCATGCTGATGTGGCGGCGATCAAGGTGGATACCGACAAGCCGATTGCCATACTGCCCATGCAGTACACCAAGCCCGGCCGTATGATGCCTGGGGCGACAGTCGGTGGTGAATCCATCGGGCAGCAGTGGAACCTGATCACCCAGGCCGAGCTGGCAAAGCGGCTGTGTAAACTGGGGTTCGTGGTCTTTACCCCTTCGATCAGCGACTACGGTGAGTACCTGGATGGCTACCAGGCCTTTGAGCACTTTATTGCCGGCCTGCACAAAGGCAACCGCAATATCCAGACCATATTGCTGACCGCTGACGCCCATAATCCCAATGCCCAGAACCCCCTGCCCGGGGCCCAGATGCTGGTCACCGGCACCAACCCGCGCAACAAGGCCTGGGAGTCGCTTATCCAGCGCCATATCGCGCCCTTTTATGAGCAGGTAAACCTCGGCAACCGGGGTGCGCGGGTGCGCGGTGGTCACTCTGATGTCGAGGGCTCTTCGGCGGCCTGGCATCCGTTGATCGAGCGTGCGGCGGAGTACGGCCCCACTGTCAGCATCATGGAAGTGTCCCGGGCCATCGATATCGTCGAACAGGCGGGTTCCATAGAAGCCGGTCGGGAATGGGCGGCACCGCTGTTTGATGCGATCGCATTGGCGATGAAGGAATACGCCTGTCAGGATGAATCGGTTTCTTGCGACTAAGATCCTGAACTACTGGAAACTGCGGAGGGGGATCACGCTCTTCGCAGGATGTTTGCACCGGCTATCTTTCCGGGCGAATCCAGGCAGGCCGATTAGTCATACTTGATCATGACTTCATTCCTGCGTAAGAACGGCAGTGTCCAGGGCGGGTTATAGCGGGCCAGTTCCGGTTGGCCGGTGGGCTCGAGTCCTTTCTCATCCATCCACTCGATCAGCTCAGCGGTTTTCCGTGCGATTTTGTCTTCCCCGGCCAACCCGGAAAAACGGATCACTGCATAATTGGTTTCGGGAATCTCGCGTAGCGTCACTGCCTGGTTGTTGGGGCGGGGCAGTGTTTCCATGGTGTACTGGCTGGGCATCACGAAAGAGACGCGCCACTGGCCGCCCGATTGTTCCATGCTGACCGGAGCGGTCATGCTGATCTTCTCCGATTCCGGCTCCATGCCCACCGGCGCGGTCATCGCTATTTTCTCGTTACCACCGGTACGGGCGGTGTTATTGCCGAAGATATAATCGGCCAGCAGCTTGAAGCCCCTACCTGATGCCTCATCCATCGAGCCGGTTACCTGCACTTCCGCAACAATCTTTGGCTGATAAGCGCGCAGCTCAAACGGCTTGGACTGCTCGATAACCGCATATTCCGGCTCCTCGATCGCCATGGCAATACCTGTACACAGTGATAGTAGTAATCCCAGTAAAACTCGCATAAACATTGTGCTCCATTTTCACCGGTGTTACGCAGAGTATAGGTAGCGGGGATCATTGTTCGATGCAGATTTTATGGCGTTGAACCACTGGTTCGCCATTCAAGGCGGGAGGGCGGATACAGGCCCGTCATGCGAACCCCGCCGTGAACCGGTAGCTTCAGTGAAAGCGTTGGTGGTTGAGCGTTCAGGGAAAAGGGCGCCGTTCTCTTTCGTCAGATCACCAGGTAAATGAGACGCTCAGGGCAAACGTCTTTGAGTCAAGGCCGGTCTCGCGCTGTGTGCGTGAGCCAAGGTATGAAGCTTTGAGCCCCAGTGTCGGGGTGAGTGGGTGAGCATAACTCAGCTTCCAGCCAATGTTCTCCTGCATGTCATCTTGAACAATGCCATTCACCCGGTTTTCACCACCATAGTCGTAGCCGAGGCTGATCGATGCCCATCGACCGGCAGAGAATGAGTAGACCAGGTGGGTGTGAAGGATGTAGAGCGGTTTTTGCTCAAGTGAGTTGAAGCGAATAAATTCATCATTCTTGCCGTGCAGCGCAATTTCACCAGTGAACTCGACGGACCACTGCCTTCTGGAATGTACGAGGCCCAGTTGAGGTCTCAACACAAACCGGTTCTGTCCCAGATTTAGCAGTCTGTCTTTCTGGTAGTGTCCGGTGGGAAGGCGAGCATTCAGTGCGACCCCGACAATGGTTTCACTGGTTGTGCTGGCGCGATACTCCCTGAATGCCTCTCCCCGCAATGGCGGTGCTCCATAGAGGTTCATAGCCATACGGACAAAGGTGTCCGAGGCTCCCTCCCGGGCTGTTGACGCCTCAATACCGTCCAGCCGGCCGGCCCACTTTGCACTCTGGTAACCCTGCAGCAGCTCAATTCGAGAGGACTTGTTCATCCACTCAAAAGTACGGACATATTGCACCGCCTGCGTGTCCAGATGCTGTTCAACATCCTCCAATAACAAGGTGGGGTTGAAATAGATATCTGCGTTGGTTTTCGCCAGTGCCAACGTAAGATAGTTTTCATCGATTGGCAGATGGCTCCACCGCCTGGGCTCAGGGTCCAGGGCATGGCAGGGCAGCGGTGCCAGCAAAGCGGTCAGCGCAACGACAAGAGGGAACAGCTTGCTCTGCGGAAGGGCTGTGTAGTCCTGATTGTTGGCGGATAGTCCTTGGATATTCATTTCAGCAGGCGCAGCCGCGGTGGATAGTTACAGGGTAGCTGCGGTGCTGGCTTTGTGGCTTTGCTGGGAGGCTTCCCAGAGTGCACATAAGCGGGGCCGTGAAGCGGCCCCGGGGCAACAAGGGGTAATTACTTCCGATAATCCAGCGGCGGCTCGCGATCGCCGAGCAGCGGGACGTATTTGAAATCGTCACCGCGCTTCCGCTCGAACTCCCGCTGGGCCTCTTCCACCAGAGCCGGATCCCGCAGTAGCTGGATACCTGCCAGGGTCAGGGTCTCGGCAGCCAACAGCATGCCCTTGTGGCCGATGCTGGTGCCGCCCGCAGCCACCGCCTGCCAGGTATGGGCGGAGGTGCCGGGCACCCAGGTGGCGGTACCGAAACCACCGGTAGCCACATTCCAGCTGACATCCCCCACGTCAGTGGAGCCGGACAGGGGCGCCTCGCTGGGATCGTATTCGACGATGGTTTGCTGGTCGCCGATCTCGTGACCCGGGCGGTTGGCGAGGCCATCAAGGCTCTTGGCGAATTCCAGCTCGTCGGGGGAATACTCGATACCGCCGAACTGGCGCATGCTGGCATCCAGCAGGCGGTTCAGGGTCTGGTTGGGCAGCAGGCTGTGATTGCCGTGAATCACCTCCCATTCCACGCTTGTGCCGGTGCCCTGTGCTGCAGCCATGGCGATCTGCTCCACGCGTTCCCATACCGGCTCAAGGTCTGCCGCTGTATTGTCCCGCACGTAGTAGAACACTTCGGCATCGGCGGGCACTACGTTGGGCGCACCGCCACCGTCAGTGATCACGTAATGGATGCGGGTGCTGTCCGGAACGTGCTCCCGCAGCATATTCACCATGAAGTTCATCGCCTCCACCCCGTCAAGCGCCGAACGGCCGCGCTCCGGTGCTGCGGCGGCATGGCTGGCCACGCCCTTGAAGCGGAACTTGGCCGAGCGGTTGGCCAGGGTGGACTGGGGCAGGGCCTCGTTGCGGTCGCTCGGGTGCCACTGCAGCACGGTGTCGGTACCTTCGAAAGCACCGGCGCGCACCATATAAACTTTGCCGGAGCCCCCTTCCTCTGCCGGCGTGCCGTACAGGCGGATCTCCCCGGGGGTGTCGGTTTCCTCGAGCCAGCGGCTGAGCATGATCGCCGCGGCGGTGGAGCCGGCCCCGAACAGGTGGTGGCCACAGGCATGACCCGCCGCCTGCCCCTCAATGGGGCTATGCTCGGGTACCGCGGCCTGGGAAACACCGGGCAGGGCATCCATCTCGGCCAACAGACCAATGACCGGACCACCGCGACCCTGCCGGTAGCTGGCAACAAAGGCGGTGGGGATATCGGCAATGCCGGTCTCAATCTCGAAGCCTGCCTCTGTCAGGTGGTCCTGAATCGCCGCACTGCTGCGGGTCTCCTGATAGCCCATCTCTGCCAGGTTCCAGAGATTGTCGGCCAAGCCGGTAGCCCGGGGTGTGATGCGCTCGGACTGGGTACTGACCCAGGCGGCGTCCCTGGCCAGGGAGGAGTTGTCGAGAGATGAGTCGTCGAGGGCCTGGGCCGAGTACATGGCACCAGCCAGCGCCATAATGGCCAGGGCGGCCAAACGGGGGACAGTGACGAGAGAGGCGCGAGGGCTTCGGATCATGGCGATTCCTGTTCTTATGTTATTTGTGGTCGGCGCACTTTGCTGACAAAGTAATCGTCTGCCCCATTGTGCCGAATGTTCAGCCCGGTTTCACGGCTGCAGCAAACTGACGGGACAGCCCGGTGAATGAGTGGCTGAACCGGGCAACGTGCCTCCACGTACCAGATGCAAGTAAATCTCTGCAGGGGGTCTCCAGCATGTGTGATGAACTGACCAGCAAGGAAGCAGAAGCGTATTTTCTCAAGCGGGGCCTGAGCCGTCGTGATTTCGGCCGGCTAGGCGTGGGTGCCGTACTGGCCAGCATGTTGCCGGTGACGGCCAATGCACTGGCTGTGAAGGAATCGAATGTCACTGTCCAGACGCCGGATGGTGAGGCCAATGCCTACTTCGTGCACCCCGGGAAAGGGCGACATCCCGCCGTCATCCTGTGGCCGGATATTTTCGGCCTGCGCCCCGCGTTCCGGCAGATGGGTAAGCGACTGGCGGAATCCGGTTACGCAGTGCTGGTGGTCAATCCCTACTACCGCACCATGAAAGGACAGCTGGTGCCGGATGATGCGCAGGTGATCGGCCCGGAATTACGCAAGGCCATCTGGCCCAAGGCCCGCGAGCAGGCCTCGACGCTGTCGCCGGAGACCGCCGTTACCGACGGACGCGCATTTATTCAATTCCTCGACCAGCAGCCCTCTGTGGATACCTCCAAGCCTGCCGGCACACTGGGCTATTGTATGACCGGCTCCTATGCATTCCGCCTGGCTGCGGATATGCCCGAGCGCATCGGCGCCGGGGCTTCTTTTCATGGGGGCCGGCTGGTGACCGATAAAGAAAACAGTCCGCACCGCCTGGTGCCGCAAATTCAGGCCGGCTTCCTGGTGGCGATTGCAGAGAACGATGACGAGCGTGACCCGGAAGCCAAAGTGGAGCTGCGTAAGGCATTTGATGAGGCAGGGGTGCCCGCCGAAATCGAAGTGTACAAGGGCACATTGCACGGCTGGTGCCCGCCGGATTCCATGGCCCACAATCCGAAGCAGGCGGAGCGGGCCTGGCGTGAGCTGTTGGTCCTGTTTGAGCGGAACCTCATCTGAGCCTTCCTGGCTGAGGACATTCCGGCGAGGGAAAATTACGCAGATCGACCCCGCTGTTTGTGGCCGGCCCCAGCAAGCGAGGGCCCGACTGATGCTATATCACATCTCTGATAGAGCGCGAGTGTTTCCATTCGGAGAGTAAAGGTAGTCGGCTTAACCGGGTAGCAGTGGGTATTTGAAACTTTCGAATCCATCTCCGGCGCTAACCGTCGTACCGTTAATACAGTTGGCCTCATCACTGGCCAGAAAGGCAATGACATCGGCGATCTCTTCCGGCTGGGTAAATTCGTTCCGCATCTGCTCGCGTTTGATATGGTCCCAGAGACCGATGTCTTTGTACTGGTGGAGCATCGGTGTATCCACTCGCCCGGGAGCTACCGCACATACTCGAATTTTCTGGGGGCCGTATTCCAGGGCGGCGCATTTGGTCATCATGTCTACGGCTGCTTTGCTGACGTTGTAAGTGAAGCTCAGCTCGGAAGCCATGGTGCCGTACACGGAAGAAGTGTTGATGATGACGCCGCCGCGCCCCTGTTTCTTCATGGCTTTGCCAGCGGCGAGAATGCCGTGATAGACGCCTTTCTGGTTGACGGCAGTGATGCCGTCAAAGTCCTTATCCGGATCGTGCTCAAGCAGTGGCTTGGGTGAGGCAATGCCGGCATTGTTGATGAGGATATCCACCTGCCCGAAATGGTCGACGGCCTTCTGGATCATGGCCTCCACCTGGTCGTATCTGGTTACGTCAGCGGCCACCGTAACGACCTCATCGCCGTAATCCTTTTGCAGTTTGTCGAGGGATTCCTGCGATAGGTCGACTGCGACGACGCGCGCTCCCTCGTTGACGAGCTTTCTGACGATGGAGAGCCCGATCCCTCCACAGACTCCGGTTGCTACGGCGACTTTTCCCTGTAAACGCATGACCTTGCCCCTTTGTTTATCTTGATATTGAGAGTAGATTCTCAACACAAAGGGTTGTGATTTTTGCTGCCAGTTACAGCTATTTCTGCTTGAGCCATGAATACCCCAAACAGCAGTAGGAGGCAGTCAATATACGCCCTGCGCTTTGCGGGGCTTCTCCCCAGGCAGAGCCCGCGTGCTATGCATCTTTCTGTTGGCGTGTGATTGCGTAGCTGGCAATAGCGCAGGCGGTGACCACATTCATTGACGCGTTGATCCCCCGCATCGGGATATGTACCACCTCATCGGCCATCTCCAGCAATTCAGTCGCCACGCCTTCCCGCTCTGAGCCGAGGATCAGGCAGGCCTTCTCGGAGGGGGAGATTTCCAACGCATCCAGCTCAATACTGTCGGTGCCGACTTCCAGGCATATGAGCCTGTAGCCCTGCTCACGTAACTCAGCGGCCATTGCTATCGGGCTCTCCCAATACGCGAACGGAACCGACTGCTCTGTAGAGCGCGAGAGCCTCTTGAGCTTGGGATTGGGCGGGGTGATGGAAGTGCCAGTCAGGTAAATCTTCTCGATCCCCAGCGCATCGGCAAGTCGGAAGAGTGCTCCCACGTTGGATGGGGTTCTGAAGTCCACTGCCAGATAGCACAAGGGAAAGATGTTCACTGTCGGGTAGTACTCTAAAGGCCTGACTTGAGCTATCAGGGTTCGCAAGCAGTCGGGATCGATTGCTTGAGGATTTCCAATTTAACCACAGAGTTTTCAGGGTGATAGGTACGACAGCGTCGTATTGTGTCTTTTAGCATAAGTCCATAGCCACTCATTGAGAGTTTTTGAGGGGGGTTATTCTTTTGCGCATCTTGTGCGTCAGGTTTATGAGATAGCCTTGGGACTTTAAAATTCATATATATCAATTAGATACATTTCTTTCTTGTCAAAAAATTTACCCCGATAACCGGTAGTTTTGGCACGAAAGGGTAAAACGCTCGTCTTTCTGTTTGTCTTCCTGATGCCGAAAAACGGTTTTTGACCTGATTGTGACCCATCTCGCTGCAGTTGATTGTCGTGGTGCAAATTTGTATAAATTTCCCGGCCTTACAAAATAAAAGATCTCAAACGCCCTTCCCGATAACGCCAAGCATGGATTTGCCTGATCCATATTGATTTGGGACTGACTGTAGCTAGAGCAGGGCATCAACCACTTCAGGGGATATCAATGACCAAGTTTAAGGGATGTTCCAGTCGGTCTATTCTCGCTATAGCTATTTGTAGCTGTCTCAGCCTCGGGGCAGCAGCCGTGTCTGCCGAAGAGGTGACAATTATCCAGCCCGGTGCACCAGGTGAACCCATACGGGAATTGACTGCTGAAGAAGCCATTCAAGTTGCCGTCACCAGCTACTCACCCGATGACGTGCGGTTTATGCAGGATATGATCCCCCATCATCACCAGGCGCTGCAGATGGCAGAGCTTGTCAGTGAGCGCACCAACACCCCGGAAATCGTCGACCTGGCCGGACGTATCAATGCGTCACAAAAGGATGAAATCCAGTTTATGCAGGACTGGTTGCGTGAGCGTGGCAAAAATGTGCCCAATCCCGAGCACCACCATCATATGCAGATGGACCATAAAATGGCCGGCATGGCCACGCCGGAACAGATGGAAGCGCTGGCAGAATCAGAATCTATTGCTTTCGATCGCCTCTTCCTGGAGCTGATGATTGCCCACCACGAGGGGGCGGTGACCATGGTGGAGGAACTGCAGGAGCAGCCGGGCTCGGCTTATGATCCAGTGCTGTTTGAGTTCATCTCGGATGTCACCAATGACCAGACGGCGGAAGTGGAGCGCATGGGCAAGCTTTTGGCCGGGCTTTCGGATGATCCCCGTGCGACGCTGGCCGCCGGCTACCACGACGCCGGTGCCGCGATCCTCAATCTCAATCACGAGGGGCTGCTGCCCAAACCGGCAGGCTTCTTCGATCCGGACAACATAGCTGGTCTGCCGCCGGAGATGCCGAGCGAGGATGAGAACGAGGGTGAGCAGAAGGTCGCCACAGGTCAAAGTGAGGATGAAGATCCCGAGAAGGAGTGGGAGCGCTCTCCGTTCATGGACTTTGCCAATACGGATATCGCCTTCTCTGGCGATGTAATGGTTGCAGGCAGCTACCACGGCTTCAATATCTATCGTTTGCAGGATAATGACTTACCGCAACAGCTGAGCTCGGTGGTGTGCCCCGGCGGGCAGGGGGATGTCTCCGTGGTCGGTGACCTGCTGATCATGTCCGTCGAGCAGACCCGCGCCCGTCTGGATTGCGGGTTGCAGGGTGTCAGCGAGGATGTCAGCCCGGAGCGCTTCCGCGGTCTGCGCATTTTCGATATCAGCGACTTGAAACGACCGATACAGGTAGGCGCCGTGCAGACCTGCCGCGGCTCGCACACCCATTCGGTGGTTTCCGGGCCGGATGAGGGCGGCAAGATTATTGTCTATAACTCCGGTACCGCGCCTATTCGGGATGCGGAGGAAATGCCGGCTTGTGTGGACGATACCCCGGGGGACAACCGCACTGCGCTGTTCCGCATCGACGTGATCGAAATCCCCGTGGCGGAGCCCTCCAAGGCGCGCATTGTGGATAGCCCCGCAGTGTTTGCCGATACAGAAAGTGGTGTGGTCGCTGGCCTCTGGCGTGGCGGGGACCACGGCGATGACACGCAGGAAACCAACCGCACCGATCACTGCCACGATATTACCGTGTACCCGGAGCGCAAAATTGCCGCTGGCGCCTGCTCGGGTAACGGTATCCTGTTCGATATCTCCGATCCCCTGAAACCGCAGCGTATCGATGCAGTGAAGGATGCCGGCTTTGCCTACTGGCATTCGGCCACCTTCAATAATGACGGTACCAAGGTGATCTTCACTGACGAGTGGGGCGGTGGTGGCCGCCCGCGCTGCCGTGCGCACGACCCGCTGGACTGGGGTGGCAATGCCATCTACGACATCGTGGACGGCAAGCTGGAATTCCGCAGTCACTACAAGCTGCCCGCGCCCCAGAGTGAACAGGAGAATTGTGTCGCCCACAACGGCTCGATTGTGCCGGTTCCGGGGCGGGATATATTCGTGCAGGCCTGGTACCAGGGCGGGCTATCGCTGATGGACTTTACCGATTCCGCCAACCCGGTGGAGATCGGTTACTTTGACCGCGGCCCGATCGATGAAGAGCACATGGTGCTGGGCGGCTACTGGTCGGTGTATTGGTACAACGGCAAGCTTTACGGCACGGAAATCGCCCGAGGTATTGATGTTTTTTCCCTGCAGCCGAGTCAGTACCTGACTGCCAACGAGGTGGGCGCAGCAGGGGTGGCCGATATGGGTGACCTGTTCAATCCGCAACAGCAATTCCCGGTGCGCTGGCCGGCAAAGCCGGTGGTGGCCAAAGCCTACCTGGACCAGCTGTCCCGCAGGGATGCCATCCCCGAGACGATGGCCGCGGAGTTGTACCAGGCACTGGAGAGTTCCGATTCACTGCTTGAGCAGCAGATTAAGGACAAGAAGGTTGCCGGTAAGCTGATCATGCTGGCTTCACTGGCCAGGCTGAGCAACGAAGATGAGCAGGTGGAAGAAAAGACCCGGGTGTTCACTGAGTCACTGAAGGAGATTGCCAGAGACCTGCGCTGAGCAGGTCCCTGTCGAGAGATAGGGCTGGAGAATGTGGCGTTAAAAGCGGGAGAGCTCTTCCCGCAGATCTTTTTCCAGCTCTCCCGCTTCCGTAATCCACACGCTCTTGTCGGCGCCCGGCAGGACGCCGACCTCAATGCCGTCCCGGTCCAGGCCGGCGAGCCACTTCTTCAGGAACTGGGGCAGGGCGATGCTCCTTGGGCTCAGGTCGGTGTCATCACTGGCATAAGCGGTGGCAAAGTCGGCACTGGGCCACACGGGCAAGTACTCGATGCCGCCGTGCTCGTCGGAGTGCAGCTTGAGGAAGTGCTCGTCGTTGTTGATCAGAATCCAGACCTCTCTCTCTTCCCCGACCATGTCCAGAAAGTAGTCGTAGCGGTCTTCACAGCTCAGGTCGAGGATGGCCTGCATATCGTCATTGTTCATCGTTGGGTTCAATCTTGTTGCTGAGTTGTTGCCGGGGCGTGGCGCCCGGTCCCGGGCGGAGGCCACATCATTGAAAGCGAGGCATTGCTGCGGGGCTATTTGCCCATGGAGGCGGAATGTGCATCCAGTGCCACCCTTCGGGCATGCCAGTATCTGTCCCTCCAATAGTAATCGGTCAGCCGCGAGATTGTTACGCCCTTGGACGTGGAGGCATGGAAAAACTTGCCGTCCTCGATGTAGATACCCACATGCCGGACCTTGCGGCCGGTCTTGAAGAACACCAGGTCGCCCGGGCGCAGGTCACTGCGCCGGATGGTTCTGCCCACCTGCACCTGGTATTGCGTAGAGCGGGGTATTTCGATGCCGAGACGGTCGCGAAAGGTGGCGTAAACCAGTCCGGAGCAGTCTATGCCGCCCTTGCTCAGGCCGCCCAACCGGTAGCGGGTGCCTTTCCATTCCCGATGCTGGGCGTAGAGTTCTTCTTTCACCGTCCGCGGGTCTGGCTTGATCTGGTTCTGGGCGCTGGGTGGGCGGGTTTCCTGCGGCGGCTGGCGGTACGGCGAAACGCTACAGCCGGTTGCCGTGGTAACTGCAAAAAAAGTCAGGATCAGCAGCAGTTTGTTATTCATACGATATTCCCTGGCAAGCACAAATTAGCCCTGTCCTGTGGGAGCTGGCACCTCCCAGGCTCCAGTCACCAATAAATAGCACCAGAGTACAACTTCGGCCTGAATGTTTACTGAACGGCGCCATTCAGGCGTATGGATCCCTTGCCTGTCAGTCTCGTCTTCACGGCTGCCTGATAAGATTTAGCCGCCGAAAATGACTGCATCCGGGATCTCATAGCGTTCTTCACCAACGTGGATCATATGCAGGTCCTTTTCCTTGCTGGCACGGAACTCGGGGTAGCCATCGGCCTGGCTGGTATCGGCACCGATGGCCTTACCCAAGCGGAAGAAGATGGCCCGGCTTGGGCCCGAGGGCTGCTGGATCACCACCGTGGCGTAGCCTCCGCCCGCGCGTGCGACGCCGAATTCACACTGGTTCATCGGTTGACCGGCAACCTCTGCACAGGGGATCTTGCCGCTGGCGTCGAATTCTCCTTGGCCTGCGCGCAGGGCCGAGTCATTCGGCCCTGTGGCGACTGAGCCATCCGGTGAGACGGCGGGTTTCAGGTGTTCTGCTGCGACAAAGCCCCGTGGGCCGCCCCCCAGCGGTTGCACATCACACCAGATGCGTTGTTCCTGCTGCCGGCACCCAAGGTTGTCGAGGATGGTGCCAGGGGCAAATGTGGTAGCGACCGGTGCTTCGGCTGACGGTTGTGCGCGAAGGTTGACCTCCCCTGACGCACTACTGACTTCCCAGTTACGGGCACCGCCTTCTTCCGGTGATCTTGGTATGTCGGTGCCGCTTTGCGCCAGTGCGCAGGGAGTGCACAGGCAGATGAGGACAAAACTCATGGTGATTCGCAAGGCCGGCATTTCTGCTCCCCGGAGGTATCAACAGGTGTTCCGCTCAGTGGCCTCCACATGCTGGCTGGCGTGTTCCTGCTCATCTGCCCGTTGCCAACATAGCCGCTGTAATAAATGTAGTGACTTTTCAGGGTGCCACAGAGTGAACCCCGGGTGGCGAAAACTAGTGCGTCGCTGCGGCGTGGATGCCATAGATACCGCCGCCTGCATGCTCGAACAGAAATATGTGGGGCGGGAAAAAAGTGAAGAGCGGGAAGGCCAGCAGGAAAAAAATGACCCCTGCGCGGCTGGATAGTTTCCAGAAACCTGCCGGGGAAGGGTGGAGCAGGAACCGATAGCTGACAAACTGGCCGGCGACGATTGCCGCCACAAATGTCAGGATATCCAGCGTCAAGTCGTTAGTGCCGAGGATGCTGGTATAGGTATAAAAGAGCAGGACGATAGCGGCCGGCATAATGCACAGGCCGAGGCATTTCGCCGTGACAAAATCACGGGTCTGTTTTGCCAGGTAGCGGTACTCCATAAGAGAAAATGCCAGTCCGGGCCAGAAAACCAGTTTGAGGTGTTCCCATACGCTCTCGTTGACGGGGACCAGCGCCGCCACTGCGCGAGAATTGCCACTCCACTCAAACGTAAAGTGCAACAGGCTGCCGGTGATGAGTATCCATACGGCGCCAAGGAGCTCCCAGGCCAGAATCAGTTGCTTGCGGCTTTTGGCAGGGCCCATGCTGGCCGAATGGGTCTGCTTCATATGCAGTCTCGCGCCGACCCGGCTCGCCATATTTGCTGGTTGCCGGGTTTCGGTTGAGAACCCCTGCTTCCGCGAGTCAGCGCCCCGCGCGCCCGGGTCCGGCGAAGAACCAGACAATCAGGCCGATCACTGGTAGCAACAGCACGACCAGAACCCAGATAAGTTTCTTGAGCCCGGAAGCCGAACTTTGCAGGATTTTGATGATGGCGTAGATATCCGCAATCAATATCAGTATGCCGAGGATGCCTTCCATGATTAGGTCGCTCTCCAAAAGGTGGGATGTGGTGTGTGCGCAAGTATAGATGTAGGTGACTGGTCTCAAGATCCGTGTGGCAGGAGGATGATGTGCATGGCGACAAAACGGAGTGGATTACAACCAGCCACACTGACATGCCAGGCATCACCCTACGGAACTGCGCGGGTAATGCTGGCAAGCAGTGCTGCAGAGCGCACCTAGGCGCACATCAAATTATGCCCTCGCGGCTTCCAGCTTCGCCGGGGAATACTTTTTGTAACAGTAGGCAATGCATATCCAGGCGAACAATATGGGATAAACAACCGTCTGTTCCAGCGTCAGGCCAATATTGATGCCCAGTCTGATTACAGCCATTGCTGTGAACGTGAATGCCAGGATCATGCGGATCATATGTCGACGAATCCAGTAGGATCTTTCGCGATACCGGTTTTTCAACAGGGCGAGATCCTGATACAGGATAAACCCAAAAGTAGATGCCAGCAGTATGGGACCTACGGTCGGTGCTTCCTCGATCGCCAGGAAGCGGATAAATTGCATTGCGGTAAATACGAACAGTAGCAGGGGGATAAGAGTCAGCAACTTATCCCAGAGGGCGGCCATCTTCTTATCATGATTGATCGAGTTGATAGCGCTGGGAATCAGGTAGAGCACAGCGACGGTCATCACCACCGCAAGTGGTAGAAAATCATTTGTCATGAAAACGACGGTTGATATTGCCACCAGAATCATTAGATAGGAAAAAACTTTTCCCGCCTTGATATGAAGGTCTGTTCCTTTCTTGGTTGCCAGTGCAGCAATACCAGCCGCGAATGCAATGGTGCCAAATATTACATGGATAAAATAACTGAACGGGTCAAATGGATCCCAGATCATTTCCTCCCCTCCTAATTTTTGTTTGAGCAATCTAAATTAGCGATTGGTAGGCTGGTATTCAATCAGGCTGACGCCTTAAATGGGGGATAAGAGTCAAGTTATTTATAACTGGTTTCAGTTTGGCGCTAATTCCAACCCGGTATTGATACGAACTTTTTGTTGTCTCCAGAAAAGACCGAGAGCGATAGAACAATGAGTGTGAGCAATAAGCTGATATGGATGGCGGTGAGCGTTGGGAGCCCACTCTGCAGATTGTCCAATGTCTCGATGATGGCTATCGCCATTGCCAAACCTGTGGATTCGAGCCAAGAGCCGCCGCTTATTGCAAGCGGTGGCTTTTGGGACTGCGGATGAGGAAGTGGGATCTGCGAAGTTAGCTGGAGAAGACAACACTCTGCCTGAACTCGTCACGCCCCACCCGAGTCTTATTGGCAGGTACGTCGGTGTCTTCGTAGCCGAAGGAGATACCCAGCAGGATATTGATATCGTCACCAATCTCGAAAGTCTCGCGCACCAGATCCGGGTAGTAACGCAGGGCACCCTGCGCACAGCTGGCGACCCCATGTGCTGTCATGGCTAGTATCAGGTTCTGCACGTACATACCCACGTCCAGCGCCACCGACGCCCCAAAGCGCTTATCCATACCGATAAAACAGACATGGGGCGCATCGAACAGCTCGAAGTTGCGTAGCGACGCACGCATGCGTCCCTCTTTATCATCCCGCGCAATGCCCATGTTGCTGTAGAGCTCTACGGCGCACTCCACCTGGCGCCGGCGGTAGTCGCCATCGAACTTGCCGGGATACTCGTAATCCGCGTTAAATGGCACGCCGCTGACAACCTTTTCCACCAGTTGCTCGCGGAGATGGTTCTTGAGTGCACCTGAGGCGATCCATACCTTCCATGGTTGGATATTGCAGTTGGAGGGGGCGTGCTGGGCCAAGCTGAAAACGCTTTCCAAAACCGCCTGCGGGACCGGCTGATCCAGAAAACCACGCACTGAGCGACGTTCTTTGATTGCCGTTTCCAGGCTCATCGAGCTTGCCGAGGCCGTCATAGCCGGACTGGATTTGTCGATTACAGCATCCATGGTGTCACCTCTTGTTATCTTTGCTGAGAGAGCAGGGCTACGTTGGTGGCGGCTGTGTCAGAGCATGCAAGAACACAGCGCCCGTCCAAATGTTTCATACGTTGAGCAACAGGTGCTCCCGTTCCCACGGCGAGATTTCCCGGTGGAACTGGCGCAGCTCTTCCTTTTTGACTTCTGCGTACAACTGACAGAAGTCGCCGCCAAGTACCTGGTGAACTGCCTCCGCCCCTTCGAAGATACGCAAGGCCTCGTCGAAGGTGGTGGGGATATAGGACTGGGCCTGCTGCTCGTCATCCAGCTCACCCTCTGCCGGCGCCCCCGGTTCAATTTTGTTGACCATTCCCAGGTAGCCGCAGGCCAGGCTCGCGGCAATCGACAGGTAGGGGTTGGTGTCCACACCAATCACACGGTTCTCCAGACGACGATCCTGGGCACCGGAGTGGGGCACCCGCAATCCGGTGGCGCGGTTGTCGTAGCCCCAGGCAGTGTTGGTGGGCGCGCTGGAGTTGGCCTCTGACTCGAAGCGGCGGTAAGAATTGACGTTGGGTGCAATCAACGGCATCACCTCGATCAGATGTCTTTGTGTTCCGCCGATATAGTGGCGGAAAAGGTCGGTCGCGTTGCCCTTGTCATCAGAAAAGATATTGTTGCCGCTGGCGATATCCACCACGCTCTGGTGCACATGCATGGCACTGCCGGGCTGGTCACGCATGGGTTTGGCCATAAAGGTGGCGAACATGCCATTGTTCAGTGCCGCCTCTTTGATAATGCGCTTGAAGTAGAAAACCTGGTCCGCCAGTAACAGCGGGTCGCCATGGGTGAGGTTAAATTCCACCTGGCCCGCACCATCTTCCTGAATCACCGAGTCGATATGCAGGCCGGCGGCCTCGGCATAATCATAAATAGCGTCGATCACCGGGCCGTATTCATCCACGGCGGTCATCGAGTAGGACTGCAGCGCTGTACCAGAGCGCCCGCTGCGACCCACCGGCGGCTGGATCGGCTCATTGGGATCGATGTTCGGCCGGGTCAGGTAAAACTCCAGCTCTGGTGCCACCACCGGTTTCCAGCCATGTTGTTCATATAGTCCGATCACATGCTTGAGGATATTCCTCGGTGCACAGAAAATCGGCTTGCCATCGAAACCTTGCAGGTCGTGAATGATCTGCAGCGTCGGTTGCTTGGCCCAGGGAACAGCCATAGCCGTGGACATATCCGGCACCAGCACCATATCGCTCTCCGCCCACTGGTTGGCGATATCCATTTCCACATCCTGACCGGTGATGGTCTGGTAAAAAATAGAAATCGGCAGGAAGATCGGCTTGTCCGGCGAGAAGTTTTTCAGGGGCATCGCCTTGCCGCGGGACATGCCATTCAGGTCGGGGATAATGCACTCCACCTCATCCAGTCTGCGCCCATTGCGGTAGGCCTGGAAGGCGGGGGGTAAATCGTCCAGCCAGGAACGACTAGTAGGCTGACTCATGATGACTCCGGTAAAAAATGGCTGATGGCCACAGTGGCGTGCAAAGCACTGTTCGGTGAGAGCAGCTTACCGGGTATTGGCACCTGCGCCCATGACAATGTCTCCCTTTCCCCAATTCTGGTCAGAGGTGCCTGGCAGCAGCACCCAACACTTCCGCTTCGAAGCGCTTGCGAAGGGTGTCTTCGTTGAGCGTCTCGTGCCAGAGGGCAGTCTTGTGCCCATTGTCGTAGGCGATTTCGCCGATTCTGCCGGGGTTGTATGTCAATACGCTGGAGGTGGAGTAATTGGCGATCTCGTCGGTATAGGCCTCTTCCGGTGAGATGATCGACCAACCCTTTGCCCGCAGTGTATCGGCGAGATCGCCGACAAACAGGGCTGTGATGTCCATTTCATGCATCAGCAGTACATGTTTGGGCGAGCGGCCGAGGTGGGTAATGGACAGTTGATCGTAATATTCGATGCCGGCAATCATCACATCGAGGTAGAAGTGTCGCAGCTTGGCCAGGTCCACCTCTATCCCCCTGGCTACAGCCTCCTGAAACAGTGCTTCGATATACCAGTCGTAGTTATTCAGCGTGATGTAGGCGTTCAAGTAGCCCTGCTCATCCAGGTAGTGGCGCATACCGTCGCGCTTGGCAGGAGTGTTCCCCTCCCGCAGATAGGGAAAGCGGAACCATTTTTTGAAAGTGGGGAAGATTCCCAGGGCTTGATCAGCCGCGTGTACATCATCGATATAGGCCTGTAACGCTTCCCCGTTAAAGTTCGGATGGGTATGGCTGTGGTTGGCGATAATATGGCCGGCATCGCCGTAGGCCTTCAGCCGTTGCAGCCTCTCGCCCTCCAGTTGGCTGGTGTTGGCGAAGAAGGCCACTTTACCCACCTGGTGGTCCTCCAGTTCCTGCAGCAGCTTTTGTGCCCGCGTGGGCCCGTCGTAAAAACCCGAGGCTTTTCTCGGCGCATCGTCGAAAGTGAAAGCCACCTCCCTGGCGTGACTCAGGGTACTGGCAACCACGAGCAGGGCGGTCAGTAGATGTCGCATGGCGCGGGGTCCGTTTCATTGAATTTCGGGAACGATCCGCTAACTTAACATTGCGCGCTTAACTACACATCGCAATCGGCCAGTCATCCCTATGGAACAGATCCTCTCGAACCCGATGGCCCTGCTGGTGATAGTGGGCATCGTCTCGATTGCGTGCCAGTACCTGGCGTATATGCTCAAATTACCAGCGATCCTGCCCCTGCTGCTGGCCGGCCTTGTGCTGGGGCCGATCACTGGCGTGCTCGATCCGGATGCCCTGTTCGGCGATTTACTTTTTCCCCTCGTTTCGCTGGCGGTCGCGATTATCCTCTTCGAGGGGGCCCTGACTCTCAAGTTCTCCGACCTCGCCGGGCACGGCACCATGGTGCGCAACCTGTGCACGCTGGGTGCACTGGTGACCTGGTTGATCGCCACGCCCGCTGCCTACTATTTCCTCGGTATGCCCCTGCAGCTGGCCGCGCTCTTTGGTGCCATCGTCACGGTTACCGGGCCGACGGTCATCGTGCCCATGCTGCGCACAGTGCGCCCCAATGCCCGTATCTCCAACATCCTGCGCTGGGAGGGCATTGTGATCGACCCCATCGGCGCACTGCTGGCGGTACTGGTGTACGAGTACGTAGTTGCCGCACAGGGTGCCTTCGAGCACACATTGCTGATTTTCCTGAAGGTGGTGGCGATCGGATTCGGGCTTGGCTCGCTGGTGGGGTATGGCCTTGGCGCGCTGCTCAGGAAGAACTGGATTCCGCACTACCTGCGCAATACCGCCGTACTCACCCTGATGCTCGGTGCCTACGCCGCTTCGGATCTGATGAGCCATGAATCCGGCCTGCTGACGGTGACGGTGATGGGGATCTGGATGGCCAACATGAAGGGCCTGGATGTCGATGACATTCTCGAATTCAAGGAAACCCTCAGTGTGCTGCTGATCTCCGCGCTGTTCATCCTGCTGGCGGCGCGGGTGGAGCTGTTCACGCTGACTCAGTTGGGCTGGGGTGCGCTGCTGGTGCTGGCGGCGATCATGTTTGTCGCCCGACCGCTTTCTGTGTTCCTGTCCTCACCCGGATCGGGATTGAGCTGGCGCGAGCTGGCCATGTTGAGCTGGATCGCGCCACGGGGCATCGTGGCCGCTGCGGTTTCGGCGCTGTTTGCCCTGAAGCTGGATACGTTCGGACTGCCAAAATCTGAACTGCTGGTGCCGATGGTGTTCCTGGTGATCATCGCAACCGTCGTCCTGCAGAGCCTGACCTCCAAGCCCATTGCCAAGCTGCTGGGGGTCCGCGCACGCTACCCCAACGGTTACCTGATCTTTGGTGGCAGCAAGTTTGCGCGCATGCTGGGCAAAGACCTGCTGGACAAGGACGTTCCCGTCATCATTGCCGATACCAACTGGGACGCCATCCGCGAGGCCCGTATGGAAGGTATCCCCACCTATTACGGTAATCCGATTTCTGAACACGCCAGCCTGACCCTGGACCTTTCCACTGTGGGCAAGGTGCTGGTGCTGTCCCCCTATAAGCAGCTCAATCCTCTGGTGACCTATCACTTTGAACATGTACTGGGCCAGGGCACGGTACTCGGCCTGAGCCACGGCACACAGGAGGGGCGGGCCAGCCACCAGGTTTCGGAGGAGTATGCAAAAAAGCTGGAGTTGTTCTCAGAGAACGCCACTTACAGCCGCCTGGCCAGTCTGGTCGGCAGGGGCGCAACCATTCGCACCACGCGCCTGACGGAAACTTTTACCCTCGACGACTACCGGGAAACTTACGGTAATCGCGCCACACGACTCTATGTCATAGACCCGCAGGGCAGGGTGCATATCAATACGGTTTCCCATGAATATGCCCTCAAGGAAGACTGGCAGGTTGTCAGCCTGATTGCGCCGGAGCAAATCGCAGAAAAGCCTGCAGAGGGCACATCTCTGCCGGATGGCGATATGTCGATGGGTTAGAGTGTCGATGGGTTAGAGTGTCGATGGGTGAGGGCATCGATGGGTTAGGGAAATACTAATTCCATTTCCCCAATGCATCGGCACTCTTTGGAAGTATTTTCAGGGTCTCGGCGCCCGTGAATGGACACTCAGCAGCACCACCGTGCACAGTATCAGCAGGATGCCCACGACCTGTGTGGTCGCCAGGCTCTCACCTAAAACCACCACACCGAACAGCGCCGCGGTGACCGGTTCGATCATCGCCACAATCGAGGCCACTGTGGGCGTAACCTGTTTTATGCCGATCACATAAAGCGCAAACGACAGCCCCGCACCCAGCACACCCAGCAAAATTAACAACGGCCACTCTGATGCGCCCGGCATGGCAATCGCCGGATCTGTGCCAGCAATCCGGGGTAGGAGGGTGAGGGGCACCACAGCGAAGGCAATGGAGAGAACAGCCTGCGGGCTGCCGTGGGGCGCTGCATACTTGAAGCCGAAAAGAAATACCGCATAGCAGAGCCCCGCTAGCAACCCGGTGGTCAAACCCAGCAGGGTGATGCCATCGGGGCGGGTGTGGTAAACCTGTGTCAGCAGCAGAATGCCGAGCATCACCAGGGCGATGGCGATCAGCTTACCCCGAGTGGGGCTTTCGAGCCCGCAGACAAATGATACGAGATACACAATAACCGGGGCGCTATACATCAATGTCACCGCAACGGCGACGCTGCCCTCGGCGATGCTGATGAAATAGAATGCAAAGTTACCGGCGACACCGAGGCCGGCCAGCAGGGACCAGCACCACAGCCGGGCATTGCGCAGCCCACTGTCGCGTGAACGCAGGCACAGCCAGGCAAGTACGAGTAGGAATCCGACTGCCCCCCGATAGAAGGCAATAACAAACGGGTCCCTGCCGCCGTCTATCAGCACGGCAGCGATACCGCCGGACAGGCCCCAGCACAGTGCTGCCAGGGCCACGAGTGCTGGACTGGCGCCAGCCATCTGGGTTCCCCTCGAAGACACCGTCGGTCAACAGGGTTTGCAATACAATCCGCTATGCCCGGTCAAGCTATTCCCTCTGCTTAATTCAGGTGCAACGGCTGGTGATTGCCCAGCATATAGCGGATGACATCCGTGGCATCCGTGAGCAGGCTGGCACCCGCGATCACCAGGTAGATAAAGACGTAAACGCGGAAAGGACCGGAATACTCGTCTCGCCAGAATTTTCCCAGCAGCCAGAAGTAAACGGGTGTCCAGAAAAGCAGGTGTGTCACCCCGAGTAGCCGGACATAACCCACCCAGTCATAGAGCCAGTTCATGGTGACGCCGGAAGCCACAAACGCCGCCAGGATCGCCAGGGCCTCGGGCCTGGCAGTGAAACCGCCCGTCGGCTTCTTCTTTAGGATAAAGAAAACCGCTGCCAGGTTGGTCAGGATCATCACCCGAAACCACAGGCGCAGCCACTCGGCTTCTGTTGCCGCGGCTGCAATCAGGTCCGGGGGCATGGTTTCATTCATGGGCCGTTACCTTGGTGGTTTACCGCAGTAAAGCACACTGACTGCTACTGTCGTGACCAGCCCGAACGGTCGGGCGCCCGATCACTCCCCGGTTGTACCCTGCCGATGACTATGCCGGCGCTGTCGTGGTGGCGATGACCCGGTTGATGGCGGCAGCCAGCTCGCCGGGCACCTCCTCCTGCAGAAAGTGCCCGGCCTGCGTCTCGGTCACCCGGGCATTGGGAAACAGCTCCTGGTTGCCATGCAGGGCGCGGCCGAGAATGGGATCGCGACAACCCCATACCAGTTCCACCGGACCGGCGAAGTTCCTCGCCCAGCGGTCCACCAGTGCCAGTTGTGCGATCGTCGGGTGCTCGAGCCGGGTGGGCACCATGCGCGCCAGTGCCAATGGCGCGGTCCGGTCGCGCAAATGGCGAAGGGGATACCGGTAGGCGCGCATTTCCGCTGGCCCGAGGCTGGCCGGGTTACCCTGTACTTTCGGCAGCATGGGCATCGGGAAATTGAACAGGCGAAAGGCCAGGTCGGAGATCACCGGGCGGTTGGCAAAGCGGTGGAAGGGCGTCACCCGCGGCGGTTTCGTCGGCAGCCGCAGGGAGGTGTTGGCAAAAACAGCTCCGGCAATACGTCCCGGGTTCAGCGCCGCGGCCAGGCCACTGATCGGCCCGCCCCAGTCCTGGCCCACGATCGTGATGTCCTGCAGGTCCAGTGCGCGGATCAGTTCCGAGAGCTGGTGCCCGTGAAATTCCAGGGTGTGAATGGCGGGGTCGCGCGGCTTGTCACTGAAGCCCATGCCGATCAGGTCCGGTGCGATGACCCGCACCGGCTGTTGCAGTAACTCCTGCATCACCTTGCGCCACAGGAAGCACCACATTGGATTACCGTGCTGCATCAGTACCGCGGGGCCGCAGCCCTCATCGATAAAGTGCATGCGGTAGTTGCCGCTGCTGAATATGCGGCGGCGGTAGGGCAGTTGCTCCGCCAGCCAGGCGGGCAGGGGCGGCGCTTCCGAAAACGGGGGCTGTTCCATCGCCGGACTCCTTGAGGGGCTCGTTGTCACTGTTATGCCGTCAGTGAGTCAAGCTAGCACGGTACAGGCGGCAGGTAGTTGACCGAATCGACGCCAGTGATAGACAAACAGGAATGCACCCCGGGTATGGGGTTGTATCCTTGTAATAGCCGCGAGGGCCCGCGAGCGCGCCGGTTAACTCCGGTCACTGCGCTCTTGCAGCAGGGCTAACAGCTTTGCAGTTCGGTCGGGGTCACCACCCGGGTGCGCTCGGGAAAGGGCAGTCAGTACGCTATGGCACACCACCGGGCAGTCCGGCAGCCAGCCAGCAGACCGTGCATCAACCTCTGCTGACGGTTAATTGTGTGGGTCTCTTGAGCCCTTTTGCGACGTCCTCACACCGCTCATGCCACTCACCACCGGGGTGGGGCTTTGTGCTACATTGCTCGCCCTGTTCCCACCGCCACACAGCGAGCACTCGCCATGAAACCCTGGATCGAACTCGGTACTGCCCAGATTCCCAATGGCGGCGGTGTGCTCACGCTGCGCCAGCGGGACCAGGAGTTCTCCATCTCCCTGTCCAGCCCCCGCGGCGAACTGATGAACAGCCGTCGCTTTAACAGCGAGCGCGAACTGTCGCTACTGGGCTGCACCCACCTGAAGCAACACAAGAACGCCCGTGTGGTGGTGGGCGGCATGGGCATGGGCTACACCCTCTCCGCCGCCCTGGAGGTACTGCCGGCCGATGCCGAGGTCATCGTCGCTGACCTGATTCCCGAGGTGGTGGAGTGGAACCGCGGCCCTCTGGGCGCCTGCGCCGGCCGGCCACTGGACGACAACCGCGTCGTTGTCCATATCGGCGACGTGACAGAGCTGCTGGAGAAGGGCGACAGCGACTATGATGCGGTGCTGCTGGATGTGGATAACGGCCCGGAGGGGTTGACCCAGAATGATAACAACTGGCTGTATTCCCTCGAGGGCACCAGCCGTATCTACGAGAGCCTGCGGCCGGGTGGCATGTTGGCGGTTTGGTCGGCGGGGCCAGATACCCACTACGTCAATAGACTCAGGAAGGCTGGCTTTGAGGTTGATGTGAAGACTGTACGCGAGCGCCCCGGCAAGGGGGCGCGACATACGATTTTCTTGGCAAAGAGAACATTGGCTTGATCCCCAAGGGCCAAAGAAGCTGCCGCCCTTTCTGGCGGCCTATCCGTACGGTTAGCTTTTCTTGCTTCTGCGGATATCCCTCACTAGGTAGGACTTGCCTAGGCCCCGCTTCAGCTCAAACAGGTCGATGGCCCGGAACAGGCTGCTCAGGTTCTTAAAACCGTAGTTGCGGCAGTCGAAGGACGTCCGGTTGGAGATGTTGGAGCCGACGGCGCCGAGTTCCGCCCAGCCCTCATCGTCCTCGGTGGCCTCGATGGCATGCCGCAGCAGGGTGATCAGCTTGGTGTCCGATTTGATGTTCTTGCGTTTCTCGCCGCTCTTTTCCTTGACCGCTTCGGGTTCGTCGAGGAAGAGAAACTTTGAACAGGCGTTCACGAAAGGTGGCGGTGCCTTGCGCTCGCCAAAGCCGAGAACCACCTTGCCTTCGGCCAGTGCTCTGGTCACCATCGGGGTAAAGTCACAGTCCGATGAAATGAAGCACATCACATCGATATCCTTGGTGTACATCACATCCATCGCATCGATCACCAGGGCGATATCGGAGGCGTTCTTGCCCTTGGTCAGATCGTATTGCTGCACCGGCTGGATGGCGTGTTCATGGAGCAAATCCTCCCAGGGTCGGAGCGTCGGTGACTTCCAGTTACCGTAGGCCTTGCGAATAGTGACCACGCCGTATTTGGCCACCTCGCTCAACACATCCTCGAACTTGCCTGCCGGGGCGTTATCCGCATCGATGAATAGCGCAATCTTCTGTTTGATTTCTTCCATTTTGAATCCATCGATGTATAAAGTTTAGGGGCGTTGTGCACGAACTCTCCCGGTTGTGCCTGGAGCAGGATCACGCTTCTCCATTGGCCCTGGCAATGATCCCGGGTACCAAATCAGCAGGAAACAGCGACTTGGACAAGTACTGCCGGCCGCCGGATTTGGCCACCAGAATGAGCCCCAGCTCGGTTTCAATGACGCGCTCTATATCAGGCCACGATAGCGCTGTTTGCGTATGCGCGCTCTGGGTGCGGATGCCGTCATCATCGACAGTTAACTTCACTTCACCGCCTGCACCCTTGCCCCACATCTGCCGTGCCAGCCACCAGGCGCGCCGGAATCGAATATGCAGCAGCTCCAGAATCGCCAAAGCGATCAGCAGGTAACTGGCGACCCTCGGCTGCTCGGTGAACGTTAGTAAGCCCGCCCCGGCAGAGAACAGTAATAGCGGGAACAGGTAGTTGGGCCTGGCGCCTTTACCGTGGGGTAAAGACTGGTCGAAACACTCGGCAAGGTATTCGCGGGAGAGCGTAAACTGGGTATTGAATGGTTGCACGGTAGCCACGGGTTGTTTTGGGTCGCCTGTCATGTCGGAAGTTATACCTTGCCGCAAGGATTGTCGAAAGATGTTTTGGGACCACTCCAATCTTGGCGGGCGGCTTTGATATCAAAAGTTTACCCTGACCCCAACGCTATCATTGATAGATGCCTGTACCCATGACAACGTCCATTTGGTCTTCA
Source organism: Microbulbifer flavimaris (assembly GCF_001641755.2). Taxonomy (GTDB): domain Bacteria; phylum Pseudomonadota; class Gammaproteobacteria; order Pseudomonadales; family Cellvibrionaceae; genus Microbulbifer; species Microbulbifer flavimaris. The sequence goes on from NZ_LRFG02000001.1 coordinate 90,591, forward strand.
CCCGCTCCCATGGAGAGGGGGATGGTTACCTGGATGTTGGACAGGCCCGCGTCCCTGAAGTGGCAGCGATATCCTCGCGGGTAAATCCGGTATCTTCGCCACCGCCTTCCTTCAGCCAGTCCCACTGCACCAGGTGACCACCTCTATTCAGCAGTCCAGCCAACAGCCCTACTGTTTCACGGCAGTTCGGGACAAATGCCAGGGCGGAGGAGGCGACTATGAGATCGAATCCCTCCTGGAGCTGCCGGTTCTGGTCGATCAGCTCCCGGGTCAGGCTGGAATGTATGGTATCGACATTGCCCAGTTGCTTGGCATCCAGTACGGCCAGCATTTTCCTTGAGGGATCGAGGGCGACGATACTGCCTGCCAGGGGAGAGAGGCGTTCAGTCAGCAGGCCCGTGCCGCAGCCGAAATCCAGGATCCGGGCGCCTTTGTAATCCAGGGTTTCGGTCAGGGACCGGAAAGCGCGCTCTGAATAGCTGATGACATCGCTATTGCTGTCCCATCCCTCGGCATAACTATCCCAGCTGTTGTCGGTCATTGCGGGCTGCTTCTCCAGTGATCAATGCGGGCGGAAGGGCGTTGCCAGTCGGTAAGGTGGGCAGAGGTAAAGCTATTGACAAATAGCTGTCATGGGCGGTGCTATGTGAAAGTTGCATCTGCCCCCGGTTATTCACCGTATTTTGCTGCCTCACTCAAGACATCCTCAAATTTGCCCACCGGGGCATTATCCGCGTCGGTGAAAAGTGCAATCCTCTGTCTGTTTATTCCATCCTGTATCCTCGATTATCCTGAAAAGGCGGGAGTGGTCTTTTTCGTATTTAGGTTTTTACTCTCTTGTCATATTTCCGGACAGCTAGTGCATAGGATTCTTCCAGGAGTGGGAGCAGGTTGTCGAAAGATTCCCGGTCAGGATTGAGAATGCATACCCATGACATCCAACCATAGACAGGGTGGGGCATGAGAGTGTTTAACTGTCGGAAGTTATGCCCGGTCTTAACCACACCGCCTGCTGCAGGCCTGGATGGTTTCGGGCCCAAAACAGATTCAAAGGTTGGCTTGGTGACTCCAAAGTTGAAGCGGTATACGCCCTTCCGGTCAAGACCTGAAGCCTGATCGTTTTCACCATCCTTTGCCTTGAGTGTGGCAAAGTAAACACCCCGGGGTAGATTTCTCTCCGGGTTGTAGAAGAATGACTGCTCGCCCCAGGCGTCAACGCTGATCACGCCACGATAATGATGGGAGATGTAGTTGGCAATCTCGTCTTTTTGCATGGTCTCGCAGTTTCTTGTGTTTGTTATCCGGGGCCTGTCTGTGGTTGCAGGTTCTGATTCAACCCTGAGACTTTAGGTTTGACGTCAGGCGCTTGGCATATCCTATTGTCCACTTATAAAAAAAGCGGGCATAACGCCCGCTTTCAAAACATCTCTTCCTGTGAGCGACTACTTTGTTGTAGTTGTCCTTACTTTCTTACTTCTTGGTTGTTCCCGTTACCACTGCAGCGCACCGCCGGTCTGGTATTCGATAACCCGCGTTTCGAAGAAGTTCTTCTCCTTGCGCAGGTCCATGATCTCGGACATCCACGGGAACGGGTTCTGGGCGCCGGGGAAGTGTTCCTTCAGGCCCAGCTGGCTCAGGCGGCGGTTGGCGATGAAGTGCAGGTATTCCTCCATCATGTTGGCGTTCATGCCCAGTACGCCGCGCGGCATGGTGTCGCGGGCGTAGGCCACTTCCAGTTCCATGCCTTCCAGGACCATCTGGGTCACTTCCTGCTGGAACTCTTCGGTCCACAGGTGCGGGTTTTCCAGCTTGATCTGGTTGATGACGTCGATGCCGAAGTTCAGGTGCATGGACTCGTCGCGCAGGATGTACTGGAACTGCTCAGCAACGCCGGTCATCTTGTTGCGACGGCCCATGGACAGGATCTGGGTGAAGCCACAGTAGAAGAAGATACCTTCGGTGACGGCGTAGAAGGCGATCAGGTTGCGCAGCAATTCCTGGTCGGTCTCCGGGGTGCCGGTCTTGAAGTTCGGGTCACTGATGGAGCCGGTGTGCGCGAGGCTCCATGCGGCCTTCTTGGCCACGCTAGGCACTTCGCGGTACATGTTGAACACTTCACCTTCGTCCATGCCCAGGGACTCCACGCAGTACTGGTAGGCGTGGGTGTGGATGGCTTCCTCGAAGGACTGGCGCAGGATGTACTGGCGGCACTCCGGGTTGGTGATGTGGCGGTAGATGGCCAGCACGAGGTTGTTCGCCACCAGGGAGTCGGCGGTGGAGAAGTAACCCAGGGAGTATTCCACGATGCGACGCTCGTCCTCGGTCAGACCCTCGGGGTCTTTCCACATGGACACGTCTTTGTTCATGTTCACTTCCTGCGGCATCCAGTGGTTGGCGCAGCCGTCCAGGTATTTCTGCCAGGCCCAGTCGTACTTGAACGGTACCAGCTGGTTCAGGTCGGCGCGGCAGTTGATGATGCGTTTTTCGTCCACCTGGATACGGGCGGCACCCATCTCCAGTTCCTCCAGACCCGGGGCGGGGTCCAGGTCGGCTACGGCGGCCCGTGCTGCTGCCACGGCGTCGGTTGCCGGCGCGGTGGACACAGTGGATTGGGCCGCGGGCGACGCCGGTGCGCTGTGGCTCTCGTAAGAGACAGCCGGTTCGGATACTTCTTGTTGCAGCGTTTCCGGCGCCGGTCGCGGTTCGGCGCTTTTCTTCGGTTGTTGTGACGGTTGTTCGAAGTCGTCCCAGCTAAGCATATTGTTGCCTTCCGTCTTTGAAACGTAAGAACGTTTTGTGTGTGTTCGAATGTGTTTTCGCTGCCCTCTGTGGGGCGCGATCCCCGAAATCTCTTGAGCACCTGAGCCAGTCCGCTGGCGCAACGCGCCAGCTTTCCGGTTCCTGTGAGAGGATTCTTTCTCATTTCGGCGCGGTAACTTCTGCGCCAGATCAATTGTGTGTTTTTCTTTTTGTTTCTTCTTAATTTTTCCGGCGCATGAGGTGCACCCGCACCCCGGTCTTTCTGTTCCCACCTTCGCTCCCCAGAGCAGGGCGGGGGACCGGGGCCGGTGCTGGTCTTGGCCGCTTACACGGTCTTGACGCTCTCCCCCGAGAGTTTTACTGACAGGCTTCGCAGTCCGGATCGTCCAGGGAGCAGGCCTGGGGCACTGCTGCCGGGGCCGGCTCTGCCGCCGGTGCGGCTGCTGCAGCGCTCGCACCGTTGCCACCGCTCGCACTTACCGCGTTCAGGGTGCCGCCGTTCACGGTGGATTTTTCCGTGGTGGTGGCAGCCAGGGCGCGCAGGTAGTAAGTGGTCTTCAGACCGCGGTACCAGGCCATGCGATAGGTCAGGTCCAGTTTGCGGCCGTCGGCGCCGGCGATGTACAGGTTCAGGGACTGCGCCTGGTCGATCCACTTCTGGCGACGGCTGGCGGCGTCCACGATCCAGCGCGGCTCCACTTCAAATGCGGTGGCGTACTTGGCTTTCAGGTCGGCCGGAACGCGGTCGATCTTCTGCACAGAACCCTCGTAGTACTTCAGGTCGTTGACCATCACCTTGTCCCAGAGGCCGCGATCTTTCAGATCGTGTACCAGGTACGGGTTCACCACGGTGAACTCGCCGGACAGGTTCGATTTCACGTACAGGTTCTGGTACGTGGGCTCGATGGACTGGGAAACCCCGGTGATGTTGGCGATGGTCGCGGTCGGAGCAATCGCCATCACGTTGGAGTTGCGCATGCCCTGCTTGGCTACTTTGCCGCGCAGGCTGTCCCAGTCCAGGGTGGAGCTGGTGTCCTGCTCGATAAACTGCTCGCCGCGGTTCTCCGCCAGGATCTTGATGGAGTCCAGCGGCAGGATGCCCTTGCTCCACAGGGAGCCATCGTAGCTCTGGTACTTGCCGCGCTCGGCTGCCAGGTCGCTGGAAGCGGAGATGGCTTCAAAGCTGATGGCCTCCATGGAGGTATCGGCAAACTTCACCGCTTCGTCGCTGGCATAGGAGATGCCGGCCTTGTACAGCGCGTCCTGGAAGCCCATCAGCCCCAGGCCCACCGGGCGGTGACGCATGTTGGACTGGCGCGCGGTTTCCACGGAGTAGTAATTGATGTCGATGACATTATCGAGCATGCGCACCGCGGTCTTCACGGTCTTGGCCAGCTTGGCCTGGTCCAGCTTGCCGTCTTCACCGATGTGCTGCGCCAGGTTGACGGAGCCCAGGTTACACACCGCGATCTCTTCATTCGCCTTGGTGTTCAGGGTGATCTCGGTGCACAGGTTAGAACTGTGAACCACACCGGCGTGCTGCTGCGGGCTGCGCAGGTTGCAGCTGTCCTTGAAGGTGATCCAGGGGTGGCCGGTTTCGAACAGCATGCCCAGCATCTTGCGCCACAGGTCTACCGCGCGGACTTTCTTGTGCAGCTTCAACTTGCCTTCGGCGGCCAGCTTCTCGTAGTGCTCGTAGCGCTCTTCAAAGGCGGTGCCGAACAGGTCGTGCAGGTCCGGGCAGGTGGCCGGGGAGAACAGGGTCCACTCCTTGTCCTCGAATACACGCTTCATGAACAGGTCCGGTACCCAGTTGGCGGTGTTCATGTCGTGGGTGCGGCGGCGATCGTCACCGGTGTTCTTGCGCAGCTCGAGGAATTCCTCGACGTCCAGGTGCCAGGTTTCCAGGTAGGCACAGACAGCACCCTTGCGCTTGCCGCCCTGGTTCACCGCCACCGCGGTGTCGTTGGCCACTTTCAGGAAGGGCACGACGCCCTGGGACTTGCCGTTGGTGCCCTTGATGTAGGAACCCAGGCTGCGCACCGGGGTCCAGTCGTTACCCAGGCCGCCGGCCCACTTGGACAGCATGGCGTTGTCCTGGATGGCGCCGTAGATACCGTGCAGGTCGTCCGGCACCGTGGTCAGGTAGCAGGAGGACAGCTGCGGGCGCAGGGTGCCGGCGTTGAACAGGGTCGGCGTGGAGCTCATGTAGTCGAAGGAGCTCAGCAGGTTGTAGAACTCGATCGCACGCTCGTTTTTGTTTTCTTCATTGTTGGCGAGGCCCATGGCGACGCGCATGAAGAAGATCTGCGGCAGCTCGAAACGGATGTCGTCGCTGTGCAGGAAGTAGCGGTCGTACAGGGTCTGCAGGCCGAGGTAGGTGAACTGGTGATCGCGCTCGCCCTTGATGGCCGCGCCCAGTTGTTCCAGGTCGAAGGTGGCCAGCGCCGGGTCCAGCAGTTCCAGCTCGATACCCTTTTCCACATAGGCGGGCAGGGCGGTGGCGTAGAGTTCTGCCATCTCGTGGGCGGTGGCGCGCTCGGCGACGCCCAGGAAGCGCAGTGCCTCGGAACGCAGCTTGTCCAGCAGCAGGCTGGCGGTGGCGTAGGTGTAGTTGGGCTCCTGCTCCACCAGGGTGCGGGCAGTGATCACCAGCGCGGTGTTGATGTCGTTCTCGGAAACGCCGTCGTAGAGGTTCTTCAGGGCTTCGTCGAGGATGGCTTCGCCGTTCACGTCCTTCAGGCCCTCGCAGGCCTCGCTGACGATGGTGCGCAGGCGCTCCATGTCCAGCGGGATCAGTGTGCCGTCTTCCTGCTTCACACGGATGCTGGGGTGGGCGTCGGCCGGTTGGGCGGCAGCGGCTTTCTGCTGCTCTTTCTCGGCGCGCAGGCGGGCGTGCTCCTCACGGTAGAGGACGTAGTCGCGGGCGATCTTCTGTTCACCGGCGCGCATCAGGGCCAGTTCCACCTGGTCCTGGATTTCCTCGATGTGGATGGTGCCACCGGAGGGCATGCGGCGGTTGAAGGTGGCGGAGATCTGGCCCACCAGCTCCTGCACTTTCTCGTGGATGCGGCTGGAGGCCGCGGCGGTGCCACCCTCGACGGCGAGGAATGCCTTGGTGACAGCGACGGAGATCTTGCTGTCGTCGTAAGGCACAACGGTGCCGTTGCGCTTGATGACGCGAATCTGGCCCGGTGCCGTGGCAGTCAATGAGGTGTTGCCGGCCTGTTCCTTGGTAGTGCCCTGTTTTTCTGTAGGCACGGACTGAGAGCGCCCTGTCTCTGTGTGCATGAAGATCTCCGCAAAAAAGATATGTACTGTTGTTGTTCCGCTGCTGCCCCTGTGGACAGCGCCCCCCGAACGGCGGCCGATGTTTGCGGCACGGGTCCGTCGTTTTGCCAGTGACGCCGCGGCGTAGCCGGAAGCCACTGGTATACAGGCCGCCTGATGGCCGGATTTCCCCCCGAAGGTCTACCGGCCTGTGCCTGCGGCGGAGAATCCTTTCCGCCTGTTTACCTCTGAAATCGCTTGGATAAGCTGCGTCTGACTGTTGGCGCCAACTGCCGGGTGAGAGACCCGAGACTGTGCAGTGCGCCAGGCCGGATTGTGTGCCACCAGCGTTGGGGCTGTTTCCGGCTCGCACCCCAATATATTGGGGTAGCTGCTCGACTGGGCAACAAGATAATGCGGTAAGGGGCCTAATTCAAGGCGAATAAGTCTGTGGTTTTTTGTGGATAACTTGTGGGGATTTGGTGAACGTCAGTAGTTACTCGGGCGCCAGCGCCCGCCGTTACTGGGGGTGGTTAAACCCTGTACAGGCTGTTAACAGCCGTCGGGATTTCTAAGAATTTTTTTTAATAGTTACGGCCCCTTAAATTAACCAGAGCAATAACCATTTTGCTCTGTACAGTCCTTGAGCAAAGGGGCGTCAAAATGGCGCCAAAGTACAATAAAAAATGCGCACTGCTTAATTTGTGAGCGGCGCGCATTTTTGTTGGCCTGGTTAAAAAATCAGCGACTGTTTTCCTGCAGGAACTCCATCAGTGCCTTCTGCGCGTGCAGGCGGTTTTCCGCCTCGTCCCAGACCACGGAAATGTTCTCGTCTTCCAGCAGCTCACCGCTCACTTCCTCGCCGCGGTGAGCGGGCAGGCAGTGCATGAATACGGCGCGTTCGTTGGCGTGGCTCATCAGTTCGTGATCCACGAGGAAGCCCTCGAAGGCCTTCATGCGCACCGCCTGTTCCGTCTCCTGGCCCATGGAGGCCCAGACGTCGGTTGCCACCCAGTCGGCGCCGCGCACGGCGTCCACCGGCTTGCGCACGATGGTGACGCGATCACCGGCGGCGGCGAGGACGTTCTCGTCGGGCTCATAGCCTTCCGGGCAGGCAATACGCAGCTCGAAGTCGCACTGGCGGGCGGCATTGATATAGGAGTTACACATATTGTTGCCGTCGCCCACCCACGCCACCACCTTGCCGGCGGGGCTGCCGCGGTGCTCGACATAGGTCTGGATATCCGCCAGCAGCTGACAGGGGTGAAAGCTGTCGGACAGGGCATTGATCACCGGCACCCGCGAGTAAGCGGCGAAGCGCTCCAGCACGTTGTGGCCGAAGGTGCGGATCATCACCATGTCCACCATGCGGGAAATCACCCGGGCGCTGTCCTCGATCGGCTCGCCGCGACCCAGCTGGGTGTCACGGGGGGAGAGGAACAAAGCGCTGCCGCCCATCTGCGCCATACCCGCCTCGAAGGAGACCCGGGTACGGGTGGAGGACTTCTCGAAGATCATGCCCAGCACCTTGTCGCGGAAGGGCTCGGTGGCGATGCCCTGGTTGCGCAGGGCCTTGAGTTCGATGGCGCGTTCAATCACAGCGTCCAGTTCTTCCCTGGACAGGTCCATCAGACTGAGAAAATGTCTTGTGGCCATGGTGTTTCCCCTTAATTCAGGCCGTTTCCCTAGTAAATTGTTGAATCAGTGCACTGACGGTTGCGGTAATCTCCGCACACTCTTCATCAGTGATGGTCAGTGGCGGTAACAGGCGGACCACACTACCGGCAGTAACATTGATGAGCAGGCCGGCCTCCCGGGCCCGCTCCACCAGCACCCCGCAGGGGCGGTCGAGTTCGATACCGATCAGCAGGCCGAGGCCGCGGATTTCTTTTACCGCGGCACAACCGGTCAGCGCCTCGCGCAACTGTACCAGTAGTTGCTCGCCGAGTGTTGCCGCGCGTTCAATCAGTTGTTCCTGTTCCAGCGTTTCCAGTACCGCGAGCCCGGCGCGACAGGCCAGGGGGTTGCCGCCAAACGTGGAGCCGTGGGTGCCGGCGGTAAACAGCTGTGCTGCTTTTCCCCGCGCCAGGCAGGCGCCGATCGGCACACCGTTGCCGAGGCCCTTGGCGGTGGTGACCACGTCCGGTAACAGGCCATTGTGCTGGTAGGCGAAGAGCGCGCCGCTGCGGCCGTTGCCGGTCTGGATTTCGTCCAGCATCAGCAGCCAGTCGCGGTTGTCACAGATTTCCCGCAGACGCTTGAGATAGCCCGGGGCGGGTACGCGGATACCGCCCTCGCCCTGTACCGGTTCCACCAGTATGGCGACGATATCGTCGTGGGCCACGGCCATTTTCTCGATGGCGGCCACATCGTCGAAGGGCACACGCAGGAAACCCTCCGGCAGCGGGGCAAAGCCGGCCTGCACCTTTTCATTGCCGGTTGCCGTCAGGGTGGCGAGGGTGCGGCCGTGGAAGGCGTTCTCCATCACCAGGATTTTCGGTACCGGAAATCCGCGCTCGTTGCCCAGCCGCCGGGCCAGCTTGATGGCTGCTTCATTGGCTTCGGCACCGGAGTTGGAGAAGAACACATTGTCCATGCCGGACTGGGAGACCAGCTTTTCCGCCAGCTGTTCCTGAGCGGGAATGTTGTACAGGTTGGAGACATGCAGCAGGGTGCCCGCCTGGTCCTGGATCGCACCGGTTACAGCAGGGTGGCAGTGGCCGAGTCCGCACACGGCGATACCGGAGAGCGCGTCCAGGTATCGTCGGCCGGCGTCGTCCCACACATAGCTTCCCTCTCCGCGGACCAGCGTCAGGGTCCGCTCTCCATAGTTGTGCATCAGTGCGGGCGTGGCCACGGTACGTCTCCTCTATCAGAACGGGCCTGGACGATCGGGGCCGCAGAAAGTGCGGAATGGGCGCTGTTGTCCAGCAGTTTCCCCGGCAAAGCGGGCAATACTAGCATAAGGTGAGTGTCAGGCCAGCGAATGCTGCTGGTGAGGGCCCGGCTTTCGTACCCGGCTACACACTAGGGTACAATGCCGCCCTGCGCGCAGCTGCCCAGCGCCGGTGCCGCGCCCGAACGCATCTAACGGTCCCATTACCCGAGGTTAGTCTTCCCTATGGATACACTGGAGAACATCAAGCAGCAGATCGCCGACAACGCCATTCTGCTCTATATGAAGGGCAGCCCCAACGCACCCCAGTGCGGCTTTTCCATGCGCGCCTCCCAGGCATTGATGGCCTGCGGCAAGCGTTTTGCCTATGTGGACGTGCTGTCCAACCCGGATATCCGCACCGAGCTCCCCAAGTTCGCCAACTGGCCGACCTTCCCGCAGCTGTGGGTGAAAGGCGAGCTGGTCGGTGGCTGTGACATCATCATGGAAATGTATGAGAACGGCGAGCTGAAGACCCTGGTCGACGAGGCGGCAGCTGAGAGCGAGGGCGACGCGGAGTAACGCGAAAGCGCCGAACGCCGAAACAAAAAAACCGCGGTCATACCGCGGTTTTTTTATGGCCGGAATCTGTTGTATTCAACGGCTCCCGGGGACTGCAAAAAACTTATTCGTCGGAAGCTTTTTCCATCTGCGTCTGCAGGTAGTTCTGCAGGCCCACCTTGTCGATCAGGCTCAGCTGGGTCTCCAGCCAGTCTACGTGCTCTTCCTCGGAATCGAGAATTTTCTCCAGCAGTTCGCGGCTGCCGTAGTCCCGCACAGATTCACAGTAGGCGATGCCGTCACGCAGATCTGGAATGGCCTTGGTTTCCAGTTTCAGGTCACACTCGAGCATTTCCTGGGTGTTTTCACCGATGTACAGCTTGCCCAGGTGCTGCAGGTTGGGAATGCCCTCGAGGAACAGGATGCGCTCGATCAGCCAGTCGGCGTGCTTCATCTCGTCGATGGACTCTTCGTACTCCTTGTCCGCCAGTTCCTTCAGGCCCCAGTCCTTGAACATGCGCGAGTGCAGGAAATACTGGTTGATGGCTACCAGCTCGTTGCCCAGTGCTTTGTTCAGGTGTTCGATGACTTTGGGATCGCCTTTCATAGCTGTTGCTCCTTTGGGCCCGGGAGAAGCTGCAGGTTTGCAGAGACTACGCCGGAATTTTCTGTGCTTCTGTTTTTGAGAATCGGTCTCGGGGATTGCGCTTAACTGGTCCTGAAATAATAGGGCCGGAGTCGCTTTGACGGTCGAGTTTGCGGTGACGTCCCGGCCAAGTCAAGCGTGGATGAAAACAACAGCAGGGCCATGAAAGTGCAGTTTTTTACGGGAATTTTCCCGGTAAAAACAACGAGAACGATTGTTGTTTAGATTGGTTGGCTTTGCGATCTCTTGTGTGGCCCGGGCGCGACAGGTGGCTCAATGTTGGGAGAGCCGGTAGCGAATCGAGGTGATTTTCTCTTCGGCGGCCGTGCGATCAAATTTGTCCTCGACGCTGATGGCCATATCTTCTCCGAGCCGGTCCAGGTAGGCATTGAACGCGCGGATGTCGTTTTCCCGGGTGCAGACATTGGCGAGGTCACTGAGCGCATTCAGCAGGTGAAGCATGACCACGCCGCTTTCGCGGCCGTACTCGCGGATCTCATCAAAGGCGGCATCCAGCAGGTCGGCAAAGTGCAACACTGTGGTGACAAGGCGCAGCACGCCTTTCTCATCGTGGAAACAATTGGGCAGCTCAGGGCGTTGCAACACTTTGCCGAGACCATCCACCAGCCGGTCGATACAGGAGTAGGCGGTGAACGGGTCGTTGATCCCGGGGGACAGGGCGCGCACGGCGATCTGTGCCAGTTGGTGCACGGAAAAAACCACATCCTGTTCGGCGGTGGGTAATGCGCCAAGGCTCATGCTGTCGTTGATGGCGGCGCTGATTTCGTCGCTATCCAGCCGCCGGGGCGGTTCATAGATCCGCGCGACCCGCGACCAGTGATTGATAAAGCTGCCCGGGTGCCAGTCCATGCGAATGCAGCAGTCGTGCTTTTCAGCCCAGTTCACCAGGGCGGACTTATCCATGGCCAGCAGGTAGCCGCTCTCCCGGGTAAAGACACTGAGAAAGTTGTCCCCCAGTCGTAGTTTTTCCGGCGGATAACACTGCACCCGTTTGTCGAATTTACGTTCGCTGGGATAGTGCTCATCGATGGCGGCACTGAATTCCCTGTTGATATGGAAGGTGACATTGTCCACCTGGATGGACAGGGCCACGTTGTGGATGAAATAGATCAGGAAGCCGATGCTGATCACCGAGAGCACCACGGCAGTGTGCACGGCGAGATCGTGGTTTCGGCCTTCGTCGGTGATGGCATTGATGCCGCGCAGCACCATCAGTGCATAGATAAAGGTGGCCAGGAAAATACCCAGTGCGGCCTGGGTGCCGCGGTCCCGCATAAAGTTGCGCACCAGCCGCGGCCCAAACTGGTTGGATGCCAGGGTCAGTGCGACAACAGTGATGGAGAACACGGTGCCGGCCACGGTAATGGTGGAGGCGGCGATGGTGGTGAGCAGGGAGCGGGCGCTGTCCGGGTCCTGCAGACCCATCCAGCCCAAACCGGGTAGGGTGCTGAGTGTTGTTACCTTGTCGAGGTACAGCATCAGCTGCGCCAGTCCCATGGCACCGGCGATCATCAGCGCCGGAATCATCCAGAAGCTGCCGCGCATCCGCTCGCCGATGATCAATAGCTTGTGGTGCATGCCAGCCCTCGTCGAATGCCGGGCCCGGAGTGCAGTCGGAGCAGAGGCCCATTGCAGGGTAAAGATCAGGGCTTAAAGATAGGCCAGCGCAGTTGGCTTTGCGCGCGTTAAGCGAAAGGGCAGGGGATTCAGTGCGATCGGGGCTGAGGGGGATAGGGCGCCGATCATCTCGGCGCCGGACAGGCACATCCGGCCCTGGATCAGGACGCGGAGTAGAAGAGGCCGTTGTTGCTGGCTGTCATCATGCCGGCACCCATGGTCTCTTCGATGATTTCCTGGGTCAGCTCGGCACAGCGGCCACATTGCGAGGACACGCCCAGCTGGCGGCGCAGAGCACGCACGGAAGTGGAACCGTCGTACACGGCTTCCTTGATCTGGCGGTCAGTGATGCCTTTGCAGATACATACGTACATCTTCTTCTACTCAACCTTGGCGCTGGATCGCCCAAAACATGACTTACATGGATCGTATTGAAATTGAGAATGATTGTCAACAAGATTCGCTGCGGTCACTAAATAGTCTAGGCGGGTAGATGCTGACTTGCAGGTCAGTGCTGCCGATGAGGTTTCTGGCGGCGCAACCAGCGATCGAGAGACAGTTGAAGACCCGGGGGGAGGAGTGCCAGCATTGCGCTCCGTTGTGCTTTAGCGGGTTGGCGATTCTGGCTTGTAGGCCGGTTCGCGGAGCGAAGTGGCAATGACCGGCTACTATCGACCCGATATAAAAATTTAATGGGACTCATCTGAGGCCCTGTGTATCATAGCGGACCACTATTGCACCTGATTTTGCTCATAGCGATTGTATATAAAGTAATCGCTATGGCATCTGTTTGATTAACCCATCATTGGAACGAGGAGGTTCTCATGGCAGTTCTGGTAGGTAAGCCGGCACCGGACTTCACCGCTGCAGCGGTACTGGGCAACGGCGAGATCGTTGAAAACTTCAACCTGAAAGAAGCCATCAAGGGCAAGAAAGCGGTTATTTTCTTCTACCCGCTGGACTTCACCTTTGTGTGCCCGTCTGAGCTGATCGCTTTTGATCACCGCTTTGAAGAGTTCAAGAAGCGTGGCGTAGAGGTGATCGGTGTTTCCATCGATTCTCAGTTCTCCCACAACGCCTGGCGTAACACCCCGGTGAACGAGGGCGGTATCGGCCCGGTTCAATACTCTCTGGTTGCCGACGTGAAGCACGAAATCTGCCAGGCTTACGACGTTGAGTCCGAAGGCGGTGTTGCTTTCCGTGGTTCCTTCCTGATCGACGAGGAAGGCGTTGTTCGTCACCAGGTAGTCAACGATCTGCCGCTGGGCCGTAACGTAGACGAGATGCTGCGCATGGTTGACGCCCTGGCGTTCCACCAGGAGCACGGCGAAGTTTGCCCGGCAGGCTGGCAGGAAGGCGACAAGGGTATGAACGCTTCCCCGGAAGGCGTTGCCGCTTACCTGAGCGAAAACTCCGACAAGCTGTAAGTCGTCTGCGGCCATCCGGTCGCCGATGGCGGCGGGGCATTTTGCCCCGCCTCAGCAGAAACCGCCGCAAGGCGGTTTTTTTGTTTCTGCCTTTTGCGTCCGGGGGTTGGGTGCCAGTCGCACGGGTGCAGTGCGCTGGCGCGAGTTTGCACTTACAATGTGAACTGGTAACGATGCGGGTGGCGGGAGAATTTTTCGGCGGCCTGCTAGTCTTAGTACATTACAGTGTGTTGCCATGGCGGCGCGAAGTACGGCATGAAGACTCTATCTTTCCTCACCTTGATCGCAACCGGACGCCTGACAGGCACCCGGTACTGCACCCTGATTCTGGCGCTCTTCTGTGTCTGGACGCCCGTGCGCGCGGCGGATGTGCAGTCCAAGGCCAAACAGTTCGATCGCTACTTCCGCCAGTTGCTGAAGGAAAAGGAGATTCCGGGCGGTGCCTATGTGATTGTTGACGGGAACCAGGTGGTCGCCATGGACACCTACGGCGTCCGGCTCCGCGGCAAGAAGGCCAAGGTGGATGCGCATACGGTGTTCCGGCTGGCGTCGGTCTCCAAGACTTTTGCCGGCAGCATGGCGGCGGTGCTCGCACATGAGCAAGAGTTTGACTGGCGCGACCGCGTGGTCAACTTTGTCCCGGACCTGCGTTTCAAGACCCCGGCACTGTCGAAGGAGCTGAAAGTAGAGCATCTGCTCAGCCACTCCTCGGGCCTGACACCCAATGCGTACGACAACTACCTTGAGGACGACAAGCCCCTCAGCAAGATCCTGCCCAAGTTCGCCAACATCGATCCCCGCTGCAAGCCCGGCAAGTGCTATGGCTACCAGAATGTGCTGTTCAGCCTGATCGAGGACGTGATCCTGCAGACCACCGGTGTGAGCTACGATCGACAGCTCAAGGATCGCTTTTTTGCTCCGCTGAAGATGGAAGATGCCTCTGTGGGCTGGGAAAGCTTTATGGCATCTGACAACCGCGCTGCCCCGCACGTGCAGACAGGCCGGGGCTGGCGGGCGGTCAAGGTGGAGCGCGAATACTATTACGCGGCGCCCGCTGCCGGGGTGAATGCCAGCATCTCCGACATGGCCCAGTGGCTGAAGGCACAAATGGGCTACTACCCGAAAGTCCTTTCTCCAAAGGTGATCCAGGACATCACCACCGAGCGGGTGGCGACCAAGCGCCATATGCGCCACCGTATCTGGCGTGACCACCTGTCCCACGCCGGTTATGGCCTGGGCTGGCGGCTGTACACCATGGGGGATGATCGCATCATCTACCACGGTGGCTGGGTCGCAGGTTTCCGCGCTGCGGTAGCCTATTCCGAGAAGCAGAAGATTGGTATCGCCATCCTGATGAACGCGGAATCCCGCGCGATCGCCGACCTTACCGCCAACTTCGTGATTGATATCACTGGCAACGGCAAGCTAGCCACGGCGATGGCCAACAAATAAGTCCCGGCATTCGTGTACCCGGCTCACCCTTGTGCTCGTTGGCTGACTGTTGGGCGGCCGGCTACCGGGGCTGGGGCTTCAAAACCGCATGAATACCTCCCTGTAGCTCTGTCGATGCCGTCCCTAGCATCGACAGTTTTGAATCCCCAGCCCCGGTAGCCGGCCTTCACCATGTGGTCAGGAACGGTTTTTCGCCGTGAATCCATCTGGCTTCCCATCGTCTCAACGCCAGTGCGGACCCTCCGCTGAGGCACGGTGGCCGGTGCGCGCTTTCGAAACCGTCCGCGCCAGGGACGGCGCGGCCGGAGCTACAGGGATGTATCCATGCGTTTTCGAAAGCGCGCACCGGGTGCCGTGCCGCCCCGGAGCGGGATAGAAGCATCCCAGTGCTCGAGAGCAGCCCTTGAAACCCCGCAAGCGGCCCCTATATCTGGTCCCTGTTCCGAATGAAGTGTATGGGGAGACCAATTTATGACCGTTGAGGCCCACAAAGAGAGCCACGGTTTCCAGACGGAAGCCAAGCAGCTGCTGCACCTGATGATCCACTCGCTCTACTCCAACAAGGAGATCTTCCTGCGCGAGCTGGTATCCAATGCCTCCGACGCCGCTGACAAGCTGCGCTTCGAAGCCCTCTCCAAGCCCGAATTGCTGGAAGAAGATCCCGATCTGCGCATCCGCATCGAGTTCGACAAGGATGAGGGCACCATCAGCATTACCGACAACGGCATCGGTATGAGCCGCGATGAGGTGATCGAGAACCTGGGCACCATCGCCCGTTCCGGCACCGCCAGTTTCATGCAGAACCTGACCGGCGACCAGAAGAAGGACGCGCACCTGATCGGTCAGTTCGGCGTCGGCTTCTATTCCGCCTTCATCGTGGCCGATCGGGTCGAGGTATTTACCCGTCGTGCGGGCGCCGATGCCGATCAGGGCGTGCACTGGGAGTGCAGCGGCGAGGCCGAGTACACCGTGGAAAACGTCGAGTGGCCCAAGCGCGGCACCCGCGTGGTGCTGCACCTGAAGGACGACGCCAAAGAATTTGCCGATGGCTGGCGCCTGCGCTCCATCATCAAGAAATACTCCGACCACATCGCCATTCCGGTCGAGATGCTCAAAGAAGAAGCGCCGGTGGCTGAAGGAGAAGAGGAAAAGGAGAGCAAGGCGCCTGAATTCGAGGCAGTCAACGCCGCGCAGGCCCTGTGGACCCGCTCCCGCAGCGACATCAAGTCCGAGGAGTACAGGGAGTTTTACAAGCACATCGCCCACGACTTCGACGATCCGCTGACCTGGAGTCACAACCGCGTCGAGGGCAAGCTGGATTACACCAGCCTGCTGTACATCCCCAGCCGCGCACCGTTCGACCTCTACCAGCGCGATGCCGCCCGCGGCCTGAAGCTGTATGTGCAGCGCACCTTCATCATGGACGATGCCGAGCAGTTCCTGCCGCTGTACCTGCGTTTCGTAAAGGGCGTGCTCGACTCCAATGACCTGCCCCTGAACGTTTCCCGCGAGATTCTGCAGAAGGACCGCAATACCGACGCCATCAAGAGCGCACTGACCAAGCGTGTGCTGGACATGCTGGGCAAACTGGCGAGCAAAGACGCTGATGAATACCAGAAGTTCTGGGACCTGTTCGGCAATGTGATCAAGGAAGGCCCCGCAGAGGATTTCTCGAACAAGGAAAAGATCGCCAAACTGCTGCGTTTCTCCTCCACGCACACCGATGAGCCGAAGCAGGACCAGTCCCTCGAGGATTACGTGGGTCGCATGCAGGAAGGGCAGAAGTACATCTACTACGTCTGCGCCGACAACTTTGCCACTGCCAAGTCCAGCCCCTACCTGGAGGTTTTCCGTAAAAAGGGCATCGAGGTGCTGCTGCTCACCGATCAGATCGACGAGTGGTTCGTCGGCCATATGACCGAGTTCGACGGCAAGCCGTTCCAGGACGTGGCTAAGGGCGCCCTGGACCTGGGTGAGGCCGAGAGTGACGAGGACAAGGCCGAGCGCGAAAAGGTGGAGGAGCAGGCCGGCGCCCTGGTGGAGCGGGTCAAGGAAGTGCTCAAGAATCGTGTCGAGGAGGTGCGTGCCACCACCCGGCTGGTGGACTCGCCCGCGTGCCTGGTGGTCAGTGAGCAGGACATGGGGCCGCAGATGCGCCGGATTCTCGAGCAGGCCGGTCAGGCACTGCCGGAAGCCAAGCCCATCTTCGAGGTCAACCCGTCCCACCCGCTGGTGCAGCGACTGGACCAGGAGCAGGACGAGGACCGCTTTGCGGATCTCACCAACATCCTCATGGACCAGGCCAACCTGGCGGCGGGCAACCAGCTGGCAGACCCGGCGGACTATGTCCGTCGACTCAACGCACTGCTGCTGGAGCTGAACAGCTGAATGCAGTGAGCAGTAGTGAGGGCGGCCACGGGCCGCCCTTTTTTTGTCCGTCAGATCACCAGCGGATCCATTGGTGAAAATTTACGCGAACGTCCGGGAAAAGCCGGGCTGCTGATCGGGAAATGAGCGAAGTTCGCACTTTTTTCGTTGGTTCATTGGGCTGCCCGGCGGGGAGCTCTATAATCCGCCCAACAACGACAACTTTCCCCTGACTTACCCTGGGCCTCTATGACACAGACGGAAACTTCATCGCCCGTTTCTATTGCCGTACTGGGCGGCGGCAGTTTCGGTACCGCCATTGCCAATATTGTTGCCGGTAACGGACACGACACCCGCCAGTGGATGCGCGACCCGGAAAAGGCCGCCAGCTGCCGCAAGCTGCGTGAGAACACCTTTTACCTGCCGGGGGTCCCCCTGCATCCGGAATTGAACATCACCAGCGATCTCGAGCAGGCGGTCAGCGGCTGTGGCATCGTAATTGTGGCGATTCCCAGTAAATCCTTTCGGCAGGTGGTCAAGACGGTAGCGCCGATGCTGGCGCCGGGCACCATGCTGATCTCCACCACCAAGGGCATCGAGCACGACAGCTTCCACCTGATGAGCGACATTCTGCTGGAAGAGACCAGCGATATGCGGGTGGGGGTGCTGAGTGGCCCGAATTTTGCCAAAGAGATTGTCGAGGGGCATTACACGGCCACGGTGATCGCCAGTGAGCATGAGGAGCTCTGCAAAACCATCCAGAGTGTGCTGCACTCCGAGACTTTCCGCGTTTACTCCAGCAATGATGTGTTTGGCGTGGAGCTGGCGGGGGCGCTGAAGAATATCTATGCCATCGTCACCGGCATGGCCAAGGCTCTGGGGCGGGGCGGTAACACCACCAGCCTGCTGATTACCCGCGCGCTGGCGGAGATGATGCGCTTTGCCGAGGCGATGGGGGCGGATCCCATGACATTTATCGGCCTCGCCGGTGTCGGTGACCTGATCCTTACCTGTTCCTCAGACCTGAGCCGCAATTACCGGGTCGGATACCTGGTGGGTAAAGGTATGCCGCTGGAACAGGCTATCGCAGAAATCGGTCAGGTCGCCGAAGGTGTCAACACTGTCAGGCTGATCAAGCGCAAGGCGGATGAGCTGGGAGTCTACATGCCCTTGGTTTCGGCAATTCACGCCATATTATTTGAAGAGCGCCCAATTCCCGAGGTAATCAGGGACCTGATGTCCGGCGCGCAAACTTTTGACGTGGCCTACTCGGCCAAATCTTGATGGTGATCACACATGGATAATGAAGAACTGAAGAAAAATATCTCCTCCGGCAACCAGTGGATGCGTCTGCTCTACATGGTGCTTTTTGTCATTCTGCTGGAGATTGCCGGCGTGGTCATGCTGGCGGTGATCGTGCTGCAGTTCCTGTTCGCACTGCTCACTGGCAGTGCCAATGACAACCTGCGCCGGCTGGGGGACCAGATTGCTTCTTACGTGTACCAGACTCTGCAGTTTTTGATCTACAACTCTGAGGAAAAACCTTTTCCGTTTTCCGAGTGGCCCGAGTCTGAGGTAGAGGACCTGTCCGGCTACGAGAGCGCCGAGGAAGTGGAAGGTGAAGTCGTTGCCGAGGCTGAGGCCGACGAGAGCAAGGCTGGTAATAAGGACGACGACAAGAAAGCCAAGGGCGCTGGCGCCTACGTGCCGGTCGAGCTAGACGCCGAGGAGGTGGAGAAGGCCGCCGAGGACGTTGAAAAGGAAAGCGACAGCAAGAAAGCGGGCAAAAAGTCGGGCAAGAAGGACGAGTCTGGCGACAGCGACAAGGGCTGACTGACATCCCGACTGGAGGTAAATGTGAAGCTAATGATTTTGCGCCACGGTCAAGCGGAACCGCATCGTGGTGACGATGCCTCCCGGGAGCTTACCGAGCGCGGTCGCGAGCAGGTTGCTGCCGTGTGCCGCGCCCGCGCCACCGAATTGTCTGAAGTGCGCGCGATCTGGGCGAGTCCGTTTGTGCGCACTCAGCAGACGGCTGAAATTGCGTCAAAGCAACTGGGGCTGCCCGTCAGGACCGAATCCATTCTGGTGGGGGATACGCCGCCGGGCGAGGTGCTTGATGCGCTGGCTTCCGCTGATGATTTCCCGATCCTGCTGGTCAGCCACCAGCCGCTGGTAGGCAGCCTGGTCAACGGGTTGTGTGGTAGCGGCAACCAGCATCCAATGGGCACTTCCTCCCTGGCCTGCCTCAGCGCCGAGGTGTGGGCCGATAACTGTGCCGAGCTGGAGTGGCTGCAGCACGCCCAGTAACAACCGGGTTCTCCTTTTTTTCCGGCCCCTTTAGACCAACACCGCTGAGCAGACCGGTCATTGTGGGTCCGCAGCACCGCTGGCAGCATGGCGGTTCCCTGTTGCGAGCCGTTTAGTCATGTCTGAGATTTTCCGGGAAATCACCCTCGAGTTTGATGGTCGCACCATCGCCGCCCGTCGCTATGGCAGCGAGGGTGGTGAGCCGGTGCTGGCGCTGCACGGCTGGCTGGATAATTGCGCCAGCTTCGCCCGTCTGGCGCCGCTACTGGACGGACTCGACCTTGTTGCCGTGGATATGGCCGGACACGGCCGCAGCTACCACCGTTCCGGAGATGCCAACTACAACATCTGGGAAGAGGTCGAGGATGTGATTGGCATCACCCATGCACTGGGCTGGCGTCGTTTCTCCCTGCTTGCACACTCTCGCGGTGCTGTCGCTGCCATGCTGACAGCCGGTGCCTTTCCGGACCGGATCTGTCGCCTGGCCCTGATCGACGGGCTGGTGCCGCCACCGGCAAAAGGGCAGGAGGCGCCGGAGATCCTGGCGCGGGCTATCGCCCAGCGGGCCCGCTACGGGCACCGCAAGCCGCGGGAGTTCGCCTCGCTGGACGATGCGGTGGAAGCGCGCAAAAACGGCATGTTCCGCCTGTCGACCCACGCCGCCCTGCTGCTGGTGCAGCGGGGCACCCGCGACCAGGGGCAGAGTCTCACCTGGAGCAGCGATCCGCGCCTGATGGCCACCTCCACCGCCAAACTCACCAATTCGCAGGTGCGGGCCTTCCTCGACCGCGTCACCATGCCTGTGCGGCTGGTGCTGGCCACCGATGGGATTCCGGACATGGTCGAGCGGATGGAACCGCTGCTGGCGGGGCGTGACAATATTGCGGTGCGGGAAATGGAGGGTGGCCACCATCTGCACATGGAGGAGGGGGCCTCTGAAATTGCAGAGTGGTTCGGGCCTTTCCTGCGCGGAGGTGAGTCCGGGGCGAATTAGAACGGCAGGCGTTTTGAATAGCAGCCGGAGTCGATCTCCCGGACTTCAACTGTCACTGCCGGGACGCCCTCGGCAAATTGGCACAATGTATTGAAGACGGTGGAACTGAGTGTCTCCCGGTCGCGCTCGCTGCGGCCCTCGAACAGGCGCACTTCCGCGTGGATAAAACTGCCGCCTTTTTCACCGGCGATAAAGTGGCGATACGGCATGGCGCGGGTCTTGATTGTGTGGGGCGCGAACAGGCCGGAGCGATGCATGGCTTCTTGCGCAGCGCTTACCAGGGCGGGGATGGAAATCGATTCCTCTAGGTTTTCGGCGTATTCGATAACCAGGTGGGGCATTGTCGTCAATCCTTGAAAAAGAGGCTCTCTGGCGGCGCATCCCTGTGCCGTAGTTTCCAAGCTTAGACCTCAGCGGATCAGAGAGAGGAACTCTGTGCGGGTGGCCTGCTGATCGCGGAAGGAACCCAGCATGGCGGAGGTTTTCATGACGGAATTCTGTTTCTCCACGCCGCGCATCATCATGCACATGTGCTTGGCTTCGATGATCACGCCAACACCGGCGGCGCCGGTGACGCGCTGGATGGTCTCGGCGACCTGGACGGTCAGTTGTTCCTGGATCTGCAGCCGGCGGGCGAACATATCCACAATGCGCGCTACCTTTGAGAGCCCCAGAACCTTGCCATCGGGAATATAGGCTACGTGCGCCTTGCCGATAAAGGGCAGCATGTGGTGCTCACACAGGGAGTAGAGTTCGATGTCCTTGACCAGTACCATCTCGCTGCAATCGGAGGGGAACAGGGCTTCGTTGACGACACTCTCCACTGTCTGCTCGTAACCTCTGGTGAGGTAGGCCATGGCCTTGGCGGCGCGCTCGGGGGTGTCCTTCAGGCCCGGGCGTTGCAGATCCTCGCCCATTGCTTCAATAATTCGCGCGTAATGTTCTTTCATCTGGTCCTGCTTTCAACTATCTCGGCCCGAGGGGCGGGTGCGCTACCCTAAGCGTTTGTCACCTTTGAGTAAAGATCCGGTGCGTTGGCGCCGGCGCTCCAGGACTGTTTTACTTCGCGCCACCGTCGGCGGATCACGGGACGGGGCCGCTGCGGGTCCAAGGACCCGCGCTCTACAAGGATAGAGTCAATGACCGAATTACGAGAATCGACTCCGGGATGCCCGGAAGATCTGCGGGACCTCTGCACCCTGCTGGATTTTGTGCGCTGGGGGGCCAGCCGTTTCAATGAGGCTGGCCTCTGGTTCGGCCACGGCACCGATAATGCCTGGGACGAGGCCCTGGTGCTGGTGATGCACACGCTGCACCTGCCCATGGACAGCAAGCCGGAGGTGCTCAGTGCCCGGCTCACCATGAGCGAGCGACGGGAGGTGATGGCAATCCTGAAGCAGAGGGTGGACGAGCGCCTCCCCGCAGCCTACCTCACCCACGAAGCCCATTTCTGCGATATGACGTTCTATGTCGACAGCCGGGTGCTGGTGCCGCGCTCGCCAATTGCCGAACTGATTCGCCAGGAGTTCCAGCCGTGGCTGGCCACGGAGCCATTGGCGCTCCTCGATCTGTGCTGTGGCAGCGGCTGTATTGGCATTGCCTGCGCAGAGGCCTTCCCGGAAGCGCGGGTGGACCTGAGTGACATCTCTTCCGGTGCGGTTGACGTGGCACAGATCAATATCAACCGCCATCAGCTGAACGAGCGGGTACGGGCGGTGCAGTCCGACATGTTCTCCGGCCTCGAAGGGTGCAGTTACGACCTGATTGTCTGTAACCCGCCCTATGTGGATGCCCGCGATCTCGCCGAGATGCCGGCGGAGTACCAGGCAGAGCCGGAGATCGCACTGGGTTCCGGCGACGACGGCCTCGACTTTACCCGCCGCCTGTTGCGGGAGGCTGCCAACCATCTGCAGCCGGAGGGCATCCTGGTTTGTGAGGTGGGCAACAGCTGGGAAGCGCTGGAAAGTGCCTTCCCCGAGGTGCCCTTCTTATGGCCGGAGTTCGAAGACGGCGGCCACGGGGTTTTCGTCATCAGCCGCGAAGAGCTGCTCGCCTACCAAGGCCACTTCGCAGACGAGTAATTCCTCTTCCTGCCGGCGGGGTGGGCGCAGTGTTCTGTGCTTTTTCATCCCGGCGCGGCCCTGCCGGCGTTGAATCCTCTATAATGCGCGGCTTTCAACGATAAAAAACCAGCAACGATAAAAATCCAGCAGGCGGAGATCCTCGCATATGTCGGGCAATACCTTTGGCAAGCTCTTCTGTGTCACCAGCTTTGGTGAAAGCCACGGTCCGGCACTGGGCTGTATCGTCGATGGCTGTCCGCCCGGACTGGAGATCTCACCTGAAGATCTGCAACGCGACCTGGACCGCCGCAAGCCCGGCACCTCCCGCTACACCACCCAGCGCCGCGAGGCGGATGAGGTGAAGATTCTCTCCGGCGTTTTCGAGGGCAAGACCACCGGTACCCCGATCGGCCTGCTGATCG
The DNA here is from genome assembly GCF_001641755.2 of Microbulbifer flavimaris. Lineage (GTDB taxonomy): Bacteria > Pseudomonadota > Gammaproteobacteria > Pseudomonadales > Cellvibrionaceae > Microbulbifer > Microbulbifer flavimaris. The sequence goes on from NZ_LRFG02000001.1 coordinate 113,376, forward strand.
AAAACACTGACCAGCGCTCCAAGGACTACTCCAATATCGCCGAGCAGGTGCGCCCGGCCCATGCCGATTACACCTACTGGCAGAAGTACGGGATTCGCGATTACCGTGGCGGCGGCCGCTCTTCAGCCCGCGAGACCGCCATGCGCGTTGCCGCCGGTGCCATCGCCAAGAAGTGGCTGCGCGAGCAGCTGGGTATCGAGGTGCGTGGTTACCTTTCCCAGCTGGGCCCCATCAAGGTGGAAAAGCTGGATTGGGACCAGGTGGAGCAGAATCCTTTTTTCTGCCCGGATGCGGACAAGGTGCCAGAGATGGAGGCCTATATGCAGGCGCTGATCAAGGAGGGCGACTCCATCGGCGCGCGTATCTCGGTCCACGCATCGGGCGTACCCGCCGGCCTCGGTGAGCCGATCTTTGACCGCCTGGATGCGGACCTGGCGCATGCGCTGATGAGTATCAACGCGGTCAAAGGCGTTGAGATCGGCGCGGGTTTTGGTTGCGTGGAGCAGAAGGGTACCGAGCACAGGGACGAGATTACTCCGGAGGGCTTCCTCTCCAACCATGCCGGCGGTGTGCTGGGCGGTATTTCCAGCGGCCAGGAACTCATCGCCCACATCGCCCTGAAGCCCACCTCCAGCCTGCGTATTCCCGGCAAGAGCATTGATACCCATGGCAATCCCATCGAGGTGGTGACCAAGGGCCGTCACGACCCCTGCGTGGGCATCCGCGCGACACCGATCGCCGAGGCGATGATGGCGCTGGTGCTGATGGATCATGTGCTGCGCCAGCGGGCGCAGAACGGGGATGTGAAGCCGGGTGTGGTGTCGGTTGGTGGCTGATCGTCGGTAGCATTCATCTCTGCGTAGTCAGATGCAAAGTCCGAAGCTCGCGAGCGTTTTGGGCGCCGGGGCAACCGGTGCGGCATTTTGAAAACGCGCAAGTACATCCCTGTAAGCTCCATCGGCGCCGTCCCTGGCGCCGACGGTTTCAAAATCCCGCACCGGCCACCCCGGCTTCGCATGTCGCTTTCATCTAACGTCCAGAACACGTGATCTTAGAATCGGGTCACGCCTTAACTTGCAGAGCCGGCATGGTGTTGGAATTGAAGGCAAATCGCTGGGACGAGTATTTCGAACCGTCGGCGCCAGGGAGGGCGCCGCCGGAGCGTACAGGGATGTATTAACAGCGATTCGAAATACTTGTCCCAGTGGTTTGCCGCCACCGTTGCAACAATGGGCTGAGTGGCAAACGGATGTACTGACGCCCAAAAAATAAGGCGGCCAATGGCCGCCTTTCTTGTCTGTGCCGCAAGCCGGTGAAAGCTTACAGGTGCAGGTTCAGGCCCAGGTACGGACCCTTGATTTCCAGGTCGCTTTGCAGCTCGTCCAGCTCCTGCAGGTCCAGGGACATGCTGCGATAGCCGGCCTCGATGGCGAAGTCCAGTGCCGGCACGAAGTCCCAGCGAACCTTGGCGGTGAAGTCGGTGATGGTGTCACCCTTGTAGCCGGTGCCGTTGCCCTGGGCCACGATAGACCAGCCGGTGAAGGGCAGGTCGAAGCGGGCCATACCGTAGGCCATGGGCAGGTAGCCGGACAGCTCCACATTTTCGGCCTGCAGTGCGCTGGAGACGTTCAGTTCGCCGGCATACTGTCGCGCGGTCAGGCCTATGTCCAGGTTCACCCAGTTATCCAGGATTTCGTAATAGAAAGTGGCATCGGTGTGAGTCAGGTCCAGGTCGGCGTTGACCTCGCTGCCGATCAGGAAGGTCTCGTCACCGAAGGTCACAAATTCTTCCAGCTGCGCCATACCATCGGTCTCGATGCTGCTGTGGGCAACCATGATGTTCGGAATCAGCGGGATCGGGTGTTCCAGTGCCGCCTGGATAAAGGTGATGTTGTCCTCAGCCGGATCGAACTGCTCAATGTCGAAACCGTCAGTACCAACGCCGCCGGTGTAGGAGGGCATCCATACGCCCGCGCTGGCATCAAAACCGAGGATTGTGTCCGCGCTGGCGGTGCCGCTGGCGAGGGCGACCGCGAGGGCCAGGGTTATTTTTTTCATGGTTCTCACTCCGTGTCAGATGTGGCCGGATCTTGTTGTGGCGCGCAGTTTACTAATTTTTTCGCGACAGCGCGGGGTTTAGTGCACAGATTCAGCTAATTCCGTGATCAGCTACCGGTTTCGGGCGCTTGCTGGTGGCGAGCGGTATCCAGCAGCATCTGCTGCAGGGCACTGGCGGCGTTGCTGAGGGTGCGGGCCCGGTGGTTGATGACCCCCAGGTTGCGCACCACGTTGAGCTGGGGCACTGGCAGCTCAGCGAGACTCTCGTCCACCAGGGTGCGCGGTAGCACGCTCCAGCCCAGCCCCACACCAGCCATCATCTTGATGGTCTCGAGGAAGTTGGTGGCCAGCTTGGCGTTGAGTTTGAGCCCCTGGGCATCGAATTCCCGCTTGATCAGGCGGCCGGTATAGGTGTTGAGGTCCGGCAGAATCGCCGGGTAGCGGGCCAGGTCGGGCAGGTCCAGTGTCGCCATCTGGGCCAGGGGGTGATCCGGCGCCGCCACCACGACACAGGGGTCGGGCCAGACTACCTGGGCCTCCAGGTTCGGGTATTCCTTCAGGGCCAGTGTGACCACCGCCAGTTCATATTCCCCCGCCATCAGTGCCTCATAGGCCTGTTCGGAGTCGACGAAGTCGATATCCAGGGCCACTTCCGGGTAGCGATTGCTGTACTCCTTCAGCACCGGCGGCAGGTGGTGGAGCCCGACGTGGTGGCTGGTGGCAATGCGCAGGCTGCCGCTCACATCGCCGCCGAGGCTGCGCAGCTCCCGCTCGGCATCGCTCACTTCATTGAGAATATGCCGGGCCCGGGGCAGCAGCGCGCGGCCGGCGTCGGTGAGCTGGAGTTTGCGGCCGATCCGGTCGAATAGCGGTGTGCCGAGCTGTTGCTCCAGGGCCGCCAGGCGCTTGCTCACCGCGGGCTGGGTGAGGTGCAGGTACTCTGCCGCCTCGGAGACCGAGCCCTGCTCGGCGATGCTGAGGAAGGCCTTGAGCCACTGAATTTCCATGCTGGTCGGTCTCCGGTTTCGGGTTGTGCGCCGCCTGATGGCGACGAGGGGTGGCGGGAGCTTTTCTATTCCCTTTAAGACTGCTCTTTATAATAAATATAAATTGATGTTATTCAATGCCTGCCCTTAGACTGCTCCAATCCAAAAAAGAGGAGAAACGGCCATGGCCGGGCAGACGCTCTACGACAAACTCTGGCAGGACCATCTGGTCAAGAGCCGCGAAGACGGCACCGCACTGATTTATATCGACCGTCACCTGATCCACGAGGTGACCTCCCCGCAGGCGTTTGAAGGCCTGCGCCTGGCCGGGCGCAAGCCCTGGCGCAAGGACTCCCTGGTGGCGACCCCGGACCACAATGTCCCGTCCGAGGCAGGTGAGCGCGCAGGGGGTGTGGAAGGTATCCGCGACCAGGTTTCCCGCATCCAGGTGCAGACCCTGGACGAGAACTGTCGCGACTTCGACGTGGTGCAGTTCGGCATCAACGAGCCGGGGCAGGGCATTGTGCATGTGATTGGCCCGGAAACCGGTGCCACCCTGCCGGGCATGACGGTGGTCTGCGGTGACTCCCATACCTCCACTCACGGTGCGCTGGGCGCGCTGGCCCACGGTATCGGCACCTCCGAGGTCGAGCACGTGATGGCCACCCAGTGCCTGATCCAGAAAAAAATGAAGAACATGCTGGTGCGTGTGGACGGGGAGCTTGGCCCGGGTGTCACGGCCAAGGATGTGGTACTGGCCATCATCGGCAAGATCGGCACCGCTGGTGGCACCGGCTATGCCATCGAGTTTGGCGGCTCGGCGATCCGCAGCCTGTCCATGGAAGGCCGCATGACCGTTTGTAACATGGCCATCGAAGCTGGCGCGCGCGCCGGAATGGTGGCGGTGGATCAGGTTACCCTCGACTATGTGAAGGACAAGCCCTACGCCCCGAAAGGCGCACAGTGGGACAAGGCTGTGGAAGCCTGGAGCCAGCTGCACTCCGACGACGATGCCGTGTTCGATGCAGTGGTCGAACTGCGGGCGGAAGAAATTGAGCCTCAGGTGAGCTGGGGCACTTCCCCGGAAATGGTGGCACCTGTGAGCGCCAACGTGCCGGATCCCGCTGCAGAAACCGATACGACCAAGCGCACGGGCATCGAGCGCGCGCTGGAATACATGGGCCTTACCGCTGGCCAGAAGATTACGGATATCCAACTGGACCGCGTCTTTATCGGTTCCTGCACCAACTCCCGTATCGAGGATCTCCGTGCGGCAGCGGCGGTGGCCAAGGGTCACAAGAAGGCGGAAAGTGTCAAGCAGGTGCTGATCGTTCCCGGTTCACAGGCGGTCAAGGCGCAGGCTGAAAAAGAGGGCTTGCACAAAGTCTTCATCGAAGCCGGTTTTGAGTGGCGTGAGCCTTCCTGCTCCATGTGCCTGGCCATGAATGCGGACAAGCTGGGGGCCGGCGAGCACTGTGCTTCCACTTCCAACCGCAATTTCGAAGGCCGCCAGGGCTACGGTGGTCGCACGCACCTGGTCAGCCCGAGCATGGCGGCAGCGGCGGCCATTGCCGGTCATTTCGTGGATGTGCGGGAATTGCAACGGGATGCCGCCCTGACTGCAGAGGAGATGCAACAATGAAAGCCTTTACTCAGCACAAAGGCCTCGCTGCGCCGATGGATCGCGCCAATGTTGACACGGATCTGATCATTCCAAAGCAGTTCCTGAAGTCCATCAAGCGCACCGGGTTTGGCCCGAACCTGTTCGACGAGCTGCGCTACCTGGACGAGGGTTTCCCCGGTCAGGACTGTTCCGATCGTCCACTGAACCCGGAATTTCCGTTGAACCTGCCTCACTACCAGGGAGCTTCTGTCCTGCTGGCCCGCGAGAATTTCGGCTGTGGTTCCAGTCGCGAGCATGCGCCCTGGGCGCTGGATGATTTTGGTTTCCGCGCTGTGATCGCACCGAGCTTTGCCGATATCTTCTTCAACAACTGCTTCAAGAACGGCCTGCTGCCGATCGTGCTTGAAGAGGAAGTGGTGGACCAGCTGTTTGAGGAAATGTATGCGCAGCAAGGCTACGAGCTGACCATCGATCTGGAAAAGCAGCAGGTCATCAAGCCGAACGGCGAAACGATCGGTTTCGAAGTGGATGCCTTCCGCAAACACTGCCTGCTGAACGGCCTCGATGATATCGGCCTGACACTGGAAGATGCCGACGATATCCGCGCCTATGAAGCCAAGCGCCGCGAGCAGGCACCGTGGTTGTTTGATGCGGTGAAGTGAAGTTGATAGGACATTGGCGGCTGCGGTACTGGTGAGGCTTTGCGCGACACGAGCTAGGCGCTCCCCCCTAACCCATCCATGGGGGCTTGTCGGCGAGGTCCCTCTCGCCGACAGTCTCGCAAAGCCTCATCAGCACCGCAGCCTTCGCCTTTGGTTGAAGCGCTTCGAATCGCGAAGCCTCGAAACGGCACTGAACTGAAATGCGAAGGCGCTGCTGCCGATAGTTGTTTGCGGTACCGTACGCGGCCTGGATGGCCGCGTCCGAGCCCCCAGGGATGGGTATACGGCGTGTACCGGAAACAACTATCGGCGGTAGCTCCGCCACAATATCCAGTTGCAGGGCACCACGGGATGCCCGCAGCGCAGAAAGCAGGAATAGATAGATGAGCAAGAAAATCATGATCCTCCCGGGCGATGGTATCGGCCCGGAAATCGTTGAACAGGCGGTGGCCGTACTGGAAGCCGCGGACAAGAAATTCAACCTGGGGCTCAGCTTCGAGCATGGCCTGATCGGCGGTGCTTCAATTGATGCCCACGGCGAACCGCTCACCGATGCGCAGCTGGAAGCCGCGGGTGCGTGCGACGCAGTACTGCTGGGGGCCGTTGGTGGTCCCAAGTGGGACAAGCTGGAGCGGGACATTCGCCCGGAAAAGGGGCTGCTGAAAATCCGTAGCAAGCTGGGCCTCTACGCCAACCTGCGTCCGGCAATCCTCTACCCGCAACTGGCCGAGGCTTCGTCCCTGAAGCCGGAAGTCGTGTCCGGGCTGGATATCCTGATCGTCCGTGAGCTGACCGGTGGAATCTATTTCGGTGAGCCCCGCGGCATTCGCACGCTGGAAAACGGCGAGAAGCAAGGCTTCAATACCTACGTATATAGTGAGTCCGAAATCGAACGCATTGCCCGCACGGCTTTCGAGGCCGCGCGCAAGCGTAATGGCAAGCTATGCTCAGTGGACAAGGCCAATGTGCTGGAAGTGACAGTGCTGTGGCGCGAGGTGCTGGACCGTCTTGCTCCGGAGTATCCGGAGGTGGAGCTGTCCCACATGTATGTGGACAACGCGGCCATGCAGCTGGTGCGCGCGCCGAAGCAGTTTGACGTAATGGTGACCGGCAACATGTTCGGCGACATCCTCTCCGATGCCGCTGCCATGCTCACTGGTTCCATTGGCATGTTGCCGTCGGCATCCCTGAACGAGAGCGGTTTCGGACTGTACGAGCCCTGCCACGGCTCGGCACCGGACATTGCCGGGCAGGGTGTGGCCAATCCTCTGGCGACGATTCTGTCCGCGGCGATGATGCTGCGTTACTCACTGGATATGGGCGAGGCGGCGGACGCAATCGAAAACGCCGTCAGCAAGGTTCTCGACGAAGGACTGCGCACTGCGGACATCGTTACCGATGGTGCCAGCACGGTCTCTACCGCAGAGATGGGCGCAGCAGTGGTGGCCGCTTTCTGATATTCCCGTTTCTTCTCAGAGCGCTCGACGCACTCGCGGCCCGGTCAGGCCGGGCGCAAACGAACACAGAAAGAACAGGATACTGCAATGCATAAAGTAGGTTTTATTGGATGGCGCGGCATGGTCGGCTCGGTACTCATGGAGCGCATGCTCGCCGAGGACGATTTCGCCCACATCGCCGAACCGGTTTTCTTTTCCACCTCCAACGCCGGTGGTAAGGCGCCGGACATCGGTCGTGAGGTCGCGCCTCTGGGTGATGCCTACGATCTGGATGCGCTGGCTGAGCTGGATGCCATCGTCAGCTGCCAGGGCGGCGACTACACCAAAGAGGTGTTTGGCAAGCTGCGCGAAAAGGGCTGGAAGGGCTACTGGATCGACGCGGCCTCCAGCCTGCGCATGGACGACGACGCCATCATCGTCCTCGACCCGGTTAACCGCGAGGTGATCGACAAGGGTATCGACGGCGGCGTGAAGAACTTCATTGGTGGTAACTGCACCGTGAGCTTGATGCTGATGGCCCTGGGCGGCCTGTACAAGGCCGGGCTGGTAGAGTGGATTTCCGCAATGACCTATCAGGCCGCCAGTGGCTCCGGTGCCAAGAACATGCGCGAGCTGATCTCGCAGATGGGTACTATCCGCGACAGCGTCGCCGATGAGCTGGCCAATCCCGCTTCCGCCATTCTCGAGATCGATCGCAAGGTGGCGGACACCATGCGCTCCGGTGACTTCCCCACCGCGGAATTCGGCGCACCGCTGGCCGGTAGCCTGCTGCCGTGGATCGACACCCAGGTGGAAACCGGCCAGAGTCGCGAGGAGTGGAAGGCCGAGGTGGAGTCCAACAAGATTCTCGGCACGGACAGCACCATTCCGGTGGACGGTACCTGTGTGCGGATCGGCGCCATGCGCTGCCACAGCCAGGCGTTTACCGTGAAGCTGAAGAAAGACGTGCCCATGGACGAAATCGAGCGCCTGATCGATGGTGCCAACGACTGGGTTTCCGTGGTGCCGAACGAGCGTGAGGCAACTCTGGAAAAACTCACGCCGACCGCCGTCACCGGCAAGCTGGATATCCCGGTTGGCCGCCTGCGCAAGCTGAGCATGGGGCCGGAATATCTGTCTGCCTTCACCGTCGGCGACCAGCTGCTGTGGGGTGCTGCCGAGCCCCTGCGCCGTGTCCTGCTGATCCTGCTGGGCAAGCTCTGAGCCCAACCGGGGCGATCGTCACGCTTTGACTAGCGCGGCGGTCTGCCCTAGCTTTGCGGTATCGTGTGCGCAACGGAGTGCGCACCGTAACCGGAGAGCTCTCCCATGAAACGCCTTGTCTGGTTTTTATCCCTTCCCCTTGCCCTGCTCCTGGGCGCATACGGCGTCGCCCTGATCATCAATCTGGAAGATGCCGAGCCTTCGCCCATTGCTGAGCGAATGCGGACCCTGATCGCCCAACAGCCGGAAGTCAAAGATGCCGAGAACGCCTACGTCTTTGCGCTTGGGTTTGACGGTGGAAAAGGCGCATCGGCGCTGGAATGGGGGCGGAAAAAACTGGAGTGGCTGGAGGCGGCCATCGAAGGCCCAGGCGAGGCGGAACTCAGTGATCCGCCGGGAAGCACCTGGTCTGCCTCCCGCGATCGCGCGTCCCGCTTTCGCCAGTTTGCTGCCAGCCCTGACGCCTTTCTGTCTACAGACGATGTGTTGCTGGCGGACTGGGTGGCGGATGAGAGCTGGTTGTTGGAGCGCTATCTGGAGCTGACAGAATTCCCCCACTGGCGCAGTGGGATACCGCGCAATGCGGCGGAACCCTTCGTCCCCTTCAGTGACGTGATGGAGGGGCAGAAGCTGCTGATGGGCAAGGCCCTGCTCGCTGCCGCCGAGGGAGAAGGGGAGTCGGTCAAAGCGCTGCTGGAGCGCGACCTGCGCTTCTGGCGGTTGCTGCTGGCGGAATCTGACCTTTTGATCGCCAAAATGATTGCCAGTGCAGCCGTTCAGCGCCACTTTGAACTGGGTAATCAGGTATTGCGGCGCCTGTCGGAGTCCGGCGAGTCCAGCGCGGCTGGTGTGCCTGGCTCCTGGCGTGCGCCTCTGACCCCGGAAGAGCGCTCCCTGGAGAAGGTGATGGCCGGTGAATGGCTCTATGGTAACCGCATACTCAGGGACATCATCGAGAGCGGGGAGCACGACCCGATACTCTGGCCCCTGATGAAACCGCTGTTTCAGCCGCAGGATCTCGAGAATCGCCGCGCTGAAACCCTGGTTCAGTGGGGGGCGCCGTTGGAGGTTCCCCTGGACAAGCTCTCTGCAGCGCTGGAGTCGACACGGAAAGAACTGTCGGACAAGCGCACCGGATTGAGTCTTTACAATCTGTCGGGGCGTTTGTTGTTCGAGGACGGCATGCCCTTTCCCGCCTATGGTGAGTATGTTGCCAGAGTGGCGGACCTGGAGGGCGTGCGTCGCGCCGCCGTCCTCGCTGCACGGTTGCGGGACGGTGATTCCGACAATACCGCCGAGCTGGTCAATCCGTATACAGGGGATCCATTGCCGCTGGAGAATGGCAGCGTGGTGCGCTTCACCGGTTTGACCAAGGGCGCGCGTGGCCAGCACGACTTTCCCCTCTAGGTTTGATATCGAAATTCCCAATGATTTCCCGATTGACTGTTCACGTAACAGTCAATCGGTATAATCGCCCCGCCTTATTTCCTGCCGCAATTGATGAAGTGAAGATTTATGTCGGAAGCAAACCGCGAACTGATCCTTGTCGGAGTCGACAACGCCGCATTCCCGCCCCTGCTCGAGGTGCTCGAGGAGCGCGAAATCATCGAGGCGGGCCAGCTGCGACTCCTGGATGAGGAGGAATCGGAGGTAGATCCGCAGGTCTTTGCCAACCGCAATGTGCCGGTGGAGTCCCTGGAGAAGTTTCGCTTCGAGCCGGAGCACGTAGTGGTATTGCTGAAAAGTGGCGCTGCCGCCCAGGCTGCGCTGGCGGCAGCGGAAACAGCCGGCGCCTGGGTAGTCGATGCGGCGGACAATACCCGTGGCGACGAGTCTGTGATCCTGGTGCACCCCCTGCTGAATACGGCAGATATTGCCGCAGCGGAGCGGCGGGTGCTGGCGATGCCCGGGGCCGGTGCCGCCATGGTGGCCGAGGCCCTGCTGCCATTGCGAGATCAGCTGCAGGGAGTGGAAGTAACACTGAACCAGCCGGTCTCGGCACTGGGAAAGTCTGCCGTGGATGCCATGGCTGCCCAGACCGCCCGTATGTTCAATGGACAGGAGGCGGAGATCGATCCTGCTATCGGGCATCGCCTGGCTTTCAATCATCTGAGCTCCGCGGAGGCACCGCTGGCCAGCGGTCACAACCTGGGTGAGCTGGCACTCATTCACGACCTGCGCCGGTTGCTCGGTGAGCAGATTGCCATGGATGCGACCATCAACACGGCTTCCGTGTTTCATGGCCAACTGGCCAATCTGCGCGTGGTGATGAAAGAAGAGACCGAGGCGGAGAAGGTCTCGGCCAGGCTTCGCAATGGCGCGCGGCTGAAAATGACAGAGCGGCCGTCTGCACAGCAGGCTGTGGGCGGGGAAGAAACCCTGGTGGGGCGATTGCGACAGAGCCTGCTGAGCCCGAAGCAGGTTAATTTTTGTGCAGCTTCCGACAATTTACGTCGGGATCTTGCAATGAATTGCGCCCAGGTAGCGCACTTGTTGCTAAAAAACTACTGATAATTAATACTTAGCCGCCATAGTGAAGGTTTAACCTTAACTTTATAAGTTCTTGGGGTGGCGACTTTTTAAACAGTCGTCAGCGATGAGTTTTGCGGCAATCGTGCTGCTGAACGTTTACTGTACAGTGATGGGGTTTTCTGAAGGCGCGTCTGTTTCGGAAACACCCGGTTGATTCTAACAATAAAGGGAATCGGTTATGCGTGTGCGAAAGCTGGCACTTGCGGTGGGTCTGGTCAGCGCACTGGGTGGCAACGCGGCTCTGGCGCTCGGCTTGGGTGAAGTCAAGCTGAACTCGGCTCTCAATCAGCCGCTCGATGCTGAGATCAGTTTGCTGCAGACCCGCGGCCTCGGCGATGGCGAGATCAAAGTGCGCCTGGCCAGCCCCGACGATTTCGAAAGAGCGGGTGTCGATCGCTCCTACCTGCTGACCGAATTGCGCTTCGATGTGGATTATTCCGGGCGCGAGCCTGTTGTCCGTATCAGCAGTCGCGTGCCCATTCGCGAACCCTTCCTGAACTTCCTGGTTGAGACCCGCTGGCCCAGCGGCCGCCTGCTGCGGGAATACACCCTGTTGATGGATCTGCCCGCCTTCTCTGAAACGGCGGCCAGACAGCCCGTGCGTGCCGCCGAGCGCGAGCGCCAGCAGGTTCAGCGACAGGCACCGCAACCCGCCCCGCGCCCGCAACCGGTACAGCCAGCCCAGCCTGAACCCGCAGTGGAACAGCAGCCGGCCCAGCCCGCCCAGCCGGAGGCCCGCCCCGAGCCGGTGGCTGAAGAACCGGTGGTGGAAGAACCTGTTGAGTTGCGCAGTGAGCCTGCCGCCGGTGAGCAGAGCCAGGTTTACGGTCCGGTTTCAGCCAATGAGACCCTGTGGGAAATCGCGCTGCGTAACCGTGCCAGTGGCGACTTCTCTGTCCACCAGAATATGCTGGCGATTCAGCGCCTGAACCCCGATGCGTTCATCAACGACAATATCAACCTGTTGAAGCGGGGCGCCGTACTGCGGTTGCCGAACGCCGATCAGGTTCGACAGCTGAGTCTGTCGGAGGCGGTCGCTGAAGTGGCCGCGCAGAATGATTCCTGGCGGGAGCGCACTGGTGCGCCGGAAGCCACGGGGGCGCCACTGGATGCCCGTGCTGCGTCGGAAGAAAGCACTGCCGGTGAGGCCGTCGAGGGCCGTGTGAGCCTGGCAGCGCCCGGAGACAACGAGGCCGTGCTTTCCGGGTCCGGCAGTGGCTCCGGTGAAAGTGATGCCCTGGCGGGCGAGCTGGCCGTGACGGAGGAAGAGCTCGATAAGTCACGCCTGGAAAATGAAGAACTTCAGGAGCGGATCTCCGAACTCGACGAGCAGATCGATACCATGGAGCGCCTTGTAGAGGTCTCCAATGAGGAGCTGCAGGCGGTGCAGGATGCTTCCAGCCAGGCTGAACCCTCTGCGGACCCGCTGTCCGTTTCGGATGCAGCAGGCGAGGCTGACACTGCCGAAGCGCTCGCTACCGAGGAAGCGGTTGAGCCGCTTGGAGATACTGCTGTCGAGGAGTCCGCGCAAACCGAAATTGCCGAAGACCAGCGTAACCGCGTTGTTGTCCAGACCGCGAAGGAGCCGACTCTGGTCGAGCGTCTGATGGACAATATCCAGCTGGTCGGTATCGGTATCGGCGGCCTGCTGATTGCCCTGGCAGGTTTCATCACCTGGCGCCGTCGCAAGGAGGATGAAGAGGCGATGCGCCGTGTTGAGGCCGAAATGGCTGCGGAACGCGCGCTCGCCGACGCCCCCGCCGAGTCGGCTTCCGACGATGAGTTCTCCGTCGGCAGCGGCTCTGAGATGGAAGATAACTTTGATCTCGGTGAGCTGGATGGCGTGGGCACTGACGACCCGATTTCCGAGGCTGAGATTCACCTGTCCCTGGGCCAGTACGGCGAAGCCGAGAGCAAGTTGGTGGCCGGCCTGGAACAGTCGCCGCAGAATGTTGATGCCCGCCTGATGCTACTCGAGGTGTATGCGCACCAGCAGGATGCCGACAAGTTTGACCAGCACTACCGGAAGCTGCTCGAGGTGAGTGACGGGCCTGCCGCAGACCGCGCGGCGCGCCTTCGTGAGAGCATTGCCGGTGCGGGAACCTTCGAGGCGCCGTCCTCCATGGATTTCTCCAGTGAGTCACTGGAAGCCGCGCAGCTGGACGATATCAGCGGTTCTCTCGACGACGACTTCTCTGCCGACGCATCCGTTGGGCAGGAGGACTCGTCGCTTCTCGATGATTTGACCGCTGACTTCTCCTCTGACACCGGTTCCGGCAGCGAGAGCGCTGCTGGCGATGACTTCTCTCTCGACCTGGATTCCGATTTCAGTATCGATAGCGAGTTTGACGGTCAGGAGCAGGCTGGTGAGCAGTCGAAAGCGGCCGAGCCGGGCGAGAGCGAGGACTTCAATCTCGATGACCTGGTCTCCGCTGACCTGGAGCTGGACAGCCTGGATCTCGATCTGGGTAGCGAGGAGAGCTCGGAGCACAGCGCGGAAACTGGCGGCAGTGCCGCAGGCGACGACTTCAGCTCCCTGGATCTCGACCTGGACCTGGACAGCCCCGCCGAACAGCCAGAAACTCCAGCCGGTGAAACACAGCAGCCGGTGGAGGACGACGGCGGTCTCGACTTCGATCTGGACCTGACGCCTGTGGATGGTGATAGCGGCACCGATGAGCCCGCCGCTACCGGCTCCGGGGATGATTCTGATAACGACGGTTTCGAAGACTTCAGCGATCTCGGTGGTGAGCTTGATCTGGACTCTGTCGACCTGGATGACATCAGTTCCGACCTGGGTGCGGACGAGCCTGTCAGTGAGAACCCGCAGGACTCTATCACCTCAGTTGCGACTACATCCGCAGCGACCACTGAAAGCGAGCAGCCTGCCACGGCCGAGAGCAATGAGGCGGACTTCGAGGATCTGGGTTTCGATCTGGAAAATGATCTGGATTCCGAGTTGAACCTGCTCGATGGCAGCGACGAAGTCGGTACCAAGCTCGAGCTGGCCCAGGCCTATATGGATATGGGGGACAGCGATGGTGCGCGGGATATTCTCAACGAAGTTGTTGAGGAAGGGCAGGACGAGCACCGCGACCGGGCCCGGCAGATGCTGGAACGTATGACGTAAGAGCGGCCCCGGAGTAAAAAACCTCGCACTGGCTGCGGGGTTTTTTTATGTTTGTCATTCAGGTGAGGCAGGAGCGCTAGCGTCCAATGCGTGGTGAATACCATTACAAACCCAATGGCGAGGTCCCGCCGGGGGAGGCTCTCCCGGAGGGGGTCCGTCGCGTGGCGCTCGGTATCGAGTATTGTGGGGCCAAGCTGCACGGCTTTCAGAAGCAGAAATCTGCCGCCGATACCGTTCAGGCCTGGTTGGAAAAAGCGTTGTCCAACATTGCCGCCGAGCCGGTCACCCTGGTCTGTGCCGGGCGCACCGATGCGGGTGTTCACGCCACCAACCAGGTCATCCATTTTGATACCCGTGCCCAGCGGCCCGGCAGGGCCTGGGTGCAGGGCGTCAATACCAAATTGCCTGACGAGATCCGTGTGCGCTGGGCGCGCGAGGTCCCGGCCCAGTTTCACGCCCGGTTTTCTGCCCGGGCCCGGAGTTATCGCTACCTGATTCACAGTGCGCCGACCCGCTCCGCCCATTGTGCATCGGGGGTCACCTGGACACAGCACCGGCTGGACCTGGGTGCCATGCGCGCCGGTGCGGCCCATCTGGTGGGGCGGCATGATTTCACCAGCTTTCGCGCCAGTCAGTGCCAGGCCAAGAGCCCGGTGCGGGAGCTGACGCGGTTGGATATTGCCCCTGTGGGGCAGCTGATTGTGCTGGAGGTGAGCGCCAATGCCTTCCTTCACCACATGGTGCGCAACATCACCGGTGCGCTGATGGCGGTGGGTCGCGGTGAACGCTCCCCCGCGTGGATTCGCGAGGTGCTCGAAGCGCGCGACCGCACCGTCGCAGGCGTTACTGCGCCGCCCTTTGGACTTTACCTGGTGGATGTCCAGTACCCCGGGGAGTTTCAGCTTCCTGGCAGCGAGCCGGGCCCCCTGCTTGTGCCACTGCCGCTGGGCAGCCTGCCGACCTGACTCATTTCGCGCCCGGCGTCGATCTGCTAGTATCGCCAGTTCCCTTTCCTCTGAACCACCGGTCGAGCGCGGATACAGCGATGCGAGTAAAAATCTGCGGCATTACCTGTGCCGGGGACGCCGAAATGGCGGCCGCCGCCGGTGCCGATGCACTGGGGCTGGTGTTCTACGCAAAAAGCCCCCGTCACGTCACCACTGAGCAGGCGGCGGAAATTGCCCGCAGCGTGCCCCCCTTTGTGCCGCTGGTGGGGCTGTTCGTCAATACGCCGCCGCAAGAGGTCAACGACATTCTTGCGGCAGTGCCGCTAAACCTGCTCCAGTTTCACGGCGAGGAAACTGCCCCATACTGCGAACAGTTCAGGCGTCCGTATATCAAGGCGCTGCGTATGAAACCGGAGATGGACGTTGTTGCGGCCATGGCCGCCCACCCGCGGGCGCGCGGCTTTTTGCTCGACGCCTACCGGCCCGGGGTAC
Source organism: Microbulbifer flavimaris (assembly GCF_001641755.2). GTDB lineage: Bacteria > Pseudomonadota > Gammaproteobacteria > Pseudomonadales > Cellvibrionaceae > Microbulbifer > Microbulbifer flavimaris. The sequence continues at coordinate 128,467 of NZ_LRFG02000001.1, forward strand.
CAGGGGGTACCGGTGAGTCCTTCGACTGGCAGCGGGTGCCCAGGGATACTGGCCAACACATCATCCTTGCCGGCGGTCTGACGCCGGACAACGTATCGGAGGCGATTCGGGTTGCCGTTCCCGGGGCGGTGGATGTGAGTGGCGGTGTCGAAATGGCGCCTGGCAGGAAGGATCCCCAGCGAGTGGCGGCCTTTGTACGGGCAGCCCGAGAGACCCAAAATATGACGAGCGCCGGCGCTGGTGAGCGCGCGGGCGCAGGCAAGTGTGAAGGAGTAGAGAAGTGAGCGATCGCAAGCCTGTAGATTTTGCCGCATTTCCCGACAATCAGGGGCACTTCGGTCCCTACGGCGGCCGTTTTGTTTCCGAGACGTTGATCGATGCGCTGGATCATCTTCAGGAGATGTACGCCCGCCTGAAGGAGGACCCGGAGTTCCAGGCCGCCTTTGACTACGACCTGGCCCATTACGTGGGCAGGCCCTCACCTCTCTACCTGGCCGAGCGCCTGACCGAGCGCGCCGGTGGCGCGCGTATCTGGCTGAAACGCGAAGACCTCAATCACACCGGCGCCCACAAGGTAAATAATACGGTGGGCCAGGCGCTGCTGGCGAAGCATAGTGGCAAGCGCCGTGTGATCGCGGAAACCGGTGCTGGCCAGCACGGTGTGGCTACGGCTACCGTGGCGGCTCGGCTTGGCTTGGAGTGCGCTGTGTACATGGGCGCCGAGGACGTAAAACGCCAGTCGCCCAATGTCTACCGAATGAAGCTGCTGGGGGCTGAAGTGATCCCGGTGGAGTCTGGTTCCAAGACGCTCAAGGATGCCATGAACGAGGCGATGCGGGACTGGGTCACTAACGTGGACGACACCTTCTACATCATCGGCACCGTTGCCGGCCCGCACCCTTACCCGCAGCTGGTACGGGACTTCAACTCTGTGATCGGCCGCGAAGCGCGCGCGCAGAGCCTGGAGGAATTCGGTCAGTTGCCGGACGCGCTGGTTGCCTGTGTCGGTGGCGGCTCCAATGCGATGGGCCTGTTCCACCCGTTCCTGAATGATTCGGATGTGAAAATGTACGGCGTCGAAGCCGGTGGGGATGGCATCGACACCGGTCGCCATGCGGCGCCGCTCAGTGCCGGTATCCCCGGTGTGCTGCACGGTAACCGCACCTACCTGATGGAAGATGAGGATGGGCAGATCATCGAAACCCACTCAGTCTCCGCGGGCCTGGATTACCCGGGTGTCGGACCGGAACACGCCTGGCTGAAGGATATTGGCCGCGTCCAGTACGTGGCCGCGAACGATTCCGAGGCGCTGGATGCTTTCCGTGCCCTGACTCGCACTGAGGGGATCCTGCCGGCGCTGGAGTCGAGCCACGCCGTGGCCTACGCCCTGAAACTGGCGGCCACCTTGAGCCCGGAGCAGAACATCGTCGTCAACCTGTCCGGGCGCGGCGACAAAGATATCTTTACCGTAGCCGCCATTGACGGCATCGAGGTCTGAGGGGAAAAGATTGAGCGAGCAAGCAGAAAACCGTATTGACCGTCGCTTTGCCAAATTGCGCGCCGAGGGGCGCAAGGCGCTGGTGACCTATATCGTGGCCGGCGACGGCGGCATCGAAAACACCGTGCCGTTGATGCACCAGCTGGTGGCCTCCGGATCGGACCTGATTGAGCTGGGTGTGCCATTTTCCGATCCCATGGCCGAAGGCCCGGTGATTCAGAAAGGCCACGAGCGGGCGCTGGCCCACAAGGCCTCGCTGCGCCGCTGCCTAGAGATGGTGGCGGATTTCCGACGCGACGACGGGGATACCCCGGTGATCCTGATGGGTTATGCCAATCCCATTGAGAGAATGGGCGGCGAGGCTTTTGCCGAGGCGGCACAGCAGGCGGGCGTAGATGGTGCCCTGACTGTGGACTTGCCGGCGGAGGAAGCCGGCCCGCTGAGCGGGCTGCTGGCAGAGCGGAACTTGCGCAACATCTTCCTGCTGACACCCACCACCAGTGAGGAGCGCATCCGCGCGATTACCGAGCTGGCCAGTGGATTTATCTACTACGTTTCCCTCAAGGGGGTGACCGGGGCCGGCAACCTGGACCTGGATTCGGTGCACGAGAACCTGGGGCGCATCCGCCAGCACACGGATCTGCCGCTGTGCGTCGGCTTCGGTATCAAGGACGGGGCATCGGCCCGCGCGGTGAGCGCTGATGGCGACGGAGCGGTAGTTGGCAGCGTGCTGGTCTCTGCGGTTGGCGAGGCCGGCGATGCTGCCCAGGCGCGGGATCGCGTGGCTGAACTGGTTGCTGAAATTCGCGGCGAACTGGACCGCTGAGGTAGAATCGTGACCTAAGGGTTTCGGCCTGGCCAGAAAGCCAAAAATTGCGGCTGAACTGGCCAAGTGCAGAGCGGCGGTAAGTGTTTTAATTCTCTCCTTTCGAGCCATCCGGCGACAGGCAGGAATTGGCCAACACAGGATCGGGATTGGGTAACGAGATGAGCTGGTTAGAGAAAATTGTTCCCGCAGTGATTCGCACCGAGCGCCGTCCGGGCGCCAGCAAGGTGCCGGAAGGTGTCTGGAAGAAATGCGTCAAGTGTGACGCCATGCTCTACCGCCCTGAGCTGGAGCGCAACCTGGATGTGTGCCCGAAATGCGACCACCATATGCGCATCGGTGCGCGGCGGCGCCTGGACATCTTCCTTGATGACGAAGGCCGCGAGGAACTGGCTACCGATGTAGTGCCGGTGGATCGCCTCAAATTCAAGGACGTGAAGAAATACAAAGACCGTCTCACCCAGGCCCAGAAAGCCACCGGTGAGAAGGATGCGTTGATCGCCATGCGCGGCACCCTGCAGGGCAAGCCGGTAGTGGCGGTGGCCTTCGAGTTTGCTTTTCACGGTGGCTCCATGGGTTATGTGGTGGGCGAGCGCTTCACCCGCGCGGCTCAGCGCGCACTTGAAGAGCGCATCCCGCTGGTCTGCTTCTCCGCCACCGGCGGCGCGCGGATGCAGGAGGCATTGATCTCGCTGATGCAGATGGCCAAGACTTCGGCGGTGCTGGAAAAGATGAAGATGGCCGGCGTGCCCTATATCTCCGTGATGACGGACCCGGTTTACGGTGGCGTTTCCGCGTCGCTGGCACTGCTGGGTGACATCAATGCCGCCGAGCCCGGTGCTCGCGCGGGCTTTGCTGGCCCGAACATCATTGAGCAGACCATTCGCCAGAAGCTGCCCAAGGGCTTCCAGCGCAGTGAGTTCCTGCTGGACCATGGTGCCATCGACATGATTATTCCCCGCACAGAAATGCGCGACACGCTGGGGCGCTTGCTGGGTAAATTGATGAACGACTGATTTGTCAGCTCCTGCTGCCTGCCGGTTGCGTGCAGGCCGGGGGGTAACTGGTATTCGAAGAACGGGGCTCATTGAGCCCCGTTTTTCTTTGTTGCCACCGGACCCTGGCGGAGTGGTGTGGTGAGTGTTATCCGCTGGCGCAGCCGGGGAATTCTCGGGTAGGCTTTCCCACATTCCATCTGTTAGCAGAGTTGTTGCAATGAGTGAACTGCAAACCTGGCTTGAGCGCCTCGAGCGCTTGCACCCGACGGAAATTGAACTCGGCCTCAGCCGGGTCGCCGCAGTGGCCGACACGCTCGGTGTGCAGAAGCCGGCCCCGAAGGTAATCACCGTGGCGGGTACCAACGGCAAGGGTTCCTGTGTAGCGACCATGGAGGCGCTGTTGCTGGCCGGCGATCGCAGAGTCGGTGCCTACAGTTCCCCCCACCTGCTGCGCTTCAATGAGCGCATCCGTATCGACGGACAGGAGGCCAGCGATGCTGCGCTGGTGGAGGCGTTTGAGGCGGTGGAGGCGGCGAGGGGTGCAACCAGCCTGACCTATTTCGAGTTCACGACCCTGGCGGCGCTGTGGCTGTTCCAGCGCGCCGGTGTGGAGTTTGCGCTACTCGAAGTGGGGCTGGGCGGTCGCCTGGATGCGGTCAACCTGGTGGATGCCGATATTGCCGTGATCACCAGTGTGGCCATCGACCACGAGGCCTGGCTCGGCAGCGACCGCGAGGTGATCGGCCGTGAAAAGGCGGGCATCCTGCGTCCGGGCAGTCCCTTTGTCTGTGCCGACCCGGAACCTCCGCTGTCTGTATCTTCGGCGGCGGCGAGCCTGGGGGCACCGTCCCAGTTCATCGGCCGTGACTTCACTGTGGAGGGAGACCGTTACCGCTTCGGTGAGCTGGAAGTGCGGCTTCCGCCAGTCAGCCTGCCGCGACCCAGTATCGCCGGGGCGATTACCGCGCTGAGTCTGCTCGAGGGCCTCCCTGCCGGGGGGGCAGAGGGTATCCGTGCGGCGATCGAGCGCATTCAGCTGCCGGGCCGCTGCCAGCAGCTGACATGGAGGGGGCGCGAGCTGCTCCTGGATGTGGGCCACAATCCCGCTGCCGCAGCCTATCTGGCGCGGTGGCTGGCCGATCATCCGGTGTCCGGCAAGACCATCGCCCTGGTGGCCGCCATGGGCGACAAGGACCTGGAGGGCCTGTTCCGGCCATTGGTGGGGCAGGTGGTGCACTGGCAGCCGGCGGCACTGCCCGGTAATGACCGGGCGGCCGATCCCCAGAAACTGCGTGACGCCCTGCGGCAGGTAGGGGTACCGCCGACTGCTGTGGATAGCCGCAGTCCGGCGGTGGCGGAGGGGGCCGCTGCCCTGGTTGCAGACATGGGGCAGGAAGACAGGTTGCTTGTCTTCGGTTCTTTCTTTACCGTTGCGGAAGTTTTACAGCGCGTGAGAGAACACGGCGATGGCGAGTCGGAAAAATGACCTGAGCTCCACGGGGCGACTGAACGATGGCTTCAAGCAGCGCATCGTGGGTGCCCTGGTGCTTGTGGCGCTGGCCGTGATCTTCCTGCCGAGCCTGTTTGACCGCGAGGGCACGCGCTATATCGATATCACCAGTCAGATCCCGCCAGCACCGGACATCGAGCCCATCGAGATTGCCGCACCCCAGCCGGTGGAGGGGGTAGCCCCCGCGCCGGAACCGGAGGATGTATTCCAGCCCGAGCCGGTGTCCGAGCAGGCGCAGTCCACAGCATCGCAGAGCAATCCAGAAACGGCCCGTGAAGCCGCCGCCACGGCGAAATCTGGGGACGCTTCCCCCGAGTCCAAACCATCTTCCAGGCCCGCGCCCCCGGTGAGTGAGCCGGTGCTGGATGAGCGGGGCTTGCCCCGTTCCTGGGTCGTCCAGGTGGCTTCTTATCGGGAGCAATCGCGGGCGGACCGTCTGCGCGATCGCCTGCTGGGAGAGGGCTTCAAGGCCTATACGCGCTCTGCGAGTACTGACAGGGGCACTTTTGTTCGTGTTTTCGTGGGGCCCAAAGTGGACCGCGCTGATGCGGAGGCCTCCAAACAGGAGCTCGATCAGCTGCTCTCGGCACAGACGCTGGTAATGCGCCTGAAATAATGGGCCCGGCGCTGCGCCCCGGACTGCTGGCGCTGACCGCCGGTTCACTTTGTCGCCGCAGACACCACTGGTCAGGGGCCATTACTCTGTTAGAATGCGCGCTCTTCGCGGCAGCCGCCAAGCGGCAGGTAAGGTGGAATGAACTGGGCTGACTGGACCATTCTGGCAATTGTGGCCATCTCGACCCTGATCGGCCTCAGCCGGGGCTTCGTGCGCGAAGTGCTGTCCATGCTCACCTGGGTTGCCGCCTTCATCGTCGCCACCATGTTTCGTGACGAACTGGCCCCGCTGCTGTCCAATCTTGTGGATACACCGTCCCTTCAGGTCATCGCCGCCTTTGCGATTCTTTTTATCTTCACCTTGCTGGCAGGTGCCGGCCTCAATATGACGCTGTCGGCTTTTGTCGAGGCCACTGGTCTATCCGGTACAGACCGGGTGTTGGGTATGGTGTTTGGCCTTCTGCGTGGTGCTGTGGTGGTGATGGCGCTGCTGATTCTGGCTCCGGCCCTGGTGCCGGTAGAAGAGGATGGCTGGTGGCAGCAGTCGGCGCTTATTCCGCACTTTCTGGAATTTGAGGACCGCGCGCGGGATCTCGCAACGACGATCAAGGATTTGTTCGTGGAAAGTGCTTCCGGCTGAGCCGGGGCGAAAAGGGAGAGAGCCGGCGTTCGCGCCGGGCCGGTAAGATTCCGGTAGCGATGGGATGGCTGCCGGTTCGTTGAATGAATATTTTCCCGGGGTGCACCGCACTCCGCTCGACCAGTAGGGCTGAAACTATGTGTGGTATTGTCGGTATCGTCGGTAAGAGTGACGTCAATCTGCAACTCTACGATGCGCTTACCCTGTTGCAACACCGCGGACAGGATGCCGCAGGCATCGTCACTTGCGACCGTGACCGCCTCAACCAGCAGAAAGCCAACGGCCTGGTTCGCGACGTATTTCGTGCGCGGCACATGGAGCGCCTGAAGGGTAATTTTGGCATCGGCCACGTGCGCTATCCCACTGCCGGCAGTTCCGGTCCGGCCTTGGCGCAACCCTTTTACGTCAATTCCCCCTACGGCATCGCCATGGCGCACAACGGCAACCTCACCAATATGAAAGAGGTGGTCGAGGAGATCTTCCAGCAGGACCTGCGCCATATTAATACCGACTCCGACTCCGAGGTGCTGCTGAATGTGTTTGCCCACGAGCTGCACAAGCTGGGCAAGCTGCAGCCGAAGGCCGAGGATATCTTTACGGCCATGCGCGCGGTGCACAAGCGGGTTCGCGGCGGTTATGCCTGTGTCGCCCTGATCGTGGGTTACGGCATCGTTGCCTTCCGCGATCCGAACGGAATCCGTCCGCTGGTGTATGGCAAGCGCGAGACCGACAAGGGCACCGAGTACATGGTCGCCTCCGAATCCGTTGCCCTCGATGTACAGGGCTACACCGTGGTGCGGGATGTGGCTCCGGGTGAAGCCATTTACATCGAGCTCGATGGCACCGTGCACGCGCAGGATTGCGCGGAAAACTCCAGCCTGACCCCCTGTATCTTCGAGCATGTTTACTTTGCCCGCCCGGACTCCATCATGGACGGTGTGTCCGTGCACAAGGCGCGCCTGCGCCAGGGCGAGCACCTCGCCGACAAGATCCTGCGGGAGCGCCCGGACCACGATATCGATGTGGTAATTCCGATCCCGGATTCCTCCCGCTCCGCCGGCCAGATGGTGGCGCATCGGCTGGGGGTCAAGTTCCGCGAGGGCCTGGTGAAGAACCGCTATATCGGCCGTACCTTCATCATGCCGGGACAGAAGCAGCGCAAGAAGTCCGTGCGCCAGAAGCTGAACGCGATCGAGCTGGAGTTCCGCGGCAAGAATGTGCTGCTGGTGGACGATTCCATTGTGCGCGGCACCACCTGCAAGCAGATTATCCAGATGGCCCGTGAAGCCGGTGCAAACAAGGTTTACTTCGCGTCCGCGGCGCCGGCAGTGAAGTACCCGAACGTATACGGTATCGACATGCCGTCCTCGGAAGAGCTGGTGGCCCACGGCCGTACCACTGAAGAGGTGTGTGAAGTCATCGGTGCGGACTGGCTGATCTACCAGGAGCTTGAAGACCTGATCGAGAGTTCCGGCGAGGGTAACAGTGCGATCGAGAAGTTCGATTGTTCCGTATTCAATGGTGACTACGTCACCGGCGACGTGAACGAGCAATACCTGGAGCGGCTGCACGCAGAGCGCAATGACAATGCGAAAAAGAGCAAGGGCAACCACAGCCCGCTCTGATCACGCGCTATTTCGGATCGTTCAAAAAGCCCGCGCCCAGTGCGCGGGCTTTTTCGTTTGTGCGGTTTTCCCTGCAATTGTCAGGGTGTGGCGGCAATATCGTTTACAATCGGCGTCTTTGCAGTAGTCTGTAGCAAACGATAACCCGGGACGGTGCACGAATGTTTGAAGACGACGGTTACTCTCTGGATACGCTGGCGGTGCGCGCCGGCCAGACCCGCTCCGATGAGGGTGAACACTCGGAGGCGATCTACCTGACCTCCAGCTACGTATTCCCCTCCGCCGCTGAAGCGGCCGCGCGGTTTTCCGGTGAGAGCCCGGGCAATGTGTATTCCCGCTATACCAACCCCACTGTGCGCACCTTCGAACAGCGGATCGCCGCGCTGGAGCAGGGCGAGGCCGCAGTGGCCACTTCCAGTGGTATGGCGGCGATCCTGAGCCTGTGTATGGCCCTGCTGAAAAGCGGTGACAAGGTAATCTGCTCGCGCAGTGTGTTCGGCACCACGACCGCACTGTTCACCCGCTATATGGAAAAGTTCGGTGTGCGCGTCACCTTTGTTGACCTGACGGATATGCAGGCGTGGCGTGATGCCCTGGACGGGGATACCAGGCTGCTGTTCATGGAAACCCCATCCAATCCGCTGTGTGAGGTGGCGGATATCCGCGCTCTGGCCGACATGGCGCACAGCGCCGGCGCGCAGCTGGTGGTAGATAACTGTTTCTGTACCCCGGCGCTGCAGCGGCCGCTGACCCTCGGTGCCGACATGGTGGTGCACTCTGCCACCAAATACCTGGATGGTCAGGGCCGCTGTGTGGGCGGTGTGGTGGTCGGCAAGAAAGAGGTGATGGACGAGCTGGTGATCTTCCTGCGCACCGCCGGCCCGAGCATGAGTCCGTTCAATGCCTGGGTGTTTCTCAAGGGGCTGGAAACCCTCAATCTGCGTATGCAGGCACACTCGCGCAATGCGCTGGCCCTGGCCTGGTGGCTGGATGAGCAGCCCGCCGTGGAGAAAGTCAATTACACCGGTCTGCCCAAACATGCCGGCCACCTGCTGGCGGCCAGCCAGCAGTCCGCCTTCGGCGGTGTGCTCAGCTTCACCGTGCGTGGCGGCCGCGAGGAGGCCTGGAAGGTGATCGATGCCTGCAAGATTTTTTCGGTGACCGCTAACCTGGGTGACGCCAAAAGTACGATAGTGCACCCGGCCACCACGACCCATGGTCGCCTCAGTGAGGAGGAGAAAGCCCGGGCCGGGATTACCGAAAACCTGATTCGTGTCTCGGTGGGGCTCGAGGATGTCGAGGACCTGCAGCGGGACCTGGCGCTGGGATTGACGCAGCTGGTCAAATAGCGAGCGATAGGCGCCGATTGTGGCGGTCCCGGCAAAGTCAGGGGGGCCGCCACCTATGATTAAAGGTGGTGTTTGGTGTCTGGTTTTTCCACGGGATGACACACGTTGATTCCGGGAAGAGGCCGAACAGGGCAAGACGCCACCGCAATAAAAAACTGAGCAGTAATGGATTAGCCGTGCAAAAGATTATTTCCGCCATCGTCACTGATATCGGCAAAGTGCTGTTGGGCAAGGAGCACCAGGTGAAGCTGGCGCTGGCCTGCCTGCTCTCTCGCGGGCACCTGCTGATCGAGGATCTCCCTGGCATGGGCAAGACCACCCTGGCCCATGCCCTGGCCCGGGTGCTGGGTCTCTCCTACAACCGGGTGCAGTTCACCAGCGATATGCTGCCGGCAGATATCCTCGGTGTGTCGATCTTTGAGCGCGACAGTGGCAGCTTCCGCTTCCATGAGGGGCCGGTGTTCAGCCAGTTGCTGCTGGCGGACGAGATTAATCGCTCGTCCCCCAAGACCCAGAGCGCGCTGCTGGAGGCCATGGAGGAGCGCCAGGTCAGTGTCGACGGGGAAACCCGTGCGCTGCCGGAGCCCTTCTTCGTGATTGCCACCCAGAACCCGCTGCACCAGTCCGGTACCTTTGCCCTGCCGGAGTCCCAGCTGGACCGGTTTCTGATGCGCGTCAGCCTCGGTTATCCGACGCGCGAGGCCGAGCGGGCGCTCTTCCAGGGGGTGGATCCGCGGGCCGAGCTGCGCCGCCTGAAGCCGCGCATCGATGCCTCTGCCCTCAATCGACTCCAGGCGCTGGTGGGCCAGGTGAAAGCCTCGGAGAGTGTGCTCGATTACCTGGAGAGGCTTGTCTCGTTTACCCGCCAGAGCCCCGATTGTGCAGTGGGCCTGTCCCCCCGTGGCGCCCTGGCATTGCTGCACGCCGCCCGCGCCTGGGCGCTGATCGACGGTCGCGGCCACCTGTTGCCGGAGGATATCCAGGCGGTGCTGCCGTCAGTGGCTGGCCATCGCCTGCACAGTGAAAGTGGTGACGGCACCCAGCTGGTGGAGCGCCTGATGCACCAGGTTGACGTGATTGCCGCCTAGATGGGTACCGCCGAACATCCCCGGGGAACCTCCCTCCGTGGCCTGCAAGCGCGCTGGCGGGCGTTGACCACCCGCTGGCTGGAACGCCGGTCACCGGCGGCGCGCCAGGTCACCCTGAGCCACCGCAAACTCTTCATTCTGCCCTCCCGGGCCGGTCTCGGGCTCCTGCTGGTTATCCTGCTGCTGTGGTTGCTGGGCACCAATTACGAAAACAACCTGGTTTTCGCCATGGCGTTTCTGATGGCGAGCCTCTTCGCGGTGCTGCCGGTGCACACCTTTGCCAACCTCTCGGGCCTGAACCTGCGTCTGCTGTCGGCGCCACCGGCGTTCGCCGGGGACTTTGCGCGGGTGCGGATTGCTGCCGGCCGCATTGGTCGCCGCCAGCGCGAACATATCGAGATCTGCTGGCCACCGGAGGAGGGCGCGCAATTCGATCTGGTGGATACCGAGAGCAGGGAGATCGATGTCGCCCTGCCGGTAAACCGGCGCGGCCGGATTCGCGCCCCCAGATTGAGAGTGCAAAGCCGCTATCCCCTCGGGCTCTTCCGCTGCTGGAGTCATGTGGATCTCGATATCGAGATCCTGGTCTACCCGGCTCCCAGAGACCTGGGGCCGCTGCCTTTGGGAGCAGCGCCGGGTGAGGGGGACAGCCCGGAGCGCCGCCGCGGTGGCGATGACTTCGCCGGACTGCGGCCGTACCAGCCGGGCCATTCCCTCAGGCATGTTGCGTGGAAGCATTTTGCCGGTGGGCGGGACCTGCATAGCAAGGACTACGACAGTGGTGCCGATACACGGTTATGGCTCGACTGGGACCTGCTCGCCGGCAGGGATGTGGAGACGCGCCTCAGCGGCCTCTGTCACTGGGTGCTCGAGGCAGAGCGGGCGCAGATTCCCTACGGATTGCGCTTGCCGGGCAGCAACCTGTCTCCGTCATTGGGGGAGTCCCATCGGCAGCGGGCGCTGGCAGCATTGGCGGAATTTCCGCTGCAGGAGGTGTGAGTGACCCGCCCTGATTCTCTGTTACCCCGGGAAAGCCTGCTATGGATTTTTGCCGCCCAGTTCACCGTACTGTTACCGCACTTTACGCGCCTGCCACTGTGGATCATTTTCGGTTGGGCGCTGGCGGTACTGTGGCGTGTTGAGGTTTACCGGGGGCGCCGCGAGTTTCCGGGAAGGCTGGTGAAGTTACTGGCAGTTTCCGTGGCTTTGCTGGGGCTGGTTCTTTCCTATCGACGCTGGTTCGCGCTGGAGCCTATGGTGGCACTGCTGGCCGTCTCGTTTGCGCTAAAGAACCTTGAGCTGTTGAGCCGTCGCGACGCTTTCCTGAGCCTGCTGCTGGCCTATTTTGTCGCTGCCACCCTGTTCGTGTTCGAGCAGACCATCCCCTACGCGCTGTACGGCGTGCTCGCTGCGGTGGTGGTGACCGCAGCACTGTCCGCGCAGCTGGGCGGATTCAGCGCCCGCCCGCGCCGCGCCCTCGGGCTTTCCCTGCGCCTGTTGGCCCAGTCGGCCCCGCTGATGCTGTTGTTGTTTATGGTCATACCGCGGCTCGGGCCCCTCTGGGCGGTGCCGCAGAACAGTGGTGGTGCCAGTACCGGTATCAGCGACTCCATGACACCCGGCGACTTTACCCGCCTTTCCAAGTCCGACCAGCCCGCCCTGCGCATTGCCTTTGATGGACCGGTACCCGCACCGGAGCAGCGTTACTGGCGCGGACTGGTCTATTCCCACTTTGACGGGCGCCGCTGGAGCCAGGGCTTCGGTGTCGACCCGAGAGAGGGCGCGCCGGTGTCCTGGCGGAAGACTGAAAACCCCCTCCCCGAGGTGGGGCCCCGCTACCGCTACCGGGTTATCCAGGAGCCCACCCGCAATCAGTGGCTGTTCGCTATGGCGCGCCCGCATTCCGAGACGCGCGGTGTGGGCGAAACCCGCGATGACAGACTGGTGCGCTCGGTGCCGGTGTACAGTCGTTTCGCCTATGACGTGCGCTCCTGGCCCCGCAGCAGTCTTGTCCAGCGACCCGAGCTCGGTGACTTTGAGCGCCGGCGCAATCTGCAGTTGCCGGCTGAGGGCAATCCCAGGGCGAGGGCCTGGGCTCAAAACCTGGCGCAGGAGCACCAGGACGGGGCAGCGATTTCCGCAGCGGTACTCGAGTTCTTCCACCGTCGTTTTACCTATACCCTGAAGCCGCCGGCACTGGGGCAGGATTCAGTCGATGAGTTTCTGTTTGGCAGTCAGCAGGGTTTCTGCGAGCACTTTGCCGGCAGCTACGTCTTCATGATGCGCGCCGCCGGCGTGCCCGCACGGGTGGTGGCCGGTTACCAGGGCGGCGAGTGGGTCGATCAGGAAGAATATCTGCTGGTACGGCAGTATGATGCCCACGCCTGGGCGGAAATCTGGACGCCATCGCGGGGCTGGCAGCGAGTCGATCCCACAGCGGCGGTTTCCCCGGAACGCATCCGTGACGGCTTGCAGAGTGCCGCGGCAGAGGAGTTCATGGAGGATTCCCTGTTGCCGTTGCACCGCTTTTCGCTGTTGAATCGCCTGCGCCTGCAGTGGGACATGATCAACTACCGCTGGTATCAGACGGTGGTCAGCTTCGACAGTGACAGCCAGCAGAACCTGCTTAAACGGCTGCTGGGAGAGGTCTCGCCATTGCGGCTGGCTGCATTCCTGCTGATCCCGGCGGCAATCGGCCTCTGCCTGTTACTGCTCTGGCTGTGGTGGGGCGGGCGCGGCCAGCAGCTGCCCAGAGCCCAGCGCCTGTATCTCAAGTTTTGCCGACGGATGGCCGGAGTTGGTGTTCCGCGCCGGAGCGGCGAGGCGCCGCGGGATTATGCCCGGCGGATTGCTACCGAGGCGCCGCGGCTGGCTGCCATGGCGTCGGCGGTGACAGCCGCTTATGAGCGTGCGGCTTATGCCGATGACCCGAGTGCCGAGCGGCAGCTTGGCCGCCTGCTGCGCCAGTGGCGGCTCGGGGCGATGCTGGCGAACGTTGCCCCCCGGCGACACCAGGCCCAGGCCTGAACAAGGCAGCGTGATTTCCCGAACCCACTGGACCCGGTTACCGACAGGCACTATGGCGGCAAGATTGACCAGATTCCTCCTCGGCTACAGCGGCACAGCACTGGCGACCGGCCTGCAGGTGATCCTGCTGCCGTGGATTGCCGTCGCCGTGGCGGATCTGCCGGCATTGCACCTGGGGTGGGTACAGGCATCGGTATTACTGCCCAACCTGGTCTTCCTGCTGTTTGGCGGTGTGCTCGCCGACCGCCGTGATTCGGCGCTGGTGGCCGGGCTGGCTTGCCTCGGGCTCGCGGCCTGTCACGGGGGGTTGCTGCTGTATTTTTCCTATCAGATACCGGATCTGTCCGTGCTGCTGGTTTATGGCATCAGTCTGGGGGTGTGCACTGCATTCCTGCAGCCGGCGCGGGATAACCTGGTGCATCGCAGCGCCCACCGCTCGGAGGCCCGGGCCGGGCACAGCGGAGTGCAATACACCGTGACCTGGATGATGCTGGCCCAGTATGGTGGCCAGGCGGTGGGAATGTTGCTGGCCAGCCGATTTGACCAGTGGGGGCTGGAAATACTGCTGACGATCCAGGTGTCGGTGCTGCTGGTTGCTGCCGTGCTGTTATTTTCCCTGCGCCGCCGCAGCCGCGAGGTACGGCGTCAACGGCAGTTGCCCTTTGCCCTGATCCGTGAGGGCGTGGCGCAGGCATGGCAGCGTCCGGCGCTGCGGGAGTTGATCGGGCTGGTGGCCTTTAACGGCTTCGTGCATATCGGTGTGTTTCTGGTGGTATTGCCTCTGCTGGCCGAGGACTACGGGCGGGGAGCGAGCTACTACGCCACGCTGCAACTGGCTTTTATTGCCGGCACTGTGGCGGCGACGGTGATGATGTTACGCCGTGGCCAGGGGCAGGAGCCGGGCCGGGGCATTCTGATGTGTCTGCTATACAGCGCAGCCCTGCTGGTGGCGATCAGCTTCGGTCCCACTCCCCTGGGGCTGTTGATGTTGTGTGCCCTCTGGGGCGCGGTTGCGGCGGCCTCTGCGGCACTGGGGCGCGCGGTGGTGCAGATTCTGGCTCCGGAGGAATACCGCAGCCGCATTATCTCCATCTACCAGTTGGCCCTGTTCGGCTCGGCGGCAATCGGGGCCCTGGCCGCCGGGGTCGTCAGCGAGTACGCAGCGCCCCTGATGACGTTGCGCTGGGCGGGGGTTGCCAGCCTGGTGGCTTTTGTCGGGCTCCTGTTCAGCGGTGACCTGCGTCGCTACCGGGTCGAGAGTCACGATTAAACCCCGTGCGGGCTACCGCGCTTACCAGCGGTTGGTAATCCACAGGGTCTGGTAGGGCGCCAGGGTGATTTCCCCCATCATATCCTCGAATACCTGGCCGCTGATCAGGTCTTTCCACTGGTCGATTCCGATGAGATTCAGGCTCGACAGCAGGACCAGCTGCTCGCTGTCGGAAATGTTGTTGAGGCAGAAAACACTCTGGCGGCGGTCCAGGCTCTGGCGCCAGAAGCCGAAGATCTGCTCACCCAGGTGCAGGGTAAATTGCGTGGCATTGGGGTGGAAGGCCGCCTGGTCCCGGCGCAGTTGAATCAGTTCCCGCAGCCGGTAAAACACCTGGTGATGGTGGCTGTCCTTGTCTGCGAGCCGCTCGTTGAGCTCCTCTTCCTGCCAGTGACGCCGGTTGATGGCGCGGTTGTGGCCATGCTCTTCCATTCGCGCATAGTCGTTGGTGGTTCCCACCAGGCTGTGGATATAGAAAGCCGGTACGCCTTCCAGTGCCAGCATAATGGCGTGGGCGCAGATAAACCGCTCCAACTGCCACTGGTCTTCGCCGGCGGTGGTGCCGCGCAGGGCGTCATACAGAGCAATATTGATCTCGTAGGGCTTTGCACTGCCGTCGTCCAGCGCTCGCCAGGAAATTCTGCCGCCGAAGTTCTCCATGGTCTGGATCAGGGCTTCCTGCTCCTCATCGCTCAGCAGCCCCTCAACTGGTCTCAACCCGATACCGTCGTGGGAGGCGATAAAATTGAAATACGTCGTGCCGTTTTGTGCCGGCGGCATGCTCATCAACCAGTTCTTCAGGTGGTGGCAGTCGCCACTCACCAGGGTATGCACCAACAGGGGCGGCAGGGAGAAATTGTAAATCAGGTGTGCTTCGTTGGCGTTGCCGAAATAGGAGAGGTTTTCCCGGTTGGGAATATTGGTTTCGGTGATGATGATCGCATTCGGGTCGGCATGCTCGATCAGGGTGCGCAGCAGTCGCACGATCTCATGGGTTTCCTCCAGGTTGATACAGCTGGTGCCGATCTTTTTCCACAGAAACGCCACCGCATCCAGGCGGAAAATCCGCACACCCATGTCCAGGTAGAGACGGATGATATCCACCATTTCCTGGAGTACCCTGGGATTGCGGAAATCCAGGTCAATCTGGTCGTGGCCGAAAGTGCACCAGACACAGCGGGTCTCGTCACCGTTTTGCACTGACCGCAGCAGCGGCGTTGTGCGGGGTCTCACCACGCCACTCAGATCCTCGTTGGGGTGTACGGTGAAGAAGTAGTCCCTGCCCGGGTCCCTGTCCTGTTGGAAATTGAGAAACCACTGGTGCTGGGAGGAGCAGTGGTTGATCACCAGATCTGCCATCAGGTGAAAGTCAGTACTGATACGCAGGATATCATTCCAGTCCCCCAGGCTTGGATCCACTTGCCGGTAGTCGATGACCGCAAAGCCGTCATCACTGGAATAGGGAAAGAACGGCAATATATGCACGCTGTTGATCAGCATGGTGAAGTGGGTTTTCAGGAAGTGATGCAGTGTCTTCAGCGGGTGCTGGTTGTCGCTCTGAATAGTATTGCCGTAGGTGATGACGACTACGTCCGTTTCGTCCCAGAGATTTTTATGGGGCAGTGGCGTCTGGCAGTCCTCATCGAGGCGCATGACTTCAACAAACTCTCGCGCAAGGCCGCAGTCCGTCAGCTGCGGGTAGATCACTTTCAGGTGGTCGCACACCTTCTGCAGCAGCAGCTCTCTGATCGGGAGTTCGGTGCTCTGTTGACTACTCATGGACATCCTTTGCTCAGGGGCTGTATTCCTCGAAATCCGCTTCCACGGCCTCATTGAGCTCCATCAAGAACTCCGGTGCAGCACTGGTGATACGGCTCCAGCTGGGGATAAACGGCGTTTCCATCGGGTTTTCCAGAAAAGTCTGGCCAGCCTTCATCAGGTTACGGGCGAACAGCTCCACGGTCTGCTCCTCCTTGTGAATGTCAAAGTCCAGCCCATTCATGATGGCGTCGTTACGGTAGGTCTCGACAAAATCCAGCGCGATGCGGAAATAGGTGGCCTTGATACTGCGGAAGATTTCCGAGGAGAAAACGATGCCCTGGGTGGCAAGCTTGCGAAACAGCGACTTGGAAATATCGATCGACATTTTCGACAAGCCACCCTGGTCATCGTGGAATGAGACATTCTGATGCTTGTGGTCGTAGCTGTGGGCGATATCCACCTGGCACAGGCGGTTGGTGGAATAGTTGCGGTACATTTCCGACAGTACACCGATTTCCAGCCCCCAGTCACTGGGGATGCGCAGGTCGTTGATGACATCGCGGCGGAAGGAAAACTCCCCTGCGAGGGCGTAGCGGAAGCTGTCCATATAATTCAGGTAGTCGGTGTGGCCGTAAATTTTCTTCAGTGTGCGGATCAGCGGAGTGACTAGCAGACGGCAGACGCGACCGTTGATCTTTCCCGAGGCCACCCGGGAATAGAAACCCTTGCAGAACTCGTAATTGAAGTTGGGGTTGGCGATCGGGTAGAAGAGCCGCGCCAGCATGGAGCGATCATAGGTGACAATATCGCAATCGTGCAGCGCCACCGCTTCACCCCGGCGGGAGGAAAGTATGTAGCCGAGACAGTACCAGACGTTGCGCCCCTTTCCCGGTTCCAGCGGTGCCAGGCCGCGCTCCTGCAATTTTGCATCCAGGTTCCTGAGGCGGGGGCCGTCGTTCCAGAGTACCCGCACATGCTGCGGCAACTTGGTGAAATGCTGCAAGGCGTCGCGATACTGGGCCTCGTCGGCGCGGTCCAGGCCGATGACAATTTCAGAAAGATAGGGAACACGAGACAGCTCTGCGAGAATTTTCGGCAGGGCCTCCCCCTCCAGCTCGGAATACAGGGAGGGCAGGAGCAGGGACATGGGACGCTGACGGGAAAACTCGATCAGCTCCCGTTCCATTTCCTCCAGTGGGCGGCGGGATAAGTTGTGGAGAGTGGTAATACTGCCATTCTGGAAAAAGTCGGTCACAGGGCGCTCCTGGTTCTTGTACTTGCGGTGTCTCAAGCCGTTTTCTTGCCGGCAGTGCAGATACCTTGGTTTTCTCTCGTCGTTCTCTTTGTTGCTCTAGCTGGCTGTTATCTTTCTTCGTTGGAGGGGAATACCAGTTCGCCGATGACTTCCCGCCAGCCAAGCGGCCCCTCGGCAGTACTGGTGATCACCTGTCGCGTTGGTGTTACCTGCAGCTCTGGCGCGGCACGATCCACGGCGCGGATAATGACAGCCACGTCTGCGACCGCCAGCATGTCCAGGTCATTTTCGCTGTCACCGGCGCAGATCAGGGAGAGGTTTTCCCGCCCGGCCTGCTGGTAACAGCGGCGCAGGGTCTCTGTTGCCTGTCCCTTGTCTGTCGGGCCCTGCAGATGCAGAAAGCGACCTCCTTGCAGGGTAGCAAGGCCGGCTTCTCGGGCCCGCTCGCGGAAGGCGACCTTTTCGGCATCAGTACCGCGCCACAGCAGCGGCTCGGAATAGCGTCTCTGCTGGGCCAGTTCCGCCTGCTTGGTGGTCAGTCCAGTGGCCTCGACGATCTCAGCGGTGGAGGCCTGGGAGAATGCGAGGTAGGGTGCACCGTGCTTGATGGCGTCTGCCTGAAGATAGTGCACCAGGGTATCGCGGGGCGTGCCGGTTTCCAGAATCAGGAAATCACCGCTGTCTTTCGCAGAGTGAGCACCCTGCGGAATTTTGGCAAAGTAGTCCCGCGGGATCACAATGGCGGAACCATTTTCACAGATAAAAGGATGCCGGTTTTTGAGCTCGCGCCGGAGGGCGAGCATTTCGCTGCTGGTTTTGCTGCTGTTCAGCACCACGGGGATGTCAGCGGTCTCCAATGCCGCAAGCAGAGTGTCCACCGGATCATGGGAATAGTCGAAGTGATCGAGCAGGGTTCCGTCAAGATCACTCACGATCATCCAGGCGTCATTGGCCTTTTGCTTCAATCCATCACCCTGTTGCTTGTCTCGGAGTGTTGCTGTCATCACTGCCCTGTCGCTGTGCGTCAAATACAGTAATCCAAATTTAGTGCCAGAACGGCTCAGCGCCTGGAAATAGTCCTTTGATGTCGTGTCCTGCCACGAATCAGTTCCGTCAGTGACATTCGCCGTGCATCAGCCCTCTGGACTTGATGGTGAGTGCACCGGCTTGGTGAGGCAATTCCATTTTAAAAACCTGGCTGCCCCGAAGTGGGGCGCTGGTTCGAACTTGTCTGGGTAACGTTGAACATGGCGCCATTTTCCCGGTTCGCTGTTCTGTGACGGGCATTCTCCAGAGCGGGCACTTTTGCGCGACCAGTGGTTGCCTTATATTCACGCTCGCAGAGGTTATTCGCGTCAGGTGGGTCACCACCCAGCTGACAGTAGATGTGTAATCAAATAGTTCAGGGAGGAATTCAATGAGTTGGAGTAAGGCCAATATGGCTGCCGGTGCGTGCTGGGGGATTCTTGCGCACCACGAAGTGGGGCAGTTGCATCCCGAATTGCATCCCTTTGCCGGGGCTGGAGCACTATCCCTGGCCATGCTGCACTATTACAACCCCCATGCCTCGGCACTGCACCGGGAATTGCGGGCGGCCGGTTTGGCTGAGCAGTTCGTGGCCTATGTATTTCATTTTTACCGTCCCGGTTTTGAGCGTCAGTCAGACGACGGCAACCGGCAGGAACGTTTGAAAGGCCTGCAGGAGAAGCTCTATCGACTCTTTCTGCAGCCGGAGGGTAAAACCCTGGATGACCTGGCCCGTTTACTGGACGAGGAACTGGTTTTCGCCGATGAGCTAACCGGGGTGGAAGCATGATTTCGTTCAAGAACTCCGCGCGCTACGGCTTCGCCATACTGGCCGCACTGGGCTCCGCACATGGGTTGGCCGACACCGCCGATGCTGCCGGTCACAAGTCGTTTGAGTTGGTGACCCTGACCAGTGAAGAGGCGGGGCGCACTGCGCTGGGGGTAGACTTCGAAATTGATCGCATCGAGCTGGGGCCGGTGCAGTTCTCTGCCCAGGGTGTTTATTCTTTTGATGATGCGGTGCGCTCCCAGGATATGCTGAGCTTCGACTTCAGCCGTGAGTTTGCCTCAGTACAGCAGTGCTACCAGGTTGGTATGGATACCGGTGCGGATAACGACGATGCACCGGTGGTGATCGAGCCGGGAACCCTGCCTGACGGTCCGGGGCCGGTGAATAGTTGCCCCTGGGGGCGCTGGAGTTTTGGCGGCTCGGCCAGTCACGAGACCGACCAGGACTTTGACGATGGGCAGACGGTGCTGGCGTTGACCACTGCGCTGGAGATGCCCGCCGCCCATGACAATGCCACTTTTGCGCAGTTCTACGCCCTGCTGGACTTTGTACCGGGATTGCTGCGTGCGGCGAGTGGTTATCCCGCGGACCACGAGCTGGGTAGCGCGTTGCGGCCAATTGTCTCCCTTGCGCTCGGTGAAGTGGATCCCCAGCAGGATGCGCAGCGGGAGCAGCTACTGGGTGGACTGGATCGCTACTACCGGGCGGAGGGGGAGATTTCCCTCAGCACGCCGGTGGCGTTGTTCGATGGCAAACCGGTCCTGCTTGCCTACGATTACCGGTATTTCAGGGAGCTGGATGCGGATGCGGTGATTGAGGGTGCAAATCTGCATCGTAGCCGGTTACTGCAGTTTTCCCTGCGCATGCCCAGTGCAGACGATCGGGGTTATGCATTCGTAGGTTACTCATCCGGCAGGTTGCCGTTCGGCATCGAGGATGAAGTACTGGAAGTGGGCTGGAGTTACAGTCTCTGACTGCCCGGCTCCATGGTTGCTGTGAAGCAGACCGGCCCTTCCACGGGCCGGCCTGCCATTGGAACGCTTATCAGAGCGACTGTATCCAGGTGCCATCCGGCTGACGGCAGGCGGTGCCCCGGGTCGACTGCGGATTGCCACCACTGAAAACCTCAGCGGTATACGAACGACAGTATTGATCACCCTGCTGGCGCACCGGGCCCGGGGTTACCGCGTATTGCTGCTGCCCCTGGTCACCCCAGGTAATCCGCTGTCCCTCAGGAGCGAATTCCAGCGCCTGAGCCACACAAGCCTGGTTGCGGGCATCCATGCGTCGACCTACCTCGCCACCGATCAGGACTCCGGCGATAGCACCACCGATGGTAGCGGCGGTGTTTCCACGACCGTCACCGATCTGGTGGCCCAGCACGCCGCCGATCAGTCCTCCGAGTACGCTGCCCACCTTCTGGCTGTTACAGCGTGTGGTCGTGGGACGCGGGGCGGGCCGCCACTCCGGGCGATATTCGGGCTCGGGGGCGCGATCGTCAAACCAGGGCGGCAGCACGACGACGGCTGGCTGGCGATGGTAACGGACTGGGCGACATTCGCGTTCCTCCTCGTAGCTTCCGTCGCTGTACCACTCGCGCTCTACTTTGCAGTTGCCATCCCAGAACTCTTCCTCGGCGACGCGACGCTCGTGCTTGTGGTGTTTGTGCTTGTGCTTGTGTTTCTTCCAGCCACGCCCCTCGGGTGGCTCGGCCACTGCCGCAACAGCCAGCACGCAGGACAGCAGCGCAGCAGCCAGTCTGGTAACTATCTTCATGACTTCCTCGATTCTTCTGGTTCGGTCTGGCGATCTCGGTCGGCATCTGCCGGTCGGAGGCGAGGCGCACAGTTTAACAACCTGGCCAATAGTGACAGCTTCTCGATTGAGAAGTTGCGAGGGGGATCACTTAAGATGTGCGGCGTGTATCCAGGTGAGCCCGGTGATGCCCTGGCCCACCTGGCCAGTCAGGGCGCCTGACAGGGCAGGCAGCGGGCGTAGATGGCGCGGGGGTCCCGGTAACTCTGCAGTTCGGCCAGGGGTTCCAGCGCTGGCTGGAGACTGCTGAGCCAGGCGCCCAGCGGCAGGTTGGACTGGATTTCGGCGCTGACGCTGGCGCCGATATTGTCCGAGAGCGCGCGCATGAAGCGTTCACCGGGAGTCAGTTCGCGCTTGATCTCGACCAGCTCGTATTCCTCCAGTTCCGCCAGCTTGGCAGCGCCGGCGATGGCATCATTCAGGTTGCCGAGCTCGTCCACCAGGCCCAGCTGCTGGGCGGTGCGTCCGGTCCAGACCTGGCCCTGGGCAATCTTGTGCACCTCGTCGGGGGTGCTGCCCCGGGCCTCGGCGACGATACGCAGGAAGCGGTCGTAGGTGTTCTCCACACCGAGCTGCAGGACCTCGGCCGCCGGTTCGGGCAGTGCCCGATCGAGCCGCATGGTGCCCGCCAGTTCCGAGGTGCCAATGCCGTCGTTATATATGCCGATGGACTCCAGGGACTCCTCGAAAGTGGGGAAAGCGCCGAAAACGCCGATCGAACCGGTGATGGTGGAAGGCGTCGCCCAGATCTGGTCGCCGCCGGTGGCGATCCAGTAGCCGCCGGAAGCCGCCACGCTGCCCATGGAGACCACGACGGGAATATTGGCTTCCCTTGTGGCCAGCAGTTCCTGCCGGATCGCCTCTGACGCAAATGCCGAGCCGCCACCGCTGTCGACCCGTAACACCAGGGCCGCGACTTCTTTCTCCCGCGCCTGGGCGATCAGTTTGCCCAGGCTGACGCTGCCGATCTGGCCCGCCGGGGCTTCGCCATCGACAATGGTCCCGGACGCGGAGATCAGGGCGACTTTGCGGCTGCCTGGCGTGGGGGCCAGGTGCGTCAGGCGCTGGTTGCGCAGGTAGGGCAGGGCATCGATGGCTTTGTAGGTCTGGTCGTCGTCGCCGACCCCGATTTTCTCCTGCAGTGCCTTGACGGCTACCCGGCGGCTGGCCAAGTGATCCACAAGCTGGTTGGCGAGCGCAGCATCGGCCCAGCTGCCATTGTGGTCGCGCAGGTTTTGCGGCAACTCTTCGATGAAAATATCGATAGCCTGGGGCGGCAGGTTGCGCAACCCTGTTACCTGTTCGGTGTACTCGCTCCAGAGCTCGTGCAGCCAGCGCTGGTTGTTTTCGCGGGAGGCGGGGGACATATCGTCGCGGGTGTAGGGCTCGATGAAGTCCTTGTAGTCACCGACCCGGAAAACGTGGAAGTTGACCTTGAGTTTGTCGAGGGCACTCTTGAAGTAATTGCGGTAGGCACCGAAGCCGGTCAGCAGCACGGAGCCCATCGGGTTCAGGTAGACCTCGTCGGCGTGACTTGCGAGGAAATACTGGGCCTGGGTGAAGTTGTCCCCCACTGCGTAGACCGGCTTGTCAGCAGACTTGAAGCGCTGCAGGGCAGCGCCGACTTCCTCCAGCTTGCTGATGCCGCCACCCATCAGGTAGTCCAGCTCCAGCACAATAGAGGAAATGCGCTTGTCTTTTGCGGCGAAATCAATCGCGTCCACCAGGTCCTTGACCCGGGTTTCAACCGGGCCGGGCGGGCCACCCAGGAAGGCCGGCAGTCCGCGGGGTGGGGAGCGCTCGTCCACAAGGAAACCGGTCGGGGCCAGTTTCAGGGCCGCGCCCTGGGGCACAGTCAGGCGCTCTTCTTTGCCGAAAATTGCAGCGAAAATAAACAGCAGTAGCAAGAGGAACAGCAGGTTGGTGAATACCCGCCGTAACCAGGTGATGGCCCCGCCAATTGCCCCGAAGAAGCGGCGGATAAATCCCTTTCTATGGGTTGTCTCAGTCA
Organism: Microbulbifer flavimaris; assembly: GCF_001641755.2. GTDB lineage: Bacteria > Pseudomonadota > Gammaproteobacteria > Pseudomonadales > Cellvibrionaceae > Microbulbifer > Microbulbifer flavimaris. Next base: position 151,571 of record NZ_LRFG02000001.1, read on the forward strand.
AACCTCATCACTCCTTAGCGCATGTGGTCCCGGACCAGTGGCGCGTTGCTGCAAATTCGGCACCTTGCACTAACCTCTATGGCGAAAAGCCGCGACAGGGATAGTGAGTAACACTAATGCCGCTGTCCAAAGGGTCGCAGGTGTCCTGTTTATTGTTGTGCCGCCTGCCAGCGGCTGGTCATCATGGCCGAAAGGAATAGAGTAAGGCTCAGAACCAGCAGGACGCCATGCTGCCAGCCGCGTCCAGGCATCATTACGTCGACAACCGCGGCGCAGATGTACATCAGCAGGATAAAGCAAAGCCACAGCAAACTGCGTGAGCGCCCTTTCAATAAGCCCGGCAACACCAACAGCAGCGGCACGGTTTGCAGAATCCAGAGCTTGATGGAGCCACCCGGCAGGAACAGGTTCCAGGCTGCGAACAGCAGCATCATGCCCACATAACAAATCCAGTTGAGTCGCCAGCCGATGGCCACCTTGCGTTGCAGTTCTTCGCTCACTGTCCATCCTCCAGTCGTTGGGCCAGGTGTCCAATCCGCTTGCCCAGCGCACGGCACAGGCTGCGTTCCTCTTCACTCAGCTCGGCTCCGCCGGCGCCTGACCAGTGGGAGGCGCCATAGGGCGTACCGCCGGTCCGGGTGTGCATCAATTCGGCTTCGGAGTAGGGGATGCCGGCGATCACCATACCCTGGTGGAGAAGCGGCAACATCATCGACAACAGGGTGGTTTCCTGGCCACCGTGCAAGCTGCCAGTGGATGTGAAAACTCCAGCGGGCTTGCCGGCCAGGCTGCCGTCGAGCCACATATCTCCGGTCTGGTCGAGAAAGTGCCGCAGCGGGGCGGCCATGTTGCCAAACCGGGTCGGGCTGCCCAGCAGCAGGCCGGCGCAGTGCCGCAATTCCTCATTGGTACAGTACGGAGCCCCTTCATCGGGAACCGGAGGCTGGCTGGCCTCAGTATCCGGGGAGACCGGCGGAACGGTGCGCAGCCTGGCGGCGATACCGGATGACTCCACGCCCCTGGCGATCTCGGCTGCCATCCGGGCGGTGGAACCGGTGCGGCTGTAATAGAGGACGAGAACGTAGGCTTCGCCTCCCGCGGCGCTGTCGGCCATCAGAGCAACTCCAGCGCATTTTCAGGGGGGCGGCCCAGAACGGCTCTGTCGTCGTGAACGACGATCGGGCGCTGGATCAATTTCGGGTTGGCGACCATGGCCTCGATCAGTTGCGCGTCCGTCAGCTCCATGTTCTTGAGCTTTAGTTCTTTGTAGGCGGTTTCGCCGGTGCGCAGCAGATCGCGGGCGCCGATCCCCAGCTTTTTCAGCAGATCGGACAGGGTGCCGGCGTCCGGTGGGGTTTCCAGGTAAAGAACCACTTCCGGTTCAACGCCATTATCCTGCAGCAACTGAAGAGTCTGGCGGGATTTTGAACAGCGCGGATTGTGGTAAATCGTCCACATAGCAACGGTATCCTGTTAAGGTTTGCCGTATTCTAACCGAATAGCCGCGGCGAGTTCTAAGCTCTTCAGCATCGAGCCCGCAGTGATGCAACCGGCCCTGCAGGCCAACGCCAGCCGATGACGTTGGCGACCGATGGGCACCGGTGACGAGAACAGGGATTAAATGGCCGGCCAGGGTTTCGGGCTGAGGTACCGCACCGCACTCCGGCGGCCCTGGACAGGGCAAAAAAACGGAAAACACCATGACGGAAACGGTGCAACGCTGGCGACGCTTTCTCCTGTCGCTGTGGTCGCTCTACGGTGAAAAGAACTGCCGGCAGAGTGCCGCCGCCCTCACCTATATGACACTGTTCGCGATCGTCCCGCTGGTGACGGTCAGCTACGCAATGCTGTCCCTGTTCCCGGACTTTGCCGGACTGGAGGACAAGCTTCAGCAGCAGATCTTCTCCCACTTTGTGCCGGAGAGCGGGCGTGAGGTGCAGGAGTACATCAGCAACTTTTCTGACCAGGCCCAGCGCCTCACCGGGCCCGGTATCGCGATCCTGCTGGTGACCGCGGGCCTGATGCTGCGAAATATTGAAGATACGTTCAATGCAATCTGGGATATCCCCCGTGGGCGCAGTGGCGTATCGAGTTTTCTGCTGTACTGGGCCGTGCTCAGCCTGGGTCCGATCCTGTTGGGCGCCGGACTGGCAGCAACCACCTACCTGTTCTCGCAGCGGGTGTTCCTGTCTGAGAATGACAGCCTCGGGCTGATGCCCATTGTCCTGGGAGTATTGCCCCTGGCCTTTAACGCCGTCGCCTTCACTTTGCTGTTTATCGCGGTTCCCAATTGCCGGGTGCCGCTCAAACACGGGATTGCCGGTGGTGTCATCACCGCTTTCGCCTTCGAGCTGGCGAAGAACCTGTTCGGCATTATGGTGGCCCGCAGCTCTGTGCAGGCGATCTACGGCGCCTTTGCCTTCGTACCACTGTTCCTGATCTGGATTTACCTGATTTGGATGATCGTCCTGGCGGGATGTGTGCTGGTGCGGACCCTGTCGGTCTATCACGCGGCAAGCCAGGGGCGGCAGTATTCCGATGTGATGGCTTCCCTCGTGTTGCTGTGGGAAACATTCAAGCGCTACCAGCGCGGACAGCCGCTGCGGGATTCCGACGTTTCGCGGGCAGGGGTGAAGCCCTCGCAGTGGCGGCGTATTCGCAAGGTGCTGCAGGACAAGAAAGTCATTACCCAAACCGAGCGCAATGACTATGTCCTGCTTCGGGACCTGGACTCGATAGAACTTATGGATCTGGCGAACTGGCTGCATCCGAGCCCGATCTCCGGCCGCAGCCACCGGGATTTTCACGGTCAGCCCTGGTACGACGTGGTTGAGGCGCGGTTTACCGAGTCCCAGGACTATGCCGACGAAAAACTCTCTGTGAGCCTGGGCGACGTTTTTCGCGATGCCTGGGAGCAAGATGGTGACGATTCACCCGGCACGCCTCCGGAGCCTGGCCCTGGAAAGAAAACGAATGAGACCAAGACAAAAAAGACCGGTAGTAAACGTGGAGGAAGCAGTGGGAAATCGAAGTCTGATCCGGATTCGGTGGGCAGCCTGTCTGTTGTTAGCCGTCGCAATAAGCGGTTGTGAGCGCAATGCCGCACCGGCATTTCACACTATCAGCGGTGAAGCAGTGGAAACTTCCGGGAAAATCCTGCTGGTCAATTACTGGGCTGAGTGGTGCAAGCCCTGTCGGGAAGAGATACCCGAGCTCAATGCCTTCGCTGCCGAGCATGACAATGTCCTCGTGCTGGGGGTCAATTACGATCCGCTTCCGGCAGAGGAAATCGCCGAGCAGGCCGAGAGACTCGGTATCGAGTTCCCGGTGCTCGTCGACGATCCGGCCAGCCGCTGGCAGCGCCCGCGACCGCAAGTGCTGCCCAGCACTTTCGTGATCGGGCCGGACAATCGCTGGCGTGCGACTCTCGTCGGGCCGCAAACTGCCGACACACTGGCATCCGCACTGGACCTCAAGCCCGCATCGCACTGAGCGACTGGCCGCATAAAGCTATAACCAATGTGTATTAAGGGGTTCTCCCCGTCACTGTTAGCATGCCCGCCAAAATAAGTCTGACACCCTCGTGGATTCACCGGCGGATTGGAACTCTATGCATATCAGCTCATTGCTCCTGCTGACTGCTTTCTTCGGGGCACTATGGCCGCTCTATCGATGGCACCGCAGCCGGCAAAGCCTGGCTCCTGCAGTTTTCGCCGGCCTGTTGCTGGGTGTTTTATTCGGTGCGCTGGTGCAGCTCTCGCGAGATTGGGGGGTGCGGCCGGAGGAGCTGTTGCCCTGGATTGAGCTGGTGGGAGAGGGTTACGTCAAACTGCTCTACCTGCTGGTGATGCCCCTGGTGCTCGTGTCCATCCTCGGTGCGGTGGTCAAGATGCACCGCACGGAGTCACTGGGCAAGATCAGTTTGTCCGTGCTGGCGGTGCTGCTAGGCACCACCGCAATTGCAGCCCTGCTGGGCGTGGTGATGGCGGAGCTGTTCAACCTGTCAGCGGCTGGACTGGTGGAGGGCTCCCGCGAGGCGGCCCGCGCAGAGCTCTTGAGCGAGCGCATGGGGCGTGTCGAGGGCCTCGGCCTACCCGAGATCCTGCTGAACTTTATCCCGGAGAATATTTTTCTCGACCTGACCGGCGCCAGGGATACCTCAGTGATTGCGGTAGTGATTTTTGCCGTGCTGCTGGGGGTGGCAGCGCTGGCGGTGCGCCGGGAAAACCCGGAGCAGGGCAAAGCCATCGAGCACTTCGTCGGCCTGGCCCAGGTGTGGATCATGAAGCTGGTAAGACTGGTGATGGCGTTCACTCCCTACGGTGTCATGGCACTGGTGGCAGCTCTGATCGCCGAGTCCAGCTGGGCGGATATCATTAACCTGTTCAGTTTTGTGCTGGCCTCATTTGTGGCCATCGCCCTCATGTTTGTGGTTCACGGGGCGCTCCTGCTGGTCAATGGCATCAGTCCGTTGCACTACTTTGCCCGCGTATGGCCGGTGCTGGTATTTGCATTCAGTTCCCGCTCCAGCGCGGCTACGATTCCTCTGAATGTTGAGACCCAGATCGACAAGCTGGGCAACAGTCCCGCTATTGCCAATTTCTCGGCGTCTTTCGGTGCGACTATCGGGCAGAACGGCTGTGCGGGGATTTATCCGGCCATGCTTGCGGTGATGGTGGCGGTGCCCCTTGGGATCGATGTGATGGATCCGTTGTGGCTGCTGACCCTGGTGGCCGTTGTCGTGATCAGCTCCTTTGGAATCGCCGGTGTGGGTGGTGGCGCGACCTTTGCCGCCCTGGTAGTGCTGCCCACCATGGGGCTGCCGGTGACCATTGCCGCGTTGCTGATTTCCGTTGAGCCCCTGATTGATATGGCGCGCACTGCACTGAACGTAAACGGAGCAATGACCGCGGGGACCCTTACCCAGCGCTGGCTGGGAGCATCGGTCCCGGCTTCCGATAACCTGGCCCGCTCCAGCTAGAGCCGGCTTCCGCGACCGGGGTCGGATTTTTTCAGGCAGGGAGCGCGTATCGTAAACGCGGGAGAGAGACGATGGCAGCCCTACTCTATATGATCCCCGGCACCATGTGTGACGAGCGACTGTGGCAGGGGCTTCTCCGGCAGCTCCCCGATGTCACAACACAACACTTGGCGATTCCCGCCGGTGACACCGTAGCAGCGCTAGTGACGGGGCTGGCAGCGCGGTTGCCGGAGCAGCCGGTGGACCTGTTTGGTTTTTCCCTCGGCGGCTACCTTGCAGCAGCCCTTGCCACCACCCATCCCGATCGGATCCGCCGATTGTTCATCTGTTCCAATACCCCCTGTGCTCTGCCGGAAGATGAACTGAAACAGCGCCGCCAGTTACTCCATTGGGTAAAAAGCCACGGCTACAGTGGTATCAGCGATCGCAAGATCGCCGCCATGCTCGGGCCGGCCAGCCGCGGTCGCGCCGATATTGCAGAGACCATGCGCGCCATGGACGCCAGTCTGGGTGAGGCGGCGCTGCTCTCGCAGCTGGGGAGCACCTCTGAGCGCGAGGATTTGGCCGATGCCATCGCCGTGCTATCGCTGCCAGTGACCCTCTGCTTCGGGGAGTACGATGCGCTGGTGACCCGTTCCTGGATAGAGGCACTGCAGCGCCAGAGGGCGGACCTGCGTGTGCGGGAAATTCCTGAAGCGGGTCATATGCTGCCACTGGAGCGACCAGACCGGCTCGCGGCTGAAGTGCAGGCCTGGCTCGCTACCCCCAGCGATGCCCCCTGATTTGGTGCCCCTCGTCCATCTCCGCAACCTATTTGTTGCCTCTCTGCTGCCCCTTTCGCCGCTTTCCAATTTTTTTTGACCAATCCTGTCAACCGATTATGCGGTTGCGCGTTATCTACTCGTGTCATTACAGAAAACGGGCCCTAACGCCCACCGGAAAAGGAAAGTGATAATGAAAAACTGGAAGCAGGGTATGATTCTTCTCTCAGCGATGCTGCTGGCGGTCCCGGCAACGGCGGACGACGCCCAACAGGATGCTGCGGAGCAGCTGGACCGCCGTGGTGATCGGGTTGAAAACCGATTGGACCTCAAGGGGGACCGGGTGGAAAACCGATTGGACCGCAAGGGGGACCGGGTGGAGAATCGCCTCGATCGCAAGGGTGACCGTGTCGACAACCAGCTTGATCGCGCTTCTGACCGCGCGGCTGAGGCCGGGCGGGACAAGGCCGCCGGCTTCCTGGATCGCAAGGGCGACCGCATCGATCGAAAGCTGGATCGAAAAGGGGCAAAAATCGATCGAAAGCTCGACCGCAAGGGCGCCAGAGCGGATCGTCGACTTGACCGGAAGGGCAAGCGTGTCGATGGCAGGTTGGGTCGTCGTGCCGGGCGTGTTGGTAGCTGATAGTAAAAAATAAACAGAAACTGGGCCGGGTATGGTCCTGCACTGTGCATCTCACGGGATGCCATGGCCGGGTTGCTCGGACAACGGGTGGCCCGGTGTCATTTTTGAGGGGGCAGATGGTGATCAGTCAGGTATCGGTTGTCACGACAGAGCCAGCGCATCGCATTTCACGCTTTCCGCAGCGAGCCGGGCGGCGGTGAATCAGTTTCTGGCCTCTGTCCAGCGGCGCGCGTTCAACATGGCGAGGATGGCCGTGGGCTGCCCCGATGACGCCCTCGATATCGTGCAGGATGCCATGCTGGCGCTGGTCCGGCATTACGGAAAACGTGATCGCTCTGAATGGCGGCCGCTGTTTTTTTCAATTCTGCAAAATCGCATCACCGACTGGCACCGCCGCCACAACCGTGTTTCCCGCTGGCAGCTATTCAACGAGCGTTTCGCCTCGGCAGATGACGAGATTGCCGATCCCGGTGACCTGCCCGATCTGAACGGGGAGCGACCGGAGGAGGCCTGGGCATCGGAGCGTAGGTTGGTCACCATCGAGCGGGCACTGGAGCAGTTGCCGTTCCGCCAGCAGCAGGCTTTTCTGCTGCGCAGTGTGGAGGGCTTTTCCGTGGCGGAGACCGCACGCATCATGAAATGTAGTGAGGGCAGTGTGAAGACTCATCTTTCTCGCGCACTGAGAGCGCTTCGCAACCAGCTGGAGAATGAACAATGAATGAAGCCGACAAGCGTCATCACCGCGAGCCATCAGAGCGGGAGCTGGCCGCGCTGGCTGGCAGGGCCATGGCCCGTCGGGACGAGGAAATCGATGGCGCAATCCTGTCCCGCCTGGGGCGTGCCCGTGCTGCCGCATTGGAAGCTCGGCAGCCCGTCCTGCCGATCTGGCTGCCGGCGGGTGCTGCCGTGGCTGCAAGTCTGTTGCTGGCAATATTTCTGGTGCTGAAGCCGGCACCGGCGCTCGAAGGGGATAGTGAAGTGCTGTTTGCCGACGGCTTCCCCTTTATGTCTGCAGAAGAGTTCGATATCGATCTTCTCGAGGAGGCAGATTTTTACCAATGGCTCGCTGAGGAAGGGCTTGATGACCACTCCTGACTGGTACCGGCTGACTGCAATATCGCTATTGTTTGGTTGTCCCGCAGCGATCGCGGCGGAACCCGCTGCAAAGCCTCTGGATGCCGAATTTCTGCTGTTTCTGGAAGAGTGGGTGAATGAAGAGGGCGAGTTTGTTTCTCCGGAGGAATTCGAACGTGGTGATCGGGAATCTGAGGGTGCGCCTGGCACGCGGGAGAAACCGCTACTTGAATCGCAGCCTGGCAATGACCGCAAAACCGGCATTTCCGCAGAGCATGAACTGACGGAGTGGAGAAGTAGCCATGACTGAATACAGAAGATTTATCCGCTGTGTGCTGGCTCTCACGCTCTGTCTGGCAGGCCTGCCGGCAATGGCTGCAGACTGGCAAGAACTGGGTGAAGAGGAGCGGCGCTTGCTCCAGCACTTCGAGGGGCGCTGGGAGAACCTACCTGTTGAACAGCGTGAGCGTCTTGTCAAAGGTGCCCGCCGCTGGAGTGAGATGTCGCCGGAGCAGCGCCAGCAGGCCCGGAATGCGTTCCGTAAATGGCGCCAAATGCCACCGGAGCGGCGGGCCCGCCTGCGCAAAGCCTACCGCCGCTTTCAGGCCCTGCCCCCGGAACAGCAGCAGAAAATTCGCGAGGCGCGCAAGCGCTTCCGCGAATTGCCGCCTGAGCGCCGGGAGGCCCTGCGTGATCGCTGGCGTCAATTGACCCCGGAACAACGGCGCAACCTGCGCCAGCGATTACGTCGCGAACAGCAGTAGGGCGACAGTTCAGCTTCGATTCAGTGACTCCCCCCTAAAGTGCTCCCATCAAGACTCATATCGAGAGCCATAGGGAGATCACCTGATGCAACTGCACCGTAAATTGGCCGTGGCCGCGCTGCTGGCGGCGCTCGCCAGCGCCGGAGCCCAGGCGGGCGGCAGCGGCTATGGCGGCTACGGCGGCGACGGATACGACTTTGCCCGGGTCACCGACGTGACGCCCATCTACCGGGATATTCAGGTACGCCGGCCGCGGACGGAATGCTGGGAGGAGACCGTTGCCTATCCCGGGCCGGGTTCTGCCGCCGGCACCGTGATCGGTGGCCTGATCGGCGCAGCGATCGGTCGTGAGGTGGGTCACCACCGCAGGGGGCGCAATGGGCGAACCCTGGCAGGTGCTGCCGTAGGGGCTGCCATTGGCCACGAAGTCAGTCGTGCCGGCAGGACCAGGTATGGCACCGAGCGACGCTGCCAGGTGGTGGACGAATTTATCATGGAACGGGAGCTGGTCGGATACGATGTTCGCTATCGCTATAATGGGCGACATTATCTGACTCGCACTGACCAGCACCCGGGGGATAGAATCCGGGTCAGGGTCGACGTCACGCCGGCCTGGTAGCCCGGAAACGAGGCCTGGAAACGAGGCCGGTAAACGAGAAAGTTGTCTTGACCACGGATTACAGAGTGCCCCCTGGGAGCAAGATTGTGAAATTGAATCGCAAGCCCATACACACCGTTGCCGCAATGGCCTTCGCATTGGTGTGTGCCGCTGGTTCCGGCGCACTGCCGGCGCAGGCGACTGTCTGGCAGCCGGCGGTGGATACGGTGCGACCGGCGGCACTGCAACGGTGGAAACCGGCGCAGAGAGGGCAGGTTTCCCGGGATGAGGCCGCGGCGATCGTGAAGCGCCGTTTCGGCGGCAAGATTCTCGCGGTTTCAGAAGTGGAAAAAAACGGACGCCCCATGTACCGGGTCAAAGGGCTCTCGGAGAAAAGCCAGGTATATGTGGTCTACGTGGATAAGCGGAGCGGACGTATCGTTCGCTAACGACCGATCGCCGGGGGGAAGCATGCGCGCACTGTTGGTTGAAGACGAGGAACTGTTACGGCATCAGGTGGCGGCATCGCTGCGTGAGGCCGGCTATACGGTGGACGAGGCACCGGATGGGGAAGAGGCCCTCTATTTAGGCCGAGAGTTTTCCTACGATGTGGCGGTCATGGACCTGGGCCTGCCAAAAATCGATGGGATCCAGGTGATCAAAACCTTGCGGGGAGAGGAAAAGCATTTTCCGATCCTGATCCTGACTGCCCGGGGCCACTGGCAGGAGCGTGTCAGCGGGCTGGAAGCTGGTGGTGACGACTATCTGGTAAAACCTTTTCACACCGAAGAGCTCATTGCTCGCCTCAACGCCCTGGTGCGTCGCTCCGCTGGCTTTTCCTCGCCAGTGGTGAAGGCGGGCCCGATTTCCCTGGATACCAGTTCCCACCGCGTGACCGTCGGTGAAGCTGAGCTGGACCTCACATCCTTCGAATACAAGGTGCTGGAATACCTGATGCTGCACCCGGACGAAGTGGTATCCAAAACGGTGCTGACAGAGCATATCTACGAACAGGACTGCGACCGCGACAGCAACGTGATCGAAGTGTTCATCGGTCGCCTGCGCAAGAAATTTGACGCGGCGGGCGGGATCAAGCCGATTGAGACACTGCGCGGACGCGGCTATCGCTTCGTCGCCCCGGCCTGATCAGCGGCGGTCAGGGTCTTGGATTTTTCCGGCTGGTTGCACTCCCTCAAGGGCCGTCTCTCCCTGTTGACCACCGCAGTGCTGGTGGTTTTCCTGCTGTTGATTTCCGGTGTGCTGGAGCACGCGTTTCGCACTTCGCTTGATGCCGCGAAGCAGCGCGAGCTGCAATTGCATATCTATACCCTCCTGGTCGTGGCGGAGCCTGATGGTGATTCGCTGCGGTTTCCGCCGGTGTTGCCGGAACAGCGTTTCAACCAGCCGGACTCGGGGCTCATTGGAGCGGTGACCGATGCCCGCGGCCGGGTGATCTGGCGTTCGGAATCAGCTCTGACACTGCCCCAGTTACCCACACATCCACTGCCCCAGGGGCGCGAGGCCTTCGGCACTGTGGCCATTCCCGGGGTCGGGGACTATATGAGTTTGCGCCAGGGTATTGCCTGGGGACTCGACAACGAGCTGCAGTTTACATTCGTGGTGCTGGAAGATGCGGAACCGCTGCGGGCCCAGGTGGCCCAGTTTCGCGCAACCCTGTGGCGCTGGCTGGGGCTGGGCGCGCTGCTGTTGATCCTGAGCCAGTGGCTGGTTTTGCGCTGGGGGCTGGCGCCGCTGCGCCAGGTGGCGATGTCATTGAAGGAAATGCAGCAGGGGGGCAGTGACCGCCTGGAGGGGCGCTTCCCCAGAGAGCTGAAGCCGCTCACTGACAACCTCAACCTGTTGATCGAAAACGAGCGGCGCCAGCGGGAGAAGACCCGGCACACCCTCGCCGACCTGGCACACAGCCTGAAAACCCCTCTGGCGGTGCTGAAAGGGTTGAACTTCACCAGTGATCACCGCGCTGCTTACAGAGCGTTGATCGAACAGGTGCAGCGCATGGACAGCATCATCAGCTATCAGCTGCAGCGGGCGGTGACCAGTTCCCCCAAGTCTATTCTGCGGGGCGTCCCCGTCGCGCCAATACTGCAGAAAATTCTCGACGCCCTGGAAAAAGTGTACCGGGCGAGTCCGGTCGAGGTGGAAGTACAGTGCGAGAATGAGCCGCTGTTTTACGGCGATGAAGGCGACCTGATGGAGTTGCTCGGCAACCTGCTGGACAACGCGCACAAATACGGCAACGGCAGGATTCGCGTCCATATCGCCAATGGTGAAGATGGCCGGCGGCTGCATGTGCAGGTCGCCGATAATGGCCCGGGTATCGATACCGATGCCTGGCAGTCCATAACGCGCCGGGGCGTGCGGGCAGATCAGCAACAGCCCGGGCAGGGCATCGGGCTCGCCGTGGTGGTGGATATCGTCTCCAGCTACGAGGGTGAAATCGAGGTCAGCGCTTCCGACCTCGGCGGGGCAAAGATCTCTGTCACGGTCTGAGTGACGCACGCATTCCGCTATCCCGGGCGCTGGTGGAGAACGCCCGGTTTCAGAACCAGGCGTCCTCCATCTCGTAAGGGGTACTGTTGCCTTCCGACAGCAGCGTCAGCTGGGGCCCGGCCTGGGGCAGCTCCCATTCGCTGAAATAGCGCGCCGCCTGCAGCTTGCCGCGATAGAAGTGGCGCTCCGTGTCCGAGTCAGCGTCGGCAAGGCCGCGTTCTGCCGCCAGCGCCTGGCGCAGCCAGATCCAGGCCACCACCACGCGCCCAAAGGCGTCCAGATACAGAGTGGCATTGGCGAGTCCCCGATCGGGGTCCGCCTGTAACTGGCCCATCAGCTTTAACGTGGTTTCATCCAGTTGCTGCAGTGTTTTTTCCAGCGCCCCGGCCTGGCCGGCCAGTGACGAGCAATCCCTGGCCTCCATGACTGTCTGGCGGATGGCGCCCTGTAGCAGTTGGTATCCTGCCAGCCCCTCAGCCGGCACTTTGCGGGCGAGCAGGTCGAGCCCCTGAATTCCCTCAGTGCCCTCGTGGATGGGATTCAAGCGATTGTCCCGATAGAGCTGTTCCAGAGGGTATTCCCGGATATATCCCGCGCCGCCCAATACCTGGATGGCGATGTCATTGGCGACCACACCGTAGCGGGAGGGCCAGGACTTGATCACTGGAGTCAGCAGGTCCAGCAGCTGTGCCGCGTTGCTGCGCCCTTCGGCACCGGGTGCCGTCCGCTGGTCTTCGTGCAGGGAAGAGGCATAGAGGCACAGGGCCAGGGCGCCTTCGACATAGGCTTTCTGTGCCAGCAGCATACGGCGCACATCCCCGTGGCGAATAATCGGCACCTGCGGGGAGCGGGCATCGCGACTGGAGGGCAGGCGTCCCTGGGGGCGGGATCGCGCATACTCGAGGGCGTGGTTGTACCCCTGGTAACCGAGCACCGTCGCGCCCATCCCCACGCCGATACGCGCTTCGTTCATCATCTGGAACATATAGCCGAGACCGCGGTGCGGCTCGCCCACCAGATAGCCCACAGCGCCATCGCCCTCGCCGAAACTCAGCACCGTGGAGGTGGTATTGCGGTAGCCCATCTTGTGCAGCAGGCCCGCCAGCTGCACGTCGTTGCGTTCACCGACGTTGCCCTTGTCGTCGACCAGATTTCTGGGCACCAGGAACAGGGAGATGCCCCTGACGCCGGCGGGGGCGCCCTCGATGCGCGCCAGCACCATGTGCACGATGTTGTCGGTGAGCGAATGGTCGCCACCGGAGATATACATCTTCTGCCCGCGAATGCGGTAGCTGCCATCCCCCGCGGCCGTGGCAGTGGTGCGCAGGTCGCCCAGTGCCGAGCCCTGGTCCGGCTCTGTCAGGGCCATGGTGCCGGAAAAGCGCCCGTCCAGCATCGGCGGCAGGAAGCGGGCCTTGAGGTCATCGCTGGCGAAAGAGCGAATCAGGTTGGCGGCACCAATGGTCAGGAAGGGGTAAGCGGCGGAGGCCACATTGGCGGCGCTGACATAGGCCAGCGCGGTGCGCAGTATCACCTCCGGCAACTGCAGGCCGCCTTCCTCCTCGTCACAGTGCGCGGCGAGGAAACCTGCCTCGGCGAACGCATCCCAGGCTTGTTTGGTCTCGGGTATCAGGTGAACCCGCTCGCCATCGAAATGGGGTTCATTGGCATCCCCCTTGGCGTTGTGGTTGGCGAAGTGTTTCTCTGCGACTGTGCGTGCCGACTGCAACGTTGCATTGAAAATTTCCCGCGAGTGCTCCCGGTAACGGGGTCGCTGCAGCAGTGATTCGGTGTCGAGGAGTTCGTAGAGTAGGAAGTCGATATCCCGTTCATTGAGGAGTGGCGTATCCATAATTTGCTCTGCCTTGTTCGCCAGTGTGCAGTTTGTTACCCCACGCCCGGTGGGATGGATCATGACAGGACAGTAACGGGCGGGCGAAGAGCTGGGCAATGATGATTCAGGCCAGCCGGCAGGGCGGATAAAGACAGGCGGGCGCGGGGCCCGCCGTAGGAGATCAGTCCAGGGCCGTCTCGACAGGCGCACTGTTGTCGGCGCTGCGGCCGGGCACCACCTGCTCCCAGAGACCCTCAGCCAGCTCGTCGGCAGGCTGCTGACGCCCTGTAGCCAGCCACTGGGCGATGCTGCCGGCCACATCCGGCCAGTCGATACGCACCCCGACGGGCTGCTTGTCCAGCCAGGCACCGATGGACTGTGCATCGATCTTGGCTACCACCCTGGCCAGTTGCAGTTCGCTCAGGGCGCGGGCATTGGCCTCCTGTTCAAACTGGCCGCTCAGGGGTCGGGTCAGGATGGGCTTGCCCAGTGTCAGGGTTTCAGCGATCAGTTCGAAGCCGCTGTTGCAGATTACCGCTCGGGCATCGGCAACATCCTGTTGGAAGCCGTCGATGGAGGGAGCCTTCAGCTCCACATTGTTCGCCGTAGGCAGGTCAATTGGGGCTCCGTACACGATGAAGTGATGGGGCAGTTTGGCGAGCTCCCGGACCAGTACCTCGTGATGTTCGAAGGGCAGGTACACCAGTATGTGCTCGCCGTCACTGGCGGTTGCGTGGGGCCGGGCGATGGGGGGCAGAATCGGGTGGCCGAAATGGTACCAGTGCATTCCCAGGCTGCTCTTTGCCGGGGCGAATGCGCGCATGATGGCACGGGCCATCCAGTTGAAGCGCGGTGCCGGAATGGCGTAGTTGAATGCGTACTGGTGGCCGAGGCCGAGGCTGGCGACGCCCACGCGCTTGGCGGCCCACGCCGTTACTGGCTCAAAATCCGTGATGACCAGGTCGAAATCGTTTACCGGCAGCTCCCGCACATCACGAAGCAGTCGGCGAGGGCTGAGTTGGCGCGCCGTAGCCAGCTGATCGATCCTGCCACCGCGATGCACGAAAGTCAGACCCTCGCGCCACCAGTAGTCGCCGAAAGGTTCCATGCTGAACAGCTTTTCCGGGCTGCGGCCGGAAAACAGCCACTGTACTTCCAGTTGCGGGTGCGCTTGCAGTGCTCTGGCCATGGCCCGCGCACGGGAGATATGACCGTTGCCAGTCCCCTGAACACCGTAGAGAATTTTCAAAGCATTGCTCCGCTGATTAACAGGCCGACACTGGTGCCAAGGGCGGCACCGGCACAGACGTCGGTAGGGAAATGCACGCCCAGTCCCACTCTCGAAGCGCCCACGCCAGCCGCCCAAAAATAGCCCACCAGCCAGAGGGGGGTCAGTAATTGGGAGAGCAGGGTGACGAACAGGAAGGCCCCGGAGGTGTGCCCGGACGGCAGGCTGAACCGATCACTGGCGATAACCACTGAACGCAGGCCGGGAATTGCCTGCGGCGGCCGCAGGCGCCGGGTGGTGTTCTTGATTGTCCAGTACAGGGAGCGCTCCACGGCGAAGGCGGTTCCGCAGACCGTAAAGAATTGCACTGCCGCTGAAGCGGTGTTGACGAGCGCCAGAAGAAGCGGCGAGATCAGGTACAGCCAACCGTCCGCAGACCTGGACAGCCACAGGTAGCGCTGCCGGGAGGCGGGGCGCGCGGCTCGCTGTGCCATGTGCAGTACCAGTGACACATCGAACGCTTTCAGAGTGACAGGTAAGCTTTTCATGCCGCCAAGTTACGAACGCAATATTGCGCTGACTTGACCGATTTATGTCAGGAACATGAAATCTGGCGGTATTTACTGCGGCAGTCGCACTGCGCGAGTCGCACTGCGGCAGTCGCACTGCGGCAGTCGCACTGTGGGTTATGAGTTGGCCCGGGTTCGTGAGCCCTGCAGAAAGGGATGGGCGGAGGCCCGGCCGGATTACAACAATCAGCGCCCCGGCACCGGACCAGGCTGGATGTCAGTCGATGCCGATCTTGATCAGGCTGGAGCCGGGAAGCTGCTCGACCAGTTCGAAGCCGCACAGTTTTGACGGGGTGAAATAACCGCCCTCGCCCTGATAATCCAGCAGGAACTCCATCACCGCCAGGGAGCCGTGGACGGTCACGTCGTAGCCATTGGCGGTCTGCACCCGCCCGATCTTGCGCTCGCCACGGCGGTCGTTGCGGATTTCTCCCCACACCCAGGTTTTCTGTTCCGAGCGCTTGTCCTCGCTGGGCCCCTTGACGGACTTGTCGACCTTTTCCTTCATCCAGTTCTGGACCCAGGATAGTTTCAGCAACCAGCGGAAAGCGTTGAGGCGCTTCAGTTTCTTTGCCCGGCGGGGGCTCATGGGAATGTAGACTTCGATGTTGGGGATATTGGTGGAGTAATAGGCGGTGGCCACATCCCCCCAGGGGATCGCGACGGCAAATTTCTCGCCGCGCCCGAAATCGATAGTACGGGTCAGTTCCCCGTGGCCAATGATCTCGATGGAGCCATTGCGCCGCACGGCACCGCCGACGCCGAGGCTCTCGATGGAGGTCTTGGCGGTGCCCGGGCTGAGGCCGGAGTCAGAATCAAAGCCGAGGGTGAGGTGCGTGGCGGTGGGGATGGCCCGGTGCAATGCCGCCGCCAGACAATCGGTCGGGATCACGTCAAAGCCGGTGCCCGGGCAGAGAACGATACCGGCGGCCTTGGCCTCTTCGTGCATCGTGTGCGCGCGCTGATACACCTGCATTTCACCGGTGATGTCCTGGTAATGGGTGCCCGCGGCAATACAGGCGCGCATCATCGGCTCGGCGGTGGCGGAGAATGGCCCGGCACAGTGAATCACCACATCCATATCCCGCAGGGTGCGTTCCAGCGTCTCGCTCGCATCCAGGGGCATCGCCATCGCGGGCATGCCCAGTTCCTCTGACAGTGGCTGCAGTTTTTCCGCGCTGCGCCCGGCCAGAATCGGATGGTAACCACGGGCAACGGCCTCCCGGGCAATCAGTTCGCCCGTATAACCGTAGGCGCCGTAAATCATTATCTTTTTATTCTTCACCGGGGGACCCTGTGTGCTGGTTCGGATGGGGGTGGAAAATGGTGACGCAACCTTACTGGCGAGTCAGCGATTTAGTCAAATACCTGTAACAGAACGAAGCGGCCTTCTGTGACGCCGTTATGCTCTACTGTCTCCGTGAACATCGACAGCGGTCGTGCCCAGACACCGTAATCGCCATAGAGAGCCCGATAAACCACCAGCTGCTCTCCGCTCTCCGAATGGCGTGCTACCTCGAGCACTTCGTAGAGCTGACCCTTGTAGTGGCGGTAGATACCCCGTGGGCAGGGGTTGGTATTGGCCATGGGGCGGTCTTCAGGCCAGATGATGGGGGGACAGCTGCATCTGCGTAATGCGCTGGCCGTGCAGGGTTGCTATACCGCTATAACGGCGCTCGCCGGTGGAGGCGAACTCGAACTCGTAGTTGCGCTGCAGGCGAAACTGACCGCGGTTATCCCTGCGCAGGCGCGTGCGCACCAGCACGACGGTGTCATCCAGCAGCTGCACGCCCAGTTGCGCACAGTGTTTGGCGGCCGCCCGTCGCACCAGTTCCTTGGCGGCCATACCGCTCCAGAGATACCAGCCTCCCAGCGCCAGCAGAAAGATCCAGACAAGATCGCTCAGAGAGTAAACCATCGACATTCAGTTGTTCTGTATGATTGAGGGCACGAGAGTAACATGAAGGAGCTGTCATGCCGGGAACCATTCTGATAACCGGGTGCAATCGCGGCCTCGGCCTCGAGCTGACCCGCCAGTTTGCAGCAGATGACTGGAAGGTGGTGGCCACGTGCCGGGATCTGGATCGCGCCGAGGAATTGAAAGCGCTGGAGCGGCAGTACCGCAAGCTGCAGGTCTACACCCTGGATGTGACGGACTACCAGCAGATGGCTCAGCTGGCGGAGCGGTTACAGGGGCAACCCATCGACATACTGCTCAGCAATGCGGGCTACTACGGCCCCAAGGGCACCCTGTTTGGACGCGTTGACCGGGATGAATGGCGCAAGGTGTTGGAGGCCAATACCATCGCCCCCTATATGCTCGCGGAAACCTTCTGTGCCAATGTGGCGGCAAGCGAGCGCAAACTGATCGCAGTAATCAGCAGCAAAGTAGGCAGTATCGCCGACAACAGCTCCGGCGGTGGTTACATCTACCGGACCTCGAAGACGGCGGTCAACCAGGTGGTGAAAAGCCTCTCCGTTGATCTGGCCGAGCGGGGTATCACCGTGGTCGCACTGCATCCGGGCTGGGTGCAGACGGATATGGGCGGCCCCAGGGCGTTGATATCCCCGGAGGAGAGTGTCAGCGGCCTGAAGGAGGTACTGCTCCATGTAACGCCGGAAAAGAGTGGCTCATTTCTCAACTACGATGGCAGTGCCATCCCCTGGTAGGGCTGGGTCAGAGGCGAGGCGTAACAAAGGCAGTGCAACACTGTAATAAATCCCCCCGGAGCAGCGACAGAACGGTATGAGTCGGCAGAAGGTGCTCGACCCGTACAGTTATGGGAATGCGATGCTGTCTGCCGGGCGCTCCGGTGGGGGAGACATGAGGCCATGACGGGGCCAAAACCGGAGGAAATATCAGTGGGCGAGTACTCGGGCGGTAAAGCGGCCCCCGGCCGGAGCGATAGAGGTGGCGAGCCAGCGGTGGATGCCGTGGCCCACCTGCAGGACCCGGTCTACCTCGAGGGGCTGCGAACACAGATGCAGCGATTTGCCGTCATGCAGCTGGGAGATCGGGGCCTGGCTGAAGATGCGGTGCAGGAGGCGCTGCTGGGAGCGCTGAAGAGTGTGCGCAGCTTCAATGGCCGGGCGGCACTGAAGACCTGGATGTTCGCCATTTTGAAAAACAAAATCGCCGATCTGCTACGGGCCCGCGGTCGGCAGGTGGAAGTCCAGAGTTTGCTGCGGACTGATGAGGAACACCGGGATCTGGATGAATTGTTCAATGACCGCGGACACTGGCGTCGGGACGAACGCCCGGCGCACTGGGCGGACCCGGAGTCCGCGATCCACGACCGGCATTTCTGGCAGGTTTTCGAGGCCTGTCTCGACCGGCTGCCCGGTCAGCAGGCGCGACTGTTCATGATGCGGGAGTTCATCGAGCTTGAAACCCCGGAGATCTGTGCAGCCGCCGATGTCACAGTGAGCAACCTCAATGTCACCCTGCACCGTGCGCGCATGCGCTTGCGGGAATGTCTGGAGAACAACTGGTTTCAGGCCGGCGAGGCCGTGGAGGAAGCGTGAGAAATTGTCGTGAAATCACCCAGCTTGTGTCCGAGGCCCAGGAGCGGGAGCTCGGCCTCTCCGAGCGTATGGGGCTGCGTATGCACCTGGCGATGTGCCGGGCTTGCCGCAACTTCTCCCAGCAGATGGAAACACTGCGCAAGATCTGCCGGAGCTATGCCCGCCGGGATGTTGACGGCCGGGATGACGAGAGCCTGGAAAACGACTGACTTTTCGGGATCCCTGTTTCTCGCCTAAGCCGTCTCAGTCATCGCCTGCTGCAGTTCTATCTCGCCACGCACCAGAGCCTCTTTTTTCGCTTTTCCCCACTTTTTGATCCTCGCCTCCGCCACCAGGGCGGAAGACTTGTCGGGCAACCCTTGCTGGAATACCAGGGTCAGGGGGCCTCGACCGCGCAACGCCTTGGCGGCTTTCACTCCGCCTGCGCTGTGCTCCGCAAAACGTCGCTCCACGTCCCGGGTGATACCGGTATACAGCGCACCTCGCGCCGTGCGGACCAGGTAGATGAACCAGTTATTCAAGGGCATTTCCTCCGTTGCCGTATTGTCCGTGAATAACGGCGCATTTGAAAACCGTGCCCGACGCCGTTGCGGGCAAGCGGTAATTTTCGCAGGAGCGGGGGGGGTGAGAGGACAAGTCACTGAAAGAGTGATTGCTGTTCACCCGCGCACGGGGGCGGCGCAAAACGGCTGCAATCCAGTGACTGGCGGCGCCTGTTCAGGTCCAGCTTGCGACAGGCGATTCGAAACCGCTGTTGCAGTAACTGGGCGAAAACTCCGGTGCCGGTCTGTCGCTGGGCAAAATTGCTGTCGTAATCACGCCCACCGCGACTCTGTCGAACCAGGCTCATTACATGTGACAGTCGGTCCGGGTAATGTTCCTGTAACCACTGGCGAAAGAGCGGTGCGACCTCGTGAGGCAGGCGCAGGAGAATATAGGCGGCCTGGTCTGCCCCGGCGTCCCGGGCGGCCGCCAGGATGGCCTCCAGCTCACTGTCATTGATTGCCGGGATCATGGGGGCTGCCATCACTGCCACTGGAATGCCGGCGTCGCTCAGGGCTTCTATGGTATGCAGTCGCGCTGCCGGACCCGCCGTGCGGGGCTCAAGCTGCCGCTTCAGGGCATTGTCGAGGGTGGTGACGCTGATGGCCACCTGGCAGAGGTTGTCCCGTGCCATTTCCGCCAGCAGTGGCAGGTCGTCCAGAATCAGCTGGCTCTTGGTGACAATGGTGACCGGCTGCTGGAAACGGTGCATGACTTCCAGCAGCTGTCGGGTAATCCGCTTTTGCCGCTCCAGTGGCTGGTAGGGATCGGTATTGGAGCCGAGCGCAATCGGTTTGCAGTCGTAGCCGGGCTTGCGCAGCGCCTGTTCCAGCAAAGCCGGGCCGTCGGGTTTGAAAAACAACCGGGTCTCGAAGTCCAGACCCGGGGATAAATCAACGTAGGCGTGAGCTGGTCGCGCGTAGCAATAGATACACCCGTGCTCGCAGCCCCGGTAGGGGTTGATGGATTGGTCAAAGGGGATGTCAGGCGAGCGGTTGCTGGCGATAATGCTCTTGGCCCGTTCCGGCAGTGCTTCTGTCCGCAGCCGCCGCTGCGGTGTTTCCTCCAGCTCCCAGCCATCGCTTTCGCAGGTACTGATGTTGGTGGCAAACCGTCCGGCCAGATTGCTGACAGCGCCGCGGCCCCGGTGCTTTTGAAGGGGGTTGTCGGGGTGGTCGTTGGCCAAGGTCAATTCATTCGATAGCTGTATGAATGTACAGTTTAGGCGCCCCGGCACCATTGGTGCAAGCCCGCTGCCCGACACATACAATAGGGGCTGATCTGACGAGGGAGTGGCGGTATGGACTTGGAGGCGGTGGCGTCGATCCGCGGGTTTGCAATTCAGGTGCTGCAGGTGTTTGGGCTGATATTCGCCTTTGCACTGGTGGTGCTGGTGCTCTATGTGCTCTACATGTACCTGTCGGATGTCAGCCAGACCAAGCAGGCCATCCGGCGCAACTTTCCGGTGCTGGGGCGCTTCCGCTACAAGTTTGAGCATCTGGGAGAGTTTTTCCGCCAGTACTTTTTTGCCCTGGATCGGGAGGAGCTGCCCTTCAACCGGGCCCAGCGCAGCTGGGTCTACCGCGCAGCCAAGAACGTGGACTCTACCTCGGCATTTGGTTCCACCCGCCCGCTGAACCAGCCAGGTGACGTGCTTTTCCTCAACCACCCGTTTCCCACGCTCAAAAAGGACGCCGCCCCGCCACGGGAGGTCACAGTTGGCGAGGGCCACGCCGAGCACCCGTATACCACCAGTGCTATCGTCAATATCTCCGGCATGAGCTTCGGCGCACTGTCGGTGCCGGCGGTGACTGCCCTCTCGCACGGTGCTGCCAGGGCGGGTATCTGGCTCAATACCGGGGAGGGCGGGCTTTCCGACCACCACCTCAGCGGTGGCTGCGATATCGTCTTCCAGATTGGGACCGCCAAGTACGGCGTGCGTGATGCGCAGGGCAACCTCAGCGACGAGAAGCTGCGCCAGGTGGCTGAGAAACGCCAGGTAAGGATGTTCGAGCTGAAATTGTCCCAGGGGGCAAAGCCCGGCAAGGGCGGGATTCTTCCAGGCATCAAGGTGACCCGGGAGATTGCCCGGGTGCGGGGCATTCCGGTGGGGGAGGATTCCATCAGTCCCAACGGCCATCCCGAATTCCACACGGTCGATGGCCTGCTGGACATGGTCCACCATATCCGCACGGTCACCGGCAAGCCCACCGGTTTCAAGTGTGTCATCGGGTCCAGTGACTGGTTGCATGAAATGTGCGAGCGCATCCAGCTGCGGGGGCCCGAGTATGCGCCGGACTTCGTCACCATCGACAGCGCCGACGGTGGAAGTGGCGCCGCGCCCCAGAGCCTGATGGATTACATGGGGCTGCCCATTAACCGCAGCCTGCCGCTGGTGGTGGATCTGCTGGCCCAGTACGGTCTGCGCGAGCGAATCAAGGTCATCGCTTCCGGCAAGTTGCTGACGCCCTCGATGGTGGCCTGGGCACTGGCGATGGGCGCGGATTTCGTCAATTGCGGTCGCGGATTCATGTTTGCACTGGGTTGCATTCAGGCCATGCAGTGCAACAAGAATACCTGCCCCACCGGCGTCACCACCCACAATCCGGACCTGCAGCAGGGCTTGGATCCGGTGAACAAAGCGGAACGTGTCGCCAATTATGCCCGCAACCTGTCCTATGAAGTGGGCACCATTGCACACTCCTGCGGCGTGCGAGAGCCACGGCAGCTTCGGCGCCATCACGTGGAAGTGATCAACGAGCGCGGCCTGGCAACGCCGCTGCCGGAGCTGGTGCCGGAAGTGAAGCCCAAGTCAGTGATTGCCTCGGACAGGGGTGTCGATTGACCCGGTACAAGGAACGGCAAGCCCGGCCAGAATAAGTCGGGCTGGAACTGGTCAGGCAAAGTCAGGCCAAGTAAAAAGGAAGCATGGCAATGGAATCTGCCGATAATGTCATCACCCTGGTGGGGCAGGGGCTGTATATGGCGGTTGCGGCCGTAGTTGGCCTGGCCCTCGCCCGCATCCTGCGCACTGACAATACCCTCGGCTGCCTGATCGCCGGCGTACTCGCGGGTATGCTGCTGCCCGCTATTGATTTTGATACCGGCCTGCGCGCGCACAACATGCAGGCACTGGTCTTTTTCGTCATCCTGCCGGTGCTGATCTTTGAGGCTGCCTGGCAGATCGAGCCTGCGGTATTGAAGCGCTGGCTGGGTCCGGTTCTGCTGTTCTCTACCGTCGGTGTCCTGCTTTCAGCCGTTCTGATCGGGCTTCTGACCTACTACGGCATGGATCATGCGGAAGGGTTTCCGTGGATCGCTGCTTTTCTTACCGGCGTCATCCTTGCGGCAACCGACCCGGTCTCGGTGGTCAACAAACTTCGCACGGGGCATTCCGGCGAGGACCTGATTACGCTGGTGGAGGGGGAAAGTCTCTTCAACGATGCTGCGGCGATCGTTTTATACAGCCTGACACTGGGGGTGGCACTGCACACCGTGATGGAGGGCAGTGTCGGTACTGGCGAGGCGCTGGAAGGGGCGGGCGCGGTAACCGTATATTTCCTTGCGACTTTCTTCGGTGGACTGGCGGTGGGGTTGCTGTGTGGCCTGGTCACGGCCATTGCGGTGCTGTTCCTGCGCTCAGCCGGCGCGTCCCTGGTGGTGCTGTTACTGGCTGCGTTCGGCAGCTTTTATCTGGCAGAGCATGTGGTGCACGTCTCTGGCATCCTCGCCGTGATGACCTGTGGCATCGTTGCCCGCGCCTGCCTGCGGGAGCAGCGGGAGACTTACCTGATCCATGCGGAGCCCACCTGGGAGTGGCTCAACCTCATGTTCAGCGCACTGATTTTTGTGATCATGGGGTTGGTCATTACCTGGGAAATGTTTACCGAGCGCTGGCTGGCCATGATTATTGCCATCGCCGCGGCTGTGGGGGCGAGGGCGCTGACCATTTTCCTGCTGGCGCCGGTGGCGCGCTTTATCGGTCCGCCAATTCCCAAGGAGTGGCGGCTGGTGATGGGCTGGGGTGGATTGCGTGGGGTGGTCGCCGTCGCGCTTGTGCTGTCCCTGCCGGTTGAACTGCCTTATTGGTGGACAGTTCAGGCCATGGTGTTCGGCGTGGTGCTGTTTTCACTGCTGGTGCAGGGCACTACTTGTAAATGGTTGCTCAGCAAACCCCAGGCCACCGCCAGCAGCGAGTCCGCTAGAGACTGAGGGTAATCACCAGTTCGTCCCCCTGCACCTCGACCCGGCGCAGGACCATGCGCGCAGCCCGCTGGCGGATATCGCCAGGTTTCAGTTCGTACAGGGGCTGCAGGGCAAAATATTCCTGCAGGGCTAGTTGCAGAACTGCGCGGACCCGCTCCAGTGTCTTGCCTTCCAGGCTGCCGAGTTCCAGTTGCTCGATCTCCGCTTCCGAAAGATAGAACCTGCCCGAACTGGCGTCGTAGCGTACCAGCCCCGCGACATCCAGCTTACCGCGGTATTCCCGTCTTTTCCCCGTACTGCGCAGTTCCACCAGGATGTCCATACCGGCGCCGATGCGCCCACTCTCCTCACGCAGTTGCACACGCGGATTATCCAGCGTCACATCAAAGACCCTGAGGTAGGTCCGTGTCTGCGGCATGCGCTGTTGCAGCCTCTGTTGCAGCTGTTCCTCGGGAATACGCAGCTGGTGTTCCCTGTTGCTGTAAAACAGGTAGCCGACCACTGCCAGAAGCAGCAGGGCGATACACAAAGTGGCCAGAAATGCTTTCATTGCATCGCTATCCAGTATCCCGGTGAGTTTTCCAGCGTTGCAGTTCCCCTCGCAGCATAGTCATTGTGGACGATTGATGCGCCGGACAGTCAATAATGTGCGCAGCTTCCAATAAAAACCCGCCATCTACGACTTTAGTCTGATTCCCCCGGTCGCCCGCCCATGTCAATTCTGGTGGCGGATGGGGGTCGCTATGCAGTTTCTCCGATGGCCATCCGCAAAAGTAAAATCCGGCAGCCGGGTTCAGGGCTGTGCGGCAAAAAAATAATGAGAGAAAACACAAGGAAGACACCATGTTACACCGTCCTCTGCCGGCGCGCGCAGCCGGTACCGTCGCATTGCTTTTTTCCTGGTTCCTGGCCGCGGGTAGTTACGGCGCCTGTAACGACAACGTCGTATTGGTGCACGGCAATAGCGGCTCGCCCTCCGATTGGGACAATACGGTACAGGAACTCTATTCGCAGGGTTATTCAAGCAGCCAGATTTACCTGCCGAACTGGGGTTCGAAGTCCTGTGCTGCCTGCAACAATCACAATGGCTCTGAGGAGACACCGGTGCGTAATGCCATTGAGAGTGCCATCGCCAGTTCGTGTACCGGCAAAATCGACGTAATTGGCCACTCTATGGGAGTCACTCTGGGCGCCCAGCAGATCATCAAGGCGGGGGTGAAAAACAACGTCGATGCGTTTGTGGGAGTTGCGGGTGCCTACCGCGGACTCTGGACGTGTGGCACATACCCGTTCAATGTCTACAACAGTACCTGCGGTTACTACGGACTGTCGGTTTCCAGCCCGTTCCTGGACTGGCTGTACGGCAAGTCGATAGCTGCCCGTGTCTATTCCATCAAGAGCTGGTCGGACCAGATTGTCTGCGCCACCGGCGTGTGTACGGTGGGTGGTGTGCACTCAAGCCGGATCGCCGGGGAACGTGCGAGCTATACCTATCCGTATGGTCACTTCGGCCTGCAGTCATACACCTATGAGCGCCAGGTGTCCCTGATCCGCTAAACGGCAAACGGCATACGGAAAGGCGCCGGTATCACATGGACCGGCGCCTTTCCGACCGCCTTTGAGGGGTCAAGATCGCGCCGGTGAAACCAGCCCCAGATCCTCGCTTGGCTGGGTTTTCAGGCGCTCTCCCTTGGTGCACTGCTGGATTGTGCCGGCCAGAGCGAGCAGAACCAGGGCGACCAGCACCGGGATTACTATCCGTTTCACCCCTGGCTCCTCAGCGGATCACGCCGCAGGCTACCCGTGCTCCACCACCGCCAAGGGGTTTGGGCTGGTCGGAATAGTTGTCGCCGCCAGCGTGAATCATCAGGGAGCGCCCCTTGAGGTCGGACAGCTTCAGTCGCGGCGCCAGCACCGGGCTGTTGGCATTGCCCTTCATGTCGACGTAGATGGCCGGCAGGTCTCCGAGGTGACCGGTGCCCCAGGGAAAGCTGTGTCGGTTGGTCTTTTTCGGGTCATAGTGACTGCCCGCAGCCAGTGCCGGCACGACCTTGCCGTTTTTTTCCGCGGGCTCGCAGCTGGGATTTTCGTGCACATGAAATCCGTGCAGAGTGCCCCGCTCCGGGAGCCCCTCCAGAATGGGCGTGAAGACGACGCCATGTTTCGATTGGGTGGCCACGACCTTGCCGACACTCTTGCCTACGCCGTCTTTACTGACCGCGTGCATTTCGATCACGACGTCCGCGTGTGCAAACGCGGCCAGGGAAAGCGCCGCAGCGCCCAACAGTACTCGACAGCTCATTCTCATGGTCTGCTCCTCCGTGCCACCTGCCTGCGGGTATGCCGCAACGGCGTCTGGCGCGTAAATTGGTGTGATTAGTCTGTCCCCTGAGTCTAGAAGGTGTTGGGCAAAGTTGCCCGATTCAGGCGGAACTGGCGGTCACTGGACCAGGATGGAGGCGCAGGGTGGGAAAAGTCACCGGTCCGGCCTGTCGGCCGGCACCGGGCGGCAGAGCTTACTGCCAGTTGAGAATGACCTTGCCGGATTCGCCGGAGGCCATGGTATCGAAGCCTGTCTGGAAGTCATCGATACTGAATTGATGGGTGATGATTGGATCCAGGTTAAGGCCGGACTGGATCAGGCTCGCCATCTTGTACCAGGTCTCGAACATTTCGCGACCGTAGATGCCTTTGATGATCAGGCCCTTGAAGATCACCTGGCTCCAGTCGATGGCCATCTCGCCGGCGGGAATGCCCAGCATGGCGATCTTGCCTCCGTGATTCATGGCGGCGAGCATATCGCGGAAAGCCACCGGTACCCCGGACATCTCCAGGCCCACGTCGAAGCCTTCGCTCATGCCCAGTTCGTTCATGACGTCGGTGAGCTTCTCGCGACTGACGTTCACCGCCCGGGTTGCGCCCATTTTTTGAGCCAGCTCCAGCCGGTAATCGTTGATGTCGGTGATGACCACATGGCGGGCACCGACATGGCGAGCCACCGCGGCAGCCATGATGCCAATGGGGCCGGCGCCGGTAATCAGTACATCTTCACCTACCAGGTCGAAGGACAGCGCCGTGTGCACGGCATTGCCGAACGGATCGAAGATCGAGGCCAGTTCGTCGGAAATATTTTCCGGAATCTTGAAGGCGTTCAGGGCGGGTATCACCAGGTACTCGGCGAAGGCACCCTGGCGATCGACGCCGACGCCGTAGGTGTTGCGGCACAGGTGGCGACGGCCCGCGCGGCAGTTGCGGCAGTGTCCACAGGTAATGTGGCCCTCGCCGGAAACCCGGTCGCCGATCTCGAACCCCGCTACTTCCTGGCCCATGCCGACCACTTCACCCACATACTCGTGGCCGACCACCATGGGGACCGGAATGGTCTTCTGGGACCACTCATCCCAGTGAAAGATGTGCATGTCGGTGCCGCAAATCGCGGTCTTGCGGATCTTGATCAGCAGGTCGTTGTGGCCCGGTTCCGGTACTTCCACATCCGTGAGCCAGATGCCCGGCTCGGCCTTCAGTTTTGACAGTGCTTTCATGCGTTATCCCGTTTCTGGCGGTGATGGACCGCCAGCACAAGGCCCGGACACCGCTTGTGACGGAGTCCGGGCCGCGGTGAGTGAATCGGTTAAATGATATTGAGCTCTTTGCCCACTTCCACGAAGGCGTCGATACAGCGGTCCAGCTGTTCGCGGGTGTGAGCGGCAGACATCTGGGTGCGGATACGGGCCTGCCCCTTCGGCACCACCGGGTAGAAGAAGCCCACTACATAGATACCGCGCTCGAGCATCTTGTCGGCCATCTTCTGGGCCAGGGTGGCATCGCCGACCATGACCGGAATGATCGGGTGATCGGCACCGGCGAGGGTGAAGCCGGCCTCGGTCATGCGGCGGCGGAAGTAGGCGGAGTTCTGTTCTAACTGTTCCCGCAATTCGCCGCCTTCCATTAGCATATCCAGCACTTTCAGCGATGCGGTCACGATCGCCGGGGCGACGGAGTTGGAGAACAGGTAGGGGCGCGAGCGCTGGCGCAGCAGGTCGATGATTTCCTTGCGCCCGGAGGTATAGCCGCCGGACGCACCACCGAGGGCCTTGCCCAGGGTGCCGGTGATGATGTCGACACGGTTGATTACATCGCAGTATTCGTGGGTCCCGCGGCCGTGTTCGCCGAGAAAGCCCACCGCGTGGGAGTCGTCCACCATCACCAGGGCATCGTACTTGTCGGCCAGGTCGCAGAGCGCCTTCAGGTCGGCAATGACACCGTCCATGGAGAAAACGCCGTCG
Organism: Microbulbifer flavimaris; assembly: GCF_001641755.2. Lineage (GTDB taxonomy): Bacteria > Pseudomonadota > Gammaproteobacteria > Pseudomonadales > Cellvibrionaceae > Microbulbifer > Microbulbifer flavimaris. The sequence continues at coordinate 179,094 of NZ_LRFG02000001.1, forward strand.
GTGGCGATCAGCTTGGTGCGGGCGCCGGCAGCGTCCGCCTCTTTCAGCTTCTCTTCCAGGTCCGCCATATCGTTGTTGGCATAGCGGAAACGCTTGGCCTTGCACAGACGCACGCCATCGATGATCGATGCGTGGTTGAGGGCATCGGAAATGATGGCGTCCTCCGGCCCCAGCAGGGTCTCGAACAGGCCGCCGTTGGCGTCGAAGCACGACGTGTAGAGGATGGTGTCCTCGGTGCGCAGAAATTCCGACAGGCGGGATTCCAGCGCCTTGTGAATATCCTGGGTGCCGCAGATAAAGCGTACTGATGCCATGCCGAAGCCGTACTGCTCGAGCCCTTCCTTCGCCGCGGCGATCAGGTCCGGGTGATTGGCCAGGCCCAGGTAATTGTTGGCGCAGAAGTTCAGCACCGGCAACTCGTTGTTGACCTGGACCTCGGCTGCCTGCTGCGAAGTGATGATGCGCTCGCGCTTGTACAGGCCATCGGCCTCGATCTGCTTCAGCTCATCACGCAGATGCTGGAAGAATTGCTCTGACTTGGACATGGTGTTCTTGTTGGCTCCTCAGATATGCGCTTGTGGCGCCCGGTAGCGGTAGCGCGGATCGCGCGCCACCACGGCCGAATACACAAGGTTAGCGTTTAACCCGCCATCTCACAGGCCTTGTGGGCCGTGACCGGACTGTCACTGGTGCGGCAGGTGGTTGCGAATTCTAACGCTTCCTCGGCAGTCTCGAACAGCAGCTGCCACAGCAGTTGGCGATCGTCCTGGCGCACGGCCCTGACCGCGGTGCGGTTGCGCTGGTTGGCGATCTCTATTTCGATGAATGCTTTGCTGGAATTCAGTGATTCGGACATGGTCCCTCCAAGTTAAAAGCTTTGGAGGGCTGACGTGGAAGCGGCGAAACACGTTTCGCGATTCCGGTTGGATTACCCGAAGTTTTCTGTTGGAAAACCGAGTCCCATCCCCTCTCCCCGTTTATCTGCGGTGAGAGAGCAACCACCTTGCCCCGGTCGGCAGGTTGGCGTTGGCGTCAGCCACTCTCTTGATGTCGGGGGGAAAGATAGCGGGGCGGGAATGGACAGTCAATATGGCTGCCCCCCGGGCGGGGGCAGCGCAGAGGTTTATGCCGGCATCTGCACGGATTTCAGTTCGATAAACTCGTCGAGGCCGGCTTCGCCGAACTCGCGGCCGTTGCCGGACCGCTTGAAACCGCCGAAGGGTGCATCGTAGTTGAACTCACCGCCGTTGACGAAGCACAGGCCCGCCTCCAGGCGACGCACTACCGGCAGCGCGCTCTCGGCATCCCTGGCCCACACGCCGCTGGAAAGGCCGTACTCACTGTCATTGGCAATGGCGATGGCCTCGTCCAGGTCCTTGTAGGGGATCAGGCAGGTCACCGGGCCAAAGATTTCCTCGCGGGCGATGGTCATGTCATTGGTGACATCGGCAAACACGGTGGGTTTTACGTAGAAGCCCTTCGGGAAGTCCGCGGGGGCTTCGGAACCGCCCGCCACAAGGCGCGCGCCCTCATCGATGCCCTTGTCGATATAGCTGCGCACGATATCTCGCTGGCGCGCGGAAGAGAGCGGGCCCATAAAGGCGTCTCCGCCCTTGCCGAGTTTGACCTCTTCCGCCACTCGCTTGGCAATCTCCACCGCTTCTTCGTAGCGATCCGCCGGCACCAGCATCCGTGTCAGGGCGGTACAGGTCTGCCCGGTGTTGATAAACACATCCTCACAACCCCAGCGCACTGCGGCCTCGAGATCCGCATCGGGAGTGACGATAAAGGGCGACTTGCCACCCAGTTCCTGGCATACACGCTTGACCGTTGGCGCGGCCGCGCGGGCCACTTCCACCCCGGCGCGGGTGGAGCCGGTGAAGGAAACCATGTCGATGTCCGGGTGAGCGGACAGGGCGGCGCCGACGATGGGCCCGGCACCCGGTACCAAGTTGAAAACCCCTGCCGGCAGGCCGACGGAATCGATGATTTCCGCCATCACGTAGTCCTGCAGTGGCGTCATCTCGGACGGCTTGGCGATCATGGTGCAACCGGCGGCAATGGCCGGGGCCACCTTGCCCACGAACTGGTGCAGCGGGTAGTTCCACGGGGTGATAAAACCGCACACACCCACGGGTTCGCGCATGATCAGGGAGTGCCCGGCCTTTTCGGTTTTTTCCATCAGCTGCGCGCGCTCTGCGTAGTAGCGGACGGAGTAAATCGGACCATCCACATGCAGCCACTCGGTGATGTGTGGCGGGCAACCCAGAGCCACGGAAACCGCCTCAATCAGCTCTTCCTTGCGGGCCTCCATGCCATCGGCAATGGCATTCAGGAAAGCGGCGCGCTCTGCAGCGGTGGTGGTGCGCCAGGACTTGAAGGCATCGCGGGCTGCCCTGACGGCTTCGTCGACATCCTCGGCAGTGCCCTGGATAACGTCACAGATCTTCTCTTCGGTCGCCGGGCAAATCACCGCGTGCAGGTCGCCGCCGCTGGAGTCCTGCCACTGGCCATTGATATACAACTTGTTGGTATGCAGTTTGCTCAAATCAGTCATAACACCATTCCGTCTGCGGCCACTCAGGGCGCGGTGATTTCAATAAAGGTCGGTGTGTTGCGGCGCAGGGCTTCGGCGATTGCCGGCCCCAGTTGCTCCGGCTGGTCGATCAGGCAGCCCTCGGCGCCAAAGGATTTTGCCAGCGCCACGAAGTCAGGCGTGCGCAGGTTGACGCCCTCCTGGGGCACTTCGGCATCATCCATGAAATCGCGGATCTCGCCATAGCCGGAGTTGTTCCACACCAGGATCGGCAGCGGCAGTTTCTGTTCCACTGCCACGGCCAGTTCCCCGAGAGTAAACATCAGACCGCCATCGCCGATCAATGCCACCACATCCCGCTCCGTGGACAGGCGCGCGCCGATCGCTGCCGGCAGGGCAAAACCCAGGGTGCCGTAGCCGGTGGTGCAGGTCACATGGCTGCGGGCCTGGTACAGCGGCAGTGCGTGGTTGGTGTTGTAGGCCAGCTGGGTGGAGTCGGTGACCAGGATGCCGTCCTCCGGCAGGGCGTCGCGCAGTGCCTGGACCCAGGCAAAGCGCTCTTCGGAACCGGGCCACCACTCTTTGCGGCAGGCCTTCAGGATCGCCGCCAACTCTTCAGCCACCGCATTCTGCCGCTCGCTATCACCCTCGGGCAGGGCGCGGTTCAGCTGGGCCAGGGTCTCGCCCGCATCCGCGCAGATAGCCAGGTCCGGGTTGCCGTTGCAGACCAGTTGCCCCGGGTCGATATCGACACGGATCAGCTTGCCCTTGAAGGCATAGTTCTCGCGCACCAGGTTGCGGTCGGTTTCCGCCAGTTCGGTGGCCACGGCCAGTACGACATCGGCATTCTCCACCCGCTCGCGCACTACATCGAAGCTCAGGTTGGCGCCGCCGCAGAGGGGGTGGCGCTCGTCGACGATGCCCTTGGCGGCGAGGGATTCGAACACCGGCGCCGCCAGTTTTTCCGCCAGCGCAGTGGCGTCGGCACCGCAAGCCTGGGCGCCACCGCCCAACAGGATCACCGGACGCTTGGCGTTTTGCAGCCACTCCACAGCGGTGTCTACGGCTGTGATGCCGGCAGCGGGCAGGGCGGGGGCCGGCGCTGCGCGATAGTCGTCGATGGCGCCGGGCATGGGCGCCGGGAACAGGTCAATGGGGATTTCGATATGCACCGGTCCGGGGCGACTGGAAGAGAGCAGCTGGAAGGCGCGGTTGATCACTTCCGGCAGCTGCTCCGCCTGGGTCAGCGTGTGCTGCCACAGGCAGTAGCCGCGGCTGACATCGCTCTGGCGCGGCAACTCGTGCAGGCGTCCCCGGCCCATACCCAGGTCCTCGCGGCGATTGACCGCAGAAATCACCAGCATGGGGATGGAATCGGAATAGGCCTGGGCCATGGCGGTGGCCGCATTGGTCAGGCCCGGGCCTGTGATCAGAAAGCAGACACCCACCTTGCCACTGGCGCGTGCGTAGCCATCTGCCATAAACGCGGCGCCCTGCTCGTGGCGGGGCGTCACATGCTGGAGATCACTGCCGGGGAGGCCGCGATACAGTTCAATGGTGTGGACGCCGGGGATACCGAAGACCTTTTCAACCTGGTATTCGCGCAGCAGGCGCATCAACACCTGGGCACAAGTGGGTGCGGAAGACATAACTGCTCTTATTCCCTGTTTGTTGCTTGTTCAGGAGCGCCGAGCCTAGCCGTCCCGCAGGAAGCGCGCAAGCGCCCGCAGACTCTGCATTTGCGGCGGGAAATTCACCGGAAAATATCGAATCCCCCGGTGCATGGACAGAAAACTTGGGGCGGCAAGCCGGCTGGGAAAATATCCCGGAGGCAGTACACTTACGGCAAACTCAGAGAGGATGGAGTTATATGGAAATCGATCAGTGGCGCCGTGAGTACCTGCGCGGTGGCCTCAACCGCGGGGACCTGAAGGACGATCCCATTGAGCAGTTCGAGCAGTGGCTGCAGGAGGTGGTGGAAACAGACCTCTCCGACCCCAGCTGCATGAGCCTGGCTACCGTCGACAGCGAGGGCCAGCCTTCCCAGCGCATCGTATTGCTCAAGGGCTATGACCAGCGCGGCTTTGCCTTCTATACCAACCTGAAAAGCCACAAGGCGCGGGAGATCGAGCAAAACCAGAGGGTTTCCCTGTTGTTCCCCTGGCAGTCCGTCGAGCGCCAGGTCATTGTCTACGGTCACGCCGAGGGGATGACCCGGGGAGAAGCGGAGGCCTATTTCCGCACCCGCCCGCGGGAGAGCCAGCTGGCGGCCTGGGCTTCGCATCAGAGTGACGCCATCGAGTCCCGCGAGAAGCTTGAAGCACTCTTTGAGGAGATGAAAAACCGCTTCGGTGAAGGGGAGATCCCGCTGCCGGAATTCTGGGGCGGTTACCGGGTAGTGCACCATGCGGTTGAGTTCTGGCAGGGGCGGGCGAGCCGACTGCACGATCGCTTTATCTACCGGCGGCAGGATGACGGCAGCTGGCAGGTGGCGCGACTGTCGCCGTGACCCGTATCGACGCAAACGCGCTCAGTCTCGACTGGGCGCGGCGCGGTTTCTCCTGTGATCTTTGGACCGATCCCCCGGGCCAGTGCTGGGAGGGATTCGTGCACGACGTGGATGAGCTGTTCATGCCCGCAGAGGGCACACTGGAAATCGAAATCGATGGCGCACTCAGCCGGCCGGGTATCGGCGAGGAGTTATTGATTCCCGCCGGCGCCAGCCATTCAGTGCGCAACATCGGCGCCACCACCGCCCGCTGGTATTACGGTTACCGCTCCTCCTGAGCGGTTTTCCTCTGCTGATCGGGTAATTCCCTGTTTTTTGCCTCTATACAGTCGAGTTCTTCGGCTGCCTTCTGATGTTGCCCCGTCGACTGCCCCGGAAGCGGTCGTGCACCAGGGTTGTGCGCAAGGGTAGGTAAGTCAGTCGTGGCAGGCGGCAAATCCGGTAGGAGGGATTTGCCGTAGAAAAAACTGCACGAATCGAGCTTATTTTCCGACGAATTATCTTCCGCTGGTCACGTGGTGGGGGTAATCTTGAAAGGGTCGACAGAAAGTCGATGGTTTTCAGCGCGGTCACTGGTCGGAGCCCCGACAAAAACAATAAACGGGGCAATGCAGTACCGATCGCGGTGAGTCCGTTGCTGCCAATAAAAATTTTTAGATGGCAATGGAGAGAGAACTATGGGACGTCAATTCAACAGCGGCAGCGCTTCCGTGATGTTGTCCACCTGTTCGGTGGCGGCACTCTGGCTGGCAAGCGGCATTGGCGCGGCTCACGCAGCCGAGGGTGCCGTGGGCACCATTATGGAAGAGGTAGAGGTCACCGCCCGCAAGCGCGCCGAAGCAGAGCGTCTGCAGGAAGTGCCTGTTGCGGCCAGCGCATTCTCCGGTGACCAGCTTGAGGCGCTGCAGACCAAGGACCTGCAGAGCCTGTCCTTCAAGATGCCGAACGTACAGCTCGACGATATCGGTACGGTAAAAAACACCGCCAACTTCACGGTCCGCGGCCTCGGCGTGAACAGCTCCATTCCCTCCATCGATCCCACCGTCGGTGTGTTTGTGGACGGTATGTACATGGGCATCAACGCCGGTGTGGTAACCGACCTGTTCGACCTGGAGGGCATCGAGATCCTGCGCGGTCCCCAGGGATTGTTGTTCGGTCGCAATGTGACCGGTGGTGCGGTGGTGATCAGAACCGCGCGTCCGACCGAGGAATTCTCCAGCAAGTTCAAGGTGTCGACCACCGACAACCTGGACTCCATCGCAGCAGCCAGTATCAATGGCGCCATTACCGATACCGTCAATGGTCGTCTCACCGCGTACTACAACAACGACCAGGGCTGGTTTGAAAACGTCTACACGGGTAACGATGAGGCTGGTGCTTCCGATACCTGGTTTATCCGCCCGAGTTTCAGTGTTGAACTGAGTGAGTCCGCCGAGCTGCTGGTGCGTATGGAGCACGGCCGCATGGATTCTGACGGGGTGGTGGCGCAGAACCGCGGTGCTCTGGCGGTGAATTTCCCGGCCTACCCTCTGTTTGGTGTCGATGTCTCCGGCTGGGATAACAGTGATGATTCCTTCGAGGTAGCCCAGAACGAGGAGGGCTTCCAGGAAGACGAGTGGTCCCAGGTGATCACCGAGTTCAACCAGGACGTGGCTTTCGGCAACGGTACCATTACCAATATTCTCGCCTGGCGTGAGTACGATGCGGTTGGCCTGGGTGATATCGACTCCCTGCCGATTACCGCCTTCCACGCCAATACAAAGGTGGAGCAGAGCCAGCTTTCCAACGAGCTGCGCTATGCCGGCCGCTTTGGCGCTACGGCACTCACGACCGGCGTCTACTGGTTCGATCAGGACCTGGTGTATCTCGAAAACCGGATTCTGCCGCTCTCGGCTCCCGGCGGGCTTAACTGGACCGGTGGCGGTAACCAGGATCACGAAGCGATGGGTGTCTTCGCCCAGGCGGATATCGACCTGAATGAATCCTGGATCCTGACGCTCGGTGGCCGCTACTCCATCGAGGAAAAAGATGCCCAGATCGCCACGATCCCGGTGAACCTGTGTACGCTGGATGGCTGTGCCGCCTATGACTTCGAGGACAGCGAATCCTGGAATGCGTTTACACCCAAGGTCGGCCTGCAGTGGAACCTGGCGGACAACGCGCAGATCTATTCGTTCTGGACCAAGGGTTTCCGCAGCGGCGGCTACAACATGCGGAATACGGGGCCGGGTGAATTGCCGGGACCGACCGATCAGGAAGAGCAGACCAGCTTCGAGATTGGCGGCAAGGCGGAGTGGCTTGACGGCCGCCTGCGCACCAACTTTGCCCTGTTCCACAACACCATCGAAGACATGCAGCGTGAGGAGAACCTGAGCAACCCGATCGTGGGTGTTGTGCAGATTATCCGCAACACTGCCGACGCCACGATCCGCGGTGCGGAGTTCGAGGCCATGGCCGTGGCCAGTGACAACCTGCTGTTTACCTTGAACGCCGGTTACGTCGATGGTGATTACGACCAAGTCCTCGGTGATATCAGTGGTGACGGTCTCGTCAATGACGTGGATCTCGGGCTGGATATTCCGCGCCTCGCGCCCTGGACTTACGGCGTCGGTCTTGTCCACGACCTTTCGCTTGGCTCTGCCGGCACCGTGACGTCGCGGATCAACTTCAACCATCGCGATGCATCGCCGTACACGGATAACAACCGCGGGCTGCTCTCCGCAGCGGATATGCTGGACTTCAGCATCGGCTATACCCCCGATGCCGGCAATTACCAGCTGGCATTCTTCGGTCGCAACATGCTGGATGAGGTCACCGAGGGCAACAATACACAGTTGCCGGTCAACCTCGGTGGTCCCGGCGCGAGTTTCACGCCGCTCAACAAGGGCAGGGTAATGGGTGTCGAGTTGACCTACGACCTGTAATCCCCCCTAAAATGAAAGCCCGGCATTGCCGGGCTTTTTTTATTTGTGAGCCCAGCTCAAACAACTTTCGGAATCTCTATGCGCTATATCGATCTGCCGCAATACGGTGAAGCGGATGTCATGCGGGTTGCTGAAATGGATGCGCCGCAGCCCGGTGACGGGGAAGTGTTGATTCGGGTGGGGGCCGCCGGTGTCAACCGGCCCGATATTGTCCAGCGTCAGGGGCTTTATCCACCGCCCCCGGGCGCCTCCCCGATCCTGGGGCTGGAGGTGGCCGGCGAGGTTGCCGCACTGGGAGACGGTGTCGAGCGCTGGCGGGTTGGCGACATGGTTTGCGCGCTGACCAATGGCGGTGGCTATGCGGAATACGTGGCGGTGCCAGCCAGCCAGTGTCTTCCCGTTCCGGATGGCCTCAGTATGGCGGAAGCCGCAGCATTGCCCGAGACGCTGTTTACCGTCTGGAGTAATGTCTTTGACCGCGCTCAGTTGCGGGCCGGGGAGGTACTGCTTGTCCATGGTGGCTCTTCCGGTATCGGTACCACCGCAATCCAGCTGGCCAGCAACCTGGGAGCCCGGGTTTTCGCCACGGCGGGGTCCGACGAGAAATGCACAGCCTGCGAGGCCCTCGGGGCTGAGAGAGCGATCAACTACCGTAAGCAGGATTTTGTCGATGTCATAGCAGAAGCCACGGACGGCCATGGAGCCGATGTGATCCTCGATATGGTCGGCGGCGACTACGTCGAGCGCAACATCCGCGTTGCGGCCAAAGACGGCCGCATTGTGAATATTGCTTTTTTACAGGGCGCGAAAGTTCAGGTGAATATGCTGCCCGTCATGGTGAAGCGCCTGACTCTGACGGGTTCCACCCTGCGCCCCCAGCCGCCTGAGGTGAAAGCGGCGATTGCCAGGGCCCTTGAGGAGACTGTCTGGCCGCTGATTGAAGCGGGCAAGCTGCGCCCCCAGATTGCGGCAACTTTTTCCATTGAGGATGTGCCAGCGGCGCACAGACTGATGGAGTCCAGCAATCATATCGGCAAGATTGTCCTGACACTGTAAAAGTGCCCGCCGGCGCTGTCTGTGCAATATCCCCCGTTGCCACGTTGGTGTAGGCCACGTACAGCTTGCTGATTTTGCGCACATAGGCGACGGGTTCGGAACCCCGTGCGTAACCGTAGCGGGCTTTCTCGAAGTAGCGTGGCTCCGACAGTTTCAGCATGGCTACTTCGACATTGTCGAACCATTTTTCCGGGTCCAGTCCGAGCTCTGCTGCCAGTCGCTGGGCGTCGTAAACATGGCCCAGGCCGGCGTTGTAGGAAGCGAGGGTGAACCAGAGTTTTTCGCTCAGCGGAATTGGATCCTTGAAGCGATTGCGGATCCACTCCATGTATTTAACACCTGCCTCAATGTTGCGGTCCGGCTCGAACAGCGGCGGGGGAAAGCCCATATCGGCGCCGGTACGGGGCATAACCTGGAGAAGCCCCTGGGCGCCTACAGGTGACACGGCTTTGGGGTTGAAGTTGCTCTCCTGCCACATCTGTGCAGTGATGAGTCGCCAGTCAAAGTCGCGTTTGAGCGAATTTTTCTTCACCAGTTCATCAAACGGTGACAGATCCTCTCCGGGGACCGCCCTTGCACTGACACGCTGTACCAGGTGTTTGTCCGGTTTGAAATACGCCGCCACGAGCCTGTCAAATTCCTTCCCGCGACTGAAACGGCGCATAAAACGGTCGACCTGCTTGAGTAGATCGCTGTTACCCTTTTTGACCATCCAGGCCTGGGGCAGTGGGTCACTGACTTGCAAGCCAATCTGCAGATCGGGCCGCAGTGCAGCCTGCATCTCAGCGATATAGCCGTCTTCGATGGTGGCGTCATACTCGCCTGCAGCCACCTTATTCAGGACCTCGGCAAACGATTCCTCGGGGGGCGCAATCTGGATTTCCACGTCCAGGCCGTTTTCCTTCAGTGTCCGGGCTGTTTCGATAAAGGACGAATACGCACGTAGAACAATCGTTCGACCGGCAAGGTCACCCAGTGCGGCGATCTGCGGTTGTTTGCGGTTACTGATAATGTTCTGCGGCGTTTCAATAAAAGGCTCGCTGAAGTCGACACCTTTCTTGCGGCGTTGTTCGGTAATGGTTGTGGATGCACCGCCGATATCCGCTTTGCCCTGGGCTACCCAATCCACCAGGTCTTCTTCATAGGGCACGACGATGACCTGGAGCTCCAGCTTGTGCTTATCGGCAAATGCCTTGGCCATCGCATAGTCGAAGCCACGCAGCGTCCCTCGCCAGATGTAGTAGCTGGTCGGGCCGTTGTAAGTGGCGAACCGCAGCACGCCGGACTTTTTGATTGCATGCCAATGGGTGGTCCGCTCGGGTATTTCGGTAACGATTGTGCGGGTGAGGAAGTTGTTGACGCGGGTCTTGAGCCTTTTTGCATCCAGCCGCATCGCCCAGGCAATATCTTCCGGCTCGCTGACTACGGCGCCCATTTTCAGGTCGTGCCGGTATTGCAGAGTGTCCTCGGCAATACCCTCATGTAGAACGGTGACCGCATTGTCGACTTTACTGACCATATCGAACAGGGTATCGCGCTCGGCATTCAGGTAAACTTCCCGCACGGTCAGGTTGGCATCCGGGTTTTCCTCAACCAGTCTCCTGGCCGTCTCTGCATAAGTGCTACCGGCGAGGACAATAAACTCGGTCCCCTTGAGGTTTTTGACATCAGTGATGTCTGGTCCGTTGACACCGGTTACCAACACGTCGGAGGCCTGCCTGATCGGCTGGCTGAAGGCAACAAGCTCTCTCCTCTCTTCGGTATCGGTCAGGTTTTCTGCCACGATATCTGCGCGCCCCTCCTGCACCATCGCAATCGCCTGCTCGGGTGTTTCGGCGATCAGCCAGCGGGGTTCCAGCTTGAGTCGCTGTGCCAGTCTCTCGGCAAGCTCCCGATGACTCTGGGTGACGATGGCTTTACGGGGCAGGTAGCCCTCATTGTCCCCGGTGAGGCTGACGAAGCGGATAATTCCGTGCTCTCGTAGCGCGCTGAGGTCCCCTGTTTCAATGTATTCGGTTTTTTGGACGGGCTCTTCTTCTGCTGGGTTCTCCTCGTAGAACTTTTCCGTATCCTCTACGGCCTCTTCGGCGATCTTTTCCGGGGTAGTCGTTGTTGCTCGTGGCGCGCTCAGGGTCGGGCCCTCAGCAGTGCTCTGCGGTGCAGGTTCCGGAGTCGAAGACTCTCTCGGCCCACCGTCACATGCACCGAGAAAGAGAGCGAGCAGCACGGCCATAAAGAGCACAATGCTGCGTTGAGACTGCGAGTAATCAGCTTTTCTACCAGTTACCATACTGCACTCCGGTAACTTCCACGGGCTGTATTTTAGGGTGACCCGAAGCAAGCCAGTGAGAGAATTGACTTTTCCGTCTTAGCGTCGAAGAGATGGCTGGCCGCAGGTTTTATTAGCGACCAATCCTGCGGTGCAGAGTCACAGAGTGGGCGGGATGCGAAGATGGTTGTCAGGATGAAGTCATCTGTCTTCTTGCGGGCCACCTCGCCGGAGGCCAGATCGGTATACGCGCGATACAGGTCCCTGATGTTGCGCACATACAGGACGGGCTCCTCACCGCGCGCGTAGCCGTAGCGGGCTTTCTCAAAGTAGCGTGGTTCCGATAGTTTGAGCATGGCGACTTCCACGTTGTCAAACCACTTGTCCGGATCCAGGTTGAGCTGCTCGGCCAGTGCCCGGGCGTCCCGCAGGTGTCCGATCCCGGCATTGTATGCGGCCAGCGCGAACCACAATCGCTCATCGGCCGGCAGTTCCTCGTCGAGACGCTCCCTTACCCAGTTGAGGTACTTGGTGCCCGCCTGCAGGGAGTCCTCCGGGTCAAACAGGGGCGGCTGGAAGCCCATTTCTTGAGCAGTCCTTGGCATGACCTGCATCAATCCCTGGGCACCCACCTGTGATTCGGCCCCGGGATCGAAATTACTTTCTTGCCACATCTGCGCGACGACCAGGCGCCAGTCAAGGTTATGCTCGAGGGCATATTTTTTTACCAGCTCATCGTAGGGAGATAGTGGATCACCCGGTTGTATCCGGGTCTTTGCTGCCTTGAGAAGTCGCGGGTTGGGTTTGAAATAATTGTTGACCATAGCCCGGTTTTCTTCGCTGGCGAGAAACGATTCCAGGAAGCTGTTGACCTGCTGGAGCAAACTGGTGTTGCCCTGAGCAACCATCCAGCCCTGGGGGAGAGGGTCAGACACGACCACACCAGCGACGAGATCAGGATAGAGTGCAGACTGCACCTCGGCGAGGTTGCTGTCTTCAAGCGTGGCATCGAATTTACCATTGGCGACGGCGCCGATGATATCTCCGAAAGAAAATTCCTCAGGCGCGGTTTTTATATCGACATCAATGCCCTGTTTTCGCAGCTGGCGAGCGGTATCGATGAAGGCGGAATTGACTTGCAAAGTCAGCTTCCTGCCATCCAGGTCCCTCAGGCTGTTGATTGGAGGGGAATCCTTGTGGCTCAGGACACGCTGTGAGGTTTCCAGAATCGGGATCGTAAACTCCACACCCTCCTTGCGACGGCGCTCTGTAATCGTTGTCACTGCCCCGGCCATGTCCACTTGGCCCGACTCGACCATCTCGGTCAGGTCTGTTGACTCCGGCACGACAATGACTTGCAGCTCGACGTCATTCTCATCGGCAAAACGCCGTACCAGTTCATAGTCCAGGCCATGGAGCGAACCTTTCCAAAGGAGATAGCCGGGGCCATTGTGGGTAGCGAAGCGCAGGATCCCCGACTCCTTGATTGACTCCCAGTCGGAATCCCGGTCCGGTACCTCGGTCACCAGGGTTTTGGTCAGGAAATTATTGATCCGGGTCTTTAATTTCTTTGCGTCTTTTCTCACAGCCCAAACCACCGGGACCGGTTCGCCAATACGGGCACCGATCTTGATTTTGTCACGAAGCCTGGCCAGGGCTTCTGCCCCGGTGCGGGGGACCAGGGCGATGACTGGCTCTTTCTTATCGATCGAGTTCAACAGTAGGGGCCAGAGTTTGGGTAAGGGCAGCTCCCGGACGCTGATATTTGCGGCCGGATTGTCGGCAGCAAAGCGCTGGATTGTCTCAGCTGGCAGGCTGCCCGCAAGTACGGTGACCTCCATGTTTTGCAGCTGGTCGGGGTCACTGATATCGGGGCCATTCTTACCTGTGATCAGCACATGCTCGTCTTCCATCAACGGCTCGGTCAGGCCAAGAATCTCACCGCGCTCCTTGGTGGCGCCAAAATTGTCAGCGATGACATCCGCTTTGCCACTGACAACCATATCCATGGCTTGCTGGGGTGTTTCGACGACCAGGAAATTTGCCTTGACCCCGAGCCTTTCCGCCAGGCGTCTGGCCAGCTCGATATTGCTCTGGCTGACAATCTGGTTTCTCGGCAGCACACCAAGGGAGTCCTCTTCAAAGCGCACAAAGTGAATCACGCCACGCTTCTGGATCTCGGCCAGGTCTTCTCCGCCAGCACCGCTGTCTGGGCGTCTCTGTGAAGTCGCATCATCGGGCCCGGTGTCACCGCACGCCGTGATGCCGGCCACAATCAATATCGTCAATATTGCCCCAAGCCAGTGGCGGAGGAGCGTGCCCGGGCGGGTATTCGCATCGACATTGACCATGGTCACCTCCCGCGCCCAGACACCCACAGCGGGCGTCTCGGGTACGGTGTTGGGAATGGCGGCGGGTGCTCGGGTGAGCAGTTGGGGGCTATTCCCGCATCCTGTGAACGCGCAGATGGTCCAAGCGGGATCGCCTGCTTACCGCCCTTTTGTCAGTGGGAAGGCTAGCGTGGCGGATGCATTGCGGCGAACCTGAGTGGGGGAGGGCTTCCCGGCCGTGGCTCAGTCTACGATCGCAGACAGTTCCCCGTCGGCCAGTCGCGCGTGGATTCGCTGGCCAGGGCGGACAGAACTCGCCCGCTTGATAACCTGCTGTTTGTCGTCGCGCACAATGGCATAACCGCGGTCCAGCACGTTGAGCGGGCTAACGTTATGCAGAAGCTGGGATTGTTGTGCCAATCGCTCCCTGCGACGCTCGAGCTGCAGGCAGATATCCCGATGCAGGCGTTCACTGAGCGCTGCCAGCTGCTGCTGGCGGTCGCGCAGTTCCCGCTCAGGGTGCAAGTGGGCAAAGGCGCTGGTGACCAGCTGTAATTGCCGTTGGCGGTCCTGCAGGTCCTGCCTGATGGCGCCCTTCAGGCGCAGCTCCAGGTGGTCCAGGCGCTGGGCGCGGTTCTGCAGCTGTTCCCGTGGGTGGCGGATGCGGTTTCCGGTCAGTTGCGCCTGCTGGCGCAGGTGGCGAAGTTGCAACTGGATTGCGCGCTGCAGGCGCTGGCGGGTGTCGGTGAAGGTTTGCAGCAACTCTGCGGCATTGGCGCTGGCGATCTCAGCCGCCGCCGATGGGGTTGGCGCACGCAGGTCCGCCGCCAGGTCGGCGATGGTGGTGTCGGTCTCGTGTCCAACCGCGGAGATGGTCGGGATAGGGCATTCCGCCAGGGCGCGGGCGACGATCTCCTCATTGAATGGCCACAGGTCTTCGAGAGAGCCACCACCGCGGCCGACGATCAGCAGGTCGTGGCGGCCCAGCTGGCCGGCGCGGCGTATTGCGGACGCAATCTGCTCTGCCGCACCCTGTCCCTGCACCTGCACCGGCCACAATTCGATCTTGGCGGCGGGGTAGCGCCTGCCCAGCACCTGGATCATGTCGCGCACGGCGGCGCCGGTGGGGGAGGTGACAATGCCGATATTGGCGGGCAGGTAAGGGAGTGGCTTCTTGCGGGCCGGGTCGAACAGGCCCTCCGCCTGTAATCTGGCTTTCAGGGCCTCCAGCTGGCGCATCAACGCTCCAAAGCCGGCTTCCTCCATATGCTCGACGATGAGCTGGTATTCGCCGCGGCCCTCGTAGAGGCTGACCCGGGCGCGAATCAGCACCTCGCGGCCGTTCTCCGGGCGAAAGCGCACACTGCGATTGCGGCCGCGGAACATGGCACAGCGGACCTGGGCCCGGGCGTCCTTGAGGGTGAAGTACCAGTGCCCGGAGCTGGGGGCGGCAAAATTGGAGATCTCCCCGCTGACCCACAGCAGCGGCACGCTGCTTTCCAGCAGGTGCTTGACCTCGCGGTTGAGGTCACTGACCGAGAGGACACTGCGTTTCGGGCCGGAGCTGGGCGGGGTCGATAGCATTTCTGACTCGCGAGGGTGAATTGGGTGGGCCAATATTGCAGTATCGGGAAACCAGGTAAAGTGCTTTGCCAACCCCGACGCCAAACCCGGTTGCAATGGTGCAAAAATGGGCTTTCGTTGCCCGGGAACTTGCGGCTATAATCGCGCCGATACCCAATCCCGCACTTTCGAGGTTTGAGTGTCCATGTCTGAATCTGGTCTGCGCATTGCGCGCGAAGCTCTCACATTTGACGATGTCCTGCTGGTACCCGGCTATTCCGAGGTGACCGCCAAGGATGTCTCCCTGAAGACCAAGCTGTCTCGCAACATCTCCCTGAATATGCCCCTCGTATCCGCCGCGATGGACACGGTGACTGAGTCGCGCCTGGCCATTGCCCTGGCCCAGGAAGGCGGTATCGGCATCATCCACAAAAGCATGTCCATCGAGGACCAGGCCCTGGCGGTCCGTGCGGTCAAGAAATTCGAAGCGGGTGTGGTCAAGGATCCGATCACCATCGAGTCCAATGCCACAGTGCGCGAACTGATTGCCCTGACCACCCACCACAACATCTCCGGCGTACCGGTGATGGAGAAGGGCAACCTGGTGGGGATCGTCACCAGCCGCGACGTGCGTTTCCAGACCGACCTGGATGCTACCGTCGCCAGCATCATGACGCCCAGCGAGCGACTGGTAACGGTTGAAGAGGGCGCCGCGCCCCAGAAAGTCCAGGAGTTGTTGCACAAGCACCGCATCGAGAAGGTGCTGGTGGTCAACAACGACCTCGAGCTGCGCGGCCTGATCACCGTCAAGGATTTCAACAAGGCGGAACAGTACCCCAATTCCTGCAAGGACGCCGATGGCCGCCTGCGTGTAGGCGCGTCTGTTGGCACCAGCCCGGATACCGACGACCGCGTCGCCGCACTGGTGGAGGCCGGTGTGGACGTGCTGGTGGTGGACACCGCCCACGGTCACTCCCGCAATGTGATCGAGCGCGTACGCCGTATCAAGCAGATGCACCCGCAGGTTGATGTGATCGGCGGCAACATCGCCACGGCTGAAGCGGCCAAAGCGTTGCTGGAGGCGGGCGCAGATGCAGTGAAAGTGGGTATTGGCCCGGGCTCCATCTGTACCACCCGCATCGTCAGTGGTGTGGGCGTGCCGCAGATCAGTGCCATTGCCGAAGTGGCGAAGGCGCTGGAAGGCACTGACGTCCCCCTGATTGCCGATGGCGGCATCCGCTTCTCCGGTGATATCGCCAAGGCCATCGTCGCCGGTGCCCACTCCGTGATGATGGGCTCCATGTTCGCCGGTACCGAGGAGGCGCCGGGCGAGGTGGAGTTGTATCAGGGCCGTACCTATAAATCCTACCGCGGTATGGGCTCCCTGGGCGCCATGTCACGCACCCAGGGGTCTTCCGACCGCTACTTCCAGGACGCCAGCAAGGGCGCCGAGAAGCTGGTGCCGGAGGGTATCGAGGGTCGTGTACCCTACAAAGGGCCCATCGCTGCCATCGTGCACCAGATGATGGGCGGCCTGCGCTCCGCCATGGGCTACACCGGCAGCGCGAGCATTGAAACCATGCGTACCCGCCCCGAGTTCGTGCGGGTAACCTCGGCGGGCATGGGCGAGTCCCACGTCCATGATGTGACCATCACCAAGGAAGCGCCCAACTACCCGGTGGGCGGCCGTTGATGGCAGCTGTGCCGCGATAGCGATATCGCGGCAACATCTATTCTTTTTCCAAGGTGAGCGGACCCCGTCGGGTCCGTTCGCAGTTTCTGGGTATAACCCCTGATCGACCGAGTAAGCCATGTCTCAAGATATTCATGCCAGCCGAATTCTGATTCTCGACTTCGGCTCCCAGTACACCCAGCTGATTGCCCGCCGCGTGCGCGAACTGGGCGTCTTCTCTGAAATCCGCGCCTTCGACATGAGCGAGGAAGAGATCCGCGAGTACAACCCGCAGGGCATTATCCTTGCCGGTGGCCCGGAGTCGGTGCCGGAGGAAGGCTCCCCCCGCGCGCCAGAGGTGGTGTACGAACTGGGTGTGCCGGTGCTGGGGATCTGCTACGGCATGCAGACCATGGCGCATCAGCTGGGCGGCGCCGTGCAGGGCAGTGATATCCGTGAATTTGGTTACGCCCAGGTAAAAGTGGAAGGCAGTTCTGCCCTGCTGCACGACATCAAAGACCACCTGGATGGCGATGGCCATGCGCTCCTCGACGTGTGGATGAGCCATGGTGACAAAGTCGTCGGCATGCCCGAGGGCTTTGAACTGATGGCGTCCACCGGATCCTGCCCCATAGCCGGCATGTACCATGCGGAGAAGAACTTCTTCGGTGTGCAGTTCCACCCGGAGGTGACCCACACCCTGCAGGGCAAGCGCATCTACGAGCACTTCGTGATCGAGATCTGTGGCTGCCAGAAGCTGTGGACGCCGGCCAATATTATCGAAGACTCCATCGCCAGGGTGCGCGAGCAGGTAGGCAGCGGCAAGGTGCTGCTGGGCCTCTCCGGCGGCGTGGACAGTTCCGTGGTGGCCGCGCTCCTGCACAAGGCCATTGGCGACCAGCTTACCTGTGTATTTGTGGACAACGGCCTGCTGCGCAAGAACGAGGGCGATCAGGTCATGGAAATGTTCGCCGAGAACATGGGCGTGAAAGTGATCCGTGCCGATGCCGAGGACCTGTTCCTGTCCCGGCTCGCGGGTGAGGATGAACCGGAAGCCAAGCGCAAGATCATCGGCAATACCTTTATCGAGATCTTTGACGAGGAAGCCGCCAAGCTCAAGGATGTGAACTACCTGGCCCAGGGCACCATCTATCCGGACGTAATTGAGTCCGCTGCTGCCAAGACCGGCAAGGCCCACGTGATCAAATCTCACCACAATGTGGGTGGTCTGCCGGAAGACATGAAGATGGAGCTGGTGGAGCCGCTGCGGGAGCTGTTCAAGGATGAAGTCCGCAAGATCGGCCTGGAGCTGGGCCTGCCCTACGACATGGTCTACCGCCATCCCTTCCCCGGGCCGGGCCTGGGTGTGCGTATTCTCGGTGAGGTGAAGAAGAACTACGCCGATATCCTGCGCGAGGCGGATGCGATCTTTATCGAGGAGCTGCACAACGCGGACTGGTACCACAAGACCAGCCAGGCGTTTGCCGTATTCCTGCCGGTGAAGTCGGTCGGCGTCGTTGGCGACGGCCGTCGTTACGAATACGTCATTGCCCTGCGTGCGGTTGAGACCGTGGATTTCATGACCGCCCGCTGGGCGCACCTGCCCTACGAGCTGATCGAGAAGGTGTCCAACCGCATCATCAACGAGATCGAGCATGTCTCGCGAGTGACCTACGACGTCTCCAGCAAGCCCCCCGCTACGATCGAGTGGGAGTAGGGCGCAGATATTCGCTCCCGGGACACCCGGGAGCGAGCTTTGAATCCCGGTTCGACTCCCCGTTCCTGTACTCCCCAGAGGACGCTTCACGGTCTGTTTTTTGATCTGAAATCGCAGCAAAGCTGTTGCCGGCTTCTTGCTGTGGACTCAAGTCAGCGACCCCTCTCTCCAGTCACGATAGTTTGCGCCGAGAAGCACCTGAGATGGTCGCCGGGCATTGACTTTCGCGAGTGACACCAACAAGCCTTTCCACAGCAAAGCGCCAGCCTGTCAAGAGCTGAATTTAGCTTCAAATGTTGTCAAGCCTGTTTTAGAGGGCTGCGTAACCTATTGATTTTTAAGCGGATATTGCCTTGATTAAATTTTCTTCACATTGAGGTTACAACGGTGTCATGGGGGCTGGCGGGGATTTCCCGGTATTTGCGCACAGAGATATCCACAGATTCTGTGGACGGCGTAGACGACGCTTCTCCATCTGTCGAATAAAAAAGCAAAGCCGGCGCGGAATTCCTCTAGCAGTCAAAAAAGATGAGTTTGGCGGCAAAAAAATACCCGGCCTGGGGCCGGGTATTGGATAGGCGTGAATGTCTGAATTGACGGGTTTGACTAGCGGAAGCGCATCTCCACGCGGCGGTTCGCAGCGCGGCCTTCCGCTGTGTCGTTGGTCGCCACCGGTTGTGTCTCTCCATAGCCGTTGGCGGACAGCTGTTCGGCGGCGACACCATTGCGAATCAGGTAGGCGCGCACGCTGTTGGCCCGCTGCTGGGACAGGCGAAGATTGAAGTTGTCGTTACCCTGGCTGTCGGTGTGGCCGGCAATTTCCACAAGGGTATCCGGCTGGCTGCGCAGTGCCTGCGACACGTTGAGCAGGGCTTCCTGCGCTGCCGGCTTCAGGTTGGCGGAGCCGGTCTCGAAGTGAATATCCGCCAGTGTGATGGTCTGGTTGGCGATCACGCAGCCATCGCTATCGACCCGGGCGCCGGGCAGGGTATCCGGACAACGGTCGTCCCGATCCATCACCCCGTCACCATCGGAGTCCCTCAGGTTGACCTCCACCGGTCCCCGGTCAACGGGCTCCGGTGCTTTTGCATAGACGGGCGGTGGTGGGCAGCGCAGTGGAATGCTGATGCCGAAGCCAAATTGCCAGTCGTTCATTCCATTCTCAAAGAAATCGTGCAGGTAGCGAACCTCTGCCCGCAGGCGGATACCACGGCGGGAGATTTCCTGGGTGGTGATACCCGCTGCCAGGTTGATAAAGGCATTGGTCTCGTCGTCTTCGTCGGGAAGGACGTCGTCATAGACGGCCCCAAAGCCGGCGAGCACGTACGGGGTATACCAATCCCGGTCCCCGAACTGGTAAGTGGTGTCAAAGCCGATGCCTGCCATATAGAAATCGGACTGGTCGGTAAACTCATCGGTTTCGAAGACATCTTCCGTTTCGAGGATTGCCCCGAACACCTGCACCTCGGAGTACCAGGGACCAGTCCAGCCCCAGCCGTAGGCAGCGCGGAGGCCGCCGTTCTGTAGTTCGGTATTGCGGTCGCGGTCGACCCGGGTGAAGTACGGCATCAGGTCCAGGTAACCATCCTCTGGGCCTTCCGCCAGGGCGGGAGCCGCAGCGGCGATGGCGGTGGAAAGCGCTAGCAAGTGGGCGAAAAATCGACGCATGGGATCATCCTTGTTGTCTCTGTTATTGCTTCCTGGCGTCAGGGCGCGAAAAATTTCCCTGAATGACTTTTTTGTTGGGACAGGTTTTCCTGAGTTATTTAGACCAATAAGGCGACAGCGCCAAGGGGCTGGCGCGGAAAATGTGTTCTTTGGCGGAATTTGCGTTGGAATGGGGTGCCTCGCCCGCCAGCTGTCCTGCGCGGGCAGTATCGAGAGAATTTACAGTTGGTGGCGGAAACTGATCAGGGCGGCGGTCACGGCGACGTTCAGGCTCTCGACGTCATTCTTCATTGGTATGCGGACGAGACGGGAGCACTGCTTGGTGACTCCTTCGCTCACCCCGCGGGTCTCATTGCCGAGCACAAAAATGGTCGGCCTGTCGCCGGGAACCGCAGAGAGTGTGTCTTGCGCATGGGATGAAAGCCCGCAGACCTCTGCACCGGAGGCGCGGAACTGTTCCAGTGTCGGCGCGAGGGAATCACAGCGGAGTATGCGGGTCTTGAACAGGGTGCCGGTACTGGCCTTGATGACCAGTGGATCGATCTGCGCACAGCCCTTGCGGGGCAGCAGAATGCCATCGATGCCACCGGCGCAGGCGGAGCGGATGATCATGCCGAGGTTCTGCGGGTTGGTGATGCCATCCAGTGCCAGAAGCTCGTAGTTTTCATGCTTTTCTTCGAGAAAGCGGGCCGAGGTACCGTAATGGGGGAGCGCCAGGTCCAGCGCGACCCCCTGATCCTGTCGGGCGTTCTTTGAGATCCGCGACAGGCCCTTCCGGTCCCAGTGGGCTATATCAATTCGGCGCTCTGTAGCCAATTGCTCCATGCGTGCGATCAGCTGGTCGCGGCGGTTGCTGTTGGCCAGGTGCAGTTTGTGCACTGGTAGAGACAGGTCCTCCAGTGCCTCCAGCACCGGCTTGCGCCCATAGATGGTCAACAGGCTGTCGTAGAAGGCCCGCTTCTGCAGGTATTCGGGGGAGTCTTTCACTGCGCGCTTCCGTTCAAGAGGGCGTTGAGTTCTTCAGCCGCATCCTTGGGCAGGTTGCCGCGGCGAGCCAACTCTACACAGGCGAGCCCGAGATGGCGATAGTTCGCCGCCAGGAGGGGCGAGGTTTGCGCCAGGGCCTCGAGCTGCTTTGCCACCGTGCCGGCATCGCCCCGGGCAATGGGGCCGGTCAGGGAAGCTGCTGGCCCCAGCTCCATATTGTTGCGGGCGGTCTGCAGGACAATCGGTTGCAGCAGTGCCCGGGCTTCTTTTTCATCAATGCCCGCGACGGCAAAACACTGCAGGCTGAGATCCATTAGGGCTGTCAGGTAGTTACAGGCAAACACCGAGCCGGCGTGGTAAAGGGTTTTGTGCTCGGAGGCGATGGTGAGGGTCCGGCAATCCAGCGCGTTGAATGCGGCACTCAATTCCGCCTGGGCCGCGGCCTCACCCTCGATAGCTACCGACGTACCGGCGAGTGTTTCCAGCGAGCGCGCCGGTTCGGCGAAACTGTGCACCGGATGTGCGCTGGCCAGGGTGGCGGAGCGGCAGGATGCCAGTACCTGTGAATCCAGTGCCCCGCTGCAGTGAAAAACGAGCGGCCGGGGGGCATCGATGGGCGATGCCGATAAAGTTTCCAGGTGAACTGAGAGCTCTTCCGCAAGGCTGCCGATCTGGGCATCACCGGAGGCAATCAGCCAGCAGTCCGCGGCGGGCATCTCGCCAATCGAGCTGGCCGCTTTGCCCGCGCCAATAAAACGCACTGCGGCAAGGGCGCTCTTCAGTGAGCGGTTGCACACCGCCCCTACCTGAAAAACCCCCCGATCCTGCCACAGGCGGCCGAGGGTGCGGCCGAGCTTGCCGGCGCCGATGATGTTGAGGGTTTTCATGCAGGCATTTTCCCTGTGTTCTGCGCGTCGCCGAATGGCCAGACAGAACCCCGTGGCGATTGCACTGCGGGGTCGTTCGCTAGTCGAGCTGCAAGAACGGGTACGGCGAGCGCTGCCCGCCGGCAGTCAGTTGCCGCCCAGGCAGTTGAGGTAGGCCGAAACCGCGTTGGCGAGGCCCATATTCAGGGCATCCACCGTCAGGGCATGGCCGATGGAGACCTCCTGCAGGCCCGGCAGGGTGCGGTAGCGGGGCAGGTTGATCAGGTTGAGGTCGTGGCCGGCGTTGATGCCGAGCCCCAGGGTTCGTGCATGCTCCGCTGCGGCGCAGTGAGCGGCAAAGATCGAGTCGAGCTGGTCGCTCTGTCGTGCCACTGCTTCGGCGTAGGGGCCGGTGTAGAGCTCGATCCTGTCTGCGCCCACTTCCCGCGCCAGGCTGATCTGCTCGAGGTCCGGGTCCATAAACAGGCTGACGCGGATATTGGCAGACTTCAGTTGTTCGATGATCGGCTCCAGCCGGGCGCCGTCGCGCTTCAGGTCAAAACCGTGGTCGGAGGTGAGCTGGTCATTGCTGTCGGGGACCAGGGTGCACTGGTCGGGGGCCGTCTCCAGCACCAGCGGCATCAGTCCGGGGTAATCCCCCATGGGGCCGGCGAAGGGATTGCCCTCCACATTGAATTCGATGCCATCGTGGCCGGCGCAGAGCTTGGCCAGGTTGCGCACATCACCTGGACGGATATGGCGCTGGTCTGGCCGTGGATGGACGGTGAGACCCTGGGCGCCGGTCTCCAGGCAGGTGCGGCCATGGGCCACCACATCCGGGAAGTTACCCTCGCGGGAATTGCGAATCAGGGCGATCTTGTTCAGGTTCACGCTGAGTGCTATCACGGCTCACCCCTCCTTCGACTGCGGGTTTTGTGCTGTGCCATCACGGCGCTTGGCTTCGAGGATCCGGACCGGCACGTTCGGCGCATTGGGGTAGGCCCGATACAGTCCCTGTGGCTCTGCAGCGATTTTTTCCACCACCTCCATCCCCTCAATGACCTTTCCAAACACGGTATAGCCCGGTTTGTCCTCGCTGGCATCCAGGTGGCTGTTGTTGGAGAGGTTGATAAAGAACTGCGAAGTAGCGCTGTCCGGACTGCTGTGCCGGGCCATGGCCAGGGTGCCGCGGGTGTTGGGCAGCCCGTTGGCGGACTCGTTGGCGATAGGCTCGCCGGTCTCTTTCTTCTGGAAGTCGAAGGTCAGGCCACCTGTCTGGGCCATAAAGCCCGGGATCACGCGGTGGAAGATCACACCGTTATAAAAGCCGCTGTCGACGTAGCCGAGAAAGTTTTCCACGGTGACCGGTGCCTTGTCCGCGTACAGCTCCACGCGGATGGTTCCGAGGTCGGTCTTCAAGTCTACTTTGGGGTTGGCGGCAATGGCGGGCAGGGCCAGCAATGTGGCGAGTACAAGCGCGCATAATAGACGCATGTTGTGTTCCTTTTCCTTGGACACGCCCCCCGGAGCGAGGGCGTGGGTGTCACGGGTAGACGGCCTCAGTTGGCCCACTCGGAGTTGCGGCGGCGCCGACGGAAGTGAGGCGCGATCATGGCGAGGATAGCACCGGCGGCCACAGACAAGGCACCGTACATATACCACTTGTGCTGCTCACTGGCTGAAAGGCGCTGGATTTCCGCCTCGGACATCACCTGCTTTTGCTTCAGTAGCTCATGCTGGTGCAGCAGTTTCTGGTGGCGCTGGTTCAGTGCCACGGCATCGGCCGACAGGGCCTGGATGTCCTTCAGTTCTTTCGCCAGCTGGGCAGCTTTTTCCTCTGCACTGGTCAGCTTGCCGGTCAGCTCCTGGTTCTCTGCCTCCAGACGACGAACCTCACCGCCCAGGTTGCCCTCCATTTTTTCAAAACGCTCGAGGTTGGCTTCGGCGCGCTGCAGTTTGATGTCAGCAGTGGGTTCGCTCACCAGGTATTGGCGGCGAAGCCAGCCTTCCTCGCCGGCGGGGGTGCGCACCTTGGCCCAGCCGTCAGCGGGGGCATCTTCGAGCAGAACCAGCTTGGTGCCGCTCGGCAGTCCCCGGTGCAGGATGCGGAATTCGTTGCCCTTGCCGGAGCGCAGGGGAACGTGCAGCTGGTCGGTAATATAACGATTGCCGCCGCTCTGTGCGGATGTGTTGAAGCTCGCTGCGAGCAGCGCAGCGGTGGCGAGTGCGGTCAGTGATTTCATCATTTTGATACAGCGTTTTTTATCGGTTTGCGATTCGGTAGCGATCAGGGCAGCACGGCCTTGAAGGGTTTCACGATGACGTTGGCATAGACACCTGCGGTGACATAGGGGTCGGCGTCGGCCCAGGCACGGGCGTCGTCCAGGGAGTCGAATTCTGCAACTACCAGGCTGCCGGTAAAGCCGGCTTCACCGGGATCTTCGCTGTCGATAGCGGGGTGGGGGCCCGCCACCAGCAGGCGTCCCTCATCCTTGAGGCGGTTCAGGCGCGCCAGGTGATCCGGCCGCGCCCCCTTGCGCTTGGCCAGGCTGTCGCTCACGTCTTCGCTGATAATGGCATACCACATGGTCGAATTATGCTCTTATGTAATGTGAAGGGTTTTAAGGGAATTACTGTACGACGATCACGTCTTCCAGTTTCAGGCCGGTCAGCTGGCCAATGCGGCGAAACAGGAAGAACAGTGCGGCCATCAGGATAATGGTGGCCGGCAATGCGATTACCGGGAAGCTGAGCGCAGTCATTTTGCCCAGCTCCGCGTTGAAGGCCTCGGTACCGGGCGGGCTCTGCAGCAGGATCTTGGCGAGGATATAGTTCAATGCAGAGGACAGGAAGAAGGATCCCGCGATCATCCAGGAAGCGTGCTGCAGCGTGCGCTCGAAGGCCAGCAGATTCCCCCGGCCCTCTAGGGCGCGGGCGATCTTTGCCGTATCGAGGATGCGATCGTTATAGAGGAGGGTGCGCACCAGCGGCCAGCGGGTGTACAGCGAGGCCATGGTGGCAATGCCCAGCAGGCCGGGGATAGCGGCCTCCTTGATCGCAATGTACTTGGCATCCAGCTCCAGCAGGCTGATTCCGCCAGTGAGCAGGATGCTGATAATGCCGAGCGCCGAGAAGAAGTTGACCTTGCCGGACTGGGTGAAGTCGCGCAGGCCGTAAACCAGCGGGAAGGCCAGCGCTACGACGATCGCCCACTTGGTGCCCAGCCAGTCATCTCCTGACAGTTTGGTCAGGATCAGGGTGGGAATAATGATGTTCAGCAGCAGGTTGAGGAGCAGGCTTTCCCGCTTCGGTTGCTGCACGGCGGTGGTCGCGTTGGTTTCGGTCATGCTCGGTTCCGGTGATAATGCCCGCGCTAGCGGCGACACCTGCCGGCCATTCCAGCCAGGTGGTGTCGGAATCGGCGGCCCGTGGCGCCGACAGTTGCGGGCGCAGCTATGACAGCAGATTTGCCCAATTGTTCAACGCGGATGTCCCGATCCGCTGCAGAGAAAGAGAGGCCGATGTGAAAGCCCTGCCGTCCACTGCTCACACGGGTCTGGTTGACCTGCACTGCCACAGTTCGGCGTCGGACGGTATTTTAAGTCCTGCACAGCTGGTGTCGAGGGCGAAATCCTGCGGTGTGACCCTGCTCGCGCTCACCGATCACGATACGGTAGCGGGCATCGGGGAAGCCCGCGCGGCCGCCGCCGGCACGGGGGTGACCCTGTTGCCGGGCATCGAATTCTCGTCTCGCTGGGGCAAGCAGCTTGTGCATGTCGTCGGATTGGGCGTGGACACCGAGTCACCCATACTGCGGCAGGCGATAGCGGCTCGGGATGCCCTGCGGGCGGAGCGGGCGGAACGGATCGCTGAGCGCCTCGAGAAGCGCGGCTTCACCGGCGCTCTCGAAGGCGCCAGGCGTCTGGCGGGGGCAGGGGTACTGGGTCGCCCCCACTTTGCCCGCTGGCTGGTAGAGGCCGGACACGTGCAGGACACCGCGCGCGCCTTCAAGCGCTACCTGGGTGCGGGAAAGTGCGGTGACGTGACCGTGGAGTGGCCGCAGCTGGAGCAGACGGTGGGCGAAATCCACGGCGCGGGTGGTTGCGCAGTGCTGGCCCATCCTCTGAAGTACGGCATGACCCGCACGCGACTCCTGCGTCTGATGACAGAGTTCCGGAGTGCCGCCGGCGATGCTGTGGAGGTGGTCTGCGGGCGCCAGAACCCGGTGCAGACGCGCGAGGTTACGCGGCTGGTGGCCGATGCGGCTCAGGCGACGAGTGGGGCCGGCACGCTGCTGTGCTCAGTTGGCAGTGACTTCCATCAGCCGGGGCAGCCCTGGCGCGAACTGGGATGTGCACAGTTGCCCGCGGACGTCGAGCCGGTCTGGAATCTGTGGCAAACTAGCGCCAACGAAACGGCCGCAACGCCCGACTGAGGCCGGTCCGGGCGGTTGCCGAGGAATTCTCAGGGGGTCACTTTGGCGCAGTTTTTCCAGATACATCCAGAAAACCCGCAGGCGCGGCTGATCAGGCAGGCGGCGGATATTGTCGCGTCCGGGGGTGTGATCGTCTTTCCCACCGATTCCGCCTATGCCATTGGCTGTCGAGTGGGGGAGAAGCTGGCAGTGGAGCGCATACGCGTCCTGCGCCAGTTGGACAAGCAGCACAACTTCACCCTGATGTGTCGGGACCTTTCGGAGCTGGCCAGCTATGCCAAGGTGGACAACCAGATGTTCCGCCTGCTGAAAGCCCATACGCCGGGCCCTTACACCTTTATTATGCCGGCCACGGCCGAAGTGCCGCGCCGCCTCATGCACCCGAAGCGCAAGACGATCGGGTTGCGGGTGCCCGAAAACGCCATCGTGCAGGCGTTGATCGAGGAGCTGGGTGAGCCGCTGATGAGCTGTAGCCTGATCATGCCCGGCGACACGCAACCGCTGACCGACCCCTATGAGATCCGTGATCTGCTGGAGCACCAGGTGGAGCTGATCATCGACGGCGGCTTCTGTGGCCTGGAGGCGACGACAGTTGTGGATCTCACCGGTGACGAACCGGAACTGATCCGTCAGGGATGCGGACCCATTGACGAGCTCACCAGCTGACGACTGTGGCGGGGCTGGGGTGTATAATCGCGCGTTTGCATTCGAGGGTAGGGCAGCGTGTCCAGTGAAGAGTTACTAGCCGAGGCAGAGCAGCAGATTCTCGCCGACGTGGCCGAAGCCGCCGAGCGGGCTGCCGAAGACGAGGCTGGAGAGGGCGCTGAAGAAGGCGCTGACGAGCCCGCGGGCGGCCCCCGCCAGGGTGAGATGCCCTTTGCCATGGTGCAGGGCGAAGCCTATACGGAGCTGCCCGCCGACCTGTATATCCCACCCGATGCGCTGGAAGTCATCCTGGAGGCCTTTGAGGGCCCCCTGGACCTGCTGCTATACCTGATCCGCCGCCAGAACCTCGATATCCTCGAGATCAATGTCGCTGACATCACCCGCCAGTACATGGGCTATGTGGAGATGATGACCTCCATGCGCTTCGAGCTGGCGGCCGAGTATCTGGTGATGGCGGCCATGCTGGCGGAGATCAAGTCCCGCATGCTGCTGCCGCGCCCGCCCGAAGCCGAGGAGGAGGAGGGCGAGGACCCCCGCGCTGCGCTCATCCGGCGCCTGCAGGAATACGAGCGTTTCAAGACTGCCGCCGAGGATATCGACGAGATCCCCCGCATGGGACGCGATGTCCACCAGGCCAGCGCCCAGGGCCCGGACCGCAACATCACCCGGCCCGACCCGGAAGTCTCCTTGCAGGAGATGCTGGTGGCGCTGTCCCAGGTGCTGCGCCGGGCTGACATGTTCGAGAGCCACCAGGTCGAGCGGGAAAAACTCTCCACCCGTGAGCGTATGACCCAGGTGCTGGATCGTATCCGCCACCGCCAGTTCGTTCCCTTTGTCAGCCTGTTCAAGGTCGAGGAAGGGCGCCTGGGGGTCGTGGTGACTTTCCTGGCGGTGATGGAGCTGGTGAAGGAATCCCTGGTAGAGCTGATCCAGAACGAGCCCTTTGGCGCCATCCATGTGCGCGCTGCGGGTCAGGAGCCGGAAGGCGAGAGCGATGGCGAAGGTGAGAGCGGGGCCGATGCCGGGGAGCTTGGCGATGGGGAGAAGTACCGCGCTAGCGAGGAACTCGACGAGATCGGGGATCCCCAGCAAGAGCCCGTGACCGGGTCCGCCGGGTCGGCGGACTGATTCGCCGCGCCGGAGAGAGTGACACAATCAAGACAATTTCTGCCGCGCAACTGCGCGGCGAACCGTGAATTAGAGTGAAGCAATGACCATTGCACCGGAATTACTGCGTCGCATTGTTGAGGGCGCCCTGCTGGCCTCGGGTCAGCCTCTGTCAGAGGACCGCCTGCTGTCCCTGATCGATGAGGGTGAGCGCCCGGAGAAGTCCATACTGCGTGAGGTGCTGCAGGAAATTGCCGACAGTTGCGGCGAGCGGGGCTTCGAGCTGCGCGAAGTTGCCAGTGGCTGGCGTTTTCAGGTGCCGGAGGACCTTGCGCCCTGGGTGAACCGCCTGTGGGAGGAAAAACCGCAGAAATACTCCCGTGCGGTGCTCGAGACCCTGGCAATTATTGCCTACCGGCAGCCTATTACCCGCGGTGATATCGAAGAGATACGCGGCGTGGCGGTCAGTTCACATATCGTGAAAACCCTGTCCGAACGCGGCTGGATCAAGGTGGTGGGTCAGCGGGATGTACCCGGCCGGCCGTCCCTGTATGCCACTACCAAAGAATTCCTCGACTACTTTAATCTGCGCACGCTCGATGACCTGCCGACTCTGTCCGAGATTCGCGATATCGACAGCCTGAACCAGGCGCTGGATCTGGGGCAGCAGACCGAAGGTGCGGGTGAGGCGAGCCCGGAGGCGTCCGAGGCGGCAACTGAAGCCGGCGGAGAAGACAGTTCAACCCGGGACGGGAGCGTCTCTGAGGGTGAGGATCTGGCAGGGGGTGAAAGTCTCTCAGAGATTGATGGCACCGCCGAAAATGTCGAGAGTGAAAGCGATCTGGTGGAAAGCGATCTGGTGGAAAGCACAGAGGCGGAGTTGGCGGAAGCTGAAGCCGAGGCGGAGCCGGTAGGTGAGTCCAGTGCGGATGAGACCGCTCGCGAAGACGCCGTGGGCGAGGATGAAGCGCTTCCGGCAACCGACAGTGCAAAGGCGCCTGCAGCCGAGCAGTCAGAAACTGTGCCAACAGCCGGATCACTCTTTGCTGAGACTTCCCCGCTAGAGAGCCCCATGGTTGAAAGCGCTATGGTTGATAGCTCCATGGGTGAAAGTTCCATGGGTGAAAGTCCCATGGGTGAGAGTCCAATCGTTGGAAGTCCCGCCGAAGTGTTCGAAGAGGAACAGCTATCTTCACCTCAGGGCGAGGAATCCAGTCGTGATGGCCTCGCCGCCGTGGAAGAGGCGATCCCCGAGGCAGAAGCAAGCGACGAAAGTGTCGTTGATGATCTGGGGGAGACCGAAGCCCCGGCGGTCACTGAAAGTGCCGCCGAAATGACGGAACAGGGTCAGTCCGCTGGCGAAGAAGATGAGCGGCGGCCGCGAAATGAATTGGAACCAGCGACCTGATGAGTGAAGAGACTGCCCCCAGGGGCGAAAAATTACAGAAGGTGCTGGCGCGCGCCGGACTCGGATCCCGTCGCGAGATGGAGCGGGCGATCGAGGCCGGACGGGTGACGGTCAATGGCCAGGTAGCAGAGCTTGGCGAGCGGGTCACCACTGAGGATCACATCGAATTCGACGGCCGCCGCCTGCCGGCGGCCGAAGAGAACCGCTGTCGGGTGATTTTGTATAACAAGCCGGTTGGTGAGATCTGTTCCCGCCATGATCCCGAAGGTAGGCCGACCGTATATGACCGTCTGCCCAGACTTCGCTCCGGGCGCTGGATCTCGGTCGGTCGCCTGGATTTCAATACCAGTGGACTGCTGTTGTTTACCAACAGCGGGGAGCTGGCCAACAAGCTGATGCACCCCTCTTCGGTGATCGACCGCGAATACCTGGTGCGAATCCAGGGTTCGGTCGATGATGAAATGAAGCAGCGTCTGCTCGATGGCGTACTGCTCGAGGATGGTGTGGCGCGGTTTACCGATATCGTCGAGAGCGGCGGTGAGGGCAATAATCGCTGGTTTTACTGTGTGGTGATGGAAGGCCGCAATCGCGAGGTGCGCCGCCTGTGGGAATCCCAGGGGGTACGTGTGAGCCGGCTCAAGCGGGTGCGCTACGGCAGCGTGTTTATTCCGTCCAATGTGCGCGTGGGCCAGTGGATTGAAATGGAGCCGAAGGAGATCGACGATCTCTGCGTTACCGCCGGCATGCCCAAATTGGGGCAGCGCCCGCTGACCCAGGCTGAACGTCAGAACCTGCAGCGACAGCGGCGCAAACTGCGCAAGCCCCCGGCCCGCCGGAAACCGTCCAAAGGTTGAGTGGCCACCAGCTTCAGCAGTAGTTTGACAGCAGCCCGGATTGGGCGGCAGGCAGGGGCCGCTGGTCCCTGCCCACATTGCCGCCAGTAATACTCAGGTCGATTCTTCCTCAACCGGTTCCTCGGCTTCCTCCTCCATTATTTCGCTCTGGATGCCCGGGTCCATGTCGCCCGGGTCTGTACCGATTTCATCATCGCCCTCCGAGCCCTCCAGAGGCAGCTCGCTGTCGGAGCCGTTATCCGCCTCGAAGTCTTCCGGCATATCCACAGCCGGTGATGTCGCCTCGGATTCCACCAGGTTTTTCAGCTTCTGTAGTCCCTGCTCGTAGGATTGGCCGATCATGCGCTTGACCATGATGCCGAACCAGCGCGCGATGGGGCTGCCGCCCAAATCGGTACTGAACCACCAGGTGACGTTGGTGCCGCTGTCCTGGCGCACCAGGCGGATTTCCGACGTGGCCATGCCCTGCGCAGCGAAGTCCAGATCCATGCGCACGAGGGAATTCTGTTCGCTGGTGACAATGGTCTGCGAGCCAGTGCCAACGCTCGGGTTTTCACTCTGCCAGCTCATGGTCGCGCCGATTCCGGACTCGGGTCCGCTGTATTCATACTCGGTGGTGGGGTCCAGCTGGTACCAGGGAGACCAGCTGTTGAAGTTGCGCAGGTTGTTGACGTATTTGAACACTGCTTCGGGTGGCTTCGAGATATAGACACTGCGCTCAACGGTCACTTCCCGCGGTAGCAGGAAGCCCGCCAGGATCAGCAGGGCAATGAAAACCAGGATGTAGAGTATCCAGCGCATAACGGTTCCCTTTTATTGGTGTTCTGGCCCGAACCGCAGCCTTTTATCAATGATCAGCGATCACTTCGTAATGTGCAATGCGGCGATCAGTGCTCGTCGAGCGTGATAAGCGGCAGCGCGATTTCCACACAGAGTCCGCCCGCGGGCACATTGCGCGCGGATATCTGGCCGCCGTGGTGGCTGATGGTGCGCTGGGCGATGGCAAGTCCCAGTCCCACCCCGCCACTGTGTCGGGTGCGGGCGCTGTCGGTGCGGTAAAAGGGCCGGAAAATGGCCTCAAGCTCACTGTCCTCGACCCCGCTGCCGGAGTCGATCACCTGTATGCGGCAGGTCTTTGCGTCGCTACCGACGACCACGCTCACCGAGCTGCCGGCGGGGCTGTACTTGATGGCGTTGCGCAGAATGTTTTCCAGCGCGGCGGTGAGGGAGCTTCCCCGTGTAGCCACCAGTAGTTCCTCTTCTGCCAGTTGCAATTTGACCTGCAGGTT
Source organism: Microbulbifer flavimaris (assembly GCF_001641755.2). GTDB lineage: Bacteria > Pseudomonadota > Gammaproteobacteria > Pseudomonadales > Cellvibrionaceae > Microbulbifer > Microbulbifer flavimaris. The sequence goes on from NZ_LRFG02000001.1 coordinate 210,950, forward strand.
TTTCTCTCGCGCCTCGAGGCCCAGATCTTCTGTGAGTGCGTTCAGCAGAGCGCGGAGTTCCACCACATCGTCCAGTGGTCTCCGATCAGCACTGGCCACAGGCAGGGAAAGCACGTCGGCGATGATCTCCTCCAGGTAGTCGGCCGCTTTGCCGATTCGGTCCAACTCCCCGTCCAGCTTGCCGTCACTTTTCTGGCGCGCGATGCCCAGTGCCACCTGCAGGCGGGCGAGGGGAGAGCGCAATTCGTGGGAGACATCCTTGATCAGCCGCCGTTGCTCAGACATGGCGGACTGCAACTGCGCCGTCATGGTGTCGAAATCTTCCGCCAGCTCTGACAGTTCGTCACCGCGCTTGGCCAGCGTCGGCGCCACGCGGTAGTCCAGTTCTCCTGCAGCCACGCGGCGGGTCGCGGTGCGCAGTTTGTCCAGCGGACGGCTCAGGTAGCGCGCCAACCAATAGCAGGCAATGCCGGAAGCCAGTATTGACAGCAGCAGCATGGGCCAGAAGTTGCGCAGGATGAAGCGCAGCAGCAGTTCTTCCTTGCTGCTGCCGGCAATAAATGCCACCCGCAGGCTGTCGCCCCCGCGCTGGGGCACGAAAAAGGCGACGGTGGGTTTGTTGTTGACCAGGCCCTGATCCTCGCGGTTGCGAAAACTCAGGACCTTGAACAGCGGTGCCATCCCGCGGGGGATGGGGCGGTCGAGGATTTCGGCGCCACTGCGATCAATGGCATATATGCGATCGCGCGCCTCAACCGGCTGTCGCTCCAGCCAGAAGCGGAAGCTCTCCGGCCCGTGACGACGGGTCATGCGCAGATTGCGGGAAAGTTGGCGGAACAGTGCAGCCGATTCCCAGCGGTCTTCCAGGCGCGGATCGCCCACTTCGCGCACCTGGGTGACATAGACAGTGGCCACCACCATCACCACCGCGGTGATCCAGGCCCCGAAGAACATTTTCCAGAAGAGGGTGCGCATCAGGCCAGGTTGCCCTTGGTCAACTTGTAGCCGGCGCCGCGGATATTGATGATCAGGTCGCGGCTGGCGCCTTGCTCAGAGAGCTTCTTGCGGATATTACTCACATGCACGTCGATGGAGCGGTCGTAGGGCATCAACCTGCGGCCCAGTGCCTGCTTGGTAAGTGTCTCCTTGCTCACGACGTCTCCGGCGTGCTCCATCAGCACCTGCAGGACAGAGAATTCGGCCCCGGTGAGGGAGAGCGGCTGGTCCTGCCAGTAGCCCTGGTGCTCATCGGGAACCAGTCTCAGGGGGCCGCTACTGAGCGTGGCGCTGCTTTCCTCGACGACTTCAGTCTGGCCGCGACGCAAGACGGCCCGCAGCCTGGCGGCCAGCTCACGGGGATCGCAGGGCTTTGGCAGATAGTCGTCGGCGCCCATCTCGAGCCCTACAATCCGGTCGACAGTATCGCCCTTGGCGGTGAGCATCAGAATGGGCAGATGGCGGGAGGGGCCGTTTTCCTCCCGCAATTTGCGCAGTACGTCAAAGCCGGTGTGCACTGGCAGCATGACATCGAGCACCAGGGCGTCGAAGCTTTCCTCCTGTGCCAGCTGGAGCCCAACGCCGCCATCATTGGCCACGGTGACATCGAATCCCTCTGCGGAGAGAAATTCCCGCAACAGGTCGGTGAGTTCCATATCATCGTCGACAAGAAGAATACGGCTCATAGCTGGCTCCAGTCTGGTGTGCGCCCATTATATGCAATCAGCTGTCGGGTCATTCGACACAGGGGGCCGCTTTTACCGTTCTTAACAGTTGCTTACAGCGCTTATCCCCGCTTCACGCGCTGCCACTCTACTATGCACCTATCGAAAACAAACCACATTGAAAGAGAAGCTGAGGAGCTGGAGATGACAATGAATCGATGGAAAACGCTCACGAGTAGCGCAATTCTGGCGGGGCTGCTGGCGGCACCGATGGTGACACTGGCCGATCACCACAAGGGGCAGGGCGAGGGCTGGAAGGAGCAGCACCACGAGCGGATGCTCGAGCGCATGGCGGAAAAACTGGAGTTGACCGAGGGACAGAAAGCGCAGTTGAAAGCCAATCGTGATGCCAACCAGGAACAGCGGATGGCCCAGCGCCAGAAGATGCGCGAGCTGCGCGGGCAGATCCGCGACGCCATTGACTCCGGGGCCGACCAGGCCACCCTGGACCAATTGGGTGCAGAATTGGGCAAACTCCAGGTCAGCCAGATGCAGGAGAGGCACCGTCGCCATCAGGAGCTGGAGTCGATTCTCACAGACGAGCAAAAGGCCAAGCTTGAGCAAATGAAGACCGAGCGCAAGGCCCGCTGGCGCGAGCGTCACAAGGCCCGCAAAGGTGGTGCGGACAGCCAGTAGTTCGCCCAGCGCTTCCTGACCGGCCTCTGGAGACCCCCGCCCCGGGCTCGCTGCACGCCCCGCAATGCGGGGCTTTTTTGTCCGTAACCGCCATTTCCAGACCGATCAGTTCCGAGCTGGTCCCCCTCCGGTCTCCGCCTTGCCGCCGTCCGCCATAGCTGGGAAAATACCGCGCCGCCGATCCACGGCAGAGCGGACTGAGGAGTGATTGTGAGCAAAATCGGCTTGTTTTTTGGCAGTGACGAAGGCAACACCGAAGCGGTGGCGCAGCGGCTTGTGGCGCGGCTCGGAGAGGATCGCGTGGACGTCCACGACATCGCTGACGTTACCCAGCTGGAGATCGAGAACTACCAGCAGCTGATTTTTGGTATCCCGACCTGGGACTTTGGCCAGATCCAGTCCGACTGGGAGGAGTTCTGGGAGGATGTGCAGGAGATCGACTTCAGTGGCAAGACCGTGGCCCTCTTCGGTCTCGGCGACCAGTTTGGCTACGGGGATTATTTCCTCGACGCTATGGGCATGTTGCACGATGTGATCGTCGAGCGCGGTGCAGCGATCGTCGGTCAGTGGCCCACCGAGGGTTACGAGTTTGAGGCTTCCAAGGCGGAGATCGAAGGCGAGGGCAAGTTTGTGGGCCTCGGCATCGACGAGGACCAGCAGGAAGAGCTCACCAGTGGCCGCCTGAATCGCTGGTGCCGCCAGATCGCTGAGGAGTTTGGCCTCGCGGGTGGCGCGGGCAGCGTCACCGAGCTGGACGACTGAGCCCCATGAAATCCTCTCTGACCTTCAAGGACTTCTGGCCCTGGCTGGCCGAACACCCCAACTGCATTCTGCGCGCCGGTACTGCGGACTCGGTTGTCTACGATGACGACGACTACCACTGGCGCTTTGGCGAGGAAGACATGCGCACCCTGCTGGTTCAGGTCATGCGCGGTAAACGTCCCGTCGCCGAGCTGTTTATCGAGCCGGAGCACATCACCTCGGTCCAGGTGACACCCGGAGAGAAGGGCGAATACAACTTCGACCTGCTGGTGGAGTGGCAGGGCCAGACTCAGGTGGCCTACTTCTTCGTGCTCACCCACGGGTTCGAGGAAAATGATAAACAGCCCGAGCCTCGCCGGGGTGGCAACCCCGGCGGTCCAAGGGGGCGGTTGCACTGACCGGACTCGAGGGAGGGCACTCTCCCTCGAAAGAAAACCCTACTGCCGGCCTGCCGATCGGCCCGAGACTGTCAACCGGTCCGGCTTTTCGCTGGAGCCCACGCCGATATGCTGGTCAAGGAATTCCAGCAGCTGGCCGTATAGCTGCATATTATTTTCTTCCGCGTAAAAACCGTGCCCCTCGTTGGGTAAAATCAAGCTTTGAAAAGGTTTTCCCGCTGCCTGCAACTGCTCGATCATGGCTTCGGCGTGTTCCACCGGTGCTCGCTCATCTTTAGCGCCATGGACAATAAACACCGGCAGGTCCAGTTGGTCCACATTGTGCAGCGGGGAGTTTTCCTTCAGAAAAGCCTCATCCCGGCTGACCACTTCCTCCAGATAAGCGACCCCCCGATCCCGTCGACGGATGTCCCCTCGCTTGTACAGCATTTCCAGATCGTAAACGCCGACGTAGCCCACGGCACATTGATATAGGTCGGGATAGCGGATCGGGTTCATCAGTGCGGAATAGCCGCCGAAACTGGCACCAAAAATGCAAACCCGCTCCGGGTCTGCATATCCTTCACGCACTGCCCACTGCACTGCCTCGGCAATATCCCGCTGAATGTGATTGCCCCAGTGGCGCGTACCAGCTTCCAGGAATTGATCGCCATAGCCGGTCGAGCCGCGGAAGTTCACCTGCAGAACCAGGTAGCCGTTCTGGGAGAGAATCTGAGCGTCACGATCATAGCCCCAGTAATCTCGCGATCGCGGACCGCCGTGGGGCATGACCACCATCGGTATATTGGCTTGTCGATTACGGGGGAAGGTCAGGTATACGCCGATGTCGAGGTCGTCTGACGAAGTGAAACTTTCGGCACGCATTGGATTCAGGTCATCCGGCTTGAGCCAGTCAGCGGACGGGAGCAGGAAACTGGCTTTCTTGGAGTTCAAATCCACCAAAAAGTAGTCGCCGGGAAGTCTGTCGCCTGAGACTTTGAGCACTGCCTTGCCGCCATCGCGGGTAACGCTGGTGAAGCGAATCCGGTGCCCCTCAAATGCCTGGAGCAGGCCACGGTAAAAAGCAGCGAAGCCCTCACTTTCGTCAAAGAAATAGGTCTCCGGATAACCGGGATCGACCGTGACCCCGAGGGGGCGGTCAGAAACTGGATGGGATATCAATCGGCTGATATCCACCTCTTCATGGCGAAAAACTGGAGTGGTCTTACCGGATTTCATGTCCAGCTTGATCAGCTGCTCGGTCGCCCCGTTTCTATCAAGGACAAGGAATGCAGTGTTGGTCTCCCGGTCGAACCCAACCGGGTAAGCTTGAGAAAGCGTCTCCTCTTCGACAGGACTCCAGCCATTGTCGGTCTTGCGGAACAGTTCGTAGTTCGTTGCCCTGTCGGTTCCGTTGGCGAACACGAGATTACCAGCGCCATCGGTAAAAGCCCGGCCGCCGACCTGGGGGAGGCCAATCACCCGATGCCGAACACCGGAATAGATGTTCACACGATAGACAGATCCGTGGCTTTCGAAATCACGGGCCCAGGGACGGGTTGAAATAAGAATCTCATTATCGTTATCGACAAGAGGGTCGATGATGGTGGCGTGTGCTCGCGTGCTTTTTGCTTTTCTGATTTTTGAGCCCGTCTGCATTTCTCCGGCCCGCCAGCCAAAGATATTTTTCCCCTGTGAGCCATCGGCGTTTATTGCGTAGAGAGAGCCATAGTTCACGGGCTGCTCAAGTGCCGCCGTGCGTGCGATGACTTCTACCACCGCGCGGTCATCAGTCGCCCAGTAGAAGTTTCCCACCTCCTCTTTGCCCCGAAAGCGCAGGGCCCCAGTGACCTCCAGAGGGGAAAGAGACATGAAAACGAGAACACGCTCGCCCTCGTGAAGCTTCTGCACGGCAATATGCTTTCCGTCCGGAGAGATTTTGACCTGCTGGACTTCAGCGTGGCGAATCAAATTCTCCAGAGGGACAGTGGCTGCCGACGAAATAGTCGGTGAAAGCATAAAAATCAGGATCAGGGAAGACAGCAGAGAGGCTGGTTGGGGCACGGCAAGCTCCTTATGCGCAAAACTTGCCTTCGATTATGCCCCCGGAGGTAAGACGTATACAGGTATCGAGCGGAACTAGGTCACACTCTTAAATTACAGCAAAATACAGGACAGTATCTGCCGATACATATCTTTCAGCTGGTCCAGGTCTGCAGCACAAACACACTCATCGACCTTGTGTATCGTGGCGTTGACCGGTCCCAGCTCAACCACCTGTGCTCCCGTCGGAGCGATAAAGCGACCATCGGAAGTGCCGCCAGCGGTGGAGAGCTGCGTGGCCTCTCCGGTGACGTGGCGAATGGCAGTTTGTGCAGCTTCCACCAGCGGGCCCTCGGCGGTGAGGAAGGGCTGGCCGGAGAGCTTGAACTGGGCATCGTAGTTGAGCCCGTGCTTGTCGAGAATCGCCCGTGCCCGCTGTTCCAGCTCCTCGGCGGTGGTTTCGGTGGAGAAGCGCCAGTTGCAGACGACCTGCACCCGACCGGGGATCACGTTGGTAGCGCCGGTGCCGCCATTGATATTGGAGACCTGGAAGCTGGTGGCCGGAAAGAAGTCGTTGCCCTGATCCCACTCCTCGCTGGCGAGTTCGGCCAGTGCCGGCGCCAATCGGTGAATCGGGTTCTCCGCCAGGTGCGGGTAGGCCACATGCCCCTGAACACCGAAGACGGTGAGCTCCAGACCCAGCGAGCCCCTGCGGCCATTTTTGATGACGTCGCCAACGCGCTCGGTGCTGGAGGGCTCGCCCACCAGGCAGCAGTCGACTTTCTCGCCCTGCTCCTCCAGCCACTCCACCACCTTTACGGTGCCGTTGGTAGCGGGGCCCTCTTCATCGCTGGTGATCAGGAAGGCGATGCGACCATTGTGGTCGGGGTGTTTTTCGACGAACTCTTCACAGGCCACCACCATGGCAGCGAGAGAGCCTTTCATGTCGGCTGCACCGCGACCGAACAGATAGCCATCCTCGATAACCGGCTCAAAGGGTGGGTGCTGCCAGTTTTCTTCGGGCCCGGTGGGCACCACATCGGTATGGCCGGCAAAGGCGAACAGCGGCCCTTCGTTACTGCCTTCTCGCACTGCCCAGAAATTTTCGGTGTCGCCCCGGCGAAGGTGGGTGGTCTCAAAGCCGATATTTTCGAGGCGTTCGACCATCAGCTTCATGCAGCCGGCGTCCTCCGGGGTAACCGAGCGCAGGCGGATCAGATCGGAGGCGAGTTGTAGAGTAGGGGTCACTGCTGTTATTTCCTTGTGGCGGAATTCTGGTTGGCAAATTCAGGCAGTCTGGGGGGCTGACTATCGGCGGACCGGCGCTGCACCCCGGGCGCTCTCTAGACGGCCGTCCCTGGCCCTCGTCGAGTTCTAGCTTATTAATTGCTGTGCAGCGCTTCGTTCAGTTCAACCGCACTCTTGTTGGTCAGGCACTCCACCGCACCGTTGGTGGAATTGCGGCGGAATAGCAGGTCGGATTTGCCAGCCAGGTCGCGGGCCTTAACGTGCTCCACCAGCTTGCCATTGTCGTCCAGAAGCGCCACCTTGGTGCCGGCGGTGATATAGAGGCCCGCCTCCACAGTGCAGCGATCCCCCAGGGGAATACCGATGCCGGCATTGGCACCGAGCAGGCAGTTGTCACCGACGGAAATCACAATATTGCCACCACCGGAGAGCGTGCCCATCGTGGAGCTGCTGCCGCCGAGATCGGATCCGGCACCGACGAACACGCCGGCGGAGATGCGTCCCTCGATCATGCCCGGGCCTTGGGTACCGGCGTTAAAGTTGACGAAGCCCTCGTGCATGATGGTGGTGCCTTCGCCCAGGTAGGCGCCCAGGCGTACGCGCGCGGTGTGGGCGATGCGCACACCCGCCGGCACTACGTAATTGGTCATCTTCGGGAACTTGTCCACGCAGGCCACGTCCAGCAATTCACCTTTGAGGCGGGCCTCCAGCTGGCGCTCCGGCAGTTCTGCCAGATCGATGGCACCCTGATTGGTCCAGGCCACATTGACCAGCTTGCCGAAAATGCCATCGAGTTTCGTCTCGTGCGGCTTCACCAGGCGATGGGACAGCAGGTGCAGTTTCAGGTAGGCATCCGGCACTGATTGCGGTGCTTCGTCGGTAAACAGCAGGGTGGCCACGAGTGGCCGCTGGGACTGGCTGAACTGGCGCAGAGTTTCCGCCTGCTCGGGAGCGCCGGCGGATTGCAGCCGCTCGGCCAGGGGGGCGAGCTGGGCCGGGTCGAGGGCGATGACGGCGTTGCTGTCGCCGGCTTTCAGTACCTCGGTAACCGCGGCAACCACCGCGGCTGGTGGATTGAGCAGGGGTTTCGGGTAGTAGACTTCCAGCCACTCGCCTTTGCTGTTGCAGGTGCCCACGCCAAACCCGAGGCTATACATCGCATTCATCAGTTCGTCCCCTTCTCTAACAGTTCTGAAAATTCTTTCTCTTTGAAGCCAAAGCGTGTCTCGTCCCCACTTTCGGTTACCGGGCGCTTGATCAATGTCGGTGTCTCGGCGGCCAGGGTGAGCGCGGTGGCGTTGTCCATTGACTCTTTCTGTTCATCAGTGAGTGCCCGCCAACTGGTGGAGCGGCGATTCAGCACATTCTCCCAACCGAAACTTTTTAGCCAGCTTTCCAGCGGTACTGAGTCCATGCCATCTTCGCGGAAGTCGTGAAAGCGATATTCGACGCCGTTATTTTCGAGCCATTTGCGCGCTTTTTTGACAGTGTCACAGTTCTTGATGCCGTAGAGAGTAATCATGCCTTCTTCGTCTTTTTCGGGTGTTTGCGGGCCGGGTAACAGGTAGTGCAGATATCGCAGACGGTGCCGTCGCAGCCTCTTGCGGTGCAGTATTCACGACCGTAAAAAATAATCTGCAGGTGCAGCTTGTTCCATTTGTCCCGGGGAAATAACCGTTTCAGGTCCTTTTCGGTCTGCGCCACATTCTTGCCACTGGTCAGTCCCCAGCGCTGCGCCAGCCGATGGATATGGGTGTCTACCGGAAATGCGGGTTGGCCAAAGGCCTGGGACATTACTACGCTGGCGGTTTTGTGACCGACGCCCGGCAGGGTCTCCAGGGCAGCCATATTTTCCGGTACCTCGCCGTGGTACTCGTTGACGAGAATCTGCGACAGCTTGCTGATGGCCCTGGCTTTTTGCGGCGAGAGTCCGCAGGGGCGGATGACCTGCTGGATCTCCTCCACAGGGACACGTGCCATGTCGGCGGGATTGTCAGCCAGTTCCCACAGGGATGGAGTGACCTGGTTGACCCGCTCATCGGTGCACTGTGCAGAGAGCAGTACCGCCACCAGCAGCGTATAGGGGTCCTTGTGATCCAGTGGAACCGGGGTCTCGGGGTAGAGCTCCTCGAGGCGCTGCAGGATATACGCCACCCGCTCTTGCTTGAGGAGATTTTTTACTGCTGTCTCCACTTTGATGCTGTTCCTATGCCGTTGGTAATCGGTGGGGGATAGTAACGGGTATCAGCCGCAGAACTGCCGGATGCGGCGGGCAGCTTCTGCGCATTCTTCGCCAGTGGCTACAAGGGCCATGCGCACGTACTCGGCTCCGGGGTTTTCACCGTTTACCTGCCGGGCGAGATAACTGCCAGGAAGGACGGTGATGTTCTGCTGCCGGTACAGCTCGCGGGCGAATGCTTCTCCATCGCCAACCCGGGGCCAGAGATAAAAGCCCGCTTCAGGCCGGGCGACATCCAGACAGCCGTCGAGAATCTCGAGTACCGTTGCGAACTTCTCGCGATAGAGCGCGCGATTATGCCGCACGTGCTGCTCGTCCTGCCAGGCGGCGATAGAGGCGTACTGGGTTGGCAGCGGCATGGCGCAACCGTGATAGGTCCGGTAAAGCAGAAACTTTTCCAGTATTTCCCCATCACCGGCCACAAAGCCAGAGCGCAGTCCCGGGAGGTTCGAGCGCTTGGAGAGACTGTGGAATACCACACAGCGACGATAGTCGGTGCGGCCGAGCTCTTCGCATACCTGCAACAGGCCAACGGGCGGACGGCCTTCGTCGAAATAGAGTTCGGAGTAGCACTCGTCCGAGGCAATGGTGAAATCGTAGCGGTCTGCCAGTGCGATCAGTTTTCTCAGGTCGGCGCTGTCGAGCAGGGCACCGGTGGGATTGCCGGGGGTGCAGAGGTACAGCAGCTCGCACTCCTGCCAGACCTGGGTGGGGACCGCATCGAAGTCGGGCTTGAAGGCCTTGTCGGCGCTGCAATTGACGAAGTACGGTTCGGCCCCGGCCAGCAGGGCGGCGCCTTCGTAGATCTGGTAAAACGGATTTGGCATTACCACCTTGCTGCCCGGGGATACCGCCGCCTGGGCGAAGGCAAAGAGGGCTTCCCGGGTGCCGTTGACCGGCAGCACCTGGGTATCAGCGCAGACGTTCCCAAGCCGGAAGCGGTGGCACAGCCAGTCCGCGATGGCATTGCGCAGCGAATCCACCCCTATGGTGGCGGGGTAGGCGGCCAACTTGTCGAGGTTGGCGGTCAGGGTCTCAGCTGCGAACGCAGGGGGCGCGTGTTTGGGTTCGCCAATGGAGAGGGCGATATGGGTTTTGTCCGCCGGTGCCACATCGTTTTTCAGCGCGGCCAGCTTGGTAAAAGGGTAGGGCTGCAGCAGCTCCAGTTTATTGTTCATCGCGCGTCCGGTCCTTAGAGGCTTCAAAAATCACTCAATGCGCCTGGTCTCTGACCTGGTGGGCATCCAGTTCGCGACAGATCGCCGCTTCCAGCTCGCGGTTTTCCGCTTCCTTCAGCAATGGCTTGCCGTCGGCATCGGTGATATGAAAAACGTCTTCCACCCGTTCGCCCAGGGTGGAGATCTTCGCATTGTGGAGCCGCAGGTCGTGGGCGATAAAAATTCGTGCAATGCGCGCCAGCAGGCCGGGGCGGTCGGCGCTGATGATTTCCAGGGTGCTGTACTGGTCGCCGGGTTCGGTGGTCAGGGTGGCGCGGCTGGCGAGTTCGAACATCTTCAGGCGGCGGGGCGTGCGCCGCTGTATGACCTTGGAGTAATCCTCAACCAGCGACAGCTCCTCCTGCAGAGTGTCGCGGATCTGTTCCAGGCGACCGGGCTCATCCAGCAATGGCTGGCCGGATTCGTCCAGGACATAAAAGGTGTCCAGGGTGTAGCCGGAGGCGGAGCTATAGAGACGCGCGTCGTGAATGTTGAGGTTGAGCATGTCGAGGCCGGTCACCACCGCGGCAAAGACGTTGGCGCGGTCAGGGGTATAGACGAACACTTCCGTGGCGCCGTCGTGCTCACCGGGGCCCGAATTGCGGGTCAGTACCAGGGTGTCGTTGGGATCGCCTTTCTGGTTGGCACACTGCAGCTGGTGGATGGCGGCGGTGTGCCAGGTAATGTTGTCGGCGCTCTCGCGGACGAAGTAGTCCTCACCCATCTGCGCCCAGATCTCGTTGACGGCCTCGTCGGCGAGCCCCATGTCGAGCAGGCGGCTGAGGGCCTGGCTCTGGGTCTCCTCGATGATCTCTTCCCGGTCGATGGGGTTTTCCAGTCCCCGGCGCAGCGCGCGATGGGTGCTTTCGTAGAGCTGGCGCATCAGGCTCGCGCGCCAGCTGTTCCACAGTTCGGGGTTGGTGGCATTGATGTCTGCGACGGTCAGTGCGTAGAGGTAATCCAGGTGTTCGCGGTCGCCCACTTCGCGGGCGAAGTCGTGGACGACCTCCGGATCGGAGATATCCTGCTTCTGGGAGACAAAGCTCATCAGCAGGTGTTTCTCCACCAGCCAGCAGACCAGGCGGCGGTCCCTGGAGGGCAGCTGATGACGACGGCAGAAGGCGTCTGCGTCGATCACGCCGAGCTTGGAGTGGTCGCCGCCGCGACCCTTGGCGATATCGTGGTAGAGCCCGGCGATATACAGGATTTCCGGCTTGCGCATGCGCGCCATGATTTCCGCGGCGATGGGAAACTTCTGCCAGGCCTCGGGGCTGCGGAAGCTGCGCATGTTGCGCACCACCTGCAGGGTGTGCGCGTCCACTGTGTATATGTGGAACAGGTCGTGCTGCATCTGGCCGGTGACCCGGCCGAACTCGGGCAGGTAGCGGCCGAGAATACCGTAGCGGGTCATGCGGGTGAGCTGGGTAGACAATCCGCGGGGTGAGCGCAGCAGTTGCATGAACAGTTCGGCGTTGGCTGGCGCGTCCCGGAACTGGTCGTCGATCAGGTGGCGCTGTTCACGGATCAGGCGGATGGTGGAGGCGCGGACACCTTCGATGTTGGGGTTCTCCGCCATCAGAACGAAGATTTCCAGCAGCGCTGAGGGCTGCTCGACAAATACGTTGGTCTGGGTCACCTCGATGGTGTCATCCCGCAGCTGGAAACGTTCATTGATCGGCGTGACCGACTGCCGTTCGCCCCGTTGCAGAATGGCCTCGTCGAGGAATTGCAGCAGTACGTCGTTCAGCTCCCGCAGGGCCATGACGATGCGGTAATAGCTGTGCATGAACTGCTCCACGGCCAGCTGGGTGCCCGTGTCCTCGTATCCGAACTGCTTGGCCAGCTCCCGCTGGTAATCGAACAGCAGTCTCTCTTCGGCGCGGCCGGCCAGCAGGTGCAGGCCGTAGCGGACGCGCCAGAGGAAGTCCTCGCCGGACTGGAGGATGGCAAATTCCTCTTCGGTGAAGAATCCCTTGCCCTGGAGCTGTTTCAGGGTGCGCACGCGGAAGTAGCGCTTGGCCACCCAGCCGATGGTCTGGATGTCGCGCAGGCCGCCGGGGGCGTTCTTGATATTGGGTTCGAGGTTGTACTCTGTGTCGCGCTGGCGGCTGTGGCGCTCGCGCTGTTCGGCGGACTTTGCGGTGAAAAACGCCTCCGCCGGCCACAGGTGTTCCGGCGCCATGCGTTCCGTCAGGTGCGCACGGAGGCGCTCGTCACCGACCACTGTGCGGCACTCCATCAGGTTGGTGGCGACGGTGATGTCCTCGGCTGCCAGTTCGAGGCAGTGGTCGACCGAGCGCACCGAGTGGCCGATATCCAGGCCCAGGTCCCACAGGAACGCCACCAGACGCTCGATGTTTTCGATGGTATGTGGGGCGGAGCTGTCGTCGGTGAGGATCAGCAGGTCGATGTCGGAGTGGGGGTGCAGTTCGCCGCGGCCATAGCCGCCTACAGCCAGCAGGACGATACCTTCGGGCCAGTCATACTGGTGCCATGCGTAATGCAGCAGGCAGTCGACAAACAGCGCCCGCTCGTGCACCAGTGTGCGCACATCCTCGCCCTCGCGGAAGCGCTGCGCCATCTGGTGATCTGCAGCGCCAACAGCGTCCTTGAAGATTTCCAGCGGCGGCTTGGCACCTTCGGCCAGCGCGCGTCGGAAGCGGGCCTGGTCGAAGAAGAAGAGGGGGCGTTCGAAGTAAGGAATACTGGCCGGCTGCATTGTTTTCCTGTTGCTGTGTCCCGCACTGGCGGGTTACATGGTGGGCCGTGGCGGCGCCGCCAGCGGCAGGCTTTGCGGGACACGCTGTGAATACATCCCTGTACGCTCTTCTGCGGCCGTCCATGGCCGCAGACGGTCCCGCAAAGACCCGCCGCAGTCAGCGCCTTCGCATCTGGTACTTCCGGTGAAGGCGCGCGGATTGCCCTATCGGGGCATTAAAAGCTCTCTTCGCTGCGAGCGGTGAGGACTTCAACACCATCTTTGGTCACGGCCATGGTGTGCTCCCACTGCGCGGACAGGCGGCGGTCCTTGGTGATGGCGGTCCAGCCGTCGCCGAGAACACGGGTGCCGGCCTTGCCGGCGTTGATCATGGGCTCGATGGTGAAGGTCATGCCCTCTTCCAGGGCCTGGCCAGTGCCCGGCTTGCCGTAATGCAGTACCTGTGGGTCTTCGTGGAAGACGTCGCCGATGCCGTGGCCGCAGAAATCGCGCACTACTGAGTAGTAGTTCTTCTCGGCATGCTGCTGGATCACGTGGCCGATGTCGCCCAGAGTCGTGCCGGGGCGCACGATCTCGATGGCCTTGTACAGGCACTCCTGGGTAATGCGCACCAGTCGCTCCGCGTGCGGGGCGGGTTTGCCAACGAAGTACATCTTGCTGGTGTCGCCATACCACCCGTCCTTGATGACGGTGACGTCGATATTGATGATGTCCCCTTTCTTGAGCACCTTGCTCTCGGCGGGGATACCGTGGCACACCACTTCGTTGACGGATGTGCAGATGGATTTGGGGAAGCCGCGGTAACCCAGGCAGGCGGGGATGCCCTTCTGGACGTTGACTATATGGTCGTGGCAGCGGCGGTCCAGCTCCTCGGTGGTGACTCCGGGGACCACATACTCGCCGATCATTTCCAGCACTTCTGCGGCCAGGCGGCCCGCGGTGCGCATCTTGGCGATCTGTTCCGGTGTCTTGATGCTTGAGGTCATAGGGATCCCTGAATTGTTGCACGGCGGCGGGCGGGGCCCGCAGGGCGCGCTATTGTAACGGATTCGGCGTCGGCGGGCATTAAATGCCGGTCCCGGTCGCGCGGAACGCTTTCCGTGCGGCCCGGTATATGGTATAAAGCGCGCCGCTTCGGGCCGGTCTGGTCCGCAGCGAATGCCAAAACGTCACACACACACCGGCACATGCGCCTGGGTGTCTCTTCCCGCGTTATCGCAGGCTGGGATTGGTGCATGGGGTGTGTGGAGGATATAACCCGGGAAGCAGCCGCCAAAACAATACGGTCAGCTTCCACGATATTGAGGTTTAGTTATGCCGCAAGTCAGCATGCGCGATATGCTGCAGGCTGGTGTCCACTTTGGTCACCAGACCCGCTACTGGAACCCGAAAATGGATCAGTACATTTTCGGTGCTCGCAACAAGATTCACATCGTCAACCTGGAGCACACTGTTCCGGCTTTCAACGAAGCCCTGCAGGTGATCAAGGGAATGGCGGCACAGAAGAAGAAGATTCTGTTCGTTGGTACCAAGCGCGCCGCTTCCAAGTCCATCAAGGAGCAGGCTGAGCGCTCTGGCCAGCCCTACGTCAGCAACCGTTGGCTGGGTGGCATGCTCACCAACTACAAGACCATCCGCGCTTCGATCAAGCGCTATCGTGACCTGGAAGCCCAGTCCCAGGACGGCACCTTCGATAAGCTGACCAAGAAAGAAGCCCTGATGCGCACTCGCACCATGGACAAGCTTGAGCGCTCCATCGGTGGTATCAAAGACATGGGCGGCCTGCCGGATGCGATGTTCGTCATCGACGTCGAGCACGAGCGCATTGCGATCCAGGAAGCCAACAAGCTGGGTATCCCGGTAATCGGCGTTGTGGACACCAACAGCGATCCCGACGGTATCGATTACGTAATTCCCGGCAACGACGACGCCATCCGCGCTATCAAGCTGTACACCACTGCCGTGGCTGACGCTGTGATCGCCGGTACCGCAGAAGCGGGCGGCGCTGCTGCAAAGGATGAGTACGTCGAAGCGAACGACGACGAAGCCGCTGCGGACTCTTAATCGAGAGAATCGCAGGGCACAGCGGTGTAACAATGAATCGTTACACTGCGAACTCGAAAAGGGGCCCGAGCATCGGCCCCTTTTTTCTAATTTTCAGTGACAGAACCCCGAGGATTGAATCATGGCGATTACCGCGTCTATGGTAAAAGAACTGCGCGAGCGCACTGGCCTGCCGATGATGGAGTGCAAAAAAGCACTGACCGAGGCGGATGGCGATATCGAAAAAGCGATCGAAGATCTGCGCAAGGCCTCCGGCCTGAAGGCTGCCAAGAAAGCTGGCCGTACCGCTGCCGATGGCGTAGTTGCTGCAAAAGTGGCCGACGATGCCAGCTACGGCGTGCTGGTTGAAGTGAACTCTGAAACCGACTTCGTTGCCCGTGATGACAACTTCAAGGCATTCGTAGAGAAGGTTGTCGAGAAGGCTTTCGCCGAGCGTCAGGAAGACGTTGCAGCCCTGATGGAAGGTGAGCTGGAAAATGCTCGCGAGGCGCTGGTTCAGAAGATCGGTGAGAACATCGGTGTGCGTCGCATCCAGGTTGTTGAGGCGCCGGTCGTTGGCTCTTACGTGCACTCCAACAGTCGTATCGCTTCCCTGGTTGCCCTGAGTGGCGGCGAGGCAGAGGTTGCCCGCGATGTCGCTATGCACATTGCGGCGGTCAACCCGCAGGTGAACAAGCCGGAAGATATGCCTGCTGACGTGCTGGAAAAAGAGAAGGAAATCATCAAGGCTCAGCCGGACATGGAAGGCAAGCCTGCCGAGATCGTCGAGAAGATGATGGGCGGCCGTATCAAGAAGTTCCTGAAGGAAAACAGCCTGGTCGAGCAGCCGTTCGTTAAAAACCCGGACGTTACTGTTGGCAAGCTGGTCAAGGATGGCGGCGCTGATGTCGTTTCTTTCGTGCGCTTTGAAGTGGGCGAGGGTATCGAGAAGGAAGACGTGGACTTCGCTGCCGAGGTGGCTGCGCAGGTCAAGTCCTCTTCCTGATTGGACCGCAAGAAGCCACTGTCCCCATTTTCGGGGGCAGTCGGCACTCAGCCGCCGGGTGGGCGGCTGACCGGACGGGGTGCTTCCGGTAGGGCTCATTCAGGGCTCTGTCGGGGCACCCCTCTGTGTAAATGACCGAAATTGTTGTAATGTTCGGCGGCAGTGCCTGACTGCGCCACAGAGGAACCGAGGATGCCCGGAGTAAAAGACCGCAAGTACAAGCGAATCCTGTTGAAGCTCAGTGGAGAGGAGCTGATGGGGGATCAGGGCTTTGGGATCAGTCCCAAAGTGCTGGACAAGATGGCCCTGGAAATTGGCCAGCTGGTGGGTATCGGTGTACAGGTTGGTCTGGTGGTTGGCGGCGGCAACCTGTTCCGCGGCGCCGCGCTGCATGCAGCCGGGCTGGACCGGGTGACCGGCGACCACATGGGTATGCTGGCAACTGTGATGAACGCCCTGGCGCTGCGCGATGCGCTTGAACGCTCCAATATTTCTTCCCGGGTGATGTCGTCGATCCAGATGAGCGGAATCGTCGACCACTACGACCGCCGTGCCGCAATCCGCTACCTGGAGCGTGGCGAAGTGTTGATCTTTGCCGCGGGCACCGGTAATCCCTTCTTTACAACCGACTCTGCCGCCTGTCTGCGCGGCATTGAGATTGAGGCCGAGCTGGTGCTGAAGGCCACCAAGGTGGACGGCGTATATTCTGCCGACCCGGTGCTCGAACCAACGGCGACCCGCTATGACCGCCTCACCTTCGATGAGGTGCTGGACAAGAAGCTCGGGGTAATGGATTTAACCGCAATCTGCCTGTGCCGGGATAACAACCTGCCCGTGCGGGTGTTCCGTATGAACAAGGCCGGCGCGCTGCTCAATATCGTAGTGGGCGGCGAAGAGGGCACGCTAATCGAAGAGGAAGTGAAACAGTGATCGAAGATATCAAAAAAGACGCTAAGACTCGCATGAGCAAGGCGCTTGACGCCCTGGGTAGCAACTTCAACAAAATTCGCACAGGCCGCGCACACCCCAGCATTCTCGATGGTGTTCGCGTGTCTTACTACGGTTCCGACACGCCGTTGTCCCAGGTTGCCAATATCAACGTCGAAGATGCGCGCACGCTCTCCGTTACGCCCTGGGAAAAGAATCTTGTGCCGGAAATCGAGAAGGCCATCATGAAGTCGGACCTGGGCCTGAACCCCAGCACTGCCGGCGCTGTGATCCGCATCCCGATGCCGATGCTCACGGAAGAAACCCGCAAGAACTTTATCCGTGAAGCCAAGGGTGAAGCGGAGACCGCACGGGTCTCCATTCGCAACATCCGCCGTGACGCCCTCGCTGAGGTCAAGGCACTGGAGAAGGAAAAGGAGATTTCTGAAGACGAGGAGCGTCGTGCTTCTGAGGAAATCCAGAAAATCACCGACAAGTTTGTGGCCGATGTAGACCAGGCGCTGGCGGCCAAAGAAAAAGACCTGATGGAAATTTGATGTCTTCCAGAGGTACCGGGGATAGGGCAGCGGCGGGGCCGAGCCATATTGCGATCATCATGGATGGCAATGGCCGCTGGGCTGCGCGCCGCGGTCTGTCCCCCTCCGCCGGCCACAAGGCCGGTGTCGAGCGCATCCGCGACCTGTTGACCGCTTGTCGGGAGCGGGGCGTGGAGGTGCTTACGCTGTTCGCGTTTTCCAGCGAGAACTGGCAGCGCCCACCCAAAGAGGTGGAGCTGCTGATGAGCCTCTTCCACTCCTACCTGGGGCGCGAAGCGCGCCGGATGAAAGAGGAGGGCGTGCGCCTGCGGGTCATCGGGCGGCGCGATCGGTTCTCCCCGCGCCTGCAAAAAGCCATTGCCGAAGCCGAGTCGGCGACGGCCGGCGGTGAGCGCGGCACACTGGTGATTGCCGCTGATTACGGTGGCCGCTGGGATATCGCCGAGGCCGCCCGCCAGATGGCGGAAGAGGTGGCAGCGGGAAGCCGTTCCCCGGACTCCATCACCGAAGAGTCGCTCGGCGGCTACATGGCGCTGGCGGACTTGCCCCCGGTGGATCTGTTGATCCGCTCCAGTGGGGAGCAGCGCATCAGCAACTTTATTTTATGGCAGTCGGCCTACAGTGAATTCTATTTCACGGATACACTGTGGCCTGACTTCGGTACGGCTGAGCTGGACGAGGCCATCCAGGCCTACCAGCGCCGGGATCGCCGCTATGGCGGTCGCAGTGACGGCGGGTTGGCAGCACAGGCCTGACGCCGGGAGAATCAGAAGAAAAGGGTTTGACGGTGCTAAAACAAAGAATAATTACCGCGCTGGTGTTGGTGGCTCTGTTTCTCGGAGCGTTGTTTTTCCTTCCCATCCAGTGGTTCACGGTGGCGACCGTGGTGGTTATCCTCCTTGGTGGGTGGGAGTGGGCCAACCTCTCTAACCTGAACCGGGCGCTGCGGTTCGTCTTCCTCGCTGCGCTGGGTGCCGCTCTCATTGGTGTGGCCCAATATGTATTTGCCATGGACTTTGCGAACCCGGACACGTCCCGGGCCCAGGAAGTCCTGGCGGTGGCCTGTGGCTGGTGGGCACTGGCGTTTCTCTGGGTGCAGAGTTACCCGGCCAGCGCCATGCTCTGGGGTAACCGCTGGGTACGCGGGCTGATCGGCCTGGTGGTGCTGGTGCCGGCCTGGCTTTCAATGGTCATCCTGCGCGGTCAGGATCATGGCGCCTGGTTGGTGCTGTTCGTGGTGGCCGTGGTGGTTGCGGCAGACGTGGGCGCCTACTTTGTCGGTCGCCGGTACGGCAAGCACAAACTGGCCCGTGAGGTCAGCCCGGGTAAGTCCTGGGAGGGTTTCTTTGGTGGCCTGGGAGCCTGCCTGATTCTGGCGATTGGTGTTTCCTTTGCCCTGTCACTGCCGCTCAAGAACAGCCTGCTGTTTTCCTTTGGCATCCTTGTCACCGCCGTGGCCTCAGTGATTGGTGATCTGGTGGAGAGCATGTTGAAGCGCCACCGGGGCATCAAAGACAGCAGCCATATGCTGCCGGGGCACGGTGGTATCCTCGATCGGCTGGACAGCCTTTCTGCGGCGCTGCCGGTGTTCACCATGGCCGCGCTCGCCAGCGAACTGCCGAAATACCTGTAACGACTTCCGCAACCCGTAGCAAGGGTCCGGATGACAGAGGCCCGAGAGGTACTGAACGAGCCTATGCCAGCTTCGCAGCAACAATCCGTCACTGTCCTCGGGTCCACCGGGTCCATCGGCGTCAGCACTCTGGATGTGCTGGCGCGCTATCCCCAGCGCTACTCCGTCTTTGCCCTGACTGCCCGCGAGCGTATTGCCGAGCTCGCCCAGCAATGCCGGCGCCTGAAGCCGCGCTATGCCGTGGTGCCAGAGGCCCGCGCGGCGGAGCTCCGGGATATGCTCTCGATTGATGGGCTCACCACGGAAGTACTCACGGGTGTTGAGGGGCTCTGCAGCGTCGCTTCGGCCACGGAGGTCGATGCGGTAATGGCGGCGATTGTGGGTGCCGCCGGGCTGCAGCCGACACTCGCCGCGGTCAAGGCCGGTAAAAAGGTCCTGCTTGCCAACAAAGAGTCTCTGGTGATGGCGGGCCCTCTGTTTATGGAGGCGCTGGCCGACAGCGATGCTGAGCTCCTCCCTATCGACAGCGAGCACAACGCAATCTTCCAGTGTTTGCCACACCCCTGTGGCGACCTGGAGGCGGCGGGTGTAGAGCGGATTCTCCTCACCGGCTCCGGCGGCCCGTTTCGCGAGCATGCACCGGACGCCCTTCACCAGGTGTCCCCGGAGGAGGCTTGTGCCCACCCGAACTGGTCGATGGGGCGCAAAATCTCCGTGGATTCCGCCACCATGATGAACAAGGGGCTCGAATTCATCGAGGCCTGCTACATGTTCAACGCGCGCCCCGAGCAGATCGAGGTGGTGGTGCACCCGCAGAGCATTGTGCACTCCATGGTGCAGTACCGGGACGGCTCCCTGCTGGCGCAGATGGGTAACCCGGATATGCGTACGCCAATCGCCCACGCCCTGGCCTTTCCGGAGCGTATCGACAGTGGCGTTGCAGCGCTGGACCTGATCAAGCAGGGCCGGCTGGATTTCGAGGCGCCCGACCCCGGGCGTTTCCCCTGTCTGCGCCTGGCCCGGGAGGCCATTGATGCGGGTGGCAGTGCTCCAACAGTGCTGAATGCCGCCAATGAGGTGGCTGTCGAGGCCTTCCTCGAGGGGCGGCTCTCCTTTACCGGCATCCCCCGATTGATCGAGCGCGTCATGAAAAACTCCCCGATCGTTGAACTGACCGGTCTGGAAGCAGTCGAAACTGCGGATCGGGAAGCCCGCGCGCTGGCGCGCGACTTTCTCGGGTCGGCCTGAGCACGCGAGGGTCCGCGAGTGCGTTATGATGTGCGCCCCGGCTGGCAGTGGTCGCCGACTCCAAGAGTGAATTAGTAGTCAAACTATGGACTTTATTCAGACAGTAATCTGGGCCCTAGTGGCTCTCGGCGTACTGGTTGCCTTCCACGAGGCGGGCCACTTCCTGGTGGCGCGCCTGTGCGGTGTGAAAGTGTTGCGCTTTTCCATCGGTTTCGGCCGCCGCCTGCTGTCCCGCTACGATCGCCACGGCACCGAGTTCACGGTATCCGCCATTCCGCTTGGCGGCTACGTGAAGATGCTGGATGAGCGCGAGGGGCCAGTGCCGGCCGAGGAGCTGGATCAGGCTTTCAACCGGAAGAGCGTGTGGGCCCGTATCGCCATTGCGGCCGCCGGGCCGCTTGCCAATTTCCTGCTCGCGATCCTGCTTTTCTGGGGTGTGTTTATGGGCGGCACAGCCGGCCCCGTCCCGATCGTGGAAGAGGTTGAGCCCGGCAGCATAGCCGCGCGCGCCGGCCTCGAGGCCGAGCAAGAGATCATCGCCGTCGACGGCGAGCCGACCCCCACCTGGCAGGCGCTGAACTGGCGTCTCGCCAATCGTCTCGGCGATACCGGAACCATCGACTTTACCGTGCGTTACCCCGACTCGGAGCTGGAGTATCACTCCTCTGTGGATATCGAACGCTGGTTGGCGGGCCGCGAAATCCCCGACCCGCTGGCCGAGATTGGCCTGACCCTGTGGACTCCTTCCGTCACCCTTACCCTGTCCCGCGTCACCGAGGGCAGTGCTGCAGAGCGGGCAGGCTTGCGTGCCGGCGATGCCGTGCTGGCCACCGACGGCCAGTCCTTTGATACCTGGGAGGACTGGACCGAGTATGTGCGCACAAGGGCCGGGCAGTCGATGCAGGTGGAGGTCGAGCGCGATGGTGAGCGCCTGTTACTGGCGGTTACCCCGGAAGCCGTGACTCTGGAGAGCGGTGAGGAAATAGGCCGCATCGGCGTGTTGCCGGTGGTGGAAACCTGGCCGGAAGAGCGGGTGCGCACTTACCATTACAGCTTTGCCGGCGCCGCCCTGAAAGGCCTGCAGGAGACCTGGGACAAGACCAAATTTACTCTCAGCAGCCTGAAGAAGTTGATCTTCGGAGATCTCTCGACCAAGAACTTGAGTGGCCCAATCACCATTGCTAAAGTGGCCGGCACCTCGGCGGAAGCCGGTTGGCAGTCGTTCCTGTCGCTGCTGGCACTGCTCAGTATCAGCCTCGGGGTGCTCAACCTGTTGCCTATCCCCGTACTCGATGGGGGACATCTCCTTTACTACGGTATTGAGGCGATCAAGGGCTCGCCCGTCTCGGAGCGGGTGCAGATGATCGGGCTGCAGGTGGGGATGATTCTGGTGCTCGGCATCATGGGCCTCGCCCTGTACAACGATATCCTGCGTCTATAGCGGCGTCCCGTGCCGGAGCGATCCGGTCACCCAACTGGAATTGCGAATAAGAAACTCGGATTTAGTCAATGAAAGATTTCCTCAAAGCGGCCTCGCTGGGCCTGGCCCTTCCCATCAGTGCCGTTGCCCAGTCGTTTGTGGTCAACGACATCCGCGTGGAGGGCCTGCAGCGGGTTTCCGCCGGCACTGTATTCGCAGCCTTGCCGGTACGCGTGGGTGATCAGATCGAGAGCCTCGAAATTCAGAGCGCGACCCGTGCCCTTTTCCGCACCGGCTACTTTCAGGATATCCAGATTGGCCGCGAAAACGGTGTACTGGTTATCACTGTGCGCGAACGCCCGGCGATTTCTAAGATCGAGATCACCGGTAACAAGGCCATCAAGACCGAAGACCTGCTGCAGGGCATGCAGGAAAACGGCCTGGCTGAGGGGCAGATTTTCAAGCGCGCCACCCTGGAAGGCCTCGCCCAGGAGCTGCAGCGCCAATACGTGGCCCAAGGCCGCTACGGCGCCAGCGTCACCACTGAAGTCAACGAGCTGCCCCGCAACCAGGTGGAGCTGAAAGTGGTGGTGGACGAGGGTTCCGTCGCCGCGATCAAGCACATCAACATCGTCGGCAACCGCGCATTTTCCGATGATGAACTGGCGGAAATCTTCGAACTGCAGACCACCGGCTGGCTCTCCTGGCTGCGCAGTGACGACAAATATTCCCGCGAGAAACTGACCGGCGACCTGGAGCGGCTGGAATCCTATTACCTCGACCGGGGTTACCTGGAGTTCCGGATTGACTCTACCCAGGTATCCCTGAGCCCCGACAAGCGCAGCGTTTTCATCACAGTCAATGTCACTGAGGGTGATGTGTACACCGTGAGCGAGGTTGACCTGGCTGGCGACCCGGTAGTGCCGGAAGAGGAAATCGAGCGTCTTTTGCTGGTGCGGGAAGGGCAGACCTTCTCCCAGGTATTGATGACGACCACCTCCGATTACATTACCAAGCGCCTGGGCAATGAGGGTTACACCTTTGCCGAGGTGAACGGCATGCCGGAGCCCAATGAGGAAGACAAGACGGTAAAAGTTACCTTCTTTATCGACCCGGGCAAGCGCGCTTACGTCCGTCGTATCAACTTCCGCGGCAACACCCGCACCTCGGATGAGGTGTTGCGCCGCGAGATGCGCCAGATGGAAGCAGCTTCCGCTTCCTCGGCCCGCATCGAGCAGTCCAAGGTACGCCTGGAGCGACTGGGTTACTTCAAGGAAGTGCAGGTGGAAACCTCTGAAGTGCCCGGCACTTCCGACCAGATCGACGTGGAATATACCGTTGAGGAACAGCCCTCCGGTACCATCGGCGGCACCGTGGGCTATGCCCAGGGCAGTGGTCTGGTGCTGGGCGCCAACGTGCAGGAAAACAACTGGCTGGGTACCGGCAAATCCGTCGGTGTGGCAGTCAACACTTCCCGCTACCAGACTGTGGCCAACTTCTCCTACACCGACCCCTATTTCACCCCGGACGGTGTCAGCCGCGGTTTCAATGTTTTTTACCAGGAGCGGGATTATTCCGAGATCAACCTGGCCAGCTATAACACCACCACGTATGGTGCCGGCCTGAGCTTTGGTTACCCGATCTCCGAGATCTCCCGGGTGGGCCTCAACTTCGGTTTCTCACACCTGGAGCTTGGCAACAGCAACAACTCGGTGAAGGAAATCAGTGAAACGCCGCGGCCGATCGAAGGGGTCGATAGTGTTGTCGTCGCTTCGGATCTCACCACTATCAATGAGGAGCTCGCTGCTGCCATTGAGGCCGGTGAAGCCCTGGACCTGAGTGAGCCTCTGGACCCGGAGCTGCTGAACACCGACCTGAACGGTTTCGTCGATGTTTATGGCGATACCTTTGATTCCTTCTCCATCACGACCTCTTATGCCCGCTCTACGCTGAACCGCGGTATCCTCGCGACCCGCGGTGCGTCACAGCGTGCATCTCTCGAGGTCGCGGTGCCCGGTGGTGACCTGGAGTATTCCAAGTTCATCTACACGGCGCAGTACTTCCGCCCGTTGACCAAGAACCTGACCCTGCGCCTGCGCACGCGTCTCGGTTATGCCGATGGCTTTGGCGATACCCCGGAGCTGCCATTCTTCGAGAACTTCTACGGTGGTGGTTTCGGCTCTGTGCGCGGTTTCGAGCGCAATACCCTGGGTCCGCGTTCGACGCCGCCTACGCCCTATAACACTACAGCATGTGCCGTGACCGCGGACGGTTTCGTCTCTCAGCAGTGTTATGTGCTAAACGAAGAGACGGGTGCGCTTGAAACTTTTGATAACCCCCGTGAGCCACAGCCTTTCGGCGGCAATATCCTTGTCGAGGGCAGCGCGGAAGTGATTTTCCCGCTTCCTTTCGTCAAAGATCAGCGCTCCATGCAGTCGACCTTCTTTGTCGATGCGGGTAATGTCTTTGACAGCAGTTGTGGCGAGACGCAGCTCAACTGTTTCGATGTCGACCTCGATTATCTGAATGTATCCGCAGGCATCGGCCTGACCTGGATCACCGGCTTTGGTCCGCTGCAGTTCTCTGTGGCAAAAGCGTTGCAGAAGAACGACGAGGACGAAGTGGAAGTATTCCAGTTTACGCTGGGTAACAGCTTCTAAAATGCAGATGCGCCTCGGGCGCATCGTTCACGAACGTGCAAAACAAACGATAAATAGAGCAAAACGGAGAATTCGACGTGCTTAAAACTTTAAAGATCACCGCAGTACTGCTCGCCGGCATCCTGGCCTCTGCTTCCGCACTGGCCCAGACCAAGGTGGCAGTCTTTAACCTGCAGGCGGCCATCATGAGCACCGAAGCTGCCAAGTCGAAGGTCAATGCCCTCAAGACCAGCTCCGAGTACTCCAAACTGCAGAGCAGCGCCGAGTCTATCCGCGCCGAGGTGCAGAAGCTGGCCGAGGACGCGCAGAAAAATGGCGTAACCTGGTCCGAGGAGCAGAAGGCCGAGCACCAGCGCAAAATGAACTTCAAGCGCTCTGACTTCGAAACCGCGGTGAAGAAACTGCGCGCGATGGAGGCTCAGGTCGGACAGGACATCCAGAAGACCATGGGTCCGAAGGCCAAGACGGCACTCGAGACTGTCATCAAGGAGCAGCAGCTGGATCTGGTTCTGGACGCCAACTCCGCCTACTTTGCCGGCCCCAAGGTCGACCTGACCGCGCTGGTCGTCGAGCGCATGAACGCCGACAATTAAGCGTCAATATACCCCTTCATGAACGACAATCTGACGCTCGCCCAGTTGGCTGAACAGCTGGGCGCTGATCTCAGGATGGCTCCGGGTACTTCCCCGGAGCTGGTCCTCACCGGTCTGAACACCCTGCAGGACGCAGGTCCCACCGAGCTGAGTTTTCTCGCCAGTGCCAACTACCGCCGCTTTCTTGTCGACACCCGCGCCGCTGCGGTGCTGGTGACCGAGGAGATGGCTGAAGCCTGTCCGGTCTCGGCGCTGGTGGTGCCTAACCCCTATCACGCCTTTGCACTGGCGACAGCCGTGTACGACCGCACGCCCACAGTGCCGGTCGGTGTCCATCCTGCGGCCACAGTGCATCCGGATGCCGTCGTGGATCCCAAGGCCAGTATCGCCGCTGGTGCGGTGATCGAGGCGCACGCGCGGATCGACGCGGGAGCCGTTGTCGGCCCCAACTCCGTAGTGGGTGAGGGCAGTCTCATCGGCGCGGGAACACGCCTGCACGCCAATGTGACTGTCTACCATGGTTGCGCTATCGGCAGTGACTGCATCCTCCACAGTCATGCGGTCATTGGCGCGGACGGCTTCGGCTTCGCGCCCCGGGGTGGCCAGTGGACCAAGATCCATCAGCTCGGCGGGGTGGAGATTGGTGATGAGGTTGAGGTGGGTGCCTGCACCTGCATCGACCGCGGAGCACTGGGTAACACGGTCATCGGGCGTGGTGTGAAGATCGACAACCAGGTGCAAATCGCGCACAATGTCCAAATTGGTGACTACTCAGCCATTGCTGCCTGCTCGGCGGTGGCGGGCAGCGCCACGATCGGCAAGCACTGCACTATTGCTGGGGGCGCCGGGGTGGTTGGCCACGTGACGGTGGCCGACAAAACCCATGTAACCGCCATGACGCTGGTAACCAAGTCCATCGACACGGCCGGGTCCTACTCCAGTGGTACGCCCTTCTCTGACAGTCGCAGCTGGCGCCGCAGTGCGGTGCGCTTTGCGCAACTGGACGACATGGCACGGCGCTTGCGGGATCTCGAGAAGCAGTTGGCCAATGCGACCACCGGTTCTGGTGAGAGCGACTGACCCGGCCAGCGGCAAAGTTACTATCTTTACGAGTTATCTTTTCGGGGCGAGAGTCCTGTCTCCTGTTTAAGTCATTTAATCGAGAGACAGTATCTTTCGCCCCGAAAGTGTTTCTGGGGACTTTTCAAATGATGGACGTTCGTGAGATTCGTCAATACCTGCCGCACCGCTATCCTTTCCTGCTGGTAGACCGCGTGGTTGAACTGGAAGAGGGTAAGTACATCAAGGGCTACAAGAATATCTCCGTCAATGAGGAGGTATTCAACGGGCACTTTCCCGAGGTGCCGATTTTCCCTGGCGTGATGATCGTCGAGGCGTTGGCGCAGGTTTCCGGAATCCTCGGTTTCAAGACATTGGGGCGCAAGCCAGAAGATGGCTATCTTTATCTTTTCGGTGGCATTGATGATGTGCGCTTCAAGCGCCAGGTGGTCCCGGGAGACCAGCTGACCCTGGAATCAGAAGTGGTTTCCGAGCGTCGCGGGATCTGGAAGTTTGCCTGCAAGGCGACAGTGGACGGTGAGCTGGCGACCACCGCCAATGTGCTCTGTGCGGTAAAGCAGGTCTGACCCCAGCTCCCGGCGGTCCTGAATGAGAGGGGCAAGAGGGGCGCTACGGGACCCCCAGATCCGTGACCGATCGGGTTCCTTTATTTTCAAACTGGGTTTAAAGTAGCCGCATTTTTCAGTTTCGAGGAACGGGACGCAGTATGCAGACAGAAATTCACCCCACGGCGATTGTCGACGAATCGGCAGTGATTGGTTCCGGGGTGCGTATTGGTCCCTACAGCATCATCGGTCCGAAGGTGGTGATCGGCGATGGCTGTGAAATCGCCTCCCACGTGGTGCTCACTGGCCCCACCACCCTGGGTCGCAATAACCGGATTTATCAGTTTTCCTCGGTCGGCCAGGACACACCTGACAAGAAGTACCAGGGCGAAGACACCACCCTGGTGGTGGGCGACAACAATGTCATCCGTGAAGGGGTCACCATTCACCGCGGTACCGTGCAGGACCGTGGCGAGACCACTATCGGCGATGACAACCTGATCATGGCTTATGCCCACGTGGGCCACGACAGTGTCATCTGCAACAATACGATTCTGGTCAACAATGTCGCCCTGGCGGGCCATGTAGAGGTGCGCGACTGGGCCATTCTCAGTGGTTTCAGCCTCGTCCACCAGCACTGCACCATCGGTGAACATGCATTTACCGGTATGGGCGCTGCGATCGGCAAAGATGTTCCCGCTTATGTCATGGTTGCGGGGAATCCCGCTGAAGCGAAAACCATCAACGCCGAGGGGTTGCGCCGTCGCGGATTTTCCCGCGAGGATATCGCGCTGATCAACAAGGCCTACAAGATTGTCTACCGCCGGGGGCTGACCCTGCAGGAGGCGCTGGAGGCGCTGGTAGAACTGCGGGAGCAGTCGCCGGTAGTGCAACCCTGGATCGATTCGCTCAAGTCCTCGAGCCGCGGCATCACTCGCTGACGGTCGCAACTACTCCTGTCCGGATTCAAGCCCCTCTATGAGTGCAAACAAGACCAGCCTGCGAATCGGCATTGTGGCCGGAGAGGCCTCTGGCGATATTCTCGGTGCCGGCCTGGTAGCCGCGCTGCAGGAGCGTTTCGATGAAGTGAAGGTCGAGGGAATTGCCGGTCCGCGCATGCAGGCTCTGGGGGCCGAATCCCTCTGCCCGATGGAGCGCCTGTCGGTGATGGGGCTGGTGGAGCCGCTGAAGCGGCTGCCGGAATTGCTTGGCATTCGTAAACGCCTGCGGCAGCAGTTTCTCGACAACCCCCCGGATGTATTTATTGGCATCGACTCTCCCGACTTCAATCTGGGGCTGGAGGAATCCCTCAAAGCCGCCGGCATTCCCACTGTGCATTATGTCAGCCCATCCGTCTGGGCCTGGCGGCGGGGGCGGATCAAGAAAATCGCCCGGGCAGTGGACCATATGCTGACGCTGCTGCCTTTCGAGGCGGACTTCTATAACGAGCACGGCGTGCCGGTGACTTTCGTGGGTCACCCGCTGGCGGATGACCTGCCTCTCTCTCCGGATGTCGCTGCTGCCCGCGATGCACTGGGTTTTGCTGGCAGCGACCAAATCGTGGCCCTGTTGCCGGGCAGCCGCGGGGGTGAGGTGCGCTACCTGGGGCCTCTGTTCCTGCAGGCGGCGCGCTGGTGCCACCAGCGTCAGCCGGACCTGAAGTTTGTGCTGCCCGCGGCCAACGAGGCGCGCCTGAGGGAGCTTCAAGACCTGCTTCAGGGGTTCCCGGAGCTGCCACTGACACTACTGGACGGGCGCTCCCACGAGGCTCTCGCTGCCAGTGACGCCGTTCTGATAGCCTCCGGGACGGCGACGCTGGAAACCCTGCTGTTGAAAAAGCCCATGGTGGTCTCCTATAAAATGGGCGCCATGTCCTATGCCATTTTCTCCCGCATGTTGCAGACCCCGTGGGTGTCATTGCCCAACTTGTTGGCGCGCCGGGAGTTGGTGCCGGAGATTCTCCAGGACGATGCAACTCCCGAGAACCTCGGTGCCGAGTTGCTGAAGTTCTTCCAGGATCCGCTGCTGTGCGATCAACTGCAGCGGGAATTTGACGATATTCACCAGCAACTGCGCCGCAACGCCTCCGCACGGGCAGCGGAGGCAGTCTGCACTCTGATTCAGGCGAAGCAATGAGCAAAACCGAATTGCCCCCCTATGTCTGTACCTACCAGGGCGATCTGCTCGCGGGTGTGGATGAGGTGGGTCGGGGGCCTTTGGCCGGCGATGTGGTGGCGGCGGCGGTCATTCTCGACCCGGCCCGTCCCATCGAGGGACTGGCTGATTCCAAGAAGCTGAGCGAGAAGAAGCGCGAGCGCCTGTTTGATGAGATTCGCGAGCGGGCCCTGTCTTTTGCCATTGCCCGCGCCACCGTGGATGAGATCGATCGCCTCAATATCCTCCACGCGAGCCTGCTGGCCATGCGCCGCGCCGTGGAGCAGCTCTCTATACAGCCGGAATTCGTGCTGGTGGATGGCAACCGCAAGCCGGAGTGGTCTTATGTCTGCGATACGGTCGTCAAGGGGGATGGTCGGGTAGCCGCCATTGGCGCTGCGTCAATTCTGGCCAAGGTCACCCGGGATCGGGAGATGGTGGCGCTGGATAGCGTCTACCCCGGGTACGGGCTGGCGGGGCACAAAGGTTATCCGACCAAAGTGCACATGGAAGCACTGGAGCGGCTCGGCCCCACACCCATACACCGCCAGAGCTTTGCTCCGGTCAAACAGCTGGCGATGGATCTGGTCTAGGCGTCGGCCTGGCGCAGTCTCTCAGTGCCGCTGGTGGCGGCGCCTGACTGGGCTATTTGCCTGCCCGGCGCACCCGGGCCCGGGTGATCATCTTGTCCGAGACTTCCACGATTTCCACCAGGTAGTCCAGGATGTAAAAACTGATATTGCCGTCGGGAATACTCTCCAGATGCTCCATGGCCAGGCCATTGAACGTCTTGGGGCCGTCGGTCGGAAGCTCCCACTGCAGGGTACGGTTGATATCCCGGATGGAGGTGCCCCCCTCGATCAGGTACCAGCCGTCGCCGAGTGCGATGATCTCCTCGTCTTCACTGGGCACCGGGCTGGCAGTAAAGTCGCCTACGATCTCTTCCAGCAGGTCCTCCAGGGTGACGATGCCCATCACCTCCCCGTACTCGTCCACCACCAGCCCCATGCGGCGCTTCTGCTTCTGGAAGTTCATCAATAGCGTGGGTAGCGGGGTGGCCTCAGGGACAAAGTAGGGCTCGTCGGTATAGGCCTTCAGTTGCTCGGAGCTGAAGGCTTCCGGTCCATCCCTGAGGATCTGTGCGGCCCGGCGCAGGTGCAGGATGCCCACCACGCGGTTGATGTCCCCCTGGAACACCGGCAGCCGGGTGTAACTGCTCTCTGCCAGCTGCTGCAGTATCTCGTCACCGCTACTTTCCAGGTCAACGCCCACCACCTCGTTGCGGGGGATCATGATGTCTTCCACGGTGGCCTGGTCCAGGTCGAGCACATTCAGCAGCATGCCCTTGTGCTTGCTGGGAAGCAGGGCTCCGGATTCGAACACCACTGTGCGCAGTTCCTCGGGGGCCAGGTGCTCCGCATCGGAGCCGGCGGTGGCCTCGACGCCCACGAGGCGGGCGAGACCGTTGGAGATGCTGCCAACCAGCCAGACCACCGGAGCCAGAAGCCACAGCAGGGGTTTCAGGATGACCGAGGCGGGAAAGGCGATTTTTTCCGGGTGCAGGGCGGCAATGGTTTTGGGCGTGACCTCGGCAAAAATCAGAATCACCAGGGTCAGGATGATACCGGCGTAAGCCAGGCCGGCATCGCCGTACAGGCGGGTGGCGATAGCGCCGGCAATCATGGATGCGAGCACGTTGACCAGGTTGTTGCCGATCAGGATCACACCGATCAGTTTGTCCGGGCGCGACAGCAGTTCCATTGCCCGCTTGGCACCGCGGTGTCCGCTCTTGGCCTGGTGGCGCAGGCGGTAACGGTTCAGCGACATCATGCTGGTTTCGGAGCTGGAGAAGAAGGCGGAAATGGCAATGAGCAGGGCCAGCAGGCCAAACACCAGACCGGGCGGTATCTCGTTCAAGTTGGAACTCTATTTATTGGCGAACGGGGATAGTGAAACAGAATTCCGGCAGCCGCAAGTCCAGGGCTGCCGGGCCTGTCTAGCTGCGCTGGAGGATGACTTCGAGCACTACTTTGCTGCCGAAGTAGGCCAGCATCAACGCAGCAAACGCAGCGAGCGTCCAGCGCACGGCGGTGTTGCCGCGCCAGCCCCACTTCCAGTGCCCCCACAGCAGAATGCTGTACAGCAGCCAGGCCAGTATGGAGAGCGCGGTTTTGTGTACGAGGTGCTGCGCGAACAGGTCATCCAGGAACAGGAAGCCGGTGATCAGGGAAGCGGTCAGCAGCAATTGCCCGAAGCCGATGAGGCCAAACAGCAGGGACTCCATGGTCTGTAACGGGGGCAGGAAGCGGCTGATGGCGCCCGGGCGGTGATTGTGCAGCTGTTGATTCTGGTAAAACAGATAGATGGCCTGCAGGGTGGCCAGCGTCAGCAGTGAGTAAGCGGCAATGGATAGCAGCGCGTGTACTGCCACGCCGGTAGAGAGCTGTTCCCGGACTACCGCCTCGCCCCAGTCGTGCAGTGCCGCGAACTCGGCCAGCGCACCCAGGGGGGCTAGGATCAGGATGAGCAGGTGCAGGGGGCGCTTGATCGCCAGCAGGAGAATCAACAGGTTCACGGTCCAGGCCACCAGCGAGAACATAGCCGTGAGGTCAAAACGGTAGCCGGCCGGTGAGATCAGGGTGTTCAGGAGTGATGCGCCGTGCGTCAGCAGGGCGCCGGCGAGCAAGCCGAGCAGCAGGGCGTTGTTCGGCTGTCGACGGTTGGACAGGGCCAGCGCGGCCACGACTGTGGTCGCCAGGTAAAGAATGATTGCCGTCCAGTGGGCCAGAGCCGCCATCGATAAGTCCGTCTCTCGTTTGCGATAGGGCGGCAGTGTGTCACAGGCCGCGGTGGCAGGAAAGCCCGCCCCGCGGGAGTTTCTGCTGCAGCCGCTCCTGAGCTATACTGCCGCGCCTCAGAGACCGCTCCGACGGCACCACAGGCTGCCGTCACCAGAAATACCGAGACGTATCTATGTTTGACAATCTCAGTGACCGCCTCTCGTCGGCGCTCAAGAAAGTCACCGGCAAGGCCCGCCTCACGGATGACAACATCCGCGATACCCTGCGGGAAGTGCGCAAAGCACTGCTGGAGGCCGATGTGGCGCTGCCAGTGGTCAAGGCCTTCGTTCAGCAGGTGCGAACCGCTGCGGTGGGCCAGAAGGTCAGTAAGGCACTGAACCCGGGCCAGCAGTTCGTCAAGATCGTCCAGGACGAGCTGGTCAAGGTCATGGGGGAGGCGGCGACGCCGCTGAACCTGGCCGTACAGCCGCCGGCCGTGATCCTGATGGCCGGCCTCCAGGGTGCAGGTAAGACAACCAGTGTGGCCAAGCTGGCCAAGTACCTGCAGACCCGCGAGAAAAAGAAAGTGATGGTGGTGAGTGCGGACGTCTACCGCCCCGCAGCCATCAAGCAGCTGGAGACGCTGGCGGGAGAGGTGGACGCACTGTTCCATCCCTCGACACCGGAACAGAAGCCGCTGGACATCGCCAAGAGTGCCATGGATGCGGCGCGGAAGCAGTTTGCCGACGTCCTCATCGTCGATACTGCCGGTCGCCTGCATATCGATGATCAGCTGATGGACGAGATCCGCGACCTGCACGGTGCCCTCGATCCAGCCGAGACGCTGTTTGTGATCGACGCCATGATCGGTCAGGACGCGGTGAACACCGCCAAGGCCTTCGATGAGGCCCTGCCGCTGACCGGTGTAATTCTCACCAAGGCCGACGGCGATGCCCGCGGTGGTGCCGCACTGTCCGTGCGCCATGTGACTGGCAAGCCGATCAAGTTTATTGGTGTCGGCGAGAAGACCGATGCCCTGGAAACCTTCCACCCGGACCGGATTGCTTCGCGCATTCTCGGTATGGGCGACCTGCTGTCGCTGATCGAGGAGGCGGAGCAGAAGATCGACAAGACCAAGGCTGAAAAGCTGGTCAAAAAGGTGCAGAAGGGCAAGGGCTTCGATCTCGAGGACCTGCGCGACCAGCTGCAGCAGATGCAGAACATGGGCGGCTTCGGTTCGCTGCTGGAGAAGATGCCGGGTATGGGCAATATGGCCCAGATGGCGCAGCAGGCCGACATGGGCAAGGAATTCAAGCGCATGGACGCCATCATCAGCTCCATGACCCCGGCTGAGCGCCGCAACCCGGATATCCTCAACGGTTCCCGCAAACGCCGTATTACCGCCGGTTCCGGTACCCAGATCCAGGACCTGAACCGCCTGCTCAAGCAGCACAAGCAGATGGGCAAGATGATGAAAAAGCTCAAAGGCGGTGGAATGAGCAAGCTGATGCGCGGCATGGGCGGTATGCCCGGTATGGGTGGCGGCGACATGGGTGGCATGGGCGGAGTGCCCGGTGGCCTGCCCCCGGGTTTCCGCAAGAAATGAGCCGTTGAAAAACCGGCCAATTACCCGCTATACAAAGTACGGGCGGTACATTAGAATACGCCGCCTTTCAGCCGGGTGAGCTACCGGCAGAGTTGTTGTAGGGGGTCGCCAATTGCGACCACCCAGTGTTGAAACTACAGGAAAGCTACATGGTAACCATTCGTTTGGCTCGTGGCGGTGCAAAGAAGCGCCCGTTTTATCACCTGACTGTCACCGACAGCCGCAAATCCCGCGACGGTCGTTTCATCGAGCGCGTTGGCTTCTTCAACCCGGTTGCCCGCGGTCAGGAAGAGCGTCTGCGCATCGATCGTGAGCGTGTCGACTACTGGGTGAGCCAGGGCGCGCAGGTTTCCGATCGCGTCAGCAAGCTGCTGAAAGAATCCGCCTAAGTTATTGACCCTGCAAGCGAGTGCCCCCGTGGCTGATTCCATTTCCGAATCTGGAGAGCTGGTCACTGTCGGGCGCATTACGGCTGTGTACGGGGTCCGTGGTTGGGTAAAGGTCCACTCCTTTACCGACCCTATGGACAATATCCTGCAGTTCCAGCAGTGGTGGCTGCAGGGTGAGAAAGGCTGGGAGCCCCTGACCATCGATGGCGGTAAGCGCCATGGAAAAGGGCTCATCGTTCATATCAAGGATGTGGACGACCGCGACGTCGCGGCCCGCTTCTGTCAGCGAGATGTCGCCATCTCCAGGGGGGAAATGCCCACCTTGCAGGAAGGCGAGTACTACTGGCACCAGCTGGAAGGTCTGCGCGTGGTCAGCCAGTTTGGTGGCGCCGAGTATGACTTTGGCAGTGTGGTGCGGTTGATGGAGACCGGTGCCAATGATGTGCTGGTGGTACGCGGCGGTGCAGACGGGCGCGAGCGCCTGATCCCCTACATTCCCGGGGAATACGTCACCGATATTGACCTGGAAGCCGGTGTGCTCACCGTCGACTGGGATCCGGAATTTTGAGCTGATGGCCGCCAAGCGAATCGCGCTTGTGACCATCTTTCCGGAGATGTTCACCGCACTGACCGACTATGGCATCAGCGGGCGGGCGGTGAAGGAAGGATTGCTGGAGGTGCGCTGCTGGAATCCGCGTGATTTCACCAGCGACCGGCACCGCACCGTGGACGATCGCCCTTACGGCGGCGGCCCGGGGATGGTGATGCTGGCAGAACCTCTGTACCAGGCCCTGACCGAGGCGCGAGCCTGGGCGGAAGAGGGTGGTGCAGCAGCCCGTTCCATCTACCTGTCTCCCCAGGGGCGACAGCTGGATCAAGGCGGTGTTGAGGCGCTGTCGGATGCCGGCAACCTGGTGCTGCTGGCGGGCCGCTACGAAGGCGTGGATGAGCGCTTGATCGAGATGCTCATCGACGAAGAGTGGTCCATCGGCGACTATGTTTTAAGTGGTGGCGAACTGGCCGCCATGGTGATGGTGGATGCGATCACGCGGCTGATCCCCGGTGCGCTGGGGCACGATCAGTCGGCTGTAGAGGACTCCTTTGCCCAGGGGTTGCTGGATTGCGCACACTACACTCGCCCGGAGGAATACCGGGGGCGGGTAGTGCCGGAAGTACTGCTGTCCGGCAATCACGAGAGAATCCGTCGCTGGCGCCTCAAGCAGGCGCTGGCGCGAACGCAGGAGCGACGGCCCGACCTGTTGGAAGGGTTGGCGCTCAGCGAGGAGCAGGCGCAACTGCTGGAGGAAATCCGGCAGGAGCGCAACTCCGAAGAAACTTGATGCCGGATTCGCCGGGAGGCGTAAGTAGTTCGGTGAACTAGCTGTGAAGCTACACAAACGTAGGGACAGGCAAAAATTGTAGCGAGCGGGTGGCTGGTGATGGCCGCCGGAGCGGAGCAAGCGGAGTGTACGCTGTACATGAGCATTGCGAGCACCGCCGGACGGTATCAGGCGCACGCGCAGTCAATTTTTGCAGGCCCGCTATTTGGGAGTATTCCAAATGACCAACAAGATCATTCAGCAGCTGGAACAGGAACAGCTGAAAAGCGAAGTTCCGGCCTTTGCCCCGGGCGACACCGTGGTTGTTCAGGTAAAGGTAAAGGAAGGTAACCGCGAGCGTCTGCAGGCGTTCGAAGGTGTGGTGATCGGCAAGCGTAACCGCGGCCTGAACTCCTCCTTCACCGTGCGCAAGATCTCCCACGGCGTGGGCGTAGAGCGTACTTTCCAGACCCACAGCCCGCTGGTTGACAGCATTGCGGTCAAGCGTCGCGGTGACGTGCGTCAGGCCAAGCTGTACTACCTGCGCAATCTGACTGGTAAAGCGGCGCGTATTAAAGAGAAACTCAGCTAAGTTTCTCCCGCGCTATGCGAAAAAGCCGGAGCCTAATCGCTCCGGCTTTTTTTTGTCCCGCAAAAAGTGCTTGCGGATGGCGTTGCCACCGATGTTGTCATCAGGGGATGTGGTTAAATAAGCCCATGCAGGATTTACAGCGACAGGAAGAGACGATCGGCCGCTGGCTGGACATGCTCTGGGCCGAGCGCGGCGCCAGTGAACACACCCGCGCGGCCTATGGCCGAGACCTCCGGGCCTTTGCCCTGTTTTGCGCCGAGAGTGGGGCGGAGCTGCTGGCGGTTGGGCGGGAACATATCCAGGGATTCCTCGCCGAACGCCACCGCCAGGGTATATCTGCCCGCTCCACCGCCCGGGCCCTCGCGGCATTGCGCGGCTTCTACCAGTACTGTCTGCGACAGGGATGGGTACAGGAGGACCCCGTCGCCCTGGTGGAAAACCCGAAATTACCCAAGCCGCTGCCGAAATCCCTGTCGGAGGCGGATGTCGAGGCACTGCTGGATGCGCCGGACCTCGACACTGAGCTGGGCATGAGAGACCGCACCATGCTGGAGCTGCTCTATGCCTGTGGCCTGCGGGTGACGGAGCTGGTGGACCTGAGGGTTTCCCAGGTCAATCTGCGCCAGGGGGTGGTCCGGGTCACCGGTAAGGGGCGCAAGGAGCGGCTCGTCCCTATGGGTGAGGCTGCACAGTCCTGGTTGCAGCGCTATCTGGGAGAAGTGCGCCCGCTGCTGCTGCCGGCGGGGCAGAGCGATGTCTGTTTCCCCGGCCGGGCAGGGCAATCCATGACCCGCCAGACCTTCTGGTACCGGATCAAGCACTGGGCCAGGGTCGCCGGTATCGAAAAGCCACTGTCGCCGCACACTTTGCGGCACGCTTTTGCCACCCACCTGCTGAATCACGGTGCCGACCTGCGCGTGGTCCAGCTCTTGTTGGGGCACACGGATCTGTCCACTACCCAGATCTACACCCAGGTCGCCAGGGCCAGGCTCAAGTCCCTGCATCAGCAGCATCATCCCAGGGGATGAGGGCACAACTGCACAGTGTGGGGAGTTCGGCGACAGCGGCGACAAGGGGCGCCGTTTGATGCCATACTCGCGGGAACTGTCTGCCGGCGGTAACGTCGAAGCCATGAATCGATAGAGGAGCTATCCAGAATGAAGTATGTGAGCAAACCGCTGATGCTGGTCGGTGCGATGCTGGCCCTGCTCGGCGGTGCCGTCCACGCGCAGGTCGACGCGGAAACCGCCAAAACCATCAAGGCGCGACTGAAGGAAGGTAATCCCAAGGCCACCTACGGCGAAGTGCGCCAGAGCCCGATGAAGGGGGTTTACGAGGTGGAAGTGGACGGCGGTAACACCCTGTTCGTTTCCGAGGACGGCAAACACTTCATTTTTGGCGATCTCTATCAGGTGAAGGCCGGCAATCTGGTGAATGTTTCCGAGCAGCGCCGTGCCGGGCAGCGCGCCCAGGTAATGGCTGCGCAGGACTTGGGTGAAATGATTGTGTTCTCCCCAAAGGGTGAGAAGAAGGCACATATTTATGTTTTCACCGATGTGGATTGTGGCTACTGCCGCAAACTGCATGACGATGTGCCGGAGCTGAACAAGCGCGGTATCGAGGTGCGTTACCTGGCCTTCCCGCGAGCCGGGCTTAACTCCCTGGGCTACCGCAAAGTGGCCACCGCCTGGTGTGCCGATGATCCGAACAAGACCCTGACTGCGCTCAAAAATCGCGAGAACGTTCCGTTGAAGGTCTGTAAGAAGAATCCGGTTGCCGCCCAGTACAAACTGGGTAATGAGGCGATTGATGTCCGCGGAACACCCACCATCGTGATGGAAGATGGCACTGTGGTGCCCGGTTACCTGCCGCCGGAAACTCTGGTGAAAGCCCTGGGTATCTGATGGCTCTGCCGGGTGGTGGTTGCCGCCCGGTCCCTCCCCCCTTCTCAGCCCGGCGACACTCGCCGGGCTCCCCCAGCAGCGGGACTCGGCGCGGACGCACGTGTTTGCCTTGCGTGCGCAATTTTAT
This sequence comes from Microbulbifer flavimaris, assembly GCF_001641755.2. Taxonomy (GTDB): domain Bacteria; phylum Pseudomonadota; class Gammaproteobacteria; order Pseudomonadales; family Cellvibrionaceae; genus Microbulbifer; species Microbulbifer flavimaris. The sequence goes on from NZ_LRFG02000001.1 coordinate 248,495, forward strand.
TGACATTTTGCCCCCTCAGTCAGTAAGGTTGACGTCCTTTTACTGTTTTTAAAATCATTTATTGCGCTGTAACCAGGCTGTAATCCCGGTCCTGGGCTCTGTTGTTATGGGGGAGTCCTGCGGGAGAGGTAAGCCGTTTGCGCGGGGAGAAGTTGTGAGCGCAACCGTCGAAGAAACCATCCAATACGCACCTCAAAAGAGTCCGGACAAGCAGAGACGCACTGTGCGCGTTGGTATCTGCGGCCTGGGCACCGTCGGCAGCGGCACGGTCAACGTCATGAGCCGCAACGCTGCAGAGATTGCCGCCCGTTGCGGCCGCCCGGTAGAGATCGTGCAGATCGGCGCGAGACGCGATAACCCCGCCTGTGATACGAGCCAGATCAACGTCTCGCGGGAAATCTTCGATGTGGCCTCCAACCCTGAAGTCGATATTCTGGTTGAGCTGATTGGCGGCACCACCGTCGCCCGCGAACTGATCCTGGCCGCCATTGCCAATGGCAAGCATATTGTCACTGCCAACAAGGCGCTGATTGCCGAGCACGGCAATGAATTGTTCGCGGCCGCAGCTGAGAAAGGTGTCAGCATTGCCTACGAGGGCGCCGTCGCCGGTGGTATCCCGATCATCAAATCCCTGCGCGAGGGCCTGGTGGGTAACCGCATCCAGTGGTTGGCGGGCATCATCAATGGTACCGGCAACTATATCCTGACCGAGATGCGGGAAAAGGGCCGCACCTTTGAGCAGGCTCTGGAACAGGCGCAGGCGCTCGGCTATGCCGAGGCAGATCCTACCTTCGATGTGGAAGGCATCGATGCAGCTCACAAGCTGGTGATTATGGCTTCGCTGGCATTCCGTATTCCGCTGGCATTCGACAAGGTCTACACCGAGGGGATCAGCGGCATTTCCATCGAGGACATCCGCTATGCGGACGAGCTGGGTTACCGTATCAAGCACCTGGGTATCGCCCGCGGCACCGAGCACGGGGTGGAACTGCGGGTGCACCCCACACTGATCCCCCAGCGCCGCCTGATTGCCAGCGTGAATGGTGTCATGAATGCCGTCCTGGTGAACGGTGATGCGGTGGGGCCCACCCTCTACTATGGCGCTGGTGCGGGAGACGAGGCGACAGCTTCGGCAGTGATCGCGGATATCGTCGATGTGGCCCGCACACTCGAGGCAACGCCGGATCAGCGAGTGCCGTTGGCAGGTGTAGCTGCCGGCAGCCAGGGGGAGACCCAGGTGCTGCCCATGGACGAAGTCGTGACCAGTTACTACCTGCGTATTTCCGCCCAGGATAAGCCCGGCGTAATGTCGCAGGTGGCGAAAATCTGCAGTGACGAGGGCATCAGTATCGAGGCCCTGATCCAGCACGAACCAGCTGAGGGCGAAGCCCTGGTGCCGGTAGTGATCCTCACCAGCCGCGCCAAAGAAGCGCGCTTGCGCGAGGCTGTCTCGCAGATCGAGGCGCTGGATACCGTCGAGGGTGAAGTCGTACGCATCCGGGTGGAGCCGCTGGGCTGAGCCGAGCGGCCTGAAGTGGGGCAGGTGTCGCATTGCGGGCCTGCCGTGCCCCTGACCTCGCCAAGAATCTTATTCCCTGTTCCATCTATTAAGCGGAAGCACCGTGAAATTTATCAGTACCCGCGGCCGTGCGCCGTCGCTCTCTTTTTCCGACACTGTCCTTGCGGGACTCGCCAGTGACGGGGGCCTCTATGTGCCCGAGTCCCTGCCGAGTTTTTCCACCGAGGAAATCCGTGCGATGTCGGGCCTCGACTATCGCGAGCTGGCATTCCGGATCATCCAGCCTTTTGTGGGGGGAGAACTGACCGACGAGGAGCTGCGCGGCATTATTGAGCGGGCCTATCGCAACTTCCGGCACGGTGCCATTGCGCCACTGGTTCAGACCGGCAGCAACGAGTGGATCCTGGAGTTGTTCCAGGGGCCGACACTGGCATTCAAGGACTTCGCGCTGCAGTTCCTCGGCCAGCTGTTCGACCACCTGCTGAAAAAGCGCGGTGAGCGCGTGGTGGTGATGGGGGCGACCTCCGGGGATACCGGTTCCGCGGCCATTGAAGGCTGCAGGCACTGTGACAATATCGATATCTTCATCCTGCACCCGCACAACCGGGTATCCGACGTGCAGCGGCGGCAGATGACCACTGTGCTGTCGGATAATGTGTTCAATATCGCCCTCGAGGGTAATTTCGACGATTGCCAGAATATGGTGAAGGCCAGCTTCGCCGACCAGTCCTTCCTCCCGGATGGGCGTCGGCTGGTTGCGGTCAACTCCATCAACTGGGCCCGGATCATGGCCCAGATCGTTTATTACTTTTACGCGGCGGTCAGCCTGGGGGCGCCCGAGCGGACGGTGAACTTCTCTGTGCCGACCGGTAATTTTGGTGATATTTTCGCCGGCTACCTGGCGCGTCAGATGGGATTGCCAATCGACCAGCTGGTGATCGCCACCAATGCGAACGACATCCTGCACCGCTGCATCAGCGGCAATGACCATACCCCTCGCGAGCTGGTACACAGCCTGTCCCCGAGTATGGATATCATGGTGTCGAGCAACTTCGAGCGCCTGCTATTCGATCTTTACGGCCGTGACGGCGCTGTAGTGGCCGACCTGTTGGCCGACCGCTCTGCGCCCATGCACCTGAGCCAGGATGCCCTGAGCAAGGCGCGGGAGGTCTTCTCCTCCTGGACTGTCGATGATCAGCGCACGGTGGCGGTCATCCGTGAGCTGTATGATTCGTGCGGCTATATCCTCGACCCCCACACCGCGATCGGTGTGGAGGCCGCGCGGCAGGTGCGCCGCTCCACGGTTGAGCCAATGGTTTGCTTATCGACCGCGCACCCGGCAAAATTCCCTGACGCGGTGGCCCGCGCGCTGCCCACTGAGCAAATTCCCCTGCCGGCCCATATGCAGGACCTGTTTGAGCGCGAGGAGCGCATGAAGGTGCTCCCCAACGATCTGGGCAAGGTCCACGACTTTATGGCAACGGCTCTCGGGGCCGTGTGACTGTCTCCCGATAGCTCGGGGGGCGGAATGCCCCGGGGAAGCTCGCGCAACATCGACGCAACCTCCGATTAGCTGAGCGAGAATGAACAAGACAATTCAGCGACGGCCAGTGGACTTGTCCACTGGCCGTTTTGCTTCTGACACACCGGAAATTCTGCAGCGCGTATTGCTGGGACGCGGCGTCACCAGTGAGGAGGCGCTCGATCACCGGCTCAACCGGCTGCATGCGCCGGAGGCCATGCGTGGCCTGCCGGAGGCAGTACGTATCCTTGAACAGTCCATCCGCGCCGGTGAGAAAATCCTGATCGTCGGTGACTTCGATGCGGACGGAGCCACCAGCAGCACGCTGGCCATGCTTGCCCTCGGTGCCATGGGGGCGGCCGGTGTCGACTTCCTGGTGCCGAACCGTTTCGATTTCGGTTACGGCCTCACACCTGAAATTGTCGAGGTGGCGAAGGACCATGGGCCGCACCTGCTGATCACCGTGGATAACGGGATCTCTAGCATCGATGGCGTGGCCGCGGCCCGCGCTGCGGGTATGAAGGTGGTTGTAACCGATCACCACCTGCCGGGCTGCGAGCTGCCGGACGCGGATGCGATCGTCAACCCCAACCAGCCCGACTGCGATTTCCCCAGTAAGAACCTGGCCGGTGTGGGCGTTATTTTTTACCTGCTCAGCCGCGTGAAAACCGCGCTGGAGCAGGGCGGGTGGTTTGCAGATTCCGGTATCGCACCGCCCAATATGGCGGAATATCTGGATCTCGTGGCCCTGGGCACCGTGGCCGACCTGGTGCCCCTGGATCACAACAACCGCATCCTGGTGCATCAGGGCATCGCCCGTATTCGCGCCGGTCGCTGCAGGCCGGGTATCGAGGCGCTGCTCGATGTTGCGGGGCGCGATCGGCGCCGGCTGTCCACCACCGATATCGGCTTTATCCTCGGCCCGCGCATCAACGCCGCCGGTCGCCTGGACGATATCGGTACCGGGATTCGCTGCCTCCTGACCCGCGACCCGGCGGAGGCGAGGGAGCTGGCGGCGGAGCTGGATGCACTGAACCGGGACCGCAAGGCCATCGAACAGGGCATGCAGCGCGAGGCAATGGCGGCGCTGGAGAAGCTGCAACTGGAGGGTGAGATTCCCTGGAGCCTGTGCCTCTACGACAAGCAATGGCATCAGGGTGTGGTGGGTATCCTCGCCAGCCGCATCAAGGAGAAATTTCACCGGCCGGTGATCGCCTTTGCCGATGGCGACAACGGCCTGATCAAGGGCTCGGCCCGCTCCATTCCCGGGCTGCATATCCGCGATGCCCTGAGCGATGTGGCTGCGACTCATCCGAATCTGATTTCCAAGTTTGGTGGCCATGCCATGGCGGCGGGGCTCAGTTTGCCCCGGGAAAATCTGCCGGCTTTCACCGGGGCCTTCGAGGCCGCAGTGCGCGCGCGCCTGACGGAGGCACAGCTGCAGGCGGTGATTGATTCCGACGGTGCGCTGCAGTCCGGTGATTTCACCCTGCAGACGGCGGCGGCGCTGAGGGCACTGGCGCCCTGGGGGCAGGCATTTCCCGAGCCGATGTTCGACGGCGATTTTCTGTTGCTGCAGCAACGCATCGTCGGCGAGCGGCACCTGAAAATGGTGGTGGCGCCGGAGGCCAGCCCGCAGCTGGCCCTGGATGCCATTGCCTTCAATGTGGATACAGACCAGTGGCCGCAGCCGACAGATCGTGTGCGTCTGGCCTACAAGCTGGATATCAACGAGTTCCGGGGGCGGGAGTCGCTGCAGCTGCTGGTGAGCTATCTGGAACCGGTTTGAGTTTCAAAACCCGGGCGGCGCGAGCAGTTGATCGCGCTACTGCGGGGGCTGTCACGAAAGCTGCCGGATTCGGCGGGGCAACTCTGCTCGGGACCGTCGGAGGCAGGGGCGCCGACGCCGAGCGTGCAGGGATGCATTCACAGCGTGTCCCGAGCAGAGTTGCCCCGTCGGATCCTCGCTCTCAGCTGCGGGGCCCCATCTCGCGGAGATGATCCGGTGGCTCGATAGCGACGGTTGTATTTGTACCTTCTTTCAAGGATTTATTGGTAATGAAAGCAGAACAGGCAAGAGCGGAACTGCTTCTGTTGCTGGCGGCATTTTTCTGGGGCCTGGCGTTTGTGCCGCAGAAGATCGCCATGGAGCATATGCCACCGCTGGCCTTCAATGCCTGGCGTTTTATCCTCGGCGGGCTGATTCTGATTCCCGTTGTCTACTGGCTGTCCTCGCGTCGCGATGTGGCGACCCCGCAACCGGGCGTACCCATCCGCAGTCGCTGGCGCGACTGCCTGGGGCCCGGCGCCATTCTCGGATTCTGGCTGTTTCTCGGTGCGGCACTGCAGCAGGGTGGCCTGGTTTACACCAGTGCCGGTCGTGCCGGTTTTATCTCCGGCATGGAAATGCTGCTGGTATCGGTGATTGGTTTGTCTCTGGGTAAGCCCACCAACCGCTGGACCTGGGCCGGCATTGGCATCGCCCTGATGGGGCTCTATTGGCTGAGTGATTTTTCCGAAGAGACGCAGCTGATCGGGGACCTGCTGGTATTTGCCGGCGCTTTCGCCTTCGCCATCCAGGTGCTGACGGCCGATCGCCTGGTGCGGGGCTTCCATGCCCTGCGCCTGGCAGTGGTACAGTTCCTCAGCTGTGGAATTCTGTCCGCCATCGCCTCGTTGACCGTGGAGGACGCCACCCTGCAGGGCGCCGTCGATGCGGCCTGGCCCATCGCCTACATGATGATCTTTTCCACCGCGCTCGCCTTTACTTTCCAGCTGCTCGGGCTGCGCCATGCGGTTACCTCCCACGCCACGGTGATCATGAGTCTCGAGGCGGTATTCGCGCTGATCACCGGTTGGTTGATCCTCAATGAAGTGCTGGCACTGCGCGAGCTCATCGGCTGTAGCCTGATGCTGGCGGGCATGTTGCTCAGCCGCTATGGTGCCCACGCGGGGAGTCATCACTGATGCTGGGCGTGATCGATCTCTCCGTTCTGGCACTGTTCGTGCCCACCTTTTTCTTCGTGTCCATTACCCCGGGTATGTGCATGACCCTGGCCCTGACCCTGGGTATGACCGTGGGGGTGCGACGCACCGGTTGGATGATGCTGGGTGAACTTGCCGGCGTGGCACTGGTGGCAGTGTCCGCGGTGCTGGGCATTGCGGCGCTGATGCTTCAACACCCGCAAGCCTTCCAGTGGTTCAAGTATGCCGGTGGTGCCTACCTGGCCTGGCTGGGGGTGCAGATGTGGCGCGCCCGCGGGCGGATGGTCATGGTGGCGCCGGCCGAGCGCGCCAAGGGGGCGCCGCCGGCTCGTTCTGCGCTGGCGCTGCAGGGGTTCCTGACTGCTGTCGCCAACCCCAAGGGCTGGGCTTTCTTTATTGCGCTGTTACCGCCGTTTATTAGTGATGGGCGCCCCCTGGCGCCACAGCTTGCGGTGCTGGTTGCTATCATTCTGCTATTGGAAACCCTGTGCATGCTGATCTACGCCACCGGTGGTCGTACCCTCAGCCGCCTGTTGGAGCGGGGTGAAAACGTTCGCCTGATCAATCGCATCGCCGGCACGCTGATGCTGTCCGTAGGTGGGTGGCTGGCCTTCGGCTGAGTCGTCCTCAGCCAGGTGCGGCGCGCGCCGAAATTCTCAAGGAGGAGAACTGATGAGTTCGAGATACCTTTGCCTGTTGTTGGCGGCAATCCTGTTGAGCGCCTGTGGCCCCAGAGAGGGGGTGGAACCGGCTCCCGAGGAGCAGGCGACAAAGCCGGAAGAGGAGAAAGAGGAGTCGCCCCCCGCCAGCGCGGAGCAGTTGATCTGGGTGTTCGAGAGTCGCGGCAGCCTGCAGTGTGAGGGGGGCGGTACCACGCTCTCCGAGAGCCAGGATCGCTTGTCCGGGCAGGGAGTCACGGTGCAGGAATCCCGCTGCGGCGTCCGTACGGACCGGATGTATCCCGCGGTCTGTGGAGGCCAGACCGGGGATATTCTCCTCCACCTGATCGACAAGAGGTCCCTCGATGCGGCCCTGCAGCTGGGCTTCGACCCTGCCCAGCAGGCTCAATACGAGCACCGGGACTGCCCCTCCGACAACGGCTGACATTATGGGGTGTGGCCCCGCACCCCGGATTCACTTGTCTGTTCAGCAGGTGGATGTACCCGCCCTCTATTGCCCCTACTGGCCGTACCCCGGCGCGCTACGGTAGAATGCGCGCCGCTTTTAATTTGCCCGGAATCCGAGAGATTATGGAAATCAACCCTCTCCTGAATCACCTGAAAGACCTCGAAGAGCGCACCGACGTTCTTAGGGGGTACCTTTGACTATGCCAGCAAGAAAGAACGGCTGACCGAAGTCGAACTGGAACTGGCAGAGCCCTCCGTCTGGGATAACCCGGACCGCGCCCAGGAACTGGGCCGCGAACGCGCCTCGCTCGAAACCGTCGTCACCACTATCGAGAGCCTGGAATCCGGTATCGCCGACTGTCGCGAGCTACTGGATATGGCCGTCGAGGAGAACGACGAGGACTCTGTCAGCGAGGTGGCTGCTGAGATCGAGGGGCTGCAGAAGCAGCTGGGCGTGCTGGAGTTCCGCCGCATGTTCTCCGGCGAGAACGACCCCAACAACGCCTACCTGGAAATTCAGGCGGGTTCAGGCGGCACCGAGGCCCAGGACTGGGCGGAGATGCTGTTGCGTATGTACCTGCGCTGGGGCGAGGCGCACGGCTTCAAGACCACCCTCGAGGAAGCTTCGGCCGGGGAAGTGGCCGGCATCAAGAGTGCCACCATCCACTTCCAGGGCGACCACGCCTTTGGCTGGCTGCGCACCGAGACCGGTGTTCACCGCCTGGTGCGCAAGTCGCCGTTTGACTCCGGCAACCGACGCCACACCTCCTTTACGTCAGTCTTCGTCTCCCCGGAAATCGATGACAACATCGAGATCGAGGTGGACAAGTCCCAGGTCCGCGAAGATACCTACCGCGCCTCTGGCGCCGGCGGCCAGCACGTAAACAAGACGGACTCCGCTGTGCGTCTGACCCATGTGCCGTCCGGGATCGTGGTCGCCTGCCAGAGTGAGCGCTCGCAGCACCAGAACCGGGACAAGGCGTGGAAAATGCTGCGCGCCAAACTCTACGAGCAGGAGATGCTGAAGCGCAACGCCGAAAAGCAGGCCATGGAAGACAGCAAGGCCGATATCGGCTGGGGCAGCCAGATCCGCTCGTATGTACTCGACGACCAGCGCATCAAGGACCTGCGCACCAGCGTCCAGACCAGCAACTGCCAGGCGGTGCTGGACGGGGATCTGGACCAGTTTATCGAGGCCAGTCTCAAGGCAGGGCTCTGATCCATTTGCGCGGGCCGCGGGCCGACCGGATCACGCCGGCCCCGCAAACCTGATTTTCGCCTACACCATTTAATATTCCGTATTGGAAGTTCCCATGACCGACATGCAGCACGACGAAAACAAGCTGATTGCCGAGCGCCGCGCGAAACTGAGCGCATTGCGTGAAAAAGGCGACGCTTTCCCGAACAGTTTCCGCCGCGAGAACCTGGCCGCTGACCTGCAGCAGTCCTTCGGTGAGAAGAGCAAGGAAGAACTCGAAGAGCTGGGCAACTCCGCCTGTGTGGCGGGCCGCATTCTCGCCAAACGCGGTCCGTTCATGGTGATTCAGGATGTTTCCGGGCGCATCCAGCTGTACGCGGACAAGGCCACACAGAAAGAGCTCAAGGAGCGTTTTGGCGGCTGGGATATCGGTGACATCGTCGGCGTGCAGGGTACCCTGCACAAGTCAGGCAAGGGCGATCTGTACGTCAACTGCGAGAAGTACACGCTTCTGACCAAGGCCCTGCGCCCATTGCCGGAAAAATTCCACGGCATCGCCGACCAGGAGCTGCGTTATCGCCAGCGTTACGTGGACCTGATTGCCACGCCGGAGTCCCGCGAGGTGTTCCGTATTCGCTCGCAGGTGATCGACTACATCCGTCGTTTCCTCAACGGCCACCACTTTATGGAAGTGGAAACGCCGATGCTGCAGGTGATCCCCGGCGGCGCCACTGCGCGCCCGTTTATCACTCACCACAACGCGCTGGATATCGACATGTACCTGCGCGTGGCGCCGGAGCTGTACCTGAAGCGCCTGGTAGTCGGCGGTTTCGAGCGGGTCTATGAGATCAACCGCAACTTCCGCAACGAGGGTCTGTCTACCCGGCACAACCCTGAGTTCACCATGCTGGAGTTCTACCAGGCCTACGCCGATTACAACGACCTGATGGACCTCACCGAAGAGATGCTGCGCGGTATCTGCTCTGACGTGCTGGGCTCCACTACCGTGACTTACCAGGACAGCACCTACGACTTTGCCAAGCCGTTCACGCGCCTGTCCGTGTTCGACTCCATCCTGCGTTATAACCCGGGGCTTGCACACACTGACATCGACAATATCGATGGTGCCCGCAAAGTGGCTGAGTCCCTGGATATCCCGCTGAAGGACAGCTGGGGCCTGGGCAAGGTACAGATCGAGATCTTCGAGAAGACCGTCGAGCACCGCCTGGACCAGCCGACTTTCATCACCGAGTACCCGACCGAAGTTTCTCCGCTGGCACGGCGCAACGACGACAATCCGTTTGTCACCGACCGCTTCGAGTTCTTCGTCGGCGGCCGCGAGATCGCCAACGGCTTCTCGGAGCTGAACGACGCCGAAGACCAAGCGGAGCGCTTTAAAGCCCAGGTCGCGGAAAAAGATGCCGGCGACGACGAGGCCATGCATTACGACGCGGACTATATCCGCGCGCTGGAATACGGTCTGCCACCGACCGCGGGTGAGGGTATCGGTATCGACCGCCTGGTGATGCTGCTGACCAACTCACCGTCGATTCGCGACGTGCTGCTGTTCCCGCATATGCGCCCCGAGGTCAGCGGCGAATAACAAGAGCCAGAGTCGGGAGGAGGCGGATGAAAATCTAGCGTCCCCCGGCGCTGCTTACTCCATCTCTCTCCCTTCTGGGTCAGCGGTCAGGGGTTGTCCCCGGTCGAATCCTGCCGGAGAAAGCGTGGACTGAACAAGGTCTGCACGCCCAGCGGCCCGGCTGACACATAGACTGTCAACTCGCTATTAGGCTTCAGACGCCTGATCACCACTGGCACTTTGCTACCTGGTGTCGCCTGATCCAGTAGAGACCGCATGGTGCGTGCATCCGTGACGGGCGAGCCATTGTAGGACAGCAGCTGATCTCCCGGACGTATTCCGGCATTTGCGGCGTTGGACCCGTCCAGTACCGCGGTGATCACTATCTTTTCTCCGGGTGTTATCGCCTCCCGATAGCGCTCGTATTCCCACGGGCTAAGCTCACTACCGACGATTTCTTCAATGTTGTCGTAGCGCTCCAGGTTTCCCGCAATCTTGGCGGCCTCATCTGTCGACTGATCTTCCAGGTGCTTATACCGGTGGCGGAGCTGTTGCTGTTCGTAGCGGAGTTCCCACTCCCGCGCCAGAATCCTATCGACCCTGTTCTGACTGATGCCGGCCTGTACCAGCCGCTCGCGACGGGAAGTGGCAAAGCGGCTCACTGGGCGGGCTTGCTGGGGTGGCTCCCGGAGACTGCCGTTCGTGGTTGTGACATTTTCCCGGGGGGCGGAGATGGGCCGCGTTTCCACCTGCTGCCCGTGTATTTCCCCGACCAATGCCAACAGGCGCTCCTGAATCTGCATGGCTTTTGCCAGCGAGTTCTCGAGTTTTGTAATCCGATTTTCCAGTTCCGGAGTCGACGTTTCGATAGCCCCGCTCGGGCTTGAAGTTTTTGTTAAGAGCATGGGGATGCTGACAAGAAAGCCTGTCATGGCGGCGACCAGCAGCATGATTGGTGCTGGTATCGAGCGTGGCTGCGCAGAACGCATGGCGGCTCCATGAGTTTCTTATTGTTTCATCTTCCGAAAGTGATCGCCTCGGGCAGACTCCGGACGATCAGTTGACAGCTGTTATAACTTGGATCCTCTGAATGCCGTGGTGGTTCTGTTGAGGTGTGGTCTTCGGCGACAAAAGTATTCCCTAGCGCCGGGTAATTCGTGGGTAAGAATTAAGGTGTACATGCAACTGTTCCGCAACTCAGGAAATAAAAGGCGAGGCCAATCTGGTTGCCCAAAAAAGGGGAGGTGATTTATCCCTGTATGCCCAGCGGCCCACTGGGCACATAAATGGTTTCCCGGTTATTGCTGCCGGCCCGCTGTACTTCGACGGCAACCGTTTCTCCCGGTGGTACCCGGTATACCTGCTGGCGCAGGTCGCCCATGTGGAAAATACGCTCACCGTTGTAAGAAATGATGCGGTCTCCCGCTCGTAAGCCTGCGTTCTGCGCCGGTGTGTCGGGCACAACGCGGTTGATATTGATCTCCTGCCGGCCGCCATTGGCTTCCAGGTACAGTTCGAACTCTTCGGCGCTCAGCAGGTGGGAGAACATCCGGCGGGGATTGCTGTGTATTTCCAGCTGCTGTCGTAATGCCCGGGCTTCTTCGGAAGATTTGTCTGCCATATGGCGATACTGGTATGAAAGCCGGGTGTGCTCGAACTGAAATCGCTCTGTTTTTTCCAGCACGAACTGTGCCCGGCCTGGATCCATGCCCGCGTCGAGCAGACGCTGCATCTGCGATTGCCGGTGCTGCTGCAGGCGCTGTCTGCGGCCCATTGCCCGAGGCCGCTCACTGACGCCGCTCTGGCCCACTCGGCTGCTGGCAGGGCGGGCTTCCCCTGCAGGCTGGCCCATATCCCCCTCGATGGACTGGCGCAGTTCCTCCACCAGCTCGAGGAGTTGTCGCTGTATCTGGGCAGATTCCCGCAGCTCCTGTTCCAGTAGTTCCACACGCTCACGCAGGGGGCGCTCGTTCTGTTGAAGACCTGCAGTAGCGGCAGGATTGGCCGCCTGTCTGTCAGCTGGCCACAGGGAAGCCGCTCCGGCTGTGATTGTCACGATTGTCGCTGCGGCGATCAGCACGCCTGTTATTCGACTGTTCACTGTTTTCTGCTCCCGCATGCCCAAAGCCTGCTATTCGAGGATGACCAGGTGATCTGCCAGCTCGTTTTTGACCTTAGTTTGCGGCGCCACTTCTGCGAGGAGGTCACCACAGCGTTCGACGCAGTGCACAAAGGCTTCACCGGTCTTTCCGCGCTTCACTTCGCCGATAAAATGCTCGACGACTTCACGCCAGGTCTCATCGGTAATATGTTCGGCGAGTCCGCGATCCGCGAGGATTTCCACGTAGTGCTCGGCTTCCGAAACAAAAATCAGCAGGCCAAGCCGTCCCTGGGTGCTGTGCAGCTCCTGCTCCAGGAATTCCCGCCGCGCGACGTTTGCGGCGCGCCAGTACTTCACCCGTTTTGGGACCAGCCGCATGGTGATCGGTCGCCAGCGGAACAGCAGCGCCAGCAGGATGAACAGGAGCCACTGCAGGGTAAAGGCCTGGTTGTATTCGATCCACCAGGGCAGGAACTGCATCAGTGGCGCCAGCAACAGGGCCAGGAAAGCTGCCCACAATGTGGAAATATAAAGGTAGTTGTCCGATTCACGGGCGAGCACGGTGACCAGCTCGGCATCCGTGCGCGACTCCGCTTCCTTGATGGCGTCAGATACCCGCCTGCGTTGTTCGCTGGTAAGCATTACCATCCCCCCGAAGCGCCTCCGCCGCCGAAACCACCGCCGCCGCCACCGAAGCCGCCGCCGAAACCACCTCCGCCAAATCCGCCACCGAAACCGCCGCCACCGTAGTAGCCGCCATAGCGTCCGCGGCGATAGGTGCCACGGCTGGAGGGCGGGCCAAGCAATGAACCGCCAAACAGCTGCAGCATGATCAGCAGTAAGAAAAGCCCCACCAGTATGGCCATCCGCCGGTCAGTTTCCGTCTCGGTGGGCTCGGCGACATACTCGTTTCTGATCGCGGCGAGGATCGACTCCGCACCGGCGATAACACCTCCATCGAAGTCCCCGTTGCGAAAGCGGGGCAGGATTTTGGTGTGAATGATGTTGGCGGAGAGGGCATCGGTCAGCACGCCCTCGAGGCCATAACCCACTTCAATCCTCACCTGCCGCTCACTCGGCGCCACGATCAACAACACGCCGTTGTCCTTGCCTTCCTGGCCGATGCCCCAGTGCCGGCCCAGCTGGTAGCCATATTCGGCGATGGTCTGTCCCTGCAGATCCGGCACAGTCACCACGACAACCTGGTTGCTGGTCTCCTTTTCGTGGGCCTGTGCCAGTTCCGTCAACCGATACTCGGTGGCCGGGCTGAGCAGGTTGGCGTCGTCCACCACCCGTCCCGACAGTGTTGGGAACTGGAGGTCGGCGAGCGCGATCGCCACACAGAGTGCTGCGAGGAGCCCGAGAATGGCGGCGGTGATGCGGCGCGGCATGATCGCTGCTTCTGCTCTGGGTTATTGAAAGTCGACTTCTGGCGGCTCTTCGGCGTTCTCCCTGGTCGCTTCGAAAGTGGGGCGTAGAGGCATATCACTGTAGAGCACCATGTGCCAGATCCGCCCCGGGAAGGTACGGATCTCCGTGTTGTAGCCCTGCACCGCAGAGATATAATCGCGCCGGGCAACACTGATGCGGTTTTCCGTGCCTTCCAGCTGCGATTGCAGAGCGAGGAAGTTCTGGTTGGACTTGAGGTCCGGGTAGCGCTCTACCACGACCATCAAGCGTGACAGCGCGCCGCTCAACTGCTGTTGGGCCTGCTCGAACTGCTGCAGCTTGGCCGGGTCGTTGATGATGTTTTCATCCACCTGCATGGAGTTGACCTTGGCTCTGGCCTCGGTGACCGCCTGCAGGGTCTCCCGCTCCTGGTCGGCGTAGGCCTTGACGGTCTTCACCAGGTTGGGAATAAGATCGGCTCGCCGCTGGTACTGGTTTTCCACCTGCGCCCAGGCGGCTTTCACCTGCTCGTCCATGGTGGGGATGTTGTTGATGCCGCAGCCGCTGGCTGAGACAACAAAAAGTGCCAGTAGTGGCCAGTAAATAAGGCGCCAATGCAGTGAGCCTTTGCCGCTGAGTATTCCTGAAGACATTGCTGTTACCCGCTTTTTGCAAATAAGCCCGACAATAATAGCCCCCCGATATCGGGTGGCTGCCGCGCCCAGAGAAAGAGAAACCGAATGGCACTGAAAGCTACGATATTCAAGGCTCACTTACAGATTGCGGACATGGATCGCGAATACTACGGGGCCCACAGCCTCACCCTGGCGCGCCATCCGTCAGAGACCGATGAGCGGATGATGGTGCGACTGCTGGCATTTGCCCTGAATGCCACTGAACGGCTGGAATTTACCCGCGGGCTCTCCTCAGACGATGAGGCAGATCTCTGGCAGTGGAGCCTCGGTGGGGAGCTGGAGACCTGGATCGAGGTGGGGCTGCCATCAGAGGAGCGGATTCGGAAAGCCTGCGCCCGGGCCCGGCGGGTCTTGGTGTACAGTTACGGTCGCCGCACAGCGCCGGTATGGTGGCAGAAACTGGAAGGGACCCTATCGCGCTTCGATAACCTGCATGTTTTCCAGTTGCCTGCCGACGCCTGCGAGGCGCTCGCCGGGTTGGCGGACCGCAATATGGAGTTGCAGGTGACCATCCAGGATGGCCATATTTGGATAGGCTCTGACGCCGAGAGTGTCGAAGTCGTGCCCGAAAACCTGAAATAAACCGCCCGTAAAGTAAGAGAGAACGGAGAAGCCAATGCCTTCCTTTGACATTGTGTCTGAAGTGGACAAACACCAACTCACCAACGCCGTAGATCAGGTGAACCGCACTGTGGGAAACCGCTTTGACTTCAAGGGTGTGGATGCCGAGGTGGAGATGAATGAATTCTCCCTGGTCATCCGTGCGGAAGCGGAAATGCAGGTGACGCAGATGGTGGACATGCTGCGCGGTTCGCTGATCAAGTGCGACATCGATCCCCAGGCCATGGAAATCGGTGAGATGGAGCAGTCCGGCAAGGTGGTCAAGCAGGCTATCACCATGAAGA
The DNA here is from genome assembly GCF_001641755.2 of Microbulbifer flavimaris. Lineage (GTDB taxonomy): Bacteria > Pseudomonadota > Gammaproteobacteria > Pseudomonadales > Cellvibrionaceae > Microbulbifer > Microbulbifer flavimaris. Next base: position 263,518 of record NZ_LRFG02000001.1, read on the forward strand.
ACGGCCTCGACAAAGAGCTGGCAAAAAAAATCGTCAAGCTGATCAAGGACGAGAAGATGAAGGTACAGGCCTCCATCCAGGGCGACCAGGTTCGCGTGACCGGCAAAAAGCGCGATGACCTGCAGCAGGTGATTGCCCTGTTGCGGGGCAAGGAGCTTGGTCAGCCATTACAGTTCGAAAACTTCCGCGACTGAGTCTGCCGATGCCCAAGCTGTCCCGTCTGTTTCTCGCTGGCATCATGTTCGGCTGGAGCCTGGTCTGCACAGCGGAGACGGTGCGCACGGCAAAACTGCTGGGCGCCTGGTGGCTGGAGGGCAGTGCGGGGTTGGATATTTCCGGGCTCAGTTTCTGTGACGGCGAGCTGCTCGCGGTTTCAGACAAGCGCGATGACCGTCTCTATCGCATCCGCCTGCCGAACCGGCCGGATGTGAGAACAGCAGCGCTGGATATCCGCAGCCAGTTCCAATCGCCAGAAGCGCCGGATCACGAGAGTCTGGTCAACCGCCTGGCCGCGCTGGTGCGCCCCGGTGCGCAAATGGACTTTGAGGGCGTCACCTGCGACGCAGATCACCGTTTTGTTGTCAGTGAGCGCCACGACCGCATTGCCCGTATCAGCGCGAGCGAAACGGGAGATGTTCAACTTAATTGGTTGCCATTCCGTTGGCGAGAGGCGGCCCGCTTCCAAGGCTATTTGCAGGTCTTCAACGCGGGCAGCGAGGGGATTACCCGTTCCGGAACCGCAGAACGGCCGGAGTTCTGGATTGCGCTGGAGCGCCAGCCCCGCGGTCTGTTACGCCTGAAGGGGGCAACGGAGCAAGCGGGACAGGGCGCTGACCTGGAATTCCGGCAGTTGCCGCCGGTGGCCGGGCTGGATTTTTACGGCCGCGCTGAGGACGTCACCGGGCTGGATATTTTCCGCGGCGGCCTCTATACCCTCGAGCGCAACGCGTTTGCCGTTTGCCGTCGCTCTTTGCAGACGCTGGAGGCGAGTTGGTGCATCGACTATCGAGCAGTCGAGGAGGCCCCGATATTTGTCTATGCGGATACCCGCTTTGGCAAAGCCGAGGGCCTGGCCGTCAGCGAAAATGGTATATACGTGGTGCTCGACAACAACAATGTGGCGCGCGCCGCTGACCCCTCGGATCAGCGGGCGCTGCTGATGCATCTAGCGCATCCCGATCACCCGTGAGCAAGCTGATTCCGCTGCTGGAGGAAGTGCGTAAGTGCCGCCTCTGTGAGGATGAATTGCCGCTGGGAGCGAATCCGGTCCTGCGCGCCTCGCCGACGGCGCGGTTGCTGGTGATCGGGCAGGCGCCGGGAACCAGGGTGCATGAGACCGGCATCCCCTGGAATGATCCCTCCGGCGACCGGCTGCGGCAGTGGCTGGATATGGACCGGCAGACTTTCTATGATGAATCCCGCATTGCCATCATCCCCATGGGCTTCTGTTACCCGGGCCGCGGCAAGGGCGGCGACCTGCCGCCGAGAAAAGAGTGTGCACCGACCTGGCATGCACAGTTGCTGGAACAGCTGCCAAACCTGAAACTCACCCTTCTGATTGGCCAGTATGCGCAACGCTATTACCTGCCGCACTGGTATGGCAGCATTACCGAAAACGTGCGCCACTTTCGCAATGCCTTGCCTGCCGGCTTTTTCCCCCTGCCGCACCCGAGCCCGCGCAATACGCTGTGGCTGAAACAGCGCCCCTGGTTTGAGAGCGAAGTCGTGCCCGCGCTGCAAAAAGAAATAAAAAGAATCTTTCGGAAATAACCATGACCGCAGATCAGAACATTAAAATCGATCCGTCCTGGCGCAAGGTGCTCGACGGTGAGTTCCGCAAACCCTACATGGCCCAGCTGCGGCAATTCCTGCGGGCGGAAAAGCAGGCTGGCAAGTGTATCTATCCGCCCGGACCGCAAATTTTTAACGCCTTTAATTCCACGCCGTTCGATAAAGTAAAGGTGGTGATTCTGGGGCAGGACCCCTACCACGGCGCGGGGCAGGCGCACGGCCTCTGTTTTTCCGTGATGCCCGGAGTTCGCATTCCGCCGTCGCTGAAAAATATCTACAAGGAATTACATTCGGACCTGGGTATCGAACCCGCCCACCACGGCTGCCTGCAGCCATGGGCGGAGCAGGGGGTATTGTTGCTGAACGCCACGCTCACCGTGGAAGACAGCAAGGCCGGTGCCCACCAGGGGCAGGGCTGGGAACAGTTTACCGATGCCGCGATTCACGCCCTGGCGGAGCAGCGGGATGGGCTGGTGTTTATTCTCTGGGGCAGCTACGCGCAGAAGAAGGGCGCCTTTATCGATGGTAACCGGCACCTGGTCTTGAAAGGGCCGCACCCGTCGCCGCTCTCCGCCCATCGTGGCTTCTTTGGCACCAGGCCTTTTTCCCAGGCCAACTCCTGGTTGCAGCAACATGGACAGGCGCCCATTGAGTGGGCGCTGCCGGAGGCCTCCGCGCTGCAGCGGGTGGCGGTGGAAATCTGATTCGGGCCAACCGTTTGCAGGGTGACTGGATGCGGGCCAGGACCGGGCTCAAGAGCGCCCGGTGGCGGTGGAGTGCCGGTGCTCAGTCCGTCAGCGGATCCGCATCGGCATCGTAGGGCAGTTCCAGCAGTTCCAGGGTGCGGCCGTCTTCCAGCTGCAGGCCTGTGCCGCTGGCAACACTGCTATTAGCGAGTACCGCCAGCAGGTCGATGCCGTGCTCGCTGCGTTCGGCAATCACTACATCGCCACAATTCTTGCTGCCACCGGCTTCCATGATCGAAAGCCCGGGTGCAGGGAGGTCGCCGGCTTCGCAGCGGGCCCGGTACATGCGCCGCTTTGTTTGTCCCAGGTACTGCAAACGGGCAACCACTTCCTGCCCGGTATAACAGCCTTTCTTGAAACTCACGCCGCCCAGCAGGTGCAGATTCACCATCTGTGGGATAAAGATACCGCTGGTCTCTGCGTGCAGCTGCGGCAGGCCATGGGTAATCTGGCGCAGCTGCCAGTGGCAGAAGCTCGCCGGAGTGGCACCGGTTGCAAGTTTTTTCCACAGCGCGGCTGCGGCATCGACCGGCACCAGGATGGCGACCTGCTCCCGGTTGTGTACATGGGCGATGGCCCCGGCACCCTCAAAGGAAAAGTGTTTCGCCGCCCCGGATTCCAGGTGCGCGAGTTCCGGCACTGACAGGAGTTCCGCCGCGCGAGTAACCGCGTCTGCGCCCTGCAGGCCGAGCCAGTGGTGGCTGTCATTGAGTTCCTTGAGGTCCGCCTTGAAAAACACCGCGTACTTGGCCAGTGCGGCCAGGGCGATGGGGGCCAGGTCGCGGGGCAGGCTCAGGACAACATCGTCCTGCGCGCCCTTGAGGGCATGGAAGGCGCTGATCATGCGGCCCTTGGGATTACAGTGGGCCCCCTGGGTTGCGTGGCCGTCGGGGAGGTTTACCAGGTCGCAGGTGATCTGGCCCTGCAGGAATTTCTGGCTGTCCGGGCCGTGCACGGACACAGCGCCGAGCGGGCTCAGGTCGATCAGGTGCAGATCCGCTTCGCTATCGGGGAAGTGGGCCCGGTCTCCCTCCCATTTGGCGCCCTCACCGGAGAGGAAGTCCTGCCACTCTTGTCGATCCATAGTCATAGCCCGCTCGCTGTTCCGTACTGCTGGTGGAGGTGAGTATCTTGGGTTGCCGGGGGCATTTTCAAGCGTGAATGGGTGCCTCCCGGCATATACGTCACTGCTGCTCCCGGTTGCCGCTCGGCTATTCACGGGGTAAGGCGCCGGTTATACTGCGCGCGAATGACAGACTGAAGCAGACAGCGACGCGTCAGCGCGTCGTCGCCGGCGACCCGCCGGCCGCCGATATCGGGATTTGAAGTATGGATCGTAACCGACTGTTCTGGGCCAGCCGCCGCGGTATGCTGGAGCTTGACCTGGTCCTGTTGCCGTTTCTCGACAACGTTTATGACACCCTCGACCCTGAGGACCAGCAGCGCTTTGTCGAGTTGCTGAACAACGAGGATCAGGATCTCTTTGCCTGGTTCATGCGCCGCGAAGACCCCTCCGATCCGGAGTTGCTGCGCATCGTGCAGATTATCCGTGACAACACCGGGCTCCAGGAATAACACCGGCTCGGTCGAGCCTCTGGTCGTGGGGCGCAGTGCCCGGCTGCGCTGCCCCGTATCCCCCTCCCGACTGCTTTTCCTCCTGCTTCTCCTTATTTCCCTGCAGGCACTGACAGTGCTCTGGTTTGCCGGTTTTGCCGTCACCTTGCTGGCGCCTGCCGTTCTGCTGGTGATCGCCCTGGGGCTGCGTGAGGCGCGGCGCCTGACCGGTTATCGTGGTGAAATCTCAACTATGGACAGGCGCTGGTTCTGGCGTGCAACCGGGGGAGAGCCGGAGGAGATTACCCTGAGTGGCGAACTGGTGCTGTGGCCCTGGTTGATCGTGATCAATGGCCGGGATCAGGGCGGCCAGCACCGGCGCCTGGTGCTGGCGCGCGACAGCGTCACTGCGGAGGACTGGCGGCGCCTGCAGGTGGCGCTGCGCTATTCCCGTTGAAACTGCCGAACCGCGGCGGTCAGACGAATTGGCGCTGGTCGGCGAAGTTCTCCGGTACCAGGATGGTGTCCATGGCCATCTCTCGAAGGCTCTCGTAGTCAAGCGAGTAGTGCAGGCCGCGGCTTTCACGCCGGTCTAGGGCCGAGCGAATGATCAGTTCGGAAACCAGCGCCAGGTTGCGCAGTTCGATCAGGTCGCTGGTAATTCTGTAGTTGGCGTAGAACTCGCGGATTTCTCCCTGCAGCATCTTCACCCGGTGTTGCGCCCGCAACAGGCGCTTGCGGGTGCGCACGATGCCCACGTAGTCCCACATAAAGCGCCGCAGTTCATCCCAGTTGTGCGAGATTACGACATCCTCGTCGGAATCGGTGACGCGGGAGGCGTCCCAGGCCGCTGCCGGTCTCGGCGGTTGCACTTCTTCCAGGGTGGCGTCGATATGCAGTGCCGCAGCGCGGGCATAGACCAGGCACTCCAGCAATGAATTGCTGGCGAGCCGGTTGGCGCCGTGCAGGCCGGTGAAGGTGGTCTCGCCGATGGCATACAGCTGGTCCAGGTCCGTGCGACCGTGTTCATCCACCATGACACCGCCACAGGTGTAGTGGGCTGCCGGTACCACCGGAATCGGCTCTTTGGTGATGTCGATGCCGTACTGCAAACAGTTCTGGTAGACGGTGGGGAAGTGCTCGCGGACGAATTTGGAATCCTTGTGGGAGATGTCCAGGTAAAGGCAGTCTGCACCCAGTCGTTTCATCTCGTGGTCGATGGCGCGGGCCACGATGTCCCGGGGAGCCAACTCGCCCCGCTTGTCGAAACGATCCATAAAGCGCTGGCCGTCCGGCAGCTTCAACTGTGCGCCCTCGCCGCGCAGCGCTTCGGTGACCAGCATTGCTTTAGCCTTCGGGTGATAGAGGCAGGTGGGGTGGAACTGGTTGAATTCCATATTCGCCACCCGGCAACCGGCGCGCCAGGCCATGGCAATGCCGTCACCACTGGCACCGTCCGGATTACTGGTATAGAGGTAGGCCTTGCTCGCGCCGCCTGTTGCCAGCACCACGGAGCGGCCTTGGAACAGCTCCACCTCCTCGGTTTCCTTGTTGTAGACGTAGGCCCCGGCACAGCGGAAGCGGCCCCGCTGCGGATCCGGTTGGCGAATCAGGTCCAGGGCAATGTGATGCTCGAAGCAGTCGATGTTCTCTGCGGCGCGGACCTGCTGGATTAAGGTACTGTGGACCGCCATGCCCGTGGCATCGGCACTGTGGATGATGCGTCGGTGGCTGTGGCCGCCCTCTTTGGTCAGATGGTAATCACCGTCTTCGCGGGTAAAATCCACTCCCTGGTCGATCAGCCACTGAATGGCAGCAGCCCCGTTCTCCACCGTGTGGCGCACCGCGTCCGGGTGGCACAGGCCAGCCCCCGCGTCTAAGGTGTCAGCGATATGCGATTCCACGGAATCTGCGTCATCCAGCACGGCGGCGATACCGCCCTGCGCAAACCAGGTGGAACCGTCGCGCAGGCGCTGCTTCGACAGCAGGGCGACCCGGTAGCGATTTGCCAGATGCAGGGCCAGGGTGAGGCCAGCCGCGCCACTGCCGATCACCAGAACATCGTAATTTGCCTGAGCGTTCATAATTTTCATTGTTAAAAGGGGTGGCGTAGTATAGCGCCTACTTCAAATACGTCGATTTGGCACGGAACTTATGTCCTATCGCCAGTGTCTTGGACACATTACAAATTACGCTTGCGCCGTCCGCTCCGGATTTTCCCGGGCCATCTCCCGCGGTGCAGTTGGTAACGGGGGTAGGGGATGACATCGCAACAGGCGTCACCAAGTGATCGCCAGCTGGTGGAGCGTGTCCAGAAGGGCGACAAGCGCGCCTTCGACCTTCTGGTACTGAAATACCAGCACAAGATCCTCGCCGTGGTGAGCCGTTTTATCAAGGACCACGCAGAGGTCCAGGACGTTACCCAGGAAGCTTTCATAAAGGCCTATCGCGCTTTGGCGAACTTCCGTGGTGAGAGTGCTTTCTACACCTGGATGTACCGTATCGCCATCAACACGGCAAAGAATCACCTGGTCTCCCGCGGGCGGCGCCCGCCGTCCTCTGATGTGGACCTGGAGGACGCCGAATTCTATTCCGGTGCCGATCTGCTGCGGGACAACGAGACGCCCGAAAACCAGCTTTTTCGCGATCAGTTGGAAACCGCAGTGCACGAGGCCATACGGGCGCTACCCGAGGACCTGCGCGCGGCGGTTACCCTCAGGGAGATGGAGGGCCTCAGCTATGAGGAGATCGCCGAAGTGATGGACTGCCCGGTGGGCACGGTGCGCTCGCGGATTTTTCGCGCTCGTGAGGCTATCGACCGGACGGTTCAGGCGGTCCTGGCCGGGGAACCAGAGCCCCTGGGGGATCGAAACTGAGTCCGGCGCCTGCGTTGCGATAATTGACGCAATTTTTTACCCGCGGCGCGAAACAAATTCCCAAGCGCCCGGTCAGAAGTGTTAACCGGCGTTAAGCAGTGTTAACCATCGCCGCAGAAACAGACCGTGAACGGAATAGCGTGCTGCGGTCGCAAAACCATATGTTACAGAGAGGATTGGCCCGTATGTCTCACGGGAATCATCAGGATCGGCTGAACGAGTCCCTGTCCGCGCTGATGGATGGGGAGGCGAATGAGCTGGAGCTGCAACGGTTGCTGAAATCCGGTTCCGCCGGGTCCGAGGCCGGGCAGCGCTGGTCGCGTTACCAGCTGGCTGCCAGCGTCATGCGCGGCGAAACCGTGGCCAGGACGGACACCGATCTGGCCGCCCGTATCTCCGCTGCGGTTGCCCGCGAGGAACCGCTGCAGCAGTCGGCATCCGAATCCGGAGCAGCTGCCAATGACGCCGGTCACCGCTGGCGCCAGATGCTTTCTCGTGGTGCGGTGGCGGCGACGGTGGCTTTTGCAGCCATCCTCGGTGTCCAGCAGGTCTCACAAGTCTCTGAGCCGGTACCGACTCCGCAGCTGGCTGCCGAGACGGAACGACCGGCGCAGCAGCCGGCCGTGCAGCCCGCGCAACAGCCCAGCAGCATCTATGTGCCCGGACCGAGCACTCGCGCCGTGAGCACCGCGGGTCCCCGCCTGGTGCCCGCGCCCAAGAGCGGCGTGCCGGGACAGGCGGCTTTGCAACCGCAGGTGCCGACGCCGGAATTGATGCGTCACCTCAACCGGGTAATGATTCAGCATTCTGAGCAGGCCGCCCACGTGGGTAGCCAGGGTATGGTGCCTTTCGCCCGTGCCACCTATGGCGAACAAGACGGTCAATAGCCTTGCGTATTACTGATATCTCCAGTGTTTACGTAAAAGCCAACAGCATGCTGTTGGCTTTGTTCTTGTGGGGCACAACATCCGTGGCGTCGGCACAGACCGCAGTGGTGCCGGAGCCCGAGCCCGCGCAAGAACCGGCCAACCAGCGGCAAAGCCTGCAGCAGTCGCAGCCGCCCATGCCCGTGGAAAGCCCGCAGGCCGGCTCTAACGGTGCGAGTGCACGCGCCTGGCTGGAAAAGCTGGGTCGGGCGGTCAATGAGCTGGAGTATTCCGGGCTGGTGACATTCGAGCACGCAGGCATGCTGGAGACGCTCCAGGTGGTGCACGCGGTACGCGATGGCCAGCAGGTGGAGCGGGTGCGCTATCTCAGCGGCGATCCCAGGGAACTGGTCAGCCACGGCGTCACCCGTGCCTGTGAAGGCACCGGCGGGCCCTTCAATCGGGCCGCGCTGCTGAGCGCTGCCGGTCAGGAGCGCCTGCAGCAGGCCTACCAGTTCGTCGTGCGGGGCGAGGAGCGGATTGCCGATCGTCCCACGGTGATCATCGAAGCGCGCCCACTGGATCGCCATCGTCTCGGTATGCTGGTCAACCTGGACCGTGAGACCGGTCTGCCCCTGAGGTCTATGCTGATTGGCCCACAGGGCAAAGTACTGGAGCGCTACCAGTTCGTGAAACTGGATCTGGCCCCGGTGGAGGACAGCGATCTGCAGCCCCAGTCAGCAGCTGCCCGACGCATCGACAACAGTACACCCTGCATTGCCGCCCAGAGCCGCTGGCGCATGGGATGGCTGCCGGACGGATATCGCCCGGTAGCGGTACGGACCCTGACCGATGGCGACATGCTGGTGTTCAGTGATGGTCTCAGCGTGTTTACTGTCTTCGTGCAGCGCCTGGGTCCCGAGCTCAACTTCAAGGGTTCCGCCATTCGCGGTGCGACAGTCGCCTATATGGACAAGGTAGAGGCGGACGGAATCAATTACACCGTAACCGTGGTCGGGGAGATCCCCGATAGCACCGCGCAGTTGCTGGCGCGGGCCGTGACCACCGGAGGCTGATCCAGTGGTGGAGGAGCGCGGCCGCATCGTCGCCGTTGAGGCGGATGCCATCTGGGTAGAAACCATTCAGCGCAGCGGTTGCCACGGCTGTGCAGCCAAGTCCGGTTGCGGTACCGGTCTGCTCGGGGATTACTGGGCCAGCGCGTCACGGATTCGGGTGGCCCTCAACAGCTGGGATCCCGACCGTGTGCGGCTGAACGATATCGCCGTGATTGGCATTGCCGAACACACCCTTACGACGGCCGCGCTGCTGGTGTACCTGGTCCCCCTGTTGGCCCTGCTGGCGCTGGCCTATGCTGGCAACCTGCTTGCGGGTGAGCCCGGTGCGATCGCTGGTGCCATTGTCGGCCTCGCCCTGGGCGCTGTTGCCGTGCGCTGGTTCAGCCGGCGCCACGCTTCCGACCCGAATTATTCCCCCCTACTGCTTCGCATAGAGTCCCCGTAAGCCGGTCAAATGCCGCCCAGCGCCTAAACTGGAGGGCAGGGACCGTACTCGCGGTGCCCCAATCGCCCGGAGACCTCCATGCGCGCTCGCTGCTATGCGGAAAAATGGCCCCTGCGCACCAGCTTCGTCATTTCCCGTGGCGTCCGCACCCATGCGGAAGTGGTGGTAGTGGAGCTGGCTGCTGAAGGCCGCCACGGTGTGGGTGAGTGCACACCTTATCCCCGTTACGGCGAGAGCGTTGACTCAGTGCTGGCCCAGCTTCAGCCGGTGCTCGAGGAAGTTGAAGCCGGCCTGGATCGCCGGCAGCTGCAGTCTCGAATGCCCGCCGGTGCCGCACGCAACGCGCTCGATTGCGCGCTGGCTGACTGGGAGGCGGCTGCTGGTGGCGGTCCGGTGGGGGACCCCGTCTCCCTGGCCACTGTCCAGACGCTCGTGATCGATTCGCCCGAGGGGATGGCCCGGGCCGCACAGGAGGCAGTCGCCGGGGGCGTCAGCGTGCTCAAGCTCAAGCTCGACGACCAGCAGGTGGGGGAGAGAGTGGCCGCGGTACGTGAGGCCGTTCCGGGGGCGCAACTGGTGATCGATGCCAACGAAGCCTGGTCGCGGAGTACGCTGATCGAGCGCTGCCATGAAATCGCCGGGCTCGGTGTCGCCATGCTGGAGCAGCCGCTGCCCGCGGATGACGACGAGTTCCTCGCCAGTTTTTCCCACCCCCTGCCGATCTGTGCCGACGAAAGCTGTCATACGCGGAAGGATTTGACCCGCCTGCAGGGGCGCTACGAGATGATCAACATCAAGCTGGACAAGACCGGTGGCATCACCGAGGCGCTGGCCCTGGCGCAGGAGGGCGGGTCGATGGGTTTCGAGCTGATGCTGGGCTGCATGCTGTGCACCTCCCGCGCCATCCGCGCAGCCTGGCCGCTGGGAGGCAAGGTGCGCTTTCGCGATCTGGACGGCCCCACCTGGCTGGCCCGGGATGTGGATCCGCCGCTGCGTTTTGCCGGTGGCCGGGTTTACTGGGATTGATCTGCCGCCTAACCGGCGTCGTAGGTGAGCAGGTCAAACAGCGTGGGCAGGTAGTCCTCGCTGGCGACATCCGCCGAGATGGGTGGGAATTCCACGGTAATACACGGCAAGTCGCGTTCGGCACACCAGGTGCCAAATGACCCGGGGGTCGGGTAACCCAGTTCCGTGACCAGGGGGAGCTTGAGCCTCTCTGAGAGCCAGGTACCAAGCGGGCTCTCGTCTGGGTCCTCGATACAGGCCAGAGGTTCGTGGATGGTGACCACCCAGGCCGGGTCAAGCTGCTCAATCAGCTGGCACAGCGCCTCGGTTTCAGGTTCCGAGCCACCGCTGGTGCCAGTCTTGAGGCGGACATCGCGCTCCTCCGCCTGACTGTTCCAGCGATAGACGCTGCCCTCGGCAGTCCAGTTGCTGGTGGCAAAGTTGCGGTTCAGGTCCACGCCGTTGGCATTGGCCCTCAGCCCCAGCTGGCAGCCATCCGGGTTTACCGCCAGTACCACATGGTGGTTCAGGAGTTCTGGCGGTAAAGAGCGTAGCGCGCAGGACAGTGCGATCACTGCTGCGGTCTCGTCGCCGTGGGTGCCGGCAATGATCAGTCCCGGCTGCTTGCCGCGCTGGGCGGGGAAGTAGACCAATGGGGCGCCCATCACGGACTTGCCATAGGTTTCTCGGGGGTGGGTGAACTGGCCGCGATCGGGCCGGGGGCGCATGGAGGGCATAGCTTGTTCCGGGAAATAGCTGCTTTGGTGTTCAGTGAATCATTACACTGCTTTACACTAAAGAAGCGAACTTTCGCGGCCAAAACGCCACTAAATGGTTACCGAAAACCCGTGGCTCACCGCGGTAAACCCGCACCACACAGAGGGTACGCCGTGGATGAGGTCGATTTCTCGACACTTCGATTGGATAGTAGATGGGATAACGAAAGGTAACAAACCGATGCTAAAGCGCGTTACGCAATCCTTTTTCATTCTCTGCCTGATGATCTCGGCATCTGCCTGTGCCCGGGGTCTGCCCGAACTGACGGACCTGATCGAGCAGAATTCGCCGGCCGTCGTAAAGATCAACACTGTAGAGCGAGCCCGCGCGACCCGCGGTGTCCCGCCCCAGTACCAGCAGCAGATCCCGGATATCTTCCGGCACCTGCTCGAGCCCCGTGGCCGGGAGCGGCGACCGGCGGCCAGCATGGGCTCCGGTTTCATCATTTCCGACGATGGCTACGTAGTAACGAACAACCATGTGGTCGATGGCGCTGACCAGGTGGTCGTGACCCTGACTGACCGTCGCGAGTATGACGCCCAGGTGATCGGTACCGACGCGCGTTCCGATCTGGCGCTGCTGAAGATCGAAGCGGATGACCTGCCGACCGTTCGCTGGGGGGAATCCGATGAGCTGCAAGTCGGTGAGTGGGTGGTGGCCATCGGCTCCCCGTTCGGGCTCGACTATTCCGCCAGCGCCGGCATCGTCAGTGCGATGGGGCGCAGCATTCCCAACGAAAGCCGTGAGAACTACGTGCCGTTCATCCAGACAGATGTGGCGATCAACCCGGGTAACTCCGGCGGCCCGCTGTTCAACCTGGACGGTGAAGTTGTCGGTATCAACAGCCAGATCTACACCCGCAGCGGAGGCTCCATCGGCCTGTCTTTCGCCATCCCGGCCCGCCTGGCCCAGGATGTCGTGGCGCAGCTGCGTGACAAGGGCCGGGTAGACCGCGGCTGGTTGGGTGTGGGTATCCAGGATGTGGACCGCGATATGGCCAAGGCCATGGGGCTGGCCCGTCCCTCCGGCGCCCTGGTGGCACAAGTCGAATCCGGTGCCCCGGCAGACGAGGCTGGCATCCTGGCGGGCGACATCATCACCCGTTTCAACGGTGAGCGAATCGTGGAGCAGGGGGACCTTCCTCATGTGGTTGGGCAGACCCGCCCGGGTGCTGAGGTACCGGTGGACCTGATGCGCAAGGGCAAGAGTGTGCGTCTCCAGGTCACCGTCGGTGCCCTGCCTGGCGAAGAGGAGCCCGCCCAGCAGGCCTCGGTTGATCCATCCAACGACATTGGCGGTCGCCTCGGCCTGGTGGTCGAGGAAATCCCGGCAGCGGTCAAGCAGCGCTGGGGCGTCGAGAGCGGTGTGATCGTGAAACAGGTGGTGCCCGGCAAGCCGGGAGCGAGAGCGGGCCTGCGCAGCGGTGACGTTGTCGCACAGCTTGGCTTCGAGGAGGTCAAGGATCTCGAGGACTTCCGCCGGGTTGCCAAGTCGCTGCCCAGCGATGAGTTGCTGCCGATCCGCTTCTTCCGCGGCGGCCAGCCGACATTCCGCACCATCCAGATTGACGAGTGACCGTAAACCGGCGGGCGGTGCCCGCCGCTGGCTCGGTAGCAGTGCCGCAAAGTCGGCACGCTACCGGGCACTCACTACTGATCCCCAGTTCTGATAGACTTGCGCCACGCAACCGGTGTCATTCCCGGCTAACATTCTGATTTTTATAGGGTTTCTACTCCGCAGTGGCCACAGATCTCTCCCATATCCGCAATTTCTCCATCATTGCCCATATCGACCATGGCAAATCCACCCTGGCGGACCGGTTTATCCAGGTCTGCGGAGGCCTGAGCGACCGGGAGATGGCCGCGCAGGTGCTGGACAGCATGGACCTGGAGCGCGAGCGGGGTATTACCATCAAGGCCCAGAGCGTGACCCTCGATTACACGGCGCGCGATGGCAAGACCTACCAACTGAACTTCATCGACACCCCCGGGCACGTGGATTTCTCCTACGAGGTATCCCGCTCCCTGGCCGCCTGTGAGGGCGCGCTGCTGGTGGTGGACGCTGCCCAGGGCGTGGAGGCCCAGTCGGTGGCCAATTGCTACACCGCCATCGAGCAGGGGCTCGAGGTGATTCCGGTACTGAACAAGATGGATCTGCCGCAGGCCGATCCGGACAAGGTGGCGGAAGAGATCGAGGACATTATCGGCATCGATGCCACCGAGGCGACCCGCTGCAGTGCCAAATCCGGTCTCGGTGTCGAGGACGTGCTCGAAGATCTGGTGCGCCTGGTGCCGCCGCCGGAAGGCGATGTGGACGGCCCGCTGCAGGCGCTGATCATCGACTCCTGGTTTGACAGCTACCTGGGGGTGGTGTCCCTGGTGCGCGTGGTGCAGGGCACCCTGAAGACCAAAGACAAGATTGTCACCAAGTCCCTCAACCGTGCCCATGTGGTGGACAGCGTCGGTATCTTTACCCCCAAGCGCAAGGAGACCGGCGTGTTGCGCGCGGGCGAAGTGGGCTTTGTGGTGGCGGGTATCAAGGACATTCATGGTGCGCCGGTGGGCGATACCCTGACTCATGCCAAGGGTGCTGAAGAGGTTTCCATGCTGCCGGGCTTCCAGAAGGTGAAGCCCCAGGTTTATGCCGGCTTGTTCCCGGTCAGCTCCGACGATTATGAAAACTTCCGTGACGCGCTGGAAAAACTGTCGCTGAACGATGCCTCCCTGTTCTTCGAACCGGAGGTCTCCGACGCCCTCGGCTTCGGCTTCCGCTGCGGTTTCCTCGGCATGCTGCACATGGAGATCATCCAGGAGCGGCTCGAGCGGGAATACGACCTGGACCTGATTACCACCGCGCCGACTGTGGTCTACGAGGTCGTGCAGACAGACGGCACCGTGGTGATGGTCGATAACCCCTCCCGGTTGCCGGAGGTGGGCTCGATCGAGGAGATGCGCGAGCCGATTGCGGAGGTCAACATCCTGGTTCCGCAGGAATACCTGGGTAACGTCATTACCCTGTGTGTCGAGAAGCGCGGTGTCCAGAAGGATATGCAGTACGTGGGCAGCCAGGTTTCCCTGCGCTATGAGCTGCCCATGAACGAGGTGGTGATGGACTTCTTCGACCGCCTCAAGTCGGTGAGCCGCGGCTTCGCCTCGCTGGATTACAGTTTTGCACGCTTCGAGGCGGCAAAGCTGGTGCGCCTTGATATCCTCATCAACGGTGACCGTGTCGATGCGCTGGCGCTCATTGTCCATCGCGACCACGCCCAGCAGAAAGGGCGTGCCATGGCCGAGAAAATGAAGGAGCTGATTCCGCGGCAGATGTTCGATGTGGCGATCCAGGCGGCCATTGGCGGCCAGGTCGTGGCCCGCACCACGGTCAAGGCGTTGCGCAAGAACGTAACGGCCAAGTGTTACGGTGGTGACGTGACCCGTAAGAAGAAGCTGCTCGAAAAACAGAAGGCCGGTAAACGCCGGATGAAACAGCTGGGTCGGGTGGAAGTGCCGCAGGAGGCGTTTCTGGCGGTCCTGAAGGTGGACCAGTAGAATCCACCAGAACAACAAGAGAACAATGAATGGATATTAATTTTCCGCTGATCCTGCTCTGGCTGGTGGTCATCACCGGTGCGATCTGGCTGGTGGACAGCCTGTTTTTTGCCCGCCGCCGTCAGCAGGACGCCGAGGAGCCGGTGCTGGTGGAGTACGCCAAGTCGTTCTTTCCGGTGCTGGCGATCGTGTTCATCCTGCGCTCCTTTGTCGTGGAGCCGTTCCAGATTCCCAGCCGCTCCATGGTACCGACCCTGCAGGTGGGTGACTTTATTCTGGTGAACAAATACGCCTACGGCCTGCGCCTGCCCATTTCCCGCAAGAAAGTGTTGGATATCGGCGAGCCGGAACGCGGCGATGTGATGGTGTTCTTCCCGCCGCACATGAACGAGACCTACTATATCAAGCGGGTAATCGGCCTCCCCGGTGATGAGATCCGTATCGAGGACAATGTGCTCTATATCAACGGTGAGCGGGCCTCGCAGGAACTGATCCAGGCGCTGCCGCCGGCCAACCCCCAGGTCGAAGTGATGTGGGAGGAGATCGATGGGGAGCGACACCTGATGGCCCGGCATATTGAGCCGAGCCGCTTCGCCAATTTCAGTGGCGTGGTCCCGGAAGGGCATTATTTCATGGTGGGAGACAATCGAGACAACAGCCTGGATAGCCGCGAATGGGGCTTCGTGCCCGAGCGGGATATCGTAGGCAAGGCGTTTGCCATCTGGATGCACTGGGAGGATCTGTTCAGCCTGCCGAGTTTCGAGCGGGTAGGCTCGATCCAGTAGACCCGTTCGCGAATGGAATCGGATACTAGTCGACAATAACAAAATCGAGGGCTTTTCCATGTCTGGGCAACTGCAAAATTCCCTGCGCGGCCAGCGCGGCATGAGTTACTGGGGCTGGCTGATGGTGGTGGCCGTATTCGGCTTCGTGCTTACCTGTGTTTCCAAGATGGGGCCGGCCTATATCGACGCCTATTACGTCGATGAAGGGCTACGCAAACTGGCGGATAACCCGACCCTGCGGGATATGACACGCAGTGAAATCAAGCGCGAGCTGGACCGCTTCTTCCTGATTAACAATGTGCGCGGCGAGCCCACCAAGGCGGTGCAGGTGATCCGCGGCGCGGACAGCATGCTGGTGAGTGTCGATTACGAGCTGCGCCAGCCGCTGATCTATAACGTCGATGTGATAATGAAGTTCAACAAGCAGCTCAACACCTCCAAGGCGGAACTCTGCTGTGAACCGCTGGTAGACCTGGAACAATTCCGTAAACGTGACTGATATTCTCCTCGAGCGCCTTTGCCTGCGGCTCGGCCACCAATTTTCCCGGCCCGATCTGCTGCAACTGGCGCTGACCCACCGCTCTGCCGGCAGCCGTAACAACGAACGGCTCGAATTCCTCGGCGACTCCATCCTTGGCTTTACCATCGGTGCGGCCCTTTTCGACAAGTTCCCCGAGGGGCGCGAAGGGCAGCTGAGTCGCCTGCGTGCACAGCTGGTGAGCGGTGAGACGCTGGCCAAGCTGGCGCGAGAGATGGAGATCGGCGATTGCCTGCGCCTGGGCGAGGGCGAAATGAAAAGCGGTGGCTTCCGCCGCGCCTCCATCCTGGCGGATGCCGTGGAGGCTCTGATCGGCGCGATCTACCTGGATGCTGGTCTCGAGGCAGCCCGGGAGCGGGTGCTGGCCTGGTTTGCCAGCCGCCTGGAAAACCTTTCCCTCGAAACCGCCAAAGACCCCAAGACCCGCCTGCAGGAGTGGTTGCAGGCGCGTCAGCGTCCGCTACCTGAATACACCGTGGTGGACGTGTCCGGTGCCGAGCACGCGCAGCGCTTCGTGGTGGAGTGTCGTGTAAAGGGCCTCAGTGCTCCGGTTCGGGGCGAGGCGAGCAGCCGCCGCAGCGCGGAGAAGCTCGCAGCCACCGAGGCGTACAAGCGCCTTGTCGGTGAAAATTGACCTTACACTCTTATTGATTGCCCTCCGGGCCTGATTCGCGACTGTGGCCCACTGGGGCTGCGGATGCGGAGCCGCCGTGCGGCGGTGAATTATTGGAGAATACCTTGACTGAACAATCCTCCCGCTGCGGTTATGTGGCCATCGTAGGCCGTCCAAACGTGGGCAAGTCCACGCTGCTGAACCACATGCTGGGGCAGAAGCTGGCGATCACCTCACGCAAGCCGCAGACGACCCGCCACAACATGCTCGGTATCAAGACCGACGGCACCAACCAGATTATCTTTGTCGATACTCCGGGGCTGCACGCGGACGCGGACAAGGCGATCAACCGCTACATGAACCGTGCCGCCAGCAGCGCAGCCCGGGACGTGGATGTGGTGGTCTTTGTGGTGGAGAGAACCCGCTGGACCGAGGGCGACCAGCTGGTGGCAGACAAGCTGCGCGGGCTGAAGTGCCCGTTGATCATTGCCGTCAACAAGGTGGACCAGCTGGAGGACAAGGGCGAGCTGCTGCCGCAGCTGCAGGCCCTGGCGGAGCAGCACCCGAACGCGGAGATAGTGCCGATTTCTGCCCTGCGTGGTGTCAACCTGGATACGCTGGAGCAGGTCATCGTCGATCGGCTGCCCCAGGGTCTGCATTTTTTCCCCGAGGACCAGATCACCGACCGCAGCTCCCGCTTCCTGGCGGCGGAGATCGTGCGCGAGAAAGTCATGCGCCAGCTGGGGGCCGAAGTGCCTTACCAGGTCACTGTTGAGGTGGAAGAATTCAGCCAGGACGGCCCGATCCTGCATATCAGTGCAGCCATTCTCGTCGAACGCTCGGGCCAGAAGCGCATCATCATTGGCAACAAGGGTGAGCGTATCAAGCAGATTGGCAGCCAGGCGCGCCAGGATATGGAGCGCCTGTTTGACAGCAAGGTCATGTTGAATCTGTGGGTCAAGGTAAAGTCGGGCTGGTCTGACGACGAGCGCGCCCTGCGCAGCCTGGGTTATCGCGACGACTGACCTTTCGTTGCTGGCGGTGCACGGCGGGGGGAGATTATGCGATGCTCCTTGCCATAGAACCGCCCTTTGAACCCGGGTCGCCACCGTCATGTCGTTTCAGCAACCCCCACAACCTGCCTATATCCTGCACTCGAGGCCATTTCGTGACTCGAGCCTGATCCTCGAACTGCTCACTCCCGGGCAGGGGCGGATCGGCTGTGTGGCTCGCGGGGCGCGACGGGACAAACAGCGCCGCCAGCAGTCACTGCAGCCTTTCAGTCCATTGCTGGTGACACTGATGGGGCGGGGCGATCTCAAGACCCTGGGGCCGGTGGAAAGTGCCGGCAGTGCCTACTGGTTACGAGGGCGCGCAGTTTACGGCGGCCTTTACGTCAACGAATTATTGATGCGGCTGCTGCCGGTGGGGGAATCCCAGTACCAGGTGTTCGCCGCCTACCAGAATCTGCTGCGAGAGCTCAATGCCCTGGCGGGGGAAGAGGCCGACGAGCTGTTGGCGCCCCTGCGGCGTTTCGAGTTGGCGCTTCTTGCCGAGATGGGTAACTGCCCCTCGCTGGATTACTGTGCGGCAACTCAGGGGCCGCTGGAGCCGACCGCCGTTTATAGACTGGAGCGGGAGACAGGTTTCGTGCCGGTGCATCGACACGACGGCGCGGCCGCCAGGGCTGACGAGTTCAGCGGCCGGGAATTGCTGGAGCTTCACCGGGCGTTGCAGGGGGGTGAGCTGGCGTCGGGATTGCTCACGGCGGCACGGCGCCTGAGCAGTTTATTGCTCGCTCCGCTGCTTGGTGAAAAACCACTGCAGAGCAGGGAATTATTTAAACAGGTCTACGGTAAAAAGTGATCGTTAGTATCGGCACCGACATCTGCAGCTACACCCGCATCGAGGCGGCCTGGCGTCGCTTTGGGGACCGCTTTGTCGAGCGTGTGCTCAGTGCACCGGAGCGTGAGGCGCTCTACCAACTGGCAGTGCCCAACCGCGCCGCCTATCTTTGCAAGCGCTTTGCCGCCAAGGAGGCCCTCGGCAAGGCGCTCGGGACCGGTATCGGCGCCGGCATCTCCTGGCAGGACATCGAGGTGCGCCGTCGGCGCGGCCTGGGGCCAGAGGTCAGGCTGAGTGGCGAGGCTTTGCGGCGTGCTGAAAAGCTCGGTGTCGGTCGCATTCACCTGACGCTTTCTGACGAGAAGGATTTCGCCCTGGCTTTCGTTATCTTCGAGGCCGCCCCCCAGTCCTGACGGGTTTGCCTCAGGGGGAAAAGAGGATCAAACATCGGGTGCCGGCACTACTCACCGGCCCCCTCCAGCTCCACCAGGCCGAAAAGCACATCCAGGTCCTGCTCGGAGGCCCACTCCCGCAGGGCGCGAATCTCCCGGATCACCGCATCCACCGCGCGCTCGTCGATCGTCGTTTCCTCATCGTCCTGCAAGGGGCGGAGCAACTCCTGCAGACGTCCGGTGCTTTCCCGCAGCCGGGGCACACCGCAGTAACAGCAGCCTCCGTGTACCCGGTGCACAAGCTCGAACAGGCCGCGGTGGTCGCCGGCGGCAAACAGCCGATGCATTTCCTGCTCGTCTGCCACCAGCCCGCGAATCAGCATCTGTAGCATGTCCCTGGCGAGAGCGGCATCGTTGTTGCTCAGTTCGAGGCTCTCGCCAATGTCTACCAGTCGCGGAATGTCGAGGGCGTTTCGCTCGGGCCGCTGCGGGGCGATGATTTTCATCCAGCGCTGGATTGTGTGGCTGAGCTGGGCCTCACTCACCGGCTTGCTGAGGTAGTCGTCGAGGCCCGCTGCCAACAGGCGTGCCTTTTCCTCGGTACCGACATGGGCGGTGAGCGCGATGATGGGGGTCCGGCGATCGGCCTCTCCGGCGCGGATCTGCCGGGTGGTCTCGATACCATCCATCCCGGGCATCTGAATGTCCATCAGGATCAGGTCGAAGGGCTGCTGCCCACAGAGCTCCAGCGCTTCCTCTCCGCTGGCGGCGACAGTGGTCTCCACGCCCTGGCCCCGTAACAACTCTCCGATCAACAGGCGATTGGCCTCGTGGTCGTCGACGGCAAGCACCCTCGGGGCTTCGGGGCCAGGCAGTGCAGGATAAAGTCCGGTAGGTTTCACCGAGTTCTGTTGTGGAGCGGCACGGCGCAGTGCTCGCAGCAGGTTGTCGCGAGTCACCGGTTTGGCCAGGAACGCGAGTGCCCGTGTACGCAGGGGTTCATAGCAGCGGCGGAGCTCCACCGGGGAACCCTGCACGATAATCCGGCATTGGTAGGTGTCGGCCAGGCATTGCACGCAGCGAATGAACGGCTCGAAATCACCGCCGGCAATGCCGGTATCGATAATGACCGCATCGGGCAGGGCATCGTGCCGCCACATCTGTTCAATCGCGGGTTCCAGGGTGTCGGACTCCCCGATTTCCACCGGTTCCACTTCCCAGTGCTGCAGCAGTTGTGCCACCTGCATACGTGTCATCCGGTTGGGGTCTGCAAGCAGGATTCGGGAGCCGGGAAAGCGTTCGCGGATGGGGTTGGTGCGGTTGCGCTCCAGCTGCAGAGGCAGGCACACCCAGTAAGTCGCGCCGCTGCCAACGGCCTCGTCAACACCGATGCTGCCACCCATCTGCACGATCAGGCTTCTGGCGATAGCGAGTCCCAGCCCTGTGCTGCTGATCTGCTGGCCCTGTTCATGGGGAGAGGCCTCAAGCAGCTGGTGCAGTTCGCGCCGGGCCTGGGGCACGGCGCGGTTGCCGAGATCAGTGACACTCAGCCGCACCACCAGCTCGGAGTCCTTGCCGCTCTGGACACTCAAGCGCACCGGAATATTGCCATCGGAGGAGTGGCGCACTGCATTACTGACCAGGCTGGTAAAGATCTGTTTGATGCGCAGGGGGTCGCCAATAAGCGTGCGCGGCAGCTGGTTGTCGATCAGCGGCACCAGTTCCAGGCGCTGGTCGTAGGCAAAGGGAGCGAGAATCTGCAGGGTCTCCTCCAGCACCAGCCCAAGGTCCATGGGCGTGTGATCGAGTACCAGGTTCCCCGACTCGATGCGGGAGAAATCCATGATGTCGTTGATGGTGGTGAGCAGGTTCTCCGATGAGCGCAGTATCGTCTGCAGGTAATCCTGCTGCAGCTCGTCCAGCTCGGTCTTCAGGAGCAGGTTGGTAAAACCGATGATGCCATTGAGTGGCGTGCGGATCTCATGGCTGGTGTTGGCCAGGAACGTGGACTTGACCCGGCTCCCTTCCACCGCCTTCTTTCTCGCCAGGTCCAGCTCAATATTCTGTTCCTCCATGGCATCCAGTGACTGGCGCAGATCCTCCATGGACTGCAGGACGTTGGATTTGTACTCCTCCTGATAAACGCGAAGGTTTTCTGCCATGGAATTGATGCGGCTGGACAGGCGGTGCAGCTCGCGGTTATTCATTTCCTCGTCCCGGCTCTCGAAGTGGCCGCGACCGATAGACTCGAGTCGGTCGCCTAGCCGCTCGAATACACGGCCGAATCTCTCGGACAGGAAAGTGGCCCAGATCAGCGCCCCCAAAGTGCAGAGAATCAGTCCCAGCAGTGTGACCAGGGCCACCTGGTAGGTTCCGACAATAAAATAGGGGCGGTGGAGCTCGATGCTGATCCAGCAGGTGATCTCCTCACCTTTGAAGGGGTGAAGTACCTGCAGGCTGTCGCCCCGCTCAAAAATAAACGGTTCCCGGTGTTTCACATCCTCGGCCGTGATATCCACCTTCGGTCGCGGCCCCTGGCTGGCGAGCAGCTTCAGCCCGGTCTCCGGGTCCAGGTCGGCGCTATCTGCGGAGTAAATGTGGACCGAGCGCACCATATCCTTCTCCAGCATCAACGCCATCAGGCTCTTGTCGAGCCACTCCAGGCGCAAGTGCGTGGGGTGCTCACCGCTGAGATCGATCAGCTCGGCCAGCTGTTCGGCACTGGCGCGACCGTGGGCCAGCAGCAGCTGTCGGCGCTCATGTATCTGTTGCAGTGTGAAGAGGACCCCCAGGGTTACCGCCAGCACCAGCGAGGGAGCCAGGGTAAAGCGGAACACAAGCGCTCGCAGGGAGGGCAGGCGTTCTGGTGACTGATTTGCCTGTCCCGGTGATTGGGTTGCGGCCATGGGGGAACCCCCGATTGGTGATCGTGTTATTTTTGTTCGATTCTACCTGCTGTAGCGCGAGACTGGTAGGCGCACGGTCAGGTGCGGGGTGTCGAGGTCGCAGGTGGGGCGCCTGGAGGGTAGAATGGCGCTCCGCTCTGCGTTGGAACAAGCTCACTTATGGATTACCCCACGATTGCCGATTGTGTCGGCAATACGCCGCTCGTCAGGCTGCAGCGCCTGGCGGGGGACACCAGCAACACGATTCTTCTGAAGCTTGAGGGCAACAACCCTGCGGGCTCGGTCAAGGATCGGCCTGCCCTGTCCATGATCAGCCACGCCGAGGCGCGGGGACAGATCAAACCCGGCGATACCCTGATTGAGGCCACCAGCGGCAATACCGGTATTGCGCTGGCCATGGCGGCCGCCATCAAGGGCTACCGGATGATCCTCATCATGCCCATGACTGCCACCGACGAGCGCAAGGCGGCCATGACCGCCTATGGTGCGGAGCTGATCCTGGTATCCGGTGAGGCCGGCATGGAGGGCGCCCGGGACCTGGCCCTGGAAATGGAGCGGGAGGGCAAGGGCCTGGTGCTGAATCAGTTTGCCAATGAAGACAACCCCCGGGCACACCTCGAGGGCACTGGCCCCGAGATCTGGCGCCAGACTGGCGGCGAAGTGACTCACTTTGTCTCCTCCATGGGCACCACCGGCACTATCATGGGCTGCGGCCGTTACCTTAAGCAGCAGAATCCGGACATCCAGATTGTCGGGCTGCAACCCACCGAGGGCTCCAGTATTCCCGGCATTCGTCGCTGGCCACAGGCCTACCTGCCACAGATCTTCGTACCCGATGAGGTGGATCGGGTGATCGATATGGATCAGGCGGAGGCCGAGGAAATGGCACGGCGACTGGCGCGGGAAGAGGGCATCTTCAGCGGCGTCTCCTCGGGTGGGGCCGTTGCCGGAGCCCTGCGGATTTCCGCCGAAGTGGAAAATGCCACCATCGTTGCCATCATCTGCGACCGGGGAGACCGCTACCTGTCCTCCGGATTGTTCAGTCAGTAAGCCGGTCGCGTATTCACCATGGTTCAAGTTCGAAAGCACCACTCTATTGGCACCGATGGCGAGCTGGATCTCGAGTCCTGGCTCCGGCATGTGCAGACGCTGGCTAGCCTCGATGGGGGTGCCCTGGTGACGCTGCGCCGCGCCGCCGAGGTCAGTGCCGAGGCGGAGCAGCAGGCGATTGCCGCGGAAAATATCTGGGCCGAGGGCGCCAGCAGTTTCCTCACCGGCCTGGAGATGGCCGAGATTCTCGCCGACCTGCAGATCGACGGCGAAGCGCTGTGTGCTGCGGTGCTTTACCGGGCGGTGCGGGAAAAACGCCTGCCACTGAAAAGGGTGGAGGAAGAGTTTGGCAAGACCGTTGCCAAGCTGATCCGCGGTGTGCTGCGCATGGCGGCGATTCGCAGCCAGAGTGCGGAGACCGGCAAAAACCGGAGTCTGGCGGTCGAGGAGCATTCCGAGAATATCCGCCGCATGCTGGTGGCGTTGGTTGATGATGTGCGCGTGGCGCTGATCAAGCTTGCCGAGCGTACCTGTGCGATCCGCGCGGCCAAGAATGCCGATCCGGCCAAGCGCCGGCGTGTTGCCCGGGAAGTGGCGGATGTCTATGCGCCGCTCGCCCACCGCCTGGGTATCGGTCATATCAAATGGGAATTGGAAGATCTCTCCTTCCGCTATCTGGAACCCGACGACTACAAGCAGATCGCCAGGCTGCTGGATGAAAAGCGCCTGGCGCGGCAGAAGTACATTGATGAAGTGCTCGACTTGCTGCGCAGTGAGCTTGGCCGCGCCGATATCGAGGGCGAGGTCTACGGTCGCGCGAAGCATATTTACAGTATCTGGCGCAAAATGCGCCGCAAAAATATTGGCTTCTCGCAGGTTTACGATATCCGCGCTGTGCGCATCCTTGTGCCCACCGTGCGCGATTGCTATGCGGTTCTGGGTATCGTCCACAACCTGTGGCGCAACATTCCCAACGAGTTCGACGATTACATTGCCTCACCCAAGGAGAATGGTTACCGATCCCTGCACACTGCAGTGATTGGTCCGGAGCGCAAGGTGTTGGAAGTACAGATTCGCACCTTCGCCATGCACGAGGAGGCGGAGTACGGGGTCTGCGCCCACTGGCGTTACAAGGGTACCGACCAGAAATCCGAAGGGCAGGACGGCTACGAACAGAAGATTTCCTGGCTGCGCCAGGTGCTCGACTGGCATGAGGAAGTGGGGGGCAACCCGCTGCAGGACGACCTGCAGTCCAGCGATGTGGATACCCGCATCTACGTGTTCACCCCGGATGGCCACGTGGTGGATCTGCCCCGCGGCGCCACGCCGCTGGATTTTGCCTACAAGATTCACACCGAGATCGGTCACCGCTGCCGTGGCGCCAAGGTGGATGGCCGCATCGTTCCACTCAATCACGAGTTGCAGACGGCCAACCAGGTGGAAATCCTTACCGGCAAGCGCGAGGCGCCGAGCCGCGACTGGCTCTCACCGGGGATGGGCTATATCACCACTTCCAGGGCCCGCGCCAAGGTGATCCACTGGTTCAAGCAGCAGGCCCGCGACCAGAATATTGCCGATGGCCGCAGTATTCTCGACGGCGAGTTCAAGCAGCTGGCATTGAATGATTTCGACTTCGATAAGCTGGCGGCGAAGCTCAATATGCATTCCCTGGACGACCTCTACGCGGCCGTGGGCGCCGGTGATGTCGGTGTGGGGCAGGTCCTCAATGCCGCACAGCGGATGGTGAAAGTTGACCGTGTGGAACCCACACCCTCGCTGACCGCTTCGGTGGCACGGGGCGAGGGCATGGCCGATGTCTACATCGATGGTGTGGGTAACCTGATGACCCATATTGCCCGCTGCTGTAACCCGGTACCCGGTGACGAGATCATGGGTTACATCACCCTTGGTCGCGGCGTGTCGATCCACCGCAAGGACTGCCCCAATATGCTGCGGATGGAAGCGGACGAGCGCGAGCGTGTCCTGCAGGTGGAATGGGCGGAGAAGCCCAAGGAACTCTATGCGGTGGAAATCATGATCGAGGCTTACGATCGCCACGGACTGCTGCGGGATATCACCACCATGTTGGACAGCCAGCGGATCAACATCACCGCCATGCAGACTCGCTCGAACAAGCACAAGCACACGGTAGACATGGTACTGACGGCCGAGATCCACAACTTTGAAGAGCTGAGTAGCGTGCTGCACCGTATCAATCAGCTGCCCAACGTGGCCTCCGCCAAGCGGCGCATGCTGCACTGAGAGGCAGGGGCAGCGGAAGGATTACGGGAGCAAAGGAAACATGGATAAACACTATTCCGTCGACGACCTGCTTTACCTGATGGCGCAACTGCGGAATCCGGACGGGGGCTGTCCCTGGGATCTCAAGCAGAACTTTGCCAGCATTGTGCCCTCCACCATCGAGGAGGCCTACGAGGTGGCTGAGGCCATTGAGGCCGAAGACTTTGAGCACCTGCACGAAGAGCTGGGGGACCTCCTGTTCCAGGTGATCTTCTACGCGCAACTGGGGCGCGAGGCGGGGCATTTTGATTTCTCCCGGATCGTCGACACCCTGGTGCGCAAACTGGTGCGCCGCCATCCTCACGTTTTCCCCAGCGGCCAGCTTTACGGCGATAATCGCACCGATGCTGTCGACGAGGCCCAGGTCAAAAAAAACTGGGAGGCCATCAAGGCAGAGGAGCGTCAGGCCAAGGGCGAGGGCGGTACCCTCGATGGCGTGGCAGTGGGATTGCCGGCCCTGACCCGCGCCGCCAAGCTGCAAAAGCGCGCCTCCGGCGTCGGTTTTGACTGGCCGTCAGTGGACGGCGTGCTGGCAAAAATCGAGGAAGAGATCGCGGAGCTGCGCGCGGCGATCGCCGCAGAAGATGAGCAGCATGCGCAGGAGGAACTGGGTGATCTGCTCTTTACCTGTGTCAACGCCGCCCGCCACCTGAAGGTCGATCCTGAGGCTGCGCTACGGGGTTGCAACCGCAAGTTCGAGCGTCGCTTCAGTGCCGTCGAGCAGCAATTGCAGGCACAGGGGCGCCAGCCCTCGGATGCGTCCCTGGAAGAGCTCGATCAGCTCTGGAACCGGGCAAAGCAGCAGGACTGAGTCACTCGACCCGACAGGCAGCGCCCCCTCGCTAGCTGGAGATCAACTGGTTGGCACAGCTGCCGGTTTTTTCAAACTCCGTCACGTTCTCCAGGGTGCTCCGGGCGATATTGGTGATGGCCTCGTGGGTGAAATAGGCCTGGTGGCCCGTCACCATCACATTGTTGAAGGTAAGCAGGCGCGCAAAGGTATCGTCACTGATCACTGAGTCCGAATGATCCTCGAAAAAGAGATTTTCCTCCTCCTCGTAGACATCCAGCCCCAAGTAACCGATTTTTCCGGATTTCAGACCGCGGATAATGGCGGAGGTGTCGATCACCCCGCCGCGCGAGGTGTTGATCAGGCAGACCCGGTCCCGCATTTCCGCGACCGCCTGCTCGTCAATAAGGTGTCGGGTCTCGGGTAGCAGCGGGCAGTGCAGGGAAATAATGTCTGAATGTCGACAGAGGGATTCGAAGCTCACATAGCGCATCCCCAGGGCCCGGCAGTCTTCACTCTGTACGGGATCGTTACCGAGTAAATTGCAGCCAAAGCCGTGCATGATGCGCGCGAACACCGAGCCGATCTTGCCGGTGCCCACAACCCCCACGGTCTTCCCGTGCAGGTCATAGCCCATCAGTCCCTCCAGAGAGAAATTGCCCTCGCGAACCCGGGCCTGTGCCCGGACCAGGCGCCGGATCAGGGCCAGAATCAGCCCGACAGCATGTTCGGCGACGGCGTAGGGAGAATAGCCGGGCACGTTGGCAACAAGGATGCCCAGCTCATTGGCTGCGGCGACATCCACATGATTAAAGCCGGCAGAGCGCAGCGCCAGCATCCGGACACCCTGACGGGACATGCGCTTCAGCAGTGGGGCCGGGACCGGATCATTCACAAAAACGCAGATGGCATCGGCGTCGGTGGCGAGCACCAGCGTGGATTCGTCCAGGTGGGTGTCTACGTAGAGGAGTTCGTGGGGGTAATTGCGGTTGTAACGGTCGAAGTAGCGCTTGTCATACTCGCGCGCGTTGAAGATGGCAATTTTCATCAATAACCCCTTCTCCCGGTTACGGGGCTCTACGGGTATCGCCCCAGCACATAAAACAGCATAGCCACGGCGGTGTGACTGATTGTTCATTAATCGTATCGCCTGGCCGCGTCCCCCGGCTGACGGGGGCGGGGGCGAAGGCTGGCAGCCTTGCTCTAGTTGGGGGCACCGTGTAAGGTAGCGCTCTTTTGGCGCGGCGGGCATTTGCGCACGTCCGATATTTGGAGGCAATCTGACTATGCGAATCATTCTCTTGGGGGCGCCCGGGGCCGGTAAGGGCACTCAGGCTCAGTTCATTACAGAGAAATTCGGCATTCCGCAGATCTCCACCGGTGACATGCTGCGTGCAGCTGTGAAAGAGGGCACGCCCCTCGGTCTGGAGGCCAAGGACATCATGGCCGCCGGTAAACTGGTGTCAGATGATCTGATCATCGCTCTGGTCAAAGAGCGTATTGCCCAGCCGGACTGTGCAAATGGTTTTCTGTTCGATGGTTTTCCCCGCACGATTCCCCAGGCACAGGCCCTGCTGGATGCGGACGTGCCCATCGATCATGTTCTGGAAATTGCCGTGGATGACGAGGAAATCGTCAAGCGCCTGTCTGGCCGCCGCGTGCACGAAGGTTCTGGCCGTGTTTACCACGTTATCTACAATCCGCCGAAGGAAGAGGGTAAGGATGACGTCACCGGTGAGCCACTGGTCCAGCGCACCGATGACACGGAAGAGACTGTCCGCAACCGCCTGAAGGTGTACCACGAGCAGACGGCTCCTCTGGTCGGCTTCTACAGCGAACTTGCCGAGCGCATGCCCGACGCCGCGCCGAAGTACAGCAAGGTGAAGGGTGTAGGCTCCATGGATGACATCCGTCAGCGGGTAATGGACGCTCTTACCTGATCTGAATGACTGGCCTGTCCGTAGAAAAGCCCCCGATCGGGGGCTTTTTTGTGTCCGGCCGGCGCGCATGGGGTTAATGGTGTAGCCTTTTGCGGATTCAGTTTTCTGCCCTTACCAGTAACCGATAGGATCTGAAGCATGTCGACAGCGGTTATTCTCATGAACCTGGGGACCCCGGCGGAGCCGACCGCTCCTGCGGTGCGGAAATTCCTGCGTGATTTCCTCTCCGACCCGCGAGTTGTGGAAATTCCACGCCTGGTTTGGCTGCCCATCCTGCACGGGATTATCCTGCCGCTCAGGCCGCGCAAAATAGCGCCGGCTTATGCCGAAATCTGGAACAGCGGGCTTGACGGGGCGCCTGTGGAAGGCGCTCCCCTGCTTTACTACACCCGCCGTCAGGCGGAACTCCTGCAGGAAAGCCTGGCGGAAAAGCGCCCTGATATCCGCGTGGACTACGCCATGACTTATGGTGCACCGCAGCTTGAGGATGTGGTGGAGCGCCTGCAGCGGGAAGGCTTTGATTCCTTTATGGTTTTCCCGCTCTATCCGCAGTATTCAGCCACCACGACGGGCTCGATTTACGATCAGGTGGCGCGGATCTATCGCAGCAACCGGAATATTCCCAATATCTCAGTGGTGCACAATTATTATCAGCACCCTCTGTATGTGAAGGCCCTGGCAAACTCCGTACGTGAGCACAGGCAAAAGCATGGCGTTGCGGACAAGCTGCTTTTGTCCTTTCACGGTATTCCCAAAGCCAATGTGGATAAGGGCGATCCCTATTACCAGCAGTGCCGGGAAACCGCGGAGCACCTTGCCGCGGAGCTGGGCCTTGAAGAGGACCAGTGGCAGCTCTGCTTCCAGTCAAGATTTGGCAAGGCGGAATGGTTACAGCCTTACACTGACAAAACCCTGATCGAGTGGGGCAAAAAAGGGGTTGGCAGTGTGGATGTGATCTGCCCGGCCTTTGCAGCCGATTGCCTGGAGACGATCGAGGAAATTGCGGAGGAGAATCGCGCTAATTTCATCGAGGCTGGAGGGGGAGAATACCGTTACATTCCGACCCTGAATCTTCGCCAGGATCATATCGAGATGCTCGCAGAGATTGTCGAAGAGAAACTGCCGGCAGCCCGGAAGCACACCGGCTGAGCTGTAAAAAAATCTGATTTGTCACTCGTTTTGCGCCGCCGCGGCGGAAAATAGACAAAAAAGTAATTTTTTATTGCCTAATAACCGTTTTTTTTCCGTTTTCCCTTGCAAAGCAATTTATTTTTATTAACTTTGATAAAGCTGCATCGTTTTAAACGTTGCAGCTTGCTGTAATTCCTTCTCGGGAGGTGGGTAATAAGTCCCGGGGCAGCAAAACGGCATTACCGCCAGCACACTTTTAGACAGATTGCAGAGGTAGTTTTCTGACTCTGACAGGAGACAAGGGATGGCACGAGTAGCGAAGAAGAGAAAGCAGGCCAAGCGCCCTGCAAAGGCGAAGGCCACGGCGGCTGTTTCGCCGGTTGTCACCAAGGCTGAGAAGTCAGTCGAAACGGCGACCAAGTCCCTGGATGCCCAGATGGATCGGGTAGCCAAGGCGCGTGAGCGGGCACAGAAGACCGGCACCGCGGCTGCGAAAAAAGCCCTGACGAACGCCAATGCAAAGGCAAAAGATTTACGCGCCAAAGTCGCTTCGGCGAAGGTGGAACTTGCCAAAGCCAAGGCGATGGATTCAGTTCGCCAGGCTGAAGAGGCAGCGAAAGCAAAAATCAGCGATATGGCTGAAAAGCTTTCCGATAAGGCTGAGAAGGATCTGGCTGCAGCGGTAAAGGCATTTGAAACCCGCTGGAGAAAGACCCGCGCCAAAGCGGATGCCAAGAAAGTTAAAACAGCCGAGAAAAAGGCCCAGGCCAAGGTGAAGGCGGCGGCCAAGAAAGCGGCCACTAAAGCCAAGACCCTGGAAAAGAAAGCTGCAGCCAAAGCCAAGGCCGAAGCGAAAAAGGCAGCGAAGAAGTCAGCCAAGAAGAAGGCTGGCCGGCCCAAGAAGGCTGCTGCCAAGAAGGCTGCAACCAAGAAGAGCCCCGGCAGGCCCAAGAAGTCAGCCCGCCGTGGTCGCCCGCCAAAGGCTGCCAAGACCAAGGCTACCGCCAAGAAGACCATGGCCCGCCGCGGTCGTCCGCCCAAGAAGAAGTGATGTCTGTGTAAGGTTCTGAGCCCACTGCGGCACTGCAGTCGCGGGGGTAATACGGGACCGAGCTGGACACCTTGCCGGGTATATCGCCTGGCGAACCAAAGGCCCCGCTTAGCGGGGTCTTTGCGTTTCAGGGCCTGCCCGGAAGCGCGCGGGCTGAATTGCCCTGCCCGGGCCGATTGCCTTCCACATGACTCTCTCCTCCGACCGTGCCACAATTCGCCCCCAAAGATGTTGTCAATCGAGTCCCCCGTGAAATTACTAGCCCTGGATACCACTTCTGGCGCCTGCTCTGTCGCCCTGTATGACGATGGCCGAATCACCGAGCAGTTTGTGCAGGCGGAAAGAGACCACACGCGCCGACTTCTGCCGATGGTGGATGAAGTACTGAAGCAGGCTGGCCTGGAACTCTCGGAAGTAGATGCGCTGGCGGTCAGCCGCGGCCCCGGTTCATTCACCGGCCTGCGCATTGCCATCAGTTGCGTGCAGGGACTGGCGTTTGCCGCTGACAAGCCGGTTGTACCGGTGTCCAGCCTGGCCGCACTGGCGGCGGGTGCCCGGCGCAAACACTCGGAATGGCAGCAGGCCCCGGTGATCGCGGCACTCGACGCGCGGATGGGGCAGATCTACTGGGGTGTTTATTCTCCCAAAGCGCCCAACTGCAGCCTCCTGCCCGAGGCGGTCCAGGATCCGGAGCAGGCGGTATACGCACTGCGCGAATCCGACCTGCCGCAGGAGCGCTATGGTGCCGGACCTGGCTGGCATTACCCGGCGCTGGAGCAGGCGCCGGTAAAAGCCGTGGATAGCGAAGCCCTGATTCACGCCCGTGATATTGCCGAACTGGCGGCCCTGTTATGGGAAAATGGTGTCAGTGTGCGAGCGGAGGAGCTGGAACCCCTCTACCTGCGCGACGAGATCACCTGGCAAAAACGACAAAAAATCCGCTCGCAGTAACCATTCATGGAATTTTTTCAGATCATCATCCTGGCGCTGATCCAGGGCCTGACCGAATTTCTGCCCATCTCAAGCTCGGCACACCTGATCCTGCCAAAGGAGGTATTGGGATGGCCGGACCAGGGCCTTGCCTTCGACGTGGCGGTGCATTTTGGCTCCCTGACGGCAGTGATTATCTATTTCCGCAGCGAGGTGTGGGCACTGCTACGCGACGGCCTGGGCGGGCTGGTGAACAACCGCTTCACCGATGATGGACGCCTTGCCTGGCTGATCGTGCTGGCCACGATTCCCGCCGGCCTGGTGGGGCTGGCCTTTAAAGACTTTATCGAGACACACCTGCGTTCTGCGGCCGTGATTGCCGCTACCACGATCGGTTTTGGCCTGCTGCTGTGGTGGGCAGATGTATTTGGCAAGCGCAAGGAGACACTGGCGCAACTCAACTGGAAGAAGGCGCTGGCCATTGGCGCTGCGCAGGCGCTGGCACTGATTCCGGGCACTTCGCGCTCGGGCATCACCATGACCGCCGGGTTGATGCTGGGCATGAAACGAGAGGATGCCGCGCGCTTCTCGTTCCTGATGTCCATTCCCGTGATTGCCCTCAGCGCCATGCTCCTCACTTTCGACCTGCTGTCCCTGGAGACGGTGCCCTGGGGGGACATCCTGCTGGGCACAGTGCTGTCCGGGATCAGCGCTTACCTGTGTATTCACTTTTTCCTGCAATTTATCAGCCGTATCGGGATGGCTCCCTTTGCCATCTACCGCCTTTTGCTGGGTGCGGCTCTGATCTGGATGATTTGGGGGTAACCAATGGCGACTGTTGCATTCCTCGGCCTGGGCGTTATGGGATACCCCATGGCAGGCTTTCTTGCCCGGGCGGGCCACAAGGTGCGTGTATTCAACCGCACCGCCAGCCGAGCCCAGCAATGGCTGGGGGAATATCCGGGTGAAGCCTTTGAAACGCCGGCCGAGGCTGCCCGTGGCGCCGAGCTGGTATTTGCCTGTGTCGGCAATGACAACGATCTGCGGGAAGTGGTGACCGGTGAGCAGGGCGCCTTTGCGGGAATGCGCCAGGGCAGCTTGTTTGTGGATCACACCACCGCCTCGGCGGATGTTGCCCGGGAGTTGGCGGCTGCAGGCGCGGAGCGGGGACTGGGTTTTCTGGACGCTCCCGTCTCAGGGGGCCAGGCCGGAGCAGAAAATGGTGCGCTGACCATTATGGTGGGCGGCGCAGAGGCTGACTACCAGCGCGCGCAGCCGTTCCTGCAATGCTACGCCCGCGCCAGCAACCTGCTGGGGCCTGTGGGCAGCGGACAGCTGTGCAAGATGGTCAACCAGATTTGCATTGCCGGTGTGGTCCAGGGACTTGCCGAGGGACTCCACTTCGCAGGGGCCGCAGGCCTGGATGCAGAGCAGGTGGTAGACGTCATTTCCAAGGGGGCCGCCCAGAGCTGGCAGATGGAGAACCGCTACAAGACGATGCTGGCGGGAGAGTACGAGCATGGCTTCGCGGTGGACTGGATGCGCAAGGACCTGGCGATTGTCCTCGACGAGGCGCAACGCAACGGTGCCCTCCTGCCCGTTACCGCGCTGGTGGACCAGTTCTACAGCGAGGTGCAGGCACTGGGTGGCGGCCGCTGGGATACTTCCAGCCTGTTTGCCCGCCTGACCAATGTTCGCTCTTTCGAAGACAAGGCAGAGTAACCCGAGCCTGCCGCCATGAAAGTCCTGCTCCTGTCCGCCTATGATGCCGGTAGCCACAAACGCTGGCGGCGGGGGCTGGTGGCGGCGATCCCGGACTGGGACTGGACCGTACTCACCCTGCCGCCG
Organism: Microbulbifer flavimaris; assembly: GCF_001641755.2. Classification (GTDB taxonomy): domain Bacteria; phylum Pseudomonadota; class Gammaproteobacteria; order Pseudomonadales; family Cellvibrionaceae; genus Microbulbifer; species Microbulbifer flavimaris. Next base: position 296,319 of record NZ_LRFG02000001.1, read on the forward strand.
CGTTATTTCAGCTGGCGGGTGCGGGGCAATAGCCTCAGCTGGGGCAGGGGAGAGCAGGCGACCATCCTGCACCAGGATTGGGACCTGATCGTCGCTACCTCCATGACGGATGTCTCCGCTCTGCGCGGGCTGGTACCGGAAATTGCCCGGGTACCCACGGCCGTGTACTTCCACGAAAACCAGTTCGCCTATCCCCGTACCCGAGACGCCTTCCAATCCGTCGAACCGCAATTGCTGAATATTTATACCGCGCTCAGCGGTGACCTGTTGCTATTCAATTCCGACTTCAATCGCCGCTCGCTGCTGAAGGGTGCGCGCCAGCTTCTGAAACGCTTCCCCGACCATGTGCCGGGGGGGATCTGCGAGGAGGTCGAGGCGAAGTCCCATGTATTGCCGGTGCCGCTGGAAGACAACCTGTTCACGAGGGAATCCCCGCTTGTGCGCCCGGCGAGTGGCCCGCTGGTGATCAGCTGGGCGGCACGCTGGGAATACGACAAGGGACCGGATCGGCTGCTGCAGATCCTTGAGGGGCTGGAGGCGCAGGGCATCGACTACCGGCTTAACCTGCTCGGTGAGTCCTTCCGCAGCAGCCCCGAGCAGTTTCAAGAGATCCGTGAGCGGTTTTCTTCGCGCCTTGGCGCGGTGGGCTTTCAGGCGTCGGCAGGGGCTTACCGCCAGGTGCTGCAGGAGAGTCATGTTTTCCTCAGCACCGCCTATCACGAGTTCCAGGGGCTGGCTGTGATGGAAGCCTGTGCACTGGGCTGCTCGCCTGTGGTGCCCGATGAGCAGGCCTATCCGGATTTGTATGCCCGTGAGTATCGGTATGGTTCCACCGATAAGGCGGTGGAGATGCTGGCTGAACTGGCCTGTGCGCGTAGAGCCGGTGAGTCCCTGCCCTCGGTGGATGTGTCGGGTTTCCGCTGGGCTGAGCTTGCACCACGATACCGGCGGAGCCTGGAAAAAATAGTCGCCATCAGGAACTGATCGAGGAGCGATTATCGGTAGGGGCTATTTCCCGTTTTTTTAAGCACAGCTCCCTTTATTGCTCATCTTCTTATTGCTCATCCTCTTATTGTTCATCTTCCTCACAGGAGGGGAATTCTTCCCAAAGTAGGCGGTGTAAAGCCGATAACTCGTCCAGCCTGTCCTGGATGGCCTCGGGGCGCGGTCGCGGGGTACGCCGGAGCAACTTCTGCTCTTCACGCATGGCTTCGTATTCCAGCCACCAGGCCTGAACGTAGCCCAGAGTCCAGCGGTCACCGATCTTTGATAGCGTCAGTCCCGTGTTTTTCCCGTTCTGGTAAGTTGCCACCCACACCTGGGCTGAGCAATCGGGACCATCTGCGCAGGGGCAGCCATCTCTGACTGCATCGATCATCACCATTGCACCCGGGATCAATCTCGTTGCCTCGCTGACAATCGCCCTGACCTCTATGTCGGTGAGGTTCTCCACACGTAACTCGCCCTTGAAGCGCCGTGGCTTGCTGGAATAAATGCTTGTAGATTTGCGAGCCAGAAGCCTGCGCTCTTTCAGCCGTTGCTGGGCCTGCTCAGAGGACTTCTTTTCAACAGGCTCGGCCGGAGCTGGTGGGGAAAACAGCCAGAGGAGAGGGAGGGCGATAGAGAGCAGTAACACTCGAGTCATTTTGAGCCTTCCTTCATGGCCTTGCGTGATTTCCCATAGTGTTTTGTGCGGCTGAAACGACCATCCGCTGATTGACTACAGACCTGGCACTAATAGGCCGAGGACGGTAGGGAGTCGCAATTCCTACTGTTGTTCAGTCTCATTTTTTCCGCCTGTCACCACCCCCTGGAAAGAGATGGTGATGGGATTAATCAGCGAGTACATCCACAGTCCCACCACGCTAAACAGCCACATGAAGGCCGAAAAGATAAAGCTCATCACGGGCCACATAATGACTGAAATTGCGAGCCCTGCGACCCCTGTAACGGGCTCTCCATCCCATTTCACGGTCTCTGCGCCAAATAAAGCCCTAATGCCGTAGAAGAGAAACAGGAAGAAGAATCCTCCCGACAGCCCCAGGAAGTAGATCTTAAACACCGAGCGCTTGCTGATTTTCCTGGCCGTGATTTCCATGGGGCGACATGATTTCCTGTGTAGTGGTGCCAGTTGGTGTTATATCACTATCCGGACTTGCTCTGCACTTGGTGCAGTTGCAAAGGGGTGCACCGCACTTATCATCCCTGAGAATGGCTTTGCTCTTGCCAGATGGTCACACTTTTTCGCGAATTGACGCGGCAGGTGCTGCCAGCGTGCTCTTGCGCTGGTTGTTTTTTGTCCGCCCATGGCTGGCCCCCATGATCAGCCCGATGCCCAGCGGTGACGACGTACAATCAAGTGTCTGAAAAGGGTATTATTCGCCCCTAACTCCCGAGAATGCAGCACGGAATTGATAGCGTTTATGAGTAAGCAGCGTGTACTGACCGGCATTACCACCACCGGTACCCCCCACCTCGGCAACTATGTGGGCGCCATTCGCCCGGCGATTGCCGCGAGCCAGGACCAGAACAATCAGTCCTTTTACTTCCTGGCGGACTACCACGCGCTGATCAAGTGTCAGGACCCGCAACAGGTGCACCAGTCCACCCTGGAGATTGCCGCCACCTGGCTGGCCCTGGGGCTGAATACCGACAATGTGGTTTTCTACCGCCAGTCCGATATCCACGAGATTCCGGAACTGACCTGGCTACTGACCTGCATGACGGCCAAAGGCCTGATGAACCGTGCCCACGCCTACAAGGCGGCAGTGGACGCCAACCGTGCCGATGGTGAGGATTCGGACTTCGGTATCACCATGGGCCTGTACAGCTACCCGATCCTGATGGCGGCGGACATCCTGATGTTCAATGCCAACAAGGTGCCGGTGGGCAAAGATCAGGTGCAGCATATCGAGATGGCGCGGGATATCGCCCAGCGCTTCAACCACCATTACGGCGAGCACTTTGCGCTGCCGGAAGCGGTGGTGGATGACCATGTAGCGGTGCTGCAGGGCCTCGACGGCCGCAAGATGAGCAAGAGCTACGGCAACACCATCCCGTTGTTTCTGACCGAGAAGCAGCTGAAGAAGCACATCAACAAGATCAAAACCAACTTGCTGGAGCCAGGTGAACCAAAGGACCCGGATACCTCCACCGTGTTCCAGGTCTGGCAGGCCTTCGCCACCCCGGAGCAGACCGCCGAAATGCGCAAGGCGTTCGAAGAGGGCATCGCCTGGGGCGAGGCCAAGAAGCAGCTGTTCGAGCTGATCAACGGCCAGATCGGTGATGCCCGCGAGCGTTACAACGAGCTGTTGGCGAACCCGGCACAGATCGAGGCCGAGTTGGAGAAGGGCGCGGAGAAGGCCAGAGCCTATTCAGCGCCCTTTATCGACAAGCTACGCCAAGCGGTCGGCATCCGCAAAATTGGCTGATATCGGCTGATATCGGCTGATATCTGGAAAGGAACGCGCAATGGCTGGCAATCAGAACAATAAAAACGAGGACAAACCAATGAGTGAATCTCCGGCGAACACTGCCGCACCCATGGAAACACCAAACGGGTCTGGCAAAGGCGGTTGGGTTGATCGCGCGCTGAACTTTATTGAAGTGGTGGGCAACAAGCTGCCGGACCCGGCGGTATTGTTCCTGGTCCTGATGGTGACGGTCTGGGTGCTGTCACTGCTGTTGTCCGGTGTCAGCTTTGATGCCATTCACCCGGCCACGGGTGAGGCGGTCCAGGTTACCAACCTGCTGTCCGGGGACAACTTTGCCTATTTCCTCTCCACCATGGTCACAACCTTTACCGGCTTCGCCCCCCTGGGTGTGGTACTGGTGGCCATGCTGGGTGTGGGTGTGGCGGAGCAGAGCGGCTTTATCAACGCCGTTTTGAAAAAGCTGCTGGGCGTGACCCCGCAAATGCTGCTGACCCCCATGCTGGTCCTGGTGGCGATTGTCAGCCACACGGCCGTGGATGCGGGTTATGTGCTGGTGATCCCCTTGGGCGGGGTGATCTTTTATGCTGCGGGCCGCCATCCACTGGCGGGGATCGCGGCGGCGTTTGCCGGTGTATCCGGCGGTTTCTCCGCCAACTTCGTACCCTCGGCCATCGATCCATTGCTGCAGGGGTTCACCCAGTCGGCGGCGCAGATCGTCAACCCCGAGCTGCAACTGAACCCGCTCAATAACTGGTTCTTTACCTCGGCGTCCTGCCTGGTGATTGTGCTGCTGGGCTGGTGGCTGACAGACAAAGTCATCGAGCCGCGACTGAAGAATGTGGCCATCGACGGCGACCCGGAGGATATGCCGGTGATGCAGGAGGTGGGCGCCCGCGAACGGCGTGCGCTGCGCCTGTCGACCCTGGTGATGGTTCTGGGTATCGGTGCCCTGGTTGCCTGGATGCTACCGGCGGATTCAGCGCTGCGGGACGATGCCGGAAACCTGGCCGCGTTCGGTGCGCCGGCAATGAAATCCATCGTGCCGCTGATTTTCCTGCTGTTCATCATTCCCGGCGTAGTGTTTGGCTACGCGGCGGGCACCTTCCAGAAGTCCAAGGACGTGATCGATGCCATGTCCAAGACGATGGGCTCCATGTCCTACTACATCGTCATGGCATTTTTCTGCGCGCTGTTCATCGCTGAATTTGGCCGTTCCGGACTGGGCACGCTGCTGGCCGTCGAGGGCGGTAACCTACTGGCCGCCATGGCGCTGCCGGGACCGGTGACGCTGATGGGCATCATCCTGCTGGTGGGCTTCGTGAACCTGTTTGTGGGCTCGGCCTCTGCCAAGTGGGCACTGCTGGCACCGATTTTTGTGCCTATGCTGATGCAGGTGGGTTTCTCGCCGGACCTGACCCAGGCCGCGTATCGGGTGGGGGATTCCTCCACCAATATCATCACGCCGCTGATGCCGTATTTCCCCCTGGTGGTGGTCTACTGTCAGCGTTACGTGAAGAGCACGGGGATCGGAACCCTGGTTTCCATGATGCTGCCTTACTCGGTGGTATTCCTGCTGTGCTGGTCGGTTTTCCTGGTGCTTTACTGGTCGCTGGGCATCCCTCTGGGGCTGCAGGCCAGCTACACCTACCCTTGAGTAGGGTTCTCAATTGATCGAGCGATGGGGGCTTTCAGGGCCCCCATTTTTTTATGCGGATGAAATAATGGCTTATCTGTATCTCGCGATTGCCATCCTGGCGGAAGTTGCCGCTACCACAGCGCTGAAGGCCTCCGAGCAGTTTACGCGACCGCTTCCCTCTGTACTGGTCGTACTGGGCTACGGGCTGGCGTTCTACATGCTGTCACTGGTGCTGCGGACTGTTCCGGTGGGCATCGCTTACGCCATCTGGGCCGGTGTCGGTATCCTGCTGGTGGCGCTGGCGGGTGCGGTTATCTATCGGGAAATCCCGGACTGGCCGGCGGTCATCGGTATGACTCTGATTGTTGCCGGGGTGGTGGTTATCAATCTGTTTTCCAAGACCGCCGTCCACTGAGGCTCAGTTGCTGGTCCTGCCCGCACCGACCCGGGCGGTGGAACACAGCTAAGGGCGGCCCGGACGCAGCATCTCGATATGGGGGATGCCATCTTCATCGTAGGGCTCGGAAACACGCTCAAATGCGAATTCACTGTAGAAGTCGGCCAGGTAAAGCTGTGCCGAGATACGAATGGCCCCGCCATCAAACTGCTCGTCGCAGAGAATCAGTGCCCGGCTCATAAGCTCCCGACCGAGCCCGGTTCCCCGCGCAGGTTGCGCGGTCAATACCCGTCCGATGGACGGCTCCGTATACTTCTGGCCAGGGTCCACTACCCGCAGGTAGGCCAGCAGCGCAGGCTCTTCCCCTTCATTGCGCCAGGCGGCCAGGTGCCAGCTGTGCTGGTCAATGCCGTCCACGTCCTGGTAGGCACAGTCCTGCTCTACTACGAAAACTTCCTGGCGGAGCTGCAGAATGGTATAGAGCTGTTGTGCGGTGAGATCCTCGAAGCGGGACCACTGCCAGTTGAGCATGGGTTGAGCGCCCCTTTGCCGCGGGAAATAGTGAAGGGATCAGAATACCGGATTATGGCGGGGGATTCTCTGGCAACGGCATGATGTTGATGCAGTGAGGGCTCTCAGCCAGGCTCAGGGCTGTCAACCAGGCTCAGGGCTGTCAAAAGCTCAGGGCTGCTTCTCGCCAAACTGTGCCTGCCAGCGGGGGCGCGTACTGCCGTCCGCGGGCGCGGGCCACCCCTCCCGCTGCCGGCTGCGATCGCCGTCGGTTTCCTCGGTCTGATCGTGGAACAGTTGCACTCTGGTCTCGTAGGGCATGTCGATACGGGCTTCATCCAGGGCCAGCTTGATTGCCCGGATAACATCCGCACCAATATGGTTGGTATCGGTCTGGCGGCTGTGGGTCCACCAGCGCACCCGAATGGTGACCCAGCTGGCCGCAAGCTCCCAGGGCAGGGCCTCTACCGCTGGCCTTTTTTGCACGCCCTCCACTTTGCTGACAGCCTTTTCCAGTACTTCACAGGCACGATCGAGACCATCCCCGTAGCCGATCCCCACATCGTACTCACTGCGCCGCAGGGGGTGTGCGGTCTTGACGATTACTGCATTGGTATAGATATCACTGTTGGGAATGACGACTCGCTGGCCGTCGAAGGTGCGGATCAGCGTTGCGCGGTTTTCGATTTTCTTAACCGTGCCCTCAAATTCGCCGACGCGGATCTGGTCGTTTACGCGGAATGGGTGCTTGATCAGAATCAGCAGCCCGGCAAGCCAGTTTTGCAGGATGTCCTTGAAGGCAAATCCAAATGCCACAGAGCCCACACCCAGGCCCGCAACCAGGTCGCCGGGCTTCAGGGTTGGCATGACGATGGTGGCGGCGAGCAGGAAGCCGATACCGGCAAAGATCCATTTGACCAGGCCTCCCAGGACTTCCCCGAGATTGGCGCGCTCCCGGCGGCTGAAGTGTCGGCAGGTGAGATAGCCGAACAGCATGCCAATCAAATACAGCATCAGCATGACGAGCAACGCCGCGATGAAATTGGGCGTGTGTTGAATAGCGTCAGCAATCCAGCCGTCGACCTTGTCGAGGGCAGTATCTACGCCCCGGTCCACCTGTTCCGGCAGTTCCTTGATTGCTTCTGAGCTTTCCTGCTGTGCCACTATCGCTGCTGTCCATTGCCGGGGAACCCCGGGCAGTTTGCGGTTCCCTCGGCAGCAGTTTAGTTCAAGGCGGGTGGCACTGACCGAAGTGTTGTCAGCGAGCGAAGACGATCAAGACGAGGGCGGACCGGGCCGATAAAAACGACCGTGTTGCAGGAAGTAAATCACCTGTTTGATGACTTCATCGTTTTGCATCATGAAAACATGAGTGACGGGCATCTGCAGGTGATCGCTCATACCGTCCAGGCGTGTGCTCGCCACCGAGACTTTGCCATCGTCTGTGGCAGGAATAATCTGTGAGAGAACCGGGTTAATGCTGCGGGTGCCGGCGATGATGCCCACCTCGAAATTGGCGGCGCCAAGCTGGTTGGGCACACTTTCCGCGCTGGTGCCCAATTGCAGGCCAGCGTCACCCAGGATGGCGTGGAAGCCGGGTACTTCGCCCAGGGCATCCACCACCTCACTGCCCTTGTTGGGCGGGCCAAGCATAACCACCCGACCGAGGTTTGGAACGGGTACCCGGCTGAGATAATGACGCACGAGTATGCCGCCCATAGAGTGGGTGACGAAGTGCACAGGAGTGCCCGGCCCGCACCGGTCCAGTGCCGGTGCAATGGCCTGGCCGGCGAGTGTCTCGATGGGGTACACGGTCGATGGGTAATCGACGTTGACGACCTGGAAATCCGCCTTTTCCAGGGCTCTTTCCAGTGACTCCATCGATCCGTCGGAACGCCCCAGGCCGTGCAGGAGAATGGCACAGGACCCTTGCGCAACCGGTGGCAGCAGCAAGGTAAGGCCGAACACTGCGGTGATGAATGTTCTCATGGCGTGGAAACTCCGGCGGTTGTGAAGGGGCGCCCTGGGGGCGCGCCTTTTACTTTACTGCCAAAGCCGAATTTTCACACCCGGTCGGTTGAAGAACTGTATTGAACCTGCGCCGATTAATTGGCGAGACGGGATTTCCGGGAGAACAGCGCCCGCAGATTGAAGCGGCTCGGTCTGGGCGCTGCACCAAGGTCCTCTTCCCGCTTGTGCTCGAAGAATTGCACCAGGGCTTCTGCCTCCCCCTCAGAGAAGCGCAATGGCTGGAAGCGGGTGTAGCCCCTGCGGCCAAGAAACTCGCGCAAGGATTGTTCCGCGGGAACATATTTCATCGACCAGTCCGCGAACATGCGTGACGGCACCGCTTTGAGGGAAAGGGTGGTCACCTGATGGTGACGACTGTCCTCACTGATTCGCCGGAAAGTTTCCGTGACCGCCTCGCGATTGCCCTCGAGGGCCTGGAAGAAGTAGCCATCGCCGAAATACAGAATACCGCCCACATCGTCGCGGTTATTGTTTTGCCGACTCTGCATCAGGATACGGGCCACGGTGGGTTCCACACCACTCTTGGCGGGCAGTGGGAAGAAGGAAGCTTTGCTGGCGTACACCAGACGAACCAGTTCGCCCATGAAGAATTCCCCTAATCCAATTTTTGTGTGATTTAGGGCACGGGTACGGTGGCAAAGCCGCCCCAGATCACTTGTGCCGGTTTTCACACGGTTATAGTTCAGGTTAGTTGAATTCTGCGCTGCTGTGCCCGCGTGAATCACAACCACTGCCAGCGAGGAAATAGGGCGGAAAGAGACCGCCATTCACGGGAATGGAAGATCTGTTCAATTGAAAACAGGCGCGCGGGTGACACTGAGGAGTGCCCGGGTGTCCTACTTATTACGCTTTTCTCAAGCAGTTCGTCCGGGGCCGGATCATTTTCCGGGTGCTGTCGCCTATCTGCTGGCGCGGGCCACCATTTCACGGGTGACGGTGCTATTGGGTTTGAGCGCCAGTCGCTCTTCCGCGAACGCCTCTGCCTGGCGCCGCTGGCCCAGGCGGATCGTTGCCTCGGCCAGCGTCCAGTCGATGATATCCCGCTGCGCGTGGCTGCCGCCAAAGGTATTGGCGATGTAACGGGCACTGTGCAGGTGGCGCACAGCGCTGGCGTAGTCCCTCTCCCAGAAGGCCGAGAACCCCTCCACCAGCGGCAGGCCGGTCTCCCAGCCCCAGCGGCAGACCTCCCGGTGGCTGTCGCGCCCGGCGCGCAGGCAATTACCGATACGCTCCAGCGCAGCAGGCCGGTTGGCGCCAAGGAACGCCATGGCGCCGTGCCAGTCGTTGAAAGGGTAGTGATGGCCATCGACATGGGGCTCCCAGCAGTCCGCCAGTTCCTGCCAGCGTTCACCGACATCTGTGCCCAGTAGCACCAGGCGCCAGAGCAGGGCTGCGGCATCCACCAGGTCCAGTGCCATGACACTGGCATCCCGGCGGATGGGGCCATCGTAGATTTCCAGGGCCTTCTCGGTCTCGCCAAGATCCAGATGGTAAAGTGCCCGGTGCCACCAGTTATGGACCTTGAAGAAATTCTCTTCCTCCGCCCAGAAGGCTTCCCGGTCGTGCATCCAGGCCACGCCCTCAGCTGGGCGCCCTTGCATTTCCAGCACGTGAGCGACAGCGTGGTGGGCCCAGCAGTCGAATGGTTCCAGTTCCAGGGCACTGTGACCAAACTGTTCAGCGCGGCCATAGTCACCGCATTCTTCCAGCCCGAAGGCATACATACCCAGCAGCAGCGAGTAACCGGGAATTTCCGCCGACCACTGGGGCAGCGCGCGGGCGATACGGTCCCGCAGGTTGCGGCTGTTGGCGCGATAAAAATCCATCAGGTGCCCGCACTGAATAGCGACCAGATCGTGTGGAAATTTGCAGCAGTGGAAATCCAGGGACTCGGCAGCAGTCGTCCAGTCACCACCGGTCAGGGACCTCAAGACCGCAACGTGGGACGCCTCCTGTTCTGACAGTGGCAGAACCTGGGTCGAAACCAGGATCTTCTGCGCAGCGATATTGGCGGCGGGCTCAGTGCTGGTGGCGTAGAGATAGGCTTTGAGGATATGCGCCATTGCAAACCCGGGGGACTCTGCAATGGCCTCTTCGAGGGGGGCAAACGGGTCGCCCCGGTAGAGGTTGAATGATTCCAGGGCGCGTTGATAGTGCTCGATGGCGGTGGGGCTGGCGCCGGAGAGGCGGTTACCCTGACGATCAAATGGCATGAAAATCCTTTAGCGGCTAGTCAATCCATCCTTCGTGGTCTTCTCAGTATGGAAGTCACCGAGCGGATTGCACAGATACCGCTTTCTCTGCTGGGGGTTCACCGGCCCGGGCCCGCCCACGAAGGCGCCACTCAGCTGCTGGCAGCCCGCGGTGAGTAGTCGCCTAGTGTCGAAAAGAGCGATAGTGATCAGCAGGAACAGGAATTCCCTCCCATACTCACCTGACTTCACAGACCGGACATCCCGGGCGCTCGGGAGCTCATTCGCTCAAACGGGTTTTGCTGGTAATGACAGCGGTTTGTTATGGCATGTGTCGGCAGTTTTTTGTGGGAAAGGGAGGACGTCATGTTGGGATTTATTACGCGGGGCTGTAGCGCGCTGCTGGCTCTCTACAGTATTGCCCTGAGTTCGGCACCGGATCTGATCGTACACAATGCTGACGTAACCACACTCGATAACCGTAAGGTGACGGCGTTCTCAGTTTCTGATGGTAAATTTGAGCAGCTGGGTACTGATGCTGAGAAGCTGCTCGCCAGCAAGGGTGATGACACAGTGGTAATTGACGCCCAGGGCCGGCGGGTGATTCCCGGCATCAACGACTCCCACTTGCATGTGGTTCGGGGAGGGCGTTTTTATAATTTAGAGACCCGGTGGGAGGGCGTCTCCTCGCTCAAGGATGCGCTGGAATTGGTGCGTGCTCAGGCCGAGCGCACTCCCGAGGGCCAATGGGTGCGGGTCGTGGGGGGCTGGAGCCCCTACCAGTTTGAAGAAAAGCGGATGCCAACCCTGGAGGAATTGAATGCGGTGGCACCGGACACCCCGGCCTTCGTTCTGCACCTCTATTCGGGAGGGCTCTTGAACAAGGCCGGCATGAAAGCGCTGGGGATTGACAAGAATTCACAGGCACCCGCTGGCAGTCGTTATGAGCGCGACGCGGATGGCAATCCCACCGGGCGGTTAATTGCCGATCCTCACCCGATGATCCTGTACAAGACCATTGCCGCGCTGCCGCAAATGTCTGCAGAGGCGCAGCTGAATTCATCGCGACAGTTTTACCGCAAGCTCCTGAGTCTCGGCGTTACCAGTGCTGTGGATGCCGGCGGTGGTGGACACCAGTTCCCCGAGGACTATCAGGCCTCCACGACCCTGGCCGAAAAAGGTGAGTTGCCCATCCGGGTTTCGAATTACCTGTTTCCACAGAAGGCCGGCGAGGAACTGGACCAGTTCAAGCGCTGGATGAGCAATTACAGGCCCGGCCAGGACAAACATATTCACTTTGACGATGGATTCGTAGTGGAAGGCGGCGGCGAGTTGCTGGTCTGGTCTGCCTCAGACTACGAGAACTTCACCTCAGAAAGACCGGACTTGAAGCCGCAGGCTGAAGAGGAACTGGAGGCAGTCTTGCGCCTTCATCTGAAGAGGGGCTGGCCTTTCCGCATTCATGCCACCTATGACGAGTCCATCGGGCGTATGCTCGACGTGTTGGAAAAGGTGAACCAGACACAGCCTGTTGCCGGGGTGCGCTGGATCATCGATCACGCCGAGACGATCAGTGATGAGAACCTGCGGCGCATCAAGGCGCTCGGTGGCGGTATCGCGGTACAGGGCCGAATGGCATTTGCCGGCGAGCACTTTCTGGATCGCTACGGCAAGGAGCAAACACGCAGAAGCCCGCCCATCCGCAGGATGCTGGAACTCGGAATCCCTGTGGGTCTCGGCACCGATGGCACACGGGTAGCAAGCTTCAATCCATGGGTGACTTTTTACTGGGCGGTGACAGGAAAGACCGTGGGCGGCACGCAACTGTACGGGGAATACAACACACTGGATCGTGAGACGGCGCTCAGACTATTCACCAAGGGGGCGGCCTGGTTCTCCGGTGAGGAAAAAGTCAAAGGTGCGATCGCCCCGGGTGAACTGGCGGACTTCGTCATACTTAATCAGGATATCTTCGAGGTGCCCGCTGAGAAGCTGCCAGAGACATCGGCAGAGATGACCGTTGTGAACGGCGAAGTTCAGTATGCCAGCGACCGCTATCCAGAATTTGCGACCCCCAAAATAAAGGCGATACCGGACTGGTCGCCTGTCAATTTTGATTGAGTGAACTGGAGCGTCTGGGCTGACCGGGAGTCAGCCCTCGCGGTTGAGTAGCGTCACGGCTCGTTGGGGCCGGTCCGGGGTAATCACCAGTGTATGTGTTGCAAAGCGCAATACGACTGCGTTTTTCTCGTCGGTGGCAAAGGCCCGATAGCGACCCAGCTTCTTGTTGCGAAACAGGCCGATAAATCCGAACAGGCCTCCATTGCCGAAGGTGCGGATAGAGCCCTGCATGGCCTCCGGATCGGCCTCTGCCTGTTGCAGTCCCTGGAGTGACAGGCGGGTTTTCCACAGTGGGCGCAGTACCAGCAGCCGGTCCCCCTCAATCACAAAGCCGCGGATGGCAAACAAAGCGCTCAAAACCAGAATCGCCACCGGCAGCCAGATGCCGATCAGGTAGATGGTTGGTGGATCTTCCGGGGCACGGTCCAGCAGGATCAATGGTAGCCCCAGCAGGAAGAGGGTAAACACAGAAGTCAGCACTTTCAGTTGGCGGCTCCACGGCGCGCTGAATTTCATTTGATTAGGCATGGGTGGGGTCCGGGTATAACAGGGCCATGGCGACACGGGCCGTGAGGCCAAACAGCGCCAGGGAGGTGAATACAAAAATCACGAAGCGTACTTCGATTTTGTTGAGCAGGGCCTGCAGCAGGCTGTGGACAACCCGGCCCCCCACGTAAATCCAGGCCAGTGCGAGGTTGAGTCCATCGCTTTCGCCCACCATTGCCAGCACCAGGCAAATGGCATAGAAGAGCGTGGGCTGCTCCATCAGGTGATTGTAGTTGTCGGCCTTCCAGCGCACGTTTGCCGGCAACTGTTGCATCAGCTGGCCCTGGGGGGCAGTGGGGTCCAGCTCAATTTGAGCTGCTCGGATCGCTGGCAGCCGGGTGGCATACATCCAGATCCACATGACCAGGGACCAGGCGACCAGTGCGACAACCGGCAACAGTATCGGGGGATAAGTTGGCATACGGATTCTGTGCTGAAAAGTGGGTTATGTGTGGGTCCGGGACCGGGAAGTCTACGACGGCGATACTCTAACTGGCGGAAACGGTTCTGTCAGCCAGCACTGGCTGTCGCAAAGCCCTGAAGATGCTCCCGTGGCGCTCTGGTCACTGGATTTGGTCGGGAAGGCGAATGTGTATGTCGGCCACCAATTATACAATTTCACACAGGATCAAACGTTCAACTGCCGTTGCAGCTTCGGAGAGTCAATGAGTCAAGACAGTGCAACCGTGCCATCGGCGCTCGTGGTCGAGGGCGGGGCGATGCGCGGTATCTTTGCCGCTGGGGTTCTCGATGCTTTTATCGAGTCCGACTTTTTGCCCTACGACTTTGCCATTGGCGTATCCGCAGGATCCTCCAACCTGATCGGGTACCTGTCGGGGGATCACGGTCGCAGTCGCTGGATCCTGCTGGACCACGCCCGCCGTGAGGACTTCATCAACTGGCGGCGCTTCCTCAAGGGCGGCCACTTTTGCGATGTTGCCTGGCTCTGGCATGCGTCTTTCGACGAAATACCACTGAATGTTCAGCGCTACTACGACAACGGTGTGCCTCTCTTTGCCGTGACCACCAGCATCGAGACCGGGCAGGCGCATTACCTGGAAGTGACTGCGGAGAATATGCACGAGGTGTTTCCCGCATCCTGCGCCATCCCCTTTGCTTACCGTGGCTTCCCCAGGGTCAACGATGAGCCGATGACCGACGGTGGCCTTGCGGATTCCATTCCGGTGATCCGGGCCTACGAGCAGGGGGCCAGGGATATCACTGTGGTTCTGTCCCGGCCACTGGGCTACCGCAAGCGGGAGACCCCTGCGCCGCACTTTATGAAGCAGCTGTTTCAGGATCACGCCAGCCTGTTCGAGTCTGTGCTGGGCAGGGCTGAGCGGTACAATCGCGCGCTGCAGTTTATCCAGTCGCCGCCAGAGGGATGCCGGGTGCGAGTGATCTCCCCACCCGCCGACTTCCCCGTTGCCCGATTTACGCTGGAGCCGGAACTGCTCGAACGCGGGTATGAGATTGGACGCGGAGCCGGCTTCGACCACCTGTCACAGCAGGCAGTGGTCGATAGCAGTGACACCTCTGGCAAGCGTCACGAAAGCGCTTGAGCTGCCGCTGTGCCGGTGGGTTCATCCGGTGCGGCTTTCCACCAGGCGCCAACCTTTCTTTAACCTTTCTTTGCGCCGCTGAAAAGATACGGGAACAGTGCACGACGCTGGTCCTGCGTCAGGTCGGTGACCCGTCGTATATTATTTTCAGGGATGGAATCCGGGTCCGGGTATTTTTGCAGAACCTCTTCGATACTGGCCTCCCGGATCAGGTGGAGAATCGGGTAGGGAGCCCGGTTGGTGAGGTTTTCTGCATCCTCCGGGGCGGTGTCCGCAAACTGGTAGTGGGGATGGAAGGTGGCGAGCTGGTAGATGCCGGTGTAGCCCTGCCGCTCGATTAGCCATTCCGCCAGATCGAGAAACTGATTGAAGTCCTCAAATCGCTGTAGGTGCGACGGCACAATCACCAGGGTGGTTTCCAGCTCCGCGGCAGAATGTTCATCCAGCCGCACCATTTCTGCGAGCAGATCGTCCATCAGCGCTTGGTCTGAGCGCGCCTCACTGATGGCGAAGCGAACCTGCCCTGCCCGCATGGGTTTACGGGCGAAGGGGCACAGATTCAGGCCCACCACTACATCGGAGAGCCACTGCTCGACCGCGCGGAGAATTCCCTCATTCTGGTTCAAAGAGGGGTTACCACATCAGGTCGTCGGGAATCTGGAATTCCGCGTAGGGATCGTCCTCGTCCGGCTGCGCGCTGTCGGCGGGGGGCTGAATCACGGCGTCGGGCTTGCGCTCACTGATCTTCTCGGCGATCACGCGGGGCACCAGCTCGAAGCTTTCGTCCAGGCCGACGATCATCAGTCGGCCCGCGGCCAGGTGATTGCGCACCGCCTCGGAAACATGGATTTTCTTGATCTTGCGCTCGAAGGTGAAGTTGTAGGCGATATCGCCACCGCCCTTGGATTGCTTGTTGCTTTCCACTAGCTGCTTGATTTGGGCTGCAATGGCCTTCTCCCGTGCGGCTGCATCCCGCTCTGCGTTCAGAGCGCGGTCACGGGCGGCCTTCTCGGCGCGGGCGCGCTCCACCGCCTCTCGGGTCTCATCGACCTGCGGTTGACCGGTCTTCTTGGCCACCTTGGTCTGCTTGCGCTTGTCCTTGTTGACCTGCTTGGCCTTCTTGGCATCGACCAGGCCGGCCTTGAGCAGTTGATCCTGAAGTGAACTCATGGATAGGGGCTCTCACGTTTACACGTAGTCGTTAAAGAGGCCGCACGCAAAGTGCGGCCTCGCAGTTTAGCCGGTTCAGTTGCCGAAGTAAGTGGCTGCGCCCGGTCCGACCGGCAAGCCGAGGGCAAATACCCAGATGAAGAACAGGGCGGTCCAGCCGACAAAGAAGAAAATGGAGTAGGGGATCATCGTGGAGATCAGCGTGCCAATGCCAAGGTCTTTCTTGTAGCGGGTGGCGAAGGATACGATCAGCCCGAAGTAACTCATCATGGGGGTAATGATGTTGGTCACCGAATCCCCGATGCGGTAGGCGGCCTGGATGACCTCCGGCGCGTAGCCGAGCAACATCAGCATCGGCACAAAGATGGGGGCGGTGACGGCCCACTGCGCCGAGGCACTGCCCAGCATCAGGTTCACGAATCCGCACATCATGATAAAGAACAGGAACAGCACCGGCCCGGTCAGGCCGATACTTTGCAGGGTGTCCGCCCCCACCACGGCGAAGATAGTGCCCAGGTTGGTGACCTTGAAGAAGGCGACGAACTGCGCCGCGAAGAACACCAGCACGATATACATACCCATGCTGCCCATGCTCTTGGACATGGCATTGATGACATCGCGGTCGTTTCTCATGGAGCCGGTCACACGGCCAAAGACAAAGCCGGGCACGGCGAAGAACACCACGATCAGCGCCACGATGCCCTTCAGGAACGGTGAACCGGCCACGGCCCCGGTTTCCGGGTGACGCAGCACGCCCCATTCGGGAACGATGGAAAGGGCCAGCACGGCGGAGACCGCCAGCACCGCGAGACCGGCAAACTTGAGGCCGCGCTTCTCGGCGTCGGTCAGGGCACCCATCTTGTCCTGTGACAGGTCCACCGATGCCTCGCTCGGGTCGTATTTGCCCAGCTTGGGCTCGACAATCGCCAGGGTGACCCAGCTACCTACCGTGGTAATGAGGAAGGTACTGACGATCATGAAGAACCAGTTTACTTCCGGCCCAACGGTATAAGTGGGGTCGATCATATGGGCGGCGGACTCGGTAATACCGGACAGCAGCGGGTCCACGGTGCCAATCAGCAGGTTGGCGCTGTAGCCGCCGGAAACCCCCGCGAAGGCCGCGGCCAGACCCGCCAGCGGATGGCGCCCGAGGGAATGGAAAATCATCGCCGCGAGCGGAATCAGGACCACGTAGCCCAGCTCCGAAGCTGTATTGGAGAGAATGCCCGCGAAGACCACGATCACGGTCACAGTGCGCTGTGACGCCTGCAACACCAGTCCCCGCACCGCGGCACTCAGTAATCCCGAGTGCTCGGCAATGCCCACGCCCAGCAGGGCTACCAGCACGGTGCCCAGGGGAGCAAAGCCGGTGAAGTTGGTGACCAGGCTGGTGACGATGTACCTGAGCCCCTCCCCGGAGAAGAGATTGAACACCTCGATGATGCCGTCCGGATCTCGCCCGGCTGCGCCCACCGGGCGCGGGTCTGCCACTGACAGGCCAAAGTAGGAGGCGATACCGCTGATGACGATGACGCCCACGGCGAACATGGCAAACAAGGTGATCGGGTGGGGCAGCAGGTTGCCCAGCCACTCCACCGTATCCAGGAAGCGGGTAAAGGCCTTCTTCTGTGTGGGCTGGCTTTGCTGTTCGCTGGAGGAGGTCGTCGTGCTCATTATCGGTACTCGATGTTTGTAGCCCTTGGCGTCTTTCGGGGCCCGCTGCAGGAAACCGCCCAGTCAGGGAATGTGGCGATATCGGGCTGGCTAAAAAATGCGCTAAAAGCCGCAAATGATACACAAAAGCGCTGTTGGGCTAAACGCCACGGAAGCGACTGCGGGGTTCCGGCCAGTCAGTCCAGCGCTGCCTTGTTCTCAGCGAGGGCTGAGCCAGCCGGTGCGGTGGAGTTGATTGAGCGGCCAGCCAGAGGAAGGCGTGGCCCGGGTGTGTCCGGCGCTGCCCAGGTCGCGTTGACCTGCCGCGATAGAAAGCGCAGCGATTGCTGCAGGGCAAGCCGACCGGCGGCAACGGTCAGGTTGAACTGGTATTCATGGGGCAGCGCGGGTGAATAGTCGTCTGGGAAAAAGAGCGTGGTGACCGGCACCCCGAGCTCGTCCAGCCTCGCCGCCATGGCCCGGGACTGTGCGAGCAGCGGGTCACCGTTGCCGCTGGAGATAAAGGTCGGCGGAAAGTCCGCGGTCAGGTACTGCCGCACGGAGAGGGTGGCGAAATCCGCGTTATCACGGAAGTTGCGGTCGCCGCTGTAGGCCCAGAGAACGCTGTGCAGGAAGTCGCCGTGGGGGCCTTCAAAGTTCAGGATCTCCAGATCATAGGCACCGCAATACAGCAGTAAACCCGACAGCTGGCGTCGTTGCAGGGGTGGCTCGATCTGCAGTGCGGCGGCGTAGGCCGGGGAGGTGATGACATTGGCCACCTGGGCGGCAATCTGCGCACCGGCGGAATCTCCAGCGAGAAATATGTGCGCGGTATCCAGTTGGAAGCGCTCCGCGTTGCGTTCGAGAAAGGCCAGCGCCTGGCTGACTTGCTGTACCGGTTTGGGATAGTGCGCGCCAGGGGCGAGCGAGTAATCCAGCGCGGCCACTGCATAGCCGTGCCCGGAGAGCAGGGCGCTGTAGTTGGCAATCGCTTCCTTGCCGCCGGCAACCCAGGCGCCACCCGGAACCCAGACCACCAGGGGCCGGCGACCACCACCGAGGTCGGGAGTGTAAAGGTCAAGCAGCGCATCGGGATCATCCCTGTCGTAGGGAATATTTTCCTGCGCCCGCACGTAGGCGGGTCGCAGCGGTGCCAGCGCCGCGTTGAGTTGAGTGGACTGCTCGTCAAAAGCCATGCGGATGATGGTGGCGGACGGGCGCGGGGAGAGTTCAAAAGCGGCAAAAACCAGGCCCACAACGGTCAGCAGCGCCAGCGTGATGATAACAATGAGCCGCGGCCCACGGGTGCGCTTGCGGCCTTCGTGCGGTTTCTCGGGATGCTGATCCCGCTCGTCTCCCGTCATGGCCTCCTGCCTCGACTGCGCGAATCGTTACTCAGTGGGCCCCGCGCCATTGATGAAAAACCAGGCCAGTAGCAGGAGCAGCAGGGCGGCCAGGATCATGGCCAGGCCACGCAGCATTAACGTCTTGGCGTACTCCGCCTCGCCGTGCAGCAGTGCGTAGGGCAGCCCGGTGAGGGGACCGAGGAAAATCGAGGGGATGCCCCACAGCCACTGCTTGTTACCCAGTGCCACGAGTGCAGCCACCAGTCCGCCAAACCAGAAAATGGCCAGCCCCACCACGAATATCAGAAATAGCGGCAGCACCAGCCATTGATTGTTGAGGTAAAACTGAATCAGGGCCTCTTCTGTCATCGATCGATATTCCTGGTAAATCTGGCTGTTTATCTTTGTGCCGGGGCCGGCTTGCTACGGCATCCAATCCCCGCAACGCTGTCACTGGCAGCGTAAATACGGTAAAACCGTGCGCTTGAGCGCAAAATTTTTTCGACGCGGGAATCAAGAATGTACAAGAAAAACGCCCTCTTTGCCCTGCTGCTGGCCACAACCGGGCTACTGGCCCAGGCAGCAGCAGCCGTCACGCACGTGAGTGCGGACCGTTTGATTGATGTGGAAACCGGTGAGGTGATCGAGTCGCCACTGGTGACCATTGATGGCAACCGCATCGTTTCGGTTGTCGCCGATGCGGCGCCCCCCGAGGGCGCCATCCGCCTGGCCGGCGCTACACTTCTGCCGGGGCTGATGGATATGCACGTGCACCTGACCGGCTCAGCAGATCAGCACGGTTACCGCCGACTGGCGCGCACCGCGGTGCGCTCTGCGATCACCGGGGTGAAGAATGCGCAGACTTCGCTGCAGGCGGGATTCACCACCATGCGCAACCTGGGCGCACACGGCTATGCGGATGTGGCCCTGCGTGACGCCATTAACGATGGGGATGTGCCCGGTCCGCGCCTGTTTGTATCCGGCCCGGCCATCGGCATCACCGGCGGTCATTGCGATAACAACCTGCTGACCCACGAATTTGCAGCCAAGGGTGGCGGTGTGGCGGATGGCCCCTGGGGCGTGCGGGCCAAGGTGCGGGAAAACCTGAAATATGGCGCCGACCTGATCAAGCTTTGCGCCACCGGCGGCGTCATGTCCAAGGGCACCGAGCCCGGGGCACAGCAGTTGGCACTGGAGGAGATGCAGGCGGCAGTGGCCGAAGCCCGTAACCGGGGTGTGATCGTTGCGGCCCATGCGCACGGCACCGAGGGCATCAAGGCGGCGATCCGCGCCGGCGTCGACTCCGTTGAGCACGCCAGTTTCCTCGATCGCGAGACGATTCGCCTGGCGAAGAAACATGGCACGGTGCTGTCCATGGATATCTATGTCACGGAGTACATCCTCTCCGAGGGCGAGAAGGCCGGTATCCTGCCGGAGAGTCTGGACAAGGAACGCCGCGTCGGCAGCCGCCAGCGGCAGAGTTTCCGCGACGCTGTCGATGCGGGGGTGAAAATGGTGTTCGGATCAGATGCTGCGGTTTATCCCCATGGCCAGAACCCGCGTCAGTTCGCGCGCATGGTGGAATTCGGCATGACGCCGCTGCAGGCATTGCAGGCTGCCACCATCAACTCTGCAGAGCTGCTGGGCCAGCAGGAGAACCTGGGCAGTATTCGCGCGGGCAAGCTGGCGGAAATGGTTGCCGTGCCGGGTAATCCGCTGGAGGACATCAGCGTGATGGAAAAAGTACAGTTTGTGATGAAAGACGGCACCATCTACAAAAACTCCGCCGTGACTTTCTGAGCGTCGCCCCCCCCTGACTGAGTGTCTGACCGTCCTGAACAGGGCGCGGGTCGCCGGTCAGGTCCCGTAGGGCCAGGTTTCCGGGGGCTCGCGCGCTTCCCAGTGTTCGGTAATATCCAGTGGTTGCAGCGCCCGGGTTTCCTCCAGGTGGAACAGGGCGTCGAACTGCTCTGCCACCGTCGCCCGGAAATAGTGGCTCTGCCCCTCGGTCTCCGGGCGGTAGATGACGCCGATGGCCCGCTCCAGCAGTGGCCGGTGCAGGGCGCAGTCTGCCACGCGGTGCAAGTCCAGGTAGAAGTCCCCCAGGCCGGTTTCGTGGAAGAGGGTCTCGACGCTGCCCTCGAGAGCCGGTCTCACCCAGCGGTGTTCGGCGGGCTCATCCCACTCCCTGGCAGCGGTGACGTGGCCGGTATAGGTGGTGAAGCCAATCAATAGCGCCTGTTCACCGAGCTTTTCCCGCACCAGCTGGCCCACGTTCACCTCATCCTGCCGGGCGGCATCGGTGGCGCGGGCGTCCCCTAAATGGGAATTGTGCGCCCAGAGGGCGATCCTCGCCGGTCGATCGCGCTGCCTGGACAGGTGCTGGCGCAGGTCCATCACCGTGTTCACCATGTGCCGGTCGCGCAGGTTCCAGGTATTTACATCGGAAAAAAACATGCCGCGGTAATAGGCCTCGGCGTGATGCACGACGCGGGCGTTGCGCTCGGCGTAAAACTCCTCGTCCTCCGCCAGCGGGCCGTCGCGCAGTAACCACTGGTTGCGACGCTCCATCATTTCCAGCAACTGCTCGACAGCCGCCTGCTGGCAGGATTCGCTGATGCCCATGGCCGCACGGTAACCATAGCGCTGGGGATCCCGGTGGTGATTCATGCAGGCGTAGCGCTCCCGCGCCCGGCCTGCGGCTTCCGGGTCGACCGTTTCCAGATACTGAACCACTGCTTCGGCAGAGCGATACATGCTGTACAGGTCCATGCCATAGATGCCGGTCTGGCGGTCGCGCTCCTGCCGGCTGTTCCATTCCCGCAGCCACTGCACAAAGGCTGCCATTTCCGTGTTGCGCCACATCCACAGGGGAAAGCGTTCGAAGTCAGCGAGGGCCTCCCGGGCGGAAGAGTCGCGATCGTGCCCGCGCACGTAGTGGTTGATGCGGGCCACGTCGGGCCAGTCGCCCTCGATAATCACGGCGTCCAGGCCCTGGTCTTCGATCAGTGCCTGCGTGATGTCGGCGCGCCGCTGGTAGAACTCGTGCGTACCGTGGCTGGCTTCGCCCAGCAATATCATTTCCCGCCCGCTGGCGAGGCGAAGCAATGGGCGGTAATCGGTCGCACTGCCGGTGAGCCGCTGTGCAGTGTCGCAAATGACATTGATGGAGGGAGAGGAGTCGCTCATGGCAGGCCCGGTGATTTTTCGTGGCTGGTAGCGGTGTAACTGGCCGCAGCACAGGGATTGTAGAGTGCGCCCGTGCGCTTCGGGGCCCGCGCTTTTTTTGCCTGACTGGCCGGTTTAGCATGGGTCTACCGGCTTCCAAGAGCGATTTCACCGTGACTGAATATCCTGTAACGACCGAGACAGATGGCGCTGTCATTACCATTCGGCTGTGCCGCCCGCAGGTTCGCAATGCGGTGGATGGCCCCACGGCCCTTTTACTGCAAGAGGCCTTTGAAGAGTTCGAGCGGCGGGATGATCTGTCGGTCGCTGTCCTCACCGGTAGTGACGGCCACTTCTGTGCCGGTGCGGACCTGGCCGCGCTGGGCGACACGGCGCGGCGCAATGCTGTAGAGCCCACCGGCAAGGGTCCGGGACCCATGGGGCCGACGCGGATGGAATTGCACAAACCGGTGATTGCCGCTGTTTCCGGTTATGCGGTGGCGGGCGGCCTGGAGCTGGCGCTGATGTGCGACCTGCGGGTGGCCGATACAACAGCGGTATTCGGTGTTTTCTGCCGGCGCTGGGGGGTGCCGCTGATCGATGGTGGCACCGTGCGCCTGCCGCGCATTGTCGGCCACGGCCGCGCCATGGACATGATTCTTACCGGTCGTCCGGTGGCGGCGGAAGAAGCGTTGCAGATGGGGCTGGTCAACCGACTGGTTGATGAGGGCAAAGTGCTTGCGGTCGCCCGGGAGCTGGCGGCACAGATTGCCCGCTTTCCCCAGCAATGCCTGCGCGCCGATCGCGCCTCTGCACTGGGTCAATGGGATCTCGATTTCAAGTCAGCGCTCGAGGCCGAGGGGCGGGGAGGCTACCCGGTGGTGTTTGAGGAAGCGATCGCCGGAGCAGCAAAGTTCACTCGAGGCGCCGGGCGCCACGGTGAATTCGAGCCCTGAGAAGGTCGGCATGCGGCATACCGCACAATATGACGCCCCAATACAGATTTCCGGTCTTTTGTTCTAAAGTTTGGGCGAGAGCCCATCGCAAGCCGGTCTGGCGCGGCATTTGACGATATTTTAGCCTCCCTAGAGGGACTTCCTGTTGCTATACTCCGCGCCCCTGACAGCAGCACCACAGTTTTCCGGAGAGATCCATGTCTGATTCATTGTGTGATATCGGCTTTATTGGCGCGGGGGTGATGGGTAAGAACCTGATCCTGAACCTGGCCGACAACGGCTACCGTGTCTGTGCCTTCGATCTGGATCACCACAAACTGGACGCCCTGCTGGAGCAGGATGCCCGCGAGCGCGGCGACCAGCCGGCCCGCATCGAAACCTGTAATTCCTATACCGAGCTGCTGTCCCGGGTGAAAGCCCCGCACCTGGTGATTCTCTCCGTACCCGCTGGCGCCCCGGTGGACGATGTCTGTAACAAGCTGCTGGATGCCGGCCTCAAGGCAGACGATATCGTGGTCGATACCGGCAACAGCCTGTGGACCGATTCCGTGGAGCGCTGCAAGCGTTACGAGGGCAAGCTGATCTTCTTTACCACCGCCGTATCCGGTGGCGAAGTGGGCGCCCGTTTTGGTGCCTCCCTGATGCCCAGCGGCGACCCCTATGCCTGGGCGCGCATCGAGCCCATCTGGCACGCCATTGCCGCCAAGGTGGACCCGAAGAGCGGCCAGCCGCTGGAGCGCTTCGAGCCCGGCAACCCGGTCACAGAAGGCGAACCCTGTGCCGCCTATATCGGCCCCATCGGCTCCGGCCATTTTGTGAAGATGGTGCACAACGGCATCGAGTACGCCGATATGCAGATGATCTGCGAGGCCTACGACGTGATGCGCAGCGCGCTGGAAATGACGCCGGCGGAAATCGCCGAGGTTTTCCGCAAATGGAACGAGGGCAAGCTGAACAGCTACCTGATCGATATCAGCGCCGAGGTGCTCGCCACGGTCGACGCCGAAACCCAGCAGCCGCTGGTGGATATTATTCTCGACCGGGCCGGGCAGAAGGGCACCGGCCTGTGGACCGCGGTGAGCAGCCTGGAAGTGGGCTGCCCGGCGCCGAGTATCGCCGAGGCGGTCTTTGCCCGCTCCCTGTCCACCCGCAAGGTGCTGCGCGGTCGCGCCGCCAAGAAACTGCATGGCCCGGATATCGGATCGGTGCCGGAAGCCGAGCGCGCAGAAGCGATCCAGCAACTGCACGACGCGCTCTACTGCGCGAAGATCTGCGTCTACGCCCAGGGTTTCGACCTGATGAAACTCGCCGCACGGGAGCAGGGCTGGAAGCTGAACTTTGCCGAGATCGCGCGTATCTGGCGCGCCGGCTGCATCATCCGCGCTGTGTTCCTGCAGTCCATCAGCGACGCCTACGAGCGCGATATCAAACTCTCCAACCTGCTGCTGGATGATTTCTTTATCGAGCAGATTGCTTCCAACCAGGGCAACTGGCGCCGGGCGGTAGCGGATGCCAGCCTGCGTGGTATTCCGGTGCCGGCCCTGTCTTCCGCGCTCAGCTACTACGATGCCTTCCGCCGTGAATCCCTGCCGGCCAACCTGCTGCAGGCTCAGCGGGACTTCTTTGGTGCGCACACTTTCTCACGGGTCGATCGCCCCGAGAACGAGAAATATCATGTGCAGTGGAGTGAGAAGGGCCGACCGATGGTGAAGGTCTGAGGCGATTTCACCAAAAGCCCCGGTTTACCGGGGCTTTTTTTGTTTCAGACTCCAAACCAAAAGTTGGTGTTTGTAAGCCTGTGCTGGAGATCAGTTCGTTTTGGGAAAGCGCCGGAATATATCGTTCACAGCCCCCGACAGGGCGGGCTGTGGATTCGTCATCATCTGTGGTGTTACCCGGCGCTCTGCCCGGCCACGCCAAACCAATTGCCGCTGTTGTACGTCCAGTACATCGATGGTGAGGCGGCCTTCGGTTACACGGTTCAGGTCCGTGGCGTGGCCGGGTGGCAACTGCCGGTAATATTCCTCGAGGAAGGGGTATCTTGCAGCGGCGGCGCCGGTGCTGCGGGTGCGCGGCGCCTGCACACGCTCCTCTGTACTCACGGCGAAGTGCACCAGCAGGTCCGGATTGCTGGATTGGGTCAGACCGCGGGCGTTCATTTGCCTCGCCACTTCAGAGCGCAGGATAGAAGCCACCTGGCTGGAGCGAACAGAGTCGCGGCCGGGTACAAAGCCAAAGGTGCGGTATTGGCCCCAGCGGCCCTCGGCGGCAGCTCCCGATGAAGTGGGCGAGCCGGCACAGGCGGCAAGAAACAAAGACATGGCCAGAGCGGCAGCGGCGGTAAAGATCCCTCTTGAACCAGCCTGAAGTCCCATCATCCCTTCTCCTACACGAATCTTGAGTGGCAGCAAATGCGACGCGGGCGTCTGTCACGCGCTTTGAGAATGCACGACACAGCTTAGTCTATCGGCCTGAAGCTCAGCGGCAGTGCATCCTCGAAGAGGGAAATGGGACTAAAGGCGAGTTAGCCGCGCTTTCATAATGGTTACGACCTCACCATGGTAGTGCTCTGTGCACAGAGGCTGCCAGCCCAGAGAGGCGTAAAGGTGTTGCTGGTCTGGAGTAAACAGATAGAGATCATCGAGCTCAAGGGTGCGACACTGATCCATCACCCGTTGGATCAAACGACTGCCCAGCCCCTGGCCGCGATACTGCGGGTGCACGTAGACATTGGCGAGCCACGGGCCCAGATCGCGGTTGGTGTCCATGTCCTGTTCCACCACTGAGGTGGAGCCCCAGACTCCCGCGTTGATACCCTCTCCATTTACCAGCACCCAGGTAGCGGGTACCGCATCCTGCCCCAGACAGCGGCGCAGGTCTTCAGCAAAGTCCTCACGGCACTGATCCGGGTAGAGGTGCTGCCACTCATCGAAATGCCAGTCAGCGAGGCGCTCGATGGCTGAGGGGTGCTGGCGCAGATCTTCTATCCGCATGGTGAGCTCTGTGGGGGCGTTAGAGCACCACCTCCTCTACCTCTGCCGCCAGCTGATCCTGCTCGGCGCGGTTGGCGCGGGCGACGATTTCTTCCACGCTGGCACCCTCGCCGGCGCCACCGAATGCGGCCACCAGATCGGTGAGCAGGGCGGAGATCTCCAGCGTCATGACCGAGAAGTCGGCATCGAAACGCTGGGCCGCGTTCTCGCTGTCGGCGCTGTCCGCCTTCTCGACCAGCTCATCACTGAACTTGACCCGCTTGAGTGACAGCTGGTGATCCACCACGAACTCTACACCGCCATTCCACACCAGCCCCAGCTTGTGTACCTGCATGCCGGCCACCAGGTGGTTGTGGATTTCCTCGGCGCACAGGTCCTGGTTCTTGCAGCGGATAACGCTGCCGGAGTCCTTGGGGTCGCGCAGCTCGCACTCGTGGCCGAACTCGAACTTGGCCGGCGCCTCCGGTGCAGTCAGCCAGTGGGTCATGGCCTGCTGGGGTAGGTTCTTGGCGGACAGCGGGATCACAGCCAGGCTGCTGAGGGCCTCGCGCAGGTGTTCCAGCAGCTCCTCGGCGGCGGATGCCGAAGAGGCATCCACCACCACCCAGCCGTCCCGGGGCGCGATATACGCGTAGTGCAGGCGGGAGCGGGCGAAAGCCTTGGGGCGCATCTCCAGCAGCACCTCGTCTTTCAGGTTCTGCTTCTCCTTGCGGCCCACCTGGCGGTGTTCTTTCTCGGAGATGGCCAGGGCCCGCTCCTCTACCTTCTCGTTGACCACACCGGCAGGGATCACCTTCTCCTGCTTCTTGGCGCAGACCATCAGGTAGCCATTGGTAGCGTGCACCAGTTCGCTGCCGTGCCGGCCCAGCGGTGGCACCCAGCCATAGCGGGCCGCATCCTGGCTGCCGCACGGTACAAACGCCTGCGGTTCCAGCAGTTCGTTCAATTTTTCAGCAGTGAGGTCAAATTCTTTGGTGAGGCGGTAAACGCGCAGATTCTTAAACCACATACATCGGGCCGTCTGTTGGGATTCTTTTCAGTGGCCGGCAATTATGCGGAATCGCAGCGGGAGGGGCTAGGGTAAACCGGGCATTCTGAATAACTGCCGGGTCAAGGGTGTGATCCCTCGGTACTGTAACCATATGAGAGGTGCGGCTGTTTAAATTACGATCAGTTGGCGGCAGGCGCCGGCATGAATCACCGAAGCGGCCAGGTCAATCGATGGGGCTGACGACACCACGCTCATGAATACCGATGACATGGGTATAGATCATGGTGGTGTTGATATCGTTGTGCCCCAGCAGCTCCTGGATATTACGGATATCGGTGCCAGACGCGAGCAGCCTCGTTGCAAACGAATGGCGAAACGTGTGGCAGCTGGCCTTTTTGCGGATGCCGGCCTCTGCCAACGCCCTGGCCACGGCACGGCGCATCTGCTGTTCGCCCAGGTGATGCCGCCGCATCACCTGGCTGCGTGGATCCATCGAGCGGTCCGGCGCCGGGAAGATGTACTGCCAACCAGGGCTGGTTGCCGCATTGGGGTACTTTTTCGCCAGTGCATAGGGAAGGTACACCGCCCCAAAACCCTCTTCCAGGTCACGCTTGTGGAGCGACAGTGCCAGTTTGATCTGTGCCTGCAGAGAGGCCGTGACAGACTTGGGTAGCAGTGTGCGCCGCCACTTGTCCCCTTTGGCCTCACGAACAAAAATGCACTGGTGGCCGAAATCCACATCCTGCACCCGCAGCCTGACCGCCTCCATCACCCGCAGCCCCGATCCGTACATCAGAGATACCAGTAGCCTGTGGTGGCCCTGCAACTTATCGATCACTGCTTTTGCTTCCGCATGGGTAAACACCACCGGAAGGCGCTGCCCCTTACTGGTTCGGTCGAAGTCGAGCTTGCCAAGCTCAATGTTCAGGAACTGGCGATACAAAAACACAATAGCGTTCAGGGCCGTCTTTTGTGTATTAACCGCGACATTCCGCTGCGACGCCAGGTGCCCCAGCCAAGCATCGACCTCGGCCTTGCCCATCTCCTCGGGCCTGCGCATCTTGTGAAATCGAATGAAGTCCCGAATCCAGCCGCAGTAGGTCTTTTCCGTCCGGTAGGCAAGCTGCCTCCCGCGCATAAAGGCACGAAGCCTGTCCATAAAACGGACCGGCTGCGCAGGAATTGGTACAGGTATGTCATCCATAATCATCCTCCTACAAAGGCTGTCTTTTTATACAGTATGGATGGCAGGTGACCAATACCGGGCTGTTATTGCAGTCTTCAAGACTCTGATCCCTGCCGGGGCGCTCCAGATCACAAAAAATACATTAAAGATCAATTAGTTATGGGCGGCATGTAACAATCGGGATAGTGGTCGTGGCGACCGTTTTTCCCAGGGGTGTAATGCTGTGTAATTCCGCGGAGCCTTGACGCCCCGGGGGTTTGCGCGCATTCTGGCGGGAAATCTATTTTGAGATATGTGTCGGTGGGGTAGTCTCCTGACGACCAAGATACAAATGTTAAGCAAAATAATGAATCACGGAAAATTTAAAAAGTTAGTTGAGAAACTCTATTCCACGGTAAGTGAGTTGGAGGAAGTGTTTCCTGGGCGTCACTTCACTCCAGATGGCCATATGGTCGGTAGTATTGGTGAATGTTTAGTTGCAGATGCCTACTCTCTTGAACTTATGACAGCTTCTAATAAGGGCTTTGACGCGATCTGCCCTAAGGGTAGGCAGGTTGAGATTAAGGCTACTCAGTCGAAGTCAGCTGCTTTTAGAAGTGAGCCAGAGCAAGCCATCGTGATAAAAATTCTTCCTACTGGAGCTTTCGAAGAGATTTATAACGGCCCTGGAAAGTACGTATGGAAGGAGTTCGAGGGTAAAAAATTACCCTCAAATGGCCAATATCAAATCTCACTGAACAAGCTGAGAGTCATAAATGAGGAGGTGCCCGATTCAGAGCGGGTGCCAAGAAATGCTTAACAAGGTGCGGCAGCCGACATCTTACTTTTTGCACTTTTTGCACTTTTTGCACTTTTTGCACCGTCGCTGCGCTCCTATTTTCATGCAAAAAGCACACAAAGTAAGTCGCCACTGCGCATGGCGTTATAGGGAAGACTTACCCACGTTTAGTAGACACCCTGTATAGTTAGGCATATTTGAAAATGACCGACTTTCGCCACATGCATGGAGTTGTGTATATTTTTGAAAACTCAGAAGCTCAGCGTGTAAAAGTTGGTATGACCATCAACGCAACAGTCAATGTCACAGAGCGCCTAAAAGACGTAAATAACATTTGGGCGGGATATAAAGCCATGTGCCAAATATGTGGCTCAAGACGCTTTATAAATAAAAAAGGACTAATCCCTAGACATGTGGTTAGCGGTAAAGATTGTCCTGGTGGAAACTCTTTACCTATTGAAGAAGACACAACACTATCTGAGTCCTACCTAACCGATATAAAAGGGCGATATGGAAATCTTTCAGGTAGTGAAAAAGGATCATTTACACGAATCATTAACAGTCTTGAAAAGCGTATAGAAAAATACCGCAAAAAAAGTAAACCCGTAGGAACTTGGAGGTTAAGAGTTGCTTATTACACTGACTGTGCTGAGGAGGTTGAGCTACTCTCACATAAATTATTAGAAGAAAGCCTTGATTTTGAGGCGCCACTAGGTGAGATATTTAGTTGTTCAGTTTTAGCAGCAAGTTTGGCAGTTGAAACTGTTTTGGAGCAACAAGGGTTATTAAATGAGGCAAGAAAAGAAGAGTATGCCTAACAAGGCGCTCGTGCGGACGCAAATTACGCTGGGCTTCGTTTGCGCCGCACAGCTTCAACGTTAAACATTGAGATCTAGGATGCGAAAAATAATATTCTGTGTGGTTCTTTTAGCATTGTGCACGGCGTGTAGCTCCTCTTATCACAACATAAATGAACATGGGGCCAATCCCTTCGGGGGTGGCTTTCAAGACCGGGAAGTTGATGAAGGGATGTACTTCATAATTGCTAAAACTAACTTCAAGCCTTGGGTTAACTATTCTGGTGCATACAAAGCCTTTAACCGTAGAGCAGTAGAGCTATGTGGCAGCGAAGATTACACAGTATTAAAAAATGAAGAGGCAGATTATGAGCATATTTCTTCGTCAGGAGAAATGGGTTACATAATTTCGCAAGTAAGTGGTTATGTATTATGTGCCTCAAGCGCGGTTACTACCGTCGAGGCGGAGAAAATTATTCTTTCTGACTCAAAGAAAATCTGGTTTGCCGATTAAGGCGCCTGATATGTTTAACAAGGCCAGGCAGATTGCTCCGGGCCTTCGGCCCTCCACGGGACAGCTTACCTTGTGCACTGGTCGCTGTGCTTCCACTTTCGCGCAAAATGCGCATAGTTATGGTATCTACTTTTTGTAGGTAAGACCAGGCAAGGAGAGCATCATTAAAAAAACAGCGCTAATTTTGTCTTTATTGTTATTAACTGCAGGTTGTGTTCTCAAAGATGAGTACCCCTCTGAGTGGGAGCCGGTAGCCTATGCTAAATCAGGAGGCTGCCAAGATATTTCTGGCTTATATAACAACCTTGGCGAAAACTCAAAGCAGAAAGAAGTATATCTATCATCAGTTTTTTTCCCTAAGGGGCAAGATCCATCATCAGTGGATTATGTGAAAATTGTCAATTCCCACGATAGCGGCTCTTTCGAGATCACATTACTTGATGACTCTAAAGCTATAAAAAGCGCTAACCTTACTTCAGAATCAGAACTTAGCTGTAAAAACGGAAGCCATGTCATAGAGCGAGTCGAATTTCTAGTCAAAGAAGGTGCTATTGGAAAGCAGTGGGTAAGGTATAGTTTCTCCAAAAGTGGAAACTCTTTGATTTTGGCTAAGAAAAACGGAGCCGTCGGGGCACTGTTTTTTATTCCTATTGTGGGCTCCGATACCGGATGGTTGAGGTTCCAGCAGACGTAACAAACAGCGGCAGATCAACAGCCAACGCTGGGTGTTAGATTGAAATGGAGGTGACATGGAAGTTTGCCCGAGATGCGGTAGCTCCAGCGAAGTTAGAACAAAGCTAATATTGTGTGGAGATTATTATCCTCCTGTAGATACAGATGCCGAGGAAAGGTACAGATGGCCAGGCATTTCTCTTGAGTGCATACAGGACAAGTTTCTCAAACGAGGCCTGCTAAGACCGTTCCTTGACGGGTATTATTGTTCGGGTTGTGATTTAGGCTTTATCCCGCTAAGTATGCTGAAGGCTTCTGCCAAGGATAGTATTTTACAATTTCGATCTAACCAGCGCCGGCACAATCGCGCACGCCGTGCGCTGGACTCGCGATAAATCGCTCGCCTGTGCGGCGGGCGTTAATTTCCCTATCAGGTTTTTTTACCCTTTAATCAAAAGCCCGTTTCTGCTGGCTGAGCAGCAGCTCCAGTGCATCGGGCTGCAAGCGCCGGTTGACAGTAATCGCATAGAAGTGCTCGAACACATCGGGCACGGTGAAGTAGATGGCCAGCTTGCCGCTGGCCAATTCATCCCTTACCACCACGCTGGGCATGACCGCGACGGCGCCGCTGTCCCGGGCCAGCAGGCGCAGCATGGCCATGTCATCCACCTCGGCCTGAATTTGCGGATCGAATTGCCACAGGCTGCAAAAGGCATCGAAGCCCTGGCGCATTTCACTGCGTCGCCCCGGTAGCAGCCAATGCAATTCTGAGAAGCCCTCCGGGAAAGCGCTGGTCGGTTTGAGGTCCGGCGGGCCGATCACCGACAGCGGCTGACTGGCGACCCGTTGCACCTGCCAGGGGCGGTGGGGGTCGTCGCCGACATTGGTGTTGGTGAGTACCAGGTCCAGTTCATGGTTGGCCAGGCCGTCGAGCAGGGCAGGCATGGTCAGGCTCTGCAGGCTGAAACGCTGCCCCGGGTCCCCCAGCAAGGGGGCGATAAACACCTCGATAAAGTTACGGGACATGGTGGCCGCCATACCAATCCGCAGGGTCTGGTGCACCGGGCTGATGCCCTGTCGCACCACGGCTTCCAGTTCTTCTCCCTTTCTGAAGATGTCGTTGGCGTAGGTGAGTACCTGCTGGCCGGCTTCGGTCAGTAGCAGCTTGCGGCCCTGGCGGTGGAACAGCGGCTGGCCGAGGCTCTCCTCGAGCTGCTTGATCTGAGTCGAGAGTGCCGATTGGGAAATGTGGAGACGGTTGGCGACCTGGGTGAGGTTGCCACCGCGCGCGACCTGCCAGAAGTAGTAGAGATGATGGTAGTTGAGCCGGCTCATAGTTCTTTTTTATAGAACGTTTATTCAATTTATATCAATTTTACCTAACTGGTCTCCCTGTGGATACTGCGCCCGTTACGACATAACCATGGGGGCGAGATGCACACAGAACTTTTGGACCTGCTGCTGACGCTGTTGGTGTCGCTTTTTCCGCTGGCGGCACTGTTGCGGGTGCGCTGGTCGGTGGCGATCGGTTTCGGCGCTGTGGCGCTGGCGGCAGCTTCTGGCAGCGCTCTGCTGCGGGCGCTCACGGGCGTGGAGCCCGGCCAATGGTTCAGCCCGCATCCCGCCAGCGCCGTAGTGGCGCTGGTTGTCACTTTCATCGGCTTCCTGGTGCTGCGCTTTTCCCGTAACTACCTCGCTGGCGAGCCGCGCCAGGATGTCTTCCTGCGGCGCGTCCTCTGGCTGCTGGGCGGCGTGGTGCTGGTGGTGACCACCAATCATGCGCTATTGCTGCTTGCCGGCTGGGTTGGTATCAGCCTGGCACTGCACAGCCTTCTGCTCTTCTACCCGGAGCGCCCGCGCGCGCAGCTGGCGGCGCACAAGAAATTCCTGCTGGCGCGGATGGCCGAGCTCTCCCTGGCGATCGCCCTGTTACTGCTTTACCTGCATCACGGCAGCCCCTGGCTGAATGATCTCTTCTCCGCCGATGGCCCCCTGTCCCTGCAGCAGCATGTGGCGATCGTCCTGATTGCGGTCGCGGCCCTGATCAAGTGTGCCCAGCTGCCGGTGCATGGCTGGCTGATTCAGGTGGTGGAGGCGCCAACACCGGTGTCGGCACTGCTGCACGCGGGGGTCATCAACCTCGGCGGTTATCTGCTGATACTGGCCGCGCCGCTGCTGGGGGCGTCGGTTGCTGCCCAGTGGCTGGTGCTCGTGGTTGCCGGTCTGTCGGTGGTGGTGGCCACCTTGGCCATGTGCCTGCAGACCAGTGTCAAGGAGCGGCTGGCCTGGTCCACCAGTGCGCAGATGGGGCTGATGTTGCTGGAATGCGCCCTCGGCCTTCACGCCCTGGCGCTGCTGCACCTGGCGGCCCATAGCTGCTACAAAGCCCACGGCTTTCTCGCCGCTGCCGACAACATGAACAAGGTGTTGGCACAGAAACTGTCCGGGCCCCCGCGCTGGCGTTACCGGTTACTGCCGGCGGCAGTGTTCAGCCTCGGTCTCTGGTTGCTGGGGGTCACCCCGGCGGCGCTGGCCCTGCTGGCACTGACTCTGGTGATGCTCGGGCCACTGGGCGGCGTACTGGTTGCCGGTGCCTACCTGGCCCAGAAAACCCTGTTCGGAACGCTGTTGCCCGCGCCATTTGTTCCGGGCTGGCCGGAGACTGTCTGGGTCTGCGCCATGGCCCTGCTGTTGCTGGCGGGCTTTATCGCCCAGGGTGACCCCAGGCGTATGCGCCTGCGGCACTGGCTGCACGCTGGCCTTTTCCTCGATCACTGGTCCACCCGCCTGACGCTGGCAGTCTGGCCAGCCCCAATTGAGCAGCTTGCGCTTCTCTCCGCTGCAAAACGTAACAAGGAGTCCTGGTCATGAGCCTTACCGCTGCCTGTGCCCGTATTGCCCCCGCATGGCCCCTGGATCAGTTGATTGCCGTCAACCCCTGGTGGCCGCTGGTCGACCAGCCGATGCCGGAAGTTGCCGCGCGGCTGGCCGCACTCGGTGGCGTGCGTTGTTTGATGAGCATCGACCACTACCGGGCACAGAACATCAGTGAGGCCGCACTGGTTGCGGCAGCGGAGGAGCATGGAGTGTCCGTCGCTGATGTGCTGGCGAGCCGTGACAATCCCGCGCCGCGGCACTGGCAGTCGCTGGCGGCAATGCATCGCCAGAGCGACGCCTTCAGCTGGCGGGATGCCATTGTTGATCAGGTCAGCCGCTGCTGTGCCATGTACTGGCAGGAGGCGGACGATCTCTACCGACACTGGCTGGCGCATACCCGCGATGAGAAGGGCCTGGCGCTGTTGATGGGCTGCCCGCAGTTGCGCCGGCTGCTGAAAGAGCTGCCCAACGATGCTGCGGCAATGCTGGAACTGGCACAGACCTCGCTGGGTATCAGCGAAGAGGATGCCTGCTCGCTGGGGCATGGCTGGTTGCTGGAGATCAATGGTTGGGCCTCGGCGGCTGCCTATCTCCACTGGCAGGCCAACCTGGCCGGAGAGGAGCGTCACTGTCTCGAGCAGCTGCTGGCGATCCGCCTTGCCTGGGAGTGGCTCACCCTGCAACTGGCTGACGAGGAATTACTGTGGAGCTGGCAGCAGCAATCTATTCCCATGTTGATCGAGGCCCACCGCTCGCACCAGCGCTTGCCCTGGGTCTGGCAGCGGGCCGCAGAGCTCGATTACCAGCGCGGCCTCGCACAACAACTGGCGCAGCCCGCCGAGTCGAAGGCGCCGGCGAAGCTGCAGGCGGTGTTCTGTATCGATGTGCGATCCGAGCCGATGCGCAGGGCCCTGGAAGCACAGGACGCGGGTATCGAGACCCGTGGCTTTGCCGGTTTCTTCGGCTTGCCGCTCGGTTATCGCCCCGGCGATGGCAAGTACCAGCGGCCGCAGCTGCCCGGGTTGCTCGCCCCGCAGATCTGGGTGCGCGAGGCCGAGCCGGTCAAGGCCGGCCCCATAAAGCTCAAACGCAAAACCTACTGGCAGCGACTGATGGGTGGCTCTCCCGGGACTTTTGGCGCGGTGGAAGCCACCGGACTGGCCTATGCCGCCCGGCTGGTAAACCGCAGCTTCTGGCCGAGCGCACCGCAGCAACCGGTCAACCGGTTGTTGAGGGAGTCCCAGGGGGAGTTTGTGCTGGAGGATGGTGATGGCCCGCTCAGTGTCGAGCGTCAGGCGGAGTTGCTGGCCGGGGTGCTCACTGCCATGGGGCTCGCCGATCCGGCACCGCTGGTGTTGCTGGTGGGTCACGGCAGCAGCACCTGCAATAACCCCCATGCCGCGGGGCTGGATTGCGGTGCCTGTGGCGGCCAGAGCGGTGAACTGAATGTGCGGGTGCTGGCCCAGCTGGCCAATGACCCGGAGGTGCGCGAGGTCCTGGCGCGCAGTCATGGCATTTTCCTGTCGCCGCAGTGCCGGTTCATTGCGGCCCTGCACGATACCACCGCGGATAATATTCACTGTTTCGATGAGGTCGGTGCAGAAGTCGAGGAATGGCTGTCGCACGCGGGTCAGCAGGCCCGCGCGGAGCGCGCGCCGCGGCTCGGTGAAACCTGCAGCGAGGCGCTCGAACGGCGCGGCTGGGACTGGTCCCAGACCCGGCCCGAATGGGGGCTGGCTGACAACGCGGCCTTTGTCATCGCGCCACGTGCCCGCACCCGCCACCTGAACCTGGGTGGGCGAGTTTTCCTGCACGACTACGACTGGCAACAGGACGATGAATACCGGCTGTTGGAAACGCTGCTGACTGCCCCGATGCTGGTCACCCACTGGATCAACATGCAGTACAACGCATCGGTCACTGATCCGCAGCGTTACGGCAGTGGTAACAAGATTTTGCACAACCTGGTGGACAACCTCGGTGTGCTGGAAGGGCAGGGCGGAGATCTCCGCATCGGTCTTTCCCGGCAGGCAGTGCACGATGGCGAGAGCTGGCAACACCGCCCGCAGCGGTTGAGTGTCGTGGTAGCCGCACCGGAGGAGCCACTGCGCGCGTTGGTCAACAAGCACGAAGTGGTCCGGCAGCTGGTGGACAACCACTGGCTGACCCTGTCGCGGCTGGACAGTGACGGTCGCTTATTCCGGTTGTACCGGGATGAATATCGGGAGGAAGCGGCTTAAAGGCCGCGCAAGGGAGAGTCTGTTCCGTGCCGAGTGCCAGCATCCGCCGGTAAAGTGGTCTGTGTATTGACGTGTGGCGCGGTGAATTTCAACTTTCAATCGTCAGCCGGAAGATCTTTCAGTAAGAATCCGGGAGGGTGTGCCCAGTGAAAACCGAGTATCTCGACAAGAGTGCCACTGACCGGGCTGCGGAATTGCTTTCCGCGGGCCAACTGGTGGCGCTGCCGACGGAAACTGTCTACGGTCTGGCGGCGGATGCCAGCAATCCCGCAGCGGTCGCTGCAACTTTTCAGGCCAAGGGGCGGCCTGCGGATCACCCGTTGATCGTGCACCTCAGCAGTGTGGAGGAGATGGCATTCTGGGCAGCATCCGTCCCTCCGGAAGCCTGGGCGCTGGCGAACAAGTTCTGGCCGGGACCGCTGACGTTGCTCCTCGAGCGGGGAAAACTTGTAGACGATGTCATTACCGGCGGGCGCGATACTGTGGCCCTGCGATTGCCGGCCCATCCCCTGTTTCTTCTGGTGCTAAAGCGATTGGGTCGCGCGGTCACGGCTCCGTCGGCCAACCGTCACAAGCGATTGAGTCCCACGTCGGCAGAGCATGTGCGCCGCGAATTGGATGGCCGGATCGGTGCTGTGCTCGACGGCGGCGACTGCGCATTTGGATTGGAATCGACCATTCTCGATCTCACCGGCACTCCGCTGATTTTACGCCCTGGCCCGATCAGCGCGACGGACATTGAAGCCTGTCTGGGGCGGCCGGTGGCGCAGCCCACAGAACATTCGGTGGCAGTGGCCGGCAACATGCGCGAGCACTATCGCCCGCAGGCGCCGGTCTGGCTGGTGCCGGCCGACTCACTCGAAACCGTCGTCGGTCAGATGCAGGCTGGGCGCTTCGGTGTGTTGCATTTGCCGGGTAACCGACCTGCCGTGGGTCAGTGCGTTGAGATGCCGCCAGCTGCACAGGATTTCGGAGCGCACCTGTACCGACAGATGCGGAACATGGATGAGAGTGGCTGCGAGGTAATTCTTATCGAGGAACCCCCGGCAGGCGCCACCTGGTCCGCGATACGCGATCGCCTGCGGCGCGCGGCTGTGTCCGTCGCGGCCGAAGCCCGGGTGATCAATGAAGCGCTGCAGTCGCAGTCGGTCAAAGCGGGTTAGAGAATGCTTTGTAATCAGGTGAAGCCAGATCGGCATGGCAAGGGAGTGTCCCGGGACAGAACTCCGTTCCGGGCTGACCTCTGATTACCGCCGGGGCCGAGAGTCCGCAGCCAGTGGGCAACGCCATCGGGTGGCCGGTACAGCTGCTCTGGAGATCAGATAACAGCAGGGGCTTGCGCGCATCGGGCACCAGGGCGCAGTGACTGCTCACGATACTCGGTTACAAAACGTTGTATGAATTGCTTTTAGGTACGTACGCGGGGAGAGACTATCGCCATCGGCCATTCTGGTAATGAAAGATGGGCAGTAGCGATAATGTGGTTCGCCTCCTCGATATCTGGGGGGCATTACCGGATAAAACGGAGCCACCGCCACAGGCTGAGAATCTCTGCCAGAGCACCTGCAAAGTAGGTCAGCGCTGCGGCCTTCAGCACCGAGCGGATCGCTGTTAGGTGCTGCTCTGGAGCATACCCTTCTCGCAGTATTGGCAGTGCCTTGTTGAAGCTCGCATCGTATTCCTCGGGGAGAATGGCGGCGTACATCAAAGCCGAGGCCAGCATCGTGATGATGCCGAGGCCAATGGCCAGGGCGAACAGGTGCGGGATCTTTACCACCAGGGCGACAGACGAGAGAAGCAGGAGAAGGCCTGTACCGATTTTCCGGATAAAAAAGGCCTTGCCCAGGTGTTTCTGTCTCAGGTGGCTGACAGGTTCGTTGCGAATGAACTGAATCGCATGGCCCACCTCGTGCGCGGCTACGGCGACCGCCGTCAGTGACTTGCCATCATGGACGCGGGGGCTAAGGGACACGATCTTCTCTGCGGGATTGTAATGATCCTGGTCAGGCTGGCCACGCTCAACAGTGACGCCCTCCAGCCCGAAGCGCTCCACGAGGTGGCGCGCCAGCTCCCCGCCGGTTCCCGGCATGTCCGGCAGCTGGCGGGCATGTCGCCACATGATGAATCGCACCCACAGGGAGGGGCCATATATCAGCAGGAGGATGAGTAGGGCGCCCGTTGCGTAAATCATTGCCTTTCCCGGTTGAAGCGCATGCGCGGGAATATTGTTGGCCAATCAGTTTACCGGACGCCGCGCCCACTATCGACATAGACATCGACAGGCAGGGAGCTGGGGCCTCAGTTGTGGCCGACAGGGGGCGGCTTACTCGGGGCTTAGCAGGGATTGTTGGATATGGAAGAGGTGCTGCTCGCCGCCGGCATCGATGGTGACAGCAACGGTGCGCGCGCCGTCGTCAGGGAGGTCGTCAATATCCAAGGCGATATAGCCCCCTTCCACAGTGCCCGGGGCTAGTGCCTCGATCTGCAGGAGGTGGCGGTATTTGGGGGTGGTGCGCAGGTAGCGTATCTCACGCACCAAGCGGTTGAACGGGTTTTCATCCAGTAAAACCACTCGCCCGCTGGCCGCGCGGGCCACGGTACCAAAAGACGTCTTGGTGGGGAGCGGCTTGCGGAGGGTGTAATCCAGGTCGTCGAGGACTTCACGGATACAGCGTGATTCTCCCAAGCTGGCATCGCCATCGGGCGCTTCGCTGAGCAGGTCGCATTCCTGCAGGCCGCGCAGGTTTAGGTGGGGGTTACTGACTGGTGTGCCCACGTGTCTGTCGTTGACGCTCAGGATCTTCCTTCGGGTGTGCTCGTCGCGCCAGTGATTGAATTCGTCTTGGGATAGCGAGCTGATCAGGGCTTTTTCTTCCCCGGCAGGCTCAGCCTCACCGTGTTCAACCATCCATGCCGAGACGCTTTCATGCCCCATTGAGAGCGGCGATTGTCCGCCGTTGTAGACCCACAGGCGCAGGAACAGCACCCCTTGTTCGTCACGGAAAGTTTCCTGGTCTATTCCCAATGCCACTAGGTGTTCACCCTCGGAAAATACCGTTGGCTGTCCGTAGATGGACTGCAGGGTTTGCCCCGTATCGGCGACAGGGCGGTTGGCAAAGGTCGCGTCACTGGCACATCCCGGCAGGCCCAGTAGGCCAGCCAGTAACAACTGTTTTATGTTTTTCATGGCGAGGTTTCGCTGCTTTTACCTGGCAAGGCTATACGCAGCGGGGCGGAGATGGATGTGCAGGGGCGCAATACCGGCGCTTGGCTCAACGCAGGGGGCCATGGATGGGATACAGATCTCACCTGACTCTCGGCAACCGGGATACCGGTCAAGTGAAGCCAAGTCCGGTTGCCCTGGCCAGTAGTCGGGGCCGGTGGGGGCCTTCCCCCTGTCCGGCCGAGGTATCAGCGTGCGGCGGGTATCGCCTGTACCACCTTCAGGAAATACTCCCAGAAATTCCCCACGCTCTCGATATGCACCCGCTCCTCCGGCGAATGCGCGCGGCGGATGGTGGGGCCGAAGGAGACCATGTCCCAGTGAGGGTAGGGCTTGGCCAGCAGGCCGCACTCCAGGCCCGCGTGGATAACTTTCACTAACGGTTCCTCGCCGGTCATGGCTTTGTAGACATCCTTCATCATCTTCAATAGTGGCGAGTGAATGTTGGGTGTCCAGCCGGGGTAGGCATTGTCCAGTGACACCTTGGCACCGGTCAGCTCAAAAGTGGCGGCGACATTCAGGCCGTGATCGTCCCGGGCGCTGTCGGACAGGCTGCGCACCAGGCACTGTATGCGTACCTGGTGCTGGCCGTCCACCAGCTCGGTAACGACGCGGGCCAGGTTGTTGGAGGTATCGGCGATGCCTTCCAGGTCGGTGCTCATGCGGGCGACGCCGTTGGGGCAGCAACGGATGGCATGAATCAGTTTCTGCTGGGTGGCCGGGTCCATCACGCCCTCGGGCCTGTCGGTCTCCTCGATGGTGATTTCCAGCTTGGCCTCGTTGTCCAGCTCCGCCTTGATGACGGCGGTTTCCTGCAGGACGATTTCCATCAGCCGCTCGGCGTGTTCAGCCGGCACTGTCACAGTGCTGAAAGACTCGCGCGGGATGGCGTTGCGCAGGCTGCCGCCGTCGAGGCTGGCAATGTGCAGGTCGGTGATTTCCCGCCGGGCAATGTCGATGATGCGATTGGCGATCTTGTTGGCGTTGCCGCGGCCCTTGTCGATGTCCAGGCCGGAGTGACCGCCGCGCAGGCCGCGCACGTTCAGTTTGAACGCCTTGTGGTCTGCCGGCATGCCGGTGGTGGAGTAGGGCAGGGTGACATTGATGTCCACGCCGCCGGCGCAACCCACGTAGAGTTCGCCCTCGTCTTCGGTATCGAGGTTCAGCAGCAATTCCGCTTCGAAATGGCCGGGCTGCAAGTGCTTGGCGCCGGTCATGCCGGCCTCCTCATCAACGGTCAGCAGTGCTTCCAGCGGCGGGTGCGGAATGTCGGTGCTCTCCAGCAGGGCGAGGATGGCGGCTACACCAATACCGTTGTCAGCGCCGAG
This sequence comes from Microbulbifer flavimaris, assembly GCF_001641755.2. Taxonomy (GTDB): domain Bacteria; phylum Pseudomonadota; class Gammaproteobacteria; order Pseudomonadales; family Cellvibrionaceae; genus Microbulbifer; species Microbulbifer flavimaris. Next base: position 336,640 of record NZ_LRFG02000001.1, read on the forward strand.
TGTAGTGCCCTCGGCAGTGACCCACTCACCGTCGACGTAGGCCTTGATGGGATCTTTGCGAAAGTCGTGGTCGGTGTCGGCATTTTTTTGCGGCACCATGTCCACATGACTTTGCATGGCCAGCGTTTTCCGATCCTCCATGCCGGCGGTGGCAGGTTTCTTGATGATGACGTTGCCGATATGATCCAGCTTTACATCCAGGCCGCGCTCTTTGCAGAAATCGAGGATGTAAGCGACCACTTTTTCCTCGTGCTTGGACGGGCGGGGGATCTCGCACAGTTTGGCGAAATGCTTCCACAGCGGTGTTGGGTTGAGCTCGGCAATACTGGTCATTTCTGGACCCCTTGTATTTGTTGCTGGCTATTGTCTCTAGCAGTATTTCTTTTGGAAATTGCGATTACTGCCCGACTGATTGTGCCGGTCGGGCAGTCGCTGCCGGAGTCCAGAGTGACTGGATTCCGGCCTTCGCCGGAATGACGAAAGAAGGTGTTGGCGGGCACTGGCTTGCGCCAACCCGCACTCGATAGATTATTCAGCCGATGCGGTTTCGACCAGATCCAATGCGATGCGGCGCTTGTCCACGTCCACGTTGCTCACCTTGACGCTGACCGGCTGCTCCAGTCGGAAAGTCTGGCTCTTGTGGGTGATGGTCAGGTGTTTGCCGTCGAATTCCGGCGGGTTCTTTTTGTCGCCGTTCATGCGCACGAAGCCGTCGATGCCGTTATCGTCGAGGCGTACACCGATGCCTGCACCGTTGACCTGGGTCACTTTACCGGTGAACTGCTGGCCAACTTTGTCCTGCATAAACTGGCAGTAGAGCCATTGCTCGAGGGCACGGTTGGCCTGGCGACCAGAGATCAGGCTTTGCTGAAGGGCCTCAACCTGAGTGTCTTCCAGTGGCGGCAGCTGCTCGTCCTCGGCGGCGGCACGCAGCACGCGGTGGTTGTGCAGGTCGTTGTACTTGCGGATCGGTGAGGTAATGGTGGCGTAGCTGTCCAGCCCCAGACCCAGGTGGGGGCCGGGGGCGTTGGCGAACTGGCCCGGGCGCAGCATGCGCTTGAGCACCGCCAGCAGGTTCTGCATCTGCGGTTCGTCGTGGGTTTCGAGGTATTTCACCAGTGCAAGGTAGTTGTCCAGCTGGTGCAGGTCCTTCTCCGCGTGTTCCGGCAGGAATTCCTTCAGCAGGCTCTTCACCTCGCCCATGCGCTCGTCGCGGAAACCCAGGTGCACGGAGAAACATCCTTTTTCCAGTTCGGCCAGCTTCCGGCCCATGGAAATATTGGCGGCCAGCATGGCCTCCTCCACGATGCGCTGGGCGGCGTTGCGCTCCAGCTTCTCGATGCGGGCAATCTTGCGCTGCTCGTTGAGGTAAATCGCGTAGTCGGGGCGATCTTCCATCATCAGTGAATGGCTGGCACGGAAGGCGGTACGCGCCTTGGCCATGGCAGACAGGTTACGCAGGCTCTCGTGCTGCTCTGCCGGCACGGCGCTCTCGTCGCCTTCGAGCAACCTGGCCACCTGCTTGTAGCTGAGCTTATGCTGGGAGCGGATGGCAGCGAACTCGTAACTGCTGTCGCCGAGGCTGCCGTCGCTGTTGACGTCAACGTGCAGCACCAGAACCGGACGCAACTCCTCAGGCAGCAGGGAGAACTGATGCTCACACAGATCCCGGGGCAGCATGGGCAGGGTTTCGCCAGGGAGGTACTGGCTGTGGGCGCGGTTGAAAGCTTCTTTGTCCAGCGGGCTGCCCGGCTCGATCAGGCTGGAGGGATCGGCGACGGCGATATGCAGGGTCCAGCCACCATCGCGTGCGGTTACTGCCAGGGCGTCATCCATGTCGCGAGTGGATTCGGCGTCGATGGTCACAAAACCGAGGCCGGAGAGATCCTGTCGCTGGCTCACCACGGATTCCAGTTTGCCCTGGATTTCCTCCGCTTGTTTGAGCGCGTTTTTTGCAAAAGTTTCCGGCAGCCGGTGCTGGGCAACCACATAGGCGTGCTCGATGCCCGGCATATCGGGCTTGCCGATCACGGTCTCGACCTTCGCCTGGGAGCGGCCGTCCTTGAAGGGATGGCGGTTGATGGTGCAGGCGATGAAGTCGCCGGGCTGGGCCTTGCCGCGGGCGCGGGGTGGCAGGAAGATCCAGCGGGTAAAGCCGGGCATGCTCGGCTGTACGAAGTGGCCCTGGCCGCGCTGTACATACTGACCCACCAGGTACTGCAGTTCGGTTTCCTGCAGTACGTCCAGTTCGGCAGACAGTTTGCCTTTCTCTTCCTCATTGAGGCTCACCCGCACCCGGTCGCCGGGGAAGACGCGTTCCATCTCCGAAGGGGGCAGAAACGCCTCGCGACCGTCGTCCAGGGTGACAAAGCCGAATTTGCCGTTGCTGCCGCGCACCCGGCCCTCGGCAAATTCCTTGGTGGAGCGGATGTCGGTCTTCAATTGGGAGAGTTGCTTGAGGGCGTCGGCATTCAGCATTGCGAATTCTCTGCGGGTGATCTGGGGTCATTAATGGGCGCGGATTCTACCAGACCCTTGCGGTGGGACCAGTGACAGCGGGAGCTCAGCTCGCGCGGAGTGTGACCAGTCGGGCATCCTTGTTTCTATGTGACCCCTCATCCTAATAAATAGTTGATGGCGTGATGATTTCGCTCGTCTTTCGTCGGATTGTGCAAAATTTGCAAACTCTATATCCCGGCACTGGATATAATCTTATCTTCCGATAAAAACAGAAAACGGGCTGTGGTTGTTCCCCAGCTGTAGAACCGGTCTCCGGAAAGGAACACAAAATGAGTATTTTTTCCCATCCCGCCTATGACAAGCACGAACAGGTTGCTTTCTACCAGGATGCCAAAAGCGGCCTGAAGGCGATTATTGCGGTGCACAACACCAATTTGGGACCCTCATTGGGCGGCTGCCGCATGTGGCCTTACGCTGATGACGGCGAGGCCCTCAATGACGTGCTGCGCCTTTCCCGCGGTATGACCTACAAATCCGCCATGGCCGGCCTGAAGCTGGGCGGCGGCAAGGCGGTGATTATTGGCGATCCGCGCAAAGACAAGTCCCCGGAATTACTGCGCGCCATGGGTGACTTCATCAACACCCTGGGCGGCCGCTACATCACGGCGGAGGACTCCGGCACCAGCGTGGAAGACATGCACGTGATTGGCGAGCGCACCCAGTTCGTCTCCGGTGTAATCGAGGGTTCGGAGCACGGTGGTGATCCGTCCCCGTCCACCGCCTACGGCGTGTTTGTCGGCCTCAAGGCCGCGGCTGCGCACCGCTGGGGCAAGACTGACCTGAGTGGTCTCAAGGTCTCCATACAGGGTGTGGGCAATGTGGGCTTCCGCCTGGCCAAGCTGCTGAAAGAGGCGGGTGCCGAGCTGTACGTGACCGATATCTTCCAGGACAACATTGATCGCGCTGTGAATCAGCTGGGCGCCACTGCCGTGGGCGCTGAGGAGATCTTCGATCTGGACGTGGACCTGTTTGCGCCCTGCGCCATGGGTGCGATCCTGAACGATGACACCATCGCTCGCCTGAAAGTGGGCGCCATTGCCGGTGCTGCCAACAACCAGCTGGCAGAAGAGCGCCATGCAGAAGTGCTGCGCGAAAAGGGAATCCTGTACGCCCCGGATTACGTGATCAATGCCGGCGGCATTATCGACGTCTATTACCAGCAGCAGGGCATCCGTGAGCCGGGCAAGAGCTACGACCCGGCACAGGTGAAAGAGCACATCGATACCATCGGCAGCACCATGCAGGAAGTTTTCCAGCGGGCCGATGAGTCCGGTGAAACCACCGCACATGTGGCGGATCGTGTGGCCGAAGAGCGCTTTGGCCATGAAGACACCTTGAAGAACGATACGGCGGCAGCCTGATCGGTTCGCGGGCGGTCGCTGCAAGGCGGCCGGCCGCTACGGGTTTTCTCCCGGTGACGAGTGCATCGTCGCGATTCTCGTGAGGTATATGCTTGGGCGCTTTGGCGCCCATTTTTTGTCTCAACTCCCTGCGTGCCGCCATTTCCCGCCGGGCGCATTCCCTCCCGTCCGCTATACCGCTCTTCTACACTTAGCCGGCAGTTGCGATCGCCTGTAATTCCTGAATGACGGTGGCTGGCTGCTGCAATACAGGTCTACGTATTGCTGGTTTACTGGTGATCGCTCTCGAGTCGGCTTTTTCATTTAGCAAATTCCGGGTAACGACATGGCAAAACCCTCCGTCCTGTCTTCTGTTGCACTCCTTTGTGCAATGCTTGTGGGCTGTGGTGGCGAGCGCAACGGAGAGGAGACCCACCGGGCGCTGACCGTGGACCGTGAGGCGGCGGCCAGCAGCAAGGCGGCTGCCACCAGTGGTGAGGCGTTTGTGGAGGCGCCGGAGATTGAAATCCCTTTCCACAAGGAGCGTCTGGATAACGGCCTTACTGTCATCGTGCACGAGGATTCCAAAGCGCCGGTGGTGGCCATCAACATCTGGTACAAGGTGGGCTCCAAGGACGAGCAGCCCGGCAAGACCGGCTTTGCGCACCTGTTTGAGCACCTGATGTTCAACGGCACGGAAAACTATCCCGGCGAGTATTTCGAGCCTTTCCAGCGTTCCGGTGCCACCGACATGAACGGCACCACCAACAGCGATCGCACCAACTATTTCGAGACCGTCCCCAAGGGGGCCGTCGACATGGCCCTGTGGATGGAGTCGGACCGCATGGGGCACTTCAGTGGTGCCATCACCCAGGAAGTGCTGGACGAGCAGCGCGGTGTGGTGAAGAACGAAAAGCGCCAGGGAGAAAATGCGCCCTACGGCAAAGCCTTTGAAACCATCGCCCGCAGTACGTTTCCGCCCCACCACCCGTATTCCTGGACCACCATCGGCTCCATGGAAGACCTGGATAACGCCAGTCTGGAGGATGTGAAGCAGTGGTTTGCCGACTACTACCAGCCGGCCAACGCCATTCTCGTCATCGCCGGTGATATCACGGTGAATGAAGCCATGGCACTGGCGCGGAAATACTTCGGTGATATTCCCAGCACCAGCGTGCCGCCGCGAGTGCAGAACTGGGAAATTCCCATGCATATCAACAAGCGGGAGGTGATGACCGACCAGGTGCCGCAGACGCGGATCTACAGGGTGTGGAATGTGTCCGCCATCGGTAGCGACGAGGAGAACGCGCTGGACCTGATGACATCGCTGTTGGCCAACCGCAAGAACTCCCTGCTTTACCGACGCCTGGTTCGCGATGAGCAGGTGGCCACCAGTGTCAGCGCTTTTTACTACGGGCGGCAGCTGGCAGGGCAGATCATCCTGATGGTGGATGTGAAACCGGGAGTACCACTGGAGAAAGTCGAGACACTGCTTGACGAAGAGCTGCGTGAGTTTGCGCGACAGGGTGTCAGCGCCGAGGAACTGAAACGTATTAAGCAGAGCGAGTTCGCCAGCCTGGTCAAGGGTCTGGAAAAGGTCGGCGGTTTCGGGGGCAAGACCGATATCCTGGCCCGCTCCGAGTTTTATTACGGTGACCCGGGCGCACTGCTGGCGGGCCTGGATGAGTATGCCAGGGTTTCCGCTGCCGAGGTGCAGGACGTGGCCAAGCGTTGGCTCACCGAGGACAGCTATACCCTGGTCATCAAGCCCGAAGAAAAGTTTGCCGCCGCGCAGGAGGGGGCCGACCGCAGCCAGTTGCCGCCGGTGGATAAAACGGTGGAGCTGGAATTGCCGAAGCAGCAGGAATTTACGCTAAAAAACGGCCTGCGCGTCGTGCTGGCGGAACGCCACGATACCCCGGCAGTTTTCCTTAACCTGCAGTTCCGCAGTGGTGCTGCAGCGGATGGGGACCAGCCGGGGCTTGCGTCGATCACCGCGCGGATGTTGAGCGAGGGGGCCGGCGACTACGACAGCCTGGAGTTCAGTTCCCGCCAGGAAGAACTGGGGGCGACGATCAGTGCCGGCAGCGGGCTGGACTACAACACCATCGGCCTGAGCGCCCTGACCACACAGCTGAAGCCGTCACTGGAACTGTTTGCCGATGTGGTCATGCGCCCCCGTTTCCCCGAGGAGGATCTGGCGCGGGTGAAATCCAATCGTATTGACGGCATCGCACAGGAGAAGGCACGTCCCCAGGGGCTGGCCCTGCGGGAACTGCCGCCGCTGCTGTTCGGAGAGGATCACCCCTACGGCTCTCCACTGACCGGCTCCGGTACCGTAGAGGGGGTTAAATCGATCAGCCGGGATGACCTGGTGACTTTTCACGAAGCCTGGGTGCGGCCTGATAACGCTACCCTGGCGGTGGTCGGGGATGTGACTCGCGAGCAACTGGAGCCGATGCTGAACGACGTCATTGGCGACTGGCGCGCGCCCGAGGAACCGCTGGCGAAAATCGACCTGCCAGCCGTGGAGCGCCCGGAAAAGCCGCGCATTTTCCTCCTCGACCGGCCCGGCGCGGAGCAGAGTTTCATCCTGGCCGGATTAATCCTGCCTCCCTGGCAGAAAGAGGGCGCCGAGGCCTTCGATGCCATGGCATCGGTCATCGCCGGCAAATTTACATCCCGGGTCAACATGAACCTGCGGGAAGACAAGCACTGGTCCTACGGCGCGCAGGCGATGACGCTCGATACGGAGGGCAACCGGCCCTATTTGCTGTTCGCGCCGGTACAGACCGACAAGACAGGCGCAGCCCTGCAGGAGCTGTTGAAGGAATACCGGGATTTCCTGGGGGAGCGCCCCATCACGGAAGAGGAACTATCGGATTACCGGGACGACGAAGTGCTGAAACAAAGCGCTGCGTTCCAGACCAAGGGACAGCTGCTCTCCATGATTAACTGGCAGCTGGAGAAAGGCCTGTCACCGGATTACATTGCCGGCTACCCGCAGAGGGTGGCGGCTCTGAACGAAGAGCAGGTCATGGCGGCGGCCAGGGAGTTCCTCGCACCGGGGCAGTTTACCTGGGTGGTTGTGGGAGATCTCGACAAAATCCGCCCGGAAATCGAGGCTCTGGACGTCGGCCCAGTGCAGGTACTCGATCATGAACTGTGAGTAGAGCCCGGGCGTACATAAAAGCAGTGAAGATCATTCGGACTGTGGCGGGGTAATCTACTCATACGAGTATTGCCGGCGATGCACTGGTAATCTGGCGCGTAGCCATTAGGCTAGGTGCTGGAGCTGCACAAGATCCCACGTCAGCATTCGCCCTCGCCATTGCTTTGGGCCATTGTCTCGGGTCATTGCCGTGCCGGCGGAGAGCCTGTCAGTCTTCCCGCTGGTGGCGCATTGGCGCGATGACAATTGTGATAATAATGCAGTTATCCAGCGTTTTTTCAGTAGCCCCCGGCTTGGACGGTTGAGCTCTCAACGGCAATCGGAATAGTAGGTGTGGGGCGCATTCCTGTTGTGCATGGGGTCCCACTGGACTCCTGCACGGTCATTCATTCGGTCCCACAGCCCCGGCATGTGGACTGCACAATAAAAAGGTGACCCCTCATGAAGCTCGCGATCCTCTCCAGAAGCCCCGACTGTTACAGCACACAGCGTCTGACGGAAGCGGCCCGTCACCGTGGGCACGATGCGGAGGTGCTCGATACCATCAAATTTGCCATCGACCTGGAGCGAGGCGCACCCGATCTCTACTATCGGCAAAAACAGATTGAGGATTTTGATGCCGTGTTGCCGCGAATCGGTGCCTCGATCACCTATTACGGCACGGCGGTGGTGCGCCAGTTTCAGGAGATGGACGTTTTCTGTGCCAATACTGCCCATGGCATCAATAATTCCCGTGACAAATTGCGCAGCCTTCAGCTGCTGAGTCGGCACCATATCGGTATCCCACGAACCACATTCGTCCACAGCAAGCGGGACGTATTGCCCGCCATCGAGCGGGTCGGCGGTGCACCCGTGGTGATCAAGCTCATCGAGGGGACACAGGGTATCGGTGTGCTATTGGCAGAGACCGTAAAGCAGGCAGAGGCCATCATCGAGCTGCTGCAGAGCCAGAAACAGAATGTCCTCATCCAAAAATTTGTGGCGGAGAGCAAAGGAAGGGATATTCGCGCTTTTGTGGTGGGTGATCGCGTAGTCGCCGCCATGCGCCGTGTCGCCCAGGGCCAGGAGTTCCGCAGCAACGTCCACCGCGGCGGTATTGCGGAGCGTGTCGAGTTGCCGCCGGAATATGTCGAGACCGCGGTGCGCGCGACCCAGATCATGGGGCTCCAGGTGGCCGGCGTGGACATGCTGGAGAGCAACAGCGGCCCACAGATCATGGAGGTTAACTCCTCGCCGGGCCTCGAGGGTATTGAAACCTGTACCGGGCTCGATGTCGCCGGCGCGGTGATCGAATACATTGCGGCACAGGTGGACTTCCCCGAGATCGACGTGCGCCAGCGATTGACGGTGAGCAAGGGCTACGGGGTCAGCGAGATCTATATTCCGGAGGGGGCGAAATTCGTCGGCAAAACCATCCGCGAGACCCAGCTCTACGAGCACGATATCAACGTACTTACCCTCTATCGGGGCGCCAAGGTCATACCAAACCCCAAGCCCGAGCGGGAACTGGAGGCGAATGACAAGTTGCTGTGCTTTGGCAAGCTGGAGGCCATGCGGGGCATGGTGCCTGCCAAGACCCGTCGTCGCCGCCGGCCGGATATCTCCGACCTGCCGGCCGATGTGGTGCATGCCGGTGAGACCGAGACATCAGATTGAGCGTGTCTTGAAGCATCCCGTCCGCAACCACCGCCCGGATATCGGGTTGAGAGGCCTGATTGAGAGGGGGCGGCTATTCGATTGATATTTCGCGGCGGTTACAGGTCGGCTCGCGCTTGGGCGAGTCGATTCGCTTTGCTGGACGAGTAGATGGAAACCGAAGAGTTACTGGAAGAATTAAAACAAAACGTAGGCCAGGCACTCACCTCCACAGATGAGATGGAAGTGCTGGGGCAGCTGGGCATCATCTCTGTCATCTACCTGCTGGCATATGTCATTGCCCACCGGCTGGTAAAGCTTGTTCCCTGGTTCAAGCGTCCGCCGGCCCACCCGCGGCAGTCCCCGATTCACTTGCTCGTCTACCGCTGTGGGCGCCTGCTGTTTCCGTTGTTGGCCATTGTCCTCCTGCGGCTCGACCTGGCGTTTGTTCCCCAGTTCCGGGGGGAGACCTGGGTGGTGCAGGCGGCTTTCGCCATCGCCATCATTCTGCTGTTCAATGATTTTGTAAAACTGGTCATCACCCGGCCTGCCGTGGCAACCGTGTTCCGCTGGGTGGGGATGCCGATCCTGTTTCTCTATGTCATTGGAGCCCTGGATGACATCGTCCGTGTGCTGGACTCCATGGCGATCGAGCTGGGCAATATTCGTATTTCCGCCTATGGAATCGCCCGTGCACTGATTTTTGGTTCGCTGCTGTTCTGGTTGGGTCGGGTATCCAATTCCACCGGGCAGACCATCATCCGCAACCAGGAGGCCCTGGATTACCGCACGCGGGAAGTGGCGGCCAAGCTGTTTGAAATTACCCTGTTCACGCTGGTCTTCATCCTGATTTTGAACCTGATGGGGATCAACCTGACCGCACTGGCGGTTTTCGGCGGCGCAGTGGGCGTCGGTATCGGTTTTGGCCTGCAGAATATCGCCTCCAACTTTATCTCCGGGCTGATCATCATCATGGATCGCTCTGTGACCCTCGGGGACTACATCGGCCTGGAGGATGGTCGTTGCGGCACAGTGTCGAAATTGAGCTTTCGCGCTGTAACGCTGGAAACTTTTGATGGAAAAGATGTTGTTGTCCCGAACGAGAAGTTTGTCTCCGAACCTTTCGTGAACTGGACGCAGAAGAACCGCAAGCAGCGCTACCGGGTGGACTTTTCCGTTGCTTACAGCACCAATATGCGAGAGGTGGTGGAGATCATCAAAGCGGCGGTTTCAGAGCATCCCCAGGTCCTGAGCGGAGAAGACCTGCCTATTGAGGAGCGACCGGACTGCGAGATCGACAGCTTTGGCGATAACGGGGTAAATATGTTCGTGGAATTCTGGATGGTGGGGGTGGATGACGGTCGCAACCGGGTCGGCGGTGACCTGCTGCTGATCATCCTCGAGACGCTGCAGCAAAACGGTGTTGAGATTCCCTTCCCGCAGCGGGATGTACGCATTGTGGATGGAGCGACTGCCGAAACCCTGTGAGGTTGCGGCAATCGCCGGTTCAACCAGCTGTCAGGCGGAGGCGCTGGGACGGGCGCTTACCTCTTCGCGCCAGCGTATCAGGTTGGGGTGTTGCTCTGGCTCCGGGCGCAGTTTGACGGCCCGGCCGAAGTCCAGCGAGCAGAGCATGCCGATATCCGCCACCGAGAAGTAGTCGCCCACGAGGTAACGGTTTCCCTCCAGGTGTCGGTCAAGCACAGAAAAGAACTCCACTGCCTTCCTGCCGCTCTCCTCGCCAAATTCCGGAAATACCTTCATGCGGTCGGCGAAAAAACCGGTGGTGTGCTGAAAGCACATGCCCACATTGAACATCATGTTGAAGTCGCCCCGACGGGTCCACATCTCTACCAGTGCTTTCTCCTTGGCATCGCGGCCGAACAGGGGCGGCTCGGGGTTGAGTTCCTCGAAATAGCGCTGGATGGCCACGGATTCGGCTATACAGGTGCCATCGTCCAGCTCCAGAACGGGTACCTTGGCATTGGGGTCGCGGCGCCGATACTCTTCGCTGAGATTTTCTCCCTTACCGATATCTACCTGTGCATACTCGATATCGATGCCTTTTTCTGCGAGAAACATGCGCACACGGCGACAATTCGGGGCCTGGGCGAACTCGTAGATCTTCATTGGGCTTTCTCTCCGCTCCGCGATTGCGGTAGATTGTAGGGCTTTTGCCGCGCCAGCCAGGATTTCACCAGTGCGCGGCTCTGATTAACCTCTGTTGCAGAATTTATGTCACCCACAGGCCACCCACAATGACAACAAATGCCAATCGCCCCCGCCTTCGCGCCCGTCTGTTTTCACTGCTGGTCTTTACCGGCGCCTCTCTTGCAGCGGCTGCCGCTACTGCCGAAGAGATTGCCATCTATGCAGGCAAGCTCTTTGACAGCGAGCGCGGCCAGCTGTTAGAGGACCGGACGATTCATGTCGTTGACGGTCGTATCGAGTCGGTGCAGGTGGGCTTTGCCAAGCGCGAGCGGCAACAGCTGGTGGACCTGCGGGATTACACTGTCCTGCCAGGACTGATGGACATGCACACGCATCTGGCCTACGAGTTTGGTCCGCGCACTTATATGGAGACGTTTACCTGGAACGCCGCCGATTACACCCTGCGCGGCGTGGATACCGCCGGTCGAACACTGGCGGCAGGTTTTACCACCGTTCGGGACCTGGGGGACAAAGACAATGTCACCGTGAGCCTGCGCAATGCCATCAATGCCGGCACCATTGTCGGCCCGAGAATCTTCACCGCTGGCAAGTCTATTGCCACCACTGGCGGTCATGCGGATCCCACCAATGGCCATCGTCACGCGCTGATGGGCAGCCCCGGCCCGGCTGAGGGCGTTGTCAACGGTACCGACAGCGCGCGCCAGGCGGTGCGGCAGCGCTACAAGGACGGAGCGGACCTGATCAAGATTACCGCCACCGGCGGCGTGCTCAGCGTAGCCAAAAGTGGCCAGAATCCGCAGTTTATGGACGATGAGCTGGAGGCGATCGTCAAGACGGCCAAGGATTATGGTTTCACTGTCGCAGTGCATGCCCACGGCAAGGAGGGCATGGAGCGGGCGATTCGTGCTGGTGTCGATTCCATTGAGCACGGTACCTATATGGACGCGGAAACCATGGACCTGATGCGTCGCTTCAATACCTGGTATGTACCCACCATCCTGGCGGGGGAGTGGGTAACGGAGAAATCTGCCGTGGAAGGTTTCTTCCCCGATGTTGTGCGAACCAAGGCGGCCACCATCGGGCCCCTGATCCAGAACACCTTTGCCGAAGCCTACAAGCGCGGGGTCAAAATTGCGTTTGGCACTGACAGCGGCGTCAGTCGCCACGGGGACAACGGCAGGGAGTTTGTGCTGATGGTGAGAGCGGGGATGACGCCAGCGGACGCCATTCGCAGTGCCACCTGGAATGCGGCCCAGCTACTGGGTGCGGAAGATGAACTGGGCAGCATCAGCCCGGGCAAGCATGCCGATATCATTGCGGTGAAAGGAAATCCACTGGAGGATATTTCCGAGTTGCAGCGGGTGCGGTTCGTGATGAAAGGTGGCGAGGTGTTCAAGCCAGTGCGAGCTGCGGAATAATCTCTGACGCACAAAAAGAAAAGGCGCCGTGAGGCGCCTTTACTCTTTCGTTGAGCCGCTGGAGTCGCTCAGTCCTCCAGCTCAAACACCAGGTCCAGGTTGACCGATAATGTGGTCTCCCCCGGCGCCACCGGCGTGCGGGCATCTGCCGAGGCCATTTCTGCACGCATCATCGGGCGCGGCATGCCGCCACTGCCACCTTCCGACACGCTGACCAGGCGATGCACTTTCATGCCCAGGGCATCAGCATAGGTCTGTACCCGGGCCTGGGCCTTTGCCAGCGCCTGCTGGCGGGCTTCCGCCAGGGCCGGCTCGGGGTCGCCGACCTCCAGGCTGGGGCCGTGGATCTGGTTGGCGCCGGCTTCGGTCAGGGCACTCAGCACATCGCCGAGCTTGCCGATATCGCGCACTTTCAGGTTGACGGTATTTCGGGCGACGTAGCCAACCAGGGTGCGGCCGGGGCGGTTGGGACTGCCGGCGGTATTCTGCGGATATTCATAGCGTGGCGTCAGGCTGATACCCGAGGTCTGGATGTCCTTCTCCTCAATACCCGCTTTCCGGATCGCCTTGATGACTTTCTCCATCTGCTTGGCGTTGGCCTTCATGGCCGCATCGCTCTCCTCTGCCTCGGTCACCACACCCGCGCTGATGCCGGCTACATCGGGTACCCGCGTCGCTTCGCCCTGGGCAGAGATGGAGACCAGAGTGCCATGCTCCCGGGGGGCGCCGTCATTGCCACAGGCCGTCAGCATGAGGGCAAGCAGGGCAGTCAACGAGATCTTTACCATGTTCATAACATCTTCCTTTTTGTGTTCTGGCACCGGTGTCAGCGGGCCATCGAGAAAACGTATCCTAATGTTCTCAAACTGAACGGCACCTGAGTGCCGTTCATCTCAGCGGAACTCAACCAAATACCTGTTGGTAGTCCTCATTCTCGGCATGGTAGATGGCAAAGCCGAGTCGCAACAGCCGCTGGCGCCGATCGCAGAGTACCCCGCGATGGCGCAGCTCTTCCTGCAGCTGCTCGGATTTCTCCGCAGTGGTGCAGTCGAAGGTAAAGAAATGGCCATGCCCGTTGTGCAGGTCATGATGAATCAGGGTGTCGCGATTGAGCAGCGGGTGGGCGGCACTGTCCATGGTATCGAGGAAGCGCTGCTGTGCGGCCTTTACATATTGATGGATTTTTTCGACTGTTACGCCGTCGCGGGCAAACTGCTGCATGACGGCGAGGCCGCGGTACAGGGCGGAGTAATCCATGGTTGCACCGGCAAACCTGAGCCAGTTATCCGCGTAACCCACACGATCTGCGCGGTTTTCCAGCTCTGCCAGTTCGGCAAACCAGCCGGTGTTGCGGGGCCGCAGTGTGCAGTCCGCGGGAATACTCATGAAGCACAGGCCTTCGCCGGCGCCCAGGTATTTGTACGAGCCCGCGGTGTAGAACACCTTGTCAGCGACTTCGCCGAGATCGGTCGGCAACGCATAAAAGCCGTGGTAGCCGTCGATGACGAATTCCGTGCGCTCCGGCTTGTTGTCGGCGATTTCCATCAGGCGCGGGAATACCACCGCCGATCCGAAAAACACCTGGCTGGCGTAGGCGAGCTGGTAGTCCCCCCGATGAAGTTCCTGCTCAAAGCGGTCTGCCAGGGAGTCGAAGGGTTCCCGGTGGATTCGGGTGATCTCGACATTGGGCTCCTCCTCCAGCCTTTGCAGCTGGCGGGCGAAGCTGTAGAACTCGCCGTCGGTGGTGAGGATGCGCAAGGTCTTGCTCGGGTCGAAGGCGCTTACAAGCCGGTAGACCAGCTCATGGGTGTTCGGGGCGATGGCGATACGCTGTGGGTCCGGCAGGTTCAACGTCTGCGCCACAGCGCGCTGCCAGTCAGGGATTTTTTCGCCGAAGATCAGCTCCCACTTGCTATCGACGTGGGTTGCGGCGTCCTGCCAGTACTGAGACATGGCTTCCCGCGTCACGTCGGGCCAGAAGTGGTGGGAATGGCAGGCCATGTGCAGGGTAGGGTAGGCGGCATCCGGGTCAGCTGCGGTGGCCTGGAGAAATTCTCGATAGTATTTCTGATACATTTGGTGCTGGTATCCGATCCGGTGAACTCTTATTGTGCTCCGGCGATTGTAGCCTCTCTGTCGCTATAATCGCACCGCGATAGCCTTCAGCCTGCCGGCCGGCGTATTCGGCTGTTTGATCGAAGGTATGCGCACAATCGATTGGATCTGGCAGTCACCCCGCCGTTCAATGCGCTCTTTTGCCAACGTGATGAGGAGTTACTCGATGGAATATCTGCACACTATGGTCCGCGTCGCCAACCTTGAGGAGTCTCTCAAGTTCTACTGCGAAAAGCTGGGCCTGCAGGAGGTCAGCCGCATGGACCACGACAAGGGGCGCTTTACTCTCGTGTTCCTGGCGGCTCCCGGTGACGCGGAGAGCGCCAGGGAGAACAAGGCGCCGCTTCTGGAGCTGACCTACAACTGGGATCCGGAAACCTATAGCGGTGGCCGTAACTTTGGCCATCTCGCCTACCGTGTGGATAATATCTACGCCACCTGCCAGCGCCTGATGGATGAGGGAGTGACGATCAATCGCCCGCCCCGTGACGGTCATATGGCCTTTGTACGTTCTCCGGACGGTATCTCCATCGAGCTGCTGCAGAAGGGCGACTCCCTGGAGCCGCAGGAGCCCTGGGCTTCCATGGAGAACACCGGCGAGTGGTGACGGCCGGCACGGGGGCGGGGGAGGCCTCCGGCGCAGGTCATGTAATAAGAGTTAGCCAGGCGCGGAGACCGGATCGCCGCGCGGATATAGAGAGTTTCTGTGAAAAAACCAACCTGCGTTTTGTTGGCGGGGGCGAATGCTGCCCGCCGCATCCGCGAAGAAGGACTGCGCCCCGAGCAGGTCTCCACCCTGATCGGCGCCTCCGGCGGTCCCAAGTGGCTGGTGATCAGTCAGCTGGACCGGGTATTGATCGGCGAGTTTTTCCGCGGCCGGCAGGAGCCCATCGCGACCCTGGGCTCCTCTATCGGCAGCTTCCGCAACATGTGCTATGCCATGGACGAGCCCCTGGCTGCACTGGAGCGTCTGGAGCACGGTTACGTAAACCAGGTCTACGACTCTGGCAAACCCACGCCGGAGGAGATCACCGCTACCGCGGGGAAAATCCTCGAGGCGGTGCTTGCCGGAGACGGAGCCCGCCAGGTCGCTGAAAACCCGGTTTGGCACAGCCACTTCGTGACAGTGCGTGGCCGCGGCCCGCTGGCCAGTGAGCGTCGCGCCGTGCTGGCTCCGGCGCTGCTGACGTCGGCCCTGGCCAATGCGGTGAATCGCAATAGCCTCAGCGCTTTCTGGGACCGGGTCGTGTTTCACGCAGGCGCCGAGCCCCTCGTGCGCTTTCGCAACCTGCGTACCGTAGATGTGACCCTGAATGAGGAGAATGTGTGCCCTGCAGTACTGGCGAGCGGCTCCATTCCGCTGGTGATGGCGGGCATCCGCGATCCTCACGGTGCGCCCCGGGGCAACTACCGCGATGGCGGAATAACCGACTACCACTTTGACCTTGGCTTCGAGCGCCCGGGGGGGCTGGCCCTCTACCCGCATTTCTTCCCCTACATGGTGCCCGGCTGGTTCGACAAGAGCCTGACCTGGCGCTGGGTGCGCGGTGGCGCCATGGCAGATACGCTGCTGATCGCGCCTTCTCCCGGCTTTGTGGCCTCGCTGCCTTACGGAAAGATCCCGGATCGGGATGATTTCGTTCGCCTCAGTACGGATGAGCGTCTCAAATACTGGAATGCGGTGGTGAGCGCGAGCCGGCAGATAGCGGAGGATTTTTATGAACTGTGGCAGACTGGTGCGATCGCTGATCATATTATCGAGGTGGGGGCTGATGACGTCCTCCATCGACTGCCAAGGGTGAGTGCCGCATGACCGTCTCGCAGGATTTCAACGCCCCTCAGGAGGAGTATCGCACCACCCAGGAGCGAGTTTACTACCAGGTGCGCGATGCGATCCTGCGCGGAAAATTTCTCCCGGGTCACGCGATCACGATTCGCGGGCTCGCCGCAGAGCTGGACTGCAGTCCGATGCCGGTAAGGGAGGCATTGCGCCGACTGACTTCTGAGCGTGCCCTGGAGCTATCCGATACCCGCCGGGTTACTGTGCCCACCATGACACCGGACAAGCTGGCCGAGATCTGTGCCGCGCGAGTATCCCTGGAATGCCAGGCGGCGGAACAGGCGCTGCCGTTTGTAGGCCCTGCAGAGCTTGAGCAGCTGCGGAAACTCGACGAGCGGGTGACGACTGCGCTCGAGGACAAGGACATTCAGGAATATGTCACGGCCAACCTCGAGTTTCATTTCACCCTGTATCGCCTGGGCAATCCCCATATCATCCTGTCACTGATTGAAAGTCTCTGGCTGCAGACCGCGCCCCTCCAGCACCTGGTGTTCCAGCGCTTCGGGGTACAGGAATTACCGGATCGACATCAGGATCTGATTGAGGCCATCGCGTCCGGGGACCCGGCTCTGGTGCGGACAGCCGTTCGCCAGGATATCGAAGAGGGACTTGGATCCATTTCTGCTGAGGAGTTGCTCTGATGCCCGCATTCCTCGCTTGGATACTGCACCTCGGTGCCCCTCTTGTGGTGGCCCGGTATTTCTTCCGCCCGATTTGGAAGCGCGCCTTTGTGATCATGCTGGCGGCCAACCTGGTGGCGCTGGACCGACTTTTTTTTGAAGCGGCAGAGACGCCCACCAATTGCGCCATTAATGCGTATCCCCTGCACACCATGCTGCCCATTTCCCTGTACGGCGCCATGATGTTTTTACCCTGGTTGCCAGTGCGCCTGCTGGGCATTGGGCTCGTGTTGCACATGCTGGTGGATGCTCTGGGCTGTGGTCTGTAACGGACTTTTGATTCCTCGGCTTCAGAGCAGTCCAGCACAAAAACTCTCCGAAATGTTCTCCTTCCTACCGAAATTTGACTGTTTTTGACTCTGGGACGGCGGCTTCACTGTTGCCGACCATAAAGCGGTTAATCTTTGATGGCACAACAATAACCAGCCGGTGACAAAGCCGGTGATGCACATCAAGGAGCAAACATGCTGACGAGAACCGCACTGCTGTTTTCCCTCACCCTTGCAAGCCACGGAGCCCTGGCCTGTATTTCCCAGGAAACTGAGTCCAACGATGCCGAGGCTGATGCCGACGGTCCTGTCTGTTCATCACAGTCTATTAGTGGTGACATCGATAGTCGCCGGGATCAGGACTGGTATTACTTCGATGTGAATGAGGCGGCCAGCCTGACCGTTTCACTCAATCATGATGGAAGGGATGATTTTGACTGGTACCTGTATGACCCCCAGCAGCAGCTGTACGCAGCGGAAACCAGCAGCGTGCCCGAGGCGGCCAGCGTTAACGTGGACGGTGCCGGCCTCTACACACTGAAGGTTACCCGTTACCGTGGGCAGGGTGCTTATACCCTGGATGTTAACGGTATTCCCGATGGCAGTAGCGGTGGAGGAGACACGGGAGGAGGCGATACTGGAGGTGGTACCGGTGACGGAAACTGCGACCAGGGCACCCGCCCGTCCAAGCCGGGCGGTTTGACCAGCTACCTGGTGGGCAACGAAGCGGATGTCTGTGTATCCCAGGCGGACGGTGGCCTGCTGGTAATGGGCGGTGGTACCGATGTGGACAACGCCTTTACCCGACGCGTGAAGCCGCTGATCGGGGGGGGCGATGTGGTGGTGTTACGCACCTCCGGTAGCGACGGTTACAACGATTATCTGCTTAACCTGCTGGGTGCCGATTCAGTAGAGACACTGATGGTGGATCGCACCCAGCACGCGGAAAGCGAGTACGTGGCCTGGGCGGTGCGCACGGCGGAGTTCGTCTGGATTGCCGGGGGTGATCAGTCCGATTACCTGAACCAGTGGCAGGGTACGGCGCTACAGACGGCACTGGACGAGGTGCTGGCCCGGGGCGGCGTGCTGGGAGGCACCTCTGCTGGCGCGGCAGTGCAGTCCGAGTACATCTATGATCCGGATGGTGTCCTGGGCGCCTATTCTTCCGAGGCGGTGACGGACCTCTGTCACGAGAACATCAATATCTCCACCGGGTTCTTGACCACGGCAACAATGCAAAACGTGATTGTCGACACCCACTTTGCCGAGCGCGATCGTATGGGGCGCCTGATGGCCTTCATGGCCGGCCTGCCCAATGGCATCCGCGGTATCGGTGTGGATGAGGCCACCTCTATCTTCTTTACCAGCGATGGGCAGGGCGTCGTGGATGGAGTGGGAAATGTTTATGTGCTGGCTGAGGATGCGACGACCTCACGGACCCAGGCTAGCTGTGGCTCGCCGGTTATTTATGAGGATGTGCTGCGCTATCAGCTGTCCGAGTTCGACGGCTACAATATCCTGACTGGCGAGTCGACCGTCTCCCCCAAGCGCATTGGCATCGACGGACGCAACAGCAACTTCTATATCAACCAGCCGTACCAGTAACGACCTGGATCTGACGATCCGGTCATCACAGAAAGCCGGCTTGGGTAAAATTCCCAAGCCGGCTTTACTTTATGCGACAAATTTTTAATGAGCAGGTATCGATCGCCTGTTTATTTTATGTGCGACCGCAAAAGATAATTTGGTTTCAAGAGTGTGAAACCGCCGACTTCTGTGCTGTGTCAGAAAGGCTTTACAGCATTTTTTCGCCGTGATAAAAACTCAGTGAAGTTTGCTCATAAGAACATGAACCAGCCAGCTCCAAGCGCTATGAACTCAAGCACCGTGGTTACAACTGCTGCTGTCGAGCGCTGCTCTGCCAACTACTACCTCAGCGAGTGGTTTGACGAGTAGCTTCCTTTCGGCATGACCGGACGCTCTGAAGTGTTGAGCGTGCTGCCGAGCACAAGGAAGCTATAAGTCGGATTTCTGTTTCCCCGCCTTATTGCTACATCAACTACAAGCAAGATAGCTGTGTCTGTTGCACGGTGCCTTGTGCCAATTCCCGGTGAGCCGATCCCCGTCAGTCTGCATTGCCCGCGATGCGAGTAAAACTCATCAATAAAAGGCCAAAGGTCTCAACAACGAGGGAAACACAATGAATAAGAGAACCCATCTCTACCAGGCCATTCGGGTGGCACTCGGTTGTTCTCTGGTTAGCGGCAGCGTCTATGCACAGGAACTGCCACGACCCGCAGAGGAAGCCGTCGAAGAGGTAGTTGTTACCGGTACTCACATCAAGGGACTGGATACCGAGGGGGCGGTACAGGTTGTTCAGATCGACCGCGATGATATCGAAGCATCCGGTGCGACCTCCCCGATTGAACTGCTGCAGGAACTAACCCAGACCGGTGGCGGTAGCGGTACTTTCTCCACCACCACAGCAGGCCCGCTGTCCAGCAACACGCCGGTCGGCGCCGCGGGTGTCTCCCTGCGCGGCCTGGGGGCCTCCTCCACGCTGGTGCTGGTGAACGGCCGCCGGGTCTCCGTCAGCTCCTTCGCCAAGGGCCAAGAGTCCTTCGTCGATGTGAACTCCATCCCCCTGTCTGCTATCGAGCGCGTTGAAGTGCTGCCCAGCGGCGCCGCTGCAACCTACGGTGCTGACGCGGTTGCCGGTGTAGTCAACTTCGTGCTGCGTGACGACTTCGAGGGCAGCGAGATCACCCTGACACATGGCAACTCCACTGCCAGCTCCGATGAGGGTAAATACAACCTGAACTGGGTCTGGGGACACAAGGGCGAGCGCAGCCACACCATGCTGGTGGCAGACTTCTTTACCCGCAATGCGCTCTATGATCGCGACCGCGATATTACTGCCAACTCTATTCGCCCGAGCCAGCAGGGTGTCTACCCGAGCTTTAACGATCTGTTCGCAATGTTCTATGACCAGACAGAAGGTCCGGCAAGCGGTGGCTGTCCGGAGGATCAGTTTGGCTTCGGTAGCTTCGGTGAATACTGTGAGTTCAACACCAATGCCTATGTTGCTACCCAGGACGAGTACGAAAGTGCCAGCCTGGTCGGTACCTTCAACTATCAGCTGAACGATAATGTGGAGTGGTTCAACACTGCCATGGTGCAGACGAACCAGTCCCAGGGAACCGGCTCCCCGGCCAACTTCAGCCGTGCGCCATTCGACCCGGAAAGCCCGCTGTGGCCAGCGGAGCTGCAGGCTGACATGGTAGAGGAGGGCTCCTTTAGCCCTGACTTCCCTACCGACGAGTTTAGTGATTTCTATGGATATCCGATTTTCGCGTGGGGCAAGTTTCCTGATCCCCGTGCTGTAGAAGTTGAAAACCAGTCCGTGCGCCTGGTCTCGGGCCTGCGTGGTGACCTGAACGACTGGAGCTGGGAAGTGGCAGCCAATGTCGGCCGCAGCGAGTCCGAGCAACGCGGTATTTCCGGTCTTTACAACTCCGAAGCTTTCTACAATGCAGCACTGGGCAACCTGTGTACCGATGGCACTGTTGTTGACCGCTGGGATGTGGATCTGGTTCGTCCCAACGCCAGCTTTAACGGCGAAACCTGTGAGTCTCTCGGTAAAACCACAGCCTGGTATAACCCGTTCGATGGACAGGCCGAGCAGCTTGACGTAGTCAACGATTACGTGCGCACTGACGCACAGCGTGAGGGTGTTTCCAGCCTGTACGCGATCGACGGCAACCTGTCCGGTTCCTGGATCGAACTGCCCGCCGGGGCCATTCAGGTGGCCGTGGGTGCGGAGTTCCGCCGCGAAACCGTTGAGGACACCCCCTCTGGCGATGCGGTTTCCACTACCCTGAACCCGGAGCCGATCCTGGGCTTCAGCTCCACTTCCGCCGATGCCGAGCGCGATCAGTGGGCGGTTTACATGGAGCAGATGATCCCGGTTGCGGCCAATACTGAGCTGCAGTTTGCGTTGCGCTATGACTACTACGATAGCTTTGGTGGTGATACCAACCCGAAGATCGCCCTGCGCCATGCATTCAACGATGCGATCATCTTCCGCAGTAACTGGTCCACTTCCTTCCGCGCGCCGTCTCTGGCCCAGGTGGGTGCTGGCACCCTGCTGAGCAGCTACCGGGTGGATTGTTCCGTGACCCCTGGTGCCTGTGACGGTCTTGCCGATGAAGATGGTCAAGCGCTGTTGTCCGAGGAAGTGAGCAACGACGATTTGATGCCGGAGACTGCAACCACCTGGGGTGCTGGATTCCTGCTGAAACCGTTTGCTGATACCGAGCTGTCCATCGACTACTGGAACATCGAGCACGAAAACCTGGTAGGCGTCGAGGAAGACGACTTTATCCTGCGTGCACTGAATGGCGAATACCCGGTAGTGGGTGAGGGTGAGCTGGCCACGGGTCAACCGGGCCTCGAGGTGAGTAACGGTTTCGTTGTCGATGCACACTTCGAACTGACCAATCTCGGCTGGCAGAAGACCAGCGGTGTGGACATGGCGTTCACCCAGTATTTCGATACCGAGAACATGGGTAGCTTCCGCTTCGTCCTCGATGGCACCTACCTGACCGAGTTCGACAAGCTGCCCTCCGATACCCTGGGTATTGTCAGTGAAGCGGGCCAGTTCCGGTACCCGCGTTGGCTGGCCAACACCTCCCTGCGCTGGCGTTACGAGGACTGGTCTGCACAGATCGGTGCCAAGTACAGCCATAGCTATATGGATGACCCGAGCCCGCGTGTCCTCTCGGCGGTTGGCCTGGCCGATGATGCCGAAGTTGAGGTGGATGCCTGGACTGTGTTTGACCTCAGCCTGAGCCGCGACTTCAACAACGGTAGCTACGCGAGCCTGCGCGTCAACAACCTGTTGGACGAAGAGCCGCCGCTGGTGCTGGGCACTGGTGCCAATGTGGACCACTTCAACCACAGCTCCATGGGTCGCTTCGTGACCCTGCGTTACAGCTACGCCTTCTAAGCGCAGTTGTATGAAAAGGGCGGTGCCTGAGGGCGCCGCCCCGGTAGCCGGGGCAGGGCGGTGCGCAAGCCCACCCTGTTGCCCGGCTGGCTGTACAAGAAATTTCCCTCTGGTGTAACTCTATGCAAGCTTCTGCATCTGAAGTCGAACGCGAACAGCAAGGCACAGTGTCTGCAGAGCCCAAATGGGCCATGCCTGATACCTACCTGATTCTGCTGTTTGTGGCGCTGCTCGCATTTGCGCTCAATTTCATCATTCCGGCCGGTACTTACGAGACTACGGTCGTCAATGAGCGCACGGTGGTGGATCCGAGCACCTATCAACAGGTGACAGAAGAGCCCCAGGGCATGGCCGTATTTGCTGAAGGCGGCAATATTGGGCTGTTGAACTTTGCCTTCGAGGGGATGGTTTCCGGCTCCAAGTGGGGCGCTTCCATCGGTGTATTTGCATTTATCCTGCTGACCGGTGGTGCATTCGGACTGATTTTTGCCAGCGGCTCTGTGGAGCGCGGCCTTTTCCAGGTAATTGCCAAGAACCGCGAGGCGGGCAGCCTCTATCTGGCGATTCTCTGTGTCATGTTTTCTGCCGGCGGTGCCGTATTCGGCATGGGTGAGGAGGTGATTCCCTTCACCCTGATCGTGGTGCCGCTGCTGGTCACGATGGGCTACGACAGTATTACCGCGCTGTTGGTGACCTACGTGGCAACCCAGGTGGGCTTTGCTACCTCCTGGATGAACCCTTTTGGTGTCAGTATCGCCCAGGGGATTGCCGATGTGCCCCTGATGTCCGGCAGCGTGCCGCGCATGATTCTCTGGGCAATGGCTACATTACTCCTGATTGTTTTCACGTTGCGGTATGCCCAGCGTGTTCGCAAGAATCCGGAATCTTCCCTGGCTTTCAAGTCAGATGCCGTACACCGGAGCAAGCGCCAGTCGCTGGATTCCATTCAGACCATGGTGCGCGGCGATGGCTGGGTGTTACTGCTCTTTGCTGCCGGTATCGCCTGGATGATCTGGGGTGTGGTGCAGCGAGAGTATTTCCTGCCCGAGATCGCCAGCCAGTTCTTTACCATGGGCATCGTGATTGCGATCGTGGCCATCGCCTTCGGCCTCAACGGGCTCACTGCCAACAAGGCGGCCGCGGCCTTCAAAGAAGGGGCCCAGCAATTGCTGCCGGCAGCCATGGTGGTGGCCTTTGCCAAGGGTATCGTTTTACTCCTCGGTGGTGACGAGCCGACCAGCCCCAGTGTCCTGAATACCATCCTCAACTGGGCGGGGCAGGGGCTTGCCGATGTGTCCGGCACGGTGTCGGCCTGGTGCATGCTCCTTTTCCAGACCGTCTTCAATTTCTTTATTACCTCCGGGTCCGGTCAGGCCGCTCTGACAATGCCGATCATGGCGCCGCTGGCGGATGTTGTCGGTGTAACCCGCCAGACAGCGGTGCTGGCCTTCCAGTTGGGTGACGGCTTCAGCAACGTTATCGTGCCCACCTCTGCCGCCCTGATGGGCTGTCTTGGTGCCGCCCGTCTCGACTGGGGTGTCTGGATCCGTTTCGCCTTGCCGCTGATGGCCTGGCTTTTCACGCTGGCTTCTGTGGCAGTTGTTCTCGCCGCACTAACGGGATTTTGAGCAGTACTCATGTCAAGAATCGTTCTAATAAAAAATGCCCATGTATTTGCCCCGAGGGATCTCGGGTTATGCGATGTCCTGATCGCGGGCGAAAAAATCGAGAAAATCGACCAGGGCTTGAGCCTGCCTGCGGAAATTGGTGAGACCGTGGATGCTGACGGGGCCTGGTTGATTCCCGGCCTGGTGGACTCCCTGGTGCATATCAGTGGCGGCGGTGGCGAGGGCGGCTTTGCTTCCCGCACACCGGAACTTGATCCCCGCGGGGCTTTTGAGTCGGGGGTGACCACCGTGATCGGTGTGCTGGGTACGGATGCGACCACGCGGACCCTGAATGAACTTTATGGCAAGGCGCGGGCGCTCGACGCCCAGGGCCTGTCCTGTTACATGCACAGCGGTTCTTACCAGTTCCCGGTGAACACACTCACCGGCAGTGTGCGAACCGATATCATGCTGGTGCATAACATTATCGGGGTCGGTGAGCTGGCCATCTCCGATCACCGCTCTTCCCAGCCGTCTACCGCTGAGCTGGTTCGTGTCGCATCCGACGCCCGGGTGGCGGGTCTGCTGAGCGGCAAGAGCGGGGTAATCAGCATTCACGTGGGGGACTGCGATGGCCGCCTGCAGCCGCTGTTTGACGCCGTGGCCCAGTCTGATGTGCCCATCAGCCAGTTCTATCCCACTCACATCAATCGCAACGACGAGCTGCTTGCCCACGGAGTGGAATTTACCAAAGCCGGTGGTTTCATCGATTTCACCACTTCGACCACGCCGGAAATTCTGGCCACCGGCGAGCTGCGTGCCAGTGCCGCTCTGCGTGTGGCGCTGGCATCCGGCGCGCCGGCGGACCGCCTGACCATGTCATCGGACGCCCAGGGCTCGATGACAAACTTCTGTGATAACGGCACCTTGCAGGATATCGAGGTGGGCTCGGTGGCCAGTCTGTTTGATGAGTTCCGCCGCGCGGTGCGCGACGAACAGGTGGATTTCGTCAAAGCCCTGCAGTCCGTCACGGAAAATCCGGCCAAGGTACTCGGGCTGCGAAGCAAAGGGGCTGTGGCAGCCGGGCTGGATGCTGACCTGAGTCTGGTGGATCCCGAGAGTTTCGAAATTCAGCATGTCATGGCGCGTGGTCGCTGGCAGTACTTCGATCGCCAGTTGCGGTTCCGGGGGGCATTTAGCAACTAATGAGACAGGACGCCGCCACTTCCGTTGCCATTATGCTGCTGCCCGGATTTTCCATGTCCGGGCTGGGTATCTTGATGGAGCGGTTTACCCTCGCGGGCGGTGCATCTCCCCTGATCTTCAGTTGTAGCGGTGAAAAAATGATATCGGCGGAGCATGGCGTGAGGGTCCAGGCCCAGGTGCTGCCCGCCCTGCCGCTGGCAGCCCGGACACTGATTTTTTGCGGCGGGCGGCAGTACACGGCGGTTTCCCGGGAAGCCTGTGAGCAGGTAGCACGCCATACCAGGGGCGCCACTTATCGGATCGGCATTGGCAGTGGCGTGATGTTGATGGCCCAGAGCGGATTGCTTGACGGGCATCGGGTTAGCCTCGCGGAGTCGCTGGGGAGCCAGCTGCGGCAGACGGGTCGACCGGTCGTGTCCACTGGCAATTCATTTACCCGCGATGAGAATGTCTGGACCTGCACCAGTGAGGAAACACTGCCTCTGATGCTGGATACCCTGTTACCGGTCTGGAGCGGAGAGGGCGAGGACAAAACGCTGCAGTTCCAGAGTGAGGTAGAGGACCGTTCAACCCTCGCCGAGGCACAGGCCCTGATGCGCAATAACCTGGCCGAGCCCCTGGCCACCGGTGAAATCGCGGGTTATCTGGGGATATCGAGTAAAAAGCTGGAGCGGATCTTCAAGCGTTTTGTCGGGCAGTTGCCGGCGCGGTTTTACATAGGCCTCAGGCTGTCCCTGGCACGGGATCTGTTGCACCACAGCGGTCTCAGCATCGAAGAAATTGGCAAGCGCTGCGGTTTTAGCTCGCCCTCCCATTTCAGCAGGGCGTTTCGCAATCACTTCGGCTGTACACCGAGGGCAGAGCGACAGCAGTTTGTGGCCCTGTCAGAGGATGGCGGCCGTTGGGGGCTTGCTGGAGGAAATAGAACATGTATCGCAGGTTGAGAATAGCAACAATGAAATTACTGTTATCCAAGTTGGTCGTTTTTGTTTCGCTGGCGCTGGTGGCGTGTCAGGGGCATTCTGCCGGCAAGCTGATGATTGTGGGCGGCGCCCTGCGCAGCGACAACGAAGCCATCTACCGCGAATATATTGATGCAATTCCGTCGCGTTATCCCGATGTGGCCATCGTCCCGGCCGCTTCCGGGCGACCCGCCCACTATGCACAGCAGTTTGAACGGGATCTGCGTGCATTTGGTTTCGAAGGACAGGTGCACATCCTGCCGGTCGCGGTAAAGGATGACAGTTCCACCGACAAGGTGGACGAAAGCACCTGGGTGAAAGGGGCGTATGACCCGAAGGTGGCTGAAAAGCTGGCCACGGTGGGCGGTGTCTGGTTCGTCGGTGGAGATCAGACGCGGATCACCGAGACCCTGGTTCAGGATGACGGCTCCGACACACCGCTGCTGTCGGCCATTCGTCGGCAGCTGTCCAAGGGTGGGATCGTCGGTGGCACCAGTGCAGGAGCGGCCATCATGAGCGGCCCCATGATCGCAGCCGGCGATTCCCTGAGTGCGCTCACCGAGGCGCGGACAGAGGAATATGCGGGGATGCAGTCACAGGAGTCTGGGCGCCTGATGGTCAAGAAAGGCCTCGCCTTCCTCGACGGGGGCGTGGTCGACCAACACTTTGATCGCAAGAGTCGCCTGGGCCGCCTGATCCGCGCGCTGGAGCCGCCGCTGGCACCGGAGTTACGCCGTGGTTACGGCATTGATGAAGACACCGCCGTACTTGCCGATCTCGGTTCCGGGGAGATGAGAGTGCTCGGCGCGGGTACCCTGGTGCTGGTGGATGCCCGTGGGGCAGATTTTGCTGAGGACAGCCCTCGCTTTGCGGTAAAAAACCTCTCCGTGTCAGTATTGAGTGAAGGTGACCGCTACAACTGGCGCACTGGCAAAATGACACTCGAGGGTGCTGTCACCGTGGGCAAAGAAGCCTTCGGTTACACGGCGGAGCAGGGTGCCGGACTGACACTGCCCAACGGGCGTCTGGACCATCTGCTGGGTTTTTCGTTGCTGGATAACAGTGAAACGGCAGAGCTGCGCCGCTACGCCTTTGCCGAGCAGGGGCCGGGTGTGCTTTTCCGTTTCGAACAGACCGACGACAGCCAGGGCTTCTGGCGCTACGGGTCTGGCACCAAGGATCAGTACTCGATCCAGAATGTGCGCCTCTCCATTGAGCCTGTCACTGTGAGCATTCGCCAGTAACTGGGCTTTCAGGGGCGCGCGACCGCGCGCCCCTTTTCTCTGATTTACCTCAATCGGTTATAGCTATGAGTGATTCCGCCTTCTATCGTGTGGAAAAGGATCTGCTGGGCGAAAGACAGGTGCCAGCCGATGTGTATTACGGTGTGCAGACGCTGCGGGCCCTGGAAAACTTCAACATCAGCGGTATTCCCATCAGTCATTTTCCCGATCTGGTGACTGCACTGGCAATGGTGAAGCAGGCCTGCGCCCGGGCCAATCGAGACCTTGGCAAGTTGGAGTCGGCGCAGGCTGAGGCAATCAGCAAAGCCTGTGAAGAGATTATTGCGGGCGCCCTTCACGGTGAGTTCTGTGTCGATATGATTCAGGGCGGCGCCGGTACCTCTACCAATATGAACAGCAACGAGGTGATCGCGAACCGCGCGCTGGAGTTGTTGGGGTATCAGCGGGGGGAGTACGAGCAGCTGCATCCCAATGTCCATGTAAATATGTCCCAGTCCACCAACGATGTCTATCCAACGGCGTTGCGCCTGGCAATGGTCTTCGGGCTGCGGCAACTGGAGCGGGCAACCGTTGCCCTGCAACAAGCGCTTGCCGAGAAAGGACGGGAATTCAACGGAGTTCTGAAGATGGGGCGCACCCAGCTGCAGGACGCCGTGCCCATGTCGCTCGGTCAGGAATTCAATGCTTTTGCGACAACCATCGGTGAGGAGGTTTCCCGGCTGCAGGAAATGGCTTCTCTGCTGATGGAAATCAATCTCGGGGGCACGGCGATAGGTACCGGCCTGAATACCGAGGCGGACTACCGGGAGCTCGCAGTCGCGCACCTGCGGGAAATCAGTGGCACCCCGGTGACCCCTGCCGCAGACCTGGTGGAAGCCACATCGGATATGGGTGGATTCGTGCTGCTCTCTGGCATGTTGAAACGCACCGCCGTCAAGCTCTCCAAGATTTGTAACGATCTGCGATTGCTCTCATCCGGCCCCCACTGTGGCCTGAATGAGATCAACCTGCCACAGAAGCAGCCGGGGTCCTCCATCATGCCGGGCAAGGTCAACCCGGTGATCCCGGAAGCAGTGAATCAGGTGGCATTCACGGTCATTGGCAATGACACCGCTATCGCCATGGCAGCGGAGGCGGGCCAGCTGCAGCTGAACGTGATGGAGCCCCTGATCGGCTACAAACTGCTGGAGTCCATCCGCTACCTGGGGGCGGCCATGGAGTCCCTGCGCCGCGACTGTGTCGTTGGCATTACTGCCAACGAGGCGGTCTGCCGCGGCTACCTGGAGCGCAGCGTGGGGCTGGTCACCGCCTTGAACCCCTATCTCGGTTACGGCAAGACATCGGCAATTGCCCAGCGTGCCCTGCAGACAGGGCGCAGCGTGGCCGAGCTGGTGATCGAGGAGCAGCTGATGACGCCGGAGGAGCTGGAGCGGCTGCTGCGCCCGGAATCCATGCTGGGACCCATTTTGAGGGAGGCGAAAGCGCTCGCCTGACCTTAAAGTTCTCTCATCCGGCTCGATAGATCTTGCGCTTGCAGCGGGGTCGCCTCTAAAATGTGATCACAAATTTGAGGGGTGCCCCATAGAGGGCCCGTGCCGAGGCCGGGCCGATGTGGCGCGCACCTCTATATAGATAAAGCCAGGAGCGAGAGATGAACAAGAGTCAACTGCTGCAACAAGACCGCGATCACCTGCTGCACCCCTTCACCGATTTCCATGACCTCGGCAAGCAGGGTACCCGGGTGATTACCAACGCCGATGGTGCCTACATTACCGATATTGACGGCCAGCGCATGCTGGATGGCATGTCTGGCCTGTGGTGCTGTAACCTCGGCTATAGCCGCAACGAGATCGCCGACGCGATTTACGAGCAGCTGAGAACCCTGCCGTTCTATAACAGCTTCTTCCAGTGCACCACTATTCCCTCCATCGAGCTGGCTGATGCACTGTCAGAAGTGACCCCCGAGGGCATGAACAACGTCTTCTTTACCGGTTCCGGTTCCGAGGCAAACGACACCAACCTGCGTATTATCCGCCGCTACTGGGACCTGAAGGGTCAGCCGGAGAAGCGCATCGTTATCTCCCGTCAGAACGCTTACCACGGTTCCACCATCGGTGGTGCGAGCCTGGGCGGCATGAGCGGCATGCACAAGCAGTTCCAGTCCCTGGACTACATCACCCATATCCAGCAGCCGTACTGGTTTGGCGAGGGTGGCGATATGTCCCCGGAGGAGTTCGGTGTTCACGCCGCGCGCTGCCTGGATGAGAAAATTCAGGAACTGGGCCCGGATAATGTGGCCGCTTTCATTGCCGAGCCCATCCAGGGTGCCGGTGGCGTGATTATTCCGCCGGAAACCTACTGGCCGGAAGTGAAGAAAGTGTTGGCGCAGTACGACATCCTGCTGGTCATGGATGAAGTTATTTTTGGCTTCGGTCGCACCGGTGAATGGTTCGGCTCCGACTACTACGGCCTCAAGCCGGACCTGATGACCTTCGCCAAGGCTGTGACCAACGGCTACTTCCCGCTGGGCGGCACCATGGTGAGCGATCGCGTGGCTGAGGTAATCAAGTCCAAGGGTGGCGAGTTCACCCACGGCTATACCTATTCTGCGCACCCTGCGGCCTGTATGGCGGGCCTGGCAACGCTGAACATCCTGCGCAATGAAAAAATCATCGACAATGTGCGCGATACCACCGGCCCTTATCTCGCCAAGCGCTGGGCGGAGCTGGCAGATCACCCGATCGTCGGTGAGACCCGCAGCCTGGGCATGGTCGGAGCCCTGGAGCTGGTCAAGGACAAGAGCAGCCGGGCGCGCTTCGATGACGACTGCACCGCAGGTGGTGTCTGCCGCGACATGAGCATCAAGCATGGCCTGGTTATGCGGGCTACCGGAGACACCATGATCATCGCGCCGCCGCTGATCATCACCACCGAGCAGGTAGATGAGCTGGTGGAAAAAGCGCACCGGGCGCTGGATGATACTGCCAAGGCTCTGGCGTAAAATGGCTGAATGCGGGCACCGCTGGTGCCCGCATTGCGTTACGGCAACTATAAAAACCCGGGCAATCTATGTCATCACAACAAAAATTCTCCCCGTCACCTGAACTGCTCAAGGCCTCGCGGGCTTTCCTGGATGAGAACCCTGACCTCAAGTGGGTTGAAGGTTTCGTGTTCGATATCAATGGCATCCCCCGCGGCAAGTGGCTGCCGGCAGAGTCTGCGGACAAGCTGCTGGGCGGTGGTTTGCAGATGCCCCGCAGCGCAGTGAGCCTTGATGTCTGGGGGCGCGATATCGAAAACAGTCCGCTGGTGTTCGCCAGTGGCGACAGTGACGGCGTCTGCGTGCCGGTTTCCCCGCTGGCCATGGCGCCCTGGCACCAGGAGAAGACCGCCCAGCTCCATATGCAGTTGCACGAGGCAGACGGCTCGCCGCTCTATGCGGACCCGAGGGCCCAGTTGCAGCGTGTGGTCAAGCGGTTGGAAGAGCTCGGTTACCGTGCAGTGGTGGCCACTGAGCTGGAGTTCTACTTGCTGCGGGAGGATGCTGATCATCTTGCTCGTCCGCGCCCGGTCAGCGACAACGACGCTGAACTGGTCCCCTCAACGGATGTTTACGACCTGTCTGAGCTGGACGCCCAGCGGCACTTCTTTACTGATGTGCGCGAGGCCTGTGAGGCCCAGGGTGTTCCGGCGGATTCGATTTTGTCCGAGTGTGCCCCGGGCCAGTTCGAAATCAACCTCCTGCACTGCGATGATCCGTTGAAAGTGGCGGACCAGACCCTGTTGTTCAAGCATCTCCTCAAGGGGGTCGCCCGCCGCCACGGGCTGCGGGTCAGCACCATGGCCAAGCCCTTCGGGGACCAGGCCGGCAACGGTATGCACGTGCATATGAGCCTGGTCGATGCGGATGGCAACAATGTCTTCAATGACGGCTCCGAAGAGGGCTCAGAGCTGCTGCGCCAGGCCGCGGCCGGCATGCTGGCGACAGCGAACGACGCGATGGCGTTCTTCGCGCCGCACGCCAATTCCTACCGCCGTTTCCAGGAGAGCTCTCATGCGCCCCTGAACCTGTGCTGGGGCTATGACAACCGCACCACCACGCTGCGGGTTCCGGCCAGTCCGCCGGCAGCGCGACGCATCGAGCACCGTATCGCCGGGGCGGATGTGAACCCCTACTTGGTGCTGGCAGCGATCCTGAGCGGTGTCTGCTATGGTCTGGAAAACCGCCTGGAGGCGCCAGAGCCCGTGGCAGGCGATGCCTACCAGGTGGAGAGCGAGCAGCTGGTCAACACCTGGAGTGGGGCGCTCAAGCGTTTCGAGCAGAGCGCGCTGTGGCAGAAATACCTGGATCCGCGCTTTATTGAGCTGTTCCTGTTGTTGAAGCGGCAGGAGCTGCTGGAGATCGCCTCCCGGGTGACCGATGTGGAGTACCAGAGTTACCTGCATCGGGTGTGATTGCACGCGCGTCATAGCTGTGCGGCAGTCCTGAAAATCGTGTGCGATTCGAGGGCTTTCACGACAGGAGTGGGAGCGCAGAGTAAACCTCTGCTATACCTAAGGTTAAGCGCACAGGCGCTTATGACTCTCCTCCTGAAAGTGTGTTCGAGAAACCTGGCCCGCCAACTGGCGGGCATTTTTTTTGCCTATAATTTTTTTGACAGAATTTTTTCCTTTCTTTACCCCCTTCCTTAGATAAGCCTTGCTTGATCCGGAAAAAGCCTGCCTATACTGAATTAACCGCGACTGCGGCGAAGGAGCGATTTAGCGTTACAAGGAGTTACCCATGAGATTCAAGCCTCTCCTCATTCCCATGGCCGTGGCGGGTTTTGCCGGCCTCGCCGCACAAACCGCGCTGGCGGGCCCCTCAGGTTATCCAGTTGTCGAGCCGACACCCCCGGTCTGGGGTGCAGGCACCTTTGCCGTGCGGGTGGGTGCGGCCTACGTCGATCCCGATGAGGACGGGGTCGGTGGTGTATTTACCACGCTTGTGGATGATCCTGCCACTGAGGATGTGGTGGAGGAGATTCCCCTCGATGTCGGTGCTTTTGTGGACATTGATGATGATACCAGCTGGTTCATCAACGCGACTTACGTGTTCATGGATCACTGGGCGGTGGAGCTGTATCACGCAAACGACGTCAGTCTGGAGGGGAGACTGTTCTCCGATGCCTTCTTCGACGGCGACTTCATCGGTGAATTCAGCTCGGGCCTAGGTGACTTCGATTCTTATTTCACAAGCCTCTTTGTCGACTGGTATTTCCTCGATCCCACTTGCCTGTGGCAGCCCTATGTGGGGCTGGGGGTGAACTACACGGATATCGAAGAGCAGTTCATTCGCCCGGTATTCAGAAACGACAATCGCTGGGGTGCAGGTAAGATCGGATTCGGCAGTGATTTCAGCTGGACCGCCCAGGTGGGTGTCGACGTGGTGCTTGGTCGCGAGAGCAATTGGGTGATTAATGCCTCGGCCATGTATGTGGATGCCTCACCGGAGTTTTCCATTGGTTTCGATACCGAAACCGATCTGCCTGACTTCGATGACCCGGTCGTAACATCCATACGGATTCGCAATCAGGAGCTGGATCTGGATCCCTGGATTTTCAACCTGGGCATTGGCTACAAGTTCAGTTTCTAGACCCCGTCCAAATAGAGCCCAAAAGCGAGAGTACAGTTTGTGCTCTCGCTTTTTTTGATTGCGCGGTAAGGATTTTGGCAAGTGGAGCGAACGGATTTCGCCTAGCAGTCACTGTCTGGCCGGTGTATTCTTCGCTTTTACCCGCCAACGCAGAATAGTAACGACACGGGGAAGCCATGACCGCCTTGGGGAATTTTGCCGACGGTCCCACCGCCGCCGAATCGCGGCCCTTGCGTATCTGCCTGCTCGGTTATCGCAGCCATCCATACTGCGGTGGCCAGGGCGTCTACCTGCACTATCTCAGCAAAGCCCTGGTTGACGCCGGTCACCAGGTCGATGTGATTTCTGGCCAGCCCTATCCGCAGTTGGACCCCCGGGTCAAGCTGATCAAGATGCCGGGGCTCAATCTGTTTGAGTGCGAACACCCGACACGGGCGCTGCGCTGGCGGCATTTGCTCTCCTGGACGGATTTCTTTGAGTGGTGGAGCAAACTCTCTGGCGGGTTCGCTGAACCCTATACCTTTGGTCGTCGCATCGCCAGGTACCTGCGCAAGCATGGGCACCAGTATGACATCGTCCACGACAACCAGTGCCTGGCCTACGGCTTATTGGATGTCGAG
This sequence comes from Microbulbifer flavimaris, assembly GCF_001641755.2. Taxonomy (GTDB): domain Bacteria; phylum Pseudomonadota; class Gammaproteobacteria; order Pseudomonadales; family Cellvibrionaceae; genus Microbulbifer; species Microbulbifer flavimaris. The sequence continues at coordinate 370,083 of NZ_LRFG02000001.1, forward strand.
CGACAGGGGCTCCCGGTTGTCGCCACCATTCACCACCCGATCACACGGGATCGCCAGCTGGCACTGGACGCAGCGCCTGACTGGCGCTACCGGCTGCTGGTTCGTCGCTGGCACAGTTTCCTGAGCATGCAGATCCGTGTCGCGCGGAGGTTGCGAAACATTGTCACCGTCTCCGAGCAGTCCCGTCGGGATATTGTCGAGCAGTTCGATGTGGCACCGGAACAGGTCACATTAGTGCACAACGGTATTGATACGGCGTTGTTTCGTCCCCTTGCAGATATCGAGCAACGGCCGTTTCGGATTATGACCACAGCCTCCGCAGACCAGCCCCTCAAGGGATTGCGCTTCCTGCTTGAGGCCGTGGCAGAGCTCCGCCAGACCTTCCCGCAGCTGGAGCTTCTGGTGGTGGGCCGCCTCAAGGAAGGGGGCGATACGGAAAAGCTGTTGCAGCAATTGAATCTGGGCGATTGCGTGCAGTTTGTCAGTGGCATTTCCAATGAAGAAATGGTGAATTATTACGCGGAGGCAGCCGTGGTTGCCTGCCCGTCTCTCTACGAGGGCTTTGGCCTTCCGGCCGGCGAGGCCATGGCCTGTGGCGTGCCGGTGGTTTCCAGCGATGGTGGGGCACTTCCCGAAGTGGTTGGCGATGCGGGCATCATTGTTCCCGCCGGTGACAGCATGGCCCTCGCCACAGCCCTGCGAAGCCTGCTGGAAGATCCCGCGCTGCGCGCCAGGCTCGGTGAGGAGGGCAGGGCCCGTATCCTGCAGCACTTCTCCTGGAGGCTAGCTGCTGAGCGGCTTGTGCGCTACTACCGGGCGCTGATCGGTCAACCCACGACACCCTCTGATGCGCGGCTGCCTGAGGGGCAGATAGACAGTGTGGAGGCCGCCTGATGATTACTGTTGATCCAGATCGTCTGCAACTGCAGCCTGGCCAGCGGGTTCTGGACCTCGGCTGCGGGGAGGGGCGTCATGCCATCCACCTGTGGTTGACGGATGCGGTGGATGTTTTCGCTGTGGACCTGAATATCGAGGACGTCGCCACAGCAAGAGAGCGAGCGCGGCCTTTTGCGGAGAGTGGTGAGGGGACTGGGCGACTGCTCCTTGGTGTCGCCAATGGTCTGTCACTGCCGTTCGCCGACAATAGTTTTGATGTGGTCATCTGCTCCGAAGTGCTGGAGCATATCGTTGATTACCAGTCTGTGCTGAAAGAAATCGACCGGGTTTTGAAACCCACCGGCATTTTTGCGGCCAGTGTGCCCAGCTATTTTCCGGAGTGGGTATGCTGGAAACTCAGCGACGAATATCACCAGGTTGAGGGTGGTCACGTGCGCATCTTCCGCGAGCGTCAGCTGCGGGGAAGTATCGAGTCCCTGGGCCACCGGTTTTTTGCCCGCCATCGGACCCATGCCCTGCATGCACCCTACTGGTGGCTGAAATGCCTGCTGTGGGAGAGGCCGCAGTCGCGACTGCTGCAGGGTTATCACCGCCTGCTGGTGTGGGACCTGATGGAAAAGCCGCGTGTTACCCGCTTGCTGGAAAGATTGTTGAATCCGTTGTTGGGCAAAAGTACGGTGCTGTATTTCGTCAAGCCGCCGGTATCCCAGACAGAAACTGAGACGGCGGTGGAGGCTGCGGCGTGACCGAATCTGCTGCCGCACAAACGGTGTCTCTGTTCCCCGATCATTTCCTGCGAACCAGCGCAGACTACATCCTTTCACAGCAGCAGCCCGACGGGATGATTCCCTGGTTTCTGGGTCACCATGCCGACCCATGGGATCATGTTGAGGCGGCCATGGGGCTCAGTATTGCCGGTGAATGGGGCGCGGCCGAGCGGGCCTATCACTGGCTGGCGGATAACCAGCTGGAAGATGGGAGCTGGTGGGCGGCCTACAAAGATGGGGCCGTACACAATCGCGAGCGACGGGAAACAAATTTTGTCGCCTATGTGGCCACTGGGGTCTGGCAGCACTACCTGATTTCCTCCAACCGCGTTTTTCTCGATGCACTCTGGCCCACGGTTGAGGCGGCCATTGAGTTCGTTTTGCGTCTGCAGACGGAAGAGGGCGAGATTCACTGGGCTGTCGATGGTGACGGCGCGCCGATGAAAGATGCGCTGGTTACCGGTTGCTCCTCGGTTTACAAGAGCCTTGAATGCGCAGTGCTGATTGCGCAGGCTCTCGGCAAGGCGCGTCCGGCCTGGCAGCAGGGGCGGCGACGGCTTGGCGAAGCGCTGCGCAGCAAGCCCTACCGTTTTGACCGCACCTGGGAGAGTAAAGCGCGATTTTCCATGGACTGGTTTTATCCGGTGCTCACCGGGGTGTTCAACGGCAGTGAGGCCCGCGCCCGGCTGGGTGCGCGCTGGGATGAGTTTATGGTGGCGGGACTGGGCTGTCGCTGTGTCAGTGACGAGCCCTGGGTGACGGTGGCCGAGTCTTGCGAGCTGACCATGGCCCTGGTGGCTGCCGGGGAGAAAAAGCGCGCGGCGAAACTCTACCGGGGATTGCATCGCTGGGCAGACAGCGACGGAGGCTACTGGACCGGTTACGTGTATCCAGACCAGGCAATCTGGCCTGAAGAGAAAACCACCTGGACTGTGGGCGCGATGCTGCTGGCTGCTGATGCGCTGGCGGACCTGACTCCGGCCAGCACGCTCTTTACCAGCGTCAGCCAGGCATTAGAGCCGGCGCAGGATGCCGAGGGTATCCACCATCTCCACGGGTTCGAACTCGCCGGAGGCCAGGGCTAGCTGGTAGATCTCGTAGGGTGCCTGGCCGCCATCGGCCGGGTTGGGGAATATATCGTGAATGGCAAGGTAGCCGCCGGGCACGATGTGCCTTGACCAGCTCCGATAGTCTGTCAGTGCCGCTTCGCGGGAGTGGCCACCATCGATAAAGACCAGGCCCAGGGGGGTATTCCAGCGGCGCGCGGCGACGGCGGAAGGGGCCACAACCGGCACGACATAATCTTCCAGTTCCGCCGCGCGCATATTGGTGCGGAAAGAGCGGAAGCTGTCCATCAGCTGGGCACCGCTATCAAATAGTGCTGGATCGTGATATTCCTCTCCCGGCTGGTGCTCTTCAGAACCGCGATGATGGTCGACGGCAAAGAGAATATTGTCGGTATCGCGGCAGGCGGTGCCGAGATAAATCGAGGATTTGCCGCAGTAACTGCCAACCTCAAGACAGGCGCCGAGGCGCCCGGCCCGATGGGCGAGGTGGAAAAGAGCCTCCCCTTCGCTGGCGGCAAGGAAACCTTTGACAGTGTCGATATCGACGGGAAGTTGAATAGACATGGAAAATCAAAATCTTGGCGAGCGTGCGGCAACAGTAAACTGCCGGTTTGGTAAAAGCAATCGGGTCTTTGCGCGCTCTCCTTTCCCTGCTGAAGTGCGCGTGGAAAAGTCTGTTGGAGCAATCCCTGATGCGTAAGGACCATCGGCCCTATTGGCTCAAACAGTGGCAGTTGCGCCTGCGCAAGTGGCGGGTACGGCATTTCCTGTTGCCGGAGTTTGATGCCATTGGCTGTGAGCCTGAGATTATGGATCCTGGCTCGGTGCGCCTTTTTGGTAAAAATATCTGCGTTGGAGATTACCCGCACCTGATTTCAACGCCGGATAATTGCATCCGCCTGACCACCCTCGGGCACCGCGGCGGTGATGCATTTATCACTATCGGTGACTATGTCCTGATCTCACCGGGTGTGCGCATTTCCGCAGCCGAGTCCATCACCATTGGTGATGCCTGCATGATCGCAGCAAATGTCTATATCTCGGATTCGGACTGGCATGGCCTGTACAACCGCACCCGGCCATTTCGCTGCACGGCCCCCATCACGCTTGGAAACAACGTGTGGATTGGTGACAGCGCCATTGTTTGCAAAGGCGTGTCGATCGGCGACAATTCCGTCGTTGGTGCCGGTAGTGTCGTCACCAAAAGCGTGCCGGCCAATACTGTGGTAGCCGGCAATCCGGCCCGGGAGATCAAGTCCATCAATCCCCGTCGCCGCATGATCACGCGCGAGGCATTGTTCGCAGATGCCTTCCGCCAGAGTCACAATATGGATGGCCTGGATCGCATGCTTCTGGAAGGTAATTCGCTGCGCGGCTGGCTGCGGTCGGTATTTTTCCCCCGTCCGGGTGACTGAGGGTTAGGCTAACGGCTACAGTCAGCCAGATGGTGTTGCATTGCAGTAAAAAGTAAGAGAAATGAAAAATAATAAAAGTATTGTCCTGATCGGCATGCCGGGTGCCGGCAAGAGCACGGTGGGCGTGTTGCTGGCGAAAGAGCTGGCGCTGGACTTTGTGGACACCGATGTTTTGATTCAAACCCGCGAGGGCAAGACCCTGCAGGAAATCATGAATGAGAGTGACTATCTCAACCTGCGGCGTATCGAAGGGGAGGTGATCGCAGAGGCCGAGCTTCCCGGTTATGTGATCGCCACTGGCGGCAGCGCCGTGTACAGCGAGGCGGGCATGGCCAACCTGGGACGCTTTGGCCCCATTGTGTTCCTGAACTGCTCGGCGGAAGAGCTGCGCCGCCGCATACACAACTATGAGAGTCGGGGTATCGCCAAGGCCCCGGGGCAGTCGTTTGCAGAGCTGTTCGAGGAGCGCCAGGCGTTGTACCGCAAGTATGCGGATATCACGGTCGAATGTGATGGCTGTGATCTGCAGCAGGTACTGGATGCTGTATTGAGAGAGCTGAAAGCACTTTGAGCACAACAGTCCAGTGAAAGGTGTGCGGCGGCCTCTCGCCGCCGGCATCGATCACGCTCAGAGTGGCAGCTGAGTGGTGTACTTAACCTGCTTCAGGGCAAAGGTGGAATTGACGGAAGCCACGTTCGGCAGGTGCACCAGGGTGCGCTTCAGTAACTGCTCGTAATGCGCAACGCTGTCTACCACGACGCGCAGCAGGTAGTCCTTGTTGCCGCTGGTGGAATAGCACTCAACCACCTCCTGAACCCCCTGTACTGCGGACTCGAAGTTGTTCAGGGATTCCTCATCGTGGTTGTGTATCGTCACGTAGCAATGTACCGTGACCCCCAGGTCGAGTTTTTGCGGGTCGAGAAGGGTTACCCGGCCACGGATGATGCCCTCTGCTTCCAGGCGTTTGATGCGGCGCCAGCAGGGTGTGTGGGAAAGTCCCACTTTGTCTCCGAGTTCCGCCATGGAATAATCGGCGTTCTCCTGCAGCGCTCGCAGAATCTTGCGGTCAAAATCGTCCAGGTCTGTCGAACGCTTCATAAAAACTCCCATCCTACATAAACTATTCTAATCGAGATGACTGTCATAATTTTACGCGCTTCTGCGTAAATAAAGCAATGCTCTATTGCCCTTAAGCATCTAGTATGAACTGACCAGCCCGTCGCGGGTGAAGGCGAGGATTATCGCTTTCTGCGACCGGCGGGGGCAAGAGAGTCGCGCCAAAGAGGGCGCTACCCGCTCCCCGGGCGTGGCAGGAAAGCCGGAAGAATAATGATCAATAGTCCGAGATCAATCGAACTAGGGAAATAACCGGAAGTAGGTATATGAGTGAAGAAGTGCGCAACGCGCAGCAGCAGGAGTCTCCGCGCAGGAAGCAGGTCTCCCTGGACGACCGTTACACCACCCTGAAGGGGCGAGTGCTCCTCTCAGGCATTCAGGCGCTGGTTCGCCTGCCCATCGACCAAATGCGCATGGATCGGGAGCGCGGTCTCAATACGGCCACTTTTATCTCCGGTTATCGCGGCTCGCCGCTGGGCGGCTACGACCAGCAGCTTACCCGGGCCAAAAAACATCTCGAAGCATTCAATATCCGCTTTCAGCCCGGCGTCAATGAAGAGCTGGCCGCCACCGCCGTCTGGGGCTCCCAGCAGGTGGGCCTGTTTGATGGCGCCGAGGTCGATGGTGTCTGCGGCATCTGGTACGGCAAGACCCCCGGTGTCGATCGCTCCGGCGATGCCTTCCGCCACGCCAACGCGGCGGGTTCTTCCCCGAAAGGTGGTGCGCTGATCATCGCCGGTGACGACCACGGCTGTAAGTCCTCGTCCTACCCCGGCCAGTCCGAGTTCGCATTCGTTGATATGCATATTCCGGTACTGAACCCGGCGACGGTGCAGGAGGTACTGGACTACGGCCATTACGGACTCGAGCTGTCACGCTTCAGCGGCTGCTGGGTGGCCATGATCACGCTGGCGGAAAATATGGACAGCTCCTCCACGGTGGAGGTAGATCCGGATCGCGTGCAGTTCACTTATCCGGAAGTGGAGCGCCCCGAGGGCGGCCTCAATATCCGCAAGCAGGACAACCCGCTCGAGCAGGAAGAGCGCCTGTGGCGCTACAAGCGCCCCGCGGCACTGGCCTTCGCCCGCGCCAACCACTTGAACAAGGTGGTGCTGGAGAACCCACAGGCGACACTGGGTATTGTCAGCACCGGCAAGGCGCACCTGGATTTGATGCAGGCCCTGGAAGACATGGGTATCGACGAGCAACAGGCTCGCGACCTGGGTATCCGTATTCTGAAGGTAGGTATGACCTACCCGCTGGATGTGCCCGGGATCCAGGAGTTTGCCCGCGGCCTGGATTACCTGCTGGTGCTGGAGGAAAAACGGAGCCTGATGGAGGTACAGCTGAAAGAAGAGCTGTACAACGTGCACCTGAAGGATCCGAACTTCCCACGCATCATCGGGAAGGTGGATGAAAACGACCAGCCGCTGATGCCCATGTACGGGGAGTTGTCCCCGGCAGTAGTGGCTCAGGTGCTGGGCAAACTGCTCGGCGACAAGCTCGATGAGCGCGCCGGCCACCGCCTGATGCGCCTCACCGCGCTGGCGGAGCGTATCTCCCGCCAGTCGGGATCCAGCGTATCCCGCCTGCCCATGTTCTGTGCCGGCTGCCCCCACAACCGCTCCACCAAAGTGCCGGAGGGCAGCCGTGCCCTGGCCGGTATCGGTTGCCACTATATGGCCCAATGGCTGGATCGCGAGACCTACACCTTTACCCAGATGGGTGGGGAAGGGGTGAGCTGGGCAGGGCAGGCTCCCTTCACCAGTGAAAAGCATGTATTCGTCAACCTGGGTGACGGCACCTATTTTCACTCCGGTATTCTCGCCATTCGCGCCTCTATTGCCGCGAAGGTAAACATCACCTACAAAATCCTTTTCAATGACGCCGTCGCCATGACCGGTGGCCAGCCCCACGACGGGGAGCTGCACCCGGACATGATCTGTCGCCAGGTACTGGCCGAGGGCGTGCAGAAAGTGGTCTTGGTGATGGACAACAAGGACAAGTATCACGGCGCCCTGTCTTTCCCCCGTGAGGTTGAGATCCGCCACCGGGACGAAATGCCTCGGGTGATGGAAGAGCTGCGGGAGGTAGCGGGCTGCACTGTCATCATTTATGACCAGACCTGTGCCACCGAGCTGCGCAGAAAGCGCAAGCGCGGGCTCCTGCCCAAGGCTGAGGGGCGGCCCTTCATCAATGAGCGGGTCTGCGAGGGTTGCGGCGACTGTGTACAGCAGTCCAGCTGTATCGCGGTGGAAAAAGTGGAAACCGCCCTCGGTGACAAGCGCAGGATTAACCAGACCGCCTGTAACCAGGACATGTCCTGCCTCAACGGTTTCTGCCCCTCCTTCGTTACCGTCAAGGGCGGCCGGCTCAACAAGCGCGCCGGTGTCGGCGATGTGCTGCGCACCGAGGCGGAAAAACTGGATCGGCCACAGTTGCCCGGACTCGAGCAGCCCTTCAACCTGCTGGTGACCGGCGTCGGCGGTACCGGCGTCGTGACGATTGGTGCACTGCTGGCCATGGCCGCGCATATCGAAGGCAAGGCCAGTAGCACCCTGGACCAGACCGGTCTGGCCCAGAAGGGCGGGGCGGTATACTCCCACGTGCGCTTTGGCGCCCGCCCGGAGGATCTGAAGGCGGTGCGGATCTCTGATGGCCGTGCCGATGCTCTGATGGCCTGCGACCTGATTGCCGCTGGCAACCTGCCGGCGTGCCTGGCCAAGCTCGACGAGACCCACAGTCGGGCTGTGGTAAACACGCACCTGAGTCCCACTGCGGCTTCTGTTCTCGGCCGCGAGGATAGCCACTCTCCGCAGGCGGTACTGGATACCATTTCCGATGCGGTGAGCGAGATGGAGACTGTCGAAGGGCACCGCCTCACCAGTGCGGCCCTCGGCGATACCCTGACTGCCAATATCTTTATGCTGGGCTTCGCCTGGCAGAAGGGCCTGCTGCCGCTGGAGCAGGAGTCCCTGCTGCAGGCCATCGAGCTGAACGGTGTGGCGGTGGAGGCCAACCTGCAGGGCTTTGCTGCCGGTCGCCTGGCCGCTGGCAACCGCCCGGCGCTGGACAAACTGCTCCACGCCGAAAAGCGTGGTCAGCAACTGCCTCAGGGGCTGGAAGCCCTGGTCGCACACCGCTCTACCCACCTGGCCGGGTACCAGAACGACGCTCTCGCCGTTCGTTATCGGGCACTGGTGGACCGGGTGAAATCCGCGGAGATCATCAAGGTCCCGGGCAGTGAAGCCCTGGCCGAGGTGGTTGCGCGCAACTATGCCAAGCTGCTCGCTTACAAGGACGAGTACGAAGTGGCTCGCCTGTATACGGATGGCCGTTTCATTCAGGAACTGAAAGAGAATTTCACCGGTGATTACGCCCTGGAGTTCAACCTGGCTCCGCCACTGCTGGCCCGCTTCGACAAGGGATTGGGGCGCCCGCGCAAGATGCAGTTTGGTGGCTGGATGTTCAAGGCCTTTGGCGTTCTCGCCAAGCTTAAGTTCCTGCGCGGCACGCCGCTGGATGTGTTCGGTTATACCGCCGAGCGCAAGATGGAGCGCGCGTTGATCGGGGAGTATGAAGCCCTGGTGGATCGTGTTATCGGTGGCCTAAATGCCGAGAATCATGCCGCAGCCATCGAGCTGCTGGGTTATCCGGACCTGATCCGTGGCTACGGCCCGGTCAAGGAGGAAAACCTGGTCAAGGCGCGAGCACTGCGGGACGCTGCACTGGAGCGGTTTGAAAACCCCCGTAGCGGTGCCGGCACTAGTGTGGGCAAGGTAGAGGTCTTCGACCCGGCTACCGCCCAGCAGGTTGGTTGAATACGGTATGAAACATAAAAAAACGGGGCCCTGAGCCCCGTTTTTTTATGTCGCCACTTCAAGCATGCTTTGAGGTTACCAGCTCATCTGCGCACGAATACCCAGCTGGTCGGTCCCATCACCGGTGAAATCATTGTCGCCAAACCGGAGGTTGAGCATGAAGCGCACTTTCGGGTTGTGGTAGTAATTGATCCCCACAATCCAGCTGTCTGCCTCCAGGTCGGCGATCTCATCATTCTGGATGCTTTCATAGCGCGCGGTGATCTCCCAGGCGCCCCAGGGACTGCTGGGCTTCGCTGACTTGAACACCCCTTTCTTGCTGTTATAGGGCTTGTGCTCGCCAGTGATCAGCCAGCTCCCCTGTATATACCAGGCATGCACATCCTGGTCGCCTATATAACAGCCAAAGTCCGCGTCGCATTCGAAGGTGGGCGGCGCGTCGAACAACTCTTCAAAAAACACCTCAGACAGGAAGTAGTCACCATCGTAATCGCCGTAAGCGTATTCCATCTGTGCATAGAAGGGCCCCCAGGTGCCCGCCAGTTCCAAGCCGGCAATACCCACTGAGCCCCCCTGACGTCCGAGGAAAAACTCCTCGTCGCCAAACTCACCGAAAAAGAACTCCTCATCTCCGGGGGTGAGGGCGATCAGCTGGCTGGGCCCCCGGCGACCGGCGTAGTCGGCGTCTGCCTCCAGTGGCTCGGAATCCCGGTTGGCGTTTTCATAGCTGTAGGAGAAGCCGAAATGGACGGTGCTATGTTCGTCATTGATCGGGGCCCAGGTAAAACGGCCTGCTGCCCCAACACCCTCATTCCTTGGTGTGGAGGCGTCACGTAAGTTGAATGCCATGACACCTGCGGTGTAGCAGTCCCAGTGGTTATTCCAGCCGATACCCTGTTGGAACTGGCGACCGTCGTACAACCCTGTTGGTGTGGTGAAGGGGCGCTCCAGCATGAGGATCTCGTTGGAGCTGGTGAGTTCTTCCATGGCGCGGAACGGCTTGAAGTGGCCGACCCGGATTGTGCCCCCATAGAAATCATGTCCAATCCAGACCTCGCGAAATCCTGCCCGGGTATCGCCGGACGTGAACTCCTGTTCCAGCTTGTACTGGAAGGTGTAGGCCTCTCCCTCGAGAGTGATCCGCGCGCGCCGGAATTCGGTGGCGCTGACCGGGTCTTCGATATCGGGATCGAACAGGTAGGTATCAAAATGGATGCGGCCACCGAGTTCGGCGGAGAAATTGCCGTCGTCAGAGACAATCTCGAGACGGCCTTTGGTCTTGGCCTCATCTCCCCAGCTGGATGCGCTGATGGCGGCGGCAAGAAGCACGCTGGCCGGAGTAGCGATGTTCACAAAAACCTCCCTGTATCAACCGGAGCAAATATCCCGCTTCCTGCAGGATATTGGCAGTCTAGCAGTGACTAGATCTCGGTAATGCGAAAATGGCGTTTTTCCAGCTCCTTGAGCACGCTTTTTTCCCCGACCAGATGTCCCGCTCCAACAATGACAAAGAGGGTGTCATGCAATTTGCTGGCCTCGGCAATTCCAGCTGCCATATGACGGTTTCGTTTAAAAAACATGACTTCAAACAACGAGGAAAATTCCGGGTTTTCCTCGAGTTCATCGGCAATGATGAGGCGATGCATGGCTTCCGCATCGCCACTTTTCCAGGCCGACATCATGCCGGGAATTACGGTGTCGATCTCCTCCAGCTGTTGCAGGGTCTGTTGTAGCAGGAGGTCGGGATTTTCCAGGTTATTCAAGAGAGCGAGCTGTTCCATCACCCCCTCGAGTTCGAGTACTTTTTTATCGCCCTGCCGGTGCGCTTTTTGCAGAAAGTGGCGGTCGATACCCAGCTGTGGATTCAGGCCGCGGGCCTGCAGCTCCACCATGCTGAGGGTGATCATGGCAATGGCAGGGCGCTGGCGGACGAACATGGCCTCTGGCACTTGGCGGCTGCTGAGCCAGGCCTGCAATTGCTGATAGGTTTCCGGGGACAGCTCATCGCGCAGGCTCCTTCCGTCGGTGTACAGTGACTGCTGCATGATCTGTTGCTGAAGGGCAGGATTCTGTTCGGCTTGTAAAATGTCCGCTTCCACTGCAAGTGCCTCACTCTGCTCGTAAGCCTGGAGGATGTCACCACGCAGTGGATAGAAGTCTGGCGTCGCCAGATGTACTGAACCGAGCAGGTAGATTCGCTGCCCATCCTTTTCTGCCATCCAGAAAAGGCCCCGATCCTCCGCAGTTTGTGCCGCACCGGAAAAGAGCAGGAGCAGTAACAGGGTATACGCCGTGAAGAGTTTTCTGTGGGGCGAGCAGAGGTCTATTCGAGAGTGGATCATGTTGAGGCTTCCTGCTGTTATTTGGGTCAAGTCCAGACACCCATCTTAACGGTGGACAGGCGGTGACAGCGAGTGTAAATAAACCCCTGGAATGCGACATTGTGAAAATGTGGCGCATCACTCGGCAAATTTTGCTAGTTGACGCAGAATATGCCCCGCAGGTTGTCCGTAAATAATAAGTACAAAGGTTGAACAGTATCATGCGGGTTTTACAGGCGGTTCCGCGAATAGACGATTCGCCAGAGGGGCGCGCTGCCCTCGGGTTGGGCCAGGAGCTGGTGCGCCTGGGCCATGAATCAATGGTTGTCTCTGCCGGTGGGGAATTAAAGGATCGCCTGGTGGTAAGGGGCTCCCAGCACCTGGACATGCCAATGGATCGCCGCAGTATCTGGTCGCTCAGGCTGGTGCGCCCATTGCGCCGGCTGCTTGTCGACCAGAACATAGACGTGGTGCATGCCCGTGCACCGCTACCCGCCTGGTTACTCTGGTTGGCAATCCGGGGGCTGCCTGAGACGCGGCGTCCGAGATTTATCACCTCGGCGCACCGGGTGTATGGCGGTGGCTTTTTCAACAGTATTATGGCTGCCGGCCAGCAGGTGATAGCGGTCTCCGAATTTGTCGCAGAACAGTTGCGGCGGAATTTCAGTAAGAAACTGGCAGCACCGCCGGAAATCGTGACCGGCGGCATCAACACCCGCGAGCTCGATCGGAACGCGCCGGTATCCGGACACTGGCACCAGCGGCTGCTCAATGATTTCCCACAGCTGGAGGGGCGCAACTGGCTGCTGATGCCCGCACCGCTGGCCCCGGGTAATGGACACCAGCAGTTTCTGGAGATGCTCTCTGCACTGGGCCGGGAGCGGGGCGATACGTTTGGCCTGATTGTGGGGGAAGTGCCAGCGGGAGGCGCCAGGTACGCGCGCAAGCTGGAGCGCCTCGCACTTGAGCTGGGGCTCAGCGACAAGGTGCTCTTTATGGGGCCGCGACGCGATATGCGGGAGCTCTATGCCAGCGCCCGGATTACCTACTGCCTTAACGAGAAGCCGCTGGCTTATGGTCGAATCGTGGCTGAGGCCCTGGCGATGCACTGCCCGGTTATCGCCTACCGGCTGGGAGGAGTCGCGGAGTTGCTGCAGCGATATTTCCCCCGCGGCCTGGTGGATGCCGGGGACAGGGAAGGACTTTTGCAGGCAACAGTCGACGTGCTCGATGGCCCCGCCCAGGTCGATTCCAGGGGGCTGAGCCTGGAGGATATGTCGCAGCAGGTGCTGTCGCTTTACGCGCGGGCCTGACCTGCGGCGTGTCCTGAAGGTGTGTCGTCTCCGGGGGCCGCCAGAGAGGTTGTTCAATAAGTTGTCACCCTGGTTTTTCACTCGCGTGTTTTCTCGACCCCTCCCTCACGACTCGCGTGTAGACCTCCCAGGTCGCACGCCCCATCGCATCCAGTGTCAGCTGGTCGCCAGCCCGCTCGAAGCTCCCTGTGAACTGGCTTTGCAGCAGCCCTAGGTTGCTCAGGGCCTGCTGTAGCTTCTGTTCGAGGCTAAGGGGGTGCACATTGTCCAGGATGAATTGCGGGGGAATGTACCGGTCTGCGTCGCCAGTGTTGGGTGTGATTACCGGGCAGCGGTGTAGCAGGGCCTCAATCCAGTCGAAGGGGGGATTGCCCGCGCAGCTGGTTATCACCAGCAGGTCCGTCTCCGAAAGCAGCCGGGCGGTCGATTGGCCGTCGCCGATAAATTGCACCCGCTGCGCCAGCCCCAGATCGCTGGCCAGCCGTTTCAGGGCATTGCCCTCGGGACCGTCGCCGGCAACGGTGAGTTCTGCCTCGGGGAGGCCCGGGAGCGCGTTCAGAAGGTGGTCGAGTCCGCAGAGTTTTACCAGTCGGCCTGAGAACAGCAGTTGCGGCGCTTGTCGTCGCAGGGTCCCTGCGGGGCTGAGGGGGGCGCTGGCAGTTGCGCCATTGGGAATCACGTTCCAGTCGAGGCGGGAGTTCTCCACCACCGAGTGACTGACGGCAATTCTGGCATCGAAAGCGCTGGAGAGCTTGTCCCGAGGATGGCGCAAATTGTGCCGGGTGATCACCTGTCGGGCACTGGAGTACTTCTGTACAGCTGCGAGCAGCTGGGCAGATTTGCTGCCGTGGCCGTGGGCGATCTGAAATCCGCCGCTCCTGAGGTGGCTCGTCAGCCGCCAGGCCAGGTTGGGATGGTGGCGGTTGCGATCCGTATTGAGAGCCAGGAAACGCACCGAGGGATCCAGGCTTTCCCGGTAGCGCGGATGGGCAATGACAGCGATCTCTGCCCCGGTGTTGCGCACCTGCCAGCGAGACAGCTCGGCGACATGACGAGCGAGGCCGTCGTGCTCACGGCTGGCGATGAGATGACAAATTTTATCGATCATTGGGTCAGTTCCATGCCCGGCGGTTTTTCTTCTATTGCCGGGATTATTGCGGCCGCTTTGGCGCGCTTTTTTATGGGCTGATGGTCCCAATATGCGATGACAGCTGTTTGAATGGGGGATGACTGTTTGGTGACAGACCGTTAGAAGTTGAAGTGCCAGTTTAGCGAGGCGAAATCAAAACCTGGGTTGGGGGTATTGGTGTAGGCGTTGGAGAAGTGGCTGTAGCGCACCGTGGCAACGGCCCCGTTCTGCAGGCGATAGCCCGCCGCAAAATGCAGCGCGAAGTTGCCGTGGGTCGTGAGTTCGATATCGCCAAAGTTCTTTTCGCTCAAATAGGCGGCACCGACGCCGGCTTCACCGAACAGGCCCTCCGCCCTCGGCTTGGGATACCAGCGCAGCACCGGCTTGAGTTCAACTACATTCTGCTCCTGCCGCTCGCCGAGGTGATCCAGGCGCAGGTGTGAGTAGCTGCCCTGGGCCCACCACTGCCAGAGACCGGATGTCAGCGGGAATTCAGCGAAGTTGATTGCGTAATTGATGCCGGCCATTTCTGCACTGGAAATGGAGTCTTGCTGGATCAGTGCGTCTCCCAGGCCCTTGCCTGCACTGAATATCACTTCCTGTTCCCCACGGGCATCCGGGGCTGTAACCAATAGGCAAAAAAACAGGATGGATAGCAGTCGCATGATGGGCTGTGCAGGTTGTTATCGGTTGTTGCGCAGAGAGCAAATAACAGCCTAGCTGCTTGCGCGCACTTGGCAAGCCATGAGTTCTGGCATTCAGGTTTCGGCAGGGAGCGGGGCAGGGCGCATCAGCGCCACTGCCGCCGCAGTTGTCGGATGGCATCGGAATGCAGCTGGCGGGCTCGCTCCTGGCTGAGGCCCAGCTGCTCCCCAATGACCCGGAATGAGCAGTCGCGATCAGACATCAGTCCGTAACGCAGGTTGAGCACGGTGCGCTGTCGCGGGGGTAGCCGGTCGACAGCCTCGCGCAGCCGCTGGGCCAGCTCCTGATTGGTCACCAGTTCATCGGTGTTATAAATCTCGTCCGCGGGCGCGTAGTCCAGCTTGGTGCTGCTCTGGTCTTCCGCCACCGGATCGTCGAGAGAACCGGTAGGGCCGGGCAGCTTCAGCAGGCTCTGCACCCGCTCCAGGTCCAGACCGGCCTGAACGGCAATGTGTTCATCGGTAGCTGTAGCGCCCCTGGCGCGTAACTCGCTGATGGCGCGATAAATCGCCCGCAGGTCGTCCTGCACATTCGCCGGTTGGCGCACGATGTCGTCATTGCGGCGCAGGGCCAATTGGATTTCCTGTTGTATCCACCAATAGGCGTAAGTGGAAAACCGGTAGCCCATCTGTGGCTTGAAGCGCTCGATCGCTTTCATCAAGCCGACATTGCCCTCCTGGATCAGATCGATAAAGGGCACAGCCGGATTGCGAAATCGCTTGGCGATGGCAATCACCAGGCGCAGGTTGCACTGGATGAGCTTCTTGCGCTGTTGCTGAAACCGGCGAAGTAAGCTGCGCAAGGCCGTGCGATCCCGTTGTGAAACCTTGCCTTTCTCCAGCAGGTTCTCAGCCTGGGCGATGATCAGGCCGTGGTCGTAGGCACCGGTGCTGCCTCGTTGCTCGACGCCCTCGCTGCGCAAGTCCACCAGCTCAATACCGCGTTTTTGCAGCAGCGCGATGATTTTGTCTTCCAGTTCCCGCAGCAGGCAGGTTGTGGTGTGTTCCTCCTCTGGTGTGAGCAGATCCAGCCGGTACAGATGCTTGAGATAACTCTGCATTGGCGTGCTGCCGGATTCGCCAGCCCGTTCCGCCGGCTCCTGTGTCTGTTCAGTCTCCGTAGAACCGTTATTGAGCGCCTTGTCGGGCCCGGTTCCGGAGACCAGTTCGTCTGTGTCCTTCAGCCATGCTTCATCCCTTGAGTAAGTGTTTTCTCGGGACAACTGAATACACCTTCTGTTGAGTACATCATCGCCATGCACACGGCTGCCCCTGTGCTTGGCGTCTCTTTCCTTTTGACTATAGGTGAAGGTAGAAATTCGCGCCGGGCAAATGCTGACCGACAGGTTTTCACTGAGGGGTACCGGGGGAGGACCCTGTGCTCGAATTTGCCGCCGGGGAGCTCATGTTTCCAGATTGATGCAAAAGGGTGATGGGGCGCCCCCGAATACAGGCCCGAATTTGGTCACCTGGTGCGAATATCGAAACTGAAGTCGATCCGCTCGCCGACCCGCAGGGCTCCCAGAGCAACACTGAACGGCTCTAGGCCCAGCTGTGCGTGAGAGAGGCTAAAGCTGCCGCTGGCGCGCACGCTGCCACTGCTGACGGTAACGGTTGCGGGCAACCTCAGCGGAATGATCCGCCCCCGCAGGTGAAGCCTCGCGGCGATCAGGACTTTCTGGGCGGCAGAGACATCGCTCAGCCTGGCCTTTCCGGTAAGGCGGATGGTCGGAAACCGGGAAGCCTGCAGCTGGCGCTCTCCGAGCATATTGGCACGGGTCCCGGCAATATCCTCGCTGCTCAGCTGTGACGAGAACTCGCGTCCGTAGCGGCGCCGCAGTGCGGGTGGGTCAACCTCGAGGCGCTGCAGTGGAATCTCCAATGTAAATTCGGACAATTGGGTTGCGTCACGAAGTGTGACGCTGCCGCGAATATTTGTCGCGCGAATCACATGGTTGTGTCCCAGGTGGGCCATGGGCCCGCTGCGGTACACCCGCCAGTGAATGTCCGAAGCCGCAGAGAGCGGGAGTACCTGCTCCGCCACCAGGTGGCTGGAAAACAGGCCCATGAACATTGCCAGGCTCAGGGGAAGGCCCAGGACCAGTTGGCGATAAAGGCAGGGGGGGTGACGAAGGCGAAGTAAACTGGAAACCACAGTGCGAACCTCCTGACGGCTGATGCAGCTGTGGTGTCCAGCATAGTGCGGGCTTACAGTCGGGAGTAAGCCGCAATGCAGCGAACGACCGGGTCAGCGTTCGCGCTTAACCCGGATCTTACGCCCCCCTCCAGTGGATTTCATGAAGAAAGAGCCGAACAGGCCGCGTTCCACCACGACACTGTCACCGGCATCCCACAAGATCCTGCCGCTGTCGTTCTGGCGCCAGACCTGGCCGTTGTCCAGAACGATGATGGCCTTGCCGTAAGCGCCTTTCTGGATCGCCTTCACCTGTGCTGTGATTTGCTCCGGTGCCTCTTCTACGATGCGCTTCTGTTCCTGGCCAAAAATGTCCTCCGCGCGGGCGTCGAGACTCTTGCTCAAGGCGTCGTAGCAGGCGAGCCGCTCATTATCGGACTTGATCGATGCGCAGCCTCGCATCTGGTTTGTTAGCGAGTCCGCACTGGCGCCGCAAGCCAGTACGAACAGGGAAAGAAAGAGAGTTAATCGCATATTGACAGTTGACCTGATGGTTTTCGCATAATTTTGCCTCAGGGTTGTCCGGCGGACAAATAAAAACGTGCGGGTAGTCACGTTTTTGAACCCTGTCACCATGGAACAATACTCGACTCTTATAACCATAAATTCACACTTTCAGGGGTTGGAAAATGAAAAAAATCATTATTCCCGCAATCGTGATTGCCGCAGTCGGTGGTTACCTGTACTACCAGAATATGGAACCTGCGGGCAGCGAGGCTGAGATTGCCAGTGAGGTCCAGTCCGCCGTAGAGGAAGCTGGCGCTGCGGTAGAGGAAGCGGCTGAGGAAGCGGTTGTCGCAGCCAAAGACAGCGAGATGATGCCGACCGAGGGTGATGTCTTCGCCGATGCCCCCGAGCACATGATGGAGTCCGCCGAAGACATGGCGGAAGAGGTTGCAGACTCTGCCGAAGAGGCAATGGACACTGTGGCCGCTGAATCTGAAGAAGTGGCTGAAGAGGTTGCCGACGAGGTAGAAGAGGCCATTGATCACAGCGAGGAGTAATGCCTCCGGGAGTGATCAGATACCCGGGCAGCGCCCGGGTATTTTTTTGCCTGTAATCTGGGCAGCCAGAATAGCTTACCGGGAGAGCGCCGCATGAACCTGAATCAGGTCACCCTGCCGGTCCGCGATATGGCAGAGGCCGCGGCCTTTTACCGGCGGCTGGGTTTCGTCCAGATCGTGGACACGCCTCACTACGCCCGCTTTGAGAGTACAGACGGCGGGGCCACGTTCTCACTGCAACTGAGTGATGAGAAGTTCCACAATGGTGCGGTGATTTATTTTGAGCTCGAGGCGCTGGATACGCTGGTTGAGGAGCTGCAGCATCGGGGCGTGGAGTTTGCCCAGCTGCCGCAGGATATGCGCTGGCGCTGGCGGGAAGCGGTGCTGTTCGATCCTAGTGGAAACAAGGTAAAACTCTACTGGGCGGGGGAGGATCGCCTCCACCCGCCGTGGCGCACAGAAATCCGCGACTGAGCCGGCAGGGGATGCTCAGCCCTGTGCGTTGAACTGCTTGCCACTGACCCCGCGGCTATCATCGCCCATGAGGTAGAGGTAGGTGGGCATGATATCTTCCGCGCTGGTGACCGTCCGCGGATCCTCGGCGGGATAGGCGGCGGCGCGCATATTGGTGCGGGTGGCGCCCGGGTTGATGCTGTTGACGCGGGTATTGGAAACGCCATCCAGTTCGTCCGCCAGTACCTGCATCAGTCCCTCGGTAGCGAACTTCGAGACCGCATATGCGCCCCAGAAGGCGCGTCCCTTCAGGCCGACACCGGACCCGGTAAACACGACAGAGCCCGCTTCGGACTTCTCGAGCAGAGGCAGGAGTGTTTTCGTCAGGCCGAAAGCGGCGTTGACGTTAACCCGCATCACCTGTTCCCAGGTGGCGAAATGGTAATTGGCGATGGGGGTGCGCTGACCGAGAACACCGGCGTTATGCAGCAGGCCGTCGAGCCGGCCGAACTCCTGATCCACTGCCTCGGCAAAGTGCTCGAAGGTCTCGATCTGTGCCTCGTTCAGATCCATCGGAAAAATCGCCGGCTGCGGCCCCCCCGCTTGCTCAATTTCGTCGTAAACCGCCTCGAGCTTTGCGGTGGTGCGCCCGAGCAGTATCACCGTGGCCCCATGGGCGGCAAATGTCCTGGCGGCAATCCGGCCGATACCATCGCCGGCTCCGGTCACGAGAATGACCTTGTCCTTCAGGAGGTCTGGGGCAGGGGTGTAGTTACCGATGGTCTCAGACATGGGGTTCCTTTTGCTTCGTTGTTCCGTTCATGGGGCGCTTGGGGTGATGTCGTGCCCGGCGCGGCTTCAGTTGTCAGCCATGTAGTGCTCTTGGAGCAGGGGCCAGATCTGTTCAGCACGGTCGACCAGGTGATCTGCATTCCAGTTGGCGGCGCTGTCACCGGCATCGATATAACCGTAGCTGCAGGCAATGGTTGGCATGCCCGCGGCCTTGCCTGCTTCGATATCCCGCTCGTGATCGCCCACATAAACCGCCTGTTCCGGTGTGCAACCGATATGCGAGCAGGCGAGATAAATCGGCTCCGGGTGGGGCTTGCGGTTGGTGACATCATCGGGGCAGACGATGGCGCCGGGCTTGGGAAAATGGGAGAAAGCCTGCATTAGTGGAATCGTGTAGGCGGCGGGCTTGTTGGTCACGACACCCCAGGCGATATCGTGTGCGGCCAGCTTCTTGAGCAGGTCCTCGATACCGGGGAATGGCACGGTGTGCTCTGCCAGGTGGGCGAGATAGAGATCCAGGAACCGCTGGCGCAGGCCTTCAAACACCGGGTCATCCTCGTCGCGGCCAAAGGCCAGCTTGACCATGGCCCGGGCGCCATTGGAGACCACGGCGCGGATGGCCTCCCCCGGCAGGGGTGGCAGTTGTTCCTGGTGGCGCAACTGGTTCAGCACCACGATAAAGTCGGGGGCGGTATCGAACAGAGTGCCATCGAGATCGAATAAAACTGCTTTCATGCTACTTCCGTCGGATCAGGGCGCCTTGGTGGCGTGCACCAGGTAGTTAACGTCCACATCCCGGGGGTCCAGTTTGTAGGTGCGGGTGAGCGGATTGTAGGTCATCCCGGTAATATCCCGCGTTTCCAGCCCCGCGGCCCGGATCCAGGCGCCCATCTCTGAGGGGCGGATGAATTTGCTGTATTCGTGGGTGCCCTTGGGCAGTAAACGCAGTACATACTCCGCGCCGACCACGGCAAACAGCCAACTTTTGGGCGTGCGGTTGATGGTAGAGAAAAACAGCTGCCCGCCGGGTTTGACCAGCGCCGCGCAGGCGCGGATGACAGAAGCCGGGTCTGGCACATGTTCCAGCATCTCGAGGCAGGTGACGATATCGAAGCTGGCCGGTTGCTCCTCTGCCAGGTCCTCGACGGACACCTGCCGGTAGTTGATCTGCAGCTCGCTCTCCAGCGCGTGGAGTTTTGCCACATTGAGGGGTGCCTCGCCCATATCAATACCGGAGACCTCGGCGCCTCGCTGGGCCATGGCTTCGGTGAGGATGCCGCCACCACAGCCCACGTCCAGCAGCTTCTTGCCGGCAACCGGTGCCCGCTGGTCGATATAGTTGGCGCGCAGCGGATTGATATCGTGCAGCGGCTTGAACTCGCCCGCACGGTCCCACCAGCGGCTGGCGAGTTGTTCAAACTTGGCGATTTCGGCCGGATCTACGTTGCTCATGGGATGTCCGTTTGCCCCTTGGTGGTTGCTCAAGGCCGGGAAGCGCAGTTGCGAAGGACATCCCGGCCCCTCTGGTCGACGTGTTTGCCTGTAAAGCGCTCAGGTCGACAGGCCGGCGATTCTAGCACGCCAGTCCTGCGCCCGTTGTACCAGCTCTGCCTCGTTGAGCGTGGTGAGCTGGCGCTGGTCCAGCAGTTGCCGGCCGGCGACCCACACATCGGTAACCAGGTGGCCGCTGCCGGTGTAGACCAGTTGAGAGATGGGGTCGTGCAGCGGCTGTTGCTCCAGTCCGCCCAGGTCGACGGCGGCCAGGTCCGCGTATTTGCCGGGTTCCAGGCTGCCGGTGCGATCTTCGATGCCCAGGGCCCGCGCGCCATGGATGGTGGCCATGGCCAGTGCCTGCCGGGCGGGCAGGGCGTCGGCGCGTCCGCTGACGGCCTTGGCGAGCAGGGCTGCCGTGTTGGCTTCGGCAAATAAGTCGAGGCCGTTATTGCTGGCGGCGCCGTCGGTGCCGAGGGCGACATTGATTCCTGCGTCCAGCAGATCGCTTGCAGGGCAGAACCCCGAGGCGAGCTTGAGGTTGGACCGCGGGCAGTGGGCCACGTGGGCGCCACTTTCCCGCAGCAATGCCACATCTCGATCCTCGACCGCGGTCATATGCACGCAGAGCGTTTGCGGCGAGAGGAGGCCCAGCCGATAGAGGCGCTCGGTCGGGCGCTCGCCGTGCTCATCAACTGCCCGCTCAACTTCCGCCGCCGTCTCGTGCAGGTGCATTTGCACCGGGATCTGTGCCTCGGCGGCATAGACAGCAATTTTCTCCAGCGTTTCATCTCCCACCGTATAGGGGGCGTGGGGGGCGAACACCACGTCGATGCGCTCATGGGCGCGGTAGTCGTCCCGAAGTGCCAGGCCCTTCTGCAGGGCATCCTCACCATTGCGACTCCAGGGGGTTGGCGCGTCGATGACAGGGAAGGCGATCTGGGCCCGCATACCGGTCTCCCGGGCCACCAGTGCGGTGGCCTCGGGGAAAAAGTACTGGTCGGAAAAGGTCGTGGTTCCGGAGCGGAGCATTTCTGCCACGGCGAGCCGGCTGCCGTCTGCCACAAAGGCCGGGTTCACCCATTTCTGCTCCGCCGGCCAGATATGCTGCTGCAGCCATTCCATCAATGGCCGGTCGTCGGCGTAGCCTCGCAGCAGTGTCATGGCGGCGTGAGTATGGGTATTGATCAGGCCGGGGATAAGGACGTGGTGATCCAGTTGCACGGTTTCGCCGGCCCGATAGCGCCGGGCTGCCTCTGCCGACGGCAGAATTGCCTGAATGCGTCCATCCCTGATTGCCAGTGCACAATTTTCGTACACCTTGTCGGCGGGAACGACGGGAATAATCCAGCGGGCGTGGATCAGGGTGTCCACGTAAGGGGGTTGCTCGGGTGCGGGCATAGTGCGCTCAGTGTCCGTTCTCGGGCGGTCGACTTTAGCGGCGTGCCCGGGAAGGAACAAGTCGACCTCTGGGCGTCCTCCCCGGCGCCAAGTATGGTAACATTGCGCGCTTGATCGAATCCCGGGGTTCGGCCGGTAGCGCAAGCCATTAGGCTGAGCGGGTGTGGGGGCCGCACGGGCGGTGCAGTAACCGTCATAGCCGGTTCGGTTCGGCGGTAATAACGATTCTCAAGGAATGCCGGAACATATGGCCGAGTTAGCCAAAGAAATTTCTCCGATCAATATCGAAGAAGAGCTGAAGCAGTCCTATCTAGATTACGCCATGAGCGTGATCGTCGGCCGGGCGTTGCCCGATGTGCGGGACGGTCTCAAGCCGGTGCACCGGCGCGTGCTCTTCGCCATGAACGAGCTGAAGAACGACTGGAACAAGCCGTACAAGAAGTCGGCTCGTGTCGTTGGCGATGTGATCGGTAAGTACCACCCGCATGGCGATTCCGCCGTGTATGACACCATTGTCCGTATGGCCCAGCCATTCTCCATGCGTTATACGCTGGTAGACGGCCAGGGCAACTTCGGTTCCATCGACGGCGACAGCCCGGCGGCGATGCGTTACACCGAGATCCGCATGGACAAGCTGGCCCACGAGCTGCTGTCCGATCTCGACAAGGAAACCGTCAACTTCATCGACAACTACGACGGCTCCGAGCAGATGCCGGAAGTATTGCCGTCGCGGGTGCCCAACCTGCTGGTGAATGGTTCTTCCGGTATTGCCGTCGGTATGGCGACCAATATTCCGCCCCACAACATGGGCGAAGTGGTCAACGCCTGCCTGGCGCTGATCGAAAACCCGGAGCTCAGCGTCGATGACCTGATGGAGCATGTCCCGGGGCCGGACTTCCCCACCGGCGCCATCATCAATGGCCGCGCCGGTATCCTGATGGCCTACCGCACCGGTCGCGGACGCATCTATGTGCGCGCTAAGGCCGAGGTGGTTCGCGACGACAAGACCAATCGCGAGACCATCATCATTCACGAGATCCCGTACCAGCTGAACAAAGCGCGCCTGATCGAGCGTATCGCCGAGCTGGTAAAAGAGAAGAAGATCGAGGGTATCTCCGAGCTGCGCGACGAGTCCGACAAGGACGGCCTGCGCGTGGTGATCGAGCTCAAGCGTGGCGAGCTGGGTGATGTGGTCCTGAATAACCTCTATTCCCAGACCCAGCTGGAAAGCGTGTTTGGCATCAATATGGTGGCGCTGGTCGACGGCCAGCCCAAGGTGCTCAACCTCAAGGAGCTTCTGGAGCACTTCATCCGTCACCGCCAGGAAGTGGTGACACGCCGTACGGTCTACCTGCTGCGCAAGGCGCGGGAGCGGGGGCATATCCTCGAAGGCCTGGCGATCGCCATTGCCAATATCGACCCGGTGATCGAGATGATCAAGGCCTCGGCCACGCCGGCAGATGCCCGCGAGGCCCTGTTGTCCAAGGGCTGGGCGGTTGGCGAGGTGCAGCAGTTCTTGGAGCGTGCCGGCGCCGACGCTTGTCGTCCGGACGACCTGCCGGAAGAATTCGGCATGCGCGATGGTTCCTATTACCTTTCCCCGGCACAGGCCCAGGCCATCCTGGAGTTGCGACTGCACCGCCTGACCGGCATGGAGCACGACAAGCTGCTGGGCGAATACAGCGAGCGCCTGGAGCAGATTGCCGAGTACCTGCACATCCTTGGCAGCTTCGAGCGCCTGATGGAAGTGATTCGGGAAGAGCTGGAAGTACTCACTAAAGAGTTTGGTGACGAACGTCGCACTGATATCGTGGCCTCCCGCCAGGATCTGACTGTGGAGGACCTGATCACCCCGGAAGACAAAGTGGTGACCATCTCCCACGGTGGCTATGCGAAGAGCCAGCCACTGACGGATTACCAGGCCCAGCGCCGCGGCGGTATGGGCAAGTCCGCGACCCAGGTAAAGGACGAGGATTTCGTCGAGCATCTGCTGATCGCGAATTCCCACGACACCATTCTCTGTTTCTCGAACAAGGGCAAGGTCTACTGGCTCAAGGTCTATGAAGTGCCGACTGCCGGTCGCGCGTCGCGCGGGCGGCCGATGGTCAACATGCTGCCGCTGGAAGAAGATGAGCGCATCAGCAGCATGATGCCGGTTTCCGAGTATGACGAGGATCACTTTATTTTCTTTGCCACCGCCAACGGCACGGTGAAGAAAACCCCGCTGACGGCTTTCTCCCGGCCCCGCAGTGTCGGTTTGCGTGCGATTGAGCTGGAAGAGGGCGATCGGCTGGTGGCTACGGCGATTACCGATGGTCAACGTGACGTGGTGTTGTTCACCAGTGGCGGTAAGGCCGCACGCTTCGCTGAGAGCAACGTGCGTTCCATGGGGCGTATTTCCCGTGGTGTCCGCGGTATCCGCATGCCGGAAGGCAAGTACGTTATCGCCATGGTTATCCCGGAGGAGGGCGGTGCAGTGATGACCGTCACCGAGAACGGTTACGGCAAGCGCACCCGTCTCGAGGACTTCCCCACCAAAGGCCGGGGCAACCAGGGTGTAATCGCCATGGCCGAAAGTGAGCGCAACGGCGAGCTGGTGGGTGCCTGCCAGGTACACCCGGGCGAGGAGATTATGTTGATCAGCGATCAGGGCACTCTGGTGCGTACGCGGGTCGATGAGGTCTCCGTTCTGGGCCGCAACACTCAAGGTGTTCGCGTTATCCGCCTGAAGGAGGGTGAGCATCTGGTCGGGCTGGCCCGTATCCAGGAGAGCGACGACGAGGATTCGGAAGAGGACAGCGGCGAGTGAGCTCACTATCCTAGTAACGAGAAAGGCTGCGAATATTCGCGGCCTTTTTTGACTGTGCCGCATTAAAACGTGCCTGGCAGTGTGACAGGCCTTTTGTGAATCGGGCGGTTGCGCGTCGTTTTATCTCGACTTCGTTCAATCGCTGCAAAGTTCGGTGAGCTTGCCCGTTGCTCAGGCAAGTAGCTTTTCATTTGTGGAATTTGTCTATGCGTAAGTTTAATTTCTGTGCGGGTCCAGCCGCGCTGCCCGAACCGGTGTTGCTGCAGGCGCAGCAAGAGCTGCTGGATTGGGGAGGGCGCGGTTGCTCGGTGATGGAAGTCAGCCATCGCTCACCGGAGTTTACCGAGGTGGCGGAGCGGGCTGAGCAGGACTTTCGCGATCTGCTGTCTATTCCCGATCACTACAAGGTCCTGTTCGTGCAGGGTGGTGCCACAGGACAGTTCAGTGCGATCCCCTGGAACCTGTTTGGCGGTGGGATCAAGCGCGCTGACTACATCCACACTGGCCAGTGGGCTGGCAAGGCGATCAAGGAAGCGAGTCGCTACGGTGAAGTCAATATTGTCGCGTCCAGCGAAGACCGCAATTTTTCCTATGCGCCGGCTGCAGACGCCTGGCAGGAGAGCGGGAGTTCTGCCTATTTCCACTACACGCCCAATGAAACGATCGGTGGAGTGGAGTTTAACTATGTGCCCGAAGTGAAGGCACCGCTGGTTGCGGATATGTCGTCGAATATCCTCTCGCAGCGAATTCCGGTGGAGAAGTTCGGCATGATCTATGCTGGCGCCCAGAAGAATATCGGCCCGTCCGGTATCGCCGTGGTGATCGTGCGCGAGGACCTTCTGGATCGGGCGATGCCGGATATTCCCCGCAGCCTGAACTGGAAAATCGCCGCAGAGGCGGGTTCCATGGACAACACGCCGGCCACGTTCGCCTGGTACCTCTCCGGGCTGGTATTCCAGTGGCTCAAGGCCCAGGGCGGCGTCGATAGCATGTACCAGCTCAGCCTGGAAAAGTCGGGCCTGTTGTACGATTTTCTCGACCGCAGCGATTTCTTCTCCAGTCCGGTGGACCCTGCCAGCCGCTCCCGCATGAACGTACCCTTCGTGCTGGCGGATGAGCAGCTGGATGCACGGTTCCTGCGAGAGTCTGAGGAGGCGGGGCTGCTCAACCTGAAGGGCCATCGCTCCGTGGGCGGAATGCGCGCTTCCATCTATAACGCGGTTCCGCTTGAGGCCGTCGAAGCCCTGGTGGCTTTCATGGCAGATTTTGAGAAGCGGGTTGCCTGACAACGATTTAAAAATTTGATAGTTATCCGACCGGGAGCAGTAGGCAGAGGATGTCTAAACAACAGGAAAACAGCGACCAGCAATTGGCGCAGCTTCGAGATCGCATCGATCAGATTGATGGTGATATTGCTCGCCTGATCAGCGAGCGCGCGGAGTGTGCGCTCCAGGTAGCCGAGGTCAAAAAAGCGAATGGCCAGAATGCGCTTTACTATCGCCCGGAGCGCGAAGCACAGGTGCTGCGCCGGGCGATGCAGCGCAACGAGGGGCCGCTGACCGATGAGGAAATGGCGCGCCTGTTTCGCGAGATCATGTCCGCCTGCCTGGCTCTGGAGGAGCCGGTCAAAGTGGCCTACCTGGGTCCGGAGGGAACCTTCACCCAGCAGGCCGCGCTGAAACATTTCGGCAACTCCGCCCAGAGTCGTCCACTGGCGGCCATCGATGAGGTGTTTCGCGAGGTAGAAGCCGGCGCGGTCAATTACGGTGTTGTGCCGGTGGAGAATTCCACCGAGGGCGTCATCAATCACACGCTCGATAACTTCATGAACTCGAATCTGCAGATCTGCGGCGAGGTTGAGCTGCGCATCCACCACCACCTGATGATTTCCGATGTCACCCGACCCGAGGCCATTACCCGGATTTATTCCCACGCCCAGAGCTTGGCCCAGTGCCGCAAATGGCTCGACTCGCACTACCCGAACGTGGAGCGCGTGGCAGTGGCCAGCAACGCTGAGGCGGCAAAGCGGGTGAAGGGTGAGTGGAACGCGGCTGCAATCGCCGGCGATATGGCGGCGGATTTATATGGTCTGAAGGTGCTGGCGGAAAAGATCGAGGATCGCCCTGACAACTCCACTCGCTTCCTGATTATAGGTTCCCAGGCCGTGCCGCCGAGCGGCGACGATAAAACCTCCCTGATGGTGTCCATGCGCAATGAGCCGGGGGCGCTGCACGACCTGCTGGAGCCTTTCCGTCGTCACGGTATCGATCTGACACGGGTGGAGACGCGGCCCTCCCAGTCCGGCAACTGGACCTATGTCTTCTTCATTGATTTTGTCGGCCACCGGGACACGCCCAATATCGCCGAGGCCCTCAGGGAAGTGGGTGGGGGTGTCGCGGATATGAAAGTACTGGGTTCCTACCCTCGGGGGGTGCTCTGAGTGGCTGAACCATTGATTGGCCGGCTGGTGGTGATCGGGCTTGGCCTGATCGGCGGTAGTCTGGGGGTCGCGTTGAAAGCTGCCGGGGGCTGCAGGGAGGTCATCGGTGTGGCCCGCCGTGAAGGAACCGGGCAGCAGGCGGTTGAACTGGGAATCTGCAATCGGGCGACCACCAGTCTGGAAGATGTGCTGGCAGAGCTGGAAGCCGGCGACGTGATCTTCGTCGCGGTGCCGACGCTGGCGGTCGAGTCGGTGCTCGGTGAGATGAAGGGTCGACTGCCCGCCGGAGTGACGGTGACGGATGGCGCCAGCGTCAAGGGCAGTGTGGTCGAAGCGGCCCGCGCGGTCTGGGGTGAAGTGCCGGACTTTCTCGTCCCCGGCCACCCGATTGCAGGCTCGGAAAAGAGCGGTGTCACCGCGGCCCGGGAGGATCTCTACCGGGATCATCGGATTATTCTCACACCGCTGGACAATACGGCAGAAGCCCATCTGCAGCGGGTTCGCGCCATGTGGCAGGCGGTGGGTGCCGAGGTGCTGGACATGCCGGTGGGCGAGCACGATGAGGTGCTGGCTGCCACCAGCCACCTGCCGCACGTCATTGCCTACGGTCTGGTGGATACCCTGGCGCACGACTCTGAAAACGAAAATATCTTTCGGTACGCCGCCGGAGGTTTTCGCGACTTCACCCGGATCGCGTCCAGCGACCCGGTTATGTGGCGTGACATCATGCTGGCAAACCGGGATGCGATCCTGGAGGCGATCGACCTCTACCGCGGCAACCTCGATACCCTGCGCAGCGCCATCGACCGCGGCGACGGCGAATACCTGATGGGTGTCTTTACCCGGGCCAAGGCGGCACGGGATCACTTTACAAAAATATTGGCAAAAAAAGCGTACTCAGAAATCATGCAAGCCCAGGAAGTTACCTTTATCGCGCAACCGGGTGACACCGTCAGCGGAACGCTGCGGGTCCCCGGAGACAAGTCCATGTCTCACCGTTCCATCATGCTGGGCTCCCTGGCCGAGGGTGTTACCGAGGTGGAGGGCTTTCTCGAGGGAGAGGATGCGCTCGCTACCCTGCAGGCATTCCGGGATATGGGAGTGGTGATTGAAGGGCCGGTGGATGGCCGCGTGGTGATCCACGGCGTGGGCATGCACGGCCTGCAGGCACCTCCGGGGCCCCTGTATGTGGGTAATTCAGGCACCTCGATGCGGCTTCTGGCGGGACTGCTGGCGGGCCAGGAGTTCGATGTGACGCTCACCGGAGACGAGTCGCTCTCCAAGCGCCCGATGAACAGGGTCGCGACACCGCTGCGTCAAATGGGTGCTGTGATCGAGACCGGGCCAGAAGGGCGGCCGCCGCTGCAGATCAAAGGCGGGCAGCCACTCAAGGGGATTGATTACGAACTGCCAATGGCCAGTGCCCAGGTGAAGTCCTGTGTCCTGCTTGCGGGGCTGTATGCGGAGGGGGAGACCAGCACTCTGGAGCCCGCGTCGACCCGAGATCACACCGAGCGCATGCTGGCCGGCTTCGGCTACGAAGTACAGCGGGATGGCGCCCGGGCGAGTCTGCGCAGCGGCGGTAGCCTGAGGGCGACAAAAATTGATGTGCCTGCGGATATTTCTTCGGCCACTTTCTTTATGGTCGCGGCAGCGATTGCGCCCGGTTCCGATGTGATTCTGGAGCATGTGGGCATCAACCCCACCCGGGATGGCGCTATCAACATCCTGCGCCAGATGGGTGCGGATATTGAACTGGATAATCGCCGCGAAGTGGGCGGCGAACCGGTGGCGGACATCCGGGTGCGCTACGCTCCGCTGAAGGGAATCCAGATACCGGAAGATCAGGTGCCACTGGCAATCGATGAGTTTCCGGCCATTTTTGTGGCGGCGGCCTGTGCCGAGGGTGAAACGGTGCTTACCGGTGCGGAAGAACTGCGGGTCAAGGAAAGTGACCGGATCCAGGCGATGGCGGACGGCCTGAAAATCCTGGGTGTCAACGCGGAGCCCACAGCGGACGGAATCGTCATTCATGGTGCCGGCGAGGGCGCTGTATTTGGCGGCGGCACCGTCGACAGCCTCGGCGATCATCGTATTGCCATGTCCTTTGCGGTGGCATCTCTGCGCGCAGGCGATACCATTCGCATCCTGAACTGCGCCAATGTGGCGACCTCCTTCCCCAATTTCGCCGACCTGGCAAAGCGGGCTGGACTGAAGCTACAGGTCGCCTAGGCGGCCGGAGAGAGCGGCTCGGGCAGACGCAATAATGGATAGAGGCAAAAAGATTGACTATGAGTGAGACGAGCGACCGCCCGCCGGTGATTACCATCGATGGTCCCAGTGGCTCCGGCAAGGGCACCATCGCCCGGTTGCTGGCAGGCCGGCTGAACTATGCTCTGCTGGATTCCGGTGCCCTGTATCGGCTGACGGCACTCGCGGCACTGGAGCGGGGCGCTGATTTGACCGATGAGGCGACCCTGACAGAGATTGCAGCCAACCTCGATATCAGTTTTGAGCTGCGTGACGGCGAAGTGGCCGCGATACTGGCGGGGCGCGATGTGAGTCACGATATCCGCATGGAGCGGGTCAGCATGGCGGCGTCCAAAGTGGCTGCCATGCCCGGCGTGCGGGCGGCCCTTCTGCAGCGCCAGCGTGACTTCCGCCAGTCTCCCGGTCTGGTGGCAGACGGGCGCGATATGGGCACCACGGTTTTCCCCGACGCCCCGGTCAAGGTCTTCCTGACCGCCAGCGCCGAGGAGCGTGCCCGGCGTCGGGAGGCCCAGTTGCGGGAGAAAGGGGTTTCTGTTAGCCTCCGCGACCTGCTGGAGGACATCCGCGCCCGGGACGCCCGGGATATGAACCGCGAAACCTCCCCTCTGGCACCTGCCGCGGATGCGGTGGAGCTGGACAGTACCGGTGTTGGCATCGATGAGGTCCTGCACACGGTTTTGCAGCTGGTACGTGAGCGTATCGGCCGCGCCTGAAGCGGGCGCAATACAAACTGACTTTTAACGACAGCGGCCGGGATCAGCCAGAATTGCCCGGCCGCTGTTGTAATCCGACCCGCGTACTGGCAGCGCGGTGGGGCTTGGGCTGGCGGTTGACTACACTTCAACGTTGCCACCGGCTTGAGTCCATATATATAGGTAATGTAATGAGCGAGAGCTTTGCTGATTTATTTGAAGAGAGCCTGAAAAGCGTAGAGATGGCCCCCGGTTCCATTGTGACCGGTGTGGTAATCGACGTGGACAAAGACTGGGTGACCGTTCACGCGGGCCTGAAGTCTGAAGGCGTTATCCCCGCTTCCCAGTTCCTGGATGAAAATGGGGAAGTGAACCTGCAAGTGGGCGACGAAGTACAGGTAGCCCTGGAAGCAGTTGAAGACGGTTTCGGTGAAACCCGTCTGTCCCGCGAGAAGGCCAAGCGCGCTGAAGCCTGGAAGATCCTCGACGCAGCACACGCTGCCGACGAAGTGGTCAAGGGTGTTATCAGCGGCAAGGTCAAGGGTGGCTTCACAGTCGACGTTGCCAACATCCGCGCATTCCTGCCGGGCTCCCTGGTTGATGTACGTCCGGTTCGCGACACCGCGCACCTGGAAGGCAAAGAGCTCGAGTTCAAGGTCATCAAGCTGGACGCCAAGCGCAACAACGTGGTCGTATCCCGCCGCGCTGTAATGGAAGCTGCCAACAGCGAAGAGCGCGAAGCTCTGCTGGCCAGCCTCCAGGAAGGCATGACCATCAAGGGTATCGTCAAGAACCTGACCGACTACGGTGCATTCGTAGATCTGGGTGGTATCGACGGCCTGCTGCACATCACCGATATGGCTTGGAAGCGCATCAAGCACCCGAGCGAGATCGTGAACGTTGGCGACGAGATCGACGTAAAAGTCCTGAAGTTCGACCGCGAGCGCAGCCGTGTATCCTTGGGCCTGAAGCAGCTGGGCGAGGATCCCTGGGTATCCATCAAGCAGCGTTACCCGGAGAACAGCCGCGTCAAGGCGACTGTCACCAACCTGACCGACTACGGCTGTTTCGCCGAGCTGGAAGAAGGTGTGGAAGGTCTGGTACACGTTTCCGAGATGGACTGGACCAACAAAAACATCCACCCGTCCAAGGTTGTGTCTGTTGGCGACGAGATCGAGGTAATGATCCTGGATATCGACGAAGAGCGTCGTCGTATCTCCCTGGGTATCAAGCAGTGCCAGGAAAACCCGTGGGATGCCTTCGCGCGTAAATACGCCAAGGGCGACAAGATCTCCGGTAAGATCAAGTCCATCACCGATTTCGGTATCTTCATCGGTCTGGACGGCAGCATCGATGGTCTGGTACACCTGTCCGACATCTCCTGGAACGAAGCCGGCGAAGAAGCCGTGCGCAAGTTCAAGAAGGGCGACGAGATCGAGACCGTTATCCTGGGCATCGACTCCGACCGTGAGCGTATCTCCCTGGGTATCAAGCAGCTGGAGTCCGATCCGTTCACTGACTACGTGGCCACCAACGACCGCGGTACCATCGTAACCGGTACCATCAAGGAAGTTGACGCCAAGCAGGCGGTCATCACCCTGGCGGACGAAGTGGAAGGTGTTCTGCGCGCATCCGAAATCAGCCGCGACAAGGTGGAAGACGCTCGCAATGTCCTGAAAGAAGGCGAAGAGGTCGAGGCCAAGATCACCAGCGTGGATCGCAAGAACCGCGTGATCAGCCTGTCCATCAAGTCCAAAGATCAGGAAGACGAGAAGCAGGCCATGAAGGATCACAGCAAGAAGCAGGCTGAGCAGGTTCAGCCGGCGACTATCGGTGACCTGATCAAGGCCCAGATGAACAACAAGGACTGATAGTTTTTCGTTGTTACAAGCCCCAGATTGATTGTCTGGGGTAATTCGAAAGCCGGACCGGGGTTGCCCAGTCCGGCTTTCTATTAGATGATTGCCGCTCTAATCTAGAATAATCAATGACTTACACAAGGTTGCGGGGCGCATGACCAAGTCCGAACTGATCGAAAGGATCGCGTTGAGGCTGGACCAGCTGCCAGTGAAGGATGTGGAGCTGGCCGTCAAAGTGATGTTGGATTCCATGTCCGATGTCCTCTCCCAGGGGGAGCGCATCGAGATTCGCGGCTTTGGCAGTTTTTCCCTGCATTACCGGGCACCGCGCACCGGGCGCAACCCCAAGACCGGGGATGCGGTGCAGCTGGCGGGCAAGTATGTGCCCCATTTCAAGCCGGGTAAGGAACTGCGTGACCGGGTGAACCGGAGCATGCAAGACGAGACGGTAACCGAGGTATGATGCGCCGCCTCCCGACGGCGACGACTCCGATGGCCTGCCAGAGGTTTTGGCCGGGCTAAAGTTCTGAGAGAATCACTCCTTCCTGCAGGTGGAGGTCGACCTTGTCTTTCTTACGCTGGTTATTGCGTCTTTTTTACGGCGTGCTGGCACTTCTCTGTATTGCCATTGGCGTCTACTTCGCGGTGGACAATCCTCAGCTGATCACACCCAGCTTTATCGGGCATGCCATGCCGGAGGGCAGTGTGGGCTTCTGGTTGATCGGCGCGCTGTTGGTCGGTGTGTTGCTCGGCTTTATTGTCAGTCTGCTGCCTTTCTACGGCGAGCGCCGGCGGGCTCGAGGGCTGGAGCGCCAGTTGCATCGCACTGAACAGGAACTCTACACGGTGCGTCGCAAGGTCTCCGGAGACTAACTTGGCCGATCTCACTTTCTTCTTCTTCCTGCTTGCCGCCATTGCCATTGGGTGGTTGCTCGGGCGCAGGAGTGTCAAGAAAAAGAAGCCGGACTGCAGCGAGCAGCAGCAGTCGCTGGCACGTTCTTATGCCCAGGGGCTCAACTATCTCCTCAATGAGCGTCACGGTGACGCCATCGACAAGTTTATCGATTCGCTGGAAGTCAGCAGCGCTACCTTTGACACGCACCTTGCGCTGGGGAACCTGCTGCGCAAGCGCGGCGAGCACGATCAGGCGATACGTGTGCACCAGAACCTGCTGGCGCGGCCCAGCCTGGCGCGGGCCAGCCAGCAAAAAGCCCAGCTGGAACTGGCCCGGGACTATATCGCCGCCGGCTGGCTGGATCGGGCAGAGCGGTTGCTGCAGGAGCTGGTGGAAACATCATCGGACCTGCGCAATACCAGTCTGGAGCACCTGGTCGAGGTCTACCGGGATGAGCGCGAATGGGCCAAGGCCATTCATGCAGTGAACCTCCTGCACGGCCGTCGCTTCAAGCGGCTCTCCTCTGAGTGGGCGCCGGTACAGGCGCACTTCTGCTGTGAACTGGCCGAGGAGGCAATTTCCGGCAAGGACTACCTCAGCGCCCGCAAGCATATCGACTCGGCGCTGGGTTACGACCGCAACTCGGTGCGGGCCTGCCTGCTATGGGGCAGGCTGGAGTACCAGCTCGGTCGCCCACAAGAGGCGATCAAAGTCCTGCAGAGGATTCCCAAACAGAACCCGGACTATATTCCCGAGATTCTGGATCTGCTGATTACTAGCTACGAGGCAGTCGGGGATGAGGCGGGGCTGGACACTTACCTTGAAGCCCTGTTGCGCGAGCATCCTTCCAATAGCGTGCTGATCGCTCTGACCGAGCGCATCCACCAGCAGCGCAGTGAGGCAGAGGCTGCCGCTTTTATGGGTAAACAGCTGGCCCTGCGGCCGTCATTACGTGGCCTCGGGCACTTTCTCGACCTGCATATCGATAGCACCCAGGGCAGGGCGCGGGAGAATCTCTCGCTGCTGAAGACCCTGGTAGACCAGTTGATTGCCAGTCGCCCCCACTATCGTTGCAGCAATTGCGGCTTCTCCGGCAACCAGCTCCACTGGCTCTGTCCCAGCTGCAAGAGCTGGGACACTGTGCGGTCGGTGAAAGGTGTCGAAGGCGAATAGGCACCGGTGATCGCTACCCACAGACACAACTGAATTGCTTTATCCCGCACCAGAGAGGTATCTCCTTGCAAGACAAAGTCTCATCCCCGGTCATCGTTGCACTGGATTACGATAACGCTGAAGCTGCCCTGGCGATGGCGGAAAAGCTGGATCCGGCGCTCTGTCGGGTGAAAGTTGGCAAGGAACTGTTCACGATTGCCGGCCCCGACGTCGTGCGGCAACTGGTGAGTAAAGGTTTCGAAGTTTTTCTGGATCTCAAGTTTCATGATATCCCCAACACAGTGGCCGCGGCGGTGCGCGCGGCAGCTGAGCTGGGAGTGTGGATGGTGAACGTACACGCCAGCGGGGGCTCGCGCATGATGAAGGCGGCTGGCGAGGCACTTGAGCCCTTCGGCGATCAGCGTCCACTGTTGATCGGGGTGACAGTCCTGACCAGCACGGCACCGGAGGAGCTGGCAGAGGCCGGCGTTACCCGACCGCTGCGGGAGCAGGTACAGGCGTTGGCAGCGCTGGCGAAGGCCAGTGGTCTGGACGGTGTCGTGTGCTCCGCGCAGGAGGCTGAAACCCTGCGCGCTGAGTGTGGCCAGGACTTCGCCCTGGTGACACCGGGGATTCGCCCTGAGGGATCGGCGGCGGACGATCAGCGACGGATCGTTACCCCGGCCCAGGCCCTGGAGTGGGGATCCACCTACCTGGTCATCGGCCGTCCGATTACCGCTGCCCCGGACCCGGTGGCGGCCCTGGAGAAAATCATAGCTGAGCTTGGAAGCTGATCTGACCTGTAATGGCGTGTAATCAATTGGCGCCCCAGCGGTCGCGTCAAGCTGGTAGAGTGGGCGCGTTTGGGGAAGTAGAAGCAGTCCCGACGTCACAATAACGAACCACAACGTCATTGGGAGTCAGCTTATGAAAGCCCTTCGTTTACCACTGATCGCCATCGTTACCGCATTCTTCCTCGCCCTGTCGGGCGCCGGCGCTTTCGCAGAGGATGGCCAGGCCAAGGATGTCGAGATGGCCTCGGTCACCGTCAACCTGAATAGCGCCACCGCCGAGGAGCTGGCGGAAAAGCTTGTTGGTGTCGGCGAGGTGCGCGCCAGGGAGATTGTCCAGTATCGCGAGGAGCACGGACCGTTTTCCTCGGTGGAGCAACTGCTCGAGGTGAAGGGGGTCGGTATGGCGACCCTGGATAAGAACCGCGCCCGGATTCAGCTGTAGGGCGTAAAGCGGACACAGTCGGCAGTTCCCGGCGGAGCGGTCGGCTAGTGTCCGCATATTGGATCTGGAACTTTCAAAGTACAGAAGGGTGTATAAGACAAATGGCGCGATGGGTGGTTTTTGGCGGCACTGGGTATATTGGTTCTGCCCTCTGCAAGCAGCTCGTCGCTCAGGGGGACACCGTCATTTCTGTCTCCCGAGCCAAAAGTGGGCCCGATGGCTGTGACCATCGCACCGTGGATTTGGCTGAAGTCACCGACTTCGACGCTCTCCTCCGCCCGGGAGATAACGTCGTTTACGCAGGGGGACTCGCCAGCCGCAAAAGCTGTGAGCGTTCTCCGGAATTGGCAAAGAGGTTAAATTGCGAGTGCCCGCTGGCGATTTTGCGTGTGGCTGAAGCGGCCGCGGCCAACTCCTTTACTTATCTCTCCAGCGTGAAGGCGCTGACACCTCCTGCCGGGGTGATCGCCTGCGAAACTACTGGCCAGCCGGCGACGGATGCCTATGGTCACAGCAAATGGTGTGCCGAGCAGCATATCCTCTCAACGCGCGGTACATGCCGAGTCAACGTGATTCGGCCGGCGGTGGTCTACGGTGACGCCCAGTCTGGTGTCCAGGCAAGTAACAGCGCTGGAAAAATACATTCTCTCTTGCGGTTATTGGGCCGCAGTTTGACCGTGTTGCCGTCAAGCGGCAGACGCACGGTGGTGCACATCGACGATCTTGTGGCGGCCATCCTGGCTGTAGCAGGGAATTCTCTGTGTGATCGCCAGGTTTACATCGCTGCAGAGCCTCGTTTTTACGATGTCGGCTCGATTGCCTCAGCCCTTAGTGGTCGTCAAATCCGGACAAGTCGAAGGCTGACGCGCTGGTTGCTCTCCCCGCTGCGTCCGTTGGCTTCTTTGCCGGCTGCTCGCCGCCTTCTTGAGGTAGAGCGGTGTGAGCTCTATAGTGCAGCGCGTCTTCGAGCGGCCCTGCATTGGCGGGCCCATGCGCGCTATAGCGATTATTTACGAGGTGGAGTGTGACGGGTACAGAGGGGCTGCCCTTGGCCGACTGGGGCCTGCCGATGGTGTTGGCGGCAGCGGTGAGTCTGGGCACTATTGGGTTGCTGTTGTCCAAGCTGTTCGAATTCGCGCTGGATGTGCCCAATCACCGCTCCCTCCACTCTGCGCCGGTGCCGCGCACCGGCGGCTGGGCAATGATTGCCGGCATGGCGGCCGCTCTGGCCGCCAGCCCGCTGGCCTTTGTGCCGGCGCTTGCCGCGGCTTTTTTTCTGCTGATTGCTGTTTCCGCCGTGGATGATCTTCGCAGCGTGTCCGCCCGCGTGCGATTTGCGGTGCATTTGCTCTCGGTTTCGCTTCTGTTGCTTGCGCTTCCAGAGACGCTGAGCTGGTGGTGGTATCCATTCCTGCTGATCGGCGGGGTCTGGGTGATTAACCTGTACAATTTTATGGATGGCATGGACGGTTTCGCCGGCAGCATGACTGTTTTCGGGTTTGCGACCCTCGGTCTAGTGAGTGCTTGGCGCGGTCATGGCGAGTTGGCGGGAATCTGTGCGCTTTTGGTTGTCTGTGCACTGGTGTTCCTGCGTTACAATTGGCCGCCTGCTCGCATCTTCCTGGGGGATGCTGGTTCCACGACGCTTGGGCTGGCCGCTTTTGCTATCAGTCTGTACGGCTGGCTGGAGGGGGTTTTTGGCCTGCTGGTGCCGCTCATTGCATTTTCGCCTTTCTGGCTGGACGCAACAGTGACTCTGGCGAGGCGGGTGTTGAGTGGCCAGCGCTGGTGGGAGGCCCACCGGGAGCACTGGTACCAGCGGGCTGCGCTGCGATTTGGGGTGCGTCGTGCCTTGTTGGTGGAATTTACAGTGATGGGGTTGGCGTCAGTGATGGCGCTGTCTGCTGTAGCAGTAGGGTTGGCCTGAAAAAGGCCTGATTGAGGAGTAACTTCGCTACTGGGGGCGAAGTGAGGGATAACCAAACGGGGGATGGCTGTGAAGCGAGTCATGCGCACAGTGCATAAAAACTACAAGCCGGCGCTGATGGTGGGTTTCGACCTGCTGATGCTGACTGTTGCCTTCGTCTCCGCGATGACGATCCGGTGGAACAGTACCTCCCAGCTCATGGAGAGAGAGGTGCTGCTCTGCCTCGCGTTCACTCTTGGCTCAAGCAGTTTTATTTTCCTTCGCCTCGGCCTGTATCGCACCGTCATTCGCTATATGGGGCAGCAGGCATTGGTCGCTGTGCTCCAGGGTGTGACCGCGTCCGCGGTGGTGCTGGCGGTGGCTTCCTATCTTACCTATGCGGGTGTTCCCCGTTCGGTCCCCGTTATCTACTGGTGCTTTGCCCTGATTGCTGTCGGTGGGTCCCGCTGGCTGGTGCGGATCTATTACCAGATGGCCCTGGAAATCCACAAGACCCGGGTCGCCATCTACGGAGCCGGCACGGCGGGGCTGCAGCTGTATAAAGCACTGGTGCACGGGGAGGTCTACAAGCCGGTAGCTTTCTTCGACGACAATGCCTCCAAGCAGAACACCCTGATTGACGGCGTGCTGGTCTACAACCCGGGCGATATCCTCGATATCGTCGCAGAGCGCGATATCTCCGAGATCCTCCTTGCCATGCCGGCTGTGCCCAAGCGGCGGCGCCGGGAAATTACCAAGGGGCTGCGCGACAGAGGGCTGGTGGTCAAGGTAATCCCGGGGCTGGAGGAGCTGGTCGATGGAGCGGGGCGGGGCACCGCCGATGTTTCGCAGATTTACGAAAACGTTTTGGGGCGGGCGCCGGTGGAACCGGAGAGATCGCTGGTTGCGTCCTCCATCAGTGGCAAGACCGTACTGGTGACGGGTGCGGGCGGCTCCATTGGTTCCGAGCTGTGTCGGCAGATTGTCCAGTGGGCGCCGGTCCACCTCGTTCTGGTGGAGTCCTCCGAATATGCGATCTATCAGATCGAGCGTGAGCTTTACCAGATCCAGCAGGACGAAGGATTGCAGGTCCCTGTGACGACGCTGCTGGGTGATGTGCGGGATCGCGCGCGGATGGCAGAGATTATCGAGAGCTTCTCGGTCCAGACCATTTACCATGCCGCGGCCTATAAACACGTGCCCCTCGTTGAGCAGAATGTCGTCCTCGGAGCGGAGAACAATATCCTCGGTACCCTGGCGGTGCTGGAGGCGGCCGAGGCATTTGGGGTGGAGCAATTTGTGCTCATCTCCACTGATAAGGCGGTGCGCCCCACCAATGTCATGGGGGCGACCAAGCGCTTTGCGGAGCTGATCTGCCAGGATTTCGGTCGGCGTTTTGGCCGCACGCGGGTCTGTATGGTGCGGTTCGGCAACGTACTGGGCTCCTCGGGCTCGGTGATTCCGCTGTTTACGGACCAGATTAATGCGGGTGGGCCGGTTACTGTCACCCATCCCAAAGTCACCCGCTACTTTATGACTATTCCCGAGGCTGCCCAGCTGGTGCTCCAGGCGGGCAGTATGGGGCGCAATGGCGAGGTGTTTGTGCTGGACATGGGCGAGCCGGTGCGTATCTATGACCTGGCCCGCCGCCTGATTCAGATTATGGGGCATACGGTCCGGGACGAGGAGAACCCTGAGGGGGACATCGAGATCCAGGTCACGGGTCTGCGCCCGGGTGAAAAGCTCTATGAGGAGTTGCTGCTGGGAGACAGTGTTGCTGGCACTGATCACCCCATGATTATGCGAGCCGAGGAAGAGCGGCTCACTAGCGAGCGGTTGCAGGTACTGGTTGGTGAGCTGCGAGAGGCCTGTGTCAGGCACGACTGTGAGGAGGTGCACCGGGTTCTGCGGGAGGCGGTCCAGGATTATGCGCCGAAGCAACATTTGGTGGACGCAGTCTGGGCTCAGCAGCGACAGCCGAAAGCACTGCCGCGCACGGGCCAGGTTGAGCGCCTGCCGACAGCGCGGGACACCGAAACAGGATGAGCTCCAGTTTGATCCCCCCCCTCAAATAAAAAGGCCCCTCAGCTCTCGTTGGGGGGCCTTTTTGCTATCTGGTTTCTCCGTTCACCAACCATAGATTGTTGGCGTTGGGCTGAACACTGGATGTGCCGTCGAAGGTGTTTGCTTTATCCGGTCAGTGGGACCGCAAACAAAAAAGCCCCTAGCTTTAGCTAGGGGCTTTCGTATTTGGCTCCGCCTGCTGGGCTCGAACCAGCGACCCAATGATTAACAGTCATTTGCTCTACCAACTGAGCTAAGGCGGAATTTCTTAGCGGCGGGCTTGTGTGCCGTGCCGTTCAGATGGCGCGTATATTATAGGCGGCCCCCGGGGTCGTCAACCCCTTTTTTGCACTTTAACTTATTGATTTGTCAGGCATTACTTTTTTTGACCGACTTGATCAAAAAGGCGCCCAATTCAACGTGGACGGTACGGTCGCCGGGGTCGCAGTGATTTGTGGGGGGCGAGGGCAGGGCCTACAATCCCGGATTGCCCAAGGATCACAAGCGGTGGAAGTTTATGGAGTCGCGCCCTTTCAAGGTGGCCAGTAAGTACAAACCGGCAGGCGACCAGCCGTCTGCAATCGAGGCGCTGGTGGAGGGGGTCGAGGATGGTTTGAGCCACCAGACCCTGCTGGGTGTGACCGGGTCCGGTAAAACCTTCACCATGGCCAACATCGTCGAGCGCCTGCAGCGGCCCGCGATCGTGATGGCTCACAACAAGACCCTGGCGGCCCAGCTTTACGGTGAGTTCAAGGAGTTCTTCCCCAAGAACGCCGTCGAGTACTTTGTCTCTTACTACGACTACTACCAGCCGGAAGCTTACGTTCCCTCGTCCGATACCTTCATCGAGAAGGATGCCTCGGTCAACGAGCATATCGAGCAAATGCGGCTCTCGGCCACCAAGGCGCTGATTGAACGGCGGGATGTCATTGTGGTGGCCACTGTTTCCGCCATCTACGGTCTGGGCGATCCGGATAAGTACCTGAAAATGGTGCTGCATCTGGATCGCGGCGATCTGGTGGATCAGCGCACCATCCTGCGTCGCCTGGCGGAACTGCAGTACACCCGCAATGATACGGATTTTCGTCGCGCTACCTATCGGGTGCGCGGGGACGTGATCGACATCTACCCGGCGGACTCCGACCTGGAGGCGGTGCGGGTGTCGCTCTTCGACGAGGAGATCGAAGAACTAACCCTGTTTGACCCGCTGACCGGGGAAGTGCTGAGAAAAGTACCGCGCATTACCATCTTCCCCAAGTCGCACTACGTGACGCCGCGGGAGACGGTGGTGAGCGCAATCGACCAGATCAAGGAGGAGTTGCGCGAGCGCCTCAAGCAGTTGCGTGACAACGACAAGCTGGTCGAGGCCCAGCGCCTGGAGCAGCGCACCAAGTACGATCTGGAGATGATGCAGGAGCTGGGCTACTGCAACGGCGTCGAGAACTATTCCCGTTACCTGTCCGGGCGCGGGGCCGGGCAGCCGCCCCCCACGCTGTTCGATTATTTTCCCCACGACGCGTTGCTCTTTATCGACGAGAGCCATGTGACTGTGCCCCAGATCGGCGGCATGTATCGCGGCGACCGCTCGCGAAAGGAGACACTGGTGGAATACGGCTTCCGCCTGCCGTCGGCTCTGGATAACCGACCGCTCAAGTTTGAGGAGTGGGAGAGGCTGGCGCCGCAGACGATTTTTGTTTCCGCCACGCCGGGCCCTTACGAAGAGGAGCATGCCGGAGCCGTAGTGGAGCAGGTGGTGCGCCCGACAGGGTTGGTGGACCCGGTGGTGGAAGTGCGACCCGCTTCCACCCAGGTGGACGACTGTCTGTCGGAAATTCACCGCTGTGTCGAGGCCGAGCAGCGCGTTCTTATTACCGTGCTCACCAAGCGCATGGCCGAAGATCTCACCGAGTACCTCAGCGAGAGCGGCGTAAGGGTTCGCTATCTGCATTCGGATATCGACACCGTGGAGCGCGTGGAAATCATCCGGGACCTGCGTATCGGTGAGTTCGATGTGCTGGTGGGCATCAACCTCCTCCGTGAGGGGCTGGATATGCCGGAGGTGGCCCTGGTTGCCATTTTCGATGCGGACAAGGAGGGCTTCCTGCGCTCGGATCGTTCGCTCATCCAGACCATCGGTCGGGCGGCCCGTAACCTGGAGGGGCGCGCGATCCTCTATGCTGACAAGGTGACGAACTCCATGCGCCGGGCGCTGGATGAAACCCAGCGCCGTCGTGATAAACAGCTGGAGCACAACCGGGAGCACGGCATCACCCCGAAGGGTATTCGCAAGAGCGTGGCGGATATCATGGAGGGCGCGATTGCCCCGGGGGTTCCCGTCAAGGGGCGGCGCAAGGTGGCTGAGGGGCAGGGCGCTTACAAGGCTCAGCCGGAGCCGCTATCCGACAAGGAGCGCTGGGCGAAAGTCGAGGCGCTGGAAGAGCAGATGTATAACCACGCCAAGAACCTGGAGTTCGAGGAGGCGGCCAAGTTGCGCGATGAAATCACCCGCCTGAAAGAGGGGCCGCAATAGCCGCGACTGGAGGCTGTCAGCTCCCTGAGGTTGGCGCGAATTTTTTTGGTTTTGGGTTTCACTAAGTTGTTGAAAACACTGAAAACGGGTGCTAAAGTTCGCGTCCTCTGCAGCAGGGTGCTCCCGCTGCAAGCCTCCAGACCCGTAGCTCAGTTGGTTAGAGCGCTGCCTTGACATGGCAGAGGTCAGCAGTTCAAATCTGCTCGGGTCTACCAGATTCTTGCCCGGCGCATCGCGCCGGGTTTTTTCTGGCCCATAGACTGGGCCACTGCCCGCAAGGCAGACTCTCCTTCGGGCAGTTAATCACGCGGTCTTTCGTAGGGATCGCCACTGATAGAAGGACAGACAATGCCTGTTGTTACTCTCCCCGATGGTTCTCATCGCGTCTTTTCCGAAGCTGTTAGCGTTCACGATGTGGCTGCCGATATCGGTCCCGGCCTGGCCAAGGCTGCGCTTGGCGGTGTGGTGGACGGCAAAGAAGTCGACACCAGCTACCTGATCGACAAAGATGCCCAGCTGGCAATCATCACCGACCGCCAGCCGGAAGGACTGGAAATCATCCGTCATTCTGCCGCGCACCT
Source organism: Microbulbifer flavimaris (assembly GCF_001641755.2). Lineage (GTDB taxonomy): Bacteria > Pseudomonadota > Gammaproteobacteria > Pseudomonadales > Cellvibrionaceae > Microbulbifer > Microbulbifer flavimaris. Next base: position 412,404 of record NZ_LRFG02000001.1, read on the forward strand.
GCTGGCCCAGGCGGTCAAGCAGCTGTACCCGGGTGCCCAGGTCACTATCGGCCCCGTGATCGAGGACGGCTTCTACTACGATTTCGCTTATGAGCGCCAGTTTACGCCGGAAGATCTGGAGAAGATCGAAAAGCGCATGGAGGAGCTGGCCAAGGAAGATATCCCCGTCAGTCGCCGCCTGATGCCGCGTAAAGAGGCGGTGCAATACTTCCGCGATATGGGCGAGGAGTACAAGGCGCAGATCATCGCCGATATCCCTACTGAAGAGGATATCTCCCTCTATCGCCAGGGGGATTTCGAGGATCTCTGCCGCGGCCCGCACGTGCCGTCCACCGGCCGCCTGAAGGCGTTCAAGCTGACCAAAGTGGCCGGCGCTTATTGGCGCGGTGATGCCAGCAACGAGATGCTGACCCGTGTTTACGGCACCGCCTGGGGTAACAAGAAAGATCTCAAGGCCTACCTGCGCCGCATCGAAGAGGCGGAAAAGCGCGATCACCGCAAGCTGGCCAAGAAGTTCGACCTGTTCCATATTCAGGAAGAGGCGCCGGGCATGGTGTTCTGGCACCCGAATGGCTGGACTATCTACAGCACCATCGAGCAGTACATGCGCGATCGCCAGCGCAAGGCCGGCTACAGGGAGATCAAGACACCACAGCTGGTGGACTTCACCCTGTGGGAGAAGTCCGGACATGCGGACAAGTTTGGCGACGACATGTTCTCGCTGACTAGTGAGGAGCGCCAGTTCGCCATCAAGCCCATGAACTGCCCCTGCCACGTGCAGGTATTCAACCAGGGCCTGCGCAGCTACCGCGATCTGCCCCTGCGCCTGGCGGAATTCGGTTCCTGCCACCGCAGTGAGCCCTCCGGCTCCCTGCACGGCCTGATGCGTGTGCGTGGCTTTGTGCAGGATGATGGTCACATCTTCTGTACCGAAGACCAGATTCAGTCGGAAGTGTCCGACTTCATGGACCTGCTGCACGCGGTCTACAAGGATTTCGGTTTTGAGGAGGTGATCTACCGCCTCTCGACCCGCCCGGAGCAGCGGGTAGGGTCCGATGAGAGCTGGGACAAGGCCGAGAAGGCCCTGGCCGACGCCCTGGATGCCGCCGGTCTGCCCTGGGAGGAGCTGCCGGGCGAGGGTGCCTTCTACGGGCCCAAGATCGAGTTCTCCCTCAAGGATTGTCTGGGGCGCGTATGGCAGTGCGGCACCATTCAGGTGGATTTCTCCATGCCGGGCCGCCTGGACGCCCAGTTTGTGGCCGAAGATGGCTCCCGTCAGACCCCGGTGATGCTGCATCGCGCGGCTCTGGGCTCTTTTGAGCGCTTCATCGGCATCCTCATCGAGAACTACGAGGGTGCCTTCCCCACCTGGCTGGCACCCCAGCAGGTGGCGGTACTGAACATCACCGATCGCCAGGCGGACTACTGCCGCAATCTGGAGCAGCATCTCGGGGCGCTGAACTACCGCGCTGCAGCCGACTTGAGAAACGAGAAGATCGGCTTTAAAATCCGCGAGCACACGCTTCAGCGTGTCCCTTATCTGCTGGTCATCGGCGATAAGGAAGTAGAGAACCAGACGGTCGCCGTGCGGACACGTAGCGGAGAGGACCTCGGAACCATGACTTTCGAGTCGTTCCTGGAGATCCTTGAGCAGGATGTCAGCCGTCGCGGCCGTACTGCTATTGAAGATTCTCGCGATTGATTATTGGTAACTGGAGACGATAGCTATTAAACGAGACAGCAAGGGACGGTCCAAGAAGGCCCGCATTAATGATCAGATTGAGGCATCACAGGTACGCCTGATCGGCGCCGACGGCGAACAGGTGGGGATTGTTTCCCTGGATGAAGCGCTTGATCTCGCTCAGCAGGCCAGTCTGGATCTCGTTGAAATCGCGCCGGATTCAGATCCGATAGTCTGTAAGATCATGGACTACGGAAAGCACATTTTTGAAGCCAAGAAGGCCAAAAATGCTGCCAAGAAGAAGCAGAAGCAGCAGCAAATCAAAGAGATGAAGTTCCGCCCCGGTACCGATATCGGGGACTACAACATCAAGCTGCGCAACCTGACCCGCTTCCTCGAAGCCGGGGACAAGGCCAAGATTTCCCTGCGCTTCCGTGGCCGTGAGATGGCCCACCAGGAGCTGGGGATGGAAATGATGCAGCGCATCGAGAAAGATCTCGAGGAGCTGGGTACGGTGGAGCAGCGGCCGAAGATGGAAGGCCGCCAGATGATCATGGTCATCGCGCCCACCAAAAAGAAGAAGTAAGGCTTCGGGAAGCGATTTCCGGGTCTGCTCAGGGAAGTGATTGGGCGACGGCTGCCTCCTCACTCCCTTAATGCCGCCGCCAAGCCGGCGGCCAATACCGACCGGGCACCTGCCAGCAGGTGACCTTAATCAAAACTGGAGTACAAAATGCCGACCAAAGCAAAGACTCACAGCGGCGCTGCCAAGCGCTTCAAGAAGACGGCTGCAGGCTACAAGCACAAGCACGCTAACAAGAGCCACATCCTCACCAAGATGACCACCAAGCGTAAGCGTCAGCTGCGCGGCACCACGACTATGAACAAGTCTGATGCCACCCTGGTCGATCGTATGCTGCGCGCCAAGTAATTGGCTCCAATCGCAAAGAGTTAAGAGGATAGAGTTATGGCCCGTGTAAAACGTGGTGTAGAGGCGCGTCGTCGTCACAAGAAGATTCTGAAGCAGGCCAAAGGCTACTACGGTGCGCGTTCCCGCGTATTCCGCGTTGCCAAGCAGGCTGTTATCAAAGCTGGTCAGTACGCTTACCGCGACCGTCGTGTCAAGAAGCGTAACTTCCGTCAGCTGTGGATCACCCGCATCAACGCACAGTCCCGCGCTGAAGGCCTGAGTTACAGCCGCCTGATCGCTGGTCTGAAGAAAGCCGACATCGCCCTGGACCGTCGTGTCCTGGCCGACCTGGCTGTGTACGATAAAGCCGCTTTTGCTGCCGTAGTGGAAAAAGCCAAGGCAGCCCTGGCAGCTTAAGTCGTCTTTCAGTTGAAAGACTGAGCGCTATTAAAGATAGGGAAGGGCTGTAAAGTCCTTCCCTATTTTTTTATAGGATTTCCGGTGCCGCTCAGAATTAGTGGCGCCGAGGTGCCCCGGAAATGAAGCCCGGGCGATTCGCTAAAAAGAACGCATTTATTCAGACGGAAACGACTCCATGCAAGATTTGCATTCCCTCACTGAACAGGCCCTCGAGCTGGTGGAGCAGGCGGACGGCCTGCCGGCACTGGATCAGGTGCGCGTGGACTACCTGGGCAAGAAAGGCCATCTCACCGCACTGCTGAAAGGTCTGGGCAAGCTCTCCGCGGAAGAGCGCCCCGCCGCCGGTGCCAAGATCAACGAAGCCAAACAGCAGGTACAGGAAAAGATCAACGCGCGCCGCGCCGAGATGGAAGAGGCTGCCATTGCCGCCAAGCTGGCCGAGGAAACCATCGACGTAACCCTGCCGGGCCGTGGTGAGGAGCAGGGCAGTGCGCACCCCGTTACCCGCACCCTGCGCCGTATCGAAAAGCTGTTCGTGCGCCTTGGTTTCTCCGTAGAAGAAGGGCCGGAGATCGAAGACGATTACCACAACTTCGAAGCGCTCAATATCCCTGCGCATCACCCGGCGCGGGCGATGCACGATACTTTCTACATCGATCCGTCCACTGTTCTGCGCACGCACACTTCCCCGGTGCAGATCCGCACCATGGAGAAGACCGCTCCGCCGATCCGGATTATCTGCCCGGGGCGCGTCTACCGCTGTGATTCCGATGTGACCCACTCCCCCATGTTCCATCAGGTAGAAGGCCTGGTGGTGGACAAGGGCGTGAGCTTTGCACACCTGAAAGGCTGTGTAGACCAGTTCCTGAAGGCCTTTTTCGAGGCCGACGTGCCGGTGCGTTTCCGCCCGTCCTATTTCCCGTTCACCGAGCCGTCTGCTGAAGTGGATATCCAGTGCACCGCTTGCGGTGGTGAGGGTTGCCGCGTGTGTTCCGGCACCGGCTGGCTGGAAGTAATGGGTTGCGGCATGGTGCATCCCAATGTATTCGCCTCCTGTGATATCGACAGCGAAACCTATTCCGGATTTGCGTTTGGTATGGGCGTCGAGCGCCTGGCGATGCTCCGTTACGGCGTCAACGACCTGCGCCTGTTTTTCGATAACGACCTGCGTTTCCTCAAGCAGTTTTAACGCCCGGAAACAGAGACCAATGCTGATGCGCAGCCCCGAAATAACCGGGCAGCGCGGCGCCAGAAGATTGAATACCTGGTGCTCAAGGAAATAAGAGAAAGAGATCGATTATGAAATTCAGTAATGCCTGGCTGCGGGAATGGGTCAGCCCGCAACTGACCGCACAGGAACTGGCCGACCAGATCACCATGGCCGGACTGGAAGTGGATGGTATTGAAAAGGTCGCCGGGGAATTCTCCGGCGTGGTAGTGGGTGAGATTCTCGCCTGCGAGCAGCACCCCGATGCGGACAAGCTGCGCGTCTGTAAAGTTGCCGGTCACCCGGAAGGTGAGATGCAGGTCGTCTGCGGTGCGCCCAATGCCCGCGTCGGTATCAAAATTCCTTTTGCACTGGTCGGCGCCAAGCTGCCCGGTGATTTCAAGATCAAGAAGGCCAAGCTCCGCGGTGTCGAGAGCTTCGGCATGCTCTGCGCCCAGACCGAGCTGGAGCTGGGTGAAGACAGCGACGGTATCTGGGAACTACCCAGCGATGCGTCCACCGGCCAGGACCTGCGTGAATACCTGCAGCTGGAAGACGAGGCCGTTGAGGTGGACCTGACCCCGAACCGCTCCGATTGCCTCGGCATCGCCGGTATTGCGCGCGAAGTAGGCGTACTCAATCGCTGCCCGGTACAGGGTCCGGAGATGGCGCCGGTGGCGGCCAAGCTGGATGACAGCGTACCTGTTTCCCTGATGGCCGGCGACGCCTGCCCGCGTTATGTGGGCCGTGTGATTCGCAACATCGATGTAAAGGCGGAAACACCCCTGTGGATGCAGGAGCGCCTGCGTCGCAGCGGCCTGCGCAGCATCGATCCGGTCGTGGACGTGACCAACTACGTTCTGCTGGAGCTGGGTCAGCCCATGCACGCCTTCGACCTGGCCAAGCTGGATGGCGGCATCAAGGTGCGCTTTGCCGAGAGCGGTGAGAAGCTCACTCTGCTGGACGGTCAGGAAGTGGAGCTGAAAGAGGGCACCCTGCTGATTGCCGATGAGAAAAAGCCTCTCGCCATGGCCGGCATCATGGGCGGTGAAGAGTCTGCAGTTTCAGAACAGACCCGCGACATTTTCCTGGAGAGCGCCTTCTTCAATCCGCTGGCCATCGCCGGCAAGGCCCGCTCCTATGGTCTGCACACCGATTCCTCCCACCGCTTCGAGCGCGGTGTCGATTATCGCCTGCAGGAGCAGGCGGTCGAGCGCGCCACCCAGTTGCTCCTGGATATCGTCGGTGGTGAGCCCGGCCCCGTGCACCTGCGGGAGCTGGAAGAAGCCATGCCGGCCGAGCGCCACATCAACTTGCGCAGCGCGCGGGTTGCCGCTGCCCTGGGCATACAGATCGCCGATGACGAGATCGTCGATATCCTGACCCGTCTCGGCCTGCAGAAAATCGGTGAGGAGGCTGACAGCTGGACTTTCCTCGTGCCGAGCTTCCGCTTTGACCTGGCCATTGAGGCCGACCTGCTGGAAGAGCTGGCCCGCGTCTACGGCTACAACCGTATCCCCAGCGAAAGCTTTACCGCAGCCCTGGATATCGTGCCGCAGGAGGAATCCCAGGTAGACCTGGAAGCCCTGGAGCAGACTCTGCTGGCCCGCGGTTACCACGAGGCGATCACCTTCAGCTTTATCGACCGCGATTCCGCCGCACTCTTCGACCCGAAGGCAGAGCCGGTAGCCCTGCAGAACCCCATCAGCGCTGATCTGGCGGTGATGCGTACCAGCCTGATGCCGGGCCTGTGCAAGGCGCTGCAGTACAACCTTAATCGCCAGCAGAGCCGTGTGCGTCTGTTCGAAACCGGCCTGCGGTTTGTTCCGGGCGGCGTTCCGTCTGGTGAGGAGCTGCGTCAGGAGCCCATGATCGCCGGTGTGATCTACGGAGGTCGTCAGGGCGAGAGCTGGGCCGGTGGTAAGGACCTTGTCGACTTCTACGATATCAAGGGTGACGTAGAGGCCCTGTTGGCGCACTTCGGCGAGGTGGAATTCCAGTTCCAGGCCGGCGAGCACAGTGCCTTGCACCCGGGCCAGACCGCGAGCATTACCCGCGATGGTCGCGATCTGGGCGTTGTCGGCGCACTGCACCCGCAGCTGCAAAAGAAGCTGGAGCTGCCAAAGACCGCGTACCTTTTTGAGCTGAGTCTCGAGGCCCTCGGCGAGGCCGCTCTGCCGGCATTCCAGCCGTTGTCGCGCTTCCCGGAGGTGCGTCGCGACCTGGCCCTGCTGATCGACGCCGATGTTCCGGCCGCCAGCATGGTGGAGACCGCGGCTGAAGCCGCCGGCGAAACTTTGACGGACCTCAAGATTTTTGACGTCTATCAGGGCAAAGGTATTGATTTCAATAGAAAAAGTGTTGCGATGGGCTTGACCTTTCAGCATCCGTCGCGCACCCTTAACGACGACGAAATCAATGCCGCCGTTGATGCGGTAGTCAAACAACTAGAACAAAAATACAACGCCAGCTTGCGCTGATCCGGCATTAACGCTCCGGGGTGCAGGTTGCATGGCACCCCGAGAGCGTCTGCTACCGGGTTGAAAGCCGCCGCGGTTTGGGCCGCTTCCGATCTGGAGTCGACGCCTCTGAATTTATTGGTAGGAACCAATGACAGAGGCACTGACCAAGGCCGGGCTCGCCGAAAAGCTGTACGAAGAGCTGGGCTTCAACAAGCGTGAAGCTAAGGAGATCGTCGAATTTTTCTTCGAGGAAATCCGCAATGCGTTGGAAAACAACGAACAGGTGAAGCTGTCCGGTTTCGGCAATTTCGACCTGCGGGATAAAAGCCAGCGGCCTGGCCGCAATCCCAAAACCGGCGAAGAGATCCCGATCTCCGCACGGCGCGTGGTGACGTTCAAACCGGGACAAAAACTCAAGGCGCGAGTAGAAGAGCATGCTGGAAGCGAGCAATAACAGCGAACTGCCAACCATTCCTGGCAAGCGCTACTTCACCATTGGCGAGGTCAGTGAGCTCTGCGCAGTGAAGCCCCACGTACTGCGCTACTGGGAGCAGGAATTCCCCCAGCTTAGCCCGGTCAAGCGCCGCGGTAACCGCCGCTACTACCAGCACCAGGACGTTATCCTGATCCGCCAGATTCGCGCACTCCTGTACGAGGAGGGCTACACCATCGGTGGTGCCCGCCTGCAGATGGAGACAGGCACCGAGAAGGTCCAGACCGTGCAGCTGCAGCAGGTTCTGCCGCAGATGATCGCTGAATTGGAAGGTGTACTGGCCCTGCTGGAGACCCCCAACTAAAGTTTCGGAACGGCACAAATCCGGGCTTGCATTCCCTGCCCACTGATGTATGATTTGCGCCTCATCGCAATGCGATGCCTTAAAAATCAAGCACTTAGCAATGTTTTAGGCGCTTGATTCCCCTTCGTCGGAGTGTAGCGCAGCCTGGTAGCGCACCACACTGGGGGTGTGGTGGTCGTCGGTTCAAATCCGGCCACTCCGACCATTTTCAGAAGAAGCCCGCTTTTAAGCGGGCTTTTTTGTGTCTGAGACTTAAGTCCATATGTGGTCCAGAAGTTTGATCAGGCTTTGACTGGTGTTGTAAGTCACGATTGTTACTTTTAAGTGAGTTGGTGATTGTGCGAATCGGTTTGTTGGGTGGATGGTGGAGGCGGGGCACTCGCAAACTAGGGCGTTAGCTTGCTCGACTGTCTCGTTCCGAGATTCGTGGTCAGCTTTCGCAGTTCACCGGTCGATTTTGTTCTTTGCCTCAGCAGTCGCGGGATGTCAGTTGTTCCAGTTTCGACAGCTTTCCTGATTTCACTTTCGAATCGATTCTCTGTTATCGCCCTGGTTCTTGGCAATTTGTAACGGTTGCGCGGAGTGTCTTTGTCCTGCTCTAGCTTCGTCTTCGTCTCATCTGGGGCTTGGTGCCAGCACACAGAGGCGTCAGTGGCGGCGATAATGGGAATGCAACAGACTCTTTGCGGCAAGCGGGGCCTGATCGCCGGGACGCTGCTGGGCAAGTCGGCTCCTGACGTTCGCTGGGCCCGGGTTTTGGAATAAGATTAGCAAGATTGACTTCGAATGCAAAATCCGCTTTGATAGCCGCCAAGCGATTGCCAATAAGATGTGTGAACAAGGGCAGGACAGAATGAAAGGTTTCCAAGCTGAGAAAACACTGGTTCGCAAGTTCTTCGCGGAGATGGAGGCGGCGCCGGTGGATGGCGTTTCCGAAGTCTTGGGGCGCTATACCAGCGACGACTACCATCTTTACGGTGTCTACCCCTACAACGAGCTGGCCGGAGCCTCCGAGGTGGCGGAGCAGGTGTGGGCACCGCTCAAGCACTCGCTCGCGCGCATGCAGCGCCGCGAGGACGTGTTCATGGCCGGTGACAGCGAGATCGATGGTGACCGTTGGGTGATGAGTATGGGCCACTTCATGGGCCTGTTCGATGCGGACTGGTTGGGCATCCGCGCCACCCGCAAGCTGGCGATGTTGCGCTATGCCGAGTTCAACTGTGTGAAGGGCGGCAAGATTACCCGTTCCGGCCTTTGGATCGACATTATCGGCTTCATGCAGCAAGTCGGGGTCAATCCGCTGCCGCCGTCCACCGGCAATTACTTTGTCTACCCGGGCCCCCGCAACCACGACGGCATTCTGCTCGACGAGTGCCCGCCCGAAGAGGCCACCCGGACCCTGGAGGTACTAAACCTGATGATCGAGGACCTCAGTGGCCTCAACGTCTCGGGCAACGACCGCTGCCCACCGGATCTGCTGGCCAAGCGCTGGAGCGAGGACATGGTGTGGTACGGCCCTGCCGGTATCGGTGCATCCTATACTATCCCGCGGTACCAGGAGCAGCATCAGTACCCGTTTCGTGAGGGGCTAAAAGACAAGGTGTTCAACGGCCATGTGTGCCGCTTTGCCGAAGGCAACTTTGCCTGCTTCTTCGGTTGGCCGAACCTGTCCAATACGCCTACCGGGGGCTTCCTCGGCCTGCCCGGCGGCGAGTTGCGCGGTGACATGCGCGTAGTGGATGTGTACCGCCGGGAGGGCGGCAAGCTGGTGGAGAACTGGGTGCTGATCGATATCCCATATTGGCTGAAACAGCAGGGTCTGGATATCCTAGAGCGCACCCGATCAATCGCCAATCCCTAGCGAATTCCCGATTTGCTCCCACGGGCTCCTCAGTGCGCGCCCTAGCGGCGCGCCTTATTAAATTCCCGCAGGCGGGCGAAAACGTCTACGCCCAGTTGGTGGTAAACATCCAATAGGTCCACCAGAACCCAGTTTTCCCGAATCATGCCGTTTTCACAGCGCCAAAAATCCAGGCTGCGCATGGTGATTTCCCGGCCTGAAGGCGCGATACCGAGCCAGCCATCTCCGCTCACAGACATCTGCATGCCCGGCCAGGCTGTAAAACCGACATAGTCCCCATCGGCAAAGATATGGCCTTCCCCTGCATCTCCTACACGGTCGGGAAGGCCGTTGAGGAACGGGATTTGATGCCAGTTGCGAAAACCCTGGATCCCCCGACCTGTGCCGATGCCTGAGGGGCCGTACCAGCTGCACCGGGGGTGCCAATACTTATCTAGTTGCATCGCCTCCACGCCGCCAGTCGCATAGTTACCGAGGGCATCACACATGCTGTGGACCAGTTTCTGGCTGCGAGCTGCCCGGGCGGTGTCTTTTGAGTCGATGGCGAGCCCATCCTGAGTTGCTGGGCCGGGGACATGCCACTCACGCCCCAGACTTGGAGTCATCGGCCAAGCCTTCGCCTGCATCATTACTTCAGGGATGTCCCACAGCGCTTGCACTTCGATTACCCGGCCGTTTTCAAACCGGTAGAATTCGTGAAAGCGCATGGCAACCTGATGGCCTGTGGCGGGAATGTCGAGCCAAGGTTTTTCAAAGGAACCCGTGTAATAGCCACAGCAGCCGACCCAGTCTGCGCCAGCAGGTGTCTGACCTGCCATCACAATGGTGTCCCGGCGCTCAAGGTCGGGGATTGACTGAGCCAGGGGGCTGAGCGCTCTTTCAAACAGCTCGGCAGGGCCGGATAAGGTTTCAAAAGGATAAGCTAGCTGCACCAGAGCATCCATGGTCAGCAGTGCATCTAGCTGCTTTCTGACCTCCCTTGGCTCATAGTCGTATAGGGCAGCCCGGAGAGGGGCAAGCAGGGCCTTGTTATGTGTGTGGATGTTAGTGGGCATGTTGAAGCTCCCAATTGAATTCGAATGCAGAGGTGCTAGGATCATACCCGCTGGAGCGTCAGGGGAAAACCTTGTGAGGTTACGAATAATCGGGGAGGCGAGTGAGTGCGATGCTGGCGTTTAAAGGATGGGGCCCACTACTGGTGGGACTGCTTTATATTGTGAGTGCGCAAAGCGCACACGCTGCCGGTGAGGGTTTCTCCCTGAGTGAAAGGGAGCCCTCAGTCTCTGGTTTTCAGCGGCAGGTGGCAACATTTTCAGTGGATGGGTTACAGCAGCACGCGCTGTTGCTGTGGCCTGCCGGCGACGTTCCTTCCAGCGGGCACCCAGTTGTTCTTTTTGCGCATGGCTATCACCCTGATCCACCGAATTACGGGAGAATTGGGAGCGGAGAGACCTCGCGACCGGGAGATTATTATCGGGGTTTGGTGGGCGCCTACGCAGCCGCTGGCTATGTGGTTGTGGTGCCGGATTATCGCGGTCACAACGAGTCTGCGGGCTTTGAATTCACCGAGCGATTTCTTGCCCCGCACTGGTATGCCCGGGACCTTCTGGGCGCGCTGAACGGGCTGCTCTCTCTCCAGGAAGTTGACGCTGACAGAGTGTTTGCGGTCGGCCATTCGATGGGGAGTACCGTGCTCCAGCTGGCGGCACCGCACATGGACGCGCGAGTGCGGGCGGTTTCTCTGTGGTCGACGGCCCGCCTGGATTATCGGGCCCGAATTCTGGCAAATGCTGTCAAGGCCCAGGGCGGGATGGACCGTCACTCATTGGGTAAGCCTGATCTGCGCCGCTTTGAGGAAGAGCTGCGGGCAGTGAAACCAATCGATTCCCGGGAGTTTGCTGAGCTCCAAGTGCCGGTGCTTATGCACCATGCAGAGGATGACCAGGTCACTCCGTTGGAAAATTCGCTTGTTATAGCAATGGACCGCTATTTGGCCGGTACTCCATACACGCTCCACACTTATGACTCCGACGCTCATCTCCTAAAGGGAGAGCAATTCGAGCAGGCTGTTTCTCGCGACCTGGATTTCTTCAGCGGCCTCTCTGATTAGTATGGAGAGGCCGCAGATCGAACTTGCAACTACTGCGCGGTCCAGCCTCCGTCGACTTTAATACTGTCACCAGTGGTCAGACTGGATAAATCACTGGCAAGGTAAGTTACGGCGTTTGCGACTTCTTCTGTGTTTCCTACCCGCGCCAGCGGGATTTTACTGATTACTTCAGCGTAAAACTCTGGGTTCTCAAACATGGGGGCGGTGAGAGGTGTGCTGATAAAGGTTGGTGCGACGGAATTCACGCGGATACCGTGGGGGGCCAGTTCAACAGCCATGGCTTTGGTTAGCCCTTCGATGGCGTGCTTGGTCATGCAGTAAACTGTGCGGTTGGCTGCACCGATATGACCCATCTGTGATGTGATGTTGATGATTGAGCCTGCGCCGGCACGCTGCATGACTTCTGCTGCCGCTTGTGCTGACAGGAAGGCTGCACGCACGTTCAGATTGAGCATCAGGTCAAGGGTGTCTTCGCTAACCTCCGTAATTGGCATCGGCTTGTTGGTGCCGACATTGTTGACCAGGATGTCGAGGCACTTCAGGTCTCGAATGCGACGAAGGAATTCCGGATTCGTGACGTCCATGGCCCAAGGCTCGATCCTGCCTCCGCTTTCTGCGACCAGCGTATCAAGGTCCCCTTTACTCCGCGCGACAGTGATCACATGGGCGTGACAGCTGGCCAGTGAGAGGGCGCAAGCTTTGCCGATGCCCTTGCTGGCACCGGTCACCAGTGCAGTTTTTCCGCGCAGGTCCAGAGAGGGGGCTTGGGGGTGACTCATGGGGTTGCCTCCGTTTTTTCCACTTGTTTAAAGTCTTTGCAGTTGCGCGCGTCAGGCCTATCGCCGTTGAACAAAAGTGCATCTCTGGCCAGGGCGCAGGCGACGCCTGGCTGGGTTCCCGCAGGAGAGAACCAGTCATGTTGGCTCACCTTCAGGGAGTGTGTTGTTCCCGGGTACTCAAATGCATAGGCCATGCCGCCAGCTTTCAGGATGTTGTTCTGTAAGCGCTGATTCCACGCGGGGAGCGAATAGTAGTCCCGGTCAGAGAAGTGCAGGGCGAGCGGTACGGAGATGTGCTTTGCCGCGGGGTAGGCACTTACGGACGCCAGTGCGGTCGCGATCCTCGGGTCATGATCAATCTGCAGTTGGCCATTGTCGTCTCGGCTGATGGTGAAGGTCGCATCATCGATGTTGAGAACGTAGCGATTAATGGTCTCATACATCTGGCGGTATTTATCTGTGAGTGCCTTTAGCACTGTGCCCGTCGACCAGGTTTGCCGCTGCCAGGTCCACTCCGCTGGGTGCGGTGTGCCGATCCAGTCCGGCGGGAAGCCAAACACAAAGTCGGCATTGGTGTGGCCGTTCCCGTCTGTGGCGGTGCCGTTCCAGCTGCCGTCGCCGGCGAGGAAGGCCTGTGGGCTGGCGCCCATGGGGCCAAAGGTATTGGCCTGGGTGAGCTTGTCAGGGATGTTGCCGGACCAGATGGAGGCAGCGTGGAATTGGCCGGTATTGGGATTGTCGCCGGTGATGGCAAGCGCGGTCAGCGCTGCGTCCCCGCCCTGGGAGTGGCCCAGCAGGTTGACCCGGTCGAGGTCGAGACGCGGCGTTTCGATACTGTAACTGGCCCATTCCAGAGCTGCGTAGCCGCGTAGTGCCGCCAGCAAGTTGACCAGGTCGATGGCGTAGAAGCTCGGCGACAGGTAGCTGCCGTTGTCCCAAACCTGCATGAATTCGTGGCCCTCAGCGGGGACCCCACCCACCGTGCCGTGGCCACGAAAACCCGGGCTCAGAACCGCGAAACCGGCGCCTGTCAGCGCGGCAACGATTTCGCCGTAGAAGGAGTCGTGGTTGAGGCCAAACTGGTAACCGGGCGCGGCCTCGATGCCCACCCAGCCATGGCTGAAGATAGCAAGCGGGAAGCCTCCCTGGGGCGGTGTGCCGTGGGGGATGTCGATGCGCGTGTAGATCCTCAGACCGTCCGAATCATAACTGGCGAGCAGGGTGTCGGCGTGGGGCAGGGGGGCAGGTGCGGGCCGCTCGAGCAGTGCGAGTTTGCTCTGGTATGGGCGCGCACGCAGGCTATCGATACTGAGGTCTGCGAGGTCATCGATACACACGGCCGGGTTGCTGTGCGGACATTGGTCGTTGGCACTTGCGTCTGGCCGCTCGCTGCGGCTGCTGTCGCCGGTGCCGCCGCAGCCGGCAGCGATCAGTACGATCACTGTCAGGAAAGCGTACTTCATCTTATGGCCCGTTATTCTCGTTGAAATCTCTCCGCCTGCCGGGCGGTGCCCACGTTACTTCGGGGCATCATATCGCAGTGCCCGGCGAGCAGCCGACTTTGAAACAAAATGATTTCGAAGTCAATTTGTGCTGGATCCGCCTGCAGCGGGCCCTGACGGCAGGGGCGGAATGAGTCGCAATTCTTTCCACAATGAATATTGCATTCGAAGTCATTCAGGGTTTACCATCCGGTTTTCCCACATAAAAAGCACAATTCCGAGAGGCGAGTTATGGCGAAGTACCTGAAACATGGCATGGATGCGGAAACCGTACAGACGAACGACACCAAGGTGCGCGAGATCGTCGAGGGCATCCTGGGTGATATCGAAAAGCGTGGTGATGCCGCGGTGCGCGACTATTCCGGCCAGTTCGACAAGTGGGTGCCGGAGAGCTTCCGTCTGAGCGAGGAACAGATCAAGGCGTGCTACGAGCGCCTGGACAAATCCACCTTGGCGGACATCCGTTTCGCCCAGGATCAGGTACGCAACTTCGCTCAGATCCAGCGCGACTCCATGCTGGATGTCGAGCAGGAGACCCTGCCGGGCGTATTTCTGGGGCACAAGCACATTCCCATGAACAGCGTTGGCTGCTACGTTCCGGGCGGCAAGTACCCGCTGGTGGCCTCCGCGCACATGAGTGTTGCCACCGCCAAAGTTGCAGGTGTGAAGCGAGTGATCGCTGCGGCACCGCCGTTCAATGGCGAGCCGAACCCGGCCATCGTTGTCGCCATGGATATGGCCGGCGCCGATGAAATCTATTGCTTCGGCGGCGTGCAGGCGATCGGTGCCATGGCGATCGGTACCGAAACCATTGCCCCGGTAGACATGCTGGTTGGCCCGGGCAACGCGTTTGTGGCCGAAGCCAAGCGCCAGCTGTTCGGCCGGGTAGGTATTGACCTGTTTGCTGGTCCTACCGAAACCCTGGTTATTGCCGATGACACTGTTGACGGCGAGCTGTGTGCCACTGACTTGCTTGGCCAGGCCGAGCACGGTGTCAATTCCCCGGCGGTGCTGCTGACCAACTCCGAGAAGCTGGCACAGGATACGCTGGTGGAAATTGAGAAGCAGCTGCAGACCCTGCCTACCGCAGAAGTGGCCGGCAAGGCATGGGAAGATTATGGGCAGATCATCCTTTGTGACTCCTACGAAGAGATGGTGCAGGTGGCCGACGAGATCGCTTCCGAGCACGTACAGGTCATGACCCGCGACCCGAACTACTTTCTCGAAAATATGACCAATTACGGGGCGCTCTTCCTGGGTGCGGAGACTAATGTCTCCTACGGTGACAAGGTGATCGGCACGAACCACACTTTGCCAACGAAGAAAGCAGCGAGATATACTGGCGGTCTTTGGGTTGGCAAGTTCATCAAGACCTGCACCTACCAGCGCGTAACCCCTGAAGCTTCAGCCATGGTCGGTGAATACTGCTCCCGCCTGTGTGCCCTCGAAGGGTTTGCTGGCCACAAGGCGCAGGCAGACATCCGTGTTCGCCGTTATGGTAAAAAAGAAATCTCCGAATAAAGCATCTTCCCTGCAGGAAGCAGGTGCACATCGTGCGCGCGTGACGTCCTATGATGTTGCGGCGCACGCGGGTGTTTCCCAATCGGCGGTTTCCCGCTGTTTCAAACCTGGTGCGAGTGTGTCGAAAAAGATGCGCGACCGGGTGATGAAGGCAGTGCAGGAGCTCGGCTACCGCCCCAATGCCATTGCACGCGGCCTGATTACAAGGCGCTCCAACATGGTCGGGGTGGTGGTTTCCAACCTGAATTTCTACCCGGAAGTCCTGTCCGAACTCAACAAACGCTTTATTGCCCGCGGTGTACACGTGCTGCTGTTCTCCCTCGACCAGGAGAGCGATGTAGGCAGCATTCTCGAGCAGATGTGGCAGTACCCCCTCGACGGCGTAATCGCCGCGGCGCACTTGGCGCCGGAGCAGATCGCCATGTTTGAAGAGCGCGGGGTGCCGCTGATTTTCTACAACCGTTCCTACCAGGATGTCCCGGTCAGCTCAGTGTGCTGTGACCAGACCGAGGGCGAGCGCATGCTGGTAAGCCAGCTGGCAGCCAGTAGCACGCACAAGCTGTACGGTATCGTTGCCGGTCCTAAGGATTCCGTGGTGAGTATGCAGCGTACCGAAGGAGCCAAGCAGCGACTGGCCGAGCTCGGCGTCACCGACGTGCAGGTCGTGCCAGGTGATTACACCTACGAATCCGGCCGCCGGGCGGTGTCCCGACTGGTGGAGGTGTGCGGGCGAGTTCCTGATGCCATCGTATGTGCCAATGACATGATGGCGATGGGCTGCATGGACGAATTGCGCTTCAAGCACGACCTGGATGTGCCTGGGGATGTGTCAGTGGTGGGCTTCGACGGTGTCAAGGCGGCGAGCTGGGCGAGCTTCAACCTCACCACTGTGGCGCAGCCGGTGGAGAGCATGGCCGAAGCGGTGGTGACCATGCTGCTGGAGCGGGTGGACAATCCGGAGATGCCCCCGGAGAAGCGCACCTTTTCCGGCGTACTGCGCGCGGGCGGTTCCATCCGGCGTTGATCGGTACCAACAGCGGTAAAAAAATTATGAACGAATGCATTCGAAGTACATTTGCCGGGCGCCCAGGCGGCGGGCTGCCGGTAGTGTTGCTGCCGGGCACCCTCTGTGACGGGCGTATGTGGAGGTACCAGCGCGCGGCGCTGGGTCAGCTGGCGCCGGTGCTGGTGGGCAGTATGACCGGGGCGGATTCCATGCGGGCCCTGGCCCGCGACCTGCTGGCGGAACTACCGCCGCGCTTTGCTCTGGCCGGCTTTTCCATGGGGGGGATGGTGGCGTTGGAGGTACTGCGCCAGGCCCCGGAGCGTATCGCCGGCCTCGCACTGCTCGACACCAATTACTGGGAAGACCTGCCAGAGCGTGCCGCTGCCCGCGAGGTTCAGGTAGCGGGCGCATTGTCTGGCGGGCTCGCGAGGTTGGTGCGCGAGCAGTTGCTGCCGAATTACTTTGCTGCAGCCAATCGCGACAATCCCGCCCTCGCGCAGGAGGTGGTGGACATGGCGGAGGCAGTGGGTGAGCTGGCGTTCGCGCGTCAGGCGCGCGCGCTCGGTACCCGTAGCGAGAGCCTGGGCCTGCTGGGGGGCTTTGCCAGGCCGGCGCTGGTGCTTTGTGGGGAAGAGGATGTCCTGTGCCCGCCGCCGGCGCACGAGGCCATGGCTGAGGCGTTGCCAAGCGCGGAGCTGGTGGTGGTTCCGGATGCCGCCCACATGGCGCCCATGGAGCAGCCGCAGGTGGTGGCCGACGCCCTGTGCCGCTGGCTGGAACAAGTTTTACAAAGTGAGGTGGCGTCGTGAGCCCACAACAGAATTTCAAGGAGCGGCTGGCGAGCAAGGCGCTGGTTGTCGGTACTTTCCAGAAAACCCCGTCTTCCATGGTGAGCGAGGTCCTCGGCCTGACGGACCTGGACGTAGTGTGCCTGGATGCGGAGCACTCGCCGTTTGACCGCATGGCCGTCGACCAGTGCGTGTTCGCGCTGCGTGGCGCCGGCAAGCCGTCACTGGTGCGGGTGCCGTCGACGCAGCCAGAGCACCTGCTGAACGCGCTTGATTGCGGCGCCACCGGGGTGGTGGTGCCCCACGTGACTTCTGCCGACATGGCCCGAGAGGTGGTGGCGACTAGCCACTTCGGCGCTGGCGGCCGCGGTTATGCGGGCTCCACCCGGGCAGCGGGCTATACCACCAAGCCGATGCCGGCGCACAAGCGCGATAGCGCGGCGCAAACAGTGGTGTTCGCGCAGATCGAGGATATCGAGGCGGTGGAGTGCATTGATGAGATCGCTGCGGTTCAGGGCATCGACTGCCTGTTCGTGGGGCGTATCGATCTGACTGTGGCCTACGGGGCGGCGTCGCCGAAAGACGACGTTGTGCTCGAAGCGGTCGAGCGCATCTGTGCGGCCGGCGCCAGGCATGGCTGCCCGGTGGGCATGTTTGTCGGCGACCTGTCTGAAATTCCGCACTGGCGCGAGCGCGGCGCCAGCGTTTTCCTGCTGTCGTCCGACCACAACTTTATGCTGTCCGGGGCGGCGGCGCTGCGGGACAAAGTTGCAGGGGGCTGATCGCCCTCCGTGTTCTGCAGGCAGCTGGCCGCGGTGCCGTGATCAACGCTCAGTGATCGATACGGTAAAAGTGAGCGGCGTTGTCGAACAGCATCTGCTGGCGCGCGGTGTCACTGGTGTGCTCCAGCAAGCTGAAGTATGCCTGCCACAGTTCGGTGTAACTGCGGTACAGCTTGTCCACCGGGAAATTGGAGCCGAACATCACCCGCTGCTGGCCAAAGCAGTCGATGACATGACGGGTGATCGGGCGCAGGCTCTCAACAGTCCAGTCCGGTTTGAACATGCCCAGCCCGGAGATCTTGCAAACCACGTTGGGCAGCAGCGCCAGCTCACGCAGTCCCGTCTTCCAAGCCTCCCAGCCACTGCCGCTTTGCTCCCAGGGGGAGCCCGCATGGCACAAGGCCACCGGTAGTTGCGGCAGGCGGCGCAGCACTCGCAGTAGAGCCGGCATCTGCTGTGGCACCATCTGCAGGTCAAAGCTGAGCCCCATTTCCATCAATGCGCCAAGGTTCTGCTGCCAGCGCGGGCTGTCCAGCAGCTGCCCGCTGCCGTTGCGAGCATCCTCGGAGCTGTGACGCCCGACAATCTGGCGGATTCCGCGCATACCGGTGAACTGCCGCTGCGCCTCGAGCTGCGCGGGCGCATCGTCCGCATCGAGATCGCAAAAGGCGATCAGTGCGGCGGGTTGTTGCGGCAGTCGGTTGAGCCAGCGGCTTTCGGCCAGCCCATCCGCCGCGCCCACCTGCACATGCACCGAGTGGGTGGGACGGAAGCGCGCCGACTCGCCGAGGAAATCCTCCATCAGGTAGTTTTTCTGGATAGGGGTCGGATCGCCGAAAAAGCGTTGCTCGCCGCGGGCCATCAGCCAGGGGTAGTGCACCGCCTGCAAGTCCCAGAGGTGATGGTGGGCATCGATGAATTTCGGGTTATCTAGGGTCACGGGGCCTCCGTCGCAATTCCTGAGGCGCAGCTTAGCGGATTACAAAAACATCTTGTATCAATTTTGCATTCGAAGTACATTTTGCCCTGACGCAATCAGAACTGTGCGGAGACAGGCTTCGCCGCCAGAAAAATAAGATGGAGTGAACAGACGATGACGAACGTTTGGACAGTGGAAAAAATGGCCGCGGAGCGGCTGGTGCGCTACCAGGAGCTGAAGCCCTGCCGCAACGCCTTCGTGGACACCTACACTCCGGGCAGCGATCAGAAAGAGAATTTCACCATCATCGGCCCCGGTGTGGCCGAGCATCCGGACCAGCACGTGCATATCGCCGAGCCTCACGGCTTTAACATTGGCGGCGCGCGCCAGCCGAACGGCTGCCTTAACTCCCAGCACAGCCACGAGACCGAGGAAGTGTTTATCGTGCACAGTGGCCGCTGGGCGTTCCGCTGGGGCGAGTACAGTCAGGACGGTGAGGCGGTGCTCGAGGCCGGTGACTGCATCAGCATCCCGCCGCGTGTGTTCCGCGGTTTTGAAAACGTCGGCGACGGCACCGGCTACCTGTTCGCGGTGCTGGGCCGCGATGACCCGGGCCGCGTGACCTGGGCCCCGGACGTGTTCGAAAAGGCCAGGGACTACGGTCTGGTGCTGCTGGAGGATGGCCGTCTGGTGGACACTACCAAGGGTGAGAAGGTCCCGGCCGGCGTGCAGGCGATGAAGCCAACCGACCAGGAGATGATCGACGCGCACCGCCGCATGACGCTGGTGGAAATGTCCAGCTGCGTGGTGCCCTATGCGGAGCAGACCCGCTTTGCCGGCTCCGACTTGGCCGCGCAGGGTGAGGGTATGAGCGAGAGCCCGCTGATCGGCATGTCCAACCCGGAAGAGGGCATTGCAGCACCCAAGCTGGCCTGGCGTCACGGCTTTGCCCTGCGCCGTTTCGATTTTGCTCAGGGCGGCAGCACTCCGACCTATAGCCGCGCGGAAGAAGAAGTGATCTACCTGTTCCGCGGCTCCCTGACGTTTGTCTGGGATGGTGGCGAACTGGCGCTGGAAGAGGGCGATGTGCTGACCGTGCCCAAGGGGCTGGCGCGCTCCCTGGCGAGCCCGGACTGCGAGTCGGTGGCTTATATTGTGCGCGGTGCGGATTACCCCGCAGCGGCGGCACTGCTGCCGGTTGAAGCCGAGGCCTCGGTGGCCTGATCCAAGTCCCAGACTCGCGATGTACAGACAATGCATACAACAATAACGAAATTGTACGGGGCCGCGGCAGCGGCCGCTTCCAATAATGGTGATCTCGCCAACGCGATTGTCCCGCTGCTTACCGAGGAAGCGATCTTCTGCGCGGCTCACCCGATCAATGACCTGCAGGGGCCGGTGCAGGTGGCCGAGTACTTCTTCTCGCCGCTGCTGGCAGCCATGCCGGATCTCGAGCGAAAGGAGTACATTGCGGTCCCCGGTGAGTTCCAGGGGCAGCAGTGGGTGAACGGTACTGGCTACCTCGTGGGTACCTTCGCCGCGGACCTGTTCGGTATCCCCGCCAGTGAGGCGCCGGCTTACCTTCGCTATACCGAGATGGTGCGTTTCGAGGGCGAACGGATCGCTGAATACTATGTGATCCTCGATTTCCTCGACCTGATGGTTCAGGTGGGTGTGAATCCGCTGCGCCCGGGACTCGGTTTTGCCGGCTTGGTGCCGCCGCCCACTGATAGCAGCCTTGGACTGGTGCCGGGGTCGGAGGAAGAGGGCCGGGCCAGTATCGAGCTCATCGAGGCGATGCTCGACTGCCTCGGCGGGTATGACGGCAAGTCCCTGCACAGCATGGAGCTGTCCGAGTACTGGACACCCGACTTTATGTGGTACGGGCCGGCCGGTATCGGCACCACCCGCGGCATCGACGGTTTTCGTCGCCAGCACCAGGGACCGTTTCTGCGAGCCTTCCCCGATCGGGTCGTCGATCGCAAACAGAATCTGGTCGGCTGTGGCAGCTACGCCTCCACCGGCGGCTGGCCACACATGACCGCGACGCACAGTGGCGAGGGCTGGCTGGGCCTCGCGCCCACCGGGCGCACCATCAAGCTGCGCGTGATGGATATCTGGCGTCGCGAGGGCAGCCTGCTCAAGGAAAACTGGGTGGGGATCGATATTATTCACATGCTCAAGCAGCTGGGGCTGGATGTTTTTGAGCAGGTGAGCCAGCTGCAGGAGCGGGGGCAGCGCTATGTCTGAATTTGGTTTACTCAACTGGGTAGTGCTTAGTGCCTACCTTGCGGTCAGCATCGGCATCGGTGCCGCGATGGGCCGCAAAGTGCATTCTTCGCAGGAGTTCTTCCTCGGTGACCGCAGCATCCCCTGGTGGGCGATTGGCATCTCCGTGGTCAGCACTTACGTCAGCGCCCTTACATTCCTCGGCGGGCCGGCCTGGGCCTACACCGATGGCCTGTCGGTGATGGCGATTCACCTGAACTACCCGCTGGTCATTTTCCTCGTGATCTGTTTCTTCCTGCCGTTTTTCTACAACAGCGGCGTGGCCTCTATTTACGAGTATCAGGAAAAGCGCTTTGGGCCCGCTTCCCGCTGTGTCATGGCGGGTGTATTCCTGATTTCGCAGACCCTGACCACTGCAGCGGTGCTCTATGCGACTTCGCTGGTGCTGGAGTTCATCACCGGCGTGCCGGTGGAGACCTGCATCGTGATTGTTACAGTGGCAGCGCTGCTCTATACCATGATGGGCGGTATCGCGGCGGTGATCTGGACCGATGTGCTGCAGGCCGCGATCCTGTTTATCGGCGCTTTCATCATTGTGTTTCAGCTGTTGGACGAGATGCCGGTGCCCCTGACTACCGCGCTGTTCGAGCTGAAAGGGCAGGGGATGACCAATGCCATCGTCACCGATCTGGATTTCTCCAACGTGACCACGGTCTGGTCCGGTGTGATTGCCATGACACTGTTCCACGTGACCATCTACGGTGCCAACCAGATGATGGTGCAGCGCACCCTGGCGGCGAAGAACATCGGTGATGCCAAGAAGTCGTTCATGATGATGGGCTACGGTGCCTTCTTCATCTACTTCCTGTTTATCTCCCTCGGTGTGTTGTTCTACTTTTTTTACCAGGGCAGGGAATTCGAGAACGGCAACACCATCATCCTGCAGTTTGCGGCGGAGTATGGTTTTCCTGGCTTGATGGGCCTGATTGCGGCGGCAGTGCTGGCAGCCAGCATGTCGAGCCTCGACTCGGCGCTGAACTCCATGTCGACGGTTTCCACGCTGGATTTCTACAAGCGCTTTTTCCGCAAGGATGCGGACGATCGGCACTATCTGGTGGTGTCGCGCCTGTTTACCATTTTCTGGGCGGCGCTGATCATCATTCCGGCGATGATGTTTGCCTCGAGCAGCGGCAGTATCCTCGAGATTTTGAGTAAACTCGGCTCCTACTTCGTGGGTGCCAAGCTCAGTATGTTTGCCCTGGGCTTCTTCACCAAGAACACCACCGAACGCGGCCTACTGGTGGGCGTTGCGGTGGGCTTCGCGGTGCTGATCTACGTGGCCAACTTTACCGACGTGGCCTGGCCCTGGTATGCCGCTATTGGTGGGGTGGTGAACATGGTGGTTTCCTATGTGGCCAGCCGCGTCCTCGATGGCACCCAGGCGGAATACTCTGAGTACACCATCGCCGGCCAGAAGAAACTGTTCGCCGAGAGCGGCCGCGCGGAAAAAGAAGGCAACTGGTATGTACTGCCAGGGAGGGTCGACCGCCAGGCATACGGGTTGCTGGTGTTCTTCGCCCTTTCGGTCGCCTTCCTAGTGTTGTTTAACCAGGCCATTTCCTGAAATTGATTTTGCGGGGGCACCCGGTGGTGTACCCGCTTTTGTGGAGTTCGTTCAAGCCATGAAAGACTATTTTGACAATGCGCCCGCCAAGGGGCCCGAAGGCGACCTACGTGGATTCGACCCGGAATTCACCGACATCGTCGATTACATCCTGCGTATTACCTACCGTATCTGGGAGGGCAAGCAGGTTGGCCTGTGCCACGACTACTACTCGGAAGACTGCCCGGTATATACCCTGGGCGGTTATGTGGAGGGCGCCGAGGCAGTGATGCAGAACACCCTCAAGACCCTGTCTGGTTACCCGGATCGCACTTTGCACGCGGACAACATCATCTGGGGTGGCGACGATGAGACCGGGTACCACTCCTCGCACCTGATCTGCTCTAACATGACCAATTTGGGACCGAACGAATTCGGCCCGGCCACTGGCAAGCGGGTGCAAATCCAGGTGATCGCGCACTGCGTGTGCAAAGGCAACAAGATTGTCGAGGAGTGGTTGGTGCGCGATAACTATTCACTGGCTGAACAGCTGGGCTACGAGCCATTGGAAGTGGCCAGCGAACTGGCGCAGAAGCCGCTGGACCCATCCGGTAAGTTTGCCAAGTGGCTGGTCAGCGAGCACAAGCGCGTTTCCGCTAGCGGCCGCGAGCGTGTGGCCTATCCGTCCGTGGCGGAGGACCGCGCCGCCTTCATCGAGACTGCGCTGCACAATATCTGGAATGCGCGCATGCTCGGTGACTGCAATCTCGTGTATGCGGAGAATGCTCGCCTGCACGCCTCGGCCCGCGATGACCTCGAGGGCGTGACCAATATCTCCCGTTTCTACATGGAAATCCTCGGTGCCATGCCGGATGCGAAGATTTCTGCGGATTACAGTTGTGTGAATTCCATGAACGACAGCGACCCGCACGCGGCGGTGCGATGGGTGATCGCCGGCCACCACACCGGCAACGGCCGCTGGGGCGAGGCAACTGGTACGCCGCTGGTGATCCTGGGAGAGAGCCACTATCGCTTCGAGGATGGCAAGGTGGTCGAGGAGTGGCTGGTATTCGACGAGCTTGCAGTCCTGACCCAGGTGCAGCGCGCGCGCTTGGCGCAGGCGGCAAGCCAGGAATAACACCTGGACCCCCTTGCGGTGGATGGGGTGTCCGCGTGCCGCAGGCAGGGAGCCAGCGGCGCAGATCGGTCGGCAGGTCGTCAGGATGGGGCCGGACTGGCAGGTCGTCTTCTGCAAAAAGTTTTGATTACTTTTTGCATTCGAAGTACAAGGTGCATGGAAATATGGTGGTGATATATTGCACAGCCTCTGAATTCCACGCGACGCAGGATGGGTTGCGCTTTGCACGTTGGAGTAGATCGTGTCTTTGATAATAAAGAGAGCAAAGCTATGTACAACGATAACAACCGCGTCTTTCGCCGCAATGTGCTGGCGGCGTCTATCGTGGCGACCGCTGCCGGCAGCCCGGTGGCTTTCGCGCAGGACCAGGAACAGAGCCGCACCGTCGAGGAGGTGATTGTCACCGCGACCAAGCGAGAAACCAGCTTGCAGGACACGCCGGTGGCAGTGACTGCGGTGTCTGGCGAAATGCTCACCGAACTGGGTATCCAGAGCAGTATTGACCTGGTCAAAGTGGCGCCGGGTCTGAAGGTGTCCTGGCAGGGCCCCTGGCCCAGCTTCAAGATGCGCGGCGGCGGTGTGGCCGGCCTGAACGGCCCAGCAGTTCCCTTATACACCAATGGTCTGGCCGGTGGCACCAGCTGGGCTGGCTGGCTGGATGTGGAGCGCGTGGAGGTGATGCGCGGCCCGCAGGGCACCCTGTACGGCGCCAACACCCTGGGCGGCCTAGTGAACATCATCCATAAGAAGCCCGATACCGAGGCCTTTGACTACGGTGTCACGGTAACCGCCGGTGATTACAACCTGCTGAAGCAGGAGGGTTTTGTAAACCTGCCGCTGTCCGACAAGCTGGCCGTGCGCCTGACTGCCAGCAACACCGACCAGGATCCGCTGATTGAGAACAAGGGCAACCCGGAAGGCGGCCTGCGCGACGAAAACAACAACTATGTACGCGCTCAGCTGTTCTTTGCGCCCACCGACACTGTGGACATGAACCTGTCATACAGCAAGTGGCATAACGACTCCATGGGTAACGCCAACTACGGCTACCACTACGTGGGCATCCCCATCAATTCCGACACCGGCCGTGCGTCACCCTTCGGTGATGTGCTGGATCCGCGTAAGGGTACGATAGCGGGCAATGAGGCTGCTGGTGGGCGCACCTACCACAACGGCAACCCAGCCACCAACCCCACTGGCTATTATGAAGTGGATGGTGATTTCGAGAACACCTGGCAGAACGACACCGAGACACTGGAGTTCGAACTGAACTGGGACGTCGGCTTCGCTGACCTGACCCTGCGTGCGCGCCACAGTGAAACCGAGAACCTGAATGTCTGGGATGTGGACCAGAGTGACGCAATCGATCCCGCCCTCTGGGACCCGCGCACCTTCGCCGACTCCGGCTGGGTCAGCGGTCGCCGCTGGACTGGTGTGATCGACGGTAACACCGGCGTGAGCGAAGGTGATCAGGTGGATGTGGTGCTGAACTCCAATTCCGACGGTGCTTTCCGCTGGGGTCTGGGTTTCTACTGGGCTGACGCTTCTGATCCGGATAAAAACAACGGTACATACGTCTGGGCCTATAACGACGCCAATGACATGAGCGCCAACTACGTGCCCTCGTGGACCTACTGGGACTTCTACGGCAGCAAGTCGCGCGCCATATACGCCAATGCGGAATACGATCTCACCGAGGATCTGACCGTCTCTGCCGGTGTTCGCCGCCAGGAAGACTCCGGTTTTGGTTACCGCAATTACAGCGCCGACCCCGACTGGTGCTGGTGCTACTACGCCCCGGCCTCCTACGTGAAGCCGGTTTCCGGCTACACCGATGCCAGTTACTACACAGAAACGGCGGAGTGGTCCCGCAACGAGTACAACGACGTCGGCCACACCGACTACAAGCTGGCGTTCAACTACGTCCTGAATGATGAAATCAACTTTTACGGCAGCTTCTCCACCGGTTACATTCCCGGCGGTGCCTCGGGTACCCAGATCCTGGACCCCAATGAACTGGATGCCTTCGAGTTTGGTATGAAGTCAGACCTTCTCGACAGCCTGCGCCTGAACATGGCGCTGTATCACAGTGAGTACACCGGGCTTTCCTACACCGTGTACGAGCAGACGGCAAACACGATTCTGTCTCGCCAGGAGTCCGGCGGTAGCCTGACTTCCCAGGGCCTGGAGGTGGAATTGCTGTGGCTGCCCACCGATGCACTGAGCATCAATGCGGGCCTGGTGTTGGATGACACCACCCTGGACGAGTATGCCCTGACCGAGTCGCGCTTTTTTGAGGGGCCCTACAATGAGGAGGGTGGTTACTACCCGGTCAGGGTCGGCCGCAGCGGCTGGTTCGCCGACGGTGACACCGATCGCCCGGTTGCGCCCCCGACCTATATCCTGGACGGAAAAGAGGCCGCTTTCTCGCCGGGTTACATCGTGAACCTTGATGTGGCTTACATGGTGGACCTCGGCGATATGGGTACCCTTACTCCGGGTATCACCCTGTACCATCAGGCTGACTACAAGACCATGAACGAGGACTTCCCGTTCAGCCGCCAGGACGGTTACACGACCGTCGACCTGCGCGCCACCTGGGAGACGCCGGTTGAAAACCTGGCTGTGAAGGCCTATGTCAATAACGCCACCGATGAGTTGTACAAGGTTTCGCAGAACGTGTTCAGCAACGGTCGCATCATGGCAGACTATGGTCGCCAGCGCACCGCAGGAATCCGTGTAGGCTACAACTTCTAAGGGGGCTTTCCCTCTCGGCCAGGGATGGCTGTTAAATTGAAAAGCCACGTCACTATGCGTGGCTTTTTTCTTGGCCCTTTCCCGACTCACTTGTTGGCGCACAACGTTCGATCACCATGCAATTTCAAGATTTACTGAAATCCGGACTTTCATTCTACCGCCAGGGCCAACAGGCTGAGGCTGAGCAAAAATTCCGCGCGGTTCTGGCGCAGGATCCCAGTCACGTGGCGGCACTCAACCTGCTGGGGATGCTGTGCGTGAACAGCGGCCGGGCGGAAGAGGCGGTTACGCACATATCCAGGGCGCTGGAAGTCCGGCCGCAGGATCATCAGGCGCTTAGTAATCTCGGCCTCGCCTATCGCAAAAGCGGGCAGCTCGAGCAAGCGGAGAAAAGCCTTCGCAGTGCGTTAAATATCAATGCGGAAAATCCGCCAGCATGGAACAACCTAGGCAGCGTGTTCAAGGACACAGGCCGATTCCAGGAGGCGATCAAGTGCTTTGAACAAGCATTAAAAAGAAACCCCAATTTCCCACTCTGCTGGAGCAACCTGGCGCACGCATTCACCGAGCTGGATCGATTGGAAGATGCTAAGCGGGCCGCAGAGCGCGCACTGCAGCTCGATCCTGCCTTGGCAGAGGCGCACTACAATCGCGGCGAAATCTGCCGTCGGGCATCGCAATATAGCGAGGCCGCCAAGGCCTACGGAACCGCCTTGCAATACAACCCTGACTTTTACGAAGCTCTGCTCGGTCTGGCCACCGCACAACGGGAGGTAGAGGACACGCAGGCGGCCCTGGACACCCTGCAGCACCTGCTACAACGCAAGCCCGACCACGCCCAGGCCCATTGCAGTCTGGGGGTCATTTATGAACAGGCCGGCGACAAGCCTCGCGCTGTGGAATGCTTCAAAGAGGCTATCCGGCTGGCTCCCGACGTCATTACGCCCCACTATCACTTGGCGCAAATGAAGGGTCGCACCAGCACGCCAGAGGAGTTGACGCACATGGAGCAGCTGCGTTCCCGGCCGGGTATTGAAGACGATGAGGCCGATGCTGCGTATCTGTATTTTGGCCTGGCGGAAGCCTACGATAAAAATGGCAAAGTCGATAAAGCCTTTGCCGCGTGGGATAAGGCCAACAACTTCCGGGCCAGGCGGTTTCCCTACGATGAACAAAAGAGAACGGCAGACAAAGATGCACTCCTGGCGAGCGCCAGACGATTCAAAACACTGGCGGATACCTTCGTCGTCCCGGGAGTCTCTCCCCATATGCTCTTTGTCATCGGCATGCCCCGCTCGGGTACTTCCCTGACCGATCAGATACTAGCATCGCATTCTGCAATTGGTAGCCTGGGCGAGGTGAGCCTGGCTTACGACATGACAAACCGGGTCAAAGAGCTCACCGGGACCGCCTATCCGGCAGGGATGGGCCAATTGACTGAACAACAGCTGGCGCAGCTCGCCGGCGAATATCGACAACGCATTCCGCGCAAATTGGCAAGTTCGTGCATTGTGCTGGATAAAACGCCGATGAATTACCAGTGTCTCGGATTGCTCGCGGAAGCTTTTCCCGATGCCCAGTTCATTCATTGTAAGCGCAATCCCATTGACAACTGTTTCTCGATATTCAAGCTGCCCTTTGCTCACAACCAGGAATACTCCCACAGCCTGGCGGCGCTGGCGCATCACTACCGGCTGTATGAAGACATGATGGGCTGCTGGAGAGATCTTTATCCCGACCGGATCCTCGATGTCCGCTATGAGGACACCGTTGCCGACTTGGAGTCGCAGGCACGACGCATGGCGGCCTTTATTGGTATCGACTTTGAGCAGGACATGCTGTCTTTCTATGAGGCGAAACGGCAGGTCCGCACACCCAGTGCCAGCCAGGTGCGTCAACCTATCTACAAGAGTGCAGTCGGAGCCTGGCGTCCCTATCAGAAACACTTGCAGACACTGATTGATGCACTGGGCGAAAAATAGCTTCGGACGCCTGGTCCGTGGCGATCTATTGGCTTCGCGGTCCAGTTCGGTCTTGCCGGCGTGAGCCAAACCTGAACCGAACTTGCTGATATCAGGACGCCTTCAGGCCGCTCTGCAAGTGTTCCGCCAGGCGCACCGCCGCCTGAGAAGGGCGCCGGCTCTTAAAGTGGAGCCCGATAGCGATTTCACCGAGCTTGGGCAGGTTGCGCGAGGGGCGGAGTACACGCAATGATTCCGGCACGGTACTACGAGTGAGGGCAGTGATGCCGAGTCCCGCCTCGAGTGCTGATTGAATGCCACTCAGATCAGGTATCGTAAAGATGTTTCTTGACTCAATCCCGGCTGATTTCAGTACCGACTCCGCGCGTTTCCGGTAAACGCAGCCTTTGGGGGCGAGAACCAGCGGCAAAGGCTTGAGCAGCTGGGCTGAATGCTTGTGGCTCGCCACCCAGACGAGGTCATCCTTGATCACTAGTTTACCGTCGGTCTCCTGCGATTCTTCCTGTAGCGCCAAAATAAGGTCAAAGCTGTCACGACGTCCTTTAGCGAGCAGGTTACGGCTGAGGTCACTGGTGATCTCCAGTGACACATCTGGATAGCTTTGGGAAAAATTCCCGATAATTCGCGGTAGCAGTGCGCTGGCGAACTCACTGGGGATGCCAAGGTGCAATTTCCCGGTGACAGAGTTACCGCTGAATTCGAAGACCAGCTCATCATTCAGGGCGAGTATCTTCCGGGCCTGCTCAAAAACCCGTAATCCGCTTTCGGTCAGGTTGAGGCTTCGTCCGGAACGCAGGAGCAACTGTCGTCCAAGTCTTTCCTCCAGTTCCTTCACCTGGCGGCTGATGGCTGGTTGGGTGCGCGCAAGCAGCTCAGCAGCCTGACTGAAGCTTCCACTATCGACTACGGTGACAAGCGTCCTCAGCCACTCTGTCGGAATATTCTTGTGAGATAGTTGCATAAGAAAATGTTATATAAATATTAAAACTATAAACTTAAAAAATTCTATCAGTGCGGATAGCATCGCTCAATAAATAATAATCAAGGAGCGGTAAATGGATCCCGTTGAGACTTTTCTAAAGACAACTGACTCAGAAATATTTCAGGCGATTGAGGCTGAGCGCGAGCGTCAGGAAGCGCATATCGAGCTGATAGCTTCAGAGAACTACGCCAGTAAAGCCGTAATGGCTGCACAGGGATCGGTCCTTACCAACAAATATGCGGAGGGATATCCGGGCAAGCGCTATTACGGTGGCTGTGAGCATGTTGATGTGGTCGAGAGCTTGGCCATTGATCGGGCGAGAGCACTATTCAATGCTGAGTATGCCAATGTCCAACCTCATTCTGGTTCCCAGGCCAATGCGGCGGTCTACATGGCCCTGCTCAAGCCTGGTGATACTTTTCTGGGCTTGTCTCTCGATCATGGTGGCCATCTAACCCATGGGGCGAAACCCAATTTCTCCGGCCGGATCTACAACGCCGTCCAGTATGGACTAAACGAACAAACGGGAGAGGTGGATTACGGCGAGGTTGAGCGGCTGGCGCTGGAGCACCAGCCCAAAATGATCGTGGCTGGCTTCTCTGCCTATTCACAGGTGATGGACTGGGCTCGTTTCAGGCAGATTGCTGACAGGGTGGGAGCCTACCTCTTCGTGGACATGGCTCATGTGGCTGGCCTGGTTGCAGCGGGGCTGTACCCCAACCCTGTACCGATTGCAGATGTGGTGACGACCACTACGCATAAGACCCTTCGCGGTCCACGCGGTGGGCTGATTCTGTCCCGCGATGCAGAAGGATTGGGCAAGAAGTTCAACTCATTGATCTTTCCGGGTATTCAGGGCGGTCCGCTTACGCAGGTGATTGCCGCCAAGGCAGTTGCGTTTCGCGAAGCCCTGTCTCCTGATTTCTCGGCTTATCAGCAGCGAGTCATCGCCAATGCCAAAGCAATGGCATCGGTATTGATGGCCCGCGGTTTTGACATCGTCTCCGGCGGCACGGAAAACCATCTGATGTTGATCGATCTGAGTAAACGTGGCTTTACCGGAAAGGCAGCTGATGCGGCGCTTGGTGCCGCTAATATCACGGTCAACAAGAACACTGTTCCCAATGATCCTCAGTCCCCGTTCGTGACCAGTGGTGTCCGCATCGGGACTCCGGCAATCACGAGTCGAGGCATGGGTACCGCTGAAGCTGAACTGTTGGCCACCTGGATATGTGACATCCTCGAAAATCTTGACGAATCCGAGAAGCTGCAAGCCGAGCAGGATCGGATTCGCGTGGCAGTGAAAGCGCTGTGTGCGCGTTTCCCGGTTTACGGTTCTTGTGGCGAGGCCTGAATATGTCTCTGAGTGTTTTTGATCTTTTCAAGATTGGTATCGGTCCATCGAGCTCCCACACGGTCGGGCCCATGAAGGCAGCGAGTGAATTTCTGAAGCTGCTGGATGCGGCAGGCCGCTTCAACGACGTTGCCCGAGTGACTGCCCATATGTTTGGTTCTCTTGGTGCCACAGGTGTTGGGCATGGAACCACCAAGGCTGTGATGCTTGGATTGGAGGGCGAGAACCCAGAGACGGTTGACACAACCACTGTTGATGAGCGTGTGGCTGCTATTAAGCAGCAATCCACTCTAGCTCTGGGTGGGCGACGGAGAATCGCTTTTGATGAAGAGCAGGATTTGCTCTTGATTGGTGAAGAGGAGCTCCCCCTGCACGCCAATGGGATGCGCTTCAGCGCCCATGACACCAATGGCAGGTTGATTATTGAGGAAGTTTATTACTCTATCGGCGGCGGTTTTGTGGTGACCGAGAAAGAGGCAGGTGCGGAAAATGCCCTTGAGCAGACCCGCTCGGTTCGCTACGAGTTTCAAACGGCAGAGGAACTGCTGGATATTTGCGATCGTGAGGGTATGAATATCAGCGACGTGATGCTGGCGAATGAGGCTGCATGGCGGTCTGAGCCGGAAACCCGCGCTGGCTTGATGAAAATCTGGCAGGTGATGCAGGGCTGCGTTGCCAATGGCATCGAAAACGAGGGGACTCTGCCGGGCGGACTCAGTGTTAAGCGCAGGGCTGCCGACTTGTACCGGCAACTGCGTGGCCGGCCGGAAGCATGCCTCTCAGATCCCCTGGCAGCACTCGACTGGGTCACCCTTTACGCCCTTGCTGTCAATGAAGAGAACGCTGCGGGTGGCCGGATCGTGACAGCGCCCACCAATGGTGCTGCAGGAATCATACCGGCGGTCCTCCATTACTTCATGCGCTTTTCCAAGCGTCCTACCGATGATGATGTGATCTGTTTTCTGCTGACGGCGGCTGCTGTGGGAATACTCTTTAAGAAAAATGCTTCCATCAGTGGTGCAGAAGTCGGTTGCCAGGGTGAGGTGGGCTCGGCCTGCTCTATGGCTGCTGCTGGCCTTGCTGAGGTGCTCGGAGGCACCCCCCGGCAGGTGGAAAATGCCGCGGAAATCGCCATGGAGCACAACCTGGGGCTTACCTGTGATCCGGTGGGTGGCCTGGTTCAGGTCCCCTGCATCGAGCGTAATGCCATGGCCTCGGTCAAGGCGATCAGTGCTGCTCGTATGGCGTTACGTGGTGATGGCGAGCATCTTGTATCGCTCGACAAGGTCATACGCACCATGCGTGATACGGGCCGCGATATGCAGGACAAGTATAAGGAAACCGCCCGTGGTGGCCTGGCAGTCAATGTGATCGATCTCCCGGTGAGTGTTATCGAATGTTAAACGGACAGCAAAATATGAATAACGAATTGCGCAAGACCCCCCTGTACGATCTGCACACCGAGCTTGGTGGAAAACTGGTGCCATTTGCGGGGTACGCCATGCCGGTCCAATACCAGTCGGGCATCGTGCACGAGCACCTGCATACCCGTGAAGCAGTGGGGGTATTTGATGTTTCGCATATGGGGCAGTTGGTCGTGCGCGGCAGTGGAGCTGCGGCAGGGTTGGAAGAGCTTCTGCCCATCGACATCGATGCCCTTGAGATCAATCAACAATGTTATGCGGTGATGACGACAGAAGATGGCGGCATCCTCGATGACCTCATCATCACCCGCTGGGCTGAGGATGAGTTTTTCCTGGTTGTGAATGCAGCTACCGCAGCTGCGGACATTGCTCACCTGCAGAAGCGCCTTCGCGGAAGTGATATCCGCGTGCTTGGTCAGCAGGCATTGCTCGCGGTCCAGGGCCCGATGGCGGGTGAAATCCTCGGTGAACTGTCCCCGGCTATCCGTGCGCTGACATTTATGCATGGTATGCGAACAGAACTCCTTGGTGAGGAGTGCTATATCACCCGATCTGGCTACACCGGAGAGGATGGCTTTGAGATATCAATTCCTGCACAGGTTGTGGATACGTTTACCCGCAAGCTGCTCGAAGATGGTCGCATACAGATGATTGGCCTCGGTGCCCGTGACACCCTGCGTCTTGAGGCCGGTCTGTGTCTTTACGGCGCTGATATGGACCGTACAACCTCGCCAGTCGAAGCCGGCTTGCTCTGGAGTATTGGTAAATGCCGCCGACCAGGTGGGACAAAGGTCGGTGGCTTCCTCGGCGCTGACATCGTGCTTGCACATATTGTCGAGGGGGTGTCACGCAGGCGTGTTGGTTTTACGGTGCAAGGCAGGATACCAGTGCGGACCGGCACAGACCTTGTCGATGAGGCAGGAAATGTCGTTGGCAGGGTTACCAGTGGCGGCTACGGGCCGACACTTGGCGCGGGCATTGGTATGGGGTATGTGGATCGGGGCTACGAGAAAGCCGGAACAGAGCTGCAGGCACTGGTAAGAGGAAAGATCATCCCGATTACCGTGGCGAAGACACCATTTGTCCCCCAGCGCTATTACCGCGGCTGAGCCGCTGACTGGAGAAAAGCATTTAAAATAATGAGTATAGAGATTATGAAAAACGTCAGGTTTTCCGATAGCCATGAGTGGTTTGCTGCTGAGGGTGACGTGGTGACTGTGGGTATTACGGATTATGCCCAGTCCCAACTGGGGGATGTGGTTTATGTAGAGTTGCCTGAGGAGGGCGCGGAGCTAACAGCAGGCGATGAGGTTGCGGTGATTGAATCGGTCAAGGCCGCCGGAGATATTTCCATTCCGTTTGATGCCACTGTATTGGCAGTTAACGACGCGCTGGAGGGGGACCCTGAGCTCGTAAACCGCGATCCGATGGGAGAGGGCTGGTTCATGCGAGTCCGCCTTGCCAAGGAGGGTGATCTGGAAACGCTGCTGAACGCCGGGGCTTATGCCGATCTGGTGGGTGGCTAAAAACTGGAGACTGGAAGCGATGCTGCAAGCCAAGAAAACCATCCGCGACCTTGAAGGTCGCGACGAGTTCACCCATCGTCATATCGGTCCGGGTGAGCGAGATGTTGTTGAGATGCTCGACAAGCTGGGGCACAGTAGTCTGGCGGATTTTATCAACGAGGTAGTGCCGGACGGTATCCGGATGTCCTCAGAGTTAGCGCTTGCGGAGGGGCTGCCGGAACATGAGGCGCTTGAGATGCTGCGGGGATTGGCGGCCCAGAATCAGACCTTCCGCTCATTTATCGGCCAGGGGTATTACGGAACCCGCACGCCTAATGTGGTGTTGAGAAATATTCTCGAAAATCCCGCCTGGTACACCGCATACACCCCATATCAGCCAGAAATTTCCCAGGGGCGGCTGGAGGCCCTGTTCAATTTCCAGACGATGGTCAGTGACCTCACCGGTATGGATCTTGCGAATGCATCCATGCTGGATGAGGCTACAGCTGCCGCAGAGGCAATGACACTGTGTCAACGCATGTCGAAGTCCAGGGCACGCACTTTTTTCGTGGACAGGGATTGCCTGCCGCAGACCATCCGGGTACTGCAAACCCGCGCAGAGCCATTGGGCATTGAGCTGATCGTTGGGGACCCTTCTTCCGAGCTGGAGGCCAGCGAGGTTTTTGGTGCGCTGCTGCAGTACCCAGGGGCAAGCGGAGAGGTGCGGGATTATCGCGCAGTAATAGACACGGTTCACGAGCACCGTGGCCTGGTCGCGATGGCCGCAGATATTCTCAGCCTGGTGATGCTTACCCCGCCGGGGCAGTTGGGTGCGGATGTGGCTGTGGGGTCCACTCAGCGGTTTGGTGTGCCCATGGGCTTTGGTGGCCCCCATGCGGCCTATATGGCGACCCGCGAATCCTACAAGCGTTCCCTGCCGGGTCGCCTCGTGGGCCAGTCCGTCGACGGCGCTGGCAGGGCTGCCTACCGGCTTGCGCTACAGACCCGCGAGCAGCATATCCGCCGGGAAAAGGCCACCTCTAACATCTGTACAGCCCAGGTGTTGCTGGCGGTCATGGCTGCGATGTATGCGGTGTATCATGGCCCGCAGGGCCTGCGGATGATCGCCGGTCGGGTCCATTGCTTGACCACTGTACTGGCGCTTGGCCTGGAGGAGCTTGGTGTAGAGGTGGAGAACGAAACATGGTTCGACACCCTTACCGTATCCACCCCTGGTGGCGCTGAGCACGTTCATGCCGCAGCCCACCGCGTCGGCATGAATCTGCGAAAGATTGATGATGGTAGAGTAGGGATTTCGCTGGATGAAACGGCGACCACTACAGATATTGAAAATCTCTGGCGTCTGTTTGACGCCGGGTGTGGCCTCGATTTTTCCGAGATCGAGACCAGAGCGGAGCCAGTTTTGCCCTCTGCACTGGTCCGCTCCGGTACGTTTCTTAGCCAGCAAGTATTCAGCCGCTACCAGTCTGAAACAGAAATGCTGCGCTATCTCCGCGCACTGGCAGACCGGGATATCGCCCTCGACCGTTCAATGATTCCGCTGGGCTCCTGTACCATGAAGCTGAATGCGACGGCGGAAATGCTCCCGGTTACATGGCCCGAATTTGCCAATGTACACCCCCTCGCCCCGGCCGAACAGGTCACGGGTTACGCGACTCTGGTTAGTGAGCTCGAGGCCATGCTGTGTGAGATCACCGGCTACGATGCTGTATCCCTTCAGCCGAACGCGGGCTCACAGGGTGAATATGCCGGGCTGCTGGCGATTCGCGCTTATCACGCCAGTCGCGGCGAGGGGCAGCGCGATATCTGCCTAATTCCAAGCTCCGCCCATGGCACCAACCCGGCGTCGGCGCAGATGTGTGGCATGCGAGTGGTCGTGGTGCAATGTGATACAAACGGTAATGTGTGCCTGGACGACCTGCGCGAAAAGGCCAGTGAGCATGCGGAACGGCTCGCGGCCATCATGGTGACATACCCTTCTACTCACGGGGTATTCGAGGAAGGGATCGGCGAAATTGCAAATATCGTGCACCGTCACGGTGGCCAGGTATATATCGATGGCGCCAATCTGAATGCAATGGTCGGGCTTTGCCAGCCGGGTCAATTTGGCGGTGACGTTTCGCACCTGAACCTGCACAAGACTTTCTGTATTCCCCATGGAGGTGGCGGCCCGGGCGTCGGCCCGGTTGCGGTCCGGGAGCACCTGTCAGAATTTCTTCCGGGCGCTGTAGCAATGGAGGGAAGAGTGGATGCCCAAAGTGATCGTCATGGCCCGCCAGTATCGGCGGCGACGGCGGGCAGCGCCAGTATCCTGCCGATCACCTGGATGTATATCCGCATGATGGGAAGGGAGGGGCTGCCCAAGGCCACCGAACTGGCGATTCTGAATGCCAATTATATTGCTGCACGCCTCGAAGATAGCTACCCAATCCTCTACCGGGGGAAAAGTGGCCGCGTTGCGCATGAGTGCATAGTTGATCTCCGTCCACTGAAGGAAGTGAGTGGGATTTCCGTGGAGGACGTTGCCAAGCGCTTGATTGACTACGGTTTCCATGCGCCAACCATGTCATTTCCAGTGGCTGGGACCCTGATGATCGAGCCAACTGAAAGCGAGTCACGAGCCGAGCTGGATCGTTTCTGCGATGCGATGATTCAGATACGGGAAGAGGTCGCACGTGTGGAGCGCGGCGAGTGGCCTGTAGACAACAACCCCCTTGTTAACGCCCCCCATACAGCTGAGATATTGACCCTGGAGAATTGGCCTCACCCTTACAGTCGCACCGAAGCGGTTTATCCGTTGGAGTGCCTCCGTGAGAAAAAGTACTGGCCGCCGGTTGGTCGGGTCGACAATGTGTATGGGGATAAAAATCTCGTCTGTTCCTGCCCCTCTATTGCAGACTACATCGAGGGTTGACTGCCGCTAGCCAATTGCGCGCGCCGCTACTCCGCAGCGGTGCGCAGGCGGGCACGATGTTCTCGTTCCACGCCCTCCAGGGCTTTGATCAGTGGGGCTAGGGCATCCTGGTACTGTTGCCATCGCCCCAGCCCCTGGCTATTGATCGGACGTCGCACCTGTGCGGCGCTCGGGGTTCTCACCGGCCGCCGTGTTTGGTGTGGTGACAGGCATGGCTCGGCAAAAGGCAGTGTCAGGGCATCGAGCATTTCACGAATCGTGCCCTTTGCATCCCTGACCAGATCCTCATAGAGCAGTGGTATGCATTGACCAGGGTAGCACCTCTGCCAGTGACGCTGGAGGCGTGTAAAGTTGTTGAGGCGTTGCTCAAGATGCTCGAAGCAGTGTGCGTAATCGTGCTCTCGGGAGAGCGGGTGTTGCAGTAGTGACACAGCGGTATCGAGCGGCGAGCGCTGGCAGAGGACAAACCTTGCGGTGGGTAGCAGCTCTGCCAGCATGCCCAGAAACTGGTGGTTACCCGGGGTGGTCTCGACGATGACCTTCTTGCCGCCCGTCACAGTTTTTGCCTGAAGAGACTGCACTAGCTGGTTGCGCATGTTCTCCTTAGCCGCTGCGCCGAGGGCATGGAATTCGAGTTGGGATTCTGTCGAGTCACCCTCACGGAACCTGCCCAAGACTTTTCCCACAGCACCGCTTTCACCCAGCGCTTCAATATCCGGATGGCTCGCCAGTATCTGCTCCACTAGGCTCGTACCGGAGCGGGGCATCCCAACCACAAAGATGATTTTTGGGGGTTCCCCTGGGGCACCAATTCTTTGCTCATGCAGCGGATGGCAGCGGATCATTAAGTCGGTATGCCTGCAATCAGCCTCAGGGCAATATCTGGATGAGGGGGCCAGTAGTTGCCGGGCAGTCAGCACTTCACGAATGCTCTTGTGAGGTTGCTTTTGCTGCTCGTATAAACGGCCGAGGGCAAAATGCAGGCGAATGCGTTCCTGCTCGTCATTTGCTTGCTGTAATGCCTGGTGAATACGGCACTCGTCTTCTGCAGACAAAACCGTACTTTTCAGAAATGTGAGATGGAACAGGGCATCTGAGGAGTGCGGGTGATGTTGTAACACTTTCCTGAGCTGCTCCTCAGCTTCCTGCAGCTCGCCGAGCTGTTCCAGTTGCACCGCGAGGTTGACCCTGGCCATACAGTGATCCGGCGCGTATCGAAGTGCGGAGCGGAAAGCGGCTACGGCATCGTTGGATTTATGCTGGCGGACTCTCGCGATGGCGAGGCAATTCATCAGCTCGGCATCACCGGGAAATTGTTGCAGGGCGGACCTGGCCAGCTGCTCAGCCTTTTCAGCGGCATTCAATCCCAATAATGACTCCACCATCCCGCGAGCCACGCTGGTGCTGCGATTGCCCGCTGCGAAAGCGGCTTCAAAGTGTGCCAGGGCAAGCTTCGGACTGGAGTTGACCGCCAGCCAGCCCAAGTTTTCTCGCACACCCGGGTGCCGGGGGGCCACGGAACAGGCGCG
The DNA here is from genome assembly GCF_001641755.2 of Microbulbifer flavimaris. Lineage (GTDB taxonomy): Bacteria > Pseudomonadota > Gammaproteobacteria > Pseudomonadales > Cellvibrionaceae > Microbulbifer > Microbulbifer flavimaris. Next base: position 450,587 of record NZ_LRFG02000001.1, read on the forward strand.
TTCCAGCATCTCCAGGGCCTCCGCTTTACTTCCCTGTAGCCGGAGGCTGTTACCGACAGCATTAAGGTAGTCGGGGTTTTCAGGTTCTGCATCCAGGCAGCGATTAAATTGCTCCAGTGCTTCCGGAAGGTAGCCTTGCTGTGCCTTGGCAGCGCCAAGGTTGAAGCGGCAAAAAAGACTGCTGGGGGCAAGCCTAAGCGCCCTTTCCAGTAGTGACTCTGCTTCTTGCCATCGCCCCTGGCGGAGAAGGATCTCACTGGCGATCTCGAAGGCGGCAAGGGGAGGGGTGGGTGAGAGCAATGCCTCGCGGCAACTGGCGAGAGCGGCGTCCAACTGTCCCTGGCGATAGTAAGCAATGGCTTGTAGTGGCGTGTTCATAGGTTGAATTACGCCCTCTCGTGATTCCGAAGTCAATTTTGGGGGCGATAGGCGCCAATTCAACAGATTTGTGATGGTTACTGATAGTCCTTGTAACTAATTGATTTATATCACTTTATTTCTGTTGGGTGAGTTTGTGGTGGGTTTTTCAAGGGGTGTAATCGATGCTTCTAAGGACTCTTGTTTGACAGAATTTTGAATTCGAAGTACAAATTGGATCGTGCTGCAGCGGTTTTTTGCAGATAAGAATAAATAGCGCGACTCAGGAGAGCACAATGTTACCAATGAGAAATGCCCTTTATTTGGGGATAAGCCTGGCAATTTCCGGCAGCGTGGTAGCGCAGGAACCGGCCGATGCTAATGGCGAAAAACAGAGTAAGTCCAATGGCGCAGTCGAGGAGGTAATCGTTACCGCGACCAAGCGGGAAGCCAGTGTGCAGGATGTCTCTGTATCAGTGACTGCTCTTGGTGAGGAAGCCCTGAAGCTCGGTGGTATTGAGGATGTCACTCGTCTTGAAAATGTGGTGCCGGGCATGCAGTTCGGTCAGTCCGGTAGTGAGGTCCGGTTAGCCATCCGTGGTACGCGTACCAACAATGTCGGTTCCGAAGCAGAGCAGGTAGTTGGTATTTTTGAGGACGGCGTCTATGTCGCCACCACGACCCAGGCGATGGGGGCCTACGTGGATGTCGACCGAGTCGAGGTATTGCGAGGGCCGCAGGGAACACTTTATGGCCGGAATACCTTCGGCGGTACCATCAATATTCATACTCGAGCGCCGGACTTTGAGTCCGTCAGTGGATACGTGTCCGCACTGGGTGGTTCCTATAACCGCCGTAAGTTGGAAGGCGCTGTGAACCTGCCGATCAGTGAAGATATGGCAGTCCGTTTTGCAATGATGGACGAAGCGCACGACGGCTACATCGAGAACACTTTCAAAGACGGTGCCAGCGATGACCTCAATGATAAGGACATCAGCTATTTGCGCAGCAGCTTCCGCTGGCAGCCGACAGATCAACTGGATATTACTCTTCGTGCGGGCAGCTCAGAGCAGACGGGTAACGGCTCAGCCATCTGGGGTTACCAGCAGATCGGGGCCTATAGCGATGGGGTTTACCTGGACGGCCACCAGTGGGCGCCTGAAGACGCTTCCGGAAACTTCGACCAGGGGCCGTGGAAAGTCTCCCGCAATATGGCGTCCAGTGTCGACCTGAAATCGAATTTCGGTACCTTGAATGTCGACTACGATCTCGGCTTTGCGTCTGTGAAGTACACGGCCAACTATACCGACTTTGATGGAGAGCAGACCTACGACCCGGACTACACCGATGGTGGTGATGGCATTACCAGCGGTTTTGTAGGCTGGATTTCCTCCCAGGAAACGCAGTCTCATGAGGTACAGCTGAGTTCCAATGGTGATGGCGCATTGGAATGGATGCTCGGAGCCTATTACTTTGAGCAGGCGAGTGGATGGAACTGGCTGGAGCGTAATGCAGGCAGCCCGGAGATTCCCCACTGGGATAATCAGGGTGATTACACCAGTGATTCGACCGGCTATTTTGGCCACGCTACCTATCATGCCACCGACGATACACGCCTAGTGGCCGGTGTGCGCTATGCGGAAGACAGCAAGCAGCAGCGCGACCCGCTAGACTGGAGCACCTGGCGCTGGGATCCCGAAGCCGGGGAGCCCGTAGTCGACGCCCTCGAAGGGCAGGGGGTTCCTGGCGAGTGGAGCGATGTCCTGTGGAAAGCCGCAGTCGAACACGACCTGTCGGATGATGTGATGGTCTATGCACAGGCCTCTACTGGCTACCGTGCCGGTGGCATCAACTTTGTCCTCGACGGTGTTCCCCTGACCTATGACCCTGAAACTGTCACAGCGTGGGAAGCGGGCTATAAAAGCAGCTGGTTCGATAATTCGCTGGTGCTAAACCTGGCGACTTATCTCAACCAGTATCGCAACATGCAGGCCCAATCCTTCGTGGTATTGAATGGCACTGCCAGTGAGTTTACCGAGAACGGTGGTGAGCTGGACTCCGCAGGCCTTGAGGTGGAGGCTACCTGGATTCCCAGTGAAAACTGGCGAATCTCAGCATCAGCCTCCTTTATGAATGCCGAGTTCGACCAGTACGAAGTATCGAAGGTTGCTGGACTGGGTAGCCTGGACGGACGCCAGGATTTGGATGACCCGAACGAACCGTTGCTTAATCTTGAGGGGTACAGGCCCGCACTGGCCCCGGAAATGACGCTGGGGCTGCAGGTTAGCTATGACTTCATACTCGATAACGGCAGCCGCGTTCGTCCATATCTGCAGACCTATTACTCTTCTGACTACTATGCCTATGACATCAACGTGGAAGGTGCGAAACAGGAGGCTTACACCAAAACGGACCTGCGCCTGATCTGGGAGTCGCCCTCCGCATCTACGGAAGTGCAGGCCTTTGTTCTCAATATGGAAGACGAGGCAGTACTCAATCGGGTTGTGGTATTCAATCCAAGCGCGAATCCAGAGATTGCCTCTCTGCAGGCAAACTGGGGCAATCCCCGCACCTGGGGGATGAACATTTCGTACAATTTCTGACCTCTCCTCTCCACGATTTCTCGTGACATTGATGCCCGGCTTGGCCGGGCTTTTTTGCTGACGTCAGAGGGACTTACTGGGAGAAAGGCAGTACCTATACCTGATACAGCTAGATGTTTTACTCCAGTATAAATGGGGTTTTGTAACGCTCGATTAATGGTCATTCGGTGCTCGCCCGGGCGCCACTGTTCTTAGGGTGATCTGGGACTGCAATATTCACGTGATAACTCGGCAAGGTTGATCTATTTTTAACCATATGTTGCTCTGTTCATTGTTGTTAGACCTTTCACGGCACATGTTACGGGATCTAGTTGATAATGTTCGTGGCTGATGGAGATACATCAATGGGTTTTCTTTGCAGGCTTTACGTGGCCATTCCGACCATTTTCAGAAGAAGCCCGCTTTTAAGTGGGCTTTTTTGTGCTGATGATTCAAGTGGGCGTAGCACCGAGCGGTGGCGATTGATGCCAGGGAGTGCCTTCGGTTTCAGCATCCGCGCTGGTGTTGAGCGGATTACTTGGTCATGCAGAATGAGCGGAAATTTTTTAATTTTTACAAGACAAGAGCAGAAGCTCCGCTTTCGTCCTCTATTCCTATTCCTATTCCTCTCCCTCTCCCTATCACGCAGCACTGATAAAGAAGGGCTTCACATCCGAAGCAATACAGTAATTCTCCACTAGCCCTCCTTCAACTCTCGATACTCCGACAGTGCTTCGGGGTCTTCGTAAAGGAATCCACGCAGGAAACGGTCAATAGCCTGTCCGATGTCGGGGTGCGTCCAATTGGTGTGTAAGGGTGGCTCCAAATGTCCACGCCTACAGGTTTGATCCGGTGGGGAAGATAATGAGAAGTGATTGGCGTCTGTTAGTAGGAGGAGGGTATCGTTGTCCTTGCATTCCGGCATGGCCTTATGGAATGTCTGCTCGATAGGGCAGTTGTCGAGGTATTTGAACCGTTGCAGTTCCGCTGTGGGCGATGCAGCCGTCCTTTTCGCCTCCGATCATGAGGAGAAGGACTCCGGGGCTGATCGGCAGCAGGGTCTCTTCCGGCCAGTCCAAGGCAGTAGGGGCGCCGGTGCGGGCGCCGTAGGCAAAGACGGCGCGCAGGGCCGGGAACCAATCAGGGTTGGCGTTGAGCAGCGCCATAGTGCCGCCGGCGCTGTGGCCAGCGAAAGCCAGCCGACCCAGGTCGAGCTAGCCGGCCAATAAGCCCTCGCCATTCAGACGCTGGAGCATGGCTAAGAGTGCCGGCAAGGCGAGGACAGACAGGCGATGACTTAATTGCTCTGGTGTGAGTCGGTCCAGGTCGATACCCGATGTTGCGGCCGTGTGCCCGGTCATCTCCTCGGAAACCAGCTGGTTGGTCGCAGTAACGACACCGGTAGGAGCCACTGTTTCCGCCATCCAGCGATAGCCGCTGGGATCGACATTGATGCCATTGAAAAGGATGAGCACCGGGTCAGCAGCAAAGGTCCCGTACAGGGGGGTTGCGTCGCTATCGTGCTCTTCAAACGCGTCCCGGTATTTAGGCGCTTAGTAGATTCTGGCAATGCCTCCATTTCAACCGGTTCTCAATGCAATCAATGATAAGCGCGCACGGGAGTCCAGTTTTGGGTACCTCTGTGCTGAGCGTTACTCTCTTGCTAAGAAGAATATGCCCTGCCACCCAGGCGAATGCAGGTAGGGATCAGTATCGGGCACTGGTGTTTTCAGCCTGCCCGGGGATGAGACAGCAAAAAGGACGCCATATTGCCGGTGTGCACTATTTGTTCGTTGCTTATTCAGAAGCAGGCGCTAGAATTCCTGCATTGTCCAAGGAGAACACCGTGACCAGGTTATCAAGCTACCTCGACCGAATAGGCCATGCCGCCCCACAAGGGGCGCGGGCGTGGACTATTTGCGTCGAGAAAAAACTCTGTTAACGGCCTCCTGAATCCCGGGAGGCGCGAGCCTTCTGGAGTCGGCCCCCGTAGCCCCCGTAGGTTCGCCTTCGGGGGTTTTTTGTTTTCAGGGCTCATAGCTCATCCGGTAAGAGCTCTCGCCTCGTAAGCGAGGGGAGGGGGTTCGAGTCCCCCGGGGCCCACCAGTTGGATGGAAAGAGCATGCTCCATATCGACGCGCGAGAAGGGGCCAAAAGAGGGATGGCAACTTGCCTGCAGCTCGGATTGACACTGTAGAAATCGAGTACCGTGTCAGCGATGTAGAGAACAGTAAGTTGCTGAACGGCAAGTTCTTTTGAGAGGGAAAATGTTGAGAAGAATTCTGAGAACGGGACAGCACTAAGCGTATGAAATCACGCTTCGACCGGCACTCATGCCCAAAATTTAATGCTGAAGTTGCGGCAGGAATTCGCTCGCTTATTTTATGCGTAACCTATTGAAAAATATGGTAAAAATGTAAATTTATGGGTTGCAAAACAACTTTTTCGTGATAGCTTTAAAAAGAACATGAGGCATCCGATATTGCTCTGCCTCCAAAGTTTTCTGCCGCGAAGCGGCGCTCATAACTGGTGACTCAAGTGTTATCAAGACTGCAATGCCATAAGACCATGCTCGGGACGGCCCAGAATCTGGGACGGGACCAGTATGCCTGTGCATTGCCCAGCAGTTTTGTGCGTTGGCCATCAATGAATCCGTCGAAAGGTGCAGAGATTGATTTTGGTGACCGCATGAAAGCGTAGTTCGACCTGTCCGGTCGGCTGCGCGCCAACCGGATTTTTGAACACGACGTGTGAAAAACCCGGTTGGCGAATCCCGCCATCCGGGTTTTTTTATGGCGGGTAAAAGTGCGCTGGCACTGACACCCAGCACGTTTGTTTAACAATCTGGTCGCTTTTTCTGATGCGGTGTAGCTCAGCGGTAGAGCAAGCCCCCGATAAGGGTCAGGTCGGCAGTTCGAATCTGTCCGCCGCAACCAGAATACATTGTCCCCATCGTCTAACTGGTCGAGGACAGTTGCCTTTCAAGCAGCAGATACGGGTTCGAGTCCCGTTGGGGATACCAATTTCAGATTCCATCGTTGGCGTATGGTAGAGCGGTGATACACCGGCCTTTTAAGCCGGCATACGCGGGTTCGAATCCCGCTGCGCCAACCATGGGTTTTGATTGGGTCAGTAACTCAACTGGCAGAGTGCCGGTCTCCAAAACCGGTCGTTGCAGGTTCGATCCCTGCCTGGCCCGCCAATCCTTTGCGGAGTAGAGCAGTGGTAGCTCGGCGCCCTCATGAGGCGTAGGTCCCCAGTTCGAGCCTGGGCTCCGCAATCATTCTGCATTGTTAGCTCAGTGGGTAGAGTACCTGGTTGAAGCCCAGGGCGCGCAAGTTCGACTCTTGCACGATGCACCGGTCATTGGCGAGTAGCAAAGTGGTAATGCACCCGGCTGTTAACCGGGAGACTCGCGGGTTCGACCCCCGCCTCGCCAGCCAAACAGAGGGCCGCGTCTCTTCAACGCGGATCAGGCGATCAGGATTACCTGTTCACCTGGTGGCAGCGTGCCAGGCAGGTCCCGATCTGGGTACGGAATCAGTGCCCTGACGGTTTCACGCTGTGATCGCCCTGATGGCGGCCGTGGCAGAGCGGCTATGCGCGAGGATGTGGCCCTCGTACACACCGGTTCGAATCCGGTCGGTCGCCCCAAAGTTGAATGCACCCGTGGCCAAACTGGATTGAAGGCATCGGCCTACGAAGCCGGGGATTGCAGGTTCGAATCCTGCCGGGTGCGCCAGTCAAGCAGCGGTCAAATCCTTCTCCCGAATCGTTGCATGGGGGGCTGCCACAGGGTAGTCATGTTCACCGCGTTGGTGGGGCGGTGAAAGGTTTCGGAGGGTCGACCCGAGTGCGCAGAGGCCCTGGCCCGCAATGCTGACACGAAGATTTCTCGCGCTCGAATCCTCTGTCCGGGACCAATCGATGGAGACATGGCAGAGTGGTTGATTGCGCCGGACTGCTAATCCGGGGGCCCCCGGGGGCCGCGGAGGTTCGAATCCTCCTGTCTCCGCCAAAGATGAGTTCCGGTGTGGCCGGGCTCAGTGACTCTCCTGCCAGATGATTGGGAAGGAGAAATTTTTTCAGGAAGGTTGGCAGAGTGGCAATGCTCCGGTCTCGAAAGCCGGTGGCCCGTTAACGGGACGCAGGTTCGATTCCTGTACCTTCCGCCAGACACGTTCATCATGCGCCGGTGGTGGATGGGTAGACGCGGCAGGTTTAAACCCTGCTTTATTGCGGGTTCGAAGCCCGCCCGGCGCACCAGTTATTGCCCCGTTGGTGGAATAGGCAGACACGCCTGGTTTAGGCCCAGGTCATTGGGGGTTCGACTCCCTCACGGGGTACCAGACAGAAGAGTCAGGCTGGCGAAATTGGTAGACGCGCGTGCTTCAAACGTAGATCCATTCCCGGTTCAAGTCCGGTGCCGGGCACCAGCTGTTTGATCCTGTCCGTAAGTGAAATCTTTTTTACAACCAATAGGGGGTCTCTGTGATAAAAGCGCAGAAGAATCGCAATTTTGTGGCCAAATACGCACGGCAGTTCAACCGCGCATCTGTCCACCGCAACCGAAAAGCCGATCTCAAGGCAGGTCGTAATCAGAAACACAAAGGGCGCTATTGACCGGCACCCTTATCAGGTACGGAGCAATCGCTGCACGGTAACAATTGGCCGTTGTGAGTAATTGGCAACTCGCAAGATTCTGAGTCTTGAGTTCCCGGTTCGAATCCGGGACGGCCTGCCATCTTTGCCGGCTTGCCGGCAGCAGTTTTGGTGCCGGAAAACCGGTACCGGGGGTCCGCCCCCGATAACCTAGTGTGAGCTGGGGAAAGCGGTGCCTACCTTGCGGGGCCGCGCCGGACTACCGGTCAGTGCGGAAAAGCCGAGACGCTAAGTCATTCTCCTCGGGGGTGACAGCCGTGACGATGTGTGTGTTTGAGGGGCAGGCGATGCTGGCTCCGAAGGTAACGGGTGGTGCTGACCTGCATACAACCAGAACATTGAGCGGTGGCGACAAAGGGTAGGGATGTCAGTTTGAGGCGGCAGCCGAGGGCGCATTCCAGAGACAACGGTTCCGAGTTGACGGGATCGGGAATTTCAGTGTGGTAGCCGGCAGGTGAAACACAGGCGGAGCGTAGCATTTCGCGGTTCAAAAGACCGTGAAACTACCGGGCACGCGCTTCGTGGCAGGGTAAGCATTTAGCTCAGATGGTAGAGCGTTGATCCTATAGTCAATGGCGCTGGTTCGATTCCGGCAATGTTTCTAAAAATGCAAAGACGTGTCCAGGTCTTGTCGAAAATGGCTTAATGCCGCGGTCCGCAGGGATAACGCGGCCAGGGGGAGAGCCGCAAGCTCGACCCTTGTTGAATCAGAAACGCACGGTGGTGTTAGCACACCTTGATTGCCCGCAAGGCAGACGGTAGTGGAAGATTCGAGTAGGCAGGATTGATACGGGATTCGCCACCCGTCAAAAAAGGCAGCCATGCAACCTACTGTCTTGCGCCCATTGGCGGATGCAGTGGATACGGGATTAACGGCAGCCCGCAAGCATGCCGGTAAGGTCCTCAAAGGGTTGTGTCAGTGGCTATAGTCTCAGGCCACCATATTGTCCCGTTGGCCGAGTGCGATAGGCGGCGGTCTGCAACACCGCACAGGGCGGTTCAAATCCGCCACGGGACTCCAGTTTTAAAAAGATCGCAGAGTCAGCAACGTGACTGCATAGCAGGCAGTCGTTATTTGCATACAGCTGGCTCCATCAATTGCCAGTATTTTGCCCTGTTAGCATAGCGGTCCAATGCACTCGCCTGTCGAGCGATAGATCACTGGTTCGAATCCGGTACAGGGCGCCACTTCATCGGCGTATAGCTCAGCCTGAGTAGAGCGCTACCTTTGGGAGGTAGATGTCGCAGGTTCGAATCCTGCTGCGCCGACCAGATTGGATCAGCGTGCTGTTCCGGCAGAAGGCAAAATATCCTTCTCCAATCAACCGCCCTCCGGGTCGATCCCCGTTCCCCACGTGAAATATGCGGCCATGGCTGAGTGGCGAGGTGCCGGCCTTCCAAGCCCAGGACGCGGGTTCGAATCCCGCTGGCCGCTCCAACTTGTAGACCGACTATCGATTCATTGCGGTGGTCGCAGATGCCCCAGTGTTGGCAATGACACAGGACACATATTTCGCCCGCGTAGCTCAGTTGGTCAGAGCGCCTGCCTTGTAAGCAGGAAGTCGAAGGTTCAAATCCGTTCCGTGGGCACCAATTCCACAAACATGATCCCGTAGCTCAACTGGAACAGAGCTCAGGCCTCCGAAGCCTGTGGTTGCCGGTTCGAGTCCGGCCGGGATCGCCAACCATCGCGAGGAGACAATATGCGACTCATCATTGGGGCTCGCGATCATGGCGCGGGCCTGGCCACAACAAACTATGTCAGCGCCAAGCGCATCATGCGCGAATTCCCAGTTTCCATCCTACAGGTCGTGCAACCGCTACCGAGTCGGGAAAACCTGATCGGTTTTCTGTCCTGGTGCAATGGTCGGCACTGTCTACCGCTGCGGGTAGTGCTGAATCAGGTGTCCCCTGAGGATCGCCGCCTGGCTATGCAGTACCTCATTGCCCGGGGATACCGTACTGCAGATCGTGTGACATTCATGAAGCTCTAAGGCGCCCGTAGCTCAATTGGCAGAGCAGGACCCTTCTAAGGTCTCGGTTGGGGGTTCGAATCCCTCCGGGCGTGCCAGAAAAAGCGACCAGTTTTTACTCTAAGGAAAGAACAATGGCTCGAGTACTGTATCTAGATGCTGGTGGTAGACCTATTCGTTGGATAAATCTCCAGCGCGCTGCCTATCTCTACGCAAAAGATCAGGTTTTGTGGGATCTGGGCACATTCAAGATAACGCTGCGCGGCGGTTACAGAAGGTGCGGTGTTCGCTCGATGCTTTCGATTGCGCCGGTGATCGCTGGACGCAGTATCAACCGCGTGGGTTCAAAGCTTCGCCCTGCTCTTACGAACCAGAGCCTTTTCGCCCGTGACCAGTTCACGTGCCTCTACTGTGGTGTGACCTTTTCCTTCTCTCAGCTGACGAGGGATCATGTAATGCCGGTTTCCCGTGGCGGCGCTGATAGTTGGGAGAATGTAGTGGCCGCCTGCAAGGGCTGCAACAACCGAAAGGGTGCGATGACACCGGATGAGGCGGGTATGCCGCTGCTGGCGGTGCCGTTCACGCCCAATCCCTACGAGGCGATCATGCTGCAGGCGCATCAGATACTGGCGGATCAGATGGAGTATCTGAGTTCCGGATTTAGCGACAGGCGCAACTGGAAATCGGCATAAGTGGTTGCGGGGAATAGTGAAACTTGAGTGATTAATGGTTGTACGCCAAGCAGGCATGTGACCAAAGGGTGAAAGAGATGTTGAGTACTAAAGTGATTATCAAATGGACCTTGTCTTTTCTGAAAGAGGACTGGGGAATCAGGGATTATCCGGTAAGAATTCGAGAGCAGATCAGGGCCGAGCAGACTAAAGAAGGGCTTTATATGCCGCGATTTATCGCCCAGATCGAGAACTGGTGGCAAATCTCAGGTATTGGAGAAACCCGAGAAGAGGCCCTGATGGACCTTGGTAGGTCACTCGCAACCGTAAAGGAGAGACGGGGATGGCTCCCAAGGCCTGGAACGGGACTGCCGATAGAATTTGCACCCAGTGATGAAATCGAGCGCTACTGGGGGGTTGTTAGCCGGATCATAACCGAGGTGCTGGAATATGACCCCGATGACATTTTTATCACAGATGGCTCTTCGCTCTGGGACTTCTCCTAGGAAGGAGACTCCATCGAAACTTTAAGAGAACGCGTTTCGAAGATATTCAACGTGGATATTTCTCACATCGAAAGCGGAAATATCGCAGAAATAGCTCGATTTATAGCTGAGGCAAAAGATCGTTGAAGCCGGCAGAAATAGACAACTTATCAATGAATTGATCCAGGAAAAGATCATGCCAGTCAAAATGGTACTGAATGCGAAAGCATCCCCGGGCACTGTCCCGGTCAAAATTTACACGAAAGAAGTTGAACACGCTGCGCTAGAGCAGCTGAAGAATATTGCCCAGCTTCCGATTGTGCACTCCCATGTGGCGGCAATGCCGGATGTGCATCTGGGTAAAGGCGCCACGGTTGGTTCTGTCATTCCAACCGTTGGTGCAATCATTCCAGCGGCCGTTGGGGTCGATATCGGGTGCGGAATGAATGCGGTGCGGACATCACTACGTGCCAATCAGTTGCCCGATAGCCTCAAGTCAGTTCGGGCGGCCATCGAGGCCAGGGTGCCAGTGGGTTTTGCCCGGCACAAGATGGTCAATGCGAGGGAGTCAGCCTGCAAGGGCCTCGCTCCCGGAGCGGATCGATTATTCGAAAAGCACCCTGCGCTGCTAAAGATGTTGCGGGATCCCCAGCGCACCTGGGTTACCCAGGTGGGCACCCTTGGTGGAGGGAACCATTTCATCGAGATCTGTCTTGATGAGAGCGATCAGGTATGGGTCATGCTGCACTCTGGAAGTCGGGTATCGGCAATGCGATCGGGCAACATTTCATCAAGCTGGCCAGAAAGGATATGGCAGTACATATCCACAAGTTGCCGGACCGTGACCTGGCCTACTTCAGTGAGGGCAGTCAGCACTTCGATGACTACGTGGAGGCAGTTAACTGGGGGCAGGAATACGCCCGCGTAAACAGACAGGAGATGATGAAACTTGTCATCAGTTGTCTGCGTGAATACTTGCCGCCGTTTACGCTGACGTCCGAAGCCATCAACTGTCACCACAACTATGTGGTGCGGGAAGCACACTTTGGTCGCGATGTGTTTGTAACCCGCAAGGGCGCCATCAGTGCACAGCGAGACCAGCTGGGCATCATCCCCGGTTCGATGGGCACCCGGTCCTATATCGTACGGGGAAAGGGGAACCCGGAGTCGTTCTGCTCCTGTGCCCATGGCGCCGGACGGAAAATGAGCCGCAATGCAGCGCGCAAGCGTTTTACCCGGCGTGATCTTGAGGAACAGACAAAGGGGGTCGATTGTCGAAAGGACAGTGGGGTGCTCGATGAGATCCCGGCTGCCTATAAAGATATCGACCGTGCCATGGAAAATCAGTCAGACCTGGTGGACGTAGTTCACACGCTGCGACAGGTGATCTGTGTGAAGGGATGAGTGCCTGTTAGGGCACATAAAGCGGATATGGATATCGAGCTAGCAAAAGAGATCATGGCGTGCCTCCCCGAGGGGCGCACCCGGTTCTATTACTTCAAGGACAGGTACGCCCTGTTGCTGCTCCGTCAGGCCTGCAAGGAACAGCAGTCTATAAGGGCGCTGAGGCAGGGGCAGTATGCCAGGTTGCTGGATAAAGCGGCTGTGGGGGAGGTCATCCGTCGCTCTGGGAACGGCAGGCTCACCCCTGAGCAGCTGGTTAATTACTGGCCCGCTCAATTTCACTGCTACCGATTGAGTCTGGGGCTCTGGGGAAGTGATAGGAAGAGTCGTTATTACCAGACGTCGCGAACAGGCTACAACCTTGTGTTGCAGATGAACTTTTCTAATCAGCATGACCTGTGCTACCGGCGCTATAAAATTGCTGATGACGAGGGCTGCTTTGATTCCTACGAGCACCCAACAAGTGATACACGGAATACCATGGCATGGTCGCGGATTGATCTCGACCTGGAAACTGATACCGCGCTGATTGAAGAGGTCCAGACAGACTGGTTACGGTTTGCCAGGGAAGCTTATGATGATGCACAAAACATCCGTAAGGCAAAGTCGAAAGTAGACAGGGAAAAGCAAGAGCGCTATTGGTTTTACGATTTTACGCCTGAGCAGGCTACAGAATATTTTGAGATCGCGGTCAGGGAGCATCTTGCAATCTGGGATGAGGCTGTTCTCTCGGCCACTTTAGAGTTCCTCTTGCATGAGATCGGCATCCGGAAGGTCTATTTTCATAGCTGGGAAACTGGCCGGAGAGTAAAGCACTGTGCGCCGCCACGGTCGGTATACAGGAATTTGCCCAGAAGGTTCTGTTTCCAGTCCGTATCTGAAGGTCCAGGGTTTCTGATTGAGGACAAGTCCTCCAGGAGGAAAATGAAGAAGATCGACCGGCAATCCTGGTATCTATTGGATTTCTCTGGGGTTAGTGGTGGGGCAGGTATCAACCGTGACTGCCAGCTACTTACCGCCTGACAGTCGCTCTCTTGGCGGGGTTACCGGGTTATGCCCTGAGAGACCATTTTCCCAGGTATTTTCGGCTGAGCAATTTTCAGCGTGAGAGTATAGAAACCGGATTGTGTGGATTTTAAGTCAGGGATTTGTTGGAGAGTTTCATATGGATGTGGGAAACAACAAAAGTTCAATGCGGATGCGGGCGGACAGGATCAAGCCGTATCAGTGTAAGCAGCTGATCGCGGTCATCGAAGATCCGCACGATATCAAGAATATCGGCACGGTGATCCGTAATGTTAACGCCCTAGGGGTGGAGAAAGCGTATATCGTGGACCCGAAAAGGAGCCTTCCAGCGGACTGGCAAGCAATGCGGGAGCGCAAGTCCCTCTCAGGAACCTCAGTTTCAGCGATTAAATGGACATTCGTGAAGCGGTTTGACAGCACGGAACAATGTCTTGAGCACCTAGAGAGCAACAACTTCAGCTCAATCGTAACCTCACCCCATATAAAGGGGAGCCGCAACGTTGTCCTCCATGAGGGTGACTACACAATATTTCCCAAGCTGGCTGTGTGGTTTGGGAGTGAGTCCCGTGGCGTCACTGACCTGGCAGTGCGGCGCAGTGAGCTCTGCGTGAATATTCCGATGCTGGGCATGATCGAAAGCTTAAACCTGGGAACCACTTCCGGGATTGTGCTGTACGAGATTACGAAGCAAAGAAGAGCCTATCAAAGAATGTATAAGTACAAGAATAGGCGGGGAAGAAGGTTTCTAGCGTAGAGAAAATGTTCACTCCCTAGGGCTTGGCGCCGGGAGGTTCCGACAGGGCTTTCAGGTTTTCCAGTACTTTCTCGGCCCTGGCGATATTGGTCAGCAATTCGGCATTATCCGGATCCAGGGCTTTAGCTTCACGCCAGACTTCCACCGCTCGCTCGATTTTGCCTTCGCTGTAGAGATCATTGCCCCGCTTGATCGCGGCTTCGATTCGCGCATCCAGCTGGGATTGGAACTGTGATTGCAGGGGCGATAGCTGCGGATCTTGCGGCGACTGTTGCTGTAGCCTGTTCAGGTGTTGCCGTGCGCTGAGCAAGTCACCGGTATCCAGTGCTCGTTGTAATTCCTGGACAGGAGACTTTGGATCTTTCTTCGGGGCGCTGCTGGCCACCTGGCGCTTCGTCTTGGCAAGGTGGCGGTTGGCCACGGCCAGGTCCTGGTCGATCTGTTCGCGCTGATCAGGTTCTTGCAGCAGGTCGTTGCCATACAGGCGCCGTGCTACCCTCAGGCCGCGTGCGGCCAGGGTATAGTCCCCCCGTTGTAATGCCTCTTGCGCATGGTCCTGCAGTGCCTGTGCGGACCCACGGCATTTGCGGTGGAAGTTCTGAAGCTCCAGCCAGGTCAGCACGTCTGGGCCATTAAGCTGCCGCAGGCGCTGGTAGGCCTCCGCTTCCTTCAGCAATTGTTCGCCGCGCTGGATAGCCAGTTCCATACGCACGCGTTCTTCACGTAACTGGCGCCGCTCTGAAAACTTTTGCCGTGCAGTGTTCAGTTCCTGACTGTCTGGCAGTAGGTCTGTGCCAACCTGTAAAACCCGCTCGGCCTCGTGCCATTCGCTCTGTTTTTCCAGGCGGCTCGCGGTGCGGATTGCATCGCGTTCAAACTGCTGCAGCCTGTTCTTTAATTTCCGGATCTGTTGCTGCTGGGCCGCTGTGGCTGTGTCCAGTGCCTGCAGGCGTTCGAGTTCCTTGGACTGTTCGCGCAACTGTTGCAGCGTTTCGGACGGGAATCCCTCCAGCGCCTGCTGCTGGGTCGGCATCAGGCTGCAGGCCTGCAGCAGCGGTAATAGCAAAAAGCATAAAAGGACTAAATGGCGATTACACATGGGCGACTGCCTGCCGGCGCAGTTTGCGGGGCCGGTTGTCTAGTATTCTCTGCAGGTTAGCGCGCAGCTGTGCTTGATCGTTCTGATGGAGATCCCGCACAGAGTAGATTCCCACTGGCGTTGACTTGCCGCGAATTGTCAGGGTCCGCTCGGGCTGTGCGTTGATGCGCTGCTGCAGCATGGAGAACATTTTTCTCTGGATGATGATTTGATCCGCCTGGGCTTCGCTGCACAAACGAGATGCCAGGTTGACGGCATCGCCGACCACTGTGTATTCCATCCGCTCGTCGGAGCCCAGGTTGCCGGCCAGCATCGCGCCACAGTTGATGCCGATGCGAAAATGCACCTCGGGCCGGCCCTCGGCACGGCGCTGCTGGTTCAACTGCGTCGCCAGCTGCTGAATCAACACTGCGCAGCTGACCGCATTGAATGCGTGGTCGGTATCGTCTTCCAGCACACCAAACGCCAGCATGGCGCAGTCGCCGATAAACTTGTCGACCACGCCGCCGTACAAGGAGCAGGCTTGTGAAATATATGAGAAGTATTCGTTTAACAGCTCGGAAACCTGGCTCGGCTGCAGCTTCTCTGACATCGCGGTGAAGCCGGTAATATCGGCGAACAGTACTGTTGCCTCGATCGGTCGGTCGACCAACCGGACCTCGTCGAGGTTGGCCAGTACCTTGTCGGCAACGTTTTTTGACACATAGCGGGAGAAGACCTGCTCTACCTGCGACTTTCTCAGCAGCCCGGCCGCCATATTGTTGAACCCTTCGAAAAGGTAGCCGATTTCGTCATTGCGCTGCTGATCGATTCGGGTTGCAAAATCCCCGCGGTCGATGGCCTGGGTCGCTTTCATCAGATGGTGGATTGGCAGGGACAGGCGCCGGCTGAGCCAATAGGCCAGCAAGGACGCCAGCACAGTCATAGCCAGGGTGGCATAGACAATGGCATCGCGGGCGCTCGTTGCCGCCTGGTCCATCTGTGAAGCCGATAGGGTCACCACCACCGATCCAACCCGGACGTCCGAGTAGGTAGCCGGGGCGATAAAACTGATCAACCGTTCCTGTGACCCTTCAGCTGTATCCCGGAACCAGGGCCGTGATATGACCCCGGCAGCCTCGAAAGGAGAGTCGGTCAGGTCCGGCTGGATGCCGGTCGTGGACAAGGGTTCGCCGCTGCGCGCGTAGATCCCCGCACCGAGGATCTTCTCGTCCTGGCCGAGGTTGGTGGTCAGCATACGCAGGTTCAGGCTGTTCTCAGACAGGATCGGTTCACTGGCCAGTTTCGCCAGCTGCAACGCCATGGTGTTGCCGAAATCGTGCAGTTGCGTCTTGATCAGGCGATTCTGGTTATCGCTGATAAACAGCCCAAGGCTCGTCATACCCAGCACCAGCAGCAGGGTCATGACCAGCGCCAGTTTGAACGCAATCGGGATGCGGCGGGGTAACAGGTGGATCAGGCGCACCCGTAGACCGCGAGCGGTGCGCCGCAAAGTGCCTTTGGCCTTGGTGATCAACGGGTGGCTCTCCTTCTTATTGTCACCGGTACCCGGTTGGTGAGAGTGAGAACACTATACCAGTTCTTGGGCGGTTTTATGACCAGTGTTGACCCCTGACCGATTGGTCATGCTGGCGCAACGAGAAATGTAGTGGGCCATAAGCCGGGGGCTCGGGTCTGGAGCTCCTGCGGGGCAGGCAGAGCCACGGATCGTAGCGATTCAGGCCAATTAATGACCGCTTCCACGGTTGGGGGCATTTCTTGACCGGGTACTGATCTACAGATATCGAATTTGTTGAGTCATGACGGAGTAGGGCGGATCGACATAATTCGCGCCAGTGTATGCGCTACTCCCAGGGATGACTCATACCATCAATGGCGTCCGAAGTAGCTGGGGGTAATTTTTCATTCACCGCCGGAGCCGCAAATTAAAAAGGCCCCGTCCTTTCGGATGGGGCCTTCTTGATCTGGCGCGCTCGGGAGGATTCGAACCTCCGACCGCCTGGTTCGTAGCCAGGTACTCTATCCAGCTGAGCTACGAGCGCGTTGCGGAGCGCACAATAGTGATCTTCTCCCGTCCGGTCAAGCCAATGTTGGTGCTTTCTTTGCTGATCAGCGGGTATCAGGGTCAGATATTGGTTGCTCAAGGCCATGTTGGATTACATAGCAATATTTGATCGCTTTTTGAGCAATGCCGGTGGGGACGAGCTGCCCCGCTGTGCCGTAAGTACCGCTGTGTACGCTGCTGGCCTGGATTGATTGGTCATTGCTTGAGGGGAGCTGAGCCGGTTCAGGCGCGCAGGCCTGCATTGAGCTTTTGCTGCTGCCGCCTTAGCATCACGGCCCATCGAGAGAGCTGTGAGTGATTCAGGTATGGCGGTAACCGGCGGTGTGGCTTTAGTGAAGCTTTTACAGAATTACGGGATCGATACGGTATTCGGGATACCCGGTGTCCATACCCTGGAGCTGTATAGAGGCCTGCCGGAGACCGATATTCGGCATGTGCTCACTCGCCACGAGCAGGGTGCGGGATTTATGGCCGATGGCTATGCGCGGGTCAGCGGTAAACCGGGCGTCTGTTTTTTGATTACAGGGCCGGGCCTGACCAACGCTGCCACCGCCATTGGGCAGGCCTATGCCGATTCAATCCCAATGCTGGTGATCACCAGCGTCAACGAAAGCTGCACGCTGGGGAAGGGGCGGGGTCGTTTGCATGAGACCCAGGACCAGCGTGCCATCAGCGCTCCCCTGACGGCTTTCAGTGCCACCGCGCTCAGCCCGGAAGATATTCCCGATCTGTTAGCCCGGGCCTTCTCTGTATTCAACAGCCAGCGACCGCGACCGGTGCATATCGAGGTGCCGATGGATGTGCTCGCTGCACCGGTAGCCTATGACTGGACAAGCAACGTTGCAGTCTGCGCGAAGCGCCCGGCCCCCTGTGCCGCGGATGTCGAAGCGGCGGTGGAGTTACTGGAGGGTGCCAGAAAGCCGATGATTATTGCCGGTGGTGGTGCCATCAATGCTGCCACCGAACTGCAAGCACTGGCTGAGGCTGTGCAAGCGCCACTATTCACCACCGTTGCAGGCAAGGGCATCTTGCCTCCGGGACACCCGCTGGCCGGCGGCGCGACCCTGTGTACACCCGCTGTCTGGGAATTCGTGGCTGATGCGGACCTGGTTCTGGCGATCGGTACCGAGCTGGCGGACACCGATATGTGGAGGGATACGTTACCGATCAGGGGTTCTCTCATCCGTATCGATATCGATAGTGAGAAAATGAACGATCTCTATCCGCCGACTTTGCCCATAGTCGCTGACAGCCGCCAGTCGGCCAGCGCGATGCTGGCTGCCTGGGGGCAGCGCCAGTCTCAAACGGACAGTGCATGGCTGGAGCGGCTGCGACAGTTACCAGCTCTGGTAAAGCAGGGGCATGCCCCACTGCAGGAGCAGCATCAGCAGGTGCTGGATTGCATCGCGGGAGCCTTGCCGGAGGACGCTCTGGTGGCCACTGATATGACGCAAATTGCCTACACCGGTAATTACGTTTTTGAAAGCGCCGAGCCGCGCAAGTGGCTGCACCCCACTGGTTACGGAACTCTCGGGTATGGATTGCCGGCAGGCATCGGCGCGAAGATTGCGCGTCCCGATCAGCCGGCGCTGGTGATCGCAGGCGATGGTGGGTTTCTTTATACCCTGCAGGAACTGGCCACGGCGGTGGAGGAGATCGGTAGTGCCCTGGTGGTGTTGGTCTACAACAACTCGAGTCTCGGGCAGATTCGTGACGACATGCTGGAGCGCAAAATAAAGCCTGTGGGTGTGCTGCCCCGAAATCCGGATTTCGCGGGTCTGGCGCGGGCCTTCGGTTGTCAGGTTTACAAACCGGCCACACTGGACGGGCTGAGTGCGGATTTGCAGCGGGCTTTCGATTTCGCCGGAGTCAGTTTTATCGATGTCTATGCCGAGAAAATCAGTGCCTGAATACTGGCGACCAGTGTTGGTGCCGTCAGAGAGTCAAATAAAAAAGATCAGACAGTAACTATGAAGTACTCAGATTTGACCCGACGTATTGCCGGGGAGGGTTCCAGCGCCTGGGATATTCATTTCCGGGCCCAGGAACGATTGGCCCGTGGCGAGGACGTGGTCATTCTCTCGGTGGGAGATCCGGACTTCGATACACCGGCTGCCATCGTGGACACTGCCTGCACCGAGCTTAAAGCCGGTGCCACCCATTACGCGGATCATCGTGGAGAGCAGGAGCTGCAACAGGTTCTGGCAGCTCGTCATACTGCCCAGACCGGTGTTTCGACGGACCCCGAACAGGTGGTTGTGGTGGCGGGGGCACAGTGCGGGCTTTATGTGGCTGCCCAGTGCCTGCTCGACTCGGGCGACGAAGTCATCGTTCCTGAACCCATGTATGTCACCTACGAGGCTTTCCTGCAGGCCACCGGAGCCCGGGTAGTCAACGTGCCTCTGCTGCCCGAGCGGCACTTCAACGTCGACCCTGAAGCCATTGCGGCGAAAGTGACGGAGCGCACCCGAGCCATTTTCATCAATAGCCCGCACAACCCAACCGGGGCGGCAGTGGATGAGGCCTCCTGGCGGGCACTGGCCGAGCTTTGCGTTGAACACGAGTTGTGGTTGATTACCGATGAGGTCTACGCAGATCTGATGTTCGAGGGCGAGCATTTTCATCCCGGGCAACTACCCGGAATGAGTGAGCGCACAGTGACTGTATCCAGCCTTTCGAAATCCCATGCCATGACTGGCTGGCGGCTTGGCTGGGTTATAGGTCCGCAGGAATTCGCCAGGCATGCGGGTAACCTCACCCTATGCATGCTTTACGGCAGCCCCGCTTTCGTGCAGAGAGCGGCTGTCACTGCCCTTACCGCAGAGATGCCCGAGCTTGAGGAGATGCGCCAGGCTTACCGCAGGCGCCGCGACCTGATGGTTGCAAGGATTAAATCTATCCCCGGTATCCACTGCCATACGCCGGCAGGCGGAATGTTTATGATGTTGGACGTGCGTGAGTTGGGTGTGAACGCAGAGACCTTCGCAGAGCGGCTGCTGGACGATTTCGGTGTTTCGGTACTGGTCGGCGAAGCCTTTGGCCCCAGTGCGCGGGGGCATGTGCGGGCCAGCTTTTGTGTAAGCGAGTCCGACCTCGACAAGGCCTGTTCTAGAATCGCGGCATGTGCGCAGGCACTCTTGTCGGGGGCATGCGGGTAGGGCCTGCCTGCTCAATTCCCGGGGGCGGCCGGTGTTGTCAGTGCTCAGCTGGCAATGGCTGGCTTGCCCTCGCTCGACTCTCTGGTATCCCCGCCGCTCTGGCCCTCGAGCTGATTCATTTCCTCGCCGCTGATGCGGACGATACGAATATTCAGGAAGCCATAGGCAAGCGCTACGATCGGATTGATCAGGTTGAAAAAGCAGAAAGGCAGGTAGGCCAGAGTGGTCACTTGCAGAGTGTTCGCCATATAAACACCGCAGGCGTTCCAGGGTATCAGGGGGGAGGTGATGGTGCCGCCATCCTCGAGGCTTCGCGAAAGGTTTACGCTGGCCAGGCCGCGCTTCTTGTACTCCGCTTTCCACATTTGACCGGGCAGTACGATCGAAAGGTACTGGTCGCCGGTCAAGACGTTCACTCCGAGGCTGGTTCCCATCGTAGTTGCGATCAGCGAGCCGGTAGAGGAAATCAGTCGTGACAGTGCGCGCATCAGAAGGTTGATGAAGCCGATGCGTTCCAGTACGCCTGTCATCATCATCGATGCGAGCACCAGCCAAACCATGTTGACCATCGATATCATGCCGCCACGGGACAGCAAGCTGTCGACCTGTTCGTTCCCGGTCTGGATTGCGAAACCGTCGTAAAGCGTGATCCAGATTGCCTGGCCCAGGGCGGTAGCCCCCTCAAGTTCACGCAATCCGATAAACTGCTTGACCACCGGCATTTGGGTCAGCAATGCCAGTACCATCGCCACGATGGTCGCGCCGGTGATGGCCAGGTAGGCCGGTGCCTTCTTGATGGCAAGAGCCAGCAGGAGGACAACTGGGATGAGGTTATACCACGCGATTGTGTAGGAACCCTCCAGCGCCTGAAGGAATGCTGTGACATGATTGTGCTGGCTGTCGTCAGTGGAGCTGGTTACGCTTATGAGGAAAAAAACTACCAGCGCAAGGCCGAAGCTTGGCACTGAAACCCAGCTCATATTGCGTATGTGGGAAAAAAGGTTGCTTCCGGCAATAGCAGGCGCCAGATTGGTTGTTTCCGACAACGGAGACATCTTGTCACCGAAATAGGCTCCACTCACCACTGCCCCCGCAGTGATGGCTGGCGACAGTGAGAAACCGTAGGCCACACCAACCATCGCGACACCGATCGTGGCAGCTGTGGTCCATGAGCTGCCAATACAGATGGAAACGATGGCGCAGATGAGACAGCAGGTGGGATAAAACCACTGTGGAGACAGCAGTTTCATGCCAACAAACAGCAGCGTCGGCACTGCGCCAGAGAGCATCATGGCTCCGATCAGGGCGCCAATGGAAAGGAAGATAAGATTGGGGCCGGCTGTGCGGGCGGTAGATTTGACGATGGCTGCTTCGATCTCCTCCCAGCCAATACCATTCTTCAGGCCGACCAGGGCGGCGAGGAACCCGGTCATCATCATCGCTACTTGCGTAGCACCGGCCAGCGAATTGCTGCCAAACAATCCGATGGCGCCGCCCAACACAAGAAGTAACACAGCGCCAAGTAATACGGCATCTAGTGCGCTGAGTGGGTGCTCCTTCGGTTGATCCATTCTCAATTCCAGGGATTATTGTGCTTCGTTGTTCCAGAAAGCACCGTTGCTAGCTGGAAAAGAGGCGTACCAGCCTACCATGCCTCTGTGCCCTGATGTACCCGGGCGATCGAAGGGGAAGTCATCATCTCGCCGAACGGCAGACAGCGGCAGTGGGTAGGTGATGGGAGGCGGATGGGAAGGGGAATGGATTCCCCGGCCAGCGTGGGGTAAGCCAATGGCCGGGGGCTCGTGCTGAGAGCTCAGTACTCGATCAGCACCGGATATTTCAAGTAGGCCCCGTCGTAATACGGGCTGCGCTGGTAGAAAAACTCCAACCTGGCCCTGGGGTCGTTGGCAAACTCCTTGTCCTGAAGTTTTTTCTCAAATTCTCTCTTTAGTACGGAGTCTGCTTCGAGCATTTTTTCCGCCAGCGGTACCAGGGCGTAGGGCTCATAGTATTCCGTGCGCTGCAATATGCCGTTGAAGAACCCCCACTGGAAAAAGGAATCGGGGCCGCGCGGGTCCAGCAGCGCGACCGCGAGCTTGCCCAGGGACTGGTCGGTGCTGACTTTGACATAGTCCTCCAGGTCGCGGTCGACCTGATTTTCCGAAAATTTTGCGGAGACGCGGAAGTGGCCCTCGAAGGGTTTGGTCGCGAAGTTATGGTCGTCTACATTCAGTTGCGTCAGCGTCGCAGTTGCCCGTTCGGGCTCGGCACCTTCAATGCCATGCGCTTTCAGGCGCTCCAGCACCAGTGTTTCTGATTTGGGAATAAAAAATGCCTGCGGCACCCGTACTTCCACACTCTTCACGTTATCGATAAAAACGGGCAGGGCCGGGTAGTCTTTGGCCTTGCCGAGCCATACCACCTGCTCGTCGCCAGTGATGGGGTTCTTTTCTTTCTTATAAGCAATGCCTTTGAAGGGCGCCTTGGTATAGATGGAAGTGTCTGGTGTTTTGTTAGTGCTCCATGCCAGCACCTGGTTCTCGGGGCGGCGCTGCTGGTCGGCGGAGATGGCTTGCTGTAGCTGCTTGCCGTCTTCTGCCAATGCCTGGAGCGCAGCCTCGATCAAGATATAAGTACCGAGCACCCGCTGGCGGTAGGGTTTCAGCGAGTGGTTCTCCACCAGTACGGTAGGCAGGTGGCGGAGGTCACCCAGGCCATTGGAGAAGCGCGGGCTTGCGGTCCAGTGATTGATGCCGTCGGCAAAGTTCTTTGAATTCACGCTGAAGATCAGCGGCCCGGGAATATGGCCGGCTTTCTCCAGGTTGGTATCCAGCGTGTTCTGCAGTCGGGTTTCCAGCCACCTGGCAATGGCGGGGGAATCGCTGGCAAAGGAGCCATTGTAGCCGTAGGTGATATCGTACTGGTAATCCTCACCGTCGGTGACATGCAAATCCAGGTACAGTGTCGGCTCGTACTTGTTGATGACCTCCATCACCGCCCGCAATTCCGGTGTATCCAGCTTCGTGTAGTCGCGATTCAGGTTCAGGTTGTTGCTGTTGGTCCGCCAGCCGGCGTTATCGGGGCCACGCTGGTTCATGCGGGTGAAAGGGCCGGAGCGCTCATGACCATCCACGTTGAGGATGGGGATCAGCAGCAGGTTGACCTGCCGGATCAGTTGGCGCAACTCTTTGTCGCCACCGATATAGTCTCGCAACAGCATAAAGCTGGCATCTTTGCCGTCGATCTCGCCAGAGTGGATCCCGGCCTGTACCAGCAGGGTGGGCTTGCCGTTGGACTTCGGGTCGCTACCCCCCTCCGTGAGTGTCACCAGCTGGACTTTGCGGCCATTTGCGGAGGTGCCGATATCCGTGGCTTTGACATTGGGGCTCGCCGCGGTGAGGCGCTGGACAAAATCTCGCGTCTGCTGGTAATTCGGTGTGGAGGCAAAGCCGCTGGTCTCTGCCGGCGTCATCCACTCTCCTTTTTGCTTGACCAGCTTCTCGGAAGCGCCCTTCCAGGGTAATAGGTCGGGCAGGGGGGCTTCCAGTTCCTGACTTTGTACTGCCTGAGCCCATAGGGAGGCAGTGGCGAGCAGACAGCCTGCGAAAAGCATTGCGCGCTTACGAGAGATCGCTTTGTGCATGGGGATGAATTCCAACGGTCAGTGATGAAGTGAACTTGTATCTTCTTATGCGCAAGATGATAGAGCATGCCGGCGTTTGTCGCATGCTGAGATGGGCGCGAAAGCGAATTCAGTGGCGTCGGTGCATGACGGCGAGGGGATACCCCGTATCGCCACCCATCGATCTCTGGCAATGGCGTTTAACAACTGCTGTGTTCCTGGCTGTCGCCAGCCAAAGACACCGAACAGTGGCTAATTGAAGATTTTTCATCTGTGAAAAGTTTGAGTCGTGTAGCTTTCCTGATTCAGATCCTCGTGGTGTGCGTAAAATCAGGCTGAATGTTGGCACTGGATCGCGCAGATTTTGCCTCGACATTGCCGATAGCTAAGGCGGCGTCGATATCTGGCAAGGCAGGGAAATGACTAGTACGTCGTAACTAATTAGCGCGGCGCGTGAAATCATTCAGTGTATTTTTAATGGTTGAAAGCGCAGCCATTGGCTTCTCAATTTGCCTTGGCCGGGCAGTTCCTGCCGGGGAATGATCACCCAATGGGGTATCAGGTCAGTGATGTGTGTTTTTTTGTGATCTATTTCTCGATGGATGTATGGTCACGAACAGGTGTTTACAGGTTTTAATTTTGCTGCATACAATCCGCGGGCCTGTCTCGGTAATGAAACTGTAACTACCGGGCTGCGCATAAATAATCGTATAAAAATGAAATTTTCCGATAACAATAAAAGACAACACGCCAGTCACGAGAATTCCCGGAGCCGAAGCCGGGGTCCGAATCCAGCGATGAAGTAAAGTCAGTTTCCGGATACCGGGCTTGCCTGTACAGGTGCTTAGCCTCCCTCCTGCTGTCCGTTGACGTGTTGCCAAATCAAATTCCCGATGAGAATGAGGTTGGCGCATGATGAAGAGAAGTTCACTGATTTTTTCTGTAGTCACTTCACTGGCATTACTCCAGTTTTCTACCAATACCAACGCAGAGAATTTGCCACCTGACAGGTACACCCTGAAGCTCGCGCACAGCGGCAAGTGTGTCAATGTCCCCGGTGGCAGCACCTCCAGCAATGTCCAGTTGGATCAACTCGGCTGTTCAGGTTCAGCCGCCCAATACTTCGATATGAGTCCCGCTAGCGATGGTTACTATAAAATCATCAACGTGAACAGCGGCAAGGCGATGCGGGTGGCGTCTGGCTCGAAGTCGAATGGTGCGGCCATCGTACAGTACACATGGTACAACTACGGTTCGCAGCATTTCCTGCCACAGAAGAACGGCAGCGGTTATTTGCTTCGAAACCGACACTCTGGCAAGTGTGTGCAGCTTGCGGGAGGTTCTCAGGGTGACGGTGGCCGGCTGGAACAGATGCCCTGCACGGGGTCTGCCGAACAGACCTTTGCCATCGATCCCACGGTCGACGGCGAGCGCACCCTGGCGTCGGGAAGGTATACCGCCAGGGCTGTACACTCGGGCCTGTGCCTCGATGTGCCGTATTCCAGTACGTCCAATGGCAAGCAGCTACAGCAGTGGAGCTGCAACGGCACTGCCGCGCAGCAGTTCGACTTTATTTATGCCGGTGGTGGTGAATACGAAATCATCAATGCCAACAGCGGTAAGTGCGTGGATATTTACCGGAGTTACACCAGCAACGGTACCGATGTGCAGCAGTACAGCTGTAATCAGGGCACCAACCAGCGCTTCCTGATCGAGGGTACTGGAGAGGGGGATTTCTTGATCAAGACAGCCCTCTCCGGCAACAAGCCAGTCGATGTGTCAAATGTTTCCATGGACGAGGGGGCGAAGATCCACCTCTGGGACGAGCACGGTGGCGAGAACCAGCGCTGGGCGCTCGACCCGGTGATTCATGATGCGGTCGTTCCGAGTGGTATCTACAAACTGGTGGCAAAGCACAGTGGCAAGTGCCTGGATGTGCCGGGGTCAAGCACCTCGCCGGGTACCCAGATCCAGCAGTACTCCTGTAACGGTACCAGCGCCCAGACTTTTGAGGTGCTTCACCAGGCTGACGGTTACTATCGTATATCCAACACCAACAGCGGCCTTTCTCTGTCGGTGCGGCATTTTTCCGGTTCCTCCGGGGCGGCTATCGAGCAGCAGGAGAATTTCGGTGGCGACAATCAGCTGTTCCGGTTCGTACCCTTCTCTTCGGGCTATGTCATTCGACCGAAGTCCAGCTATCAATGCCTGGATGTGAACAACAGTCTGTTCAGCTCGGGCTACGAGGAGCTCGAACAGTACAGCTGTAATTACGACAGCAACCAGGTCTTCGAGCTGGAGCTTTTATCCACCCCCGCCAGTTTCAGCGCTGCCCAAGCCGTCAACAATGGCACCGTGGTGTTGTTGCATGGTTTCACGGGTTGGGGCCGCAACGAGCTGTTCGGCTTCAAGTACTGGGGTGGCGGCTGGAAGGGCAAGAAGGACCTGCAGGAGTACCTTAAATCCCAGGGACACGAAACCGTCACCCTGGCAGTGGGGCCGCTCAGTTCCAACTGGGACCGCGCGGTGGAGGCTTTTTACCAGCTGAAAGGGGGCTGCGTTAACTATGGCGCAATCCATGCCGCCACTCATGGTCATGAGCAGTACGGCCGCTGTTTCGAAGGCCTGTTGCCGGACTGGGATGAGACCAGCAAAATCCACATCATTGCCCACAGCCAGGGCGGCCAGACGGCGCGCGTGTTGCTGAAGCTGTTGCGCGACGGTTCTCCCGAGGAGAATTATGAGGCCGGGACGGTGTTCGAGGGGGGCAAGAACTGGATCAAAAGTGTCACCACGGTTTCCACACCCCACAATGGCACCACGCTGACCGAGCTTTTCAATCCGCTGGACATCACCGAGCAACTGGTAACTTCGATCTATCGGGTGGCCGGTCTGGCCAGTGGTGAGAACGTGGTCTACGACCTGAAACTGGACCAGTGGGCCCTGACCCGGCAGGCGGGCGAGAGCTGGGGTGACTACTATCAGCGTGTGAAGGACCACCAGCTGTGGGACGAGTCCCTGGATACGTCGCTCTACGACCTGAGCCCGGAAGGCGCACCCTATATCTACGGCGGCGCAATCACCTACCCGGACGTCTACTACTTCTCCTATTCGAACCAGTCGACGTTCGAGGGGCTGTTTACGGGCAAGCACTATCCCATCGCCTCCACCTTCCTGCCATTCATGCCGCAGTCCCTGTTCATGGGGCAGTACCAGAACAGTGACCTGGGGGTGGACCAGGACTGGTTCGCCAATGACAGTGTGGTCAACACCAACAGCATGGTGGCCCCGGGCGATGCGCCAGTCCAGCCCTACAATGGACTGCCAGTGCCCGGGGTCTGGCAGCATATGGGCAGCAAGTCCGGCTGGGACCATTTGGATGTAACGGGCATGTTTACCCTGAAGGACATCAACCCGATGTACCTGAATCACGTAGAAACCCTGAAATCCCTGGATTGACCTGCCCCGTTCTGCAGAGTGGGATCATGGAAAGTGAACCCCTGAAGTAATGAAGGGGGTCATCGAGGCCAGCTCGTATGTCGGGCTGGCCTTTTTTTGGTCCTCCGGTATCTGCAGCCGCGCCAACCAGCGGGCTCGCCTCTGGTTCCGGTCGCTTAATAACCGGAAATTCCGCTGCCGGCTGGACCGAATTTTCTTCAATTGAGGCGGCGACAAGCAGTTGGCACCTAATAATATTCGGAATAATATAGTTTTTGCCTAATCATAATCTGCAATAGGAATCAAATGGTAAGCTCTATTTCGTCTCTGGATCGTACGGATATCGCCATCCTGCGGGTGCTGCAGGCCGAGGGGCGTATCAGCAATGTGGAGCTGTCCGACCGGGTGCATCTGTCACCACCGGCCACCCTGGCACGGGTCAGGCGGCTGGAGGAAGAGGGCTATATCAGCGGCTATGCCGCAATGCTCAATCGGGAGAAGCTGGGGCACGACAACCTGGCCCTGATCGAGATCGCCCTGGAGCTGCATCAGTACGAGCGTATCACCGAAGTGCTTGATCAACTGGTGGCGATGCCAGAGGTGCTCGAGTGCTATCACGTGACCGGTGAATACGACTACATGATCAAGGTTTCCACCGTGAACAACCGGGCCCTCGACCACTTCATTGCCAAGAGACTGATCCCGCTCCCCGGGATAGCACGGATTCATACCAGCATCGTTTTGAAGGCCCTCAAGCAGACAACGGAGCTGGACTTACCGGAGCCCTAGGCGCGGTCGCATGTGTGGCCGCCGGATGAATAACGATAAGAGAGGCACACATGTGGGAATCAAAGAATATCGAGACCAACGTCATTCACGGCGGCAAGAAGTCACAGGGCGAGCACGGTCCGCTCTCCACACCGATTTACCAGACCTCGACGTTTGTTTTCGACAATGTGCAGCAGGGCGCCGACCGCTTTGCCGGTGAGGACCAGGGGCACATCTACTCCAGGCTGGGCAACCCCACGGTGGACGAGCTGGAAGCGCGCATGGCGGTGCTGGAAGAGACCGAAGCTGCAGCCGCTTTTGGCTCCGGCATGGGCGCCGTTTCTGCGGCCATTTTTGCGCTGCTCAAGGCCGGTGACCACCTGATTACCTCCCATCGCCTCTATGGCTGCACCTTCGCGCTGTTCAATCATCAATTGCCGGCGCTGGGTATCGAGGTGAGCTTTGTAGATCTGGCGGATGCGCAGGCGGTACGGGCGGCGATCAAGCCGAATACCAAAGTCATCTATGGCGAGACCCCGATTAATCCATGCCTGACGGTCATTGACCTGGACACGATCGGGAGTATCGGACGCGAGAGCGATATCACCACCGTAATCGACAATACCTTCATGTCCCCGGTTCTGCAGCGCCCAGCAAACCACGGTATTGACCTGGTACTGCATTCCGCCACCAAGTACCTCAATGGCCATGGCGATGTTGTGGCGGGGATCCTGTGCGGCGCAGCGGAGCTGATCAATCACATCAAGATGACCACCCGTAAGGATATGGGGGCGATTATGAGTCCCCACGATGCGTGGCTGGTGATGCGGGGTCTGAAAACCCTGCACTTGCGTGTTGAGCGCCACAGCGAGAATGCGCAGGTCGTTGCCGAATATCTGCAGAGCCACAGCAGCATCGAAAAAGTCTATTACCCCGGCCTGCCGGATCATCCGGGTTACCCACTACTGGGCAAGCAGATGAAGGGAGCCGGCGGTGTGATGGCGTTCGAGCTCAAATGCAGCTTTGAGCAGGCCGTGTCCTTTATCAACGGACTCAAGATGTGCAAGCGCGCAGTGAGCCTCGGTGATGCCGAAACACTGATTCAGCACCCGGCATCCATGACCCACTCCACTTACGAGCCGGAAGAACTGGCCGAGGCGGGCATTTCTCGTACGCTGATCCGTCTGGCGGTGGGCCTGGAAAATGCCGAGGATATCCTGGCGGACCTCCAGCAGGCCCTGGACAGCATACGCTAAACGCGGTTACTGAAGCCAGACGAGCCAAGAGAGCTTCACTGGAGAAGCTTCGATCCCGTGCTGATTTACCGGTTTGGGGCGCAGTTTCTCTGTGGAGGAAAGGTTTTTGCAGTCATCAGCCGGGACGTGCGCACCGTGAATATGCAGATCAATGCTCGGGAGTTATTTGAGGAAAAGGATCTGGAGCTCCAGGAGTGGTTGGAGTCACTGGAGGATATCCTTCGTCATCAAGGTGCCGCGCGGGCCAGGGAGATATTGCAGGCGCTGCAGGAGCGCCTTATCGGGCATGGTCTGCAACTGGATCAGGCTCCGCTGAATACCCCCTATCGAAATACGATTCCTTTATCGAAGCAGCCGGTATATCCGGGTGATCTGGTCATGGAGCAGCGGATAGAAAACCTGATCCGCTGGAATGCTATGGCCATGGTCTTGCAGGCTGCGGATAGCGGGGCTGGAGTCGGCGGCCACATTGCCACTTATGCTTCAGCCGCATCCATGCTCGAAGTGGGTTTCAATCATTTCTTCCGTTGCCGTGATGAACAATACGGTGGCGACCTGGTAAACGTGCAGGCCCATGCGGCACCTGGCGTATATGCCCGCGCCTACCTGGAAGGGCGCTTGACAGAGCAACAGCTCAGTAATTTTCGTCGGCAGTTGCAGCGGGGTGGCGGGCTCTCCTCCTATCCCCATCCTCGGCAGATGCCGGATTTCTGGCAGGCGCCTACCGCGTCTATGGGCCTTTCCACTCCCTCCGCTATCTATCAGGCCCGTTTCGCCAAGTATCTCGAAGCTCGGGGATTGAAACCGGAAAATGGCGGCAAGGTCTGGAATTTCATCGGTGACGGTGAGGCCGATGAACCGGAAGTGCTGGGCACGATCAATCTTGCCTCCCGGGAAAATCTCGACAACCTGGTGCTGGTTATCAACTGTAACCTGCAGCGCCTCGACGGCCCTGTGCGGGGCAATGGCAAGGTCATTCAGGAGCTGGAGCGCAGCTTCCGCGGTGCGGACTGGCAGGTGATCAAGGTGGTCTGGGGCAGTGGCTGGGACACCCTGTTGCAGAATGATCGCGACGGTGTGTTGCAGCGCAGAATGGACGAGACCCTGGATGGCGATTACCAGTTGTACTCGACCCGTCCAGGCGGCGCGCAGCGCGAGCAGTGGGTGGAAAATTCTCCGGAGCTGCGGGCGCTGATGAGCAGCCTGACGGATGATGAAGTCCGCCAGATCAAGCGTGGTGGCCAGGATCCAAAGAAAATCTATGCCGCCTTTGCCAGAGCTGCCGAAAGCCGCGGCAAGCCGACGGTAATTCTGGTCAAGACCGTGAAGGGTGACGGGCTCGGTGAGTCGACCCAGGGCAAGAACACGGCGCATCAGAAAAAGCAGTTTTCCGACGAAGAGCGAATCAGCATTGGCAGGAAGCTCGGTATTCCACTGGGCGATCAGGAGCTTGCCAGTGCCAGCTTTTACCGACCACCGGAAAACTCCGAGGAACTGCAGTATCTCTTGAGGAGGCGCGGTGCTCTCGGCGGCGGAATGCCCTCTCGTCGCGTTGATTGCCAGCGATTGCCGGCGCCTGATAGAGCCCGGTTCGAAGAATTCTTCCGTGGCAGCGGAGCGCGCCCGATCTCGACGACGATGGCAGTGGTCAAGATGATGGCCAAGCTGATCAAAGATCCCCAGATCGGCAAGTACATCGTGCCAATCGTTCCGGATGAGGCGCGAACCTTCGGTATGGAAGCCCTGTTCCGCGAAGCAGGTATTTATGCACCGGAAGGGCAAAAGTATCTGCCGGTCGATGCGGACAGCCTGCTGCCGTATCGCGAAGCCGCAGATGGGCAGATCCTGCAGGAGGGGATCTGTGAAACCGGCGCCATGGCTTCCTTTGTTGCAGCCGGTACTGCCTATGCCAACCACGGCGTGCCCACGATTCCTCTCTACATTTTCTACAGCATGTTCGGCTTTCAGCGTGTGGGCGACATGATCTGGGCGGCGGCAGACAGCATGTGCCGCGGTTTTCTGATTGGTGGAACCGCGGGGCGTACCACGCTGAATGGCGAGGGGCTGCAGCACCAGGATGGACACTCCCACATCCTCGCGTCCACTGTGCCGAATATGCGCAGCTATGATCCGGCCTTCGCCTTTGAGCTGGCAATACTGTTACGCGAGGGGATCGAGGCCATGTACGGGCGCGGGGAGGAGATCTTCTATTACCTGACCGTGTACAACGAGAACTACCCCATGCCGGCAATGCCCGAGGGAGACGGTGAGCGAATTGAAGAGGGCATCCGCAGGGGCCTGTATTTATTCAAGGCTGGCGAGGCTGTAGCTGCCGGCCAGCCCGTTGTGCAGCTGTTCGGGAGCGGCAGCATCATGCAGGAGGTACTGAGGGCCCAGGAGTTGCTGGCGGAGCGTGGAATTCGCGCGGATGTCTGGAGTGTCACCAGTTACACCGAGCTTGCGCGAGATGCTGAACGGGCAGAGCATCAAAACCGGAAGGAGCCCGGTGAAAGATGTCAGTCCTATCTCGAGAGGGTGCTCTCCGATATAAAAGGTCCGGTGGTCGCATGTACAGACTATATGCGCGCACTGCCCGCCAGCATCGCCCGCTGGGTGCCCGCGCCCTACATTACCCTCGGCACCGACGGCTTCGGGCTGAGTGAATCCCGCGAGTGTCTGCGCAGGTACTTCGAAGTGGACGCCGCAAGTATTGTCCACGCAGCCATGACTGCTCTGTGTGATGAGGGCGAGCTCCATGCGGATGACGTGGCCGCTCACCGCGAGTCTCTGGGCCTCGAAGGCAAGTTCCCGCGGGCGATGGATGGCCAGTTTCAGTAAGGAGCCGGTCCGGGAGCCAGGTTTGAAGGGCTTGGGGCAGGGGGCGTGGAGCGCCTCCCTCTGTCCCGGAGCTGTCCCCGGGCTAAGGGCATCCCGCTGCTGTTGCCTGGGATGCTTGTGCTGTCTTGTGGCTAATCGTTAGCCGCGTTTTTGTCCCTTCCCAGTTCATCGTCTCGCTGGTCATGAGAGCGCGCTCTCTCACGTCTCTCCGTCCGAAGTTAAAGTCACCGCATTATCCCTCCCGCCCACAGTCCTGTTGACCCACCTGAATGCGCTGCTATCATACCGTCCAGTTGGTTGGTTTTGACCGGTATCTCCTGGAGGGTCACATGTCCAAGGTCGACAAAGACACCATCATCCGTGCCGCCGAAGAGGTGGTGCGGGAGCGTGGCGCGCGCAAGTTAACGCTGGACGCGGTGGCCGCCCAGTGCGGGTTGAGCAAGGGTGGCTTGCTGCATCACTTCCGCACCAAGCAGGCCCTGTTGCAGGCCATGCTGGAGTCGTCCATCGGCTGTGAGGCTGAGCTGACCGCGGAGTATGCGGCCAGCGGTGGCGATACCAGTGGCCCGCTGGCGTCCCGAATCTGTTCCGCCTTCGCCATGATGGAAGACGACAAGGGGCTGCCCCGGGCTCTGATCGCAGCAGTGGCTGAAGACCCGGCATTGCTGGAGCCGATCAAGGCAAAGGAGGCCAGAGCCCGCGAAGACCTGGCGGCTAGCTGTAGCGACCCGGACCTCGCGCTGTTGTTGCTGCTGGCGACGCGCGGGCTCTTCCTCGGACGTGTGCTCGGTGTCCTGGAGCCTGATGACCCCATTTTCGAGCGCCTGCGCAAGCGGCTGCTCGCCCTGGCGGCTGACCTCGATTGACCCTCTGGTTGATCTCTCTGATTTCCCCATTCGAGTTTCTGGATACTGAATATGAAACTTCCCGGTAGTGCCCATTTGCCACTGGTCTTTCTGCTTGCGCTGACTGCGTTGATCACGGCTTGCTCCGATTCATCAGGCGGTGATGAGCCGGTGGAGCGCGTTTGGCCGGTAAAAATTGCCTCCGTGGCGAGCGCCGATGGCATGTCAGCACGTCAGTTTGCCGGGCGGGTGAAAGCGGTTCAGACCGTGGACCTGTCTTTCCAGGTGGGCGGCAAGCTGCAGGAGATGAAGTTCAGTGAAGGGGAGATCGTCCCCAAGGGCAGGCTGATTGCCGCATTGGATGATCGGGATTTTCGCCGTCGTGTCAAAGAAGCCACGGTCAACCTTCAGCTGCTGGAGAAGACGGTCGAGCGGCAACGTGCCTTGAAAGAGCGCAATGTTATTTCGGCACAACAGCTGGACGAGACAGAGACCAACTACGACCTGGCAAAAGTGGCGCTGGAAAATGCCGAGCAAGACCTCGCCTATACCCGCCTGATGGTGCCTTTCGATGCGCTGGTCACCCGCCAGTTGGTGGAGAATTACACCAATGTGCAGAGAGGGCAGGGCGTCGTGCGATTGCAAAACGTATCGGAAGTTCGCGTGCAGGTATCTGTTCCTGAAAAGCTGCTGGCGACAATCGATGCCGAGCGCGTGGAATCTATCACCGCAAGCTTTGAATTCCTGCCGGGTCAGGAATTTCCCCTGGAATACCGTGAGCACCAGGCTGAAGCCGACAGCGTGACCCAGACCTATATCGTTGAGCTGGGAATGCCCCGTCCGGAGAAGGTGCAGATACTGCCGGGAATGACTGCACGGGTGAAGTTGCGGCTCAAGCAGGACCAGGGCGAGCTGCGGGTGCCGCTCTCCGCGGTACAGACCAATGCCGACGGCACACCCTACGTCTGGCAAATCAACAGCGACCAGAGCGTTTCCCGTGTGGATGTTGAGCTTGGTGGCACCGATGGCGACTCTGTCCAGGTGACCGAGGGGCTGCAGCCCGGGAGCATGCTGGTGGCAGCTGGCGGCCAGCATCTCTATGAGGGGGCAAAGGTGCGGAACTATGCCGCAAAAGCCGCGGGTCAACCTGCTGCCGAGCCCGGGCAGTAAAGTGGTTTTGTTGGGGGAAATGCGGTGAAGATTTCAGAGGTGTTTATCCGGCAGCCCGTCTACAGCTGGCTGCTAATGCTCATATGTCTGTTCGGTGGTCTATGGGGAATAGCCGATATTGGACGCCTGGAAGATCCGGCATTCACGATCAAGGAAGCGCGGATATTTACCGCCTATCCGGGTGCCAGCGCCTTGCAGGTCGAGGAAGAGGTGACGGAGAAGCTCGAAGTCGCTATCCAGCAACTGGCACAGCTTAAGGACATTACTTCAACCTCGCGGCCTGGAATGTCTGAGATCCGCGTGGAGATCAAGGATCATTATGACTCGAGCCAGTTGACCCAGATCTGGGACGAGCTGCGCCGCAAGGTGCGAGACGTCCAGGGGCTGCTGCCCCGAGGTGCTCTGCCGCCGGTTGTGAACGACGATTTCGGGGAAGTCTTCGGGATTTATTACGCGGTTACCGGGGAGGGGTTCTCCCACAGTGAAATGCGTGAGATCAGCAAGGGCATTCGCCGGGAATTGCTTACCGTGGACGGTGTGACGAAGGTGTCCCGCTCCGGTGCAATCGATGAAGTTGCCTACCTGGATATCGACGAGTCACGCCTGGCCCAGCTGGGATTTTCCCTGGATGACCTCTCACAGGTGTTACAGGCAGAGAGCGCGATTCAGCAGGTGGGTGAGATCGAAGGAAAAGATCTGCGCACCCGTATTGTGGTGGATAACCAGGCCAATGACCTGGAAAGCATTCGCAATATCCTGATTGGCGTTCCCGGTTCCACGGCCATGCTGGCGGTTCGGGATATCGCCGATGTGTCTATCGGCTATGAACAGAGTCCGGACTTTATTGCGCGCCATGATGGCAAGCCAGCCATCCTCCTTGGCGTTGCCGGTGGGCAGGATACCAACATCGTTGACGTGGGCGCGGCCGTCGAGGAGAAGCTGGCGCAGCTGGCACAGGGCTTACCGCTGGGTGTGGAAATCTTCCCGATCTATGAGCAGCACCGGGTTGTCGAAGAGAGTGTAAACGGCTTTCTGTTCAACCTGGTTTCCTCGGTGGTCATCGTCATTCTGGTGCTGTGCCTGTTTATGGGCTGGCGCTCGGGTGTCGTGGTGGGCACGGTACTGGCACTCACGGTGCTGGGCACTGTGTTCATCATGAATCTGATGGGCCTCAACCTGCAGCGGATCTCGCTCGGCGCACTGATTATCGCCATGGGTATGCTGGTGGATAACGCCATCGTGGTGGCCGAGGGGATGCTGATGGGGGTGGAGAAAAAAGAGAAACCCCGCAACGCTGCCGCCCGGGTCGTACGCCAAACATTCTGGCCCCTTCTCGGTGCCACGATTATCGGCATCATGGCTTTCTCGGGTATCGGTTTGTCAGATGACGCCACCGGAGAGTTTCTGTTCTCGCTGTTCGCCGTTATCGGTATCTCCCTGCTGTTGAGCTGGATACTGGCCATTACCATCACCCCTTACCTGGGTTATCACCTGTTCAAACCGGCCAAAGACAGCGATTCCGATGACCCCTACCAGGGCCGGTTTTATCGGATGTATGCCAATGCGTTGTCGGGTGCCCTCCGCCGTCGCGGTACAACGATTGCCGCTTTGCTGGCGGTGACCGTCGTCAGTTATGCGGCCTTCGGCTTCGTCAAGCAGGGCTTTTTCCCCAACTCCAATTCGCCCCTGTTTTACGTCAACTATTTCATGCCGCAGGGTAGTGATATCAAACGGACGGATCGAGCCCTGAAGGAGGCGACGGATTTTTTCCAGTCTAAGGAGGGGGTGGTTTCTGTCACCGCAGTGGCTGGTCGTGGCGCCGATCGCTTTATGCTGACCTATGCGCCGGAACCGCCCAACCCGTCTTACGGCCAGTTGATTGTTCGCACTGAGACTCGCGAGCAGATCTCGCCCCTGATAGAGCAGGCGAAACAAGCGCTGCGCAATCAACAGCCGGATGCACTGATTACCTTCAAGCGCATTGTGTTCGGCCCCGGTGGCGGTGCGGACGTGGAAGTGCGTATCTCCGGGCCTGACTTCAATACGCTGCGAGCGTTGGCAGGCAATGTGGAAACGGTTTTCCGCAAAGAGGAGCTGGCGGATATTCGCCACAACTGGCGGGGACGTGAGCCGGTTATTCGCGCACACCTTGATGATGAGCGGGCGAGATTGGCGGGCGTCACCAATGCGGATATCAGTCGTACAGTGCAGTTCGCCACCCAGGGTTATCGGGTGGGGGACTTTGAGAGTGGCGATCGCATTATCCCCATTGTCGCGCGGCTGCCGCGGGATGATCGCAATCAGGTGGGGTCATTGACAGACCGGTTGGTGTGGAGCCCCAACGAGCGCGGATATATCCCCGCGGGGCAGCTGGTGGAAAAATTCGAAACCACCGCTGAAGAGGGCCTGATACAGCGTCGTAATCGTGTACCCACAATTACCATCAGCGGTGATGCCCCCGGGGGCGTTACGGCGATGGCGGCTTTCGGCAAGGTTCGCGAAAATGTTGATAGCATTCCACTGCCAGCAGGGTACACCCTGGAATACGGGGGTGAATACGAACGATCCAGCGACGCACAGAAATCACTGGGCAAGGGACTGCCAATCGGATTCCTGATCATGATTCTGGTGTCGGTGCTGCTGTTCGGCACCGTGCGCGAACCGGTGATCATCTGGCTGGTGGTGCCAATGTCGCTGGTAGGGGTTGTGATTGGACTGCTGTTGTCTGGCCTGCCTTTCGGCTTTATGTCCCTTCTGGGTGTGTTGAGCCTCTCGGGGATGCTTATCAAAAATGCTGTGGTACTGGTGGATGAAATCCAGGCCCAGAGCCATGCCGGCCTGCCGCGCCTGAGTGCTATTCAGCAGGCCAGCGTGAGCCGTTTGCGGCCCGTGTTCCTTGCCGCGGTCACCACCATCCTGGGCATGTCTCCACTGCTGTTTGATGCCTTCTTTGCCGACATGGCGGTCACCATTATGGGTGGCCTGGGCTTCGCCACGGTATTGACGCTGATTGCTGTGCCGGTGCTTTATGCGGTATTCCATCGGGTCAGGGCCGATGAGGTGGTCGAGCGGTAAGCCGGTAACTTCGTTGCCGAGGTGGTGCTTTTCTATAGCTGCCAGCCGAAGGTTTCCAGCAGCGTCAGAAACTCTCCGCGGGGCGCTTCACGCAGCACCAGTGTTTCACCGGTGACAGGGTGAGGCAGCTGTAGCTCGATGGCGTGGAGTAATAAGCGACTGCAGCCCAGGTGTTCCGCAAAAAAACGGTTGTGTGTTGATTTGCCGTATTTGGGGCAGCCGATAAGCGGGTGTGAAATATGCTTGAAGTGACGCCGGATCTGATGGCGGCGTCCTGTCTTCAACTGTACTTCGACCAGGGAATATCGGCTGGTGGGATAGCGGTCAACTTCGCACGGGAGCTCGATGGTTTCAAGCCGCCGGAACAGGGTGACGGCCTCCTGTCGCGGTTGATCGGCCCTCGGTCGTTTCCTCTGGTGCTTGAAATCATTCACCGGTGGCAACGGGTGATCGATGATCCCTTTTTCCGGACAGTAGCCCCGGCATACGGCGACATATTTCTTCACCGCCCTCTCACTTTCCAGTAGCGACTGCGCCTTTGCTGCCACTTCACCGCTCTTGGCAAACAGAATGACGCCGGACGTGGGTTTGTCCAGGCGATGGATGGGGTACAGGTAGGTGCCCGTTTGGTCGCGCAGGTACTGGAGCAGGAACCGGGTCTCGTGCCGATCGATGCTCGATCGGTGCACGAGCCAACCCTCTGGCTTGTAGGCCGCCACGAGATCTGCATCTTCATAAATCACTTCCGGGGGCCCGACAGCTTTCTTATCGGCTTGTGTCATGGGTAGTCACTGTTCCGGATCAGGGCCACTCTGAGAGCGGCTCGACGTAGACCCAACGTTTTTTGTGGAGCTTGAACAGGGAGATTTCATGCAGAGCCCGCTCACTGTCACCGTCACGGAACCAGGCCCGGAACTCCACCACTGAGCGTTTCAGGCCCTGCTTGCTGCGCACCACCTCAAGGCGGGTCCACTCGGTATTCAGATCCTCCGCGCTGAGTTCAGGGCGTGTGTCTGGGTGCCAGGTCTGCCGCAGGTAGGGCAGGTTGCCCATCACATAAGCCGTGTAGCGACTGCGCATCAGGGCTTCCGCCGACTGCGGGTAAGCCTTGCCGGAGAGGTAGAGGCCACAGCAGCGATCAAATGGCTTTCCGGTCCCGCAGGGGCAGGGGGAATCGGTCATGTGGTTACTCTCCATACTTGCTGCAAACGGCGATTGCAGGCTTGCCGTTGGGGCTCGGCCTGCGGGGCGCCATTTTGCGGCAGGGTGGTGGAAATCTCCAGATGCGGTACTGCCAGATCGGTTTGCCTGCAGCGGCCCATGGGATATCCTCCAGAGTGTTTGAATGACTCGTAGAGAAGAATAATCATGCCCAGAGCCATATACCGAACAGTTTTATCACTCGTTGCATTACCGTTGGCGATGCTCTGCTCCCCTGCCAGTGCCGATATCCCGGCGGACTCCGAACAGCTGATCATCACCCTGACACGTGACTGGGATGCGCCAACGGGCCACGCTTTCCGCTTCGAGCGCCGCGGCGACCGCTGGCATCAGGTGGGCATGGAGACACCGGTGAATGTGGGGCGCGCTGGCCTGGCCTGGGGCATCGGCCTGCATCCGCAGCAGCCCGGTCAGCAGAAGGTGGAGGGCGATGGTCGTGCGCCGGCGGGCATATTTCGCCTGGGTGACGCGTTTGGTTATGGTGCGGAGCTGGCCACTGGCCTGAACTATCAACCCATGTCCGCGGAACACTACTGCATCGACGTGAAGGGTTCCCCCTACTACAACCAGACTGTGGACGCCGGGGAAGTTGGTGCCGAGGCTGTTCGAGGCTCCAGTGAGGGAATGCGCCGGGATCTCCATTACGGCGACGACCAGTATAAAAAGGGGATTTTTGTCGCGCACAACCCCAAGAACGTGGATGGGGCGGGGAGCTGTATTTTTATTCATCTCTGGAGCGGACCGGGTGAGCCCACTGCCGGCTGCACGGCTTATGCAGAACCGGCACTGGACGACGTCCTGCTGTGGCTGCAGCGGGATGCAAACCCGCTCTATATCGCCTTGCCAAAAGCATCCTACAGGGCGTTGCAGGAAGACTGGCAGCTGCCCCAGGTACGATGGTCACAGTGATCCGATCAAGCCGCACTTTCAGGTTGTTGCCGGTACTGCTCGCTTTTCTCTCGGGAACTGTCGCCGCGGCCAGCAACCTCGAATGGCAAATTCAGAACTCCCTTTGGTCTCGTGCGAGCGCAGATACGCAGGTCACAGGGCATGATGGGACTCTCCTGGTATTGTTCCCGGGTTACTCCGTACAGCGGCGCTGGGCCGAGCAATGGGCTGAGGCTTTAGCGGTAAGCGCCGAGGCCAGGGACGTGGCGGAGATCTGGGTCTTTGCCGGGCCGGAGTCGGTATTTTATGAATCGCGGGCGTTGCCGGTTGCGGCCAGCCTCGATCGACTGCAGCGGGGAAGGAAGTTCGAGCGGGTTGTAGTGGTTGCGCATTCCAGTGGCAGCTTTCCTGCGCATCTATGGCTGAATCAATTGTCTCTCAGGGCGGCGCTGACGCAGCGTTACCGTGACCGTGTCGATTATGTCAATCTCGATGGCGGCAGCGGGGAAGGGCTTCCCGGTGGCGACCTCTCGCTCAGCAATGGCGCTCTCGCGATGGCTGGGCAATGGCTCGCTGTATCGGTGCGGGACAGTGCCACTGGCAGTTTTTCCGCCAATCATGAGGATATGGTTGCTTTGGCCTCAAGGCACCCTGAACAATTTACCCATCGCCTCCTCGAAGCTGAGCCCGGTTGCTCAGCTGGGGCTGGTTGGTGTCTGCACGATGTGCCGATCAATCGCCGGCCACACAATAGCGAGACTTTTGATCTCCAGCGCGACTACACGACATTCAACTCCGGGCATCCCGTCAACACGGACTGGTGGCCGACGGGTTCAGAAAAGTGATTGCGCATCGCCCGGCCCGATGGATCCCATCGGTGAAGCATTTTGCCCTCCGGGAAGTTCCCCTCTGAAGTCACCACGCATGACCAGAAAGTGGTGGCTCGCCGTTCACTGGCCGCTGTAAAAGGATCGAACAGCTCTCAACTCTCTTTTCTTTCTTTTCTTTTTTTCCTTTCTTTCCATTTACTCATTGCATCCCCTTCATGAGTTATGGAATATTTTATTCAGACAGTCTTTTGAAAAATCAATAACGAGAAGAGTGTGAAACATGGCCAGACGATTTTCCCTGTTGCTGGGTGTACTCCTGACCCTGTGCAGCGCCCAGCTGCTGGCAGCGGCTGGAGGCAAGACCTACCTGGACTACAAGGTTCCCGGCCTCGACAAGGCGGTAATCCGGCAGGGGGATATCTTGCCGCTGGTGCAGGAGCTGCGAAAATCACCGTTGCTGCGGGTTGAGGAAATCGCACATTCCTACGAAGGGCGTCCCATTGTCAGCATTGCTATCGGGCAGGGGGATACACGGGTAATGATGTGGTCCCAGATGCACGGTGATGAACCCACGGCTACGCCGGCGCTGTTCGATTTCCTCGCTTATATCACCGCACCAGAGCAGGCCAAATGGCGCGAGGGTTGGATGGATGATCTGACCCTGGTGATGGTTCCCATGCTCAACCCGGACGGTGCCGAGCGGAATACTCGCCACAATGCACAGAGCTTTGATGTAAATCGCGATGCCAAGGCGCTGCAGTCTCCTGAGGGGCGTGCGTTGATGAGCCTGGCCAAGTCCTTCGATCCGGACTTCGGTTTCAACCTGCACGATCAGAGCCGTCACTACGGCGTGGGGCAGACCGACAAAATGGCGACCATCTCTGTTCTGGCGCCCGCCTACAATGAGGCCCGCGAGGTAAACGCGAGCCGCGAGCGGGCGATGAAGCTGATCGGCCAGCTGGTGCAGGAGATTGAGCCATTTATCGGTGAGCACGTCGCCAAGTACGATGACACCTATGCCTGGCGGGCCTTCGGTGACACTTTTTCGGAAATGGGGATCAGCACTATCCTGATTGAGTCCGGTGCGCATCCGAATGACCCCAACCGCCAGGTTGCCCGCCATATGAACTTTGAAATGCTGGTGGCCGCCATCGACAGTATTGCCAGCGGCAGTTACGAGTCCGTCTCTGTCGATGTCTATGAAGCGATCCCCTTCAATGAGGAGGATGCTTTTGTGGATGTGAAAATTGACAATATCCGCGCTGGCGATGGGAGCGAGGCCTACCGTACCGATATCGCCATCAATCGCCGCTACGGGTCAGTGAGAGTGGTCGATGCGGGTGACCTGTCCAATCTGCACGGTGCCCTGAGTTTCGATGCCGAGGGTGCCCGTTATCAGGCACCCAAAGCCTACTCCCTCCAGGAGACATTGGAATTGACTGATCAGCGCTACCTGGAATTCCTGCGCCGCGGCTACGGTTACTTCGTCGGTGATAGCGAATTATTGGTCAAGGAAACACAGCTCCCGGTGGTTGTGAATCCGCCAAACCCTCAGGGTGAGCGCCCGGCTCGCCGCCACAGTGCCACTTTCCTGCTCAGCGATGAGTCCGGTGTGCGGCTGGCGGTGCTCAATGGCGAGTTGGTGGATGTGCGTGGCGGTAATCGCCTGCAGCTGGCTCTCGACTGATAGTCTTTTCCCGTTGCCGGAGCCCATGGGCTCCGGCTCTTCCCTGTCCCGTCTTCCTCCTCCACCCACGTCACTCACTGCCCTTTGATGCTCCCGGGACGGCATCTGTCAATGGGATTTGCAGCCATCGGCCGCGTCGATGGGTTCAAACTGTCCAACTCAGTCCCCCGCCATAAACTATCGGAATTCAATGATTTTGCCGTGGCGCGAGCTATGGCAGCACGGGAATGGTCGACACATGAATGACAGCAAACTCTGGCAAGCCGATAAGCGACACTGGATGCACCCCTGGACCCACTTCGATTCATTTCAGGAGGAAGGTTCCCTGATCCTGTCCAGGGCCAGGGGCAATCGGCTCTGGGATAGCAGTAGCAAGAGCTACTTCGATGCGGTGGGAGGGCTCTGGTGTACCAATATCGGCCTGGGGCGGGAAGAGATGGCGGAAACCATCGCCGAGCAGGTGCGACAACTGGCCTATGCAAACCCTTTCGTGGATATGGCCAACGAGCCGGCGATCACACTGGCTGCCAAGCTGGCTAAGCTGGCGCCCG
Source organism: Microbulbifer flavimaris (assembly GCF_001641755.2). GTDB lineage: Bacteria > Pseudomonadota > Gammaproteobacteria > Pseudomonadales > Cellvibrionaceae > Microbulbifer > Microbulbifer flavimaris. The sequence continues at coordinate 493,012 of NZ_LRFG02000001.1, forward strand.
GTGATATCAATCGCGTGTTTTTCAGTTGCGGGGGTTCCACCGCGGTGGATACGGCATTCCGGCTGGTGCATTTCTACCAGAACTGTCGGGGCAAGCGGGACAAGAAACATATTATCGCCCGTCGCGGTGGCTATCACGGCAGTACTTACGCGGCTATGTCGATCACCGGCAAATCCGGGGACAAGATTCCGGAGTTCGATTACATCAGCGATACCATTCACCACCTTTCGTGCCCGAATTTTTATCGCGCTCCGCAGGGGATGGATGAGCAGCAGTTCTGTGACTTCCTGGTGGAGGAATTCCAGCAGAAAGTCGATGAGCTGGGTGCGGACAAAATCGCCGCATTCTTCGCTGAGCCAATCCTGGGCTCCGGTGGCGTCATCGTGCCACCGGCGGATTATAACCGGCGCATCTGGGAGCTCTGCCGGGCCAATGACATTCTCTACGTCGCTGACGAGGTGGTTACCGCATTTGGCAGGGTGGGGCACTGGTTTGCGTCAGAGGACATGTTCGGTGTGCAGCCGGATATCATCACCTGTGCCAAGGGGCTGACTTCCGGCTATCTGCCATTGGGGGCAACGCTTTTCTCGGATCGTATTTATGAGGTCATTTCCACTGGCGATTCCGATCGCTATTTTGCCAGCGGGTACACCTATTCCGGGCACCCGGTTGCCTGTGCCGCGGCCCTGAAGAATATCGAGATCATCGAGCGTGAAAACCTCCTGCAGCGGGTTGTCGAGGTGGGTGCCTATTTTGAAGAACGCCTGCAGACCCTGCGGGACCTGCCCCTGGTCGGTGATGTGCGCGGCAAGCGTTTTATGATGTGCGTCGAGAATGTGCGTAACAAGGCAACGCGGGAAGTCTTTCCGGATAGTCTCAATATTGGCAAGTGGATTTCAGACCGGGCCGAGGAGAGGGGCCTGATCGTGCGACCCATTGTGCACCTGAATGTCATGTCCCCACCTCTCACCATGGATCACGAGGAGGTGGACTTCGTGGTGGAGAAACTCGGCCAGGCCATCGAGCAGACCCATCGGGACCTGGTTGCCGCCGGCCACCTGCCATCCTCGACCAGCGCGGTGGCAGGATAAAGTCTTCCCAGGATCAGGCGGGTTCGGCCTCGGCTGCAGCCAGCACGCAGGAGATCTCATCGATCAGGCTCTGTCCGGCCGGCCCCAGTGCCTTGCGGCGGGACCAGATCAGGTCCGTGCCGTAGGGGTAAGGGGTCAGCTGGAAGTCAGTGGGCAAAACCTTGATAGTGCCGGCGTCCAGATAGGGGCGCGCGATATGCAGTGGCACAAAAGCCCAGCCCAGCCCCGCGGTGAGCAACTTCATGAACAGGGAATAGCTCTCCAGGTACCAGATTCGGTCACTGAGGTCGTTCTCCGGCAGGGAGCCCTGGTCACCGGCGGCGCTGATTCGCAAGTGCAGGTGGTCGTGCAGGTCCTGGCTTGAGACCGATTCCTGCTCGGCTATGGCATGTTGAACCCCTGCGACCAGTACGAAGCTGCAGCTACCCACTCCGCGGAAGTCGAAGTCCTCCGGATAGTCGCCCTGGCTGAGGATAATTCCGATATCGGCCGCTCCCTCCCGCACCAGTTTTGCGGCGGAGTCGCCGGAGGCGTGCAGAAGATTGAGAGAGACGGTGGAGTAGCGCTGGTAGAATGGCGACAAGCCCCGCACCAGCCGATTCAGGTCGATAGCGGATTCATCAATTGCCACCGTGATGGACTCTTCCAGCCCGGCGCTCAGGCTGTGGCTCTTGGCTTCAAAGCGGGAGTAGGAGTTCAGCAGGGCGCGTACATCCTGCAGCAGGGCGCGGCCCTGGGCAGTCAGCTTCGGTTCCCGGCCGGATCGATCAAACAGCTGCAGTCCCGTGTCGATTTCCAGGTTGCTGATCAGTCCGGAGATCGTTGACTGGGCCTTGCCCAGGCTCCGGGCAGCGGCAGAAAACGAGCCACTGCGCGCGGCAGCCTCAAAGGCCTCGAGCTGCTCCGGGGCAATAAAGAAACGGGAATCCATCGGGTACTCCAGCGTATTGTTATTCTGCTCTCTACCATCCAGCTGAGTCTATAGCTGACATCGGCATTGCCGATAGTTGGGACTCTATCAGGCCCGGTTTCCGGTGAAAAGCCCGCATTTGAAGTGGATTGTAGAGCGAAAATTGAGCAGCGAGGGGTTGTCCTGTTGCGTTGTGCACTGGGATTTATGGAAAAGTGCCTTCGGCTCATTTTATTGAAATAACACTATTTTGATGTTCAAAACAGGTGCCCACGAGGTCTTTTCGGTTGATATGCGCACTGAGGCGGTGCACCCGTGTCTCCCCTGTTCACTTGTCAAACATCTATCGGTGGGGGCGATGGTTGATATTTTTTTATTGGAGGTTTTGTGAGTGATGCTCTGGGCATGGGTGGAGGAGTTCGAGCGCCCGGTCAAAACTCCAAGATATGAAAGGAATAGGGTATGTTGCCATATAATAAAAAACCGCTTGCGTTGTTTATCTCATCTCTTGCGCTTGCGTTGGCACCGGTCGCTTATGGCCAGGCAGACGCAGCGTCTCAGGAAACCAGTCCCTCCACGAGCTCAGCTCAGGCAGAAGAGCAGAGAGCGGCAAAGAAGAAAGCTGCTGAAGGATCTAAACTGGGTGATGCGGCCGTTGAGGAACTCGTCGTCACCGCAACCAAGCGTGCAGAAGCGGCTTCAGATGTGCCGATGAATATCACCGCCATATCCGGTGAAGCATTGCGCGAGCAGAACATTACCGATGTGAAGCGGCTGATCCAGGACAGTGTTGAACTCAGTGCGCCAGATAGTGGGGCGCGCTTTGCCGACTCGGTTACGGTACGCGGCCTGAATGTATCTCCGGTGAGTGCCAACAATCTGGAGCAGTTCGTCAAGAGTACGCTTGCTTACTACATTGACGATACGCCGCTGCCCAAACTGGGTTTTCGTATCAAGGACATCAATCGCGTCGAGAAGCTGCTCGGGCCTCAAGGGACGCTGTATGGTGCCGGAAGCCTCGGCGGCACTATTCGCTACATCACCAATGAGCCCAAGCTCGATGAATTCGAATTTACTGCCAATACAGCGGCTTATCAGGTAGATGGTGGTGGCATCAGCAGCGATACCGACTTTGTGGTGAACCTGCCGGTCTCTGATACCTTTGCGGTCCGTGCCTCTGCTGCCTACCTGGATGAAGCGGGCTACATTGACCGTGCGGCAAATCCGCCGTGGCGCACTGGTGATGATGCCTATCTCAGTGACCCGAACCCAAGTCAGGCTATTTACGAAGACGATAACTGGCAGGAAGTAACCACTGCTAAGATCGCCGCACTCTGGGCGCCGACGGACAACATTGACATCAAGCTGACGCACATGGAGCAGGATCAGCTGGCGCATGGCACTCGTGGCGCGAACCGCTTGCCGCTGTCAGAGGCGGACCCGCGATATGCAGAGGTGGACTTTGGCGATTTTAAGACTCCCTATGCGATCAACGACCGAACTATTATCTCGCCACACGAAGAGTATGCCGATAAGGATTTCTCTCTTGATGTGCTGGATGTGACCGTTGATCTAGGCTTTGCGACCCTGACTTCCAGCACTTCAAACTTTGAAGACACCAGTCAGGGAGAGGCCGATTATACTAGCCAGGGTTACGCATACTATGGATGGGCTGGTTTTGGGCCGGCCGACACCAACATCACGGCTTACATGACGTTTGACAATTCTTATGAAGGATTTAGTCACGAAACCCGTTTGGTCTCGGCTCCCAATGACAGCTATGAGTGGATTCTTGGTTTCTACACCACCGAGCAGGAAAGCTCGATTGCGTTCAGGGAAATCATCCCTACCATTGATCAGGAGCTCTCCTGGAAGCGTGTCGCGAGTGTAACGGACGTGGGCTATGAGGAAGATTATCGTGGCACCTATTCTGAGGATGCCGTGTTTGGTGAATTTTCTTACAACGTCACTGAAAAGTTGACGTTGACAGCGGGGGCGCGGCTTTTTAGCTACGAAGACAAGCGTCACACCATTCTGCTTGACCATACATTTGCCCTTCCAGACCAGGACCTCAGAACAGAGGGCGGCGATGACAACAAGAGCTTCTTCAAGCTGAATGCCTCTTATGATCTCAACGAGGATATCCTGGCCTACGCAACCTTATCCCAGGGATTCCGCCGGGGTGGGCGCAACAGCTTCCGTGATTTCGGTGGTTACGAGGTGGCGGACGACTCCAAGTTCTATGAGCCGGACTCCATTGACAACTTCGAGCTGGGCCTGAAGGGTTACTTTTTTGACCAGCAGTTGTACCTCCAGACCAATGTTTACCAGATGGTTTGGAATGATCCGCAGACCTACCGCTCGCAAGCAGTTGAGTTTGGTTTTCCGATCAATGGCACCGAAAATGGTCCTGATGCAGAGACCAAGGGTTGGGAATTTTCTTCACGCTACAGGCTGAATGATAATTGGTCCCTGACTTACTCTACTGCAACCACTGAAGGTCGCTTCACGGATACTCTGACTCACTGTATGTACAAGAACACCGGCGGTGATACCGGTGATGACTACGCTTGTCGGACTTGGGTCGAAGGGGATCTGCTCGGCGGCTCTCCGAAGTGGAAGCACAACGTGGGTGTGAATTTCAGTGGTGAGCTGGTCGGCTTCCCCGTATGGGCATCCCTGCGAGGCCGTTATGTCAGTGAGACAAACACCGATCGTGAGGACAGTGTCCTGATTACCGACCCTGTGACTGGTGAAGAGAGCAAATCCACCTGGACTCCATGGGTGCGTCCCGCCTACACCCTGGTCCACGCTAATGCTGGCATGCAATTCGACAAAGTGGCGGCAGGTCTATGGGTGAGCAACCTGCTGAATGACGATCCCATCGTTTCAAGCCAGTCCGGTGGCGTGCTCGGTCGTCGGATCTTCAATGCCACGCCGCGTACCATAGGTCTCAATCTCTCCTATGACTTCTAAACACGCCTGATATCCGTCCGGTGTGAAGTGGGCTCGATCCTTCCTGGGTAGGAGGTTTCTACTCAGGGAGGGTGCCCGGAAGTCTTGGCAGTTGAGCGGAACTCTCCTTGCAATGGGGCCGGTATGTCCGGCCCTTTTTTATATGGCCGGTGACTCACGACAAGTGTGAACCAGGTGCTTGCCCAGCGCTTGTGCGGACTTTACTTCTCCGGCAGAATAAAATATTCCTAGTTTTCCAAGAATGAATAATGGATTATCCGCAATGATGCCCACACGTATTCTCCGCTTTGTGCGCCGATCCGCAGCGCTTGTTTCGACTGCCGCACTGCTGACTTCCCTCAGTGCCTGCGGCACCGATGCAACCGAACAGCGCACCCAGGTCCTGCGGGACAAGATTGCCCAGAAGATCATGCTGGACCTCCGCTACTTCTGCCCTGACCAGCAACGCAATGAGGAGAACCGGGGCCGCTGTGGGGAGCCGGTGACCGAGCTGCCCGAAACGCTTGGGCAGATGATCAGTGACACCGGCATCGGCGGCATTATCCTGTTTGCGGATAACCTGGAATCTACGGAGCAGATCATTGCCCTGAATAGCGACCTGCAGTCTGCCGCCGCGGGATCCCACCACGGCAGTCCGCTCCTGATCGGTATCGACCAGGAGGGGGGCAGGGTGCACCGCCTGCCGCGGGCTGAGGCCACGGCCTTTGCCGGCAATATGGCCATCGGCGCCACTTATCCGCTGCACGGTGACCGCTTTGCCGGTGAAACCGCCGCGGCCATGGCGGAGCAACTGCGGGTGCTGGGCTTCAATGTGAATTTCGCCCCGACCCTCGATGTAAACAGCAACCCGGAAAACCCGGTGATCAACGTGCGCTCCTACTCTGAAAACCCGGAAGTGGTGGCGGAGCTGGGCGTTGCGGCAATCCGGGCTTTCCAGGAAAAGCAGGTAGCGGCCACGGTCAAGCACTTTCCCGGTCACGGTGATACTTCGGTCGACAGCCACACGGGCCTTCCGCGGGTAGACCGTTCCATCGAGCAGGCCCGGGCCATGGACCTGCTGCCGTTTACCCGTGCATTCGAGCAGGCTCAGCCGGCACTGACCATGACGGCACATATCCAGTACCCGGCCCTGGATGACACCACTCTGCCGGCGCAAGACGGTGAGGAGATCGTGGTGCCGGCGACGCTGTCGCGCCGCATCCTCACCGACCTGTTGCGCGGCGAGATGGGCTATGAAGGGGTGATTGTCACAGATTCCCTCGGCATGGCGGGCATCAGTGACTATTTCTCGGTGGAAGATGCGGTGGTGAAAACCTTTGCCGCCGGTGCCGATATTGCGCTGATGCCGCTGAAGATCCGCTTCCCCGGGGATATTGCACAGCTTGATGAAATTATTGATCGGGCGGTGCAGGCGGTGCAGCACGGGGAGCTGTCAGAAGCGGAAATTGACGCTTCTATCGCTCGCATCGATGCCCTGAAGCAGCGCTATATCGATACCAGCTGGATCGCCGCCAGCGCGGCCGAGAAGCTAGAAGCAGCAGCTGCCGTGCTTGCCGAACCCAAACACGCGCAACTGGCGGAAGAGCTTGCCAGCGCTGCTGTCAGCGCCATCTATCCGCCTGCTGACGGCGTTCTGCCGGTGCTGGATGCCGATGCCAAGCGAATTCAGGTCATCGCCCCGAGTCCTGCCGTGGGAGAGGCTTTCCGGCTGGCGCTGGCGGGAGTAACGGGAGCCACCGTCGAAGTGCTTGAGACCCACACCGCGCTGGATAAGCTGCAGGAGGCGACCGGGGATGTCCTGATTGTCGCCAGCATCGTGCCCGGTGAAAGTGCCGTGGAACTGGGGGGCATGGAGGACCTGGGTAGACTGCGGCGCCCGCCGCTGCCTCTGGACGAACTCTACGGCGTCTACGAGCGCAGTCTTGCGGTTGCCCGCGAGCGAGGCCAGAAGACTGTATTCGTGAGCATGCGTTCGCCCTATGAGGCGGCCCAGTTCCAGCGGCTGGCCGACTTGCATCTGGCCAGCTTCGACTACAAGGCCTACATCGGCGGCGACGATGTTTTCGAGGGTCCCATTTACCGTGCGCTGGCGCTGGCACTGGTCAGCGAAATGGTTCCCGCTGGCAGCTTGCCCGTGACAGTGCAACCGGCCGAGGGCACTGCCGTAATTGAGGCAACAAGCGAGGGCTGAGTCATTTTGGTAGCGCCAATATCGGGGAAGGTTGCGATGTTGGCGCGCGCCTATCGGTCGCGCCATTAGTTCGTCACTTAATCCGAACAAGTAGTTTGCGCAAACTGGACTGAACCTTAAAAGAAAAAACAGCAGGGTGCCCAATGTCCGAGGATTTGTGTTATCTCGAGGCCTGTGAAGCCATTCAGCTTTTCAGGAAAGGCGAAGTGTCGCCAGTGGATATCCTGCGGGCACAGGCAGAGCGCATCGAGTCCTGCGGGACTGAGATCAACGCTTTTACCGCGCTGCATTTTGAGCGGGCCCTGGAGCAGGCACGTAAGGCTGAAACTGCCTATTTGAGTGGCACGGCCCGGCCTCTTGAAGGGGTCAACAGTGTCATCAAGGATGAGACTTTCCTCGCCGGGGAAATCACTACCAACGGCTCCCGCTTGATGCGTGACCATCGCGCCGATGTCACCGACCCGGTACCCGAGCGCTTGATCGGTGGCGGTGCAGTCGTCAGTGGGCGTACGACGACGCCAGAGTTTTCGGTGGCGGCCTACACCTGGTCTGATTTGTGGGGCGTAACCCGCAACCCCTGGAACCAGGCGGTTACTCCCGGTGGTTCTTCCGGGGGCTCCGCGGCGGCGGTTGCGGCGGGCTTTTGCACAATCGCCAACGGAACCGACATGGGCGGCTCCGTGCGTATTCCCGCATCAATGTGTGGGCTGGTGGGCCTCAAGGCCTCATACGGACGTGTGCCGGAAATTCCCCCCTACAATATCGACCCGTATGTGCACCACAGCGTCCTGACACGCAGCGTCCGCGACACACTGCTACTCTACAACCTGATTGCAGGGCCTCACCCGGTGGACCTGATGTCACAACTGCCGAAGGAAGTCGTGGCTTCGGAGCCCCTGGACCTGCGCGGCATGCGCGTGGGCCTGTCCCTGGATCTGGGCTTCTACCCCGTGGAAGACGATGTGCGCGAGAACACCCTGCGGTTTACAGAACAGCTGCGGCATCTCGGGGCAGAAGTGGATACCGTCTCCCTGGATTGGGACGAGCGCTGTATCCGCACGGCGCAGATTCACCAGGGGGCGCAGATGGGGCATATGCTCCGGCAAAAATTCGACCGGCCGGAGTACCACGACCAGCTGACGTCCTATGCGCGCCATTACTTTTCCCTCTCCGAACAGGCGACGCCGGAAGAAATTCTCTGGGCTCACAGCTATGCCCAGAGCATGTGGGAGTCGCTGGAACGGGTTTTCAGGGATTGTGATTTCCTGCTGTGCCCGACGGTGTGTACGACAAAAGTACCCGCGGACTTTGACTACAGTCGCGATCTGATCAGCGTAAACGGCCAGGCGGTCGATCCGGTCAAGGGCTGGTTCATGACCTATCCCTTCAATACGCTCAGCCGCTGCCCGGTATTGTCATTGCCCAGTGGTATGGCGTCGAACGGTGTGCCCACAGGCGCACAGCTGGTTGGCAGGCCTTACACCGATGCTGCCGTGCTGCGCGCCGGTCTGGCGCTGGAGCAGGCGGGCGGGCCATTTATCAACAAAAAGCATTACCCGCAGCTCCATACTGACCAGCAGCTGGCGGAAAAGATTGTGCAGCGAGTGGAAGCATGAACCAGCGCAGTGCCAGCGAAATAAGATCAGCAATCCGGGCCGGGAAGTTTCAGGGGCCGACTTCCGGGCTCGCCCCGGGCCATGTGCAGGTCAATATCGCGATCGTGCCTGCGTCCGAGGCGGACGATTTTGAGGCTTTTTGTGATGCCAATGCCCGTGCATGTGCGCTGCTCTATCGCTCCCGCCCCGGCGAGTGCCTTCTACCGGCACTCGGTGCGGATATCGATATTCGCACTGATGTGCCGCGCTACCAGTTGCATTCCCCCGGTGGCGTGATCGAGGAAGTGACAGATATCCGCAAGCACTGGCGGGATGATTTTGTGACTTTTGCGCTCGGTTGTTCTTTCTCTTTTGAGGAGGCGCTGATCAGCCACGGACTTGAAGTGCGCAATGTGAGTGACGGCTGTAATGTGCCGATGTACAGAACCGTACGCCGCTGCCAGTCTGTGGGCCGCTTCGCCGCGCGCCTGGTCGTCAGCATGCGCCCGTTTCCCTCCGAAACCCTTGATCAGGCTTACAGTGTCTGTGCGCGATATCCACTGGTCCATGGCGCGCCGGTTTTTGCGGGAGATCCGGCGGAGCTGGGCATTGCGAATATCCGTCGGCCGGATTTCGGCGATGCGGTGCAGATTGGCAGGGGCGAGGAGCCTGCTTTCTGGGCCTGCGGGGTCACGGCCATCGAGGCGGTGCGCAACGCGGGGCTCGATTTCTGCATCACCCACAGTCCCGGCCATATGCTGATCACGGACAGACTCAATGAGTCCCTGGCTGGTATCACAGCTCGGGAGCAGCTGGGCTGGTAGGGAACAGGGCTGAATCCATGTGGCGTTTACAGGACTCGGGGGACGAGTCAGTCACCATTTATCTTGCGGCGCATCCCAGTGAGCAGGTACTGCAGCGTATCAGTCAGCTGGTGGTATTGCTGCGGCGGTCGCTCGGCGACTGGCTGACGGATGTGGTGCCTTCCTATTGCAGTGTAACCATCTATTACGATTTGCTGCGATGTGATGGCCCGACAGTGGCCGCACGCCTGTCGTCGTTGATGGAAACTTTTGAGGCTGAACTTTCCGCTGACACAACAGGTACCGTCGCATCATCCGAGCGGGAGGTGGAGCTGCCGGTCTATTATGGCCGCGAAGTGGCGCCGGACCTGGAGCGCGTAGCGGATTTTGCGGGCCTGAAAGTCGAGGACGTCATCCGCTTGCATGCGGACACAGAGTTTCGGGTTTACGCGCTGGGCTTCCGGCCGGGTTTTGCCTACATGGGTGAAACGCCGGAGCCGTTGCAAGTGCCGCGCCTGGAAACCCCCAGGCGGAGTGTCCCCAGGGGCGCCGTCGCCATAGCCGGGCCGCAGGCCGCGGTCTATCCCTGCGTTTCCCCCGGTGGCTGGAACCTGATCGGGCGCTGCCCGATCGCGCTGTTCGATCGTTCGGAAAACCCGCCGCGTGTCATTTTGCAGGTGGGGGACCGGGTGCGTTTCAAGCCCGTGGATAAGAAGACTTTCCTGAAACTCGGCGGGGTGATGGATGAGTGACATTGCCACGGTCGAAAAGGCTGGCCCGATGACGTTGATTCAGGATGTCGGCCGGCACGGGCAGCAGCATCTCGGTGTCAGTGTCGGTGGGGCCCTCGATCGACACGCCGCCGGTTGGGCCAACCACCTTTTAGGCAACGACCCCGCCGCGGCCGTGCTCGAGATTGTTCTCGGTCCTTTTGCGCTGCGCTTTGCGAGCGCTACCTGTATCGCCCTGAGTGGCGCGGACTGCGGCTGGCGACTCGATGGCGAACCGTTGCAGCTGTGGTCGTCGCACCGGGTGCCGGCGGGTGCTCTCCTGCAGGGAGGCATGGCCCGTAGTGGTCTGCGGGGATATCTGGCCGTCGCAGGTGGATTCCAGAGCACTCCGGTCTGGGGCAGTCGTGCCACGACCGTTGGCGAGGGGCTGGGGGGACTTTGTGGTGAGCCACTGCGGGTCGGCGATCAGTTGCCATATGTGGCGGATGACGACGGTTTGCTTCGGCAAACACCGTGTGAATTTCAGCGTGAATATGGCGAGCAGACCGAGCCGCTCAATCTCCGGTTGGTGCCATCGAATCAGTTTGAAAAATTCTCCCCATCTGCCCGGCAAAAACTGTTTTCGCAGAGTTACCAGATTGCACCGGATTCCGATCGTATGGGAGTCCGGTTGACGGGGGCTACCCTGGGGCAGGTGCCGGGCAATCTGGTATCGGAAGCGGTTTGTCCCGGGGCGGTTCAGGTACCCAGTAATGGTCAGCCCATCGTCTTGATGCGGGACTGCCAGACGATCGGTGGTTATCCGAAAATTGGCCATGTTTACAGCGTCGATCTGGATTGGCTGGCGCAGGCGCGACCGGGCTCCCGGGTACGCTTTGAGCTTGGTTCACTGGCTGAGTCGCAGGCGCTGCTCAGGGAGCAACGCCAGTTTTTCCTCGGGGCGCGCCATGCCGACTGAGTTTTTCCCAAGCGCGTCAACGCTCGTGCCTGCACTTGCCGTCGAAATTGAGGAGCGACTGGTTCGCCTGGATCAGCGCGGCATGGAGCGCGTGCGCAAAGAGTGGCGCGCAGGCTATCTCCTTGAGGCCGTGGATGCACTGTTACAGGAGCGGGCCCGGGTGTTGATTGTCAGTGGTTTTCCGATTGGCGAGACCTTCGAGACCGATGGTCCCGCAGGGGCGCTGGTACTGGCCTCGGCACTGCGAGAGCTCGGCTCCGAAGTGGCGCTGGCTGGCCTGCCGGCCTACCTTGCGCAATTGCGCGAGGGAGCGGCGTTACTGGGGTTGGAGAACAATTTGCTCTACCAGTCTTCCAGCCTGGAATCAGGTGCGGACGTGAGCGCCCCGCTGCACCGGGCAGTTGAGCAATTCCGTCCCACCCTGCTGGTGTTTGTGGAAGTACCGGGGTCGGCCTCCGATGGTAATTATTACAACATGCGCCGGCAAAATATCAGCGCGCGGACTTTCGACTGGGAGCCACTGTTGTCTGTTTGCAACTGCCCGAGCATTGCCTTTGCCGACGGCGGCAATGAGTTGGGGATGGGACGTGTCGGGTCTGCGTTGCGGCAACTGGATATCGAGCCGGCGGTGTCGGTCACCGATCATCTGGTGATTTCCGACGTGTCCAACTGGGGTGTTTATGGCGCGGTCGCCCTGGCCTCCGCTCGCGTACACCGAGACCTGTTCCCGAGCCTTCCCCTCGAGACGTTGCTGCAGGCACTGAACCTGTCGGGCATTGTGGATGGCGTCACCGGCAGCACCACGCCCACGGAAGATGGCCTGCCGGCGGCGCGAGGGCAGAGCCTGATCAGGGAGTTGCGCCAGTTGGCGGCGTCCGCCATCGCGGGTTCGGACTTCCCGGAGCATTCTATACCGGAGCATTCCTCGTCCACTGTGGCTGAGGGCCTTGCGGAGTCAATTTCATGAGCCGTCCACTTCAGGCGAGAGTCAATCTGGCTGCCATTCGCCACAACTACCGTTTTGCCCGCTCCCTGACGGAGGGCCGCACCGTCGCCGTGATCAAGGCCAATGCCTACGGGCACGGGCTGGCCGTGGTCGGTGAGACGCTGGCGGGTGCCGATGCGCTGGGCGTGGCCACCATTGAAGAGGCGCTGGTTTTGAGAAGCGCCGGCGTGCGCGACCGCCTGCTGGTGCTAGAGGGGGTCTTTGACCGGGATGCCCTGCGAGTGGCGATCGTGCAGCGGTTGGATATCGTCATTCACAGTGGCTATCAATTGGAGATGCTGGCGCAGGAGCCCGATGCCGCTGGACTTTCCCTCTGGCTGAAAATTGATACCGGTATGGGGCGTCTCGGATTCTCCTGGCGCGAGGCCCGGGCGGTTTACGAAAAGCTGCGGTCTCTGGCCCCGCACAGCGAAATCACCCTGATGACTCACATGGCCTGTGCCGATGAGCCGCAGCAGGAGTTCAATCGCACTCAGCTGGAGCGCTTTGATGCCGCCCTGGACGGGGAATCGCTGCCACACAGTATCGCCAATTCAGCCGCCCTGCTGGCGCTGCCTGCCGCCCGTCGCGACTGGAGCCGCGTCGGCATTATGCTGTGGGGAGTGAATCCGCGGCTCGATGGTGTTGCACATCCGCAGCTCCGAAGCAGTATGGAATTTGAGTCACGGTTGATTGCAGAGCGGCGTGTGGAGGCGGGGGAGAGTGTCGGCTACGGTTGCGATTACCATTTCCCAGGGGAAGGGCGCTTCGGTATCGTGGCCTGTGGCTACGGTGACGGATACCCGCGCCATGCGCCTACCGGTACCCCGGTTCTGGTGGGCGGGCGCAGAACCCGCCTGGTGGGGCGGGTGTCCATGGACATGCTGGCGGTGGACCTGACGGCACTGCCGGATGCCCGGGTAGGTACGCCGGTAACCCTCTGGGGTAGTGCGCTACCTGTCGCAGAGGTTGCCACGCACGCGGGTACCATCGCCTACGAATTGTTGACCGGGCTTACCGGGCGGGTACCGCGGATTTATGAGAACGATTAGGACGCACGGAGTAAAGGTGTGATAAAGCTCAACTGTGATCTCGGCGAGGGCTACGGCAACTGGCAGCTGGTGGACGAAGCGGAGGTCATGCCGCATATCGACATGGCCAATGTGGCCTGTGGCTTTCATGCCGGCGATCCGTTGACCGTGCACCGAACCGTGCAGCTGGCGAAGGCCCATGGTGTCGCCATCGGTGCTCACCCGTCCTACCCGGACCTGGTGGGTTTCGGTCGGCGCTCGATGGCCTGCCCGCCGGAAGAGGTGACCGCCATGGTGCTCTATCAGGCCGGTGCGCTACAGGGACTCTGCGCAGCGGAGGAAACCCGGCTTACCTACATCAAGCCTCACGGCGCCCTGTATCACGACATGATGGGTAAGGAGGAGGTTTACCGGGCCATTCTGGAAGCCGTCAGGCGGATGGAGCAGGATATTCCGCTGATGCTGATGGCCACACCGGAGCGGGGCAGGTTCGAGGAGGTTGCCGCGGAATACGCGGTGCCGTTGCTGTTTGAAGCCTTCGCCGACCGTCGCTACCGCCCTGATGGCTCCCTCACGCCCCGCACTGAGGCAGGAGCGGTATTGCAGAATGCGGAGGCCGTGGTGGCGCAGGTGAAAGATATCGCTGCCGGCCATATAGTGGCCAGTGATGGCAAGCGTTACCCGCTAGAAGCGGATACCATCTGCGTGCACGGGGACAATCCCCATGGGGTGGCAGTGATTCGGGAGATTCGCAAAGCGCTGAATAGTTGAAGGTCCCCGGCTCAGCCAGGTTTTGAGTGCGTCCTGGCTACCGAAAAATATGCAGCCACAAATCATCCCCAGTGCCGTTGTCATTAATGGCCAGCTCGAACGCGTCCTTCGGGTAGCGCAATTTTTCCCCTGAAACCGAAGTATCGTAGCCACCCCGTTTCTTCAGGTTCCAGCGACCGTTGGGATCGTTGACTGTGTAATGCTCGCCATCGAAGCCGGTCACCACAACGATGTGTCCGGACGGGGTAAACCAGCCGTGGACAATGGCCGGGTGACCCGCGGCCAGCGCCTGTTGCAGTTCTTGGATGGTGCCATCGGTTTTGCTGTAGGCGCGAAGTTCACTGCTGGCATGCTCTGCGATGGTATTGAAGCCTTCCTGCAGTGCCGGGACTGTCTGGCGCACACCGTCCAGTTGCTCGAACAAATAGTCCGGCGTGCGGCCGTGTTGGGCAGGATCTGTCAGCTGTAAATAATCGGTCACCATGGCCAGGGAGGTGAGGGAGCAGGTGCGTTCCGGTTCGTAGCGGTTTTCAGTCTGCTTCCAGTAGGGAAGCTCGAGGTGCGAGGCGCCTTCTGAGTCCGCCACTGACGCGCTGCTGAAGCTGAAGGCCGGCAGTAGCACAGTAGCAAAGGCGGAGGCCCGAAGGGCTGACAGAAAGGGCTTCATGTTTTGATTCCTTCAGGGAAGTGGACCGGCATGCAGCGCGCAGAGGCCGGTCCCGATATTCGGTTAACGTGAAAGATTCAGTCCTGCTCCTCCAGTTCTGCAATCAACGTGCCCTTGAGCTCCGGATAGCCACTCAACTTGTTCGGGAAATACTTCTCCAGCAGGGCCAGCATGATCGCGCGGGAGTGGTTGTCCACTTCACCGTCCACTTTCCAGGGGCGGAAGTGATACTGGAAGGCGCGTGTGTAAAGGGTGATGTCATCGTCGGTCGCCGTTTCCGGATTGATCCCGTAGCCGTAGTCGGCCAGCCACTGGGCGAAGCGCTGGCGAATACTCTCGCGGTCGCTGGTGGTATTGCCCTTCAGGTAGTCCATATGGCGTTTGACCGCTTCTTCTTCATACCAGGCGCCAATGCCTGCCTCAGCGAGCTTCTGCCAGGGGAAGCGGGGGCCCGGGTCGATTTTGTACTGGGGCACCACATCACCGTGACCGACCACGCGCGTGGGAGAGATGTCCGGGTAGCGCGCGAGAATATCCTTGGAGAGGGCGATGACCAGCTCGATCTGCTCCGGGTCGAACTCCGGGAAGAAGCAGATTTCCTCGCCGATTTCCCCGGTAGAGGTTTCCACCGGCGGGTGACAGTGGGCCTTGTTGACGATTTCGATACCGATTGACTGGTCGTTGATCTGGTAGCGGTCCTCCCAGCGCGCCGGGCCGGCGTGCCAGGCGCGCCGGGTTTCATCCACCAGCTGGTACACCCTCAGATCGTCGTGAGGGTAGGTGGGGTCGTTGTTTTCGGGTACCAGATAATGGGAGCTAACCGGCGACGAACTCGGCTGCGTCAGCACACGCAGGGAGTGATCGAAGTCGATAGTGGTGAAGTGCATGACGAGAAAGCGCACGCGCTCGCTGGCATTCTGTGATTCCACCCACTCGAGTTTGTAATCACCGCGTTGGGCTTTTGTGGCACTGGAGGTACATCCGGCGAGCGTGAGCACGCAGGAAGCAGCCAGCAGGGCCAGCTTGGCGAGCGAAGGGGTTATTCGGAATGACATAGTGACTCCTTCAGTCGGATGCCTGAATCAAAATCTGCGCTGGGTATTGGATCAACTTTCACGATGCCATCGTTGGAGGTCATGCGATGGATATAGGTGCCCTCACCGAGCGCTATACCCACGTGTGTCAGCACGCCATCCGCCCAGTTGCCATAGGTGTTTTTCAGGAATACCAGGTCACCGGGGCGCAAATCCTCGATCCTGGTAATTTTTTCACCAAACTCATCTGCTGCCAGAGAGTCCACGTGCTCCGGCAGTAACTTGTCGTCTGCTCCCAGCAGGTGGCCGTCCCAGGGGTTTTGGGTTTCGAGTGTTGCAAAATGCGATCCACAGGCAGCCACGAGTATTTCGCGTGTCCAGTTCATGCACTGCTCCGCCTTGCCTACGCGATATTCTCTGTCATCCCATTGCAGCGCTTTAGAGACTACTTTGCTGGCCATGCTCTGCATGGGCACTGGCGACTCCGCGCTGGCGCCGAGAGGCAGCAGCAGGGCGGTCAGGACGCCCAGGATTGGCCGCTTGAAATTTTTTTTGTCTTTCATGACTGCTTGATCTCAATACAATTGTTGCTTCGGTCGGTATCCGGTGTCAGCCAGAGTGGGTCGATACAGAGCCCGCTCAGGGCGTCCTCCTCCGGCAGGGGCAGTTGCAGCTCCAGTGTCCCCCGCTGTGCGCGCATCCAGGTCTGCGGCGGTATACGCAATTGATAGCTGAGGCCCTTTTCGGTGGTTACTTGCAGGGGCAGTGGTAACACACCGCTACCAAGATTTTTCAGGGTGATGCTATACCAGCTTGTTCGCTCTGACGGTACCGGTAGCGTGCCAGTGCTTTCTGTCGGTGTGGTCCCGGCCTGAAGGGGCTGTGTATAGGCGTCCGCCATCGCAGGCTGCCGGTCCACCACAAACTCCTGTATGCCGCCGGCGGTGTAGGCGATCGCCGGCGGTTCACGCTGTTCCGTCATGTGCAGTGTGTGGGAAATTCCTTTGTGCTTGATTGCAGCAACGGCGAAATCCACCGAGTGCGCCTCGAAAAACCAGCTGCGCCAGAACCAGCTCAGGTCTTCGCCCGCCGCTGCCTCCATGGCCCGGAAAAAGTCGCCAGGCATCGGGCGCTTGCCCTGCCAGTTGATGGCAAAACGCCTCAGTGCCAGGTCGAAGTCTTCAGGGGTAAGCACCAGGTGCCGCAGCATATTCAGTACACTGGCGGTCTTGTTGTAGGCGTTGCCGATCTTGCGGTGCAGGCTGTCGGCAGAGGTCATGATCGGTTGGTGCACCTCCGAAGCCGTGTAGTCGGCAACGGAGCGAGGCTCACCATAGATCACATCGAAATTCGCTTCCCAGGCATGCTCTGCGTGATACTCGATAAAACTGACCAGCCCCTCGTCCAGCCAGGCCCATTCCCTTTCATCAGTATTGATCGCCATCGGCAGGTAGTTGTGACCTACCTCGTGAATGATACTGCCGATGAAATCGTACTTGGTCAGGGCATCCCAGGGTGGTTGATTGGTTCCTGTCTCTTCGGCCATTGTCTCATCGCGCTCGGGTCGGGTTGCGATGGTGGCCAGCCCGGGATATTCCATGCCGATACCGGCGGCATTAACGACGCTGATGGTTTCAAGGGGCAGGGTAAAAGTGGCCTCGTCAAAGCTCTTCAGGGTGTGATCGATGGCCTCCAGGCCAAAGGTACGCCAGAGAGAGGCCGCTTCCTCAGGGAAGAAGAGCTGCAGTCGCCGGCCGGCGCTATCCCGTTTGACTTGCCACTGAAAACTTGGAGAAGCGGCAAAAGCAAAGTCCCTCAGGCTTTCTCCGGAAAATAACCACTGCTTCTGTTTCCGGGTGGTGCGACTCCTGTTGCGGTCTGCCTGCGATTCGTCGACGACCCAGCGGGGCCCGGGGGAGTCGCTCTGCCAGGCGCGCAGCTGTTGCCGATCCAGCACTTGCCGCGGGTTCTGCAGGTCACCGCTGGCCGCTACCACATAGTTTTCCGGGGCCGAGATCCGCACCCGGTAGCGACCGAATTCGGTGGAAAACTCCCCCTGTTGCAGGAAGGGTTTCAGTTGCCAGCCGGCATAATCTGTATAGGCGACCGCCCGGGGGAACCACTGAGCGGCGACAAAAATACGCTTGCCGTCGTCGAGCATTTCGTAGCCGCTGCGCACGGCGGTGGCACGCTTGTCGGTCAGCGGCAGTTGCCACTGCAGGGAGAGGTTGAGCTGTTCGCCGCTTTTCAGCGGATTTGACAGGCGGATTTGCAGCAGGGTGTCTTTGGTGCGCCATTCCAGCGCTTCACCGTTGGCCCGTTTCACGCTTTGAATGTTGAACCCGCTGGATGTGCCATTTCTGGCCGTTGCGATCTGTCGCGCTGTCTCGTCGCCGGTCAGTAAGCGGAACTCTGCGGCACTGCCATTTTTCAGGGCATCGTGATCGAGTGCGAAGTAGAGCGTGTCGAGGGTATCGGGGGAGCGGTTGTAGTAGCGCACAAGCGCGCTGGCTTCGAGTCGCTGTTCCCCGGGCTGCAGTGCCACTTCAATATCGTAATCCACCCGCTGTTGCCAGTAGTTTTCGGCTGGGGCGCCATTGGCGCTGCGAAACGCACCCAGTCCCAGCTCTGTCTGGGTCAGGCGTGCAAACGGGTCTCCCCCGGCAATGGTTTGCGCGCTGGCAGTGCTGGCGGAAAAGAGGATGGCAGCTGCGAAACCGAAGACTTTTCGTATCCGGCAAGAATCAATCACAGGCTCCCCGCTGCCGGCACTCCTGCCGGCTCTTCGGCGCGTGTCTCGGTCACCAGCGCCATGCCAAGGGCCAGAATCACACTGCCGATGCCCAGTGAAAGCACCCCGGCATAGCCGAAGGGCTGTATCAGGCTGGCGGCCAGTGGAGGACCGATGATCTCTCCCACCTTGAAGGCACTGGCGCAGAGCACGATAAAGCGGCCGGTGTCATCGACGCGATTGAACTGGTCCATCAACAGTGGAATTGTGAAGCTCCAGAAGAACTGGAAGACGATCGAAGTGACTGCGTACAGCAGGTAGGCATCTCCACTGTGCTGGCCGATGAGCAGGGACATGGTGCCGACCTGTATGGCAATGGAGATCACGAGGGAAAGTGCTCGCCCGAGATGGCGGGCAACCAGGGGCGTGGCCAGGGAGCCGAGACCACTGATGGCGAAGCCGATCCCCAGCAGATCGCCTACCTCGGCACCGGAGAGGCCCATGTCCACACCGATTCTCTCCAGGTAAGCCCAGACCGCGGAGACGCCGCAGTAGTACACAACGGTAGTGGCGAAAACCAGCAGTGACCTCCCGCCAAGCAGGCTGAGAATGCCGACGGCATCTGCTGCCTCACTGCCGCGCTGGGAGCGGGGGAAGGTGAGGGCGCAGAGTAGCAGTGTGACAGCCAGCCAACCGTTCAGATAGTGAAAGAAGCCGTTGACCTGCCACAACTCCATGATTCGGGGTACAGCAAAAAAACCGATCGTGCCGAAGGTTACCTGGGCGGTGACCATCATACCGAAAGCCAGCGGCGGTCGACGGTGGTCGCCGAGACCGGCGAGGGCGACGGCATAGGCGGCGCCACACCCCAACCCTGCCAGAATGCGCAGGCTCATTAATTGGATAAAGTCACTGGTGCCGAGGCTCAGCAGGTTGCCGATCAGGAAAACGGCCAGACCGGCGAGAGTGACCTGCTTCCAGGCAACGCGACGTACCCAGAAAATCGCCGAGGCGGAGCTGGCGAAAATCCCGATCACATCCGCTGCCGCCAGCCACCCGATCTGAGTTTCGGAGAAATTCCCCTGGTCGCTGAGACCGCCCACCCACAGAGGAAGGAGGGTAAGAACGGCGGCGCCCATCATGGAAACCATCAGTAGGCTGGCGAGGTTGGTCCAGCGATCGGGAGTCGGCTGCATGGTAATTTTCTTCATTATTGTCTGGTTCGGGCCAGTTTAAGCCTTTGCCGCGGGCATTCTAGATACCGCCAATCGGCCCTGGCGATAGATCCCAAAAGATGAACTGTGCGCCCCGTGGCGTGCGAGATCAACCGTCTTCTGGAATATTAAAACTAAAAAATTCTTGACGGTCTACGGATCCAGAAATAGTTTATTCCATGCGGTTGGCTGAAGAGTTCGCTGGCGAGGTTCGCCGATAGGTGTCCCGCGACTGAGATCGTGTGGCACCGGGTCCGTGCCGCAACAGGCCGAGTGGCCTGCTGTCAGGGCAAATCCAGTGTTGATCGAGTTCCCACCGAGCAGGCTGGGGTAGCGGTATACCCCGTCGTCTTCTCACCATTGTTGATGCCGGCACTTTGTGCCGGCTTTTTTTATGGCTTACAGTTTTATTCTTGGTTGTTAGGCGCTTGTGAATAATGTATTCTCGGAGACATAACCCTACCGGACCTATGGTTTCGGGGAGTTGCAGGGGCTGGCCGTGCGGCGGTCGCACCTTCCGGGAGGGCAATGGAGTAATTGCATGAGAATAACAACGATGTTGCGGGGGCTGCTGTTTGTCCTGTCGCTGCCCGTGCTTGCAAATGGGGTTGACCTGTCGGCGCCCGTTGGTGAGTCCACATTCATATCGGATGTGCCTGCTGTCCGGGAAGAAATGCTCTCTGCGGGCTTCTGGATCTCCCGACTGGAACAGGACTCCGTCCGGCTCAGCGCGGAAGAGATTCAGCAATTCAACGCGGCAAACCTGGCCCGAGACAAGCACCTGCACCGGCTGAGCCAGTTTCCTCAGACTCTCTCCAGATCGCGCGTTCTCGAGCTGATCGATGGCGTCAGTCGTCCGTCGTCATCACCGCGCTATCACGTCGATGGCCGCCTGGTTTCGGAGGCCGACTACGCTGAATGGCAGGCTGCCGTGCAGCGCCAGAAGTTGCCCGCCCAGGTTGACGTGCAGTGGGCCCTGGTGGTTCAGCGGGCCAGCATGCGCAGTTACCCGACCCATACCCGAATCTACAAGCACCCTGACGATACTGACCTCGACCGCCTGCAGGAAACCGGGGTTTTCCCCGGGCAGCGCCTGGCTCTGCTGCACGAGAGTGCTGACGGTAACTGGTGGTTTGCGGTCAATTACCACTACGCAGCCTGGTTGCCAAAATCTGCTGTTGCCCTGGGGGATCGGGAGGCGATCGAACGCTGGCATGGCAGTGGCCCGCGCCTGACAGTGACCGGTGCCCAGGTGCGCACCAACTACAACCCGGTGGATCCGCGCACATCTGAAGTGACTCTGGATATGGGGGTTTCACTTCCGCTGATGACGGCGCGGGAAGTGGGGCATAACGTCAACGGCCAGAACCCCTACGCCAGCTACGTGGTCAAGCTGCCGGTGCGCGATGCCGGTGGGGCGCTTGAGTTTGTCCCGACCCTGATCGCCCGCAGCCGGGACGTTACCGTCGGTCTGCTTGAATACCGCCCGGCCCTGGTGCTGGAGCAGGCCTTCAAGTTCCTTGGTGAGCGCTACGGCTGGGGCCACGATTACAACGGCCGCGACTGCACAGGCTTTGTCGGTGAGGTTTACAAATCTTTCGGCATCCTGATGCCGCGCAATTCCGGCCAGCAGGGGCGCAGCGCCTTTGCGCCGACGCGGAAACTCGATGATGCCAGTCGCGAGCAAAAGCTGCAGGCTCTGGAAGAGTTGAATGTGGGTGATCTCGTTTATATTCCCGGCCACGTGATGATGTTTATCGGCCACGTGGATGGTGAGCCTTACGTGATTCACGATGTGACCGGCCTGAGCTACGAGGATGGCGAGGGCGATTTCTATAAAGGGACACTGTCTGGGGTTTCCGTGACGCCACTGACGCCGCTCTGGCTCGGACGGAGCAAAGACTTCGTCGACAGTATCTACGCAATAAAAACCATTATCTGATCGGTACCGCCATGAAAATTGTTGATGTGAAGCTGGGCATGCTGAGAGTGCCGTTGATCACTCCATTCAAGACGGCGCTGCGCACTGTGGAGTGCGTGGAGGACGTAGTGGTGATGTTGGAGACGGATACCGGCCATATCGGTTACGGTAACGCGCCGGCCACGGCGGTTATTACCGGGGATACCCACGGCTCCGTGATCGAGGCGGTGCGCACCGTGTTCACCCCGTTGCTGTTGAACCGGCAAGTGGCAGACCTCAACCGCCTGACGCGGGAGATCAGTGGGGCGATGATCAATAACACCAGCGCCAAGGCGGCGGTGGAGATTGCCCTCTACGATCTTTTTGCCCAGAGCTATAAAACCCCTCTGTATCGCATCCTTGGTGGTGGCGAAAATTGCCTGACCACGGATATCACGATCAGTGTCGACTATATCGACAAGATGGTGGCCGACGCAGAGAGTGCTGTGGAGCGGGGTTTTGAAATCCTGAAGCTTAAGGTTGGTAAGGATATCCGTCTCGATATCGAGCGTATCAAGGCGGTTTACTCGGCGGTGAAGGGGCGGGCCCTGCTGCGACTGGATGCAAACCAGGGCTGGAGCCCCAAGCAGGCAGTCATGGCAATTCGCAGCCTGGAGGAGGCCGGTGTCATCCTCGAGCTGGTAGAGCAGCCGGTCAAGGCCAATAATCTGGAAGGGATGCGCTATATTTCCGAGCGCGTGAAGACGCCGATCATGGCCGATGAAAGTATCTTTGGCCCGCTGGAGGTGATGGATGTGATCCAGCGACACGCGGCCGAGATCATCAATATCAAACTGATGAAGACCGGTGGTATCTCCAGCGCACTCAAGATCGCTGATCTTGCGGGTCTCTATGATCTGGAGTGCATGGTGGGATGCATGCTGGAGACCAGTATCGGAGTTTCCGCCGCCGCACACATGGCTGCAGCCAAGTCCCCGGTAGTCTCCAAGCTGGATCTCGATGTGCCATCTCTGTGCCAGCATGATCCAGTGATCGGTGGCGCAACCTATACAGATGCGGATATCATTCTGAACGAAACCCCGGGACTGGGTATTGAAAAAATTGAAGGCCTGGAGCTGCTGGTTTAATAACTGCCAGTACAGCTTCAGGCGGAGCCCCAGAACATGACATGTTTGTTAAAGATGCGCGCAATGCGCGACCAGATGTCGGTCAACGAGCGCAAGCTCGCTGATTTCATTCTGGAAAACACCAAGCTCTTGCGTGACTACTCCTCGCAACAGCTGGCAGATGTTGTGGGTGTGAGCCAGTCGAGCGTGGTGAAATTCTCACAGAAACTCGGTTACAAGGGTTATCCGAGCCTCAAGCTGGCGGTTTACGAGACCTATGCCGAGGCTGCTCGCGCCCAGTCCGGGCAGAGCGAGGGTGAAGGGCATTTTTTCCGGCCGGATAACCCGCTGAGCCAGCTCGGGCAGAAAAAGTTGGAAGTTCTGGAGAATACTGCCGGAATCAACGAGGCAGAGCACATCGCCGCGGCGATTGCTGCCATCCGCGGGGCGCGCTGTATCCAGGTGTCCGCCTGCCCCGGCTCCATCGCCGTGGCCAAATACCTGACGTATCAGCTGCTGGAGCTTGGCTGCTGGGCTGTGTTTGTTGAGAGCGGGCAAGTGCAGCACCGCATGGCGAACTCGCTCCGGGAAGAAGACCTGCTCTGTATCATCTGCGACTTTGGTGGCGAAGAGACGCTGCTGGACGTGGCCAACAGTGCCCGGGAGCAGGGCGTGAAGGTGTTGAGCCTGACGCGCTACAACTACAATGCGGCCAGCATCCACTCGGATATTCGTCTTTTCGTCGTACCTGCCGACGAGGATGAGGGGATGCAGAAGCTGCTCTTCCGTTCTGGCCAGTTGCACCTGGTTGAAGGTCTGGTTAGCGGCCTGCTCGCGCAGGACTCATGATACGCTCGAGTTTTTCCATGGGTTAAGCCCACAAAAAAGGCCGAACACCAGCTGGCGTTCGGCCTTTTTCATTTGTAAGCTCAGGGCGCTCAGCCCTGATCCACCACTTCCCACTCGAGGCTGTAGTCCCACTGATCGAAATACAGGTTGCCCCCGCGCCACTCAACTTCGCCCCGTTGGGAGTCAACGGTTTCAGAGCGAAAATATTCCTTGGCGGGATGGAAGGGTTGGCTGAAATCGCTGTTGAAGATCAGGCGGTAGGCATCGATCCCGCCCAGGTAAAACCAGGTCTCGCTCTCGCTGGAGCCCGCCAGCTTTCCGTGGGTGACGTCCATGGGCATCCAGCCGTAGGGTGCCAGGTAAAGCTGTCCCCAGTCGTGCATGGTGTCGAAGGTGGACGGGGAAAATTCCCAGCCGGATTCCCAGCGAGCGGGAATACCGTTCATCCGCAGCAGGGTAATCAGCAGCAATGTCTGCTGCCCGCAGTCAGCATGGCCCGCTTCCGCTGCGTACTGGCTGATATTGCGAATGGTGGAGTACTCCCGCGCGCCTGCCCAGGGAATGCTGTCCACGTAGGCAAACAGCTTCCGTGCGATGCGGTAGGGGTTGGTCTCATCGCCGACAATGCGCTCCGACAACGCGCGCAGTGAAGGTGTGAACTGAATGTGAGGGGCGCGCTCCTGTAGATACGGTGCGAGCTTTTTGGTCGCTTTGACCGGGCTAACACGCTCGGGGTCAATGGGGATGTGCCGGGCAATGCTGTCGAATTCATAGCGCACCGCAAATTCTACCGGTTTGCCGGCCTCGGCCTGTTTCTCAAAGTAAATGGTGCGCTGTGGCTGTGCTTCAGGTGCCAGAACATGCCGGGCAGGTGAAGAGGCGAGCAGGGCTATATTCTCCTGGCGTCCCTGCACCGGCTTGGGGAACGGCAGCCATGCACGCACGGTTTCGCCGGCGGGCACCGCGTCCGGGTCGACGCTGAGGGAGTAACTGATGCGAATGCGGCGCCGCACCGGTTCTTCCGCGCTGATGATCTCCTGATGGTGTGGATGCAGCTCATACAGCGGTGCCCTGTCGGTAAAGCGGCGATAGTCCGGGGTTCGCGCCGCAGCCGCATCGGAGGTGTGAACCAGGTTATAGGCCGTTTTGCCAAAAAAGCGGCGTTCACCGTCGATCACCTTGGATTCCAGCAGTCCGGCCTTGTCCCAGCGCTCCACATCGGCCTCAGTGGCGTCGGGGATGTAGCGTTGGATCGAGGCCAGCAGCTCCCCCCTGCGCAGGGTAAATTCCATCTCGATACGGCGCATTCTTTCGACTTCAAACAGCAATTGCTGGCGCTCCGGCTTCTGCAGTGACTTCTCGAGCAGCTTGTCGATGTGCTGGCGTGCATCGCTGTAATGGCCGTTGTCGATCATTTTTTGTGCGTCCTGCAGTGTGTCAGCGGCACTGGCCCCCAACGACGAAAAGGTGAGCACGGCAGAAAACAGCAGGGGCAGTCTGCGGGATAGGTAGGGTGGGGACACTGTGCGCTCCATTATTATTGGCCTTCCTGGCTGCGAGCCGGAATAAATTATATTTACACGGTTTTTGTGAGTTGATAAATTATTCTACCGCAAGGGGGGCGTCAAGGATGGCTTTGGCCGGGCGTGAATCCCGCTGGCGGGCTCTCCGGCCCTGAACCTGGGTCGCGGCTCGCCCGCATGTTGCTTCAATGCTCTGGCCCTGTGGGGCTTTTCTG
This sequence comes from Microbulbifer flavimaris, assembly GCF_001641755.2. Classification (GTDB taxonomy): domain Bacteria; phylum Pseudomonadota; class Gammaproteobacteria; order Pseudomonadales; family Cellvibrionaceae; genus Microbulbifer; species Microbulbifer flavimaris. The sequence continues at coordinate 518,314 of NZ_LRFG02000001.1, forward strand.
TAGGGGTACCATAATGACAACAAAAGCCTTCGGCCTGCTGACGGCTACAAGCTGTAGAAAGGCCATCACCGCCACCTTTGCCGCCGCACTTTTTTTAGGTGGGTGCTCTGACTCTCCCCTCTCTTCTGGTGATGTTGAAAAACTGGTCGAGCGAGTGCTCGAAGAAGAGCAGGTGCCTGGCGCTGCCGTTGGGGTCTGGCACCAAGGCGAGCCGGTACTGCTTCGCGGTTTCGGAGTCACCAATGTGGAAGATCCGCGGCCGGTGGACAGTGAAACCCTGTTCAAGCTCGCATCGACCACCAAGGCATTTACCACAGCAGGCCTGGCGCTTCTGGTAGAGGAGGGCAAGCTGGAATGGGATAGCCGGGTCGTCGACTATTTGCCCCAGTTCAAGCTCGCTGACCCCTGGATTACCTCTGAATTTCAGGTCGTGGATCTTTTGACACACCGCTCGGGTCTGGGCCCCGGTGCGGGTGATCTGATGCTCTGGCCGCAACCCAATTCTTTTGATCGTGCCGACGTCTTGTCCGGACTCGAATACCTGCCGATCAGTCGCAGTTTTCGTGCCGATTATGCCTATGACAACTTGCTCTACATCATTGCCGGAGAGCTGATCGCTGCAGTTTCCGGTCAGACCTATGAAGATTTTGTTCAAGAGCGCTTGCTGAAAAGCCTTGGGCTGGAACACTGTTACGCGGGGCCTGTGCCCGGCTCGGCGCGGGACAACCTGGCGGACCCCCATCGCCTGGAAGAGGCCGGGTTGGTGGTGGATACCCCCAACCTGGCCGGAGATGAACCCATTGTTCTCGCAGCCGCCGGGGGCATGCACTGTAGTGCCGGTGACATGATTACCTGGCTGCGCACTTTGCTGGACGGAGGTCTTTCCCCCGCTGGCGTTCGCCTGTTCAGTGAGCAAACCCGCGATCGCCTGTGGCGGCCAGTGACGCTGATGCCGCTCTCCAAATCGCGCTCTGAGCGGGATGCCGGGCACTTTTATGCTTACGCACTGGGCTGGCGGGTGCAGGATATGCACGGCAAGCGGGTGATCCACCACACCGGCTCACTCTCGGGTATGTATGCCTGGACGGCGCTGGTTCCAGAGGAAGAGCTGGCCATCGTCGTGCTGATGAACCGCAGCGCGGGTGTTGCCCGCCAGTCGCTGATTTATGGCCTCCTCAAGCCGTATCTGGGGGCGGAGGATCGGGACTGGCTGCAATATTTCCAGGAATTGTACGGGGGGGCGTCAGAGCCCTATGAGCCTGAACTTTTACCCGCGCCGGAAAGTTTGGTGGACATTTCCGATACCGATGTGATCGGCAGTTATCGCGATCCCTGGTTTGGTGCTGTCGAGATCCTTCAGGGTGATGACGGATTGCGCTGGCGGTCACTGAAGTCACCCCGCCTGACCGGTAGTATGCATACCGCAGCGCCGGGAGTCTGGAGTGTGAAGTGGGATGACCGCAGTCTCGATGCGGATGCGTGGATGCGCGCAGAGCGCGATCAGGCCGGCACTCTGGTACTGACCATGCAGCCGCAATCCCGTGGCGTGGATTTTAGTTACGATTTTCAGGACCTGCGCTTTGAACGCGTGAGTGAAGACGGTTGAGGACAGGTGTAAGGAGCGCCCAATGGAAAGAAGAACACTAATCAAATCCCTGGTGGCAGCACCGTTGATCGGGGGGCTCGCCGCTGCCGGCAGCGCCGGCGTCAGCGCGGCACCGTCCACGGGCGAATTATTGCGGCCGGCGCGGTTGCGCCGCGGCATGACCATCGGTCTGGTCACGCCGGCCAGTAATGCCTGGGAGGACGAGGATATCCGCTTTGCCATCGACGTGGTAAAGTCCCTCGGCTTCGAGGTGAAGGAGGGTGCAAACCTCTACCAGCGCACACAATACCTGGCGGGGCCTGACGCGGCCCGGGCCGAGGATTTCAACCGGATGTTCGCCGATCCTGAGGTGGACGCGGTTTTCTGTCTGCGCGGTGGATACGGCACCCCGCGCATTCTGCCAATGCTCGATTACGAGACCATTCGTCAGAACCCCAAAGTCCTGCTCGGTTACAGTGACATCACAGCACTGCTGAATGCGATTCATGAGCGTTGCGGGTTGATCACCTTCCACGGCCCTATTGCCGCGCAGAATTTTACTGATTACACCCTGGAGGAATTCTCCAAGGTGCTGGTGCGGGGGGAGTACCCGGCGCGTTTGGGTGAGGCACCGCCCTTCGAGAGCAGTCCGGGCCGGGTGGAGCGACGCAACCGGGTGACCCGCTTCCGTGGGGGGCGCGCACGCGGGCGACTGATCGGCGGCAACCTGACGTTGATGTGCAGTCTTCTGGGTACACCCTTCGAGCCCGACTTCCGCGACAAGATCCTGTTCCTGGAAGATATCGGGGAGGCGCCGTACCGGATTGATCGCATGCTGACTCAGCTTTGGCTGGCCGGGAAGCTGGATGAAGTGAACGGCATTGTGTTCGGAAAGTTCACCGACGCGGAAACCAGCGGCAACACCTTCAGTGTGGAGCATGTATTGCGGGAGCGCAGCGCGGGCCTGGAAGTGCCGGTAGTGCGCGGCTTGATGATCGGCCATGTAGACGACCAGACGGTAGTGCCGGTGGGAGCCATGGCAGAGCTTGACGGTGACACTGGCGCCCTGATTCTGCAGGAGCCGGTAGTGAGCTGAGGTTCACCCCGCGCTCGCCACGTTGGCCGAGAGCCGGAGTGAAGTTATCGGTCCCGGCGATAAAAGCTGTTTAGGCAGGCCCCCTGGGGCCTGTCAGCATATATAAAACAATAATGAAATGATGCTGTATGACTGAATTATCCTGGATTACCCTGCTGCCACCTTTTCTCGCCATCGGTCTGGCACTTCTCACCCGACAGGTTTACCTGGCACTGTTTGCCGGTATCTGGCTCGGTTATTTTCTGCTCAACCAGTCCGGTTTTCTCCCGTCGCTGGCCGAGGCCATCGATGCGGTTATCGCTGTACTGGGCAACCCGGGCGACGCGCGGGTGGTGGTGTTCACGCTGATTATCGGTGCTTTCATCATTACCCTGGAACGTTCCGGTGCCGTCAGCGGTTTTGTGCGCTTTCTGGAGCGTAGCCGCTGGGTCACCAACGGCAAGCGCGCCCAGTGGATGGCCTGGCTGATCGGTATCGTGATTTTTATCGAGTCGAATATCACTGTATTGGTGGCCGGTACGGTTTCCCGCCCGCTGTTTGATCGCTTTCGCGTGGCCCGGGAAAAGCTCGCCTATATCATTGACTCCACATCAGCGCCGATCTGCATGCTGATTCCGCTCAATGCGTGGGGCGCGTTCAACCTCGGCCTGCTGGATGGCCTTGGTGTCCAGGACCCGCTCAAGGTGCTGCTCGCCAGCATTCCCCTGAATCTCTATGCCATTACCGCTGTCGCGCTGACCGCGTACACCATTTCCCGCAACTACAACCCGGGACCGATGGCCAGTGCGCAGGTGCGCACCCACAGCGGTGATGTGGACGGTATCGATATCGCCGCCTCAACCGGGGAACGCAAGCATGTCAAACCGCGGCTGATCAACATGCTGCTGCCGGTATTCACCCTGATCCTGGCGATGCCGCTGGGCCTCTGGATCACCGGTGACGGTGAGATCTTTGCCGGCTCCGGGTCCACCTCTGTTCTGTGGGCCTCCTTTGCGGCTTTGACCGTCATCTCTTTGCTGGTCATCTTTCAGCGCAGCATGACCCTGGAGGAATTGAGCCATACCTGGATGGAAGGGGCAGGGCGTATGTTGCCGCTGGCGGTCATCCTGGTGCTGGCGCTGGCCCTGGGGGCGATTTCCAAGACGCTGGGCACCGGTGATTACGTGGCCGGAATGGTGGGGGATGCCATTCCCATGGCCTTTTTGCCCCTGGTTATTTTCCTGGTTGCCGGCGTGATCGCTTTCTCAGTGGGGTCGAGTTGGGGTACCTTCTCCATTATGCTGCCCATCGCCATCCCTGTGGCGTCGGCATTGGGCGCCGAACCGGCGCTGTTTGTGGCGGCAGTGCTCTCCGGGGGGATTTTCGGGGACCACGCTTCGCCGATCTCAGATACAACCATTGTCTCGTCGCTGGCGGCGGGGACAGAACATATTGATCACGTGCGAACCCAGTTGCCGTACGCGCTGATAGCTGGTGCCATCAGTGCAGTCGGGTTTGTCGGCCTGGGTCTGCTCTTGCTGTAGTTTGTGAGTGCGTTGATGACGGAATGTAAGATTGTACTGGTCACTGCTGAACCCAAGTTTGGTGCCCGCTGGGTGTCGGAATTGGGCCTGGTGGCAGAGAGTGACCACGACTCCCCGGTACGGCTGTCTTTTTCCCATACCGGGTTGGGGGAGCTGGAGGATTTTCTCGGTCGCGGTGAGACACAGATTGTCGCCCTGGACGATGGCAGCCTCGGGGCCGAGACCCTGACAGAGGCCTACGCCACCCTGCGTCGCTGGCGTGCGGAGATCGACTGTGTTTTGTTGACTGCTGATGGCAGTTCGGCCAGCGAAAGGGAATACGAAAGCGTTATTTCCCGCAGCGAATCCAACTACGGTGTGGTGTACCGCACCCTGCGGCGCATCTTGCTCGAGCGCGTCGCTACACCGTTTGCCGACGCCCTGCGGGAGTATGTCTACGCGGCGCGGGACTCCTGGCACACGCCGGGTCATTCCAGCGGTGACAGCCTCAGCTCCAGCCCCTGGGTGGTGGATTTTTACCGTTTTATGGGCGAGCACATTTTCAACACGGATCTGTCTGTGAGCGTGAAAATGCTTGACTCCCTGATGGACCCCATCAGTGTGATTCGGCAGTCCCAGCAACTGACAGCCAAAACCTTTGGTGCCGCACACAGTTATTTCGTCACCAACGGCACGTCTACCTCCAACAAGATCGTCCTGCAACACCTGCTGCGCAGTGGTGACCGGGTGATCGTGGATCGGAACTGCCACAAATCCGTTCACCATGCGATGATCATGAGCGGTGCGCTGCCGGTGTACCTGGAGTCCTCGGTCAACCAGCATTACGGCATCTACGGGCCTGTTTCCAAGGCGAAAATTTTCGATGCCATTGATCGCAATCCGTCGGCGCGCCTGCTGGTCCTCACTTCGTGCACATACGACGGCCTGCGCTACGACTTGAAGCCGATTATCGACTACGCCCACGACCACGGTGTCTACGTGCTGATCGATGAGGCCTGGTATGCCCACGGACGATTCCACCCGGAGCTACGCCCCACCGCCGTGGAATGCGGTGCTGACTTTGTTACCCAGTCCACCCACAAGATGCTGTCTGCTTTCTCCCAGGCGAGCATGATCCACGTGGGTGACAGCGTAAAAGATTTTGATGCGGCGGGTTTCCGCGAAGACATCAATATGCATACCTCCACCAGCCCGCAATACGGGATGATCGCGAGCCTCGATGTGGCCCGCAAGCAGATGAGTATCGAGGGCTTTGAGGTGATGAGCCGGACCCTTGCGTTTGCCGAGGACATCCGCCAGTTCGTGCGTGAATCCACCCGCTTTGGCAGTCTCGCTGTTGAGGATCTCTGCAGCGAGGAGGTTGCCGGCGATGGCATCCTGCTGGATCCCACCAAGGTAACCATCGACGTGGGTTGCGCCGGGGTTTCAGCTCCCCACGCCCAGCAGGTGCTGTTCAGCAAGTACGGGATTCAGGTGGAGAAGAACACCCACAATACCCTGTCTTTCCTGGTCACCATCGGTACCACCGAGAGCAAGGTACTGCGCCTCAAGGAAGCGCTGCGGCGGCTGTCGGAGGATTGCCTGGAGTCGGCGACGGCTGACAGCGGCCAGTCCCTGCCGGCGCTGAGCGCCATCCGCGTTCTGCCGCGGGCCGCCTATTACGCCCGGGGCGAAAAACTGGCTCTGGCTGGTGAAGACGCGGCCGCGCTACAAGGCCGTATCGCCTGTGACGAGATCGTGCCCTATCCTCCGGGCATTCCGCTGCTGGTGCCGGGGCAGGAGATCACCGGGGAGATCCTCGATGCGATTCGTTCCTACGTGGAGGATCGGGATGATCTGGAGATGCACGGCCTGCGTTCAGTGAATGGCGTCCCTGCGATTCGTGTGATGTGCACTGATGAGGTAGAAGCCGGGATTCGCGAACTGGAAGCCCTGTAAAGATTTTCTGACACCAGAATAAAAAAGCCCGGCGTTCAGTCGGGCGAACGAGCCGGGAGACATCGCAATGGATGCAAGACGAAGCTGGCTGGTGGCGCTGCTGATGCTCACTGCCTGTACCGCTGAAAACTCAGAGCCACCGGTGCGGATGGAAGCGGTAGCGGACCCGGCGATCCGTGTCGATATGAAGTATTTCAGCGGGGAAAACCTGGTCGGCGAGCCTCTTGACGGGTATGAATCCAATCGCTGCCTGTTGGCGCCGGAAGCTGCCAGCGCCCTGGAACTGGTGGCGAAAGATCTCTCTTCTCTAGGCCTCGGGCTGGTGGTGTTCGACTGCTACCGTCCACAGCGGGCCGTCAATCATTTCGTGCGCTGGGCGGGCGAACCCGAGGACTTTTCCACCAAAGCGGCATTTTATCCGCGGGAGGAGAAGTCGCAGATGTTCGAGCGTGGTTATATCGCCGAGCGCTCCGGGCATAGCCGCGGCGCCACTGTGGACCTGGGGCTCTACCGGCTCGACGACGGTGAGCTTCTCGATATGGGTACCGGCTTCGATTTCATGGACGAGCGTTCGGCTACCGAATTTCCGCTGGAAGATCACCGTGCGGTGCAAAACCGCCTCCTCCTTCGCGATGCAATGTCAGCTCATGGTTTCGTCAACTACGCCCAGGAGTGGTGGCATTACACCTTCAAGCCGGAACCCTGGCCCGAGCAATATTTCGATTTTCCTGTTCGCTAGGCGTTAGGCGTCGCGATCCAACCCATCAATTACACTAAAAAGACAGCGCTATCATGAACACTTTTACTCTTCGCGCCCTTTTTTCCCCCATCGTGGCGTTGCTATGCCTGCTGCCGCTGTCCGGCTGCAGTGAAGACCAACCCGCGGAGATTCTGAACGGCGCAGAGCAGTCGCAGCGCTATCTGCCCCTGCTCGACCAGCAGAAGGTAGGTCTGGTGGTCAATCAGACCTCGCGGGTGAAGCAACAGCATCTGGTGGATTTTCTCGGTGATGCCGGAGTGGATATCGTCAGGATTTTTGCCCTGGAACACGGTATTCGCGGGGATGTGGAGAATGGGGGAAAGGTGGCGGATGGGGTAGACGCGCCCACCGGCCTGCCGATCGTATCTCTTTACGGCGGGCAGTACGCGCCCTCACAGGAAAGTGTCGCCGATCTGGACTGGCTGCTGTTTGATATCCAGGACGTGGGTGTGCGCTTTTACACCTATATCAGTTCGCTCCATTACCTGATGCAGGCCTGCGCCGATTACGATGTACCACTGATGGTGTTGGATCGCCCCAATCCTAATGGCGACTACATCGATGGCCCGGTGCTGGAACCGGAATTTCGCAGTTTCGTTGGCATGCATCCAATTCCCCTGGTGCACGGCATGACGGTGGGCGAGCTGGCCCAGATGATCAATGGTGAGGGCTGGCTGGAAGAGGGTGCCCAGTGTGAGCTGACCGTGGTGCCAGTGGCCAATTACCGCAAGAGCGACCCCTACTCGCTGCCGGTGAAGCCGTCGCCAAACCTGCCCAATGACCTGTCCATTCGACTGTATCCGTCCCTGGCCCTGTTCGAGGGAACGACCGTGAGTATCGGCCGGGGAACGGCTTTCCCTTTCCAGGTGGTGGGACATCCGGCCGATGAAAAGGGCAGTTTTCAATTTACTCCGCAGCCCATTCCCGGTGCCAGCGAAAACCCGAAGCATCGCGGAACGCTGGTCAAAGGTGACGACCTGCGGGCGCTGGAAGCCCAGCCGCGCTTTTCCCTGCAGTACCTGCTGGATTGGTCTGAGCGGACTGGTGAACCGACAGAGGAGTTTTTCTCCCGTGCGGCATTCTTCGACAAGCTGGCCGGCACTGATCGCCTGCGCGAGGCAATAATGGCCGGGCAGGGCGAAGAGGAGATCCGCCGCGGTTGGCAGGCAGAGCACCAGGCGTTTTTGGAGCAGCGCCAACCCTACCTGCTCTATCCGGAGGGTTGAGTATGTTGCAGGGCCACAACGAGCATATCCTGTCTTTGAGCCCGCAGGGACGGTTGATGTCCGTCGACCTGCTGCGCGGCCTCGCCATCGCCGCCATGGTGCTGGTCAATAACCCCGGTAGCTGGTCTTATGTCTATGCGCCCATGGCGCACGCCGAGTGGCATGGCTGGACGCCCACGGACGTGATCTTCCCGCTGTTTTTGTTTGTCGTGGGTGTTTCGATGGTCCTGGCGAACGGTCGCCGTGAGCAGTTTCCCGCAGTGGGCTGGCAGCAGTGGTCCCGCGCCCTGAAATTATTTGGTCTGGGGTTGTTCCTTGCGATCTTTTTCTACAACTTTAGCGATCCTGCCTACGACTGGTTTGAAGACCGGCTCGCGGGCATCCGCTGGCTGGGCGTACTGCAGCGTATCGCACTGGTCTATATCTTCTGCTGCTATCTGGTTTCCTGGTTGTCCACCCGCGGTTTGATCGTGGCGGCGGTGCTCTGCACGCTGGTCCCGTGGTTGATGATGCTCTGGGTTCCCTACAGTGGTGACAGCGGCGAAGTTTTCCGCGGACAGTTGCTTTTTGGTAACCACTTTTCCGCCTGGCTGGATCACTGGCTGTTGGGCAGGGAGCACCTCTACTATCGCAGTGCCGAGCCTTTCCCGTTCGACCCGGAGGGTGTACTGACCACGCTGCTGGCGGTCTCTACCTGTTTGCTGGGTGTATTGGCGGGGCTGGCCTGGAAGGCCTGCGATGGCTCGACAGCCAGCAGGGTAAAGCTGTGCCAGGGTTGGCTTGCCGCCGGTGTCCTGCTGTTGGTGGTGGGGCAGCTCCTGCACCCCTGGGTACCGATCAACAAGGCACTGTGGTCGCCAAGCTTCGTCATGGTCACCGGTGGGGTTTCCCTGATCCTGCTGGCTACACTGTTCTATCTGGTGGATATTCGCGAGTTTCGCGGTCCGCTTGCGCCGCTGCTGGTCTTCGGCGTCAATGCCATTGCCTTGTTTATGCTGGCCGGTGTCGTTGGCCGGCTGCTGATCATGATTCCCGTCGGCGACACGACGTTGAAGGGATGGCTGTTCAGCAGTGTGTTCCAGCCGTTATTCGGCAGCTATGGGGGCTCGCTGGCATTCTCGATCAGCTGCCTGGCATTGTTCTATCTGGTGATGTGGCAGATGTACCGCCGCAGGATAATCTGGAAGGTGTGATCCGGTGTCTGCAGAAGCACTCTTGAGGGAGCTCCGCTCCCAACTTCCGTCGGAGCGCCTGCTGACCGAGCGGGAGCAGATCGCCCCTTTCGAGTGTGACGCCTTGCCGGTTTACTGCGCCCGCCCGGTGGCGGTGGTGCTGGCCCAGAGCGAGGCGGATGTGGTTGCTGTTGCTGGCGCCTGCCACCGTCACCGAGTGCCCCTGGTTACCCGTGGTGCCGGCACTGGACTCTCTGCCGGTGCCAAGCCGATTGAGGCCGGGGTGCTTCTGGTGACCGCCGCCATGAACCGGATTCTCGAGCTGAACCAACACGCCATGACTGCGAGAGTGGAGCCGGGGGCTGTGAACCTGCAGGTTTCACGGGCTGCCGCGCCGCTGGGGCTCTATTACGCCCCGGATCCCTCGTCCCAGATTGCCTGCTCCATCGGAGGCAACGTGGCGGAGAACGCCGGCGGCGTGCACTGTCTCAAATACGGAGTGACCGTGCAGAATGTCGCTGCGTTGAGAGTCGTGACCAGCGAGGGGGAGGTGCTCAGTATCGGTAGCCAGTGCCTCGCCCAGCCCGGCTACGACTTGCTGGCTCTGTTGCACGGCTCCGAAGGTTGCCTCGGCATCATTACCGAGGTGACCGTCAAGCTCACCCCCCTGCCGGCAACCACGCGAACCCTAATGGCTGACTTTGCCTGCGTGCGCGCGGCCTCCGACGCTGTGTCGGCCATCGTTCGTGCGGGGGTAATTCCCGCCGCTCTTGAAATGATGGACGCGCTGGCGATTTCGGCAACAGAGGCGTTTTGCCACGCGGGCTATGCGCTGGATGCGGCGGCGATACTGATCATCGACCTGGATGGTGATCCCCGCGAGGTGGAGGCGGAGCTCAAGCTGGTGGAGGGGGTTCTCGGAAGCTCAGGCGCAACCCGCGTGCAGCTTGCCGAGGATGATGCCCAGCGGGCACTCTGGTGGAAGGGGCGCAAGAGTGCCTTTCCCGCCATCGGTCGCCTGTCCCCGGACTATTACTGCATCGATGGTACTGTGCCGCGACACCGTATCGGCGATGTGCTTGAGGCGATCCAGTCCTTTGCTGTTGATTACCAGTTGCGGGTCGCCAATGTCTTTCATGCCGGCGACGGCAACCTGCATCCCATTATCATGTTCGATGGCCGCGAACCGGATGCTCTGGAGAGAGTGGAGGGGCTTGCGGCAGAGATTCTCGAGTACTGCATTGCCGTGGGCGGCAGTATTACCGGGGAGCACGGCGTCGGACTGGAAAAGATCAACCAGATGGCGGTGCAGTTCAGCGATGCAGAGATTGCCCAGTTTATTGCCGTCAAGGAGGCGCTGGATCCGGTCGGCCTGCTGAACCCCGATAAACAGATTCCCGAGTTGGCTCGCTGTCAGGAATACCGCGCATTGAGGCACGCCCATGAGTGATATCCCCGCTGAGCATGATCGCAGCGCCCGGCTGCAGGCGCAGGTGCAGGCAGCGCTGGCGGATCAAAGGCCGCTGGAGATTGTCGGCAGCGACAGCCGGTCTCTTCTCGGGCTGGCCCCTGACTCCGATGCAATCAGCGTTGGCGATCACCGCGGTGTCATCGACTACCAGTCGGACGAACTGGTGATTCGTGCCCGGGCCGGCACGCGGCTGGTCGACCTGGAGCATTTGCTCGCCAGTCACGGCCAGCGCTTCGCTGCCGAGATTCCTGCACCCAGCGCAGAAAGCACGCTGGGTGGGGCAATCGCCTGTGGCTGGGATGCGCCATCACGCTCGCTGGGCGTCTCTATACGCGACACCGTGCTCGGATGCCGGTTGATTAATGGTCGCGGTGAAATCGTCAATTTCGGCGGCCAGGTGATGAAGAATGTGGCCGGTTACGATCTCTCCAGGCTCCAGGTTGGCGCACTGGGGACGCTTGGTGTCATTCTCGATGTGGCACTGCGGCTGGCACCTTTGCCAGAAAGGCAGGTAAGCCGATCGTTTGCCGTTCCCGCCGATGCACTGGAAGACTGGTGGCTGCGTTGCAGGGAGCTGCGACCGTTGCTCAGTGCCAGCTGCTACCAGCAAGGCTACCTGCACTTACACCTGAGCGGTCGCGCCGCTGCACTGGACGAGCTTCTGCCGACGCTGGGGGGCGAGGCGCTGGATTTCGACTGGGCAGCACTCAGGGATCTTCGCAGTGATTTTTTCTGCGCGGATCAACTGGCCTGCCTGTATCTGCCTGCGCAAACACCCGTTGAGATCACGCAGGGAGAGGCCCTGCTGGAATGGGAGGGCGCCCGGGTCTGGGTGCGGGATGGCAATCACGACGCGCTGCAGCGCGAGGCACAAGCGGCGGGAGGCTTTCTCCGGGTCCTGCGTGGCGACCCGGTTGCGCCGGCCGTCGCTGCACCACAGTGGCACCAGCGGCTTAAAGACGCCTTTGATCCCGAGGGCATTTTCAATTCCGCCATTTTCGGCAGCCACTTTGAAGGTGGGGGAGGGCGCTGATGCAGGTCAGGATTATTGACGACTTGTTGCATCCGGGAGAGGCGAAGCGGGCCGAGGAAGTACTGAACGCCTGCGTTCACTGCGGCTTCTGTACCGCCACCTGTCCGACGTATTTACAGGCGGGCAATGAGCTCGATAGTCCCCGGGGGCGGATATACCTGATCAAGGAAATGCTGGAAACCGGCGAGGCCTCGCCGGTGACCCGCACCCACCTGGACCGCTGCCTGACGTGCCTCAGTTGTGAAACGACCTGTCCGTCCGGAGTGGAGTATCACAAGCTGGTTTCAGTGGGGCGTGCAACCAGCGAAAAGCTGGCACCGCGTGGCCCGCTGCAAAAAGGCCTGCGCTTTATCCTGCGCAGCCTGATGGTGACACCGGGGTTATTCCGGGGGCTGATTGCCATGGGACGGCCGTTTGCCCCATTACTTCCCGACGCGCTGCGGCGAGTGTACTTTCCACCCCGGGCCAAGCTTAACCCGTCGGCGAAGACGATACCGCTCGCGGCAATATCCTCGGAAGCTGGTTCCGGCCGGGGCAAGGTATTACTGGTGCGGGGCTGCGTGCAGCCGGTGCTGCGACCGGAAACGGATGCGGCATTCGTGAGAATTCTGAATGCCCTGGGGGTGCCGGTGGAGGAGTCCACGGCGGCGCAATGTTGCGGGGCGGCCAGTTTCCATACCAGCGGCGAAGACCAGGCCAGGTCACTGGCCCGGAAACAGGTGGATTTCTGGTGGAAACGCCTCAGTGATGAACCGATTCGAGCAATCGTATCCACGGCCAGCGGTTGTGGTGTGCACCTCAAAGACTACGCCACAGTGCTGGCGGATGATCCGGATTATTGCCACAAGGCTGAGCAGATCGCATCCCTGATCAGGGACCCGGTTGAAATACTCGAGGAGGCGTTTGCGGAGCAATCGCTCCATATCCCCGGCAAAGCGCGCCAGAGTGACTTCGTATTTCACTGCCCCTGTACCCTTCAGCACGGTCAGGGGCTGACCGGGCGCGTGGAGAGGCTCCTGACGAAGCTGGGGTTTGCCCTGCCCGCGATAGAAGACGCCCACCTCTGTTGCGGTTCCGCCGGCACCTATTCGGTACTGCAGCCCGCCATGTCCCGGGATCTGCGTGCCGAGAAACTCCAGCGGCTGGAAGCTTCGAGCCCCGCAACCATTCTGACCGCCAATATCGGCTGCCAGCTGCATTTGCAGGGGGGCACAGAGACGCCCGTCCGCCACTGGCTGGAAGTGGTCGCGGACCTGGTAGAAGAGGGTAGTGAGAACAAAAGCGGCCGCTAAGAGCTCAGGAGGTATGCGCCCAGGCAGGCGCTGTTGCTTCAGGGGGATGGTACGTCAAGACTGCATACGGTGAAGAGCAGAAACTGAAACGGGGGCCTGGGCCCCCGCAAAATGGATTCCTTTCCGGATCAGGCAAGCGCCTCCTCAGCTTGCCTTTCTGGCTTTACCTCTTGTAACGCCAGCCTCAGGAAACCGTTGGAGTGATCGATGGCCTGCTCGGCTGCAGCGCGGTCAAGCCCGCTCAAGATCATCATGATGGCGAGCTTGGCATTGTGGTCGCATTGCCCAAGAACCCGATCGGCCTCATCGAGGTCAACCCCGGTGGCTTCCATCACGATTCGCCGGGTGCGCCCGATCAGTTTCGCGTTGGTGGCTTTCACGTCCACCATCAGGTTATAGAAGCTCTTGCCCAGTCGGATCATGCTGGCCGTGGTCAGCATGTTGAGTACCAGCTTCTGTGCAGTACCCGCTTTCATGCGGGTGGAGCCAGTAAGAATTTCCGGACCGACTTCCGGCAGAAGTGCGATATCCGCTTCGTTGGCAATGGCTGCTGCGCGATTGCAGGACAGGGCCACTGTGACACAGCCGAGCTCTCGCGCATATCTCAGGCCACCGATCACATAGGGGGTGCGGCCACTGGCTGCAATGCCAACCACCACGTCCTTGTTGCACAGTTTGATTTTCTCCAGATCGGCGCGACCGAGGTCGGGGTTGTCCTCGGCACCTTCCTGGGCCCGGTACACTGCTTCGTCGCCACCGGCGATCAGGGCCACGACCATGTCTTCATCAACTCCATAAGTCGGAGGGCACTCCACGGCGTCGAGGATTCCCAGCCGGCCACTGGTGCCGGCACCCATGTAAATGAGCCTGCCTCCGGACTTGAAAGCTTCGACAATTTTATCGACCGCTTCGGCGATCTGCGGCAGGACGCGGTGCACTGCCACGGGCACCTCGCGGTCTGCAGTGTTGATTTTTTCCAGAATCGCCTCGGTGGGCAGCAGGTCAATGTCCTGCGTATCCGGATTACGTGCCTCGCTGGTGAGGCGACTCAGCTCCTGAATCAGGTCTTGGTTCATCTTTGAATTCCAGAGTTTGGCGAGTGCGGGGTTTACGCCTGTTATAACGCCGGCGGCATCAAACCCAAATTCGCCCGTTTGCCACGTTTTTCCTGGAAAATTGGGCTCCAGGATCCTTCCTAATAAGACTAATTGACTAAGGTTAGAGCACACTCACCACATTGGACTCGCCCCTCGACAGAATGCAGGCGCCATCGAGCGCGGTACCCAGTGGCGGTATCAGGCGCTCCTGCAGGTCCGCAGACAGATAGGGCACCAGTTTGTCCGCGAGTCCGCCCAGCAGTGCCAGCGGCAGTGCTTCTGCGGCGGACGCAGCGCGAATCAGGCGCTCGACTTCCGCGGTGGTATTAGTGACGATTTCCCGCGCCAGGTCGCAGCCTGGCAGGTGGGAAAAAACCACTGGGGCCAGGGATCCGTACTCCAGCGAGCCCGCGCTCTGCAGCCAGCCCAGTATCGGTCCGCGATGCTGGCCAACCTCCGCCATAATCTGCTGGCAGAGCCGGGTGCGGGGGCTGCCGTAGATGTCCAGCTCCCAGAGCAGGGCGCGCACAGCGCTCTTGCCGATTGCCGCGCCGCTGCCCTCGTCACCGACGGCGAGTCCCCAACCACCAAACTGGCGGATTTCACCGGTGCTGGCGAGCCTCATGACCACCGATCCAGTGCCAATGGCGGCCATTACCAGCGGGCTACCGGCACCCGCGCCGATCAGGGAGGTTCGTGCGTCAGAGGTGACCGTTACCTCTGCAAACCCCAGGGACACCAGTCTCGCTGTCAGCTTAGCCGCGGCGGAGGGGTTGCCCGCGCCTGCGACACCGCAGACCAGGTGAACCTTTTCCGCTGGCAAGCCGCTGCGGCTCAGTAAATCGCGACAAAGCCCCATGGCATTGCCAATCGCGCCCTCGATGTCCTGGGTGAGGGAGCAGGGTCCGGCGCGCAGCTCCAGAGGTTCGACGCCCGGGCCGCCAATGCGCCCCAGGGTTTTCGTCCCTCCGCCATCAATGCCGAGAAAGTACTGGCTCATGCCCGGGCTTCCTCGGAGACCCCACCCGCGACCTGTTCTGCGGGTTTACCGAGGCAACAGATGGAGAAGGCGATGGCGGTACCCAGACACAGCTGCCAGGTAAACGCCAGGTTGAGGGGTTCTTCATTGCCCGTCAGCAGGGTAATCATCCATGGCTGCAGCAGCAGGGTGACGATAAAGCCTCCCGCGAGTGCCAGGGTGACACTCAGGCCGTTGCCCCGGTTGGTAAACAGCACGGTAAAGAAAACACCGAGCAGGCCGGAGTAGGCAAAGACCATCACCGACAGGGCAAAGGTAATCAGCGGCAAATCACTGATTTGCTGCCAGTAGAAGCACAGTATTGCCATGCCGCTCAACGCCACACCGATGAGGGCCATCGCGCTGCGCCCGGCGACCACGAAGTGATGGGCTGGCTTGCTGATATTCCGTTTCTCCAGCCAGTTGCGATACAGGTCCTCGGTGAGCACACTGGCCATGGAGTTCAAGCTCGAGTTCAGGGTCGACAGTGCTGCGGCGATAACGCCGATGGTCACCAGCCCGCGCAGGCCTGCTGGCATTTCGTTGAGCACGTAGTGCATGAACACGGTGATGTCGCCGCCGGCGGGTGTCGAGACGGCGGTTGCACCCATCAGCTCTGGTGCCTGGTAGAAGATATAGAGCAGCAGGCCAATCCCCATAAATACCGCCATCACCGGAGCCACCATCACAACGGACAGCAGCATGGCGCGGGCGCCATCGCGGGGGGTCTTGCAGGTGAGCAGTCTCTGGGTGACATCCTGGTCGAGGCCGAAGGCGGCAATATTCAGCAGTACAAATCCGGTAAATGTGGCCCAGATGTTGAAAGGGTCCTGCAGGTTCCAGCTGGTGTCTACCAGGGCAAGCTTCGAGCCGCTGCCATCGACGGGATTTTGCAGCGCCGAGACAATCGAAGCCAGGTCGGCGGGTATCTGCCACAGCAGGACTCCAACCACCGCAATGGCGGCGCTGACATAGACAACGCACTGCAGTACGTCGCTCTGGATGACGGAGCGCACGCCGCCGATCAGGGTCTGCAGAAGGCCCGCAGCGGTCAACACCAGCACTGCCAGCACCACGTGGTCTGCATCGATGTCCTGGAACAGGATCATCGAGACGGCGATCGCCGCCATATAAAGACGCGCGCCGCTGGCAAAGACCCGCCCGAGGAGATACATCGCCCCGGCCTTCTGCTTGGCACCCTCGCCAAACCGGGTCTGGAGCAGCTCGTAAACGGTGGTGACGCGCTGGGCATAAAAGCGGGGAATCAGGTGTCTGGCAACCAGGAAAGCTGCCAGAATGGCCCCCAGGTTGGTGAACAGGTAAGTCAGGTCGCCCCGGTAGCCGAGATCCGGGCCGCCGAGAAAAGTGGCTGCGGATTGGGTGGTGGCCAGGGTGGATATGGCCACCATCCACATGGGCATACTGTTGTGCGCCAGGAAGTAGTCGCGGCTATCTGCGGAGCGGCTCCGACTGAAATACCATCCGCTGGCCAGGAGAATGGCCCCGTAAATTGCAAAGATTGCCCAGTCGAGTCCCGTGAACTGCAATTCCATCAGTGCCCACCCATTGTTATTCTTCTGTGCGCCGTAAGCGACAGTACTCAATTATTCCTAATATTATTGCATATTGGTATCATTTATTCTTTCGCGGGGCAAAAGGTTTGCCATCGGCAGAACCGATTGCCGCATCCAGCCTTGCCCTCGCGAGCTAAATGG
Source organism: Microbulbifer flavimaris (assembly GCF_001641755.2). Lineage (GTDB taxonomy): Bacteria > Pseudomonadota > Gammaproteobacteria > Pseudomonadales > Cellvibrionaceae > Microbulbifer > Microbulbifer flavimaris. The sequence continues at coordinate 535,240 of NZ_LRFG02000001.1, forward strand.
CGTGTTAGTAGAGAGCGAGAGGTCTGCGCTCTGAACGAGTGAAAGCTATGGGATCGATCGCAAAAATCCGCGCCATGCGCGACTCAATGTCCAATCACGAGCAGCGTATCGCGGATTTTCTCCTTGATAATGTGGAAGAGGTGCGCGAGCAATCCTCCAAGGCTCTGGCTGAACGGATTGGTGTTTCCCAGTCCAGCGTGGTCAAGTTCAGCCAGAAGCTCGGCTATAAAGGCTACTCAGACCTCAAGCTATCGCTCACTGAATCCCTCGCCCGCACCGCGCTGCTGCCAAAAGCAATCCACGGTGACATCGCAATCGGCGATGACGTCACCACGGTGGCGCAGAAGCTCATTGCTCGTAAGACGGTATCCCTGAACGAGACTCTGGCGGTGAACCCCGAAGCCCGGCTGCTTGAGGCAGTGGGCCTGCTGGCCGGCGCCGGGCGGATTCTGATGGCTGGTGTGGGTGCGTCTTCGCTGGTGGGCAAGGACCTGGCATTCAAGCTGATGAAGCTGGGCAAGCCGGTGCTGGTAGAGAGTGATACCCATGTGCAGATGGCCAATGCGGCCACCCTCGGAGAGGGGGACGTTGTATTTGCCATCTCCGAGTCGGGCCAGACGCAGGAAATCGTTCGAGTGGCAGAGGCGGGGCTGGCACAGGGTGCGGTGGTGATTTCCCTGACCAGTTTTTCCCGCAACCCCCTGGTTGAGGTTGCCGGCGTGAATCTGTTCTGTGTAGCCGATGAGGCCGGCACCCGCAGTTCCTCGATACTTGCCCGCACCGCACAGCTAATGGTGACCGATCTTTTATTCCTGCTGATGTCCCAGCGAGATGAAAAGGCCAAGGATCTCTTCGAGCGCAGTCGCGAAGCGGTGGCGGTTTTTCGAGAGCAAAGCCAGCAAAAAAAGCCCCGCGCCAACTGACTTAAATGCCAATTAAGCCCTAACTGACGTCATCTGCATGAATTTTTGGCTGAATGGATGACGGTACTTGCTTCAATCGAGAAGGAATAATATATTCTTAATCGCTCCCTGCTTTGCAATAAACGGTTTTAGCATCGAGTCGTTCTGGAAAGTCGGGAGTGGCGGGCTCATCCAGTCCATCGGTATTTGACGGGCTGAGTCGGCATTTTCACCTTGAACTTCCAATTCCGGATTTCCCTTCCGCAAGAATTGGCTTTCAGGGGGTGGGTTCTCCCACCCCCTTTTTTCTACCCCAAAAAAAGATTTACGCGCCAACTTCCTGTGCAAGAGGAAACTCGCGCAAGCCGTTGCTATGCTGCTTTTATCAGATTGATGAAGTGCGAGTGTAGTTATGCGGTGGTTACTCGCGTCGATGCTGGCTTTGCCATTGAGCGTTTTTGCCCTCCCGAATAGCGAGGAGGAGGGTGCCGAGCAGGCCGGCGGTGGTGCCAGCCCCTATCTTTCCTTCTGCCAGCAGCGCTTTTATGAGGAGGAGGACGGGCGACTGCTCTGCAACTGGGCGGTGAATTTCAATTTCGCCTGTTTCGTTTCCTATCCATCAAAAAAAATCATTCAGGCAGGGGCGAAAATATCTGAGCCGGAAGTGGTTGGCGAGTGTGATAACGGCGAGCCGATCATCAAGCTTTTCCATTACTGAGCTTTGCTCGCAGCCAGGGCGGGCCCTGCGCATGCAGGCTCTCCTCACTACCCCTCCGGTTCCGATCGTAACAGGTGTTCGGGCAGGCGCCCCTCCGCAGCGAGGTTTTGCAGTCGCTCTTCCAGCTGACTGTAGGTAAACGGCTTCTGGATACAGTCGACGATGCCGTCCTCGAGAATCCCCTCAATCTTGCTCTCCAGGCTGTAGCCGGTCGACAGGATAGCGTTGATACCCGGGTTGATGGCCTTCAGATGTGAGAACAATTCCTGGCCGTCCATGCCGGGCATGATCATATCCAGCAGCACCAGGTCAATAGAAGCATGACCGCTGCGGTAAAATTCAATCGCGCTTTCTGCTGACTCGAATGTCACGACACGGTGGCCATACATCTCAAACAGGGTCTTTGAGTAATTGCGTACCATTGCTTCATCATCCACCACCATGATACCGATGCCATTTCGATGCCGGCGCTGCTGAGACTGCTTGCGCTCCTGCCTGGCAGATGTCCGGCTGATTGGCAGAAACAGTTCAAAACTGCTGCCCCGGCCCTCCTGGCTGCGGCAGCGGATTGCTCCCTGGTGCATGTGGGTTGTGCCATAGACTGCCGCAAGGCCGAGGCCGGCCCCGCGGCCACTGTCCTTGGTGGTGAAAAACGGCTCAAAAATCCGGCTGCGGACGGCTTCCGTCATGCCGGTACCGTTGTCGCTGATGGTGATCAGAAGATACTGGCCTGCCTGCAGGTCAAATTCTGAAATGGAGGTAGTGCTATCCACTGATAAATTGCGGGTCGAAAAGTGCAGGTCACCGCCGCCGGGCATCGCATCCTTGGCGTTGATCCCCAGGTTGAGAAGGGCGCTCTTCAATTGTGTGGGGTCCCCCAGCACATGGGGGCGAGCGGCCTGCAGGTTCTGTTCGATAGTGATGCGTCGGTCAATGGTTCGCGCGAGCATGGCGCAGACATCGCGGATGATTTCATGGGTGTTGCACTCTTTCAGCTGGTACTTTCCCTTGCGCGCGAAGGTGAGCAGCTGCTGGGTGAGTTCTGCGGCGTGCTGTGCGGTGGTGAGGATGTGTGTGGCGTAATCGTCGATCCGCGGGTGGTCGCTTAATTCGCGGATGACCTCGGCATAACCACTGATCCCGTGGATCATATTGTTGAAGTCATGGGCGATCCCCCCAGCGAGCTCACCGATTGCCTGCATTTTCTGGGCCTGGCGAAGCTCTTCCTCGAGTCTTCTCTGCTTGGTGATGTCGGAGCCGATACTGAGGACCCCCACAGGGGTGCCATCCTCTCCCCTGAGCACCTTGTTGGTCCAGGCAATCCAGACGCGCCTTCCGGAGCGGGTAATGTTTTCGTTGACGTTGTAGCGGTGTGCTTCGGGATCCCTGCAGATCTCATCCATCAGAGGCCGTAGATCGCGACCGGTGCTTTCACTCTGTGGGACGATGGTGCCTACTACATGCCTGCCAATAATCTCTTCTTCGGTGAAACCAAAGAAATGCTGGGCGTACTCGTTGAAGAAGGTGATAACGCCGTGGCGATCCCAGCGGAGGATAATGGAATTGGCATGCTCTACCAGCTCCCGGTAACGCTCCTCACTTTTACGCAGTGCTTCGTAAATGACCCGGGTTTCTCCATCCACCGCCAGCGGTGAATCCTGATCCTCATCACTGTCATTCATGGGTCTTCCCTGTTAGCGTACCGGTGCCTGATTCTTCGACCACTTCCCATCCCTGTCGCGCGGGAAATTGCAGCATGCGGGCAGGGCAAAGTCCAGTTGCGGTGCAATCCGGTAAGCTTGGGGGTAGATTGCGAACGTTATAATTCATCCACCTTCATTGGTGGGCATTGAGGAGGGGGATAATGCAGGAGACAGGGGAGTCCGGAGAGGCCCGGCGGGAGGCAGAGCGGCTGATGCGCGTGCTGGGAGACCAGTTGCGTCGACTGCGTTTGGCTGGCAATCGCTCTCAGGAGGAAGTTGCCGCTGCGAGTGGGATCGGGATGAGTACGCTGAAACGACTGGAGAGCGGGCGGGGCTGCCATCTTTCTGCCCTGGCTGAGGTGCTCTTGCAACTGGATGTTGCAGAGCCGCTCGAGGAATTTATCGAGGAATTCGTGCAAAGCGCACAAGCCGACGATGCGGCGCGGCGCCGGGCAACCGGATCCAGAAAGCAACCCCCTGCGTAGAAAGGCAGAGATTACCGCGGGTGAATAAAAAATAACCGCAGGTGCGCTTACATTTTTCTTTATCCCGGCGAGTACGCTTCAGGCACTGCTGAATTCCCGCAGTGCTGGTAGCATAGATGCCGAATCCAATAAACAATCAGTCAACAGAAACCGGGAAATAACAATGCAGCATCACTTTCGCTGTTTGGCAGCCCTGCTGGGCGCCGCAATTCTGGTGACCGCCTGTGGCGGGGATGATAGTGGGGATGACAAAAAGCAGGCGAAAAGCTTTGCGCAGCTGGATGCATTCCCTTCCACCTATTCCATCGAGCAGAGTAAACCCGTCATTATCCGCAATGCGATCGTACTGACTGGGACAGGTGAGCGCCTCGACAATACCGATCTGGTGTTGGAGGAGGGGAGGATCGCCAAGATCGGTGAGAAACTGCGCGCACCCCGTGATGCGCTGGAGATCGATGCGAAGGGCAAGTGGGTCACCCCGGGCCTTGTGGATGTTCATTCCCATCTCGGCAATTACCCGGCGCCGGCTATTGAGTCCTCCCAGGACGGCAATGAAATGACCTCGCCCAATACCGCAGAAGTATGGACCGAGCACTCGGTCTGGACCCAGGACCCGCAATTTGCCCTGGCCCTTGCCGGCGGGGTGACCACCCTGCAGATATTGCCCGGTTCCGCAAACCTGTTCGGTGGCCGCAGTGTGACCTTGAAAAACGTGCCTGGCCGCAGTGTCCAGGATATGAAGTTTCCCGGCGCCCCTTATGGGCTGAAAATGGCCTGCGGCGAAAACCCGAAACGGGTCTATGGCGGCAAGGGCACAGCCCCATCCACGCGGATGGGCAACGTTGCCGGGTACCGCAGCGCCTGGATCGCGGCCAGTCAATACAAGGAAAAGTGGGAAAGCTACTGGGAAAACGGCGGCGAAGCCCCGGAGCGCAACCTGCAGCTGGAAACCCTCGCCGGTGTGCTCAATGACGAGATCCTCGTGCACAACCACTGCTATCGCGGTGAGGAAATGGCCATCATGATGGACATTGCCGAGGAGTTCGACTTCGAGATCACGGCGTTTCACCACGCCGTAGAGGCCTACAAGGTCGCTGACCTGCTGGCCGAGCAAGGGGTCTGCGCAGCCATGTGGGCGGACTGGTGGGGCTTCAAGCACGAGGCTTTCGACATGACTGAGGCCAATATCGCCATCGTCGACCAGGCCGGTGCCTGCGCCATGATTCACTCGGATTCCGCCATTGGAATCCAGCACCTGAACGAGGAAGTGGCCAAGGCCATGACTGCCGGGCAGCGCGCCGGCTTCGATATCACGCCGGAGTACGCGGTAACCTGGATGACCCTGAATCCCGCCAGGGCTCTGGGTGTTGAAGAAGAGACCGGCAGTATCGAGAAGGGCAAGATGGCAGATGTGGTGCTCTGGTCCGGCAACCCATTCAGTGTCTACAGCAAGGCAGAGAAGGTCTTTATCGACGGTGAGCTGATGTTCGATTTGCACGATCCGGCACGCCAGCCACGTAGTGATTTTGAACTGGGTATCCTGAATCCGGAAGGAGAGCGCTCGTGAATACGTTGAACAAACTGATTTGCCCGGCGCTCGCACTGGTATTGAGTGCCGCGGTGCCGAATGTCGTTGCCGAAACCCTGCTGATCAAGGGGGGGCGTGTGCACACCCTCGCCGAGGCCGGCACACTGCCAACCGGCGACGTGCTGATTCGTGATGGTCGGGTGGAAAAGGTTGCTCCCTCCATTGCCGTGAAGGCAGACCGGGAGATCGATGCCCGCGGTAAAATTGTAACGCCGGGTGTGATCGCACCGGTGTCTGAAATCGGCCTGGTGGAAATCGGGGCTGCCAGCAGTACCAATGACTACGCCGTTAGTGGTGACAGCATCGGAGCGGCCTTCGATCCGCTGCCGGCGTACAACCCCAAGTCCACATTGATCCCTTTCAACCGGGCAGGCGGTGTCACCCGTGCACTGGTGTTTCCCGGGATCAAAATGTGGGGTGAGGGGGTCGGCGACCCGCAGCGGGTTTTCGCCGGCCGCAGCTTCGCCATCACCCTGAACGGCGAGTTTGACAGTGTCGTGGCAACGGACCTGGCTCAAAAGGCGTACACCGGTGAAGCGGGCAGCCTGCTGGCCGGCGGAAGTCGCGCCAATGCCATTGCCAAGGTCCGCAATGCCTTGGAGGAGGCCCGCGAATACCGCCAGAACCGCGATGCAATCCGCAGCGGCCAGTGGCGAGAGCTCAATCACTCTATCGATGACCTGGAGGCTCTTCAGCCGCTGATCGACGGTAAGCAGCCCTTGCTGCTCACGGCCAACCGTGCCAGCGATATTATCGCCGCGCTCGATCTCGCCCGGCAGTTCCAGTTGCAACTGGTGATCCTCGGGGCCGCCGAAGGCTGGATGGTGGCGGATCGCATTGCCGCTGCGAAAGTGCCGGTGATTATCGATGCTATCAACAATCTGCCGACTGCGTTCGAATCCCTGGGGGCCCGACTGGACAATGCGGCGCTGCTGCAGCGGGCCGGAGTCAAGGTGGTGATCAGCGGTCCCGGTTATGCTTCCACCCATAATGTGTATCTCGCACGCCAGTCTGCCGGCAATGCGGTCGCTGCCGGCCTGCCGTATGAGGAGGCGCTGAAAAGCATTAGCCGCAACGTGGCAGAGGTTTTCCGGATCGGTGGTGGCAGTGTAGAGCCCGGCCGGGTGGCGGACCTGGTGATATGGAGTGGCGATCCGCTGGAGGTGACCAGTTATGCGGAGGCGGTGTTGATCAATGGTGAACCACAATCACTGGTCAACCGGTCCACGCGACTGCGCGATCGCTACCTGAAACCTCAGGCAGGCCATGAATTTGGCTTCAAGCGCTGAGGTCGCCGCCCCAGTTCGGGCACATTGATAGGGATTTGAGTATGGCAACTGTTACGGCTTTTTATGCGGCACTCTGTGCCCTGTTGATCATAGCCCTGGCATTTCGTGTGGTCAGGTTTCGTCGGAGTCAGAAGGTGGGTCTGGGCAGCGGGGGTAAACACGCTGCGGAAATTCTGATCCGGACCCACGCCAATGCGGTGGAATATGTACCGCTCGCGCTGCTTCTTTTACTCCTGTCGGAGCTGAACGGCCTGGCTGCAACCTGGCTTCACGTGCTGGGCAGCACCCTGGTGATTGCACGACTGTTGCATGCGATTGGTCTGACTGCAGGCAAGGGCGGTTACCACCCGGGGCGCTTCTGGGGCACCGCGCTGACCTGGATCGTAATTCTCGTGCTGGCGCTTGTCCTTTTAGCGGGGGCTCTCGGCTCGCTGAACCTCTAGCCGTTTACTCAGTCCGTCTGCCATAGCCATTTGCCTTGGGTGGCCTTTTTCGCGACTTGCAGCCAGTGCTGTAGAGGGCGGGAGGTGTTGGAAGCTTTCGCGGAATAGGTTTGCGCCCGAATGGCAGCTATAAAAAAGCCCGGCCAGGCCGGGCGGAGTACAGGGATGGTAATCGTACAGGGAGTGCTACTGATTGGCTGCCAGCGGCGTTACGGTGTCATCGGCTGAGGGCTCTTCAGCGGCCTGGGCCGGTGCTTCATCCTCTTCCAGCAGCATTTCAGGCTTGCCCTTACAGGCTTTGGCCAGTACTTCGCGTCGCTTCGCCAGCAGCAGGCCGATCTCCTCGCCGACTTCCTCGCTGATGCCATCTACGTGGCGCTCGATCAGGGAAGTGATGTTGGCGGCGAGCTCCAGCATCTTGTCGTGTTCTTCTGCGTCTTTTTTGTTGTCGAACATTGCTCCGTCTCTATCGCATTTCCATACAGCTACAACGGCCATGGTTGCCTCCGGTTTTTCTTGAAGCGAGTTGGTTATCTGTATGCCTGTACAGTAAGTGTATATCTGTACAGTGTCAAGACCTTTGGATGCGGCGAGTTGAGCTGATATTGCGTCTTGCTGTAGCAGCGGCGAGGCAAAAGGAAGCGATAATAAAAACAGGCAACGCATCCTGCTCCCCCCATAGGGTGCGTTGTCTCAACCCCGCAGTAGAGTTTGAGAGCCCGCAATGCGGGCTTTTTTTATGCGCTGGGTGTAGCAGGGCCGGTGGTTTGCAATCGCTGGTTACAGGCTCAGGACCAGGCGTGCAGCCAGCCCCAGTAACAGAACGCCAAATAACTGCTGGAGGCGGTGCGCAGCCTTGGCTCCGAGCCAACCGCGACCGCTCCCCAGGGTCACGACAAGCGAGATCAGGGCGTACCAGGCCGCGTCGATTCCCGCGGCAAGTCCCGCCATGCCCAGTTTGGTCCCGAGAGCCTGTTCTGCTGACACGAACTGACTGAACAGGGCGGTGAAGAAGATCGCTACCTTGGGGTTAAAGAATGCAATACCAAACCCCTGTAAGGCTGCCCGCTGAACTGAGATTGGTTCTGAGGCAGGACGGTTATTCACTGCGCTGCCCGGTGCCGGGGCCCGCAGTGCTTTCCAGCCCAGGTAGACCAGCATCGCGGCACCACCCCACTGCAGCAGGGAAAAGAGCAGTGGCGTATGGGTAACCAGTACCGCCAGCCCGAAAGCGGTCAGGCCAGCGTAGAGGGCGATGGCCACGCCATGGGCGATGGCACTGGCCAACCCCTGTCGCGGGCCGGAGGCGGCACAGCGCAGGACGATCAGCAGGCTCGGGCCCGGACTCATGGCGCCCAGGGCGCAGATTCCCGCGAGTGAGAGCCAGGACAGCAGATCCATCAGAAACCGCCCCCTTGTTCCAGCCAGGCTTCTTCCGCAGCAGTGGATTCGCGGCCGAGGGGTGCATTGCGATGGGGATAGCGACCAAACTCGTCGATGACCCTCTGGTGGGCCAGGGCGTACTGGTAGAAACTCTCGGCCTGGGCCGCCCCGATGGCGCCATCGAGGTAGTCCATACGCAGGCGGTTGAAGTGTTCTACGGAGCGACGCTGCATTTCCTCGCTCTCGGCATGCTCCAGGGGGATACCCAGGAAGGCCCGCTGGAACAGTCCCAGCTTGCTGTCGTCACCGCGGCCGATCACCGCCAGCGCCACTTCCAGGGCCAGGTTGTCACCGGCAAATGCCCGCCCGGTACCCCGGTAAATGTTGCGGGTGAACTGGTCACACAGGAGCACCAGGGCCAGCTCTCCAGCCAGTGAGTCCCGCCACGGGTGGAGTTCCCCGGCCAAAGCGGATTCAACCAGGTGGCCAAAGCGCTCCTCGATCTCGCCATCGAAGGCCGTGCTGCGGGTAAACCAGAGTTGCTGGTGGAGTTCGTCGGATGGGGCGTCCAGTTGGTCGGTGCCAAACCAGAACTTGAGGACATCTGCAGGGTGAGCCATGGATTCTCCCGATTTTTTTATCACCGGTGCATCCAATCGGTGATTTCGCCTCATCTTACTGGTGTACAAGGAAATCAGCCAGGAGGCGAAATCATGAAAAGCACTGAAACAGGACGTTCCAACAGGGTACAATTTTACGCCGCGCTTGCCTTATTGCTGGGCGCGCTGCCGGCCACAGCCAGTGAGCTCTCCCTCCCCATGGAGCAGGTAGAGCGCGAGCTTGCACAGAAGACCGAGGAGGTCTTCTCCCGCAAACTCAATGAATGTCGCCGGGCGGGAGAGGAAGAAAAGGCCAGCAAGCCCGCATTTCCCGTGCGAATCGCCGACCGCCCCGATGTGAAGGGAGGTGGCTTGGGCCATCTGGAAGGCCTGCCCCTGACGGCGCTGTAAAGAGTTCGACAACACGTAACACAGGTTGAGAGCACCATAATGAGAGCGAGAAACAATAACACTAGCGCGGTCGGCTCCCGGCTGCTGTTTGGCCTGCTGGCGACCCTGTCGCTGTCCGGCTGGGCCCAGCAGGCACCGGAGCCGCCACCTTCGCCAGCCTCGGCGCCGGTCGAGGCACCACAGGCTGCTGAGAAGCAGGACCACCAGCAGGAGATGGAGCGCCTGCAACAGGAAATGGAAATCCAGGCGCGGGAGATGGAGAGTCGTGCCCGTGAGATGGAGAGCCATGCCCGGCAACTCCAGCAGGTCGAGGACCAGGTCGAAAAGCAGGTACGGATCCTCCGTGGCGATGACGGCACCCTGCGTATCACCACTCGTGATGAGACCGGCGAGCGCAGCGAAGTCCAGGTGGACCTGGGTGAGGAGTTCGGTGGCGCCGTTACCCGGCGGATCTACGAGAAGCTGGAGAAGCAGGGCATCCTCGATGAGAAGGGCCTGATTGTAGAAGAGTCCCTGGATGGTGTGCCCAAGAATATCCAGATTGGTATCTCGGGTGACCTGGATCGGCATGAACTTCGCGGAGTTAGGGTAAAGGATGAGATTGATATGGACTGGCTGATCGCAATTGTCTCGGTACTCGCGGTGTTCGGCACCCCGGTACTCATCGTGTGGCTGGTGACACGTAATAGCTACCGCAAGAAGCAGCTGCTGATGGACAACATCAATCGCATGGTGGCAGAAGGTCGGGACATTCCGCCAGAGCTGCTGGATGCAATGGAAGGGGAATCACCGAGTAAGGCGCGTGACCGAGGCTTCACCCTGATCGCGGTCGGTCTGGCCCTCTTTATCTGGTTGACCATCGCTGTGGGCGCTGGTGTGGGTAGCCTGGGCCTGATCCCGCTCTTTATCGGTGTGGCCCGGTTTATCAACTGGAAGCTGGATCACCGTTCCGAAGGCCAGGTGGGTTAAGGGCAGGGACTTATGGACCTCAATGACGAGGAACTGATCCGCAGGATCGTCGAGGATGGGGACCAGCGGGCATACGCCCAGCTGGTCCGCCGCTATCAGTCACAGCTGCGTTTCTCGCTCCGTCAGCTGTGCGATGGCGACCAGGGCCTCGCTGACGATATGGCGCAGGAGGCTTTCATCAAGGCCTACAAAGCGCTGCCTGCGTTTCGCGGCGACGCGCGTTTCAGCACCTGGCTGTACCGCATCGCCTATAACCTTGTCATGAGCCACAAGCGCAAGAATGCCCCGGAGGTGAACCAGGAACTGGTGGACCGGGCGCAGGCGGAAGAATCCGTGGAGGAATCACAGCAGTTGGGCATGGCCCGTGACCTTCACTCCGCCATGGAGGAATTGAGCGAAGCCCAGCGGCAGGCAGTGCATCTGTGCATGCAGCGGGGCTTTTCCCACGAGGAGGCGGCCAGTATTATGAAGTTGCCGCTAGGTACGGTAAAATCCCACGTTAACCGCGCGCGGGCGAAGCTGCAGTCTCTACTGCAGGCGTGGCGCGAGGAGGTAGTCAGTGGATAGCTTTGATCAAAAACTCAGCAAGAACGATGGCATGACAGATTCGGCCCTTTTGGGGAGCGACCCGGAGTTCGATACCTGGCTCAGTCGCCAGCTGCAGTTCGACGAGCCCTATCTCGACGACGATGGCTTCTGTGAGCAGGTGATGGCGAAGCTTCCCGCTCCGTCCAAACGCTCCGAGAAACGGGCCACCCGGATGCAGTACGCCGCTGTGGTTGCCGCCTCTGCCATCGTGGCGTGGCAGTTCCCCTTCGGCGAGGTGCTGAATGAAGCGGTGCGCCAGTCCGTCAGCCTGTACTCCCTGGTGGGAGCGGGCCTGCTGGCATCCCTGGCGGCCATGACCGGCGGAATTCTCGCCGCCCGCCGCTAAGAGGCCCCTCGTTCCTTTCAGCCTCTCTCATTCATGACGTGGCCGCCGCCCGGCGGCCCGATTTCCCCACAATATTCCTTGTCTGTAACCGCTAAACCCGCCTGCTATCGTCTTCGCAGCCAGCGAGAGCTGTCCATTGGTCAGGGGCTGTGGCCCTCGGCTGCAGGGCGCGGTGCCCGGGCGTTACGCCGCCACGGATGTGCCCCTGGTGAACTGGGACGCCCTAGCGGGCGTCGTACTGGTTGAGGTTGATCTCGCCCCGCTTGGTGACGCGGAGAGCGGGCAGGATTGAGCGGCGCAGCCCCAGCTTGGCCTCCAGCTCGTAGGGTACGGTATTCCTTTGCCGCCCCAGCAGGTCCGCCGCTGCCATCAGTGAACCAACGAGGCTGGCAGTGGCATCGACCGTAATATCCTCCTGTCCATAAGCGGCCACCGGCTGGAGATCGCTGGCGGTGCCGGTGACCACCTTGTGCCCGGCAAGCCGCAGGGTGTAGTAGAGCCCGGAGAGTGCCAGCTCTGAGTTGTTGGGGTTGAATACCCGCAAGCGAATTCGAAAGCGCAATTCGTTACCGGATGAGGGGAGCGGTTCCAGGCCCACCACTTCTACTTCGGGCTCCTGGAATGATGGCGACAGCACCGCACAGCCCGTCATGCTCAATAGCATGCAGAAAGCGAATATCAGCGGAAAAGCTCTGGGCATCGATGATCTCCCCAATGGGTTGGCTTACAATTCCTGTCAGTAGTGGTAGACCGCGCCATCTCTGATTGGTTTACCGCAGGCAAGGGTTGTGTCCCTCAAACGGGCCACAGCACTGAGCGAATCAAAAATCATAATAATCCGGTGCACATCATCCATGAAGAAAATGCTCGCCTTGATATCCCTGCTAATGTTGACACTGTTTGCTTCCTGGCGCTGGCTGCTGTTGCCGGCGGTGGATGCGGGCCTCAATCAGTACCTGGGTGATGGTCAACCGCCGCTCTCCGCCAGGGCCGAGCAGCTGCATGGTTCCTTGTTGGTTGGGGATCTGCACGCAGACAGCTTCCTCTGGGCCCGGGATCTGGCTGATACATCTGATTATGGCCACCTGGACCTGCCCCGTGCCCGCGCCGGTAACCTTGGTATTCAGGTCTTCACCGCAGTCACCAAGTCGCCCCGGGGGCTCAACTATGAAGAGAATGCCGCGGATAGCGGGGACAATATTACCCTTCTCGCCGTGGCCCAGGGGTGGCCACCGCGAACCTGGGACAGCCTGCTGCAGCGGGCGCTTTTCCAGGCGCAGCGACTCCATCAGCTGGCGTCGCAGCACCCGTCGGCTATTGCGCCAGTGAGGACTGCCGGGGAGCTGCGCGACCTGCTCACATTGCGTGGGGAGGGCGCGGCGCCTCCAGCGGCCGTGCTGGGTATTGAGGGGGCTCATCCGCTGGAAGGAAAGCTGGAAAATATTGATGTGCTGTATGACGCCGGTTTCCGGGTGATGGGCCTGCAGCATTTCTTCGACAACGAATTGGGCGGCTCCCTGCATGGCGAGAGCGGTGCAGGGCTGACCGATTTCGGTCGCCGGGCGGTGGTGGAAATGGCGCGCCGTTCCATCATTATCGATGTGGCGCACTCCTCGGAGCAGGTGGTCCGGGATGTGTTGTCTCTCACCGAGCGCCCGCTGATGGTTTCCCACACCGGCCTCAAGGGACATTGCGATTCTGCGCGCAATATCAGTGATTCGCTGATGCAGGAAATCGCCGCCGCCGGCGGTCTGGTTGGTGTTGGCTTCTGGGATGGTGCCGTCTGTGACCCGAGCCCCCGGAGCGTGGTGGAGGCGATTCGCTATGCCATCGATCTGCTCGGTGTTGAGCACGTGGCACTGGGGTCGGATTACGACGGGACCGTTGCCGTTACTTTTGATGCCGGTGAGCTGGGGGTGCTGACCGAGGAAATGCTGCGCCAGGGTTTCACTGAGGCGGAGATTCGCCGGGTCATGGGGGAAAACCTGAGGGATTTCCTGCTCACCCAGTTGCCTGCGAGCTGATTGTCAGTCCAGAGCCGGGAGACGCGCCGTCGACTATACCTGATGTTGGTGTGCGTAATGGAGCCTCCCGGTGTTTCCCGATCTGGACAATTCACTGCATTTACTGCGTCGACTACTCGCCAGCAGCCAGTCCGAAGGCGAAGAAAAGGATACGTCGGCGCTGGAGGGGCTCGAAGAGATTGCCCCGGAGCCGGTATCAGAGGCGGCGCAGACAGTCGCTGAGTCCCTGGGTGAGGTATGGAAAGACTTCCTCGCCCACACACCATTTGTGATTGCCAGTTTTATGGTGCTGCTGGCGACCTGGCTGATCGTTGTGCTGGTCCGCCGCTTTGGCTGGCACCTCTTCCAGCGCACTACCTCACGCAAGTCCCTGAGAGACCTTTTTGTCCGCCTGCTTACTATCGTGATCTGGGTGCTCGGCCTGCTGTTTGCCGCCATGGTGCTCTTTCCGGGCCTCACCCCCGCCAAAGCGCTGGGTGCCGTCGGGCTGTTATCCGTGGCCATCGGTCTTGCCTTCAAGGATATGTTCGAGAATTTTTTCGCCGGTATCCTGATTCTGTGGCGCTTCCCCTTTGAGGAGGGGGATGTCATTGCCTGTGAGAATATCACCGGTCGTGTGGAGTCGGTGGAGGTGCGCAACACCACCATTCGCCGCATGACCGGCGAGCTTGTCGTCGTGCCCAACCTGTTTTTATTCAAGAATCCCTGTGAGGTTCTTACCAATCGGGTGAAACGCCGCGTCAGCATTACCGCGGGGGTGGCCTACGGCGAGGATGTGGAGGAGTCGGTCAAGGTCATCGAGACAGCGGTCAAGGCTTGCCGAACCGTCCGCGACGATGAACAGGTCCAGGTATACCCGGAGGGTTTCGGGGACAGCAGTATCGATATCGAGGTCACCTGGTGGACCGGCTCTACGCCGGGGCAGGTGCGAGAGTCCATCGGTGAGGTTGTCACCGTAATCAAGAAAGCGCTGGATGAAGCAGGTATTGAGATTCCGTTCCCTTACCGCACGCTCACATTCAAAGAGCCCTTGAAGCTGAGAGAAGAGAAGGGCTGACGCGATTTCCGTTTTGACGCTACGGAACGCCACAGGGCGGGCTGGAGTGCCGCTCGCCTGAGAGCACCGAATTAAGATCGTTACTGCAGACGTCGGATCATTGAGCCAAAAAGCCCCCCGGAGTGAGGGGGCGATCTTTTCGCTTCAGAGGGTGCTGTCCGGCTGATTCTCAGGCCGCGCCTCGATAAATGCCGGTATCTCGTTGCAGGCCTGCGTGATGCGCTGAATGGCAGGGTACTCGGCGATGTCCATCCCGAATCGCTCGGCACTGTAGACCTGTGGCATCAGGCAGCACTCGAACAGACCCGGCTTGTCGCCGGCCGCGAAGGGCGCCGGTTTCAGCTGGTTTTCCAGTGCGGCAAAGCCCTCGTGAATCCAGTGGCGAATCCAGCCTGCTTTCTGTTCATCATTCAGCCCGTATTCCGATTGCAGATAGCGCAGGATGCGCAGGTTCTGGATCGGCTGGATGTCACTGGCGATGCCGTAGGCCAGCGCTCTGATCCGGGCGCGCCCTGTGGGGGTGGCCGGTAGCAGCGCCGGCTCCGGGTGCGTTTCGTCGAGCCATTCCAGAATGGCCAGTGACTGAGTCAGAACCTGCCCATCGTCGACCAGCGCGGGGACCAGCCCCTGTGGGTTCAGGCGGGTGTACTCATCGGCCCGCTGCTCGTTTTTCAGCAGGTTGACCGCCTTGTAGTCGTATTCGAGTCCCTTCAGGTTGAGCCCGATACGGACCCGATAGCTGGCAGAGGAGCGAAAATAGCCGTGTAGTTCCATGGTGCTTCTTTTCCCGAATCCTGTTGAGCGTGCAGTCCGCGCAATTCGATCCCCACACGCCTGGCATCGCTTGTCGGGCTGCGGGCACTCAAGCCTGACTGATGCGCAAATAAAGTGCGCGAAGAGGGCTTTGACGTGTCAAAAATGGCGCGCAAGCCCGTATAATGCGCCACCGTTTATCTCCGGACAGAGCCCGGCCGGGCAGGGCCGATGGAATGTTCCGCGGGAATTCCACTCCGGGTGCCCTCTATAGTGGTTACAATTGAAACCAATGTTAGTTACATTTGTAACCTCAGACAACCCGGGTGCCTGCAGAGTTGGCGCCGGAGAGGCAAGCAGGAGAGGCAGAGCAACTGCGATGAACAGTGAAATAAACCGGTCCGAAGAAACCGGAACCCCGGACGACCTGCGTCTGGAAAAGTTTTTACCCTACCGGCTCTCGGTGCTCTCCAACCGTGTGAGCAATGCCATTGCGCAGGCCTATGGCCAGCGGTTTGAGCTGACAATACCGGCCTGGCGTGTGATGGCAATCCTGGGCCGCTTCCCGGATCTTTCCGCTGCCGAACTGGTAGAGCAGACAGCGATGGACAAGGTGGCCATCAGCCGGGCGGTATCCGTGTTGTTCAAGAATGACTACATCACCCGCAGTGAAGACCCCGCGGACCGTCGCCGCCAGGTGCTGAACCTGTCACCCCTGGGGCGTGAGGTATACGAACGCATCGTGCCGCTGGCCCAGCAGTATGAGAATGACCTGATGGCGTCACTCAGCTCCGATGAGCGCCAGCAGCTGGACAGCATTATTGAGAAACTGATGGATCGCGCGCAGGCCTGGGCTGAGCGCGGGCTGATCGATTGAAGCGAATGAAATTGAAGGAGAAGTCCCATGTTTGAGAAGTTCACCAGCCTGCCGCCAGATCCCATCCTCGGCCTTCTTGCCAGTTACAGGGCGGACGATAACCCGAACAAGATCGACCTGGGTGTTGGTGTCTACAAAGATGAAAGTGGCCACACGCCGGTTCTCCAGGCGGTGAAAGAGGCAGAGACGCGCCTCCTGCGCAGTGAAGAGACCAAGGCCTATATTGGTCCGGCTGGCACTCCGGGGTTTAACAGCACCATGCAGGAACTGGCATTGGGTGAAGGTCACCCGGCGCTGGTGGCAAACCGGGTGCGGTCCGTACAGACCCCGGGCGGCTGCGGCGCACTGCGGGTGCTGGCGGAAATGGTCAACCGGGCCCGCCCTGGAGCGCGGGTCTGGGTGAGCGATCCCACTTGGGCCAACCATGTTCCCCTGCTGGGCAACGCCGGACTCAAGATCGAAACTTACCCCTACTACGATCGTGCGAGCAGCAGTCTCCGTTTTGATGAGATGGTGGAGACTCTCAAAGGCGTTGGTGAAGGTGACCTGGTTCTCCTGCACGCCTGCTGTCACAACCCCTGTGGTGCCGACCTGAGTCGTGACCAGTGGAAAGTCATTGTCGAGATGGCGCAGAAGCAGGGCTTCACACCGTTTATTGATATGGCCTACCAGGGCTTCGGTGACAGCCTCAGCGATGATGCCTGGGGGCTGCGTTTGATGGCTGAATCTGTTCCGGAAATGCTGCTGGCGGTCTCCTGCTCGAAGAATTTCGGACTCTACCGGGAACGTGTCGGCATGGCGCTGGCGATCTACAACGATGCAGCGGCCGCCGATAATGGTCAGAGCCAGCTGCTGAATGTAGTGCGTGGCAACTACTCGATGCCACCGTCCCACGGTGCCGCGATTGTGGAATCCATCCTTACGGATGCCGGCCTGCGCGCAAACTGGGAGGCGGAGCTGACCGAGATGCGTGAGCGGATCAACAGCCTGCGCACCGGAGTGGTGGAAAACCTGGCTGCGGCCGGCGCACCGGGGGATTTCTCGTTTATCCAGCGTCAGAAGGGTATGTTCTCGTTCCTGGGTATTTCCGCTGAACAGGTCCAGCAGCTGCAGGATGAATACTCCATCTACATGGTGGACTCCAGCCGAATCAGTATTGCCGGCCTCAGTCAGGGCAATATGGAATACTTCTGTAAGGCGGTGGCTGCCGTTCTCTGATTGTTCCCATCGCGGGTTACAATCACCAGTGCGGGCAGATCAGCCCGCAGTCAAACACCTGGAAAAGTCCCGTGCAATTTGGCCGGGATTTTTCTTTTACTGGCAACCAAATGGAATTTTGAGGTACGCAACCCGTGTCAAATGCTGCGAAAAACTGGGCCCCCGCGAGCTGGCGGGAACTGGAAGCCCGTCAGCAGCCAGCTTACGAATCACCAGAGCGTGTTGAGCAGGTTCGCAACGAGCTGTCAGGCTATCCGCCGCTGGTATTTGCCCAGGAGGCGAGGGATCTGCGTCGCCAGCTGGCACAGGTAGCAGAGGGCAAGGCCTTCCTGTTGCAGGGAGGGGACTGCGCGGAATCTTTCGCGGATTTCAACGCAAACCGCATTCGCGACACCTTCAAGGTGCTTCTGCAGATGGCGGTTGTGCTGACCTTTGCCGGTAACCTGCCGGTAGTGAAGGTGGCGCGTATGGCGGGGCAGTATGCCAAGCCCCGCTCGGCAGATACGGAGACCGTCGGTGGCGTGGAGTTGCCCAGTTACCGCGGCGATATCATCAATGGCATCGATTTCACAGATGCAGCACGGCGCCCTGACCCACAGCGCATGCTCACTGCCTACAACCAGTCGGCCGCCACCCTGAACCTGCTTCGTGCGTTCGCGCAGGGCGGCCTCGCCGACCTCCACCAGGTGCATGGCTGGAACCTGAGCTTCCTGGAAAACAATCCCCAGCGGGAAAATTACGCCCAGCTGGCCGAGCGCCTTCAGGACGCTTTGGAGTTCATGGCCGTTTGTGGAGTGACTTCGGAGAATACCCCGGCGATCCGCGAGACGGTGCTCTACACCTCCCATGAAGCGCTGTTACTGGAATACGAACAGGCGCTCACCCGTACCGACAGCCAGACCGGCAAGTGGTACGACTGCTCTGCCCATATGCTGTGGATTGGTGAGCGGACCCGACAGCTCGACGGCGCCCATGTAGAGTTCCTGTCGGGTGTCTGGAATCCCATCGGTGTGAAGGTGGGCCCGGGCATGCAACCGGATGAGCTGCTGCGCCTGATCGACCGTCTCAACCCCGCTAATGAAGCCGGGCGACTCACCCTGATTACCCGCATGGGCGCCGATACCCTGGGTGATAAGCTGCCAGCCCTGGTACAGGCGGTGCAGAGAGAGGGGCGCAAGGTGGTCTGGAGTGCTGATCCCATGCACGGCAATACGGTGAAGGCCAGCAGTGGTTATAAGACCCGTGATTTCGACAAGATCCTGCGGGAGATTCGCGATTTCTTCGCCGTGCATCGCGCCGAGGGAAGCCACCCCGGCGGTATTCACCTGGAGATGACCGGTCAGCATGTCACCGAGTGTACTGGGGGTGCCTGGAAAATTTCCGAGGAGGATCTCGCCACCTGTTATGAAACGCAGTGCGACCCGCGCCTGAACGCCGACCAGGTACTGGAGTTGGCTTTCCGGGTATCGGACTGGTTGCGCAGCGGGCGGACTTCCTGAAACTGTAAAACGTGATCCTGGCGGGGGAGGGGATATGTACCGGCTTTTCATTGGCAACAAGAACTACTCGTCGTGGTCTTTGCGGCCGTGGATCCTGCTCCGCCAGCTGAGTATTCCTTTTGACGAGCAACTGGTGCCGTTCGACGAAGGAAACAGCTGGGAGAAGTTCCGTAACTTTGCCCCGAATGGCCTGGTGCCCTGCCTCGAGGATGGTGATGTCACGGTATGGGACTCTCTGGCAATCGTTGAATATATTGCCGAGCGCTATCCGCAGGTGTGGCCCCAGTCCGCCGTGGCCCGTGCCTGGGCTCGCTGTGCGACGGCAGAGATGCATTCCGGCTTTGCCGCCCTCCGCGAGCAGTGCCCGATGAACTGTGGTGCCACCGTCTCATTGGATGCGCAGACTCCCGCACTGCAGAAGGATCTGCATCGTATCGCTGAACTCTGGCAGCAGGGTCTGCAACGGTTTGGAGGTCCCTTCCTCGCGGGCGATCAGTTTACCGCGGTGGATGCTTTTTTCGCTCCGGTGGCTCTGCGGGTGAAGGGCTTTGGTCTCCCCCTACCCGAAGGCGCAGCGGCCTATGCCCAGCGTCTGCTCCAGTTGCCCGCGATGGACGAGTGGGTGGGCGAGGCTCTGCGCGAGCCCTGGCGTGAATCCGGCCACGAAGGGGAATTGCTGCAGTCCGGCACCCTGATCGAAGACCGCCGCGTCCCGCGCCTCTGAAGCCCATCGCTGCCATTACCCCAACGGCTGTGTTACAAGCGCAATTCGGGCAGTCAGGCGCTGGCTAGTGTCATCGCGGCAGCGTGCCCATGATTTCAACATTACCCTTTTTTTTAAATATCCTAATAAGTCGTTATCAAGCTGATTGATTTCTTTTCGTAGCTAACCCTTTGTGGTGTTAAGCGCCATTAGTTGGCTCTCGCCAGGTGGGGGAGGGTAAGCGCCGGGCGGCAGGTGGCATTTCGCGCAAGAATCCGGTTAAATCAGCCCAAGGATTGCACTTTCAGCCGTATAGGGATCACGGTTTATGCGCGTACTCCACATCGCGTACCAACAACTTCGCCGGTATGGCAAGACACGGATCAGTTGGGCCCAGAAGCTTACCAATGGCCTGATCAAGAACGATCATTTCGTCCACACTTTTAGTGACCGTGATGTGGCCGCTTTTGAGGCGCCGCTTGGGATTCGCGACCTGGGCAAGGCCAAAGCCAATCGTCGACTTCTGGAAACGGTGGAGGCGGTAGAGCCCGATCTGGTGATCGCCGGGCATTGCGACATGATCAGCAATGAAACGCTGGCTGAGATTCGCAAGCGCAATTCCTCCGTAACCATCGCTCACTGCAATAACGACCCCCTGTTTGTACCCAGCAATGTGGAGCGGATCAAGCACCGTGCCCGTGTTGCGGATGCTGTCTTTGTCTCAACTGGACGTCCGGAGCTGACTCAGTTTGAAGGTCTCGGGGCGAGGATCTACCACATGCCCAACCCGGTTGACCCGGCAAAGGAAGGCATGAACAACGCTGGTAGAACGGACCTTGAAACGGACCTCCTCTTCTGCAGTAACAGTACCAACCTGACCCAACGGCTTGAGCTGGTAAAGTGGCTTAAACAATCCCTGCAAGGTGAGCTCAACTTCAGAACGTATGGCAGTTTCGGGGAGCCGCCGGTCTGGGGGCGGGATTACGACCGGGCCCTGGCTAACACGCGTATGGGGCTCAACCTGAATCGCCAGGAGGGGCATTACTGGTACTCCTCAGCCCGCATGGCACAGTTGGCAGGTAACGGTATTCTCCAGTTCACGCACAGCAGCCCGCGTTTTGACGAATTGTTGCCTGCGGAATCCGTTGTCTATTTTGAGGATCAGGAAGACCTGTTGCGCAAGGTGCGCGAGTTCCACAATGACGATGCCAAACGTCGCTCCTGGGCTGCGCGGGCCCGGGATTTCTTCCACAAAGAAATCAATTCACGGCTGTATGCGCAATATATTGTCGAGGCCTCTCTACTGCAGCCATATTCGCACGAATATGTGTGGGCCCGCGACACGATACCGGCTGGAGCCAGCTAATGACCATCTACCTGGCCGCTGAAAAACCATTCGCTCGGGGCGGTAATCGACTTTGCTACGTGCACCCCGGGGATGATGGGCTTTGCATCAAGGTTCGGCGACCGGATTTCACCCTGGCGGATCGCCGTCGCAAGAAGGGGTTTCCCAAGAACCTGAAGCCGCTTTCCTCGTTCGACGACAATCTCGAGGAGGCAAGGGTGATGGCATCCCTGCAGGCGCGATACGGTGAGCTTGTATTCCTGCATGTCAGTCAGTGCTATGGCTTTGTCGACACCGACATGGGGCGGGGGCTTGTTTCACAGTTGGTCAGGGATGACAGCGGGGCTATCTCCCAGACACTGAAAAAAGTCATCTGGGACGAGGGCTTCACTGAAGAGTGCCGCCAGGCGGTAGGGGAGCTGGGTCAGTTCTGGATGAACAACCTTGTGCCCTCAAGGCATCTGCTGCTTCACAATATCGTGGTCCAGCGGGACAGTCAGGGCAGGATAAAACGGCTAGTGGTGATCGATGGGTTGGGCAGCCCCGGACTGCTGCCCATGCGGCTCCTACCACCTCTGGTACAGCGAAGAAAAATTGAAAAGAAAATTGCCGTTATGCACGAGCGCATCCAGACGTTGCTCGGTCAGAGGCACTTGGCCAGCTTTCCCGGATATCACGGGTTGCTGATGCATGATGGCTTGTCCTCCCAATGATACGGAAATCATTATGGCTACTGATACGGAATCACTGCGGGTCGCCCAGACCCTTGCCGGCGCCTACCAGGGCGGGGCTGAGAATTTCTTTGCGCGCCTGGCAACGGGTCTGCAGCAGACCGGTACCATTACCCAGAAAGCCTTTATCCGCGGCCATGAGCATCGTCTCCAGTCACTGAAAAGTGGCGGTGTTACGGCGGAAGGCTTCCGCTTTGGTGGCCCACTCAACCAGGTGGATCGTTTCCGATTCCGGCGAGCGTTGCGCGCCTTCCGGCCAGACATTGTTCTCAGCTGGATGAGTCGTGCCAGCAAGCTGACCCCGAAGGGGGATTACACCCTCGTCAGTCGCCTCGGGCACTACTACAACCTTAAATATTACCGGCATTGTGATTACTGGCTTGGTATTTCCCGTGGGATATGCGATTACCTGGTCCGTGGAGGGATGCCGGCTGATCGTGTTTTCCATATCCCCAATTTTGCGGATGAGGCGGAGGTGCAGCCTCTGCCGCGCGACAGTTTCAATACCCCTGCTGATCGTCCATTACTGCTCGCCGCTGGTCGCCTTCATCCAAACAAGGGGTTCGATACTTTGTTGCAGGCACTGGAAAAGGTGCCTGACGCCATTCTCTGGCTGGCCGGTGCCGGACCGGAGGAAGATTCGCTGAAGGAATTGTGCCGGCAGCTCGGGCTCCGCGAGCGTGTGCGCTTCCTCGGCTGGCGATCCGAAGTGACCGCATTGATGCGGACTGCTGATATGTTTATCTGTCCTTCGCGGCACGAGGGGCTGGGTTCTGTGATTATGGAATCCTGGGCCCACGGTTGCCCCGTGATTGCGACGGACTCGCAGGGCCCGGGGGAGTTAATCGAGCCGGGTGTCACCGGCATTATCACCCCAGTGGATCAACCGGGGCCCCTGGCGGAGACAATCAACGGCCTGATCGCCGATGACGCGGGGCGGAAGCAATTGTCAGAAGCGGCCCAGTCCCACTACCGCAAGCACTTCAGCCGCGCGGTGATTGTCGATCAGTATGTGAACCTCTTCGATTGGCTCAAGCGCAGGTCCTGACCCGGCCTCCGTTTATGCACGCGAGCGCCTTTTTGCGAGGAGGCACCTGCTATCCGGGTACGTCAGGCATATGCGGGTTTCGCCGGGAGCGAGCTTTGCCGGGGCCGAGTGGTGGACGCAGATCCTGGGACTTTTACGATCCTGCAGCGCAACGACCGGTCCTGGTCTCGCCGGACACTGGTGCTACACCGTCCCTGAACTGGTCATTACGCGACCAGTATTGCCAGGTGGTTTATTTAACCCCTTAATAAGTCGTTATCAAATGGCGCAATTACTAACAAAAGAACCCTCCCGCGCAATTGTTCACCAGCACAGGGGGAGTCATCCTGAAAAAGTGTCGTTTTGGACTGTAGAAAGGGGGAGCGGGTCCTGCTTAATGGCAGTTGGCGCAAAAATCCGGTTAAACTCGGGGGTTTACATGTGACGGTATTCTAACAAGAGAGAGGAATTAGCCGATGCGCCAATCACTGATCGCGCTTTCCGTAGCCGCAGCCATGGCCGCTGCCGCGGGTTGTAGCAAGGAGGCCGCGCAGGCCCCGTCTGCGGACGACAAGATGCAGGTCCAGGCGAGCGCTACCGCCGATGCCAAGGGCTCCGTGGTCGCCAGCAATCCGCTGTTGGCCGAGTGGACTGGCCCCTATGGCGGTGTGCCGGCGTTCGACAAGATGCGTGTTGAGGACCTGAAGCCGGCGATGGAATTCGCCATGGCAGAAAACCTGCGCGAGATCGACGCCATTGCAGCAAATCCGGAACCGGCCACCTTCGCCAACACCATCGCCGAGCTGGAGCGCAGCGGCGCCGAGCTGGACCGAGTGTTCTCGTACTACGGTATCTGGGCAGCCAATATGTCCTCCCCGGAGTTCCGCGAGGTGCAGGGCGAGCTGGCACCGAAGCTGGCCTCTTTCCAGTCCAAAATCATCCAGAACGACGCTCTGTTCCAGCGGGTCAAGGCCGTCTATGACGCCCGTGAAGCTTCCGATCTGGATGCCGAGCAGAAGCGTGTTGTCGAGCTGATCTACAACCAGTTCGCCAACAATGGTGCGACCCTGAAGGGTGAGGCCAAGGAGCGTTACGCCGAGATCAACAAGCGCCTGGCTGAACTGCACACCAAGTTTGCCAACAATGTGCTGGCGGATGAGGAGGGTTACACCCTGTTCCTGCGCAGCGATCAGCTGAGCGGCCTGCCGGAGTCCTTTGTCAATGCGGCTGCGGCACTGGCGGAAGAGAAGGGCCAGAAGGGCAATTACGCCATTACCAATACCCGCTCTTCCATGGACCCGTTCCTGACTTACTCCGACAACCGCGAGCTGCGCGAGAAAGTCTGGAACAACTACTACAGCCGTGGTGACAACGGCGGCGAGCATGACAACAACGCGATCATTGCCGAAATCCTGAAGCTCCGCGACGAGCGTGTTGAACTGCTGGGCTTCGACAACTACGCCCAGTGGCGTCTGCAGGACCGTATGGCCAAGACCCCCGAGCGCGCCATGGAACTGATGGAGGCCGTTTGGCCGGCAGCAGTGGCCCGTGTCGAGGAAGAAGTTGCGGATATGCAGGCCCTGGCGGACGAGGAAGGTGCGGATATCACCATCAAGCCGTGGGATTACCGTTACTACGCCGAGAAAGTGCGCAAGGCCAAGTACGACCTGAACTCCGACGAGGTGAAGCAGTACCTGCAGCTGGACAAGCTGCGTGAGGCGATGTTTTACGTTGCCGGTGAGCTGTTTAACTTTGAGTTCAGTCCGGTAGAGGAGGGCAGTGTGCCGGTCTTCCATGAAGACGTGAAAGTCTGGGAAGTGACCGACAAGACTTCCGGTGAGCATATCGGCCTCTGGTACCTGGATCCCTTTGCCCGTGCCGGTAAGCGTTCTGGTGCTTGGGCGACCATGTATCGCGATCACACCACTTTCGATGGCAAGACCAACGTACTGTCTTCCAACAACTCCAACTTCATCAAGGGTGCCCCGGGCGAGCCAGTGCTGGTGAGCTGGGACGATGCGTCCACCTTCTTCCATGAGTTCGGCCACGCGCTGCACTTCCTGGCATCCAACGTCACTTACCCGACCCTGAACGGCGGTGTGCGCGACTACACCGAGTTCCAGTCGCAGCTGCTGGAGCGCTGGCTGTCCACCGATGAGGTGATCGACAACTACCTGGTCCACTACAAGACCGGTGAGCCGATCCCCGAAGCGCTGGTGGCCAAGATCAAGAAGGCTTCCAAGTTCAACCAGGGCTTCGCCACTACCGAGTACCTGGCATCCGCACTGGTGGACATGAAGTTCCACACAGCGGATCCGGAAGGCATCGACCCGGACAAGTTTGAGCGCGAGACCCTGGAAAAGCTGGGTATGCCGGACGAGCTGGTTATGCGTCACCGCACCCCGCACTTCGGCCATATCTTCTCCGGTGAGGGTTACTCCGCTGGTTACTACGGCTACATGTGGGCAGACGTACTGACCTCCGATGCGGCAGAGGCTTTCGCCGAAGCCGAGGGTGGCTTCTACGATCCGGAAGTGGCGGACAAGCTGGTCAAGCACCTGTTTGCACCGCGTAACGCCGTCGACCCGGCCGACGCCTACCGCGCTTTCCGCGGCCGCGATGCGCAGATCGGTGCGCTGATGCGTGATCGTGGTTTCCCGGTGCCGGAGGAAAAGTCCGAAGCCAAAGAGACCACTATTGCCGTCAAGGACTGACAGTCGGCTTTTCCTGGCGACGATACTGCCCGGGAAAACGGCATAAAAAAGGGCCGCGATGTGAAAGCATCGCGGCCTTTTTAATTATGGTCCAGGCGGTTACTGCCCGCGCGTGTATATCCGATCCCCCTCAACCCAGGTTTCCTCTACTTTGACCTGCCAGATCTGTTGTGGATCGATGGAGAATATATTGCCGTCCAGCAGGATAAAATCAGCGTACTTTCCGGGCTCCAAATTGCCGATGATCTGTTCCTGATGGCTGGCATAGGCGGCGTCGAGGGTAAAGGCCCGCAGTGCTTCCTCAAGTGTCATGGCCTCCTTCGTGCGCCAGCCGTCCGCAGGTTGCCCACTGCGGTCACGGCGGGTCACCGCTGCGTGGATGCCGAACAGGGGATTGACCGGCTCCACCGGAAAATCCGAGCCAGCGGCGATACGGGTGCCCTGATCGAGGAACTTCCTCCAGGCGTAAGCGCCCTCAAGGCGTGCGTTGCCAAGTCGATCCCCGGCCATGTTTTTGTCGCTGGTGGCGTGGGTGGGTTGCATAGAGGCGATCAGGTTGAGCTCGGGGAAGCGGGTAATGTCCGCAACTCGCAATACCTGGGCGTGCTCGACCCGGTGACGGAAAGGCTTTTGATCCTTGTTGTCGTTGAGGGTTTCCAGGTGATCCAGGACGAGCTGGTTGGCGCGGTCACCGATCGCGTGGATATTGACCTGAAAGCCGTTGTCTGTGGCCAGCTTGAGCAGCGAGAGAATCTCGCTCTCGGGATAGAGCAGCAGACCGGTTTCTTTCGGTCTGTCGTGATAGGGCTCAAGCAGCGCCGCACCACGACTGCCGAGTGCGCCGTCGGTGTAGAGCTTGATGCTGCGTACGTAAAGGCGATCCTCTGGGCTGCCAATATGTCCAGCGTCCAGCAGCTGTGGCAGGTCTTTTTCTGCCGCCGAGATCATCGGGTAGAGCCGAAGCGGAATAGCTTCCTCCTCAGCCAGTTGCCGATAAGCTTTCAGTGTCCCGGAATCGATGCCCGCATCATGGATACCGGTCAGCCCGAGGGACAATGCCAGTTCGAAAGCCTGTGTCAGCGCCGCTTTTTTCTCCTGCAGGGAAGGTGCCGGAATGGCCTGTTCAACCAGCGCCATGGCGTTATCGATCAGCACCCCACTGGGTTCACCGCTGTCCAGTCGGTGAATTTCGCCGCCCTCCGGCGCCTTTGTCATGCGGTCAATCCCGGCCAGTTGCAGCGCCTTGCTATTCGCCCAGCCGGCGTGGCCATCGATGCGGCGCAACCAGATCGGGTGGTCGATCTCCAGCGCGTCCAGCTGCTCGCGGGTGGGGAAGTCTTTTCCTGGCCAGAGCACCTGGTTCCAGCCCCGCCCCTGGAGCCACTGCCCTGGCTGCAGTTGGCTTGAGTACTTCTTGATCGCTGCCAGTGTTTCTTCCAGGCCCAGGTCACGGAGCTCGATCTGGCTCTCCAGCTGGCCCTGCGCCAGCACATGTCCGTGGGCGTCAATCAGGCCGGGCAGCAGCGTGCGACCCTTGCCGTCGATCTTTTTGGCTTTCGGGTACCGCTTAACCAGTGCGCCATAGTCGCCGGTGGCCAGCACCTTGCCCTGATCAAAGGCGATCGCATCGAATTGCTCGAGAGCTTTTTCTGTTGTGTGATAGCCGTTGATGTTGTGCATCAGGGTGGCTGACAGGACGTCTGCGGAGGGGAGGATGAGTCCGACCGCGAGCGCGACAGTTCTCAATTGACGGGATAGATCCATAGTCATTAGCCTTTTTTTTGATCTGCGGGATACTGTACCCGATAGTTACTGGGGTGTCTTTTGGTCGGCAGATCAAGCTCAGCCTCTCTCATGCAGAGGTGGAAGGCTCTGGCGTCTATAGCGGAGGCTTGATTGAGGCGGAACTGGAGAGGAGGCAGGGAATTACGATGGCGCGTTGGTTCATCATCGCGGGGGCGTTATTACTGGCAGTTGGTGTGTTGCTGCACTATGCCCCCTGGCTATTCAACTGGTTCGGGCGTCTACCCGGAGATATCCGCATTGAGTCCGAGCGCAGTCGGGTATTTATCCCCATTACGTCCATGATCATACTCAGTGTGGTGCTGAGTCTGCTGCTCAGCTTTTTTCGTCGCTAATCACGACACCAGATGTGCAGGGCGCCGATCGGGGAATGAGGGAGTGAGTCTGGAGTACTTTTCGGGCCCGGCCAGAAAACTCGTCGGGCGGGCCTGCGTTCTCAGGGCTGTTCGAGCAGCTGCTCCAGCGGCAGCTCTGTACGGTAGCGCACCTGCTTGAGAGAGAAACTGCTCTTGATGTGGTCGATGCCCGGCAGCTCGGTAAGTTTCTTGTCCAGGAACTCCTGATAGGCCTGCAGGTTGGGCACCACCACCCGGAGCAGGTAATCAAAATCGCCGGTCATCAGGTAGCACTCCATCACCTCAGGCCACTGGCCGATGACGGACTCAAAATCCTGCAGTTCTTTCTTTACCTGGTGGTTGAGGGTCACCTGGATAAATACGCTTACCGGCAGTCCCACTTTCTGGGGTTCCAGCAGGGTGACTGCGCGCTTGATGAACCCCTGTTCGTGCAGGTTCTTTACCCGGCGGGAGCAGGGGGAGGGGGACAGGCACACCTTCTCAGCCAGCTCGATGTTGGGGATGGTGGCATCCTCCTGGAGGATCTCCAGGATCTTCTTGTCAATGGCGTCCAGTGTATAGGCCATACTAGAACTCGCTTTTCTCTCTGGCTCGTTTGTCGTTGTAATCGGTTTTCTCGTCATACCCATGCCGCCGGATGACTGGATTTGCAATCCAGTCCACGCTGATTCGGCCTCCTGTCCCTCGCTCCCGGTCGCAACTGTCAGGTGGCACGGCTGTCACCATCTGGCTGAACCATGGTGATTTGTTGCCGGATCAAGAATTTAATTGGTGACTTGTGCCTGAATTATGCCTCATGCCGCCCTAATTTGGTATGACCTGCCTCTCTCCCCGGTGGTACTTTTTTGCCCAGAGCAATAATCATAAGCAGGTGACTCCATGGCGATGGTAGAGAGCGATCAGGAGCTGGGTTTTGATCGTGAATACTCCCTGAAAGCGGCCTTTACCCGGGATTCCGGTCGTGTCTTCCTCACCGGAATTGATGCGCTGGTGCGGTTGCCGCTGATGCAGAAACGGCTGGATGAGCTGGCGGGCCTGAATACTGCAGGTTTTATTTCCGGCTACCGCGGCTCCCCCCTGGGCGGCTACGATCAATCCCTCTGGCGCCACAAGGCTCTGCTGGCCGAGCGTGACATTCATTTTGAGCCCGGCGTAAATGAAGATCTGGGTGCCACCAATATCTGGGGTACCCAGCTGCTGGATCATTATCGCCAGCAAGCGACCCGGGACGGTGTCTTCTCCATCTGGTACGGAAAGGGCCACGGGGTAGATCGCACAGCCGACGTTTTCCGCCAGGCCAATGTCCAGGGTACATCCCGCCACGGCGGTGTGCTTGCGCTGTGTGGTGACGACCATACTGCAGAGTCCTCCATGTTTTCCCACAACACCGACCAGATCTTCGAGTCGGTGATGATGCCGCTGCTGTTTCCTGCCTCTATTGAGGAGTACCTGACTCTCGGTCTGGCGGGTATCGCCCTGTCCCGCTTCAGCGGGCTCTGGGTAGGTTTCAAGACCATCACCGAGACGGTCGAGAGCGGCGCTTCCCTGCAGGTGCCGGGGCTGCCGAATTTCCAGGTCCCCGCGGATTTCCCCATCCCCGCGCATGGCCTCAACTACGACCCACACCTGAACTGGCCGGCGGAGCGGCTCGAGTACGAGCGTCGCATGCTGGAAGAGCGGCTGCCGGCAGCACAGGCGTTTGCCTATGCCAATCGCCTCGACAGGACCGTGTTGGATGCGCCGCGCAAGCGCTTCGGTATCGTCACTGTGGGCAAGGCACACGGCGACCTGCTGGAGGCCTTGCACCTGCTGAAACTGACGGAAGCGGACCTGCAGCGGGCCGGCATTTCCATCTACAAAGTTGCCATGAGCTGGCCGCTGGAGCCGCGTGGTATGCGCGAGTTCGCCGCCGGAATGGAGCGCCTGCTGGTGGTCGAAGAGAAGCGCCCACTGGTGGAAGACCAGCTGAAGAAGCTGATGTACGACTGGCCCGATGGCGAGCGGCCCAAAGTCGTGGGTAAAAAAGATCTGGCCGGTAACGACCTGTTGCCGGCGATCTGGGGCTTTGGCCCGGATCAGGTGGCTAAAGCCATCGCCCGCTGGCTGGGAAACACCGAGCTTGCGGCGAAGCTGCTGCCAGAGGCGCAGAAACTGGGCAGAGCGACTGCCGAAAAGGCCAGCGGATTGCTGGCCCGGGAGCCGGTGTTCTGTGCCGGTTGCCCCCACAACACCTCGACCAAACTGCCAGAGGGGAGTCTGGGCAGTGCTGGTATTGGTTGCCATATCATGGCGTTGGGTAAGGGACTGCGCACGGATACTTACTCCCATATGGGCGGCGAGGGTGCACAGTGGGTTGGCCTGCACCGTTTCTCCAGTGCGGAGCATATTTTCCAGAATATGGGTGACGGCACCTACAACCACTCCGGCATCCTCGCCATTCGCCAGGCTGTCGCCAGCAAGGTGAACATCACCTACAAGATTCTGCTGAATGATGCCGTGGCCATGACCGGCGGACAGCCTGCCGACGGTGAGGTGAGCGCACCAAGTGTCGCTGCTCAGTTGGTGGCCGAAGGTGTCGGCACCGTCGTCTTGCTGAGTGAACAACCGGAATACTGGTACCAGCACCGTGACGAGCTACCGTCCTCAGTGGAAATTCTGCCGCGCTCGGAGCTGGATGCCGTTCAGCTGCGCCTGCGGGAGACCCCCGGGGTAACCGCGATAATCTACGAACAGGTCTGTGCAGCGGAGAAGCGGCGCCGGCGCAAAAAGGGTTTGATGGAAAACCCGAACACCCGGCTGTTGATCAATCATCGGGTCTGCGAGGGATGTGGGGATTGCAGCGTTCAGTCCAGTTGCATTGCGGTGGAACCTCTGGAAACCCCTTATGGCCGCAAGCGCCAGATCAATCAGTCCAGCTGCAACAAGGACATGCGCTGTGCCGATGGCTTCTGCCCGAGCTTTGTCAGTGTCGAGGGTGGCGAGTTGCGCAAGCCGCCGGTGGATGCCCTTGCACAGTCCCTCGATGCGGAGATTGCCAATCTGCCACCAGCACCACAGACGGGCCTGGATGCGCCGCAGAGTATTCTCGTCGGTGGTATTGGCGGCAGTGGAGTGCTGACTGTTGCGGCACTGCTGGGAATGGCGGCGCACCTGGAGGAGAAAGGTTCAACCACCCTCTACTTCACTGGCCTGTCGCAGAAGAACGGAGCTGTGGTCGCCCACGTGAAGGTGGCAGACCGCCCCGAGAGTATCACCACTGCCCGTATTCGCGATGGTGCAGCAGATGTCCTGCTGGGCTGCGACATGGTGACTGCGGCTTCGCAGCGGGCGAAGTTCGCCGTCGGCAATCTGCGCGCGGTGGTCAATACCGCCGAGGTGCCGGTCGCGGCCTTTATTCGGGACAACGAACTGGCCTTCCCGGCAGATGCGACACAGGAAAGTATCGAGTCGCTCAGCCGCGACTATTTCGCATTCGATGCCAACCGCTATGCCCAGGCCCTGTTCGGCGATACCGTCGCTTCCAACCTGCTGCTGCTGGGCTACGCCTGCCAGCAGGGCCTGCTGCCTATCAGTGAGGCGGCGCTGGAGCGGGCGATCGAACTGAACGGTGTGGCGGTGGAGAGTAACCTGCGCGCTTTCCGGGCCGGGCGGCTCCTTGTCGCCAACCCCGACGCGGTGAAAGCCCTGCTCACGCCGGCGCAGCCAGTCCAGATTGTAGAGCCGGAGGAGTCGCCGTCGGCGCTGGTTGACCGCCTGGCTGGGGAGTTGGCGCAGTATCAGAACAGTGCCTATGCTGAGCGGTTTCGCCAAACCATTGGAAAGTTGCAGGGCGCGGAAAGTCTCGCCGGGCTTGCGCCCGGCACCCTGAGCCGGGAAGCGGCCAGAAGCCTGTTCAAGGCGATGGCCTACAAGGACGAGTACGAGGTGGCCCGTCTTTACAGTGGCGAGGATTTCCGTCGACAGCTTGCCGACACTTTCACTGGCAGTTACCGATTGAAATTCCATATGGCACCACCTTTGCTGGCGCGACCGGACAGCAGTGGCCGCATTCGCAAGCTGGTACTGGGTCCCTGGCTGACCCGGCTGCTGCCGGTACTCGCCAGGGGCAAGGTCTTGAGGGGAACGCCGTTTGATCTATTCGGCTACACCGCCGAGCGACGTGCTGAACGTGCCTGGGCCCGGGAGGTGGAAGGCGCGATAGAGTCCGTGGCGGCCGGGCTGAACCGCGAGAATCAGGAGTTGGCTCTGGAGCTTCTGTCCCTGCCGCAGCGGGTTCGTGGATATGGCCACGTTCGCCAGGGGAAAATGGAGGAGCTGCGGAGCCGCTGGAAGGAGCTGCTGGAAAGCTTCACCGGCTCGGGCGGCTCCCCCAGAATGGTGAGTGCATCGGCGAAGAGGCAGGTCGTCAGGCCACGAAAGCCCGAAACGCAAGAGGCGGCATTCGCGGCTCACAGCTGAGTTTACTGTCGTGCATAAAAAAGGGCCGGTTTGACCGGCCCTTTTTTATTCACCTTCGGGTTCACTCACCCTTGCGGTTGATCCGGCCTCAGGCGGGCCGGAAAGAGAGGAACGGGTTGACCAGCCAGCCGAGCAGGCCGGTAACCTTGACCGGTGCCTCTACCACCGACAGGCACAGGCATTCCTGGTCCTGGGTGGCGATGGGGCGATGAACGTCCCCGGGTTCGCGCACCAGGAAGTCACCGCGGCGGTAAACGCCGTCGGCATCGGAAAAACTGCCAACCAGAACCACAGTCACTTCCCGGCCACGGTGATCGTGCTCGGCTACCTGGCCGCCCCGACAAATGCGCTGGAAGGCTACCTCGTAGCGGTCCTGTCCGGTGGTCAGGCGGGAAGTGCGCAGGGCATTGGATACCCGCTTCCACTTCAGGGGCTCTCTGCGGCTGATGAGTTTGCGTATGACCTTCGGCAGGTCAGACAGGATAGGGTCCGTGTGACGCACGGGGCGCTGCGGACGCGCAGTGGGCTCGCCCATTTCCCCGGCCAGGCGCTCTTCTTCCCTGGTCTGTTGCTCTGCCGCATCAATGCGACCCATCAGCTTGGAAAATGCGTCTGTGTCGATGGTCTGCGGAGCAGACTCGCTCAGCAGCGCGCCGCCGATATCATTGAGGCTCTCACGTTGCTGGCGGCACTGGGGGCAGAGCTGCAAATGAGCTGACACGGCCAGGCTCATGGCCCAAGGCAGGGAGCCTGAACTGTATTCCAGCAGCATGTTATTGTCAGGATGATGACGAATCATATTCCACCTACTTGCTCATTCTTGCCTGCAACTTCTTGAGTGCCAGTCGCACCCGTGACTTTACGGTGCCGAGGGGTAAGCCCAGTTCGGCGGATATCTCACTGTGTGACTTTCCTTCCATATATGCCTTTTCAAGCACGTGACTCTGTTCCGGCGGCAGGCTCGCCAGACCTTCTGCGACAGCTTCTTCCCCTCGCTTTCGCTGTAGGAATAGCAGCGGCTGCGTGTCCGCAGTGTCATCCCAGATATCGTCTACATCGACGTCACTGCTATCGGAATCCTGTCGGCGATTGTTACGCCGGAGCATATCGATACGACAGTTACGCATGATCGTGTACACCCAGGTGTTGGCGGAGGCCCTGGAAGGATCGAAGCTCGGGGCTTTGCGCCAGACCCGGATCATCACCTCCTGAACCAGTTCGTCGGCTGCCTCGGGGCTGAACGCCTGGGTGTTGCGGCTGTAATGAAAGCCTTTGATCAGGGGCGCAAAGTGGCGAAAGAGGCTTTCAAACGCCTTTCGGTCCTGCTCCCTGCCGACCCGAACGAGTAATTGGCTCCAGTCGTCGTTGCGATTCTGGGGGACTTCCACGGAGTTCTCCGCCCTTGTTATCGATGTCACTTGCGCCATGGTAACTGTCTTTTGATACTTGTTCGAACACTCTGTACGGCGGTGGGCGGCAAGTAGATCTCTCAGGTACGACATTTATATGGCTTTTTTGTGCTCAGAGGCCATATGCTGAATCCGATGCCGCCCCTGTGAATCCGGCCCCGCCGAGAGGGCGTACAAGTCCCCAAATCAAGCACAATGGAAGTCAGGGAGAACATGAGCGGGCTTATCGCAGATTTACAGCACTATTACAGCGACTTTGCCGCCGTCGCCGGCGATCCGTCGCTACTCGACAACCTCTACGACAGTGATGTCATTTTCTGTGACCCCGTGCATCGAGTGGAGGGGTTGCCGGCATTGAAGCGCTACTTTGCCGGCATGAGTGGTGGCCTCACCAGCTGCCGGTTTGAGTTTGACCATTCGGTCATTTCTGACGGCTGCGCCTGCCTTCCCTGGTACATGCATTTTACCCATCGTCAGCTCAAGGGCGGTCAGGCGTTGAGCCTGCGTGGTTGCAGCCTGCTGCGCTTCGGGGATCGAGTTTACTATCACGAGGATTTCTACGATTTGGGTGCCATGGTCTACGAGCAGGTGCCCCTGCTCGGGTCTGTGGTGCGCGGTGTCAAGAAGCGCCTCGGCGGCGCGGGGAGCTGAGTAATGGGAGCGATTCGCGACAAGACTATCTGGATTACCGGGGCCAGCTCCGGCATCGGCCGGGCGCTCGCCCTGCGTCTAGCCAGAAACAACAACTTCGTCATTGTCAGCAGCCGCGGCAGGGACAGTTTGCTCGAGTTGCAGAAGGCCGCCCCCAAGCACATTCGTGTCCTCGATTGTGATGTGGGGGATGATGCCGCCATGGAGGAGGCGGCAGATCGTCTGGCCAGCCTGACAGACCACCTGGATATGGTGCTGGCATGTGCCGGAACCTGCGAATATGACGACGGCCTTACGCTGGATGTGGAAAGTTATCGCAGGGTCTTCGATGCTAATTTTTTCGGGGTGGTGAATACGCTGCGCAGCGCCTTGCCGCTGTTGGTACACAGCAAGAAGCCGGTGTTTGCCGCGGTGGGCAGTCTGTCCTCAGTGGTCGGCTTTCCCCGTGCGGAAGCCTACGGCGCATCAAAAGCGGCGCTGGGATATTTCCTCGACTCGGTTCGAGCCGACACATCCCGGGTCTGTCTGCACGTCGCGCACATCCGGCCGGGATTTATCGACACCCCCCTTACCGAGTCCAATGACTTTGACATGCCATTCCTGATGACCCCGGAAGCGGCAGCGGAATGCATTGAAGATGGCCTGTTGCGAGGCAAGCACATCATAGACTTTCCGCGCCGGCTCAGTTGGCCGTTGCGATTCCTCGGCTTTTTCCGCAGTCTCTGGTTCAGCATCTGTGCACCGAGAATGACAAGAATACGAACACTAAGGAAGACATAATGCGCATAGCGATTGTGGGCAGTGGTATTGCTGGACTGACGTCTGCCTACCTCCTGAATAAGAAATACGATATTACGCTTTTTGAATCGGCTGAAAGACTTGGGGGGCACACCGCTACCATCGATGTGCAGGAAGGGGGCAGAGAGCTTGCCATCGATACCGGGTTTATTGTCTACAACGACTGGACCTATCCCAATTTCATCAAGCTCATGGACCAGCTGGGTGTGGAGTCCCAGCCCACGGATATGGGCTTCAGTGTCTGTTCTGACAGAGAGTCGTTTGAATATGCCGGCAACAACCTCAATAGCCTGTTTGGGCAGCGCTCGAATCTGTTGAGTCCCGGGCACTGGCGCATGCTGCGTGACATTCTGCGCTTTAACCGCGAAGCAGTGCGGGACTGGCAGGAAGTGCGTCTCGCAGAGGGGATGACCCTCGGTCAGTATCTTGAACAAAATAGCTACTCAGCGGAGTTCTGTGATCGCTACCTGGTACCCATGGGCTCCGCAATCTGGTCTGCGAGTCTTTCGCAGATGCGGGATTTCTCCGTCGATTTCTTCGTGCGGTTCTTCTTCAATCATGGCTTGTTGAACATTTTCAATCGCCCGCAATGGCGGGTGATCAAGGGTGGATCCCGTGAGTATATCCAGCCGATGGTTGCCGGGTTCGAGGACCGGGTTCGACTTTCGACCCCCGTCAAATCCGTCATTCGCACAGCAGAAGGTGTTGAGCTGCATACGGATTCGGGTGAGCGGCTCCAGTTCGACGCCGTGGTATTTGCGTGTCACTCTGACCAGGCCCTCGCCTGCCTGTCCGATGCCAGTGAGCAGGAGCGTTCGATACTCGGTGCCATTCCCTACGCCGGCAACTCGGTCGTCCTGCATACGGATACCAGACTACTGCCCAGTCGCCAGCGTTGTTGGGCCAGCTGGAACTACCGTCTCCAGGAGAGCGGAGATCAGCTCCCGGTACTGACTTACAATATGAACATCCTGCAACGCCTTGAAAGTGAAAAAACTTATTGCGTGACCCTGAACGCAGATGATGCAATTGATCCGGAAAAAGTCATTGGACGCTATGAATACGCCCATCCGCAGTTTTCGGTCCCCGGCATGCGTGCCCAACAGGAGTGGGAGAAGGTGAACGGCGTGAATAATACTTGGTACTGTGGTGCTTATTGGGCCAATGGTTTTCATGAGGATGGGGTGAAAAGTGCCCTCCGGGTTTGCGAGGCACTGGGAGTCACGCTCTGATGCAGAGTGCTATTTACAGTGGTTGGGTGCAGCACCGTCGCTTCGGGCCGCGTGAGCACCAGTTTCGCTATCGGGTGTTCATGATGTACCTCGATCTGTCGGAACTGGATCGCGTGCTTGCGCAATCGGGACTCTGGTCTCGACGGCGATGGGCGCCAGCACGCTACTGCCGCGAGGATTTTTTTGGCGATCCGGGCACACCTCTGGACGAGGCGGTAAGGAACCGTATCGAGGAAGAAGCGGGCGAAAGGCCTGAGGGGCCTATCCGTTTATTGGCAAACTGGCGCTATTTCGGCTACAACATGAATCCGATCAGCACCTATTATTGTTTCGATAATAAAGGCGAGAAGGTGCGCTGGATCCTGCTTGATGTGCATAACACCCCCTGGAATGAGCGTCACAGCTATGTCCTCGACTGCCGGGAAATGGGGCCGGTCCAGAAAGCCGAATTCGCCAAGAATTTTCACGTTTCACCGTTCATGCCTCTGGAGCAGGGTTATCGCTGGCGCAGCGTCACCCCGGGGGAGCGGTTGACCGTGTACTTACAGAGCTTTGAAGAGAAAGGGCGTGTCTTTGACGCTACGCTGAGCCTGCGGCGCCAGGAAATCACCGGCGCGGCGCTCAATGGAATCCTGATCCGCTATCCCCTGATGACCGTAAAAGTCATCGTCGCAATATACTGGCAGGCATTCAGGTTGTGGCTTAAGCGCGTCCCCATATTTTCACATCCGGGGAGTGTCGCCCGGGCCGATGCAGGAGAAAATCGCCGATGAAATCCATTGAAGCAAGCTCGACCAATCCCACGCCGGCAGATGGCTTATCGGGGCTCTCTGAAAAGGAGGGCTGGCTTGTTGCCCTGGCCCGGCGCCTGGTGCTGGCAAAGCTGCAAACCATCGGCCATGGTCATCTCGTGGTGGAAGAGGCTGGCGAGCGGCACCAGTTTGGTGAAGCCGAAGAGACGGCCGACGTTTGTGCAACAATTCGGGTTCACGATCCCATTACCTACACCCATGTACTGTTGAACGGCACCGTCGGTTCCGGCGAGGCCTATATGCAGGGAGCGTGGAGTTCCCCCTCACTGGTGGACGTGATCCGCCTGATGGTAGGGAACATGGCCCTGCTGGAAAACATGGACTCGCGCTGGAGTTTCCTGCACAAGGCGTTTTTGAAAGTCCTGCACAGCCTCAACGCAAACACCCGGCGAGGCTCGAAAAAGAATATCGCTGCGCACTATGACCTGGGCAATGACTTTTTCCGGCTGTTTCTCGACGAGACCATGATGTACTCCTCGGCAATATTCCCCCGGGAGGATGCCTCCCTATCCGAAGCATCGGTGCACAAACTGGAGCGCATCTGCCAGAAGTTGCAGTTGAGTCCGTCTGATCACCTGCTGGAAATTGGTACTGGCTGGGGTGCCATGGCCATTCATGCGGCCAAGCGCTACGGCTGCCGCGTGACCACCACCACTATCTCCCGAGAGCAGTACGAGCACGCCAAGGCCTGGGTCGCAAGGGAGGGGCTGCAAGATCAGGTCACGCTTCTACTCAAGGATTATCGTGACCTGGAGGGGCAGTACGACAAGCTGGTGTCGATCGAGATGATTGAGGCCGTCGGCCACGATTATCATCGCAATTTCTTCGCTCAGTGTAATCACTTGCTGAAGGAAGATGGTCTGATGGTGATGCAGGCGATCACAATTCAGGATCAGCGCTATCATCGCTACCGCAAGCAGGTGGATTTCATCCAGCGTTACATCTTCCCGGGTGGCTGCCTGCCTTCAAACCAGGTGGTTGCAGACCATATTGCCGACAACACGGACATGCAGATTGTGGGCCTGGAAGACATCACGTTCCATTACGCCCGTACCCTCAGCGCCTGGCGTGAGGCGTTCTTTGACCGGATCGAGGAGGTCAAGCGGCAGGGTTTCGATAACCGCTTCATTCGTATGTGGGATTTTTATCTCTGTTACTGCGAGGGCGGCTTCCTTGAGCGTGTGATCAGCACGGCACAGTTTGTATTTGCCAAGCCGCGCTGCAAAGCGCTGCCAGCCTGAAGATTCGGGGCCGGGTGGGGCCGATGTGGCGCTTTGTCGTCAATGCTGTCCTGTTCGACATTGCCTGGCCCCTTTGCGTGCTGGTGGACAGCGTGGCGATCATTGCGACGTTTACACTGGCCAATCTGCTTATACACCTGTTCGTTGTTGCCGACAAACCGAGGGAATGGTTGTGGGTCGCGGCGATTTGGATCTCTGGTGTGACAATGGATACGGTGGTGTTTTCCACCGGTCTGCTGGTCAATGACAGTGGCTCTCCCTTTCCTCCACCCTGGCTTCTGCTGCTTTGGGTGAATTTCGCAACAGCCCTGCGCTATAGCATGTTTTTTCTGCAGAAAAGTGCCTGGCTTGCCGCGCTGCTCGGCGGAATATTTGGGCCCTTCAGTTACTGGACCGGTTCCTGGCTCAATGGCACTGTCGAGTTCAGCCAACCGGTGATCCTACCGGTGATCGTCCTCGTAATACTTTGGGTAATGTTTCTGCCATTCACCACCTGGCTGGCGCGCCGGAGGTTCTTCGGTGAAGATGGACATGCGTAAGTTTCTGGTGCTGCTCGCACTGGGCATTTCTGCTGCAAGTGCCGATAGCTTCGCGAGCTGTGGGTATGACGGCGAGGTGTTCGCAACAGGACAGGCACGGGATCCGAAGAGCGGACGGCTCGTTTACTGCGAGTACCACTTGCCGGCCAAGGGCGCTCAGCGCAGGGTTCTCTATTACTCACCGGCTGGCCACCGTATCGCTGAAAAACAACTGAGCGAGGTGAACTCCACCATACCCGGCGTGGCGCAGCAGGACTATCGCCACGGCGAGCAGCGGATCGTGGACCCTGGCAGTGGGCGGGTGGAACTGCGTTATCGGGAGAACGCCAGCAGTGACTGGGATGTTGCACAGCTATCCACCGCCGAGGTGGAAGTAGCGGATGCGGGCTTCGACACTTTTGTGCGCAGGAACTGGAACGCTCTTTCCGCAGGGCAGACTGTCACTTTTGGCTTTGCTTCGCCGGTGCATGGTCGTGCCATTCCGTTGCGCGCCCGCCAGGTGGCGTGTGACGGCGGATCCGGAAAACTCTGCCTGCGGGTGGATCTCGACCAGGCCTTTTTGAGGATGTTTGTCAGCAACCTGTATCTGGAATATGACCGGGACAGTCGACGGCTGCTTCTCTTCGACGGTGTGACCAACCTTCTTGATCCGCAGGGTGGCAGTCAGCGGTTGAGAATTGATTACAGTTATTGAACTTGCGTCCGGGGTACCGACCCTCTTGAGCTGACCTTTTGGTCAGCTTTTTTTTGTCCTCTTGCTGGCGCCAGATCCATCCGCCGTCTAAACCTAAGTGGAAAGAGGCGTCAAATTGTCGGCGCCTGCAGCTCCCAGTCAGGCAATGGAACATGCCGTTTGAGTTTGGTCAGGGCAGGGATAGGCCCTTGTCAGATAACGAGGTCGCACTATGAAATTTGCAATGCTTCCTGCCATGGGCCTCAGCGCCATATTGGCAGCAGGTTGTGTCACGCAAGAGCAGGTTCCGGGCGCTGGTGGCATCGTTATCGACACGCAGGGAGTTAACATCTCGCAATACCAGAGGGATCTGATGGACTGCCGCTCCAATGCCTACTATGCCCGCGCCGATGCTGGCCGCCGCGGCGTGACCCGGGCAGCTGGCGGCGCGCTGCTTGGTGGCGCGTTAGGGGCGATCGTTGGCGACACCAGTAGTGCTGCTGCCGCTGGTGCCGGCGCCGGTGCCCTGCTCGGTGGGGTTTCGGGTGTAGGCAGTTCCTACACCGAGGAAGGCCGTATCGTCAGAAACTGTCTGCGCGGTCGCGGATATCGAGTATTAAATTGATCTTTTTTTGACCTTTTCTGAAAAGGGGCGGTCAAAGAATGCAACTGACCTGTTGATATTCGGCAATCTCACAGGACTTCATTGCAGCCGGGCTTGTCCCGGCTATTTTTTTGCCGCCAGAATAGTAAAAGGCCCGACCACGCTCTGCGTGGTCGGGCCTTTTTGCAGGACTGAGAGCGCAGCCATCATGCTCCGCCCCCAGTGGCGTCCGGCCTACTGCTGCAGTGAGAACAGCTGGGTGTTGCCGCCTGTCGCCACCGTGTTGATGGTCTTGGTTTTCTCCTCGGCAAAGCGGAACAGGTAATGGGGGCCGCCCGCCTTCGGACCGGTACCGGAGAGGCCCTGGCCACCGAACGGGTTCACACCCACCACTGCGCCTACCATGTCCCGATTCACATAGCAGTTGCCCACATTCACGCGCTTGAATACCGCGTGAGCGCGGCCCTCGATACGCGAATGCAGGCCGAACGTGAGTCCATAGCCGGTAGCATTGATGCGGCGGATGGTGTCCTCCAGCTCGCCCGCCTTGAAACGGACCACGTGGAGGAAGGGGCCAAACACTTCGCGCTTGAGCAGGGAGAAATCCTCAATCTCCACCACCTGCGGGCCGAAGAAGGTGCCATTGGACGGCTTCTTGCCTTCGTCAAATGCGAACAGTGGCTTGGCCTCGTTGGCCATGCGCTCGCGGTGTTTTTCCAGCAAGCCGAGCGCCTTCTCGTCGATGACCGGACCGATATCGGTGGACAGCTGGGACGGATCTCCCAGGCTCAGCTCCTCGCAGGCACCTTTCAGCATGGTAAGCAGGTTATCCGCGATGACGTCCTGCACGCACAGGATGCGCAGTGCGGAACAGCGCTGGCCCGCACTGAGGAAGGCGGACTGGATTACGTCGTCCACCACCTGCTCGGGCAGGGCAGTGGAGTCCACGATCATTACATTCTGGCCACCGGTTTCGGCGATCAGTGGCGTGATGGGACCTTCCTTTTCCGCCAACTGCTTATTGATCAGGCGCGCGGTCTCGGTAGAGCCAGTAAATGCAACGCCACTCAGGCGCGGGTCCTCGATCAGTGGTGCACCTACGGCCGCACCGGTACCGGTGATCAGGTGCAGCACCTCTTTCGGCACGCCAGCCTCATGCATCAGCTCGATGGCGCGGGCGGCGATCAACGGGGTCTGTTCCGCCGGCTTTGCCAGCACCGCGTTGCCCGCCGCCAGGGCGGCGACAACCTGGCCGGTGAAGATTGCCAGCGGGAAGTTCCACGGGCTGATGGCCACAAAGACGCCGCGACCGGTCAGGTACAGCTGGTTGCTCTCGCCAGTGGGGCCCGGCAGGTCCCGGGGTTCGCCAAAGTGCAGGCGTGCACCGTTGCCGTAGTAGCGGCAGAAGTCGACCGCTTCGCGCACCTCGGAAATGCCGTCATTCAGTGTGCGGCCGGCCTCCAGGCAGACGAGCGCGGTGAGATCATTCAGGTGCTCCTCGTACAGGTCGGCAATGCGGTCGAGGATGCGTCCGCGCGCCTCTCCGCCGAGGCGATCCCAGGCTACCTGGGCCTCGGTTGCTGCCCGGTAGGCGGCATCAATCTGGTGCTTGTCGGCGTTCGCGGTGTAGCCGACCATATCACCGGTGGCCGGGTTCAGCACGGGGTCGTCAGCCACACCCATGACCCCGTTGATAATCGGCCCGCCTTTGAATTGCTTGCCGCGCAGGTTGTCCACTGCTTCCAGCAGCGGGTTTACCGCCAGGGGGTCTGTCAGCTCGATACCGTGTGAGTTCTTGCGCGGCAGGGGCTCACCGCCGAGCAGGATGTCCGCCGGCACAGGGATCTGTGGATGGCGGAACGGCTTGCAGTGTTCGCTCTGGTCGATGGTGTCCTTGACCAGTTCGTCCACCGGCGTCTCCTCGTCCATAAAGCGGTTGACGAAGGAGCTGTTGGCGCCGTTTTCCAGCAGGCGGCGCACTAGGTAGGGCAGCAGGTCCTTGTGGGCACCAACCGGGGCGTACACCCGGATCGGCACACGCTTGCCGTGCACTTTTTCCAGCTGCGCGTACAGCAGGTGGCCCATACCGTGCAGGCGCTGGAACTCGTAGTTGCCCTCGTCGCCGGCCATTTCCAGAATCAGGCCCACGGTATAGGCGTTATGGGTGGCAAACTGCGGGTAGACGGCATCGCGGGAATCCAGCAGCCTCTTGGCGCAGACCTGATAGGAGAGGTCGGTGTGGCACTTGCGGGTATACACCGGGTAATCCGTCAGACCCATCTGCTGGGCATGCTTGATCTCGGTATCCCAGTAGGCACCTTTTACCAGGCGCACCATGATCTTGCGGCCGGTATCGCGACCCAGGGCGATCAGCCAGTCAGCCACATGGGGTGCCCGCTTCTGGTAAGCCTGCAGGACAAAGCCCAGTCCCTGCCAGTCCCGCAGCTCCGGGTCGCGGGCCAGGGCCTCGAAGATATCCAGCGAGATATCCAGGCGGTCCGCTTCCTCGGCGTCAATATTGAGGCCCATGTCGAACCTGGCAGCGGCCAGGCACAGCTCCTTCACCTTCGGCAGCAGTTCGCTCATTACCCGCTCTTGCTGCAGCACGCTGTAGCGCGGGTGCAGGGCAGACAGCTTGATGGAGATGCCGTTGGCCTCCACGACGTCGCGCTTGTCGTTGTCCTTGCCGATGGCCTCAATCGCCATCATGTAGGCATCGAAGTAACGCTGGGCGTCCGCCATGGTGCGGGCACCTTCGCCGAGCATATCGAAGGAAAAACGAGTGCCGGCCTCGTTTTCGGCCGGGCCGCGTTTCAGGGCCTCTTCGATGGTGCGGCCGAGCACATACTGGCCACCCATGATCTTCATTGCCTGCATCATGGAGGCCCGAACCATGGGCTCGCCCATGCGGCTGACCATGCGTCTCATCCAGTGAGAGGGCTTCTCGGTGATGTCCGGGTCCAGCTCGACAATGTTGCCGGTGAGCATCAGGCCCCAGGTAGAGGCATTCACAAACAGGGAGTCGGACTGGCCACGGTGGCTAGACCAGTTGCCGGAATGCACTTTCTCTGCGATCAATTTGTCGGCAGTATCCGCATCCGGAACCCGCAGCAGGGACTCCGCCAGGCACATCAGGGCAACGCCCTCCTTATTGGAGAGGCCGAACTGCTGCAGGAAGGCATCGAGGGTGCCGCGCTTGCTGCGCTGCTTGCGGGATTCACGCACGAGATCACGGGAGGTCTCGAGGATCCTCGCGCGGGTCGTTTCGCTGGGGCGGGGTGCCGCCAGTAGCTCGCTGACACACTGGTTTTCGTCGGCGTGCAGGTACTGGCGGGCAAGCTGGCGCGCGCTGTGCAGTTCTCCGGCGAATTCTTTCGACATGGTTACTCCCGAACTCTCAAAATGGGGCCAGAATAAAAGTCGGATTATGGGTGAAATCTTTCAGAATTAATCGCCATTTTGGGGCAAGGTGTGGTTAAATCTAACGCCTATTTGCCGAATCACCAGTAGGGTATGTTGCCATGTCACGTCAGTTGGAAGATCTTGACCGCATCGACCGCCAGATCCTGCGCATCCTGCAGCGCGAGGGACGCCTGCCCAATGTGGAGCTGGCGCGGCGGGTAAATCTGAGTCCCACTCCCTGCCTCGAGCGCGTCAAGCGCCTGGAACGGGAAGGCTTTATCCGCGACTACGTGGCGCTGCTCGATCCGCTGAAAGTCCATGCCGGCCTGGTGGTCTACATCCAGGTCACCCTGACCGATACCGCCACTTCCGCGCTGGAGGCTTTCAATGACCATGTCTCCAGCCTGGAGGAAGTGCAGGAGTGCCACATGGTGGCCGGCGGCTTC
Source organism: Microbulbifer flavimaris (assembly GCF_001641755.2). GTDB lineage: Bacteria > Pseudomonadota > Gammaproteobacteria > Pseudomonadales > Cellvibrionaceae > Microbulbifer > Microbulbifer flavimaris. Next base: position 579,036 of record NZ_LRFG02000001.1, read on the forward strand.
GACTACCTGGTAAAGATCCGTATCAAGGACATGCTGGGCTACCGGCGTTTCCTCGGCGAGAAGCTCGCCTCGATTCCGGGAGTCCGTGAAACCCACACCTACGTGGTCATCCAGGAAGTGAAGACCGACACTGCCGTAGCGGTGCCTGACCCCGAGCCCAAGGCCAAGTCCGGCAAACGTTGATAAAAGCTTAGACGGTCGGGGCGAGGGCTAGACCCCGGCGAAAGTCTGCCAAGAAAGAGGTGGCTGGTTTGCCCAACAGCGATAACCGCAGAGCCTATATACTCGCTCTCGCCGCGGTGCTCTGCTGGTCTACTGTGGCCAGTGCGTTCAAGCTGTCGCTACAGTTTGTCTCGCCGCTGCAGCTGGTGACGATTGCCGCTGTGGTTTCGGCTCTGTTGATGGCGGCAGTGGTATCGCACCGGCGCCTGTGGGGTGAACTCCGGCAGCGCTGGCGGCAGGATTACCTGTGGTACCTGGCGCTTGGCTTCTGCAATCCCTTTCTCTATTACCTGGTCCTGTTCAATGCCTACGACCTGTTGCCGGCGCAACAGGCGCAGCCCCTCAATTACACCTGGGGTATCGTGCTGGCGTTGCTTTCGGTGCCGCTGCTGGGGCAGCGCCTGAGGGGAGTGGATCTTGTTGCCGGCCTGATCTGCTATAGCGGCGTGCTGGTCATCGTCACACGCGGCGATCCTTTTGGGCTGGAGTTTGATTCCGTAACCGGTGTGGCCCTGGCGCTTTTTAGCACGCTGATCTGGGCCAGCTACTGGCTGCTCAACACGCGGGTACACGGCAGTGCGCCAGTCAACTTGCTGCTCAGCTTTCTGTGTGGCCTGCCCTGGCTTTTCGGCGTTGTCGCGTGGCAGGGTGATTGGCAGTGGCCGCCGATGCAGGGCTGGCTGGGCGCCGTTTACGTCGGTCTGTTTGAGATGGGCATCGCCTTCCTGCTCTGGCAGGGCGCTCTGCGCGCCTGCGATAACACCGCCCGGATCAGCAACCTGATTTATCTCTCGCCGCCGATCTCGCTGCTGCTGATCGCACTTCTTGTAGGCGAGACCATTCATCCGGCAACCGCGGTGGGCCTGGTGCTGATCATGGCCGGCGTGGCCGTGCAGCAAGGCCTGTTCCGCCGCCTTTTCCGCAACCGAATCGCGACCGCAGTACAACGATAAAGATACAGAGGTGATGTATGGACTTCGCACTGACTGAAGAACAACAGATGATCCAGGAGGCCGCGCGCCAGTTTGCCGAGAGCGAGCTGAAGCCGGCCGCGGCCGAACTGGACAAGACCGGCAACCGCGAGTTGTTACTGGAAAAGCTCAAGGCACTGGCCGAACTCGGTTTTATGGGGATCAATATCGACCCGGAATTCGGTGGTACCGGTGCCGGTACCGTCGCGTTCAGTCTCGCCATTACCGAGCTGGCCCGCGGCTGTGCCTCTACCGCCACCACGACGTCCGTGACCAATATGGTTGCCGAGGTGATTCAGGCCGTTGGCAGTGAAGAGCAGAAAGCGAAATACCTGCCCAAAATCTGTAGTGGCGAATACCCCGCCGGTTCTTTCTGCCTCACCGAGCCCAGCTCCGGTTCCGATGCCGCCGCCATGCGCACTCGCGCTGTGAAGGAAGGTGACGAATACGTACTCAATGGCAGCAAGCTCTACATCTCCAGTGCCGAGTTTGCAGGCATATTCGTAGTCTGGGCTGTCACCGATTCGGAGGCGCCGAAAGGGAAGGGTATATCCTGCTTCCTGGTAGAAGCCGGCACGCCGGGCCTGGTCATTGGCAAGGCGGAAGAGAAGATGGGGCAGAAGGCCTCCGTCACCAACGAGGTCTCTTTCGATAATTGTCGTGTCCCTGCGGCAAACCTGATGGGTGAGGAAAACCGCGGATTCCGCATCGCCGCCGGTGAACTGGCCGGTGGCCGCATTGGTATCGGTTCCCTGGCCCTGGGCATTGGCTTGGAAGCGCTGGATTGTGCCCGCGCGTTTATTCAGGAACGTGAGCAATTTGGCCAGCCGCTGGCAAAGTTCCAGGGGCTGCAGTGGCAACTGGCAGACAAGTACACAGAAATGGAAGCAGCGCGGCTGCTGCTGCTACAGGCAGCGTGGCAGAAAGATGCGGAGATGCCGTTCGGCCCGGCCGCGTCCATGGCCAAGCTTTATGCCTCGGAAAAAGCCAATGAAGCCTGTTACACCGCTTTGCAGATGCACGGTGGCGCCGGTTACACCCGCGACTACCCGCTGGAGCGCATGGCCCGCGATGTACGCATCACCACCATCTATGAGGGCACCAGCGAGATCCAGCGCCTGATCATCGCCCGCCACTTGCTGGATGGGATGCGCTAATCCCCTCTGTCTGGCTCCCGTCAACAGTGGTTGACGGGGGCGCTCCCCGCCCCCCCTGGGCGCCATGTGACTGTCGGATTGGTTTCGCGGCCAACTCGGCGTCAATTTCCTTTATCCGCCAGCGAAGCATTCCCTGCGTCTAGACTGAAGCTACACAGCATTTTGTGGGCGTAGTCACGCCCGACACGGAGTTTCAGATGTACAGGATGTTTGGCGTGCTGTTGATGTTGGCCTTTGCCACCAGTGCCGTTGCTCAGGGCAGTGCCGAACTCGCCAAAGAGCTCGCGAATCCGGTCTCCAGCCTGATCAGTGTGCCTCTCCAGAGCAACTTCGACCATGACATCGGTCCGCTGGACCAGGGGCGGCGTTACACACTGAATATCCAGCCGGTCATACCCGTATCATTGAATGAAGACTGGAACCTGATCAGCCGCACCATCGTGCCGGTCATTAACCAGGAAGATGTATTCCCGCAGGCGCCGGAGAAGACCGGTCTGGGTGATACGACCCAGAGTCTGTTCTTTTCCCCGGCTGAGCCAGTTAACGGCATTACCTGGGGAATCGGGCCTGCCTTTCTGCTCCCCACTGCGACCGAGCCCCACCTGGGTACAGAACAGTGGGGTGCAGGACCCACGGGAGTAGTACTCAAACAAACCGGGGGCTGGACCATCGGTGGGCTGGTGAACCATATCTGGTCTTTCGCCGGGAGCGACAACCGGGATGATATCAACAGCACATTTGTGCAGCCGTTTTTCGCGTACACGACTCCGGATGCGTGGACCTTCACGCTGCAGGCTGAGTCCACTTACGACTGGGAAAATGAGCAGTGGAATGCGCCGGTGGCCTTTCTGGTCGCCAAGTTGTTCCAGGTTGGACAGCAGACTTACCAGATCCAGGCCGGCCCGCGTTACTACGCGGACAGTCCCGATACCGGGGCAGACAATATGGGCTTTCGCCTCAACTTTATCCTGCTGTTTCCTGCGGGAGACTAGCGGCAACGATTCATCAGAGGGAACTGAGCATGGCAACGGCAAAACTCCTCAAGCGCAGCAGCCTGTCGCTGTCTGTCGCCATTGGTGCCATCATGAACGCTCCGCTGGCACAGGCTGGGGGTTTGATGGTGTGGGAAATTGGTACTCCAACCCTGGGAACCGCGGGGGCTGGGTGGGCTGCAATGCCGGAGGATGCCTCCACCGCCTATACAAACCCGGCGGGAACCGTTTGGCGGGACGATACCGAGATACGAGCCGCTGGTCAGCTTCTCTACGGTGACGTGGATTTCTCGAGGGAAGACGGGAGCAATGTGCCGGGGAACAACGGGGGAGACCCTATTGGCTGGTTTCCCGGCGGTGGTGCCTTTGCTGCCGGGCGGTTGACTGACAAGCTGGGGTGGGGCCTGGCGATGGCCGGAAATTTCGGTGGGGCGCTTGATTACAAAGACGAGTGGGTCGGCCGGCGTTTTGTACAAGAGGTGGACTTATTGGCGATGAGCCTGATTCCCTCACTGAGCTGGAAGATCCATCCCTGTCTTTCAGTCGGGGTCGGGTTGAATTTGATGGCGGGTTATTTCAACTGGAAGTCTGCTCCCAGAGCCGGCCTTCTCGGTGGTGATGGCAGGCTCGAATATAGTGATGTGGACTTTGGTTACGGCGGCAATCTGGGAGTTACCTATCGTCCGGTCCCCACCACAACACTCGGCTTAACCTACACGTCTCGGGTCGATTTGGATTTTGAGGCCCGCATGAAGCTGGATAGTTTTGGACCGCTCTTTGACATCGCCGTGGAGCGCTTTGACGGGCGGCGGACCGAGATCGGTATGAATGTCCCTGCTACTTATACAGCGAGCCTGCAACAGCAGCTCTCCCAAGTGACCACACTATATGTAAATTTCGGATGGCAGGAATGGTCGACCTACAGTCCTTTGGCGTTGAGGCTGGATAATCCGGAGCAGACATCGTTGCGGATTGACAGGGGGTATCGTGACACGGGACATTTTGCGCTTGGCGCCCGTCACGGATTCAGCAGCGGTTTTTTACGGGACTGGTCACTTTCTGCCGGCGTGGCTTATGACAGTGCCATGGTTAACACCGGTACGCTCACTGCGGATATACCGACAGCTGAGGCCTCCTGGCGCTTTGGCTTTGGTGCGGGTAAGGAATTGTGTCCCGGTCTGACCCTGGACCTGGGATATACGCTGGTTTGGCAGGGAGACAATGATATTGCGCAGCAGGGAAGGCCGCCATTCAGCCCACGATTACAGGGAACCTATGAAGACACGGCGCTACATTTTTTTGGTGGGTCAGTACAGTTTGAATTGTAGCGTGATGTATCGCCGACTCGGCTGTGTACTGGGAGTTTAGAGATGGGGAGTGGAACTCCGACAGTTGTAACCGTTGAAGAGTCAGGGCAAGGAAAATTCACCCAGACCCTACACTCCGGTCCGCACCAACTGGTAGCTGACGAACCAGAGGAATACGGTGGTGATAACAGGGGGCCGGGGCCCTATGAGTATGTGCTGATGGCTCTTGGTGCGTGTACCAGTATGACTATCCGTATGTATGCGGATCGCAAGAAGATTGCGCTGGAACGGGTGCGTATTATCTTGTCACACCAGAAGGTGCACGCGGACGACTGTGCAGACTGTGAAACAGAGAAGGGCAAGATCGATGAGATCGTCCGTGAAATCACACTCGAGGGAGAGCTGACCGGCGAAGAGCGCGCGAAGCTGCTGGAGATCGCCAATCGCTGCCCCGTGCACCGCACACTGACTTCGGAGATCAAGGTCCGATCCAGGCTCTCGTCAGCATCATAGTTGTCGGAGCCAGCCTTGAGGGCTGTTTAGGGATCTTTCTGGTCGGTACCCGGTGTGTTCAGATCTGTGACTCCACCGGCAGGTGGGCCAGGATACCGCTCAGGAAACGCTGCCAGAGCGTGCTGTTGGGGTCTTTGTCTTTTACCACCTCTTTGCCATTTTCGTCCTCTGCGCGCCAGCCGATGTCTCCACCATCGTCCAGGCTAAGTTGCCAGGCGCTGTCAGCAGAAGTCCACTCCTGAAACAGGTCGTGCAGTTGCTGGTTGATTGCCCTGTTTTTGATCAGGACGCCAATCTCAGTGTTCAGCAGCATGGAACGGCTGTCGAGGTTAATGGATCCGACAAAGCCACGGTCCTCGTCGAGGACGAAAGTCTTGGCATGCAGGGTGGACTGGGATTTGTGGCTGAACCAGTGCAGTCGGCCCTCCCTTTCTGCACTGGGTTTCAGTTCCCAGAGCTGTACCCCGGCGCGAAGCAGGGGTTTCCGGTAGCGGGAGTAGGCGCCATGGGCCATGGCAGTGTCTGTAGAGCTGATGCCATTGGTCAAAACCCCGATTTGAATGCCCCGGTCCAGCAGCTCGGTGAAAATATTCATGCCCGGATCTCCGGGTATCAGGTAGGGATTACTGATTTCAATCTTCTGCTTCAGCTGACGGATGATTTGCGCAAGTTGATATCCGGGATACTCCTCAATTGGCACATCATCGGGATTGGTGGCCTTCTCCGGGGGGTCGGCATAGAGAGTCGCTCCACCCCAGGAAAACTTTACCTTCCCCGCAAGTAGTTTCTCCAGAAAATCATAATTCCTGACCGCCTTGTGTAGCTCGGAACCCGCATCTTCAGTTTTCTTTTCTGCCAGGCGCTGCTGCAGCTCCAACAGCGTGTGGCTGTCTTCGGCGGTCAAGGCGAGTTTGTCGATCGGCACAGAAACGGAATGATTCCAATACTTATCAAACGTGTTGGAGGCATCGGAAACAATTGGCCCGATGGCTATCGTATCCACATCCAGAAACGCAACTTCGGCATTGGAAAAATAGCCATCGGAGATATTGCGCCCCCCGGTAATCATGACAATGCCATCCGCCACCACAAGCTTGTTGTGCATCCTGTGGTTGATCCTGCCCAGATCAAGCAGTTGCTCCAGTCGGCGACGGACACCGCTTTTTCCCTCGAGCGGGTTGAAAATCCGCACCTGGATATTCTCATGATGGTCAAGCGCACCGAGCCAGGCGTTATTCATGCGGGTTCCCATATCATCGACCAGCAGGCGCACCCGAACACCACGTTCTGCGGCTTCAAGGAGCTTTGCGGTCAGCATGCGTCCCGATATATCGTCACTGAAGATATAGTACTGGACGTCCAGAGATACTTCCGCCTCCTCGATGACAGCGGCCCGTGCCGCCAGCGCCGTCACCCCGTCATGGGCCAGGTGAAAGCCGGAATTATCGGCAGGCTGATTCAGGCTCTGGGTCTTGACCAGCTTCGCCAGCGGGGTATCCGTTGCTGGTGGCAGGGCCCCCGCGGTCTCCCATTGTCGCGAATCGTACCGGTTGCTATCCGAACAGGCTTGCATAACCAACGTAGAGGAAAGCAAGAACGCAGGTGGTGGACGCATGGATTTCAGGGGCATCTTTCCACCTCGCACAGGTCAAAGTTCACAGGCGAGAGGGATGACTGTGAGGGTCCCCTTCCTTGTGGGGTTTGTCTTTGTGGTCCACGCCGTGTTCTTGTATTGGCGGTGTCTCCCAGCTCCCCTCTTCGGTCCAGGGGTCTTCCTCGGGAAGCTCCTCGATATAGATCTCCTTCTCTTCAAAGTCTGGTTGATATCTCAGGTCGTAGTTGGCTGCGCGTACAATCGATACACACAGTAAAACAGCCACGATCAACAGGGGCACCCCACCGATGACACTGGCCGTCTGCAGGGTTTCAAGGCCGCCCAGGAACATCAGTGTGACCGGCATGATCGATAGGGCGAAGGCCCAGAAAAGGCGATTCCAGCGTGCAGGTTCCTCGTCTACCTCTTTCTGCACCACCGCCGCGAGGATGTAAGAGATCGAATCGAAAGTCGTAGCGGTGAAAATCAGAGCCAATACGGTGAAGACCAGCACAACCAGTGTGCTCAGGGGCAGGGTCTGCAGGATCGCGAATATTGCGGTGGTCGGGTCCTGCTGGTTGAGAATCTGCACCACATCCACCTGACCCGATAACTGCAGGTAGATACCGTAGTTGCCGAGAATCATGAAAAAGAGAAAACAGCCCATGCTGCCGAAAAAAATGGCACCGCCAACCATGGCCCGAATGGTTCTGCCGCGGGAGATGCGCGCGATAAAAAGCCCCACGCTGGGGGCAAACACCAGCCACCAGGCCCAGTAGAAGATGGTCCAGTCCTGGGGGAAGTGAGTGTCCGGGAACTGCTCGAATTGGGCCAGGGGTTCCGTCCAGGTGGCCATTTGGAAAATGTTGTCCATAACACGGCCCATGGCATCAAGACCGGTATTGAGAAGGAATAGTGTCGGCCCGACCAAAAAAATAAAAGTCAGCAGAATGATGGCAAGCCACATATTGATATTGGAAAGAAGGCGGATGCCGTTCTTCAAGCCGACGTAAGCACTGTAGCCGAACAGTGCAGTGCAGACAGCCAGCACGATGATACGCGTAGTGAGGTTGGTGGGAACGCCGAAAAGCTCATGGGCGCCCTGGTTGATCAGTGGTGCTGCGAGCCCGAGAGTCGTGGCGCCACCGCCAAGCATGCCAAAGACAAAGAAGATATCGACCAGCTTGCCAATCGGGCCACGGGCACGCTCTTCACCCAGTACCGGCATCAGCGCCTCACTGATCTTGAGCACGCTGTGGTTGCGAACATAGTAAAAGTACGCAATTGGCAGGGCCGGAATCAGGTAGATCGCCCATGCCATAGGGCCCCAGTGGAAGATTCCATAGGCCGCAGCCCAGCGAACTGCCTCGGCAGTCCCACCTTCCACCTGGAAGGGCGGGGTTTGGTAATAATATGCCCACTCAATCATCGACCAGTACAGGATCGAGGCTCCAATACCTGAACAAAACAGCATCGCCGCCCAGGACATGGTGGAGAACTCCGGTGACTCTTCCGGTGTGCCCAGCTTGATATTGCCGATATCGCTGAAGACGATGAATATCACAAATAGCGTGGCGCCGACCCCGAGAGCGAGGTAGAGAACCCCGAGCTTGTCGGTGACGAAAGTCTTGGCGCTGGCAACCCATGCGGCGCCGGCTTCAGGGAAAAATACCAGGGGGAGTGTCACCGCCAGTAGCAAAAACAGCGAGCCGAGGAATGTCGGCTTGTCGATGATCTCGTTCCAGCCGTCTGATGACACAGAAACCTCCAGGTAGAACCCGTTAGGGGCCCAACATGCTCAATACACGCATGCGCAAACCCAGCGCGGGCTATGGCAGAACCCATGATGGGTACGATGTATTCAGCATAGACAAGTGGAGCGATTATGCGCCAGATCCCATCTAGGTGGGGGAGCCAGCAGTCTCAGGGGCTGTTGTGCATCGCCAGCGCAGCCGCTACTGAACTCCGGGTCAGCGTTTTCCGTGAACGGTCCGGCGAGGGCGCCGTGACGCCCTCCGAGGAGGGGCGGGGAGGGGGAGGCCCGATACTGCCGCACCGGGCTCTGCTTATGCCCCGGGAGGGAGGCAATCCACAGGGTGTGCTGACGGATTAAGTACTGCAGCTCTCCTCAGCCGGCTTCTTTACCGATTGAACCGGTTTCGCGATGTGCGGATAAAAATTCAGAATGCCGTCATCGATCGGCGATTCGAGAAGAATCCTGGCATCTTTCTCGTAGTCATTCATCAGCCGCCACGGGTATTTGCTGCCCTGTCGGGGTAGCAAATGATCGGCGCGGGCGACGTAACCGGACTTGAGTGCCGCCATCACGGACTCCTCCTCTGCGCACCCCTCCCGGTCGATGGGAATAAAGACGCCCTGGTTGGTGGCTTTCATATGGTTCAGAAGGCGGGCGATATAGTCTGCTGACAGGTCGGCCTTGAGGGTCCACGCGGCGTTGGTGTAACCGAAGACCCAGGCCATATTGGGCACGCCCTCCATCAATACGCCTTTGTAAGTGAGGCGACGGTTGATCGGAACCGGCTGGTTGTCCACCTTGAGCGCCATGCCCCCGAGTACCTGGACTTTGAGGCCGGTCGCCGCCACCACGATATCGGCTTCCAACTCAGTGCCGTCCTTCAGCTGTACGCCCCGCTCGGTGAAGGTCTCGATCTCGGCAGTGACCACCGAGGCCTTGCCGCTCTTGATTGCATCAAAAAGGTCACCATCCGGAACGGCGCAGAGGCGCTGGTCCCAGGGCTTGTAGGCGGGGGAGAAGTGGCGCATATCGAAATCTTCTCCCATGGCCTTGTGGACACCCCGCAGCATCAGTTTGCGGGTGAGGGAGGGCCAGCGTTTGGCTGCCTTGAAAATCCAGCGGTGCAGCTTGATATTGCGCTTACGCGCCATGCGGTAAACCCAGCGCTCCGGCAGCCATTTTTTCAGGAAGGCAGAAACTTTATCCTCGGCGGGGACCGATAATACGTAGGTGGGTGAACGCTGCAGCATGGTGACATGCTCCGCTTTATCCGTCAGGGCAGGGACCAGGGTAACGGCTGTTGCGCCGCTTCCAATGACCACGACCTTCTTGCCCGCATAGTCCAGGTCATCCGGCCACTGCTGCGGATGAATCATCTGGCCGCCGAACTGCTCTGTGCCCTTGAACTCGGGCAGGTAGCCCTGTTTGTAGTCGTAGTAGCCGGTACAGGAAATGAGGACGTCACAGGTGTAGGTAACGGGGTTACCGTTCTGAATGCCCTGCAGTTTCCAGTGGCCCTGAGAGCTGTCCCAGTTCGCTTCCTGCAGGTCGATGCCAAAGTGAATATGCCGAGTGACGTCAAACTCGCTGGCCGTATCGGCGATATAGTTGCGAATGGACTCACCATCGGCGAGTACCTTCAGCCCGTTCCACGGCCGGAAGCTGAAGCCAAAACTGAACATGTCGGAATCTGAACGAATACCCGGGTAACGGAACAGGTCCCAGGTGCCACCAATACGCTCCCGCCGTTCCAGAATCGCAAATTCACGCTCGGGGCTTTTCTGGCGCAAGTGGCACGCGGTACCGATGCCCGACAGGCCGGCACCGATGATCAGGGTATCGAAATGCTGCGGTTTCATGGGATTGGGCGGACTCCGTTTCACTATTGTTGTTTTATCGTCACGGATACCTTAATGGATCTTTCAGCGGGGGAGTAGCGACTTCGACCTTTCTCGCCATTTCGTTCTGACCGATTGGTCAGGTCAGTGGCGCAGCTGCTTACGCCGCTGAAGGGGGGAGCAACCGAACCAGCGCTTGCAGGCACGGCTAAAGGTGCTCTGCTCACTGTAGCCGAGCAGGGCCGCCACCTGGATCAGGGGCATCTCCTGGTTACTGAGCAAATCATCGGCGAGGCGCTGCCGCACGCTGTCCAGAATCCTTTCAAAAGATTTACTGTCGGCGGCAAGTTCCCGCTGCAAGGTGCGCGGATTGAAACCCAGCTGAGCAGCAATGGTGTTCAGGCTGCAGTTCCTTGTTGGCAACAGGTTCTCGACTATTATCTCGACCTGAGTGCCCAGGTCGAGGGTGTAGTCTGCGAGTACCTCGCGGGTGAAACGCCTGAGCAAACGACGTAATTCCTGGCTGGGCGGGTTCAGGGGCTTGTTCAGGTCACTGCTGTTCACCAGAAATCCATCCTGCTGCTGCTCGAAGAGGACCGGCGCCTTGAAGAAGTCGGTGTAACGCTGTGCGGGAATGGCAGTGGGAAAACTGAAGTAAACCTCCACGGGCCGAAAACCCTTTCCGCACAGGCTGTACATGATATTTCTCAGGACACCAACTGCGTGCTCAAGCCCTGAACGGTAGCGTGGCAGCGAGGGGTCGTTGTGGTAAAGGATCAGTGACTTTCCGGAGCTGACTTCACGCCGTACCCGCAGGTTGGCAGTTGGTGAAAACCAGTGCAGGCGCTCGCTGATCCGTTCTAGCGCATCACCCACCGATGAAGCCGTCAGTGCCACAGCGGCAACGGGCCCGAGGATATACAAATCCTGCCGCTCCGCGAGCCTCAGGCCAAAATCCCTGCAATGTAATTCTCGGGTGGCGTTCTCCAGCGCGATGATTTCCGCTCGATGGGAAATCACGCCCTCGAGGTTGGAGACGGCCTCCGGTTCCAGAGCGCTTTGCCGCAACAATTCCTCAGGGGAGCCTCCAAGTTCGTCTACCAGGTCCCAGTAACCTGATAGTGACGTTGTCTTGATCAGTGCGGCCATCGGAATATTGGTTGGTATTGCGCGTGGAGAAAAACCATTGCCTGACACCTCCAACAGTTTGCCGGTGGATTGCATTGCATAAGAGTTGAGTGCCCTGGGCCGGCCTCTCCGGGCAGGTCAGCAACCCTTGTCCATTGGGTTTTTACGGGCAGGTGTTTCACGGGTTAGTGCAGCAATTGCTTGCGGCGTTGCATGGGTGTGCAGCCGTACCAGCGTTTGCAGGCGCGACTGAAGGTGCTCTGTTCAGAGTAGCCCAGTAAGGCGGAAACCTGCACCAGCGGCATTTCATACTCAGCCAGGTAGGAATCGGCCAGAGAGCGCCGGGCTTCATCCTGCATCTTTTCAAAAGACAGCCCCTGGGCGGCCAGCTGCCGCTGCAGGGTGCGGGGTGTAAAACCCAATTGCTGTGAGACAGTCTCCAGGCTGCAGTTGTGAGTCGGCAGCAGACTCTCGATCAGGTGCTCCACCTGATAGCCGAGGTTCAGTGAATGATCTGTCAGCACCTCCTCAGTGAACTGATCCAATATCGCATGCAGGTCGCTGCTGTTTCTCGCCACGGGCGTATGCAGATCCCGGGTATGCAGCAGCAGGGCATCCATGGCCTGGCGAAACTTTGCCGGGCAGTGGAAAACCTGCTGATAGCGGCTTTGCGGCAGGGGGGACTGGAAGCTGAAGCGGACTTCGATCGCATGGAAGTCATCGCCCGTCAGCCGGGAGAGGATATTGTGAAGTACGGCAAGAGCCTGCTCGTAGTAGTGCCGGTAGCGCGGCATGGTGGAATTGACCTCAAAGCTGAGCAGGGATTGTCCCGGAGTTGGGCCCTGTTGCAGCCGCAGGGTGGTACCCGGCGAAAACCAGTGCAGGTAATCAATGATTTTCTCCATCGCCTCCCCGGCTGTGGTGGCGGTGAGGGCAACTGCCGCGAGGGGACCGAGCAGGCTGATGCTTTGATGCTCCCCAAGGCGCAGGCCAAAATCCTGACATTGCAGGGCTTCAGCGGCTCTTTCAATGGCACAGATCTCCGCCCTGTGTGAGATCACTCCCTCCAGGTTCGCAATCTTTTCCGGTGCCAGGTGGCATTGCTGCAGAATGTGGCCTGGATCACCACCCAGGGTCTCCACCAGTTCGTAGTAGCCGGCGAGAGCAGACGTCTTGATCAGTGTGCCCATTCAACTATCCATTGGAATCCGCGGCTGTTGTGGCCGAGCGGCTCATTCACTTAGTGAAGTATAGAATCAACGTGAACCGGTGGGTCACTGGCCTGCAGCCCTGTATTTGCCGGCTGTTGCCGCGAGCTGCGGCTCTCGGGTGGTGTAACGCCCCGGAGCCGAGTCAAGTGGCCCGGCTATTGCCGGGAGGCATTGGAGTGCAGTCGTCGCTCGTAGTGTTCCGCCTTGGTTCTGTTGCCCACCTCGCGGTTGAGAGAGATAAGAGCAGACAGTATCTGGGGGTCGTGGGGGAAGCGCTGCAGGCCTTGCTCGAGCGTGGCCAGTGCCGCGTCGGTCCTTCCCGCGGAATGCTGGCCAATGGCATACACATAGATGAAGTGGGCGGGGCTGCTGTCACTCTCTGCCGCCAGTCTCAAAAACTCCAGTGCTTCTTCATTGCGCTGCTGGCGGACAAGGGACAAGCCCAGTGAGTGCTGGACCAGCGCTTTCTCAGTCACGCGATCCAGGGCGGTGTATAACAATCTCTCTGCATCCTGCTCGCGCCCGTTTGACCGGTACAGCTCTGCCAGGTTTACGTACGCAGGCGTAAAGTGTGGCGCGATGCTTAGCGCGCGTCGGTAGAATAACTCCGCCTGCTCGAGGTTGCCTTTCTGCTGGTGGACAGATGCCAGGTTGGTTAATGACTCAGGGCGATCGCTGTTGAATTTCTCTGATGCCAGATAATTGCTGACGGCATCGTTGAATCGCTTCCGCACCTGATCGGGCAGGCGCTCTGGTGGCGTAGAGACGATGGCATTGGCTGCGAGGGCTTCGGTGACGCGCTTGCCCTCGTAAAGCAGCGGGATGGCCAGGGCTGGCTGGATCTGCTCCGGGGCAAGGGGTATTGATTTTGCCAGGCCAAGATTCAGCAGCTTTTCGTCACCCTGGGCGATCACCTGGAGCAACTGTGCGGATTGTTGAGACAGGTAGCGCGGTAACAGGCCGACAGCCGTGGCGCGGGCAATAGCCGGCTGTGAGTCATCGGCAATCAGGGCCATCAACTGGGCTTCAGCGCCGGGCAGGCCGTGTCGTCCGGCAAAGATCGCCTCTCCAAAATGCGGCTCAAACGGCTTTCCAAACTTTTCTTTCAGTACGCTGGCAGCCCACTGGTTCGGCTTGTCAGTGTGGCAGCCGGTGCACGCATTTGGTGACTGCAGACGGTCGGAGAGGTCCGGCCGTGGTATCCGGAAGCTGTGGTCCCGCCTTGCATCCACCTGCATATAGGTCTTGGCTGGCATATGGCAGCTGACACACTGGGAACCGGCGGATTCCGGCGGGTGAAAGTGATGCTCGGCGGTGTCAAACCGAGCGGGCATATGACACTGAGCGCATACCCCATTGCCCTCAACCCGTAATTCCAGGCTGTGGGGATCGTGGCAGTTACTGCAGGTCACCCCGGCAGCGTGCATCTTGCTCTGCAGGAAAGAGCCGTAAACGAAGACCTCATCGTTGATCTGCCCATCGGCATGGTAGAGCCCGGCATCCAGTAGCGACAGGTTGAAGTGATCCAGCACGGCGCTACCGGCTTTAGCCCCGGGGAAAGCCGTGGCACGCCTTGAGTGGCACTGGGCACAGGTCTCGAGCTCTGCCTGGGTCTCTGTCTCTGCTGCTAACCGGGCGATTCCTGTGTCGTGATCCATGGACCAGAGTGCGGTCTTACGCTTGGCGTAGGAAACAGGGAAACCGAGATCCGGCGGGCGCGTGGAAGAGGAGCGCGTAGGGGATTTTGCCCATTCCACATGATCGGAACCGGGCCCGTGGCAGGCCTCGCAGCCCACGTCCATCTCCGACCAGGTTGTGTCATAGGTCTGACTGGTGAGATCGAACCCTTTTTGCAGATTGGTCGAATGACAATCCGCGCACATGAAGTTCCAGTTGTAATTGAGCCCGGTCCAGTGCAGTTCGTCACCGGCCTTGATGTGCTCATCCGGGTTGAGGTGGAACCAGCGCTGCCCTCCGTCTGCCTTGTCGCGGCTGTCCCAGGCCAAGCTCAAAGCCTGCAGCCTGCCTCCGGGGAATTCCACCAGGTACTGCTGCAGGGGGTGGACGCCAAAAGTGTAAGCGATGGGGTAGTCATGCAGCTGGCCGTCGGGGCCATCGGTGCGGACAAAGTAACGGTCATCTCTGGTGAAAAAGCGCGAGGTGGTGCCGAAGTATTCGAACTGCGTATCCTCAAAATTACCCAGGACGGTTTTGTCACTGGCGACCTGCATGGCCAGGTCGTGGTGAGAGTCTCGCCAGCGATCGTATTCACCCTGGTGGCAGGTAGCGCAGGTTTTTGCACCGACAAACTCGGGCGCTGGTTTAGCTGCTGGCTCGACCGATGCGAGCTGACCTGCATCGACAGGCGGTTGCGATGGAGCACCGCTGGCAGCTGATAACGCTGCTGCCGTTTCATTGCTTGGGGCCTGACTGTTTCGATCACAGCTCGGGAGCAGGATGAAACAGAGCAACAGGATGAGAATACGCTGGGTACTGAGCATTGTGAGACCGCGTATTTGACCAGACCGGCACCGCTGGGTAAGCGGAGCTATGCCTGGGGGTCGATTGGCTTATTTTTAGCGAATGGTAAGTATAGGTTACGCCCTGTTGCTGTTCTGCCGGGAATGGAGGTTTTGGCGCCATAAAAGGAGTGCAGGACTGGTTGTAGCAGTTATCGACCTGCCCGGTAAAGCTGGTGGAGAACTGCTGCTACAGTGAAAGCAGGCGCCTGTGAACTTGCACCCTGTGTTCGAGTTGTACCAGCCAGCAGGGATACCTCATGATGGTGAACCGCTTCACTTATTGGTCTCTCCTCCTCCTTTTGTTGACCTGCATCGGTAGCATGGGCCCGGCGTGGGCTGCAGATCCGTTGCCGTCCTGGAATGATGGTAAAGCCAAGCAGGCCATAGTGTCCTTTGTCACAAGGACTACCGGGGAGGGCAGTCCTGACTTTGTGCCCCCTGAACAGCGCATCGCCACCTTCGACAATGACGGCACGCTCTGGGCAGAGAAACCGATCTATACCCAGTTGCTCTATGCCATCGACAAAGTAAAGGAAATGGCGCCGCGCCACCCTGAATGGAAACAGAAGGAGCCCTTCACTTCGATCATCGAGGGTGACACCAAAAAGGCACTGGAGGGTGGCAAGCCGGCCTTGATGCAACTGATTGCTGCGACCCATACGGGCATCTCCGGCGAGGAGTTTCACGACAGCGTCAGGCAATGGCTGTCCACCGCCCGGCACCCAGAGACCAATAAACCCTATACCGAGATGATTTACCAGCCAATGCTGGAGCTGCTGAATTACCTGCGGGCTAATGGGTACAAGACATTTATCGTTTCCGGCGGCGGCATCGACTTTCTACGTGCTTTTGCCGAGAGCACCTACGGCATCCCACCGGAGCAGGTGGTGGGTAGCAGCCTCAAAGCCTGGTATGAAGTCCGTGATGGCAAGCCAGTGATTGTCAAACTTCCCGAGGTGAACCTGATCGACGACAAGGCCGGCAAACCGGTGGGTATCTACCAGCATATCGGGCGTCGACCTGTATTCGCGTCGGGTAATTCCGATGGGGATTTCGAAATGTTGCAGTGGACTACAGCCGGCAGTGGCCCACGTTTCGGCCTTCTTTTACACCATACTGATGACCAGCGAGAGTGGGCCTACGATCGAGAATCCCATGTCGGTCGACTCGATAAGGCCCTGAAGGCGGCGTCGAAGGAGGGCTGGACGGTGGTCGACATGCACGATGACTGGAAGGTGATTTTTCCCTGGGGCGATCGTTGAGAGTGCTGGTCTATCCTCAATCAAATCCCGAGGAAATTTCCGGTTAGGCTGTCTGCCCCCCCCCGGATATGTCTTAGGAAAGGCAGGCATTGTGGAGGAAATGATGTACCGATCTCCGTTGCGTGGGCTCTTGTTGCTGCCCATCATATTGACACTTTTTTATCACGGCGCTGCTCAAGCGCAGTCGAAACCGAATATCCTCGTTATTTGGGGGGATGATATCGGGGTCTGGAACATCAGCCACAACAGTCGCGGCATGATGGGCTACATGACACCCAATATTGACCGCATTGCGCAGGAAGGGCTGGCTTTCACCGATTACTATGGCCAGCAGTCCTGTACGGCGGGGCGCGCTGCCTTTCTGGGCGGTAATGTTCCGGTCCGCACCGGTATGACCAAAGTGGGTCTGCCCGGCGCAAAGGAGGGCTGGCAGGAAACCGATGTGACGATTGCTACTGTCATGAAAAGTCAGGGTTATGTCACGGGCCAGTTCGGCAAGAATCATCAGGGGGATCGGGACGAGCATCTGCCGACCAATCACGGTTTCGATGAGTTCTTCGGCAACCTGTACCACCTCAACGCCGAGGAAGAGCCGGAAAACCGGGACTATCCGAAGGACCCTGAATTCAGAAAAAGGTTCGGACCGCGTGGTGTGATCAAAGCCACCGCTGGCGGAAAAATCGAGGATACCGGTCCGCTCACCAAAAAGCGCATGGAAACTATCGATGACGAGACGGTAGCAGCTGCCATCGATTTCATCCAAAGGGCGCACAGGGCCAAAAAACCATTCTTTGTCTGGTGGAATGCCACCCGGATGCACTTCCGTACCCATGTGAAGGAGGAGCACAAGAACCTGGCGGGACCGAAAAGCAACGAGTACCAGGATGGTATGGTTGAGCACGACCAGCATGTCGGAAAGCTCCTGGAGACTCTCGACAAGCTGGGTATCGCCGACAATACCATCGTTTTCTACTCCACCGACAATGGACCCCACTTCAATACCTGGCCGGACGCGGGTACTACTATTTTCCGTAGTGAGAAAAACTCGAACTGGGAGGGTGCCTACCGAGTCCCCGCATTCGTCCGATGGCCGGGAAAGTTCCCCGCCGGAAAGACACTCAATGGCATTGTCTCTCATGAGGACTGGCTGCCAACACTAGCCGCTGCGGCGGGCAATACCGATATCAAGCAGCAGCTGCTAGATGGCGTAAGACTGAATGGGCGTAAGTATCGCAATTACATTGACGGCTACAATATGCTGGACTATTTCACTGGCAAAGTGGACGAGTCTCCTCGCAAAGAATTTGTCTACGTCAATGACGATGGTCAGATTGTGGCGCTGAGATACAATCCCTGGAAAGCCGTGTTCCTGGAAAATCGTGGCAAAGCCTTTGGTGTCTGGCGCGAGCCCTTTACCGAGCTGCGTGTACCCTTGCTTTTCCACCTCCGTCGAGATCCTTTAGAAAGAGCACAGAATAACTCCAACACCTATGATGACTGGTTCCTGGATCGCGCATATGTTCTGGTGCCAATGCAGCAGTTTGTCGGCAAGTTCTTTAAGACCATGCAGGAGTATCCTCCCAGCCAGACGCCGGGGTCCTTTAACCTGGAGAAGATTCAGAAGCAGCTGGAGGCTGGCGCTTCTGGTAGTAATTGATTGACATATCGGATTTGCTGAAAAGCCCTGCTTAGCAGGGCTTTTTTGTTGCGGATGTCCCGTCTTGAATCTCAGGCATCGATACGGCCCTCGATGGTGTGGTGTCTTCGGTTACTGGATCGCTCCGAGTTGGTACAGTGAAGTCACTTTGGGTGCTGGTGATACAGGCACTCTTTGTTTGCTTCCTGGGTATGCTGTAGCTGCGGACTGCAAAGCTAAATAATGAATGAACAATCA
The DNA here is from genome assembly GCF_001641755.2 of Microbulbifer flavimaris. Taxonomy (GTDB): domain Bacteria; phylum Pseudomonadota; class Gammaproteobacteria; order Pseudomonadales; family Cellvibrionaceae; genus Microbulbifer; species Microbulbifer flavimaris. The sequence goes on from NZ_LRFG02000001.1 coordinate 597,403, forward strand.
GTTATTCGTCGGAATACCCGGCTCCGGATTTTGGCTTGATGTAGCGGGGCACGATGCCCTGGATCTTGGCTGCTTCCAGGATCATCATTTCTATCCAGCCTGCATCCATCACGTTCATAAACTCATCGTTCTCATCGAAGTTGATGTTGACCCCATGGACCACCATTATCATATCCGTTGGCTCAACATTGGTTTCCGGTGTATGTAGTTGATGAACGGATCCACCCGGCTCAAACAGGTAGCAACCCGCGGTCTGCTTCTGGTCCGGGTATTCCAGGTAGTACCAGCAGCCAGAAATGGTATAGAGGTGTACAACCCCGGTATGAAAGTGTCTGGGGAGCGTGACTCCCGGAGCAAAGAGAACGCGTAATACCCAGACACCATTTTCAGGATCAAGGAACAATGGATGGATGTTTACTCCCGGCAATACATTCTCGATTACGGGCAGTTTGTCCGTATCGATAGTGAGCAGGAAGTCCTGATGGTTTATCGGTGATGGTAGCGTCATTTTGATACCTCCAACGCACGCCTGTCCCGCTTACTTCGTATGGGCACTTCAAACTTTATAGTTCAGGGCTTACTCGCGCTTGGGTGTTGCCTCCAGGCCTCCCGTACGCCAGGGCTCTATGATCACCTTGACATGGGAATTCGGCTGCATGAGGGTTTCGAAGGCCTGCCCGACACCGTCGATACCAACCTTGCCAGTTAACATTGCGCGCCAGTTAAACTTGCCGTCGGCGATGGCTTTGAGGCACTCGGCGAACTCTTCGGGCGAGTAGTAGTAGGAGAAAATAATGTCCAGCTCCTTTACCGTTGCAAAGGCGAAATTGACCTGCGTTTCCGACGTGTGGACCCCAGTGATTACCAGACACGCTTTCTGTGGCGCCCGCTCAATGAAGTTTCTGAGCAGCTGGTGAATGCCAACACACTCGAAAATTACCAGACGCCCGCCTTCAAGGAGTGATGAGGCGAGTTTAATTTCATCATCTTCCTTTGGGTTGACGGTCTGTGTTGCCCCGAATTCAAGCGCCAGTTGGCGGGACGCGTCCTGGGGGTCTGAAGCGATGATATGCTCGATACCGCGCATCTGCAGCGCAGCGATGGTCGCAAGGCCAATAGGACCGCATCCGGCCACCAGGGCGACGTCGCTCGGCGTAATTGCGGAGCGGTTGACCGAGTGCAGACCAACTGCCAGAGGCTCAGTCGTAGCTGCGGCCTCGGCTGAAACACCCTCCGGAAGTTCCAGCATCAGGTCTTCATCGACAAGGAAATACTCAGAGTAGGCACCACTGACGCCTGGGGTCACGCCGATACCCACTCCATTGTTTGTCATCAGAAATGGCACACTGGTAATACGTGTACCGATTGGTAGTTTGCCACTTGTTTCCGGACCGTACTCTACGACCTCCCCGCTGAATTCATGCCCGAGCATGATGTCTACATCGTTGCTTTGGTCGGGATCCATGACACCGAGGCTTTTGTATAGGCTCAGGACATCTTCGGTGTGGCGAGTCAGGTGAAGGTCAGAACCACAGATGCCGCAGGCGAGGGATTTGACTAGCACCTGTCCCGGACCGGGAATTGGCCGATCGGTTTTTTCCAGCTGAATCTTGCCATTACGCAAAATGACGGACTGCATGGTGCTCATTGGGGTTAATCGCTCTTGACGGAGTTACGTTGACCTGACAGTAATCTGTCAGGTCAACTTGCGGTGCTGGTCAGTGCTGGTGTAGTCCTCGCTTCACTGCTTGGACTTGTTGATAAACTCCTCAACCACATTGGACATATCGAAACTCTTGCCACCCTGTACGGGCGGGTACTCCTTCAGCGACTGCAGATGCTGCTGCATCAGTATGCCCATGGGCTGGATCAGCCAGGAGACTTTCTGCAGCAGGTGGCCGTAGGCGTCCGTCGAATCGTAGCTCTCATAGGGGTCCATGCGCAGGTTGAATACCAGTGGCACTGTGCGTGGTACCAGGTTTGCGTAATAGTCCTCCTTGGTGGAGAAATGAAACTTCCACGGGCCCATGCGGATGGCGGTCAGCTTGCTCTCGTAGTAGTAAAAGATATGGTTACGGGCGGACTTCTCAACTTCTGCTGTCCAGTAGGGCAGGTTGTTGACCCCGTCGATGTACTGTTTTTTCTCCTCCCGCATCTGCTCTACGACATCGTCGACACCTGCCGCCGTGGCGAGGGTCGTAAACAGGTCCTGGTGCCCCTGAATGCCATTGAGCTCCCTTCCGGCCGGGATCTTGCCGGGCCAGCGGGCCATCATCGGTACCCGCACTCCGCCCTCATAGGTGCTCATTTTCTCGCCACGGAAGGGAGTGGTGGCGCCGTGGGGCCAGCTAGAATGCTCGGGGCCATTGTCTGTTGAATACACCACGATGGTGCTGTCGGCCAGCCCCTTCTTGTCAAGCCAGTCCAACACCATGCCGATGTCATGATCGTGCTGTAGCATCCCGGCACCGTGGTAGTCGGCCTCGCTGGTGTACTTCTCTACCTCGCGCAGCCACTTGTCATCGATACGGGTATAGAGGTGCATGCGGCTGGTATTGAGCCACACAAAGAAGGGTTCGCCATCATTGTTGGCCTCTTCCATAAATTCCAGGGCGCGGGGGATGACTTCCTCGCTATCGAAGTTTTTCATCCGTTCCCGTGTGAGGGGACCGGTGTCCTCGATCTTCTGTTTGCCAACCACACCGAAGCGGGGATCTTCAGTGGAGTCCATCTTGTCGGTGGCAACGGAGTGAATAACGCCACGGGTACCAAACTTACTCTCGTAGGTCTCCAGGTCGCCGGAGAAAGCCTCGCCAAAGTTCTGGTAGTCTCTCTGCTCGGCCTCTTCCTGGGTATTGAGGTGATACAGATTGCCAAAGAACTCATCAAAACCGTGAACAGTCGGCAGGTGCTCATTACGATCACCTAAATGATTCTTGCCAAAGTGACCAGTCCGATAGCCAACCTTTTTCAGCACTCTTGCCAGGCTCGGTGACTCTTGCTGCAGCCCCAGGGAGTCGCCGGGCTGCCCCACGGTAGTCATTCCCGAGCGAATCGGGTACTGACCCGTAATGAATGCTGCCCGTCCGGCGGTACAGGAGGGTTGGGCATAGTGGTCGGTGAATATCGCGCCCTCATTGGCAATCCGGTCAATATTTGGAGTCCGGTAACCCATCACGCCCTGCTCGTAGGCCGACAGGTTCGTCCAGCCGATATCGTCGCCCCAGATCACCAGAATATTGGGTTTGCCACCCTTTACCGGTTTGGCGGGGCTGACGGGCTCATCGCGCCTGGCCTGAGCATTGCTCTCCCGGCTTGTACTGGCCTGTCGCGCCTCACTGCCGCTTGCGTTTGCATTTTCCTGGGCGCTCGGTGCAGGGGAGCTGTTGCTCTCAGCTTTTTGCTCGGCGTCGCCTTCCTCCGCGCAGCCGATCATCAGCAGACAAAAAATCAATGTGAAACGTAACGCTTTCACGGTGCTTCTCCCGGTGAATGGAAATCTTTAACGAACTTTTCCTTATGAAATCATAGGAGCTGGAGAGACAGGCAAGGAAGAATGGCGTGTCACACGGCAGTGTAATCATCGCGAGGATCAATATTCTCGAGCAGTAGTCGTCCCTTGCTCCCCATGGTCCCGGGATTGCCTATGCTCCTAGTCGCAACAGAGACTTATTGAATAGTTGGAATCATGGCCCAGGGTTCAAAAAAAGCGGTTCTCTCCGCCATCTGCGTGAATGGCATCGTTACTGTCCTGAAAGGCATGGCGGCACTTGCCACCCATTCGGCATCAATGATGAACGAGGCGGTGCACAGCCTGATGGACACCCTCAATCAGGTGTTCCTTCTGGTGGGGTTGATTCGCGGCGGGCGCCCGGCGGATCAGACCTATGCCTTCGGTCATGGCCAGAAGAAGTACCTGTGGAACCTGTGGAGTGCGATCGGGCTCTTTTCCATCGGTTGCGGGCTCGGCCTTGCCCACGCCTGGCACGCATGGCACCAGGTGGGTGTGGTGGAGCGGCCGACTCAAGTGTCGGTGCTGGGCCTGGAAATTGCCCCGATCTGGATCTCCGCCGTGGTCCTGTTCATCGCACTGATTCTCGAGGCCTATGTGTTGTACGTGGCGGCGAAGGAATTCCTCAGCCGCATGCGTGCAGAGGGCATGCGCAATCCATTTCGCTACTTGCGTCAGGCAGATGATCCCACGTTGATTGCGGTGCTGCTGGAAGACAGTATCGCGGTCACAGGTGTACTGCTGGCAGCCACGGGCATCACCATGACCCAGCTCACCGGTGACAAGAGCTGGGATATCGGCTTCTCGGTGATTATTGCCCTGATGCTTGGCGTCACCGCCATTTTCCTCGGCATGATCAATATGCGTTTCCTGACCAGTATCCGCGATGTAAGTGCCGAGCAGGCTTTCCAGGAGATCTGTAAGGGGCACCCGGAGATCGAGCGCTTCCACGATGTGCGCTCGATCATCGTCGACGAGACGCACACGGTAGTGGTCGCCGAGGTTGAGCTGCGCGAGGAGCGCCTCATCGGTGACCTCCGCAAGCGCATCGATGCTCACGAGGAGGCGCTGTTGGCGCGGGTGCCGGAAGAGCGGCTGAACCACGCAGTGCGTGAATACGTGGAGACCCGGGCGGTGATCCAGGCGACACTGGAGCGGACGGAACGGGTCATCGATGAACTGGAAAAAGAGCTCAAGGAGCGCTGCCGCCAGGTCTTTCACCTGACAGTGGAGGTGGAGGGCATAGCGCCATCACCCGAGCTGGACACCCCGGAAGAGTTGTTATCCTGACCGCCCCCGTGTAGGCTGCGCGCGTGCGCACACGAAGGGATTTCGCGCAAATTTGCGAGAGATAACAACATTTCGTGACTGCTTTGGGCTCGTTGTTCCTCGGGCCGCAAGAACCCCTGCACAGACTCCATTAAAAAGAATTTTATGTCGCTGGATGGTGATTTCCGGCGAATTTTTCGTACATGTGAAGCGATGACCAACGAAGATAAACGTCCCCTCTACATCCCCCATGCCGGCCCCTCGCTGCTGGAAATGCCACTGCTGAACAAAGGCAGTGCCTTCACCCGCAAAGAGCGCCTTGAATTCAACCTGGTGGGGTTGCTGCCCAACAATGTCGAATCCATTGAGGAGCAGGCCCGGCGCGCCTACCACCAGTACCAGCAGTGCAAGACGGACCTGGACAGGCACATCTACCTGCGCGGTATCCAGGATGACAACGAGACACTGTTCTTTCGCCTGATCGAGGAACACATCGAGGAGATGTTGCCGATCATTTATACGCCCACTGTGGGCAAGGCCTGTGAAGAGTTCTCGAATATCTACCGCAACCACCGCGGTCTGTTCGTGTCTTACCCCGACCGCGAGCATATGGACGATATCCTGCGCAGTGCCACCAAGGACAATGTAAAGGTGATCGTGGTCACTGACGGCGAACGCATCCTTGGCCTCGGCGACCAGGGTATCGGCGGCATGGGCATTCCTATCGGCAAGCTGTCGCTCTACACCGCCTGCGGCGGCATCAGCCCGGCCTACACCCTGCCGGTAACACTGGATGTGGGCACCAACAACCGCACACTGCTGAATGATCCCATGTATATGGGCTGGCGCCACGAACGTGTGTCCCAGGAAGAGTACGATGAGTTCGTGGCCGAGTTTATTGCGGCCTGTAAACGTCGCTGGCCCAAGGTGCTGGTGCAGTTCGAGGACTTCGCCCAGACCAATGCCATGCCGTTGTTGGAAAAATATCGGGACGAACTGTGTTGTTTCAATGACGATATCCAGGGCACTGCCGCGGTCTGTCTGGGCACGGTGCTGGCCGCCTGTAAAGCCAAGGGCGAGAAGCTGAGCCAGCAGCGTGTGATGGTGGTCGGTGCCGGTTCTGCCGGCTGCGGTATCGCCGAGCAGATCGTGATGGCCATGGTGGAGGAGGGTATCACTGAGGCGGAAGCTCGGGAGCACCTGCTGATGTTTGACCGCTATGGCCTGGTAACACAGGACATGAAAGGTCTGCACAACTTCCAGGCGCGCTGGGCACAGGACCCGGAAAAGTACCCGGGTGTGAGCGAGTGGGACCTGTTGCAGCTGGTCAAAAACACCAAACCCACCATCATGATTGGCGTGTCCGGCCAGGGCGGTCTGTTTACCCAGGAAGTGATTGAGGCCCTGCACGCCGGTTGCCCGCGCCCGCTGGTACTGCCGCTTTCCAACCCCACTTCCCGTGCCGAGGCCACGCCGCAGGAGATCCTGACCTGGACCCGTGGCGAGGCGTTGGTGGCTACCGGCAGCCCGTTCGCGCCGGTGGAGCTGGACGGCAAGGTTTATCCCATTGCCCAGTGCAATAATGTGTACATCTTCCCGGGCGTAGGGCTGGGGGTAATCGCTGCCGGTGCCAACCGGGTGACCGACAATATGCTGATGGCCGCCTCCAATGCGCTGGCCGAGCACGCGCCGGTCGTGAAAAAGGGGGAGGGCGCGATGCTGCCGGACCTCGGCAATATCCGCGAGATCACCAAGTACATTGCACTCAAGGTGGGGCTGCAGGCCCAGGAAGACGGTGTCGCACCCGGCGTGACCGAGGAGAAGCTCAGTGCATCCATCGAGCGCAACTTCTGGTATCCGGGTTACCGCAAGTATCGCCGCCGCTCTTACTGATCGGTTCCAAGAACGCCTGCTCTCAAGGGGCGAGGCTGCTGACAAAGCTCAGCTGCCAGTGATTAAGACAGAGTGCCAGGACTCGCATTTCGAAACCGTCGGGTACAGGACGTACCCGACGGAGCTACAGGGACGTTTTTATGCGTTTGCGAAATGCGGGTCCTGGTGCTCTGTCGCCACCGCACCAGAATAAAATAGTTGGTGGGTTTATGAATACTCTCGCCCGCTTCCAGCGGGCGTTTTTGTTTCTGTGGACTGAATATGGCCGGCCCTTGTAAGTGCCCGTCTTAGCAAAATCGAGCATGTGCAGAAGAAGGTACCGGGCAGGGCGCGACTGAAGTAGGCAACGAGCTTGGCTCTCTTTCCCGGGATGATCATCCACTTGCCCGCATCCAGGCCCGCCAGTATCTGATCACAGGCCGTATCCACGTCCAGCGAACCGGCCACCTTGCGCAACTCCAGAGACAGGGGATGGGCATCCTGCCTCTCCCGTGCCACCATCGGCGTGCGCACTTCCGCGGGGCAGATGCAGCTGACGTGAATACCCAGAGGCAGCAGTTCAAAGCGCAGGGTGGTTGCCAGTCCCACGACGCCAAACTTCGATGCTCCATAGGCCGCGTAACCATAGTTACTGGTGAGCCCGGCCAGTGAAGCGATCAGTGCGAGCCGCGTGCCGGGCTGCAGGAAGGGCACCACGGCGTGGGCAAAATGAAAGCTGCCATTGAGGTTTACCTCGACTACCCGATGGAAATCTTCTGGCTCCAGGTCGGTAAAGGCCCGGTTGACCAGGATGCCGGCGCAGTTGATTGCGAGATCTGGCGCGCCGAACGTGTCGACGGCGGCCGAGATGGCTTGCTGTACCCGCTCCAGTCTGGTGATATCTACCGGGAAAAACTCCCACTTTCCCGAGCCGCCTCTTACCGCATTATCGAGCTGTTCGAGACGATCCGGGTCGAGCTCCAGATCCAGAATTGAAACCCGGCTGCCCCGGCGCAGCAACCGCAGTGCGATGCCAAATCCGAGACCGCTGCCGGCACCGCTAATTAGCGCGTGTTTCCAGTTTTTCATTTTGCCTCCGTGCAGTTCTGCTCTCCGGCAAATGCTGATGGTGTCCGGTGCATGTCTTCGATGAGAATTAGCTGCAGCTTCAAAACACCCAATTGTCTGGACGTTATCGGGACTTCCAAAAGCGGGGCCGATTCCGGGGCAGGGCCCTGCTTTGGGGACTGAGGGAGCTACTGTTGGCGTTCCTCGATCTTCACGCCATCTGAAATTCGTTCACTCGGGTGAAGAACCAGCGTCTCGCCCTCTCTGACCCCCTCTAACACCTCTGCCTGCAAGCCGTTATTTTTTCCAATCTTAACGGTTACCCTTTCGGCCTGGCCACCGGTTACGCGAAAGATGGCCCACTCGCCCTGGTGGCGGAACAGTGCCCCGGTAGGCACCTGCAAGACGTCTTCCCCACGCCATACCCGGATTGCGGCGTCGACCCGGTAACCGTGGCCCAGTCGTGACCAGCGCTCTCGCGGGTCGGTGAAGTCGATGATGACGTTGACTCGTTGCTCCTCGATACCGAGGGCGGAAATTTTGGTAAAGCCGAACGGTTCAACCAGGCGCACACGGCCAATCAGCGGCTTCTCTCCCCCCCAGCTGGTGAACTCTACTGGCGCACCCGGCTCTACCTGCACCGCATCGCGGGAGAGTAAATCGACCACGACTTCCAGCTCGGCCGCGTTGCCGATCTCAACCAGGCGGGTACCGGCGACCACGACGCGTTCACTTTCCTGCTGTAACCGCAGCACCCGACCGCTGACCGGCGCTTTAACCTGGACGATGTCCTCAGGATCACTGGCACTGCCCGGTTCCGGAGCAATCAACTGGGCCCGCGCGTTGTCGACATCGCCGGCCCGGGCCCGCTCTGCCGCCTTGGCGGTATCGACTGCCGCTTCGGCACTGTCCAGTGCCAGCTCAGCCCGCTCCAGTTCAGAGCGGGAGACATAATCTTTTTTTGCCAGTGCCCGAATGCGTTTGACATCGGCGCGGGCAAAGGCGAGGCGAGCCTCGGCGTCCCGTCGCTCGGCGCGTGCGAGGTTCAGCGCGGCCTCGGCACTTTGAATTGCCGCCAGGGCCTGGGTGCGGCCGCGCTTGTCCAGAAAGCCGGGGCTGGTGGGGAGCAGCTCCGCCAGCAGCGTTTCGTCAGCGGAGACCTGATCACCCACTTCCCGGTTGATACGCAGCAGGTATCCGGTCACCGGCGCCGAGACCACGTAGACGTCGTGCACCCGGGTATAGCCCTCGTCGCGCACGCGGACCTCCAGGGGCCCGCGGGTTACCTGTGCCAGGTCGACTGGAACCGGGTCGGGAAGATAGGCGTACACGAAGAACATCACCAGTGCGCCGAGCAGGGCACCGGTAATGATTCTTCGAAGCAGCTTTTTGCGCATATCACTCCCGGGTTTTCAGTACTGCGATCAGATCGAGGTGATCGATTCGCCGGCGGACCAGCAAGCCCGAGCCGATCGCAGCCAGAACGACGACCAGAGCCGCGTAGCCGTAGGTAGAATCACTGATCACCAGCGGAATACGAAACAACTCGGTATCAAATGACTGCACCAGTAAAGCCGCCAGCAGAAAGCCCAGCAGGGCACCCAGCGGCAGGGCCAATACCGTGAGTAACGCCAGTTCTCCCAGCAGAATATAGGAAACCTCGCCGCGGGTAAGTCCCAGCACCCGTAGGCTGGCCAGTTCGCGGCCCCGCTCTGAAAGGGAAATACGCGCGTTGTTATAGACAACGCCCACCGCAATCAGGCCCGCGAACAGCGTGTTGAAAAAGACAAAGGTGCCAAGGCTGTCCTGCAGGGTGTCGTAGAAGGCATTCTGTGCCTGCTCCTGCAGGCTGACGCCGGAAACAACCGGGGTATTTTTCAGGGACTCGTAAAGCGCGTCGGTTTGGTCGGGGTCCACCAGCAGGTAGGCACCAGAGACGGCGCTGTCCTCCTTGAGCATACGGTTCAGCGCGTCCAGGTGCATGTAGGCAGTGGTGCCCATGTAGGTTTTGACGATGCCGCTGACCACCATATCCAGCTCCGGCCGTCGTCCGGTTCGCACCTCCACCCGCAGCAGGTCCCCGGTACCGATATCGAGAAGCTCCGCCAGCTTGTCCGACAATATCAGCCCGTGTTTCGGTAGCGGGACCGGCCTGAGCTCTGTATCGACGATCCTGCTGAGCTCTGGCCGAGCCTCCATTCCGAGAATTGCCTCGCGGCGCACATAGGGCCCGTTGCGCAACACCACCGGAATGGCGCGAAAGGGTTCTGCCGTCATTACGCCGGGTGCGTGCAAGACATCCTGAATGGCGCGTTTGTTGCGGGGTTCGACAAAATTGACGGTGACATCCTGGCGGTCGATGACGTTAAAGCTGACATCCACCATGTACATCATGGCGTCCATGGAAAAACTGGCGCCGATCAGCAGTCCCATGGACATGGCGATGCCCAGTACGGTCATGGCGGCGCGCTTGGGCCAGCGGTAGATGTGCCGGAGGATCATCCTGCTGGGCTGGTCCACCCAGGGTGCCAGTCGCTCCAGCCACCGCGCCGCACGACTGTAATCGGGGGGTGGGGGCGGTACCATGGCGATGGCCGGTTCCAGTTGCATCACCCGTCGCACTGAAGAGGCGGTACCGACCCCGGCCACCAGCAGGCTGAAGCCGATCGACACCAGGTAAATGTCCGGTGGGGGGCGAAACAGCAGAAATGGGAACTTGAAGAAGTCCTGGTACATATTGGCCAGCCCACGGCCCAGCCAGAGCCCGAGCAGGATACCGATCACCACACCGAGCAGGGTGATCAAACCAATCATCTTCAGGTAGTGCCTGGCGACGTCTCCATTGCTGTAACCGAATGCCTTCAGAAGGCCGATCTGTTCCCGCTCCGTGTCGATCAGGCGGCCCACGACCACGTTGAGCAGGAATGCCGCAACCAGCAGAAATATGGGGGGCAGGATGCGGCCAATGGTCTCGAGCTGATTGATCTCGTTGGTCAGGAACTGGTCCGAAATCTGCTGGTCACGCCCATAGGCACCGGTGGCACCGTAGCGTTTCAGTAGGCTGTCCAGCCGCTGGATCAGTGCATCCTCGTCGGTCCCCGCGGAGGTTAAAATGACCGCCTCGTTGAAAGCGCCGTCCAGGTCGAACGCGTTTGCCACGGCGTCCCGGTTCATCCACAGGACACCAAACCGTTTTTTGTCCGGGACGATCTCCCCCGGTGAAATTGCATAGACGTATTCAGGCGAGAGCACGATGCCCGTTACCGTCAGGCGCTTCTTGGTGCCGTTCAGGATGGCGTGGAGGTGATCACCGGGTTCCAGTTTGTGGGCCTCGGCGAAGGCATCCAGGACCAGCACCTCTTCCTCATGCTGAGGATCGAAATAGCGGCCCTCATGCAGCACGATATCGTTGATATGCGGCAGCGGAAACGGTGGCAGGGACTGGATTTCTCCTGTGATGGGCGCAGCGGCGCCGGCGACATCGAGAATCACCCCGGCGCGGATACGGGTCTCTGCACGCCGCACACCCGGCAGTGCCGTGATCTCGTCCAGCAGCGCATTGGGAGCGCGCTTTACCGGCGCGACCACGTCCGCAAAACGGTAGCGCTCATAATAAGCACTTCGGGTTTCCGCCAGGGAGATCAGCATGCCTTTGGACATCACATACATGCCGATACCGCAGCCGATCACAACGGCGATCGCCAGTGCCTGGCCCTTGATGGCCCAGAGGTCCCGCACCAGCTTGCGGTCTAATGGGAGCAACCAGTTAATCCACATATGCCGGTATTTCCCGATGTGGTGGCTTGTGGCCTGCTGCTGGGCAACTGGAGCTGACCAGGGGAGCCTGGGGTGCCCGGGATGGCATCATCGGTCTTCCTTACCAGCTCAATGCCGAGGGTTCGCAGGGCGCCTCGTTGATGCGGCTTTCCTGTATCTGGCCGTCCGCCATATGTAGAACCCGATTGGCCATGTCCGCGATTCCTGCATTGTGCGTAATTACCATGGTGGTGGTGTTCAGCTCCCTGTTGACCCGTGCGATCGCCTCCAGCACCACGATACCGGTCTTGCTGTCGAGCGCACCGGTGGGCTCATCACAGAAAAGCACATTGGGTTGTTTGGCGATGGCGCGGGCGATGGCGACCCGCTGCTGTTCGCCACCGGACAGCTGGGCCGGAAAGTGGTGGATGCGCTGCTCGAGCCCCACCAGTTTCAGGGCCTGTTCCGGTTCCATCGGGTTGCTGGCGATCTCGGTCACCAGGGCCACGTTCTCCCGCGCCGTCAGGCTCGGGATCAGGTTGTAGAACTGGAATACGAATCCGACATGTTCGCGGCGGAATTGCGTCAGGTGGCGGTCGTCGAATGCGGTCAGTTCCTCATGGTCGAAATAAACGTGTCCCTCGGTGGGTGAGTCCAGTCCCCCAAGAATATTCAGCAACGTGGATTTTCCGCTGCCGGAAGGGCCCAGCAGAACCACCATCTCCCCGCGCGGTACCTCCAGATCAACACCGCGCAGGGCGAAGACCCGGGTATCGCCGCTGCCGTAGACCTTGGTCAGTCCCTCGGCGCGGAAAGCGGGGTAATCCTTGTTTTTCATGGTGTGATCAATATAGCTGCTGCCGCCGTGTACCTGGCACTGCCGCCTTTCAAAGCCGCCGCCAGCTGTGCGGTGTCAAGGGGTGGCCGGCCAGAAAAATATGACTGCGAGCCCAGCAAAAAAAGGTACCGTGAAGAACAGCAAGACACGGGAGAACAGGCGTGCTCCACCCAGCATGCCGGCGGCTCCCGCCTTGAAGACCATGTTGGCCAGCGTTGCGATGATCATCGCCCGCCACGCCGTATCCACTGACAGTTTGCCCTGGTTGGCGAGATTGGCGGTGGACAGCGTAATGGCATCCACGTCTGTAAAACCCGAGATCAGCGCAACCACGTAGATGCCCTGGTTGCCGAAGTAGTCCTTGGCGGCGGCAATCGCCAGCAGAACCAGTGCATACAGGCCACCGAAAATCAGCGCTGGCGTCAATTCCGCGGGGTTGCCGTGTTCGGGCATCTGGTATTCCTGCTCACCGATAAAGTGATATCCGAGAGCGCAGATCACCAGGCTGACAATCAGAAGCGCAGCGAGGGGTGGTATAAACTCCACCACGATTTTGGGTGCGACCACCGCTATCTCCACGAACATGCGTACGAAGATGGTGGTGGAAGCAATCAGAATGACCAGTGCCGCAAGGTCGGAGATGCCGGGCGTTTCCCGCGCGCGCCGGGCATAGCTGACCGTGGTGGCGGTCGAAGAAATCAGCCCGCCGATGATGCCGCTGAGCATTGTGCCCGCACGGGCGCCCACCAGCTTGTAGGCCGCGTAGCCGCCGAGGCCAATGCCAACGATCAGCACCACAAGCAGCCAGATCTTGAAAGGGTTCAGCACACTGTAAGGCCCGAAGGTCTGGTTGGGCAGTACCGGGAGAATAATCAGGGATATCAGTGCGAACTGCATGATTGCCCGAAGATCCTTCTCGGGAAGCTTTTTGGCAAACTTGTGCATGCTCGGTTTGAGGTGGAGCAGGATGGCGATTGTCCCGCCGAGTGCCACGGCGACGGCCTTGTCTCCGATGACAAGAAAAACACCGATCAGGTACATCATGAGGACGGAAATTTCCGTCGTAACGCCACTACTTTCCTTTTCGCCGCGCAGACGTTCCAGGTTTCCAAGCAGGATCAAGACTGTGATACAGACGATGCCGATAGCAAGCAGCCATGGCCACTGGTAAATCTGGGTGAGGCGTCCTGTCAGGGCGCCAAAGAGGGCAATCAGCGGAAAGGTACGTATACCCCCGAGCCTGTCGGTGCTGCGTTCACGCTGCAGGCCAATTAAGAGGCCCAACCCCAGGGCGATTCCGAAAGCGATCAGGGTTTCGGGATCAGCAAAGTCCTGAAGGGGCGTTGCAGGGTACTCCTTGGCAGCGCTTTCATCTCGCATGTAGAGCTAACTGGGCTGGGCGGCTTTGTTACTGTTATGAATTCCTCTTAACAAAGTAGTCAAAAAAACGCCCGGGCAACCGGGGGAGGGGAGAAGGGCTGAGCGACATCAACCCTCGTAACGGATTTCCACTACGTAGTAGGTGATCCACTCCTCGCCGGTTTTCAGGTCCACCTCGTCGTCAAGTCGCCGGCCGAGAAGGCGGCGGGCCACCGGTGAGTCCATGGAGATCAGGCCCCGCTTTACATCGAACTCGTCCGGGCCGACGATACGATAGGTGAGGGTGTTTCCTTTCTCATCCTCCAGGTCGACCCAGGCGCCGAAGAAGACTTTCTCGCGGTCTTCCGGGATGCGGTCGACCACCGTCACTTCCTCGAGTCGCTTGGTGAGAAAGCGCACGCGGCTGTCGATCTCACGCAAGCGTTTCTTGCCGTAGATATAGTCCGCGTTTTCAGAGCGATCCCCCAGCTTTGCCGCCTCACTGACAGCATTGGTGACGCGCGGGCGCTCCTCTTCCCACAGCTGTTTGACCTCGGCGCGCATCCGCCGGGCACCCTCGGGGGTGATATAGCGGGAGCCGCGCGGGCGGGGCGGTCTCCATCTTCCCATGCCTCTGCCCATTGTTTACTCGTCCAGGTTGTCGATGGTGATGCCGGGGCCTGGTTCCGCCAGGGGGAAATCAAATATACGGCTGTAAAATTCCAGCTCGCCTTCCAGCGCCATCTTGATGCTGTCGGCACCGCGGAAGCCATGCCCCTCATCGGGGAAAGTGATGTAGGCAACGGGAATACCCTGGCGGCGAAGTGCTTCCACCATGGCTTCGGCCTGGTTGGGAGGCACCACCTTGTCCTCCATGCCCTGGAAGAAGATTACCGGGCAGTTCAGCTGCTCCACATGGTTGATCGGCGAGCGGGCCCGGTATGTGTCCTCCGCCTCAGGCCAGGGGCCCACCAGCTTGTCCAGGTAGCGGGATTCAAATTTGTGTGTATCGCGCGCCAGTGTGGTCAGGTCGCCGATACCGTAATGGCTGGCGCCAGCCTTGAAGGTGCCGTGGAAAGTCAGGGCGGCGAGCACTGTATAACCGCCTGCGCTGCCGCCCTTGATCAGCAGGCGCTCGGGGTCGGCAAGACCCTTTGCCACCAGGTATTCCGCCCCGGCACAGACATCCTCCACATCCATGATGCCCCAGTTGTCGCGCAGCCGGTCCCGGTAGGCGCGGCCGTAGCCGGTGCTGCCGGAATAATTCACGTCGAGAACGGCGAAACCGCGGCTGGTCCAGTACTGGACTTTGAGATTGAGGCCGGCAGATGTCGCGCCGGTTGGGCCGCCGTGGCTGAGTACGATCAGCGGTGGGCGGTCGCCGTCGGGCGCCCTGAAGTTGGGATTCTGTGGGGGGTAGTAGAAGCCGTGCACGGTGCGCTCCCCGGCAGGGAACTCGATCGCCTGCGCGAGTGAAAAAGCGTCTTCCGGTAACTGGCTGCTGTTACTGCTGGCAACCAGTCCAAATTTTCCCGTGTGATCGTCAAAGCGCATCACCGCAGGGAAGCGGTCGCCCGCGGCTGCGATCATCACCCCCTTGTGGCTTTCGCAGTGCACGCTCTCGATATCGCAAAAAGGCTGTTCGATAACCCTGTGGCTGCCGTCTGCGAGATCAATGATGCCTAGCCGCCAGCGGCCATTTTCAGTAAAGGTGCACAGGATTTCGTCCGAGGTCAGAAAGCCGTAAGTGGACATGCCAAACACCCACTGAGGCGTGGCGAATTCCGCTTCCCGCTGCCAGAGTGGCTTTTCCTCACCGAGCCGGTAGAGGTTCCACCAGTTACTGCGGTCGGAGACATAAAACAGCTCACCTGACGGCGACCACTGCGGCTGAAATATCGACTCGTTGTTGCCACCGGCGACCATCTCCACAGCTGTTGGTTTTCCCGCTGCGTCCAGATCCGCCAGGCAAAGCTGGGTCGAGTCCCACGGCATGTCCGGGTGGAACCAGCGCAGGAAACTCAGCCGGTTACCATCGGGGCTCAGGGCCGGATTGGAGTAGAAGTCCGCTCCTTCGGCCAATACCTGTGGCGGTTGTGGTGTTTCACTGGTCAGGTCGATCGCAACGATACGTGCCTGCGCCTCACCATCACCGGCACAGGGCGAATAATCCTCCTGAACACAGAGCAGGCGGTTGCGGCGTCGGTCGAGGTGCAGGTCTGCATGGCGGAAGGGGCCTTCCGGTGTCAGAGGTTGCGGGGTATTTTCATGCAGACCCATACGGTAGATACGCTGGTCATCCGCCAGTACGAAGTAGACGACACCGTCAGTCACCAGGTAACTGGCGCCGCCGTACTCGTGGGCTTTGGAACGCACGCTGAGCGGCGATGGTGTGACATCCCGGCGATCTCCCCTGGAGGTACATTCCACCAGAACGGAACGGCCTTTCTCAGCCGGGCGTGACTCCAGCCAATAGAGATTGCCATCGGCGATGGTCGCTTCGCCCAGTCGCACACTGCCTGCTACGAGCAGGTCGGCGCTGATTGGCGATTTCCAGCTGCCGAATGGCACCTCGTTGACCATGGAATCCTGCATCTGGGAACTCTCCCTCCGTGAATGTGCGGGGCATTTTGCCGAGGCCAACAGGCCGATACAAGCCGCCTCAGAATGTGCTGCGGCACCACATGGCGGAGGCTTCTGTACCCGGGCCCAGTATGGTAGCTTTTCGGGAGCACAACCAAGCATCTGCTTGGTTGTGGGGGTCGCTTTCGATGCTGTCTCGGTTGAAGGCTTAACAATGGCGGCGGTGGCCGCCGTGACGTTAGAGGAGATCGCGATGTCGGACGAGGTAGTGATTACCTGTGCCCTGACCGGGGTACTCACCAATCCGAGCCAGCACCCGGTACCCGTAACCCCGGAACAGATGGCGCTTTCCGCGCGGGAGGCCTACGACGCGGGGGCGTCGGTCATGCATGTACACTTCCGGGCGCAGGAACCGGGGTTGGGCCACCTGCCGAGCTGGGATCCGCAAGTGGCGACCGCTATTGCCGAGGCGATTCGTGCGGCCTGCCCCGGTGTCATTCTCAATTTCACCACCGGCACCATCGGTCGCGATCAGTCGGGAGCCCTGGAATGCATTCGTGCCGGCCGCCCGGAGATCGCCGCTTGCAACGCCGGCAGTCTCAATTACCTGAAGGCGCGTTCAAACGGCACCTGGGCCTGGCCACCGATGTTGTTCGAGAACCCGGTGGACAAGGTCGAGGAGTTACTTGCGGTCTGCGGGGAGACCGGTACCCGCCCGGAGTTTGAGTGCTTTGACGTGGGTATCGTGCGCTCAGTCGGCATGTTTGCCGATGTCGGCATGGTGGACAAACCCAATTACAACTTGGTGATGGGCGTCGCCTCGGGCATGCCGGCAGATGCCGACCTGCTGGCACTGCTGCCACGCTACATGAAGCCGGGCGCCCTGTGGCAGGCGACCCTGATTGGCAGGGAGGAGATCTGGCCAGTGCATCGTCGCACGGCGGAACTGGGCGGGCATCTGCGCACCGGGGTCGAGGACACCTTCTACCTTCCCGGTGGTGAGCGGACTTCCGGCAACGGCCAGTTGATCGAGGCCCTGGTGGAGGTGGCCGAACAGGCGGGACGCAGGGTTGTGTCGCCGGAGCGGGCGCGGGAGATCTTCCTCTGATGTGGCAGTGCTCAGCCTCTCTTCAACTGGTCTACGCTAGTTAGACTGGTGGATCTGTCCGCCAGAGGCCTGCGCTATAGCGCGGGTATAACCCGCAGAAGAGCGTCTGGAGAGCTGCATGCAAGCCTTTCTCGATGGCCTGTCAGGCCTAGTCGGCTGGGGCAATGCGATTACCTGGGGTGGTATCGGGGGGATCTGGTGGCTGGGGATTCTGGTCGCCGGGTTGTTGCCTACCGGTATCTATTTCACCTGGCATAGCCGCTTTATCCAGTTCCGCCACTTCGGGCACATGCTGTCGGTGATGCGCCACAGTTTCCATCACGAACATGCCGGCTCTGTCTCCTCGTTCGAAGCCTTCGCTACCAGTGCTGCCGCGCGGGTTGGGACCGGCAATATCGCCGGTGTCGCCGTCGCGATCACCGCCGGAGGCCCCGGTGCGGTTTTCTGGATGTGGATGGTTGGCCTGTTGGGCATGGCCACCAGTTTTATCGAAAACACCCTCGCGCAGACCTTCAAGGAGCGCGGTGAGGAACATGGCACTTTCCGCGGTGGGCCGGCGTATTACATTGAGAAAGGCCTTGGCAGGCGCTGGAAGTGGCTCTCAGTGCTTTTCTCGATTTTCCTGATCTTGAGCTTCGGCTTCTTCTTCAATGCGGTGCAGGCCAATGCGATGGCGGCGGCTGTCAACGGCGCGTGGGGCGTGAATCCGCTGCTGGTTGGGCTGTGTGTTGCGCTGCTCGCCGGTGTCATTGTATTTGGCGGTATTCACAGCATTGGCCGCTTTGCCAGCATCGTGGTCCCATTTATGGCGCTGGCTTATCTCGCCATTGCCATTGCTGTGATCGTGATGAATGTGGGCGAACTGCCGGGAGTGTTTGCGGACATCGTGAGGTCTGCCTTCGGCCTGCAAGAAGCCGGAGCAGGCGCACTCGGCGCGGTGATCGCCAACGGTATCAAGCGGGGACTGTTCTCCAATGAGGCCGGCATGGGGTCGTCGCCAAATGTAGGCGCTGCGGCAGATGTGAAACACCCCGTGGTCCAGGGCTATGTGCAAATGGCATCGGTGTTCCTGGATACCCTGCTGATCTGCACCGCGACGGCTTCGATCATTCTTCTGGCTGATGTGCATATGGTGGGCAGTATGGAGGGGGTTACCCTGACCCAGGATGCGCTGGCCAGTGAAGTGGGCTCCTGGGGTGGAAGTTTCGTGGCATTCGCACTGATCTTCTTTGCTTTTACGTCGATCATTGCGAATTACTACTACGCCGAAACCAACATCTTCTACCTGTGGCATACCCGTACCTCGATCTTCTGCTACCGGGCACTTTATATCCTATTTATCCTTTTCGGAGCCTGGGTTGCCTACAGTGGCAGTTCCGATAATTTCGCCTTGCTCTGGAACATGGCCGATATGTCCATGGGTTTCATGGCTGCGGCCAACCTGCTGGCAATCCTGCTGTTATCGGGGGTGGCATTTCGGGTGATGGCAGATTATGAGTCGCAGCGCTCTGAGGGTGTCAGAGAGCCTGTGTTTGATGCGCGAAAACACAATATTCCCGGTGTGGAACACGATGTGTGGGATGGTGATCGTTAGCAGTTTTTCACCTAGATCCCCATCTGTCGGGAAGCTAGGTCCCGCAGGATTTCCTCGGACCCGCCGCCAATGGCATTGACGCGGACCTCGCGATAGATCCTTTCGGTTCGCCCACCGCGAAAATAGCTGGCGCCGCCGATCACCTGCATCGCTTCCCGGGCACAGTACTCCAGTGTTTCCGTTGCCTGGACTTTCAGCAGGGCGACATCGGTGACCTTCAGGCAGTTTTGCTGTTCGGCCCAGGCGCACAGGTCCAGATAGGCCTGGGTCGTATTGATACGCTGCAGCATTTGCGCAAATTTGTGCCGGATGACCTGGTGGTTGGCGAGCCGTTTACCGAAGGTTTCTCTCTCCTGTGCCCACTCAATCGCTTCCTGCAGGCAGACACGGCTGTATTCGATACAGGATGCCGCAATCCCCAGGCGCTCCTGGTTGAAGTTATGGACGATGGGGAGAAAGCCCTGGTTCTCTCCACCGATCAGGTTGCCTGCCGGTACCTGAACTTCATCGAAGAAAATGCTGGCCGTATCGGAGCACCACCAGCCCTGTTTTTTGTCCAGCTGGTGGCGGCGCACGCCCTGTGCGTCTGCGGGGATCAACAGTAAAGAAATTCCCCCAAAGCCATCACCACCGGTGCGCACGGCCGTGGTGAACCAGTCGGCGCGCATGCCACCGGTGATAAAGGTCTTCTCTCCGCTGACAATAAACGTGTCTCCATCCCTTCGTGCCGAACAGCGCAGGTTTGCCACGTCAGAACCACCGCCGGGCTCGGTCACGGCCAGTGAGATGTGTTTTTCTCCACGGAGTACCGGCGGAATGACAGCCGCTTTGAGTTGTGGTGACCCGTAGTGGACGAGCGGGGGCAGGGCGATGCCATGAACCATCAGGCTGGCGTAAACACCTCCGGCACCGCAACGTGCCAGCTCTTCTGCGGCGACGAGCACGTGAAAGATATCTGCGGGAATTCCGCCATATTCCTCCGGGTGGCCCAGCTGCAGGAGACCCACCCCGGCGGCCTTCGGCCACAGCTCGGCGGGCAACTCTCCGGCTTCATCCCAGTCCGCGACATGGGGCAGAATCTCGCGGGATACGAAGCGGCGTAGTTGAGTCCGCCACTCATTGTGTTCTGCCGTGAAAAACGGACTGGCGGGGCGGGTGCTGTCGATATCGAACAAGACTATGCCTCCGGCGTCAGATCGGTGACTGCAGCAGTGGAGTCAATTTCCACCAGCAGCTGCCCGCCGCGCACCTGGTCACCGGGGCTGGTGGCGAGATGCAGCACCGTGCCCTCACAGGCGGCCTTCAGCGGGTGCTCCATTTTCATGGCCTCCATCACCGCGAGTGTCTCCCCGCGGGAAACCCTGGCTCCGGGTTTGACATGCACTTCTGTCACGCAGCCATCCATGGGGGCAAGTATCCGACCGGAGCTGGCTGTGCTGGTGCTCTTGCTGGGGGCCCGGGTGATATCAGAAATAATCCACTGCCTGCCGTTGTCGAGCAGGTACAGACTTTGCTGCTCAATCAGGTAGCGGTAGAAGCGGTGACTGCCGCCCACCGTTACACTGGATCGTTGTAGCTGCTCTTCGGGTTCCTCCCTGTTGACAGTGACAGACACCTGCCTGCCCTCGAGTACGATGCGGTAACCACCTGTTTGCTCAGGCCAGAGCAGGCCATCATACGTCTCTGTGCCCAGTTGGAGTCGATAGGGCAGCGGTGTAGTGTCACTGGCGCTGCGCCAATTATTTCTGTGGCTTAGCCGGTCCTGCTCCCGGATTCCGTTGTCATGCAGGAGTGCCGTCGCCACTGCGAGTAGTTCTGGCGTCGGCGTCGGGGCTGCGGACACCGGGTTGCGGTCGAGAAAGTCGGTGGTGACCTCGCCGCTCACAAACACGGATTGCTCCGCCAGATCGCGGAGGAAGGCAAAGTTATTCCCCGGGCCGACAAAGCTGGCACTCTGCAGCGCCGCCAGGAGGCGCAGTCGCGCCTGCTCGCGGTTCGCCCCCCATGCGATAAGTTTGCCCAGCATCGGGTCGTAAAAGGGGGTAATTTCCTGGCCTGTGCGAATGCCGCTGTCGACACGGATACCTTCCCCGGTTGGCGGGTGCCAGTGCAATATCCTGCCGCTCTGGGGAAGGAAATCCTGCCCCGGATCTTCGGCATAGAGTCGCGCTTCAATCGCATGGCCGCCGGTCGAGAGTCGCTGGTCTATTTCCTTTTGACTCGCCGGCAGCGTCTCGCCGCGGCAGATGGCGAGTTGCCAGGCGACCAGGTCAAAACCGCTGACCATTTCCGTAACGGGGTGCTCCACCTGCAGGCGGGTGTTCATTTCCAAAAAGTAGAAGTTGCCCTCGCGGTCGAGCAAAAATTCCACTGTGCCGGCACCGACGTACTGGCAGGCTCTGACAATGGCGACGGCAGCGGCGCCGAGGCGCGCCCGGAGGCCGGCGTCCACCGCCGGAGAGGGGCATTCCTCGATGATTTTCTGGTGCCGGCGCTGCAGGGAACAATCCCGCTCCCCCAGGTGCACGGCATTGCCATGGGTGTCCGCGAACACCTGTACCTCAATATGCCGGCCGGAAAAGATGGCTTTTTCCAGGATGAGCTCGTCACTGCCGAATGCCGCGCGGGCTTCGGAGCGCGCCGATTGCAATTGGTGGGGCAGGCTGTCCGCATTCTCTGCCAGGCGCATGCCGCGTCCGCCGCCGCCGTCGGCGGCCTTCACCATGACCGGGAAGCCGATCTCCCGGGCTGCATCCAGCAGGGCGTCATCTTCCTGGCTGCCACTGTAGCCGGGGATGCCGGCAACGCCGGCGGATTCCGCCACAGACTTGGCCCGGCGTTTGTTGCCCATTGTTTCGATGATCTCCGGTCCGGGACCGACAAATACCAGCCCCTGCTCGATACAGGCCCGGGCGAACTCGGCATTTTCCGAGAGGAAGCCGTACCCCGGATGCACCAGGTCAGCGCCGCTGGTGCCGGCAGCCGCTATTAGCCGCTCGACGTTCAGGTACGACTCCGCCGGAGTGCGGCCACCGATGGCAATGGCGCTGTCTGCCAGTGCCACGTGAGGGCTGTCTCTGTCGGCATCACTGTAGATGGCGACGGTGCGGTAACCGAGGCTCCGGGCCGTGCGAATGATGCGCACCGCGATCTCGCCACGATTGGCAATCAGCAGGGTGGGGCGATCACCTTTGAGGCCCCGCGGCAGGTTCCGTTGTGCTTGCATCACTCTTCTGCCCAGTAGGGTTTACGTTTTTCCAGAAACGCAATCGCGCCCTCTCTTCCCTCATCGCCCAAAACCGCTGCGGAAAATTCAGCGGCCGCCGCATCGAGCAGGGCGCTCTGCTGTTCGTCAGAAATACCCGTCGCGCGGCGTACCAGTGCCTTGGTGGTGGCGAGGGCGGAGGGAGCACTGCGTTGGATACTGGCGAGGATGTCTTCGATACCGCGATCCAGCTCTTCCGCGCTGACCGCCAGCTGGTGTACCAGACCGATGTGCAGCGCCTCTGCCGCATCCAGTGTTTCCCCGGCCAAGGCCAGGCGCCTCGTCTGGCCGGAACCGATGCGGTTATTCAGAAACGGCCCGATTTGCGCCGGTAAAAGCCCCAGCCGCGTCTCCGGCAGGGAGAAGCGTGAACCCGGCGCGGCAATGGTGATGTCGCTGGCACACACCAGTCCTACGCCTCCGCCCATGGCCACGCCCTCAACGGCGCAGACGATCACGAGTCGGCTGCGTTCCAGAGACTGCAACAGGCTGCCGAAGCGCCGGCTGAGCTCTGCGAAGGCCTGCCGGTTGCCAGCGCTGTAAGCCTGTTGGGCCTCCAGCATGTCCGAGAGGTCGCCGCCCGCACAGAAATTACCGTCGGCTCCACGGATGACCAGCGCACGCAACTGTGGGTTTGCTTCCGCTTCTGCCAGGGCAGCTTCAAGTTGTTCGATGGCGGCGCGGTTGAGGGCATTGCGCTGCTCTGGGCGGTTCAGGGTCACTGCGAGGGCACATCCCCCCTGCTCTGTAATCAGCGAACTCATGCCGGCTCCTTCCTGTGGGACTGTCTTTTTTTGGTTGCCGTCGTACCGGTGTGATTAAGGATGACTCTGCGGCCGGCTTATCCGGCATTGCCCGCCGGATTTTCCTCTGCCATTTCTCTTTTCGGTGCATGCGGGCGTTTGCGGCTGGGGAGGATGCCCATTAACTTGCAGATAATGCCCAGCATCACCTCGTCAGCCCCGCCTCCAATTGGCGTCAGGCGGCAATCCCGATAGGCGCGGTTGATCAGGGTTTCCTCCACGTAGCCCATGCCGCCCCAGAACTGCAGGCACTGGTCGGGGATGCTGCGGCAAAGGCGCCCGGCTTTGAGTTTGGCCATGGAGGCGAGGGTGGTGACATCCTCTCCGGCGACATAGGCTTCCACTGCACGCCAGGTGAGCGCGCGGAAACATTCCACTTCGGTCTGCATTTCGGCGAGGGCGTAGTGAATGGTCTGGTTGTCCAGCAATGGCGCGCCGAAAACACGGCGCTCCCGCACATGGTCGATGGTGTGGGTGATACAGTTTTCCAGGCCGCGAATGGTGAGCGCCGCGCCGGCCAGTCGCTCTTCCTGAAACTGCAGCATTTGCAGCAGGAAGCCCGCACCCTCGTCACCGATGCAATTGCGCTTCGGAACCCGGACATCTTCAAATGCCACCGGTGCGGTTTCCGAGGAGCGCATGCCCATCTTGTGCAGTCGCTTACCGACGCTGATGCCGGGGCTATCGGCGGGGATCAACAGCAGGGACTTGTTCTGGTGTGGCTTGCCGTCACTGGTATTGGCGAGTGTGCAGAAGAAGTCCGCCGCCGGAGCGTTGGTAATCCACATCTTCTCGCCATTGACGATATAGTCGTCGCCGTCGCTGCGGGCGTGGGTCTTTATGGCGGCAACATCCGAGCCGGCAGCGGGCTCTGATACGGCAATGGAGCCCACCATTTCGCCACTGATCGCCGGCGACAGGAATTCCGCTTTCAGTTCATCGCTGGCAAAATTCGCCAGCGCCGGTGTCGCCATGGATGTCTGCACGGCGATCGATAGCGGTACACCCCCGCAGTGTGCGGCGCCCAGCTCCTCGAGGAAGACCGCTTCATAGCTGAAGTCGAGACCGAGCCCGCCCCAGGCCTCGGGCTTGCTGATACCCAGCAGGCCGAGTTTGCCCAGCTCCCGGAAAAGTTCATGTACGGGAAATGCGCCGGCCTTCTCCCATTCTTCCACGCACGGGTTTATTTCCTGTTGGACAAAGTTGCGCACTGTGCGCTGCAGTTCCCGGTGTTCGTCGGTCAGGATCATGGTTCCTCCCTGAGGCCATGTAGTCATTTGAGAGAGCGCCGCGCTGGCGCCCCGATGTTAAAAACGCGCGACGCCAAAGGTACTGGTGGCGCTACTTGTCGCGCTGGCTTCGCGGCAGGTTTCCAGCAGGAAGCCCAGCAGGCGCCGCGTGTCACGGGGATCGATAATGCCATCGTCCCAGAGGCGGGCACTGCAGGAGACGGCATCGGAGCCGGCGTCGAGAAAGGCCGCGGTGTCCGCCTCGAGTTTGTCCAGGGCCGCATCGTCCACTGTGCCACTACGCTGCATTTTCTGTTCACTGACGATGCGCATCACCTTGCCCGCCTGGGCCGCACCCATTACCGCGGTGCGGGCATTGGGCCAGGCAAAGATAAAGCGGGGATCGAAACCCCGGCCGCACATGGCATAGTTGCCTGCACCATAGGAACCACCCACGACGATACTGATTTTCGGTACGCGCGCATTGGCGACCGCCTGAATCATTTTGGAGCCATGCTTGATAATCCCCTGTTGCTCCACGGCGGTGCCCACCATGAACCCGGTGGTGTTGTGGAGGAACAGCAGTGGCGTGCCGCTCTGGTCGCACAGCTGAATAAACTGTGCGGCCTTGTTGGCACCTTTTGGAGTAATGGGGCCGTTATTACCGATAACGCCAAGGGTGTGGCCCTCGATACGAATATGGGCACAGACTGTCTGGGTATCGAATTCCGGTTTGAAATCAAGCAGGGCGGAGCTGTCGGCAATCCGTGCAAGCAGCTCTCGCACATCGTAGGGCTTGCGGCTGTCGGCAGGCACGATCCCTAGTATTTCCTCGATCGGGTAGCGGGGCTCCTGCCAGGTTAGACCGGAGTCCGGTGGCCCGGGCTGTGGCTGTGGAAGCGTGGCCACAATCTCTCGCGCGAGTCGGATGCCGTCGGCATCGTCTTCGGCAAGATAGTCACCGCTTCCCGCTTCACGACAATGCATCTCGGCACCGCCCAGGCTCTCTGCGTCGGCGACTTCACCGGTGGCCGCTTTGAGCAGGGGAGGGCCAGCCAGGTACATCCCGGTCTGGCCGCGGACCATCACCACATAATCGGACAGACCGGGTTGGTATGCGCCACCGGCGGTAGCACCACCGTGTACCACGGTGACCTGAGGGATGCCCGCAGCGGACATTCGCGCCTGATTGGCAAAGCCCCGTCCGCCTGGCGCAAAGGTGTCTGTTGCGTAAATCAGGTTGGCGCCACCACTCTGGGCCAGGGTCACTACCGGCAGCCGGTTTTCCAGTGCTACTTGCTGCATCCTCAGGGCTTTGTCCATCCCGGCCGGGGAGATAGTGCCTCCCTTGACCGCATAATTGTCCACCCGAACCACACAGCGACGGCCGCTGACGAAGCCAATACCGCAGATGGCGCCACCACCGGCGCCGCTGCCATCGGTGTCATCGAAGAGCTTGTAACCGGCCAGGGGGCAGAGTTCTACAAAGGGTGCTCCCGGATCCAGCAGGCGGTTGAGCCTTTCCCGCGGTAGCAGCCAGCCGCGCTCGTGATACCGTTCCGACCGGGCCTGTGCCGCCTCGATCGGCAGTTGCTCGACGCGACGGAATTTCTCGATGGCTGCCAGCATTGCCTCCCGGTTACTCGCGAACTCCCCTGAACCGGTGGCAATCGAGGATTCGAAGGGTTGCATCAGAGCTTGCCCTCTGCTTCGAGCTCTTCGACCACTTTCGGTCGGCGACTGCGGTGAAAGCCGTTGAAGGCCTGGCGATTCTTAGCCGAGGAGGGCCGCCAGAGCGGCGAGTGATGCTTGAGGCTGCCGCCACCATCAATACGCAATACCTGCCCGGTGATATAGCGCGCGGCATCGGAAAGCAGGAAACAGACGCTGGCGCTGACCTCCGCCTCCTCGCCGAGCCGGTCGAGGGGAATGGTTTCACGAAAGCCCGGGAGCAGCTGTCGCAGAAAGTCCGGGTCGTAAGTGTCAAAGCCGCTGGAAAGAATGTAGCCGGGGGCGACGGCGTTTACTCGAACACTGCTCGAGGCCCACTCAACCGCGGCGGTCTGTGTCAGGTTCTCCATGCCGGCGCGGGCTGCCCCGGAGTGGCCCATCATGGGCATGCCGCCGGAGTTGTCGGCAGTAATATTTACGATGCTGCCGCCGTGCTGGGACATGCTCTGGTTGTAGACTTCCCTGGCCATCAGGAAGCCGCCCACCAGGTTACTGCGTACCACGGCCTCAAAGCCTTTCTTGTTGATCTGTGCAAGCAGTGCCGGAAACTGGCCGCCGGCATTATTGACCAGGCCGTGGATTGCACCTTGTTGCTCGACCACCGCTTTAATGGTGGCGACAACGGCATCCTCGTCGCGGATATCGAGGCAGTGATAGCTGCAGGCGCCGCCATCCGACTGGATCTCATCGGCAACGGCGGAGAGCTTTTCCTCGGTGCGGCCAATGAGCACCGCGTGCCCGCCCAAGCCGGTCACCTCGTGAGCGATACATCGCCCGATACCGCTGCCGCCTCCAGTCACGATGATCGTCTGCCCACGGAAGCTGTCCGGGTGCAGCTGGCTCTGGTAAGGCATGTTCGTTCTCCTTCTTATCGACTGCCGCACTTGCAAGGTCGCCCATCTGGGCGGACAATCCCAGAAGCTACCAAGCACGTGCTTGGTTCGCAATAATGAGTAGCGCAAGCGGTGGCATTTGGCGCCAGAAAAGCGGGGTGATGGAAATTGACACTGATCGTCGATACGACTTCCGAAAATTCAGCTTCCGGGCATTCAGAAAGCCGGGCCGATGGGAACTATGGCGGGGGTCGGCCCGTCGCCCCGACGGTCAGTGATCTGCTCGCGGAGTTGGTCGCCGAAGGCTTGCTCTCTGAACCGGATTCGACCCGCGCGCGCCTGCTGACCTGCGCGGCCGGGCTGTTCGAGCAGAAGGGGTTTGCACGAACAACCGTGCGCGATATCGCGGCCGGGGTAGGCATCCTCTCGGGCAGTATCTTTCACCACTTTTCCAGCAAGGAGGAGATCCTGCGCTGTGCAATGGAAGAAGTCACCCTGCATGCCCGCGCACTGATGGCGGCAGCGGTGGCCGCTTCCGACACGCCCAGAGAGCAGCTGCGGGCCTGCATTCGCTGTGAACTCGAGGCTATTCACGGTGAGGCGGTACCGGGTTTTTCGATCCTCGTACTGGAATGGCGCAGCCTCTCCAGCGAGAGTCAGGCACGCGTTCTTCGTTTGCGCGACAGCTATGAGGAGATCTGGAGAAAGGTCTTTGCCGCCCTGGATGGTCCGCTGGATGATCCGGCCCTGAGTCGCCGCCTGATCCAGGGGGCGATCGCTCACACCCACAACTGGTTCAAGCCGGAGGGTAGGGCGCTATCCCTCGAGAAGTTGAGCGATCGTATACTGGCGGTCTTCGCCCCGGCCTGACTGGCGATCGCATAAAGGTGCCTTGTGGGCTCCCCTTGTCGTCAATCGGACTGGCAAGGCCCTCCTGTCTTCACTGGCTCGAGTGTGAATCGCATCTCAAAAATATTGGGATAGACGTGGCTGCATTGCCAGTTGAGAACCAGTCCCCACTTCCTGTGGAAGAGATCTTTTAGGCTCCGATCTTCTTTTCTGAATATGTTTTCAATTCTGCCGCCGGCGCCACTGCTGCCGGGGGGCACTGGAGTCATTCATGGCTGGTCAGGAACTGTTCCAGATCGTTTCCACCGGTAAAACTCTGCGCGGTAAACCGGCAGAGGAGGTCATCGATGCGGCTGCCCGCCTGTTCAAAGTTCCATCTCCACAGGCGCAGAGGCTGTTACTGAAAGGGTGGGTGATCAAGGACCGACTGAGCCGCTCCAGTGTGGTGGAGTACCAGACACGCCTGCACAAGATCGGGCTGAAAATCGCCGTTTGCCCGGCGGGCAAATTCGACAATCGCGCTCTGGTGGCGCGCCTCAATGCCGCCAGCCAGCGTCGCGCGCGGCGCAAGGGAGAGGGGAAGACCGCGACGACCCCGTCCGGGCCCGCAGGGTCTGCGGGGGGCGCCAATCCCGCGGAAAAACCCTCGGCTTCGGCTCCCGCCACAGGGCGCAGCGAGCGTGAGCGGCAGGCGCTGGAGAGCCTGAACGCCCTTTTCGCCGGGAGTGGCGGACCGCGCCAGTCCGTGTCGGACTGGCTGGGGGTTATGCCGGGTGTCCTGGGTGCTGCAGTGGTGCCCGGGCTTTTCCTCTTGCTGGCCCTTTTCCTTCTGGTTTCTGCCGTTGAAGCGCTGTGGGCTGCTTCCACCTCTGTGATTGGAATCGGGTCTGCGGGCGCTGGCGTCACTGGAGCTCTGACAAGCCTGCTCCTGATCGCTGTCGTTTCCGTATTCACCGTGGTGCCATATTTCCGTGTGAAACCTGCAGCTTCCGATTCTCCAGCGCCTGACTCGCGACCGCTGAAGCGGGACGAAGCCCCACAACTCTTCCTGATGCTGGAGGCCCTGTCGACCCGCACCGGTCTGCCGGCCGTCGTTCGAGTAGAGGCAAGCCGGGATGCCTCCGTGCTGGCCTCAGCGAACCTGGGCGAGGTGTGGCGGCAACAGGTTTCCCTGAGCGTTGGGCTCTCCGCCGTAAAAGCCTGCAACGGCGCTGAATTTCTTGCCCTTGTTTCGCGGGCTCTTGGCCCCTTTGCCGGGCGCACCTGGGGCCTGGTTTCCTGGCTGGTATTTGGCAGCGCACACCGGTTGCTGGGGCTACAGCGCGCATTTGAGGAAGGACGTGTGCTGGCCGTTCAGGGGGAGCCGGGCCCGGCAGTGGCGCAGCTCGACCGGCTCCTGGGTTATGCGGGCAGACCGCTGGCATCGCTTGTAGACCGGTTGCTGGCACTGCACCAGCGGCTGGGGGGTGGCGGTGCCCGGCTTTTGCAGCGCCGCGCGGATCGCTGGATGGCGGCGATAATTGGCAGCGATGCATTTGCTGGCTTCGCCGAGAAGTGGCAACAGCTGGACCATTCGGCACTGATCGCGGCAGAGGCCAACTCTGAGGCGGCAGTCGCAAATCAGCGACTGGCAGACTTCCCGGCCGCCGTGGTGTGGCTTATGGAGCACCTCGATGCCGAGACCCGGGGTAATCTGGAACTGGCCATGACCCACGCTTCCGACCCCTGGGATGCCTCTGCCCCGGCGGATATCGACCGCATTGGGGAAGCGGAAGCCGAGGGTGTAGACGCCCTGCTGTGCGGCAGTTTTGCCCCACAGAAACTCTTCCAGGATTTTCCCGCGCTCAGCACAGAGGTGAGCGATGGTGAGGACCTGGGGGCGGAGCCGGTTGACCACCTGCAAATCCTCGCGGCAAGCCAGGAAGCCGAGGAGGCGAAGAAGGTTCTGCAGGAGTACTTCAATCGGGTTACTCCGCCGCGACTGCTCCCACTGGAACTGCCACAGAGTGATGAGCTCGCGGCGATGGACCTGCAGGCAACGATTGACTGGCTGCGCGGCAAACTGGTGGAGCTGCGCGAATTCCAGAGCCGGTTGGCGGAGCTTGAAAACCGGGGTGCCCTGATGCAACTGGGAAGAACGCTGGTGAAAGCACAGTTGACGGTGAATGCACCGGACTACCTGCTCTCCGGTGTTACCGTCACCGCCGCGGAAGAGAGCATGCGGGACAACCGGGCCCGGCGCGGTGATCTGGAGTCGCAGATCAGAGCTATTCACAGCGTTTTTGCGCTGCGTCTCGAGCGTGCCCGTGAACAGCTGCCAGCGGCGGAGGCCGGTGATGTCAGTGCGAAGCTTGAACTGCTGCGGGAATTTGAGTCTCTGGGCCAACGCCTGGAGGCGATCGATTCCCATGTCAAAGTACTCAATTTCGCCCTTGAGCGCGTTATCGACAAGCGGGAGGCGCGCCCGGCCATCGAGCGCCTGGTGGAGCTGGCGCGGGGCGAGTTGCAGGGCCTGCAGTCGGCACTTGCCCAGTGCCCTCGATTGTCCAGGGGCGATTGGTACGAACGCCTGAGCAAGCGGTTTGGGCAGGTTGCCAATGGGGCCCTCCCGGACGACCGGCAGGGGCGGGAAGAGGTCTTGCGACAGCTGCAGGCTCAGCTGAAGGCGGTTTCTGCCGAAGTTGTCGAGGAGTACCGCGTTGTGCTTGCCAAGGTGCTGGCCCCGTGCCTGCAGATCGAGCGCAGCAATAAGGTCCGGCCGTTGCGGTTGGTCGCTGTGCCGGCGTAAATCAGCCGCCGGCCAGTTTGACCTTGAAGCCCTTGTTCTCCAGCAGCGCCTGTATCTCGGTACGCTTGTCACCCTGAATTTCAATCACGCCCTCTTTGAGGGCGCCGCCACAGCCGCAGCGCTTTTTCAGTTCGGCGAGGAGCTGCTTCAGCTCGGTGTCGGTTCCCGGCAGTCCGCGGACGCAGGTTACCCCTTTCCCTTTGCGGCCTTTGGTTTCCCGTTGGATTCGCACCACCCCATCACTCTTGTGGACGCGCTCCTGCTGTGGCTGTTCCTTGATACGGCCGCGATCGGTGGAATAGACGAGTCGGTTGTCTCTGTCTCTGGTCATCGGGACTCTCAGGTTTCTCTGGATTGCTGGCTGTCTGGTGAATTGCCGCGGATATTAAGGCCTGGGTCCGGTACCTGTCGAGCGGCACCTGTGCGGGTATGACCAAAGGGCCGCGATTCTGGCAGCGGGTCGGACGGGGCGCTATAGTGCACCTTTCCAGGAGGGACTATGGCATTAACCGGCAAGCGCAAATGGCTCAATGAAGTCATCTTCGGTACCGACACACCGGCCGGCAAGAACTTCGATGTTTTACTGATCTGGGCGATCCTGATCAGTGTCGCACTGGTTCTGCTGGTATCGGTCAAGGATATAGAAGCCCGATACGGCACAGAGCTGTTTATCCTCGAGTGGGTTTTCACGGGTCTCTTTACCATCGAGTACATCGCTCGCATCTACTGTGCGGTGGACCGTCGGCGCTACATTTCCAGTTTCTACGGGATTGTGGATCTGCTGGCGATTCTGCCAAGCTACCTGGCCCTGGTGTTTGCCGGTGCCGGCTACCTGCTGGTGATTCGCCTGTTGCGGGTATTGCGTATCTTCCGGGTCCTGAAGCTGGTGCGCTACCTCCGTGATGCCAACCTCTTGATGCGCGCGCTGTGGCAGTCGCGACGCAAGATCCTGGTGTTCTATTCGGGCATGCTGGTGATCGCTACCCTCTTTGGTGCCCTGATGTTCGTGGTCGAGGGGCCCGGTAATGGCTTTACCAGTATCCCGAAGAGCATTTACTGGTCGATTGTGACGGTGACCACGGTCGGGTACGGGGATATCTCCCCGATCACGCCTTTGGGGCAGGCAATCGCATCGCTCACCATGCTGATTGGTTACTCCATCATCGCTGTTCCCACTGGTATCGTGACGGCAGAATTGGCCTCTGAGCTCGGCCGCGAGCGCAGCGCAGCTCGTTGTGATAATTGCAGCCGGGCAGGACATGATGCCGATGCCGAGTACTGCAAGTTCTGTGGTTACAAACTGGCGGAGCTCGAGGATCTCGATGAGGAGGAATGGAGCCGGGGAGGCTGAAGCGGGGCAGTGGGTCTGCATTCGCCCCGCGATCTCTCTGTGAAGGTTACCAGTTGTCCGGGACGCGAACGGCAATCACATCGGCAGTAGCACAGACCCGGCCCCCGCTTTTCAATTCGCAGGTGAGAACCGTCTTGCGGTCCGTGCGCTCAAGGATTGTCGCGGTGAGCCGGGCTGGCTCGTCGATCAGGGCGGGGGCCCGGTATTGAACGTCCAGCTTGCCAGTGGCGTACCAGATCTTGTCGCCGCTTCCCGTCGCGCGACCGGCCTGGCGGTAGCCGTCGGCAATCGCGGTACAGACGGTGTGGCAGTCCATCACCGTGGCGATGATGCCACCATTCAGGTATTGGGTCGGCCCTGCACAGTGGTGTGGCGACGGGGTGAACTCGCAGACGGTTTCGTTTTCCCCATTCCAGTAGCTCTTGATCTGTAGTCCGCGCTCGTTCTCCGGTCCGCATCCGTAACAGTGGTTCTCCGGAATCTGGTCCTGAATGGCTTCGCGTTCGGTCATGCACTGTCTCCTTATAATTGAGGCGTGATGCTAACCATTTGCGCTGGCGTAGGGAAGAAACTAACCTTGCGCCTCATTTTTGCGGTGGATCGAATTGATGGAAGTCTCTGGTTATTGTGCCCCCGGTTTTGAGTCCCTTTTCCGGACTTTTGCCGACAATTTTCGCGAGCGCGGTGACACCGGCGCAGGGCTGGCGGTGCAGCAGCACGGCGAGACGATCATCTCTCTGTGGGCCGGTAGTGCCGACCGGAAGGGGGAGGCGGAATTTACCGAGGACACCATTGCCAACGTTTTTTCTTCCTCCAAAGGGGTGCTCGCCCTGCTGGCACTGCAGCAGGTTGCGGCGGGAAAGCTGGAGCTGGATCGCCCGGTTATGGAGTACTGGCCGGAATTCGCGGCGAGGGGTAAAGAGCAGGTGACCCTGCGCCAGCTCCTCAGTCACCGCTCCGGAGTGGTGGCATTCCAGGACAAAGTAGCCGATTCACTGATTTATGACTGGGACGCCGCCTGTGCCCAGGTGGCAGCCAGCGAGCCCTGGTGGACCCCGGACAGCCGCCAGGGCTATGCACCCTTCCTGTATGGCTGGAGTGTCGGTGGTCTGCTGGAGCGCGCCACATCTACGCCGCTGGTGGAGCTCTACCGAGAGGGGCTGGCCGATCCGCTGGAATTGCACGGGGGCTTCGGTGCGGTCGGGCACCGTTCCGCGCAGGTTGCCGATGTCGCTCCGCTAAAGAAGCCTTTGCCGGAGTTGCGGGAGAACGCGATTGGCCGGGCAATCAAGGCGGATCGGACCAGTGCGGTTGCCATGGCATTCTCCAATCCGGTCAGCCTGGTGATGGGAACCAACAGCCGGGACTGGCGCGAGGCTATGATCCCCGCCGCCAATGGACATTTCAGCGCCCTGGACCTTGCCGTCATCTATGGTGAGCTGGCGCGCGACGACGCCACGATTTTGCCCGGGGAGCTTATTCGGGAGGCGGGCAGCGAGCAGAGTGCGGGTCACGATGCAGTGCTCCAGGCGGAGGTTAGCTTCGGTTGCGGATTCATCCGCAGCGGTGCCGCCGCGGACCTGCGCTTCGGAGGTCCGCAAGGCTTCGGCCATCCGGGTGCCGGTGGTAGCGTGGGCTTCGCTGACCCGGAGCGGGAGCTTGGCTTTGGTTATGTCACTACGAGGCTGGGGCAGAGCCTGTTTATGGATCGGCGCGCTGTCAGTCTGCTGGAACAACTGTACGGGATGTTATAGATGCACTCAGAAACCGAGGAACTCAGTCGGCGGGTGGAAGAACTCGAAACCCGTCTGGCCTTCCAGGAGGATACGCTCGCCCAGCTGAACGACGTGATCGCGCGGCAAGACGCCAGTATCCGCTGGCTGTTGGAACGGCTAAAGGACCTGGGCGACAAATACCAGGACTTGTCCTTCGAAGTGCAGGGCGGACAAAAGTCCGGCCAGGAGAAGCCCCCCCATTATTGAGGGGCAGGGGAGAGCACACTGTTCCGATTGTCAGGCGCTCCGGATTGCCACCGACCTTGTACCCTCGTACCCTAATATTGTGGGGTTATTGAGGTTCACCGCTTAAGTGCAAACTCTTCTAAAAATTTTTAATAACGCTTCCAAGTCAAGAGTTGACAAAATCTTTTCCACATGAGTTACCCCCTTTTGTCGGGGCCGCCGGGATTTCCCCGCAATTGGTACGTCGCGTCCCAAAAACTCTCTAAGTTATTGTTTCGTAAGGATAAAATGATCACGCCTAAAAAATGTGCAAAATGCTGGGAGCAAGGAATATCGCCGCTTGGCGCGACCTTTTCCCGGTTCATGCACAAAGTTATCCACAGAAGTTGTGGAAGAAGCCGGGCGGCCCGGGAGCCATGACCTTTCCTGCGTTCATCTTGCCGAGCCGCTGAAAATGAGAATTTGTGGTCTGGGCGCTAGACCTTGTCTCTGATTCGGCCTAGGCTTCGACCCCTGAAAACGGGGACGCGGTTCAGCTTCGAGTCAGGTCGAACCGGGATACTCTCCGGTAGCTTTCGGGGCATAGCATCTTTGCCCGGCAAGACCCGTTCATCCAATAAAGCGTTAGGAGAACCTTAGATGAAAAAATTGGTAGCAATTCTCGCACTGGGCTCACTGGTCGGTTGTACCAGCATCGATCCGTATACCGGTCAAACCAAGACCAGTAACACCGCCAAGGGTGCCGGTGCCGGCGCTATTGCCGGGGCCATCATCGGTGCGGCTACCGCCAGCGACAAAGACCGCAAGAAAGGCGCCATCACTGGTGCAGTCGGCGGTGCGGCAATCGGCGGCGGTGTTGGCTACTACATGGATCGCCAGGAAGCGGCTCTGCGCCAGCGCCTGGAAGGCACCGGTGTGCGGGTCCAGCGCGAGGGCGACAACATCCGCCTGATCATGCCGGGCAACATCACTTTTGCCACTGACCGCGCAGATATTCGCACTGACTTCTACGATACCCTGGACTCCGTGGTGATCGTGCTGAAAGAGTTCAACCAGACGGCTATCCGCGTGAGCGGCCACACCGACAGCACCGGCTCTGATGTCTATAACCAGACGCTGAGTGAGCGTCGCGCCAACTCCGTCGCCAGCTTCTTCACTGGCCGCGGCGTGGCCAGCGGCCGGGTGCAGGCAGTTGGTTATGGGGAGCGTTACCCGCTGGCGAGCAATGACACCGATTCTGGTCGTCAGGCCAACCGTCGTGTCGAGCTGGAGTTGCTGCCGCTCAAGTAATGTGAGACAAACGAGCAGCGCCCAAGGCACTGCAAGCGCTGGCGAGTGATCCCGGTGCAGAAAGGGGCGCCCTGGCGCCCCTTTTTATTGGTTGCCAGAACGGCCGGACACGGAAGTTTTCAACAAGGAAGCGGGGAATTGGCGATGAATTCAAAAGCTGGTCAATGGTTGGGCCCGGCAATGGCCCTGGGGCTTCTGTTTTGGCTGCCAGCGTCGCTGGCGGAGGACGGCGCCGTTGCCGAAGCCGGCACTGAAGCCACCACTGAAGTCCCCACAGAAGCCACGACAGAACCGACGAGCGTAGCCGGTGCAGATACACTGGCCGGCCGTTTCGCCGAGGCCGCCCTGGTGGCGCAGGTGCAGATCTCCGGTATTCACCGGGATATCGACAACGCGCTGTCCGAACCCGGCATGGTGGCTGTGCGCGGCTACGTATACTCGGCGGTGTCACGGCGGGTATGGAAGGGAGAGGTTACACAGCTGCTGGCTTTTCGGCTCGGCCTCGACGCCTGCCAGAACAAACTGCGGGAGGGCGAGCGGTATATTATCTTCGCTTCCCCCGATACATACGGCCGCCTGCAGCTCGCCAGCTGTGAGGCCGCAGTACCCGAGGTGGACGCGGCCAGTATGCTGGCCCAGCTGGATCGCATTGCCAAGCAGGGTTGATTGATTCCATCCTCAAAAGCCGCCACCGAAGCGCTCACCATACTTCACTCTTTGCGGTCTCACGAAGGGACCGCACCCCTCTTTTAAAACCTATCCTTATAACGGCTAGAACGCTTACAGCGATCGAGACTTTCTGAGTGGAACATTGTTCCTTGAAGAACGCGAATGCCGGGTTATTCTTATCAATATTGGCGTGAGCTTCTTCTGTCTGGCGACGGGCATGGATTTCGCTCTCGCGCCATTGGTCTGGAACCGACTGAGAGGCAGCTGCCACATGACGGTCTCCAGTGTCGCGATCACGCAACAGCCAGGGGTCACAAGGTGGGTTTATGAAGAAACTACTGCTTCCACTGATAATTTTGCTGCTGATAATCGGCTATTTCATGTCTCGCGGAGGCGATGACACCGCTAAGGATGCCTATGACTCGATGGAGTCTCCATCCAGTGAGTCCATGCAGGATGACTCGATGGATACACCGCCGGATGGCATGGGTACCCCGGATTCCACCACACCGCGGGAGCCGGACCAGCCCGATACGGTCCCGCCGGGCACCGGCGACATGACGCCACAGGACAAGAGCCTGGGGCAGGAAGCCGAGGAGGCGCTCGAGGCCACCGGTGAGGTGATTGACCGCGCCGCCGAGGAAACCGGTGAAGCGCTGCAAGAGGCGGGTGAAGCCACCGAGCGGGCCGTCGAAGGCATGGGCGATGATCTTAAGCGGGCTGGCGAGGCGACCGAAGAGGGCGCCAAAGAGGCCATGGACGAGCTCAGCGGAGATAAAGACCAGTCCGGTGACCAGCCCCAGTAAAATCAGGGAAACTGATCTCATCGGACTTTCGAGTGGCAAAGTGAGCGCCGCTGCCGCGATTTTGTCGCGGCAGCGGCTATCCTTGTATTCATGATCCAACACCGATGGCACCGGGATCACCAGATCCTTGAAATCGAGCCAGAGGGCCCCCTGCAGCAGTCGGACTTTCGCACCCTGGCCGCCCAGGTGGACCCGCTTCTCCGTGATCAGGAGTTGCTCGCTGGTCTGCTGATCAATGGCCGGCACTTCTCGGGTTGGGAGAATTTCAGCGCGCTCGTCGAGCATCTCCGTTTTGTCCGCGATCACCACCGTCATGTGCACAAGGTGGCGGTTCTGTCTGATCAATCCCTTCTGAGGCTGATGCCCGCACTGGTCGGCCATTTTGTCAGTGCCGAGGCCAGACCTTTCTCACAAGGCGAAAGGCAGGAAGCACTGGAGTGGCTCGCTTCCGCGGGTTAGCATCGCGGCCCTTCACAATGTCCTGAGTCCTGAGCGCCGTGATTGAGTCCCTGGCCGTAACCGCCGCAAGTGAATCCTGGGCGGTTAGCGCACAAACCCTCGCAACTGAACTGTCCCTGCCATACCTGGGCGTTGTGTCAGCGGTCGCTGTTGATGATTATCCGCAGCTTCTCGAGGTCGGGGAGACCCTGAAACTCTGCACGACCGGGCGCAAGGCGCCGGGCCCGGTATGGGTGGATTTCGTTGGCGGAGCTGCGAGCCATCGGCGTAAATTCGGCGGCGGTAAAGGGCAGCAGATTGCCAAGGCAATTGGGATTCGCAGTGGAAGTTATCCGCGGGTAGTCGACGCGACAGCCGGGCTCGGGCGCGACGCTTTCGTGCTGGCGTCACTGGGCTGCGAGGTGCTGATGCTCGAGCGCAACCCGGTCGTGCGCGCATTGCTTGATGACGGGCTGCGACGCCTGCGGGAGGCTGCGGAGGCGGACCCGGAGCTGGCTCCCATTGCTGCGCGCCTCTCGCTGGATGAATCCCGGCTGCCGGCAGCGGAGTGGCTCCGGCAGCAGCCGCCGGAATCGATTCCGGTCGTCTACCTGGACCCGATGTTTCCACAGCGCGAGAAAAGCGCCAAGGTGAAAAAAGAGATGGTGGCATTCCACCGGTTGGTGGGGGCCGATGAGGATGCGGACGGGTTACTCGACCCGGCCTATGCGGCCTGTTACTACCGCACCGTTGTCAAACGACCGCGCCTCGCCCCATTCCTGGCGGGGCGGAAGCCGTCACTCTCACTGGAAGGAAAATCCGGCCGCTTTGATATCTATACACGGCATGGAATGTCTCGCCATGGACCATCCCGCAACGAAAGCCCCGCCAATCAGTGAAACGGCGGGGAAGGGGACCGATCGATAGGGCGGCGTAGGGGCGTCGGGAGAATCCTGCAGGGCCGCGGGTCAGCAGTTCACCGCGTTTACCGCCAGCCCACCGAGTGAGGTTTCCTTGTACTTGCTCTGCATATCGATGCCGGTCTGGCGCATGGTCTCAATGACGCTGTCGAGGGGAACGATATGGGCTCCGTCTCCCCGCAGGGCGAGGCGGGCGCCGTTAATGGCCTTGACCGCGCCCATGGTATTGCGCTCGATGCAGGGCACCTGTACCAGGCCACCGATCGGGTCGCAGGTGAGCCCGAGGTTGTGCTCCATGCCGATTTCAGCGGCGTTTTCGATCTGCTGATTGCTGCCGCCCTGTACTGCTGCGAGTCCGGCCGCGGCCATGGAGCAGGCGACCCCGATTTCCCCCTGGCAGCCCACCTCTGCGGCAGAAATAGAGGCATTGCGCTTGAACAGCATGCCGATGGCGCCGGCGGTGAGCAGGAATTTCACTACCTGCTCGCGCAGCTCGCCGTGTTCGGCGGGGTCATGGACAAAATTCACGTAGTAGGCAATTACGGCGGGAATCACACCGGCGGCACCATTGGTCGGCGCTGTAACGATACGTCCGCGGGCAGCGTTCTCCTCGTTGACGGCCAGTGCGTAGAGGCTCACCCAGTCCAGGATCGAGAGCCCCTGACGGCGCTCCTCCTGGGACTGTTTGCTCAGCTCCCGGTACATTTCTTCCGCCCGACGGCGGACTTTCAGCCCGCCGGGCAGGAGTCCCTGCTGGTGACAGCCGCGCTCGATGGAGGCTTCCATCACCTCCCAGATCTTCCACAGCTCGGATTTGATCTCTTCTTCAGCGCGGAATGCCTTTTCGTTGGCCATTGCCAGTTCGGCGATTGACCAGCCGTGCCGCTCGCAGAGATGCATGAGCTGTTCGCCGCTGGCAAACTCAAACGGCAGCACCGTAGCGATCTGATCCTTGTGCTCGAAGTCTTCCTCCGAGAGCACGAAGCCCCCGCCAATAGAGAAATAGCTGCGCTCGAAGAGCAGGTCAGCGCCGGCAAAGGCCCTGCAGGTCATGCCGTTAGCGTGCTGGGGCAGAAACTCTTCACAATGGAAGACCAGGTCGCGGTCGCGCATAAAGCCGATTTCGTGCACGCCGGCAAGGTTCAGCCGATGCTCTTCCTCGATGATCCGCTGCTTGTGGTCGATGGTATCCACGTCGACAGTGTCCGGCGCTTCACCCAGCAGCCCCATGAGCACCGCCATGTCGGTGCCGTGGCCGACGCCGGTCAGCGCGAGGGACCCGTACAGGTGCACTTCCACCCTGGTAACTTCGCCCAGTCGTGCCTGCGTTTGCAGATCCTGAACAAACTGGCGTGCCGCCACCATGGGCCCCACGGTGTGGGAACTGGATGGGCCGACCCCGATTTTGAACAGCTCGAAAACGCTGATACTCATAGGCAGCTGTGCTCCGCTATTGTGGCAACTTGGCAGTCATTCATGCGGGCAAATTCGCCGATGCGAGGCCCGCAATCAAGGGGATTGCCCCTATTCCACAGAATATTCTACCGTTGGCGTATTTGGCGGAGTTTGTGCATCTGATCGTCGCCACCCCGGGACAAACTATGGTGCATTCGCGACCAGAACGGCCCGTTTGGGCGCGGGGTGACCCTCAATGGTCTTTGCCGGGTCATCGGGGTCGAGGAAGTCCGCCAGAGACTCATAGCGCATCCAGTCGGTGCGCCGTTGCTCGTCGAGGCTGGTGGTGTCCATATCCACGGTGCGGGGATCCCTGAAACCGCACTTTTTCAGCCAGCTCTCCAGGGTGGCGCAACTGGGCAGGAACCAGACGTTGCGCATCTTGGCATAACGGCCTTCGGGTACCAGGCAGTCGCCCAGCCCGCCATCAATCACCAGTGTTTCCAGCACCAGTTGGCCCCCCGGGCGCAGGGTTTCCCGCAGTTCACGCAGGTGGTCCATGGGCGAGCGGCGGTGGTAGAGCACACCCATCGACAGTGTCGTGTCGAAGGCGCGCAGGTTGGCGGGCAGGGCCTCGATACCAAGAGGTAACAGATCTACCCGGCGATCCCATCCCAGGTATTTCTTCATCGCATAAAACTGCGCTACGTATTTCGCCGACGGATCGATGCCGATCACCTGTCGCGCGCCGGCCCCGAGCAGCCGCCAGCAGTGGTAACCATTTCCGCATCCCACATCCAGCACCAGGCGGTTTTCCAGCGGGGCCAGGTGGGGCGCGATGCGATCCCACTTCCAGTCGGAGCGCCATTCGGTATCTATCTGCAGGTCGAACAGTTTCCAGGGCCCTTTGCGCCAGGGGTGCAGGGCGCGCAGCGCACTCTCCAGTTGCGTGAGTTGTTCCGGTGTAATCTCCTCACCGGTGCCGGCGCTGACCTGCTGCGCCAGCTCCACAGAGGAGGGCGAGAGTGCCGGAAGGGCCTCCAGGGCCGCACGCCAGTCCGGCAGGTCGCCCCAGCGATGGGGGCTCAGTCCGGCGGACACCTGCCCGGGCAGAGTGGCGAGCCATCCGCGCAATGCGGGAATGTGCTGAAGGTCAGCGTAGAGGCGGGTGTAATCGATCATCAATGTGGGTTCTTCTGCTGACTGCTCGGCGATCGGTTCAATCGGCTGAACGTGCCTTGATGGCAATCATGGAGGCGAAATTGAAACACTGGAACCAGACATCGACACTGTTGAAGCCCACTCCCTTGAGGCGTTCCCGGTGGCAGTCCAGGGTTTCAGGGATCAGCACGTTTTCCAGTGATGTTCTCTTCTGGGCGATCTCCAGCTCGCTGTAGCCATTGGCGCGCTTGAAGGAGTGGTGCAGGTCGATCATCAGCTGCTCATGATCCGGATCGGTAAAGGCAACTTTTTCGGAGAGAATCAATACCCCACCGGGGCGCAGTCCATCGTGGATTTTACGCAGGATACTTTCCCGCTCCTCCACCGGGATGAACTGCAGGGTGAAATTGAGTACCACCACCGACGCATCCTCGATGGCCACATCCTGCAGGTTGCCGCAGATGAGGTTTACCGGGATCTGGCCGCTATCGGCAGCAAGCACCGCGCGGGCGCGCTCTGTCATGGCAGGGGAGTTGTCCACCGCGATGATCTCACAGCCAGCTGCGGGGATACGGTGGCGCATGGCCAACGTGGCCGCGCAGAGGGAGCTGCCCAGGTCGTAGCAGCGGCTCCCGGCCTGGGCATAGCGCTCTGCAAGGGTTCCGATCATCGCCACGATGGTGGTGTATCCCGGAACCGAGCGTTGGATCATGTCCGGGAATACTTCGACCACTGATTGATCGAAGCGAAACCCGGCCACATCGCCCAGCGGGTTTGCGTAAATGTTGTCGTGTTTACTCATTCGCTGTACCGCCACTCATCGCTCAGAGCTTCTCTTCCTCAAGGCCCAGTTCCAGTCCCGCCTCGCGGCCCTGGGTACCGGTAACCACCGCTGTGCTGGCCAGTTCGGGCTTGAGATAAGTGTTTCCGACTCGCTGCAGGTCATCGAGGGTCACCTCGGTGACACGACGGCGGAACTGCTCGCGGATTTCATGAGTGCGCCCGTATAGCTCGGAGTGGAATGCCTTCTTCGCTTCGCCGGCAGGGGATCCGGGTTTGTCGAGCCCGCCGACGACACCGAGGATTGCCTCTTCCACTTGCGACTCCTGGTGCTTGCCTTCCTGCAACCACTCCAGCGAGGCATCGAAATCCTTGAGCGTTTCCGCCATACGCGGATCGCGATAAGAGAAGAAGCGGAACACACCGATGTTGCTGTCATGGCCGGCGCCGCCGCCGTAGGCGCCACCCTGCTCGCGGATGGTGCGATGCAGGAAACCGTTGCGCAGGAAGCCGCCCAGCACGGCCAGGGGGGCGGCGTCCTCATGCACCATCGGTACCGTCGCGTAGGCTTTGGCGCAGAAGTTGACCTGGCTGTTGGCGAGCCATACCTGGTGGATACGGTGCGGATCAAACGGCGCGCTCGACATGGCTGCCTGCCCCTCCGCAGCGCTGACCAGTGGCATCAGGCCACTGCTGAATTCCGGCAGCTTGTCCTCTTCGCCAATGAGCAGGAAGCGACGTTCAGCACTGCGGATCTTGTCGTGAATTGCCTGGAGCTTCTGTGCCAGTTTTTCCAGCGCGTGCTGGTTGTCGAAACTGCGTGCCAGTGCCTTCAGCTGGCGAAGCCCCAGCAGGCCGCCGGTGGCGTGGCTTTCGAAGGCGGCGCGGTTGTATCCGGCGCTGGCGGCGGCCATCGCCAGGGCGTGGCCGCTGCCAACGACACCCTGCTCGCGACGAGCCAGGGTCTGCATCAGCAGTTCCTTGATGCGCGGCAACTCGTCAAAGCGAACCTCCTCGATGGTGGCCTGCATCAACTCAGTGAGGGCGGCCTGGTTCGGCGCCAGGGCCTTGCCGGAGAGCACGAAATGACCGCTGAGCTTGTGCAGGTCGTCTATGTCGGTGCGGCTGCTGCTGAAGCCGTGCAATGCCCCGGCAACGCGGGTCTGCCACTGTTGCACTTCCAGGTAGTCGCGGTCGCCGAGACCCAGTTCACTGAGCACCTGGCAGTAGTAGGGCAGCAGCTGTTTTTCTTCCTCGGTGAGGTCGGGCAGGGCACAGACCAGTTGCTGGTAAACCAGGCCGTTGGTACCGGCGCTGTAGCGGGTCAGTTTCTGTCGGCCCAGCTCAACGGTTTCGCCTTCCACTCTGGGCATTTCCGGCGGGATGTCCTCGACACCAACCTTGGGCAGGATGGAGGGATCGTCTTCCCGTTGCTGGCGGTCCAGCAGCGCTTTAGCAGTGTCGACGATCTGTTGTTTTTCCTCATCGCTGAGCCGCGATTTGACCTCCGCCAGGCGCGCTTTTTCTGCGGCAGAGCGCCGGTCGGCCAGTTCGTCGTCTGGCGACAGCACCAGCCGCACCCGGTGCTGGTTTTGCAGCAGCAGTTTGCGGGCGGTATCGGCGATAAAGCGCGGGTCCTTGATCTGTTCGCGCAGCTTTTCCAGGGTGGCGTCGATGTTCAGCAGGCCAATGGCGTCGCCGCGGTGGGTTGCACCGGTCAGCGCCGTCAGGATCAGCTGCAGACCGAACGGGAAGCCATCGCCGGTAATTTCGCGCTGCTGCAATTCCAGCTGGTGCAGGCTGGCTGCCACCTGTTCATAGGGGATGCCATTTTCGGCCACATCCTCGAGTACTGCGAGCACCTGTTTCTCGAACTCGTCTGCGCGATCCCGCTCACTGCCCTCGATGCCACAGACGAACACCAGCTCGCGTTGCGAGTCGTCCAGTCCCACCAGTGGCGAGGGAGCGGTCCCCAGGTCGGTGGTCTCGAGCAGTTTCATCAGGGGTGAGGCGCTGTTGTCGAGCAGCACTCCGGCAAGCAGGTGGGCCGTAAGTGCCTCTTCCAGGTCGGTAACATCGCCCAGCAACCAGCCAAGCACAATGTGGGTCTTTTCTTTCAGGCCCTCTTCGTCGCTGAGCGGGTAGTGTTCCTCTACGGCAACCGGGGACAGGTAGCGCTTCTCCCGGCCAACGGCAATGGTCTTGTTGAGCGGGTCGAAGCTGTGCAGTGCCTGTTCTTCAAACGCCGCCTGGTGGTCTGCTGCCGATATGTCCCCATAGGTCATGAAGATGGCATTGCTGGGGTGGTAGTGGGTGCGATAAAAGTTCAGCAGTTGCTCGTAAGTAAGCTCTGGGATATCCGCCGGTTCACCGCCGGAGTTATGGTGGTAGGTGGTGGTCGGGAACAGGTATTTGCTCAGGGTCTGCCAGAGCTGGGAGCTCACGGAGCTCATGGCGCCCTTCATTTCGTTGTAGACAACGCCCTTGTAGACCAGCTCGCTGTCGGGGTTTTCACTTTCGGCGAACTCGAGACGATGCCCTTCCTGGGCGAAGTCTAGCGGGTCCAGCTTGGCGAAAAACACCGCGTCCAGGTACACGTCCAGCAGATTGGCGAAGTCCTTGCGGTTCTGGCTGGCAAACGGGTAGGCAGTCCAGTCAGAACTGGTGAAGGCATTCATGAAAGTGTTGAGTGAACGCCGTATCATCATGAAGAACGGGTCGCGCACCGGATACTTGTCGCTGCCACACAGTGCAGTGTGTTCGAGAATATGGGCTACCCCGGTGGAATCCTGGGGCACGGTGCGCAGGGCGACCAGAAACACGTTCTCCGGGTTGTCAGCGGCAATGTGCAGGTGCTGGGCGCCGGTCTTGCGATGGCGATACTCGAAGACCTCCACGCCGAGGGATT
Organism: Microbulbifer flavimaris; assembly: GCF_001641755.2. Classification (GTDB taxonomy): domain Bacteria; phylum Pseudomonadota; class Gammaproteobacteria; order Pseudomonadales; family Cellvibrionaceae; genus Microbulbifer; species Microbulbifer flavimaris. Next base: position 641,538 of record NZ_LRFG02000001.1, read on the forward strand.
CGATTTCAGCACTGGTAACCAGTTCGAAGGCGGGATGTTCGTTACTCAAGAGACAGCTCCGTGTGACTTTTTCTGCCGGGCGGCGCCTTTTCTGTCGTCGCCATACCCGGTCGGGTGCATTATTCGGTGCCGGGATAACCCCCGGGAGTCCGTTGCAGGGGCGCTATTCTACCGTCGGGAGGCGGCGCAAAAACAGTGTTGACATGGGGGCCGCGGGAGCGAAAACTGCGTCGCAAGCCGGCAGGGTAAATGTAGACGAACACGGAGAGAGAGGTTGACCTGGTTGGATATGGCCAGCTTGGCTGGTTTTTTAGTTACCTGGGCCGGTTACACGGTCTTTGCGCGTAAACGCGCCAAGGTTGCCTGGTGCCTGGCATCCTCGCTGCAGTGGTATCGGGTCGAATGGATGCTGCGTATGCTGGAGCGCGATATGCGCATGCCCGACACCGCGATCATCGGTAACCTGGAGCGTGTGATCGGCTTTTTTGCCTCCACCAGCATCCTGATCCTCGCCGGTCTTGTCACGGCTATGACCGCCAATAAAGCTGCGATAGAAGTGCTGAGCACGCTGCCTTTTGCAGAGCCGACCTCCGTAGCGCAGTTTGAGCTCAAGGTGCTGTTGCTGATCTTCATCTTTATTTTTGCCTTCTTCAACTTCACTTGGTCCCTGCGCCAGTACTCGTTCGCCAATGTCCTGATCGGTGCTGCGCCGGCCCCGGACTCGGAAGAGATGGACCAGGATGAGCGGCGCCGTTTTGCCATCAGTACTGCCAAGGTGATCGATCAGGCCGGGCACAGTTACAACTACGGCCTGCGCTCCTATTACTTCGCCATGGCCGTGATGGGGTGGTTTATTCACCCGCTGCTGTTTATTGCCGGCTATGTGACGGTGGCAATTGTCCTGTATCTGCGCGAATTCCGCTCCCGTACCCTGCAGTCGATCCTGGCCGCGGAGGGCAAAACCCTGAACCCGCCACGGGCCAGCTCGAATGGATAGCCGGCAGATACTGGAGGCATTTGACGAGGTGGCCAAACGGCGCGGTTGGAGCCGACTGCACACGCCCAAGAACCTGTCCATGGCACTTTCGGTTGAGGTGGCGGAGCTCATGCGCCATCTGCAGTGGCGTTCCGACGAAGAGATCCTGCAGTTGTTTGCCTCGGCCGAGGGCTGTACCGCCATTGCAGAGCTGGCGGATATCCAGATGTACCTGCTCAAGCTGGCCGATACGCTGGGTGTGGATATGGAGCAGGCGCTGGCTGAGAAAATCACCGAGAATCGCCGCCGCTGCGCGGCAGCTGAGGACCCGGGCGAAGAGGGCCCCGGGGGACCATCCGGGCGCTCATGAAAGATCGCAACTTCGACGACCTGGCGCACCGGTTTCGCAACCGTATCTACGGCGGCCTGAAGGGCGAAGTCCGGCTGGCGGTGCTCAACCGGGACCTGGCGCCGTTGCTCGGTGAAGGGACGCCGCGCCTGAGGGTGCTGGACGCCGGAGGTGGGCAGGGCCAGTTTGCCCTGGACATGGCCGGGGCGGGGCACCAGGTGACGATCGTCGATATTTCTGCGGCCATGCTCGATCAGGCGCGGGAACGGGCACGAGAGCGGGGCCTGCAGGGCAGGGTGGAGCTGCTCCACCGCTCGTTCCAGGCGCTCGCAGAGAGTGACTCCTGTGGCAGATATGATCTGGTGCTGTGCCACGCGGTGCTGGAGTGGCTGGCGGAGCCACAGGCGGCGATCGGTGCTCTGCGACGGTTATTGGCCCCCGGTGGCCATCTGTCGCTCACCTTTTACAATCGCCGCGCGCTGGAGTTTCGCCTGCTGCAGCGGGGCAGCTTTCGCCAGCTGGATCGAAACGTGGAATCCGGTCACTGGGGTGGGCATCCGGGCAGCCTGACACCACAGAACCCACTGCAATTGGAGTGGGTGCAGGACTGGCTCACCCAGCATGATCTGGCAATTGTCAGTCACAGCGGTATTCGCTGCTTCCATGATTACATGACCCCCACGATTCGCGAGAAGCTACCCGCCAGTGCCATTGTTGAGAAGGAGCTGGAGTACAGCCGCGTAGAGCCCTATCGCCAGCTGGCCCGCTACGTGCACCTGCTCTGTCGCAGCTGATTGGATTTGCGGTGTGGATCAGCGGTTCCGGAGGAGAAATTCTTTGGCCGCATTGATACGGGCCGCCAGGTAGTCATTTCCGCCGCGATCCGGATGCAGCTTCTGAATCAGCCTGCGGTGGGCGGCGATGATCTCATCCCGGGTCGCCCCTTCATTGATATCCAGGATCTTGCAGGCCTCCGCCGTGGTCATCGGCTGGTTCTGCTGCTGGGCATCGCTGTCATGTCTGCCACCCTCGCGATCCTGGCCGCTTTCCTGCTGCTCTTGCTTCTGCCGTTGCCGGGCCTGTGCCCGCTGGGCGATCAGTGGGGCGATCCAGGGGAGGTGACGGCCGAGCCAGCGCAGGGTGGTGCCGAGCACAGGCAGTACCAGCGCCACGGCAGCGCCGACCCAGTGCAGGCGGCCGGTAATTGCCAGCAGCACTGCCAGCAGGGCCACGGCGATCAGGGACCATTGCAGCAGCAGTTTGCGGCGCTGGTGGGGCGGGGTCGCCTCGAACTTGCGCCAGGCAACCAGCGCGAATATGCCGAGAGCAATCAGCAGGATAATTCTGGCCACAGGTTCGGCTTCCTTCTTTGTACACCCGGGCCGTAGGTTATCAGATGTCGACGCGGAAACCGACGGCAATCACGTCGCCGGAAAAAATGCGCCCGATTCTGTTGCTGTCGTCGATGGTGTTTTCCGTGTAGAGGGTCACCCGCTCGTTCCACTGGTATTGGAAGCCCAGGTAGTACTTGCGCAGCCGGAAGGAGTTGGCATCGATCAGGGCCGCCTCAAACTGCGCGTCGTCCGAGCGCAGGTAATTGTGCCCGCCGTAAACCGAGTAACAGTCTTTGGCTCCCCATGTATAGGTAATGATTGACTCGGAACCCTTGGCATTGAAAAAGTTGTCAATGGAGTCTACCAATCCAGGCGGTGCCAGCTGGTTATTATGTGAATGCTGGTAAACGAGGGCGCCGTAAAACCCCTGCTGGTAAGGGCCCTTGCCATAGTTGACACCGGCAACCCAGGCCCAGGCATTGCTGCTGGCGGTGATATGGAAGTCGCTGATAACCAGTTCCGGATTGAGGGGATCGCTGATGTCGAAAACACGGCCGCGTGTACTTTCAATGTCCAGCTTCATCCGGTTATAGGCCGTACCGAATTGCAGGCCGTCGCCCACGTTGGCCCGGTAGGTCATAGAGATGCTGTGGCCAAGCCCGAACTCGCAATCCCCGTCCGGGCAGACAATTTCGGTATTTTCGGGCTCGAGACCCTCGATGCCCAGGTCCACGCCGACGACATTCAGCTCCAGGCTCTGGGTGTGGGCCTGATACTGTAGCCCCAGCTGGAATTCACCGCCGAAGAGATCCCAGCGCCGGCGCCAGCTGATGGCGCTGTCGGCGCGCCCGGTGCCGAGGACGCCGCCGTCGGTGTTCAGTGAATAGGCGCCGCTGGCCAGCCCACCGGAAATTTCATACCAGTCAGTCCAGCCGGCCACGTCGTAGTAGACGGCCCATTGCTTGCCCAGGACGAAGTCGCCCCAGCAGTCGTGCTTGGCGAAGCCGTGACCCTGACGCAGGAACAGGGACAGGTCCCGGTCGCCGAAGGAGGCCTGCTGGTTACCCTGGATCAATAGCGGTGAGGCGGAGGAGATGGCCCGGACACCCCACTCGAGGTTGAAGCCGGTATCCCAGTCTCCGTAAGCGGGCACGTTGAGGCCCAGCCGGAGTCTCGACGCGCCATCGCGCATTTCTGTGTCTCCTCCAGCGTTCACCTGGTTGGCGCTGAAGTAGCCAGACATGTAGAGCGTCACTTCGCCGGATTCATAAATCGGCACAGCGCTGACCTGTGGCGCTGCCGCAATCAGAACTCCAGCCAGGCAGATTCTTAATCTTGCGTGCATTCCCTTGTCCACAATTGCTCTCGTGCTCGGCCTGTGCACGATTTTCCAAGTTGATTTTGGAATTAAAGGTAGACCAAGCCACTGGAAAACGTGTTCACAGGCGATACACTTGCGCCACTTGGCACTGTATTTTGAACCGCAAGCATCGAGGGGGCGTAACAAAGAATGTCGAGTTCGAATCACACGCGGCAATTGTTTGGTTTGACGGTGCGACAGAATGCCCACACAGACATGCGTCGCCTGCGACGGGAAGCCGGGGAGCCCAGTCTCCACGGGAATAAATTCTGGAAAAGTTCCTGCCTGACGATGGACTACCTGAAGAAGCACCCGTTGAAACCGGGGGCGAGGGTACTGGATCTGGGTTGTGGCTGGGGGCTGGGTGGTATCTTCTGTGCCAAACGGTTCGGCGCCCGGGTCACCGGCCTGGATGCGGACCCCAGTGTATTTCCGTTTGTGCACTACCATGCGCAGCTGAATGGCGTATCGGTGGAGACCTGGCGTTGTCGCTATGAACGGGTGAGCAGTGACGATCTGTCCCGTTTTGACGCAGTAATCGGTACCGATATTTGTTTCTGGGACAAGCTGGAGGCGCCACTCTACAATTTGACACGCCGCGCCCTGAAAGCGGGGGTGGGCCGTATCCTGCTGGCAGATCCCGGCCGATCGCCCTTCCGGCGGCTGGCGGAACGTGCGGAAGAAAAGCTGGGAGCAGAGTATCGGGAGTGGGAGGTACGCCAGCCAATGAAGGCCAGTGGATGTCTGATGATTGCCGGCGAGACCGGCGCTAGAGGTTAACAATGCAATACGACAAGTTTCAAATGCCCTGCGCGGACCAGATTTTGCCGGGGCGTCCGGAGCCCATGGACATCACCAATGAACATTTCGTCAATGGCAATCCGCTCAAGGGCCCGTTCCCCGAGGGCATGAAGGCAGCCATCTTCGGCATGGGTTGTTTCTGGGGTGCGGAACGGCTGTTCTGGGAGATGGACGGCGTTTACTCCACTGCCGCCGGGTACTCGGACGGGTGCACGGAAAACCCCAATTACGACGAAGTGTGCAGTGGGCGCACCGGTCACGCGGAGGTAGTGCTGGTGGTTTACGATCCGGCAAAGATCAGTTACGACGACCTCCTGCAGGCATTCTGGGAGAATCACGACCCCACCCAGGGGATGCGCCAGGGCAATGACCTGGGCACCCAGTACCGGTCCTGCATTTTCTGCTTCGATGAAGAGCAGTTGGCTCAGGCCAAGAAAAGCAAAGAGGCTTTCCAGCAGGCCCTGACGGAAAAAGGGCTTGGCGAAATCACCACAGAAATCGCCATGTCCAACCCTTTTTACTATGCCGAGGACTATCACCAGCAATATCTGGCGAAAAACCCGGAGGGCTATTGTGGACTGGCGGGGACCGGTGCCTGCCTGATGCGGTGACAGCGCAAGGCTATCGGCGCGATCGAAGCCCCTGATGCCTCGTTAGACTGGGGCACAGAAGAGTTGATCGATATAAAAAAGCGCGCAGCCTGATTATTGGGCTGCGCGCTTTTTTGTTTGGTGATCGCGAGAGGGGAGCCTACGGCAGGTTATCCGATTCGGCCGGCACAGCGGTGTCGGTCGGCGCCACTTGCTCGGCAAACGGATAGAGGACGTGGGCGCACCAGTCGCTCCAGCTTCCGGGGTAGAGCAGTCCGTCCCGGCGGCCAATCCGGTGCTGAACAAACAGGTTTACACAGGCGGTAACGCCAGAGCCGCAGTAGTGAACCAGCGGTTCCTCGCTGGGCAGGTCGCGCCAGAGGTGCTTGAGTTCTTCGACAGTCTTGAGGCTGCCATCCTCATTGGTGGCAGATTGCCAGGGCTTGTTGACGGCCCCGGGAATATGTCCGGCAATCGGGTCGATCGCCTCCTGGTGACCGGCAAACCGGGCGGGCTCGCGCGCATCCACCAGGCGCCAGGGCGGATTGCCCACCCGGCCATAGACAGAGTCATAGTGCACGGTTGCCATCTCACCGGCCCGGGCAGTGAAATCTCCGGCCCGCGCGGGAAAGTGACCGGCGCCGGATTCCAGCGGCAGGCCGGCACGCTGCCAGGCGGAGAAACCACCGTCGAGTACTGACACTGACTCGTGGCCAAAGTAGCGCAGTAGCCACCAGGCCCGGGCAGCGAAGGCGAGGCGCTGATCGTCATAGACCACCACGTGCGTCTTTTCATCGATGCCCATACGGCGGGCAAAAGCCTGGAAGTGTTCAGGCGAGGGCAGGGGGTGGCGTCCACCGAAGCGCTGCACTGGTCCGGACAGGTCATCATCAAGACCGGCGTAGAGTGCGCCGGGAATATGGCCGGCGGCAAACTGTCGGCTTCCCGCCTCAGGTTCGGCCAGGTCAAAGCGGCAATCCAATAGCACAGGCGGCCGGGCACCTCGAGTGCCAGACGAACGCAGAGCATCGGCCAACTCTGCCACTGAAATCACTGGGTCTCTCGTCATGGGGCGCTGGGCTCCCGTCGCTCTTTTAGTCTTTAGGTGACCCAAATTAAGCGGATTTAGTGCCGGTGTCCAGCGTGGATCGACGGAGGGGAAGGCTGTCTGGGGAGTCGTGTGGCGGGGGCGGGGCGGCCGGTATGCTGTTGTTTCAGCGGCATGACTGCACAGGGGGGGCACACAGCGGGTTGGAGATATCGGCAATGGCTCTCTGCGGACAGATACCATTCCCCGCCGTACTCTTGACCAGCGCTCAAGGTGCGGCATGCGTTCGCTACTCTTCAAGGCCGGAGGGCCAGTGGAGTCCTGCTAGGCCCGATCCGGGCGCCCTGTATCGAGTTGTGCGCCATGGTATCCGCAGGGGGTGCAATACCGCGAGAATAATGGCAAGCCGCCCACAGCAGCTCCGGACCGGCAAGACCATGCAGTGACAGCAAGATTCATGGCCGGGTATCTCAATCCCCTCTCAGAGTGATATCAAACATGTACTTGAAGGAAAGCTGGACGCGGAAGTCATTTGAGCGGAAGCTGTCGCGAGCGTTCTCCCGTTGGGCGTAGATGAGTTCCGGGCCCAGAAGCACGTTGTCTGTCGGGTGGTAGATCAGGTTCACCGAGGCGTATTCACCTTTCTCGAAAGCAGAGTCTAGCTGTCCATCGGTGGTATTGATTTTTAGGGATGAATACCCCACCGATGAAGTCCACTGCTTGTTCCAGTTGACGTCCAGGTAAGCCATCAGGCCTAGCATCGGCAATGCTTCGCCGGTGATGGGGGTAACTGGGTTGTCGAAGTTGTTAACGATGCCAATGTCGGCAGGAGCATCGTTCATATAGTTCTGGACTCCTTCGCCATAAACGACGGCCAGGTGCAGAACCGTGTAATCCATTTTGATGTTGGATGTGACGTTGATTCCCCATCCGGTTTCCTCGCCGCTCAGATCGAATTCATCGACCAGAATATCTTCCCACTCAATGCGGCGCACAATACCTGCCAGCTGCAAATGCCCCCAGGGCGCTTCAGCGCGGTACTGCATGGAGAGATCCGGGTAGCGGAAATGGCCACGTATTCCCTCCAGCTCGATCCGCTCATCGTAAGGGCTCAAGTCACGGCTGGCTCCCGGCCGCTCAAGAGCGAGTGCAAAGTGTGAGCCTCCATCGCGCCATGGTGTCCAGCGTAACTGAATATTGCGGAAAAAGACGATTCCGTTAGGGCCCCAGTACTCGATGGTATTGGGAAAGGTGCTGGCGTCCATGAACAGGCTGTCTGACTGGCCCGCGCCAAATTGGCAGAATTCAGCCCAGGCGTACCTCAGGTGAAACGCGGTTTCGCCTGCATCCGGCCCGAATCCAAACATGTCGTACTCAAAACGCGTTTTGATTTCCCCACATGGGGTCTGCGAGATGCCCTCAAAGCCGATACGGCTCTGGCGAACCCCCGTGTAATACTTTCCATCGGGCTCATATTCGCCATCAAAAGAGGGCAGTTGTGTGGGCCTTACTACATCGAAGGACTGCGGGTTGTTTGTATATTTCTGGTAGCCCATATCCAGCACGATATTGGAGTAGAAGCTGAGTTCCGGTGCGCTGAAAAAAACCGATTCGGTAGCATCGCCAGCCACGGTGGCAATGGGCATCGCGACTGTGAAGAGAGTGGTGAAAAGAGATGGGCGTATGGGCGGCGACATCAAATTGCTTATGCGCGGCTGCTTTTTCCTGGTTGCAGAGATGAGCATGGATACATCCTTGTAGTCGCGCTCTCGCATTCGACTTTCACATCAGGGCGGTGCAGTCTTTCACGGCACTGTAACCAACCATTGCATTGACTGCGCGGGCAGTAGCGAACAAGTTTAGCTTCGTAAGTGCAACATAGGTGCCTACTGGTGCTGAGCGGCGCCCATTCCAATTAATGGATGGCAGAGCCGACTGAATCGATCCGGTCAGTGTCACGCAAGAGTTGGCCATTGCGGCAGGCAGCCGCGGAGGCAGACATTCCCAGCCGGGCGGCCGAGACATGTAGACGGCTCCGGCGAAGGCAGGTGGAGGCCTATTGGAGCGCCGAACCACCTCGGGCAAATCATCGTCGGGATTTGGGGGAGCCTCCGGCAATATGACAGGCGACATACTGGCACCGGCCGGCCGCAGGCGCTGCGAGATTGAAGGGGTAGCCCGATAAGACTGGTGGCTGCGCACTGCGGCTGTTGGACGTTCGCAAAGTCTCGGCGAGCTCTGCTACTGAAACCACTGTATCTCTCGTCATGGGCACCTGTTTCCCGTCACTTTTTTTAGTCTTTACCTGACCCAAATGAAGCGGATTTGGTGCCGGTGTCCAGTGCGGATCGACGGAGGGGAAGGCTGTCCGGGTAGTCGTGCGGCGGAGGTGGGGCGGCCGGTTTGCCCGGCCGCCTGAGTGCTACTGCTTCATTGGCATGACCGCATAGGGGTTGCCGCCCAGGGCGTTGGAGATATCGGCAATTGCCTTCTGCGCACGGACGCTGTTGCCGGCTTCATCCAGGGGCGGAGAGATGACGGCAATGCCGAAGTTGCCCGGGGAAACCGCGATGATGCCGCCACCAACGCCACTCTTGCCGGGGAGGCCGGTGCGCCACAGCCACTTGCCGGAATCATCATAGAGGCCCGCCGTGGCCATGACCGCAAGCAGCTTGGGCACATTGTCTGGTTTCAAGACGGTCTTCTTCGACACCGGGTTCACGCCGCCATTGGCGAGGGTGCCAGCCATGGTGGCGAGATCCTTGGCGTTGACGCTGATAGAGCATTGCTCCGTGTAGATGTCAGTGGCCTGCATCGGGTTATCCTCAATGTAGTTGTAAGCGTACATGAGCATGCCGATGGCCTGGTTGCGCTGGTTGGTGTCCGACTCGGACTTGAAAACCTCTTCATTGACGGACAGCTTGCGACCGGCAAAGTCGGAGTAGTAAGACAGGATGCTGTTAAAGATATCGTCGCGGCTGTTGCCCTTGACCATGCTGGTGGCAGCAATAGCGCCAGGGTTCACCAGCGGATTCATCTCCGGCCCGCCAAATGCCTGCTTGGACATCTCGATCGAGACGATGGAGTTGAAGCGCATACCGGTGGCATCCGCGCCAATGGTGTTGAAGATTTTGTCCGGGCCAGACTCTTCCATGACCTTGGCGGCGGTAAAGACCTTGGAGATGGACTGAATCGAGACCTCGGACTTCACATCCCCGGCGGTGTAAACCTTGCCATCCGGCGTCACCAGTGCGATGCCGTAAATATTGGAATCCACCTCCGCCAGCACGGGAATGTAATCCGCGTTCGCCCCCTCTTTTAGGCCCTTGTATTTCTCGTAGGCGCGATCCAGGGCCGCCTGAATCTGCTTGGGTTCCATGGCGGTCGCGGGGATGCAGAGTAACCCGGCGAAAACAAAGGCCAGCAGCTTCAGGCTAATCAAGCCATGCAGCCTTGAAAGGAACAACCGTGGGTGAATCATCTCAATCTCCTCTCAGGGTCATATCAAACATGTATTTAATGGAAAACTGGACACGGAAATCGTGGGAGCGGAAGCCGTCCCGCGCGTTCTCACGCTCGGCGTACTGTAGTTCCGGGCCGAGGAAGACCTTGTCAGTCGGGTGATACAGCAGGTTGACCAGCGCGTACTCGCCTTTCTCAAAGGCCTCGTCCAGCTGGCCGTCAGTGGTGTTGATGTCGAGGCTGGAATAGCCGATGGTGGAGGTCCATTGTTTGTTCCAGTTCACATCGAGGAAGGCGCTCAGCCCAAGCATTGGTAGCGCCTCACCGGTAATGGGTGTCACGGGGTTGTCCGGCTGCAGTACCGCACCGATGTCCGCCGGTGCGTCATTCATGTAGTTCTGTACACCCTCGCCGTAGACCACTCCCAGCTTCGCCACGGTGTAGCCCATCTTGATGTTGGAGGTGACATTGATACCCCAGCCGGTCTCGTCGCCACTGAGATCGAATTCGTCGTCGAGAATGTCCTCCCACTCGATCCGGCGGACAATACCGGCCACCTGCAGGTAGCCCCAGTCGGCGCCAGCGCGGTAGTGTGCAGCGATATCCGGCCAGCGCAGGTGTGGGCGGATGTTCTGCAGTTCGATGCGGTCTTCATAGGGGGTGAAATCGCGGCTGGCGCCCGGCCGCTCTATCGAAATCGCGAAGCTCGAATCGTCCTCCTGCCACGGCGTCCAGCGCAGCTGTACGTTGCGGAAGAACACCATGCCGCTCGGCCCCCAGTACTCAACGGAGTTGGGGAAGATGTCCGGGTCCATGAACACGCTCCACGTCTGGCCCGCACCCACCTGGCAGAACTCGCCCCAGGCATGGCGGAGGCGGAACGTGGTCTGGCCGGCGTCGTCACCGACGCCAAACATTTCGTACTCGAAATGGGTTTTCACTTCTCCGCAGGGCGTCTGCGATGTGCCCTTGAAACCCATGCGGCTCTGGCGCACACCCTGGAACCACTTGCCATCGGGCTCGTATTCCTCCTCGAAAGCTGGCAGTCGTGTCGGTCGGACGACATCGAACCAGTCGGGATCGTTGGTGTATTTCTGGTAACCGGCATCCAGCATGATATTCGTGTAGAGGTTGACCTCGGGAGGACTGAAGTAACCAGGCGTGCCATCATCACCGGCCAGGCCGACGAGCGGCATCGCGGTTGCGATAAGTGCTGTGATTGCAGTGGGACCTTTACGCGAAGGAGCCAGGTAGCTTCTGCGCGAATGCTTTGGCTTGGTTGCAGAGACGAGCATGGGTACATCCTTGTAATCGAGCTTTCGCTTGCGACTTTCAGTGAAATGCGGCGCTGCTTTTCCCTGCGGCGCCCCCTGATGTCGCAGTGACTTTGCGGGCAATAGCGTGACAAGTGTAGATCTGTAATTGGTGCGTATGTCCCAAAAAGGGCTGGCCGGCGCTCTGTTCAAAATTTTTGAAGGTGGAGCTGACAAAATTGCATGGGCCAGATAGCGGGAAGGTGCCGGGCAGGGGGGGCAAGGGGGAAGGCGCAGGCGCTTAAGCGGCTCTCACTGCATATAACGCCAGGGCACATATGGTGCCCTGGCGCAAAAAATATAATGGCTTCAGGGCGTTTTTTCCCTGGCGGGCGAGGGCACAGATTCCTGGCCCCCCTTGATCACAGGCGGTGGTGAATGTCGCGGGGTGGCTTCGTGCTCCGCTTCACCCTGTGCTTCAGTTGCCTCACCGGCCTGTAGCGCCAGCTCTTCTTTTCGACAGGCAAAGGTCTGTTCCGAGACCTGTGCGGCGGGGTCGTCGAGGAACTTCGCGGCGGCCTCCTCGGCGCAGTTACTTGCGGAAATCACATCGTGTGCCAGCTGTGGGAAAAGCAGCCACTGATGATTGGGCAACGCGGCGCGGGCTTTTTCCGCATCCTCCGCATCGAGCACCGGGTCCAGCGCACCGTGAAGAATCAGCGTTGGGACCTCGGCAGCGATGGCCTCGGCTTCCAGGGGGCCAGCGGGCGGGATGGCCCAGATACGGCATTGCAGTTGCATCAGTTCGAGATCCGCGCGCACCGCACTGCCGAGAATGCCGGTGTCGTCCGCTTTGCGGCGTGCCTCCTCGAAGTCGACAAAGGGAGCCTCCTCGAAGCAGAAATGGCTGATGCCTGCTGCGTCACCAAAATACGGATCGAGAATGATCGCCATGAAATGATTCACTGCGTCCCGCGCCGGTGCGGGATCGCCCTTTTCCAGCCCCTCGATAACCGCCGGCAATTCCGGGTAGAAGCCCTCGTCGTAAAGCGCCTGGAACAACACACGCAACAGCCGCTGGCCGGTCATGGCAAAGGGGAATTCTCCATCGGCATAGGGATGCTCGATGGGCACGGTTACCGGCGCCTCATCCAGCTTCTCCACCAGGCTTTCCAGTCGCTGGCGCAGGTTTGGATAGCGGCTGGCGCAGAGCTTGTCTTCGCTGCAGAAGTTGAGACCGCGGAAATAGGCGGATTGGGAATCCTCAGCCAGTTGCTGGATGTAGGGGATGTCGGGAAATACGGCACTGTTCAGCACCAGCGCTCGTACGGAATCGGGAAAGTCCCGGGCCAGCGTCAGGGCATAGCGGGAAGCGTAAGAGACACCGTACAGGTTCATCTGCTCCACCCCGAGCGCCTTGCGCAGTGCCTCGATGTCTTGCGCGACGGCGCTGCTGTTGTAGTGGGCAAGATCCGCTTTCTCGCTCAGGCGGCTGTAGCAGCGTTCGAGGCTGTGACTGAAAACCCGGGCCTCTTCATCGGCCGTCAGGGGCCTCTGGAATGCGGTCGTCGCATCCTCGATAAACTCGGTACAGGCAAGCCTGGGTTCCGCCATGCCGGTACCACGGGGGTCAATCACGATCAGGTCACGTCCGTTTTCCACGGTCATGGTGGCGTAGTTGATCCACAGCCACTCACTGGCATTTTCCGGTTCCAGGCCCATGCTCGCGCCGGGGCCGCCCGCGCCGAGGTGTAAAAGCGGGAACTTGTCGGGATTTTGGTCGTTGGCCATAAAGCGCACCACCGGGAAGCGGATTTTACGCCCCTGGGGTTTCTCGTGATTCTCTGGCACTTCCATCATGAAGCACTGGGTAATCGGCCAGCTGTTGTCGGCCTCGAACCAGCAGGGCCGCGCCTGCAGCTGTGACTCGGGGTCAGCATCCCCGTCCGCCGGCTCACCGCGGTTACAGGCCGCCAGAACGGGCAGGGTGATGACCAGGAGCAGGGCTTTCAATGGAAGCGGATAATTCACTACGGGATTCCGTGTCCGGCGCGGTTGCGCGCTGTTAACCATGGTTGCCAAACCGGGCGATGGGAGCCGACAGGTTCCATCGCAATGCGGCGAGGCGTATGGATAAAGTTACCAGGATCGCAATGGCGACCACTATCTCGCCCGGCAGTGTACCGCTGGCGTCGAGCAATACCAGTGCCGCGGCGCCGCTCAGGGCGGCAGTGGCGTAGATCTCCCGGCGCAACAGCAGCGGAATGTCCCCGGCGAGAAGATCGCGGATCAGGCCTCCGAAAGTGCCGGTCATGACACCCATCACGATAGCGATGGCAGCGGAATGGCCCAAACCGAGCACCTTCTGGGTGCCGATGACCACAAACACTGCGAGCCCCATGGCGTCGGCGATCTTCAGCAGGCGCATGGGCACCTGCAGATAGCGAATCAGGTAAAAGCTCACCACCCCGGTCGCCGAGGCGAGCCAGAGATAATGGGTGTCCTGCAGCCAGAAGACCGGCACGTTGAGAATCATGTCCCGCAGTGTGCCGCCACCGGTGGCTGTGACGCAGGCCAGAACCACCGCCCCGAACAGGTCCATCTGCTTGTGGCCCGCTGCCAGGACGCCGGAGAAGGCGAAGACCACAATGCCGATCAGGTCGCACCAGAAAAGCAGCTGTTCCATAGGAGCCTGCGGGATCTCGATTTAGGGGTAGGGAGTGTTGGATCGCTGATGGTAGAGGGGGAACCGGCGCCTGTCACCTGCAGGCGCCGGAGGGGCAGGCGGGCCGCTCCACGCGGCCGGCTGCCCGCTGTCGGCGTTTGTTTAGAAGAACGCCTGCAGGCCGGTCTGCGCGCGGCCGAGGATCAGGGCGTGTACGTCGTGGGTGCCCTCATAGGTGTTTACCGCTTCCAGGTTCATTACATGGCGGATCACGTGGAACTCGTCGGCGATACCGTTACCGCCGTGCATGTCGCGGGCGACACGGGCGATATCCAGGGCCTTGCCACAGTTGTTGCGCTTGACCAGGGAAATCATGGTGGGATCGAAGTCTTTCGCCTCGTCCATGATACGCCCGACCCGGAGGGACGCCTGCAGGCCCAGGGTGATCTCTGTCTGCATGTCAGCGAGCTTTTTCTGGAACAGCTGCGTCTGTGCCAGCGGGCGATCGAACTGTTTGCGGTCGAGACCGTACTGGCGCGCGGCGTGCCAGCAGAACTCCGCGGCGCCGATGGCACCCCAGGAAATGCCGTAACGGGCGCGGTTCAGGCAGCCGAACGGCCCACGCAGGCCGCCGATATCGGGGAACTTGTTCTCTTCCGGCACGAATACGTTATCCATGACGATTTCGCCGGTGATGGAGGCACGCAGGGAGAACTTGCCCTCAATCTTGGGCGCGCTCAGGCCTTCCATGCCCTTGTCGAGGATGAAGCCGCGGATGATGCCTTCGTCGTCTTTTGCCCAGACCACGAATACATCAGCGATCGGGCTGTTGGTGATCCACATCTTGGCACCGCTGAGGCGGTAGCCGCCGTCCACCTTCTTGGCGCGGGTCTTCATGCCGCCGGGATCGGAACCGGCATCCGGCTCAGTCAGGCCAAAACAGCCGACCCACTCACCGGTAGCCAGCTTGGGCAGGTATTTCTCTTTCTGCGCTTCGCTGCCGTAGGCAGAGATGGGGTACATGACCAGGCTGGACTGGACGCTCATGGCGGAGCGGTAGCCGGAATCCACGCGTTCTACCTCGCGGGCAACCAGGCCATAGGAAACGTAATTGAGGCCGGCGCAACCGTAGCCTTCGATGGTGGAACCCAGCAGTCCCAGCTCGCCCATTTCGCTCATGATTTCGCGGTGGAACACTTCGTGCCGGTTGGCCTCGAGAATGCGCGGCATAAGCTGCGACTGACAGTATTCACGCGCGGTATCACGGACCATGCGCTCTTCGTCGCTGAGCTGCTGATCCAGCAGCAGGATGTCGTCCCAGTGGGCGAGGGGTTGATGCTTGCTCATTATTCGTCTCGTCTACCTTTGCTGTCAGTGGCAACCGGGGCCTGGGCCCGGGCAATGCATGGTAATCAGTTGCGTCGCGGTGCCAAAGTGCCGCCGGGGTCTCCCGGAGGGATCGGCAGCTGTGGCGTCAAAGTGATCCTGAAATTTGTGATCACTATTTCCGGCGCCGCCATGATACCGAAGTCCGGGCAGAAGGGCACTCCCTCTGTGTCCGTCAGCAGAATGTTCTTTGCTTTGCGTTAACGACGGTTAATTTCCTTGAAGCAATGGGCTTGTGCCCAATACTTTCACAACAACCTTCTTCTTTTTGCCGTCAACGATTTATCCGGTGGTGCCCTTGTCTGCTCTGCGAGCACTGGTCATTGTTCTGCCGCTGCTGGCCGCCTGCGCGGCCCGGCCGCTGCCCCCGGGGTTGCCGCAGGCAGCCCTGGGCTTGCCTGACCAGTTTTCCACATCTGGTCAGGCGACGCCGGATCAGCGTTGGTGGCAGAGCTTCCAGGACCCGCAGATGGATGGCCTGGTGCAGCGGGCCCTGACCGACAGTCCGGACCTGCGGGCGGCGCTATGGCGGCTGGAGCAGGCCGCCGCGGTAGCGCGCGGCGCCAGGTCGGGTCTGTGGCCACAGTTGACAGGCGGCCTGGAGCATACCGAGCAGCGCCGTTCCCGGGACAGCGGCTTTGATTTTTCCGGTGGCGAAAACGAGGGCGGCAGCTGGAGCGGCAGGCTCGCCGCCAGCTATGAAATCGATCTGTGGGGCCGGGTCCGATTCGGCGCGCGCGCCGCAGAGGCGGCCCGCCTGGCCAGCGAGGAGAGTCTGCAGGTGGCCGCGCTCAGCCTTGCCTCCGAGGTCGCCACCACCTGGCTGCAACTGCGCGAACAGTGGGGCCAGCGGGATCTTTTGCATCAACAGCTGGATATCAATCGCAAGACACTGCGTGTACTGGAGCTGCGCTTTGGCGGTGGTATCAGTGCCGCTGCGGACGTATTGCAGCAACGCCAGCTGGTAGAGCAGTCAGAGCAGGAGTTGGTGGAGACTGAATTCAATATCGAGACGCTCAAGGTCCAGCTGGCCACGCTGATCGGTACAACCCCTGCGGTGTTGGACGGCTTGGTCGAGCCGATTTCCGGGTTGCCGTTGTTGCCGGCGCTGCCGAATACCGGGGTTCCGTCCCATCTGCTGCTGCGACGGCCGGATGTGCTGGAGGCCCAGCGCAACCTGCTGGAGGGGCACTACCTGGCGGAGCAGGCGTGGGCCGAGCGCCTGCCAGTGATCAGCCTGTCCGGCTTCTACAGCGGCGGTGGTCCCTCGATCAGCGATATCACCAAGGACTGGCTGCTGACCCTGACCGCCGCAGCCGAGGGGGTGATCTTTGACGGCGGCAGCCTGTCCTCAGAGCGGCAGCGTCAGGAGGCCGCCGAGCAGGAGCGCTGGGCACAGCTGGAGAGCACGGTGCTGACCGCCCTGTCCGAGGTGGAGCGTGCGCTGATCCAGGAGCAAGCCGTGCGCGAGCGTTTGCGATTCCTGCGGGAGCGGGCGCGACTGTCGGACCTGGTTGTCGAGCGCCAGCGGCGGGCCTACACACGCGGGACGGTGGATTTCCTCAATGTACTCACCGCCACCAATGAGCAACAGAGCCTCGAGCGGCAGGTACTGGCAGCCCAACGGGAATTGATCGAGAACCGGGTGGTGCTCTACCGGGCGCTGTCAGGCGGTATTCCCGGTGAGAACCTGCCGGCTGCGCAGCCGGTTGAACTGGAGCGCTATCGGCAGGAGGGCAGCTGATGCTGAAGCGGCTCAACTGGAACTTTGCGCTGCCGGTTGGGCTGCTGGTGGCGGCGGTGCTGATTGCCGGCTGGTTACTGCGGGAAAAGCCCACCATGACACGCGGTGAACGGGCGCCTCCGGCCCCCCTGGTGGAAGTAGTCACAGCCCAGCGGGGCCAGTACCCGGTGACGGTCGAGGCGCTGGGTCGGGTGCGTCCGCGCGAAACCGTGGATCTGGAGCCGCAGGTTGAGGGGCGGGTGGAATGGCTGGATTACGACCTGGACCAGGGTGCAACGGTCCCGGCGGGCCGACTCCTGGCCCGGATCGAACGGGAACCCTATGAGCTGGCACTGAGGACCGCGCGCAGCACCCTGGCTGAACGACGCGCGGAACTGCAACAGGAGCGCGGCCAGCAGCTGGTGGCAAAGGAGGAGTACGAGCTGCTGGGCAGATCGCTGCCTGAGGCGGACCGCGCCCTGGTGTTGCGGGAGCCACAACTGGCGGCGGCCGAGGCTCGGGTCGATGCCGCCGAAGCTTCGGTGCGGCTCGCGGAGCGGGATCTGCGCCTGACCGAAGTCCGGGCGCCGTTCAATGCGCTGTTGGTTGATCGCAGTGTCGATATCGGGGACCGGGTAGGACCGGGCAGCGTGCTCTACCGGTTGGCCGGCGCGGATCTGTTCCAGGTGGAAGTGGAGATTCCTGCGGTCCAGCTCTCGCGCCTGCGCAGGGACGGGGCGGAGGTGCGTATCCGTGGCAGCCAGTGGCCAGAGGGCAGCTACCGGCGCGGGCAGTTCGTGCGCTTGATTCCCGTCCTCGAGGAGCAGGGCCGACTCGCGCGGGTGCTGGTCGAGTTGGAGGACCCGCTGTCCCAGGAGCTGGTGTCCGAGCCCAGGCTGCTGCTCAACGACCTGGCCCGGGTGATCATCGTCAGCCCGTCCGAGCGGGAGCGAGTCCGTATTCCGCTGACTGCCCTCCAGGACGGTGAGCAGGTCTGGGTGGTGCGGGATGGCAGGATTGGGGTGCAACCGGTCGAGCTGGCCTATCTGAGCGGTGATTACGCCGTATTGGAAGCCGGCCTCAACGGCGGTGAGCAGCTAATCACGACACGCCTGACCGCAGTCACCGACGGAATGCGGGTACGCGTGAGCGAGGCTCCAACCGGTGGAGCCGCGTACGAAGGTAATGCCGCGCCCGATGGTAATGCGGCGCCCGGGGTACAGCGGGGCAGCCCGGCCACCGGAGATGGTGAGGAGGCTTCTCCTCCCGCAGCGGCCGACGATGCCTCTCCTCCAGAGGCTGGAGAGCGCGGATGAGCGGGCTGGACACCGGCAAAAAGCTGCCGCGGGAACCGGTCAACCTTCACGGCGGGCCGATCGCGTGGATGGCGCACAATCACGTTACCGCCAACCTGCTGATGCTGGTGCTGATTCTCGGCGGCCTGGTTTTCGCAACGCTGGTAAAAAAAGAAGTGTTTCCGGATTTCAGCCTGGACATGGTCACGGTGCAGATTTCCTACCCCGGTGCCAGTCCCGAGGAGGTGGAGAGAGGGGTGCTGGTGGCTGCGGAGCAGGCGGTGCAGGGCATTCCCGGCATCCGGGAGATGCGCGGCACCGCCAACGAGGGCAGTGCCACCCTCAGCCTCGAACTGGACGAGGATGCCGAGGGCAATAAGGTTTACCAAGACATCCAGCAGGCCATCGACCGTGTCACAACATTCCCTGATGATATTGAACGACCCCAGGTGAGCCTCGCTGATCACCAGCGCGATGTCCTCGACCTGGTGGTTCATGGTGATATCGATATTCACGCCCTGCGCGGAATCACCATGCTGCTTTATGAGCAACTGGAGGCGCATCCCGAGATTACCGCGCTGGAGACCTATGGTGTGCGCGACTTCGAGGTGGCCGTGGAGGTCAAGGGCGAGAGCTTGCGCCGCTATGGGCTGTCCCTGCCGCAGGTGGCGCAACTGGTCCGGGACGCAGCAGTGGATGTACCGGCTGGCGCGGTGAAAACCGAGGCGGGCGAAATACTGGTGCGGGTGACCGAACGCCGCGACTGGGCGCGGGAGTTTGGTGAAGTCGTAGTGGTGCAGGCGGCGGGTGGCGGGATCGTGCGGCTCAAGGACATTGCGACTGTTCGGGATGCGTTGGTGGAAGAGCCGCGTAACATGAACTTCAACGGCCAGCCGGCCATGGGCATCGACGTGTTTCGTGTCGGTGACCAGACGCCGATGAGTGTCAGCCTGGCGACCCGGGAGGTACTGGCCGAGGTGGTGCCGACACTACCGGACGGTGTGGAGGTCAGTATTCGCGATGATGATTCAGAAATCTTCCGCGAGAGATTATCCCTGCTGCTGAAGAACGGCTTTATCGGCTTGATGCTGGTTTTTATTGTGCTCGGCGCCTTCCTCGAGCTGCGACTGGCATTCTGGGTAACGCTCGGTATTCCCACCAGTTTTCTCGGTGCGCTGCTGTTCCTGCCCGCGTTGGATATTTCCATCAATATGGTGAGCATGTTCGCTTTCATCATCGCGCTGGGGATCGTGGTCGATGATGCAATCATCGCCGGCGAAAATATTTATGAGTGGCGCCGCCTGGGTTACAGCAATCTGGAGGCCGCCATCGCCGGCGCGCGGCAGGTAGCGGTTCCCCTCACTTTTGCCATCCTCACCAATATTGTTGCCTTTGTGCCCCTGATGCACCTGCCCGGATTTATGGGCAAGATTTTCGGCATCATCCCCCTGGTGGTGGGATCTGTGTTCGTGATTTCGTGGGTGGAGGCGCTCTTTATTCTTCCCGCGCACCTGGCGTACTCGCGCCGGGGTTACCGCAATGCCCGGGCACGGCGCTTTGCAGCGCGACAGAAGATGATCGCCCGCAGCCTGGATCGTTTTGTGGAGAAGCGCTTCAAGCCGTTTCTGGACCTCTGTATTCGCCACCGCTACACCACGATCGCCCTGGCAGTGGCCATTCTCATGGTCGTGACCGGCTATGCAGCCAGCGGCCGCATGGGGTTTACCCTCTTGCCGCGGGTGGAGCGGGATTCGGGCCGGGTTCAGGTCACATTTCCCGCGGGCACGGCAGAGCGGCAACTGGAGCGTGCACGGAGCCAGATTACCGGGGCTGCGGACCGGGCGCTGGAGAAAATGGGCCGTGAGGGTGTTTTTCTGGGCATGCGCGGCCTGGTTCGCGATAACACGGTGCAGGTGGATGTCTACCTGGTGCCCGCAGACCAGCGACCGTTTACCACCGGGGAATTTGTTCGCACCTGGCGGCAGGAGGTGGGTGAGGTGCCAGGTGCCCTGAGTTCCAGTTTCGCCGCTGACCGCGGCGGTCCAGGCGCCGGCCCCGCACTCACAGTCGAGCTCCGACACACCGACACCCGCACGCTGGAAGAAGTGGCCCTGCGGCTTGCGTCAGCGCTGGCGGAGTTCCCCAATGTCAGCGATATCGATCCCGGCATCTCGCTTGGCAAGCAGCAGCTGGACCTCACGCTGACGGACACCGCCAAGAGCCTGGGCCTCACCGCCGAAGAAATCGGACGGCAGCTGCGAGCCTCGATCTATGGCGCCGAAGCAATGCGTCAGCAGCGGGGGCGGGACCAGGTTAAAGTCATGGTGCGGCTGCCGGAGGCGCAACGCGGATCGCTGGAGGATGTCTCCAGCATCATGGTGCAGGCGCCCGGCAATATCTGGCTGCCGTTACCGGACCTTGTGGTTATCGACCAGGGCCGGGCCTACTCGGGGATCAACCGCCGTGAAGGCCGACGAGTGATGACTGTCACCGCCAACGTCGAGCCCGCGGATCAAGCGACCCTGGTGATCAACGAATTGGACCGGAGTATGGTGCCGCAACTGAAGGCGGAATACGCGGGACTGGGGATCTCCTACGAGGGGCGCCAGGCCGAAGAGCGGGAGGGGCTGACGTCCCTGGGGCTCACCTTCACCCTGACCATGGCCGCACTCTACCTGCTGCTGGCCATTCCCCTGAAGAGCTACATACAGCCACTGACGGTGATGGTGGCGATTCCATTCGGGGTGATCGGCGCGCTGCTGGGCCACCTGATTATGGGTTACGGCCTGAGCATGATCAGCCTGCTGGGTATGGTGGCCCTGGCCGGTGTCGTGATCAACGATACCCTGGTGATGATCGAATACGGTAATCGCCTGCGGGAGCAGGGTGTTGAAGTCACTGATGCGATCAAGCAGGCCGCGGCGCGGCGCTTTCGCCCGATTATTCTCACCACGGTGACCACGTTTTGCGGGCTGACGCCGATGATCTTTGAGACCTCGGTACAGGCGCGATTCCTGATCCCCATGGCCATTTCCCTGGGCTATGGGATTCTCGCCGCGACCACGATCTCACTGCTGCTGGTGCCCTGTCTCTACCTGATGTTTGCCCGCGATATTCCGCTGTTGTTTGGCCTGCGCAACCGCAGCGGGCTCGCAAACAGCTGAAATCAACGGTTGCTAATCCCTACGCAACTCGTCCTTGATGGCGATGGGGTTGGGGAAATTCATCACCACGATGTAGGACGATACCAGGAAGGTGAGGATTGCGGTTGCCTGGATCAGGTGTGATGCGCCGCTGCCAATCAGTTGCTGGCTGGTGGCGAGGAACGCAATCAACAGGGAGAACTCGCTGATCTGGCCAAGGCGGAAACCGAGATCCCATGCCAGCACTTTCTGCCCGCTCTGGCTGCCCAGTAAAAAGCGGAAAACCAGTGGCTTCACCACCAGGACCGCGGCCGCGGTAATGAGCGCCGGCAGGGCGATTTCGGGCACCATCGAGAGCTTGAACTGGGCGCCAATACTGAAGAAAAACAGGATGAGGAAAAAGTCCCTCAGCGGCTTCAGGCTGAGCGCGATGTACTGAGAGATACGGCTGGTGGCCAGGGTAATACCGGCGATGAAAGCACCGATCTCCCGCGACAGGCCGAGAATTTCCGCCAGTTCCGCAAGCCCCATACACCATCCCAGTGCCAGCAGAAAAATATATTCGTGGAAGCGGTCGAAGCGGGTAAACAGCGGCAGCAAAACATATTTCACGGCCACCCAGGCCACCAGGACCAGCAGGGGCAGGGCGGCAAACGAAATACCCAGCTGGGCAAAATCCACCTGGCCGGTGCTGCCGCTCAAAAGAATCATCAGGCAGGCGATGGCGACGAAATCCTGGAACAGCAGTAAGCCCACCATCAACTCGCCCAGGTGTTTGTGGTGCAGCACCGTGGTAGGCAGCAACTTGATGCCGATGATGGTACTGGAAAACATCATCGCCATGCCGATCACCCAGGATTCCACAGTGGTAAAGCCGAACAGGCGACCGAGACCGTAGCCCAGCCCCAGGAATACGGCGCAGCTGACAATGCCGACGAATGTGGCCTTGCGGATAACCGACATCAGTGCCTGGGGCTGCATGTCGAGCCCCAGCAGGAACAGCAGGAAAATAATGCCCACGGTGGACATGTCTGCGAGCAGCTGCACATTGTTCACCACCCCGAATACGGAGGGGCCAAGCAACACGCCGAGGGCAATATAGGCCACCAGCAGAGGCTGCCGGCCATAGAGCGCCAGGGTGGCAAGCAGGGCGGCGCCACTGAAAATCAGGAAGAAAGATTGAAAGAGTGAGGTCTCCGCCACAGCACATCCTTGTTCGCCGGCTTTATTCCATTATCCATACATGATGGCACGGCTGGAACCACCCCGGCAGGCGCGATGGTTCCTTTTGGTTGCATGGACGGCGCGCTCAGAGGTTGAACCAGCGCAGGTCTTCGGCTTGGGGCGAGAGGATCGGTTGCGCACAGACTTCTCCCCTGGGCGCCGCGAGGATGTCACGGGCCTGATGGATAAAGTCCGCCAGCCGCGTCGGTACCGGTTCCGGTGGTTGGACCCGGGAGCCCTCCAGTGACAGTGCCAGCGGAGGCTCCGCGTGTTCACCCTGGTAGCGCCAGACGCCTGCAGCGGCGTCGTACTGGTAGTAGGGCAGCAAGCGGTGGCCCTGTTCGGCGATCAACTCCACCGCCTCGATGAGGTAATCCACCGTTTCCATATCGAGGAAATAGTTGAAGTTCAGGCGCACCCAGCCGGGCTTGAGCAGGCTCTCGCCCTCGGCCACCACCGTTTCCAGCGCTTCGCTCTGCTCCGGTGTCAGGTGTAACAGGGCATGCCCGTAAGGACCGGCACAGGAGCAGCCGCCGCGCACCTGGATGCCGAAAAGATCATTCAGCAGTGCGACGATGAAGCCGTGGTGCAGGGGCTTTCCATTCTTGAGGATATGCAGTGAGACAATGCTGACCCGCTCTGCTTCGGTGCCGCCCAGTATTTCGATATTGGGGTTGTCCCGCCAGCGGGCGAAGGCACGCTGGAGCCAGTCTGCCTCCCGCCGCTCGATTTCCTCGGCACCAACGGTGTCCTTGAGCTGGAACACCAGCCCGGCCCGTACAGACTCTACGATGGCCGGGGTACCGGCCTCTTCACGCCGTTCCCCGGCTGGCAGGTAGGTGTGCTTTTCCGGCCCGACCCAGGAGACGGTACCACCACCGGGCACCGCCGGTTGGTCGGTCGGTAGCAGCTCGCGGTCGATCACCAGCACACCGGGGGTGCCGGGACCGCCGACAAACTTGTGCGGCGAGATGAACAGGGCATCGATACGGGTGCCATCGCCGTCGCCAGCGGCATCGACACGCACGTAGGGGCCCGCTGCCGCGTAATCCCAGCAGGAAAGGGCGCCGTGGCGGTGCAACAGTGCGGTGACCGCCGCGACATCGGTACGTATGCCAGTGACATTGGAGGCGGCAGAGAAGCTGCCCACTTTCAACGGCCGCTCCCGGTACCGCAGAAGCGCGGCCTCCAGTGCCTTCAGGTCCACGCCGCCGCCCGGGCATTGCGGGATGGTCACCACCTGGGCCAGTGACTCCCGCCACGGCAGGTCATTGGAATGATGCTCGTAGGGGCCGATGAATACTACCGGGCGAAGGTGTTCCGGTATTTCCTGCGCAATTCCCTGGAAACGCTCGGTGGCGGGCTTCCGCAGCCCCAGGCTGTCCACCAGGCGGTTGATGGCCGCCGTCGCGCCGGAGCCACAGAAGATAACCGCATGCCCATCATCTGCGTTCACGGATCGCCGCACCGAGGCCCGGGCCTGCTCGCGAAAGGCGGTGGTCTGTCGCCCGGTAGCGGATGTTTCGGTATGGGTATTTGCGTACCAGGGGAGCACCTGGTTGCGGATGGCATCTTCGATAAACGTCAGCCCGCGGCCTGAGGCGGTGTAATCCGCGTAAATGAGAGGGCGGGTCCCGAACGGGGTGGAAAGGGGCATGCGCTCGCCGATCACGGCATCGCGGATACGGGCCAGAAGTGCTTCGCAGTCGGCCATGGTTACCTCTAACTCAGTTGAGGTCGCTGTGCCCGAAAGCGCGCGACCGATTATTGTAAGGCGATCGCGCTTGCATAAACGGTCAGGCGCGTCACCAGTTTATTCTTTGTCTCCCGACGGGATGGGAAGCTCGGTCGTGCTCTTGATCTGCTCCATGGCGAAATTGGACACGATATCGCTGATGCCCACGTGCCGGATCAACTCTTTGTAGAAGCGGTCGTACGCTGCGATATCACTGACCACGACCCGGAGCAGGTAGTCGTAGTCACCGGCCATGCGGTAACAGTCCACCACTTCGGGAAGTTTATTGATATGACTCGCAAAGGCGTCCGCCCACTCGGGCGTGTGCTCGTCGGTTTTGACCTGGGCGAACACCGATACCGGCAACCCCAGGATTTCCGCGTTGAGCAGCGCAACCTTGCGGCGGATGATGCCGCTTTTCTCCAGCTTCTGCACCCGGCGCCAGCAAGGAGTCTTGGTTAACCCCACGCGGTCCGCCAGCTCCTCGATGGAGAGGCTAACATCTGATTGCAATATGGCAAGAAGTTGTCTATCGATCGCATCAAGTGAGGACATGATTCTAGAAGCCTCCCAAAAAAGCGGAGATAATATCTCCTGAAGATGCTTTCGCTGCGGTCCGTGGTAAAAAATACCCTGACCGTTTTGCGGTCTGCGCCGGTGTCCGAGGTAAGCGGGAATTGGTTGACTAAGACGCCAGCAGATGCGGTAACGATAGTCTCCAAAAAACGGGGATGGTAGTTGAATTTTTCGCCACACCCGCAGGGCGCGGGTGCGGCGGGCCGCAGGGCTCAGGCGGCGTCTTTGGGCGGGAAGCGGGGCTCGAACAGGCCCAGTTCGATGGCCTGGCGCACCTTGGCCATCAGGTCGATTTCGGTCAGTTGCTGCAGCTGCTGCAGGTCGTTCAGCACATAGTAGATGGGCTGCACGATGTCGATCCGGTAGGGGGTGCGAAGCGCATCGAGAGCATCGAACTCGAAGCGCTCTGGTTCATTGCTGAGGGCAAAGAGGGTCTCTTTCGGGGAGGACAAAATACCGCCACCGTAGATCCGCAGTCCTTCATCTGTCTGCAGTAGGCCGAACTCGACAGTGAACCAGTACAGCCGCGCCAGGTAGGCACGTTCCTTTGGCGATGCTGCGAGGCCCAGCTCGCCATACTTCTGGGTGAAATTGGCAAAGGCGGGATTGGTCAGCATGGCGCAGTGACCAAAAATCTCGTGGAAAATGTCCGGCTCCTGCAGGTAGTCGAACTCTTCCGGCGTGCGGATGAAAGTGGCGACCGGGAATTTACGGTCTGCCAGCAGGCCGAAGAAGGTCTCAAAACCGATCAGGGCTGGCACGCGAGCGACTTCCCAGCCGGTCTCCCGGCGCAGCACATCACTGATCTCGTGCAGCTGGGGAATGCGCTCGCTGGGCAGGTCCAGCAGTTCGAGACCGCGCAGATACTCGTCGCAGGCACGTCCGGGAACCACCTCGCGCTGCCGCTCGATCAGCCGCTTCCAAGTGTCGTGTTCCACGTCACTGTAGTGAATGATGCCATTGGCGTCCGGCTCGCGGGCGGTGTACTTGCTGCCTTTCTTGCCGCTGCTTTTGCTCTCACTTTTCATTCCGCTGCTCCTCTGAGGTCCCGATGTCCGACTACGGGAAGGCTCAAGTCTTCTTATTTGTTTGGACATCTATTCTTAGGCGCTGGTGCACTGAACCGGGAGAGTGAGAGCCCGCAGATTGTGTTGGGATAGGGGCCGCGGCTACACTTTCCGTAAATAAAACTTTACAGGTGCACCGTGCGGATCGAAATTACCTGTGCCAATCGTGTCGGTATCCTTCAGGAAATTATGCACATATTCACGGATTTTAGAGTGAATGTGGTTTCTGGAGAGCTGGGTGGAGACAGTGGCGATAAGGTTTACCTCCATATCCCCGGGCTGCTTCTGGCCCAATACCGGGCGATTGAGCAGGCCCTGCTGGGCGTTACCGGCATCCGCCGGGTGCGCCGTATCGGGCTAATTCCCTCGGAGCGGCGCCACTTTGAGCTGGATACCCTGTTGCGACATGTGGCCGACCCTGTCCTCTCGGTCGATCGGGAGGGGCGGATCGTGGCGGGGAATCTCGCTGCGGCGCGGGCATTTGGTGTCAGCCTGGATCGCGTCCCCGGGCTGCAATTGCAGCGCTTCCTGCCCGACTTGCAGCTCGGCGAGTTGTTGCGGGACCTGACTGCGCCGCGCTACGGCGTCCCCGTCTCCGTTCGGGGGCGAGCCTTTCTGCTGGAATGGACGCCGATACCGGTGGAGGACAGCCCCGGCGCCATCGATTCCCTGGCAGGTGCGGTCATTACCCTGACTGAGGACAGAGCCAATAGCGAGGCGGAAACCCTGAGCGAGCTCTCGATCCTGTGGGACTTCGGCAAGCGGAGAGATCCCTGTCTGCAGCTGCAGGAGATGGCGCCCCTCCAGGCCCCTGTGCTGATCAGCGGGGAGCCCGGTACCGGCAAGACAACTTTTGCCGGGGCTGTGCACTTTCTCTCGCCGCTGGCGGCCGAGGGCCGCTGTGTACGCTGGCAGTGTACGGCGGGTTCGACCCCGTCCGCCGACAGGCTGCCGACTCGAGGGACCCTGATACTCGATGACCTGAATGCTTTGCGGGATACGGATGTGGGCCCGCTGTTACGACTGCTGCGGGGGCGCTCACAGGAACTGCGACTGGTGGGCACCTGTCGCGATCCCGGAAGCCTGCCGCCGGGCCTGGCACAGCTGTTCTCTTCGCTCACCTTGCACCTGCCGCCACTGCGCCAACTCCGGCAGTCACTACCGCGCTTTGCCCGGGCGGTGCTGGGTGAACTGGAGGCGGGACCTCGCGAGCTGTCGGAGGACTGCCTGCCCCTGTTGAGGCAGCACGACTGGCCGGGGAACCTGGGCGAGCTGCGGGATCACCTGGCCGCCGCCGCCAATCGCTGTCGACGCAGGCAAGCGGACACGCCCGGTGAAAGGGCGGCAAGCCTGATTGAACTGGAGGATCTGCCCGGACTTGAGCCTGTGTCTCGGACACCCTGGCGGGACTGGGGGGAGGGCATGACCTATCGGGAAATTATGCGGGGGGTAGAGAGGCAGCTACTGCAGGAGATGCTGGGCCGCTATCCCAGCACCCGTGAGCTGGGAGCGCGCCTGGGACTCTCCCACACCGCGGTGGCCAATAAGCTGCGCGAGCACGGTCTGGCCGGGCGGGGCAAATGAATTGCCCTGGCCCGCGTCGGGAGCGGACGATCGGCCGCCCTTTGCTGTCAGCGGTCGATGCGGCCGATCAGCATGTCCTTGAACATCACGAAATCGCCCCACAGGCTGTAAAACGGATGTTTGAATGTCGCCGGCCGGTTGTGCTCGAAAAAGAAATGTCCCACCCAGGCGAATCCGTATCCGGCAAAGGGTACCGCGACCAGCCACATCAGATTGCCACTGACAATGGCTGTGATCACCAGCGCGATCACCAGGGCTGTGCCGGCAAAATGCAGCCGGCGGCAGGTGAGGTTGCGGTGTTCGTTCAGGTAGAAGGGATAGAACTCCCGAAAGGATTCAAACTTGTTCTCTCTGGATTCGCTGGTCGCGGCCATGTTTCCGGTCCTGTTGTTGTTATCGGGTGGCGTTATCGGAGGCGGTATCAGTTTACGGCCAATCCCGGGAGTGTCAAAAGCCGCTCTCAATTCGCCTTCAAGCGAACCTGCCGGTACGCGCGGACATGGCCCGAAATTTAGTCTGAACAGGCTCGGGGGGAATCTGGTAGTCTGCGGGCCAGAATAATAGAGATGCCAAGCAAGAGGAGTGTATGTCTGGCCCCCTTTCCCATCTGAAAGTACTGGATCTCAGCCGCATTCTGGCCGGCCCCTGGGCGGGCCAGGTGTTTGCCGACTTCGGTGCGGAAGTCATAAAAGTAGAGCGCCCCGAAAAAGGTGATGACACCCGTCACTGGGGCCCTCCCTACCTGAAGGATTCTGAAGGTAACGATACCGTCGATGCCGCCTACTACCTGAGTGCCAACCGCGGCAAGAAATCCATCACCGTCGATATTACCCGGCCGGAGGGGCAGGAGCTGATCCGCTCGCTGGCGCGGGAATGCGATATTGTGCTGGAGAATTACAAGGTTGGCGGGCTGGCCAAGTACGGCCTGGACTACGACTCCATCAAAACCATCAACCCCGGCATTATCTACTGCTCCATCACTGGATTCGGACAGACAGGCCCGTACTGCAATCGGGCCGGCTACGATGCCATGATCCAGGGCATGGGTGGCCTGATGAGTATTACCGGCGTGCCGGAGGGGCAGCCCGGTGCCGGACCGCAGAAAGTGGGCGTGGCGGTGGCGGACCTGATGACCGGCATGTACGCAGTCTCTTCGGTGCTGGCGGCGGTTGTGCACAGGGATCATACGGGAGTCGGGCAGTATATTGACCTGGCGCTGCTGGACACTCAGGTGGCCTGGCTGGCCAACCAGGCCCAGAATTATCTGACCTCCGGCAAGAGCCCGGAGCGCCAGGGCACAGGTCACCCCAATATCGTGCCCTACCAGGCGGTGCCGTCGAAAGATGGATACTTCATGCTGGCGGTGGGTAATGATGAGCAATTCAAGCGCTTCTGTGCCATTGCCGGTCTCGACGATCTGCCTGAGCAAGCGGCCTTTGCGACGAATTCCGCCCGGGTCATGGCCCGTGAGCAGCTGGTTCCCCTGATAGAGTCGGCAACCCGGGAGCACGAGTCCGACTGGTGGCTGGAGCGACTCAGCGAGGCTCATGTTCCCTGCGGCCCAATCAATAACCTGGACCAGGTGTTTGCCGATCCCCAGGTGCAGGCCCGCGGCATGGTGATCGAGCAGGAACACCCGGTTGCCGGCAAGGTCCGCACGGTGCGCAATCCCGCGCTGTTCTCGGCGTCGCCGCTCGAGTATGAGCAGGGGCCGCCGGTTCTGGGTGAGCACACGGAACCGGTATTGCGTGACACCCTGGGCAAATCTGCAGAGGAGATTGCAGCACTGAGGGAGTCGGGGGTCGTCTAGAGTTTTTCTGGCGAATCGTGGGCGGTGTGGCGAGTACTGTCACCGACCATTCCGGTGCCGTTTCATGGCTGCGCTGTCAAAGCGTGAACGCGTGGTGCCGGTCGCTGGCTGTTTCCCCTTGCCCTGCAACCTGTGGCCGTGAGGTTTCGGCACCGAATTGATCGCGCGCCCCACTAGACTGGGTGAGGGCGCAAGTAGGCAGCGCGGAGCCGGAACCAAATGAGAAACCTGATCAAAAGCAGCGATGGCACTCTGTATATGCAGTTGTGGGAGAACCGCATTCGTGTCACTGATATCGAGTCCGGCAAGATCTTTGATGAGGTGCCATTGGTCGCGATCCGCAAGGGAAAGCGCCGCAGTAAAAGGGTGGCAATCGGCAGCCGCGCCTCGTCAGCCGCCAGCAGTGAAGTGGAGGTGATCAACCCGTTCTCTCATCCGCGCAGCCTGCTGGCACACTTCAAGGCTGCAGAGCTGTTGCTGGAGGGGATCTTTCAAAAGCTGAGTGGCGACGGGTTGTTCTCCTCCCCAGCCAATCTGGTGCTGCAGCCCATGGAGAAGAATCGTGGCGGGTTGACGGAGGTAGAGGTCAGCGCCTTTCAGGCGCTGGGTTTGAGTGCCGGTGCGCGGCGGGTCTATGTCTACCAGGGACCTCAGCTCACTCGCCACACGCTGGACCTGGATAAAGTTCGCGATGCCAGCGCCCCGGTCGCCGCCTCCGGAGCCGATGAACCCCGCAGCTGGACCCAGTGGATCTGGATTGCCATCTGGTTCATTCTCATTGCCGCGATGACCATTTTCCAGCAGTTCTGAGCGCGATGGCGTTGGGCCGCTGTTGCACTGTGTCCACTAGAGAAATTGTCGCGGTACGGTGCGTTCCCAGAGCTGGGTATAAACCCGGTATTCCCCCTCCCAGGCATCCAGCTCGGCGCGAATATAGAAGTTGTCCGCATCGGCTGTGAGTACGGTGCGGGTGGTGGTGCGCACCTTCCAGTCACCCCGTGCGAAGGTGCGTTCGGTACGGGTTTCTGCCTTTAACGAGTTGAAGTCGTTTTCCTGAAACGTGTACCAGTTCCAGGTCCGGCTGGCGAACTCGAGGTCGATTTCATCGATGCGAATCAGACCATCGTCCTTGATCACCTCCAGGGTCGAGATATCTTCCGCAAGATCCTGATGCACCAGCCAGTTGTTATGGGCTGGCTCCACATAATGCAATTGGACCGGTTCCGTGCCCTCGGCGGGGGCGAAGTGGATGTCGCTGTCCTCAGCGCGGCCCCGCCGCAGTGGCAGCACCAGGTTGCTGGTGTCGCAGTAGATCTCCAGTTTCACCGGCCTCGGTGGTGGCCAGGCCAGCGCCCAGTAGGAAGTGGAGACACTGATGCGCAAGCGGTGGCCGCGGGGAAACACCTGGGCGACATAGTTCATATCCACCTGGACACGGTACTTGCGCCCGGGCACCAGCTCCTCCGGCTTGTCGTGGCCGTGGCGGTGGGTGAGGTTGAAGAGGCCGTAGGTCACGCGGGTGGCCGCGCCGTCGGTGCCCACGTCGGAGAGGCGAACCGCGATCATCGCCACCGGCCGGTTCGACGTCAATTCGACCTCCAGGCGCGGAGAGCCGAGTATTTCCAGATCGTCGTCGAGCGGCGCGCTCTGGAATACCAGGGCGCCGCCATCTTCCTGGCGCTGGTCATGGGGCAGGTCGGGTGCGGCGGTGTAGGAACACCACTTGCCGGCAAAGAGCCCCACGCTGAGCGGCGATTGCACCGACAGTACATTTTCCATGACGCAGGGCGGTTCATTGCCGAACAGGATGCGATAGGGAGACAGCTCATAGACCCGCTCGACGATATTGTCTGAGGGCCAGCTGTCCTCTCCCACCCAGCGCCCGGGGCGCTGGTGGTAGTAAGTGGTCGGCGGCACACTGTCCTGCATCCAGGCCCGCAGCATGGGTTCGCTCATGATCCCCGTATCCCGGTCTTTCAACCAGTGATCCCACCAGCGCAGGGATTCCTGCAGGAAGCCGATCGCCGGGCCTGGGATACCTTGGTGCGGGTACTTGTGGCCCCAGGGGCCAATCAGGGCCAGGCGCGGCACCCGCAGGTGCTGGAGCAAGCGGAAAATAGCGTTGGTGTAACCGTCGGCCCAGCCGCCAACCAGCATCGCCGGACAGCGGATCGCATCGTACTGTTCGCTCACGGAACCGTGTTCCCAGTAACTGTCCCGGTATTGGTGGCGGAGCCAGATATCCAGCCAGAGTCCGCTCTCCCGCAGTCGCTCGAGCCACATTGCGCGCCACTTTTCTCCCACCAGTTGCGGATCCGGTGGGCAGGTGTTGATGGAAAACATGGTGGTGGCTTCGGACAGGTTGTCTGTCAGCAGGCAGCCACCCATGTAATGCATATTGTCCTTGTACAGGTCGTCCGTCGAGCAACAGGAGATGATCGCCTTCAGTTCCGCGGGCGCCCGGGCAGCCACCTGCAGGGCGTTGAAACCGCCCCAGGAGATACCTTGCATGCCGACACTGCCATTGCACCATCGCTGTCGGGCAATCCAGCGAATCGCCTCAACGCCGTCACTCAGTTCCTGCTCCCGGTACTGGTCCCGCATGATGCCGCTGGATTCGCCACTGCCGCGCAGATCCACCCGCACGTAGGCATAGCCGTGACCAGCCAGGTACGGATGCATGATGGAATCGCGAAAGCGGGTCTTGTCCCTTTTTCGATAGGGAATGTACTCCATGATTGCCGGGACCGGGTTGGTTACCGCATCCTCCGGCATCCAGATACGCGCGGCCAGCCAGCCACCATCCGGCAGTGGGATTTCAATATGCTCAATCGCCGTTACCCGGTTGGGGAGGTTGCTCACATGGCGCATGTAGAATCAGTACCGCACGCTCTTGAACTGGAAGGGCTCAAACCCGCGACCGTCGGAGAACTCGAAGTGCAGGGCGGCGGCCAGGTCCCGATAACTGGACAGCATCTCTTCCTGGCTTTGCCCGCCCAGACAGATATTGGCCACTTCGAAGCTGTAACTATCCTGGCTGGACAGGTCCGATAGGCGGGTTCCTTCATCCACAAGGATGGAAATCTTGCAGCCGGGGATGCTTTCCTGCAGAGCCTCAATTTCGCTGGCCGTCGGTATGCGGGTAACGGTGGTGTCCTCGTAGCGACGCAGCATAAATTTGGCAGCGCACTGGTAGTCACCGCGCATGTTGGAAAAGTCCGTGTGGCGGTTGAGGGGAATGTCCAGCGCCGCCTCGTGATTGGACACACCGTGCACCTTGATGAACTGGTCGCTGTGGGATTGGGAAATCCGTGTATTGATCTCGAGCACCTTGAAATCGTCGGTCTCCTCATCCCAGAAGAACTCGATACCAAAGGCGGAGTTATCGAAGCCGATCTGGCGCAACAGGGCTTCGCCGGCGTCGCAGATTTTCTGCTGGGCGTATTCCGGCCAAACCGATGGATATTCGTAGCGGGTGAAGCTCAGGTTGCGGCTGTCCTTGACGGTGTCCACGATACCGTGGACATAGTAATTGCCATTAACCACAGTGCCCTCGATACCGCACTGCTTGCCTTTCAACAACCCTTCGGCGATGCACCAGTTACCATCCACCTCACCGACTTCAGTGGGAACCGATACCCGTTCCAGGGCGGTATTGAGAAGCTCGCCCAAGCGTCTTACGTCACCGCGGATCACCTTGAGTGCCTGTATCAATTCCCGCTCATTCTCGATGCGGAACCCCAATTGCGACGAGTGGCTGACGACGGGCTTCAGCCAGAAGGGAAAGTCGATGGTGACCTGAGAGAGGGGATCTTTTGCAAAGGGGTCGATAGCGCAGAAATCCGGAATCCACTCGGGCAGTGCCTTTTTCTGTTCCAGGCGACTCCAGTATTTGTGTTCACACTTGAGCACTGCTTCCGGGCTCGCTGAGCGGAGGCCAAATTGCCGGCACAAAAACGGATGCAGCGCGCTGGAGGGGAAATCCCAGTGGTTGATAATCCCGGCGAGTTCGCCATTGCACTGGGCGACGGTCTGCTCCGCTTCCGAGAGCAGTTCTCTCATCGGCCGGTCTGGATACCAGACGATTTCGTCATCCGAGAAGAGTTTGCGCCACTGGTACTGCTCGGCTCCATGTACTGCGTTCAGGTACTCGCAGTGCAGGGGCGCGAGCCCGAATACGAAGAACTGCCTCGTCATGCCTTACTTCCCGGACGTGCTTTATGGTGGGCTCTCCAAGCAGTCTAGCAGTGGAGTGAGTTTCGCAAGCGGGGCTGGAGCGGCACTGCCGGATAAGAACATCCGGTGTCATTGCGTCGGGCGATAAGGGTGGGGCCTGGACGCCGGTGTCGGCTGCGGTCCGCAGGCAATACTGCCAATACCGGGTGTGGGTAAGGCATGGCACGTCGGGGATGCCGCCGTCCACGGCAGCAGTTCGCAACACGCCCTGCGGGGCCGGTTACTGTGGCTCGGTCCGGCCGGCCTGCAGGGATGGCAGTTCCTTGATGTAGACATCAGATTTGGCGTAGGGGATCTCGACCCTGTGTGCCGCCAGGCTCTTGTAGATTGCCAATAGAAGCTCGTGGCGGATCCGCCCCCGGTCCTCGGGGAGCTCGATCCAGACCAGCAATTCGAAGTCCAGGCTCGATGCGCCGAAGCCCCGCATGCGCACTCTTGGCTCCGGTGACGCGACCAGCTCCGTGTGCTCCAGGGCCACATTCAGGAGGATGTCGCAAACCTCGTCGACGTCAGAACCGTAGGCAACACCAACAGGGATGGTGACCCGGATCGCTGCACTCGGGCCACCGCTTTCATTGATGATCTTGCCATTGGCGATCAGGGAATTGGGGAGCGTGATTTCTACATCGTCGCGGGTCATCAGCCGGGTGCTGCGCAGGCCAATCTGGGTGACCCGGCCGCGCTCGCCGCTGTCTAGGTTGACGTAGTCACCGACCTTGTACGGAGCATCGGCGAGGATAAAAAAGCCGGAGAACAGGTTGGCCAGGGTGTCTTTGGCCGCGAAACCCACGGCGATACCGATAACTCCCGCAGAAGCCAGCCAGCCCAGGGGATTGATACCCCAAATCAGCAGCAGCGCATAACTGCCAAACAGGATGACCAGCAACTTGCAGGAGAGGTCGAGCAGGGGAATCGCCCGCTGGTCGATCAGGGAAAAGCGGGCGGACTTTTTACTGATCACCTGCAGCAGTGTCCCGCACTGCAGGAAAAGCATGCGTATCCAGCTGACCAGTATGACTGTGGACAATAGGCTCGAGACAACCCCGACACCGCCGTCGGCGGTCAGCAGCTTGTGGGCTGCGATCAGGCCCAGGCAGAGAATGGTGGTGAAGACCGGGCGCTGCAGCTGGACGAGTAGCGTTGCGCCGGGACCGGTACGGTCCGATGGCAGCCACCGCCGCAATTGCCTGAATACGACAAACCGGCAGATCAGGGCAATGATGAGAGTGATGAGCAGAATCGCTGCAGCCCCGAGGAGGGGATACTGCTGAAGCAAGTCCGCGATGGGTTGCAGGCGCTCAGGGAGAATCGCTTGCCATCCCCCGGCCTGTGCTTCCGCATTGTCGCTGTTCATCGAATGCCGAATTCCTTTTCAGCCGGCTCAAAAGCCGAGCGTACCACGAGAGTACTTCAGGCACGGGCCGGAGTAATGTCCGGCCCGCTGACCTGGTGTGACCTTAAAATGCCACGTTTTTCGGGGTGCGGGGGAATGGAATCACATCGCGGATGTTGCCCATGCCAGTGACATAGGAAACGATGCGATCAAAGCCCAGCCCGAAGCCGGCGTGGGGGACGGTGCCATAGCGGCGCAGGTCCCGGTACCAGTCCAGGTGCTCTTTGGGGATGTCCATCTCGTCCATCCGCGCATCCAGCTTGTCCAGCCGCTCTTCCCGCTGGGAGCCACCGATGATCTCGCCGATGCCCGGGGCCAGCACGTCCATGGCCGCTACGGTATTGCCGTCATCGTTCATGCGCATATAGAAGGCCTTGATGTCCTTCGGGTAGTTCATGACGATCACCGGCTTCTTGAAGTGTTTCTCGGCCAGATAGCGTTCGTGCTCGGACGCCAGGTCGATTCCCCAGGAAACCGGGAATTCGAATTTCTCCTTGCACTTCTCCAGGATCTCGATGGCCTCGGAGTAATTGATGCGGGCGAAGTCGTTGTCAATGATGTTCTCGAGACGGCTGATCGCCTCCTTATCGATGCGCTGGGCAAAGAACGCCATGTCATCCGGGCGCTCCTCCAGTACTGCCTTGAAGACGTACTTGAGCATCTTTTCGGAAAGGTTGGCGACATCCGCGAGATCGGCGAAAGCGATCTCCGGTTCCACCATCCAGAACTCCGCCAGGTGGCGGGTGGTATTGGAGTTCTCGGCGCGGAAGGTGGGGCCAAAGGTGTACACCTTGGACATGGCCAGGCAGTAGCTCTCGACGTTCAGCTGGCCGGATACGGTCAGGAAGGTTTCCTCACCGAAGAAATCCTTGTTGAAGTCGATTTCGCCCTTGTCAGTGCGCGGCAGGTTTTCGAGATCCAGGGTGCTTACCCGGAACATCTCGCCTGCACCCTCACAGTCCGAAGCAGTGATGATCGGCGTGTGCACATACAGGAAACCGTTTTCATGGAAGAAGCGGTGAATTGCCTGGGCGATGCAGTTGCGCACGCGGGCGACGGCACCACTGACATTGGTGCGCGGGCGCAGGTGGGCGTGCTCGCGCAGGTGCTCCATGGTGTGGCGCTTGGGGGACATGGGGTAGGTGTCCGGGTCCTCGACCCAGCCAACGACATGCACTTCACTGGCCAGCAGCTCGATGGCCTGGCCCTTGCCCTCGGATTGCTTCAGGGTGCCGACGATATCCACGGCACAGCCGGTGGTCAGTCTCAACACCTCGGTTTCATAGTTGCTGATATTGGCTTCGACGACCACCTGGATCGGGTCGAAGCAGCTGCCGTCGTGCACGGCGAGAAAGGACAGGCCGGCCTTGGAGTCGCGTCGGGTTCGGATCCAGCCCTGAATGCGGGCCTCAGAGCCCTCACGGCCGGAGGATTTCAAAAGGGAATCTACGGATTCAACTTGCATTGTTCTCGCTTACCTGAATTCACGGCGGATTGCTCAGTTTATACGCAAGCCGCTGTCGGTGAATGACGCGGGCATATTGACGTTTTGAGCAGCGGAAATCCAGCCCCGGAGAGCAGTCGAGAGGGGGTAAGAGCGGGGTCGGGGGTGCCCCGGTCAGAAAGGGAAGGGGATCCGGCCCCGGGGGGACCGGATCAGGTCCGGCTCAGGCCAGTCCGCGTCGGCGGAACAGGGGCTCTGGCTGGTCCACGGCAGCCTGATAGCTCTGGCTGAAGTCCCGCAGTGACTTCAGCAGTTCCTCCAGAGACTGATCCCCCTGGTAGGCAAAGGCGTTGAACCCGCAGCGGCTCAGGTAGCTGAGCTGGTCGCGCATAAAATTACCGATGGCACGCAGTTCACCGGCAAATCCGTAGCGCTCACGCAGCAGTCGGCCGGTGGTGAAGCCGCGCCCGTCCGCGAACGCGGGAAAGTGCACGGCTATCAGCGGCAACTCACAGGCAGCTTCACCGAGCAGGTCTGCGGTCTCATCGCTGTCGAGCCACACACCGATCTCGCTCTTGCGGTCGGTCAGCTCACCCCGCAGTTCCTGCCATACCGCCAGGGGCAGCATGAGCCTGCCGCTTGCCAGTGTGGCGGCGCTCAGGTCCGCTGCACTCTCATCACTGGGTATCAGGTGCCACTCGTTGTTCACCACCGCGCCGTCGAGGATCAGCTGTTGCGGGTTTTCCGGCTGCGGCGCCTGGGCTTTAGCTGGCTTTGGCATAGACTTTTTCCTTAAACGGCTGCAGGCCGATGCGGTGATAGGTGTCGACGAACAATTCGTCGGGGTGGCGCAGCTCCACGTACAGGTCCAGGATCCTGCCGATTACATCCGGAACCTCGGCGCGAGAGAAGCTGGGGCCCAGGACTTTGGCCAGGCTGGCGCTCTCGCTAGAGCTGCCGCCCAGCTGGATCTGGTAGAACTCCTCGCCTTTTTTGTCCACGCCGAGAATACCGATATGGCCCACATGGTGGTGACCGCAGGCATTCATGCAGCCGGAGATGTTGAGGTTCAGGTCGCCCAGGTCGTACAGGTAATCCATGTCGTCAAAGCGACGCTGGATGGCCTCGGCCACCGGGATGGACTTGGCGTTGGCCAGAGAGCAGTAGTCGCCCCCGGGGCAGCAGATCATATCGGTGAGCGTGCCGATATTGGGCGTGGCAAAGCCGTGCTTGCGTGCTGCCTGCCAGAGCGCTTTCAGGTTCCCCTGTTCCACATCTGCCAAGACAGCGTTCTGGTCGTGGGTGATGCGCGCTTCGCCAAAGCTGAACTCGTCGGCCAGGTCGGCGATCGCCTCCAGTTGCCGGTCGGTGACGTCGCCCGGCGGGACACCGGTCGGCTTGGTGGAGAGCTTGACCGCTCGGTAGCCGGGTACCCGGTGACGGAACGTGTTGCGCTCCAGCCAGCGGGCGAATGCTTTGTCTTCGCTGGCCTCGGCTGCCAGTGCGGCGTCGCTGTCAGTGCTGTCGAGCACCTTGTACTCCGGGGCGGTAAAAAAGGACTTGGCCCAGGTGAGCGCCTCCGGCGTCAGTCGGTCGACCCCGTCCCTGATCTGCTCCCACTCCCGCTCCACGCGTGCGGCAAACTCTTCCGCACCCAGCGCTTTCACCAGGATCTTGATTCGCGCCTTGTACTTGTTGTCGCGGCGTCCCAGCTGGTTGTAAACCCGAACGATGGCTTCCAGGTAGGACAGCAGGTCTTCCTCGGGCAGGAACTCGCGAATTCGCTCGGCGATGACGGGTGTACGGCCCTGGCCGCCACCAACGTAGATGGCGAAGCCGATCTCTCCGTCCTGCTCCACAATCTGCACGCCGATATCGTGCACGCGAATGGCGGCGCGATCGGCCTGGGCACCATTGACGGCGATTTTGAATTTGCGCGGCAGGAACGCGAATTCAGGGTGAAAGGTGGACCACTGGCGGATCAGTTCACAGTAGGGACGCGGGTCTGCGATTTCGTCCCGGGCCACGCCGGCGTAGGGGTCGGAGGTCGTGTTGCGGATACAGTTGCCGCTGGTCTGCACTGCATGCATTTCCACCTCGGCCAGCTCGGCGAGGATTGCCGGCACGTCTTCCAGTTGCGGCCAGTTGAACTGCAGGTTCTGCCGGGTGGTGAAATGGGCATAGCCCTTGTCGTAGTCGCGGCTGATGCGGGCCAGGCGGCGCAGTTGGGCGCTATTCAGCAAGCCGTAGGGGATCGCGACGCGCAGCATCGGGGCAAGGCGCTGGATGTAGAGGCCGTTCTGCAGGCGCAGGGGCAGAAATTCTTCCTCGCTGAGTTCACCGGCCAGGTAGCGGGCCGTCTGGTCGCGGAACTGTGCCACCCGCTCGCTGATGATGGTGCGGTCCCGGTCGTCGTATCGGTACATAACAGCTTGATTCCATTGCTTTTTGCGCGGATCCCCAGCGCCGGCTAATAGTGCTGCGGATTCTCCAGTGGCGCCTAACATACCAGTGGGCTTATGCAAAAAATAACAATATTTTTTGCTAAGTTAGAAACCAATGGTTATAAGAAAGTTGTGCGTGAGTGATAGGGGCGCTTGCGTGGTTTTGGGGGATTTGCTCTACTTGATTGACCGTTTCACGACGGCCAACTACACACCATAAGAATAATCGGCAATCGGAGTCTTTCGATGAATGAGAAGGTAGTTGTATCCACTGAAAGTGATAACGCGGCAGACGCCTTTGCCGCCGTGGCCCTGGTGGCCATTTTTGTCGTCACCTGTGTTTACTGGGTCGCCAGCCAGTAAGACAGACCGGCGCCCGGAGCAAAGTCGTCCCGGGCAAAGCCGTATCCAGGCTCTCCCCTCAGCCCATTCTCTCCAGCACGGTCCTCACAACCAGCACCAGTGTCAGCACGAACAGTGTGGTGAATATGAGGCCTGCGGCAATGTAGGCTTTGATACTGCCGCTTTTGAAATCCCGCTCCCGGTTTTTGTTGCTCTGCACACCGATGGCCGCAGCCAGTGTGCTGAACACCACATGTAAGAACCCGGGCCGGCCAGGTTCCTGCTCGCGCTGTTTATCGTTATTCATGCTCGCATCCCTGTGGCGATGCACCCTAAAAATGGTGGGGTGCAGCCATCTCTGTCTCTGATCTCAGTCTTCCAGGTTGGGCCGCAGCCACCGCGCCAGCTCATCCACGCCGAGCCCCTTGCGCTGCGCAAGGCTCTCCAGCTGGTCGCGGCCGATTTTACCCACGTTGAAGTACCTTGCCTCCGGGTGGGCGAAGTACCAGCCGCTGACCGATGCGGCCGGCATCATGGCAAAGTGGGAGGTCAGGTTGATGCCCGCGTTCTCCTCGGCCCCCAGGAGCTTGAACAGGGTGGCTTTTTCCGTGTGGTCCGGGCACGCCGGGTACCCGGGGGCAGGGCGGATGCCCTGGTATTTCTCCCGGATAAGGTCGTCGTTGGAAAGCGTCTCTTCCGGGGCATAGCCCCAGTAATCGGTGCGCACCTGCCTGTGCAGGTACTCGGCCAGGGATTCCGCCAGACGGTCCGCCAGCGCCTTCACCATGATGGCGTTGTAGTCGTCGTGTGCGGCCTCGTACTTTGCCGCCAGCTCGTCGGCACCAATACCGGTGGTGACTGCGAAGCCGCCGACATAGTCACCAATGCCAGAGTGCGCTGGTGCCACGAAGTCTGCCAGCGAGCGACACAGGCCATCACCGCCGAGTTTCTGTACCTGCTGGCGCATCTGGTGCAGGCGGGCAAGCTCTTCGGTGCGGCCTTCGTCTGCGTAGACGACGATATCGTCGCCCTCGCTGTTGGCGGGCCACAGGCCGATCACCGCCCGCGCCCTGAGCAGTTTCTTGTCGATGATCTCCTGCAGCATCAGCTGCGCGTTCTTGAACAGATCGGTGGCCGCTTCGCCGACCACATCATCATTGAGGATGGCGGGGTATTTGCCGGCCAAATCCCAGGAGATGAAGAATGGCGTCCAGTCGATGGTGTCCACCAGTTTCTCCAGGGGGAAGTCATCAATGACGGTGACCCCCACTTTGCGGGGCATCGGTGGCTCGTAATTCTGCCAGTCGAACTCGGGCGCTGCGGCAAAAGCTTCCTCGTAGCTGAGGCGTTTGTCATTGCGCCTGCGGTTCGCCGTGCGGTGACGGACCTTCTCGTATTCTTCCTGCAGGCTGGCGACAAATGCCGGGCGGTGATCGTCGGAAAGCAGGTTGCTGGCTACACCCACCGCCCGTGAGGCATCCGCCACGTACACTACCTGGTTGCGGCGATATTCCGGGTCGATTTTTACTGCGGTATGGGCCTTGGAAGTGGTCGCGCCGCCGATCAGCAGGGGGATATCGAAGCCCTGCCGCTCCATCTCCGCAGCCACATGAACCATCTCGTCCAGTGAGGGGGTGATAAGACCGGAGAGACCGATAATGTCGCAGTCGCGCTCTCTGGCCGTCTGCAGAATCTTTTCCGCCGGTACCATCACACCCAGGTCGATCACCTCGAAATTATTGCAGGCGAGAACCACGCCGACGATGTTCTTGCCGATGTCATGCACGTCACCCTTGACGGTGGCCATCAGGATGCGGCCATTGGGTTTGCTGTCGACGGTCTTCTCTGCCTCGATGTAGGGCTGCAGGTACGCCACCGCCTGCTTCATGACCCGCGCTGACTTGACCACCTGGGGCAGGAACATCTTGCCCTCTCCGAACAGGTCGCCCACCACGTTCATGCCATCCATCAGGGGCCCTTCGATCACGTCCAGCGGACGCGATGCCTGCTCACGGGCCTGCTCGGTGTCGTCCTCGATGTAGGTGGTGATGCCCTTGACCAGAGCGTGCTCCAGGCGCTTGTTGACCGGCCACTCGCGCCAGCTGAGATCTTCCTTGCGAGCCTGGCCGCCGCCGTCGCCGCGGTACTTGTCGGCGATTTCCAGCAGGCGCTCGGTACCGTCGAGGCGCTTGTTCAGAATCACATCCTCGACCCGCTCGCGCAGCTCATCCGGCAGGTCGTCGTAGACCGCCAGCTGGCCGGCGTTGACGATACCCATATTCAGCCCGGACTTGATGGCGTGGTAAAGGAAGACGGAATGAATGGCCTCCCGTACGGGATTGTTGCCGCGGAATGAGAAAGACACATTCGAGACGCCGCCACTCACCTGCGCTCCCGGCAGGTTCTCGCGGATCCAGCGGGTGGCCTCGATGAAGTCCACCGCGTAGTTGTTATGCTCATCGATACCGGTGGCGACCGCGAAGATATTCGGATCGAAAATGATATCGCTGGGGTTGAAGCCAACCTTGTCCACCAGAACGCGGTAGCTGCGCTCACAGATTTCACGCTTGCGGGCGAAGGTGTCCGCCTGGCCGTCCTCATCGAAAGCCATGACCACCACGGCCGCACCGTAGCGCAGGCACAAACGTGCCTTGTCGATGAAGTCCTCTTCACCCTCCTTGAGACTGATGGAGTTGACGATGGGTTTGCCCTGGATACATTGCAGGCCGGCCTCGATCACCTCCCACTTGGACGAGTCCACCATGAAAGGGACTTTGGCGATTTCCGGTTCAGTGGCGGCCAGGTTAAGGAAGCGGCGCATGGCGGCGACCGAGTCGAGCATCGCTTCGTCCATGTTGAAGTCGATCACCTGGGCACCGTCTTCCACCTGCTGGGCGGCGACTTCGAGGGCAGTGTCGTAGTCTTCCTCGAGGATCAGGCGCTTGAAGCGGGCCGAACCAGTGACGTTGCAGCGTTCGCCCACGTTGACGAACAGGGAGTTCTCATCGGCAACGAACGGTTCCAGGCCCGACAGGCGCAGGGCAGGTTTGATGTCCGGCGTTTTGCGCGGTGACACGTCGGCAACCGCGCGGGCGATGGCGTCAATGTGTTCCGGGGTAGTGCCACAGCAGCCGCCGAGAATATTGATAAAGCCGCTGCGGGCAAATTCCGCCACGATCGCTGCGGTCTCTTCCGGTGTCTCGTCGTATTCACCGAACTCGTTTGGCAGCCCCGCATTGGGGTGGGCAGAGACATGCTCGGCGCAGACACCGGAGAGCGCCTCAATGTAGGGGCGCAGCTCAGTGGCGCCCAGGGCGCAGTTCAGGCCGACACTCAGGGGCTTGGCGTGCGCGACGGAATAGTAAAAGGCCTCGGTGGTCTGGCCGGACAGGGTGCGGCCGGAGGCGTCGGTAATGGTGCCGGAAATCATGATCGGCAACTCGAAACCCAGCTCCTCGAACAACTGCTGCAGGGCGTAGATGGCAGCCTTGGCGTTCAGGGTATCGAAGATGG
This sequence comes from Microbulbifer flavimaris, assembly GCF_001641755.2. Lineage (GTDB taxonomy): Bacteria > Pseudomonadota > Gammaproteobacteria > Pseudomonadales > Cellvibrionaceae > Microbulbifer > Microbulbifer flavimaris. Next base: position 684,291 of record NZ_LRFG02000001.1, read on the forward strand.
TCTCGATCAGGATCAGGTCACAGCCGCCCTCGACCAAAGCGCGTCCTGCCTCCACATAGTTGTCCACCAGCTGCTGGAAGGTCACATTGCGTGCCCCCGGATCGTTGACATCCGGAGAGATGCTGGCGGTGCGGGAGGTTGGGCCAACCACTCCCGCAACCCAGCGCGGTTTGTCCGGCGTTGCCGCTGCATCGGCCGCGCGACGTGCCACCTCGGCGGCGGCCCGGTTCAGTTCCGGTACCAGGTCCTCCAGGTCGTAGTCCGCCTGGGAGAGTCGGGTCGAGTTGAAGGTATTGGTCTCGATGATGTCGGCACCCGCCTCCAGGTATTCCCGATGCAGTCGCTCGATCAGTTCGGGCTTTGTGATGCTGAGGAGGTCGTTGTTGCCCTTCAGGTCGCTTGGAAAATCGCCAAAGCGGTCGCCGCGGTAATCCGCTTCCTGCAGTTTCTGCCGCTGAATCATGGTTCCCATACCACCATCCAGGATCAGGATACGGTCGGCGAGGGCGGCATGAAGCTGCTGGAGGCGTTCGCTGCGGGACTGCTGGGACATGGGCGATTCCTTAAGCCATTTATTGCTGTTCGTTTAATTCGAATGGTTGGGTTCGAGAGGGCGGCTATCTTATCACTCCACAGGGGTTCCGTGGGCTCAGTGAACTTCAGCCGCAAAGTCGTTGCAAAACGACAATACAGGTTTTTTGCAAAGGATTTAGCGTGATTTTCGTCCCAATAAAGCCCTTATTGGCGAAAATGCAGCTTTTGCCGTGCCCGTTCCACCTCCGGGCCTGGTTATCTTCCAGGAGTATGGGCAGCTGGGATAGGGGAGCATAGGGGAGGGTGGTTTAACTTGCCTGCAAGTCGGAGTAAAATACCCGACAAAGAAACTCGGTTATTTGAGAAGCGATATGTCTGAGCAGTCTTCCGAACTGAACGTCACCATCACTGAGTCCGCGCAGGAGTATCTGCGGGAGCTGCTGGAGAAGCAGGATTGCGAGGGGATCGCGATCCGCATGTTTGTGTCCAGCCCCGGCACTCCCAACGCTGAAACCTGCATTGCCTACTGCCGTCCCGGCGAGGAGCAGGAAGGCGACGTCGAAATGGAGCTCAACGGCTTCAAGGCGTACTTCGAGGGTCGCTCCGTGCCCTACCTCGATGAGGCCCGGGTCGACTACTCATCCGACAAGATGGGTGGCCAGCTGACCATTCGCGCACCCAATTCGCGCATGCCCAAGATTACCGATGACAGTCCCATCGAAGACCGCATCAATTATGTCCTCTACAACGAGATCAACCCGGGCCTCGCCGCCCACGGCGGCCAGGTGAGCCTGGTGGAGTTCACCGAAGACAACTACGCGGTATTGAAATTCGGCGGTGGTTGCCAGGGCTGCGGCATGGTCGACATGACCCTGAAAGAGGGCGTGGAGAAGACTTTGAAAGAGAAGGTACCGGAAGTGGCTGGGGTGAAGGACATCACGGACCATACCGATAAGTCCCAGGCGTATTACTGATCTTTCGAGATCAGGAATAGAAGGGCGAGCCAATGGCTCGCCTTTTTTATTGCCCATACGGCAAGGCGTTTTTGGCAGCTGCAGTGACAGTAGGGTGCTGGCCGTTGTATCGGACTTATGAGCGCCTCTGCTTGTGGACGTGCATGAAGTGACAGGCAAGCACCGGGGATGTCGAAGTCGGGGGTCATAGAATCTCGAACTCATTGCCCACGTGCCAGCAGTATCTCGGTGAAGACGATAAACAGGCTGGTGGCTGTGACGGTAAGCAGGAAATAGGGGATGTTGGCTGCTTCCTTTGGCGGTATTTCTTCCCGTATCGCGGTGATGATAATTCCCCCCACAACAAACAGGGTTGAAAACTTGAAGACCGGCCCGAGCTGATCTGAAAGGAAGGCCGCAAGCCAGCCCAGCATCAGGCACAGGGAAAAAATCCCACGGAAGTAGCGGCAATAGCGTCTGGGGTAATGCTTCCAGAGGTGGTAATTGATACCGATGAAATGCATCCCAAAGGCAAATGTCAGCCCAAAATAGCCGAGCAGCGAGGCGAACGGCCAGTCACCCAGGAGGAATCCGATCTGTGCGTTGTACAGACCGAAGACACTGGCGACCAACAGTGTGGTGCCAGACGGTTTCTGTCCCAAGCCCAGACGATCCTCAGCGAGATCTTTCTTGGCAACAAGCAGAAAAACCACGAATCCCGCCAGGGCAGCAAGGTAGACATGTAGCCCGGCAGGTAAGAGCGGATCGGTGCCTGAGTCCAGATCGATAGCCGACTGGATTTCGGCCAGCTTTGGTAGCAAAACTAAAAAAACATAGGAGATGCCCACTCCCGCGGAAACGCTCAAGATAGGGGGGTGTACCTTCTCCCGAAAAATCTTCCAGCGCGGGAGCGTCCATGTAACCAGGCACAGGAGAAGCACGCTCAGAAAGGATAAGTAATGATTCATGGGGTTGGAGCCTTCCCCGAATTATTCATCTTGGCCGGAGCCCTTGCGGATAAATTGGCGGGCCGCCCGATTGGCTATCAAAGCCCCTCGAAATACTCAAACTCGTCGATATGGTCCAGATACACACCGTCAAAGCCGGCGTCGATTATCCGGTCGACGTAGTCCCCGGTCTCACCAAACAGGATATCCCGCCACGGCTGCAGCCAGTAACGGACATGGTAGTTCCCGGGCGAGCCGGAAACTTCGTCCAGCAGCCAGTTGGGAGGGTTGCCGGGCCAGAAGCTCTGCCAGTAAAAGCGGTCGCTTTCCGCCTGGCCGAGGCTCAGGTAAGCCAGTAACAATCTCCGGCCGCCATTCGCCTTGAAACGCAGTTGCCGGATCTGCTCGTTGGTAAATGCCTCGCCGTTGAAGAAGAAATCCAGAATTACCACGTCGTAGTCTGTTTCTGCGATCCCATCGACGAACTCCTGTGCGGTTGAAAACAGCTGTGGGTTGGTCAAATGAAGGAAGTTGCGGGCGAAGTTCAGGTCCTCGATATCGGCACGATTGGTATTCGGGATTTCCGGGGGATAATCCGGAATGGTATCCAGCGTCACTTGCGGGGCTGCAAAGCCCAGGTAGCCGGCCTCTGCATTCAGCAGGATCGAATCGTCGACGTTGCGCTGGCTGCTGGCAAAGTCGGTTACGAAGACCCTCACGCCACCCTGGTCCCGGGCGATGTCGAGCAGTGCGCGCAGGCGGTCGGATTCTGTGTTTGGGGTGGGCTGGTCCGCTATCTCGAGGCCGAAGAAAACGCCCTGTTGGCCGATGCCGTCAAGGGCTGCCAGATACTCTGTTTCCACCGTGCCGCTGATCCGGCCACTGCCAGTGACGAGTTCCACACCGTTCTGGGGCACGACAATGAAATCCCGGTCCCGACCCTTGGCGTAGCGGCTGAGGTCCTGAACCAGCTCCCGCATCTCCAGGCGATAGTTGGTAACCGTGGACTCAGGCACGAAGCTTGGAACGTCATCCAGGTCACAGGCGAGCAGCAGCAGTGGTAACAGCAGAATGGTAATGCGCTGGAGCAAGATCCCTCCCTCAGGCTCTTCTGGAGCTTTCCCTGGCTGACTTCCAAGCCTAGCTGTTTCGTTGCTTGCGGTCACGCTTCTGAACCGCGAACTTGCCCGAGTTTTGGTTCGAAGTGGAAGCAGAGTGCCAATGAAAAAGGCGGACTGCCTGAGCTCCAGCTTTGCCCGGGCGGGCACTCAGCTAGCGGGCCTGCATTCGTTTCTTGGTGGTGCTGGTCGCCTGTGCAGAGGCGGGATCATCTGGCCAGTAGTGCTTCTGGTACTTGATCCGCAATTCCTTGCGCACCTCCTGATAGGTGTTGGCCCAGAAGCTGGCCAGGTCCCGGGTCACCTGTACCGGCCTCCGTGCGGGGGAGAGCAGGTGCACCATCAGTGGGTATTGTCCACTCAGAATGGCTGGTGTTTTTTGCTGTCCGAACATTTCCTGCAGGCGCACCGGCAGTATCGGGATCTCCTCCGAGTAGTCGATGGCGATCCGAGAACCGCTGGGCACGCTCAGGTGACTGGGTGCCAGCGCGTCGAGCTTCTGTTGCAGCGGCCAGTCCAGCTGCCCCTGCAGGATCCGCAACAGGTCCAGTTGTTTGAGCTGTTCCAGCCTGTTCATGCCGGCCAGGTGGGGCAGCAACCACTCCTCAAGGGTGCTGGCCAGTGCCTCACCAGACCAGTCGGGTATTGCCAGGTCGCCCAGCAGTTTCGGATAGTCCCCGGCAACTCTGTGAAGAAACTGTACCCGGTCCCGCAGTGCGTCTGCCTCCTTGCTCCAGGGGAGCGTTTGCAAGCCCTTCTGGAGGACGGCGTCCAGCAGGGCGCGGCTCAGCAGTGTCGGGGAGATGTCCCGGGCGGGCCGCTCTGCCAGCACGAGTTGTCCGAGGCGAGTGCGCTCACTGGCGACGGCCCTGCCTGCTGCATCGTCCCAGCGAACGGCGGTTTCCTGCACAATCAGCTCTGGGAATGCCCGCTCCAGGGCCTGTTCGGAAACGTGGGCTGCCAACTGAATGCGGGCATCGCGCCCCTGGCCATCGAGCTCAGCAATGACCAGGTAATCTTCCTGTGCCAGGTCGTCGTCGTGGCTGAAGTGTGCCCCGCGGCCTCCTGATAAAAGAAAACGGTGCTCCCGATCGCGGCGGCTTTTGGCGATGCGATCCGGATAGGCCAGGCCCAGCAGTACGCCAATCTGGTCCTGTTTGTCGATGGTGTCATTGCCCGCTGGCTGCGAGAGTTTTTCCACCTGTTTTTGCCAGGTCCTGGCCTGCTGACGTATGCGTTGCACGGCGCCGCGATCGAAGCTGGATGCCCTGAATCGGCCCTGGAGCAGATCGACGCGTTTTTGGATATCGCGATCCCAGCGGGCCTCACCACGAAAGATATCCCGTTCCGAGAGCAGGGCTGCCAGCAGACAGGCTTCTTCTGCCAGATTCCAGACGAGGCTGCGGATCATCATATGGGCCAGTCGAGGGTGGGTACCCAGCGCCAGCATGGCAGAGCCATGAGCCGTGATGCGGTGATCGCTGTCGATCGCACCTAGTTGCTCCAGTAAGTCCTGGGCCTGGGAGACGGCTCCGGGCGGGGGCAGGTCGAGCCAGCGCAATTCCTCCACTTGCCGTACGCCCCATTGCGCCAGCTCCAACATCAACGGCGCCAGGTCACTGAGCAGGATTTCCGGCGTATTTTTTGCCGGGAGTGCATCCTGCTGCGACTCACTCCAGAGACGCACGCTGACGCCTTCACTCACTCGGCCGGCGCGCCCGCTGCGCTGGGTAGCAGAGGCGCGGGAGATTTGCGCGGTTACCAGGCGGTTCATGCCGGTGTTCGGGTCGAAGCGGGACTCCCGCATCAAGCCGGAGTCGACGACGATGCGGATGCCCTCGATGGTAAGGCTGGTCTCGGCCACATTGGTGGCCAGGACGATCTTGCGCCTGCCAGGCGGTGCCGGGGCAATGGCGGCATCCTGCCTTTCCCTGGTGAGGTCGCTGTAGAGGGGGGCGATGATGATTTCATCCTGCGCCGCGAGCTGTTCCCGCAGTAGTGTCTCTACTTTCCTGATCTCACCGACGCCGGGAAGGAAAGCCAGCAGGCTACCACTCTCCCGCTCCATCCATGCGAGGACCTGACTGGTCATCAGTGCTGGCATCTGGCGGTCGTCTTGCGGCACCTGCCGGTGAGGCAGGTAATGGATGTGCACCGGATAGCTGCGCCCCTCGCTGGTCACGACGGGCGCGCTGCCCAGCAACCCCGCGACGGCATCCGTTTCCAGCGTCGCAGACATGATCAGGAGCTTGAGATCATCCCGAAGGTATTCCTGCGATTGCAGGCAAAGGGCCAGCGACAGGTCCCCCTGCAAGTTACGTTCATGGAATTCGTCAAAGATGACCAGCGCTGTATCGGCCAGCTCGGGATCTGATTGCAGCAGGCGGGTGAGAATGCCCTCCGTTACTACCAGAATACGAGTGTTGCCGCTGGCTTTGCGCTCGGCGCGAATCTGGTAGCCCACGGTCTGGCCAACCGACTCGCTCAGTAGCCCGGCCATGCGCACCGCGGCGCTTCGGGCTGCGAGCCGACGGGGCTCGAGCATGATGATTTTTCTGTCCTGCAGCCAGTCACAATCCAGCAGGGCCAGCGGCACCGCTGTGGTTTTACCGGCGCCGGGCGGGGCCTGCAGGACCACGTTACTGTGCGTGCTCAGCTTCTCAAGTAGCTCGGGGAGAACGTGGGTGATCGGTAGTTCTGACATGAGCGCGATTATAACGGCTCACGGCCAGAGATCAGATGCCAGAGTGAAGGCTGAGGAGCGGTGAAAAGCTGGTGGTGGATGCTAGACAGCCTGCGTTGAGGCGAGCTGCTGATGCAGCCACTGTTGAAACTGCGGCTTGGGCAGGGCCCCTGAGAGGCGTGCCAGCTCCCGACCGCGGTGGAAGATCATCAGCGTTGGGATGGAGCGTATCTGGTACTGGGCCGCGGCCTGCTGGTTGGCCTGGGTATCCACTTTCACGAAAACAGCATTTGTCGCCATTTCGCCGGAGACCTGACTGAAAACCGGTGCAAACTGCTGACAGGGTCCGCACCAGGTCGCCCAGAAGTCCACGACAACGGGCAGGTCAGATTTTTCGATGAAACGGCTGAAGTTCTGATCGGTGGCGTTGACAGGGTGGCCGCCCAGCAGCGGGCTCCGGCACTTGCCGCAAACGGGGCGATCACCCAGTCGGTGGCCCGGCACACGGTTTACGGCGTTACAGGCGGGGCAAACGATCTGCAGAGGGGCAGAGTCTGTCATCGTGGGATCTCGCTGGTTATACAGGGAGAAATATTGGTCCCGCAGCCGGGAATTTCAAGCTACGGGTACCCTAGCCTCATGTGGCGGGGCGGCGCAGTAGCCACACGTGCTGCTCTGCCGGAACCAGCCCCTTGAGTCCGTCGGGAATCGCTTTGCTTTCAAGCAGGCGGAGCTGGTAATGCTCCTGGTAGCGGCAATTTACTTCGTCATCGTCTATCGAAAACGGCGGACCCGCCATCAGGGCCTGATCGTAGACAAAGGTCACCAGAAGCTGAGGTGCATGCCGAGTCACGTCCACCAATTGCGATACATAGCGGTGGCGCATCTGTTGCGGTAGTGCGACCAGGGCGGCGCGATCGAAAGTGGCGTCCACTGGTCCCAGTATGTCTGAGCTCAGCTCAAAGATGTCACCACAGAAAATATCCAGGTTCGGGGCGCGATAGTGTTTCAGCTTCCCCAGGTCGGAGACCTCCGGGCTGACTCCGAGCTCTTCAAACAGTTGTTCTACCGCCAGCTGGCTCAACTCGGCGCCCGCCACCTGGAAGCCTCGCCCCAGCAGCCAGCCAATATCAAGGGTTTTGCCGCACAGCGGCAAGAAAAAACGGGAGCCCTTGTGCTGGCCGAGTAGTTCAAGGTTGCGAACCAGGGCTGGGTTGGCCCTGGGTTCGTGAAAGCCGATTTCATTGTCCTGCCAACGCCGGTGCCAGAATTCTGGATCCATATCTGTTCCGTTTCTGTTTATGGCTCTATTGCCCTGCCACGCTGCAGCCCTTGGGGGTTATTCCGTTACGGTAACGCCCTTCCAGAAAGCAACCATTCCCTTGATGTTGTCCGCCTTCTCCTTGGGAGCTGGATAAAACCAGGCGGCGTCTGCATTGGTCACACCGTCGACTTCGAGTGAATAGTAGTGAGCCTCGCCCTTCCATGAGCAGTGAGTGGAGGTGGTGCTCGGTCTGAAAAACTCTTTTCGCAGTGATTCAGCTGGAAAGTAGTGGTTTCCCTCAACCACCCGGGTGTTATCACTCTCTGCGATCACTTTTCCGTTCCAGATTGCTTTCATGGTTGAGGCTCCTTCCATTCACTACACGCATTATCGGGCCATGCAGGCGCTTATGAGGGTGAGTTAAGCACGGTTACGGGGCCTAACCAATGCTCTTGGGTGAATCGAGTGTTCTCTTGATGGCGTCTGATGCCCGGCGCAGGGCCTCAAGGCGCGATTCACACAGTGTGGCATCGTGAATCATCTGGAATACCGCAACACCCTCCAGAACCTTTGTGGTTTCTTCCACCGGACGTACGACAAACACCTCCTTGCCCGCATCCAGGGCGTCCTTGATGGCGTTCTCTATCGCCAGGGAAACGGTTGTGTCGATTAACGGGACGTCACTGATATCGACCACAAGCGCATGGCAATTCATTAACGCGTTATGTTCGCGAGCGATGGCTTTGGAAACGCCAAAGATCATCGGGCCACTGAGATAAAGTAACAGTAGTTTGCCCTGGCCTTTGTCCAGCAGTGCTCTCTCTTCCTTGGAGAGGGCAATGTTATCGTCTGCATCGGTGATGGTTTTAACGTTTCTTGTCTGGACCCGGCTGAGTCTTTCAATGGTCAGGATGTTTGCAATGAAGACCCCCAAACCAACGGCAACAATCAAGTCAAAAAATACAGTGAAAAACATGACTGCATACATGATGACAGTCGCACTGACAGAAACCCGGTGTGCACGTTTTACAAAGCTCCAGTCCAGGATGTTGACGCCCACCATCACTGCAATCCCGGCCAGAACGGCCAGCGGAATGCTTTCTGTCAACCTTGCAGCACCCAGGATGATGATCATAAGGATCACGGCACGGACAACGCCTGAGAGCGCTGTTCTGGCACCTGTTTGAATATTGACGACGGTGCCCATGGTGGCGCCGGCACCCGGTAGGCCCCCAAACAGGCCAGACATCAAGTTGCCGATACCCTGGCCGACCATTTCCTTGTCGGATTTATGCTCTTCGCGGGTCAAGCTGTCTGCAATCACGGCAGTGAGCAAGGCATCGATGCAGCCCAGTGTGCCGAGAACCAGTGCATCAAGAATCATTGCATTCCACTGGTCCCAGCTAAAAGTTGGTACCACCAGGGAGGGGAGGCCAAGCTCAATTTCTCCGATGCGTCGTACCTCAAAGAACCCGAACACTGTGAGAGACAGGAGAGTGCCGACAACGAGCGCGATGAGTTGCGCCGGTATGTAGCGCGTCCAATGCTTCGGTGCAAAGAACAAAATTGCGAGTGTCGCCGCTCCGAGTAATAACTCCACCGGCCGAATATTGGCCAATAATTGGGGGATCGCTGCGAGTGTCCCGGTGACGCCGCCTGGGGGGCTGGGCTGGCCCAACAACGGCGCGAGTTGAAGAATGATCAGGATGATGCCAATCCCCGACATAAACCCTGAGATCACGCTGTAAGGCATCAGCGTGATGTATTTACCCAGCTTCAATGCCCCCAGGGCAATCTGGAATACCCCCGCCATCATGACGACCGTGAACGCCATGGCCCGGCCATTTTCGGGGTTGTCGGCAATGAGTGTCGTCAAAACGGCCGTCATGACCACTGTCATGGGGCCTGTAGGCTCAGAAATCAGGGTCGACGTGCCGCCAAACAGTGCGGCGAACAACCCAACCATCACCGCGCCATAAAGACCGGCTTCTGCACCTGCACCGGAGGCGACACCAAAGGCCAGTGCCATTGGCAGTGAGACTACCGCAGCCGTCAAACCGCCGTAGATATCACCTTTCAGGTTGTTTAAACGGATGTTATTGAAAATCTGCATGGACGATTGATTATGTTGGGTTGGAGCGATTTTATAGCACGGTTGACTGGCCGCCTTACCGACCTCCGGCATTCACTTTTTTGCGCTTAAACAATATCACGCAATACCAGTTTCCCGGCGATACCCAGCTCAAAGTTCCGATCATGGCGGTGACTGCCGGGAATGGACACTCAACAAGCAGCAGGCTCCGTAAACGTCGCTCCCCCGGGGCAAGCTGTGGCTTCAGCCACGGAGGCCGCCAGGGCAGCGAGGGCGAGTGAGATCTCGATCAGCCAGAATAGTGGCGTCATTGAATCAGTAAGCCGGTGGGAAAGGAGTGATTGTATCAGGGGAGCAGGGTTGTTTGTCTCTGTGCACAGCAATATTCGGGTCGATGGGAATTCAAGCGGGAAATCCAACTGAGGCGCACAGGAAGAGCACCCGCGGAGTTTTGGGGGGAGGCTGGCAGAGACCGGTGACCCGGCCCCTGCCGATAGCGGGCTTTATGCTGTGCGTTTTGGCAAGACACCCCGCAGCTGCTCGGCCATGCCCAGCAGCAGTTTCTCGGTGGTCTCCCAGTCGATGCACTTGTCGGTGACGGATACGCCGTATTCCATCTGGCTGTGGTCATCCAGGATCTTCTGGTTGCCGGCTTTCAGGTTGCTTTCGACCATGATGCCGATGATGGACTGGTTGCCGTCGAGGATCTGGTGAGTGACGTTGTCCACCACCAGAGGCTGCAACTCGTGGTTCTTGTTGGAGTTGGCGTGGCTGCAGTCGATCATGATGTTCGGCTCCAGCCCGGCCTTGCGCAGCTCCTGCTCACACATGGCAACGCTGACCGAATCGTAGTTGGGTTTCTCGTTACCACCCCTGAGCACCACGTGGCCATAGGAATTGCCCGCGGTATGGATGATCGCCACCTGGCCTTCTTTGTTGATACCGAGGAAGCGATGCGGGTTGGCAGTGGACTGCAGGGCATTGATAGCGACATCCAGGCTGCCGTCGGTGCCGTTCTTGAATCCCACGGCCGAGGAGAGGCCGCTGGCCATTTCCCGGTGGGTCTGGGACTCTGTGGTGCGGGCACCAATGGCGGACCAGGAAATCAGGTCCTGCAGGTACTGTGGTGAAATCGGGTCCAGGGCTTCGGTAGCCGTGGGCAGCCCCAGCTCGGCGATGTCCAGCAGCAGTTTGCGGCCAATGTGCAGTCCGTCCTGGATCTTGAAAGAGTCGTTCATGAACGGATCGTTGATCAGTCCCTTCCAGCCCACGGTGGTACGCGGTTTCTCAAAATAGACGCGCATGACGATCAGCAGGGTTTCAGACACCTGGTCTGCGACCTTTTTGAGGCGCCGGGCATAATCCATGGCCGCGTCCACATCGTGGACGGAACAGGGGCCAATCACCACCATCAGGCGGTGGTCTTTGCGGTCCAGCACTTCGCGCACGGCTGTCCGGCCGGCGGCGACGGTGGCCTCAGCGGCCTCGGTCACTGGGAGCTCGGCCTTGAGTTGCTCTGGACTGATGAGTACTTCCTGGGAGACGACGTTCAGGTCGTCGAACTGCTGCTTGGTCATTTTCCTGTCTTTCTGTTGTGCCTCAATGACGGTAAGTCAATGAATTGGAAAGGGTATCGTACTGGCCACGCCAGTCCGCGGCGAGGGTTTCATTTGAAACCATATGGCGCTTGCGGGGAGGGTCGGGCGGCGGCAAGCAAGCCCCAAACATCCCGGCAAATTTAGGAGCGGCATTGCCGCCAGGCAGCCGCCGGTCAAAACCGCAGCGAACTGGCTGATACCAGTTTTATATAGTTCAGAGTTCCGCAAGTTTCTGCAACAGCGGGAAGTAAAGGGCGCATCGAATCGTTCTTTCCCCGCGCTCAAAGAACAAGCGCCGGTAGTTTTCAAGCTGCTGTCGATAGCGTTCCACCTGCTCGGCTATGAATTCCTCGTGGCTCTGGCCGTCACCGGGCTCCGCGGTTTTGTAGTCGACAATCCAGCGCGCACCGTGGTCATCGATAAACGTGCGGTCGATGATGGAGCGGCGCAGTTGCCGGCCACCACTGTGGAGCTCCAGTTCGCAGGCGGACTCGCTGTGACTGTGGTCGAGCAGCCAGCGCCCCTGCTCGCAGCGGAGGGCATTGCCCACCGCCTGCTGCACTTTCTGCACGGCGGATTCAAGGGAGGTGCCAGATAACCCCAGTTGGCGCAGGCGGGCGTTCCAGAGGGGAAGCTGGTCAGACACTTTGTTTTCATCCCAGAGGCCGATGCCGGTTTCGGTGATTGTCGCCAGAGTCTCGTGCGCCACTGTGCCTGCATGGCGCAGCCAGCGCTGGGTCACCTTGCCCATTTCCGGCAGGTTCGGCTCGTCCGAGGGTTCAGGTTGGTAGTCGGGCATCCGATAGGGCGCCAGCCACTGGACTTCCGGTAGAGCCTGCGGCTCCCATCGAGTGGGCAGGTGCAGGAAGTAATCCCTGTCCCGCGTGCTGTCGGTCTGCGCTTCTTCGAGTTTTTTCTCGCCGAGCTCCAGCCAGTGGCACCAGTCTCGTTCCTCACCGATGGTGTTCCAGATGCCGGCAAGCAGCGAGGCGCTGCCGGGGGCTTTCAGGCCGGGTTTCTTTTCCTCCCGCTCGAGGCAGCCGAGCAGGTGCAGCGAGTGAATGGCCCGTGTACAGCCCACATAGAGGAGGCGTGTGCCCTCGAGGCGCTCGCGCTCGTTGTTGTCGAATTTGAGGAAATCGAAGAGCGGGTCGCGATCGCCGCGGGCGCTCTTGGGCGCCAGCAGAAAGCGGTTCTCGCCGCGGCTGTTGAGCCAATCTGCCCAGCGCAGGAGCTGGTCGCCACCGGGTTTGCCGCCCTGGTCGAGACCTGGGATCAGCACATGCTCAAACTCCAGCCCCTTGGACTTGTGAATCGTCATGACCTGTACGCGCGCATCTTCGCCAGGGCGGGCAAACAGCTGGTCGAGGGCGAGCTGGAAGGCTTTCCAGTCAGCGATTTGGCCGCCGTGGTCGTAGCGCTCGAGAAGGCGGAAATAGTCCGCGACGCTGTCCAGCTCATCCGTCGCCACACAGGCAGGGCCGCCGAGGGTGAGCCAGAGGCCTTCCACCCACGCCCGCAGTGGCTTGCGGCCACGTTCCTGCCAGGCAAGCGATAGCAGTGGCGCGGTTCTGGCGAGGCGCTGGCGACCGCCCTTGCTCAGCCCTTCAACCTGTTCCGGGTTCGCCAGGACCTGGAGTAGCGGGCGGACGGCGCTGTCACTGGCATGTAGATCGCCATTACCCCAGTTTGCCAGGCAGTGCAGGTCAGACCAGGAAAGGCCACACCAGGGCGCCCGCAACACCGCCAACCAGCTGAGTCGGTCGCTGGGATCGAGCAGGGCACGGGTCAGGCTGAGCAAGTCGATGATGGCCATTTTGCTGGCCAGTGGCGCCAGCTCCGGAGCCTGGTAGGCGAGGCCCGCGGCGTCCAGGGCTGGCAGAATCTGCTCGAGGTGCCGTTTCTTGCGCACCAGGATGGCAATGCGGGCGTCGGGATCCTCGGCGCTGAGCTCCCGCACCAGGTGGGTTACCTGCCCGGCCTCCAGGCGGCGCTCCGCATCGTCGATACAGCCGTAGAATTGCACGGCGGGATGTGCCCCGGGTTTGCCCTCACGAAATGCCACGGATTCTAGATAGCGAACCGCTCCGCGACCGATATTGTCCTTTGCCGGGAAGGCCTGCTGGAACGTGTGATTGACCCATTCCACCACGGCCCGATCCGAGCGGAAGTTTACCGTCAGGTCGAGAGGGGCCAGCGGTACCTCGCCGATACCACGCGCTCGCGCATCGAGGAAAATGCCCACGTTGGCGTTGCGGAATCCATAGCAGGACTGCATCCCGTCACCGACGATAAACAGGGTGCGGCCATCACCGGGTTGCCAGCCGGCGGTGAGTTTTTCCAACAGCTGCAACTGTAACTGAGAGGTGTCCTGGAACTCGTCGACAAGGATATGTTGCACCTGAAGGTCGAGCTTCAGGGCAAGGTCCGTTGGCGCGTCGCTGGCCCCCAGAGCAACAAGGGCCGCCTGAGCCACCTCGGTATAGTCTGTGGCGCCAAGTTGCTGAAACACCAGTTTCAGCTGCGCTACCAGCTGTGGCAGTACCTCGGCCATGGCCTGCAGCAGCTGCCACTGGCTCTCCTGCAGGGAAGAGGGCAGTTGGCGCACTTCCCGGATAGCCGTCAGCAGGCTGTGGTCGTCAGCCATCGATGCCAGCAGGTCCTTCATCCGCGCCTTGTACTCTTGGGCGCGATCGTAGTCCGGGTCCTTCTTGGCCGGAGAGATGAATCCCAGTCTCTTGTTGAGACCACCGGCCTTGCGCAAATCGCCGCTGGCGGTGACCAGCAACTCGGTCAGAGCCAGCCAGTCAGGGAGGCTGTCGGGACCGGGGTCCGGCAAGCCGGGCAGGTCGGCCCAACGGCAGAGTGGGTGAGCGGGATTTTCCCGCTGCAGGTTGCCACCGGCGTAACTCGCCAGTTCGGCGAGCTCGCCGGCATAGCTGCCCAGGGCCACCTGTAACGCATACAGGTTCTCTGTCACCAGCTCATCGATGACTTCATGGAAGTAAGCCTGTGACTGCTCGTAGCTGACGCCGAGCAACTGGGAGAGCCACTGTTCGCGCTTTTCCAGCAGGGTCTGCAGAAGTTTGTTGAGCTGGCCCAGGTCATTATCCAAATGCAGCAGGAGCCGCGACAGGGCGGAGTGCGGTTGGTCGGTCTCGAGGCCATCCAGCAGTCTCGCCACGGCGAGCTCAAAGGCGATGCTGGCCTGCTCCAGCGGTTCCCCCGGGGCGCCGAGGCCGCTGTCGATGGGAAGTTGGCTGGCCAGGCTGCGACAGAGACCGTCGATGGTCTGAAACCGCAGGCGCTGAGGTGCCTGAAGCAGCTGCCAATTCAACCGCTGATCCTGTTCCAGGAGCGCCTTTGCCAGGTCCCAGGTCACCGCATCGTGCGGGTTGCCAGGGCGCGGTTCGTCCCGTGCCTGCAGCAGCGCGTGCAACAGGCGCTCGCGCATTTCACCCGCAGCTTTGCGGGTAAAGGTGATGGCCAGTACTTCCTCCGGCTGCTGGCAGTGCGCCAGGAGCTTCAGCACCCGCTGGGTCAGCAAGCCGGTCTTGCCGGACCCGGCAGGGGCAGACACGGCGAAACTCTGGCTGATGTCCAGGGCCCTGGCGCGCGCCGCGGCATCCACGGGCTTGGTGGATTGTTCCATGACGACTTCTTCACTCATTTGCGCGACTGCTCCCGTTCCGGCCAGCGATTCAGTGGCCAGAGCTCGCGGTTGTTATCGGCGGGACGATCGAACAGCAGGCTGGCATAGCCGTTGCGATACTCCTCGGCCAGTTGGGAAAGGCTCTGTTGCCAGTGCTCGGAGAGATCCTGCCAGCTAGCGAATGGGCCATCTTTCTGCAGATCCGCTACTGCCTTGATCCCGTCGATAGGTTGCTCGAGATCACCGGAACCCTTCCATTTGCAGTCGCCCCAACGCACCTGGGCAAAAGCGATACCCCGGGCCTCTGGTTGCGTCAGCGCATAGAGAGGCAGCTGCGGCTCCCGCACCCGCTCCTGCAGCCAGTCGCTCACTGTCGTCTGGCCGGTTTTGTAGTCGATCACCAGTAGTGAGCCATCGGCGAGGCGGTCGAGGCGGTCCAGTCGCAGCTGCAGCTGCAGGCCGCCGATCTCCACTTCCTGGGCCCATTCCACTTTTTCTACCGTGAAGGCCGGGCGGGAGAGTTCCAGCGCCAGCCACTGTGCAAGGAGGCGCTCCAGGCGCTGTTGTTCCAGCGACCAGAAACCCCGCGGCAGGTGACTGTGAAAACGTCGTATTGATTCAATGGCCGTCGCGGCCGCGCTGCTGATTTGTTCGGAGCGCTGCTCATCTGTCTGTGCGGATAAAGCGGCCGAGTCGGCACAGTGTTGCCAGAACATCGCCAGGGCTTCGTGCACCAGCTTGCCGCGCTCGGCGGGATTCAGGCCGAGGGTCGGCTCGTTGTAGCGGGTGGCGCCGAGGCGGTAATGCAACTGGGCATTGAGGGGGCTGAGGGCCTGAGCCTTCAGTGCGCCGGAGCCACCGCGAACGGGGCGCAGCTCTTCCGGTGCCAGCGGTGGGAATTGATGGTCTGGCTGTCGCTCGAGGGCCCCGCACTGGAGCAAACCTGTCCGATGCTCCTGCAGCAGGTCGGTGTCAAAGCTGCCAGCCGGTGCGGACTCTGGAAACAGGCTGCTCAGGGTTTGCTCCACGCCGTCGGCCTCGCGGGCGAAGCTGACCACGACGTTGCCGCTGCCATCCAGCAAGTCGCGGGTGAGCTGTCGGGCGAGCTCCAGTTCGCGTTCTGCGCTGGCTCGCGGCATCTGCCATTCCTTCTGCCACTGCACTGGCAGCAGGGGGTTGGGGGCCGGGGCTGGCGGCCACTGCTGCTGGCCAAACCCCACCAGGCGCAGGTGATCGAAAGACAGGCCGGCCGCTTCCAGTACGCCGAGGATCTGCACCGGTCCGTCCCGGGTTTCGGCCTGGAAAGGTGTGCGGCTGGCTATCCGTCGCAAATGCTGCAGTCCCTGCTTCAGGGTAAGGCTGCCGGTAAAGGGAGTCAGAGCGGCGAAATCTTCCAGGGCCTGTTCCCAGAGGTTAAGCTGCTGGTACTCCTGGCTGTCCGGATTGCGGGGTCCGGGCCAGCCGAGGGTTTCCAGGGTCTGTGAAAACCGTTGCGCCCACACTTCTGCCGGCGCCTTTCGCCAGCGCCGGGCGCGGTCACCAATCAATTCCAGCTGCCGCGGCAATTGCGGTGCCTCGAGGCCAATTCTGGTCGCTACTCTCTCCGCAGTGCTGCGCAGTACATCGCCGCTGACGGAGCGCAGCTCCCGTTTCTCCAGTGTTCGGAACAGGGCACTTCGCAGCCAGAACTCGCCGTCGTTTTCAGCAGTGCCATCCTCGGCGGTGGGCTGCGTATTGCCGCCCCAGAAGGGGCTGAACAGCAGATTGCGCAACTCGGCGTAATTCCACTCGTCCTTTAACAGTTCCAGTAACTGCAGCGCAGCGGCGCCAATTGGTGTCTGTGCCAGCGGCGTGCCGGCGGAAAAGTTGAAGGGCAGGGTGTAGCGTGGTTGATGAGGATTGAGCGCCTGGGGCTCTAGCACACGGGTAAAGACGGCTTCCACTTCTGTGCGGCACTGGCCGAGGTTGTTTACCACCACACCAATACTGGTATGCGGGTTTTCCTCCAGCAGTGAGGAGCACCAGCGGGCAGCCTGGTAAAGCTCACTTTCCAGGTCGGTGCAGGCTGCGACGGCCACCGGGGCCCGCCTGCGCAATGGCTCGTGATCCACCACCTCAGCGCAGGCCTGTTCAAGGATTGCGCGGGAGAGGGGGGGTATCTGTGCGAATCCCGCCAGGTGAATCTCGGTAAGAGGTCGCGCTGCGCCGGAGCGAAAGGCCTCAACAATGAGGCGATCCCTCTGATCGGGCGTGATAGCGCCCTGTGCATTGAGCTCGCGCACAAAAGCCCGGATGAGGTCGAAAAGGGGATAGTCATCCCGGGAAAGGGCGAACTGCTCCAGTGGTGCAGTGATGGCGCTGTCGATGTTTTCCAGGTCCTCGATCAGTCGCCACTGGAACAATTGCGACAGGGCCGCGTCGGCATCACGGCACAATTGCTGGCTGTTGAGCAGCTGCCGCTCCAGGGTCTCGTCGAGGGCTCGCTGCCAGAGCAACTGGCGTTGCTCTGCATTCAGCACCGGTTTCCAGGCGTGTTTCCATCCGGACTGTTGCAGCTGGGCCCAGACCGAGTCAAGCCAGCTGCGCAGGGACTCGACCGGCGGCGGGGCCCAGTTGCCCCGCTCGCCCCGCTGATAGGCGTACACCTGCTGACAGCGGTTGCGGAGGCGGTTGTTGGGCGTGAGCAGCAAACTGTTTTCGGGCAGCCGGGCGAGAATATCGAGGACGGCGAATGCCGGTTGCAGCATGGAATCTCCCCCAGGAGGTTCTGATGGTTATTCTTGATCTTGGTTGGCGAGGGTCACCAACTTCGCGCCATTTTGCAGCGGAAATTCACGGAAAGCCGCGGCAATCTGGCCGTCGTCATCGGTGGCGGTGCACATCAGTTCGCCGCAGGCTGGCGATTCGGGCAGGCCCAGCTGTAATTGTTCAAGCCACCACTGCACCCGGCGAGCGATCGCGGCCCCGGAGTCCAGCCACTCTACCGGACGGGGCGCGAATCGGGCCAGCTCTTCCCGCAGCAAGGGGAAGTGGGTGCAGGCGAGTACGGCGGTGTCGACCAGCTCACCGCCGGGAACGGCGAATATGCGGTCGATCACCGGCGCCAACTGGCTTTGGGTCAGTTTTTCCCCCCGCAGCTTGGCTTCGGCAAGCCGAACCAGCTCCGGTGCCGGGACGTTGATGACATTGGCACCGTTGGCAAATTCAGCAATCAGATCCCGCGTATAGTGCCGGTTGACGGTGCCTTCGGTGGCGATCAGGGCAATGGTGCCGGTGCGACTGGCGGCGGCGGCGGGTTTGACTGCGGGCACGACGCCAACCACCGGCTGTGAGAGGCGCTCCCGCAGGGCGGGCAGGGCGAGGGTGCTGGCGGTATTGCAGCCGACCACGAGTACATCGGCCCCGCAGCGTTGCATCATCCTGGTGGCGCAGTCGACAATGCGCGGGCGCAGGGCCTGTTCGGCTTTTTCGCCGTAGGGGAAGAATCCATTGTCCACGCCAAAGTGCAGGGTAAGGCCGGGCAGCAGCTGACGGATCTCCCGGGCGATACTGATCGCTCCGACACCGGAGTCAAAAATCAGCGCACTTGGGGCCGGATTCCGGCCCTTGTTAGAATGCCCGCTTGTCAAACCTACTACCCGCAGTTGTCCTGTGGGAAGGATACCAAAATCCCGACCGCTTGCGGCCGCCCGAAGTCCCTCGGCGGGATTGTAAAAGAGATTGTTTATGGCCTATTTCCCCCTGCAGATCACCCTCGAAATGGCGCTTGTGGCGGCGTTGCTGCTGATCTGCCTGTTGATTGCAACGGCAGCGTTGGCGCGGAGCAGACTGACCCGCCAGTTGGACGAGTGCCGCGCAGAGCTGGGTGTGAACCTGGCGCGGCTGGAAAGCAGCCGCGAGCGGGAGATGGCGGTCTCTGCCGAGCTGCAGGGAGTGCGGGGCGAGCTCGCGGACAAAGTACAGAAACTGACCCGCAGCGAGGTGCTGGTCGAGAAGAGTGAGGCGGCGCTGGCCGAACAACGCCAGCTGCTCGACCAGACACGCAAGGCCATGGCTGAACAGTTTGAGAACCTGGCCAACCGTATCTTCGAGGAAAAGCAGCAGGCCTTTGCCCGGCGCAGTGAAGACAACCTGCGTAAAACCCTCGATCCGCTGGAACGCCAGCTGGGAGATTTCCGCAAGCGTGTGGAGCACGTCTACGATCGCGAAAATGCCGAGCGCAACAGCCTGCTGGGTCAGATCAAGGCTTTGCGGGAGCAGACCCACCGTATCAGCGAGGAAGCGCTTAATCTTACCTCGGCGCTGAAAGGCGACCGCAAGGTGCAGGGAAACTGGGGCGAAGTGGTTCTCGAGCGTCTGCTGGAGGAGTCGGGGCTTCAGCGCGGCCGCGAGTACGATACCCAGGTGAGCTTCACCAGCGACGGTCGCCGGCGCCAGCCGGATGTGATCGTGCGCCTGCCGGAGAACAAGGACCTGATTCTCGATTCCAAGGTGTCGCTGGTGGACTACGAGCGCTACTGCGCGGCGGAAACCGACGAGGAGCGGGACCAGGCCCTGAAGCAACACGTCAATTCGTTGCGGGCCCATATCACCGGGCTGAACAAGAAGGCCTACGAGCAGCTGGAGGGTGTGCGCACCCTGGACTTTGTGTTCATCTTCGTTCCGATCGAGGCGGCCTACATGCTCGCCATGCAGGCGGACCCGGGGCTGTTCCGCGATGCCTATGACAAGCATATCGTGCTGGTAAGTCCCACCACCCTGATGGCCACCCTGCGCACGGTGGAGAACATCTGGCGTTACGAGAAGCAGAACAAGAACGCGGAGAAAATCGCCGCAGAAGCCGGCAAGCTCCACGACCAGTTCGCCATGGTGCTGGAATCTCTCGATGAACTGGGTAATCGCATGCGCCAGGCCGAAGAGGCCTACGAGCAGACCTACAAGCGCTTGGCCACCGGTCGCGGCAATGCCGTCAAGCGGATCGACAGCCTGCGCAAACTGGGCGCCAAGACGCGCCGACAGCTGGATACCGACCTGCGGGAAAAGGCCAGCGAGAACCACAAGGCCGCGCTCCCGGAACCGGAAACCGCTGTGGAGAGCGAATAAACCCCAATGGAGACGTTCGCGTTTGCGCTCTCCGTCACCGGCCCGATTTTCCTGACACTGTTGATCGGGTACGGGCTCGCCCGCCTGGGGCTCCTCAGTGAATCCTTTGTGGATGATGCATCGCGGCTGGTGTTCCTGATCACACTGCCCGTTCTGTTATTTATCAATATTTTCACCGCGGAGTCCGCACTGGCGGACGAGTGGCCGCTCCTGTTGGCCGCAGCCCTGGGCACCCTGGTTTCCATGCCCCTGGCCTGGCTGTTGGCAAAACCACTGGATTACACCGATCGCAGCGCCTTTATCCAGGGCGCCTTCCGCGGCAATCTGGGCATCATTGGTCTGGCGTGGGCGGCCAAGGCCTATGGCAGTAGTGGTCTGGCGCAGGCCGCCCTGCTGATGGCTGTGGTAACAATGTTGTACAACCTCGCGGCGGTGTCCCTGTTCGCGTTCTACAGTCAGCGACAGCGCTTTAGCTGGCAGAGGCTACTGCGGGATATAGCCCAGAACCCGCTGATCATCGCCATTGTCGTGGCATTGCTGGCCAAGCAGATCGGTCTTGTTCTGCCGCAAATCCTTCTGCAGACCGGCGACTACCTGGCCTCAATCACACTGCCGTTGGCCCTGCTGTGCATTGGCGCCAGCCTCGACTTCAGCTTATTGCGCAGGAGCTCTGTTGCCGCCTTTGCCGCTTCCGGGTTCAAGTTAATGATCGTGCCGGGGATTCTGCTCGCCTTCGGCTGGGTATTGGGGTTGCCCGCGCAATCTATGGGAGTTCTTTTCCTGATGGCCGCCGCGCCCACGGCCACAGTTTCGTTTATCATGGCCCGCGCTATGGGCGGCAACAGCCAGCTGGCCGCGAATATCGTGGCGTTGAGCACGCTGTTGTCCGTTGTCACAGCCAGTATCGGTCTGGCCCTGTTGAAGTTTGTCGTCTAGGTAGGTTCTGTTATGTCCCAATTTCCCGTCTGGTTATTGATTCTGGCTGCGCTGGTGATTTTTATCCTCGCCATCATCGCCGGGTTCTACCTGCGCAAGCTGCAGGTGCAGCAGCGAGAGCAGGCGCGGCAGCTGAGCGAGTTGGAGGAGGCCGCGGAGGCACAGCGTCAACGGGTGAACGACAGTATCCAGATACTCGCCCGCACGCTGCTGGACGAGGGCGTCGGCCTGACTGAGGCCTCAATTCGATTGAGGGTGCTGTTGGATGCGCTGCAGGTTAGCGATACCGTGCGGGAAGAATTCGTGGTGTTTTACACCGTGGCGGACAAGGCCAGCCATATTCCTATTCTCAAAGACTGGAAGGCCCTGTCACGCAAAGAGCAGTTTGCGTTTGAGCAAGAGATGGCAGACCTGGAGAAGGAGTATCAAGATTTTGCCCTGGATGCCGCGCGACGGCTTCTGGGTAGAAATTTTTAATCACCTTCTCCCGTGCTAACTCGCCTCAGTAGCCCGCTGAGGCGCTCTAGCCTTGCCATCCGTTACAGGGTGGATGGTCCCCCTATCATTTATTTCCTGACCAGCAGCAGCCCCGACTCGGTGTGGTCCGTATAGGGGAACTGATCAAACAGCGCGAAGCGCTCAACCCGGTGTGTCTTGCTGAGCTCGGCGAGGTTTTCCAGCTGTGTTTCGGGGTTGCATGAGATGTAAAGGATTCGCGGAAAACGGGCCACCATGGCGCAGGTATCCGGGTCCAGGCCTGCCCGCGGCGGGTCCACCAGCACGGTAGAGAAATTGTAGCTGTCGAGGTCAATGTCCCGCAGTCGGCGGAAGGGCCGGACTTTGTCGATCGCCTGCGTAAATTCCTCACTGGACAGACGCACAATATCGAGATTGTCCACGCCGTTTGCGCGGATATTCTCCTGGGCTGAGTTGACCGAAACCTTGGAAATCTCCGTGGCGAGGACTTTGCGGAAATGCTCTGCCAGCGGGATGGTGAAATTACCGTTGCCGCAGTAAAGTTCCAGCAGGTCGCCCTCCGCATCACCGCAGGCATCCTTGGCCCAGCCGATCATGGCCCGGCATATTTCCCCGTTGGGTTGGGTAAAGCTTCCCTCAACCTGTTTGTACTGATAGGTCCTGCCACCAATCTCCAGCCGCTCGGTAACATAGTCCCGCTCAAGTACGACTTTCTGTTTGCGGGAACGCCCCAGAATTGGAACGCCGAGTGTTTCCTGCAGGGCCCGCGCTTCAGACTCCCACTGTTCGTCGAGCTTTTTGTGGTAGATCAGCGTGATCAGTGCATCACCACTGAGAGTGGTGAGAAATTCCGCGGAGAACAGGCGTTTCTTCAGTACCTCGCTGGCGTTCACCGCTTCCAGTACTTTTGGCATCAGCTGGTTGATCAGCTCGGATCCGACGGTAAACTCGTCGATCACAAATGGCTTCTTGTACTCGCCCTGGCGATACATGGCGTAATTGGCCTGGCCCTGTTCGTGCCACACCTTGAACTCCGCCCGCAGCCGGTAGTGGATGGGCGGGGAAGCGAACACCTCCGGCTCCAGGTCCGTGTAAGGGCGGTAGGCCTGCCGGAGCCGTTCTGCTTTTTGTGCAAGCTGCTCGCGATAGTCGTCGGTATTTACGCGGTGTAGAGCCATAGAAGCGTCCAGTCTCGGTTAGCGGGCGGGCGCGGATTATAGCGGCCCAGGCCGCTTCCGTATAACGCAGGCACGTGCCGACCTCTGGTGGCGGCGCGCTGGAGGTTGGCAATGCCGGTTGGGCAAATCGAAATACTAGTGCGCGGGCAGGGCCTGCACGAATTCACCGATGAGGCGTCGAAGTGGCTGGCTGTCCAGGGGGTGAAAGAGGGGCTGTGCACACTGTTTATCCAGCACACCTCGGCAAGCCTGCTGATTCAGGAGAATGCCGATCCGTCTGCACGGGATGACCTTGAAAGCTGGCTGAACCGCCTGGTGCCGGAGAATGACCCGCTCTATACCCATACACTGGAAGGGCCGGATGATATGCCGGCTCACATCAAGGCGGCGCTGACGGCCACAAGCCTTTCCGTTCCGGTGAAGAACAGCCGTTTATTGCTCGGTACCTGGCAGGGAATCTATCTCTGGGAGCACCGTCACCACGGCGGTAAACGCCGTGTGATCATGCACGTGGCCTGATCGGCGGGGCTTGCCGCCTACAGGCAGTTGGTGGGCTTGGGCAGGCCGGCCAACTTGCTGGCAACCCTGGCCGGGCTGGGCGGGAACAGCTGCATCAGGTAGATGCTGCGCCCCTTGTCGGCCCCCAGTTGCTGGCCCACGTACTTGACCAGCGGGCGCATGGCGGGTGACAGCTCGAACTGGCGGTAAAAGTCCTGCATCAGTTTCAGCACCTCCCAGTGCGCTTCGGTGAGCTCGACGCCCTCCGTCTCGGCCATGTATTCGGCAACCGCGGGGCTCCAGTCATCCAGGTTGCGGAGGTAGCCCTCTTTGTCGAGCGCGATCTCGCGCCCCTCGATGGTCACTGACTTGCTCATGATCAAAACCAACTGACGACCGGCGTATGCTCGACGCAGAGCGCCACCCAGCGGGCGTCATCGATGCGCGCAATGGCATCACTGACCGACACCCCACGCGCGTCGGCGTCCGCACCCAGGCAGTAGGTCCCGGCAGGCATTGCGCCCGCCTGAGCGGAGGCGGAGGCCGCGTAGACGCCATCTTCGATCAGCAGCAGGGCGTCACCCTCTGCCATGGTATTGAGGCAGTCACGCAGCGCACTGGAACGATAGGGGGATCGGTTGACGATATGCAGGGCCATACTCAGAAACTCAACACATGCTGGTAACGCGCGAGCAGGGCGCCGGGGTCGGTTACCAGCTCGACTTCGATACCCGGCACAGCAATGCTTTCGGTGCTGATGCCGCGATCTGCCAGGCTCTGCCTGCAGACGTAAATGCGTTCGACCCCGAACATGGGTAGCGCCTGCAGATTACGGTAGAGGCTTTTCTGGCCGATTTCCTGTGGCGCCTGGTCCGCAGTCAGCTGGAAAACCCCGTCCCCCAGAAACAGTACATCGGGCGCCTGGTCCATGGCCGCCGCCGCCAGTACTGCTTCCAGGCCCTCGCGGGCCAGTGCGCTTCCGTAGGGTGCCTGCCGGCACAGGGCGAGAGTATGCGTGGACATCATTGTCCCCCGAAAGTCACGACGCGGTCCGACTGCGCGGTTGCATCTGCTAGCTGGCCCAGACCGCCCAGTTCGAAGCCATCGGCAAGATTGGCGGCAGGGCGCTCCAGGCGCTCTGCCTCGCTGTGGCTCAACACACCGCGCCGTTGTGCGGCGGCGATACAGACCACCAGGTCAACGTCATTTGCTTGTCGCAGCTCCTGCCAGGGTGTCAGCAGATCCTGCTCGTCCTGTGGCGGGGCCGCGAGGGCACTGCCGTGGTGCACGCCGTCGGCGTAGAAGAACACGCGATACAGTTCGTGCCCCTGATCCACCACGGCACGGGCGAAGCGCAGGGCAGACGCCGCCGCTTCACCGGCATGGGGTGCTGAATACACTACAAGCGAAAATTTCATCGGCGTCCGCAAACTAAAATGCCCCGCTGGGCGGGGCATTGAGCGTCCAGTTAACCGCTGGTGATCAGTCTTCGGAAGCGAAGCCGAAGATGTGCAGCAGGGCGGTGAACAGGTTCAGGATGCTCAGGTACAGGGAGGTGGTGGCCATCAGGTAGTTGGTTTCACCCCCGTTTACGATGCGGCTGGTCTCGAACAGGATAAAGCCGGAGAAGAGCAGGGCGATGGCGCCGCTCAGGGCTACCTGTACGACCGGCATGTAAACACCGAAGAAACCGGCGATCATCATACCGATAGCGCTCACCAGCACAGCAATCAGGCCCACGAACAGGAAGCCGCCCATGAAGCTGAAATCCTTCCGGGTGGTCAGCACGTAGGCGGACAGGGCAAAGAACACCAGTGCAGTGGTGCCAAGGGCCTGCATGACCACCTGGCCGCCGTTGGCCATGCCCAGGTAGTGGTTCAGCAACGGGCCGATGGAGGCACCCAGCAGGCCGGTAAAGGCGAAGACCACACCCACGCCGGCGGCGGAATTGGCGGTGCGCGGCAGCACAAACCAAACCAGCACGATGGCGGCGATGGAGCACATCAGGCCCATGCCGCGGCCCATACCGATGGCCATGGCGATGCCGGCGGTGAATGCACTGAACAGTACGGTCATGGCCAGCATGGCGTAAGTGTTGCGCAGTACTTTCGCCGATTCCGAGCGATCCACTGCACGGGTCTGGGTATAAACTTGCGGCTGCATTGTTAGCGACTCCTGCTATTTAACGATTGATACGAATCATATAGCTGCTGGGTTGGACCATCAAGTCGAGCGAAGGTTCGCCGGCTGGTTAAGTTCAGATGCCGGATTGTTCGCTGCTATTTCCCTGATTTTCCTGGGGTTTTTGCCGCACCGGCAGCTCGATATCGGTGATCAGGGGCAGGTGATCGGAAGCGAGGCGGGTCAGCTCGGTGCTGGGCACCTGAATCTTCTTGACGTGGAGGTGCCGGTCAATGAACACGTAGTCGATTCGCGCCTTGGGCATTCGGCTGTAGTAGGTCCCCTGGGGCTTGTAACGCGGTGAGTGCAGCTGGGCGTCCCGCAGTTGCGTGGAAAGCAGTTTGTGCTCGGCGGAGTTGGGCAGTGCGTTGAAGTCGCCGACCAGGATCTTGGCTCCCCGGCAGTCCGGGTGGCCCAGCCATTCCGGGCCGATCAGCGCCTCCACCTGGGCCAGCCGCTCCGCCTTCTGCAGGCCCAGATGGGTGTTGAGCAGTTGGACTTTCTGACCGTTCAGGTCGATCTCCACCCACAACGCACCGCGGGGTTCGTCCACCGTGGGCAGGAAGCGGCTGCCGGAGCCCTCTGGCGGGCCGGGAAGAATGTCCCGCTTGACCAGCCGCATGGGCAGGCGGGAGAGGATGGCATCTCCGTAGCGCTCTTCCTCGAGGTGGATGGCGGGGTGGAAGTGGAATTCCATCTCGAGGAAGCGGGCGATCTCCTGTGCCTGGTCTGTGCCGCCGCTGCGGGGGCGGCTTACATCCAGCTCTTGCAGCGCCACCACATCGGGCTGATAGCGGGCGATGACCCGGGCAATCCGCTCCGGTGCATAGCGTCCGTCGAGCCCGCGGCAGCTGTGCACGTTGTAGGTCATCACACGGATGGTGCGGGCCGCTACCGGGCGGGGTAGCGGTGAGGGCGGTTGTGCACGCTCGAGAAAAGCCTGGGCAGTCTGCCGCAGGTCCTCGGCCCGCCAGTGGCCCTTGCGCGGCGCGCGGATATCCGCCGGCAGCAGGCAAAAGCCATGGGTCTCGTTCGGCCCCGGACCACCGTGACTGCCATTCTCCACGGCGAAAGTCATGGGTTCTTCCCCCGCGCACCAGCCAGACATGAGGAAGTCCCCCGCATCCGGGTGCCGGCACAGCTTTTCCAGGTCGGCGGCGGTCTCATCGGGGAAGGGATGGGCGTCGCCCATCAGCCAGTGGCCGTCTTTCGGCAGTTCCACCGGCCCGCTGTGGTGCCAGCCCCGCACTGGCGCGTCATCTCCCTCGCCGTCCTGGTAAAGCACCAGGGGCACCGAGGCCTTCTCGACAATCAGCCGGGCCACCTCGGCGCGCTGGGCGGGCTCCACCGGCAGGTTATAAAGCATTGCCATGGGTCCAAGCGCGGCCAGCGCGAGGGGGGATTTACCACTATCGTTGCCGCTCTCCTCCTCCGGGATCAGCTTTCCAATCCACTCACTGCCGAAAAGCCGGGCCCGTTGCAGCTGGTGCCCGTGCTCGCCGGTACTGCGGTAATCGTCGGTGGCTGCGGGAAGGTCTGCGAGCGCCTCGCTGATCGCTTCGCCTATACCGCGGCCGTGACGGGACTCGTAGGGTTCCGCGTGCTCCTGCCCGTGGTCGGACATGATCCACACGTCATACTGGCGGCGCTCCGAGCGATGTGCGGCACGCCAGATGCGGGAAATGGCATCGTCAATGCCTTTCAGTGTCCAATGCGCGAAGGCAGAGCTGGGACCACGCCGGTGGGACTGCTCGTCGTAACCGAGAAGATTGACATAGATGATGGGCAAGCCTCGGGCGATATCGATCTTCACCCCGAAGGTGCAGAGTTCCCGCATCAGGATGGTCACGGCCACCCGGGTGGGCACGAACATCAGCTCCCGCCAGAGGTCCTGTCCACCAATGACGCCGCGGATGGAATCAATCAGGGCCAGGAATGTTTCCACCACCAGCAGCGCGCCGGTGCGGATCAGCCCCCACAGGTTACTGAGTAAAAGCAGTAGCACCGTCCAGGGGCTGGCTTCCCGCAGCGCCGGACCCCAACCGCGGGAGGCGGGGCAAAAGTGCGCTTCGCCGTCGCTGGTACCGGCACGGAAGAGGCTGAGGTAGCAGCTCCCGCCCTGAAGGAGCGGGCGCTCCCCGGAATCCTCGAGCTTTTCCTCTACCTTCATGGCCGCCCCTGGTTCGTACATGCGAACCAGTTCGTTGGTATCGCGCATCATAAAACCAAAAGCCGGCACTACAGCACGTACGCCATAAAAGAGTTCCGCCTGCACGGCTGGGGTCGTGGAGGGCACTCCGGGGAAAAGGTGGTGAAGAGAGTAGTGCTCCTTGCGGATCAGGCGGCGCAGGAAAGGCATCCTGCGTTTTGTCAGGGCCTTTTCCAGCTGCGGGTAGGCGAGGCCGTCGACCTGGATAATGATCAGCCCGTAGTCGTTGGGGTGGCTGTCGCTCTTCGGCAGCTTGAGGAGTTTGGCCATCCACTCGCTGCGGCTGAATTTACGCCGCCAGCGCCGCAGGGCTGTTTCGATCCGCGTCATCATGATCAGGAGGACCGGGGTTGCGTGGTGTTGAAGGCTGCACCCGCGGCGCTGGTGACGCCCTCGATGATGTCCCACTGCGCACCGATCAGGTTGCGCAACCGCATCCACTGGGCATAGAGGGAGTCGTCGATGACCCATTCCTGCTTCAGTAATGGCTGATACAGGTCGAGGGCGCGCTGGGCGCAATTCTCCATAGAAAAAGACTCCGCGGTCTCAAGGGCGGCCTTGCGGATGGCATCCTGCTCTGCAGTGGACTGCCGGTAGAGCCAGTTGATGGCATCCACAAATTCGCGAATGTTTTCATTCATGACAAGGCAGCCATTGATCTGGTCTTTGACCACTTCACGGGTGCCGTTGGCATCCAGTGCGATAACCGGTGTGCCGGCAGCCATGGCCTCGGTCAGTACCATGCCCTGGGTCTCGCTGGTGGAGGCGAACACGAAGGCGTCCATTGCCCGGTACGCGTCGCGCTGCGCCGCCCCTTGAAGTGTGCCCGGCATGTGCAACCGATTCGCGAGACCTCGCGAGCGGAAAAGGTTTTCGATGGTCTTGGCACTGGGCCCGCTACCTACCAGCAGGAAGTGGCTCTTGCCCTCCTTCTGCATAAATTCCGCGGCCGCGCCGGCAAGAAACTCCAGGTTTTTTTCTGGTGCCAGGCGGCCCAGATGCCCGAGCAGGAAAGCGTCCTCCGGGATGCCGTATTGCCGTCGGGCTGCGTGACCGTCGGCCGGTTCGAACTGCTCCGCCGCCACACCAGTTGGTACCTCGGCGATGGGTGTGGTTACACCGCGAGAGCGGAGCAGCTCGGCGATACTCTGGCTCGGGGCAAAAACAAGGCTGGAGAGATTGGCGTACCGGGTCGCGAGCTCGATGACAAAGCGTTTCAGGGCCTGGGAGTCCGCCGGTACGTAATGGGTGTATCGCTCGTAGAGTGTGTGATGGGTAAAGACCAGTGGCAGTTCGCGCGAGCGGGCGATACGCAGGGCGGTCATACCAAGGAGAAACGGGTGGTGGGAGTGCACGATATCCGGTCGGAAAGCATCAAGCTGTTCGGTCAGGTCTCCGGAGAATGGCAACGCGACAGAAAAGTCGCTGCCATTGAAGTTCTGCAGGGCGTGGATGCGCAGCACATCTGTTTCGACTGGGTCAAGGTGGGCAAAAGTCGGTGCCACTACCAATACCCGGTGACCACGCCTGCGGTATTCGGCGCTGAAGGCGGCCACGGAACGGGCAACGCCACCCACGTGGGGCAGGTAGGTATTGGTGAGCATGACGATGTTCACTGGGCTGTGAGCTCCACGCTGTTCTGACCGTGCTGCACCTCCACCTCATCGTATCCGAGGGCCCTGACTGCTATCAATGGCTCACCGTGATACCAGTCTGCCTCCCAGGACACCCGGGGGGAGTCGCCGGGATGAATCTCCACTGAAACGATGCCGAATCGTGTCAGCGCAGGTCCGAAGCGAATTGGCTTTTCTGCGGCGGTATCTGCCAGCCATTCGACCGGTAAACCCCCGGCCAGTACCAACAGGTCTCCCTCTTCCCGGACGAAGCAGTTTCTCTGCATGGCTACCCATTCCGCCGCTGCCCAGGCGTGCTGGCCGTCACCCATGCAGCCGCCAAAGGAGTGCGGATGAATCGCCTCCGGCCACTGACCAGTGGGGGAGGCCA
The DNA here is from genome assembly GCF_001641755.2 of Microbulbifer flavimaris. Lineage (GTDB taxonomy): Bacteria > Pseudomonadota > Gammaproteobacteria > Pseudomonadales > Cellvibrionaceae > Microbulbifer > Microbulbifer flavimaris. The sequence goes on from NZ_LRFG02000001.1 coordinate 713,718, forward strand.
ACCGGGCGACGTTGCGCATCAGCTCGACACAGCGCGCATCACCGGCCCTGAGCAGGACCTGCGCGATATGCAGTGTGAGATAGGCATTGATTCCGGAGTGGATCATGTCCTGGAAAAAGCCACCGCTGACGAAGCATTTCTCCATCAGAAATTCCGCCAGGTCCAGCAGTCGCGGATCCCTTTCCGGGTAAAGCTGCAGCGGGTAGCCCGCGGCGATGGAGCCGATCGCCCCGGCATCGAGCCGTCGGTTGGGGGAGGCGGGCATCGCTGGGCGACCGAGTCGCTCCGCACAACCGGCCAGACTGTCATCGATGGTTTTCTGAAAATCGTCAGCCTGGGCGGAGAACGTCTTGCTTTCATCACCGAGGCCGTCGCGGTCACACATGGCCGCCGCTGCCCGCTGGCCGGCCACGCCCCAGAAGTCGTCCCAGTAATAACAGTCGTTGGGGCCCAGGTGTTCGGCGCTGAAGCCCGCCGGCAACAGACCACCACAGCGAGAACCATCCTTGGATAGTCGTTTAGTGTCTATCCAGCGCGCTCCCCGCAGCATCGGTTCTTGCCAGGCACTCTTGAGCGGTTTGTTGGTGAGCTGGCAGAACAGGTCAAAGATCCACAATGCCTCCCCATTGGAGTCCCACTCGCCATCCTGCGAGTGGAAAAAACCATCGCGCTTTTGTCTTTTCGGGAACTGGTCCAGTGCTCGCTCCGCACGCTCCACTAACCCTGCGTGCAATAGAGACTGGATCATGAAGGCCGCATCCCGGAACCAGAAACGCTTGTAGGTATATGGGCCCGGATAGACATCCTTTGGGGAGTGGAGGACCAGCGTCCGGATCGCCGCATCATACATAAACTGCAGTTTGGAGTCGGGAACCTGCAGGCGGCAGTGGCCCTTCAGGTTCTCCTGCCAGCTGGGCGGTAATTGAGATTCATGGCGACCCGCCCCGAGCGGAATCTTGACTGAAATATCCAGCGGCTGTCCGGGCTCAACACGGAACATGGCTGCCGCCGTGGCCATGCCCACCTCACACTCGCCGTGGGTCCTGCCGCCCTCGTTGTCCAGATCCAGGTAAATGTCTCCCTGCCGGTAATCCGATGCCAGGTGATGCTCCACCGCCCGGTCAAACTCCACGGCAAACTTGTCCTCGACCAGCCATTGCCGGCGATTTTCTCCCAGGCGGACTTTGTGCAGGAGGCTGACCCCCTCCGGATTGTAGGGGCGCAACGAAACGACCAGCCAACCCCCGGTGGGGCACTGCCCATTAAGACTGAGGCGGCAAATACTGTCGCTGGATTCGCGCTCTACGAGCACGGTCTGCTGTAGTTGAAGATCCCCGAGCGTACTGCCGGTGACCACTGCGATATTGTCCTCGCGAATATCCAGGCGCTGTTCACAGTCTTTGAGCTTGGCGGGAATCAGGGTTTGCCCGTCACTCCCCATGAGCCAGGCGTCAATGGACCAACCATCGTAATGGGGCGTCAACAGGCCGCGGGGATCGACAATGGGCATTTCCTCACAGTCGGGCACACCCACTGCGGTCCAGTTGCGGTGACTGAGGTTGCAGTGGGTGATAGAGAAAGCCCGGGGAATAAAGGATTCATCCGCCGGGTCGAACTGTCGCTCGACCCAGTAGGGCCAGACCCAGTCCAGGTTGTGCTGAATCACCTTGCTGTTCATCAATGCCCGGGCGTGAAAGATGACTCCAGCCCGCAGCAGTTCGATGGGCTCCGCGACCTCTGAGGGCTGTGCGAACTGCTGCATCCTTGCCATCACGGAGAGCGGGTCCAGGAATCCGTGCGAGGTGGCGAACTTGCGAACGAAGAAGCGCCAGGGGAGCCATTTCATCCAGGGCATCAGAGATCCTCTTCCTCAATTTTTTCTGCCAGCGCACGGCGGGCCATGCGGGTGAGACCGATCAGGGCGATGACTGCCAGCACAAATCCCAAACCATACAGTGCCCACTGCACGGGTGTCCTTTCCGCGCCAGTCTGTCCCAGGGTCGCCAGATCGGCTGCAATGGAGCCTACATACACACTATTGACCGTTAATGGGATAATTCCGAAGAAATTACCGATCACGAAATCCTTGAGGCGCACCGGCGTCAGTCCAAAAAAGTAGTTCGATAATTTGAACGGAAAAAGTGGCACCAGACGGGTAAACATGATCATGCGCCAGCCCTCCCTGCGCATGACTTCTCCCAGGTTTGGCGGCCGAACATGGGACATCAGCCATCGTGAGGGACGCTCACCAAACAGATAGCGCGCAATGAGGAAGGCAAGGGTGGCCCCCAGGGTCGTACCGATCACAACGAACAAAGTGCCTTTCACCACACCAAAGACAAATCCCGCGCCCATGGTGAAGATGACACCGGGCGCGAGTGCCACAACTGCCAGGGCCATGATCAGAATAAACAGCAGGCTTGCTTGCCACCCCTTGCTGTCGAGCCACTGCAATAGCTCGATTAACTGGTCGTCCAGGTCAAAATACAACAGTAGCCCGATCGCGAGTGTCACAATCAGCACACAGCCTGCAAGAAACAATATATATCTATTCTTTGCCGTCATTATGCCGTTTTGGAATGACTCCGGAGGGTGGGTTGTAGCCTTTCACGTTAAAGACTAGACAACGCCTTGCAAGCTCGTTCGGTGGTAGCTCCACGCTTGCGACTAAATCGAACCGGCGCCATGCCCCTGCTTTTTCTTCAAGCGAACTCAGTACGGGCCGTGCCCATACAAGTATTCACTACTGTGCGCTCGACGAGAGAGACGGGGAGATGTGGGAGTGAGCAGCGAAGATTAGGCATGTCCGGTTACAAAATATCGCTTGCTGGAGCTCTCGGCCGGAAGTTTCAACCGCCCCTCAAATGGAGGTCGCGCCAGCCTGTGCTGGAATATTGAAAATAAGTTTGGGTCACATATAACTAATCTTTAGGAAAAATTTCTTTGTTCAGCTGCAATGATGATTCATGGAAGAGTTTATGTGGAATTTAAAAACGAGACGTGTCCCCTGGTCTGTGTTGGGCCTGTGGTTCCTGGGCTTCTTCTTCCCGCTGCATTGCTGGGCGGAGGCTACGGGAGAGCCGGAACCTGAGGTAGAGAACTCCCTTGGCACCTTTGGCGGTAGTGTTCTGCTGTCTTCAAACTACATGTTTCGCAGTATCTCCAATTCGAATGATGGGCCGCAGGTGCAGGGGGATATCAATTGGTCCCATGATGTAGGATTCTATGCCGGGCTCTGGGCATCGAATACCAACTTTGGCGGGCCTGGCAACAGCATGGAGCTAGACCCTTACATCGGTTTTGCCGGTAACTTTGGCGAGAGTGACTTCAGTTTCGACATCGGCTACTGGTCCTACAACTATCCGAAATCCGCATTTGATCTCGACTATGGGGAGATCTATGTCTACGTCACCTATACCAAAGACAAGTTCTCCATCACACCCAGTGTCTGGTATGCGGAAAACTACTTCGGCGAAGACTTCCTCGACGATGTCAGTGGAATTGCCTACGAGGTGACATTGGCGTACCAGTTCCCCAAAAATGTATCGGCTTCCCTGAGAGTCGGTGAGCAGGCTTTTGACTCCTCCTTCGACTACCTGGATTTCGTCTACTGGGATGTGGGCATCGACTGGGCCATTGAGGACTGGAGTATTGGTCTGCGCTGGCACGACACCGACGGCGTCGACCCATTCCTGGCCAGCCGTAAGCTCACTGATGGAGAGTTTGTGCTCGGAATTACCCGCAACTTCTGAGGTGTTGGACGGCTTAGCTCCTCTAGATACCAATTAGACACCAATACCGTAAAAGCCCCTTTTAAGGCGCCAAAAAATCTATTCCCTGGAGACGCCCCATGTCGGAACTGGATGATCGACTGTTATGGATACATGGAAAGTATGTTGAGCCTGCGGGAGGGGAGTATTTTGAATCGATCAACCCCGCCTCCGGTGCGGTGATCTGCAGAGTGGCCCTGGCCGGAAAGGAGGATGTGGAACGGGCGATCCAGTCGGCACGTGAAGGGCAGGCTGAGTGGGCAGGCATGTCCGGTGCTGAGCGGGGTCGCATACTGGTGCGCACGGCATACCTGCTCAGGGAACACTGTGATGAGCTGGCACGGCTGGAGTCCCTCGATGGAGGAAAGCCCCTGGCCGAGACCCCGGAGGCGGATGTGGGTTCTGCGGCGGACTGTCTCGAATATTTCGGCGGACAGGCGGCGTCATTGCAGGGAGAGTATCAGGACGTGCCGGGTGGTTTCTTCTACACGCGACCGGAGCCGCTTGGTATCTGTGCCGGTATCGGTGCCTGGAACTACCCCCTGCAGATTGCCGCCTGGAAGGCCGCACCGGCGCTGGCTGCAGGCAATGCCATGGTGTTCAAACCCGCCGAACTGACCCCTCTGTCCGCCCTGCGCCTTGCAGAGCTATTTAAAGAGGTCGGTTTGCCCGACGGTGTCTTCAATGTGGTTCAGGGCTTTGCCGAGACAGGGAAGTCCCTCACGACGCATCCTGCAGTCGCTAAAGTCTCCCTGACCGGGGAGGTGGGGACCGGAAAGGTCGTGATGAAAGCTGCAGCGGACACTCTCAAATCCGTGACCCTGGAGCTGGGTGGAAAATCCCCGCTGATCGTGTTTGATGATGCGCACCTCGATAACGCCGTCGGGGCGGCAATGCTCGGAAACTTCTACACACAGGGGCAGATTTGCACCAACAGCACCCGGGTATTTGTTCACGAAAAGATCAAGAGTGCCTTTGTTGAGAAGTTGGTAGCCAGGACCAAAAAGCTGAAGCTTGGTGATCCGCTCGATGCAAGCACGGATGTAGGCCCGATGATCAGTGCGGACCATATGCAGAGTGTCCTGGACTACATGGAAAAAGGTAAAGAGGAGGGCGGTAAGGTACTGGTTGGTGGAGGCCGGGCCGATGTGTCGGGTTATGAAAAGGGCAACTTCGTGCAACCGACCATTTTTGACGGCCTCACCGATGACATGACCATCGTGCAGGAGGAAATATTTGGCCCGGTGCTCTCAATACTCACTTTTACTGACGAAGAGGAAGTGCTGAAACGGGCCAACAGCACGGAGTTTGGACTGGCTGGCGGGGTGTTTACCAGCGATATCCAGCGCGCCCACCGCGTTGCGGCCGGCATCGAGGCCGGCATAGTCTGGATCAATGCCTACAATTTGACGCCTGTGGAGATGCCGTTTGGCGGCTTCAAACAGTCGGGAATTGGCAAAGAGAACAGCCGGCGGGCGTTTGAGCATTACGCCAAGTTCAAGACCGTTTATGTGGCTGAGGGCGATGTAGACGCCCCTTACTAGCCTCAGCTGGTTCTCTTGTGCCTACCCGATACTCTTGTGCTGCTGGGCTACAGGGGCGGGCTCGAAGTGCCAGGTTTTCATCCGGCAGCTCCTGACTGTGAATGCTCGTTCCCAGGTCGCCTGGTAAAAGTGCCTTATTGAAATCGCCCTATTTCAAGAGGGCTATTTCAGCGGTCGTTGGGGTTCACCTTCTCTCTGGCGATCTTCCCATGACTTGGCAGCATAGCTGTCCGCTTCAGATGGCGGCAGCAATCCCTTGCCGAGTACATGATCAGCGCCTTTTTCACCAATCATGATGGTAGGAGCGTTCAGGTTGCCATTGGTCACCGTCGGCATGATCGAGGAATCGATCACGCGGAGTTGTTCAATACCGTGTACCCGGCACTCCGGATCGACCACGGCCATTTCATCAGTGCCCATCCGACAGCTACCTGCGGGATGGTAAGCAGTTTCTGAAGACTCGGCGAGCCAGTTGTCAATTTCATCGTCTGACTGGACATCCGGGCCCGGGGCAATCTCTCGCCCACGATAGGGGTCCATGGCTTCCTGGGCGAATATCTCGCGGGTGAAGTGAAGGGCCGAGCGAAATGCCTGCTTGTCCTCTTCCCGATGAAAATAATTGAAAACCATTTCCGGAGCCTGGGCCGGATCTGCAGACTTGAGTTTGACCCAGCCCCGGCTGAGTGGTTTGTTGCAACCCAGGTGAACTTGAAAACCATGCCCCTTGACGGCACTGGAGCCGTCATAGGCAATAGCGCCGGCCAGAAAATGGTATTGCACGTCGGGCCACTTGAGCCCGGCGCGGGAGCGGATATAGCCATTGGACTCGAAGTGATTGGTGGCCCCGAGGCCCCGCTTGAAAAGTAGCCAGTTGATCCCGATCCAGGCTTTACCGAGTGGCCCAAGCCAACCGTTGAGTGTGATTTTCTGTTTGCATTCCTGTTGCACCCATACTTCCAGGTGGTCTTGCAGGTTCTGTCCTACCCCGGGCAGGTCGTGGACAACCTCGATCCCATGTTCTTTCAGGTGTTCCGCTGGACCGATCCCGGACAGCATAAGCAGCTTGGGGGAGTTGAAGGCGCTGGCAGAAAGAATAACTTCACGCTGCGCTCGCGCGCGGAATGTCTTTCCACCCTGTCGATATTCGACCCCGACGGCGCGCTTGCCATCCATGATCACTCTGGTGGTGAGCGCGTGCATCTTTAGCGTCAGGTTACTGCGCTGGAGGGCTGGTTTCAGGTAGGCGAGCGCGGTGGAGCAGCGAACGCCATCGCGCACCGACATATCCATCTTGCCAAAGCCTTCCTGGCGGTATCCGTTATAGTCTTCTGTGAACCCGTAACCCGCTTGCTTGCCGGCTTCGATGAATGCCCGGTAAAGCGGGTTTTGCATATTGTTGCCGTTACAGGTTGTGATCGGCCCTTTGCCGCCGCGATAGTCGTCGGCGCCGTAGACACAGGTTTCTGCCCGGCGAAAATAGGGCAACACGTCGGTGTAGCCCCAGCCATTTGCCCCGTGATCAGCCCACTCCTCGAAATCACCCGCACAGCCGCGCACAAAGGCCATACCATTAATGGAGGAGGAGCCACCGATGACTTTACCCCTTGCCTGATGAATCCTCCTTCCGTGCAGACCAGGCTCTGGCTCGGTGTAAAACTCCCAGTCGTATTTCGGCATATTCAGCGGAATCGAAAAGGCAGAGGGCATCCGGATAAAAATGGAATTGTCTTTACCCCCGAACTCCAGCAGCAGCAGGCTGTGATCCTTGTTTTCGGTCAGGCGGTTGGCCAGCACCGAGCCGGCTGAGCCTGCACCGACAACGATGTAGTCAAACGTCTGGTCGAACTGCTCTTCAGTCATCGGCTTTCCTCAGCTTGCACCCGGCTCGCCCTCTTCGCCAGGGGTGCGGTTGGCCAGCTCGCGCTTCATGTGCAGGTACTGCATGTGCGCCTCAAAGTGGTCGACGACATCCCCGATAAGCTGCTCCTTGGTGTAGCCCATCAGGTCATAGGTTAGGCCGCCTTGGCGCAGATGTGGCTCCAGCCGGTAATAACTGGAGCGGGGCTTCTCGGCGCGCACGGTAAACGCAGGCATCGCGCATTCACGCGGCCAGACCGCGTATGTGAAGTCCACCTCTTCGCCGAGGCTGACATCCAGTGCCAGGTGCAGGTCATCGCCTTTGCCGCCATGCACGCGCACAGGGTGCCCCCTTCCTTCCAGCTCCTCCTTCACCGCTTCCAGCGCGGGACGAACCCTTTCCTCTATGAACTGCTCCACCTGCTTGTGAGTGGGGAAGCTCATCGCACGGGACAGGCGCTGGGCCCAGTTACTCTTGCCTTCCGGCGACATGGTGCGGCCTGAAAGGTGGCCCGACAGGGCATCCTGCATACTGGCGGCCTTGAGACCTTCGAGCCGCAGGGCACGGTAGAGGCCGATCATCATCAGCACCAGCACGAAGGCAAAGGGCAGGCCCATGATTACCACGGCACTCTGCAATGCCCCAAGGCCGCCGGTCATCAACAGCGCGAGAGTGACGATACCGATGATGGCGGCCCACAGGATGCGCATCCAGGGGGGCGCGTCGTGGTTCGGGTCATGCAGCTTGCTGGTGAGGTTGGAGAGCACCAGGGAACCGGAGTCACCCGAGGTGACAAAGAACACGATCGCAAGGATGGTGACCACAATGGTTGTCAACGTGGTCCAGGGCAGTTTCTCCAGGAACAGGTAGATGGCTGACCCCGGCTTGGCGACCGCCTGCTCGCCAAACTCAGCGGCTCCGCCCATCACCAGGTCGATCGCGGAGTTACCCATGATGGACATCCACGCCGCCATGAACATGAACGGCAGGATCAGGGTGCCGGCAACAAAGCCCCGGATGGTGCGCCCGCGGGAAATCCGTGCGAGGAACAGGCCGACAAAGGGGCCCCAGGCTATCCACCAGGCCCAGAAGAAGATGGTCCAGGCATTCAGCCAGTCCTGGGGCGGGTCGAAGGCAAAGGTGTTGAATGACATCTGTACGAAGTTCTGGATGTAATCACCCATATTGGTGACAAAGGCATCCAGCAAGAACCGTGTCTGGCCACTGAAGAGCACGAACAGCATCAGCAGGATCGCCAGCAGCATGTTGAATTCTGACAGCCGTCGGATGCCGCGTTCCACCCCGGTTGCGGCTGAAATTGCCGCAAACACCACAATCAGGACCGCCAGCACCGCCTGGGTGCCGGTACCCTCCGGTATGCCGAACATGTACTTGAGGCCGAAGTTCAGCTGGATGATACCGATGCCGAGGCTGGTCGCCACGCCAAACACGGTACCCAGCACTGCGGCGATATCCACCGAATTGCCAATGGGACCTTCGATACGTTTGCCAAACAGGGGATAGAGAGAGGAACGGATATTCAGTGGCAGGCCGTAGCGGTAGCTGAAAAATGCCAGCGCCATACCCACCAGGCTGTAGACACCCCAGCCGGACAGGCCCCAGTGAAGATAAGTGATGGCCATGGCGTTGCGTGCCGCCTCCTCGGTACCGCCTTCCCCAACCGGTGGCCCGAGGAACTGGGTGACCGGCTCCACGATGCAGTAAAAGATCAGGTCAATACCGATACCTGCGGCAAACAACATGGCGGCCCAGGTCACCACATTGAATTCCGGTTCGGCATGATCTGGCCCCAGCTTGATATCGCCGTACTTGGAGACAGCAATGAAAATGACAAACACCAGGTAGGAGACAATGGCCAGGAAGTAAAACCAGCCAAAGCTGCCGGATATCCAGGCCAGAACACCGTAAATGACTTCGCTGGCCTGGTCGGTGAACAACATGGCCCAGAGCGAGAAGAGCACGATGCCAACGACCGAGGAGTAGAACACCACGGCCTTGAGCTTGGCCTCCTCAGGCGTGGCCTTGGATGTCTCAAATGAGGATTTGGGGTTGTGCATAAGAGTCTGTGGTCCCTGGTCAGTGACAGCGGAAAATCAGTTCCCACTGGCGGTGCGGGGCAGCCGTAGCCAGTAAAATTTGCCTCAGATAAAAGGTATAGACGTTTGGAACAACTCTGGTGTGCTCGGGCGGGGTTGGAAATCCGGAATCGTTCTGTCCCAGGGACCACCTTTAGGTCAGAATTCTCCTGGGCATCGGGCGAATGGGTCGGCGCGGAAGACTCGGCAGAGGAGTCAGGGAAGCCGAGTAGGGAGGCGCGCCTTGGCTATTTTACGGGCTCTAATTCAGGAAATTTCCACGTGCCCTCTAATATCTCCTTCCGCGGTTGATACATGCGAACCGCATAGTTCCACCCATCAGTGATCGGCAGGTGGTTAATGCTGTCGGGATCACCTCCGAAATTTATGGTGATGGAACCGTCGTCGTTCGGGGTGGCAGAGAAATTGTTGAAACTGTTGCGGCCGACCTCATTGGCCTCGAGGTAGCCGTCGGCGTTATAGACAGTGATGGACCAGAAGGCGTCCACCGGAACATTCTTGACCGTCACAGAATAGGGGGTCTTGCCGTCATTGGCTTCTACGCTACCCACTTCATAATAGGCGGCAGTGCGCGGCAGGCCGCCCCAGCCTGCGGCTGTACCCACCAGGTGATCGATGGGGCGCACCTCATCCCTGGCGCCATATGCATAAGTCGATTCGTAGCCCAGAGTGGCAAGGTTGTTCAGCGCCTGGCGCGCGACCTTGAGATCCTCGTGGTCCCAGTTGGGCGCCTCGAAAGGACCCTTGCCACCGCCACTCAAGACCAGTCGATCCTGTGCAGCGTGGGCTTTTGCCAGGTCATCGGGCTTGCTGGCGTCATAAAAGGTACGGACTGTTACCAGAGCGAAACGGGTGCCTACCTCATCCCTGGTCAGCTTATAGGTCCCCGGCTCTGACTTCATGAACATGTAGTGGTCCTGGTTGACCACGTGCAGGGACATGTAGCGGTCACCGACCTCCGGCAGGGTAATTTCAACGGGCTTGGAGAGGTCCAGGACCGTGGTTGAGTAAAGCGTGTCCTGGTTCATGCGGATGACCGGTTGGTTATCCGGGGTCGTGGGCTCACGCAGGTGTGTGAATTCGCCGAACCTGGTTCCGGCTTTCATGTTCTGGCGCACCATATGGTCGGATTCAGCGCGCACATAGTTGGCAATGTCGACACTGACCTGGTCACCGGAAACTTCACCTTCGGAGGCCATTCCCGATAAGGGAAGCGAGACGCATAGTAGCGCCGCCAAGGCGATATCAGGCCTGAGTCTTGCTTTCATGTTGTGTGATCCCCGTGGCACTGGGTGTTCGTCAGCATTGTAGTAAAAGAGGTGGTTCAACCGCTGGCTGTGAGTGCCTGGGCTGTGGTGCCCTCGGGTCTGGGGGGAATGACGGGTCGGCGCTATTCCGGTTTGTCTTGGGGCAGGGATGCGCTTCGCTGCGCTCGCGGCTCTCCGGGCTGGCGCCCTCCGGGTAGCTTCCTGCGCTCGCTGGTCTCCGCGGGCTGCGCCCGCTGGACTCGTGCAGGGCACTCGGGCCTCCGGCCCACCGTTGTATACTCCGGCGTCCCAATTTCCTTTGCAAATTGGTCGGCTCGAACGGGGTTCTCATCCAAATCTACCCCGGCACCATACAAAAAAACCCGGCAGGAGCCGGGTTTCTTTATATGGCGGTGGGGCAGGGATGCGCTTCGCTGCACTCGCGGCTCTCCGGGCTGGCGCCCTCCGAGTCGAACGTGGGCTCTCATCCAAATCTACCCCGGCACCATACAAAAAAACCCGGCAGGAGCCGGGTTTCTTTATATGGCGGTGGGGCAGGGATTCGAACCCTGGGACCTGTTACAGTCAACGGTTTTCAAGACCGCCGCTTTCGACCACTCAGCCACCCCACCAATTTGTCCGGCGCATTATACCGGTCGTTGTGACCGGTACAAGTGCGTCGGGGATTTTTTTAGGTAGTTCAATAAGTTAGCCGCATTTTTGAACAAAATGACGGCTAACCCTCAGGCGTTAACCCGCCTCGACGTCACTGGCGCTGTCGTTGGCCTGCTCAGCCTGGCGCGCGAGGCGCGGGTCGTTGGCAGGACGCTTCAGTTGGCGCGGCTGGTGCTGGATATTCGCGGGCTGTGCGGTATCCAGCGGTCGCAGTTCGCCGAGATCACGGTGTTCCGTGACGATCGCGAACTCCTGCAGCGGTTTCGGATTGACGCGGGGGTCGTTACTGGCCCGTGTTGCAACTGCTGCACCGGCGGTTTCGACCGACTCCTCACTGGTGGCGGGGAGGGCCTCCTCGGCGGCGACGTCCAGTGCAAACTCCTCGGCTTCGGCGGTGGCGTAGTCCAGCGTTGCTGCGCCGGTTTCGTGAGGTTCTGCTGCAGCCTGCTCCTCGCTTGCTGCCTCGGGGGTGGGAACCTCCTCGACAGGACTTTCTGCGGTTGCGGTTTCCTTCAGCTCGGGCTCGCTTCCAGTGGCCTTCACCGGAGTCTCTTCCTGGGCAGAAGGTGCTTCGGTCTCGGCTGTGGTAGCGACCTCGGGCGCGGGGCTTTGGGCAGGCTTGGCCTCCGGTTGCTCCGCGGTAGCGGCTTCTGCCTTCGCACCTTCAGGCTCTGCCTTGGGGGCTTTGGGCTGCTGCTCTTTGGCAACCGCTTCCTTCTTTTCGGACTCCTGAGCAGGGGCCTTGCCAGATTCCTGGGGGCGCTTTTTCGCCTCGGCAGGCTTTTTGGTCTCGGCGGGCTGTTCGCTGTCACCCCGCGAGCGCTGCTTGTCGGCGGAGATCTTTGCTTCGCCTTCAGCCTCGTCAATCGCCTCGTTCACTTCGCGCTCCAGCTCTTCCTGGCTCTGGGCGACAGCGGCGGCAGCGGCGTTGCCACCGCGACGGCCACGACGGCGAGGTTGTGGACGGCCGCGAACATTGCTGGGGCGGCGTGCCGGGCGTTGCTCGTCTGAAGTCTCTGCCTTCTCCTGCACGACTTCTTCGGCTTTGGTTTCTACCGTTTCGGTCGTGGTCGTCTGCTGCTCCTCGCGACGACGACGGCCCTCACCACCGCGACGGCGGCGGCGACGGCGCTGGCCCTGCGGGCGCTCGGCGCTGGTTTCCTTGGACTCTTCGCGTTTGTCTTCCTTGCGCTCGTCACGCTTGTCCGCGCGCTTATCCTCACGGGACTGTTCACGCTTCTCGCCTTCCTCGCGACCTTCAGCTCGCCCTTCACCGCGACCCTCTGCGCGACGGCGAGAGCCACGATTACCTCGGCCGCCACCACGGCGCTGATTGCGGTTGCGCTGCTGCTGGTAGTTCTTACCGCGGCCCTTGGACTTCTTGTGTTTCTTGGTGGTGTCTTCCTCGGTTGAGAACAGGGACGCAATGGCCGTCAGCAGACGCTGTAACAGGCCGGGCTCTGCCTTTTTCTCTTCCTTTGGCTTCTTTTGTTTTTTCGGCTTCTCGACCGGAGTCGGTGCCGGCGCGGTATGTGCGATCTGCTGTACCGCTGGCTGGGCTACCGGACGCAGTGGCTCCTCTTCCGCCTTGGCGGCTTCCTCGAGCGTCCCGGAAATCTTGTAAGAGGTTTCCAGGGTTGTCGCGTCATCGTCGCGGAGTCGCTGCACTTCGAAGTGCGGGGTTTCCAGCTCGGCGTTGGGAACCACGACCACGCGGGTCTTGTTGCGGGACTCGATCTGGGAGATTGCGCCGCGCTTCTCGTTGAGCAGGTAGGTGGCAACGTTTACCGGGCAGATAGCGCGAATTTCAGCACTGCGCTCTTTCTTCGCCTCTTCCTCGACCAGTCGCAGAATGGACAGGGCCAGAGATTTGGTGCCGCGGATGGTGCCCTGGCCGCTGCAGCGGGGGCAGACACGGAAAGTGGTTTCGCCCAGAGACGGGCGCAGGCGCTGACGGGACATCTCCAGCAGGCCGAAGCGCGAGATGCGGCCGATCTGGACGCGGGCGCGGTCCATGCTCAGTGCCTTGTCCATGCGCTTTTCCACTTCGCGCTGGTTGGACTTGTTCTGCATGTCGATAAAATCGATGACCACCAGGCCACCCATGTCCCGCAGGCGCAGCTGGCGGGCGATCTCGTCAGCCGCTTCCAGGTTGATGTTGCGGGCCGTTTCCTCGATATCGCCGCCTTTGGTGGCACGAGAGGAGTTGATATCGATGGAGACCAGGGCTTCGGTCACATCGATTACGATGGAGCCGCCGGAGGGCAGCTTCACTTCACGCTCGAAGGCGGTCTCGATCTGGCTCTCGATCTGGTAGCGATTGAAGAGGGGGATGGCGTCTTCGTAGTACTTCACTTTGCTGGCGTACTGCGGCATTACCTGGCGGGCGAACTCCGCGGCCAGCTGGTAGGCGCCCTTGTCGTCAACAATGACTTCGCCGATATCGTCGCGCATGTAGTCGCGGATGGCGCGAATGATGACGTTGCTTTCCTGGAACAGGAAATGGGGAGCTTTGGTGGTATCGGCTTCCTGCTTGATCGCGTCCCAGAGTTGCAGAAGGTAGTTGAGGTCCCACTGCAGCTCTTCGCCGCTACGGCCGACACCCGCGGTCCGCACGATGATGCCCATGCCGGACGGTACTTCGACCTCGGAAAGTGCATCGCGCAGATCGGAGCGCTCGTCGCCTTCGATGCGCCGGGAGATGCCGCCGGCACGCGGATTGTTGGGCATCAGCACCAGGTAGCGGCCGGCAAGGCTGATAAAGGTGGTGAGGGCGGCGCCCTTGTTGCCACGCTCTTCCTTGTCCACCTGGACAATGACTTCCATGCCTTCCTTAACCACGTCTTTGATCTTGACGCGACCCTCGATGTCCTTGGGTTGCTTCAGGAAGTACTCGCGGGAAATTTCTTTGAGCGGCAGGAAGCCGTGGCGCTCTTCACCGTAATCGACGAAGGCGGCCTCGAGAGAGGGCTCTACGCGGGTAATCTTACCCTTGTAAATGTTGGCCTTTTTCTGCTGGCGGGTGCGGTTTTCGATGTCCAGGTCATACAGCCACTGGCCATCGACCAGGGCAACACGCAACTCTTCTGGTTGAGTTGCGTTGATCAGCATTCTCTTCATGCGTGTCGTTAGTCCTTGCATTGAGCAAAGGAAGACACTGAAGTTCGCAGGCTCTTTGTAGCCCCGCGCACAGGCGTGGGGCGGGCAGGGGATCGCCGTTTTCCGGGTTCTGCCATCGGCAGACGGAAATTTGGGCAGTCTCACTGCTTAAACTCCGGGCGCGCACGCTATCGCCACGCCCGTTGGTACCTTTAGCACCCTATGTCAGTACTACCCGGTTTCGCTCATGCCTCTTGGAGGCGGTACTCCCGGGCGCCGCCCCTCGGTCTCGATAATGCGGGCGGCGAGGTTTACGTCTTTCGAGGCTCTGTTCCGGCTGGCTTTTGGCCGGGCCCTCTGGTCCTGTATTTTGTGTCTCCGGAAGCCGGGTTACCGATGCTTTCCGGTTGCCAGTGCGGTCGCTGGCATCTGTCGACAGAGCGGGACGTAACTGATTGAGTCTTTATTCAAGCGCTGCGGGCTTCAGCCCGTCTTACCTTCGCATAATTACCCGCCGGTGGCGGGACCTTTTGGCCAGCGAGGTGCTCCAAAATCTTGTCAGGGGAGCGACCTGGCCGGCAGAGTTTTGTTGATGACGTGCTGTTGGCACGCACCGGCCGATTGGCGGTATTTTCTCTGGAGCGATGCCTGTGGCTACATCAAAGTGCCGCACATCGCCGAAAACCAGCCCAATTCAGGCCGGCCGAATATAGCACGGGGTCGGGAATGCTTCAATTGGGTGGCTGCTGCCGGTATCATTCGCCGATGCGAAGTAAACACCCCTCCGCCCGAGCCCCCAAAGCCGGCGAACCCACCACCCGCCCAGATGCAGCCACCTCCGGCGTTCAGTTCCTGACCGTTCCCGAAGAGCTGGCCGGCCAGCGGATCGACAATTTCCTGCAGGCGCGACTCAAAGGCGTGCCGCGCTCGCGCATCTACCGGATCCTCCGCAAGGGCGAGGTGCGGGTGAACAAGGGCCGCATCAAGGCGGAATACAAGCTGCAGGCCGGGGATGTTGTGCGCGTACCCCCAGTTCGCACAGCAGAGCAGGCTCCTGCCCCGGTGGTGGGAGACCAGCTGCGCCAGCTGGTGGAAGAATCCATACTCTATGATGAGGCTGGACTGCTGGTGATCAACAAGCCAGCGGGGCTCGCGGTACATGGTGGCAGCGGCGTGAGGCTTGGGCTCATCGAGGTGCTGCGGCAGATGTTCCCGGCCAGTCCGTTTATTGAGCTGGTGCACCGCCTCGACAGGGATACCAGCGGGGCAATTATGGTGGCTCGCAAGCGTGCCGTGTTGAAGCATGTGCAGGCGGAGCTGAGGGCGGGGCGCATGGAAAAGTCCTATCTGGCGCTGGCGGCGGGGAAGTGGCCGCGGGGGCGTAAGGTGGTTGAGGCGCCGCTGAAGAAGAATACGCTGAAAAGTGGTGAGCGCATGGTTTCAGTGCACCCGGAAGGGAAGCCCAGTGAAACCCGTTTTCAGGTTCTGGAGCGTTTCGCCGGGGCCACACTGCTGGCGGCTGAGCCCGTTACCGGGCGTACTCACCAGATCCGTGTGCATGCGCAATTTGTGGGTTGCCCGCTCGCCGGGGATGCAAAATACACCTCGGACGAGGTTAACCGGGCTTTCCGGGGTGTGGGCCTGAAGCGCCTGTTTCTTCATTCTGCGGTCGTGGGCTGCACCCTTCCCGGAGGGCAGAAAGTCAGGGTCGAGGCGCCGCTTTCGGCGGAGCTGGAGTCCGTGGTATCGGCGCTGCGCGCAGGTGGCGATGTCCGCACCTCCGGGTGACAAGGGCGCTGGGCGGCCATTGTGGTGAGCTTGTGGTGAACTGGGAAAGCACGATAGGGCGAACTGGATGTTGGTAATTCTGGACTGGGACGGCACTGTCTGTAATTCGGAGGCTCGCATTGTTGCCTGCATGCAGCGGGCTGCAGATCGAGCTGGGCTGCCGGTGCTGCACCCGGAAGTGGTGGGCAATATCATTGGCCTTGGGCTGCCCGAGGCGGTCAGCACCCTGTTCCCCGAGGCGTCCATGGAGCAGCGGGAGCAGATGCGTCAGTTTTACGCCGACGAATGGATGGCCGCGCGGAGCGACCCGCTTCCTCTATTCGATGGGGTGCTGGACACCCTGGACAGGTTGCAGAGCGATGGGCATCGGCTTGCGGTTGCGACAGGCAAGAGTCGGCGGGGACTCAATCGAGAGTTCGAGGACCACGGGTTGGGGGCGCTGTTTGAGGCCAGTCGCTGTGCCGATGAAACCGCATCCAAGCCGCACCCCCGCATGCTGCGGGAGCTTCTGCAGGAAACCGGCATTCCGGTGCAGGAAGCGGTGATGGTGGGGGACACGGTATACGACCTGCAGATGGCCGGCGCCCTGGATATGGCCTCCATTGGTGTCAGTTACGGTGTGCATCACCCTGAGCGGCTGCAGGCCTGCGGGCCCCGTGCCATTATCGATCACTTTTCAGAACTGTTGAGCTGGCCGCCGCTGGTGCCCTGACGCCCCGCGCATCCTGTTGGCGGCTCAATGAGTATCGAGGGGGTTGAGGCCAAATTCAGTCAGCAGGGTGACCAGTCGAATTAATGGAAGGCCAATCAGGGAGTTGTAGTCAGAACCTTCCATTTTTTCGAAAAGAGCGATGCCCAATCCTTCCACTTTGAATGAGCCTGCGCAGTCGAAGGGCTGTTCGCGCTCCAGATAGTTGAGAATCTGCTGTTCTGGCAGATCTCGAAAGTAAACGGTGAATTTCTCGACTTCCGTGTGCTGCCTGCCGCTGGTGGTATCCAGCACGCTGATCCCGGTATGGAAATTCACCTTCCTGCCGCTGCATGCCTGGAGCTGCCTGATGGCGTTCTCCAGGTTCCCCGGCTTGCCCTGGGGGCGACCGTCGAGCTCGGCAACCTGGTCGGAGCCTATGATAAGGGCGTCCGGAAAGCGGGCGCCCAGGGCTGTGGCTTTTTCTGCTGCCAGGCGCCGGGCAAGTGCCTCGGCTCCCTCACCGGGCAATGCTTCTTCCTTTATATGTGGGGCAGCACACTGGAACGGCAGGCCGAGCTGTTCCAGCAGCTGCCGGCGGTAAGGTGAGCTGGAAGCTAGAATCATGGAGCGGGGCATGGTTTTCTCCTGTGTTGGCCGCCCAGATGGCGCCGTGTGGCGGTCAATGTAGCGGCGGTTGAATTGTTTTGACAAGGGTATGGCGAGTCCATAGAATTGCGCGCTTGTGTCGATACCCCCAGTGTTCGCGCTGCGCTCAAAGGTGCCGCCGGCCGCTCAGAGGGGCCCTTGCCGCAGGTGTTCAGGGAGGCTCTGAGAATGGCTGGAAGTACAAAGCAGCAGGCGTCCGCCGCGATCCCCAGGATCGTGGATGCGCGCAAACTGGTACAGCGGGATCAGGAGCTCTCTGGCATCGTGCCTGTCGACGGCCTGGAAAGGCTGCGTTCGACGGTAGAGTCAGTTGACGGAGACGTGCATGCGGAGCTGGTTTTTGGTCGCGACCTGAACCGGCATATGGTGGTCGAGGGCAAGGTAAGCTGTGACGTGCAGCTGCTCTGTCAGCGCTGCCTGCAACCAATGCCTGAGTCCGTCGAGGCGAAAGTGCACTGGGGAATAGTTTGGTCTGAGGAGCAGGGCAAGTTACTGCCCAAGGACCTGGACCCTGTGATTCAGGAGGGCGATGAGCTCAACCTGTATCAGGTCCTCGAAGATGAGATTTTGCTCAACCTGCCCATGGTGGCCTATCACGAAGAGGAGTGTGTCCCCCGGGACAAGTTCCAGTTCGGAGATGAGCCCCAGGGGGAGGAAGAGCAGCGGGAAAACCCCTTTAAAGTGCTGGAACAGTTGAAGGGTTCGTCGGATAAATCCTAGTGGTTGCCGACGGGTTGGGCTCGCCGGTAGGCGCCCCGGTTCCAGTGTAATTTGGTTATTTTAGGAGCAAGCCATGGCTGTTCAGCAAAACAAAAAGACTCGTTCCCGTCGCGGTATGCGTCGTTCCCACGATGCTCTGGGCGCAGGTGCGACTCTGTCCGTCGATCCGACCACCGGCGAAAAGCATCGTCGTCACCACGTGACCAAAGACGGTTTTTACCGTGGTCGCAAGGTGATCGATGTCGGCGGCTCTGAAGAAGAGTAAAGTTTGTCCAGCCAATTACGATTGGCCGTGGATGCGATGGGCGGGGACTTAGGTCCCCGCTCTGTCGTTCCGGCCTGCATAAGATTTCTTCAGCGATTCCCTGAGGCGGCGCTGAAGCTCTACGGTCCCTCATCTCAGCTTCAGGACCTTCTCCAAGAATTCCATTTCTCCTCTATAGCCGACCGGCTGGAAGTTGTGCCCTGCGAGCAGGTCGTAACCCAGCAGTGCAACCCCGTGCATGCTCTCCGCAGAAAACGCGACTCCTCTATGGCGTGCGCGCTCCAGGCGGTTGCCAGTGAAGAGGCCGATGCCATGGTGACCTCGGGCAATACCGGGGCACTTCTGGCGCTCAGCCGTAGCCTTCTGGGCACGATTGAGGGTGTGCGGCGCCCCGCGCTGGGCAAGTCTCTGCCGGCGGAATCCGGTTCCTGCTTTCTTCTCGACCTGGGCGCAAATATCGACTGCTCTGCTGAAGACCTCGTCCAGTTCGCGCGAATGGGTATCGAGGCGCAGAAAGTCCATACCGGCAAACGCCAGCTGAGGGTCGCTCTGCTGAATATCGGCGCTGAGGCGCACAAGGGCACAGAAGAGATTCGGCGCGCCGCTGAGCTCTTCGAGTCGGAGCCCGGCATCGACTACTTCGGTTTCGTCGAGGGCCACGATATTTTTACCGGTGTGGCGGATGTCGTCGTCTGTGACGGTTTGATGGGCAATGTAGCCATGAAATCCGCAGAGGGTGTCATCAGACTCATGGGTCAAAAGGCGTTCACCATCGAGCGCAAGAGTCTATTCAAGCGGTTTTTTGGCCAATTGGCCATAAAACTGTTGCGAAAATGGCGTACACAGGTAGAACCCGCCCGCTATAATGGCGCCAGCTTTTTGGGGGTCAGAGGTAACGTGATCAAGAGCCACGGGGGCGCCAGTAGTGAGGCGTTTTTCCGGGCACTGATTACCGCCAAAGAGGTTGCCGAGGCAGATCTGGCCAGTCGACTGAGTCGGGCCCTCGCAACCTGACTCGGTAGAGACCCCGTTTCGCCAACCAGGTTAAAGGATGTTCCATGACCAGTGAACGGCTCGCCTTCGTTTTTCCTGGCCAGGGTTCGCAGCAGATCGGCATGCTCGCGGATGCGGCCAAAGAATTCCCCGAAGTCCCGGCGACATTTTCCGAAGCCTCAGAGGCCCTCGGGTATGACCTCTGGGATCTGTGCCAGAACGGTCAGCAGGCAGATATCAATCTCACTGAGCGGACCCAACCACTTCTCCTGACGGCAAGTGTCGCGCTCTATCGCGCCTGGGTTGCGCGGGGCGGCATATCTCCGGCCCGCATGGCCGGTCATAGCCTGGGCGAGTGGTCTGCACTGGTTTGCTCCGGTGTGCTCGCATTCCCGGATGCCGTGCGCCTGGTCCGTGAGCGCGGCCGCCTGATGCAGGAAGCTGTGCCTGCGGGTGAGGGAGCCATGGCGGCTGTAATCGGTCTCGAAGATGCTGCGGTGGAGGCGGCCTGCGCCGAATCCGCTCAGGGTGAAGTCGTTGCTGCGGTGAACTATAACTCGCATGGCCAGGTGGTTATTGCCGGCAGCAGTGCCGCGGTTTCCCGTGCCATCGAGGCCTGTAAGGCTGCCGGTGCAAAGCGGGCCATGCCGCTGCCGGTGAGTGCGCCGTTTCACACGGAACTGATGCGTCCAGCGGCTGAAAAGCTCGCGCCACAAATTGATGCGATAGAGTTCCGGTCCCCAGAGGTCCCCGTCGTGCACAATGTGCACGCCAAAACAGAATCTGATCCGGCCGCCATCAAGCAATTGATGGTCGAGCAGATCTATAGTCCCGTCCGATGGACTGCGTGCGTACAGGCAATGGCGGGCGAAGGGATCAATACGCTGATTGAATGTGGTCCCGGCAAGGTGCTTGCCGGCCTGGCAAAGCGCATCGATCGCCAGATCACTGCTCACAACATCGAATCACCGGCTCAGCTGCAGGAAGCGCTGCAGGCGACCGCAGACTAATCCCGCCAGTGCGGGACGGGAGTAACAATGACAATCACAACCTCTTTGAAAGACCGGGTGGCACTTGTCACCGGTGCCAGCCGCGGCATTGGTGCTGCAATTGCTGACATGCTCGGAGAGCAGGGTGCCACAGTGATCGGTACCTCCACCAGTGAGGCTGGAGCGGACAAGATCAGCCAGCGTTTTGCTGACAAGGGTATTACCGGCACTGGCCGCGTACTGGATGTAACCAGTGCTGACAGCGTGGCCAGCTTGCTCGAAGGTATAAAAGCTGAGTTTGGTGCGCCGACGATCCTCGTCAATAATGCCGGTATCACCAAGGACAACCTGCTCATGCGGATGAAAGACGACGAGTGGGCCTCCGTCCTGGAGACGAACCTGACAGCGGTTTACCGCGTGAGCAAAGCCTGCCTTCGGGATATGACCAAGGCGCGCTGGGGCCGTATTATCAACATCAGCTCGGTCGTGGGCAGCATGGGTAATGCCGGCCAGAGTAACTACGCTGCTACCAAAGCGGGCGTGGCCGGCTTCGGCCGCTCACTGGCTGCTGAGGTGGGCTCGCGGGGAATCACTGTAAATACAGTGGCGCCTGGTTTCATTGATACCGATATGACCAAGGTTCTCCCGGAGGCGCAGCGAGAGGCGCTGATGGGTAAGATTCCACTGGGGCGTCTCGGCGCTCCCGAAGAGATTGCCTCTGTTGTCGCTTTTTTGGCCAGTGAGGCTGGCGGCTATGTGACTGGTGAGACCATTCACGTAAATGGTGGCATGTATATGGCTTGAGGCTGCCTTTAAAAAGGTGTCTTAAGTCATTGATTGGTAACGAGTTTGTAGAGTTGCAGATGGCCGTGTGAGGCGATGCATTACATCCCGAAAAAATCAGGGTACAATGCCGCCTCGCATTATCCGGAAGCTGTGTTAGCCGGTCGTTTACTTTTTTGTTAAAAACAGTAAGAAAGCAGTAGCGACCAAAACAGATTTTTATCCACTAGGAGTTAAATTGAATCATGAGCAGCATTGAAGAGCGCGTAAAAAAGATCGTTGCTGAACAGCTGGGCGTTAAGGAAGAAGACGTAAAACCTGAAGCCTCATTTGTTGAAGATCTGGGCGCTGACTCCCTCGACACAGTTGAGTTGGTAATGGCTCTCGAGGAGGAATTCGAAACCGAAATTCCCGATGAAGAAGCTGAAAAGATTACAACTGTCCAGCTGGCTATCGATTACATCAAGGAAAACCTTGGTTAATCCCCGCTGGGAAGTTTAGGTTGCGGGCCGACACATCGTGCCCGAGACCGCGTGTACTGCGAAAGCCGTCCTATGTTGCATAGAACGGCTTTCGTTTTATTGGCGCCAAGGAAAAGTGACTGCACTATGGCGCAAGGTCCGGCCATGCCGGGGCTAGGTGGTGTGGTCCATAGTAGATATTCGGGGGAAGACGAGTGTCGCGTAGAAGAGTAGTGGTTACCGGAATGGGAATGGTGAGCCCGCTGGGCAACACCGTGGAAGATACCTGGTCCGGAATCCTCGCAGGCACCAGCGGTGCCGCGCCGATCGAAACTTTTGATGTTTCTGCTTTTTCCACCCGCTTTGCGGCCACGGTAAAAGACTTTGATCCCACGCCTTACATGGCGGCGAAAGAAGCGCGCAAAATGGATGTGTTTCTGCAGTTTGGCATGGTGGCAGCCATTCAGGCCGTGGAGAATAGTGCGCTGGAGGTCAACGATGAGAATGCGCCCCGTATCGGTGCCTGTATCGGCTCGGGTATGGGCGGGATTGCTGAGATCGAAAAAAACGCGATGCTAATCGCGGAAAAGGGGCCCCGTCGGGTTTCTCCTTTCTTCGTTCCCGGAGCCATCATCAACATGGTCGCTGGAAATATCTCGATCAAGTATGGAATGAAGGGGCCGAATCTTTCGACCACCACCGCCTGCACAACGGGCACCCATGCCGTTGGCCTGGGCCTCCGTGCCATTCAGTACGGCGATGCCGATGTGATGGTGTGTGGTGGCGCGGAGATGGTGACGACCCCCGTCGGGCTGGGCGGCTTTTGCGCTGCGCGCGCCCTGTCTACCCGCAATGACGATCCCCAGACGGCCAGTCGTCCCTGGGACAGGGATCGGGATGGTTTCGTCCTCGGCGAGGGTGCAGGCGTACTGGTGCTGGAAGAATACGAGCACGCCCGGGCTCGGGGTGCCACGATCCTTGCTGAGCTGTCCGGATTCGGCATGAGTGGTGATGCCCACCACATGACATCCCCTCCCGAAGATGGGGCCGGTGCTGCTCTGTCGATGCGGAACGCCCTCAACGATGCCGGACTGGAGCCGGGCAATGTCCAGTACATCAATGCCCATGGCACGTCGACCCCCCTCGGCGACAAGGCGGAAATCCAGGCGGTGCGCTCTGTCTTTGGTGATAACGTGGATGGGCTCGCTGTGAGCTCCACCAAATCCATGACCGGCCACCTGCTGGGGGCGGCTGGTGCCATTGAAGCGATCTTTTCGGTACTGGCCATTCGCGATCAGGTGGCGCCGCCTACCATCAATCTGGAGAACCCGGACGAGACGTGTGGCGGAGTCAACCTGGTGCCGGGTGAGGCCCAGGAAATGGCGATTGATGCGGTGCTGTCGAACTCATTCGGGTTTGGTGGCACCAATGGGTCGCTGATCTTCAAGCGCATTTGATGCGCGGTGCCCGCCACCCCCGGCGGGCGCCTGTAAACGGCATATCCACATGGATTTCCCGCTGTTGTTTATCGGCGGCCAGATCGCCGAGTCTCTCCCTGCTGACAAACAGATTGAATGCGGCTTGCTGGAGACGATGCGCGGGACTACCGGTAAAGTCCCGTTATGGCCCTACCACCGTGCCCGGCTGGAACGCAGTGGTCGGGTAGGGGGCCCTTTACTGGACCTGATAGAGACCTTTCTTGGCCGCTGCATTACGTCGCTACCTGATAGGGAGCTTCGCCTGCGCCTCCGTGTGGGGTCCCTGCACGGGGCTGCCTACTGGGATCTTCGCATCGAACCAATATCCGCTCCTGCGGGTCTAGATAGGGGCGTGACCCTGCACCTTTGCCAAACGCGGCTCCCCCGCGTGGAAACTGCCAACCCGGGCTGCAAAGAACTGGCCCGCTCGCGATATAATCGCGCCATGCAGGAATTGCCCAGTAGTGACCTGCTTCACGACGGATTGCTGCTGGACGAGCAGGGTTGCCTGGTGGAGACACTGCGCTGCAACCTGCTGCTCTGGCACGGGGGGCAGTGGTTTACTCCAGATCTGTCTCATTGCGGCGTGCGGGGCGTCATGCGGGACTGGCTGAGCGAGCGGGTCCCGATCGTCGAGACAGCCCTCGGCCTGGAGAACCTCGCAGAGGCTGAGGAAGTGGCGGTCTGTAACAGCGTTCGCGCTGTGCTGCCGGTGCGAGCACTGGCCGGCAGCAACAGCTGGCAACCGGGGCCGCACACACATCGTTTACAGAATTTGGTGACTGAAGAACTGTGGTAGACAAGAAAAAACCGAAGGTCAAAAAGCGGAACTGGCAATTTCTGCTCGGGGGCGTGCTGCTGTTGGTTATTGCTTCCGGGGTGGCTTTCCTGGGCGTTCAGAAGAGCCTGGTCCGGCCACTGGCCCTGGAAGAGGGCGGGTTGCGTTTCCAGGTGGAGACCGGCAGCAACCTGTCCCGGGTTCTCAGGGATCTGCAGGAAGAGGGTGTGGTGAGGTGGCCCCGCCTGGTCTTGTTATATGCCTACTGGCGCGAGCAAACCGCCATCCACGCGGGTGAGTACCTGTTGCCGAAGGGCACCAATGCCATGGATCTGGTCGGGCGCCTGCACCGCGGAGATGTCACTCGCTATCGACTGACGCTGGTGGAGGGCTGGACGGCGCGCCAGGCACTGGAACAGATTCGGGCCGGTCGTAACATCGTAAAGACTGATGATGGCAAGTCGGCGGAAAGCGCCGCTGAGGCGCTCGGGCTCGAGGCCCCCAGTCTAGAGGGCTGGATATTCCCCGATACCTATATTTACCGCTCCGGTACCACGGATATCGAGTTACTGAAGCAGGCGCATGAGCGGATGCGTCTGGTCCTGCAGGAGGAGTGGCAACAGCGCAGCGACCCACTGCCATTCGATACCCCGGAGGAGGCACTGATTCTCGCCTCCCTGATCGAGAAGGAGACCGGGCAGCCGTCCGAGCGGGATGAGATTGCCGGTGTTTTTGTGCGCAGGCTGCAGCGCGGTATGCGCCTGCAGACAGACCCCACGGTGATCTATGGCCTCGGCGAGGAATTTGACGGGGACTTGCGCCGCTCCCACCTGCGGCAGCCGACTCCTTACAACACCTATGTGATCAAGGGATTGCCGCCGACACCGATTGCGCTTCCAGGGCGCGAGGCGATCAGGGCGGCACTCAACCCCAAGGATGGCGACAGTCTCTTTTTTGTCGCAAAGGGGAATGGTTATCACCATTTCTCGGCCACGCTGGACGAGCACAATCGCGCGGTCCGGGAATATCAGTTGAAGCGCCGTGCCGATTACCGCTCCAGCCCCGAGAGAGAGAAGTGATTATGCAGCACGGAAAGTTCATTACGCTCGAGGGCGGTGAAGGCGTTGGGAAGTCCACCAACCTGCGTTTCATTACCGACTGGATGCGCTCCAGGGATATCGAGTTTATCCAGACCCGCGAGCCTGGTGGCACCCCACTGGCAGAGCAGTTGAGAACATTGCTGCTGGAAAAGCGCGAGGAGTCTGTAGACCCCACCGCCGAGCTACTGATGGTGTTTGCTGCCAGGGCGCAGCATCTGGCGGAGGTGATTCGCCCGGCCCTCGCCCGGGGTGCGTGGGTGATCTGCGATCGCTTCACCGACGCCACCTACGCCTACCAGGGCGGGGGCCGCAGCCTGGACCTGAGCCTGATTGCCCAGCTCGAGGAAACGGTACAGGGCGAGCTCAGGCCAGACCGGATCCTTCTTTTGGACCTGGACCCGGAGACCGGGCTGGCTCGCGCTGCAACCACCGGAGCGGCGGATCGTTTCGAGAGCGAAAAGCTCGATTTCTTCCACAAAGTACGCAATGCCTATCTGGCGCGCGCGGCAGCAGCTCCCGCACGCTACGCGGTAGTGGATGCCGCGCGGCCTCTAAACGAGGTGCAGCAGCAGTTGGCTGCAGAGCTGGAGAGCCTGCTCTAACGGCTTATCCCAGGCCATTGCGCTATTCGCTCCCTAATTACCCCAGAAGGAAAAAGAAAGCCTGTGTCCCAAGCAGCTCCATTGAATGCTCCGATCCCGTCGCCGCTACCCTGGCAGCGGGACGCCTGGTCACGCCTGGGCACACAGTGGCAGGCGGGGCGCTGCCCCCACGCACTGCTTCTCAGCGGCCAGCCGGGGCTGGGCAAGCGTCGGTTCGCAGAGGCTTTCACGGCCATGGTGCTGTGTGAGTCTCCGCAACAGGGGCTCGCCTGTGGAGATTGCCGTGGCTGCAAGCTGTGGCGGGCGGGATCCCATCCCGACTTCCTGCGGGTTGAGCCCGAGAAAGAGGGAGGACCGCTCAAAGTTGAGCAGATCCGTCAGCTGGGCGGGTTCGTTGGCCGCACCAGCGCCAGGGAGGGGGCCAGGGTGGTCTGGCTGGCGCCCGCAGAGGCGATGAACGTCAACGCGGCCAACGCGCTGTTGAAGAATCTTGAAGAACCAGCCTCCTCGGTCATCTTCCTTTTGATCAGTGATGCCCCGTCCGGGCTGCTTCCCACCATCCGCAGTCGATGCCAGACAGTGCCATTCCCTGCGCCTGGCGAAGAGTCGGCCCTGCAGTGGTTGAGAGATAGCGGGCTTGAGGGTCGCGCCGCACGCAGCGCCCTCGCCGTGGCGGGAGGGGCACCTCTCAGGGCCCTGGCCCTGGCAGAGCCGGAGTCGCTGGAATTGCGGGAGCAGTTTCTGGCCGATTTGGCAGAACTCGCCCGCGGCGCCAGCTCCCCGGTTGTACTGGCCGGACGCTGGGAGTCTCCGGGGGAGGGGTGTGATCTGTCGGAACTCCTGTTGTTC
Source organism: Microbulbifer flavimaris (assembly GCF_001641755.2). Taxonomy (GTDB): domain Bacteria; phylum Pseudomonadota; class Gammaproteobacteria; order Pseudomonadales; family Cellvibrionaceae; genus Microbulbifer; species Microbulbifer flavimaris. The sequence continues at coordinate 740,191 of NZ_LRFG02000001.1, forward strand.
TGGCAGCAGTGGCTGGTTCAGCTGCTCAGGGCCCGCAGTAGCGACAGCGGCGTGGATGAGCAGGTGGGTGTTTTCCTCCAGCGCCTGCCCGGTGCCGGCCGTGAGGGGCTGCGACCGCTGTTCGTGTTCTACGACCAGTTACTGCAGGCGCGGCAGGCACTTTCCAGCGGAGCCAACCCTAACCGTCGCCTGCTAATCGAGGAACTGTTGATTCGCTGGTCGCGCCTGTACGCCTGATTGCGCCTCCGACCGGAGGCCATCATCTGGACACGGCGGACCGGCTCAGATAAGTTAGCGGCAATAACGAACAACGAGGTCTGGCCATGAAAGGCATGGGGGGCGGTGCCCGCAACGGCATCCTATCGCTGAAGATTCAAGACAAGTCAGTGCTCTACGCGGCCTATATGCCGTTCGTCAAAAACGGTGGCCTTTTCATCAGCACTGATAAGGCCTATAACCTCGGTGACGAGGTTTTCCTGCTGCTCAGCCTGATGGATGAGCCGGAAAAGGTGCCGGTAGCGGGAAAAGTGGTCTGGATTACCCCAGCGGGCGCCCAGGGTAACCGCACTCCGGGGATTGGAGTGCAATTCAGTGATAAGGACAATACCGCGCAGGGCAAGATCGAGACCTACCTGGCCGGTTCTCTCGAGTCGAGTCGCCCCACACACACGCTGTAATTCTCTCCGCAAATCGAGGTAACCAAGTGACTTCTGAACCCAGCCAATCGCAAGCTGACGACAAATCGACAGCGGGCGACCAGGGCCCGCTGCTGGTGGATTCTCACTGTCACCTGGATCGGTTGAAGCTTGATCAGTTCGATGGCGACCTGAACGCAGCCCTGGAGCTGGCCAGGAGCCGCGGGGTCAGCAAGTTCCTGTGCGTTGGTATCAGCCTGGACAATGTCGAGCGCGTAGTGTCCATCGCTGCGGAGCACCCCGATGTCGTCTGCTCGGTCGGTGTGCATCCCCTGGATGTGGATTCCGGCCTGGCCGATGTAGAAAAGCTGCTGGAGCTCGCGCAGAAGCCCGGCGTGGTCGCGTTGGGGGAAACCGGCCTCGATTATTATTACAGCACCGAGACCCGGGAGATCCAGCAGCACAGCTTTACCGCGCACCTCCAGGCTGCGGGCAGGGCGGGGTTACCGGTTATCGTCCATACGCGGGACGCCCGTGAAGACACCATCGACCTGATTCGGGAGCATGGCAGCCCTGAGCATGCCGGTGTGTTGCATTGCTTTACTGAAAGCTGGGAAATGGCCAGGGCGGCCCTCGACCTCAATTACTATATCTCGCTGTCGGGCATCGTGACGTTCAAAAATGCCGCTGAGCTCCGGGACGTTGCCCGCAAGATCCCTCTGGATCGACTGCTGGTAGAGACTGATTCCCCCTATCTGGCACCGGTTCCCTATCGCGGAAAGCCAAACATTCCGGCCTACGTGCGCGAGGTTGCCGAATTTATCGCCGAGCTTCGTGGCATTCCTTATGCAGAGCTCGCCGAGATCACCACAGAAAACTTTTATCGACTTTTCCCGCGCGCGGCTTGATGCGCTCACAGGGGTTCCCATGAAGAAACAACAATTGCAGGTAATGCTGCGCCTGCAGGACGAAATCAATTCCGTCGTCAACACAGAGTGGCGCGGCCAGAACTTTCCCTGGTATCGGGCGATCTGGGTGGAGAGCGCTGAGCTTCTCGACCATTACGGCTGGAAGTGGTGGAAGAAACAGAGTCCGGAGATGGACCAGGTAAAGCTGGAGCTGGTGGATATCTGGCACTTCGGCCTCAGCCTGGAACTTCAGCACGGTGCACCGGAGGTCGTTGCCGAGCGCATGTTGGGCGAGCTGGAAGCGACAACAGCGAGAGCCGGGGATTTCCGTGAACACCTGGAAGCTTTCACCCTGAACACGTTGGCGAGCCGTAGCTTTGACCTGGTGGGCTTTGCACAACTGATGGCGGATGTGGAGCTGGATTTTGCAGAGCTTTACCGTCGTTATGTCGGCAAGAATGTTCTGAATCGCTTCCGCCAGGATAACGGTTACAAGGACGGCAGCTATGTAAAGACCTGGCAGGGGCGTGAGGACAACGAACACCTGGCGGAGCTGGCTGGTTCACTCGATACTGCCGCGGCGGATTACGGCGAACAACTCTATCTGGCGTTGGAGTCCCGCTATCAGTCGACCGCTGTCGCCTGACCAACAATCAGCTTGCGCTTCCCGGCCCACTCTACGACTTTGGTCTAGGAGCGCGAGACGCGAGATGAAATTTGGCCGCAAGTCTCTATAATGCGGGCCGCTCACAAACGAGGGAGAACCAAAGTGAAAGCACCTGTACGAGTTGCTGTTACCGGCGCCGCCGGCCAGATCAGCTATTCTCTGCTGTTTCGAATTGCGTCCGGTGAGATGCTGGGCAAGGATCAACCGGTAATCCTGCAGCTGCTGGAGATCACTCCGGCGCTGGAAGCCCTGAAGGGCGTGGCTATGGAGCTGGAAGACTGTGCCTTCCCGCTGCTTGCCGGTATCGTCCAGAGTGATGACGCCAACGTCGCGTTTAAGGACGCAGACTACGCGCTGCTCGTCGGTGCACGTCCCCGTGGCCCGGGTATGGAGCGTAAGGACCTGCTGGAAGCCAATGCGGCGATCTTCTCCGCGCAGGGCAAGGCGCTGAACGATGTCGCTTCCCGCGATGTAAAGGTCCTGGTGGTTGGCAACCCGGCCAATACCAATGCACTGATCGCACAGCGCAACGCGCCGGACCTGGATCCGCGCAACTTTACCGCGATGACCCGTCTCGACCACAACCGCGCACTCTCGCAGCTCGCGGGCAAGACCGACTCCACCGTCAATGACATTACCCACATGACCATCTGGGGTAACCACTCTTCAACCCAGTACCCTGACCTGCATCAGGTCAAGGTTGGCGGTGAGGCTGCCATGGACAAGGTGGAGCAGGATTGGTACGAGAACGACTTCATTCCTACCGTGCAGCAGCGCGGTGCGGCCATCATCAAGGCCCGTGGGGCGTCCTCTGCAGCATCCGCTGCTAACGCCGCCATCGACCATATGCGTGACTGGGCGCTCGGCACTGCCGACGGCGACTGGACCAGCATGGCCGTGTACAGCGATGGCTCCTACGGCATCCAGGAAGGTCTGATCTACTCCTTCCCCTGCACCTGCAAGGGCGGTGACTGGACTATCGTCCAGGGCGTGGACATCAATGACTTCTCCCGCGAGAAGATGACCGCGACTGAACAGGAGCTGGCTGACGAGCGCGATGCGGTAGCCCACCTGCTGCCATAAGCATTCAAAGCTCTCCGAAAAAGACCCGCGGATTCCGCGGGTTTTTTTTGCCCTGAATTTGAGGGTCTGACGCTGGCAACGATGGGCTTCTGCCCGGTCGCCGCAAAACAGGCCTGTCTGGCAGTCGCAGGGCGAGAGCGCCTTGTCAGGGTGATTGACGGGTCGGTCGGGTGGCAGGGGAGAACTGGGGATAAATCTCCATCGCTGGCGGCATTTTTAACTAGCGCCTGGCCTGTCTACACTGAAAGGACCATTCCATCGGGTCCTGTCGTTATGGTTACCGAAGTTGGCCGCGTGTCACGAAAGAATGCCTGCATCCTGTTAGCCCCCAACCAGTCCCTGTCCCTGTCCGGTAATCTGTGGGTGTTTGTGTCACTGGTGGCCGTCTCCCTTGGCATCAGTCTCGCCTTTGCCCTTGCCGGAGCCTGGATGATTCTGCCTTTTGCCGGCCTTGAAGTAATCTTGCTCGGTGCGCTGTTTGCCTATGTTTACATGGAGGGAACGCGCCGGGAGGTCATCCGTATCAGCGGCGAGCGCGTAGTGCTGGACTGTTGCCGCGGAAGCCGCCAGGAAAGCTTCTACCACCGGGAGTTCGCCCGCGACAGCCTGTCTGTATTGGTCCGGATGGGAAGCAGTGCCACTGAGCCCGCTTCGGTCAGTTTTTCGGGCCCGGAGGGTTGCCTCGAAATCGGGGAGTTTCTCACTGATGGTGAGCGTGCAGCACTGGTGCAGAAATTGAGCGACTGCGGCATTTTTGCGCGGCGCGAATCCCGCTACCGCGTTCAGGACTTCTAGGTTTTAAGACCTCCGGGTATAAGGCCGCGGGGAGTGGCCGGACTTCGCTATAATGCCGCGCTGCATCCAGAGCACGACAATCATTGCCCGGTTAACATCCGGCATGGCAGTTTCATTTTTGATAGGGGGTATCCATGGCATTTCCGAAAATCGGTAATCTCGCTCCGGCCTTTACGCTGACAAACCAGGATGGCGAAAAAGTCGCCCTGAAAGACTTCCGGGGTAGCAAAAACGTGGTGCTGTATTTTTATCCGAAGGCGCTTACCCCGGGGTGTACCACCCAGGCCTGCGGGATTCGGGACACAGCCAGCGAGTTCTCTGACCTGGACACCGTAGTGCTCGGCGTGAGCCCGGACCCCGAGGCCAAGCTGCAGAAGTTTATCGAGAAGCACGAACTGAACTTCGACCTCTTGTCGGACGAGGATCACAAGATTGCCGACAAGTATGGCTGCTGGGGCCTGAAGAAATTCATGGGCAAGGAGTACATGGGGCTGATCCGCACCACTTTCATCATCGACAAGGGCGGTCGCCTCCAGCATGTCATGGCCAAGGTCAAGACGAAGACCCACCACGATGACGTGCTGAACTGGATCCGCGAGAACCTGTCCTGAGGCGGATTTTTCTCATCTGCGGCCCGCCCGGGCCGCTCCTTCTTAATCTACCGCGGTCTTTTGGCGCAAAACTCCCTCTCCTGACAAAAGCCAAAAAAAATTGCTGTCGCTCCTTGCATTCTCAAATCTTGGTCTATACTCGGTGTTGTGAAGGAAAGGTGCGCCGATGCAGAGTTGTATCCTACGGGACGTGTTCGGCGTGGTTTGTTCGAAAACTGTACAGCTCTGTAGCAATGATTCTTTGTCGGTTCTCGGTGTATCCCGGCACCCGGGTAGTAGCCCGCTCTAACAAGAAGTAATCGGGGCAGGTTGAGGAATAGGGGTTCGCAGGAAGCGGACACAGAATAACAACTGCGGCTCACGGAACTTGAAAGGAGCAGCTCATGAACCAGATTCAGCCAGACCAGGACTCCCTCTCGGAAGACAAGCCTCTCCAGCAGGCGAGATTGTCAGGGGACCCCAACATTCTCGATCAATTGCTTGCGCCACCGGAAGCTACCAGCTTCGGTATCGCCGCGCGAGTGATTGACGTACTGGAGCAACGGATCGGCAAGGCCTCACTGGCGATTCGTCCGGTGGCGTCAGACCTCAGTATGTCCACGCGAACCCTGCAGCGCCGGCTGCAAGAGCATAACCTGAGCTTTGCGTCCCTGCGGGACCATGTGCGCTTCCGTCACGCGGTGCATTTCCTCAAGGACACTGCACTCAGCGTTGACGGTATCTCGCGCATCCTGGACTTCTCAGACCGCACCAGCTTTACCAGTGCATTCAAGCGCTGGACAGGCATGTCGCCCACCGGCTACCGCCGTCAGGTGCGTCAGCGCTTTTAAGCTGATCGGGGCCGGTCCTGCTGTTCGCCGGCCCCGTAGATTGCCTACGCTCCGCAAACCCGTTAGAGTTGGCTCAATTTTATTGGCTGACTCTTTGAGGTTTTGCATGAGCTTTTTCATTCCCGCCGCAGTAGCACAGGAAGCCGCGCCGGCCCCGCAGGGTAACCCCATGGTTACGCTGATCATGTTTGCCGGTCTGTTTGCTTTCATGTGGTTTTTTATCATTCGCCCCCAGCGCAAGCGCCAGAAGGAGCACCAGGAATTGGTCAGCGCGCTCAAGAAGGGCGATGAGGTAGTGATGACCAGCGGAATGTTGGGCCGTATCGAAAAAGTCGACGACGATTACATCGTGCTGGAAGTCGCCGACAATACCCAGCTGCGTTTCCAGAAGGTGGCGGTGCACGCAATCCTTCCCAAGGGAACCATAAAGAAGATCTGATCCAGATCAGAGCGACCGGCCTGCCCGGAAGCTGCGAAACCCGGCGAAAGCCGGGTTTTTTGTTTGGGAAGGAATCAAATAGTGGCTGCAAAAGCATAGGGATTGAACATGCCAATCGAATACCCTCCACGAATTTCCCTGGCGAGACTGCCGACCCCGCTACAGCCCCTCGACAGGCTGACCGAAAAATACTCAGCCCCTCATGGCGGCCCCAGGCTGTGGGTGAAGCGGGATGACCTCACCGAGTCAGGCATGTCCGGCAACAAATTACGCAAGCTGGAGTTCATCGCCGGTGCCGCCCGAGACCGCGGTTGCGACACTTTGATCACCTGCGGCGGTATTCAGTCAAACCACTGTCGCACCACGGCACTGGTGGGCGCCAGACTGGGCATGCGAGTACAACTGATTCTGCGCGGTGAGCACAGCGGGGCTGCAGACGGTAATCTGCTGGTGGACCAGTTGGCAGGTGCCTCCTGCGGTTTCTATCCCCCGAGGGAATACTTCTCGAGGCAGGCAGAGCTCTTCGAGTACTGGCGCGATTTTTACGAGCATCGAGGCCACAGGGCTTTGTGCATACCCACCGGCGCCAGTGATGGGCTAGGTATCTGGGGGTATATCGCCGGTGCCGAGGAGTTGCTCGAAGACTGTCGTGCTCTGGGTTTCGAGCCGGATCAGATCATCTGTGCGACCGGTAGCGGCGGGACGCAGGCCGGGCTCACCCTCGGGTGTCACCTGCTTGGGGCCCGGTCCCGGGTAACGGGATTTGCTGTGTGCGACAGCGCCGAGTATTTCCAGCAGAAGGTGCGGGAAGACGTTTCCGAATGGAAAGCAGGGCGAGAGGATGCCACTGACCCGGGAAAACTGGATGTAACAGTGAATGCGGACTATATCGGGCCGGGCTATGCCATCGCGGATGAAGCGGTATACCGGACAATCGCCGAAGTCGCCAACCTTGAGGGATTGTTGCTGGATCCGGTGTATACCGGTAAGGCCTTCCACGGCCTGCTGCAAGAGTTGCACGGCGGCCGGTACCAGCATTGCGAAAACCTGGTATTCGTGCACACGGGCGGGCACTTCGGGCTGTTTCCGCACCGGGAGCACTTCGGATTTCTACAGTGAGTCTATGCCTCACTGTTATAAAGAACGGTAAACTGCTAATCTGCGCGGCAAAATTGACAGATTTTTCTGTGCACAAAACAAGCAAAATGAATAAGAGTAGTGGGGGTCAGCTTGGAATCCTTTAATAATATCCTCTTGTCCCTGGATGGGATGCTTGGCTCAGCGCCATGGTTTCCCTATGTGCTACTGGGTGTAGGCTTTTTCTTCACCCTGTATCTGGGCTTCCCGCAGCTGCGGTACTTCGGCCATGCGATCAAGATCCTACAGGGCAAGTACGACAAACCCGGTGATCCCGGTGATACCTCCCACTTCCAGGCACTGTCCACCGCACTTTCGGGCACTGTCGGTACCGGTAATATTGGTGGCGTTGGCCTGGCAATCTTTCTCGGGGGACCGGCTGCGCTCTTCTGGATGTGGGTGACAGCCTTCCTCGGCATGACCACCAAATTCGTGGAAGTGACACTCTCCCACAAATACCGTATCAAGGCCGCTGACGGTTACTATGCGGGTGGCCCCATGTTTTATATGGAGCGCAGGCTGAACATGAAGTGGTTGGCCATCCTGTTTGCCATCGCCACTGTGATCAGCTCTTTCGGCACCGGCAGCCTGCCACAGGTGAACAATATCGCCCAGGCGATGCACGATACGTTCGGTCTCAACAAGGCGCTCACCGGCGGGGTGCTGGCCGTGTTGCTCGGTATGGTGATCATTGGCGGCATTACCCGCATTGCCAAGGTCACCTCCACCATTGTGCCGGTCATGGCGGTGCTCTATATCATCGGGGCACTGGCGGTCATCATTTATAACTACCAGAATATTGTACCTTCGTTCCTTGCCGTATTCCGCGATGCCTTCAATGGCTCTGCTGCGGTGGGCGGCTTCCTTGGTGCCAGTTTCGCCTATGCCTTCAACCGAGGGGTAAACCGGGGTCTGTTCTCCAACGAAGCAGGGCAGGGCTCAGCCCCGATTGCGCACGCCTCGGCCCGGGCAGATGAGCCGGTCTCGGAGGGCATGGTCTCCCTGCTGGAACCGTTCATCGACACCATCATCATCTGTACTCTCACTGGTCTGGTGATCCTCTCTTCCGGTGTCTGGACTGAAAAGCACATGAACCGGTTCGAGCGCGCGGACATGATCGCGGTAGCCGGCACTTATACCGATGAAAATAAGGAGCATGTCCAGGACCTGTTCCACTTCCTGAGTAATGGCGAGAGCAAGGTGGAGGCGTTCAGTGGCTCCGTGGTGGTTGCCGACGGACGCGCCTTGAACGAGGGGGAATTCACCCTGATCAACGCCCGCTCCATTGCCGAGGACGTGGAGTACCGCGTGGCGGATGACAGTTTCAGTGGTGTGTTGACCGTTATCGATGGCCGCTTCGTCAACGAGAATGTAGAGATCTGGGGTAACTCCCTAGTGCACTCTGTGGCGCTGACCAATGTTGCCTTCCAGCGCGGCTTCTTCGGCGAGTATGGCAGCCTGATCGTGACCCTGGGCATCCTGTTGTTTGCCTTCTCCACTGCCATTGCCTGGTCCTACTATGGCGACCGTTCAATGATCTACCTGTTCGGGCCAAAGGCTGTAATGCCGTACCGACTGGTTTACGTGCTGGCCTTTTTCTGGGCGGCGATCGAGGACACCACCATTATCTGGAACCTGTCCGCGGTTGCGATCGTGATCATGACGCTACCGAACCTTTTCGGTATCACCATCCTGGCGCGGGAAATGAAGGACACAGTAAAGGATTACTGGAAAGATCCTAGTCACAAGTAGAGTGCGCGGGCCGGAGGTTGTTCTCCGGCCCGGTGTCCCGGTCGTGTCAGTCAGGCAGTGACACCGCGACCCGGCAAATACCAAAAAGGCGGCCTCATGGCCGCCTTTTTGGTTCGTGACAAATGGGGTGTCGCGATTACACGTTCAGAAGCAGGTATTCCCGCTCCCACGAGCTGATCACGCGATTGAACTCCTCGTATTCGTCGCGCTTGATGGCACTCCAGGCGCGCACGAACTTCTCGCCGAACATCTCTTCTGCCTCCTTGCACTCCAGCAGGAGACTTAACGCATGTTCCTGCGTGCGGGGCAGGCTGATGGGCTCTGATGAGCAATCACCCTGGTAGGGTGGGGTGGGCTCGATTTCATTGACCATACCCAGGTAGCCACAGGCGAGTGAGGTCGCGATCGCCAGATAGGGGTTGCAGTCCGCACCCGGGAAGCGGTTTTCAAGTCGCTTCGCCTGTGGCGAACTGTCGGGTACGCGGAGTCCGGTAGTCCGGTTGTCGTAGCCCCAGTGGAGGCTGGTCGGAGCAGCAATCTCTGGTGTGAAGCGGCGATAGGAGTTCACGTTGGGGGCAAAAAAGCTGATGAACCCGGGTGTGTACCTCTGCATCCCGCCGATAAAGTGCATAAAGCGCTGGTTTTCACGGCCCTCATCATCCACGAAGATGTTCTTGCCGGTCTTGCTGTCCACGACGCTCTGGTGAATGTGCAGGGCGCTGCCCGGCTCCTCTTCCATGGGCTTGGCCATGAAGGTGGCGTAAATGCCATGGCGCAGGGCTGTCTCGCGAACGGTGCGCTTGAAGGTAAACACTTGGTCCGCAAGTTTCAGCGGATCACCATGCAGAAAGTTGATCTCCATCTGCGCGGTTCCGGACTCGTGGATGAGAGTGTCTACATCGAGGCCCTGGGCTTCAGAGAAGTCGTACATGTCCTCGATAATCGGCTCGTACTCATTGGCCGCATCGATGCTGTAAGACTGTCGTGTCTTCTCCGTGCGACCGGAGCGGCCTACTGGCGCTGACAGTTTTTCGTCGGGATCCAGGTTCCGCTTGACCAGGTAGAACTCCACCTCGGGCGCCACGATAGGCTTCCAGCCCATCGCTTCGTATTTTGCCAATACGAATTTCAGGATGTTGCGAGTGCTGATGGGGTGGGGCTGGCCATCCCGGGTGTAGCAATCGTGAATGATCTGGGCGGTGGGCTCATTGGCCCACGGGTTCAGGCGCACAGCGTCGGGGTCCGGAACCAGGAGCATATCGGTATCAGCCGGATCCACCAGTTCATTGTGCTCGTCGACATAGTCGCCGGTCACGGTCTGAACCAGAATGCTCTCGGGCAGCCGGCTGTCTTGGGTGAGGAACTTGTCCGTCGGGGTAAATTTGCCCCTGGCATTGCCGGACATGTCGGGCACCAGGCACTCCACCTCAGAGATGTCGTGTTCTGCGAGCCACTTTGTAATCTTGTCCATGTTACACCTTGGTCGAAGGATTCCCCCTGCTGGGGTCGTTTTAGTATACGCCCGGATCGGCAGGTCTCGCTGCAGCCAACTAACGCAGCTCAGTCTGTCCGTCAACACGACTGGACGCGGATCCGGGAGGCAATTCGGACCATGGGCCTGATTGCGGACTTTGATTATGACAAGAAACCGAATTATTATTCAATTATAAATTGAATCATTGTTCGGTTTTTGGGGTGCCCCGGAGCCATACGCAGTTGGAGAAATATGATGAGAAACGAGGGTACTGTCAGCAAGCTGGTCGGGCATACCGACTCCTACTATGCCGCCAGCGCTAATGTCGCGCCGGTCCATCCGACACTGGATGGCACCGAGGAGGCCGATGTCTGTGTGATTGGGGCAGGTTATACCGGGCTGTCCTCGGCATTGCACCTGGCTGAACGAGGCTACAAGGTCGTGGTCCTGGAGGCGGAGCGTGTGGGCTGGGGCGCTTCCGGTCGCAATGGTGGCCACGTGGGTGTGGGCCAGCGCAAGGGGCAGGAAGACCTGGAAAAGATGCTGGGTTTTGACACTGCCAAACAGCTCTGGGATATGGGTGTCGAGGCGGTGCAGCTGGTCGAGTCTTTGATCGAGAAGCACAACATCCGCTGCGACCTGAAGCGCGGCATCATGCATCTCGCTGCCAAGCGAAGCCACAACAGCGATCTGGAGCAGGAAGTGGAGATGCTCCGCGAGCGCTACGGTTACGACCAGATGCGCTATGTGGGCGAGCAGGAAGCACGCACCCTGGTGGGCTCAGAGCGCTATTTCGGTGCCCAGATTGATAGTGGTTCACTGCATCTTCACCCCCTCAACTATGCATTGGGTCTCGCCGATGCTGCCGCTGACGCGGGGGTGCAGTTCTATGAGCACAGTCGTGTAACCAGCTACCGTGGCGGTAACCCCTGCGTTGTGGAGACGGCAAAAGGGCAGGTCAGGGCAACTAACGTGGTGCTGGCTTGTAACGGTTACCTGGGCAACCTTGAGCCGCGAATGGCCGGCAAGATCATGCCCATCAACAACTTTGTCCTGGCGACAGAGCCGCTATCTGACAGTCTGGCCGAGGAGCTGATCGCCAACGACCATGCTCTCCAGGATACCCTGTTTGTGATCGACTACTGGAAGCTCTCCGGGGATAACCGGCTGATTTTCGGCGGCGGGGAAAACTATACAGCCCGATTCCCGCAGGATATTCGCAGCTTCGTGCGCAAGTACATGCTGCGTGTTTACCCGCAGTTGGCGGATACCCGGATTGACTACGGATGGGGCGGGACCCTGGCGATTACCCTCAACCGTATGCCGCATCTGGGGCGCCTGGAGCCCAATATTTACTACAGCCAGGGGTACTCGGGGCACGGTGTGCCGACGGCCACCTTCGCTGGCAAACTAATTGCAGAAGTGGTGGCGGGCACCGAGGAGCGTTTTGATATACTGGCGCAAATTCCTACACCGACCTTCCCGGGTGGCACGCTGCTCCGGTGGCCGGGACTGGTAGCGGGGATGCTGTATTACAGCCTGAAGGACAAGCTGGGAGCCTGAAACGGCCCAGCTTTGGGTGTCGGAGCGAAAGAATCCACGGAACCGAAATGAAAATTTGAATAATCATTCGGTTTGTGGGATAACGAAGATTCAAGTCTATTACTTGGGTGCTGTCATCGGCGGTATCGGATGAGCAACCCTGCATAAAAACAACACGGGGACGACCATGCCTGTAAACGAGAAAAACTTGTACACCCGAAAGCACGCCCTGGCTTCGGCCGTGGGTGCCGTAGTGATTGCTGTGAGCACTGGCGCTGGCGCCGCTCAGATTGAAGAAGTGACTGTTACCGCACAGATGCGTGCAGAATCACTTAAGGACGTGCCGATGGCGGTCAGCGCCTTCACTGGCGAGACGGTCAAGAACAGCAACCTGAGTGATTTTAAAGACCTGTTTGCCCTCACTCCGGGCGTATCCGGGGAGACCACCGACTCCTACTTTGACTCGGTGTCGGTCCGCGGCGTCAACAACAACAGTTTCGGTAGCGGCAGTGACCCGGCGCTGGGTATTTTCCTGGACGGCGTCTATCAGAGCCGCACCGGTGCTACCCCGAGCATGTATGACCTGGAACGTGTCGAGGTGGTAAAGGGCCCCCAGGGCACTTTGTTTGGTCGCAACACTGCTTCCGGCGCTATCTCCATGGTCGCCCGCAAGCCCGGTGACACCCTGGCCGGTGAGGTTTCCGTCGGTGCCGGCCAGTACGGCCGCACAGAATTTGAAGGCGGCCTGGATATGCCGCTTGGCGACGATCTCTCCGTGCGCTTCGCTGGCAAGCACTTCCAGGAGGATGGCCATGTCGAAAACCTGGCCGGTGGCCGCGACCTGGGTGCCAGTGAGCTGAATGCGATGCGCGTTACCACCGTCTATGATGGCTTCGACAACACTACTGTGACCCTGCTGGCACAGTACGAAGACCGCATCAGCGACGGTACCATCTACCGCGCTTTCGACAATGATGCCGGTTACAACTACCCGATTCCTGAAGGGGATTATGACCAGGTTTACAACGACCAGGTCGGTAAGGACGAGGCCGAGATCGCTGACGTGGTCCTGACCGTAGAGCACGAACTGGCCAGTGGCAGCACCCTGTCTTCCATTACCGGGTACAAAACCCATAACTATACGTATATCGAGGACTTCGACGGTACCGCGGAGCATATCGATACCTATGTCCGAGACCAGACCGGTGATTTCTTCAGTCAGGAACTGCGCCTGACATCCAATAATGCCGGTCCATTCAACTACGTGCTGGGCGCTTCCTATTACGAGGAAGAGGTCAACGCCTATTTCGCCGGTATCGACAACGAGGACTTCATCTGCGACGGCATCTACGCCGACGAGTGGGAAGAGGGCCTGGACAGTTTTGTTACCTGTGATGCTCTCCCGCAGGACGTGCTGGACGAAGCCTTCGGGTTTGAAGGAGATCCCTGGGAGTATGCTCCCGACAACCTCTCTATCGAGGCTGCTGATACTGTGGGCGAGTACTCCGGCTGGGGCGTGTTTGCCAACACGACCTATGACCTGACCGACTCCACCACACTGGGTCTCGGCGTTCGCTACACCGAAGATGAGAAGGTTTACAGCGTCGACTCCCCATGGCCCGATACCTGGACTGGTGGCTGGAATTACCAGGCCATGTACACCAACGGCCCGATTATCGGCGACAACACCTGGGATAACGTTTCCGGCCGTGCCACGCTGACCCAGATCTTGAGCGATGAGCTCACTGCCTACGCCAGCGTTGCTACTGGTTACAAGTCCGGCGGTTTCGACTACCTGTCTTACAACATCACTGATCCGGCCTATGGTACGACCGAGGACAGCCAGTACGAGTGGCTGGACGAGCAGGGCTACGAGGTCGATGCCAGCAATGCCGAGCCGAGCAAGTTCGATGAAGAGAACGTGCTCTCTTACGAGCTGGGCCTGAAAGCACGCCTGCTGGACAACCGCCTGGCACTGAACGCGGCTGCGTTCCAGTACACCTACGACGATCTGCAGCAGGCGTTCTTCGTCGGCGCGGCGGCGATTACCCGCAATGTGGGTGAGTCCCGGGGCCAGGGTCTTGAGCTGGATGCTCGCTGGCTGCTGACGGACAATCTGGATCTTTACCTGGGCATGGCCTGGCTGGATACCGAGTTTACCGGTGCTCCTGCGGAGTTCTGTGATTCCTGTGACGGTAACGAGATGGCGTTCTCCCCGGACTTCTCCTCCGCTGCCGTGCTGACCTACACCCGCTCTACCGGGCTGGGTGAGCTGTCTGTTTCCGGTGAGTACACCTACACCGGCGAGCAGTGGTCCGACCTGGAAAACACGGATGATGTGAAGCTGGATGCGCGCAATGTGGTCAACCTGCGTGTAGCGCTGACTGCGCCGAGCGATAGCTGGACAGCGGGAATCTACGCAGAGAACCTGACTGGCGAAGAGTATTACCACTGGGGTTACGCCGAGGCGTTGTACAACCTGCCGGCCACCAAAACGGATCCGTCTCGCGGCCGTGTGCTTGGGGTCAACCTGGATTACCGCTTCTGATTGCTCTCGGCAAAAGTTGCGAAAACCCAAAAAAAAAACCGGTGCTTTGCGCCGGTTTTTTTTGCCCCGGATTTGGCGGGTCCCGGAGCCGGCAAAGAACATAAAAGGTGATAGACTGGCGGAAACCTAGAGGGGGACGGGAGTTGACCGATACCGACCAGAAAAAGCGCAAAAGCCAACTAACGCCGCGTCGCGAGCCGGTTCAGGCCCGCGCACGCGAACGGACCCGGCAGATCCTCGATGCCACCGGCCGATTGCTGGAAGAGGTCGGCCTGGATGACCTGACGACGATCCTGATTGCCAAGGAAATCGGCGTATCCGTGGGTTCCCTGTACCACTACTTCCCCAACAAGCACGCCATCCTGTATGCCATGGGCGAACAGTGGCTGGCCAGTATGACCAAGGCCCTGGAGCAACTTGGGGAGGCTGATCTCGAGGGTATGACGCTGGAGGGCTTCACTGGTGAGCTACTGGAGCGGCTTCTTATCGTGTATCAGGAGCAGCGCGGCCTGTTACCTTTGGTCCAGGCCATGTGGGGTATCCCGGAACTGCAGGAGCTGGATGCCCGCCACGATGAGCTGGTCATCAAGCATCTCACCGGTATGTTTCACCGCCTCAATTTCCAATGCCCCCCGAACGAGATGAACCGTGTGGCGCGATTGACGCTTGAGACTTTTCACTCGATTTTCCTCGTGATCGTCAACCAGGAGGGTACCCGCGCGCGCCGCACGCGGGATGATCTGCAGCAAATGCTACTTACAATCCTGGTCCGCAATCGGGATGAGGCCAGCCCCTCCGGGCTGGATGACGTGGAGGCCCCCTGAGATGAAGCTTGCCGATAAACTGGTGATTGCCATTTCTTCACGGGCGCTGTTTGATCTGAGGGAGAGCCATCAGGTCTTTGAAGAGCAGGGGCTCGAGGCTTTTTCCGCTTACCAGATCGAGCGGGAGAACGACGTATTGCCAAAGGGGGACGCGTTCCCCCTGGTTGAGAAATTCCTGCAGATCAATCAGCGCCTTGAGGGCGAGCCCAGGGTCGAGGTCATTCTGCTCTCCCGTAACAGCGCCGACACCGGCCTGCGGGTATTCAACTCTATCGAGCACTACGGGCTCAGTATTACCCGCGCGGCTTTCTGTAATGGCGAGAGCCCGTACCGCTACATTGCGCCATTCGGCTGCGATCTCTTTCTGTCCAGTGACGGCAGCGATGTCCGCCATGCACTGGAGCAGGGCGTCGCGGCGGCGACGCTGGTGGCGGGTGGCGCGCGCCAGCGCGCAGATGACACGCTGCGGTTTGCGTTTGATGGTGACGCGGTACTGTTTTCCGATGAGGCGGAACAGATCTTCAAGCGCCAGGGGCTTGAGGCCTTCGCCGCATCAGAGCGCGCCTCGGCTCAGCAACCGCTCGGCGGGGGCCCCTTCAAGGGGTTTCTGGAGGCGCTGCAGCGGTTGCAGGCAGAGTTTGACGCGGATACCTGCCCGATTCGCACGGCGCTTGTCACCGCGCGTTCTGCCCCCGCCCACGAGCGGGTGATAAGGACCCTCAGGGCCTGGAACATCCGGTTGGACGAATCGGTCTTCCTGGGTGGGCTGCCAAAGGGCGAGTTCCTGCGCGCATTCGGGGCCGATGTTTTCTTCGATGATCAGCCCAATCACTGTGCTTCCGCAGCGGAACACGTAGCCACCGGCCACGTGCCGCACGGCATCGCCAATGAGCAGCCGGTCTAAGATCTGTCTTGTCGGCGCCGAATGCCCTTTTCCGACGGTGCCGGCACTTGGCTGGTAGAACCCGTGACTGCTATTCTCTTCTCGCATAACCTTATGGGGTTTTTATAACTGCGCGCTCAAGGCGCATCAGTCGCTGACGAGATAGGGAGAATCCATGAAGCTGCAGCAGCTCCGTTACATCTGGGAGGTGGCCCACCACGACCTCAATGTCTCGGCTACCGCACAGAGCCTGTTTACCTCCCAGCCGGGGATCAGTAAGCAGATTCGCCTACTGGAGGACGAGCTCGGGGTCGAGATTTTTGCGCGCAGCGGCAAACACCTGACGCGGGTGACGCCGGCGGGGGAGGCGATCCTGAAGACCGCCGGGGAGATTCTCAGCAAGGTTGAGAATATCAAGCAGGTCGCCCAGGAGTTCAGTAACGACCAGAAGGGCAGCCTCTCCCTCGCCACCACCCACACCCAGGCGCGCTATGCACTGCCGCCGGTGATCAAATCCTTTATCAGCCGCTATCCGGACGTTTCTCTGCATATGCACCAGGGCACGCCGATGCAGATTTCGGAAATGGCGGCTGACGGCACTGCGGATTTTGCCATTGCTACCGAGGCCCTGGAGTTGTTCAGTGACCTGGTGATGATGCCGGTTTATCGCTGGAATCGCTGCCTGCTGGTGCCCAGGGATCACCCGCTGTGCCAGGTTAGCAAACTCACCCTGGAAGATATTGCCCAGTATCCCATTGTTACCTATGTCTTCGGCTTTACCGGTCGCTCCAAACTGGACGAGGCCTTTCTCGAAAGGGGACTCTCTCCCAAGGTGGTGTTCACCGCCGCGGATGCGGACGTGATCAAAACCTATGTTCGCCTGGGCCTGGGGATCGGGATTGTCGCCGATATGGCTGTGGACGAGGCGGATGAGGACCTGGTCGCACTGGACGCGAGCAGCCTGTTCGAGTCGAGCGTCACCAAAATTGGTTTTCGCAAGGGGATATTCCTGCGCGGATTCATGTACGAGTTCATCCAGCAGTTTGCCCCCCACCTCACTCGTGAGCTGGTGGACCAGGCCGCCCACGCCTCGTCCCGGGCCGAGCTCGACGAGCTCTTTTCGGGCCTGGACCTGCCGGTGTATTGAGCTCTTCCGGTGTTGCGAAACAAGCCCTAACAGGCTGGTCTGTGCAGGGGGTTCGAATTGCGGGCTGCCGGGCTGTGGCCGCGATGGTCAGGCCGTGAGAGGGCGCAGCACCTCTTTGACGAACTTGAAGTACACGGTGTAAACCCGTGGTTCCTGTCCCTCTTCCTCCACGAGAAAAAATGGCGCGCGGGAAACCTGGTGTTCCCGGGCGAGTTCCATGCCCGCGCTGTTGCTATCCCGCTCATCGGCGATGATGGTTTCATTGATCAGCCGGAGCTGGTCATTTTCCCGCAGCTTTTCTTCCACGTCCCGGCACTTGGCGCAGGGGTTACCATCTGCAAGTACTTTTTTGACAAAGGTAATCCGCATCGTCTGTATCCATTCCTCAACTGCTGCTCCGGTGGCTCCTCCGAAATTCTGGCCACGCTGGCACGCAATTTACCAAGGCGCCAGATCAGCGTGAAATATCAATGGGGGATATTTCTATAACCAAAATGCCGGGCCTGTTGCCGGGCCCGGGTCATGGGGCAGGGGAGTGATGGAAAGTTTCAAGAGTGGAAAGGAGAAGACTCACCTTGTCGAGGCACTCCCGATATTCCCCGGCGGGATCCGAGTCAGCCACGATACCGCCGCCAGCAGCGCAGGTGAGCCGCTGGCTGTCGGCTGAGAAGGTGCGGATGGCAATGTTGGTATCCGCGCGCCCACAGCTACTCAGGTAACCGATGCTACCGCAATAGACCCCCCGGGGGCTGGACTCGAGTTCGCGAATGATCTCCATGGCCCGCCGCTTGGGAGCACCGGTGATCGACCCACCCGGGAAACAGGCCTGGAGCAGGTCGGCAAAGCCGCACTCCTCCGGCAGCTCGCCGGTGATTGTGCTCACCAGGTGATGGACGTTGGCAAAAGTTGCCAGCTCGAAAAGGTTGGGAACCCGAACGCTACCCCGCTGGCACCGCTTGCCCAGATCGTTTCGCAGCAGGTCGACGATCATCAGGTTTTCGGCCCTGTCTTTCTCGCTTTGCTGGAGCGCCGCGGCAACCCGCGCATCATCGTCGGGGTCTGAAAGGCGCCGCGCCGTGCCCTTGATCGGCTGGGTCTGCACGTGGGTTCCATCGGCGGAAATAAACCGCTCTGGTGAGAGGCTCAGAACGCTGCCGTGATTGGGGATTGCCATGTAAGCAGAAAATGGACCGGCAACGCTATTGCGCAGCGCCAGGTAGGCCTGGAACAGGTCACCCTCGTAGCCGGCGGTGAACCGCTGGGTGAAGTTGGCCTGGTAGATATCTCCGGCGTTGATGTATTCGAGCACTCGACCCACACGGTGCTCATATTCAGCGGCGGTCAGTTCGTGCAGAAAAGGCTCCTGCAGGCGAAACCGTCCTGTTCTGGGCTCGGTTTGCCAGCGCACGGCGGTAAACCGGGCCACCAGATCTGCAACCTGGACCGGTGAGGAAGCCGGATGAAAAACCAGGTGGCTTGCCTGCAGCTGGTGATCGACGATCAGCGCCCAGGTATAGAGCCCGAAGAAGCCTGCCGGCAACGGCGTTTCGCGCAGGTCTGCCGGGAGGAAATTACCCTCCATGCCCAGTTCATAGCCCGCATAGCCAATGACACCACCGCAAAACGGCAGCTGTGCATCGCTGTCTGCCGGGATCAGCTCGCACCAGAGATCGTCCAGGGCCTCGAATGGCGCTGCACTGTCGGCGGCAAGCTCCAGTGTATTGACCGGGTCGGCGCTGATAATGTCGTAACGGCCGCCGGGTGCCAGCGGTCGGCCGCTGTCCAGCCACACAGGAGCGGGCAGGTCGGCAATAGCCTGGAAGGCAGCCGGCGTATTCAGGGAATAGGGCAGGGATACGATCTGTAGCGATTTCATTCCAGTTTCGTTTACGCCTGCCGCCGGAATCGGTTCACCGGCGGCTCTCCTGTGGGGGATAAAAGGCGGCTACTTTAACCGATACGGCGCTCAATGCCAGCCTGAGACATAAGCCGCGTTGCCAGTTCTTCCACCGAGAGCTGGGTGGCATTGAGGTAGGGGATCTGGGCACGACGCAGCATCTGCTCTACCTGCCGAACCTCAAATTCGCACTGCTCCAGAGAAGCGTAGCGGCTATTGGCCCGCCGCTCCTGGCGGATGCTCATTAAACGCTCGGGATCGATGGTGAGCCCGAACAGCTTGTGGCGATAGGGGCGCAGGATCTTCGGCAGTGAGGTGGAATCCATATCCTCTTCGGTAATGGGGTAATTGGCCGCTCTGAGCCCGAATTGAAGCGCCAGGTAGAGGCAGGTCGGGGTCTTGCCTGAACGGGATACCCCAACAAGGATGACATCGGCGCGATCAAATTCCCGCACGCGGCGACCGTCATCGTTATCCATGGCAAAGTGCACTGCCTCAATACGCTCGCTATAGCGACGATCGTCGGCGATGCCGTGGGAGATGTTGACGCTCTGCGCGGGATCGCGCCCAAAAAGATTGGCCAGCGGAGTCAGGTAGCTTTCAAAGACATCCAGCATCAGGGCCGAGCTCTGGTGCAGTTGCTGGCGAATTTTATCGGAGACGATGCTCGTAATGATCACCGGTTGCAGGCCTGACTCTGTTGCGGATTGCTCGATCCGCTTCAGAACCAGCTCGACCTTTTCCGGTGAGTCCACGTAGGGAATGGTGACCTGCTCCACCTGCTGGTCTCTGAATTGGGCCAGCAGGCTGTGCCCAATCGCCTCCACTGTCAGCCCCGTTCCATCGGAGATAAAAAAGGCTGTGCGTTTGTCTTTCGCCATGGTTCGGTAGTTCCTGGTTTCCCGCCGGCATTACGGCCCCGCAGAGCCCGGTTGCGCTGTTGTAGAAAAACTACATTTTCGCCGATTTTTGCCGGGTATTTTTTACAAAATGCATCCTTATAATCAGCCACCAGATTTCCAGCAGCTGAGGGCAACTGCGTGACGAACTTCACTATCGAATTCGCACACTTGGGCATGGGTGATGTCGACAAGGTCGGCGGCAAGAATGCATCACTGGGCGAGATGATCTCTTCCCTGGCTGGTGCCGGCGTCCATGTTCCGGGTGGTTTCGCCACTACCGCCGAG
Organism: Microbulbifer flavimaris; assembly: GCF_001641755.2. Lineage (GTDB taxonomy): Bacteria > Pseudomonadota > Gammaproteobacteria > Pseudomonadales > Cellvibrionaceae > Microbulbifer > Microbulbifer flavimaris. The sequence goes on from NZ_LRFG02000001.1 coordinate 760,550, forward strand.
GCCTTCCGTGCCTTCCTCACCCACGAAGGTCTGGAGCAGCGCATTGCCGATCGCCTGCAGACACTCGATGTTTCAGATGTTACCGCATTGGCAGCGGCGGGGCAGGAAATCCGGCAGTGGATTCTGGACACGCCGTTCCCCGAGGCCCTCGAGGCCGAGATCAGGGCTGGCTATGAAGAATTGGGCGGCGGTGAGACGGCCGTCGCGGTCCGCTCCTCCGCAACAGCCGAGGACCTGCCAGATGCCTCTTTCGCAGGACAGCAGGAGACCTTTCTGAACATCCGCGGTATAGACGCTGTACTGCAGGCGGTGAAGGAAGTGTTCGCATCGCTCTATAACGATCGCGCTATTGCCTACCGCGTGCACACCGGCTATGCGCATGCCGGTGTGGCTCTGTCCGCGGGCATCCAGCATATGGTACGCAGTGAGACTGGCGCGGCCGGTGTCATGTTCACCCTGGATACCGAAAGCGGTTTCCGCGACGTGGTGTTTATCACCTCATCCTATGGTCTCGGTGAGACCGTGGTTCAGGGCGCCGTCAATCCGGATGAATTCTACCTGTACAAGCCTGCCCTCAAGGCGGGCCGCCCGGCAATCTTGCGCCGCAACCGCGGCAGCAAGGCGATCAAGATGGTTTACGATGGCAACGGTGACTGCGGTCGCTCCGTCAAGACCGTTCCGGTGGACGAAGAGGATCGCCAGCGCTTCTCGCTCACCGACGTCGAATTGAGCAGCCTTGCTGAACAGGCCTGCAAGATCGAGGAGCACTACGGGCGCCCGATGGATATCGAATGGGCGAAAGACGGCGATACCGGCGAACTCTTTATCGTCCAGGCCCGCCCCGAAACGGTGCGTTCGCGGGATCAGGGTACAAGTCTTGAGCGGTTCCACCTGCGGGAACGGGGTGAGGTCCTCTGTGAGGGCCGTGCCATCGGCCAGCGCATCGGCGCCGGCAAGGTCCGCGTCCTGGAGTCAGTGGAAGACATGGCGAACATGGAGGACGGCGAGGTTCTGGTTACGGATATGACCGATCCAGACTGGGAGCCGGTGCTGAAAAAGGCCAGCGCCATCGTTACCAATCGGGGCGGACGAACCTGTCACGCGGCGATCATTGCCCGCGAACTGGGAATCCCCGCTGTAGTTGGCTGTGGTGATGCCACAGACAGGCTCGACACCGGTACGCCGGTAACCGTTTCCTGTGCGGAGGGTGATACCGGGTTCGTCATGGCCGGGGAGCTGAACTTCGAGCGCGAGGAGACCGAAGTCAGTGATATGCCCGACCTGCCGTTCAAGATCATGTTGAACGTGGGCAACCCGGATCGGGCCTTTGCCTTCAGCCACCTGCCAAATCAGGGGGTTGGCCTGGCGCGCCTGGAGTTCATCCTCAACCGTATGATCGGCATTCATCCAAAGGCGTTACTTGAACTTGAGCGCCTGCCGGACGATCTGCAGCAGAGTATTCGCAAGCGTATTGGCGGTTATGAATCTCCAGAGAATTTTATCGTTGAGAAGCTTGTCGAGGGTATCGCCACACTGGCTGCCGCATTTGCCCCCAACCGGGTGATCGTGCGCCTCTCCGACTTCAAGTCCAACGAATACGCACACCTGCTGGGCGGGCAACTGTACGAGCCCAGCGAAGAAAACCCGATGCTCGGCTTCCGCGGTGCCGCCCGTTATCGCTCCAAGGATTTCCGCCAGTGCTTTGCCCTGGAGTGCAAGGCACTGAAAAAGGTCCGCGACGAAGTGGGCCTGACCAATGTCGAGATCATGGTGCCGTTCGTGCGCACACCGGAGGAGGCTGCGGAGGTGGTCGAGCTGTTGGCAGCCAACGGCCTGAAGCGTGGCGAGCGTGGACTCAAAGTGATCATGATGTGTGAGCTACCGTCCAATGCCCTGTTGGCAGAGGAGTTTCTGCAGCACTTTGATGGTTTCTCCATTGGCTCAAACGACCTGACCCAGTTGACCCTGGGGCTGGACCGTGATTCCGGACTGGTTGCCGATCTGTTCGACGAACGCAATCCGGCCGTCAAGGTACTGCTGTCCCGCGCGATCCAGGCCTGTAGGAAAGCTGGCAAATACGTGGGTATTTGCGGGCAGGGCCCATCAGACCACAAGGATTTTGCCCGCTGGTTAATGGACGAAGGAATCGACAGTGTGTCCCTGAACCCGGATACAGCCGTGGACACCTGGCTCTTCCTCGCCAATCAGGAAGTCTGATCCTGCATAAAGCGGCCTCCGGGCCGCTTTTCTTTTCATCGTGTTGGTTTGGTGTAGCAAAATAGTTGCTTGTTTTTTTGCTATTTGAAGCTTCCTTCCTTCTACTTACCTTTCATTTAATTGGCTTTTACCCTAAGCAATTTTTCCATCGCTTAACCTCAGGCAGGAAAAGAACAATTCCGTCTAAGCACTTTTTCTTCTGGCAATAGAATCGAAATAGTTCTAGCGCTTTCAAGCATTTTCTCCGGTGTTATGCCGCAGCTGGAACTGAGCCCGGGGCACAGTGGATGGCAACAGGAGCAGGGATTGGTCTCGCGGTCAGATGCGTTCCCCCGTGGGCGATTTCAAGCGATTCGAGTGAGGTGAGCCATGCAAGTGATTAGAATGAATGTACAGCAATGGTATCTGGCGGCTTTGGCAGCCTGTCTTGTCGCTGCGCTTGCCACTCCAACTGCGCAAGCCAATACGAGGGGCGTCAACTGGTTTGACGACCATGCGGCTGCCAACTCATCGGGATCGCCCTCCATCCGCATCGATTTAAGCGAACAGCGGGCCTATTTTTACAAGGGCGGTCGTCTCGTCGGCGTGTCCAAGGTATCATCCGGTAAGCCTGGCTATCGCACCAGCCCAGGGCACTTCCGGGTGCTCTCAAAGCACCCCAACCACCGCTCTACGATTTACGGCAGTTTTGTTGATAAAAGAACAGGTCGAGTCGTGAAAGCGGATGTCAATACCCGTGAGGATCGTCGCCCTCCCGGTACCTACTATCGTGGAGCGAAGATGAATCACTATATCCGATTCAATGGCGGCGTGGGCCTGCATGCCTCAGGGCATGTGCCCAACTATCCGGCTTCCCATGGCTGTGTCCGCATGCCTCCGCACATGGCGCAAAAGTTTTATCGCTTTGCACGTGTCGGCACACCGGTCCGAGTCACCTGGTAAGAGACATCTGGTAAGAGCCATCTGACAGATGCTTGAGCCAATGTTCCTGCAGTGACGGCCAGCACCTGCGCCAGGAGTGATGAACCATTGCACGCCGTGCAAGCATCTCGCTCCGCCATTTATTGCCGGTATCCAGTCTCAGCCCCCTGTTGCAAAGCAGGGGGCTGTTATCATTGACTGGGTAAGCAGAGAGCACTCTGCTGTCCTGAACTTCTTTGCATGCTTTGGTCTGTAGGGCGCTCTCCATTAAAGGAGTGAATAACGACTATTTCTGGTCTTGCAGCGCGTTATCCGTAAAATCAGTAGCTCCATGCAACTTTGCGTTGCGGTAACTTTTCTTGTTCCTCAATCAGATTCCTCTTGCAGCCCAGTAAGGAGTGGCGATGATCAGCACCCCGGATCTCTGCGATGCCCATGGTGACAAGGTGCAAGTACTTGAGCCCATGATGATTAATTTCGGCGGCCGCGAGCGCTTTGGTGGCCAGGTTACCACCATCAAGTGCTTTGAAGACAATTCCCTGGTCCGTGAGCTGGTCGCGGAGCCCGGCGAGGGCAGGGTTCTGGTTGTCGATGCGGGTGGCTCGATGCGGCGCGCTTGTCTGGGCGATATGCTTGCCGAGAAAGCCTGTAACAATGGCTGGGAGGGCATCCTCATGTATGGCTGCATCCGCGATGTTGATGAGATCGGGGCATTGGATATTGGTGTGCAGGCTTTGGGCGCCCACCCGATGAAAACCGAAAAAAAGGGTATTGGTGAAAGGGATGTTCCGGTGCGTTTTGGTGGCGTGACGTTTGAGCCGGGTGCGTTCGTCTATGCCGACAATAACGGGATTATTGTTGCAGACCAGCCATTGCTCCAGGCGTAGCGGGCAAAAACTAATCCATCCAATCCGGCCAAAGGGTGCTTTGGCCCGGAGGCATCTTGCCGGCTCATTCCTCCCCGGCCCGCTACTGGCTGGCCGGGCATGGAGAGCCCTGATTACCCCTGGATGATCTTCGCGCCCCTGTTCTTGTCCTTGTCATTGCCCTTGCCTGGGCAGGGTCCCACCCTCTCATCCAATACAGTCCGATGTTGAACGTCCCGCCATTCCGCCCTGGTGTGACCGGAGCGACGACCATTGACCACCCCGGTCGCCTATTATGTGAGCTGAACGCCTTATCGGCTCGTACCCATTACTGACCCGCATTGAATTCACGCAACATCTGGAACTATCGACATGAGCGACTTGCGCAAAAAGTGGATGACCCGTCCGCTTTTGAAGCTGATCAAGAAGGTTTTGCCGCCCATTTCAGAGACAGAGCGAGAGGCCATGGAGGCCGGCGAGGTCTGGTGGGATGCACAGCTCCTTTCCGGAAAGCCGGACTGGGATCAGTTACTCAACATGGGCCCCCCGAAACTGACTGAAGAGGAACAGGCCTTTATTGATGGTCCGACCGAAAAGTTGTGCCAGATGATTGATGACTGGAAAATCAGCTTTGAGGATCGAGCCATCCCGAAGGAAGTGTGGGAATTCCTGAAGAAGGAGCGCTTCTTCGGCATCATTATCCCCAAAGAGTATGGTGGTCTCGGCTTCTCCCCGACGGCACACGCTGACATTGTCACCAAGATTTCCACCCGCAGCACCAGTGTTGGCGTGACGGTGATGGTGCCTAACTCACTGGGGCCCGGGGAGCTGTTGATGGCCCACGGCACAGACGAGCAGAAGAATTACTATCTGCCACGTCTTGCCGATGGCCGGGACATTCCCTGCTTCGGCCTGACCGGCGTGGAGGCGGGCTCTGATGCGGCTTCCATGACCGATACCGGTGTGGTTTGCTATGGCGACTACAAGGGTGAAAAGACCCTCGGAATGCGGGTCAACTGGCACAAGCGCTATATCACGCTTGGCCCGGTTGCGACCATTCTCGGTCTCGCCTTCAAACTTTATGACCCCGATCACCTCCTCGGCGACGAGGATGAGCTTGGCTTTACCGTCGCTCTGGTACCCACTGACACAGAGGGCGTGACCATTGGCCAGCGCCACCTCCCTGCCATGCAGGCTTTCCAGAACGGGCCGAACTGGGGCGAGGATGTTTTCATTCCGATGGACTGGATCATCGGCGGCCAGGAAAATGTGGGCCGCGGTTGGCATATGTTGATGAGTGCCCTGGCCGCGGGGCGGGGTATTTCCCTGCCATCCCTTTCCACTGGTGGCGCCAAGATGGCGGCCCGCCTGACCGGGGCCTATGCCCGGGTGAGAGAGCAATTCAGTATCCCCATTGGGCGCTTCGAAGGTGTGCAGCGGCGGTTGGCAGAGATCGCCGGTATCGCCTACGTGCTCGACAGTGCCCACAAGACCACGACCGGTGCACTAGACCGGGGGCACAAGCCAGCCGTGGTTTCCGCCATCATGAAAGCCCATGCAACCTATGGCCTTCGCGATGCCATCAACGATGCCATGGATATTCACGCGGGCAAGGCGATCATGGATGGTCCCCTCAACTACCTGGGTAATGTGTACCGCGCGGTACCGGTGGCGATTACGGTGGAGGGGGCCAACATCCTCACCCGAAGCCTGATGATCTTCGGCCAGGGTGCGATTCGTTGCCACCCCTATCTGCTGGATGAGATGCTGGCGGCTGAAAACCCGGATACCGAGGCCGGTGTCGACGAGCTGGACAAACTGCTTCCCCGGCACATGCTGTTCCAGATCAAGACTCTGCTCCGCGGTATCTTCCACGGCTGGACCGTGGGGATTTTCGCCAGTAGCCCCAAGGGTGTGGGTTACGCCGCAAAATACTATCGGCAGTTGAACCGTTACTCCGCCATTCTCACCCTGGCTACCGAAATTTCACTGATGTCTCTGGGCGGAGAGCTGAAGCGCAAGGAGCTGATCTCCGCTCGGCTGGGTGATGTGCTCAGTCAGCTGTACCTGTTGAGCTGCACCCTGAAGCGATTCAAGGACGATGGCTCGCCCAAGGAAGATCGGCCCTTGCTCGAATTTGCGATGCGTGCGGGGTTGCACAAGATCGAGCAGAGCCTGCTCGAGGTCTATCAGAACTTCCCGCGCCGTTTCCTCGGCCACCTGATGCACTTTCTCACTATGCCCTGGGGCCACAGTATCCACACCGCCTCGGACCGCCAGGCGCGTGCCTGTGCCGAGCTATTGATGGAGCCTTCGGAGACCCGCGACCGCCTGACCAAGGGGGTGTTCCTCGGCAACCCCGGTGATGGTGTCGATATCGTCGAACAGGCCTTCCAGAAGGTCAGTGCCAATGAGGCGGCGAGAGACAAGCTGAAGAAGGGCGGCATCCGCATGCTGAACCATGACACCATCAAGGAAGGGGTGCAGCGCAAGCTCATCAGTGAAGAGGAAGCGGAAGAGCTGCGGGACGTGGCAGACGCTGTTTATATGGCGATTCAGGTTGACTACTTCGACGACCTGGGCAAGCAGAAAGGCTGATTCCACGGGAGAGGTACACCCATGGGAAAGGGTAGGGGCGCGCAGCCCCAGCGATTCGATTGCGCGGAGGCCTGTGTCGACGCCGTCATCAAGGCGGTGGGCAGAAAAATCGTACTGGGAGTGCCCCTGGGTATTGGCAAAGCCAACCACTTCGTCAATGCCCTCTATGCCCGGGCTGCGGAAGATCCTTCCATATCACTGACTATATTTACCGCGCTTACTCTGGAGCGGCCACAAGGCAGCAGTGAAATCGAGCGCCGATTCATCCAGCCATTGCTGGATCGGCTATACAGCGAGTACATCGACCTCGCTTACACCCCTGCCAGGCGCAAGAAATTGTTGCCTCCGAACATCGAAGTCTGTGAGTTCTTCCTGCTCAGCGGGGCGTTCCTCCATAATCCGGTGGTCCAGCAGGATTACGTCAGCGCCAATTACACCCATGTACCGCGGGATTTGATGGACCGCGGTCTCAATGTCCTTGCCCAGATGGTCTCCCCGGGAGCAGATGGCGCGCGTTATAGTCTGAGTAGTAATCCGGATCTCACCCTTCCATTGCTCAAAATGGCAAGCCAGCGCAGTGACCACCAGATTTTTCTGGTGGGGGAGAGCAACCCCCAGCTGCCTTACATGCCGGGCGATTCTGAACTGCCCAGCGAAGCTTTCGACTTTGTGCTGGAAGGAGATACCTTCGAGTCGCCATTGTTCCCGGCTCCCGCGCCTCCAGTAGGGTTTACTGAGTACGCACTGGCGTTCCACATCTGCAGCCTGATCAGGGACGGGGGAACCCTGCAGGTGGGCATCGGCGCCCTCGGGGATGCGATCTGCCATGTCCTCGGTCTGCGCCAGGCACACAACAAGACCTACAGTGAAACCCTGCGGGATCTCACCTGTGATGACTCCCTGCAGTTACGCCACCGCTTACCCCTCGAGGAGCAACCATTTGAACGAGGCCTTTATGGTGCGAGTGAGATGGTACCGCCTGGCTTTCTGCACCTGCGGCGCATGGGTATCCTGACCAGGGAGGTCTATCCGGATGTTGCTGTGCAGAAGCTGCTCGACGAGGGAAAAATTACCGCAACTGTGACTGAGGAAGTGCTGCTGGCGTTACAGGAGTGCGGACGAATCAGTAGCCCTCTGACGCCGGCAGATACCGAGTTCCTGCAGCGCCTGGGTGTCATCGATCCAAGTTACTCCTGGCGGGGCCACCGGCTGTTAAGCCCTGAGGGGGAAGAGGAGGAGTGCGACCTGCACAGTGAGAGTGGTCGCCGGCGTCTATTGGGCGCTTGCGCCAACAAGAAGCTGAAAGGCGGAGTATGGCTGCACGGGGGCTTTTATCTCGGGCCCGCTTCGATGTACCAGGAGCTGCGGGAAATGGACCCCGAGGAGCTGGGCGGCATCAATATGACGGCCATCCACTATATCAACGACCTTCAAGAAGATCGGCAGCTCAAGGTCGCACAGCGCAACGAGGCCAGATTCGTCAACTCCGCCATGATGGTCACCTTAAACGGTGCGGTTATCTCCGATGGGCTGGGTGATGCGCAGGTGGTCAGTGGTGTGGGGGGGCAATATAACTTTGTCGCCCAGGCCCATGAGCTGGAGGACGGGTGCTCCATTATTGCCGTTCCGAGCACCCGCATCAGTGGCGGAGAAACCAAAAGCAACGTCGTCTGGGAATTCCCACATACCACCATTCCCCGGCACCTGCGGGATATTGTCGTCACCGAGTATGGGGTGGCAGACCTGCGCGGAAAGACGGACCGGGATGTGATGGTGGCCATGTTGGGCATCTGTGACTCCCGTTTTCAGGGAGAGCTACTCGAAAAGGCGAAGTCTGCGGGAAAAATCGAGCAGGATTACGCCATTCCCCTGGAGTTTACTGCCAACCTGCCCGATCGCGTTCGCGCCGCGTTCAGCGATCCTGAACGCCTGTCCCTGTTGCCCTATTACCCGCTCGGGACAGATTTCACCGATGAAGAGGCTTTGCTGGCTGCGGCACTGAAGCAGCTCAAGGTGCACAGTCGCAAGTGGTGGAAAATGCTCCCCCTGATCCTCTCTGGCCGTGCCGCGCGGAGGGACCAGTCACAGGACGCAGCCTACATCCATCGCTGCCTGGAGCGAATGGCATTTGAAGGGACCGATACCTTCGAGCATCGCCTGGAAGGGTATGCGGTGGCCGGGGCCCTGAAAAAATTCATCAACAGACAGAGGCCGCTGCGGGGGAATATGGCTGCAGGCGTTCAGGGCAAGACACCCGGGTAATGTGCAAGCACCGGACAAACGTCGGAGAGAGGATTTGGCACCGCTCGCCAGCGCTCGGATCCCGTGGATTCAAGAACGCCGTCCAGAGGTTTCCGACCACGCAAGGGGAGGATAAGGGGAGGATAGTGAGAGGGCCTCTCAGGGCATCGCTGCCGCTTGCGGGAATGATGGCGACTTGTAAAATCTCATGCAGTTTTCAAGCTCAGCAGTTACATGGAAGCGGGCAGGATATCCCGAGCCCTGAACAGCCACTCCTTTTCATTCGCCTGCTGGAGAGTCAAAGAGACGCTTGTATGGCCGTCAATGCGATCGTATAGACAATGTCATCCACCAGGGCGCCGCGGGAAAGATCGTTGACCGGCTTGCGCAGCCCCTGCAGCATTGGCCCGATGCTGACGAGCTCCGCACTCCGCTGTACCGCCTTGTAAGTGGTATTACCGGTGTTCAGGTCCGGGAAGATAAACACCGTCGCACGACCGGCCACCGGACTGTCTGGTGCCTTCTTCTTCGCCACATTCTCCATAATCGCTGCGTCATATTGCAGTGGACCATCGATGACCAGGTCTGGTCTGCTCTCCTGGGCAATGCGGGTGGCTTCCCGGACTTTTTCCACATCGGTCCCGGATCCGGAGCTCCCGGTTGAGTAGCTGATCATTGCCACGCGGGGCTCAATGCCAAACGCCTGGGCTGAATCCGCAGACTGTATGGCAATCGCAGCCAGCTCTTCCGCGTCGGGGTCGGGATTGATGGCACAGTCCCCATAGACCAGCACCTGATCGGGAAGCAGCATAAAAAACACTGACGAAACCAGCGGGGTACCCGGTGCTGTCTTGATCAGTTGCAGGGCAGGGCGGATGGTGTTGGCGGTGGTGTGCACGGCGCCCGAGACCAGCCCGTCCACCTCACCCTCGGCGAGCATCATGGTGCCGAGGACGACGTTGTCCTGCAGCTGTTCTTTGGCGACTACCTCCGTCAGTCCTTTCTTTTGCCGCAACGCAACCATCGGTTCGACATACTCTTCACGGACAGCCGCTGGAGCAATGATTTCCACTTTGTCGCCCAGGTGGATGCCCTGCTGTTCGGCGACCCTGTGAATATCCACGGGGTTGCCGAGTAATACCGGCTTGGCAATACCGCGTTCAGTGCAAATCAGGGCGGCACGGATGGTTCGGGGTTCGTCGCCCTCGGGTAACACGATGCGCTTGTTCGCCTGCCGGGCCAGCTCGGTGAGGTGGTATCTGAAGGCCGGCGGCGAGAGCCGTTTCGGTCTTGCAGAGGCGACGCTAAGGGATTGGACCCACTGGTGGTCCAGATGCCCGGCGATAAAGTCCTGGACACGATCGATACGCTCCCGATCGTCGGTAGGCGTCCTGGTATTGAAGTTCTGCAGGCGCATCGCCGTTTGCCAGGTATTACTCTGGACCAGGATAACCGGCAGGCCTGTTTCCAGGGCGGGGGTGCAGAGCTTGCGCACCATTGGTTCCGGATGATAGCCACCGGTCAGCAGCAGGCAGCCGATTTTCACTCCGTTCATCGCTGCCAGGCAGGCAGCAACAATTACATCGGTCCGGTCACCGGAGGTCACCAGCATCGCACCGGGATCAAAACGATAGACCATGTTGCTGAGGGAGCGGGAGCAGAAAGTAATACTGTGTAACCGGCGTGTTTCCAGCTCTCCCCGGCTGAGAACTTCTGCATTGAAATGGCGAGCGAGGTCGACAGCACGCGGCGCAAGTAGATCTGCATTCCAGGGAATGCAGCCCACGATCTTCAGCGGGCTTTTGCCGTAAAGTGAGAGAATATCCAGCTGGCTGTGGCGCTTGGTGGTATGGGTGAAGACACCGGTAATGTCGGCACCCGGGGCATCGGGCATCTCGGTTGGCGCTCCCACCTTGTTGATGATGCAGCCAACTACCTGCGAGGACTTGTCCCCGCCGAAGATGGCCTTGGCGAACTCCAGCCGCTCCCGCAACTGTTGTGTTGAGTCACGGTAGGGGCAGACCACCATCACGATTTCGGCGTCGAGCACCTTGGCAATTTCAAGGTTGAGCTGGTTGGCGAACTGGCTGTCGGTATCAGGTAACACTCCCTCGATGATCACCACATCTGCAGATTCTGTGCCTTCACGGTAGCGGGCCAGTATTTCTTCCAGCAACTCCCCGAGCTTTCCGCTGGAGATCATCGACTCCGCATGTTGAGGGCTGAAGGACTCCAGAATATCCAGGTCCGATGCCTTGCGGAGAATCTCGGTGGAGCGCTCACTGCCACCATCTACGGCCGGCGGTTCCGTTACCGGCTTGAAGAAGGTTACCCCGACTCCATTGCGCTCCAGCGCACGGATGATGCCAAGGCTAATGGACGTGATCCCGACTCTGGAGCTGAGCGGAACCAGCATGATGGTGCGGGACATCAGGTGCCTCTCCCTTCCACAAGCCTCGCCGCATCGCGTGCGATAACCCATTCCTCGTTGGTGGGAATGACCAGCGCGGGAGGGGTGCCAGCGCGACTGATGAGACCCTCTGCACCATACCGCATTTGTTCGTTTTGCTGGCTATCCAGCTCATAAGATATGGCGCCCAGCCAGTGCATTGTTCGGGCCCGTATCCAGCTGGAGTTTTCACCGATGCCGCCGGTGAACACCAGCCCGTGTACTCGCCTTAGCGGCAGCGTATAGGCGGCCACATACTTGGCCAGCCGGTAACAGAATATCTCGAGGGCGAGGAGGGCACCGCGGTGCCCATCCGTTGCTGCCTGCTCGAGTTCCCGGCAGTCATTGCTCAGCTCGGAAATGCCAAGCAGCCCACTCTCCCGGTTCAATACTTGGTTGAGTGCCTCCGGGGAATATTCCAGCGCATCACCGAGGTGGACCAGTACACCGGGGTCGATATCGCCACAGCGGGAACCCATCACAAGGCCCTCCAGTGGTGTCATGCCCATACTGGTATCCACGCTAACACCACCCTTAACCGCAGTTATTGACGCCCCGTTGCCCAGGTGAGCGGTGATGGTATTGGTCTTGGAAAGGGGGCGCTGAAGCAGTGCGGCGGCCCTCTCACTGACAAATTTATGGCTGGTGCCATGCATACCGTAGCGACGGATTTTATGTTCCCGGTAGAGCTGGTAGGGCAGTGCATAAAGGAAGGCATGCTGCGGCAGGGTCTGGTGAAAAGCCGTATCGAAAACCGCCACCTGGGGCAGCTCTGGAAAAGCCTGCTTTGCGGCCCGAATACCCGCAAGCGCTGCCGGGTTGTGCAGTGGTGCCAGGTGAGCGCATTTCTCGATCGCCTCAATGACCTGTGAGTCTATCAGTGCGGAGTCCGCGAACTCCTCACCACCATGAACCACTCGATGTCCGACGGCGACCAGTTGCCCGTGGAGTTCTGGCAGTCCCGCCAGGATCTCCTCGACGAGGACCCGGATTGCATCGCCGTGATTCGCGCCTGTGCTGAGCTGTATTTGCTCTTCATTATCCCGGATCTTCCACTCCAGGGCGGGCTCTGGCCCTCCAAGGGAGTCTGCGATACCGCTCAGGGAGGCTTCACCGGATCCGGGATCCACCACGGCGAACTTCAGCGATGAGCTGCCGGTATTGAAAATCAGAACTTGCCTGGAGTGAGCCATTTAACCCGCCGTTTTCACAGACCTATGCCCTAAGGCTAGACGGGTTTTGCTTCTTTTTGGCCTGGGCCCGTGAAAAGGGGTGAGAAGGAAAAAAAGGGCCGCGTGGCGACCCGAAAAGCGTGAAGCTGTGGGTTGCAGGGCTTGCCACCCGAAGGTGTCACGGCATCGCCGGACTGCGGGCTATCCGCTGGAAATGCCGGCAATCACCTGCACCAGGTACTTCAAGCAGTCAAACGCAAGTGCACAAAAAAGAAAGGCGGCTTGCGCCGCCTTCCTGTTCGGTGCAGTAAGAATCCCTGCTTAACCAAACTGGTTCATGGTGTTGTCTTTACCGGCTGCCTTCAGTGCAGCTTCACCGGCGAAGTACTCCTTGTGATCGTCGCCCATGTCAGAGCCGGCCATGTTCTGGTGCTTGACGCAGGCGATGCCCTGACGGATCTCCTTGCGCTGTACACCTTCCACATAACCCAGCATTCCTTTCTCACCGAAGTACTCTTTGGCCAGGTTGTCAGTAGACAGGGCCGCAGTGTGGTAGGTCGGCAGAGTGATGAGGTGGTGGAAGATACCGGCCTCACGGGAGGCATCCTGCTGGAAGGTGCGGATCTTGTCATCAGCAGCCTTGGACAGCTCGGAGTCGTCGTACTCGGCGCTCATCAGGTTGTCGCGGTCATATGCGGATACATCCTTACCTTCTTCCTTCCAGGCATCGAATACCTGCTGACGGAAATTCAGGGTCCAGTTGAAGGACGGGCTGTTGTTGTACACCAGCTTGGCGTTTGGCACCTGCTTGCGGATCTCGTCCATCATCGCACCGATCTGGCCAACATGTGGCTTCTCGGTTTCGATCCAGATCAGGTCAGCGCCGCTCTGCAGGGAGGTTACGCTGTCCAGCACGCAGCGGGCCTCTCCGGTGCCTTTGCGGAACTGGAACAGGTTGGAAGCCAAACGTTTCGGGCGCAGGAGCTTGCCTTCGCGGTTGATGATAACGTCGCCGTTGGACAGGTCGCCCGGGGCCACTTCTTCGCAATCCAGGAAGGAGTTGTACTGATCACCGAGGTCACCCGGCTCTTTGGTTACTGCGATCTGCTTGGTCAGGCCGGCGCCCAGGGAGTCGGTACGGGCAACGATCACGCCGTTTTCCACGCCCAGCTCAAGGAAGGCGTATCGAACTGCGCGAATCTTGGCCAGGAACTCTTCATGGGGAACCGTCACTTTGCCGTCCTGGTGTCCGCACTGCTTCTCATCGGAGACCTGGTTTTCAATCTGAATGCAGCAGGCACCGGCTTCGATCATTTTCTTGGCCAGCAGGTAAGTGGCTTCCGCGTTACCGAAGCCGGCATCGATGTCGGCAATGATCGGCACGATATGGGTTACATGGTTGTCGATCTTGTCGATTACGGCTTTTTCGGCCTGCTTGTCGCCGGCTTCACGGGCCGCATCCAGCTCGCGGAACAGGCCACCCAGTTCACGGGCATCCGCCTGGCGCAAGAAAGTGTAGAGCTCCTCGATCAGGCCGGAAACGGCGGTCTTTTCGTGCATGGACTGGTCGGGCAGGGGACCGAATTCGCTGCGCAGAGCGGCGACCATCCAGCCTGACAGATACAGGTAGCGACGATCAGTCTTGCCCTCGAAGTGTTTCTTGATGGAAATCATCTTCTGCTGGCCAATAAAGCCGTGCCAGCATCCCAGCGACTGGGTGTACTTGGTGCAGTCCTCATCGTAGGCCGCCATGTCTTTACGCATAATGTCGGCGGTGTACTTGGCGATATCCAGGCCGTGCTTGAACTTGTTCTGCAGGCGCATGCGGGCCACAGATTCCGGGTTGATGGCGTCCCAGCTGCTGCCGTTGGCTTTACAGAGCTTGGCCGCTTTTTCGATCTCTTGAGCGTAAGTGGACATGGCTTGTTTTCCTCGAAAAGGTTACTGCATTTATGTGTTGAGAATCCTAATGCCGATGGCATAATTTGGCTAATTTATTGCCATTATTTCCGCTATCAGTCAGATGAATGCAGTATGAACCTAGAAAGAGCCGACCTGAACCTGCTGGTCTACCTCGATGTGCTCCTGCGGGAGCGCAACGTCACCCGGGCCGCCAACTACCTCGGGCTGTCCCAGCCCGCCATGAGCAACGGCCTCAAGCGGCTGCGCGAGCTGTTTGACGACCCGCTTCTTGTTCGCACGCGGGAGGGCATGATGCCCACTGAGCGGGCCCTGGAGCTGCAGCCGATGGTGCGGGAGGCGCTGGCCTCCATTGACCGCGTGATCCAGCCGAACCGGGATTTCAAGCCCGACGAGACACGACGGACTTTCCGAATCATGGCCAGTGACTATGCGGAATCCACCCTGATCCCGCAGCTCCTGAAGCATCTCAGGGAGCAGGCTCCGGGGATCAGCCTCGACATCATGACCCCCAGCGATGTGAGCTTTGTCGATGTGGAGCAGGGCAAGGTGGATATGGTGATCAACCGCTTTGACAGCATGCCCCAGAGCTTCCACCAGGCTACGGTCTGGCGGGACAGCTTTTCCTGCGTTATGCGGGCCGATAACCCGATACTGAAGGACTACAACCTGGGCAGCTACTTGCGCGCGCAACACATCTGGGTCAGCAAAACGGGGATGGGGGTCGGGGTGGGCGTGAACCCGGAGGATGTCCAGCGCCTCGGCTGGGTGGACGAGGCCATTGGCCGTCTGGGGGAAAAACGCGATATCTCGGTCTTTACCCGGCACTACCAGGTGGCCATGCTACTCGCGGAGCAAAGTGACCTGCTCGTCACAGTGCCCACACGGTTAGCCCAGTTGGCTGAAGGCAACGCCCGTATTGTGCGTCGCGACCCCCCTCTGGATATTCCTCCGCTGGAGCTGAAGATGGCCTGGAGCCCACTACTGCAGCAGAGCGCCCCGCACCGCTGGCTGCGCCGACTGATCCTGGATATCGGGCGGCAACTCTAACGAGACAGGGTCACCGGGTAAGCGGCGCCAGCCAGGGGTGGCCGCTGCCGGTTGGGACTGATGGCGGCTGGCCGAGCGGAACCACCTGCCGTGGTCCCGCTCATTTCCTGTTGGTATCGGTCGCGTAGGGAGAGCAACCGTCAGCAACCCGTTTGGCAGTTGAAGCCGTCATATCCGCTGGTTGTGTGCCAGTCGGTGCTATTGCCCCCGGATCCGCTCCAGGCATTCAGGTCGAAGCTTCCGTTACCGTTATTGTCTCCCTGGATTTTGTAAACAGTGACGGCCTGGCCACTGTTATCCCAGACCAGTGGAGAGCCGGCACTGATCTGTTCGGGAAAACTATTGGGCCGCATGAAATAGGCTGAACCCTCTCCGTACACAGTCGCTACGCCGCTGCCGTCAATCGCCAGGAATGTGGCCTCCTCGAGACCGATTGCCCTGGCAGTCAGGGTTCCCCGGTCCTGGGCGCTGCGGGCCAGGAAGCCGAAGGTGCGTCCATGACGGGTTTCTGAACTTCGCCCTTTACCGGAGACCCGATCGAGATGGCTGTCGGTAATCACTGATGCCAGCTGTGGGTGCAGCAGAAAATCGCCATGAT
Source organism: Microbulbifer flavimaris (assembly GCF_001641755.2). GTDB lineage: Bacteria > Pseudomonadota > Gammaproteobacteria > Pseudomonadales > Cellvibrionaceae > Microbulbifer > Microbulbifer flavimaris. The sequence continues at coordinate 776,582 of NZ_LRFG02000001.1, forward strand.
TGATGTCTTGCGTGTTCGAATGGTAGGGATCCTCCAGAATCTCGCGAGAAAGGACGCCGAGGTTAGCCGGGGCGTAATAAGACTGCCCGAGAATCGCCAGTCCGGCACTGGTGCCTGCTATTGGCGCTTTCTTCACATTCAAGTGGTCGTTCAGCGCATCTTCCACCTGAGTGTTTTTCCAGAAGTCCTCATACTCGTTCTGGTCCCCGCCGGCGATAAAGATGATCTCGGCATTCTGGATATAGGCTACGACTGTGGGGTCGTTGGCCGCATTACTGTCGTCGATGGAGAGTTCCGCCGCTGAGCCCAGGTCCGCACCGAAAGTGCTGCACATCCAGTCTGCCTGCCCACCGGTACCGCCGGTACGCAACACCAGGTAGTCACCGCCGGTTGCGTGGTTGACCAGCCATTGTGTCGCAGCTTGCTCGCCGGCGGCGTTTGCCTCAGCGCCACCGATCAATAATGATGCCTGGGAGACGCTGGCACTGTTGGTGGCGGTTCCGCAGGCCTGATAATACTCGTAGCTCGCACCACCGCCGTCATTACCACCGCCGCCTCCGTTGCCGCCTCCGCCGCCCTTGGGTGGTTTTGCGGAGACTTGGGTGCTGAGAAGCGCGGCCAGTAGTGCAGTCGTTAAATGCAGCTTGATTGGTTTCATCGGGATGCCTTTCTGTTTATGAATTTATTCATTCTTGAGCGGTTTCTTCCGTCTTTTAAAACGCGAAAACGCAGTACCCAGAGGCCCCAGCAAACCCATTGCTATAACTACCACTTCGGTACTACAGCAGGGCCTGTTCCCGAAGCTAGCACAGGGGAGCGGTGAGACAATGAGCGACATTGAAATAGATAGATACCGCGGAATACCCGATGACAGGCAAAATTTTGTTCGCGTGAAAGTGTCTGAATCAGTCAATATTCGCTTAATGAATGGTGGGAATAGCGCCTATAGATTGGTGTTATGATTTGCCGACGACTTAAAATCCCCGAACACAAATATCGATAACCAATTCAGCGAGAGGCTTGGATATGACGGAGCGAGTCCAAATCGGAAAACTGCAGGTAGCCGAGGTGCTGCAGCGACTGGTCAACGAGGAGATCATCCCCGGAACCGGTGTGAGTGCCGAGCATTTCTGGGCCGAATTCGAAAAGATCCTCACTGACCTGGCGCCTATCAACCGTCAGCTGCTGGAAAAGCGCGACCAGATCCAGGCCCACATCGACCAGTGGCATCGCGAGAACCCCGGCGCCTACCGCGATCTCGACCGCTACAAGGCATTCCTGCGCGAGATAGGCTACCTGCTCGACGAACCAAAGGACTTCACCGTCACTACGGAAAATGTCGACGAGGAAATTGCCACCATGGCAGGGCCGCAATTGGTGGTGCCCGTCATGAACGCCCGCTACGCGCTGAACGCAGCCAACGCACGCTGGGGCAGCCTCTACGATGCGCTCTACGGCACTGACGTAATCAGTGAAGAGGACGGGGCAGAGAAGGGCGCAGGCTATAACCCGGCTCGCGGCGCCAAGGTGATCGCCTTCGGCCGCGAGTTCCTCGATCAGGCCGCACCCCTGACAAAAGGCAGCCACACGGAAGCGGTGGAGTATCGAATCAACGGTCACCTCGTGGAAGTCCAGCTCTCAAACGGCAAGGTTGCCACCCTGAAGAGCCGCGGGCAGTTCCTGGGTTTCTGCGGGGACAACTGCAACCCGGATTCCATTCTTCTCCAGAACAACGGCCTGCGCTTCGAGATCCAGATTGACCGTGAGAGCCCGATCGGCAAAAACGACAGTGCAGGAGTCAAGGACATTCTGATGGAGGCCGCTCTCACTACCATCATGGACTGCGAGGACTCGGTGGCGGCTGTCGACGCCGAGGACAAGGCATTGGTTTATCGCAACTGGCTCGGCCTGATGAAAGGCGATCTGGAGGAGAGCCTGGATAAGGGCGGCAAGACGGTGGTGCGGAAACTGAATCCGGACCGGAGCTACGTCGATCGGGATGGCCAGACTTTCACACTGCCCGGCCGCAGCCTGATGTTTGTGCGTAATGTCGGACACCTGATGACCAATGAAGCCATCCTCGATGCCGATGGCAATGAGATTCCCGAGGGAATCATGGACGGCATGATCACCGGCCTGATCGCGCTACATGATTTGCACGGTAATGGTCCGATCAGCAATTCCCGCAGCGGCAGTGTCTACATCGTGAAGCCCAAGATGCATGGACCGGAGGAGGTAGGTTTCGCCAACACCCTGTTCAATCGTATCGAGGACGCCCTGGGAATGGAGCGCAACACCCTGAAGATGGGCATCATGGACGAGGAGCGGCGCACCACAGTGAACCTCAAGGGGTGCATCGAGGCGGCAAGGGAGCGGGTGGTGTTTATCAACACCGGTTTCCTCGATCGCACCGGTGACGAGATTCACACCTCCATGCTGGCGGGCCCGATGATCCGCAAGGGTGACATGAAACAGTCCAGCTGGATCAGTGCCTACGAGGATTGGAACGTGGATGTGGGACTGGCCACCGGGCTCAAAGGCCGCGCCCAGATCGGGAAGGGCATGTGGCCCATGCCGGACCGGATGGCGGACATGATGGAGGCGAAAATTGGCCACCCCAGGGCCGGTGCCAACACTGCCTGGGTGCCGTCGCCAACGGCCGCCACGCTTCATGCCCTGCACTATCACCAGGTGAAGGTGGCCGAGCGGCAGCAGGAACTGGCGGAGCGGAAGCCCGCGCAACTGGATGATATTTTGACCGTCCCGGTGGCAGAGAATCCTGACTGGTCTGCGGATGAGATTCAGCGGGAGCTGGACAACAACGCCCAGGGGATTCTTGGCTATGTCGTGCGCTGGGTAGAGCAGGGCGTTGGCTGCTCCAAGGTGCCGGACATCAATGATGTCGGCCTGATGGAGGACCGGGCGACGCTGCGCATTTCTTCGCAGCACATCGCGAACTGGCTCCAGCACGGCATCGTGACGCGGGAGCAGGTCACGGAAACCATGCAGCGCATGGCTGCCGTGGTGGATCGGCAGAACGCGGGAGACCCCGCTTATCGAAACATGGCACCGGATTTTGACAGCAGCGTGGCTTTCCAGGCTGCCTGTGAGCTGGTTTTCGAGGGCGCGGTGCAGCCCAACGGCTACACGGAGCCCGTTCTCCACCGCCGTCGTCGGGAGTACAAGGCGAAACAGGCAGGCTGAGCTTACACCACCAACTGGCGCAGGCTGGCGTCCCGCACTGCGAGGGGCCAGTCCTGCTCGAAAGCTTCGCGCAGCCGTTTGGTACGAACGCGATCATCGGGACAGTAGACACCGATCCACTGCTCCCGGTCCTCCCGCAGCAGGGAAATGCCATCGTCAGCGATGGCGAACTCGCTGTCCGGGGTATCCACCGTGGGTTGTAGCTTTTTGAGTTCAATGCGTGAGGTCAGGCGCTGGATCAGTGTCAGGAGCCGGTGGTGACGCTGCAGCATCGGGTCACTATCCCGGATCAGAATGCGGACCCTGGCATAGCGGCTGCGCCTGGCGAATTCGGATAATGCCTCTACCACCGGTTCCCGGTGATACAGATCCCGATCGAGGTGATGGGAGAAGAGGCAGATTTCACGCCTGGCGCGGTGACACAGGTCAATCAGTGCCCGCTCGAATGCCTCTACATCCGCCAGTCGGATACGCTCCATCTCGGTCAGGCCCACGCCATCAGTGTCGGTTCCAGTGTCAGTCAAAACGCCGCTCCATCTTGATATGGGGAATGCCCGCTTCCTCAAATTGTCCTCCAGTTACCCGGAACCCGCCTCTGGCATAAAAGCCTTCAGCATGGCACTGGGCATGGAGGTATACCCGCTTCAGGCCAACAGAACGGGCGTGGGCACAGATAGCCTCCAGGAGGCAGAGCCCCAGCCCCCGCCCCCTGAACGACGGCAGAACCGCCATGCGCCCGATTTTGCCGTCGCTGGTCATGCGACCGGTAGCGACAGGCTCGCCTTGCCGCTGAACCAGGAAGTGGGTCGCTCGGGTTTCCTGATCGTCCCACTCAATGGCCGGATCGACAGACTGCTCGCGAATGAATACGGCTTCGCGAATCTGGCGGATGGGTTTCAGGTCGCGCTCCCAGTCCGCCACCGCAATTTCAATCTCCGCCATTCAGAAGTCCTCCGGTGGGTAAATCAGTGTCCCCTGATCAACGAGGGTGTCGACCAGGCCTTTAGGGGCCGCAATATCCGGGTAGGTCTCCAGGTCCTCTGTTGAAATTGTCCTCGTGCCACAGAACTGGCGGGCAAAACCCGAATTGGTCGGCAGGGCTTCACCGTCAACGTACAGGATTTCAGGTTTTTCTGAGAAAGCACAGCGGGACGCTGGATTGAGCACCAGTGTACCGCCCTGGGCCAGTTGCTCACGCCAATCGGACGCATCGCCAGCGTCCAGGGCAACCGTCTCGGGGTATTTCGCCTCGGTCATGACGGCGCCGAGCCATTCCGCTATCTGCTCGGGCTGGTCCAGCCACGTGCGAAGCTGGTCCTGCAGGCGACGTACGGAGGCCGGGTCAATTTCGTCCGGATTGTCCGCCGGGGACAACCCCGCGTCGGTGTAGCGCAAGTGATCAGGCAGGTGCATTGCCAGCTCGGCCGCCAGGTCTTCGAGAATGTGGCGGGCTGAGGGCGCCCGAAAGCCCACCGAGATCGTGGTACAGGGGCCGTCGGCAACCCCCCAGTGGCTGTACTGTGGCGGCAGGTACAGCATGTCGCCAGGCTCAAGCAGCCAGCTGTTCTCCGCCTCAAACTCTTTCAGGATGTTGAGGCGCGTGCCCTCGATCCTGGGGCTGGAATCATCAGCCTTGGGGCCCTGATGCCAGAGTCGCTTGCCCTCCGCTTGCAGCAGGAAAACATCGTAATAGTCGAAGTGTGGTCCCACGCTACCCTGGTCCGCCGCGTAACTGATCATCACATCGTCTAGGCGCCACTCGGGGAGAAATCGGAAGAGTCGCTTGAGATCCGCGATCTCGGAAACCCACTGGTCCACCGCCTGGACCAGCAAGGTCCAGTGACTTCGGGGGAGGCCGAGAAAGTCCTCCTCGGTAAATGGTCCCTGGCGAAGCTCCCAGGGGCCCTCATTACCATGCTCCAGGACCAGCCGGGATTCCACGGCTTCCTCCAGTGCCATTCCCGCCAGCTCCTCACCGGACAGTGGCGAGACAAAATCCGGGAAGGCGTTGCGGATGAGCAGGGGCTTTTGTTGCCAGTAATTCTTGAGGAATTCCTCAATCGGCATTTCCCCCAGATGGGTAAGCGGCGTATCCATGGTATTCAGGGTGTCCGGAAGTTTGGCACGAAAGAAGTGGGCTCGGCCTTGTTGATGGTACATAACAGAGCCGGATCGAACAGTGCTCATAGTTAAGCACTACTGGCATTCGCAGGGAAGGCTGGGAGGGGGAGGGCGGCGCCGCGATTGGGCGCCGCCCCGGCATCAGATGCCCTTGGCCTGCGCTACGGCATTGCCGATATAAGAGGCCGGTGTCAGGCCGTGAAGGGTCTTCTTTGCGTCCTCAGGAATCTCAAGTCCGTCGATGAAGGTCTTCAGGGTCTCCCGGGTAATACCCTGGCCGCGGGTGAGCGCTTTCAGTTTCTCGTAGGGCTCTTCAATATTGTAACGGCGCATTACGGTCTGGATCGGCTCTGCGAGCACTTCCCATGCATTGTCCAGATCCTCGGCAAGGCGATCACGGTTGATCTCCAGCTTGCCCAGCCCCTTTAGAGTCGCCGCGTAGGCAATGACTGCATAACCGGCGCCAACGCCCATATTGCGAAGTACGGTGGAGTCGGTCAGGTCCCGTTGCCAGCGGGAGATCGGCAGCTTTGCAGCCAGGTGCTGAAATACCGCGTTGGCAAGTCCCAGGTTGCCCTCGGAGTTTTCAAAGTCGATGGGATTGACCTTGTGCGGCATCGTGGAAGAACCCACCTCGCCGGCGACTACCTTCTGCTTGAAGTAACCCAGGGAGATATAACCCCAGATATCCCGGTCGAAGTCGATCAGGATGGTATTAAAGCGAGCGATGGCATCGAACAGCTCAGCGATGTAATCGTGCGGTTCGATCTGGGTGGTGTAGGGATTCCAGCTCAGGCCCAGGGAGGTGACAAATTCTTCAGCATTTGCTGCCCAGTCTACCTCCGGGTAGGCGGAAAGGTGGGCATTGTAGTTGCCCACAGCACCGTTGATTTTGCCCAGCAGTTCGACATCGTGAATCTGCTTCACCTGGCGACGGAGGCGAGCGACCACGTTGGCGAACTCCTTGCCCACGGTGGTGGGGCTGGCAGTCTGGCCGTGCGTTCTGGAGAGCATCGGCACATCTGCAAATTTCTTTGCCAGGTCGGCAACTTCACTGATGATCTGGTTCATCGCCGGCAGCAGCACCTGGTCACGACCTGAGCGGAGCATCAGGGCATGGGACAGGTTGTTGATGTCCTCGGAAGTGCAGGCGAAATGGATGAATTCGTTCACCTCTGCCAGCTGGGCGTTGCCGCTGACTTTTTCCTTCAGGAAGTACTCGACTGCTTTTACATCGTGGTTGGTGGTCCGCTCGATCTCTTTGATGCGTTCGGCATCCTCGATGGAGAACTTGGCCACGATATCGTCGAGCACCTGGCTCGCCTCATCGTCGAACGCCGGCACTTCGGCGATTTCCGCATGTTTTGACAGCTTCTGCAGCCAGCGCACCTCGACTTCAACACGGGCACGGATCAGGCCGTACTCGCTGAAGATTTCGCGCAGCGGGGCCGTCTTGCTCTCGTAGCGGCCATCAATGGGGGACACCGCGGTAAGGGCGGATAACTCGACTGTCATGGATGTTCTCCGAAAATCAGATATTGGATGATTCTAGTTGCGCGATCAGTTCTTCGGTCGCGGCGAGTAGTTTCTTGCGTTGGAAAATGAGGTGCAGACGGCTCCCTCCAAGCTGTCGCCACAGCGTGGCAGCGCGAACGCCGGCGAAGAGCATGGTGCGAATCTGGTTCGCAATTCGCTGCTGTTGTAAATAATTGAAGTCGCCGAGCACCTGGATACGAAAGCGAAAGGTACTGAGGGTATCGCTGTAGATCGTGGCAAGGTTGGAAAACACATTCTCATGTGTGGGGGAGAAGTGCTCTGCCTGAACCTTGGCCTTTTCGAGCCTGGCGCCGATGATCGATAGCAGGTCTGTGTTTTTGCTGAGCTGTCGCTGCAAATACAAAACGGACAGCACGTAGCGCAGGCTGTCTGTGTACTCGGGATGGCGGCGCGTCTTTAACAACTGTTGCGCGACTTTCAGGCCGGGCAGCACCTTTTGTGCACCACCGAAGACATCTTCAGTGCGCGCGGGGTTCAGCTGGAAAAGGCTGTAAACCGCCGTTTCCAGCTCTTCCTGCGGGGCAGTCCCGGTTTTTGCCAGCCGCTCAACCAGTACCGCAGACTGAAATACGCCCGCTAGCGCTAATGCCTGTTCCCGCCACTTACTCAAGCTCGCTCCTTAATTCTTCGCCGGTTTTGCTGGGCGCACTGCCTAGCGATCCACTTCGACGCCTACGCCGGTGGCGCGCTCAATCACAGCGCCACCCAGGCAAACCTCCCCATCGTAAAGGACCAGTGACTGCCCGGGCGTGATGGCCCGCTGAGGCTCGTCAAAATGCACAGTAAGACCCCCGTCGCTGGCGACCTCCACCTCACAGCCCTGGTCGGGCTGCCGGTAGCGGGTTTTCGCCCTTGCCCGGAATCGCTCTCCGGGGGCTGCGCCATTGATCCAGTGTGTCTGGCTCGCTTCCAGGCCAGTGGCATAGAGCAGGGGATGGTGGGCCCCCTGGGCCACGATCAGCACGTTGCGCTCCAGATCTTTGCCCACGACATACCAGGGTGCGTCGCCTGCGCCCTTGACGCCGCCGATACCCAATCCCTGTCGCTGGCCGATGGTGTGGTACATCAGGCCCGCATGGCGCCCCATGACCTCACCTTCAGGGGTCTCGATATCACCGGGTTGTGCTGGCAGGTATTGCTCAAGGAAATCCTTGAAACGGCGCTCGCCGATAAAGCAGATACCGGTACTGTCTTTCTTGTCGTGGGTGATAAAACCATTTTCTTCGGCGATGCGGCGCACCTCGGGCTTTTCCAGCTCTCCGAGCGGAAACAGGGAGCGGGCAAACTCCGCCTCCCCAACCGCGTGCAGGAAGTAACTCTGGTCCTTGTTGTTGTCGAGCCCCTTGAGCAGATAGGTGCGACCGTCGATATCCTCTCTCCGCACGTAGTGCCCGGTGGCGATCAGGTCGGCACCGAGCATTTCCGCGTATTCGAGGAACACCTTGAACTTGATCTCCCGGTTGCACAGGATATCCGGATTCGGGGTACGCCCGGCCTTGTACTCCCCGAGGAAGTACTCAAATACATGGTCCCAGTACTCCGCGGCGAAGTTGGCAGTGTGCAATTTGATGCCAAGCCGCTCGCAAACGGCCTGGGCATCAGCCAGGTCAGCCTTGGCGGTGCAATATTCGGTGCCGTCGTCCTCATCCCAGTTTTTCATGAACAGCCCCTCCACCTCGTATCCCTGCCGGATCAGCAGCAGGGCGGCAACAGAGGAGTCGACACCGCCGGACATGCCGACGATGACGCGCTTGTCATTGGGAGCGGTGTTGGTAGCTGACATAAGATGAGTCAATTGGGATTGGTACAACGATAAAAATGGGGCGCAATTTTACCTGCGAATGACGTCGGGCACCAACTGTCACCGGAAAGCAGCGCTCGACCCATTTTCAGACTAGCTACCTGCGGCGGGCACGTGGTCGGGTGCCGCGGGGTCTTGTTGCGGTCCGGGTTGGCGAGTGAACCTCGCTGACTGAGGATTCACCGGGTTTCAGGTCGCCCAGTCGCCAGTTGCCAATCGCGACCCGGATCAGCCGCAGGGTGGGGAAGCCCACTGCCGCGGTCATCCTGCGAACCTGGCGGTTGCGGCCCTCTGTGATGGTCAGCTGTAGCCAGGATGTGGGTACAGTTTTCCGCTCGCGAACCGGTGGGTTGCGCGGCCAGGCGGGTGGTGTGGCCAGTCTGCTCGCTTTTGCCGGTGCGGTGCCGCCGTCTTTCAGCTCGACACCTGCCCGCAGTCGGGCCAGCGCCTCGTCGTCGATCCGGCCCTCAACCTGTACCCAATAGGTCTTCGGCAGCTTCTGGCGAGGGTGGCTAATCTGTTGCTGAAGCCGGCCGTCGTCTGTCAGCAGGAGCAGGCCCTCCGAGTCAAAATCGAGCCTCCCAGCCGGATAGACCCCGGGAGCATTGATAAAGTCTGCAAGGGTGGGGCGCCCGCTGCTGTCGGTAAATTGGCTTAACACGCCATAAGGCTTGTTGAGGAGGATGACTTTGCTCAAAAAGCGCTCCGAGTTGTGATGATAATCGGCAGAACTTACGCTTGCCGAACCAGTTTTCACGGCCTTTTAAAGGCCTGGGCATTGTAATTCAACTACAAAAACAGGTAGATGCTGTTATAATCCCGCCGTTTTTCCATCCCGCCCCCACTGCCTGTGGGGAGAGGGGCAGGCAATATCAGACCTAAAAAGTCACAGAGTTTTGGGAGTTTAAGCAATATGGGTCATATCCAGGTGCCGGCAGACGGCCAGAAAGTTACAGTCAATTCCGACGGTTCCCTGACCGTTCCGAATCGCCCCATCGTTCCCTTTATTGAGGGTGACGGTATCGGCGTGGATATCACCCCCGTAATGCGCAAGGTGATCGATGCAGCCGTGGAAAAAGCCTTCGGTGGTGAAAAAGCCATCTCCTGGATGGAAGTCTACTGTGGCGAAAAAGCGGCGGAGACCTACGCTGGCGACTGGTTCCCGGCAGAAACGCTGGAGGCCCTGAAAGAGTACTCCGTGGGCATCAAGGGCCCGCTGACCACTCCGGTGGGCGGTGGCTTCCGCTCCCTGAACGTGGCTCTGCGTCAGGAGCTCGACCTGTATGTATGTCAGCGCCCGGTACGCTGGTTCACCGGCGTTCCTTCCCCGGTCAAGGAGCCGAACAAGGTCGACATGGTCATTTTCCGGGAGAACTCTGAAGACATCTACGCCGGTATCGAGTGGAAAGCAGGTACTGATGAGGCCAATAAGGTCATCAAATTCCTGCAGGAAGAGATGGGCGTCAAGAAGATCCGCTTCCCCGAGAACTGCGGCATCGGCGTGAAGCCTGTATCCGAAGAGGGCACCAAGCGCCTGGTTCGCAAGGCGATCCAGTACGCAGTGGATCAGGATCGCGACTCCGTGACACTGGTGCACAAAGGCAACATCATGAAGTTTACCGAGGGTGCTTTCGCAGACTGGGGTTATGAGCTGGCCCGCGATGAGTTTGGCGCGCAGCCCCTCGACGGCGGCCCCTGGCACAGCTTCAAGAACCCGAATACCGGCAAGGAAATCGTCGTTAAAGACGTGATTGCCGATGCCATGCTGCAGCAGGTGCTGCTGCGTCCGGCCGAGTACGATGTAATCGCCACCCTGAACCTGAACGGTGACTACCTGTCCGACGCCCTGGCGGCCCAGGTTGGTGGTATCGGTATCGCTCCCGGCGCAAACATCTCTGACGAGGTAGCCCTGTTCGAGGCCACCCACGGCACCGCGCCGAAGTACGCTGGTCAGGACAAGGTCAACCCGGGCTCCCTGATCCTGTCTGCTGAAATGATGCTCCGCCACATGGGCTGGAATGAAGCGGCAGATCTGATCATCAAGGGCATGGAAGGTGCCATCGCTGCGAAGACCGTGACTTATGACTTCGAGCGCCTGATGGAAGGTGCCGAGCTGAAGTCCTGCTCCGAGTTCGGCGACGAAGTCATCAAGCACATGGCTTAATGACTGCTCGGGAGGGGTAACTCACCCGCAAAGCAAAAAGGCCCCACCGGTTGGTGGGGCCTTTTTTTTGGCTGGATGGAGCGGTCATTACCTGCTGTCTGCCGCGCCGACCACAGGGCAACCTCCTCCAGGTGTCAGGGTGTGATTGCAGGGGGGCAGGGCCGTAGAGCGCCCCTGCAAGGAGCGCCTGCCCACCTTCCGGGCGGGAAAACCGCTGAGTCCTTTGAGAGGTTGGGGCGGTGGCTGATCAGCTCAGCGCTTCTGCCTCGCGCTCCCGGCGGCTGGCCTCCTCGGCGGAGTCGGAGTCTGCGGGCTTGGAGCGGGTATCGACATCGCCAACACTGATATTGGCGGCATGATAGCCCTTGTCGCCCTTGATAATGTCGAAGGAGACCTGCTGGCCCGCCTTCAGGGTACGGTAACCCTCCATCTGGATTGCCGAGTAGTGGGCAAAAAGATCCTCTCCCCCTTCATCGGCCAGGATGAACCCATATCCCTTGGCATTATTGAACCATTTGACGGTACCGGTAGGCATGGCGAATTCCCTCTAATTGCCGGGGCGACTGCAGGCCGCCTTACAGAGACTGCTTTTATAGTTATCGATTCAGATTCCCCGACTGCGTTCCTGCCCGCGAGTGAACCTGTGGATTGCTTACAACCCTCTTGTAGCCAAGTGCTCTGAGAATGTCAAGCCATGCGCCGCCACCCTGTCGCCACCCTGTGCTGTGGCGCAAATGAGGTTACAATGTCGGCCCGCTGGGCGGGGCGTTCCCCCGGGCGGCGCGATCCCGCGTATTCGCGGATGATGTACTGCATTTCAGGTAATTCTCGATAGAGCTTCACTATGGGTAACTCTCTGGCCATTAAGCTACACTCAGCCGGATCCGACGAGGACTCCTACTCGTATGAAATGGATGGCGATCTGGCCCTGGAGGAGGCGGCTCCCAAGCTGAAGCCGCCCCCCATGTACAAGGTCGTCATGCTCAATGACGACTACACACCGATGGATTTTGTCGTCGAGACACTGGAGACCTTCTTTGGCGCTACCCGCGAGCGCGCCACTCAACTAATGTTGCAGGTGCATACACAGGGAAAAGCCATCTGTGGTGTCTATACTCGAGATATAGCGGAAACAAAGGCCGCGCAGGTCAATCAATTCGCCAGAGAGCACCAGCACCCCTTGCTGTGTGAAATCGAAGCGGACGACAGTGAGGACGATTGACTCCAGGGTCCCGTCGCTTGAAAGGATTCAGGCACACGCAAGACGCCGTCATCCGGCGCGCGCCCAAGTGGAACTGACGGGTGATTTTGGCGAATACGGTTTGAGGTTCAGATGCTCAGCAAGGATTTAGAGGTAACGCTCAATCTGGCGTTCAAGGGTGCGCGCGCCAAGCGGCACGAGTTTATGACCGTGGAGCACCTGCTGCTGGCACTTCTTGATAACGAATCTGCCGCCGATGTGCTGCATGCCTGCGGCGCCGACCTGAGCGCGCTCCGCAGGGAGCTGCTCGAGTTCGTCGACTCAACCACCCCGCTCATACCGGAAGCCGATACAGAGAGGGAGACACAACCCACCCTGGGCTTTCAGCGCGTCCTCCAGCGAGCCGTCTTCCACGTCCAGTCTTCCGGCAAGAAGGAAGTCACCGGTGCCAATGTGCTGGTGGCCATCTTCTGTGAGCAGGAAAGCCAGGCTGTTTACTATCTGAAGCAGCAGAGTGTGGCGCGTATTGATGTCGTCAACTACATCACCCATGGCATTTCCCGGGTTGGTTCCAGTGGCAATAACCACCACCACAATCCGGAGCCATCACCAGAGCAGACAGAGGAAGAGATCGGTCCCGGGGCGGAACCGGGCGGTTCTGACCCGCTGGAAAGCTACGCCACCAACCTCAACCAGGAGGCGATTCTGGGCCGGATCGATCCGCTGGTCGGACGCGCGCCGGAGGTGGAGCGGGTGACTCAGGTGCTCGCCCGTCGCCGCAAGAACAATCCGCTGCTGGTTGGCGAGTCTGGCGTGGGCAAGACCGCCATCGCCGAAGGCCTGGCGCGACGCATCGTCGATGAGGATGTCCCTGAGCCCCTGCGGCAGAGCACCATCTACTCCCTGGATCTCGGCTCGCTGCTGGCTGGCACCAAGTACCGGGGTGATTTTGAGAAAAGATTCAAGGCGCTGCTCGCTGAGCTCAAGAAGCGGGATCACGCGGTTCTGTTTATCGACGAGATTCACACCATCATTGGCGCCGGTGCCGCCTCCGGTGGTGTCATGGATGCCTCCAATTTACTCAAGCCGCTGCTTTCCAGTGGCCAGCTTCGCTGTATCGGCTCAACCACCTTCACTGAGTATCGCGGCATCTTCGAAAAGGACCGGGCACTGTCCCGCCGCTTCCAGAAAATCGATGTGAATGAGCCCAGCATCGAGGAAACCGTGCAGATCCTGCAGGGCCTGAAGAGCTGCTTCGAGGATCACCACAAGGTGCGCTATACTGATGCAGCGCTGGAGGCTGCGGCGCAGCTTTCCAGTCGCCATATCACCGAGCGCTTCCTGCCGGACAAGGCCATCGATGTGATTGATGAGGCCGGTGCTTACCAGGCCCTGCTGGAGCCGGATGATCGCAAGGACGTTATCGGAATCCACGAAATCGAGACCGTGATCGCCAAGATGGCAAGGATTCCGGCCAAGAGCGTTTCTGCGTCTGACAAAGAGCAGCTGGCCAAGCTGGATGACAACCTGCGTATGGTGGTGTTCGGTCAGGAAAAGGCGATTGGTGCACTGAGCACGGCGATCAAACTGAGCCGGGCCGGACTCGGCGCAGAGGAAAAGCCCATCGGCTCCTTCCTCTTTGCCGGGCCTACCGGTGTTGGTAAGACCGAGCTTTGCCGACAGCTGGCGAAAGTGATGGGCATTGAGCTGATTCGCTTTGATATGTCGGAGTACATGGAGCGCCACACGGTTTCCCGTCTGATCGGTGCGCCTCCGGGCTACGTAGGATTTGATCAGGGTGGACTGCTCACAGATGCAGTGACCAAACATCCCCATAGCGTTGTGTTGCTTGATGAAATCGAGAAAGCGCACCCAGAAGTGTTCAACCTGCTCCTCCAGGTGATGGACCACGGCACCCTGACCGACAACAATGGCCGCAAGGCAGACTTCCGCAACGTGATTTTGATCATGACCACCAACGCCGGCGCAGAGTTGATGAGCCGACGCTCCATCGGCTTCACCAATCAGGATCACGCCAGTGATGGTATGGAGGAGATCAAGAAAATGTTCACTCCGGAATTCCGTAACCGCCTGGACAGTATTATCCAGTTTGGCGCGCTGGATCTGGACGTGGTCAAGACGGTGGTGGACAAGTTCATCGTGGAACTGCAGTCGCAGCTCGACGACTCCCGTGTGACGCTGGATGTGGACGACGAGGCCAGGGAGTGGCTTGCTGTGCACGGCTATGACGAGAAGATGGGTGCCCGACCGATGGCGCGCCTGATACGCGACCGGTTGCGTAAACCGCTGGCTGAAGCCGTGCTATTCGGTGAGCTGGCAGAAGAGGGCGGGCGAGTCGAGGTTTGCGTGGAGAACGACGAGCTGGTGATTCGCACTGCGGTGACCGCCAGCGCCTGACTCAAAGCGGATCGCTTTCTGTAAACGACAGCTTGTGTCTAAAACGAAAAAAGCCACCCTCGAGGTGGCTTTTTGCTGTCCGGCCCGCAAACGCAAAACGCGGAGCCGGCGGCCGGTCAGCGCGCGCGGTAGGTGATGCGCCCCTTGGTCAGATCGTAGGGGGTCAGCTCTACCTTCACCTTGTCGCCGGTGAGGATGCGGATGTAGTTTTTGCGCATCTTGCCGGAGATGTGGGCGATGACCACGTGGCCGTTTTCCAGCTTCACGCGGAAAGTGGTATTTGGCAGGGTGTCGATCACCTCGCCTTCCATTTCAATGTAATCGTCTTTTGCCATGCGGCAGTAACCTTTACCAATGCTTTGTTCATACTTCCGCGCCGGCACGGCCGCGGTACGACGGGCGTGCATTTTGCACGAAAAGCCTTCACAGGGCAAAGCCTCCGTTGGCGGTCAGGAGGAGTGCAGGGACCAGCGGTTGTCACGCAGCAGCTCGGTGGGCTCGAACTCCCGCTTGTAAGCCATCTTCTGGCACTCTTCGATCCAGTAGCCGAGGTACAGGCTCGGGAGGCCCAGTCTTCGGGCCCACTCGATTTCATACAGGATGCAGTAGCTACCGAGGCTTCGGCGGGGCTCGTCAGGGTCGAAGAAAGTATAGATCGCCGAAATTCCCCCCGTGAGAACGTCGGCAACGGCCGTGGCGACCAGGCGCCCCCTGGCCCGGAACTCGATATAGCGGGTACTGCCCCAGGCCGATGTCAGGAAGTTGCGGAACTGGTCGCGACTGGGCGGGTACATCTCACCGTCGCGGTGCCGGCGTTCGATATAGCGCGCATAGAGATCGTAATGCTCGTCGGTATCGATACTGTCCACATGGAAAATGTCCAGGTCGCGGTTCCGTCTCCAGCAGCGACGCTGGCTTCGGTTCGGCACGAACAGGCTGACCGGGACCCGGGCGGGGATGCAGGCCCGGCAATTGGCGCATTGCGGGCGGTACAGGTAGGCACCGCTGCGCCGGAATCCCAGCTCTGACAGTCGGCCGTACAGCCGCTGGTCGATGGGTGTCTGAGGGTCCACAAAAACCGTGGTTGCTTCCTGTTCCGGCAAATAGCCACAGGGGTGGGGCAGGGTGGCCAGCAATCGCACGGAATCCAGCTGGGAGTAGTTACTCATGGTTCCACGTCACGCTCCAGGGCTCCGGAAATGGTGGCATGGCGATCGCGGACTTCAATTGCCGCTCGAAAGTCGCCCTGGCCACCTCCACTGCGCCGAGGCTGGTCAGGTGGGGATTGCTCACCTGGCAGTCGATCATCGGGCAGCCCCACAAGTCTAATTGCCGAACCAGGTAAGCAAAAGCGACTTTTGACGCATCCGTGACCCGGTGAAACATGGACTCGCCAAAAAACATCCTGCCGATAGCCACCCCATAGAGCCCACCTACCAGCTCCCCCTTTTGCCAGACTTCCACCGAGTGCGCGTGCCCCAGTCGATGGAGGGCGGCATAGGCACTGCCCATTTCGTCGGTGATCCAGGTCTCGTCGGTATAGGCCCGGGGGGCCCGGCAGGCGTCAACGACCCGGGAGAAAGCCCGGTCAAAGGTGACGGCGAAGTCGCCCTTTCGCAGGGTTTTGCGCAGGCTGCGCCCGATTCGATATTGCGCTGGAAAAATCACGCAGCGCGGGGAGGGGCTCCACCAGAGGATGGGCTGATCTTCGGAAAACCAAGGGAAGATACCCCGACGATAGGCGGCGAGCAGCCACTCGGGCGTCAATTGCCCGCCGATCGCCAGGAGGCCATTCGGGTCAAGCAGGGCGTTTTCAGTGTCTGGAAAGTCGATGTGGTGTTCATCGAGCAGGGTAAGCCTGCCCCCGGAGTTGCCGCTCAAAGTGCACCTCCGGGGAACCGGTTACCTAGAGGGGGGACATAACCCCGGCTAGCCTCCCCTGGGGCCACAACCGGGGGATTGGACTCTTCAGTCAGAAAGGGAGTCGAGAAAGCGCTCTGCATCCAGGGCCGCCATACATCCGGTGCCGGCAGAGGTTACCGCCTGGCGATAGATATGGTCGGAAACATCGCCGGCCGCAAACACGCCGGGAATGGAGGTCTGGGTCGCATTCCCGTCCAGTCCGCTCTGGACGATGATGTAGCCACCGTTCATCTCCAGCTGACCTTTGAAGATGTCGGTGTTCGGCTTGTGGCCAATGGCGATGAACACCCCGGAGACATCCAGCTCCCTGGTGGAGTCATCCTGGGTGCTGCGGAGGCGCACGCCGGTCACGCCATTGTCGTCGCCCAGTACCTCGTCCAGGGTCTGGTGCCAGCAAACGTTGATATTGCCGTTTTCCACCTTGTCCATCAGGCGGTCCTGCAGGATCTTCTCGGCCCGCAGCTCATCACGACGATGGATCAGGGTGACCTCACTGGCGATATTGGACAGGTACAGAGCCTCCTCAACTGCGGTGTTGCCACCGCCAACCACCGCGACTTTCTGATCGCGATAGAAGAAGCCGTCACAGGTCGCGCAGGCGCTGACCCCGCGACCCTGGAAGGCCTCTTCAGATGGCAGGCCGAGGTACTGCGCCGAGGCGCCGGTGGCGATAATCAGCGAGTCGCAGGTATAGGTTTCATTGCCCTTGAGAACGAACGGGCGCTGCTTGAGGTCAACGGAATCGATGTGATCGAAAATAATCTCGGTTTCGAAACGCTCGGCATGCTGTTGCATCTGCACCATCAGGTCCGGGCCCTGAAGATCCGCCACACCACCGGGCCAGTTCTCTACCTCGGTGGTGGTGGTCAGCTGCCCGCCCTGCTGCATGCCGGTGATCACGACAGGCTTCAGGTTGGCGCGAGCGGCATAGATCGCTGCGGTGTAACCGGCGGGGCCGGAACCCAGGATGACGAGACGGTGATGGTTATTGCTCATGAAACACTCTTCAACAAACTGATGAACACAGTGTACGCGGAAACGGCACACCCGGCCCCCGACGCTAATAATCACGGAGGACCTACGAAATCAGCGCGTATCATAGGGGATGGAAGGGGGGCGGCGAAATAGTTTGACTCTATATCCCTGATTAGAGGTGGTGTTTCGACTCCGCGGCGCTCACCGGTGATTGAAAAACGCTCACTGGCGCCAAATTCGACAAAGTTGAAGTGATCTCACAGACCTCTTTATCAAAACAACGTAACTTCTTGATTTGTATTACTATTGATCCAGTCGACCTCCATTCTGGCTGGTCTCCGCGGTAGCATTTCCGCAGGCGCTGTAGTACACAGTCGCCTATACGTTTTGCTGCAGCCACGATCGCTGCGGCGGTGAATCGCTGCTGGAAACGGGCGACAGAAAGAATAGTGGGGGAGTCCCGCGATCAACTGCGGGACCGTAAAGATAACTAGAGGTAAGCCATTGAAGGCCGACAGCGCAAGCGCTCAGAGCAGCCGGGATACCGGCGCTGAACCCGAATCCCTGATTGCCAGATTTCTCCGTGAAGGGGCCCTGATATCGCTCCTCGCTGGAGCGCTCCTGCTCGCCATCAGCCTGCTCAGCTATGACCCGCAGGACCCGGGCTGGTCTCACACGGGAATGGGCGGCGAGATTCACAATGCTATCGGGCCGACCGGTGCCTGGCTGGCGGATGTCTGCCTGTCTCTACTGGGCTGGATGGCCTACCTCTTTCCGGTCCTGATCGGATGGCGGGCTGTAGGCATCCTGCGGGATCGCAACGCTCGCTTCCACGGACCGCTGTTTGCCCTGCGGGTCGCAGGGCTGGTCGTTTTGCTGGTAACTGGTGCGGGCCTCGCAACACTCTGCTTCGCGGAGATGGATCAGCCGCTGCCATTTTCCAATGGCGGTATAGTCGGCGCCGCCCTGGCGACCTCGTCCGAGGGCAGCCTGGGCTATGTGGGAGCGACCATACTGCTGCTGGCCCTGTTCGCCATCGGGATCACAGTGTTTACCGGCCTGTCATGGTTGCGACTGGCGGATGCTATAGGCCGAAACCTGATCGGCTTTATAGGTTGGCTGGGCAACAGGATCCAGCGGGCTCGCCAGCAGCGCGCCGAGGAACGAGCCGCCCGCGAGGCGATCGTGGTACGCAAAGCGGCAGTGCTGGAAGAGAAGCAACGCACAGCCAAGCGTATTCCTCCCAAGATTGAGCCGGCGGCCCCGGCCCCGAAGCCCAGCCCCAGAGCCGCCAAGGAGAAGCAGGGAGAGTTGTTCTCCAGCGGCCCTGTGACCGGCAAGTTACCGCCCCTGGAGCTACTGGATCCGGCGGACCAGAACAAGAAGGCCGGCTTCTCCCGCGAGTCTCTCGAGGCCCTGTCCCGCCTGCTCGAACTCAAGCTAAAGGATTTCGGCGTAATCGCGGAAGTGGTATCGGTGCTGCCCGGCCCGGTTGTGACCCGCTTCGAGATCCAGCCGGCACCGGGCGTCAAGGTCAGCAAGATCAGCAACCTGGCCAAGGACCTGGCGCGGTCGCTCGCCGTGATCAGCGTGCGCGTGGTGGAGGTCATTCCCGGCAAGTCCGTGGTGGGCATTGAGATTCCGAACGAGAACCGGCAGATGGTGCGCCTGACCGAGGTGCTCTCTGCGGATGTGTACGAAAACAGCAAGTCCCGCCTGACGCTGGCGCTGGGGCACGATATCTCCGGCCAGCCGGTCGTGGCCGACCTGGCGAAGATGCCCCACCTTCTGGTTGCCGGTACTACCGGTTCCGGTAAGTCTGTAGGGATCAACGTCATGCTGTTGAGCCTGCTGTACAAGTCGACACCAGAGGAAGTCCGTCTCATCCTGGTTGACCCCAAGATGCTGGAACTCTCCGTGTACGAGGGAATTCCCCACCTGCTCACCCCGGTGATCACCGACATGAACGACGCGGCCAATGGCCTGCGCTGGTGTGTGGGGGAGATGGAGCGACGCTATAAGCTGATGGCGGCCATGGGTGTGCGCAACCTGGCGGGCCTCAACCGCAAGGTCCGTGAAGCTGAGGAGGCAGGTATCCCCCTGACCGACCCGACCTGGCAGCCGGACCCACTGTCGAGTGTGCCCGAGTCCGAGCAAACCCCACCCAACCTCAAGCCGCTGCCCGCCATTGTTGTGGTCATCGATGAATTTGCCGACATGATGATGATTGTCGGCAAGAAAGTGGAACAGTTGATTGCCCGTATTGCCCAGAAAGCCCGGGCCGCCGGGATTCACCTGCTGCTCGCCACCCAGCGGCCGTCCGTGGACGTCATCACTGGCCTGATCAAGGCGAACGTACCCACTCGCATCGCTTTCCAGGTCTCATCCAAGGTGGATTCCCGCACGATTCTCGACCAGGGCGGTGCTGAACAGCTACTCGGGCACGGCGACATGCTGTATCTGCCGCCCGGGAGCGGTGTTCCGGTTCGGGTGCACGGGGCCTTTGTCGACGACCATGAAGTGCACAAGGTGGTCGCTGACTGGTGTCGCCGGGGCGAGCCGGATTACATCGACGGCATTGTCGATGACAGCAACAACAGTATCCCGGTGCCGGGCATGCAGACCGAGGGTGCCGAGGGTGACGACCCTGAGGCGGACGCGCTTTACGACGAGGCAGTGGCCTTTGTCACCAAGTCCCGCAAAGCGTCCATCTCGTCAGTGCAGCGCCAGCTGCGTATCGGCTACAACCGGGCAGCCCGGATTATCGATGCCATGGAAGCGGCCGGTGTCGTGTCTCCCGCTGGGCACAACGGCAACCGCGAGGTGCTGGCGCCACCTCCAGCGTAGATCGGAGCCGCCCTATTCAGGCGGAGTTCACGGTCTGCCAACTAGTCTTTAGGGACAGTCCCGAAACGGAAATCAGTGATGAAAAAGTTCTTACGTAACAGCCTGCTGGCACTGGGCATGGTCTCCGCCGGCGCCCTGGCAGACGCTACCGATGACCTCAGCCGGCTGCTGCAGCCTCTGGGCTCCATTTCCGGAAAATTCCACCAGACCCTTATCGACGAGCGCGGTGAAGTGCTGCAAAAAAGCAGCGGCACCTTCTCCGTGCAGCGCCCGGGCAAGCTTCGCTGGGAAACGGGCGAGCCCTTTCCGCAGCTGCTGGTGACCAATAATCGCAAGCTGTGGTTGTACGATCCGGATCTCGAGCAGGTAACCATCCGACCGGTGGACAATCGCCTCAAGGAAACTCCGGCCCTGCTGCTCGGCGGCAAGGTGGGTGAAATCCGCAGCTCCTTTGACGTGAGCACCAAAAATGGCAGCTATCAGCTGAGCCCCAAACGCGCTGATGCGCCCTTCAAGGCAATGGAGATCCGGTTTAGCGACAGGGGCCTTCCTTCGGGCATGACGGTGCGGGATGGCATGGGCCAGACCACGAAGATTAAGTTCAGCAAGGTGAAGGCCAACCCGAAACTCTCGAACGCCCTGTTCAATTTCAAGCCACCAGCGGGGACGGACATCATTCGCGATGAGTGATCTGTTTTCCAGCGAATCGCGACACCAACCCCTCGCCGCACGCATGCGGCCCGACGCTCTGGCCCAGTATATGGGCCAGACGCATTTGCTGGGGCCGGGCAAGCCATTGCGGGAAGCGGTGGAGCGCGGACAGCTGCACTCCATGATTCTCTGGGGGCCGCCCGGTGTCGGCAAGACCACCTTTGCCCGGCTGCTGGCAAAAGAATGCGATGCCCGGTTCGCGACCCTGTCGGCAGTACTTGCGGGCGTCAAGGAGATTCGCCAGGCGGTGGCGGAGGCCCAGCAGCACAGTGCCCAGTACGGGCGCGGGACGATCCTGTTCGTCGATGAGGTCCACCGTTTCAATAAAGCGCAGCAGGACGCCTTTCTTCCCTATGTGGAAGAGGGGACGGTGACATTCGTCGGCGCCACCACAGAGAACCCCGCCTTCGAACTCAACAATGCGTTGTTGTCCCGCTGCCGGGTGTATTTGCTGAGAAACCTCTCTGAGGAAGAATTGCTGGGCCTTCTTCGCCGCGCTCTCGAGGAGGATGAGATCCTCTCCGCGCGGGAGGTTGCCATTGAAGAGGGCACGCTCGAAAAACTGGCCAGGGCGGCCGATGGCGACGCCCGCAGTGCCCTGAACCTGCTCGAAATCGCCTTTGACCTGGCCACAGAACAGGATGGGCAGTGGCGCATCGACGAATCCGTGCTGACGGAAGTCCTGAGTGCCGACGTGCGTCGTTTCGACAAGGGCGGCGATCATTTCTACGATCAGATCTCCGCATTGCACAAGGCCGTACGGGGCTCCGATCCCGATGCCGCTTTATACTGGTTCGCGCGCATGGTGGATGGCGGTTGCGACCCCCTGTACATCGCAAGGAGGGCGGTTCGCATGGCCAGCGAAGACATTGGCAATGCGGATCCCCGCGGCCTGCAGATCGCGCTCAGCGCCTGGGATGTGCAGGAGCGGCTTGGCAGTCCGGAAGGGGAACTGGCTATTGCTCAGGCCATCGCGTACCTGGCAGTGGCTCCAAAGAGTAACGCGGTTTACACCGCCTACAAGCGCGTCTTGGCCGACATCCGCAGGGAGCCGAGCTACGAGGTGCCCGTACATCTTCGCAATGCGCCCACCAAGCTGGCCAAGAGCCTCTCTCACGGTGCCGAGTACCGCTACGCGCACGATGAGCCCGATGCCTTTGCCGCTGGCGAGAATTATCTTCCGGAGCAAATCTCGACCCGGAGCTATTACCATCCGGTGCCGCGGGGCCTGGAGCTCAAGATCGGAGAGAAGCTGGACAATCTCCGCAAGCTGAACCAGGAGAGCCCGCAGCAGCGCTATTCGTCGGACAAGAACCTACAAAAAAAAGCACAGTAGCGCCCGCCGGCAAGTGCGGCGGGGCAGGGGGACACAATGCAGTGGGTCGCAATCGCTGTGGGTGGCGCTATCGGCGCAATCCTTCGCCACCTGATTACGGTCTGGAGTTACCCGGTCTTCAATGGCAAGTTCCCATTGGGCACCCTGATCGTCAACGTCACGGGCTCCTTCCTGATCGGGGTCGCCTACGTCATGATCGTCGATCGGGGGCTGCTCTCCCCGGAATGGCGCCTGCTGCTGATGACCGGCCTGTTCGGCGCCCTCACAACCTTTTCTACCTTCTCGCTGGAAAGCCTGTTGTTGTGGCACAATGACCAGCCCCTGATGGCGCTTGCCTACATTTTGATCAGCCTGGTGCTCTGCCTGGCTGCCACCGGCGCGGCCATCGCCCTGACCATGAAATATTTATAATGCGGTAACCAAGCACCATGCTCGACCCCAAACTCATTCGCACCCAGATGGACCAAGTGGCCGCGACTCTGAAGAAGCGCGGTTTTGAACTCGACACTGCCCACCTCCAGGAACTGGAGGAACGACGCAAGGAGCTGCAGGTTCGCACGGAAACCCTGCAGAGCGAGCGCAACAGCAAATCGAAGAACATTGGTCGGGCCAAGGCGCAGGGTGAAGATATTACGCCCCTGCTGAAAGAAGTGGAGTCCCTCGGCGGGCAGTTGAGTGAGGCCAAAGAGGCGCTCGGCGAGCTGCAGCAGGAACTGGACTCGATCCTGTCCGCAATCCCCAATCTGCTCGATGACGCAGTTCCGGAAGGTGAGACCGAAGATGACAATGTCGAGGTCCGCACTTGGGGCACCCCCCGCAGCTTTGACTTTGGGGTCCGCGACCATGTCGACCTGGGCGCTCAATTGAATGGCCTGGATTTCGAGGTGGCGAGCAAATTGACCGGTTCCCGCTTTGCGGTTATGACCGGCGGGGTGGCAAAACTGCATCGCGCTCTGGCGCAGTTCATGCTCGATGTCCATATCGAAGAGCATGGCTATCGCGAAGCGAATGTACCGGTTATCGTCAACAGCGATTCACTGTTCGGGACCTCGCAGCTGCCGAAGTTTGCCGAGGACCTGTTCAAGCTGGAAGACGAGCGGGACTTCTATCTGATTCCGACCGCCGAAGTACCGCTGACCAACCTGTACCGCGATGAGATCGTTGAGGACGCCGCTTCACTGCCGCACAAGTTTGTGGCCCACACCACCTGCTTCCGCTCCGAGGCGGGCTCCCATGGCCGCGATACCCGCGGCATGATCCGCCAGCACCAGTTCGAAAAGGTTGAACTGGTCTGGTTTGCCCGCCCCGAGCAATCCGAGCAGGCCCTGGAAGACCTGACCGGCCATGCAGAAACCATCCTGCAGAAACTGAATCTGCCCTATCGCACGGTAATTCTCTGCGGTGGCGATATCGGTTTCGCAGCCCGTAAAACCTATGACATTGAGGTATGGATTCCATCGCAGGATAAATACCGCGAGATTTCCTCATGTTCACTTGTCGGCGATTTCCAGGCTCGCCGGATGAAGGCTCGCTGGCGCAACCCGGACACCGGTAAACCGGAACTGCTGCACACGCTGAATGGTTCCGGTCTCGCTGTCGGTCGCACACTCATTGCGGTGCTGGAAAATTACCAGCGCGAAGACGGCAGCATCGAGATTCCGGAAGCACTGCGCCCGTACATGGGTGGCAGAGAGTTTATCAGCGCAGAAAAATCCTGAGACGGACCGGATTTCCCGCGCTAATCAATCCGTGGAAGCACTGATACAGCCGGCTGTCCCTCGCCGGGACTAGCGGCTGCTCAGTGCAGCCCGTCAGTTTTGCCTGGGCCGCCCGCGGCTAAATCATGGAGACCCCGCTCCGTGCGATACCTACCGCTCGCTTTTGATGTCCGCGATCGCCCCTGCCTGATCATCGGCGGTGGCGCTATCGCCACCCGTAAAGCCCGCCTGCTGCGCAAGGGTGGGGCACGCCTGATTGTGGTCGCACCTGAAGTCGGCGAAGAGCTCAGGGGATTGATCCGGGAAAGCGGCGGCCAGCTGTTCCAGACACGTTACCGGGAGGAGTTTCTCGCTGCCGGTGAGCTGGTTATCGCTGCCACCTCCGATTCGTCGGTAAACGCACAGGTATCCCGGGATGCACAGGCTCGGCGTCTGCCGATCAACGCTGTGGATGCCCCGGCTCTCTGCACATTCACCTTCCCTTCGATCGTTGAACGCGGTCCTATCTCCATCGGCATCAGTAGCGGTGGAGCGGCGCCGGTACTCGCGCGCGGCATTCGCGCGCAGCTGGAGGCTCTGTTGTCGCCGAGACTTGGTGAACTCGCCAACCTCGCGGCAGGAATGCGCGATGCGGTCAAAAAGGCCATGCCGGAAAGCGCGAGACGCGGCTTCTGGGAGTGGGTGTTTTCCGGCCCCGTTGCCGCGGAGGTGGAAGCGGGCAGGGTGAGGGAGGGGGAGCGCGTGCTGGCCGATGCCCTGGGACGACCCGATACGGTTTCCTCAGGTCGGGGTGAAGTCTACCTGGTAGGCGGGGGTCCCGGAGATCCCGACCTACTGACTTTTCGCGCGCTGCGGTTGATGCAGCGGGCAGATGTGGTGCTCTACGATCGACTTGTCTCAGACCAGGTGCTGGAGCTGGTGCGTCGCGATGCAGAGCGCATTTATGTTGGCAAGAAAAAGCAATTTCACTCTGTACCCCAGGACGATATCAATCAACGCCTTGTCGATCTGGCCCTGGAGGGCAAAAAAGTACTGCGCCTGAAGGGGGGCGATCCGTTTATTTTCGGCCGCGGCGGTGAGGAGATCGACCGGCTCGCTGACGCGGGAGTACCATTTCAGGTTGTGCCCGGTATTACCGCTGCTTCCGGGTGTGCCAGCTACGCCGGAATCCCGCTCACCCATCGGGATCACGCCCAATCAGTGCGGTTTATTACCGGTCACCTGAAGGAAGGGGAGCTTCATCTGCCCTGGAGTGAACTGGCCAGTCCGGGCCAGACCCTGGTCTTTTATATGGGGCTCACCGGTCTGGCGACGATCTGCCGGGAATTGGCAGAGCATGGCCTCCCGGCTTCGACGCCGGCCGCACTGGTAGAAAAAGGGACTACCCGCGAGCAACGCGTGGTC
The DNA here is from genome assembly GCF_001641755.2 of Microbulbifer flavimaris. Lineage (GTDB taxonomy): Bacteria > Pseudomonadota > Gammaproteobacteria > Pseudomonadales > Cellvibrionaceae > Microbulbifer > Microbulbifer flavimaris. The sequence continues at coordinate 801,962 of NZ_LRFG02000001.1, forward strand.
GTGGGCGACTTGACTTCACTGCCACAGCTCGCTGAAGAGAAATCTGTCGAGGCGCCGGCACTGACGATCGTTGGCGGGGTAGTTGACCTGCACAGAAAGTTGAGCTGGTTTAAACCCTGACTTTGCCGCCGCTCACCGCCAGGTCCGCATCTATACTGCATTGGAAGCGAGAAAGCGGTGTGGATTATGTGGCTGGCCTGGATCCGGTTTTATTGCACACTTTTAGTGCGCACTTTCCTCCCCAGGGAAAGTGAAATCTGCGTGCCAGATCCCGAGGACTCTCACACCCGGCGTTATACCCGCCGCTATCGTCACAAACAGGGCTGGGTGAAGAGACTCTGGATCGTCGCAGGGGTCTTGATGCTGTGCTTCCCGCTACTGCCTGTCGTGTTGCCCCTGGGGCTTTTCACTTCTTTCATCTCCTTCGCCATTCTCGACGAGACCGCGTGAAAGACCCGCAGACGTTGAAAGTCAGGCGGCTGCTGGCGCGGCAAGCCGCGCCGCTGCCATCAGTGCAACGTCAAGCGAAAAGCTGCGGACTGCTCTTTTAGCGGGGAGGGGCGCCCCTCAACCCAGTCTTTATGCCCGTTTGCGAAAAACGGGGAGAGTGGGTGAGCGCTCTGGCCGGTGGCCATATGGAAGATTGCGGCATCCGTCCTGCCTGGTGAGACCACCATACGCTGCGACGCCCCGTGGGTGGGGGACTGGAAGCGGGGCATATGGGTGTCTCCGTGCAGCTGATCCCCGGGCATGGCAGTGAACCAGTTCACCAGGTCCACCGCCTTGCCCAGCGGATGCTGGATGCGGGCCGTGTTTTGCACCCCCCATGTCTGCTCCTTCAGGGGCAGGCCAGCCTCGGCCATCTCCGCCAGTACCGCATCGAGCGCAGCCAGCTTGAGGGACTGCCAGGACTCAAAGTCCGGATTCAGCAGGTGTGCGGGCTCACGGGTTGTCATTTCCCAGAGGCTGTACTCGAACTGGCGCTTGGTCGGACCGAAGGAAAAGTCCGGCTGGAAGCGGCGCATGTAAGTCAGGATGGGCGCGGTGGTGAGCTCCATGAACTTGAGCCGGTAATTGCGCACAATGCGGTAACCAACGGAATCGGACGACGCGCGACCACCCCAGTTGGCAACCTGCTGATAAACATCCCGGTACTCTTCCACACCCTCAAGCGTGTTCAGCAGCTCGGCCTGCCAGCGGCCCAGAAAGACCGCTTTATCATCCAGCTGCAGGTCGAGAAGATCCTGCTCGGTAAAACTGTCTCGCGCCATCAGCCCATCGCGGATCTGTTGCTGCCGGGCCCCCAGGGCGTAACCATGGTCGCCCATCACGCGCAGAAACTCACCATCCATAGTGCGGGCATTGGCGGTCCAGATCCGGTGGGAGGGCGGGTTGTAAATTTGCGGATGCTCGTCAGGGGACAGGTACCCGTCCCAGAAAGCATCGCCGTCTGCCCAGGACACGGAGCGGTCGCCGGCCAGCCCCACACGGCGGGGAACGGGGCCACCCACGGTCCAGCCGATGTTACCGGCCTTGTCCCCCACCACCAGGTTCTGGTGCGGGATACCGAGTTGCGGACCCAGGTCCAGCGCTGCCCGGGCACTGGTGACGCCCTCCATGCGCAGCAGGTTCAGGTTGGCACCGCGAATATCGTGGGCAACCCAGCGATAGGCGAGGGGAGTGCCGCGGTGGTTTTCCGCCACTACCGGCCCCCAAATGGTTTTGCGGACTTCTATCACCTCGGCAGCGGCATCCTTCACCTCAAGCTGCTCTGAGGCCACTTCAAACGCTCGCCAGCCATCCGGGGTTCGGTAACTGCTGCCATCTTCACTGACCTCCAGCGGAATCAGGTCGCCCCAATCGGCCGTGGTATTGGTGAAGCCCCAGGCGACCAGACCGTTGCTGCCCACAACGGCAATGGGACCGCCGGGGAGGGTGGCACCGCGCATCACCCGCGACGTGCCGGGGATCGTCCAGCCTGCCCGATACCAGATATTGGGTACGTTGAGGCCAAGGTGCATGTCGTCCGCGAGAATGGCTCCGCCGTGGTCGGTGAGCGCACCGCCAACCACCCAGTTGTTGCTACCGTAGATCTTGTCGTCGCTCTCAGTGCGTTGGTAAACCAGAGAGTCCCCTTCATTCAGCAGCGAGGCGATGCTGGTGCTGGGCAGGGAGACCGGGTCTCGGGCTTCGCCGACCAGCGGCGCATCCCACTGGCCACCGTCCGGAAAGTAAAACTGGTAAAGGTCGGCGGGAAGCAGGTCCGCGAGCGCGGTGTCGCGCAGCTCGAACTTGCCGATGGGACTCTGCAGGGTCAGGTACATGCTGAAGATGGTCAGCAGGCTGTCTTCCTCGGTCCAGGGTTCAGGTTTGGTGCCGAGCAGCGTGTATTCCCACGGCGCAGCGTCCAGCTGCTGCAAACCAAGATTCACTCCAGCCACATAACGGCTGAGCACCTGGCGATGGGGTTCCGGCATTGCGGCAACGTTGCGTGCAGCCCGGGCCCGGAACTGGTGAACGCGCACCTTGCGGTCGTGCTTGAGAGCGGCGGGGCCCACCAGTGCAGACAGTTCACCGGCTGAATTGCGGCGCAACAGGTCCATCTGGAAGTAGCGCTCCTGCGCATGAAGGAAGCCGAGGGCAAACGCGATATCGGAGCGATTGCCGGCCTCAATCAGTGGGATGCCCTGAGAGTCCCGGGCAATTTGCACCGGTGCTGAGACGACGCCAGTGTCCAGTTTCCCCTCGAGAATGGGCAGGCTCTGGCGGAGCCAAAGCCACGAGACCGCAACGAGCAGGGCCACAAGCGCCAGTAGCCCAATCAGGATGCGGACCGCAATGCGGCCGGTGAACAGGTTGCGTGACATAACGGTTTCCAACGCTAAGTGCTTAATTTTTATAGAAATCACATCAGGTAGATGGCGCATATTAACAAGTGCCACCGGTACTAAATAGTTACTCGCGGACAAAGCGCAGTCACAGAAAATCATTTAAAGAGGAATCTAATGCCAGTAAAGTGCACCCAAACCCTCGGGATACGAACAGAACTGACTAGTCAGGAGAAAAAAGTCATAACAGGCTTTTAAAACGGAAATTTGCGCCGTAATATGGCGCGGAATAACAAAAAGAACCCGAGAACATCACGCTTTTCTGATAACAACAAACGCGAGGACGCGATGATGCACAACGCCGATCAGACCGGTAAAAACCGGCAGTTCAGCCTGTCCGCACTCTCCGGAGCCATTGCCATTGCCACCGCCGTCAGCGGCACCGCCTATGCGGCGGAAATCGAGGAAGTGGTGGTAACTGCGCAGAAGCGCGCGGAGAACCTGCAGGACGTTCCCATTGCCATTTCTGCCTTTACCGGTGAGAACATGGAAGCGATGGGCGTAGAAAACCTCACCGACCTGGGTAAATTCACCCCGGGCGTTGAGATGAACAACGATACTCCGCTGCAGCCGACCTACAGCATCCGCGGTATCCAGACTGGCGACTTCACTGTGGGTTCCGACCCCGCCGTTGCAGTCTACGTGGACGGTGTATACACCGGCCGTGGCGCTGGCGCTGAAGTTCCGCTGGCCGATATCGAGCGAGTGGAAGTGCTTAAAGGCCCGCAGGGCACCCTGTTTGGCCGTAACGCCACCGGTGGTGCGATCCACATCATCACCAAGAAGCCGCAGGCGGATGACACCACCGAGATCAGCCTGACTGCCGGCAACTATGGCCGCCAGTCCACCGATCTGCTGCTCAACAAGCAGCTGGCGGACAACGTTTACGGCCGTATGACCGTATCCAACAACCGTCGCGATGGCTGGGCCGATAACCTGGCCGGTGGCTTCAATGTTGGCGACCAGGACACCCAGACCTACCGCGTCTCCCTGCTGTGGGAGCCGAGCGCCAATACTGAAGTACTGTGGCGCGCCAACTATGGCGTGATGGACCAGGGCAGCGCACTGCGCTCCTCCATCGTCCCGACCCTGCAAGCCCTCGACGGTGGCAGCGATGTGTTCGGCGACTACGCCCTGGACACCCCCACCATCGAAGACCGTGATGCCTTTGGCACGTCCCTGACCGTCACCAGCGATTTCGAGGATTTCACCTTCACTTCCATCACCTCCTACAGCGGCTTCGACGCCTACCTGCAGCAGGATGAGGATGGTACCTCGCTGGCCGATTACAAGTTCGGCTCTGCCAACTTCGACGACCAGACCCAGTTCTCCCAGGAATTCCGCCTGAACGGTGCCTCGGACACCTTCAAGTGGACTCTTGGTGCCTCCTACTCCCAGGAGAAACTGGAGCACCTGACTGAGGCTTACTTTACCTCAGGCTCCCTCGAGTCCTTTGCCGTTTACGAGGGGTTGAAGAGCAACTCTGCCGCTTTCGGCATTCCCCAGGACGTATTTGACTCCCTGACTCAGACTCAGCAGGAAGACCTCGCTGTTCAGACCCGTCAGGGCATGATTCAGGCTGGCCTCGAAGGCTCCGCAGTATCCGGCTTTGTTTACCAGCTGCTTGCCGGATCTGGCCAGTTGGACCAGGCATTGAATCTGGGCGCCTTTGGGCTGACTGGACTGACGGCTTCACAGAACCTGAATCCGCAGGACATGATTGCGCAGCTGATGCGCGGCATTCAGCCGTGGGTGGCTGCGGACGTTGCCTGGGACGAAAACGTTCTCAATACCGGCGACTATCGCTCTGCCGCAATTTACGGTGACGCGACCTGGAGCCTGACCGACCGTATGGACCTCACCGTTGGCGCGCGCTACACCGCCGACGAGAAAGACTTCACCATCGAGACCGCTTACCAGAACATCCTGCCGCTGACGCTGGGCGGTCCGGTAGAGCTGGTTAACCTCCCGGATGGCTATCCGGTTCAGGGCACCATCTTGCTCCCGACCGTAGACTCCGGCATTCCGCTGGGTCTGGCGTTCTTCAACAACGGTCAGCCGATGCTGGACTCCGACCTGAGTGACAGCTGGAGCGACATTTCCGGTCGAATCGTGCTGGATTACCGCTGGAACGACGACGTGATGACGTTCGTTTCCCTGGCTGATGGCTTCAAGGCCGGCGGTTTCAACTCCCTGAACTTCGGTCCGGGTGTTGAGGCGTCCTTCGATCAGGAAGACGTGGTCAACCTCGAAATCGGTATGAAGAGCAGCCTGTTCGACAACCGTGTGCGGCTGAACACCTCCGTATTCGCCTACGAATACAACAACCTGCAGGAACTGGACCTGGTTGGTACTCCAATCCCCAGCTACAACCTGCGTAACTCCGATGCCGAGGGCACCGGTGCCGAGGTGGAAGTACAGTGGGCCGCGACCGACAACCTGTTCATTGCCGGTAACTACTCCTATCTGGACACCGAGTTCACCCGCTTTGGTTACATCGAGGCGATCGGTGAGACAGCTGAAGACGCCGCAGAGCGCGTTGGACAGCCGCGTGTCTCCACTCCGGAGAACAAGTTCAACCTGATGGCCGAGTACACTGTACCCATGGCCTCCGGCGCTGACCTGGTCTTCCGTGGCGACTACAACTGGACCGACGAGCGCATCGGCTCTATCTCTGACCCGACTCGCATTATCGAGGACTACCAGCTGCTGAACCTGCGTACAGCCTGGAACAGCGCCTCTGACCGTTATTCTGCGGCCCTGTGGGTGCAGAATGCGACTGACGAGGAAATCGCCGGTGGTTACGGTGGTACTGGCGCGGCAATCGGTGCCAGCCCGGGTTGGCGCTACATGCCTCGCATGTACGGTGCGGACTTCACCGTACGCTTCTGATTGTCAGTCACGACAAGCAGAACGAAAAAGGCCGGCTTTTGCCGGCCTTTTTCGTGCCAACGACAAACATGAAAAACCAGGCGCCAGATCGCACTTTTCCTCTGGCAAAATCATAGGATTGCCGCCAAAACTGCGTATGATAATTTGAAGTCTGACGCGGAATTTATAGGCATGACACTCCCGGCGCCTGAGGTATCCAGCGAACTCCAGTCTCACCTCCTCAGCCGCTATCGAAGGATTCGCGCCGAAACGGAGTCACTGGCCGACCCGCTCTCGGCCGAGGATATGCAGCTCCAGTCAATGCCGGACGCGAGCCCCACCAAATGGCATCTGGCTCATACCAGCTGGTTCTTTGAAACCTTTATTCTGCGCAATACCCTGCCGGGATACCGGGTGTTCAGCCCCGGCTACCACGAGATCTTCAATTCCTATTACAACTCATTGGGGCAACCATTCAGTCGGCCGCAGCGTGGGCTGCTTTCCCGCCCCTCGGTGGACGAAATCTTTGAATATCGGCGCGCTGTAGACCAGGCCATGAGCCGGCTACTGGATTGCGGTGCAGTCAACGAGGTGCTGCAGGGCCTGGTGGTGCTGGGACTCAACCATGAGCAGCAGCACCAGGAGCTCCTGCTGACCGACATCAAGCACGCACTTTCCATCAATCCGGCACTGCCCGCTTACCAGGAGGCAAGCGGCGACGAAGAAGAGCGAGCCGAGGCAGCCCCTCTGCGCTGGATTGAGGTGGAAGGCGGGATTCACAGCATCGGCAGCGAGGGCGAAGAGTTCAGCTTTGACAATGAAGGCCCCTCCCACCGGCAGCTGCTGCCAGCTTTTCGTATTGCCTCACGACTGGTGACCAACGGGGAGTTTCGCGAGTTCATTGATGATGGCGGCTATCACCAACCGCGCCTTTGGCTGTCCGATGGCTGGGCCTGGGTCAACGAAAACCGGGCACAACATCCACTCTACTGGCGGGAAAGGGAAGGGGAGTGGTACCAGTTTACCCTCGCCGGGTTGACCCCCCTGGTCGATAGCGAGCCGGCACATCACCTGAACTTCTTTGAAGCGGATGCCTTCGCCACCTGGGCGGGACACCGCTTGCCAACTGAATTTGAGTGGGAAGTTGCAGCCTATCAACTCCGCACCCCCGACCAGCTGGCAACAGCCAATCTACTGGAAAAGCGCAACTGGCGACCTCTTGCATCACGGGGGGAAAGTCAGCTCCTTGGAGATACCTGGGAATGGACTTCAAGCGCCTACCGGCCTTACCCCGGGTTTCGGGCCAGCGCGGATGCAGTTGGCGAATACAACGGCAAATTCATGTGTAACCAGATGGTTTTGCGGGGCGGCTCCTGCATAACCCCGTCCGATCACATACGCATCAGCTATCGGAACTTTTTTTACCCGCACCAGAGCTGGCAGTTTAGCGGTGTGCGCCTGGCAGGAGACGTTTTGTGAATATGGCAGTACAGCCGCCCAGCAGCGGTACAAAAACCGGTACTGAGACGTTTCTCCGGGATGTCATTGATGGTCTCAGTCGTCCCCAGAAGACCCTGCCCTGCAAATACCTCTATGACGAGGCGGGCTCACAGTTGTTCGAGGAGATCTGTGAACTCAAGGATTACTATGTAACCCGAACCGAGGCCGGCATCTTTGCCCACAGCATTAAAGAGATGGCAGAGGCCATCGGGCCAGGGGCTCTGATCATTGAGCCGGGCGCCGGTAACTGTGAGAAAGTCGAGCCGCTTCTGACACAGCTGGACTCCCCAGCAGGGTATATGCCGATGGATATTTCGCCGGAAATACTGCTTTCGGCACGTCGGCGAATCCAGGCACGCTTGCCGGGGCTAAAAATCCACGCCGGCATCGGAGATTTCACGAAAGAGATGGTCTGGGACGAGCTCCCGGCGCTTGAGGCGCATCGCCGGGTAATCTTTTTCCCCGGCTCAACCATTGGTAACTTTGATCCGGAACAGGCCAGCACATTACTGCATCGTTTTGCCAGCCGGCTGGGGCAGGGAGATGCCGTATTGATCGGTACAGACCTCGACAAGGATCCTATCGTGCTGGAGCGGGCCTACAACGACAGCGAGCAGGTCACGGCCCGCTTTAACAAGAACCTGCTCTCCCGAATAAACGTGGAGCTGGATGCGGATTTTGATTTATCCAGATTCTCACACCGTTCCTTTTACCATCCGCTGAGGCGCCGTGTGGAAATGCATCTGGTCAGTCTTGCAGCCCAGACAGTACGGGTTTCGGGCGAGGACTTTCATTTCCGTGAGGGGGAAACCATTCACACCGAAAACAGCCACAAGTACACCCTTTCAGGCTTTGAGAAATTATTGCGCAAAGCCGGCTTCTCCCCGCTCAGGCACTGGAGCGATTCGAGTGACTACTATGCGATCCATTTTGCGGAAGTACGCTGAGCTCTCCTCGGGCCCGGGAAATCGCGCCTTAACAGTGCTAATCGGCCTCGTGATTTGTCTCAGTGTGAGCAGTGCGCTGAACGCGGCTGATGACAGCGAGACTTATGAATCTGAGAGCGGCGAAGCGAGCTTTACTGAAGAAGACATCACAGTCTACAAGCACCGCTTCTGTTTCTGCTGCAAAGACTGGATCGAGCATCTGCAGCACGCCGGCATGAGCCCGGCAGTTGTCAATCGCGGCGATATGGGCGTCATCAAGTCCCAGTGGGCGATCCCCCAGGGCTTTGGCAGCTGCCATACGGCGGTGTGGCGGGATCGGTATGTATTTGAGGGGCATGTGCCGGCGCGCATCATCCGCAAGTTCCTCGCTAACCCGCCGGAGGATGCCATCGGCCTGTCTGTGCCCGGAATGCCCGAGGGCAGCCCGGGTATGTATGATGGAGGCGAGTTCGAGCCATACAACGTATACCTGTTGCTGCCTGGAGGGGACTATCGCTTCTACGCCCGAATTACCCGCGCGGAAGATGGAGAGAGCTCCGAGTCGCCAAAGCACTCCAGCTCCGAATAGGCCAGTTATCAGCACCATCGGAAGCGATTGATCCAGAATACCTGGCGCCGGCTTTTCATTTTCTCTAACCAGCGCTATCGTGTCCCGCCCCTTCAGCCAGATCCGCAACGATGTCAGAGCAGTTTATTCCCGCTACAGGACTCGGCAACTGCCACCTGCAGACGCTTTTCCCGAGAATGCATCGCCCCACGCCCTGGATCAACACGCAGGTCCACTGGTTCGAAACTGATGACGGGGACCGGCTCGCGGTGCATACGCCAAAGCCCCTTTTCAATTCGGTGAAGCATCCACTGGTGCTGTTACTCCATGGCCTCGAAGGTTCTGTTTCCTCTTCCTACATCCAGGGCCAGATGCAGCAGTTACTCAGCAGCGGGTTTCAGGTTGCGGTCATGCACTTTCGCGGCTGCGGAGGTATTCCCAATCGACTCCCCAGGGCATACCACAGCGGTGACAGTGACGATCCACGCTGGCTTGCGAAAAAGCTGCAGCACCTGTATCCAGACACCCCGCTCCTCGCAGTGGGCTACTCCCTCGGCGGTAACGTGCTACTCAAATGGCTTGCCGAAGATGGCGAGCAAAGCTCACTGCTGGCCGGCGTAGCCGTGTCAGCGCCGATGGATCTGCACGCCTGTAGCCGGCGTATCAACACCGGTTTATCCCGTGTATACCAGCGCCACCTGCTGCAAAGCCTGAGGAAGAGCCTGGAAAAGAAGGGCGAGGATCCGCACTTGAAGGCAGCGCTTCCGGACCTCCAGGATCGGCAATTATTTGCGGACTTCCGCCGCTTCGACGATGCCTTCACTGCTCCCCTTCACGGCTTCAGGGACGTGGATGACTATTATACCCGGGCATCCAGCAAGCCCCTGCTGCGTGACATCCGGCGGCCAACCCTGATTATTCACGCCGAAGACGACCCGTTTATCTGTCCCTCGGCCATTCCCAGCCCACGGCAAGTCAGTGATACAGTCGAATTGGCGATCAGCCGCCAGGGCGGGCACGTTGGCTTTATCTCCGGTAGCTTCTGGCAGCCTCGATATTGGCTGGAAGAGCGGATACCGGCTTTCCTTGTGGGTCAGTTGAAGCAACCGACCGCCGATCTGAAGGAGGATTAAAACGTGAGCAACTTGACCCTTGAGGTGGAGCTGGAGTGCCAGGTTGTCCAGGGCTGTGAAGCCGTGGACAAAATCATCGAGCCCCGCGAGCGGGATCTCGGTGGCTTCTCCGTCCGGCGTGTGCTGCCGTCGCACCAGCAGAGGATGGTGGGGCCCTGGATATTCTTTGATCACATGGGCCCGGCCGACTTTCCCGCGGGGCAGGGCATCAACGTGCGCCCCCATCCCCACATCAACATTGCCACGGTTACCTATCTTTTCGAGGGTGAAATCCTGCACCGGGACTCACTGGGCAGCCTTCAGCCCATCCGGCCCGGCGATATCAACCTGATGGTGGCCGGTGCCGGTATCGTTCACTCTGAAAGAGAGCGGGACGAGGTGCGCAGCTTGCCGCATCCGCTGCACGGCCTGCAGCTATGGCTCGCCCTGCCAGAGCGCGACGAGGAGTGCCTGCCTGAATTCCACCACTATCCCTCCGCAGATATTCCCACCATCGATGTGGAAGGCGTGCAGGTCCGCGTAATGATGGGGTCCGCTTTCGGCGTGACCTCACCGGTAAAGACCTTCGCCAAAACCCTCTATGTAGAGGCGCATCTGCAGGCCGGGCAGAGGCTCACTATCCCCCCTGCGGAAGAAAGGGCCATCTATGTGGCCAGTGGAGAACTTCGCGCACGTGACAACCACATCCCCGAATTCGGTATGGCGGTCCTCAAGGATGCAGAGGGAGTCGAAATAGAGGCGGTGCAACCAAGCCGGATTGCCATTATCGGTGGCGAGCATATCGTGGAGCGGCATATCGAGTGGAACTTTGTATCCAGTCGCCGTGAACGGATAGATCAGGCAGTCGAAGACTGGAAGAGTGGCCATTTTGCCAAGGTGCCCGGTGACGAGCAGGAGTTTATCCCCTTTCCTGGCAGCTGAGAGGAAGCTCGCGCTGATCAGAAGCCCAATTCCATTGGTCGCCGGCCGAAGCTTCCAGATACTCAACATTGGCAGAGCAGCTGATGCGTACTCTTCCGGTCGAGGGGCTGTTTGCCGCCGGGCAATTTTCGCAACCAAAGCAAGCCGGTTGTACGATGTCGCTATTCTGAAAATGAGATTGAGCGATGCAAATCGATAAAAGTCATCCAGAATCCAGGATTTGCACTGAAAGAAACTGGCACGTTTTCTCAATTAGCGAGGTGCTGTCCGAAGTCGAGTCGACGCATGAGGGGATCAGCCCAGAGGAAGCGGCGGCGCGACTGGAGACCCATGGACCTAACCGCTTGCCGGCGCCGCCCCGGGCTGGACTGCTGCGGCGCTTTTTCACGCACTTTGACAATATTCTGATCTATGTGCTGCTGGGTGCGGGAGTTATTACCAGCCTGCTTCAACACTGGGTGGATACTGCGGTAATCCTCGCTGTGGTTGTGGTCAATGCAATCATTGGCTTCGCGCAGGAGGGCAAAGCGGAAAAAGCGATGGATGCCATTCGGCATATGCTGGCACCGTGGGCTGCAGTGATGCGCGGCAACCAGCGCTATTCCGTGGAGAGCGAAAAGCTTGTACCCGGTGATATCGTGCTTCTGGAGTCCGGCGACAAGGTGCCCGCAGACCTTCGCTTGCTGAAGACCCACGGCCTGCAAATTCAGGAGGCGATCCTGACCGGTGAATCCGTTCCGGTAGAAAAACACACCGATCCCGTTGACGCCGCCACCGCGCTCGGCGACCGAACCTGCCTGGCCTTCAGCGGCACCACTGTTACGAGCGGGCAGGGCATGGGTGTGGTAGTCGCTACCGGCGCGCAGACCGAAATTGGCCGCATCAGCGGATTGCTCGCCGAGGTAGAGACCCTGACGACGCCATTGGTCGAACAGATGGGGACATTCGCCAGGTGGCTCGCCTTCCTTATTCTGGCAGTTGCCGCTCTGATTTTCGCCTTCGGGTTATTCATTCTCCAGCACGAATTCTCCGAGCTGTTTATGGCAATCGTGGGCCTCTCGGTAGCGGCCATACCGGAGGGCCTGCCCGCTGTCCTTACCATCACTCTCGCCGTTGGCGTGCAAGCCATGGCACGGCGCAACGCCATCGTCCGGCGCCTGCCCGCCATCGAAACACTCGGATCCGTGTCGGTGATCTGCACCGACAAGACCGGAACCCTCACGCGCAACGAGATGAGCATCGCATCGGTGATCATGCAAGGGGACCAATATGTCATCGAGGGGGATGGTTACGAGCCGCTGGGGGCGATAACGCTCGAGGGCAGACCGGTATCCATCGCAGATCATCCGTCTTTGCTGGAACTTGCGCGTGTTGCGACCCTGTGTAACGACGCCGAACTCAGGAAGCAGGAAGAGTCGTGGATTGTAGAAGGCGACCCCATGGAGGGAGCGCTGCTTGCCTTCGCCGCAAAGACCGGCATGGATGGCGGCGAAGCGCGTAATCAATGGACCCGTACCGACATCATACCCTTCGACGCCAAGCACAAGTTCATGGCCACCCTGAACCACGACCATGAAAACCATGCCCTGATCGCGGTCAAGGGCGCGCCGGAACAGATTCTGGCGATGTGCGAGAGCAGCCTCTCCTCAACCGGGGATAGCGCACCACTGGATGAGCCTGAGTGGCGGGAGCTTGTGGAGAGCCTTGCGGCAAAGGGCCAGCGCGTGCTGGCGCTGGCTACCAAACCGGTACAGCCAGAACATACCGTACTGGAGCAATCCGACCTGGGGAATGCGCTGACCCTTTTAGGCCTTGTGGGCCTGATCGATCCTCCCCGCCAGGAGACGATTGCTGCGGTGGAGGAATGCGTGGGAGCCGGCATCCGGGTGAAGATGATCACCGGTGACCATAGTGCAACCGCCAGGGCCATCGGACAGCAGATTGGCTTGCAAAACACCGAAAAAGCGCTGACCGGTGTGGATATCGATAACCTGGATGATGCTGCTCTGGCACAGGAAGTACTGGATGTCGATATTTTCGCTCGCACCAGTCCCGAGCATAAACTGCGCCTGGTGACTGCGCTGCAGGCCCATGACATGACCGTGGCAATGACCGGGGATGGCGTCAACGATGCCCCCGCACTCAAGCGTGCAGATGTCGGTATTGCCATGGGAAGAAAGGGCAGCGAGGCAGCCAAGGAGGCGTCTGAGCTGGTTCTTGCGGACGATAACTTCGCTTCGATCAACGCCGCCGTGCGTGAGGGAAGAACGGTTTATGACAATATCAAGAAGGTGATCAGCTGGACCCTGCCGACCAACGCCGGGGAGGCTTCAACAATTATCGTGGCGCTCCTTTTCGGGATGGTGCTACCAATCACGCCCATCCAGATTCTGTGGGTAAACCTGATTACCGCAGTTACCCTGGGTATCGCACTCGCTTTCGAGCCCACCGAGGAAAACACGATGCGCCGTCCACCCCGGCCCCGCGGCCAGCCGCTGCTAACGGGTGTGCTGATATGGCATATCGTACTGGTGAGCTTCCTGTTCCTTTGCGGCGTATTCGGGGTCTACACCTACGCTATCGATCGAGAATACTCCCTGGACCTGGCACGCACTATGGCGATGAATGCACTGGTGGTAATGGAAATATTCCACCTGTTCTTTATCCGCAATATGTATGGTACTTCCCTGACATGGAAAGCGGTGCGCGGCACCAGGGTCGTCTGGTTGGCAGTACTTGTGGTTACTGCGGGCCAATTCGCCATCACCTACCTGCCGCCCCTGCAGCGAATCTTCACCACCGAATCCGTATCACTGTTGGATGGGGCGCTTATCATCGGTATAGGCGTCGCACTGTTTGTGATCATCGAGATCGAGAAACAGGTGCGGATACGCCTCACCCAACCCGGGGGAAAAGATGGTTCTCATCAGGGGGCAGGTGTTGAAATGCAGGGTTGAGCTTCGGGAATCACGCCAGGTGAGCGCCCTCCCGTGAACGATTGCAGCGATTTTCGAACTTTCGATCGTGGACGCTGTTGTGGCGCATGACCGCTCGAGGCGGTTTGCGCAGACTTTCAGGTTTGGCCGGTAGTGCTGCGCGCCCTACGAACCCTGCCTTCCTACTTCATTTGCATAATTTTCTCGATGATTCACAGGAACGCGTCGAGAATCAGGCTGAAGGTGCCATCGAGGGGAGCGAGTGGGGCAGGCAGTTCAGACTGCCCAGAGATCGCGCGGGGTACACCACAGCGAGAATCCTTGCACCTCAGCCTGCACTCAACTGCATGGAGTAGATGACCTGGGTGGCGTCGCCCGGGTCGGTGTGACACTCCCAGCCCATATTGCGGGCAACTTCCTGCAATTTGTGGTTTTCCGCCGAGTCGATGGAGTAAAGGCGGGAAATTCCCCGGGCCCGCGCCGACTCAATCAACCGATTGATCAACAGTGTGCCAAGCCCAGCCTTCTGCCAGTCATCCGCGACGACCACGGCGCACTCGGCGGCTTTCCCATCTGCATCCAGGGCATAGCGGGAGACGCCAACCTCCTTTTCCTTCGAGTCATCCTCAACGATTGCGATAAAAGCTTCCCGCTGATCGTGATCGATGTCAGTCAGCTGTTCGAGCATTTTCTGACTGGGCTTGCCGACGCCCCCGAGGAAGCGGAAATGCCGGGACTCGGGCGATAGAGCATTGATGAACTCCCGCTCCAGCTCCAGATCACTCCTGTCCATGGGACGAATGGTTACCGTGCTTCCGTTCCGAAGCTTTTCCGTCACTGCCCGTGTCAGTGCTTCATGATGTTCCTGTTGGGACATTGTCACCAGTCTCCTCTCAACCCGGCTGTCGCTTCCTACACTCAGCCTAAATAATAGATGTCTGAGCTTGCGAACAGCCAACCAGACAGATTCATTTACGCGCACGATTGCGCCGGCAGGACGCTCCAACATGGCCAAATTCGTACTGCAGGCAGAGGATCTGGATTTACTCATTCAGGCCATACGCGCCGACGGTTACCAGGTGCTCGGGCCTGTAATTCGGGACCAGGCCATTGCCTATGGCGCGGTGGAAAAGGCCGACGACCTGCCCAGGGGCTGGACCGACGAGCAGGAGAAAGGCCACTACCGCCTCAGGCGTCGCAACGACGACGCCTACTTCGGCTACGCCGCGAGCCCCCAGTCCTGGAAGCAGTATCTGCAACTGCCACGGCGACAGGTCTGGCAGGCGCGCAAAAGCGATCTGGGGATCCAGGTGAGGGAGGTTGTCGATGAGGCGCCGGCGGTAGCGTTTCTCGGAGTGCGAAGCTGTGAACTCCATGCCATCGCCATTCAGGACCGCGTTTTTGTCGATGCGCACTACCGCAACGACAGTTACGTAAACCGGCGTGCTGAGATCTTCACCGTGGCAGTGAATTGCACCTCCGCCGCTGCAACCTGCTTCTGCACCTCCATGCACACCGGCCCGTCAGTGACCCTGCCCAGTGATCTGGCCATGACCGAGGTGATCACCGACGGTGAACACTACTTCCTTGTCGGCAGCGATTCTTACCGGGGCCGGCAGATACTGAAACAACTGCCAGTCAGGCCGGCGACGGCGGAAAACCTGCAGATGGCGGACAAAGCCATTCAGGCTGCCGTGCAGCAGATGGAGGATGGACCGCGCCATTTTGACAGCTCTGATCTCAAGGAGCTGCTTTACCGCAACTTGGACAGCCCCGCCTGGGATGAAGTCGCCGAACGCTGCCTTTCCTGCGCCAACTGCACCATGGCTTGCCCCACCTGCTTCTGCTCTACGGTGGAGGACAGCACGGATCTTGAGGGGGCTGAGGCAGAACGCTGGGAGCGCTGGGATTCCTGCTTTACCGGTGAGTTCAGTCACCTCAGCGGGGGGGCGGTGAGGCCCGATACCCGGTCCCGCTACCGACAGTGGATGACCCACAAGCTGGCGTCCTGGTACGACCAGTTTGGCTCCTCCGGCTGCGTGGGCTGCGGGCGCTGTATCACCTGGTGCCCCGTGGGCATCGATCTTACCGAACAGGTGTCCCGCATCAGGGAGCTCGAGGAGCCATGAAAACCATCGCCGAACTCCTCGCCGAGCATGCTTTCTTTCAGGGCCTGCCAGAGCAGGATCGAGACTTTATTGCCGGCTGCGGGGAAAACCGGGTCTATCGCGAGGGGGAATACCTGGCGCGGGAGGGTGCTCCAGCCGACTACTTTTTCCTGATTCGCACCGGTCGCGTCGCTGTAGAGACGTTTCTCCCCAACCATGGCGCCCTGTGCCTGCAAACCCTGAATGGTGGCGATATCTTCGGCTGGTCCTGGCTGTTCCCCCCTTACCAGTGGACATTTGACGCCCGCGCACTGGAAACCGTCCACTCCATTCGCCTCGATGGCAGATGTCTGCGCGAAAAGTGCGAATCTGAGCCGGCACTGGGCTTCGAATTGCTCAAACGTTTTGCCCGCATCACCACCGATCGACTGAGGGAGACGCGGATACAGCTTCTCGACCTGTACGGAGACGGGCCGCCCCGGGCGCAGGGGACCACGTGATTCCGGCAATTTATCGCATCGACCGGCGCCTCATCGAGCATCCCGGCGCCTTCACCCTGCACCTGTCCGCGACTGGGGCTCTGCCATTGCAGCCTTTCGAACCCGGGCAATTCAATATGCTCTACGCGTTTGGAGCCGGCGAGGTAGCAATTTCCCTGAGTGGCCGCCAGAGAGAGACCGAGGGACAAATCGCCCACACCATCTATACCCGTGGCGCGGTCACTGCGGCGCTCGGGCGGCTTCGGGAGGGCGATCAGCTGGGTGTCAGGGGGCCATTTGGTCAGGGGTGGCCCCTGGGCGAGGCCGAGGGCAAGGAGCTGCTCGTCATCGCCGGAGGCCTGGGGCTGGCCCCGCTGCGACCGGTGATTTACCACCTGCTGGGGCAAGCCAGGGCCAGTTTGATTCCGCGATTCCAGCTCTTTTATGGCGCACGCCGGCCCGGGGAAATGCTCTATGTGCCGGAACTGCAGGCCTGGAGTCGGCAAATGGACGTCACACTGAGCGTGGATCACGCGGATTCTGCCTGGAGCGATCACGTCGGCGTCATCACCAAGCCCCTGAGTGCTGCAGAATTCGATGCCGAGAACTGCGTAGCTTTCCTCTGTGGCCCGGAGCTCATGATGCGATTTTCAATCCAGGTGCTGCTGGAGAGGGGCGTTTCTCCAGAGTCGATCTATATCTCCATGGAGCGGAACATGAAGTGTGGCACCGGTCTCTGCGGCCACTGCCAGTGGGGCCCGAACTTCGTCTGCAAGGATGGCCCTGTCTTTCGCTACGCCGATGTGCGCCACTGGCTTGGCATCCGGTCGCTGTAATGCATGCAAACGGGGAGGTGAAATGAAAAAGGCGAAACTGGCCGTTTGGAAATTCACCTCCTGTGACGGCTGCCAGCTGAGCCTGCTCGATTGCGAGGATGAGTTGCTCCAGCTTGCTGAGGTCGTCGACATCGCCTATTTCAAGGAAGCCTCCAGTCGGGAGGTGGCGGGCCCCTACGATCTCTCCCTGGTCGAGGGCTCGATTACCACGGCTGACGAGAAGCAGAGGATCCGCGAGGTGCGGCGCCAGTCCCGGGCCCTTGTCACCATTGGCGCCTGCGCGACCGCCGGTGGAATCCAGGCGCTGCGAAACTTTGCCGATGTCGAGGAATTTATGGCGGTGGTTTACGCCCAGCCGGAAACGATCGCGACCCTGGAAACATCGACGCCCATCAGCGCCCATGTAGCGGTGGACTTCGAGCTGCAGGGATGCCCCATCAACAAGCGCCAGCTCCTGGAGGTGATCAGCGCATTACTCCACCAGAGACCGCCCCAGGTCCCGGCACATTCCGTCTGCATCGAGTGCAAACTGCGGGGCAATGTCTGTGTCTGGGTGGCCCGTGGCACCCCCTGTATGGGGCCGGTTACCCATGCCGGTTGCGGTGCGCTTTGCCCCTCATACGACCGCGGCTGCTACGGTTGCTATGGCCCCAAAGAGAATCCCAATACCGAGTCACTTTGTGACTGGTGGCAAGGTGAGCTGGAGGCGGACAGGGTCACCGTGATAGAGAACCTGCGCAATTTTAATGCCGGCGCCCCGGCATTCGAGCGGGAAAGCCGGCGCCAGCTGGGCGGAGCAGGGCAGGAGCAAAGTGATGACCCAGAGTAAAACCATCAAGGTTGACTACCTGGCACGGGTAGAGGGGGAGGGCGCGCTCTACATCCGCTATGACGACGGCGGCGTTCACGACGTCAAATTGAAGATTTTCGAGCCACCGCGATTCTTCGAGGCCTTCCTTCGCGGTCGTGACTTTATGGAGGCTCCGGATATCACTGCCCGTATCTGCGGCATCTGCCCGGTGGCCTACCAGATGAGCGCCCTACACGCGATGGAAAATGCGCTGGGACTGGCGCCGACACCAGAATTACGCACGCTGCGTCGGTTAATTTACTGCGGCGAGTGGATCGAAAGCCACGTGCTGCACATTTACATGCTGCACGCACCGGATTTCCTCGGCTACAGCAGCGCGGTGGAAATGGCCCGCGACCATCCCCAGGTCGTACACGACGGCCTGCAGATCAAGAAAGCGGGCAATGCAATTGTCCGATTACTCGGTGGGCGGGAAGTACACCCGATCAATATTCGTGTTGGGGGGTTCTACCGACTGCCGGAAGCGCAACAGCTGGCCGAGTTGCGCGACCAATTACAGGCAGCCAGAAGCCTGGCCACAAAAATGGTGCACTGGGCTGCCTCCCTTCCCACTCCCGCATTCGAACGCTCAGACGCAGAACGGTACGAATTCGTTGCCCTGACACATCCGGATGAGTACCCCATGAATGAGGGGCGGATCACATCAACCCACGGGCTCGATATCAGCGCGCGGGAATACGACCAGCATTTTCGCGAGGAACAGGTACCCCACACCAATGCCCTGCACAGTTTTCTCCGCGCACGCGGCCCCTACATGGTCGGCCCCATGGCCCGCTACAACCTCAACTATGCCAGGTTATCACCACTGACCAGGCAGGTGGCTGAAGCGGCGAGTTTCCCCCCTTTCTGTGCCAACCCGTTTCAGAGCATTGTTGTGCGCAGTCTCGAGGTGCTCCATGCCTTCGATGAGGCAATCGACATCATTGATCATTATCGCGCGCCACAGGAGCCTTATCTGGAAGCGGAAGCACGCTCAGCGACCGGCTATGCGGCCACGGAGGCGCCGCGCGGGCTGCTCTACCATCGCTATAGCCTGGACCCAAGGGGCAAGATTACCGACGCCAAGATCGTGCCACCAACGTCACAGAACCAGAAGACCATTGAGGATGACCTGCGAAAGCTGCTGCCCAAGTACCTGCATCTTCCCGAGGGCGAGCTGCAGGCCCGATGTGAACAGGCCATCCGCAATTATGATCCCTGCATCTCCTGCGCCACGCATTTCCTCAAACTCCACCTGGAAAAAGCCGGGGAGGATCCGCCGTGACAGCATCCGCCATCATCAGTCTCGGCAGCCGCTATCGCGGGGATGACGCAGTGGGACCCCATATCCTCGACAGCCTCAGGGCGCAACGCCTGAGCCTTCCCTGCTGTATCGAGAACGGCGGCGATATGCCGCAGCTGCTGGAGGACTGGAAAGATCGCCGGGTAACCCTGCTGGATGCGGTGATGAGTGCGGAACACCCGCCAGGCACCGTCCTGCGCCTCAATGGCCTGACTGAGGAAGTCCCGCCCAGCCTGTGCAAAACCTCCAGCCATGGGCTCAATCTTGGCGAGGCCCTCGGGCTCGCCAGGATTCTGGATAGGCTGCCCCGCCAGCTGAGCGTCTATGCTGTGTGCGGCTGTAAATTCGATATCGGCGCCCCGCTTTCCGAAACCGTAAGAGCGGCCGCCGATCGCATCACCCAGGAACTCCTGACCCAACTTGCAATGGAAGAGGGTGGCTCCTCATGCATGAGCAATCGCTGATCAACGACCTGGTCGAAAAAATCCAGGAACTTTCCAATGCCCAACAAGGCAAACTTGTCCTTGCGAAGCTGCGACTCGGCGCACTCGCGCACATTTCACCAGACCACTTGCGGGAACATTTCGATCACGCCACTGCGGGCACAGCGCTGGAGGGCTTGCGCCTGGAGATTGAAGAGCTGCCTGATATCAGTCATCCGTTTGCCCAGGACATCATCCTCGAAAGCCTGGAATTCGACCGCAGCCGTGAAAGCTGAACGCTGGCAGCTTGATATCAGCGGGCTGGTACAGGGAGTCGGATTTCGCCCGCATGTCCTGAGACTGGCGCGGGAATTCGGGCTTACTGGTTGGGTAGCGAACAACAGCCAGGGCGTCCAGGTCGAGATTCAGGGTCCCGGGGCAACCCTCGGCAGCTTCGTGCAAAGAATCCGGCAAGAGAGGCCACCACTTTCCCGGATCGACGCACTTCAGATCAGCAAGCTGAGCCTTCAGGAAGAGGGCGCTTTCAGTATTCGCCAGAGCGACGATCATTGTGAAAGAAAGAATGCAGCGGCGACGCTGCTCCCCGACCTGGCTCCCTGCGAGGCCTGCCTGAGGGAGATGACTGACCCCGGGGATCGACGCTTCCAGTATCCATTCACCAACTGCACACACTGTGGCCCCCGCTTCAGCATCGTCGAGCAACTGCCCTATGACCGGGCCAATACCAGCATGAAAGCATTCCCCATGTGCAGTGAATGCGAGCGGGAATACAGGGATACCGGGGATCGCCGCTTCCATGCTGAACCCAATGCCTGCGGCACCTGCGGGCCCAAGCTGCAACTGCTGGACCGCCAGGGCAAATCCATTGTTACCGGTCGCGGCGCAATCACAGAGACCGCTGCAGCCATTCTCGACGGCGCTATCGTGGCGATGAAAAGTGTCGGCGGATTCCAGCTATTGACCGATGCCACCAATGCGAAAGCAGTGCGCCGGCTGCGCCAGCGCAAACAGCGACCGGCGAAACCCCTGGCATTGCTGTACCCGGATCTCGAGACCCTGCGAAAGGACTGCCGGCTAAATAGACTGGAGCAGAGCCTGCTCCTTAACCAGGCGCGCCCGATTGTGCTGCTGGCTGCACGACGCAACCCCGGCAACAGAATCACTGCCGAAGTGGCGCCGGGCAATCCCAATCTCGGCGCCATGCTGCCTTGCTCTGGCCTGCATCATCTGCTGATGGCCGCTGTTAACACGCCTCTGGTCGCCACTAGCGGCAATCTCGCTGGGGAGCCCATCTGCACGGATAACGCTGAAGCACTCGAGCGGCTCAACCACATCGCTGACTACTTTCTGGTGCACGACAGAGCGATTGTCCGACCGCTGGATGACTCGGTTGCACGCGTGCTCCGGGGCCAACGGGTGCTTCTGCGCCGGGCCCGCGGTTACGCGCCGCTTCCGATCTCCATCGCCGGCGGCTCAGCCGGCGGACTACATCTGTTGGCCACCGGCGGTGACCTCAAAAATACGGTCGCAGCATCATGCGGCGAGCAGGTGTTTGTCAGTCAACATATCGGCGACCTGCAGAGCCGGCGATCCCGAGCGCTCTTTGAACAGTCCATTACAGACTTGGGCCAATATTACCGTTTAAAGCCCGATCACATTCTCTGTGACCAGCATCCGGGCTATGCCTCAACACGCTGGGCAACGGAACACGCATTGCCCCATAAGATGATCCAGCACCATGTCGCCCACTTCTTTTCAGTCATGGCGGAACACAATTACCGCGGCAGGGCGCTGGGCATCTGCTGGGACGGCACAGGCTATGGAGAGACCGAAGGCAGCAAGGTTGCAGGTTCAGATCTGAGCGTTGAAATTCGCGGTAGCGAATTCCTGACCTGGGATGGCGCCGGCAAGGTTGAGCGAACCGGTGCGTTGCGACCCTTCCCCCTGGTCGGTGGCGAACGCGCCATTCGCGAGCCAAGACGTTGTGCCGCGGGCCTGCTTTACACCGCTATGGGCACTGGGGCGTTTGGGCATCCCGCCCTTCGCAACCTGTTCCTGCCGGAGGAGCTGCGTGTGATCGAGCAGATGCTAAGACGCCAGGTCAATACGCCGGCCTGTAGTAGTGCAGGGCGCCTTTTTGATGCGGTGGCAGCACTGTTGGGCTTGGCGACCGAAAACACCTTCGAGGGGCAGGCCGCCATGGCGGTTGAATTCTCGGCCCGGGAATCATCCCGGCGCGGGCATTTTCCATTTACGATGGAGCGGCAAGAGGGGTTACTGCGGGTGGACTGGCAACCGATGCTGGTGGAGCTGCTACACGAGCTGGAGCAGGGGGTTGCTCCGGCTGATATCGCGGCGGCTTTTCAGAACACCCTGGTCGAGATGATCGTTACCACCGCCACCGAGGCCAGTTGCAAGCAGGTGTTTTTGTCCGGCGGTGTTTTTCAGAACCGCATCCTGACTGAAACTGCGGCAGAAGCCCTTGAGGCCAGGGGTTTTGTGGTGCACTGCCACCGGGATTTCCCGCCCAATGATGGCGGTATCGCGCTGGGGCAGATTTACTATGCCCATGCCATGGGAATTTGTGACCGCTCGGCAGAGGAGGGCGCCACACAATGTGTCTAGGAGTTCCCGGTCGTATCGAGACCATCCTCGATACCACCCCTCTGGAGCGTAGTGCACGGGTCAGTTTTGGCGGCATTCGCCGCGAGATCAATCTCTGCTATGTACCTGAGGCAGAGGTGGGGGACTATGTCATTGTTCATGTCGGCTTCGCAATCAGTCGCGTGCGCGAGGAACAGGCGCGGCAGATCTTTCAAGAGCTCGAGCGCCTGGCAGAGCTGGAGCATTCGCGGGGCAAAAGCGAATGAAATACCTCGATGAATACCGCCAGCGCGCCAGTATCGAGCAGCTGGCAGCTGAAATCACCAGGATCACCAGCAAGCCATGGAGAATCATGGAGGTATGCGGCGGGCAGACCCACGCCATCGTCAAGTTTGGCCTGCAGCAGTTTTTACCCGATGATATCGAACTGATTCACGGGCCGGGCTGCCCCGTGTGTGTCACCTCGCTGGAGATGATCGACCGGGCCATCGCCATTGCGTCCCGCCCGGATGTCATCCTCTGCTCCTTCGGCGACATGCTGCGGGTTCCCGGTACCGAGCGCGACCTGCTCAGCGTCAAAGCCGCCGGCGGCGATATCCGCACGCTGTACTCGCCACTGCACGCACTGACTGTAGCGGAACAAAATCCGGACCGGCAAATCGTGTTGTTTGCCATCGGTTTTGAAACCACTGCCCCGGCCCATGCCTTGACGGTGCGGCTCGCCCGTGAGCGCGGACTCGAGAACTTTTCCCTGTTGGTTTCGCACTTTCTGGTGCCGCCAGCCATTGAAACAATATGCGCCTCTGGCGCGTCCAGGGTCCAGGGCTTCCTGGCAGCAGGGCATGTCTGCACCATCACCGGCTACAAACACTATCAGCCGCTGGCAGATCACTATCGCGTGCCCATCGTGGTAACCGGATTCGAACCGCTGGATATTCTGGAGGGAATACTGATGTGTGTCCGGCAGCTGGAGCAGGGTTGCCACCGAATCGAAAACCAATACTCCCGCGCCGTTGCCCCCGATGGCAACCATACCGCGCGGGCAATGCTGGAGGAGGTCTTCACCATCAGTGACCAGCAGTGGCGAGGCGTGGGACAGATCGCCAACAGCGGGCTCGAATTGAGCGCCGCATATGCGGACTTTGACGCGCAAAAGAGGTTCTCACTGCCGGCTTCAGCGCACCAGGACACCTCCGGCTGTATCAGTGGCGCCATTATGCAAGGGTTGCAGAAACCCGCGGACTGCCCGCACTTTGGTGATCGCTGCCGTCCGGAGCACCCCCTGGGGGCACCCATGGTCTCTTCCGAGGGCGCTTGTGCCGCCTATTTCCGTTACTGCGCACGGAGCACCGCCAATGAACACTGATTGCCCCATGCCCGTCACCCAGGATGAAGCTATCCGGCTCGGTCACGGCAGTGGGGGCGTAATGATGCAGCACCTGTTGCGGGACGTCGTTTTTCCCCATATCGCCAATCAGTGGACCAGCCAGGGGCACGATAGCGCGACACTCGCGATCGGGAACAGCAAGGTCGTCTTCACAACAGACTCCTTCGTAGTATCGCCGCTTTTTTTTCCCGGTGGAGACATTGGTGAGCTGGCCGTCTATGGCACCGTCAATGATCTCGCCATGAGCGGCGCCCGCCCCCTGTATCTGAGCTGCAGCCTCATTCTGGAAGAGGGGCTGTCGCTGTCAGTGCTTGAACGGGTAATGCAATCGATGGCGCGGGCCGCAGCCGTTACAGGCGTTCAGCTCGTGACCGGCGATACCAAGGTGGTGGAACGAGGGAAGGGCGATGGCCTGTTTATCAATACATCGGGTATTGGCCTTATCGAGCATTCTCTCGAGATCGCGCCTCAGAGAATCGACAGCGGGGACTCCATTATTCTCTCAGGTGATGTAGGTCGACACGGAATGGCGATCATGGCCTCGCGGGAGGGCCTCGAATTTGAGATGCCACTGGCCAGTGATTGTGCGCCATTGCAGTCACCGGTGCTGGAACTGCTGGCAGCCGGAGTTGAAGTGCATTGCTTGCGTGATCTCACCAGGGGTGGCCTGGCAACCGCACTGGTGGAGCTGGCTGAGAGCTCGGGTAGGGAACTAGCCGTGCAGGAAGCGGCAGTCCCGGTTACAGAATCAGTACAAGGGGCATGTGAGCTGCTCGGCCTGGACCCATTTTACGTGGCGAATGAAGGCCGCTTTGTGGCATTCGTTCCGCGGGAGCAGGCGGCTCTTGCCCTGGCAGCCCTGGCAAAGAATCCGCTCACCCGCGGCAGTGCGGTCATCGGTAACGTCACTGAGGGCACCCACGCCCAGGTCATTCTGCAAAATAGTCTGGGGAGCGAGCGGCTGCTCGACCGCCTGCCGGGAGAGATGCTGCCACGGATCTGCTAAATCAGGTGCCGGGCAAAAAAGACAATTAGCGCGAACAGGCTGAACAGCAAGCCAACCAACAGCAAGTCGACTGATCTGGCTTCATCGACCAGACCGGCGTCCCGATCGATCTGCCATCGCTGCCTCCGCATACGCAAGTAGGAGAGCAGGATGACAAACCCTCCGGCCACCACCAGCGCCACCTCGGACCAATAGGATGGAGGCTGGCCGCTGATGCGCCCGGCAGCGAGGCCAAATCCCACCACCGCAATGGCCGTTCGCACCCAGGCCAGGAAAGTGCGCTCATTGGCGGCATGTTCAGTGAAGTGAGTCGCCATCGACGCCTCTAGAGCCAGATTTGCCGCCCGGAACAGCCCGGGCGAGCAATGGGGGCCGAGAGGGGCACAGTCCTGAAGCCAGGGCCCGCATCGGGTCCGAGATTACGTAAATATATGATTTAACATAATCTATATTATGCGAACTTCATATTAGGACAGGGTGGCTGTGAACGCGTGCCCAGTGCACACGGCGGAGCTGGCACCTGCGCCTCTATACGCAGCTGTGCGGGATCTTGCCCGACTAGTTCTTCAGCGCCTCTATCGGGCCGTGATCATCGCAATGCCCATTGTGAACATGATGCAGGCGTCCATCGACGATGTAGTCGGTATGGTCCCCATGTGGGACCGCCTCATGCCCACAATTGGGCCCGTGAACGTGGTCCCCGCAGCTGTGGACGGGCTGGCAACCGTCGGGATTCACGTCACTGACTTCAATAACATGGCCGTCGCAGTGATCTCCATGCGGGTAATGGAGCTCTCCGTCGATCAAGTAGTCCGTATGGTCGCCGTGGCGCACGACGGTGTGTCCGCAACCAACGCCGTGCTCGTGGTCTGGGTGAGATTGGGGATTCGGGCATGCCATTGCTTTGTCCAAGTCCTGTCGGCTTCTGATGGTGCCACTTATCCTAGTACACCGTTCGACAACCCGCAGGGTTGCTGGTCAAGCCGGCCGATACCCGCTTCGCTATTCAGCTTCACAACACAGGGAACAGGTGAAGGCTTCATAACGCGATGTTGTCTGCCGCCTGAGTGGTGTCAGCAGCAGACATCCGCGCCTCCAGGGGAAATTACTGCAAACTTTGAACTGGTTGCACGAAACAAAGCACTGCCATGAACCACCCAAGCGCCCTACCCCTTTGCCATCAGAGCGCCTGACCGTCCTTGTGGCCGAGCCGCATGCCGACGCTCAACCTGGCAGGACGAATTCTATGTTAGTAGTTCTGCAGTTCGAAGGCAGGCACTCTGGTGATCTTGATCGCCCTCCAGCACCGGCACCTGCTGTGCGCATTCTGGGATTGCATGGGGGCAGCGGGTACGGAACACACAGCCCTCCGGCGGGTTGACCGGAGAGGGTAGCTCACCCTCAAGCAATTGAATCTGCTTGTTCTTTTCCTTGTGGGGGTCAGGAATTGGAACTGCAGACATCAAGGCTTGGGTATAAGGGTGCCTGGGTGCAGCGAACAGCTTCTCGGTCGTACCCACTTCAACGGCATTGCCCAGGTACATGACCACAACGCGGTCGGAAATGTGCTTGACCACAGAAAGGTCATGGGCAATAAAAATCAAAGACAGGTTCATTTCCCGCTGCAGCTGCTTCAGCAGGTTGACCACTTGCGCCTGGATGGAGACGTCCAGCGCGGAAACCGGTTCATCGCAGATGATGAGCTTGGGTTCCAGTATCAGGGCGCGGGCAATACCGATGCGCTGGCACTGCCCACCGGAAAACTCATGGGGGTACCGGTTCACCAGGTTGGGTAACAGCCCCACTTTCTTCATCATGGCCTGGACGCGCTCGGTCACATCATGTTTGGCGATATCCGGACGCAAGGTACGTAACGGTTCTGCAATAATATCCCCGATGGTCATACGTGGATTCAGGGATGCCAGGGGATCCTGGAAAATCATCTGAATGTCTTTGCGGGTGGCGCGCAGGGATTTTTCATCCAGCCCGGTGAGGTCCTGCCCCAGCCAGAGCACGTTGCCGTCAGTGGCCTTGATCAGGCCGATAATGGCCCGCGCCAGGGTCGATTTGCCACAGCCAGACTCGCCCACAACCCCGAGGGTTTCGCCAGCATAGAGTTTCAGATCCACACCATTGACGGCTTTCAGGCTCGCCGGCTTACTCCAGGGCCAGGCATTTTCCTTTTTGATGGAAAAGTGCACCTTCAGGTCCTGCACATCCAGCAACAATTCTTTTTCGGTCGTAGTCATTAGCTGGCCTCCAGAATCTCAGTCACATCGGCGTGGCAGGCACGCATACGCTCCCCATCAAAAGTCTCAAGCGCTGGCGCTTCAGAACGACAGCGCTCCTGGACCCGATGGCAGCGTTCCTGGAACGGACAGCCAACCGGAAGATTCAACAGGTTGGGAGGATTGCCCGGAATGGTAGGCAGTGCGCCCTCTTCGGTGTCCAGACGCGGAATGGCCTTGAGCAATCCTTCACTGTAGGGATGGGTGGGCCGGTAAAATATATCATCCGCGCTGCCGTATTCCATGGTCCGCCCGGCATACATGACCAGAACCTTGTCACAGGCCCCGGCAACCACACCGAGGTCGTGGGTAATCATGATGATGGCAGTATTGAAATCGCGCTGCAGCTCATTCAGTAGCGTCAGGATCTGTGCTTGTACCGTCACATCCAGCGCTGTTGTGGGTTCGTCGGCAATCAGCAATTCCGGGCGGCACAGCAGAGCCATGGCAATCATCACGCGCTGGCGCATTCCGCCGGAGAACTCATGCGGGTACATGTTCAGTCGCTTTTGTGCCTCCGGAATTTTGACCGCGTCCAGCATCCTCACGGATTCTGCCAGCGCGGCTTTCTTGCCGATCCCCTTGTGCTTGACCAGAACTTCCGCCAGTTGATTGCCCACGGTCATATACGGGTTCAGGGATGTCATGGGATCCTGAAAAATCATCGCGATTTTTTCCGCGCGAATTTTATTCAGCTCGCGCTCCCGCAACCCCAGGATCTCCTGCCCCTTGAACTGCGCACTGCCGCTGACACGCCCGTTCTTGGCCAACAATCCCATCATGGAGAATACCGTCTGGGTTTTGCCAGAACCGGATTCCCCCACGATGCCCAGTGTCTCACCCGCGTTCAGGGTGAAATTCAAATCGTTGACGGCAGTGACCGACCCTTCTGGTGTAGAGAATTCCACGCGCAGATCTTTAACATTCAATAAATTACTCATGGGTACCCCTCTAGCGATCTTTCGGGTCCAGCGCATCGCGCAGGCCGTCGCCGATAAAATTGAAACAGAACAAGGTCGTGACCATAAAGGCCGCTGGCACAGCCAATTGCCACAGGGCAATCTCCATAGTCTGTGCGCCTTCGTTCATCAGGGAGCCCCAGGAGGTCATCGGTTCTTGCACACCCAGTCCAAGAAAGCTGAGGAAGGATTCAAACAGGATCATTTGCGGCACCAACAGGGTTGCGTACACGGCCACAATCCCAAGGACATTGGGGACGATATGGCGCGTGATCATCGCCCATTTGGACACGCCGTAAACCGTGGCTGCCTCGACAAACTCCTTGCTTTTGATGCTGAGTGTCTGCCCCCGCACAATCCGCGCCATATCCAGCCAGCTGACCGCACCAATGGCGAT
The DNA here is from genome assembly GCF_001641755.2 of Microbulbifer flavimaris. Lineage (GTDB taxonomy): Bacteria > Pseudomonadota > Gammaproteobacteria > Pseudomonadales > Cellvibrionaceae > Microbulbifer > Microbulbifer flavimaris. The sequence continues at coordinate 830,365 of NZ_LRFG02000001.1, forward strand.
AAAGATCAGCAGGATGTTACGGCCAAAGAAGGTCACCAGCAGGATCACAAAGAACATGAACGGAAATGAGTACAGAATTTCCAATGTACGCATCATCACGCGGTCAGTACGGCCACCGATAAAACCGGCAGCGGCACCGTAGAGGGTGCCGATCAGGACCGCCACAACGGCACCCATCACACCGACCATCAGAGAGATACGCCCACCCATTGCAGAGCGCACAAATAAGTCCCGGCCGAGTGAGTCGGTCCCGAAGTAGTGACCGGAGGCAAATGAAGGTGCGGCATGCATTGCGCCCCAATCGACTTCGTCATAGGCGAACTGACTGAGCATGGGCCCGACAAAAACAAACATTGTGACAAAGCCGAGAATAACCAAGCTGGTGAGTGCGGCCCTGTTATTGAAAAACCGACGGCGGGCGTCGTCCCACAGGCTGCGGCCCTTGACTTCAAGTTGTTCGGAAAAACTTTCAACCGCTTCTTTATTGGCTGTAGTGGATAACATCTGGTAAGCCTCGAATTATGAGTAGCGGATTTTGGGGTCAACTACGGCGTAGAGAATATCCACGATCGCATTGAAGGTAATGGTCAGGGCACCTACCAGAATGGTCAGCCCCAGGACCATGGAGTAGTCACGATTGAGGGCGCCGTTGACAAACAGCTGGCCGATCCCGGGCAGCCCGAAGATGGTTTCGATCACCACAGAGCCGGTAATGATGCCCACAAGGGCCGGCCCCAGGTAGGAGAGCACGGGAAGAATCGCCGGCCGCAACGCGTGGCGCACAATGATGTAGGGCATGGAGAGCCCCTTGGCCTTGGCGGTGCGTATGAAGTTGGAACTCAGCACTTCAATCATGCTGCCGCGCATGATCCGGGAGATGGAAGCGATGTAGTACAGCGACATGCCGAGTACCGGCAATATCACATACTGGGTCGCGCCATTGTGCCAACCCCCGGCGGGCAGCCACTCCAGCCAGATTGCAAATATCAGCACAAGCAGCGGCGCGAGAACGAAGCTGGGAATCACCACTCCTGCCATGGCACTGGTCATGATGGTGTAATCAAGCCAGGTGTTCTGGCGCAGTGCAGCGATGGTGCCAAAGCAGACACCACAGGTTACCGCGACGATAAAGGCGAACAGGCCGATTTTGACCGAGACCGGCAGCGCCTGGGCAACCAGCTCATTGACACTGAAATCCTTGTACTTGAAGGAAGGCCCCAGGTCACCCTGCAGCAGGCTTCCCAGGTAATTGAAATATTGTTCGTGTACCGGTTTATTGAACCCGTACTTGGCTTCGATATTTGCCATTACCTCTGGCGTCATGGCAACTTCGGCGGTAAATGGATTGCCGGGTGCAAAGCGCATCAGGAAGAAGGAGACGGTAATCAGAATAAACAGTGTGGGAATGGCTTCCAGCACACGCTTGGCGATAAATCTCAGCATACGCAAATTCTTTTATAGCTTTTGTTTGCAACTTACTTGTTCTGAAGCGCTTCCGTAACGAAAAAATGCCCGGAGCCCCCAGTGAGGGTCCGGGCTTACTGTCAGTGTTCGATAATCCACATATCCTTGGAGTAGTAGTTATCTAGTGGATCGGCCGCGTAGCCGCCAACGTGGGGCTTGACCATGTGCTGGATCACGTACTGATAAATCGGTGCGATCGGCATATCCCTGGCCAGAATCTCTTCAGCCTGCGCGTAGTATTCTGCACGCTTGGCCACATCCAGTTCTCTCGCACTTTTTTTGAACAGTTCGTCATAGCTGGAATTGCTGTACTTGGCGTAGTTACTGCCACCGCCTGTCAGCAGCAGCTTCAGCATGGTGGATGGTTCATTGTAGTCACCAATCCATCCGGCACGGGCAACGTCAAAATCAGTGTTGGCCCGAGTATCCAGGTAGGTCTTCCACTCCTGATTCTCCAGCGTTACGTCGACAAAACCGAAAGCTTGCTTCCACATAGCGGTAACCGCTACAGCGACTTTCTTGTGGTTGTCATTGGTGTTGTAAAGCAAGTTGAATTTGAGTGGATTCTGCTCACTGTAGCCAGCTTCCGTGAGCAGCTCCCTGGCAGTGGTCACGCGTTCATTCTGGGTCATCTGGCTCCACTCAGTGAGAGGAGGCTCAAAGCCCTTGACTATGCTCGGGGTCAGGTGAAACGCAGGTTCCTCTCCACGCCCCATCACCTTGTAAGCCATAATTTCGCGGTCGATGGCATAGGCCAGGGCCCTACGGACGCGGGCATCGTCAAATGGCGGACGCGTCGTGTTGAACTCGTAGTAATAGGTACCAATATAGGGCGTGGTTTTCACTTCATCGCCACGCTCTTCTCTCAGGCGGCCGATATGCTCGATGGGAATGGAATAGGCAAAGTCGATCTCGCCCGCTTCGTAGCGTTTCAACTCCGCATTGGGAGAGGCGATCGGCAGGTTGCGCACCTTCTGCAGTTTTACATTGGCGGCATCCCAGTAGAGTTCATTTTTTACGTATTCGATACGTTCATTCACCACCCACTCGGTCAGCTTGAAGGCGCCGTTGCCGACAAAGTTCCCTACCCGGGTCCATTGGTCGCCGTGCTTCTCGACAGTGGCCTGATGCACCGGCGAGGTGGAGGCGTGCACCAACATGGCAACAAAGTAAGGTACCGGCGCTTCCAGGGACACCTTGAGGGTGTGCGGGTCCAGGGCCTCTACCCCGAGGGATTCCGGCGGCCGGGTGCCATCGCTAATTTCCTTGGCATTCTTTAACTTCCCAGCCACCAGGTACCAGGCGTAAGGAGACGCGGTTGCAGGGTCCAACAGGCGGCGCCAGGAGTAGACAAAATCACCAGCTGTGACCGGATCACCGTTCGACCATTTGGCGTCTTTGTGCAGCTTGAAGATGTAGTGCTGGTTATCTGCAGTCTCCCAGCTTTCAGCAACTCCCGGGCGTACGCCACCGTCGGGGGCGGCAATGACCAGTGTTTCCAAAAGGTCCCGCAGCAGCGCGGACTCAACGGTACCGGAGATCTTGTGGGGGTCGAGGGATTCCGGCTCCGAGCCACCGCCCCGCACCAGGGTCTGGTCTGCGGCAAGCTTGGTCGGGTCAAGCTGCACAGCGGCTTGCTTGTTGGCGCCGGGCTCGGAAGGGGCACCGCACCCGACGAGCGAGAAAATGGCCGCAACGACGAGGCCAAGGTACCAGGTGCGGCTAGGACTATGGGGAAGATTGCAAAGCATTATTATTTACCCGATGGTTCTTTTGGAACTTCACTCTGTTGTCATCTTTGTTGAAGAGACCAGAGTCTCGCTTAGAATTTATACAGCAGCTCTTCTGAAAAGGTTCACACGTACGTTCGCACATACGCTCGAAAGTACCGCTCGTGGTACGAAATTACCACACCAGGCCATCCAAGGGGATATCGACAATTCCAGCGCCATGCACCGGTGCGCCCTGCTGTAGCTTCAGGCAGGCAATGTGGGAACTTGCTGCCGCCTCAAATTCATGGACCCGGCCTACCCCGTTGATTGCAGTGGTGACGATGTTCGCGCTCGAACAACCGCTGCACCGACAGCCTGCACAGCAATGCTGATACTCCCAATCCGACTGCAATACCCATGCACTATGGCATACCTGCCAGTGAGGTATGGTCAGGCCGACAGGAGCGGCGCGGGCGCTGCAACCGACCGGCATCACGATCGCAGTCAGGTTTCCGGGCCCCACATTCCCCGTTCCTGAGGCAGTTCCTTCACGTCGAAATAGACTGTACGATACAACATATCGCAATGCACATAGTTTGAAACGCCATGCTCCCTGACACCCTGAAGATCTGCCGCCCACTGTTGCTGACCATGCTGCTCGCGGCCGCTGTGAGCAGTGGCTGCAGCGAGGCTGAAAAGGCTGGTGAGGCAACCGCAGAGCAGGCGGTAAACCCTTCCGCCACTGAACCGGCGGAACAGCAATCCGATGCCGCGACGGTGGAATACCGGGAGGTCCAATGGGAAGAGCTGATTCCCAAAGACGACCTGGACGCCCTGTTGAACCCGCCGGACTACCTCGCGAACATCGTCGAGGGCTCAGAGCAAGACATCATGCCGGCAGGCCCCGCGAGCGGGAGCGAGGTTGGGTCGACCATGGACCGTTACCAGCAGGCGATGATCTCTACCAAAATCAAGCCGGAGTTCGACCGCCAACAGGTCCGCATCCCGGGCTTTGTGGTCCCCCTAGAGTTTGACGACAACCAGACTATCACCAGCTTCCTGCTGGTGCCCTTCTTCGGCGCCTGCATTCACCTCCCCCCACCGCCGCCTAACCAGGTGGTTTACGCAGAGTTCCCGGAGGGGTTTCAGGTAAACGCACTCTACGACCCCTTCTATATAGAAGGTGAATTGCGCACCCTCCTCGAGGAGACGGCCCAGGGAACAGCGGCTTACAGCATGAAAGTGAAAAGAGTCTACCCGTACGACTAATGCGTGGCGCGAGCCCCCGGCAGCACAGGCGCTGGCCGGGCCTGCCGCTAGCTCGAGTACCAGCCTCTCGCCTGCGCCGCCCCACCAACAAACCTCTCTGCACAAGTCCAGCGGGACAGCCCCCCACCCAGGACCCCGAAGAACGCCCACGCGTCCGCACCTGCCCGCCACCCCCCGGCAGTTGTCACAGTCCCTCACGCGCAGTATGATACGTTATATCATCGCGTCAGATGAGGGCATGTTTGTGCCCCGTAACGGAGGAGCCCGTGAGCAATATCAGCGTCCCCCAAAGAGCAACCGGAGCCGCACTAGTGCAGGCTCAGGAGCCAACGCGGCCGGCACCCGCGCCGGCCGACACGACACCCTCGCAAAAGGCTCCCATAGTCCGGCGGGCCGCGTTTGCCGGCACTCCGGAAATCCTCGCTGACCTCTGCAGGGACTCCGTCAACCTGGCAGTCTGGCAACGCCGGCTGAGCCAGGAGCTTATTGCGGAGTGCCAGGGCTTCATGCAGAAGCCGGGGTTCAACAGCCACCGATTGGTGGTGCCTGCGGCCATGGCCGACGACCTTACAGATCTGCTACCGAGCCTCGAAGACTTTCCGCTTTTGCGGGCCGATATCGAATTGCTGGCGGACATGTTCACTTGCCTGTTTGACATCAGTGCCATCGGCCTGAGGCTGACTCCGCTGACAGACACCATGTGCCCGAAATTCCATGTCGACCGCGTGCCCTGCCGGCTGATCACCACCTACGTCGGCCCCGGTACTGAATGGCTTGCCAACGACTGCCTGGACCGCAGCAAGCTGGGTGCCGGCAGCACCGGGCTGAGCGATGCGGAAAGCGGCCTCTACCCCACGACACAACCCGTCCAGTCACTGGCGCCCGGTGATGTGGCTTTGCTCAAGGGGGAACTCTGGGAAGGCAACGAGGGGGCCGGTCTTGTCCATCGCTCTCCCGCCGTCCCGGCCGGCCAACGGCGACTCATTCTCACTTTTGACTTTGCATCCAGCGACCTCTGACATCCAATAATCCAACAGGGAAAGTCAATGAAAAAGACAGCGCTCTCACTCGCCTTGATGACCATGTCGGGGCTGGCTCATGCGGTATCAGGCCAGGTCACCGACGCGTCCGGCAAACCCATTAGCGGTGCAGCGGTAGAGGTTACCGGCAGCCAGTTGCAGGCCCGCACGGATGAGCAGGGCCGCTTTGTTCTCGACGCCACAAATGCGACTGCGAGCGAGCTGCATATCAATGCACCCGGCTATAGCCACAAGACTGTGCTTGTGAATGGCGCCGAGATGGACACCTTGCAAATCACCCTGCGCCGCTCGGCGATTGAGCAGATTGACGTCACCGCCACACCTCTCCACACCTCCACCATGGAGTCCGCACTGCCGGTGACCGTACTGGCCGGTGATAATCTGCGCAGCAAGCAGGCGGCCACCCTCGGTGAGACCCTGAAGAACGAAGTCGGCGTCCACTCCACCTACTTCGGGCCGGTAGCCAGCAGCCCGGTGATCCGCGGCCTGAGCGGCCCACGGGTTCTGATCACCCAGAATAGCCTGGATGTCAGCGACGCTTCCCGCGTCGGCCCGGACCATGTGGTGGCCACTGAGGCACTGACCGCAGAGCAGATCGAAATCCTGCGGGGGCCCGCCACGCTGTTCTATGGCTCTGGCGCCATCGGTGGTGTTGTCAATGTGGTAGATGACCGTGTGCCATCTTCCAGCGAGGCCAAGGGTGCGTTTCAGGTCGGCCACAACACCGTAAACAACGAGGAAGATGCTTCCTTTGCCTATACCGGCGGTGGCGAACAGTTTGCATTCCACGTGGACGGTTTCACCCGCAAGGGAGACAACTACGAGATCCCAGGCGTCGCTGAGCTGGAAATGGATCACGATCACGAGGGCGAAGAGGGCCACGAGCACGAAGAACAACAAGAGCAATCCGCAGGCATACTCGAGAACAGCGCCTCGGAGAGCCAGGGCTTTAACCTCGGCGGCAGCTGGCTGCTGGACAACGGCTATATCGGCCTCGCCTACGGGCGCCTGGAGCGGCTTAACGGCATTCCGGGCCACAGCCATGCCCATGGTGACGAGCATGGAGAAGAGCATGAAGGCGAACTGGCGGAGGAGTCCGGGGCGCATGAGCACGACGAGGAAGTACTCTCCGACCTGAAACAGGATCGCTGGCAACTGATCAGTGAATTGAGCCTGGACAATACCCTGTTGAGCGGCGTCAACACCCGTATTGGTTACACAGACTACGAACACGTCGAGATCGAAAACAACGAGACCGGCACCCTGTTCCAGAACGAAACCGTTCAAGCCCGCGTCGACCTGCTGCTGCAGGAAGTGGCCGGCTGGCGCGGTGCCCTCTCTCTTGAAGGCAAGACAAGTGATTTCGCCGCTGTGGGCGAGGAGGCGTTCACCTCCCCGAGCCGGACCGACACCCTGGCCGTGGCCCTGATGCAGGAAAAACGTGTTGGCGATTTCCTGTGGCAAGTGGGCGGCCGCGTGGAAAAGGTCAGCATCGAGGCCGATCCCATCGAGTGGGAATCCCATGACCACAGCGAAGAACACAAAGGCGAGGAGCACGAGCACGAGGAATCAGCGCTGCTTGAATTCGATACGCTTGACTTCACCCCGTATAGCGTTTCCGCCGGCGTAGTCTGGGATTTCGCCGCCGATTACAATGCCGGACTGTCCCTGACCCACGCGCAGCGGGCCCCCAGCGCATCTGAGCTGTTCTCTTACGGCCCTCACATTGGCACCGGCAGTTTTGAAGTGGGCGCCTTGTTCGATCTGCACGTAACGGACGAGCCACACTTCGACTACAGCAACAGTGCTGAAGAGGAGATATCCAACAATATTGACCTGAGCCTGCGCAAGCACTCAGGCGATATCGGCTGGGTAGTCAACCTGTTCTACAACGAGGTAGGAAACTTCTACTACGAACGCGATACCGGCTTCAGCAGCGAGGAATTCGGCGGTCACGATCATGAAGAACATGCCGAAGGGGAAGCGCACGCAGAGGGCGAAGAACACGAACATTCGCACGATCACGGCGCACTGCCCGTCTATGTATTCGAGCAGGCGGATAGTGTGCTGTACGGCATGGAGGCTCAACTCGCGTGGCAAATCTCCGACCCCCTGACCGTGACGTTGTGGGGCGATAGCATTCGCGGCAAGCTGAAGGATGGTGGCGACCTGCCCCGCATTCCACCAGTACGCCTCGGCGGGCGACTGACCTACGCTCAGAATGGCTGGGAAGCCGGGTTCGGTGTCTCCCACTACTTTGAGCAGGACAAAGTCGCAGAGCTGGAAACCTCCACTGACGGCTACACACTGCTGGACGCCGAGCTGGGCTATACAATCCCGAGTGCCTTCGGTGACATGACTGTCTTCCTCAAAGGCAACAACCTCACCGATGAAGAAGCACGTGTCCATGCATCCTTCCTGAAAGACCGCGCACCCCTCCCGGGCCGCGGCTTCAGCCTGGGCATGCGCGGAACTTTCTAGCAGTAGGCAGTAACGGGGGCCCCACGGAACTGATGAGCGATGTAGAAATCATCATGCAACGCGCAGAACAGCTGTGCAATGCCCGTGGGGTGCGCTTGACGCCCAGAAGAAGACTGGTTTTGAACGGACTGGTCCAGTCAGAAAAGGCTGTATCGGCTTATGAACTGGTGAGTTTTTGCAAGGAGCGGTACGAAGAAAACATACCGGCCATGTCGGTGTACCGCATCCTGGACTTTCTGGAAAAGCACCACCTGGCCCACAAGCTCAAGCTGAGCAACAAGTACCTGGTTCGGGAGGGATTCGGCCAAAATACCGAAGATTCCCTGCTTCTTATCTGCGAAAAGTGCGGCAATGCCCAGGAAACAGCAATCGAGGCAGGGGTCATTGCTGACCTGCACCAAACCGTAATGCAAGCGGGTTTCAACCTGATCAACCCCAAGCTGGAAATCAACTGCCTTTGTGGCCATTGCACCACACAGGCACCCGAACAACATACTCCAACAAAGTAGGAGCCACCTTGAAGAGAACACAAGCAGTAACAGACAAGTTGGCCATTGGCCTGTCCGCCATGTGTACCCTGCACTGTCTGGCGCTCCCGCTAATCCTTGCACTGGTGCCAAGCCTGGCGGCATTGCAGCTGGATAATGAGGCCTTCCATGTCTGGATGGTAGTGGCCGTGATACCTACCAGCATTTATGCATTGACCATGGGGTGCAAGCAGCACAAACGCTACCGCGTGCTTTTACTTGGTGTCGCAGGCCTTACCCTGCTAGCCGCGGCGGTTGTTTTGGGTGAGCAAACCGGGGAACTGGGCGAGAAAATTCTAACAGTTTCGGGAGCGAGCCTGGTTGCGCTCGGCCACCTTTGGAATTTTCGGTTGTGCAGAAAGCCTTCCAACTGCGCCTGCCCTGAATCCAACACCGATAAATCCAAGGCTGTAGCTGGATGATACGCGACTATTTCATTGGGCTGGAGGACCACCCCAACGACTCTCCCGTGGAGCTCTCCAATGTCATCGATCAACTGGCATTTGATGACCAGGGGCTGATTCCAGTGATCACCCAGGATGCGCACAGCAAAGTCATGCTCATGTTCGCCTGGATGAATAGAGAGGCCCTGCTGGAAACCATTGAAAGCCAGCGTATGACTTACTGGTCTCGCAGCCGACAGAAATTGTGGGTCAAGGGCGAGACCAGTGGCCACACACAATCCCTGATTTCCATGTCATTCGATTGCGATGGCGACGCCATCCTGTGCCAGGTAGAGCAGCAAGGAGCGGCCTGTCATACAGGCAGGCAATCATGCTTTTATTTGCAGGTAGATGCAGAGCAGAAAAAGGTCTGGATAACCGGGGAACCTGAATCCACATGATGACGACACTGATCAAGAATGCGCGCCTGGTGAATGAGGGAGAAGTTCTAGAGACTGATCTCCGCATTGTAGGAGACCGCATTGATAAAATCGCCACAGAGATAGCAGCAACGTCAAACGACAAGATTATCGATGCAGCCGGCTGCCATCTGCTACCCGGGATGATCGACGATCAGGTACATTTCCGTGAGCCCGGCTTGACCCATAAAGGCAACATCGCCAGCGAGTCCCGCGCAGCAGTAGCTGGAGGAATTACCAGCTACATGGAAATGCCCAACGTCAACCCGGCCACCACGACGATTGAGGCACTCGAGAAGAAGTTTGCCATTGCCTCCAGGAGCTCTGCAGCCAACTTTTCCTTTTACCTGGGCGCAACCGAAGACAACCTAGAGCAAATCAAGCTGCTCGACCCGGCGAAACATTGCGGTGTAAAAGTATTCATGGGCGCTTCCACCGGCGATCTTTTGGTCGAACACCCCGAAGCGCTGGATGCTATTTTCCGGGAGTCACCGACCCTGATTGTCACGCACTGCGAAAGCAGTCCGATCATCCGCCAAAACCGCGAGGCACTTCTGCGCTCAAGATCGGTATTGACCATCGAGGACCACCCGAGGCTACGCGATACCAATGCCTGCTTTGCCTCTTCTTCCTACGCAGTGGGGCTCGCCAAAAAATACGGGAGCGAGCTACACGTATTGCATATCACCACGGAGAAGGAGCTGGAACTTTTTGAAGCGGGACCGGTACAGAGTAAGCAGATTACGGCAGAGGCCTGCGTTCATCATCTGTGGTTTACCGATCAGGACTACCCGCGGCTCGGCAACCTGATCAAGTGCAACCCTTCGATCAAAGGCCAGCGCGATCGCGACGCCTTGATACAAGCGTTAGATACGAACCAGATCGATATCGTTGCCACCGACCACGCGCCCCACACCTGGGAAGAAAAGCAGGTTGACTATGAGCAAGCTCCCGCCGGTCTGCCTCTGGTCCAACATGCGCTTTTGAGCATGCTTGAACACGTCAAGCAGGAGCGACTCAGCTTGACACAAGTGGTCGAAAAGACGGCCCATAATCCTGCGCTTCGCTACGGGGTGGTCGACAGGGGGTTCGTTCGTGAAGGCTACTTCGCCGATCTGGTGCTTGTCGACAACGAGGCTTCTACCACAGTGACCCATGAGAACAGCTTATACAATTGCGGCTGGTCTCCCTTCGCTGGCCAGGTGTTTTCCTCGAAAATTATCGGAACCTGGGTCAATGGCCAAATGGTGTACGACACTGACGGTATTGCAGCTGGTGAAATGCCAGCTATGCGTCTTGACTTCGCCCGATAATGACACTCCGATAAACAACCCGGCCTCACTTCGACACAGAAGTCTGCCAGTGATCCACTGACGGGCACTGGGTATTATTGAAACTATAGCTTCAGGCACGATTTAAATGCAGTATTCCGGATCTCTCCCTGATATCGCCAAAACCCAGATTGAAACTGGCACATATCCATTGCAATGGGTCGGCATGGAAGGCATTGCCGCACCAATTAACATTGCGACAGCCAAAGATCAGCAGCAGGTTGTCGCCGCCAAGGCGAATGTTTACGTGAGTCTGGACGATGCTGCCGAGAAAGGCATTCATATGTCGCGACTTCATGCCATTCTCAACGAGCTTTCCACCACAGCCTGCGATAAGGATGGGCTCGGCAAAGTGCTGAAAAAAATGGTCAACTCCCAGGCCGGAATCAGCCAGGGTGCAAGGATTGAGCTGGCATTCGACTTGCTGCTGCCGAAGCCATCCCTGCTCAGCAACGAGACCGGCTATCAAACCTATCCCATTGAAATTTGTGGCCAACTTCAGAGTGGTCAGTACGACTACGAACTGAAATTATCCGTGCCCTATTCCAGCACCTGCCCTTGCTCTGCTGCTCTGTCACGCCAGCTGCTGGCAAATGCCATCGACAGCGCCTTTGCTACATCCAGCATTGATAAGCAGACACTGTTGACGTGGGTGCAAGCACACAGCATTGCCACCCCGCACAGTCAACGCTCTTATGCCTACCTGAACCTCAGCCTCGGTGATAACCCCTTGCCATTTCTTCCCCCCCTTATCTTCGGGATTGAAGAAGCGATCGGCACTCCCGTGCAAACGATGGTTAAGCGCAGTGACGAACAGGAGTTCGCACGCCTGAATGCGGACAACCTTATGTTCTGTGAGGACGCCGCGCGGCGGATCAAAGCCATGCTGGAGCAATCGACATGGATAAAGGATTACTGGTTCAAGGTTGAACACCAGGAGAGCCTGCACGCACACGATGCAGTAGTTATCGATCGGAAATTCCCGGCAAGATAATCAAAGCCACTTTCATAAGTTCGCACCCAGCGGCCACAGATACCAGATGTGAAATTCCAATGCCTCAAGAGACTGATCAGAGCCTGAACAGGCAAACCCAGAACGATGACAGCTGTTGCAGCAATGAGAGCTGTTGCCCCAGCCAGAGCCCCATCACCAGAATCGGGCCCAAAGTCGGGCGGAACGACCCCTGCCCATGTGGCAATGGCCGAAAGTTCAAAAAGTGTTGCGGAAAGAACATGTAGTGATCACGATTTCGGTGAAAATATCGCACCCCCTTATCTTCCGGGGCTCACCCATCAAGAAAGTAAACACCCGGTGATTCGCTGACTGTAGAGAAACCGGAGGCGACTTTTCTTCGCGGCATGCGCAGCATGGATGGCTTGATTCCCCCGAGATGTTTCATGTGGCAACCCGCCGATGCTTCCCGAGGCCTAACTGGAAAGCATCAGCAGGTCATCACCCGCATCAGCGATCTCTTCCGAGTTGATAGCCTCCGCAAAACTATTACCCCGAGCAAAGCGATAAGAATCTGGCCAATGCATTGGAAGTGCGCCACTTCCCTGCTACACGCACAGTGCGCTATTGAAGCGTGGAAGAACAAGAAATTTCGACTCTCGCAAGGAATTCTGAACCATGTCATCCCCCACTGAGAACCAAAAACCGTCCACCATTGCCGTAACGCTCCCTGACGGGTCACAGCGTGTGTTCCCACAGCCCACTTCCATCATGGAGGTCGCCACCGCTATTGGCCCCGGATTGGCCAAAAATACGCTGGCCGGGAGAGTAGACGGCAAGCTGGCAGATGCCGTCGATCGCGTCGAACAGGATGCAGCAGTGCAGATCATCACACCAAGGGATGATGAGGGACTGGAGATTATCCGTCACTCTTGCGCACACCTGGTTGGACATGCGGTGAAACAGCTTTACCCGACCGCAAAGATGGTTATTGGCCCTGTTATTGATGAAGGCTTCTACTATGACATCGCCTACGAGCGCCCCTTCACCCATGAAGACCTGGCGGCCATTGAGCAGCGAATGCGTGAGCTGATCGCCACGGACTATGATGTCATCAAACGCGTACTGCCTCGTGAGGAGGTCATTCGCATCTTCCAGGAGCGGGGTGAAGAATACAAACTGCGCCTGATCGAAGACATGCCTGAAGAGCAAAAGATGGGTATGTATTTTCATGAGGAGTACGTGGACATGTGCCGCGGCCCCCATGTCCCGAACACACGCTTCCTGAAACACTTCAAGCTGACCAAGCTTTCAGGCGCCTATTGGCGCGGCGACGCAAAAAACGAGCAACTCCAACGCATCTATGGCACGGCCTGGGCCGACAAAAACCAGCTCAAGTCTTACCTCCAGCGTGTCGAGGAGGCGGAAGAACGCGACCACCGCAAGCTGGGCCGCGAGCTGGATCTATTCCATTTCCATGACGATGCACCTGGCGCTGTGTTCTGGCACCCGAAGGGCTGGGCGGTGTTCCAGCAACTGATCGCGTACATGCGCCGCCGCCAGCAGGATGCCGGCTACGTAGAAATGAACTCACCCGATGTGATGGATCGCACCCTGTGGGAGATTTCCGGCCACTGGCAGAACTATCGCGATCATATGTTTACCACGGAGACCGAGGATGGCCGGGCACTGGCGCTCAAGCCAATGAACTGTCCTGGCAGCGTATTGCTCTACCGGCACGGCCTCAAGAGCTATCGTGACCTGCCCATCCGCATGTGCGAATTCGGCAAAGTACACCGGTACGAACCTTCGGGGGCTTTGCACGGATTACTGCGTGTGCGCCACTTCACCCAGGATGATGCGCATATCTACTGCACCCCTGAGCAGATGGACGACGAATGCCGCGAGATAGTGGACCTGGTCCTGCAGATCTATCGGCAGTTTGGATTTGAAGATGTCCGCATCAAACTTTCCACTCGCCCGGAGAACCGCATGGGTGACGATGCCACCTGGGATCTGCTCGAGGGCGCACTGGTCCGCTCACAGGAAAGCATGGGGCTGGGCTACCAGGTTAATCCCGGTGAGGGGGCGTTCTATGGCCCGAAGCTCGAATTCGTACTGCGCGACGCGATTGGCCGCGACTGGCAATGTGGCACCCTGCAGGTAGACATGAATCTGCCCGAACGCTTCGGTATCGAATATGTCGCGGAAGACGGCGCGCGCAAGCGCCCCGTCCTGCTGCACCGTGCCCTGTTTGGATCACTGGAACGTTTCACAGGCATCCTGATCGAGCACCACGCAGGGAAACTACCCACCTGGCTCGCCCCCGTGCAGGCCGTGGTCCTGTCGATCACCGAAGATCACGCCAGTTATGTGCAGGACGTGGTACGACTGTTGCGCGGTGCCGGGCTCCGGACCGAGTCCGACATACGCAATGAAAAGATCGGCTACAAGATCCGGGAGCAAACCCTGCAGCGCGTACCCTTCCTGCTGGTAGCGGGCGCCCGTGAGCGCGACACAGGAACTATCGCCATTCGCACCCGCGAAGGACAGGACCTGGGCACGCTGCCCCTCGAGCAGGCCCTGGAGCGCCTGTCGCAGGAGGCACAGGCGCCGGATGAAGCCGAGCGCGCGGAGGTGCAGAAGCGCTTGCGTGCCCGGTTCCAGGGACTGGCCCAGGAGCAATAAGAAGAGCAATAAAAAGACCAAGGCAGTGCGCAATATGCGCGCTGCTTCTCCCCTTGCGTGATACAATATATCATTCGCGATGCAAAATAATCATCAGCAGTGACGGATCGCTCCCATGCCACCAATCACCGAACAGGAATTGCTGCAAATGCCAGCGGCTGACTACATGAACGAGCAGCAACTGGACTTTTTCAAACACCGACTGCAGCAACTCCATGAAGAAACGGCCGCCGAGGTCGCGGCCGCCCGCGAGGCTGTTGCCACAACAGACCTGGCTGCGGCCGACGAGCTGGACAGGGCCGCCGCCGAAGAAGAGAACCGCCAACGCTTGCGCTTTGCCGAGCGTAAATACTACTTGCTGCGGAAAATTCAACGATCCCTGGACAAGATCGAGGACGGCAGCTACGGCTACTGCGAGATCAGTGGCGACCCGATCGGGCTCCAGCGGCTACTGCTTCGTCCGACGGCCGAGCTCTCCTTTGAGGAAAAGTCCCGCCAGGAGCAGAAAGAAAAGAGCTTCCGGAAAAACCGATAGCCTTCACCAACACCATAGAGTGAGCCGAATGGAAATGTCATTTATCCCGCAGAACTATGAGGAATGGCGGCACTGCATTACCATCACCTGCGGACAAGAACTGACCGAAGCATTTATCAATAGCCGGATTCAGGCGCTTCAGAATAAATCAGACTACATGACCAAGCGGTTTGTAGAGCTTTATGGCGAAGCGCAGAGGCAGCGAACACTTGACTGGTTTGTGCGCGCGAGTGAAGAACTGAAGCATCCGAGCCACTGAAAACGAGACATTCCCGCGTGACAAACTTCCGTTGCGCAGACAAGCATCAAGAAACAGCCAATTGTTGGAGAAACTCACAATGACCGCGCGGCTGCCCGTTACAGTACTGTCCGGCTTTCTTGGAGCCGGAAAGACTACCCTGCTCAACCAGATCCTCAACAACCGCGCCGACTTACGGGTAGCGGTCATCGTAAATGACATGAGCGAGGTCAATATTGACGCAGCGCTTGTAAACAACGAAGTTCACCTGAACCGCACGGAAGAAAAGCTGGTGGAGATGAGTAACGGTTGTATCTGCTGCACCCTGCGGGAAGACCTGCTGGTAGAAGTGACCAAGCTCGCAAAGGAGGACCGCTTCGATTGCCTCGTTATTGAGTCGACCGGGATATCAGAGCCCCTGCCGGTGGCAGAGACCTTCACTTTTGCCGACGAAGACGGACAGAGCCTGTCTGAAGTCGCAAAACTGGACACCATGGTCACCGTAGTCGACGGTGCCAACTTTCTGAAGGATTACCACGCAGCTGAGTCCCTCAAGGAGGCCGGTGAATACCTTGGCGATGAAGATGAGCGGAATGTCGCCGATTTATTGGTTGACCAGATCGAGTTTTGCGACATTTTGCTGATCAGCAAGGTCGACCTGATCACCAGCCAGCAGCTGGAAGAGCTACAAGCCGCACTTCGCAGCCTCAACCCCCGCGCAGAAATCCTGCCGATGGAAAAAGGCAATGTGCCCATCGAAAAAGTCTTGATGACCGGAAAGTTTGATTTCGAGCAGGCACAACTGGCACCGGGCTGGCTGAAAGAGATGCGCGGAGAGCACACGCCAGAAACAGAGGAATACGGCATTAGTAGCTTTGCCTACCGCGCCCGCCGCCCATTCCATCCGCAGCGGCTGTTTGACTTCTTCAATGACCCCCAGTTGAGCGGACGACTGCTGCGCTCCAAGGGTTACTTTTGGCTGGCCAGTCGGCCGCATTATGCTGGTACCTGGAGCCAGGCCGGCGGTATTGCCCAGCACGGCGCGGCCGGCTATTTCTGGGCAGCAGTACCTCGGGATGAATGGCCGCAAGACACCGAACAGCAACAATACATCCTCGATAACTGGGTGGAGCCGTTCGGCGATCGCCGCCAGGAGCTGGTGTTTATTGGACAGAATCTCCCTGAGGAGTGGATTCGGAAACGATTGGATGAATGCCTGCTCAGCGACCATGAAATGGACGCAGGTGAGATCGTCTGGCGGACACTCCCCGACCCCTTCCCTGCCTGGGACTGAAATCCATAGCAGCTCTGATTCCCCTCGAAATTTTCGTCGATAAAAAAAGCGGGCCTGAGGCCCGCTTTTTTATTCAGGATCAATCCGGGCAGCGCATCCTTGCGCTCCCGCTGCGGAACATCAACCTTTTGGGTTGAGTCCGCGACGTTCCAGCAGAGCCTCAGTGGTAGGCTCCTGGCCACGGAACTTGACGTAAGACTCCATGGGCGGGCGGGAATTCCCCGTTTCCAGGATGTTCTTGCGGTACCAGTCACCGTTCTTGCGCGTCAGACCACCACGCTCACGAATGTACGCGAAAGCATCGGCAGCCAGAATTTCACTCCACATGTAGGCGTAATAACCGGCAGAGTAGCCGCCACCAATGGAGTGGGCAAAATAGGTGGACTTGTAGCGCGGCGGTACTGCCGGCAGATCAACCCCGTGCTTTTTCAGTGCCGCAGCCTCAAACTTCTCGACATCTTGAAGCTCAGCATCACCAGGCAGTGAGTGCCATTCCATATCCAGCAGTGCGGCAGACATATACTCCAGGGTATCAAAGCCCATATTGAAGTTTTTCGCTTTCTGCACTTTTTCAAGCAGTTCCGCAGGAATCGGCTCGCCGGTCTTGTAATGGTAGGCATAGTTTTCAAGCACCTCCGGCAGACCGGCCCAGTCCTCCTCAAACGTAGACGGGAACTCTACGTAATCACGGGATGTGTTTGTTCCTGCAAGGCTCGGATAGCGGACATCGGAGAACATGCCATGCAGGCCGTGGCCCAGCTCGTGGAACATGGTGGTGACATGGTCATAGCTAACCAGGGTCGGTTCGCCTTCCGGGCCTTTGGGAATGTTCATCACATTCACGACTACCGGCTTCTGTTCGAGCAGGCCGGACTGCCCCACAAAGGAACTCATCCAGGCACCACCACGCTTGCCTTCACGAGCAAAGTAGTCCGCGTAGAAAATCGCCAGGCTCTTGCCATCGTGGTCGAACAGCTCATACGCCTGCACGTCGGGGTGGTAGACCGGCAGATCAGGGCGCTCTTCAAAGCGGATACCATACAGACGGTTCATGGTATAGAAGAGACCGTCGTTCAATACACGATTGAACTCAAAGTACTCACGTACCTCTTGCTCATTGAGGTCGTACTTATCCTGGCGGACTTTTTCTGCATAGTATGCCCAGTCCCAGGGCTGTGCTTCGAAGTCACCACCTTCCCGCTCGATCATGGCCTGAATAGCGGCCTGCTCGGCTTTGGTATTGCTGATTACAGCTGGCACCATCGAGCTCAGCATATTCATCACCGCTTCAGGCTTTTCCGCCATGGTGTTGGTCAGCTGATACTCTGCCCAGTTGTCGTAGCCCAGCAGATCTGCTTTTTGAGCGCGGATTTGAACAAGGCGCTGGACAACCGGGCGGTTATCCAGCTCACCGGATGTACCGCGATTGGCAGAAGCTTCCCAGATGCGCTGGCGCAGTTCCCGGTTCTTCAGCGACGCGAGCACCGGCTGACGTGTGGTGTTGGTGATGCTGATCAGGTATTTCCCTTCATGGCCAGCTTCCGCCGCAGCTGCAGCGGCGGACTTGATCGCGCTGTCGGACATGCCGTCGAGTTCTTGTTTGTCGTCGACAACAACGGCGATTTCCTTGGTGATCTTGAGCAGGTTCTGGCTGAACTGTGTGGTCAGGCTGGAGTGCTCTTCATTCAGGGCACGGAGGGTATCTTTCTGCTCGGCAGTGAGTTTGGCACCGGCCTTTACGAACCGATCGTAATACACCTCCAGCAGGCGATCGGATTCCGGGTCCAGCTCCAGTGCGACGCGCTGATCATAGAGGGACGCGACGCGGGAAAAGAGCTGGTCATTGAGGTAGATGCTGTCCCAGTGCGCTGCAAGCTTGGGAGCCAGCTCACTTTGCAGGGCCCGGCGCGCTTCGTTGCTGTCGGTACCGGCAAGATTGAAGAAAACACGGGATACCCGGGTCAGCAATGATCCGGATTTTTCCATCGCCACGATCGTGTTGTTGAAACTGGCAAGCTCAGGGTTGCCGGCGATCGCCTGGACTTCCTGCAGATGTTCCGCCATGCCCTGCTCAAATGCCGGCTGAAAATGCTCATCGCGGATCTTGCTGAAATCCGGAGCCTGGTATTGCAGCGAACTTTGCTGGAGCAGTGGATTGTCTTGCTTTGCGGGGGCAGCTGGATCGGTAGCCAGCTGCGCACCTTGCGCATCAGTGGCGTTTTCAATCTTGTTTGCAGCTGAGTCAGGGGACTCAGAACAAGCAGTGATCGCAACAATTGCCAGAGCGAGCACGGATTTGCGCATGTGATTCTCCAGTGTGTGTCAGTATTTTCAGCTAATGCCGGGGCACATCGCCCTGGAATCAGAAAGTTGGCCCACAATGGGCCTTTTTAAAATTTCAGCGCTTGCCATTTGTCGTTGCGATCAAACACCAGTGATCGCACTGGGCCAAGCCCCTCGACATTGATCTGGTTGACCTGATCGGGCCATCGGTCCTGCAGGGCGTCGAAAGCGAACCACAATTCAGTGACATTCTGCGGCTGCGGCAGTTCCTGGTAGACCCAGATAAACTTGCCGTCTACCTCCTGCCCCACCGCGGTTAGCGTCAGGGGTTCACCTTTGGCCAACCCCATACTGAAGTGCGCCATGACATAGCGGCCAAACTGTTCCTGGGCAACCCGATCCTCAGAAAGATGCACCTGCTCGCCGACGAGCTCACTCAGCGCGTGCTCGGCGTCGTGCACATAAAACCGGTGCATGATCTCAACGTTGCCAGTGCGATCGTTGAACAGCACTCGGGTAATGGCGCTTTTCATCTGGTGGGCCTGTGCAGTACAGGCCACCAGCAACATTAGAACGACGAATAGCTTACGCATGTTCAATTACTTCTTGTGAAAGCCGGGCTTGGGCTCTGCCTCCGCAGTCGTGATGTCGTGCATGATGTCACGGTATACCGGATCCGTCCGCTTCTCATCCTTGAACACTTCCATGCGTGACTTAATGATGCGACGCGGGTAGTGGTTGTTCTCGTTGTCGACATCAGCGGTCTCCCAGCGGGGATCCACAACCACCTGAACCAGCTCCTTTTCAGTCACGATCAACTTGGATACTGCTTCCGGCGATCGGCGCCAGATCTCGGCGGGGATGTAGCGGTCTTCTACGCTGCCGTCCTCAAATGTCAGCTGCAGCAGAATAGGCATGACCAGTCCGCCCAGGTTGGAGAAGTCCATAACATAGTAGTTTTTGTCTTCATCCAGAGCGCGCTTCAGTACATCGCGCTCCCAAGGCTCCAGATCTTCCAACATTTGCGCATACTCATTGCGCTCTTTGTTGGTGACAGTAAAGCGATCATTGGTATCGTAAAAATCGCGAATATCTTGATTTTTTTCCACCCAGGTTTTATTGCCAGCGTCCAGCTCGCGCTTTACGAAAAGCGACTGGGGCTTGTCGGCCTCTTCCTTACGGCGGCGTTCGAAATCAATATCCGGGTTCAAGGTGTCGAGGCGCAGCTGCCACACCTTGTCGAGACTGATATCTACATGATCGGTAGTGTAAAACCAGCCACGCCAGAACCAGTCCAGGTCCACACCACTCGCCTCTTCCATGGTACGGAAGAAGTCGGCCGGAGTCGGGCGCTTGTACTGCCAGCGGGTAGCATATTCCTTGAAGGCAAAATCAAACAGCTCGCGGCCCAGGATCACCTCCCGCAGGATGTTCAGTGCGGCTGCGGGCTTGGCGTAAGCGTTGGGCCCAAGGCGCAGCACGGAATCGGACTGAGTCATGATTGGCACCTGGATATCGGACTTCATGTAGTCAACGATATCGCGCGGCTCAACACCCCAGGGCATCTCTGGATCCCACTCGCGGCCTGCGACGCCATCGAGGAAACTGTTGAGGCCCTCGTCCATCCAGGTCCACTGGCGTTCGTCGGAGTTGACGATCATGGGGAAATAGATATGCCCGATCTCATGAATTACCACACCGATCAGAAAGCGTTTTTCCGCCTGGGTCCAGGTACGGCTGCCGTCTTCATGCAGGGTGGTACGCGGGCCATTGAAAGTGATCATCGGATACTCCATGCCACCCACAGGACCGTTGACGCTCTGGGCGACCGGGTACGGATAGTCAAAGGAGAAACGCGAGTAAACTTCCATGGTGTGGATGACGGACTCGGTAGAGTATTTTTTCCACAGCTCACCGCCTTCTTTAGGGTAGAAAGACATCGCCATTACCTCAGGCATGATATCTCCACCCTGCTGGTAACCGCGGGCATCCCACATGAATTTACGCGATGAGGCCCATGCGAAGTCGCGCACCTTATCAGCCTTGAATTGCCAGGTTTTGGTCTTGCTGGTGCCTTCTTTCTCGTTTTCCAGAGCTTCAGCTTCAGTCACGATAAAAACCGGGCGTTCTGCGGTACGAGCCTGCTCCAGACGCTCGCGTTGGCTCTCCGAGAGCACTTCCCAGGGGTTCTGGAGGCTGCCGGTTGCCGACACAATGTGGTCAGCGGGCACCGTCAGGTTGACCTCGTAGTTTCCGAACTCCAGTGTAAACTCACCTCGGCCCAAGAACTCTTTGTTGCTCCAGGCCTCGTAGTCGGTATAGGCGTGCAGGCGCGGGAACCACTGGGCCAGCAGGAAGATGTCGTTGCCGCCTTTGCGGGCATCATCGGGGAAATGCTCATAGCCGGAGCGCGCCGACACAGCATCCTCCTCCACGATATTGAATGCAAAATCCATGCTGAAGGTGACCTGCTCGCCCGGCTTGAGCGGCTGTGCCAGGTCTACCCGCATGTTGGTCCCTACCACGGTTGCACGCAGTGTATTGCCCTCGGCATCCTTCAGGTTGCTGATGGTATAACCCACCTCGTTATCCGCCAGCCACTGCTGACGGCGCAACTCGCCGAACGTAATACCTGCGGGCGCCTCGTCGGAGACATTGCGGGTACCCGGGCCACGGTTACCGAGCCCACCGAACGTGAGCGTCCGTTCCGCCATGGAGTCCAGGCGGAAACGGTTCTGGTCCAGCTGGAACCAGAGGTACTTCAGGGTATCGGGAGAGTTGTTGGTATAGCGGATGCTCTGACTGGCACTGAGGGCACGCTTGTTTTCGTCCAGCCGCGCGTCAATGCGGTAATCTACCTGCTGTTGCCAGTAGGCATGTCCGGGCTCGCCGGCAGCATTGCGGTATACGTTAGGCGTGGGGAGGAGCTCTTCAAGCTGGCGAAACTTGTCACCAGTGACGTTCAGCGGATCCGCGGCCTGGGACTGGGCAACGCAGGTCATGGCAAGAAGCGCCGCTACCAGGCGGCCGGGAAAATTCAACATCATTACCAACTTCTGATTACAGACGAATGATGTTACATAGTATCATTGAACGACTGGCGCGCAAACTATCCCGTGATAGCCTCATCGCATCAGACCAACCGTTCATCCCGTCGACCAGAAAACGAGCGGAACAGTTTCCCCCAGACCGCTGGAGACGCGACCGACCAGGAGCAGCAAAGAGCTAACCCCTGGTCAACAAGCCCAGCCAGTCCGCCTCCAGACCGGCCCAATCCCGGCGCTCCGGATCGATCACTTCGACACGACTCTCCAGCGCATCATCCAGCTCCAGGACACTCAAAACAGAATCCGCTTTATTGAAGCCAAACACCCCTTCATCTGTGATGAATATTCCCTTGAGCCGCTCTACGGCGCTGCCGGTAATCAGCGCAAGCAGCTGCTTGTAGTCGAACACAAATACGGGGCTGAAGCGCCAGCCACAGCTGTGATAGCCCTCACCACTGCTCTCGGACCGCAAGTAGCCACACTCCGGCAGCGGCTCATCCTCCACTACTGGCGGCGGATGCCGGTGCCCAGCACTCCGGGGTGGGGGCAGGAAGGCGCTGGAAGCGCCCAGCCAGTCAGGGTCAACCCGCCCCCGCACCACCGATTGCAACGGCTTCTCCGCCCCGCCCGGCAGGAAAGAGAGATATCGACGGAGGTTTTCGAGGTCATCAGGGCCGTACAGATCGGATTTGTTTGCCACCACCAGATCCGCGACCTCCAGCTGCTGACGGAAGGTATCACTGCTGAGGTAGCGCTCATCGGAGATTTTGCGGGCATCCACCAGCGTCAGAGTGGCGTGGAGGTCCAGCACGCCCGACTGAACTGATTCGGCCAGAGTCTCAAGCACCTCACGGGGGTGGCCCAGGCCTGTGGGCTCAATCAACAACCTGTGAGGCCGGGCTTTTACCAGCAGCTGGTTCAGCGCGATCTGCATCGGCAGGCCCGCGGTACAGCACATGCAGCCACCCGGCACTTCCCGGACAAACAGACCGCCATCCTGCTGGGAGCCAAAGAGCCCGCCGTCGATGCCAATCTCACCGAATTCGTTAACCAGTACCGCCCAGCGCTCGTCGCGAGGCTTGCTCTCCAGAAGGTGGCGGATTGCAGTGGTCTTGCCAACCCCGAGAAACCCGGTGATAACATTCACCGGTACTGCGCGGATCTCTTCCCTCTTCTGCACTAAGCAGCACTCCGCTCTGCACAGTCTTCACACAGGCAATCAAGCTCCAGTTGCGATGTCTGCAAGAAGAAACCCGCACTTTCGACGGTATCGCGTAGGGTGGCAATCACCTCGGGCTTGATACCGATTTCCCTCACTTTGCTGCAGCGGCCGCAAATCAGAAACTGGGGCGTTTGATGACGATGATCACAGGCGATATGGGCGCAGGCGAGGTACTTGTTTTCCGAATTCAGCTTATGGGCCAGGTTTTCTTCAGCCAGGAAATCCAGCATCCGATAAACAGACATCGCCGGAATGGACTCACCGAACTCCTCTTTGTAGCACTCCACAATCTCATACGCCGACAGCGGCTTTCTGGAGCGTAAAAGGATAGTCAGGACATTCCTGCGCTTATCGGTCAGGCGTGCGCCGGTGGAGCGGCAGGCATCTTCCGCAGCGCTCAGGGTTCGCTTCAACTGGGATGCATTCATGGCTTAATTCAACTGCAGTGCATTTTTTTGTGCGGTGAGCGACACAGCCCCCTGGCGATCGGAGGTAAGCCACTGCACAGCGATTTTGTGAATACCCGGGAAGCTCGAAAACAGGTCCACGTCGATACTGTCGAGCCGCGCCAGATTATCACACTGGAAGCGGTAGCTGGCATTGAAGCTAGCGTGCCCAGCATGATCGACTTGATGTGTGTGACCTGCATGCTCGGCATGCTCGGTGTGATCCGCGTGACCCGTGTGCTCGGCGTGACCCGTGTGCTCGGCGTGCTCGGAGTGATCTGCGTGCTCGGCATGACCTCCCTGCTCAGCATGGCCTCTGTGCGTCGCTGGACTGTGCGGCGCCTGAACCTGCGCCTCCTCAAGGCCACAATTGGTGCCATTGAACCTCAGGTGACGCTGAATCGCTTCCAGCTGCTGTGAGGCCAACTCCAGCGCTCGTCTTCCCCGGGAATCTTGTGGCGCATGCTCAAACCCAACCAGGTTGACTGCCGGAGACTCGAACTCGACGTGGAGATACTCGCCAACCGCGGCAAGAGTGAGAGTTGCCTCGCCGTGCACATGAGGGGCATGCTGCCCGGACGCCACTGTAGATAGAAGAAGAGAGGAAAAGAGCAACAACTTCGGCTTCATAGTCACTTTATATGCACCTACCTTGATGTTTGCCGAGTTCCGGCATCCGCAACCACTAGCCAGTGCAGGGTCGCGGCCCCGGCCTCAAGATGTTACATCATATCATTCGCATCAAAAGACAAGCAATGCAGACAAATCAATGACCGAGAGGACTCAGAGCGCGGCTTCGGCTCCGCTATAGCGGCAGGCCAGTACGCCCGGGGTGGTGAACGACTGGACAGCACTGCCCGGGCAACCAGAATCCGGTCAAGGGACCAGAGCAGCGACTGGATGCTGCACCTGGCCCCCGCGGAAAGAACGGATCAAACGTCGTCGATATCCATCTGGCCATCCAGGCCCTGAACACGGCGAACCAGTGAAGGCTTGACGATGCGGTGCAGGCAGTGGTCACGGACTATCGCAGTCAGCCCCTTTGTTGTGTACAGCGTGGCCATATAAGCCCTGATCCAGCTGCGCGCCTCGGCTTCGGAGGTGAAATCTGCGCAAACAAGCTGCCAGAGAAACGCATCCAGGCTGATAGAAACCCGCCTGGCGTCTGCATTTCTGCCGTCAATGATCACTGAGGCCATGCCCGATACCCGCCACATAAATATTTATGGGCAGTCTACATAAATATTTATGCGGGGCAACCTCAATCATTTACGCGACCATGTAGCATAAATATTTATGGTGAGAGGATTCCTCCCCGGCAATCAGAACCAGAAAAAACGTCTTGCTCTCCGGCCTCACGTCGCATGTACGTACTGATCTGCCCGCCCAACGAGAAACCCGCACCACAGCGTGAAGCTCCGACACCTAAACTTGGGGCTCAAGGTAGCTTCGCAACTGACCCGAGAGCCCGAGCGATGAAAGCATTTGTAGTCTCCGCCCCCGGGGGCCTCGACAAGCTGACAATAAAGACCCTTGCCAACCCCGGAGACCCGCCCCCGGGGCAGATCAGGGTGGCCATCCATGCGACCTCACTCAACTTCCACGATTACCTCGTGGCTGCCGGCCAGATACCCACTGACGATGACCGGGTGCTGATGTCAGATGGTGCCGGTGTGGTGGAGGCTGTCGGAGAGGGTGTTACGGAGTTCGCCCCCGGGGATCACGTGGTTTCCTGCTTCTTTCCCCAATGGATTGATGGCGCGCCCTTCCCTGCCGTCGCTAACTTTGCCGGCACCCCTGGCGATGGCATGGACGGTTATGCCCTGACCCACGCAGTCCGGGATGCAGGCGCATTTACACATGCGCCTTTGGGCTGGAGCCACAGTGAGTCGGCAACCATCACCACGGCCGGCCTGACCGCCTGGCGGGGACTGGTGGCAGATGGCAACCTCAAGGCTGGCGACACCGTGCTGCTACTGGGCACAGGGGGCGTTTCCATTGCGGCGCTGCAGATCGCCAAGGCGATGGGGGCGTCGGTCATCATCACCTCCTCATCGAACGACAAACTCGAACGTGCGCGGGCGCTGGGGGCCGATTGCACCATCAATTACCGACAAGAAGAGAACTGGGGCGAAAAGGTCTGTGACATCACCAATGGCCGAGGCGTCGACCATGTCGTTGAAGTAGGCGGCCCGGGCACACTGGCGCAGTCGATCAACGCCGTGCGTGTTGGCGGGCATATCGCCCTGATCGGTGTGCTCACCGGCATGGCCGGCGAGATCCCAACCGCCACCCTGATGGCCAAGCAGGCGCAACTTCGGGGGCTGATTGTCGGGAGCCGCCGCATGCAACAGGAGTACATTGCCGCGCTGAACCAGACCGGTATTCGCCCGGTTATCCACCAGACTTTCGGCTTTGATGAACTGCCGGATGCCTTCCGCTTACAGGAGAGCGGCGGGCACTTCGGGAAAATCTGTGTGGAGTGGTGAGCGCCCCCTCAAGCCCGGGGCGTGCGAATTACCATCAATCGCTCCTCGGTCATGTCGGCAATTGCCCAGCGAACACCTTCCCGACCGAGACCTGAGTCCTTCACACCCCCGTAGGGCATATTGTCCACGCGCCAGCTTGGCACGTCGCCAACGATGACGCCGCCAACGTGCAGCTCGTCCCAAGCTTGCTGGGCGCGATAGAGGTCGCGGGTAAAGACACCCGCCTGCAAGCCAAAAGCACTGTCGTTGACCTCGACCAGCACTGCCTCAAAATCATCAAATGATTCCAGTACAGCCACCGGCCCGAAGGCCTCCTCTTCAATCACCGCACAGCCCTTGGGGACATTTTCCAGCAGGGTTGGATCCAGCATGGCGCCATTGCGCTCACCACCACAGAGCAGTGCGGCCCCCTGCTCTACGGCGTCATTAATCCAGCCGTGGAGGCGCCTCGCTTCCCCCTCGGAGATCATCGGGCCGATAAACGTGCTCTCATCGCTGGGGTCGCCCTTCTGTAACTGCTCCGTGCGCTCCACCAGCCGTCGCTTCAGTTCGTTATAGATTTTTGTATGGCCATAAATGCGCTGTACGCCGATACAGCTCTGGCCCGACTGGTAAAAGGCACCGAAAATCAGGCGCTCGACGGCATCATCGAGATCCGCATCCTCATCCACCACACAGGCGGCGTTGCCACCCAGCTCGAGCACCACCTTCTTGCGCCCTGCACGGGCCTTCAGGTCCCAGCCCACTGCTGGCGAGCCGGTAAAGCTGAGCAACTTGAAACGGTCGTCAACGGTAAACAGGTCGGCGCCCTCGCGGTGGCACGGCAGGACCGAGAAAGCGCCTTTCGGCAGGTCGGTTTCAGCCAGGACTTCGGCAATGATCAGTGCACCGATGGGTGTACGGCTGGCCGGCTTGAGCACAAATGGGCAACCTGCAGCAATCGCCGGGGCCACTTTGTGTGCTGCCAGATTGAGAGGGAAATTGAATGGGGAAATAAACGAGCAGGCACCCACCGGCACCCGCTTCACGAACCCCCGGTAACCGCGGGCGCGAGCAGATATCTCGAGGTTGAGCACCTCTCCGTCAATGCGCACAGCCTCCTCAGCGGCCACCCGGAAGGTATCGATCAGGCGAGAGACTTCACCGCGGGAGTCCTTGATCGGCTTGCCAGCCTCGATACAGAGCGCCTCGGCCAGTTCTTCAAAGCGCTCTTCAAAGCGTTTGACACAGTGATTAAGCACAGCTTGCCGCTCATAGGGTGGCATCTTCGCCAACGGTTTTTCGGCTTTTACCGCCCAGTCGATTGCCTCGTCGATCACGGCGGTATCGGCCATGGCCACACGCGTGGCTACCTCACCGGAGTACTTGTCGGTGACTTGCAGATCGGTATTGGCATAGACAGCCTCGTTGGCGAGATAGTAGGGGTAAGTTTCCCGCAGCACGGTGCTCTCCTTGATTACCGTTAGTGATCGTTAGTTGTCGAGCTTCGCCTCTAAAGGTCGGCCGGAAGGTCAGAGCTTGCGCGAGAGCTCGCGTATTTCGCGGTTGAGGATGCGATCGTTGTCGCTGTAATTCACCGGCACGTCGATCAGATGCACGCCGCCTTCGGAAAAGCATTTTTCGACCAGAGGTTTCAGCTCTGCCGTGGCACTGACCCGATGCCCCTGGGCACCATACGCCCGGGCGTAGGCGACAAAATCCGGGTTGCCGAAGTCCAGGCCGAAGTCGTGATATTCCATCTGGGATTGCTTCCACTTGATCATGCCGTAAGCGTCATCGCGCAGCAGCAGGATCACCAGGTCCTGCTGCAGGCGCACAGCAGTTTCCAGCTCCTGGGAATTCATCATGAAACCCCCATCCCCACAGATCGCCATCACCTTGCGGTCCGGGTACACCAGCTTGGCAGCCATGGCCGACGGCACCCCGGCACCCATGGTGGCCAGCGCATTATCCAGCAGCACCGAATTGGGTGAGTGGGCCGGGTAATTTCGCGCAAACCAGATTTTATACATGCCGTTGTCCAGGGCGATGATCCCGTCCCTGGGCATGGCGTCGCGAACCTCCTTGACCACACGCTGGGGGCGAATGGGGAAGCTGTCGTCACCACAGCCCTCGGTGATATGTTTTCTCAGGGCATCGCGGATGCGATGCGCATCGGTAAAGCTCCAGTGTTGCTGTGGCTCCAGTCGCTCCTTGAGCTGCCACAGGCTGTTGGCAATATCACCAACCACCTCGATCTGCGGGAAATAGACCGGATCCACCTGGGCGGAGTTGAAGTTGATGTGCACCACCTCTGCGCCGCCGGGGCGCATAAAGAACGGCGGCTTCTCAACCACGTCGTGGCCGACGTTGATGATGAGATCTGCCTGGTCGATGGCCCGGTGGACAAAATCCCCGTCTGAAAGGGCGGTGTTGCCAATAAAATGCGGGCCGGACTCGTCGACGACGCCTTTGCCCATTTGCGTGGTGATGGCGGGAATGCCAAGTTTGGCGACAAACTCCCGCAGCATTTTCGATGTCAGCTTGCGGTTGGCGCCGGCACCGATCAGCAGTAACGGTTTGCGTGCCGCGGCGATGGCCTCCGCAGCCTGGCGGATGGCTTTCTCTTCTGCGATGGGGCGGCGGGTGTAGCTGGGTTCCAGCACGGGCATGGTGGAGTGCTCGCGAGCTATGTCCTCGGGCAGCTCCAGATGTGCCGCCCCCGGGCGCTCCTCCTCCGCCAGGCGGAAAGCTTCACGGACATGGGCGGGAACATTGTCACCACTGACAATGGTGCGGGTGAACTTGGTCAGGGGCTGCATCATGTCGACGACATCGATGATCTGGAACTGCCCCTGCTTGGAGCTTTTAATCGGCTTCTGCCCGGTCACCATCACCATCGGCATAGCACCCAGCTGCGCGTAGGCGGCCGCCGTCACCAGGTTGGTGGCGCCCGGCCCAAGGGTCGACAGGCAAACACCGGAATGCCCCGTCAAGCGGCCGTAGGTGGCAGCCATGAAGCCCGCCGCCTGTTCATGGCGCGTGATGACGAGCTTGATCTTTGAGCCGCGCAGGGACTCGAGCAAATCCAGGTTTTCTTCTCCCGGAATGGCGAATACGTACTCGACGCCTTCTGCTTCCAGTGCACGCACGAACAAATCAGATGCTTTCATTAATAGCTACCCCACCCTCTCTGGTTATCTTGCCCGCGGCATTTTCGTGATTTCCTGACACCTACTCATTGTCGCCTTGCACAGATGAAACGCAAGCATCGACCACCGAGGGGTGAGAGCGTGCACTTCTTACACATTCGAATGATGAGGAGCGTCAACAGGAGACAAAAGCAAAAGATACGGAATATCAGGCTGCCGCAACTTCGACCTTAACGAATCGGCTTGGATGCAAACAGGCTCAGGGCCAGGCGCTCGGAAAGGTAGCGTGTCACCTGTAGGCCCCTCACGCTGTTGCCGGCCTCGTCCAGGGGCGGCGCAAAAGTCGCCAAGCCGCCTTTGCCGGGAACCACCGTAATCAGCCCGCCACTCACACCGCTCTTGCCGGGCAGGCCCGTTTCAAATAGCCACTCCCCACTGAGCTCATAGAGTCCGGCCGTGGCCAACACTGCCAGCACCCGCTTGCTGACGACGGCATCGACCACCCGCTCACCGGTGATGGGATTGACGCCACCACTGGCCAGGGTGGCGCTCATTACCGAGAGATCCTGCGCTGTGATGTTAATAGAGCACTGACGGGTATATACATCCGTGGATTCCAGCCCATCGAAGTAGAGCCGCTGATAGCCCTCGAGCAACTTGGCGATGCCGCGGTTGCGCAGGTTCGTCGCCGCTTCAGAGCGGTACGCCTCCTCATTGATTGACAATTGCCGGCCGGCAAATCGCGACAGTCCGTCCAGAATAAACTGCCACTTTCGATCAGCCGTCTCGCCGGGCACCAGACTGGTAGTGGCGATGGCGCCGGCATTGACCATGGGGTTGGTCAGCCGCTCACGGCTGAGTTCCAGTGCTATCACTGAGTCAAATGGCATTCCGGTGGCATTGACGCCCAGCTTGCATCTCGCCTGCTCAAGCCCGACGGCCTGGCACACCAGGGCAAATACGAATGGTTTGGAGACACTCTGTATGGTGAAAACGTGTTTCGCGTCGCCAACCGCGTAAAGTTCGCCGTCGATGCCAGCCAGGCAAACCGCAAAAAGGTCCCTGGGCACAGACGCGAGCACGGGAATGTAGTCTGCCACCCTGCCCTCATCCCCGTTTCGAAACCGTGTATAAGCGTCCTGCAGCATCTGCTGGATCGTATCCCTCGCCGGCAGCCGCCCGGTTGAAACAACCGCATCATGGGTTCGGGCTTCAGAGGGCAAGGGTTCATGCATGGCTGGGCATCCTGCAAGGACCGACTAAACGGGCTCGTGTTGGCGTCATTTCGAGTGTAGTTGAGTGCCGAAGTCAGCCCGCCGGGCGCGGCGGCGACCGTTCGCGGCCGCGCTGCGTCACCTTCGCAGAGCCCGCCCCTGTCTATTCTTCTATTAGTGCGAATGAGTGGTGCGTTGTCGCCCGGAGAGTCCCTATAATTGGCGCCCTTTTCTCTCTGGCGGACCGCGATGCGGACACGGTAGTCACCCCATGTTGGAACAGATCCTGGATAACAAACTGATCCTCTCGGCCCTGATGATTGCCGGGATTCTCTTGCTGCGCCTGTTGCTGACGTTGCTCTTTGCCCGCATCAGCCGCTGGCCAAAGCAGGACCGTCGTCGCCGCATCAATACCGTCCACAACATCTGCAACCTGCTGATCGTGATCGGCCTGGTCGGCATCTGGGTATCGGAGCTCAGGGAGTTTGCACTCTCTATTGCGGCATTCTCCGTTGCCATTGTGCTGGCGCTGCGGGAGCTGGTGCAGAGCCTGGTGGGCAAGCTGTACCAGGCCAGCATGCGCTCGTTTCAGGTGGGTGACTGGGTCATGGTCGGCGAGCAGTTCGGTGAGGTGATCGACAGCGACTGGCTCAGCACCACCCTGCTCGAAATCGACCCTCATGGGCTCGGCAGTGGCTATACCGGCATCACGCTGTACATCCCCAACAACGTCTTCTTTACCAAGCCGGTGAAGAACCTCAATTTCATGCGTCGCTACATCGAGCATTCTTTCTCCATTACCCGCGAGAACAAGGGCGGTAATCCGTTTGCCGCCAAGGCGTTCCTGGAAGAACGTATCCGCGAGCACAGCGAGGCCTTTCACGATGTGGCGGTGCGCTATTGCCAGATGATCGAGCACCGCACCGGGGTCGAACTGGTGGGCACCGACCCCAAGGTGAGTTTTACCACCAATGAGCTGGGTCACGATGTGGTCACGATTACGATGTTTTGCCCGCGGGAGGAGGCCCACGAGATTGAGCAGCGGGTGACAGAGGATTTCTACAATTTCTGGTACTCGGGCCCGCAAAGTGTGGCCAGCGACGAAACCGGCACCCATTGAAGGCCGGTTGATCGTGGGCCGCACACCCTAAAGCTGTCGAAATATTCGCAGAATACAGCCTTATTTTTCCAACTTTTTATCGAATTAAGCGGTGCTTTAATGCCTTTCATCGACCCACTATCCCGATGGAGGCATTCAATGCGCAAGTTACTGCAACTCAACAGCAGCCTGTTTCAAGGCGGCGGCCAATCCAGCCAGCTCGGTGACGCCTATGTCGAGCGCTGGCTGCAGGACAACCCCCAAGGGCAGGTCAACCGCCGGGATCTTGCTGCCGAACCAGTCCCACACCTGAACCTGGCCCGCTTCCAGGCTTTCACGACCCCGGAGCCAGAGCGCACACCGGAGCAACGCGAGGTGGCGGCCTATTCAGACCGGCTGATTGCGGAACTGCAGGAGGCGGACGTCATTGTGCTCGGTATCCCGATGTACAACTTCAGCGTCCCGTCCACTCTCAGCAGTTACTTCGATCACGTGGCCCGCGCCGGTATTACTTTCCGCTACACACCCGAGGGTCCGGAAGGACTGCTGGCTAATAAAAAGGCCGTGGTGTTCATTACCCGCGGTGGCATTTACGGTGAAGATCACGCCCAGAGCGCCTATGTGCGTCAGTTCCTTGGCTTTATCGGCATCCAGGATGTGGAAATCATTCACGCCGAGGGGCTGGCTGTTGGCGAGGAGTCGAAGCAGCAGGCACTGGACTCCGCCAGAGAACAGATCGCCAAGGTGGCGTAACGCAAGCCCCAACTTTGGTGCCAACCCCGGCCCTGACCACGCTCCGTCAAAGCGTTAGGAGCCGGGGGCTTTCGCTCCGGAGTGCCCCCACCACCAACCACCTGCCGCATCTTCCCACCGGGCTGAGCCCGTTGCTGTTCGCCGCGCCAACACCACAGGCAGCACCGCACCGGGCGCTACCCTGTTAATGCCGGCAATCACAAAACCCACAGGATACTGTGCCATGGCGGATCAGCCCGAGAGCGCGAGGCGCGCAGCAGAACATAGCAGGCTTCTGGCCAGGGCGGTTTCACTCGCCCAACGCAGTGTTACCGAGGAAGGCGGGCGACCCTTTGGGGCTGTGCTGGTGAGAGACGGGCAGATATTGGCGGAAGCCGTCAACACGATTCACCGCAGTGGTGACGTAACCGCCCATGCGGAAATCGAGGCACTGCGGGCAGCGACAACGGCCGCAGGAAACCCCCGGCTTGAGGGCGCAACCATGTATGCCAGCGGGCACCCCTGCCCCATGTGCCTGGCGGCGATGTACCTGAGCGGCGTAACTTCCGTGTATTACGCCCTCTCCCAGGAAGATGCGGAACCCTACGAACTCTCGACCGAGGGGATTTACCAGGAACTGGCCAGCCCACCCGCCGCACGCCAAATCCACATGCAGCATATTCATGTCCCCGCCGGCGACGAACTGTATTCCTCCTGGCACAAAGGAAAGAAGAGCCCCTGAGCAGCGCCTCACATCGACACTGCCCCGGGCGAAATTCGCATTCGCTACCGTGATGACCCGAGGCGATTACAGCTGATAGGTCAGACTCAGGTCCCAGTAACGTGGCAACTCCGGGAATACCAGAGTGGAACCGAAGTATCCCCCCTCAAAGACCGGCGCCCAGTTCTCCTCATCCGTCAGGTTGAAAATATCCAGGCGAAGGCTCGTTCTCTGATCGGCAAATTGATAGCGGACATTGCTGTTCAGGGTGAACTGGGCAGGAATCTCGACCGTTTGCAGGTAATCCAACGGATAACTGCCTGTTGCTACCAGGCTGGCGCCCGCCGACCAGTGTTCGCTGAACTGATAGCCTAAAGCCGCCGAGCCACTCAGGCGCGGAATACCCTGCAGCCGGGCGTTAGAGGCCGGGAAGGCGGTGAAATTCGGTGCTCCCACCCCGGTGCCGACGACGATATCCGGGCGGGAATCATCAAAGGCATCGAGTACCTGGCGGGAATCCTGGAAGGCGGCGGAGTCGTCAAAGCGGGCATCGAGGTAACTGGCACCGGCATTGGCCCACAACCGCTCGCCGCGATACTGCAGCTGCATTTCCACCCCGCGGGTGCGGATGCCGGAGTTACTGCCGTCCCGATTGCGCAGGCTGCGGGTCTGATCGAAAACGGCAGCGTCCCAGTACCAGGCTGATCCGGCGGGAGCGTATTTGTAACCCACCTCCAGTAACTCATTCTCCGTGGCAAAGTTGAGGGGATTGATGGTGTTATCGCCGCCGAGGCTATTACCGCCGCCAAGGCTGTTGGAGGTGGACTCCTGATAGGCCAGCGTGGCATACGCCATACCGGCATCACCGGGCTGGTACTGCAGGCTCAGGTTTCCGGACTTGAGGAAGTCGTGATGTTTATCTTCCGCTGCAGCGACACCCTGCGGCGCCAGGGGATCGCGGGCCTCAACCCGATACCAGTCGCCACGCACGCCGGCGGTGACGAGCCAGCTTTCGGCCACTGGCTGCCGATGCTCGAGGAAGATACCGGTCTGCAGGCTGGTGGAGTCGGTGGTGTCCGACAGGTTGAAATCGCCGGCACCATCGCCATCCAGGTCGTACTGGCCGCCGGGAGAAACATACAAACCGGGGCGCAATTCCACCAACCGTGCTTTCTGGGCATCAGTAAGCGGGATACGGCGATTGCTGAGGGGGCCGGTCAGATCGATTGGCAGATCGGCCTCGGTGGTGAACTGGCTGTACCCGAGCACATCGTTATAGCGCAGGCCGATTCCAGCCACCGTATTTTCCAGGTGCCACTCGCTGCGGTTTTCGAAAGTGTTGGCGCCGTCAATGATCTCGACAAAACTGTTCTGGGCAACCTCTTCCCGATTCAGGTGCTCAAAATAGGTGCGATTCACAAATCGCACCGAATCTGCGAGGGCTGTCTCGTAAGTGGAATGCAGCAGCAGGGTGTCCGCGCCATTGATATCCCGAGGGTCGGTCAGCACGCGGCTGCGATCAATACTTACCAACCCGGTCGGGGTGACCACCGCACCGGCACCCGGCACAGTCGAACCATCGGGGCGTACCCCCTGCCCCTGAACGTAGAGCCCGTCGTCGATCAGGGCCTGGGTCGGACGGTTGATACCGGCGTTATCGGTCCAGCTGACGTCGTAATACTCCAGGGACAGGTTCCACTCTGCATCCCCGGAAGGTTTCAGGCGATAGGCAGCGAACAGGTTGTTACTGTCGAGGCCGCTGAAATCGTAGAAGCTGCCCTCGTTACGATGTTCCAGGCTGACACGGACCGCACTGCGGGACGGATCCAGTACAGAGGAGTAATCCAGCTGCGACCGATAGCGGTCCCACTGCCCTGCGCGCAGATCCGCGCTACCGGTAGAACGTTCCAGGCTCGGCCGCTTGGGCTCCAGGTTCACGAAGCCGCCGGTGCGCTGGGTTGAACCCAAAATCACCGAGGGCATGCCCCGCACCACGTCCACCTGCCCGACACCGTTGAACGACAGGGGAATCCCGAGACCATTGTTGCCCACCTGGCGACGCATGCCGGCTTCAAAGACCTCCCCCAGCTGCCCGCGAATGGTGGGCAGGCTGGGCGCGCCGAAACCGGTGGCTGAATAGGTATTGGGGGCGACACGCTGCAAATCACGCAGATCCTCGACTGCCGCGGCATCCAGCAGCCATTCGCCCACGGGCGTCATCGAGCGGGCAATCTCGGCGGCGCTGAGGCCACCACCGAAGGCGCCGTCTGCTGTCTCACTCCGGGGGCCAACCGGTGTCTCGTCAAGCCTGTCGCCCAGCACCTCGACAAATTCCGTCGCCTCGCCTGAAGCATTGGCCGCTTGATCGGCGGCGACAGATGAAGCCCAAAGCAATGCGGCCAGCGTGGCGGCCAGTGGCTTCAGGGGGAAATGCTCTCTATCCATCATTCTTGTGGGTCCTTAGCTCTTTAATCTTTGAGGCGGGTGGCAGCAGCGGCATCGTTGAGGCGCCAGTCGTAATCCAGAAACTCGATCGCCATCCTATCGTCGCGTAGCGCGTCCGCCTGGCTGGGAGTCAGATCCAGCGCACCACGATAGTCGGAGAGAAACGACTCCAGGCTTTCATGTCCTCGCCAACCATTGGCAAAATCTTCCCGATACCATTTGAAAATTGATGACAGCGCCAGGGTCCCGGGGCCGGAGAGGCGGTTCCGCGAGCGATCCGAAAGAAAGCGCCGGGTCTGCTCTTCCAGCTGCCGGTCCAGGTCAGCCCCGCGGTACGCCTCCTCACGGAGCATCGGGCAACCGACGCTGGCACAGTTGACTGCAAAATGTATGCGGGGATCGCTGAATCGTCCCCGGATCATGCCGTGTTCTATATCATCGAGGGAGTATTGTTTGCCAAAAAGGCTCACAAATTCTTTCTTCCAGGGTGAGCGAAACAACCAGCCGAGATCCCGAATTGAATCCAGGTCCGGAAACTGTGTCAGTATCAAGCGCACGGTGGCCGCATTGTAGGCATTGATCAGAAAAGCGAGCCGTACATCTTCAGGCCATCCCGAAAACTCCCCCTGGGGCACCCCAGCCAGCAGGGAGAGATAAGCATCCAGCTTGCCTATGTCCCCGGCCATGCCCCGATAATCCACCTGGGACACACGGCCGTCCTGACTCACCACCAGATGTTCTGCCAACAGTCCTGACCAGCGACTGTGATCGAAACCTGACGCCGGCATGGGCAGCCATGCCAGAGAGGCTAACAACGGCAGCAATCGCCACATATTGGGTTTCCTGGTTCGGTGTATGGGGTAGCGGGAACGTTTTGTTGTTGGAATCAGTCGCGGCTGGAGCACATTTGTTACATCAACATTGGGCGTAACTACAACCAGTGCCGCGACTTCATTGCAATTGCCCCCCACAACCCGGCGATAAACCCCGGGCGCTTCTACCGGGTTCTGTTCAGAACTCCAGCGCAAGCTCGGCATAAATAGAGCGCGGCTCGCCGGGAAAGTAGCGATCGCCGGAGAAGTTACTGAAATCTGCCCGCTCCGCATATTGCTCATCCAGTAGATTGAGCAGGCGCAGCGCTGCGGACCAGCCATCGCCAAGATTACGGCGGGCGCGCACATTGAGCAGGTCGTGGCCCGGGTAACTGTGAAGATTGAGGGGGTCCGTGTAGTAGCGCCCGCGGTGCAGCCACTCCAGCTCCATCTCGCTGCGATCATCTGGCTGCCAGGTGATTCGCGCACTACCGAAGGCCCGGGGGGCAGAGTCCACCAGTTTTCCGTCGAGGGGAATTCCGTCCAACAGGCGCTCGTCGCGATAGCGGTGCTCGGCATAGCTTGCGGCGAGATCCAGCGACCAGTGTTCTGTCAGCGCATAAGCCAGGGCCAGTTCCACCCCGCGATGACGGGTGGCGCCGCCAGAGCGGTTGAAGAAGTCGGCATCGCGAAAGATTACATTGCGCTTCTCCATGGCAAAGCCCACCAGCTCGTAATCCAGCTCGCCCCGCCGTCCTCGCAGCCCCAGTTCCAGGCTGCGCATTTCCTCGGAGTCCAGATCGGCCACCGACTGTTCCCGTTGCAGTCGATAGAGTTCGGTGGCCTGAGGCGCGCGGAAACCGTGAGCCAGATTGATAAACAACTGATGCAGCGGGGCCCAGTCGTAGACCAGTCCCAGGGATGGGGACCAGTTCCCGAAGGTATCTTCCCTGTCTTCCGGACGGCTGTAGCGGCAGCCACCAAAACCGCAGGCACTACCGTCTTCGCGGGTGCGACCAGCGATCATTTGGTTGTCGTAATCGTAGCGAAGCGCCTCCAGCCGCAGACCCGCCTCCAGGGACAGGCGCTCGCTGGGGGTGAAAGCCGCCAGCATAAAGGGTGACACGAGGGACGCGCCCACCTCGTAGTCATAGTGCTTTCCCTGGGGGACGGTCTCCTGCAGGAACGCGGAGCCCGTCGTCTGGCCAGGCTGGGACTGGCGCAGCGCGGCTTCGGTCAGCTCTGCGTCCAGACCCGCCGAGACCACAACGCTTTCAGAGAGCGCCCCCTGCACACTGGAGCGGAATCCAACACTGGCGTGGTCGGTCTGCTCGAGAGGCTGGCCGGGCAGGAAATGCTGCAGGAACGCCATTTCGCCCCAACGCCCATAGGGAGTGAAACTGAACTCATGGCCGGATTCAATGGTATGACTCAACGTGTGGGAAAGGCGGGCCGAGCGAACGTTGCGAAAGGCCTCCGGGTTCGGATTCGAGCGGCGCAAAACATCATTCCGGAACGCATCCTCGCCAACGATGTAGCCGGCGGTTTCCTGCTCCAGGTTGGTGACGTCGATGCGGGTCACATTGCGGCCAGAGTCAGACCGGTAGGCAAGGCTTAACTTCTGCTGATCAAAACCGGATTGCGCGCGGTAACCGCCATCCTGGGCCAGCGAAAGCGCGGAAGACAGCGCAGCGCCGGACCCGCTGACCGCATTGTTGCGAAGGTTGAGCTTCCAGCGATCCTCGGGACCGGTTTCAACCCGCGCACTGCCGCCCTCAGCGGTTCTGGCGGTGGGTCCAACCACATTGATCACACCGTGCATCGCCCCGGCACCGTGCAGGGTGCCAGCGGGACCCCGTATCACCTCAATCCGCTCTGCCTGTTCGCTGTGGGCTACGAACAACTCGTTGACATTGCAAAACCCGGCAGGGAACAGGGGAATGTTGTCCTGCATTGCCAGCACACTACCACAGGCGCCGGCGCCGGTGAGTACCGGCGAGCGCAGTGCCGGCAAATATTCCTGACCACTGCCGCGGCTGACGTTGGCACCCGGCACACGGGCCAGGCTCTGCTGGATATGATCGTGGTTTACCAGCGACAGTTCGCCACTGCCAAGCACGGACAGGCTGCCGGCAAATCCTCCCCGGCCTGTCGCCAGCGGACTGGCGGTAACGACAATGGCCTCCAGTCGCTTCGCCTCGCGAAGCGGAGAGTCACTCCCGGACTCCTGGGCCCAGGCACCCAAACTCAACAGAAGCGACAGTAAGGCCACAACTCCCCGCATCTCGTCCTCGCTCTACGCTGCTTATTTTCTATTCCAACCTGTCGGTTGCCGGCAATTTTACGTTATCGGCCCGACAAAAAAGAACGCCGGCGATTGCCGGCGCTCTATTTCTACGTTGTGCACCGGGCCATCAGACCACAGTGCTCGCCTCCTGCACGGGAGTTTGCTTGAGCGCTAGCTGCTCCCGATCCTCTGGTCTGGCGGTTCGGCCAAACACACGCTGCACCACCACAAAGAACAGCGGGATGAAGAATATCCCCAGCAGGGTGCCAACCAGCATACCGCCCAGGACCCCGGTTCCGATGGCCTGCTGCGCACCGGAACCCGCACCGGAGGCAATGGCAAGCGGCAATACACCGAGCCCAAAGGCCAACGAGGTCATTAGGATCGGGCGCAGGCGATCGCGCACCGCCTGCATGGTGGCCTGGACCAGCTCCATGCCCTCTTCCAGGTTTTGCTTGGCGAACTCCACAATCAGGATGGCATTCTTGCTGGTCAGGCCCACTGTGGTGAGCATGGCCACCTGGAAATAGATATCCCTCTCCATGCCGCGCAGCGTGTTGGCCAGCACCGCACCGAGAATACCCAGCGGCGCCACCAGCAGCACGGCGGTGGGCACAGTCCAGCTCTCGTAAAGCGCAGCGAGACACAGGAACACGATCAACAATGACAGGGTATACAGTAACGGCGTCTGCGCGCCGGCCTGACGCTCCTGATAAGAGAGCCCGGTCCACTCGATACCGATCCCGGCGGGCAACTGGGCCACGAGACGCTCCATCTCGGCCATGGCCTCACCGGAACTCACGCCCGGTGCCGCCGAGCCATTGATCTGCATCGCCGGCACCCCGTTGTAGCGCTCGAGGCGCGGGGAGCCATACTCCCAGCGGAAACTGGCGAAGCTGGAAAGCGGCACCATCTCGCCTTCCCGGTTGCGCACGGACCACTGATTAAAGTCCTCCGGCACCATCCGGTAAGGCGCATCGGCCTGCACATACACTTTTTTTACCCGACCGCGATCAATGAAGTCATCGATATAGCGGCCACCCCAGGCAGTGCCGACGGTGGAATTGATTTCGTCAATCGAAAGTCCGAGTGCGGCTGCTTTTTCCGTATCGATATCCAGCCGGAATTGCGGCGTATCCTCCTGGCCATTTGGTCGCACATTCACCAACAGTGGACTCTCCCCGGCGGCACCCAGCAGCTGGTTGCGGGCCTGTGTCAGAGCCTTGTGCCCCAGATTGGCATTGTCCTTGAGGTAGAAGTCGAAGCCGCCGGATGTACCCAGCCCCGGCATTGCTGGCGGCGAGAAGGCAAAAGCCATGGCGTCCTTGATCTGCATCAGCGCACCCATGGCCCGCATGGCGACGGAGCCCGCATCCTGGCCCGGCTCCTCGCGCTCTTCCCAGTCATGCATATTGACGAAAGCAATACCGTTGTTCTGGCCGCTGCCGGCAAAGCTGAAACCCTGCACGCTGAACACGGACGCGACCGTATCCTGCTCGTGGTCGAGATAGTAGTCCTCAACCTTTTTGATGGAGTCCATGGTGCGC
Organism: Microbulbifer flavimaris; assembly: GCF_001641755.2. GTDB lineage: Bacteria > Pseudomonadota > Gammaproteobacteria > Pseudomonadales > Cellvibrionaceae > Microbulbifer > Microbulbifer flavimaris. Next base: position 870,233 of record NZ_LRFG02000001.1, read on the forward strand.
TGCTGGGTTGCCCCGACTGGCGTCTTGACCATGGAGAACAGCACGCCCTGGTCCTCTTCCGGCAGGAAGGAGCTGGGCAGGCGGAGGAACAGCACCATCATCACGGCGGCGAGGGCGGCGAAGAGCAGCATGAATCGGCCACCGCGGCCGAGGATGCCACGCACACCCCGCTGGTAGCCGGCGGTACCGCGCTCAAAGTTGCGGTTAAACCAGCCGAAGAAGCCGGTTCTCGCGTGCCCCTCCCCCTTGGCAATGGGCTTGAGCATGGTGGCGCAGAGGGCCGGCGTCAAAACAATCGCCACCAGTACCGATAGCGCCATGGCGGCGACAATCGTCGCTGAGAACTGCCGGTAGATCACCCCGGTCGCACCTTCCATAAAAGCCATGGGGACGAATACCGCCGACAGCACCACGCCGATGCCCACAAGGGCCCCGGTGATCTGTTTCATTGACTTGCGGGTGGCTTCCCGGGGGGAGAGCCCCTCCTCGCTCATCACCCGTTCCACGTTCTCCACCACCACAATGGCATCGTCCACCAGCAGTCCGATGGCCAGCACCATGGCAAACATCGTGAGCATATTAATCGAAAAGCCCAGCGCGGCCAGGATTCCGAACGTGCCCAGCAGAACCACCGGTACGGCAATGGTGGGAATAATCGTGGCGCGGATGTTCTGCAGGAACAGGTACATCACCAGGAAAACGAGGATCACCGCTTCCACCAGCGTCTTGATCACGCCCTCGATGGAGACCTTAACGAAGGGCGTGGAGTCGAACGGCACCACCGTCTTGATACCCGTCGGCAGAAAGGGCTCCAGCTCCGCGAGCTTCTCGCGCACGCCCTCGGCGGTCTCGAGTGCGTTGGCGCCGGTGGCGAGGGTCACGGCCAGGCCGGTGGCAGGCTGGCGGTTGAAGCGGCTGATGAAGTCGTAATTCTCCGCGCCGATTTCCACCCGGGCAATATCACCCAGTTTCAGCACGGAGCCATCGGGATTGGAGCGGATGACAATATCCCTGAACTGCTCCGGGGTTTCCAGGCGCCCCTGGGACACCACGTTGGCATTCAGTTGCTGGCCGTCAATGGCGGGGGTGCCACCAAGACTGCCGACTGCCACCTGCTGGTTTTGCGCTCGGACCGAAGCGATGACGTCGCTGGGTACCAGCTTATAGGTCTCGAGTTTGTTCGGGTCCAGCCAGATGCGCATTGCGTACTGGGAGCCAAACACCTGGATGCCGCCAACGCCGGGCACACGGCTGATGGGGTCAACGATGTTCGCATTGACGAAATCGGCAATGTCGGAGCGGTTCATGCGCCCGTCCTCGGACACAAATCCCACCACCATCAGGAAGCCGCTGCGGCCTTTTCCCACATTGACGCCCTGGCGCTGCACGGCCTCCGGCAGCAGTGGCATGGCCAGCTGCAGTTTGTTCTGCACCTGTACCTGGGCAATGTCCGGGTCGGTGCCATTGGCGAATGTCAGGGTGATGTTGACCTGACCAATGGATTCACTGGTGGCGGACATATAGAGCAGGCCGTCCAGGCCCGTCATGTTCTGCTCGATCACCTGGGTCACCGAGTCCTCCACCACCTGTGCAGAGGCGCCGGGATAGCTGGCGCTGATGCTGACCGTCGGCGGGGCGATATCCGGATAACGCTCCACGGCGAGCTTGCTGATCGCCAGCCCGCCGCCGAGCATGACAATAATCGCAATCACCCACGCAAAGATGGGTCGATCGATAAAAAATGCTGCCATGTTTGCGACCTCAGGAATCCGCTGCGACGGTGTCTTCGGTGGATACCACCTGCTTTTCACTACCGGCCTTCTCGCGCTCGTCCTCGACGACCGTCACGTTTGCGCCCGGACGCACTTTCTGCAGGCCGGCCACAATCACACGGTCGCCCGCGCTGAGTCCCTCCTCGACCAGCCAGCTGTCGCCAAGGGTCTGGCTCACAACCACCGGACGCACTTCAACCTGGTTTTCACCGTTCACGACCATGGCATTGGTGTTGCCCTTTGGATCCCGCATGACACCCTGCTGGGGCACCAGAATGGCCTGCTCTCGGACTCCGCGACCGATTTCCGCGCGCACGTACATGCCGGGCAAGAGCATGTGGTCGGGGTTTGGTACTACCACCCGCAGTAACACGCTACCGGTGCTGGGGTCGACCCGAGCCTCGGCAAATTCCAGTTGTCCGCGATGCTCGTAGACCGTCTCATCATCAAGCAGGATGCTTACCGGCAAATCACGTGCATCCTCGACACTGCCGGCTTCAACGGCACGGCGGAGGCTCAGCAGTTCGCTCGTCGACTGATTGAGATCGACGTAAATCGGGTCCAGCTGCTGGATGGTGGCCAGCGCCTGGGCCTGATTGGCGGTGACAAGAGCGCCCTGGGTGACGCTGGACTTGCCGATGCGTCCGGAAATAGGGGCGCTGATACGTGCATAGTCGAGGCTCAGCCGCGCTCGCTGCACTGCCGCGCGGGCCTTGGCCACGGCGGCCTCCGCCTGCTGCAGTGCGGCCCGGGCACTATCGTTGTCCTGCGTGCTGACCGCACCGGTCTTCACCAGATTGGCCATCCGCTCCGCTTTCAGCCGGGCCACATTGAGCTCCGCGCGGGCGCCCTGCAGTTCGGCGCGGGTGCTCTCATAGTCAGCGCGATAGACAGCATCGTCCAACTGGTACAGAGGCTGACTCCCCTCGACGATGCCGCCTTCCCGAAACAGCTGCTCTTCCACCAGCCCGTTCACCTGCGGGCGCACCTCCGCCACTTTGTAGGGGTTGGTTCGCCCGGGTAACTGACGGGTGAGCGTCACTTCCTGCGGTTCCAGAGTCACCACTGCGACTTCAGGGACCATCGCCGGCCTGCCGCCCTGCTCCTGACTGCAGGCCGCCAATAGGGTTACGGCAGCCAACAGGCCAAAAGTCAGATTCCGATTCTGCATGATTACCTCTCAGTGACCGCTAGGCCGGCGAGTGCCTGTCCGGGGCGAGTTTGTCGCCTATGACAGGAATGAATGGTTTTGAGTGCCGCGCATTCTATCCCCGGGCGGGAATTGCCGGCAAGTATTCATTCATGAATGAATATGAATTACACTGCCGCCGCTCGCACACCGCGGCCAGCCCGGTGTGTAAAACCAAAACGGTTCAGGCAATTGATGTCAGTCGGGGAAGTGAATAGTGGCCAAGCGGCGTAAAGAAGATGCAATGGAAACTCGCGAACGCATACTGGATGCGGCCGTGACCGTGTTTCACCAGCAGGGTGTCGCCCGCCCCTCCCTGACCGAGGTGGCAGAACTGGCCGGTGTAACCCGAGGCGCTGTTTACGGGCATTTCCGCAATAAGGCGGACCTGTTCAATGCGCTGGCTGAGCGCGTGCAACTGCCGGGAGAGAAACTCTGCGAGGGTGCCAGCGAAGATGCCCACCACAATCCCCTCGGCATCCTTCGTACCCGCTGGCTCTGGCTCTTTCAGGAAGTGGCCTGCAACCGGCAATGGCAGCAGATCCTCGACATCATCCTTCACCGCTGCGAGTTGGTCACCGAGAGCGGAGAGATTACCCAGCGAATGCTCGATTGCCGCGAGGAAGGTCTGGAGCGGATGCGACAGCTGATTGGTGGCGCCGTGACACGGAAGCAACTGCCCGCGGACCTGGACGTGGAGTTGGCGGCCCCGATGCTGCACGGCGCACTTGTGGGCTTGCTAGGGGACTGGCTGCTGCGACCCGATGGGCGGGATCTGGCCCTGCTGGGGGAGCGCTACCTGAACACGCTGATCGACATGCTGCACCACGCTCCCAGCCTGCGCCGGGAGCCGGCGCCAGCCCCCTCCTGAAGAGCAGCGTCATAGCAGCCGCTCTTCCGGCCCGGATGTACCGGAGATCTCTTAAAGGGCAAAGCCCAGTAATAGATAGAAGCCGAGCAGCAGCACCACCCCCGCGACCATACTACCGGTCAGCCAGTTCCGGGCCAGCAGGCCCTCCGGCTTGTGATGGCTGCTGACCGCGTCGACCAGGCTGGACGCCCCACTCCGTGCTGCGGCGCGCAGGCGGCTGTCCAACCTCAGAATTCCACCACCGATTCGGCTCCCAGCGCTCGGGAACAGGCGCCGGTAGAACCAATCCACATCCAGGTTCACCGATGGCAGCTCTGGCGGATACAGACGCCGCAGGTTCAGCCAGACAAACGCCAGCGCAGAGAAGAAGAGCAGCTGTAACTGGGTCAGCACATGGGTGGTGTCGTAAGGGGTATAGGCCACTTCATAGGGGAGCAGCTGGTAGAGCGCTTGCGGGTAAATCCCGACCAGCAGGCAAAGGGCCGCAGCGATGGTCATGGCCAGCAGCATATTGCGCGGCGGTTCCTGGGCACGGATACCGCTGTCATGGGCGAAGAAGGCAAAATAGGGAATCTTGATGCCTGCGTGATGGAAAACCCCGGCGGAAGCAAACAGCAATATCAGCCATACCCAGTCATAGCCATTCTGCAGCGCGGCACTCATCACCATGGATTTACTGACAAAGCCGCTGAACAACGGGAAGGCCGAGATGGAAGCCGCCCCGATAATACAGAGCACCGTGGTCTTCGGCATGGTCTTGTAAAGACCGCCAAGTTCTGAGCCGTTGATCTTGCCGGTGACGTGCAGCACCGCCCCCATGGACATGAACAGCAGACCCTTGAAAATCACATCATTGAAGGCATGCGCCACCGCACCATTGATGGCCAGCGCAGTGCCGATACCGATGCCCACCACCATAAAGCCCAGCTGGTTGATCAGGCTGTAGGCCAGCACCCGTCGCAGGTCATTCTCGATCACTGCATAGAAAATCGGGAAGCAGGCCATCGCTGCTCCGATATAGACCAGCAATTCGGTACCCGGGAAGGTGCGGGCCAAGGCGTAGACCGCCACCTTGGTTGTGAAGGCACTGAGGAAGACGGTCCCGGTCGGGGTCGATTCCGGATAGGCGTCCGTCAACCAGCTGTGGAAGAAAGGGAAGGCACACTTGATACCGAAGGCGATGAACATCAGCCAACCGGCGGCGCCCGACTCAAGCCCGATCGGGCCGAGGGTCAGCGAGGGATCCGTGCGACTGTAAATCACGATCCCCACCAACAACAGCAACCCCGAGAGAATGTGCATGATCAGATAGCGCAGGCCGGCACCATAGGAGGCTGCGCTCCGACGTGCCCAGACCAGAAACACCGATGTCAGCGCCAGCAGCTCCCAGAAAATAAACAGTGTCAGCAGATCGCCCGCGAAGACGGCGCCCAGAGCACTGCCGGCATAGAGCAGGCTCGCCGCCTGCTGCAGCGTGTCCCGCACGTGCAGCGAATAGATCACCGCAATCATTGCCGCCACATGAAAGAGATAGCCGAACAACAAACTGAGCCGATCCACCGAGAAAAAGACCAGCTCAAACTGCATGAGACTCACGGTTGCGTACTCACCCGCGGGAGTGCCCCACAGATTGGCGAGACTCACCAGCGGAACCAGAATAGTGAGCAAGGCACGGGGCCAGCCACGCAACAGCAGAACCAGTGCCGCAGCAACAAAAAATGCGATAAACGGGGGAATCAATATCACGGCTGCGCCCTCCCCTGCTCAACGTCCACTGCTCGCTGGTTGGCATTATCCTTGTCGGCATCGTCGGTAGACGCCTGATAATAATCCTCGGGCCGCATAAGCAGCACCCGCATCCACTTGGCCACCACTACCAACACCACGCAGCCGACAAAACCATAAAGGGGATAGAAGCCGAACAACCCTTCCCAGGCATGCTCAGTGTGGCGATGCACAACCAGTTCCAGGCCCACCAGCACGGCGCAGCAAAAATAGAAGACTCTCAACAGCCGCTGCACGTTTTTCGGATTGTCGAAAAGGTAGTTATCTTTATGCTTCATGAGCCGACTAGAGCCCCACCTGAATCAATCGGGAGATAATTGTTGGGTAGGCGAGCAGCAAGACACAGCCGATGGCTGTCACCGCTATCGCCAGCATTGAGGGCCAGGGCGCTTCTCGCACCGCTACAGGGCCTGTTGCCTGCACACCATTGCGGGGGAAGAATGCGCGCAGGGGGATCGGCAGCAGGTAGGCAATGCTGAGCAGCGAACTCAGCATCAGCAGCACAACCAACAGCCACTGCTCTGCCTCTACCGTGCCCAGCAGCAGGAACCACTTGCTCCAGGTGCCGCCGGTGGGTGGAACTCCGATAATACAAAGGCTCGCGAGAAAGAAGGCGCCCATGGTCAGCGGCATCTGCCGGCCGAGGCCGTCCAGTTCACTGATCTCGGTTTTGTGCGCAGCAACAAGAATGGCACCAGCACAGAAAAACAGGGTGATCTTGCCAAACGCATGCATCACGATATGCATGGCCCCACCGGCAATACCGGCGGAGGTGGCTAGCAGCGCACCCAGGGTGATATAGCCCAGCTGACTCACAGTCGAATAAGCAAGACGGGCCTTGAGGTTGTCCTGCCGCAGCGCAACCAGTGAGGCCAGCAAGATAGAGACCGCCGCCAGATACAGCAGCCAGGTCGTTGCCGGGATGGCTTTGAGGGTCTCCAGCCCGAAAATCATCAGGCACACCTTCAGAATCACGAATACCCCGGCCTTAACCACGGCAACCGCATGCAACAGCGCACTGACTGGAGTCGGAGCCACCATGGCCGCCGGCAACCAGCGGTGAAATGGCATGATCGCTGCTTTTCCCACACCAAAGACATACAAGACCAGCAGCAGCGACAGCACCGCCGGACCGGTTTCCGGCGGGAAAACCCCGCCCCGGGTAAAGGAGAGAGTACCGGCCAACAACCAGGTTCCGGCGATCGCCACCAGGAAAAAGCCAACGGAGGTGCCGAGCAGGATCATTAAATAGGTTCTGCCACCCGCCTTTGCTTTTTCCGTGCCCGCATGCGTCACCAGCGGGTAGGTAGCGAGCGTCAGGACCTCATAAAAAACAAACAGCGTAAACAGGTTTTCAGCAAAGGCTATCCCCATTACCGAGGCAATGGACAGCGCAAAGAGTGCAAAGAAGCGCGTCTGGTTGGCCTCGCCGTGGCCGCGCATATAGCCGATTGCGTACAGTGTGGTAACGATCCACAGGAAGCTTGCCACCAGAGCAAACAGCAATCCAAGAGGTTCAGCCCGGAAGGCGATCTCGATCCCCGGCATTACCTCTGCCCACGACAGGCCTATTACCTCTCCATCTAACACCGGGCGGTAAAGCAGGGACACCGCCCAGAGCAGGCAACCGGCACTGATCAGGGACACGGCTTCACGCAGGTTCTGACGACGGTCCGCAAACAACACACCCGCAAAAGCCAGGATCGGCAGCCCGAGCGCGAGCCCCAACAGAGTGTCTGTGCCCATTACGGCGCCCCTCCCAGAAGATAGGCTGAAGCCGCCTGTGTAACGGTGACCGGAAGACTGGTCTCAACACCGAAATACAGGTTCGCCAATACCAGGCCCCAGGTCGGGATCAGGATTCCCAGGGGTGCCTCATTCCTGCCCTGCTCCGGCAACGACTTATCCGGTCCCTGCAGGTAGGCGGCATCAATCAGGCGCCAGACGTAAACCGCCGACAACAGTGATCCCGCTACAATGAGCAACGCCAGTATCCAGAAGCCGCTGTCGATAGCGGCCGCAATCAGGTGCCACTTACTGATAAATCCGGCCGTCAGCGGCATACCCACCAGGCTCGCCCCGGCAACTGCAATTGCTCCCATGGTCCAGGGCATGCGACGACCAAGGCCGCGGAAATCTTCAAGTGCGCAGCCGCCAGCCCGCAGAACCAGTCCCGCCAGGGCGAGGAACAACGCCGCCTTCATCAGTGCATGATTGAACAGGTGCAACAGGGTGGCCTGCAGTCCTGCCACTGTGCTGATACCGATACCGACAATCATGTAACCGATCTGGGCCACTGAGGAGTAGGCGAACATCCGCTTGATATTCGACTGGTAGATCGCCACTGCCGAACCGACGAAAACACCGGCCAGCCCGAGCAATATGAACAGCGACTGCAGCGGCAAGGCCGACAGCGAGAAGTCGATCCCGAACACGGTTACGGTGAATCGCACCAGCAGATAAAGGGCGACCTTGGTGGCAGTGGCTGCGAGAAACGCGGTCACAATCGACGGGGCACTGCTATAGGCATTGGGCAGCCAGAGATGCAGCGGGAAAAGTGCCAGCTTGAGGCAGATGCCTACCAGGATAAAAGCAAAGGCAGCCAGTACCGCGGTAGAACTCTCCACTGCCGGCAGCCTCTCTGCCAGGTCCAGCATGTTGAGAGTACCGGTCATCATATACAGAAAGCCGATACCAATAAGAATAAAGGTGGCACCAATGGTGCCAAGCACAAGATATTGAAATGCTGACCACAGTGCGCGTCGGTCGCGACCCATCGCGATCAGGGCATAGGTGGACAGCGAAGAGATTTCCAGGAATACGAATACATTGAATACGTCTCCGGTTGCCACGATGCCCAGCAGGCCGGAGAAACACAGCAGGTAGAGGGTATAGAAAATGGTCTGGCGCGAAGCCCCCAGCTCGGACTCCACACTGGCGCGCGCCGCAGCAATAACCGCGGTACTGACCCCCGTGACGATGAACAACACCCAGGCATTGAGCACATCAATCCGATACTCGATCCCCCAAGGTGCGTCCCAGCCCCCGAGACTGTAGCGAATGCTACCCTCTGACATGACCTGCTGGAGCAACAATGCGCTGACAACAAAGGCCGCGAGACTGACCAGCAACGTAAAGGCCCATGACAGGCGCGATTTTTGCAAAAACAGGCAGGAGGGGGCCGCCACCAGCGGCAGGATGACCTGCAGGATGGGAAGATGCGTTAACACTGGGAATCTCTCGTCAGAATATCCTGCTCTTCAACTGAGCCGTAGGACTGGCGAATTCTCAGCACGAGCGCCAGCGCCAGTGCCGTGGTGGCGATACCCACGACGATAGCGGTCAGGATCAGCACATGGGGCAGAGGATTGGAATAGACCGTGGCAAGCTGACTGAGGATAGGCGCACTGCCGCCGGTGACTTTTCCCACACTGATATAAAAGATAAACACCGATGTTTGAAAGACATTCAGGCCAATGATTTTCTTGATCAGGTTGCCCTGGGCAATAACCATGTACAGGCCCGTCATCATCAGCAGAACGACGACCCAGTAATTGTAGAGCGCGCTAAGAAGCATGCTGAACTACCCTCCCCCTGACGAGCTGCGCGGAGAAAACGAAGAACACCAGCATCATCACAGCAGCCACAGTAATGCCGACACCCAGCTCGATGGCGATAATCCCGAGATGCTGGCCGGTAACGGAGTCACCAGCAAGGCCACTGTAATCGAGGTAGTTGCGGCCACTGACAATCCCCAGCACGCCCACCGTGCCATAAACCAGCACACCCAATGCGGCCAAAGCCTGCACCAGGGAGCGGTTAACGATGCGCTCGACCGCATCGAGACCAAAGACCAGCGAATATAAAATGAAGCCAACGGCAAAGATGACCCCCGCCTGGAATCCGCCCCCGGGGCCGTATTCACCATGAAACTGGACATAGAGGGCGAACAGCATGATCGGCGGAACCAGCACCTTGCCCACCACTCTCAGCACCAGGTGCGACGGCTCGGCCATGGGAGACTGAACCTGCCGCGGCAAAGTCTCGCCCTGCAGTCCCAACAGAGAGAGCACGCCAAGGCCGGCAGTAAAGATTACGACTACCTCGCCAAGGGTGTCGAAGGCACGATAACTGGCGAGCACTGATGTCACCACGTTCGGAATACCGATTTCACGCATGGAGTCTGTGAGGTAGCGCGGCGCCACATGCAAATGCGCCGGCGCGTCGGGGGAACCGAAAGCCGGCATTTCCAGCGTGGCAGAAATCAACAGCAAGCCCACCACCGTCACGCTGATGAGTGCCAGGATTGCCCGCTGGGGATTGGCGCGCTGCGCCCTTCCGCAGATGGCCAAAGTGGAGAGCATCAGCAGGGGTGATATCCCCGCTCCCACTGCCGCTTCCGTAAAGGCAACGTCCACCGCACCCATGCTCATGAAGAAGCTGGCTGAAAGCAGGCCATAGATTCCCGCCAACATGACCGCAGCGAACAGATCACGGGTCCAGGCGATATAAACCGCTGTCACCAGGAGCAGTGACAGCAGGGTAATATCCAGTATTAGCTCCACAGTATCGTCTCCCGGAATCCGCGGCGATTACACACGATCGGCTCTCGCAAGATCCCTCGAGTCGGGATGCTGATCAGAATGGACACCACCAGCGCCAGGTTTCGCGCTACCCGACTGCTCGCCACCGAGACGCAACTCGGAAAGCTGGGCAGATTTGGCCAGCGCATGCCCGGCGGTGGGGCTGGTAAAAAAGATAAACACGAGTATCAGGGTGAGCTTGAACAGGGGTAAGCCCCAGCCAGCAGTGAACATCAGGCCGCCGATAATCAGGTAGGTACCGAGGGTATCGGTCATGCTCGCCGCGTGCATTCGCGAATAGAAATCGGGGAAGCGTAAAATCCCCAGAGCGCCCGAGATCATAAAGAAACTGCCCAATCCGAGCATCATGGCAGCCAGTACAGAAACCGCACTCTCAATCACTGGCTCCCTCCCCTGCACTCGCGCCTTGATATTCAAAATATTTCAGGACACCAATGATGCTGACAAAGTTGATCAGTGCGTAAACCAGCGCAATGTCGATGAATTCGGGACGGCCGCTGATAAAACAGATCACGGAAATCAGCAGCACAGTTTTGGTGCCGAACACATTCACGGCGAGGATACGATCGTGAATGGTCGGGCCCAGCAGTGCCCGCACGAGGGCCATGACCATCACCACCAGCAAGGCGACAGCGGTTGCAATTATCATTATTGATCCAGCCGCGCGACGCGGCCCTCCATTTCACCGGTCTGCAACTCAGCTATCCCCGACTCGGTCAGGGCGTGAACCAGCAACTCCCCTTTATCCAGGGAGACTGTCACGGTACCCGGGGTGAGCGTGATGGAATTGGCGTAAATGACTCGGGAAAGGTCTGACTGGAGGGCGCATGGCACGCGGGCACTGACAGGGCTGATGGCGCTGCGACCTCGCCAAGCACAGCCAGCAACCTTGATATTGCTTTCAACAATCTTTCTGAATAGCCAGCCGTAGTACGCCAGTAACCGGAACGACATGTGAAATGGCTGCGACTCTCCGTCAACCACACGCATTCGACGGGCAATCCACACAACCAGGAATACAGATAGTGCACCGAACGCCAGGAGCAGTGGCGAGTAATGGCCGGAATTACCCAGCCAGATCAACCCCAGCACGAGACTCAGGTACAGTGAATAGCGCAATCCCGAATCAGTGGCCTTGACACTTTTTTTAGTGGTCATCTTTTATTCTCTTCAGCAACAGCCTGACCGCAGGCTCGCTGGAGGCTGGCACTATAGAGACCTATGAGAGCAGACCGAGGCAGGCTGCAGAGTGCCGGCAGGGTGGTCGCCAGCACGCTGAAAAGTCCCCGGGTCGACCGGCGGGCGCGGAATCCCATTATTGCCATAAACGCCTGTTTTTTGTGCAGTTTTTTATTCGTTATGGGATTACTTTGGCATTATTGATGTGGTAAAAATTGCCATAAATGTGAAAAAGTGTGTCAGGGTTTGAAAAAGGCTGTATGACTCTCTTGAGGATCGTGCCTATCGCGCACCCCACGAATGCAAGGGAGCCCCTGAAACGACCCGACACATCATTGCAGGCCCCGCGACCAATAAACATATAAAGGTCATCCAATGAATATCTTCGGCGCCTCGGTACTGGTCATAGACCCCAACCCGGCAGACCGCGAAGCGCTGGCCCAGTTGTTGCGCCAGTCCGGATTCAGCGTCATCCAGGATGACGGTGCTGAAACCACCGCAGCGAGTGCTGCGGAATGCCGGCCCGACCTGGTGACGCTGGACATTGCGCTCCCCGGCGCGGATGGCTTCCATCTGTGCCGCGACCTCTGCAACCTCGACAATGCGCCGCCAGTTCTGCTGATTTCATCCCGCAATGACGAGATTGACCGGGTGCTCGGGCTGGAGCTGGGCGCGGACGACTACGTGGGAAAGCCCTACTCCCCCCGGGAACTCGTTGCCAGGGTCAAAGCCATCCTGCGCCGTGCCAAGCGGGAAATCATCCGCGAGCGCCCCAGGGCTTTTGCCTTCAACGGCTGGCGCTTTTATCCAGCGCGGATGGAGCTCCTGAATCCCGACACTGAAGTAGTGCCGCTCTCCACCAGTGAAACCGCGCTGCTGTTGGCATTTGTGCAGAACCCGCAGACGCCACTTAGCCGGGATCGGCTCCTGGACCTGACCAAAGGTCGTGATAGCTTCCCCTTCGATCGCAGCATTGACTCCCATGTGAGTCGCTTGCGCCGGAAGCTCGGGGACTGCGCCCGCTCACCCCACACGATCAAAACGGCATGGGGTTCCGGCTACATATTCAGCCATGCAGTCGAGTCCTGAAATTTATGACCATGCGGTCAGACCAAACACGGAGCCGTTCAGCCGCCCATTAATGATCAGAAACCAAACATGTTGCTCAGATAGCAGCCCATGTAGCACGCCTGCTACTCGCGTTCACGAGTAATTTAGTGCGCGAATAGGCAATGGCGCGCAAGTTTGTTTTTGCGAACCTCGGTCACTGGCACCATTCATCTCGTATTGAAGGCAATTCATGCCTTTTGGAGCTTTCAGCCTTTATACTTGTCCTAAGCTGTAAGTCGCCACGGACATGCCATTCAGGCAGCAGACTGTGGGGCGCCTTGAAGTAGGACGTATAAAGAGACTCCTTATGCTTACCAATCGGATCGCCAAGCTTTTCTCAGGATTGCTGATCACAACCGTGACCGCCCTGCCGTTCGCCGCCCTGGCCGCAGTAGAAGCACTGCAGCCGGAGGACGACCACGGTGGCACGGCCCGTGAAATCGTCGGCAAACTGGAGATGTTGCATTACAACAAGCTGAAAGTCGGCGACGAAATGTCCGGGGAACTCTGGGACGCGTACATCGATGCGCTGGATCCTACCCGCAGCTATTTTCTTGCCTCGGATATCGCCGAATTCCGCCAGTGGCACGACAGGCTGGATGACCAGCTGCGCGCTGGCCAGGTCGTAGCCGGTTTCGACATTTACAACCGCTACCGCCTGCGCCTGTCTGATCGGCTCGAGAACACCCTCTCCCAGCTGGAAAAGGGTCTCCCCCAGTTCGATTTCACCCGGGATGAGAACCTGCTGCTGGACCGTGAGGAAAGCACCTGGCCCGCTTCAATCAGCGAGGCCGACGACCTCTGGCGCAAGCGCCTCAAGTCCAGCGTCCTCAACCTGCGCCTGACCGGCAAAACTGACGAGGAAATTCAGGACCTGCTGACGCGCCGCTACCAGGGCCAGCTGAAGCGGATCAACCAGCAGAGCAGCGATGACGTCTTCGAGCTGTACATGAACTCGCTGACCCGCCTGTACGATCCGCACAGCAACTACCTGTCCCCGCGGTCTCTCGAAAACTTCAATATGAGCATGTCCCTCTCCCTGGAGGGAATCGGTGCCGTCTTGCAGATGGAGGACGAGTACACCAAGGTGGCCCGCCTCGTGGCAGGTGGCCCCGCTGACCGCACGGGCAAGGTCAAGCCAAACGACAAAATTGTCGCCGTTGGTCAGGATAAAGAGGGTGAAATGGTCGATGTCGTTGGCTGGCGCCTCGACGACGTGGTGGACCTGATTCGCGGCTCCGCCGGCACCTATGTCCGCCTGGAAACCATTCCCGCCGGAGGTGACGGTAGCCACCGCACCATTCTGATCAAGCGCAGCAAGGTCAAGCTGGAAGACCAGGCAGCAAAAAAGGCCACATTTGAATTCTCCGACGGCAAGGAGACCTTCAAAATCGGCGTGATCAACCTGCCGACCTTCTATATCGACTTTGAGGCCTATCGCCGTCGCGACCCCAACTACAAGAGCACCACCCGCGATGTTGCGCGCCTGCTGGACGAATTAAAAGAGGAAGGGGTTGATGGCATCATCCTCGACCTGCGTAACAATGGCGGCGGTTCCCTGCAGGAAGCCACCATGCTCACCGACCTGTTCATCGATCAGGGCCCGGTGGTGCAGATCCGGCACGCCAATGAGCAGATCTCCCGCCACAACCGCTCCCGCTCCCGGGCCATGTACCGCGGGCCGCTCATGGTGCTGATCAACCGGTTGTCCGCGTCTGCGTCAGAAATCTTCGCTGGCGCCATTCAGGACTACAACCGCGGGCTGGTTGTGGGCAACCAGTCCTTTGGCAAGGGTACCGTGCAAACCATGGCCCCCCTGAAGGAAGGCCAGTTGAAAATCACCCAGTCCAAGTTCTACCGGGTTTCCGGCGACAGCACCCAGCATGCAGGTGTAACGCCGGATATTCCGATGCCGCAGCTGATCGACGCTGAAAGTGTTGGCGAGAGTGCTTACGACACCGCCCTGCCCTGGGACCGTATCCACGCAGTGCCGCACGCCAAGTACTTCAACCTGAAGGATTTGCTGCCGGACCTGGTCAGCAAGCACAACCAGCGCACCGCTGCAGACCCGGACTTCGTTTTCCTGCGGGATCAGTTCCGTCTTGAAAGCGAACGCGCAGATCGCAAGTTCGTCTCTCTCAACGAACTCACGCGGGAGCAGGAGCGCGAAAACCTGAACCAGCAGATGCTGGTCATGGAGAACCGCCGCCGCACCGCCAAGGGCCTCGAACCCTACGAAAATTTTGAGGCCTACGAGAAGAGCGAGTCGGAGGATACCGCCACCATTGGCGGTCCGGTGGAAATCAAACTGGAGAATGACCCCATTCTCAATGAGGCCGGCTATATCATGGCTGACTTCATCGGCCTGTCCGAAAAGATCACCAAGACACCGCCACAGGTGGCCAACTTCTGATCTTCTCCCCGGGGCCGGTCACTTACGGCCAGCCCCGGGGAATTTCCGTATAATTTGAAAACTTGAACGCCAGACAGGTTGGGTGCGCCCGGCCTTTTTTATTTTTTGGGGGAGAGAAGTGAAAGTCGTTTCCTTTAACGTCAACAGCATCCGCGCACGCCTGCACCAGCTGGAAGCGCTGGTCGAAACCCACGCACCGGACATCATCGGGCTGCAGGAAACCAAGGTGACCGATGAGGACTTCCCCATCGATGCCGTTCGTGACCTGGGCTATGAGGTGATCTTCTTTGGTCAGAAGACCCACTACGGTGTGGCGATGCTCTCCAGGCTGCCCTTCCTGGACCAGCAATTTGGATTCCCCGATGACGGCACCGAAGCCCAGCGGCGCCTCGTCACCGGGAAGTTCGACATTGGCGCCAGCGAGCCGCTGACTGTCATCAATGGTTACTTCCCGCAAGGGGAAAATCGCGAGCACCCGATCAAATTCCCGGCAAAACGCAAGTATTACGCCGACCTCAGCCAATACCTGGAGAAGCACTGCAAGCCCGAGGCGCCAGTGCTGGTGATCGGCGACATGAACATTTCCCCCTCTGACCTGGACATCGGGATTGGCGAGCCCAATCGCAAGCGCTGGCTGCGTGACGGCAAGTGCAGCTTCCTGCCAGAAGAGCGGGAGTGGCTGCAGAAAGTCGAGAACTGGGGCCTGGTGGACACCTTCCGCCAGCTGCATCCCGAGACGGACGATATCTTCAGCTGGTTTGACTACCGCAGCCGCGGTTTCGACCGAGAGCCAAAGCGCGGCCTGCGAATCGACCTGATTCTCGCGACCCAGTCCCTGGCGAAAAACTGCACCCAGGCGGGGGTTGACTACGAGATTCGGGGGATGGAACGCCCCAGCGACCACGCGCCAGTCTGGGCCGAGTTCAAGTTGTAACCACTTTTTGGGCGCCCTGACCGGCGCCCATTTTGTTTGCGATCGGCCCAGCCCCTGCCTACCGAACCTGCTTCACTCCCCTTCTACAGCTACAGCACTGCCCGAGAACTCGGCGAGCGCATCCGAATGTGCTGCCTGGCTCAGTCCCGGCAGTCCCGGTTCTCTCACAGTTTCTGGCCTGAGACTTACTGCGCGGGCACCCAGAGCCTGTTATAAAGGTACAGCCAACTCAGTCATATCTGCCCTTCCATATATATGGGCAGGTATATATGATTGCCATTGCTGACTTCGCAACTCCAGACCAACCGATGGAAGCCATCCAGCTCTACAAACACTTGGGTGAAGAGACCCGCCTGAGGATCCTGTTGCTCATCGCAGCCGAGGACGAGCTTTGCGTCTGTGAACTGACCGCGGCCACAGGGGAAAGCCAGCCCAAGATCTCCCGGCACCTCGGCCTGCTTCGCCAGGCCGGGTTACTCGAGGACGAAAGACGGGGTAAATGGGTTTTCTATCGTATCGGCCGCGATGTGGACGCCTGGGCATGGGAAATCCTGGCGACAACCCTGAAGTCCAACCCCGATTGTCTTGCACAGGATCAAAAGAGGCTTGCGGCCATGGGTTCCCGTCCCAAAAGGATGCGCCATTGCAGCGCCTGATAATTCCAGATACCCGGCACTAGTCTTAGAGACAACTAACCTGTTTGACCAGAGAGGAACACATGGCAATCAAAATTGGCATCAATGGCTTTGGACGCATCGGTCGCCTGGCGCTCCGGGCCGGCATCGACCACCCGGAGCTGGAGTTTGTCCAGATCAACGACCCGGCCGCCGATGCCACTACCCTCGCCCACTTGCTCAATTTTGACTCTGTGCATGGGCGCTGTCCGCACGAAGCCACAGCAGAGGGTGAAACCATCACCGTGGGCAGGCACCGGATTGGATGCACGCAAAACAAGGGCATCGATGAAACAGACTGGTCCCATTGTGACCTGGTTATCGAGGCTTCAGGCAGGATGCGGGAACGGCCACTGCTTGAAGAGTACCTGCAGCAGGGCGTGAGACGCGTGGTTGTAACCGCACCGGTAAAGGATCCGGAGGTGCTCAATATCGTCCTGGGGGTCAACGACCATCTCTACCAGCCGGAACAACACAAGATTGTGACTGCCGCGTCCTGCACCACCAACTGCCTGGCTCCGGTGGTCAAGGTCCTGCACGGGCAGCTGGGCATCCGCCACGGCTCCATGACGACGATCCACGACATTACCAACACCCAGGTCATCCTGGATGCACCCCACAAGGACCTTCGCCGTGCCAGGGCCTGCGGAATGAGCCTGATCCCCACCACCACCGGCAGCGCCACCGCCATCACCGAGATCTTTCCCGAGCTCAAGGGGCGGCTGAATGGCCATGCGGTGCGGGTACCACTGGCAAATGCCTCACTGACCGACTGCGTTTTCGAGGTGGAAAAGGAAACCACTGCCGAGGCGGTCAATGCGATGCTGCGTGAAGCCGCACAGGGTGACCTGAAGGGCATCCTTGGTTACGAAGAGCGCCCGCTGGTCAGTATCGATTACCGCACGGACCCCCGCTCGAGCATTATCGATGCCCTCTCCACCATGGTGGTCAACGGCACCCAGGTGAAACTCTACGCCTGGTACGACAACGAGTGGGGCTATGCCAATCGAACCATCGAACTGGCGCAACGGGTCGGCAGCTCCTGAGAGCTGCCAATCGTCAATCCCAACAAGATTTGAACGCCCGGATCGGGCGCATAACGCCATTACCAGCATTCTGAACTCCGTTAACAACCGATGCTAGCAACCCTCTCCCCCGAGCTCCGCCAGTACCTGGTGGTTACCGCCAACTACTGGGCTTTCACCCTGACCGATGGCGCCCTGCGTATGCTGGTGGTGCTGTATTTTCACCAGCTTGGCTACAGCCCGCTGCAGATCGCCCTGCTGTTTGTCTTCTATGAAGCATTTGGTGTAGTGACAAATTTGCTGGGAGGCTGGCTCGGCGCCCTGATCGGCCTGAACCGCACCATGAACATCGGGCTCGGCCTCCAGGTCGTGGCGCTGGCGATGCTGATGGTTCCTGACAGCCTGCTCTCAGTGCCCTGGGTAATGCTGGCACAGGCACTGTCCGGCATCGCCAAGGATCTCAACAAGATGAGCGCCAAAAGCTCTATCAAGCTACTGGTGCCCGCCGACCAGCCGGGACGCCTGTATCATTGGGTGGCCGTGCTTACAGGTTCCAAAAACGCTCTCAAAGGGTTTGGATTCTTTCTCGGCGGTCTGCTGCTGGCCACGCTGGGTTTTCAGGGGGCGGTGTTTGCCATGGCGCTGGCGCTCGCCCTGGTGTGGCTGGCGAGCCTCGTGCTATTGAAGCGGGACCTGGGACGGACTCGCCAAAAACAGAAGTTTCGCGATCTTTTCTCCAAGAGCCGCGCCATCAACCTGCTCGCGGCAGCCCGGGTTTTCCTGTTTGCCGCGCGGGATGTGTGGTTTGTGGTGGCCCTGCCCGTCTACCTGAGCAGCCAATTCGGTTGGGACCACTGGCAGGTGGGCGGCTTTCTCGCCCTTTGGGTGATCGGCTACGGGGTCATTCAGTCCCAGGCCCCGCGGCTGACCGGCAGGGTTCCCGACGGGCGCTCAGCCTTTCGCTGGGCGGCGGGACTGAGCACCATCCCCGCGGCAATCGCACTGCTGCTGGCCACGGATCTGTCGCCGCAGCTGACGATCATCGCAGGACTGCTGCTGTTCGGCGGGGTATTTGCGGTGAATTCAGGGCTGCACAGCTACCTGATCGTGCAGTTTGCCCGGCAGGATGGCGTCTCGATGGATGTAGGCTTCTACTATATGGCCAATGCTGCCGGCCGGCTCGCGGGGACACTACTGTCGGGGTGGTTATTCCAGGTTTCCGGCCTCTCGGCCTGCCTGTGGATCTCAGCCCTTTTCCTGGCCCTGGCGGCGCTGCTCTCACTGGGGCTGCCCCGGCGCAGCAGCCGGGGACCACTCAGCGTCAACTGAAGCTCACTCGTCCCCGAGCCACCGTTCGAGGGTTTCGCGAAGTGGGTCCTTCGCCAGGGGCTTGGTCAGGAAGTCGTCCATTCCCGCTGCCAGGCAGCGGCCCTCGAACTGCTCCTCCGTCGTGCTGGTGAGCGCAACGATAGGCAGGCGATCCTCAGGGGTATGCTCAGATTCCCAGTGCCGGAGGCTTTCGATGATTTCTGCGCTGTGCTCCGTATTCTGCTGGCAATCGACGAGAATCATGTCGTACTGCCCCTCCGGCATGCGTTCCAGGGCGCCCTCCACGGAGGCGGCAACGTCCACCCGGTATCCCAGTGCCTGGAGCATTTCCTCGGTCACCCCCTGGTGCTGCCGGGACTCCTCGATCAACAGCAGGTTGCGTTGACGGGGGGAGACACCACTGCTGGAAACAATTCGGCGGCTGGCCTTGCGGGCACCCCCGAACAGGCGGCTGATCAGGGCGTCGTGCAGCTCCTTGCGGGTAACCGGCCGAGCGAGATACATGGCACCCGGCACCGCCTGCATCAGTGGCGTAAAGTCCGGCTTGTGGCCGTAGCCACCGAGGCAGATCAACGGGCACCCTTCCGGCTCAACGCCCTCACCGCTAAAGATGCTGGTGATGTCTGACAGCAGGGTTTCGTCCCCCATCGCCGGTGCCAGCAAAACCAGCTGGCGTCGCTCAATGGCGCGAACGACAGTCCCCTCCTCCTCCCGGGGGCTGTCCGGGAGCCACTTGAGACAGGCGACTTCCATGCCGAACGAGCGGAGGACCTGCACCAGTCCTGCCACGAACAGGCCCTTCTGGTGGAGCACCAGCACCTCGCAATCCTGCAGCCTCCGGTCGGGAGTGAGGTACACCCGCTGGTTGGGCTCCATTTCCAGCTTGATTTCCGCGTGATAGCGATTGCCATCCGGCGAGGAATGCAGCTGCAAGTAGCCGCCCATCGCTTCCGCCAGGCCCTTGGCAATCGAGAGTCCGAGACCGGTGGTGACCTGGGTGGTATCCAGGCGTGAGAAGGCACCAAAAAGCTCGCTTTCATCGGGCAGGATCTCGCCGCGGCCGTCATCGACGAGACTGATGGTCAGCTGCCCCTCCCCGTGGGCAATCGGGCGGAAGCTCACCTGCCCCCAGAGTTCGCCGACCTGGGCAATGGCAGTGGCCGAATCCACCAGATTGCGAATCAGCTGTGAGGTCTTGCGATTGTCACCGATCGCCATCACCGGGAGGTTGTCGTCGATCTGGAAATTGAATTCCAGGCGCTGCCGGTGGGCAGCCCTGGCCGCAAACTTGAACGACTTTTCGATCGTCTTGACCAGGTTGAAGGAACCGTGACGCAGGCGGATATCCTTGCGGGCGACCCGGGTAAACAGGCCAACATTGTCCACCAGTTTGAGTTGCTGGCTGCCGGCGTTCTTGGCCAATTGCACCCACTCCCGCTGTCGTTCTGACAGGGGCTCAGCCTCCAGTAGCGCCAGGGCACCAAGAGAGTCCGAGAGCTGGCTGCGAAATTCCTGCCCGATATTGGCCACGAATTCATTGGTGAGCTCTACGGCAGCCTCTGAATGCTTGCGCGCCGCGGCCAGGTTGCTGGCGCGGGTCTGCAGGTCCTGCATGGCCGAGATTCGATCCCAGTAATTCTCGGAGTCGCGCCGCCCCTGATAGGCAGTCAGCCAGACAAAGGCAAAGGTCAGGAAACCGTACACAGCACCGAGGACGTCACCGGACAGAAACGCCTTGGTAGCTGCCGGCAGCAGGGAGGCACCAATGAACCAGCCCAGGAAGCGATAATAGGGAGAAAAGACAGAGGTGATGCTGGAACAGAAAATGACCGTATAGAGCCACAGGAAATGTGTCACCGGTGCGAAGCCCACCAGCCACACGTGGCACAGGAGGATCAGTCCCCACCATGCAGCGCCGATGGTGGAAGCCAGGAAATACCGGCGGCGCCATCGATGTGGACCGGTTGCGTAGAGAGCGCCGAACCGAAAGACATAGTAACCGCGCAGGAGCGTGAACAGCACCAGCCCGATGCCCAGCACCAGCGCCAGTCGCGGTGCCACGATGCGCAAGTCGCCAATCGCGATCGCGATCGCGAACGCAAGCAGGGAGAGCAGCATACCCCGGCGGCTGTACTTGGCGATGCGGGTGTCCGTCACCCGGCAGACACGACGATCTTTCTGGACCTTCAGCTCGGGACGATCAAATATGGGCATGAATCCCTTCCCAGAATGCAATTTGCCGCAGCTCTGCCGCTCAAGAGGCCCGCTGCCGAGCCGTCGAACGGGCCAACCGGCGCCGCCAGCCGGAGTCGCTCCGGACCGGCAGCCCTCGATCTCTAGCCGATTCCCAACACTTCGACGAGGACCGTCTTGATAACAAATCCAAGCAGCCCAAGGCCGAGCGCGAGAAAGAGAATAAAAGTACCAAAGCGGCCCGCTTCAGACTCTTTCGCCAGACTCCAGACGATAAAGACCATAAAAAGAATGAGTCCCCCGACACCCAGCCAGAGAGAGTACTCTTCAAACTGCTCAAACGACATGGTACAGACCGCTTAAAAATTGGCGCGCATTTTACAGGGATAATGAGGAGGTGAACAGCGCCAGCCCGGGCTGCCCCGGCCGTTGCTCTCCCGCAATTACGCTTCCCTTACTACAGCACTACAGGCAGTAGCCGAGGTGCACCTCTGCACAATCCGCCCCGTTACTTTAACCGCCTGCTTTTCAAGCTCCCTGATAATAGTCACTGTCTTCAGCTGCCTTGGTGCCGCAGCGGAGCCGACGCACCTCACGGTCCCGATAGCGGCTATCGTGCCAACAACGGGGCAGCGCCTCCCCGGAGAGAAAGCTGAGTTGAGTCTTGTCAAAAACCTCCGGATCCTGGACCTCTTCACCCCAGAGATAGCGGCCGACCACCGTCAACTCGTAAGGGTTGGAGAGAGTGACGATATCGGCGACTTCGACAAGATGATTGGTGGCGGTATCTTTAAAGAGCATGTTGGCACCCATTTCTTCAAGTTACTTTGAGTATAGGGCTCTCTGGCGCAATTTCTGCCCAGCTTCCAGCTCTGATTTCAACGCGTTGCCCGGACCATTGTTCGACTGATCCACTTGCTCTGCCCGCCCCGGCACTAAACCCTCCGATTTCTCCGAACAGTAGTGCATTCACCCCATCGAAAGCACCGAAAATGGCTCAATCGGCTTCCAATCAGCCTTCAAGAGTCAGGCGGGCAGATACCATGCCCTCCTCGTCCAGCGCGTCCATATTGACGGTGTGGATACTGACCCCCTGCTGTAGCAGGCCGTTAAGCCACGGCTGAAAATCCTGGTAACGGGCCCGCTCGATCCAGAGCCGAATACGCCCGTCCCCCTCAGGCTCAAAACGCTTGATGGCGATCTTCCTTTGTTCGGCAGCAGCGGTCACTCTTTGCAGCAACGTGCCTGTCGCACGGGGCGCCTCCCGACGACTACCGATCTGTGCCAGTGCCGGTCGCTGGCTTTCCATCCAGCCCAGCAGCTCACTGGCCTCTTCCGCACGAGTCTGGGCATTGTCGAAATAATGCTTGGCAGGTAGAAAGAGACCATAAACGACGAAGAGACTGCCCAGGAAGACACCGAGGATGCCCAGCGCTTTCTGGTCGCCGGCCGGCAGCGCCTTCCACTTTTGTTCTAGTTGCTCAATCTGCGGCTTCATAGTTCGATTACTTCGTTTTATTCAGGGAGTCTCACGCCGTTAGCGGAGACGGATTCGACCGGAAACGCCCTCTTCCAGCTCGTTTGCAGCGAGTAATTCGGCGCGAACTTGCCCGGCGGAGAGCTGGCTGACGATATTGTCCAGATCAGTCAGGTTCTCGGCCTGCAGCTGCAGCACCATATCCCCGCGGTTGCCATCGAAGCGCACGGATTGCAGTCGCAGCCCCTCGCCCCGCGCCTGCAACCAGACCCGGCTGAGCTCCTGCATCTTACTGGCAAAGCCTCCGGCGCTACCCGAGGACTGCCGGAGATACCCCTCTACCTGGCGGCGAATATCCGCGCGAGGCGTATCATTGGGGAACAACTGGGTGAACATGGCCTGGGCTTCGGCCTCGACACTGGCCGCGCGCCAGTGGTAATAGCTTCCTGCCGCAATAAAAAAAGCCAGCTGCAGCACAAAACAGGCCACCGCAACTTTGGCGGGCATCCTCCACCAGTGCTGCTCGCCTACCGGCTCGTCCGGCTTGAATTCTCCCGTTAGCAGGTTTGCCAACTGCGCAGGTTTCAGCCGCGCCAGAAGTTCGGCTTCGGGCTGCCCGTCACCGAGCTCAAGCCGGTCACCGAAGAGCGTCTCCAGTTCCGCTTCGAGCATGCCATCCCTGACACCAAGTGCCTCCAGGCGATGCCTCGGGTGCTCATCATCTGCAGCGGCTGAATCCCCGCTGGCATTGCCGGACAGGCTGTCGAGAAGCGGTCTCAGATACTGCCGACGGACCGAAAGCCCGAGTCCCCGGCCCTGCCAGAGATGCGCGCGCTCTCCGTCCAGCCAGAGCCTGTCGATATCGTCACCGCGGTCGAGCAACTGATATTCCGGTATGACCGCCAGCGGGGACCACCCGGTGGCATTGAATGCCTGGCGCAAAGCCGACATGCGCTCGCGATCCACAGCGTAAACTGTGCAGCGCTCTCCACTGCGATGCTGGCAGACGAAGTGCAAATTCTCGACATCACCGGCAAGGCGCTCTTCCACCATGTAACCCACAGCACGGGACTGTCGCCTGGCAGCCTTGGGAATATCCTCGGTGCCACTCCAGACCCAATGGCCCGGAAGCAGCAGAACAACCTTATCGCTCTCTGACACGACGGGCTCTGCAGGCGGCTCACTGTCCGCCCCACCTGCCGCAAAGCCGGCTCCCGAGAGGGCCACTGCCATAGCCTCTGGCACTGCGCACTCCTGCCACTGGCCGTCCAACCATTGCTGCAGGCGGAGCCCTGAGTCGGCGGCTGCATCCACCAGACGCAGCAGGCAAGTTTGTGCACCAGTGTTTGAGCGCGCTTTTACTGTGCTGGAATTATTACTCATAACTAATTGATTTCATTTGATTTTTGCGAGATCTCAGATGCTGTCTCACCCAACAGTTCACCCATCTGCACCATCGCGAAAGGGCGGCGCTGGCGCTGCACTACGTGCACTAGTCCACGGCGCTCGTCCAGCTGCAACAGCGACTCCCAGTACTGCTGGTGATCACCCTGATCCCCCAACTGCACAGCAATCCGTGCCAGAAAATAGCGGCTGTGAAACACCAGCCCGCCAGCTCCGTTCAATCCATAGGCCTCGAGCTGGCTTCTCTCCGTGAAGACCCCGTCCGCTTCACGGAAACTCTCCAGCTCTGCCGCGCGAGCCTGTGGCTCAATGGCGGAGAGCAGCTCCGCCGGCGCGAAATTGACGTTGATCGCGGTACCGGTTTCCGGGAGCGCGCAAAGATACGGGCGCAGCGCCCGCCAGTCCTCCGGCTCCATTCCGGTCACCGCTGATAACTCGGAGATATCGGTAATCGGGGCGTCAGGCGTCCGGTGCGCCCACTCGCGCCCCAGGTACCCATCATCTTCCGTGCCAGGGGCCAGGGGCGTATCGCCGTCATCCACCCAGTCCTGAATTGCCCGCGCCAGGTCACTCTTCCCGGTTAGGTTGCGCACCAGCCGCTCAAAAATCTGCTTCTGTTCCGACTCCCGACCGGCAGAAGCGAGATTATTTACATTAAAACAAGAATTTAAGTCCTTGATATTAATGCGAATCTTGCCGTTATCGGGATTAAAGGAAAGCGCGGGCACCGACCAGGATTCCAGCGCTGTATCAGCTGACACGGGCAGCTCCTTGTCCTGCTCGAAGTCCCGCTCCAGCGCAATGCGCGCCCAGGCCTCTGCGCCAACCACAAACTCTGCCAGCTGCGCGTTGGCGAGCAGTGCACTGGTGCGGGTGACCGCTATCCGGTTGCGGGTAATGGTATGGGTCAAGGCCGCGACGGCGATCACCAGCACCAGCAGTACGGTGATAAGGGCCACTCCCCGCTGGGCTCTCAGAGCTCCCAGACTTCTACCGCCCGTCACTGCGAATCCCCTGTTTGTTCGCTGCCGCCGCCTTCGCCCTCGCGATCCTCCGCGGTATCCGAACCGGGTTCACGGCCGACGTCCCCGCCAGAACCTCCGTCAGAAAGAGAGGAACCGAGCATTTCGTAACGATTCAGGGGGAACACCCGGCGGATTTCCCCGGCCGCTGTCTGCAGTGTGAATTCCACCGCAGCCGGGAGTCGAGTCTCGGCGGTGCCGGCGACACTGCGGCTTTCCACTGGCGGCCACTCGGCCAGCCAGACTTTGGTCTCAGGTTCGTAATAACGGAATCCGAGCACCTGGACCCCGAGCAACAACGGCTCTGGCACCGGCTCAGTATCCGGAGCACGATCAAGCACACGCCAGCGACTGCGAAGCAACAACCCGCCTTCCACCTCATCGCTATCTTCTGCGAATCCGAGGCTGTAGCTCAAGCGCAGCAATTCACCACGGGGCTCGCCCGTCAGGTTGGCTGCGCCCAGGCGGGTGAACTCGAGCTCGTCCACATCCCCTCGCAGGGCCGGTTCGAAACCGCTATAAGCATTCTTGACGGGTCGAGCGGTGAGTTGACGCAGGTCATCCTCAATCCGGTACATGGTCATGGACAGGCGGCGCATCTGCTCCGCACGTTCCGTCAGCATGCGGTCGGTGCCGTTGAGGGTATCCATCAGGGCGTAGGAGCCCACACTGATCACCGACACAATGGTCAGTACCACCATCATCTCAATCAGCGTGAAACCACTGTGACGCTTCACGGTTGCGGCTCCTGTGCCGCCCAGGCATCGAGGCTGTAGGTGGGATTCTCCCCATCCGGGCGCATGACCTCGATGGTGATATGGCGCAGGCGGGGCTCATTGGTATCCTCGACACTCGCTGTCACCAGCCATTCTCCCTGCCCCTGCATCACCCGTTCGGATTTTTCCCCCAGGGGTGGCCAGGGGGAGCGAACGCGAATTTCTGCCAGCACCTGCTGGGCCACCCAGCTGGCGGCGAGGCGCTCCTCCAAGAAGGCCTGGGTGCGCACACTTTCCTGCATGGTACGGAGCACGCTGGCGGCAATAACGCCGAAAATGGTCAGCGCCACCAGCACTTCAATCAGGGTGAAGCCTCTCTGCCTAGTCATCGCCGCCACTCCAGTCCAGCTCGAGACCATAGAGGCTGCTGTAGGCCATTCGCGCCTCCCGCTGAACCCGATTACCGTCCAGCAGCATCACAGCAAGCTCTGCGGGTAAAACCTCACCGCTGGATAGCGAGACGAACTGGGGCGTCGGCCGGTCCCCTTCGTCGCGATCTGCGGCGAACTCGGCCGAGTCAGATAGCGGGAGTTCCGCCTCATTGAGGACTTCAAGACGGATGTTGGCGGGCAATTGATGTGACATGAAGCGCGCGGCACTGCTGGCCTGCCCCAGCTCGTCGAGAGATTGCCAGGACATGGTCTGGGGATCAAACCGCACCACAGTGTAACTATCCGGCTCGAACACGACACCGTAGTGCGCCTTGTCGATCAGGGCCCGGTCCGCCACCAGCTGCAACAGATTGGCGAGGCGCTGGACCTCCGCGCTCCAGGCACGCCCACCAGCTCCGCCGAGTGAAACCACTGCCATACCGGCGAGCACCGCGATGATCACGATCACCACCAGCAACTCGATCAGTGTGAAGCCGCGGTTGCGGCCCGGCACAGCTCTCATGGTCCGGATCGACTATCTGTCAGAGCTCGGAGGCGAACAGGTCGGCCGCCTCGCCCTCACCGCCCGGCTTGCCATCGGCGCCGAGACTGAACAGGTCGTAGGGGCCCTCGCTCCCCGGGCTGATGTACTGGTACTCATTACCCCAGGGATCCTTGGCCTCGCGCTTGAGGTAGGGCTGCGTCCAGTTTTTGGCTTCCGGGAACCCGCTCGGCTTGTTCACCAGCGCCTGCAGGCCCTGATCCGTGCTCGGGTAGACAAAGTTGTCCATCCTGTACATATCCAGCGCGGTTTCGATGGCGCGAAGATCAGCCACTGCGGCTTTCATCCGTGCCTCTCCGGTGCGGCCCATGATATTGGGAACCACCAGCGCGCCCAGCACCCCGAGAATCACGATCACCACCATGATTTCGATTAGCGTGAAGCCGCCATTTTTTCGAAGGTTTTTCATAACATCACTCTCTGTCACGGTTCTCTTGTTCGCGCTGTATCGCGCCCGGGTGTCAGTCCGGCAGTGAAAGCCGGTCAAATCACCATCTGATTCATGCTCATGATGGGCATCATGATCGCCATCACGATAAAGAGCACGATGGCCGCCATCAGCAACAGCATCGCCGGCTCAAACAGGCTCACGAATGCGGTAACCGCGCTCTGCAGGTCCTGCTCCTGGGATTCGGCAGCGCGGCCCAGCATCTCATCGAGGCTGCCGGAAGACTCACCACTGGCAATCATGTAAATCATCATCGGCGGAAAGTACTCCACATCTTCCAGCGCCTTGCGCAGGCTGCCGCCCTCCCGCACGGACTTCTGTGCCGCCTGCAGCCGCTCTTTGAGGAACTCGTTACTCATCACGCCACTGGCGATGCCCATGGCCTGCACCAGAGGCACACTGCTACCGGTAAGAATCGCCAGCGTGCCCACATAGCGGGCGCACTGTGCGCCGCGCACCAGCCAGCCGATCACCGGCAGCTCCAGCAATCGATGGTGGAAGCGATAGCGGATAGCGGGCTGCCGCAGCATCATCACGGCGCCAAACGCCAGCGCGATAAGCACCGGTGGCACCAGCCAGCCCCAGGCAGCGATGAAGTCGCTGATGGCTACCAGTATCCGGGTGGGCAGTGGCAACACCTGGCCGGTGCCGGTAAAGACCTCGATCACATCCGGCACCACGTAAACCATCAGGCCCGTCACCACCAGCACGCAGACCAGCACCAGCACCATCGGATAGATCAGGGCCAGTTGCACCTTCTGGCGGAATTTCTGCTGGTTTTCGACGTATTCACTGAGGCGCTCGAGCACCTCATCCAGGTGACCCGAGTGTTCGCCCGCCTCTACCGTGGCCCGGTAGAGCTTGGGAAAGGCGCGGGGAAAGCTGCCCAGGGCCTGGGCGAAGCTGTGGCCCTCCAGAATTTTGCCCCGAACCGCCAGAACGATCCGCCGGATCTTGGCATTGCGGGTCTGGTTGGCAATGGCGCTGAGGGTCTCCTCCAGCGGTATCCCCGCCCGCAACAGGGTGGCGATCTGCCGGGTCAACAGGGCCAGGTGCTTGACGCTGAGCCCGGGGCTGCCGGAAAGCAGTGAAGCCCCACCGGCGCCATGGGATTCGGCAGCCGGACCCACCTCCAGCGGCACCAGGCCACGGGCACGCAATTGTTGTCGCGCCGCCTTGGCGCTGTCGGCCTCAAGGGTTCCGCGATTCTTGCGTCCCGAGTCGGTAAGGGCAATGTATTCGAAAGCAGCCACGGTCAGGACTCCTGGGTGACCCGCAACACTTCCTCCAGGGAAGTGATACCTGCCAGCACTTTGGCCACGCCGTCCTCGCGGATACTGGGTGCAACCTTGCGCGCCTCAACCACCAGCGCACTCTCGGAGGCCCGGTCGTGAATCAACTGACGCATGGTTTCATTGACCGGTACCAGCTCATAGATGCCGACCCGCCCAACGTAACCGCTGTGGTTGCAGTGCTCGCAGCCCGCCGGGCGGTAGATGATGGTCTCCCCCGCCCCATCCACATTCAGAAGCCGGCGCTCGCCGGGATCCGCGGTGTGAGGCTGTTTACACTCGGGGCACAGCACGCGGACCAGTCGTTGTGCCAGCACGCCGATCAGGCTGGAGGAGAGAAGGAATGGCTCGATGCCCATGTCCACCAGGCGCGTCACCGCACCCAGGGCGGTATTGGTGTGCAGGGTGGAGAGCACCAGGTGGCCGGTAAGGGATGCCTGAATCGCAATCTGCATGGTTTCCAGGTCACGAATCTCACCCACCATCACCACGTCCGGGTCCTGGCGCAGGATCGCCCGCAGACCCCGGGCAAAGGTCATGTCGGCCTTGGCATTGACCTGGGTCTGCCCCACCCCTTCCAGGTTGTACTCCACCGGGTCCTCGACCGTGAGAATGTTCTTCTCCCGATTATTGATACTGCCGAGCCCGGCATACAGAGTTGTGGTTTTACCAGAGCCGGTGGGGCCGGTCACCAGCAAAATGCCGTGGGGGCGACCGAGTAGCTCGGTCATCACCTTCAGGTCAGAGCCCGCCATACCGAGCCTGGTCAGGTCCATCTTGCCCGCCTGCTTGTCCAGCAGCCGCATCACCACCCGCTCGCCGGCACTGGAGGGCATGGTGGATACGCGGACATCCACCTCGCGCCCCCCCATCAGCAGGGAGATACGGCCGTCCTGGGGCACACGCTTCTCGGCGATATCCAGTTTGGCCATTACCTTGATGCGGGAAACCAGCAGCGGTGCCAGCGCCCGACGTGGCTCCAGCACTTCCCGCAGCACGCCGTCCACGCGAAAGCGCACCACGAGCTTCTTATCGAAGGTCTCAATATGGATGTCAGACGCCCCCTGCTTCAGGGACTCGGCAAAGATGGCATTGATAAGGCGGACGATTGGCGCATCGTCCTCCTGCTCCAGAAGATCCTCGGTTTCCGGCAGGGAATCAGCCACGGCGGCGAGATCCAGATCGTCACCCAGACCCTCAACATCGGAGAGATTGCCACCCTCGCGGTTTTCATATTCCTGCTGCAGGGAGGACTGAAACACATCGTCCCCAACGGCCTCGATATCCACCGGGAATCCGCACAAACGCTGGACTTCCGCCAGCACACTGGGATCCAGCGGTGCCACGTACTGACAGCGGGTCTGCCCCGCGTCACTGACAAGCAACACCCGGTGCCGCTTGGCGAAGGCGTACGGAAGACGCTTTACCCCGGTCTCCACAGAGGCCGTGTCTACGGTCATTTTTCTACCTCAAGTACCTCAACCGGTGCGCCCTCGCCCTCGTAGCTGCCTGTCGGGGGCAGCAAGTCGGGCAGGACATCACCGCGGTGCCAGTCCCAGATCACACTGGTCTTGTCACGAATACGGAATTGCTTCTCCTGAAGGTCCAGATAGCGCTCACGGGTCTCCTCGTAACCGGCAACCTGGGTGCTCAGGATTTTCGGGCGCAGGAAGACCATCAGGTTGGTCTTGCTCACATCCTTGCTGGAGGAGCGAAACAGGCGCCCGATACCGGGGAGATCGCCCAGCAGCGGTACCTTGGAGGTGTTCTCACTGACCTGATCCTCGATCAATCCGCCTAGCACCAGAATGGCACCGTCATCGATCAGTACGCGGGTGCGAATCTCCCGCTTGCTGGTGACGATATCGGAGGCCCCGGTCGCGCCTTCAGCAAAAGGCAGGACGTTCTCGACCTTCTGTTCAATATCCAGGGTGACGGAATTGTTGTTGTTGACCCGCGGCGTCACCTTGAGCGTCGTACCGACGTCCTGGCGCTGAATCGTGGTAAAGGGATCGTTGTTGGCGCCGGACAACAACTGCTCACCGGTAATGAAGGGCACATTCTGGCCCACCAGGATCTCTGCCTCCTCGTTGTCCAGCGCCATGATGGTGGGCGTGGAAAGGATATTGGCATTGTTCTGGGTCGCCACCGCATTGACCACTGCGCGCACATCGGTCCCACTCAGGTAGCCCAGGTTGAGGCCTGTGCCGAGCAGGTTGAGCGGATTCAGTGAAGCGGGGTTGAACTCCGACAGTACATTGCCGTCGTCATCGACGATGGGATTCGGCGACGCGTCATTGTTGAAGCCCGCCACTACGTCATCGTTGGCACCGGCTATCCAGCGGATCCCCAGGTCGCTGCCGGACCCTTCGGTTACCTCGACGATGATCGCCTCAATCAGCACCTGGGCCCGACGCACGTCCAGCTTGGCAATCACACCCTTCATGGTCTCAAGCAGCGCCGGCGGTGCCGTAAGCACAAGGGAGTTCAGAGACTCGTTGACCTGGATACTGACCTCGACATCCGCGGCCTGCTGGTCCTTCTCGGTCTTCTGGATGCTGCCGCTCATACCCTCCAGAATCGGTTTCAGGTCGGCCGCATTGGCGTACTGGACATACACCACCGCCGTATTGCCCTCACCGTCCAGGGGCTGGTCGAGGCGGCGGATCACATTCTTGAGCTGCTGCCGGGTTACCGGATCGCCGGTGAGCAACACCGAGTTGGAGCGCTCATCCACGGCAATGCGCAGTGGCTGGACATCATTGCCCGCCTGCTTGGCGCCGGACTGCAGCAATTCATTCAGTACCTGCTTTACCTCCTTGGCGGAAGCAAACTGCAGCGGGACCAGTTCGATATCGATGGCACCGGCCCGATCCAGCTGCCTCACCAGGCGCACTATCTGTTCAATATTCGCGGCGCGATCGGCGATGATGAGCGTATTGGTGTCGGCATAGGCCGCCAGGTGGCCGGTCTGGGGGATGAGCGGGCGCAGCATGGCGATCAGCTGGGACGCGGAGATATTCTCCACCCGTACCGTGCGTACCACCAGGGACTCCGCCGGAGCACGGATGCTATCCCCGACTACAGGAATCGCCTGCTGCTTGGCCAGCGCATCCGGCACCACTTTCCAGGTGCCCCCCTGCTCCACCAGGCTGAAACCATTCACCTGTAGCACAGACATGAAGACGTCAAACGCTTCATCGTGAGTCATGGGATCACCGGCGACCACGGTAACCTTGCCCTTCACATTGGGGTGCACAATGATGTTCTTGCCGGTGAAATCCGCTGCCCAATTGATCAGGTCACGGATATCGGCGTTATCGAGTGAGAGCGTAACCCGCTCCGGGGGTTGAGCCAGCGCCACAGTGGACAAAAGCAATCCCAGCCCGACTGCTAGCAGTCGATGAATAAACATCCTCTTCATTATTTGTCTGGCTCTTTCTCAAATGGTCTTGGTCAAAAAAAGAATATTTCCGGTCCGGTGACGGCGATTTATCTATCGCTCTGCCCGGCGCTCCCTCGCGAGACTGCGTAACTGCTCGAGGCGCTCCCGGATCGATTGTTGTTTTTCTGAGCGATCCTGATTGCTCTCCGCGCCGCCCCTTGCGGCCGGGCGGGAAAAGTTGTTCGTAGTGAAGTTTCCTAGGGGAACACTGGGCCGACCGTCCTCATCGGGATAGGTCAGCTTTTCCATCTTGCCATTGCGGCGCAGGATGATGTGATCAGTGGCCACAGAATACAGCTCCGCCCCCCCGGGCAACCTGTCGCCCACAAACAGCCGCTGGGCCGGCTTGCCGCGCTCCGCCACCAGCGCACTGGCCTTGTTCTCCTCGCTGTTATCCAGCACGCCGGAGAGCACGAGGTTCAGTTGCGTAATGGGAATATTGGCAAGATCCAGCTCCGGCTCAGCAGCAGGCCCAACAACTGCCAACCCGAAGAACGGGGTGCTGGGCAGAGTTGCGCTGCTCTGTGGCCGAATCCCCGCGGTATCACGGGCAGCCAAAAGGGACTCCTCCGAAGAGGATGGAATGAGACTGGCACCATATGCCAATATATTGGTGAGGAGCCAGGCGCCGACAATGGCAACCGAGGCAATCACACCACGTGGGAAGGGCCGGTTTGCCACCCCGGAGGGCATCGCCCGACTAAATCGCTGTAGTGCCGACATGAACAACCCTGAAGGCCAATCCGCGATTGACCGAAATTATTGATCTTTGACGCCTATTCTCATTCGTCACTACCAGAAAGGCAATGTTCCATCATCGGCGTCGATCACATCTCGCGGTCCCTGGTGTTCCGTCGATCCTGGCGCAGGTTACTACCGCACCCGACACGAGCCAACCTAACTGGCAGTAAAAGGGCGGCAAACGCCGCCCTTTCAATGCCCGCCAGTATATTAAGCGAAAATTACAATTTTGTTTCCAGCTCCGGCACAGCGTCAAAGAGATCCGCGACCAGACCGTAGTCAGCGACGGAGAAAATCGGCGCCTCCTCATCCTTGTTAATGGCCACAATCACCTTGGAGTCTTTCATCCCCGCCAGGTGCTGGATGGCACCGGAGATGCCGACCGCGATATACAGATCCGGGGCTACGATCTTGCCGGTCTGGCCAACCTGCATGTCATTCGGGACAAACCCGGCATCAACCGCCGCGCGGGATGCGCCCACTGCCGCGCCGAGCTTGTCGGCCAGCTTGTAGAGCATCTCGAAGTTTTCGCCATTCTGCATGCCGCGACCACCGGAGATCACCACCTTCGCAGCGGTCAGCTCGGGACGGTCGGATTCGGCCAGTTCTTCGCCAACGAAAGAGGAAACACCGGCATCGTCAGCGATGTCGACGCTCTCAACCGCGGCGCTGCCGCCCTCGGCCGCAACCGCATCGAACGCGGTCGCGCGCACGGAGATCACCTTGATCGCGTCAGAGCTCTGCACGGTCGCAATCACGTTACCGGCGTAGATCGGGCGCTTGAAAGTATCGGCGCTCTCGACGGCGATGATGTCGGAAATCGGCTGCACATCCAGGAGTGCGCCGGCGCGCGGCAGCATGTTCTTGCCAGTGGTGGTGGCGGGCGCCAGGATATGACCGTAATCCTTACCCAGGTCCCCGACCAGTTTGGCAACGTTCTCCGCCAACTGGTGCTCGTAGGCCGCATTATCAGCCAGCAGCACCTTGGAAACGCCCTCGACCTTGGCTGCCGATTCGGCAACTGCGCCGCAGCCGGCGCCGGCAACGAGGACATGAATGTCACCACCGATGGCCTTGGCCGCGGCGATGGTGTTGAGCGTGGCGCCCTTCAGTTCGGCGTTGTCGTGTTCTGCAATAACGAGAATGCTCATCAGATTACCTTCGCCTCGTTCTTCAGTTTTTCTACCAGTTCCGCCACGTCGGCGACCTTAACACCAGCCTGGCGCTCGGCCGGCGGCTCGACCTTCAGGGTCTTGGTGCGGGGGGCGATATCGACACCCAGATCGGCCGGAGTGCTGGTGTCGAGGGGCTTTTTCTTGGCCTTCATGATGTTTGGCAGAGACGCGTAGCGCGGCTCGTTCAGGCGCAGATCGGTGGTCACTACTGCAGGGAGCTTTAGCTCGACAGTCTGCAGGCCGCCGTCGATCTCACGGGTGACCTTTACGGAGCCATCTTCAACAACGACTTCGGAGGCAAAGGTGCCCTGGGCCATACCGGTGAGGGCGCCCAGCATCTGGCCGGTCTGGTTGTTGTCACCATCGATGGACTGCTTGCCCATAATGACCATCTGCGGCTCTTCTTTCTCGACGATGGCTTTCAGGCACTTGGCAACCGCCAGCGGCTGCAGCTCTTCGTCGGTCTCGACCAGGATGCCCCGGTCAGCGCCCAGCGCCAGTGCGGTGCGAATCTGCTCCTGGCACTGCTTGGGTCCCATGGAAACGGCGACTATCTCGCTGACAACGCCCTTCTCCTTCAAGCGTACGGCCTCTTCTACAGCAATTTCGCAGAAGGGGTTGATAGACATTTTCACGTTGGCAGTGTCGACGTCACTACCGTCCGCCTTCGGGCGAACCTTGACGTTGTAGTCGACAACGCGTTTCACAGCTACAAGAACTTTCATGGAAATCCCGTCTCGGTAATCTGTTTAAAAGCCGCGACTGACAGGTCAAATCGCGAACGAATCGGATCGTTGAGTCAAACAGTTGTTTGAACGCGGTGTATGTTGAGCCTTCTATAGAGCAAAATCAATAGGGTGATCCCCCCTGCCCGGCCCATTCACCAGATCTATCACTGAGAATAAAACCCGCTAATCCGGTCACCCTAACCTATTGAAATACAGCATATTTGCCACGGGAAATGGATACTCCTGCAATTGGTAGGGTTGAATAAACACCGATATAATCCGCGACCAATATAAAAGCAAAGGGCCCTCGAGCCCGGTAAAACCGTGAAACTAGCTGAGGAGAGCGCCGTGGAACGCGAATCAATGGAGTACGATGTAGTGATCGTAGGAGCCGGCCCAGCGGGCCTGGCCGCGGCCTGTCGTATTCGCCAGCTGAACGAAGACATTTCCGTTTGCGTGGTAGAGAAAGGCTCTGAAGTCGGGGCCCACATCCTCTCCGGCGCGGTATTCGAACCCACCGCCCTGAACGAGCTGTTCCCGGACTGGAAAGATCGCGGCGCACCCCTCAATACCGCCGTCAAGGGCGATGACATCTATGTCATGGGTGGCGCTGAAAAGGCGACGCGCATCCCCAACCTCTTTGTGCCCAGCACCATGCACAATGAAGGCAACTACATCATCAGCCTGGGCAACCTCTGCCGCTGGCTTGCCGAACAGGCAGAAAACCTGGGCGTGGAGATCTTCCCCGGTTTTGCCGCGGCAGAAGTGCTGTACAACGAAGACGGCTCTGTTAAGGGCATCGCCACTGGCGATATGGGTGTTTCTGCCGACGGTGGCGAGAAAGACTCCTACATGCCGGGCATGGAACTGCACGCCAAGTACACCCTCTTTGCCGAGGGCTGCCGCGGTCACCTGGGTAAACAGCTGATCTCCCATTTCAAGCTGGATGAAGATGCAGATCCGCAGCATTACGGTATCGGTATCAAGGAGATCTGGAAGGTCGCCGACGACAAGCACCAGCCTGGCCTGGTAGTCCACACCGCAGGCTGGCCCCTGGACGAGAGCGGCTCCCACGGTGGTGGCTTCCTTTACCATCTGGAGGACAACCAGGTGGTAGTTGGCCTGATTACCGACCTCGCCTACAGCAACCCGCACGTCAGCCCGTTTGACGAGTTCCAGCGCTACAAGCACCACCCGGTCATCAAACAGTACCTGGAGGGTGGTCAGCGAGTGGCCTATGGCGCGCGAGCCATCACCAAGGGGGGCCTGCAGTCCCAGCCCAAGATGACCTTCCCGGGCGGCCTGCTCATCGGTGACAACGCCGGAACCCTGAACTTTGCCAAGATCAAGGGCAACCACACCGCGATGAAGTCCGGCATGGTCGCCGCCGAGACCGTGGTTGAAGCCCTGGGCGCCGAGCGCGCCAGTGACGAGATCACCGCATTTGCGGACGAGTACCGCAACAGCTGGGCCTGGAAGGAGCTCCACAAGCAGCGCAATTTCGGCCCCGCCCAGCACAAGTTCGGCAACATCCTGGGCTCTGCTTACGCGTTCATCGATATCAACATCTTCCAGGGCAAGCTTCCGTGGACCCTGCGCGACACCAAGCCGGACCACGCCCAGCTGAAGCCCGCGGCGGACTGCAAGAAGATCGATTATCCGAAGCCCGACGGCGTGCTCAGCTTCGACAAGCTGTCCTCGGTGTTTATCTCCAACACCAACCACGAAGAGGATCAGCCCTGTCACCTGACCCTGAAGGACGACGAAATCCCGCTCAATCACAACCTGCCGATCTACGACGAACCGGCCCAGCGCTACTGCCCTGCAGGGGTCTACGAGGTGGTCGAGGACGCCGGCGGCAAGCGCTTCCAGATCAACGCGCAGAACTGCGTGCACTGTAAGACCTGTGATATCAAGGATCCCACCCAGAACATCGTCTGGGTGGCGCCTGAGGGCGGTGGCGGTCCCAACTACCCGAACATGTAAGACCAACCGGTCTACCATTGCATTTACAGGGCGCTCAATGAGCGCCCTTTTTTGTGCCCTTCGATTGCTGGCTGACCGCTCCGGGCGCTCCTGTCACTTTCCGCCAAAGTGGCGGACCGCGGCTACACTGAGAGTAGTTTCAGGCGCCAGGCGAATCACAACGGCGAGGTAAGCGATGAAATCCGCCCTGCTCTGCATCGACCTACAACACCTCTGCGCCGTGCGCGGAGAGGGAATTTTTGCCGCCGGCGATAACTGTCGCTTCAGCAATGAGGAGCAGGAATACTTTTTCGACCGCCTCGACAACGAAACCCTGCCCAACGTACAAAAGCTCCAGGCAATTTTCCGGGACAAGGGTATCGAGGTATTGCATATCCGCACCCGCACCAAGACCCGGGATGGCCGTGAGCGTACATTCTGGCAAAAACGCGCGGAGCTACTGGCGACACCCGGCTCGCGGGAGTCGGAATTTATTGACTCGGTGATACCACGTGGGGACGAACTGATCATCAACAAGACCGGATCCGGGCCTTTCGGTAACACCAACATCCACGCACTGTTGGTGCAGCTGGATGTTCAGCAAATCTATTGCTGCGGGGTCCATACCAACACCAGTATCGAATCCACCATCCGCGCTGCGGCAGACTACGGCTACTGCCCGGTGCTGGTCTCGGATGCCACTGCCACCGTCAGCCAGGCTCAGCAGGACAATTGTGTAGAACGGCTTGATGGGCAGTGTTGTGAGGTGATTCAAACGGCCAAGCTGGTGGAGGACTTCAAGCACCATTTGCGCTCGGTGGGATAACCACACGTAAAACGAAAAAAGCCAGGGCTGTTTCAGCCCCGGCTCAAGCATCCACCTTTATGTGTTCGAACTTCCAAATTCAGAAACTTAGAATTGGTATTGGGCACTCAGAGAGAAATTGGATCCTGGTTGCTCCTCATAAACGATGACGCCAGCACGCTCGATTTCAATCGACTCATCCAGCAGGTTCTGCATCTTGGCCTTGATCGTCATCTCCTCGGTGGGGTACCAGGAGTAAGTCAGGTCCAGAGAGTGGAACGGCTGCTCGAAAGCATCCGGGGAACCATTACGGCCCGCCAGGTACAGGCGCTCCCCGAACACGTTGTAGCCCAGCGTCGCAGCATGATGGCCATCCGGTGAGTCAAAGCCGATGAGCATGTTAACCACATGCTCAGAGGCACCCGTCATCTCACGAACCGGGTTGGTCGGTGCATCTGCCTCAACGCCTGCCACCAGCTCGGAATCCTGTAGCGTAATGTTGCCCTGGACGAAGAAGCTGTCCATGGTCTCGCCCAGGAAGCCCATGGTCTTCAGGCCTTCAATCTCAAAGCCGGTGATTTCACCGGACTCAGCGTTGATGATCTCCCGCGCGACATTGGTATCACTGGAACCCAGCTCGAAGAATTCGATTGGGCTGGTGATGTCTTTGTAGTACGCAGACAGCGTCAGGTTGTCGCCGTTGCCGAAAAACCACTCAGCACGTAAATCGAAGTTACTGATCTCAGATGGGCGGGCATTCGGGTTACCCTTGATCTGCTCATCGGTAATCGGATCAATGTAGATCGCGTCCGTGATTTCTCGGAGGTCCGGGCGGACTGCGGTCCTGCTGGCACCGAAACGCAGCTGGAATGTTTCAGCCCACAGCGAGCTCATGTAGGTAAGCGCGAGCGCGGGATAAACAGCATCCTCGGAGAACGTGGACTCCTCCAGTTCCTCGGCATCCGATGTGATCTGCGGATTCTCGACAGTGTAACCGTAGGGGTTCCAGTCCAGGGCAACCTGGTTGTAGTCCTCCCAACGAGCGCCGGCAGAAACCCGCCAGGTTTCATTGATGGTCCAGTCGAACTTACCAAAGGCCGCATCAGTCAGAGTGGCTGCAAGGTAGCTCTGATTGTTCGCTCCTGCACGACCAAATACAAAGTTGTTATTCGGATCGGTGATGTTTTCGTCACCGAAAACCTGATCCACGGAACCGCTCAGGGAGTCAACGCTATCGACATCCAGTGCACCCAGGTTAAACTCGGTTTCCTTGTAGCTGCGACCCTTTTCATTACGAGCAAAGCCACCGGTCAGTTCCAGCGTTGAAGTGCTGAACTCCAGGGGCAGAGTCGCACTCCAACCATAATCCTTGACCTTGTCTTCCAGCTTGGTAAAGCGGAAATTGGCGCTGGTGTTGCCGACAGAGACACTCGAGCTGACCACCTCATCGACTTCATTGGTCACGGTGTCAGACTGAATTGTCACCTCATTGGGAATATCGGTAGCTGCGGTGGCTTCTGAGTAATGCCAATCCAAAGACAGCTCTTCGGGAACCCAGCTCAGCAGAGAAGCACCGGGAAGGATTTCCCTGGTGGCGGCCCCGAGAGAGTGACGACCTTTTGCCTGATTAACGAACAGGTCACGCTCTTCGTACTTGATAGTGTATTCACGGAAACCACGCCCTTCACCGGCCTGACGGTTTTCGTTGAAATAATCACTGACCGCAGTTTCATCGTCAGTATTGCGCAGGTAGAGGCTGGTGGTCTCAATCTCGTGCTCATCCGCGTAGCGAATACCGAGGTTCAGGTTTCCACTCAGGTCAACGGAATAAGTGGACTTATTCTGTGAGTCAAACTGCTCATCGGGTGCGCCAAAGCTGCGCTTGATACGCTCTTCTTCACGCCATTTGTTCTTGTACGATGCGCCGGCCAGGAAGCCTACTTCCCAGTCGTCACCAATGTACAAGCGATTGCCGACGCTACCTTTGATGTCAGAATCAGGCGAACTGGAATCCTCCTCAATCGCTACATCACGGTTGAGATAGGTCGCGATGTCACGGTTCAGCTGCTGAGCGACAGCAAAAGCCTGCTGCGGAGAGGAGAACTCCCGACCTTCCTTGACCAGGGTATCGCGAATGTTAGCGACACTGAGATCGCCCTGGAACCGGTCCAGATACCAATCGATCTCGCCCGGAAGATCCCGAGTGCCGTCATCAGCACCGAAGTCATCATCGTCACCGCCGCGGTAGCTCAATACGTCGCCATCGGTTTCGGTATTCATACCAGTGCCGACTTCCAATGAGTAAGTCAGGTCGTCGGGAATACCCTTGGTTCGGATGTCGACGTTACCACCACCGAAAGTTGCTGCCTGGTCGGCAGAGTATGATTTCTGCACCGACAGGGAATCAACAACGGAGGTCGGGAAGATGTCCAGGGGAATCACATTCCGGGTCAGGTCTGGTGATGGGACCGTGGCACCATTCATGGTGGTGCTGGAGTAGCGCTCACCCAAACCGCGGACGTATACAAACTTGTCATTAACCAGTGACAAGCCGGAAACACGGCGCAGTGCCGCCGCGACAGTAGAGTCACCTACCCGGCTGATCATTTCGGAGCCGAGCAAATCTGTTACAACTTCATCTTCCAGGCGCTCATTGATCAGCATTTCGGCTGAGTCGCGCAGGCGCCCCTGAACCATCACTTCCTCAATTTTAGGAGCTGCCATCTGCGGGGCAGAGCTGCCAGCTGTATCCACCAGCCCGGCATCTTGCGCTATAACGCTGGATGCGAGTGTTGAGGCCGTGGCCATAGCCAGTACCAGCGGCGCTCTTTGAAATTTTTCGTTCTTAACCATTTCCAGGCCTCTTATCGTTCCTGAGTATCACTGTGATAGAAGCAAACGGGGCGCCGACTCCCTGTGCGAAAGTGGCGCCCCAAGGGGATCAGGGACTCAGTCCCCAACCAGTTCTTCTACTTAGTTTGCGAACCACAGTGCTTCGCCGTTGTGCAGACCGTAGGTCCAGCCCAGGGTCCAGTCCAGATCACCCTGGCTCAGGGCACCGAAGTAGGCACGCTCAATCGGGCTGATACCAATCGCGGCTCCATTCACCTGCATGGAGGCAGCGTCGATGGAGAATACAGACGGTACACCCTCCAGAATCTGCAGCTCGGTATTGGCCATAGCAGTCGGATCTACAGCACCGGTGATATCAGCGAAGACGTTTCCGTTGGCAACAGCCCACTCTTCCAGAGTCTGGGTGCCAACCGGGCCGCCCTTGGTGCGATCTTCACAGGCAAAAATGTTGGATTCGATCTGCAGTTCAGTGCCAACTTCTGCTTCAACCAGGGTCTCGGGGTCCTCTACACGCAGGCAGTAGTTGCTTCCGTCAACACCGGTTGTATCGGCACTGAAAGAGCCAACAACCATGGAGTTGGTGATCTTCGGGAAGATCGCCTCACGGAAGCGCCAGCCAGCACCCGGATCATGGGTTGCGGTATCGGCGCCGTTAGCAGAGATGATGCAGGTCAGACCGTCAATAACCGGACGGCTGTTGATGCCTTGTGAGATAACGCCATCGATGAATGCAGCATCTTTATCGTCATAGCTGCCGATGCCATCAGACTCGATGCAGTGGTTGCCATCGGTCTCGCTCTGGATAACCAGGGCGTTGGTAATGGAGCCAGCCCATCCCTCGTCGATATCGATGGAGTCATCACGAACGTACATGGCCAGGTAGTTTTCAAAGCTTACTGCACCACCGAACATCTCGATGCCATCGTCGTAAGTGGAGTAAACCTGAAGGTTTTTAACGATAGTGCCGCTACCAACGGAGCTGAAGGTAATGCCGTTCAGCTCGTCACCACTGGCGACCTGGGCACCGGTGTGCTTGACGCGGACGTATTCGAGCTGACCGGAGTTATCAGCATTGTTGTCGCCACCATAGTTTGACTGATCTTTGCCGGCAGCACCTTCGGCCAGGATATGACACTCAGAAGTCTGCAGGTTGGCGTCGTAGGAGCACTTGTTGGTGATACCGAAACCATTGATCACCATGCCGCCCCACTGCTGTACAGCGTCGAAAGCAACTGCATTGTCAATGGCGTCAGAAGTGGAAGTGAAAGTGATCGGCGCGTCCGGAGTACCCACAGCAAACAGCTGGGATCCGCGGTTAATCACGATGAACTTGGTGTTGTTCGGGAAAGCAATGGTGGAGCCAGCCTCGATGGTCAGCTTCGCACCGTCACCACCTTCGGCGATGCCGGCAGCGGCCATGGTGGCGTCGTCGTCGTAGTTATTACCTACGAACAGGCTGCCTTCAAAAATGTGTACACCATCATTTTCCAGGGCCGGAATGAACAGGTCCTGAGTCAGGGCGTTACCGGAATCAACAAAGCTTGCAGCATAAGTACAGTTGGTTCCGTCAAATGAACCCTGCTGAACCTGGCCGCTCTTCTCGTAAGAAGCGCAAGGGTTGTCCTCAGAATTACCGCCGCCAACCACGGAGTTGTCGACGGAGTTGTCGATGGTTTCAGGCTCGATGTTGATACCACCGCTGTCACAGCCGGCCAGCAGAGCGGCGATTGCGGCAGAGAGCAGCAGTTTGCTGTTTACGTGCTTCATGGATTCCCCCTAACAGGAAGTGTTGCAAAAAATAGGCAACCAAAAATTCGTTTTATGATTCAGCTGTGCGTCCTGAACCTGTAAATCCGGATTCCTGGAAACCTCGAAATCGTGATTTTTTTGTCGCCGGAGCGATTCGGACGAGGGGGAGTGTAGGAGCGGAATATTTCGGAAATGTTACCCAGTAGCGCGAGAATCAGGGTTTTTGCTAGAAAATTTCCTGAGGCCGCACTTTGTGAAACTATTGTTGCAAACAGGTTTCAGCAACAGGGATTATCTAATCGATGTGGGATTTTTCCAGTCGCAGTGCGATTAAGTTCAGGGACAGAATCAGCCAGTATGGATGGAGGAGATCAGGGGGGACCAAACGTGTGACGCAACTGGTGCGATAGTGAGAGCGGGAGCGGGAAAATTCGAATGGGGCAAAAAGAAAACAGGGGGCTCCTGAACAGGGAGTTAAACTCAATAGCTCCCCAACGGGAAGCGTTCGCCGTCACTGATGATATCAAGCTCAGCATGGGCTGCATCGCCACTGCCCTTTTGGGCCTGATCTTCCATCGCCCAGTTTACCAGTTGGTAAAACACCTCGCGGGAGACACGCGCCCAGAGGTCATCGCGCACCTCGACATAGGGCACCGGCTGCGACTGATCGCCAAAAGGCCGGAGGCTCCAGCCGGCGTTGCGCGTCAAGGGCACGACATCGCCTGTATTGGTGGTGAACAACAGCAGCGGCTCACCGTTGCGCTTCCCCCGAGCCACCTGGGTAGCGAGAAAGGGCACGTCCTCCACATGAACACGCCACTTCTCCACCGGAGTGACGAGAAAATAGTCATCGCCCTCCCTGCGCAGGATACTGGCAAACAGGCGCACCAGCGCTTCCCGTTGCACCTCGGTACCCTCGTGGATCCAGCGGCCGTCGCGGGCAATCAGCATATCCATGTCCCCACAGAGCTCCGGGTGCCAGCTGTTCACCTGCGGGTGGCCGGTGAACTCTTCCTGGAGCTTCTGCAGCTGTTCGAACAGTGGCTCAGCCAAAAGACGACCCCGGGGTGCCGCCTGGCTGATGGGGCTGTTCCTGCTCTCCCGCCCGGCGCCCGGAGACGTCACCGATGTGCACACCCACATCCATGATGAACTCCATCAGCCCTTCGCGATCCTCGATGACGTCGGCAAAAGAGCGGGAGTGGTAAAGCTCTACCGCACCCTGGACCAGGGCCCAGTAGGTGGAGTAGTAGAAATAGGCGGGAACGCGCTTCAGCTTGCCCTCTTCCATCCGGCGCTCAAAGACCCGGTTCAGGGCCTCTGCATTGGAGTTACGAATGGCGTGAAGATCCGCGATCATTTCGGGTGCCAGATTAAGCGCGATGATCTTTTCTTCAAGACGCTGGAAAAGCCGGTCTTTGGCAGGATCCGCCATACGGGATTCAAAGTAAGCCCGAGCGGGGGCGGTAATATCACCTTTTTCTGCCGAGGCCACAGCGGACTTGATCCGCTCGGTCAGCGACTTCTCGTAGTCCATCAGCAGGCGCATGTAGATCTCCGTCTTGGAGATAAAATGCTTGTAGATGGTGCCCTTGCCGATATCTACCCGCTCGGCGATCTGCTCCACTGTGACCTTTTCTTCACCATGCTCCAGCAGAAGCTCCAGGGCGGCATCCAGAATACGCTGCTCCCGGGCCCGAAAGCGCTGCACCTTCTCTTTTGCCTTGTCCATACCTGCGACCTTACCTGTCCTTGAACTTTGAGACTGAAATTGACTGTTCATTCATGAATGATAGGCAATTCATGCAACTTGGAAAAGCGCATTGGTCAACTTATTCGCAATCTCCTACGTGCTTACTGCTGAGCCCGAGCACAGAAGCCGGTAACATGCGGTCAACGCCCCGCGCAGAACAACAACGACAGAAAGGAAGAGCAGAATGCCTGCAGGGATTTCAATACGCCATTTGGCGCGCTTTTCATTGCTGCTGATCATATTAGCTTACGGCAATGACACCCTGGGGAATGAGAAACAAAGCGCCGAAAAGGCGATTCGCACCCCGGGAGAGATCATTGCCCAGGCACCTGCCGATGAGTGGCGACAGGTCCGGGCGGAAAACCTGTTGATCCTCGAGCTGCCCGGGGGGCCGGTCATGATTGAACTCGCCGACCAGTTTGCCCCGGGGCATACCAAAAACCTGCGGCTGCTGGCAGCCCACGGTTTTTATGACGGCCTTGCCATGTATCGGGTTATTGACGGGTTTGTCGCCCAGGGCGGCGACCAGGCGGGCGAACGTGATACCGGCCAGGGCAGGCGAACCATTCCCGCAGAATTCACGACTGCCGGCATTGCAGCAGAAGACTTTACGGCGCTGCCCGGCCCGGATGGTTATGCCCCCCAGGCCGGATTCAGTGGCGGCTTCCCCGCTGCCCGCGAGCCGAAAACCGGTAAGACCTGGATGACTCACTGTTACGGAGCAGTGGCAATGGCCAGAGAACAAAGCCCGGATAGCGGTGGCACCGATTTTTATATCGTGATCGGTCCAGCCCAGCGCTACCTGGATCGCAATACGACCGTCTTTGGGCGGGTTATCAGCGGCATGTCCGCGGTGCAGCAACTGGCAAGAGGCAGTAAAGCCGGTGGTGTGCTGGAAGATCCTGAGACCAACCGCATCGAACAGGCCCGAATTGCCAGCCAATTGCGCGAAACTGAGCGCCCGCAAGTTCACGTGATGCGAACCGACTCTGCGAGTTTCAGGGAGCTTATTCGTGCGCGCAGTCATCGCCCGGAAGACTGGTTCCAGTATCGACCGGATCACGTCGATGTCTGTGCTGTTGGTGTCCCGGTCCGCGTGCAAGCTTCAGAGGGCTGAGATTGCCGGGTAACGGGGCGGTACCGGCTGTCCCCGGCAGTCAAGCTGAACGGTGGATTCCGT
This sequence comes from Microbulbifer flavimaris, assembly GCF_001641755.2. Taxonomy (GTDB): domain Bacteria; phylum Pseudomonadota; class Gammaproteobacteria; order Pseudomonadales; family Cellvibrionaceae; genus Microbulbifer; species Microbulbifer flavimaris. Next base: position 915,057 of record NZ_LRFG02000001.1, read on the forward strand.
AAAGGCCGCCAGCGCTACAGCTGGTATGATCCACGCCGCTGGTAGGGGCCCTCCGCCCTGCCCCATACTTACTATCAAGGAATTCACTCAGCTACAGGCCCCACGCCACTATGGAGAAACTCAGTAATTTACTGGATGTCGAGGAGCTCGACGTAAACCTGTTTCGCAGCCGCCACCATGTCGAGAACTACCGCAAGATACTGTTTGGCGGCCAGGTTCTCGGGCAGGCCCTGATGGCGGCGACGCGGACTGTCGAGGGACGCCTTCCCCACTCCTTGCACGCCTACTTCCTGCGGCCGGGGAGCAGCGAGATGCCGGTGATCTACGACGTGGATCCAATCCGTGACGGGGGTAGTTTCACCACCCGGCGAGTGGTGGCACGCCAGAAAGGACGCGCCATCTTCAACATGTCCGCCTCTTTCCAGATCCGGGAGCCAGGTTTCGACCACCAGGCCCCGATGCCCACTGGCGACATTCCCGATCCGGAATCCCTGAAAAACACCCAGCAGATCGCTGAAGAAGCGGGACTGACCAGCGCCGCACAAAACCAGCGCCGCTATATGATTGATTTCCGGCCGGTTGACCCCGAGAGCTATTTCAGCGCATCCGTGCGAGAGCCCAAGTGCATGTTCTGGTTCCGGGTTGAGGGCGAGATGACCGACGACCCGGTTGAACACCGCTGCGCCCTCTCCTACGCTTCCGACCTGGCTTTGCTGGGCACGAGCCTGCAGCCGCACCCCATCTCGCTGTTCGATCCGCACCTGATGCCCGCCAGCCTGGACCATGCCATGTGGTTCCACCGGGACTTCCGCGCGGATGAGTGGCTGCTGTACGTCACTGACAGCCCCTCGGCCAGCGGCGCCCGCGGCTACTGCCGCGGACAGCTGTTCACCCGTGAGGGTATCCTGGCCGCCTCCACCTGCCAGGAGGGCCTGATCCGCCAGATTGACGAGCAAAAAGATTAATTTCTCTTAAATCAGTGGTTTACAGTCTGCGAGCGGCTGTTATAATGCCGCCCGCTTCATTGATGAAGCACATCGAAACCGGTGAGTAGCGCAGCCTGGTAGCGCACTTCCTTCGGGAGGAAGGGGTCGGAGGTTCGAATCCTCTCTCACCGACCAAATTCAGAAGAGCCCGCTAATAAGCGGGCTTTTTTGTGCCCGCAGATAACGACGGGCCCCGCGACACTCCCGCTCACAGCGCCCCCTGCCGCCCACCCAATATTACCCCCAGCGACGAAGTGCCCCTGGTCGGTCACCATTGAGAACCATCAGTCAGAGATCTTCGGGCAGGTAGCGTAAACTGCATGGCACTCTGGGACACCCACCCTGTCCAACCTCAAAATCACAACAGTTTCGGGAGTGCGATGTATTTCCATAGGCTAAAGCCCGTATTTTTCTGCCTGGCTGTTTTGCTGGTTTTCAGCAGTGCTACGCAGGCGGCCACAGAGCGTTTTGAGATCCAGTATCTCGCCCAGATCAAGCCCGGGGAGGGAGTGGCTGCTGTTCGTATCGAACTCGAGGGGGAGGCGCTGCCCAGGAAGCTGGTGCTCCATCTAGACCAGGAGCGCCACCATCAAGTAGAGAGTAGCGATCCGCTGGCAGTCAGCGATGGCAAGGCCATCTGGAAACCTGAGGGTGGCAAGGCCTCTTTAACCTACCAGTTCAAGATTGATGAACAGAAATCCTCTGGCAGCTACGACTCCCGCATCGTGGATGATTGGGCGATCCTGCGGGCCGACAAGCTGATCCCGCCCATTTCCGCCACCATGCGCTCAGGGTTGCGCTCCCGTGCTTACCTGAAACTGGAAATGCCTGAAGGGTGGTCTGCCGCCCTGCCCTACAAAGAGGTTTCCGAGCATCGCTTCCGCATCAAGGATCCCGGCCGGCGATTCAAGCGACCCAAGGGCTGGATGATTGTCGGGGAGTTCGGGAGCCGCCAGGATATCATCGCCGGGGTCAGCGCCCGGGTGGCTGGCCCGCTGGGACAGGACATCCGCCGCCAGGACACGCTCGCCTTCCTGAACTGGAACCTCCCCTACGTGGTTAAGGTGTTCCCGGAGTTCCCGGAGAGGTTGCTGGTCGTCATGGCGGGAGACCCCATGTGGCTCGGAGGCCTGTCTGGCACCCGCTCCCTGTTCATGCACGCTGATCGTCCGCTGATCAGCGGCAACCGCACCAGCAGCATGATCCACGAACTTGTACACGTTGCCACCGGCATTCGCGGCGATGGTGAGAGCGACTGGATTGTCGAGGGCCTCGCAGAGTTTTACGCCCTGGAAATCCTGCGCCGCTCCGGCGGCATCAGCGAAGACCGCTATGATGAGGCTTTGAAAGGACTGGAGAAATGGGGCCGCGAGTCCAAGACCCTGTTCAAGAAACGCTCCAGCGGCGCCACGACAGCCCGCGCGGCCACCATCATCGCTGCGGCGGATCGTGAGATCCGGGAGGCAACCGATGACAATGCCAGTATCGACGACGTTGCACGGGCCCTGGCGGAGGAGCGAGGTAAAGTCACTTTGGTTCAGTTCCGCCGTCTTGCCGAAGAGGCAGCCGGCAGGCCTGTAAAGGCCCTTTCCCAGGAAAACCTCACCGGGGCCGAGCAGTAAACGACAGGCAAAAAAAAGCCCTGACGACGGGGGGGGGGGAGAGCGTCAGGGCCAAGACCATTAGGACTGAAACTTGGAGGATTCATCCTTTGCAATTCGTCGGGCGAAATTCAGCGGAGCGCCCTACCAGCCGTAGCGGGCGCGTTGGGGGACGCGCAGGCCAGTTATAAAAAGTATCGAACAAAATCCGGAGCTCGCCACTGGTTTGGCGGTCCTCGACAAGATCAAGTTGTAATAATGCTGGCGGCAACTATTACAAATCGAACAAGCGAAGCTAGCTAACCTGCCAGAGCAGACTCTTCTCATTCTGGGCGCCCAGGGTGAAACAGCATGAGGAAATATGACTCTCCGTGCCGACAATGCTTGACTAATCTGGCCCAGCCCCTAGAATAGCGCGCTCTTACTCGCCGCAAGGCACGTAAGTATCAGAAAACGCTAGGATTTTTCGCCTCACTCAGCTAGAATCCCTCGCGTTTTTCCGCCCCAGGCGGCACCTCCAAGGCTAGGTGGCAGAGTGGTCATGCAGCGGACTGCAACTCCGTGTACGCCGGTTCGATTCCGACCCTAGCCTCCATTTTCCCCTCGCTGGTACGATCGATTGCTACCAGCGACTGCGAGAAAGGCATCGCCGATGCCGCACGTACTCGCAACCTCCGGCCCGGATGGTGGAATTGGTAGACACAGGAGACTTAAAATCTCCCGACCTTACGGTTGTGCCGGTTCAAGTCCGGCTCCGGGCACCAACTCCCCTCAGGCAAACTCAACAAGCTCCTAACACCCTGCTTTGCAGCACCGCTTGTGCCCCCTCCTATCTCCTTTAGCTTCCCTACTCCCCAAGGCTACCCATTGCGCACGAATTCTGGCGAGTGGTGCACTCTTGTCCTGCGCCCACCTGCGAGGCATTGGCTACACGGAAGGCACAAAGCAAACATTCGATTTACAGCGCCACACTCCCACCAGGCCTTTGCCTCTTTAATAAACTTTGTCATTACACCAGAACTGGCAGAGGTAAAGCATGGGAATCAAGACCAACAGGGTCAGTGCACTCTTCGTAAGCGTTTTCGGTTTGTGCCTGCACCTCCTCGTCTACGCTGGCGAGCAACGGGCCGCCAATATGACTGACGAGCAGCTAGAGGACCTCATCAAGCGCTCTTACCAGTACGTGGCCATGTACAACGTAAACAACAAGGCGGCCATTAAAAATGGCGGCTGGAATATCTGTGACGTGGACACCAGGCTCAAAGACCACACCCTCAAACTTATCGCACGGCCGAACAACGACTCCCTCTACATCACCTGTACTCTCGATCTACGCAAGGAGCCGGTCATCCTGGAAATGCCGGCTTTTGATTCAAAGTATGTGTCGCTGATGATCACCGGTTATGACCATTATGTGAATATTCCCCTTTCGACTCGACAAGGCGATTTCGAGAAGCCGGAGAAACTGCTGATTTTCAGTGAGAGAACCGAAGGCTTTGAGGAGGGAAAGCAGATAGAGGGAGTCGATCACTACCTTGAGGCCAGCGGCGATTTTGTATCGGCCGTATTTCGGGTTATGCCCCATGCCAACGACCCGGACCGCTTTGAGCGCATCACGGAGCAGATGAAGGCAGTCAGACTACGCACCCTGTCTGAATTGCGTGGCAATGCCGCCAAAAAGATCGATGATATCGAGTTTCCCGAAGTCGGTGAGAAAGATATAGATGTCTTCGAAAACAATCTGCTCGAAGTCATGCAGTTCGTGTTCAACCATACAACCTTCGATACGGACAATGAGCTGGATCGGAACGTATTGACCGCCTACGAACCACTGGGCGTGACACCAGGCAAAGCTTACGATTCTGAGAAGGCTGCAAAACTCGATGGGCAACGTGTGGGCCGCGTTGCCGAGCGCATCCAAGACGAAGAGATGGCCAAGAGCGATAGCATGCTCAAGAACCCCGGCCTGTTCCAGCCTAAAGGTAAAATCGATCTCGACCTACTGCTATTCCAATCCGTATTCGGGCCTATCGGCCAGCCCGCGGAAGAGGCAGTCTATCCGGCCATCACAGCGGCTGACGGTAAGCCCATGAGCGCCCAGCACGATTACGTGATTCAAATGAGTGCCGACGAGCTCCCTCCTGCCCAGGCATTCTGGTCCCTCACCCTGTACGACACTGAGAATGGGTTCTTTATTCCCAACGAGCGCAAGAAGTACAGCGTGGGTGAAAACGGAGGCATGAAGCTGAACGACGAAGGCGGCATCAAGATTTACATCGCCGCGGAGAAACCCGAGGGTGTTCCGGAGGAGAATTGGCTGCCTCTAAACCGCGGCGACTACGGCATCGATGTGGTCATGCGCCTTTATGTGCCTGACCTGGAGAAATTCAAGGATTGGGAGCCGCCGCAGGCAGAGAAACTGTAAATGAAAATGCCCGCCCGGTGACCCGGACGGGCATTTTTTAATCCAGAATACGCCTTGGTCTCACATCCAACGGCTAAGAGTCTCCTTTCGTCTCTTCTGGCGCTTCGTCGTTATCGTCTCCAACCAATGCAGGCCAGGCAGCGCGAAGGTACATGATCATGGTCCAAAGGGTCAGCGCCGCAGCGATATACAGGAGGATGTAGCCCAGCGCCTCCATCAAGGGGTAGTCGCGCACATCAAACGCCAGCAGGATAATGATTGCGGCCATTTGCGCAGTGGTCTTGATCTTGCCCACGAATGACACCGCTACACTGCTGCGCTTGCCCAGTTCAGCCATCCATTCCCGCAGACCCGAAACCGCAATCTCGCGACCGATAATGACCGCTGCCGCGACGGTAAACCAGCCGTTCTTGTGCAGCCCAACCAGCAGCACCAGCGCGGTGGCCACCATCAGCTTATCCGCTACCGGGTCCAGGAAGGCACCAAAAGGCGTGCTCTGGTTCATTTTCCGGGCGAGGTAGCCATCCAGCCAATCGGTAATTGCGGCAGCAGAGAAAATGATGGCGGAAGCGAAATAACTCCATTTGTAAGGCAGATAAAATACCAGTACGAAAACCGGTATGAGCGCGACACGAAGCAGTGTGAGTTGGTTGGCGAGAGTCATGCTTTTCCCTGTGCTTGAAGTGCGCGTAAGTTACCAAGTCGGCGCCCAAAAGGGAACTTTACGCGCCGATACCATTGCCCCCGGGAGTGCCTTCCGCATCAATGGCTGTGCAGTGCGGAGTATATATCCTGTGCCAGCTTACGGCTCACCCCATCCACGCCGGCCAGCTCCTCGACAGACGCACGCTTGATCTCGCGCAATCCACCGAAATGCCGCAGCAGCGCCCGCCGTCTGGCGGGCCCCACACCGGGGATCCCTTCCAGGGGCGATTCGCGGCGCTTCTTGTCGCGACGCTGGCGGTGGCCGGTAATGGCAAAGCGGTGCGCCTCATCCCGAACCTGCTGGATCAGGTGCAAGGCGGGCGAATCCGCTGACAAAACCAGCTCGCGTTGCTCTGACACAATGTGCAGTGTCTCAAAGCCCGCTTTGCGGGTGGTGCCCTTGGCAACACCGATAATCTGCACGCCAACAACGCCCAGCTCGGCCAGTGCTTCCACTGCCTGGCGCACCTGGCCTTTGCCGCCATCAATCAACAGGATGTTGGGAAACTTCCCCTCACCGCTGGCCAGGCGTGTGTAGCGCCGCTTGAGCGCCTGCGCCATAGCAGCGTAGTCGTCTCCGGGAGTGATGTTCTCGATATTGAAGCGCCGGTAATCGGACTTCACTGGCCCACCGGTATCGAACACGACACAGGAAGCTACCGTGGCCTCGCCCGCAGAGTGGCTGATATCAAAGCATTCCAGGCGCTCCGGAACCTGCTCCAGGTTTAGACACTCCTGCAGTGATTCGAAACGGCCATGCAGTTTTTGCTGGGCCGCAGTGCGGCTGGTCAGGTTTTGCGCCGCGGCCTCTTGGGCCATCGTCACCCAGGTAGCCCGGTTGCCACGCAGCTTGTGCAGGAGGGAGACTTCCCTGCCGCTCTGTTCACGCAAGGCATCCTGCAGGGGCTCATAGTCCTCGATCGGCTCGGATGTCAGGATTTCCCGAGGCACCTCGCGCTGGCTACCGATATAGAACTGGGGGATAAACGCCGAAAGCAGCTCTGCCGGGGAGAGCCCCAGGCGCTCATCGGGAAAGTAACTGCGGCTGCCGAGTATCCGGCCCTGCCGGATAAAAAGAATATGCACACAGCTGGCCCCGCCCTGGCTGGCAACACCGAGCACATCCACATCACCGCGAGCCCGCTCGGCGACCTGATCCGCCTGCAATTGCCGCAGGGCGCCGATCTGGTCTCTCAGCCTTGCGGCCTTTTCGAATTCCAGTGCGCGAGAGGCCGCGTCCATCTCATCCGCCAGCTCGCGGATGATGCTGTCACTCTTGCCACCGAGGAACATCTCCGCATGGCGCACATCTGCCTGGTAGTCCTCTTCACTGATATATCCCACACAGGGCGCGGTACAGCGCTCTATCTGGTACTGCAGGCACGGCCGCGAGCGGTTGCGGAAAACGCTGTCCTCACAGGAGCGAATCCGGAATGTCTTCTGCAGAAAATTCAGGCTGTCGCGTACCGAATGGGCGTTCGGATAAGGCCCGAAGTACTGGCCCTTCTTGCGCTTTGCCCCACGGTGCAGCGCAATCCGCGGGTAAGGATCGCGGCTGGAAATAAAGATATAGGGGTAGCCCTTGTCGTCCTTGAGCATGACATTGTAGGGCGGGTGCTGGGACTTGATCAGGCTTTGCTCGAGTACCAGTGCTTCGGTCTCGCTGCGGGTGACCGTGACCTCAATGCTGGCGATGCGCTGTACCAGCGCCATGGTTTTGGTGGTGAGGCCGGAAGCCCGGAAGTAACTGGCAAGACGATTGCGGAGGTTCTTTGCCTTGCCTACGTAGAGTATGCGCCCATCGGCATCAAACATCTGGTAGACGCCGGGCTGACGGGTGACCGTCTGCAGGAAACGTTTGCTGTCGAAAAGAGATTTGTCCTCGGGGACCTTTATTTCCGCCATGAAACTGCCTGGAAGGGGTGAAACACCAGCGGACCCCGATTACACGCGGAGGCTAAAGCACCGCTTCCGGATCCAGCAGGTGGTATTTTACCGCCAGCAGCGTCAATTCGACATCACTGTGAATCCCCAGCTTGTCAAAAATGCGGTAGCGATAGCTGTTTACTGTCTTGGGACTGACGGCCAGGGTATCGGCGATTTCCGCCACCTTGCTGCCGTTGACGATCAGCACAGCCGTCTGCAATTCTCGCTCGGAGAGATCATCAAAGGGGGAGGCATTTTCGGGTTTGCCCGAGACGTTGCGCATGGCCATCTTGGTGGCCATGGAACTGCTGATAAAGACTTCGCCACTCTGCACTGCGCGAATCGCCCGCACCATCTCCTCGAGATCCGCGCCCTTGGTGACATAACCGCGGGCCCCGGCCTGCAACAGTCGCCCGGGGAAAATATCGTCATCGAGCGCGCTGACAGCGATCACCTTGATCCCGGGCAAGCGGGCAAGGAGCTTTCTGGTCGCCTCCAGACCGCCCATGCCGGGCATCTTGACGTCCATCAGAATGACGTCGACTTCTTCCTGCCTGGCAAACGCGAGAGCCTCTTCACCGGATTTCGCCTCGCCCACAACATGGATATCGGTGACATCACCAAGCATGCGCGTGATTCCCATGCGCACCAAGTCGTGATCATCAACCACTAAGACTCTAATCAAAATAGCCCCAACTGCGGATCTTTATGCGACCGCGACGCGAGTCTCCCGGACCTCGTCGTCTTCTGAACTTCGCTGTTTTTGTTATTGCTCTGCGCCGGTCATGCCGCGCAAAGTTCCTTTTACAGAGCCCTTATGCAACATACCAGACAAAGCATTGAGCGCAAAGTGTGACGGCAGTCTAAAAAACAAACGCTCTTACCCAATTGAATGGATATAACGGAATGTAAGGCTAATTCGCGGATCGAGTAACCGGCGACTCTTGGCCACCTGGTGCTGCCAGTGATGCTGCACGGCGCCGGAGGTCAGCAGCAGTGAACCGCTGGGAAGGTCCAGTGCCTGGCGCCCTGCGCCGTGCCGCTCGCGGAAAGAGAGCCGGCGCGGCTGGCCCAGGCTGATGGTCGCGACCACCGGTGATGCCCCCAGCTCCCGCTCGTTATCCGCATGCCACCCCATACCATCAGCACCATTGCGATAGTGATTGGCGAGCAGCGAGTTAAAAGTGAAACCGGACTCTGCCAGCCGGTCACGGACCTCTGCCAGCTCCGGGGTCCACACCTGCGGGTGCTGCTCCAGGCCAGACCAGCGGTAGGTCACATCGGGGTCGCCGACAAAAGCGTGTCGACGGGGGATCGGGTACTCCCGGCCAAACAGTCTTACCTGCGGCTGATCCCAGTGCAGCGCGGCGAGGCAGTGGGCCATCAGCGCTTCGGCCTCTGTATCGGACAGCCAGTCGGTCACCAGTAACCCGCAACCCGGGGTCAGGGGCACCTGGACACTGCGGGGAAACCGTCGGGTCAACTGGCGGCTCAGGTCCAGAAAACGGCGCTCGTCCAATCTCTCCTCACTTGCCCCATGGTCTGGCTCCACACAATGGCGCTGGTGCCCTGCCGGGACCATCAGGCATTCAGGGGTAGTAGCGGGGCTCAGGCTCCAGCTGCACCCCAAACTTCGCGCGAATGTCATCGGCAATCTCGGTGGCCAGATGAGTGACCTCCGCACCCGTGCCCCGCCCCGGGTTCACCAGAACCAGTGCCTGCCGGTCGTGCACCCCGACATTGTCGATGCGGTGACCGCGCCACCCGGCCTGATCAATCAACCAGCCCGCAGCCAGCTTCCAGCGCTCGCCTGCCGGGTAGGCTACCAGCTCCGGATAGGACTGCTTGAGCGTCTGGTAGACACTCTCATCCACCAGCGGGTTCTTGAAAAAGCTCCCGGCATTGGGGATATCCTCCGGCGCCGGCAACTTGGAACGACGCACCGCGATGACCGCCTCGGCCACCCTGGCGGGCGTCAAGGCGCCAACGTCAATCTGGTGCTCCTGCAGATACTGCTGTAACGCCGGATAATCTGCGCGGGGCTGCCAGCTGGCCGGTAGCCGCATACGCACCCGGGTGATGATGTATTGATCACGGGCATCGCCCTTGAAGACGCTGTCCCGGTAGGCAAAGTGGCAATCCGCCTTGCTGAAATCGTGCAGCTCACCGGAGGCAATGTGAACCGCCGTGAGATCCTCAAACGTATCCCGCAGTTCCACTCCGTAGGCACCGATATTCTGGATTGGCGCGGCGCCGACGCGGCCCGGTATCAGGGCAAGATTCTCCAGCCCACCCAGTTTGCGCTCGACAGTGTGCATCACCAGTTGATGCCAGTTCTCGCCGGCCGCAGCACTGACCAGCGCCCCGCGGACCCCCTCCTCTACCGTGAGACCGCGGAGATCAATATGCAGCACCAGGCCCGGGTAGTCCCCGGTGAGTACAATGTTACTGCCTCCGCCTAACGGCAAAATCGGCAACCGCTGGCGGCGGGCAAATGCCAGTGCCTCCTGCAGTTCATCGATATTGCCAACCCGCGCATAATGCGCCGCGCGGGCACGAATGGCCATCGTATTGAATGGTTGCAGATCCACATTGCGCTGGATCATCAGGCCAGGAGCTCCCGCATACGCTCGAGATCGGCCTCTGTGTCCACGCCACCCGGAACTTCTTCAGCGGCATCAGACACGTGAATCTGCTCGTCGTGGTAGAGGAACCGCAGCTGTTCCAGCGATTCGAATCGTTCCAGCGGGGCCATTGGCCAGCCGACGAAGCGATTCAGCAAGGCAACGCGATAGGCGTAGATACCGATGTGCCGGCGGGCGCTGAGCCCTTCGGGTAATTCCCGCCGCTCGATGGCAAACGCATCGCGGGGCCAGGGAATGGGCGCGCGGGAAAAGTAGCGGGCAAGCCCACTCTCGGAGGCCACCACCTTGACGATATTGGGGTTGCGGAAATCCTCCAGGGATTCGATCGGCTCCGCCAGCGTCGCCACGCCCGCGACAGTATTGCGGGCAAGGTTACCGGCCACCTGGTCAATCACCGCAGCGGGGATCAACGGCTCATCGCCCTGCACATTGACGATGATGCGATCCTCGGGCAACCCGAGGTTGGCCGCAACCTCCTGCAACCGGTCGGTGCCGGAAGCGTGATCCGGTGAGGTCATGCAGACCTCACCACCAAAGGCCCGTACCGCTTCCGCTACCCGCATATCGTCGGTCGCCACCACCACGCGCTCCGCGCTGCTCTCGCCGGCCCGCTCGTACACATGCTGGATCATCGGCTTGCCGGCAATATCAGCCAGGGGCTTGCCCGGAAGACGGCTGGAGCCGAAACGGGCCGGAATTACGACATCAAAAGAAACGGTATCAGTCATGCTGGGAAAAATTCTGAATGTGCTGGTGAATCTTCTGGTAGAACAAGTCCGGCAGTCGCGCGCGCACTTCCAGCGCCCACCAATGGGTCTGCCAGAAGTCGCGGCATTTGACCGCGTCTTTCATGGTCATCATCACTGGTGTCACACCGTCGAACTGCAGCTCCTGCGCGGAGAACTCGTGGTGATCGCCAAAGGCCTGCTCCATGACCTCGTAACCCAGCTGCCGCAGCGTCTGAAAAAATCGCTGGGGGTTGCCGATCGCGGCAACGCCGTGGGCCGGTCCCGGCTCGGGACCGGATTCCAACTTCAGGGTGGAAGTCTGGTCGAGGTTGAACTGATGCCAACTGAACGGCTCGAGTTTCATGGTGAAATCCAGCCGCTCACCGCACTGCTGGCGCACGCGGGGAGCCGGCTCACCGTTACTGATGACGACATCGACATGGTCAAGGCGCGAAAGCGGCTCGCGCAGTGGGCCGCGGGGCAGTAATCGTCCGTTGCCAAAACCGCGCTGGCCGTCCACAACGCAGATTTCCATGCTGCGCCACAGGCCATAGTGTTGCAGGCCATCATCGGAGAGGATGACATCGCACTGGTGGTAATCGATCAGGGCCTGGGCCGCCTCGGCGCGGTTGGGCGCCACCATCACCGGCAACCCGGTTACCAGGCGCAGCATCAGCGGCTCGTCGCCTGACTCCAGGGGGTGAGATTGTTCGGTAACTTGGTAGGGGTAACTCTTTGCCCGGCCACCGTAACCCCGACTGACAATTCCCGGGTTCATGCCGCGCTCATGCAGCCAGCGGGCAAGCTCGGCAACCAGCGGCGTTTTACCGGCGCCGCCAGCGGTGATATTTCCCACCACAATGACCGGCACCGACAGCGGATCGGGTTCGTGTGACCTGGCCCAGCTCTTGCGGCCCTTGAGCGCCAGCCGGTAGAGCCCCTCCACGGGCGCCAGCAGCGGCAGACCGCTGGCTCCACGCCCCTCGGAGGGATACCAGCGCTTGTTGAACCATTCTTCCAGTGACATCCCTACCCCGCCGTCTGCTGCTGCAGCAATGTCGCGTAGCGACCGCCACTAGCCAGTAATGTTTGGTGGTTACCGCTCTCGATAATGCGGCCCTGCTCCATGACCAGGATGCGGTCCGCGCTCTCAATGGTACTGAGCCGGTGGGCGATCACAAAAGTGGTTCTGTTTTTCATCACCTCGGCGAGCGCCGCCTGGATATGCCGCTCGGACTCGTTATCCAGCGCGGATGTGGCCTCATCGAGGATCAGGATAGGGGCATCTTTCAGCAGCGCCCTGGCGATTGCAAGACGCTGGCGCTGACCGCCGGAAAGCATCTGCGCATTATCGCCGAGTACAGTATCCAGCCCGTTCGGCAATTCATCGACAAACTCAGCCGCATGTGCCAGCTCGACCGCCCGCTTGACCGCCTCGGGGCTCGCATCAGCCAGCTCGCCATAAGCGATGTTGCGGTAAACCGTATCGTTGAACAGCACAATACTCTGGGAAACCATGCTGATCTGCCGACGCACATCGGCCAGCGGCACCTCGGTAATATCCACGCCATCAATCAGTATTCGCCCCTGGGTCGGATCGTAAAAGCGCGCCAGCAAGCTGACCAGGGTGCTCTTCCCGGATCCGGAGGCACCTACAAGTGCCACCGTCTGTCCCGCTTCGACAGAAAAGTCGATATCACTCAACACTGGCGGCGAGGCGGGATCGTAGGTAAAACCCAGGTGCTCGAAGGTAACGGCACCGCGCACCGGCTCCGGCAGCGCGGCAGTGCCACCTGCCGGCTCCTTGGGCGCATCAAAGACCTCGAAAATACTTTCTGCAGCGGCGATGCCCCGCTGGATATCGGCGAAGACCTCGGAGAGACTGCGGACCGGCTTTGCCAGCGAGGCGGCGGCGCCAATATAGGCGGCGAAGACACCGGCGGTCATGGATTCGACCATGCCCGGCGCCAGGGCCAGCCAGACGATGGTTGCCGTGGACAGGCCCACGAGAATCTGGATCACCGAGACGCTGGTATTGTCCGCCACCACCAGCTTCATAAATTGCTGGCGGTTGTTGTCACTGGCTTCCGCGAAGCGCTTGTTCTCGTATTTCTGGCCACCGTACATGCGCACGACGTGGTAGCCATTGATCGCCTCCTGGGTCACATGGGTTACATCCCCCATGGTGTTCTGGATACGATGGCTGAGCTTGCGAAAGCGCTTGCCCACAGTGCGCACAATCAGCGCAATGATCGGCGCGAACAGGAAAAAGGTCAGCGTGAGCTTCCAGTTGACCAGCAGCAGGTAGGTGAGCAGCCCAAGGGTCGTAAACGACTCCCTGATCATGACTTTCACTGCCTTGGTGATGGAGTTGGTGACCTGCTCGACGTTGTAGGAGACCTTCGAGATCAGGTAGGCGCCGGTATAGCAATCGAAATAGGCGCTGGGAAGCTCACCGATCTTGATGAACAGCTGGGTGCGCAACTGGTGGATCACCGCGCGTGCCACATAGGCCAGGCCATAACTGCCAATAAAGTTGCCGCAGGCACGCAGAATAATGATGATCAGCATGGCCAGGGGAATCAGCCAGCGCGCCGTTTCCTGCGGCATGACACCGCCGGGGAAATACCCGGCGACGATCTTGGCCAGAAAGCCCCTGCTCTCCTGAATACCCGCTCCCACCGCATCGAGTAACAGCTCGGTAACCGCGATAAGGCTGACGCCCATGACAGAGAACAGCAGGAAGCCGAACACCGCCAGGGCAAAAATCGGCCAGTGCGGCAAGGCGTAGGAAAGCAGGCGGCGGTAGGTTTCCGCGCCGCGCTGGGGCTTGCGCGGCGGCGTTTTAACTCTGTCCATACAAACTCTTGGCCGGGCTCCCTGCGAACGACGTGCACTTACAGTGTAAGTGGCCGTGTCGCTCGACCGGGCCTACCGCGCAAATGCTACCGTCAAAGCGGTCACTGGCTACGCTACAGGCCCTCTCGCGAGGCGTTAGTTTTCTTCAGGCTGCCGCGTGGTGATACTGAGGTGGACAAACCCCAACTGGCCGGCGGCATCCATGGCGCGAACCACCGCCTGATGCTCTGCGGTGGCGTCAGCGGTAATAACAAGCGGGCGATTGTACTCGCCCGCGGAAACTTCTGACAGCGCCGATTTCAGGGTAGCCAGTTTTTTGTTGATCAGCGCGCGACCATCCACCGCGTAGGAGCCATCCGCGTTGATAAGCACCTCGACAGTGCGGGGCTGGGCCTCAGCCTGTGGACCCGACGCCTCCGGCAGATTGAGCTTCAGGTGACTTTCCTTGGTGAAAGTCGTAGAGACCATAAAAAAGATCAGCAGCAGGAACACCACATCGATCAGTGGCGTGAGATTAACCCCATCCTGCTCGCGCTTCTGGCGGCGAAACTGCATTGAATTTACCCCACTCAGGCCGCTTCGATGCGGCGGTCACTGTGCAGGGCATCCACCAGCTTCACCGCTTCCTGCTCCATGGTCACGACGATGTCGTCTACCTTGCGCTGGAAGTAGCGGTGCGCCATCAGCGCAGGAATAGCCACCGTCAGGCCGGCCGCGGTGGTGATCAGGGCCTGGCTGATGCCGCCGGCCAGTACACCCGCGTTACCGGTGCCTTGCAGCATGATGGCGGTAAATACCTGGATCATGCCGAGCACCGTGCCCAGCAGGCCAATCAGGGGAGCAACCGCAGCGATGGTGCCCAGGGCACCGAGGAAGCGCTCCAGCTCGTGGACGACCTGGCTGGCGGCCTCTTCGATGCTGTCCTTCATCACATCGCGGCCATGCCTGGAGTTGGACAGCCCCGCGGCAAAAATGCGGCCCAGGTGACTGGAATCGCGCAGGGACTTGAGTTTCTCGCCATTCATCTGGTTGTTTTTCAACCAACCCCAGACCTCGCCCAGCAGAGTCCGCGGAGCGATGCGACGGGAATTGAGTGTCCACAGACGCTCAATACAGATAGCGATAACCGCAACAGAACAGAGGAGAATGGGCAGCATCAGCCAGCCGCCGGATTTTATTATTTCGAGCACTTTATCAGACCCCAAAACTGCGAAAGGGAATAGCGGTCCAAGACTCTACCACAGGTGGTGCCGGCGGCTAAGTCCTTGTTTGGCCCACTCTTCTTCAGTGTGAAGCAGGCGACAAACTGAGACACAGAGAATTAGCCGCCTGCAGCCAAGACCTCGCAGAAGCACACATAAAAAAACCGCCGCCCGGTTTGGGCGGCGGTTTCATCTGCCGGGAACTGGCGGGACAAGCCCGACCAGCCAACTCCTTAGCGTCCGGGACGTTCCGGGCGCTCGGGCTTCTCGGGACGCTCAGGCTTTTCCGGGCGCTCGGGCTTGACCGGGCGCTCAGGACGATCCGGGCGATCCATCTTGGCGACACGATCCATTTTCTGCGCTTTTTCCGGGCGCTCACCCTTGGCCATTTTCTCAGCCTTGTCCGGGCGACCACCTTTGCCCATTTGCTCCGATTTATCCGGACGACCACCTTGGCTCATGCTATCGGTCTCAGTCGCCATCTCAGGGCGATTGGAGCGAATGCCGCTGATGACCTGACCCAGGTTGACACCCAGCTCCTGGGCAATCTGGCCCCAGCCCATGCCTTCCACCTGGCGCAGGTAGAGCACCTCGTTGACAGACTCTTCAGGAGTAATGCCGGTCTCATCCTCAAGGGCCTCAGCCGTGGAGGCCGCGGCCAGCTGCTCGGCGAGTGCCAGGGTAATGAACACGTTACCGTAGCCCATACCAGTGGACATTTCTTCGCCCTCGGCACCATCGGTCTCGGGGGCTTCGGTGTCCTGCGTGCCGCCATCTGCAACTGTGTCGCCATCGTCGGTGGAGGTTGCGCCGGTCTCAGTTTCATCAACCGGCTCAACATAGCTGATGCTACCGTCCCGCAGTCCCTCTACGGTCGACTCGGCATCCTCTCCCAGAAAATCTGCAAAGAAACCAGAGATCTTGCTTGAAGGCACATCGGAAACCGACTCTACCACTTCGGTATCTGTGTCTGTGTCGGTTTCAGTCTGTGCCCAGGCATTAATGCCACCGGCCAGCAGGCCAGCCATCACGGCAGACAGGACACGCGCTTTAAAGGGAATTCTCATCACGATTCTCCTGATTGTTTATTTATCAATTTCCTGGACGATAGCTGAGCTGGAAGCCGAAGCCCTGATCTGGGCTGCCATCTGCTAGCCCCATATAGGCGTAGGCCATCGCGCTCCACTGATTGTTGAGCTTATGGTTGAAATAACCGAACAGTTCGGTAGAAGGATCACTGGTATCGGTGGTTGCCTGCTGATAATCGAGAGACAGGCCAACGCTGTTGTTCTCAGTCAGGGTGTAGCCACTGCCAACTGAGGTGTACCAGACGTCCTTGATTTCGCTTTCCGGCAAATCACCCTTGAATTTCCGCGCGACGGTGGCAAAGGGTGTGAAGTTGCCTGCAACGGTGAAGACTTCAGCCTGCAGCGTGTAGTCCGCCTCACCAGTGCCCAGCCCCTTCTCTTCATCTGCGGTGGGGACCTTGTATTTTGCCGACAGGTCAAAGAACCAGCGCTCCGCCACCGGCTCCAGGCTATAAGTGCCGGTCAGCCAGAAATCGCCCAATCCAGATTCTGAGTAGATCTCGGTCTCTTCAGGCTGCGTCTGGCCGCCACCGGGACCAAACGGCCCTCCGCCGCCATTGCCTCGGCCAACCACGACGCCACCGTCACCACCGGGCACTACGCCACCGGGGCCCTCGATCTGGACGAACGGCATGGATGCCTTGAAAGTCCACTTGTCGGAGGGCGAATAACTGGCGGTAAACGGGGTGCTGACAATCTCGGTCTCATCGCTGTCACCGTAATCACCACTGCTGATATCGGTGCCCAGTGTGTACTTCCACTCGGATGCGAGCGCACCGGAGCTGGCGCAGAGTCCGGCCGCCACGATCGCGCTATAGAGTGCAGTTTTTCTCATATTTAGATATCCGGTACTTCTTATCTCATCGGGATTGCAGGGAACTTAGCACAGCGCCTGCAGGACGATGGGACACACATCGCATCTCCGAGTTCCGGCGACGTACCAATTCGCACATATTTTGACCGACCTCACAAAAGTACAGTGACTTCATGGCAAAGCCACGGGAGGCATCAAGAGGGCTAGTGCCGCACCCAGAAGGGCCCCTGCTCCCGGGCGGTCTGCACAACCGGTGTTGGCGAGGCGGATTGCCACAGGAAAGAGACCGCACCGCTCTCGGCAGTGGAGAAAATGCGTGTGCCGTGCCGTTGATAACGGGCGACGACTTCCGGATGAGGGTGACCGAAATGGTGACGGTAGCCGGCACTGAACACCACCGTCCCGGGCCGGCTCCAGCGCAGAAGCGCCTCAGAGGAGGAGCTGCGGGAACCGTGGTGCGGTGCCACCAGCAAGTCCACCGGTGCAAACTCTGGATAACGGCGGGCGAGCTGTCGCTCCACGGCGCTGGAGATATCCCCGACCAGCAGGATCCTGCGCTCACCCCATTCGATCAGGGCAACACAGCTGTGGTCATTCTCCTCTCCACTGAGATCCAAGCGGACGGGCCACAAGCCGCTGACATGCATGGCATCCAGGCGGTACGTCTGGCCCGCGACACAGCGCGATGAAGATGTCTCTGGAAATTGTTCGATCGCCCTCCGGACAAGCTGACCCGGCGCCACCAGTTTGCGCGCCGGCAGCAACTCCGCCAGACCTGCAAAGCCCCCGGCATGATCGCTGTCACCGTGGCTCAGCACCAGCAGGTCCACCACCCGCTCGCCCTCGCCCAGCAGGAATGGCGCTACTATCTGGCCTCCGGCACTCCACCCTCCGTCACGACCTGGGCCCGCGTCATAAACCAGGGTGCTGCCATTCGCCCGCAAAACCACGGCAAGCCCCTGCCCCACGTCGAGGACCGTAGCCTGCAAACCCTGATCCTTGGGTACTGTTGGCGCCCAGGACGGGAGCAGGCCGGCACCGATGACCGCCGGGACCACCCACCCGAGCGCCCTGCCGGGAGTCCCCGCCGGCAGCATCAACCACAGAATGCCGAGGCCAAACAGGGCCAGCAGCCAGCCGGTAGCCGGCAAGCCGGCATTGAGCCACGCAGCAGTGGCATCGACGGATCCCGTCAGTATCTCCATCAGCGCCCCCAACTGGGCATCGGCCAAGCCGAGCAGCCACTGCGCAGGCGCTGTGCCGACAAACAGGGTGCCGACCAGCAGCAACGGCATGATGGCGGCCGCCATCCAGGGGATCGCCAGCAGATTAAAGATGAATCCACCGACGCTGAATCCATGGAAAAAAGCAACCGACGGCAGCAACAGCACGAGTCCAATCAGCCACTGGCTGCGGACCAGATCGCGAACACGCTGCAGCCCGGCGGAAACGAGTCCCGGCAAGCGGACACCTGTAGTCTCAGCCCGCAGGCGATGGCGTCCGCGAAAGCCGACCAGCAGTGCAGCCACTGCGAGAAACGAGAGCCAGAAGCCGGGGCCATGGAATGCGAGAGGTTGCAGGGTGAGAACGATCGCCAGTGCCAGCCCCAACGCGAAGGCACTGTGGAACCTGCGGCGCCAGTACCAGGCCAGAAAGAACACCGACAGCATCACCAGCGCCCGCTGGGCCGAAAGCGGCGCACCCGCCAACAGCACATAGAGGCCCGCCGCCATTAGTGACAGTCCCGGCACCAGGCCGCGCGGGCTGCGACCACAACAGAGGCCAGCCAGGCGTGCCAACAGGGCGGCCAGCAAGGCCACACCCCCCGCTACCATCCCCACATGCAGGCCGGAAATGGCGATCAGATGGGCGGTGCCCGAGTCCCGCAGGCCCCGGCGATCATCGCGGGAGAGCGCGCTCCGGTCCCCCAGCACCAGGGCCAGAATGAGGTCGGTTCGCGGCAGCCCGGACGCCAGTATCCGGTTGCGAAACCATTGCCGGGCGGTAATCACGCCCGCACTGTGCCCGAGGATCCGCGGCTCAGCATCCCGGGGGCGGACATAACCGGTGGCGTAGACACCGCGCCGCAGCAACCAGCCCTCGTAGTCGAACCCGTGGGGGTTCACGCTGCCGCGGGGGCGCTTCAGGCGCACCGGCATTGACCAGAGCGTGCCGCCCTGAAGTTGATCGACGATCTCCGCGCCCGCTCGATACCAGGTGAGGTCGAGCCGCTTGCCGCGCAAATTCACTTGCGGTGCCGTCTCCAGCACCTCTGCACTGAAGCGGATGTCCTTCCCGGCAGCCTCTCCAAAGCGACTCTGCGACGGCCGCATCGTGGGTAGAGAGACCACTCTGAGCGGCAACACCATATCCGCACCGTGGGCTTCCTCCGGCAACCGGTTTTCCAGGGCCAGCGTGTTCTGCCAACTCGCCCAGCTCCCGCCGATAACACCCGCCAGGACCACTGGCAATGCCAATCTGCGCCAGGGTGAAACGGCTGTGAACAGCAGTGCAATCAGCCCCGCTGCGGCAACCACCCAGGGATGGGGAACTGCTGGCAGGCTGCCACAAACCAGGATGCCGGCGACATAAGCGGCAAGAGCGCCCAATCCAGGTCGGTAGCCCGCGACTATGCACCGCAGCCTTGCTGCTACTCGCCTCTCCCCCGCCTCTCTCATTGCTGCCATTGCTGCTTCCATGCGCAATCTCTCGTGGCTCGTCGCCTGTCCCCTTCAGGCAGATGCCGGTTGCCTCGCTCCCCGACTGCACCCGGCTGTTCGATGTCTTTTTGCCAGATTCGGTTTAAGGACGCAAAACAGTACCGATGTGCAGCTGCCAGGCACCAGACAGCGTGGAATCGCTCGGCATGTTCATTTTTTGCACTGGCGGGTCACAAAAACTTAAAAAAAATGTCTTCTTTAACCTTTTTGTCACATTCGATGCGCAGAATCCGCACCAACTCGAGGGATGGCAGACATTCGGACAACAAGCCGGCCCTCAACCACAACCATAAACTGTGCGAGACGACCATGAAAAAGACTGCTATTTCCCTGGCGATTGCCGCCGTGGTTCCGGCCCTGGCAACTGCGCAAGACGAATCCAAAGCCATGGAGCTCTACGGCAAGGCCAACGTGGCTTTCCAGTCCGCTGACGAAGGCGAAGGCGACATCACCGATATCAAGAGCAATGCTTCCCGCCTCGGCGTCAAGGGCGAGCTGCCGCTGGACAGCGGCATCAAGGCCATCTACAAGATGGAATACCAGGTAGATGTGGACGGTGACGCAGAAGAGACCTTCTCCCAGCGCAATATCTACGCTGGTCTGGAAGGCGGCTTCGGCCAGGTAATCGGTGGTAAGTTCGACACCCCGCTGAAGGTCGCCCAGAAGAAAGTTGACCTGTTCAACGACCTGGAAGGCGATATCAAGAGCCTGATCACCAAGAGTGATAACCGCGAATCCAACAACCTGCAATACACCACACCGTCCTTCGGCGGTTTCAAGGTATCCACTGCCTACATCAGCAACCGTGATGAAGTGATTGGCGTTGACGAGTTCGAGAACGAGATCACCCGTGACAACGGCACCTCCGTCTCCTTCGCCTACGACAACAACGGTGTTTACGTTGCCTACGCCTACGACATGGATGTAGAAGCCAACGGTTGGGACACTTCCCGCTTTGTAACCCAGTACAACATCGGCCCGGTTCAGGTCGGCGCCCTGTACGAAGAGCAGGAAAAAGAAGACGGCAGCACCCAGGACGGCTGGATGACTTCTGCGGCGTACAAGATCAACGCCTGGACCATGAAGGCCCAGTACGGCCAGTCCGACATCGTGCAGGAAGATGGCGAAACCTACAGCCTGGGCCTGGATTACAAACTGTCCAGCGCAGCCAAGGTCTTCGGTTTCTTCACCGACGAGACTGCCGCTGACGATTACGATCGCAGCTACTTCGGTATCGGTACCGAGCTGAAGTTCTGATACCAATCAGACTGACAGATCGACCTCTCAGAACCCCGGCCACAGTGCCGGGGTTGTTTATTTAAGCTCGAGCACACAATCCGCGACTCTTCGCGACGATCCCCTCCTGAAATTACCTGTCCCTCCTCCCCCTGCGGCCACTCATACAGCAACGTAATGGTCTGTAATCGAATAGCCGAATATTTTCTGACAAGATGAGCGGGCAGTAGGAAATGCAATCAAAGAATCAGGGAGATTCTCTATGCGAATCGCACTCGGACTGTTCGCAGTACTCTTCAGCGGCATCGCCACAGCCGCTCCTACCAGCCTCGTTAACGCCACGGTATATGACGGCACCGGTCAGTCCGTCATCAAGAACGGCGTGATCACTGTGGATCAAGGCAAAATCCGCTGTATTGGGCCTGACTGCAAGATCCCAGAAGATGCAGAAGTGATCGATATCGAGGGCAAGTACATCACCCCGGGCCTGGTCGATGCCCACGTGCACTATGCGGCGACCGGCTCTTTCAATACCCGCAGTCAGGATTCAGAACGGTACGACCTGGAACAGATACAGCGCGACCTGAAAGAAAATCACTGGCGCTGGGACCGGGCCTACCTGTGCTCGGGGGTGACCGCTGTGTTGGACCCCGGTAGCTTCTCATGGACACTGGACCTGCAGCAGCCGTCGGAAACCAGCACCGATCGGCCGCATTTTGTCGGTGCTGGCCCCCTGATTACCCATACCCGCTCAGAGGCCTCACGATTTGTACTGGAGCACCAGAAGGCGCTCGGCACGAGCGAGTTCCTGCCGATGGACTCAGACAAGGCCGCCCTGGCTGCGGTAGACAAGCTCGCAGCCATGGGAGCCAGGGCCGTAAAGATCTGGTTTATCAAGCCCGAGCCGGGCTATG
Organism: Microbulbifer flavimaris; assembly: GCF_001641755.2. Lineage (GTDB taxonomy): Bacteria > Pseudomonadota > Gammaproteobacteria > Pseudomonadales > Cellvibrionaceae > Microbulbifer > Microbulbifer flavimaris. The sequence continues at coordinate 936,906 of NZ_LRFG02000001.1, forward strand.
TAGATACGCTTTACCAGCGTATGCAGCTGGTGGGCAAGCGCGTGGCTGAACATAACCTGCCCTTGCTGGTCCATGCGCAGTATCTCGAGGGCGCCAAGGCCGCTATCCGCGCCGGAGCCTCTGTGCTGGTCCACAGCGTCGGTCATGCCGACGTTGATGAGGAATTCCTGCAACTGGCCAGGGACAACGACGTGATTTACCAACCCACCATGGGGTGGGCCAGAGGTGGTGCCGCTGAGGGCCAGGCCCGGCTCTTTTTCGGCGAGCCGCCGGTATTCGACGATCCCAACAACTGCATTGACGATACTACCCGGCAACTGGTGCGGCAGGAGTTCGAGCAACTGCATCCCCTGGAAAAAGAAAAACATTCATTCAAGGACACCATCGGCTGGCTTATCCACATTGGGGAAGACCTGGAAGTACATGCTGACAACCTGAAAAAAGTGCATGAGTACGGAATCAAGGTAGCGACAGCAACCGACGCCGGTAACCCGCTGGTATTCCACGGCCCGTCAATCTATGCAGAGATGGAATCCATGGAAGCCGCCGGCATCCCGCCGGAAGATGTCATCGTCATGTCGACCCGCAACGGGGCCATCGCCATGGGTGAACTCGACCGGTTTGGCACCCTTGAGGCTGGCAAAAATGCAGACCTGGTCATTTTGAACGAGGATCCGGGTGAATCCACCAAAGCGTTCCGCAGCATTACCCATGTAATGCGTCTCGGCAAGCTGCACAATGTGTCAGAGCTGGCAGGTGCCAAAGAAGCCCCTGACGCGTGAGCGTGAATTCCTGATACTCAAATGACAAACCGGTCCATGAATTCATGGACCGGTGATTCCACCAAAAGCCTGGGGTCAGCAAACAGTGCATGAATCTCCTCGCACCGCTGGTGTGAGAAGCGCGAGGCCAGGCTTTTCCGGAATTTTTCCTCCAGCATTGGAATGCCCTCCTTTCTGCGACGGCAGTGCCCCACCGGGTATTCCACCGCTACCTGATCAGTAGCACTGCCATCCCGAAAGAATATCTGCACGGCGTTGGCAATCGAGCGTTTTTCCGGATCCAGATAATCAGCCGAATATTGGCGATCTTCGACGACCTCCATCCTCTCGCGCAACTGATCGATCTCGGGGTGCGCCGCGTGAAAGTTGTCCTCGTAGTGCTCAGCACGCAGGCTGCCAAAAATCAGCGGCACAGCAATCATATATTGCAGGCAATGGTCGCGGTCAGCCGGGTTCGCCAGCGGCCCCTCTTTGGAAATGATGCGGATGGCGGATTCATGCGTGGCAATCACGATCCGATCAATTTCCTCGAGACGGTCCCTGACCATTGGGTGCAGGATCACGGCCGCCTCGCAGGCGGTCTGGGCATGGAACTCTGCCGGGTAGGAGATTTTGAACAGGATATTTTCCATCACGTAGCTGCCATAAGGCTGGGGGAAGCTGAAGCTGCGTTCAGAGGCAGGTTTGATTCGCTGATCGCGATTCGTCTTGCTGAATGACACATCGTAGAAGCCCCACTCTTTCGCCGTCAGCACGCCCGGAATCCCCATCTCCCCTCGCATGGCGATATCAGCCAGCTGCACGCCTCTCGCAGACGCATCACCCGCGGCCCACGACTTGCGTGAGCCCGTGTTAGGGGCGTGACGATAGGTACGCAGAGGCTGCCCGTCGACCCAGGCATGTGACAGCGCGGAGAGCAGCTGCTCGCGGTTGGCGCCCAGCAACATCGCCGCCACGGCGGTGGATGCCACCTTCACCAGCACCACATGATCAAGCCCCACCCGGTTGAAGCTGTTTTCCAGCGCCAGTACGCCCTGGATTTCGTGCGCCTTGATCATGGCCTCCAGCACGACCCGCATGGGTAACCCGGCCTGCCCCCTGGCCAGGCGCCGCTGGGACAGATAATCGCTGACCGACAGAATCGCGCCCAGGTTGTCGGATGGGTGCCCCCACTCCGCTGCGAGCCAGGTATCGTTGTAGTCCAGCCAGCGCACCAGGCAGCCGATATCCCACGCCGCCTTGATCGGTTCCAGCCGCAAAGAAGTGCCCGGAATCCGGACACCGCAGGGCACGATCATGTCAGGTACCATCGGGGCCAGATGCTTGGTGCACTCGGGGAAACCCAGCGCCAGCATGGCGCAGCCGAGCGAGTCCATCAGGCAATAGCGGGCGGTGTCCCAGGCCTCCTCGGAATCGATCTGGTAATTGAGGGTGTAGTCGGCGATGTCCTGAATGACCTGGTCATAGTCTGGGCGGATATTGCCGTCGACCTCGCTGCTCATAGCTATCCCTGCCTGTCGCTTGAATAGGCGTCATTTCATTAAGGAGCGGAATGACGCGCTGGAATGAAGTGAGGATAGATAAAAAGGAAGCCGCAAGAGGGCACTGTCTGGGATTACCGCGTCTCGACTAACAGCTAATTGTAAGCGGCCGCACAGATGCTTCTGGCCACACTGTCCTCAAACCGACCAGAGACAAAGGCATTTCCATTTGGATGCTCTGGCAGCCCTGGCAGTAACTCAGACGCCCACGATACGGGCGCGGAATTTGCGGCCTTTCAGCTTACCGCTGGCGAGCTTATTCAGGGCCTTTTTGGCGACCACGCGCTCTACCGCCACGAAGGTGGAGAAGTCGAACACCTGAATCTTGCCGATCTGGGCGCCATCGATACCGCCCTCACCGGTCAGGGCGCCCACCACATCACCGGCGCGCACTTTCTGTTTCTTGCCACCGTCGATCTGCAGGGTCGACATCACCGGTCGGGAGGGCGCGAACCCCCTGGGCAGCTCCGGCACTTCCTGCAGGCTGATCTTCTGCTGCATCAGCTCTTCCAGCCGCTCCAGCTTGTAGATCTCTTTCTTGCTCACCAGTGACAGGGCCACGCCCTTCTGCCCTGCCCGACCGGTGCGGCCAACCCGGTGCACGTGGACCTCGGGATCGCGGGCGAGGTGGTAGTTCACCACCACCGGCAGCTCTTCAATATCCAGACCGCGCGCGGCAACATCGGTGGCAACCAGGATGGAGGCACTGCCATTGGCAAACAGCGCCAGGGTCCGGTCGCGATCTTTCTGTTCCATATCGCCATGGAGGGCGAGCGCGGCAAAGCCGGCGCGCTTCAGCGTTTGCGCCGCTTCGTCGGTTTCCCTCTTGGTGTTGCAGAACACCAGTGCAGAGGAAACATCGTAATTGGCCAGCAACTGGTACAGCGCTGCCGGGCGCGCCTCGTTGTTCTCCACCCGGTAGTAATTCTGCTCAATGGTGCTCTGGGTGTGCCCCGCAGCCACCTCCACCTTCACCGGATTGCGCAGCACCCGGTTTGCCAGCGCATCGATGGTGTTGGGGTAAGTGGCTGAAAAGAGCAGGGTCTGCCGTTGTTTTGGCAGCTCCGACAGAATCTGGTCCAGCACCGCCTGGAAGCCCATATCGAGCATGCGGTCTGCTTCGTCCAGCACCAGCGTTTCCACATTGCTGAGGTCGAGATTGCCCTTGCGCAGGTGGTCTTCAATACGGCCGGGCGTGCCCACCACGATATGAGCCCCGTGCTTGAGCGAGCCGATTTGCGGCCCGAACGGCATACCACCACACAGGGTAAGGATCTTGATATTGTGAATGGCCCGCGCCAGCTTGCGCAGCTCCCGCGCAACCTGATCCGCCAGCTCCCTTGTGGGGCACAGCACCAGTGCCTGCACCCGGAACTGCTCGACGCGCAGCTTGTGCAGCAGGCCGAGACCAAACGCCACGGTCTTGCCGGATCCGGTCTTGGCCTGGCCGATCACATCCCTGCCCTCCACTATCGCCGGCAGCGCAGCGGCCTGGATCTCCGTCAGGCGCTCATAGCCAAGGTCCTCCAGGTTCTTGAGGAGAGCCTGCTGCAGCGGCAGGGACTGGAAATCGCGGGGGTGGTCGGTATCAGGGGTCGTCAAAACAATGACTCGCGTGGGGAAATGGCCGCGTATTGTAGGTAAGCAGCGACCAATTTCCTATTGGAAACGCCTCGAAGCAAATCAGCGTGAAGGCAGGACGGCCGCCCGGGATGAGCCTTGAGTTCGACCGGCGGTCCAGACGACCGCTAAAGCTTTACCTCGATATCGGCAATCACCGCATTGGCGGTGTTACGTGCTGTCTCGATATCGTCGGCCCGCGCCAGGGCCACCCCTAACCGGCGCTTGCCGGCCACTTCCGGTTTGCCGAACAGGCGCAGCTGGGTATCGGGCCGGGAGAGTGCGGCAGCGAGGTTGCCGAACTGCATCTCCGTGGAATTGCCCTCCACCAGCAGCACCGACGAGGCCGAGGCGCGGTGGAGCTGGATATTGGGAATGGGCAAGCCGAGAATCGCGCGGGCGTGCAACGCAAACTCGGACAGGTCCTGCGAGATCAGGGTCACCAGACCGGTGTCGTGTGGCCGCGGTGAGACTTCACTGAAAATCACCTCATCACCTTTGACAAACAGCTCCACGCCAAACAGGCCGCGACCGCCGAGATTGTCGGTTACCGCTTTGGCAACCTCCTGCGCACGATTCAGCGCCGCTGCCGACATGGCCTGCGGCTGCCACGACTCCTGATAATCTCCATCCGCCTGGCGGTGACCAATGGGCGCACAGAAACTGGTGACAATATTGCCGCTGTCGTCATTGTGGCGGATGGTCAGTAGCGTGATCTCGTAATCGAAGTCGACAAAACCCTCGACGATCACCTTGCCTTTACCGGCACGACCGCCCTCCTGAGCATAGGCCCAGGCTTGCTCGACCTGTGAGGCATCGCGAACCAGACTCTGGCCCTTGCCCGACGAGCTCATGATCGGTTTGACCAGGCAGGGAATGCCGATCTCATCGATCGCGGCTTTGAATTCAGCCTCGCTGGCGGCAAAACGGTAGCTGGAGGTGGGCAACCCCAGGGTTTCCGCGGCAAGGCGACGGATGCCCTCCCGGTTCATGGTCAACTGGGTCGCCCTCGCGGTGGGGACTATGTTTACCCCCTCCTGTTCCAGCTCGGCCAGGGTATCGGTGGCGATGGCTTCGATTTCCGGCACCACCAGGTGGGGCTTTTCCTGTTCTATCACCCCGCGCAGGGCATCGCCATCGAGCATATTGATCACGTGGCTACGATCTGCCACCTGCATTGCCGGAGCGTTGGCATAGCGGTCTACCGCAATGACTTCACAGCCGAGACGCTGAAGCTCGATCACAACTTCCTTGCCCAACTCACCGGCACCACAGAGCAGCACGCGGGTGGCGGTAGAAGAAAACGGAGTGCCCTGGGTAGCCATAGAATTCCTGCCTTATTGTGAAAGTTGCGCGGGGTAGATGATCAACGGCCTATGATTCTTCCCAGGCCGGTGCCAGGCGCTCTGCCTGCTCTTCAAGTACGTCATCGATGACGTCCATCAGATCCCCGACGTCGACGCTGGTCGTGTCATGCTCGAAACGTCCGGTCAGGCGGCTGTCCGGTTGCAGGTCACCCGCTTCATAAAGCGCCCAGATTTCCTTGCCATAATCGGTGCTCAATAGTTCCGGGGCAAAGCGGCCGAAATAGGCGCGCATATTGTTGACATCGCGCTCCAGCATCATAGCGGCATTGTTGTTGCCGGCGGCATCCACCGCCTGGGGCAAATCGATGATGACCGGGCCGTCGGGGTCCAGCAGCACGTTGAACTCGGAAAGGTCGCCATGGACCAGTCCAGCACACAGCATCCGCACAACGTCGGCAATCACCTGGCCGTGGTAATCGCGGGCCTGCTCCGCGGTAAGCGTGACGTCATCCAGCCGCGGCGCGGCATAGCCCTCTTCGTTGGATACCAGTTCCATCAATAGCACCCCGTCGACGAAACCGAATGGCTGGGGGACGCGCACTCCGGCCGACGCCAGCCGATACAGGGCATCAACCTCGGCACTCAGCCAGGCCTGCTCCTGCTCTTTCTGGCCATAGCGGGTCTTCTTCAACATCGCCCGGGCGCGGCGGCTGTTGCGCATCTTGCGGCCTTCCTGGTACTGCACCGCCTGCTTGAAGCTGCGCTGACGGGCCTCCTTGAAGACCTTGGCGCAACGCAGCTCGTCGCCACAGCGCACCACATACACCTGTGCTTCCTTGCCACTCATCAACTGGACGATGACCTCGTCGATCATGCCGTCATCGACCAGCGGTTGTAATCTCTTGGGTACTTTCATGGTTCTGTTCTGATCTTGGCGGAGGCGGTCCGCCGGCCGGGCCGTGCTAATCCCTGACACCGCAACTGTCAGCCATGTTACTGGTGGGCCAGCGCATAGTCGATTGCCGCGCACACCGCAACTGCCTGAGCGGTATTGCATTGCTCCGGCGTCGCGCGGGGGCTGTCGGGGTAGACCTCGGTGGTGGTCTTGTATGGCGCATCGGTGACGCTGGCGCACAGGCCCAGCTGCTTGAGCGGGTACTGGATAACGCCACGTGCGACGGCCGGTGAGCCAATAAGATTGCCGTCGGCATCCGCCGGCGCGATATGGGTGACCTTCTCTACCGCCGCGATCACCGCCTGCTGAAATTCCGGTTGCGGGTTCTCGCTGTCGTCGACCAGATAGAAGCCATCGGGAATGCCGCCGGGCGTGAACGGTTTGCCGTCGCGGGCGGCCAGTGCGGGACGGAACTCGGTTTCGTCGGTATCGGTGGTTTCGTGCAGGTCAATATGCATCAGCGCGCGATCGCGGATCGGCGCCACCAGGCGCATCAGCGCGGCCGACTCCTGGGCGGGGCTGTTTTCATAGAACGAGCGGTTGGGGTCGATGGCGTTCGGGTTCCAGCGGTGGATACGCTCGTAGCCCCAGGGGCTGATGCAGGGCGCGACCAGGAGATTAACGCGGCCGGCGTACTCGGCGGCATGTTGATCGACGAATTTCAGCGCACCGTGTACGCCGCTGGTTTCATAGCCGTGGACCCCTCCTGTCACCAGCACCACCGGCAGATCGTCATTCCAGTCGCGGCTGCGGATCGCCAGCAGCGGAAAACTCTGGTCGCCGTATTCCAGGCGACCATACTCTTCCACGTCGAAGCGCGAGCGCAAATGCTCGATCTTGCTCACCACCTCAGATTCGTAGCTGCGCTGCCGGGTCTGTTGCGACAACCATTCGGCGCGTTCCGCGTCGCCCCAGGGCGTGCCGGGGGTACCGATTGGATAGAATGGATTGACCGAGCTCATATCGCGTGTTCTCCGGTGATGAACGAGAGGGGTATAGCGAGGTATTCTACACGCCGAACAGGCCCAGCTGGCCATCCACCAGGCTGTCAAAATCCAGGTCTATGAAGGGCAATATGGCATCGGCCACAGGCTTGAGCTGCTTGTCGATATAGTGCTGATAATCCATCGGTGACTGGCGGTAATCCACCGGCTCCGGGCCATTGAGGGTGATCACGTAACGGATCCAGCCCTTGTTCTGGTAGCGCGGTGGCAGCCCCTGCTGGCGGCGGTGTTCATCGGCCAGTCGCGCGGCGCGCACCTGGGGCGGGACGTTTTTGACGTATTGATCCAGCTTGCGCCTGAGCCGCTTGCGATACACCAGCTGCTCGTCCATCTCCCCTGCCCGGGTTTTGTCCACCGTCTCGCGGATATAGTCGGACGGATCTTCACCGTGAAACACCATGGCGTAGAGCTGGGTCTGGAACTGCTTGGCCAGGGCGGTCCAGTCGCTGCGCACCGTTTCCAGGCCCTTGAATACCAGCTTCTCCTCATCCCCGTTCACTACCAGGCCCGCATAGCGTTTCTTGGAGCCGGCCTCCGAGCCGCGAATGGTGGGCATCAAAAAGCGCTGGTAGTGGGTTTCGAATTCCAGCTCCAGTTCGCACTCCAACGCCAGCTCGTCTTTGAGCTTGTTCTGCCAGCGCGTGTTGATTTCGCTGGCCAGACTCTTGCCGATCGCGTCGGCCTCCTCCGGGCTGGGTTGGCCGCTCAGCCAGACAAAGGTGGAATCGGTATCGCCGTAGATGACCTGGTGACCAAGTTCCTCAATCCAGCTGGCGGTCTGCTGCATGATCTCGTGACCGCGCAGGGTGATGGAGCTGGCGAGGCGCGTGTCGTAAAAACGGCAGCCCCCACTTCCCAGTACCCCGTAGAAGGAATTCATGATGATCTTGATGGCCTGGGAGCGGGCGGCATCCCGCTCCTGCTTGGCGATGTCGCGCTGGGCCCAGAGATTGGTAATGATGTCCGGCAGGAAATGCTTGTCACGGGAAAAGCGCGCACCGCGAAAACCGGGGATGCTGTTGTCATCCGCCCGGCCGTCTTCCGATCCCTTTACCTCCTCTTCAGCCTTACCCTCGCCCGACTCCTCACTCGCTTCCTTACTTGCTCCTTCCGCCAACCCTTCAACCAACCCCATAGGATCGATCTTGAAGGTTCGGATAATGCTGGGATACAGGCTCTTGAAATCCAGCACCAGCACGTTGTCGTACAGGCCCGGCCGCGAGTCCATCACATAGCCGCCCGGGCTGGCCAGGCCGCCGTCGGCCGGCAGGTTGGGCGCCACATAGCGGCTGCGGTGTAGTCTGGGCAGGTAGAGGTTGGTAAAGGCCGCCACCGAGCCACCGCTGCGGTCCAGCTCCAGGCCCGTGAGCTGGGCCCGCAGGCGCAGGTAATCCAGCAGGCGGGTGTGCTGGAATATATCCCAGACCAGGCGGCAGTCTTCCAGGTTGTAGGCGGCCAGCTTGGGTTTGTTATGGCGAAAGTCGTGTTCAATCGCCGCCAGGCGGTTGTCGACGTCTTCGGTGTCCTTGCCCCTGCCCAGCAGGGTCCGGGACACAAACTCCAGACTGAAACTTTCGAAGTTGTAGGTGGCGCTCTTCAGCCCGTCGATGCCGTCCAGCACCACCCTGCCCGGCAACGTTACAAAGCCCTGGTTGCCTTCCCGACCATCCCGCCAGCGCGCCTCTGTACCACCGCGCCCCAGTTTCAGGCGCAGGCCATGGCGGCCGGCCCTTTTCAGCAGCAGCCGAAAATCAAAGTCCACCACCGTCCAGCCGATAATGATGTCCGGGTCCAGGGATTGGATCCTGGCCTCCAGGGCCTTGAGCAGCGCCCGCTCGTCATCCAACCACTGGATGGTGGTGTCAGCACTTTCAGGCTGGCCCACCATCAGCACCTCTTCCACGCCATGCCCGTAGAGACCGACGGAATACAGCTCACCCTGGCCGGAGCACTCCACGTCCAGGGAAACCACCTTGAAATCCGGCTGCACCTCGGCGCCCTTGAGGCGCACCTGCCGATATTCCGTATAGCCGTCTCTGGCCCGGGCCACGCCTTCAAAGTAGAGGCCACCCCGGGCAAAGCGCTCCATCAGGTAACGGTCGTGAAGACGGAAATCCGCTTCAAACACCTCGAGGCCACGAGTTTGCAACAGGGCCTGGGCCCGGCGGTGGGCGTCGATGGTGGGAAAATACAGCATGGCCGCTTCCTCGCGGCCAAAGGTATGAAAGCCCAGCTGCTGCCAATCGTGGGGCACGCCAGCCAGCGCCTCGGCCACCTGGGGGCGATCCGCCACCTTGACCATAAAAACCGGGCGCTCGCCTTCAATGACCAGCTTGACCGGGCCCTCGGGCGTGGCCAGCCAGTAGTGGATGCAGGTGCTGCCGCGCTGGTCAAAGCTGTGGCGGGTGAGGAGGAATCCTTGGGGCAAGAGACTGTTCTTGGTTGAGGCTTGGGTTGGAGATGAGCACCATTCTACTGGATAGATACACAGGCGTCAGCAATCACCAGAACTGGATGAGCAGGGTCTGGAAGACCACCCAAGAAAGGAGGTAGAGGGAAAAGCGCCCCACTCCAATCAACGCTATAACGTTGATCTACCCCCATTTTTAGACAGGCTCAATCGATCTTACGGCGTGCTTCATTGGACCGGCGGTTAAGCGGCTCACGCACCCGGCGTACCTGATCACGCTTATCCTTTTTCTTTTTGGACTTCTTTTCCTTTTTCTTTGGCTGCCTGTTCTTTAGCTGCTCGCGCTCTTGGCGCGGAGCCGGCTTCGCGGCGGTATTGCGCCGATCATTTGGCGCTTTACGCTGGCGCTGGGGCTGGCCTCGCTGGGTTTGTGGCTTGGGCCTGTCGCGTACCGTGCGGCGATCGTGCGCCGGACGCTCTGATACAGGAATAACTCGTGGGCCGCGACTGCCGGTGGGCGTGTCGGCGAGTTTAACTGTGCGCTCGTCCCGACGAGGGTTCCGGTGGTCATTACGGCGCTCATTGCGGCCATCCCCGCCCCGGTTATCCATCTGAGGCGCCCGCCGCTTTTGCTCGGCTATGCCCGCAAACCCATGATTACCGCCTAGGCCACGATCTTGGTCCTTGTCACGACGATCCCGAACCTTCTCACGACGATCCTGAATTATCTCGCGACGATCCCGGGCCTTCTCACGACGGTCCAGAACCATCTCGCGACGATCTCGGACCTTCTCACGTTGATCCTGGCCCCTCTCACGACGTTCCCAGCCCTTCTCGCGATGTTCCCGGCCCTTCCCACGACGATCATCTCGATGCGCGTTACCGTCATGCCAGTCCCGCCGGTTGTAACCGTCGTTATGTCCGTGCCGGCGCGGCGGTCTGTAGTCGTGTCCTCCGGCATAGCGATGGCCGTGACGGCGCAAGCGCGTATGCCAGCGATCATTGAAGTTTGCCGAGATATAGAAATTGGGGGCCGGATACCAACGACCACCCCAGTGACTGGCACTGATCCAGTGGTCCTGATACCAACGATAGTAACGCCCCTGTCGATAGAAAACGTCGCTGCGGTCGTAGAATACGTAAACGCCGAGCATATCGTCGTAGTAGCGATAGCCGGGATCGGTGATCACTGAATAGGAGTAAACCGGAGGAGCCTTCCGGACATAAGTGCTCCCGCCGACCACCGACGGGGCTGATGGATACGTGACGCAGCCACCGAGCGTCAATGTGATGGTGAGAACGGCGAGTAATCGGTATGGGACCTGGCGCATGGTGCGTTTTCCTTGGATTCACACCTGCTTTTTAACCCGGCGCAACTGAATCGACCCTGAATCTACTCGCAAAAGAACAGAAAACAACCAATAGCGAGAACTTAACTACTACAGCTAATGGGTGCCATGACGTTGATCTGACGCCATTTATTTGACCCCATTTATGTTGATTGGAGGGCGGGCACGATTACAGCTAACAGTCCATCGTAAGGACTGCGCTGCAATATGGCTTATCAAAAAACACATATGGAAAAATCCTTGGCCCCAGAATACAAAGGACGATGTCTATACTCGAGTCACAATTAAGCCCCCAACGTACCGCAAGCTACCGGAAGAGCCGCTCATGCCCATTTCACGCAATGTCCGATGCCCGCTTCTCATCCTGTGCTTTGTTTCCGGCCTCTTAGCGAATTCTCAGCTATACGCCGCAGATGACAACCCCAAACACTTCGACCCACTGGGCAAGCCGCCGTCAAAACACACCCTGAAGGTCATTGCCGAAGACAGCGCCAACCTGCCTTTCGACGACAAGCGCGACTTTGACGAAGCCAATAAAGGGTTTATCGCCAAGCCGGACACCTGGAAGGTAACTGGCGCGGAAGGCAACGTCGTATGGGATCTAGACCGTTACGACTTCTTACGCGGTGACAAGGATTTCCCGAGCATCCATCCATCACTGCAGCGGGTGTCCCGATTGAATATGAAGGTGGGTCTGTTCGAGGTCATTCCCGGTTTCTATCAGGTGCGCGGTTTTGACCTGGCCAATATTACCTTTGTGCGCGGCAAAACTGGCTGGATAGTATTGGACCCGTTAACGGCACCGGAGGTGGCGGCGGCCGCAAAGGCACTGGTGGATGCGGAGCTTGGGGAGCGTCCAATTGTGGCGGTGGTGTATTCCCACTCCCACGTTGACCACTGGGGCGGTGTGCGCGGTATCGTCGATGAGAAGGACGTGGAAGCGGGCAAGGTCAAGATCATTGCTCCACGTGACTTTATGGAACACGCGGTGTCAGAAAATGTATTCGCCGGCAACGCCATGAACCGCCGCGTACAGTACCAGTACGGCACCCAACTACCCGCCAGCCCCTATGGCCATGCGGGCCAGGGCTTGAATATGAACGTCGCCAATGGCGCGACCGGCCTGATCCAACCTACCACGATCATCGAAGACGACTTTGAAACGTTGACAGTGGACGGGGTGGAAATGGAGTTCATGAACACGCCGGGCGGCGAAGCGCCCTCACAGGCGCATATCTGGTTCCCCAAGGACAAAGTCTACTGGACCGGCGAAGACGTCACCGGTGTTTTCCACAATGTGTACACCCTGCGCGGCGCACTGGTGCGCGACCCGCATGTGTGGTCGCAGCATATCAACCGCGCACTCTATCGATACGGGCGCAATGCCGATGTGATGATCGCCTCTCACCACTGGCCACGCTGGGGCAATGAGCGCGTACAGGAAGTGCTGCGCGGCCAGCGCGACCTCTACGCCAACATGAACAACTACTCGCTGTTCCACGCCAACCAGGGCGTTACCATCAACCAGATTCACAATGTGTTCGAAACCCCCGAGGGTATTGCCAAGCAGTGGTACAACCGCGGCTATCACGGTTCACCGGAGCACAACAGTCGTGCAGTGATTAATCGCTACTTGGGTTACTGGGATGGTAACCCCGCCACATTGATTCCACTGTCGCCCGCAGACTCCGCTCCACTCTATGTGAAGATGATGGGCGGCTCCGACAAAATTCTGCGCGAGGGGCAAAAGCTGCACGATGCGGGCGACTACTTCCTTGCACAGGAAATTCTCGACAAACTGGTACAGGCAGAACCCGACAATCGCGATGCGCGACTGCTACTGGCCGATGTGTGGGAGCAGATTGGTTACCAGCAGGAAAACCCAGGCCTGCGCAACAGTTTTCTGCAAGGTGCTTATGAACTGCGTAACGGTTTACCCAAGAGTGCTCCCCCCAACACCAGCAGCCCAGACGTTATTCGCGCGATGACCACTGGGCAGTTCCTGGACTTTCTCGGCGTGCGTCTTGACCCCGGCAAGGTAGAAGATCTCGGCTTCCGCATGACCCTCATAACACCGGACAACGATGAAAAGTATGCGATTGAGTTATCCGACGGCACGCTAACCAATATCGAAGGTTTCGAAGTTGATGACCCAGACCTGACCTTGCGCATCAATCGCTCCGACCTCGAGCAAGTCATGATGGGCAAGAAGACGCTGAAAGCGGCAATTGAAGATGGCACAGCCAAGGCAGATGGCAATGTGCAAGTGCTGTATCAGCTCGGCCAGGCACTGGTCACATTCACCCCGAACTTCCCCATGATTCCCAGTGCGGAAAGCGTACCGAGCAGTGAGCAAAATCCCTACGAGGCAGTGATCGAATTACCACCGGAGTAGCTTTTGTACACTCAGCCAGATACGGCCACACCCAAATAGCGATGCGCTAACACCTAAAGTGGCTGTAGCAAATACTGAAATGCTCAGAGCTCGATGGTCAAAGAGAGTTGACCACAACAAGCGCCTCTGTAAATTAAATCGTCTGCAATGTCTTATAGGCACAAAAAAGCGAGCCTCAATTGAGGCTCGCTTTTTCGGTTCCCGAAGTCGGCTTAGACAGCTCTCACCGCTATTCGCGGCTATTACTGCCAAGAAGACTAAAAGGAATCACCAGGCACCCGTACCCATCCCTCCATCAGAACCCGCGCACTGCGGCTCATGATGGCCTTGGTAGCAGTCCACTGCCCGTTGGCAACTTCCGCTTCCGCACCAACCCGCAAGGTGCCGGACGGATGGCCGAAGGTAACAGCATTGCGCTCCCCTCCCCCGGCAGCCAGATTGACCAAGGTGCCGGGTATGGCAGCGGCAGTGCCGATCGCTACAGCGGCGGTGCCCATCATGGCGTGGTGCAGCTTGCCCATGGACAGGGCGCGCACCAGCAGATCGATATCGCCCGCTGCGACCTTCTTGCCACTGGAGGCCGCATAGCCCTTGGGTGCCGCGACGAACGCGACCTTGGGAGTATGCTGGCGGCTGGCCGCCTCTTCTACCTTTTCGATCAGCCCCATGGCCTTCGCTCCATATGCACGAATGGTCTCGAACATGGCCAGCGCCTTGTCGTCACCGTTGATGGCTTCCTGCAACTCGGTACCGGCGTAACCGATATCCGCCGCATTGACGAAAATGGTCGGAATGCCGGCGTTGATCATGGTGGCTTTCAGGGTGCCCCCCTCTACAACATCAGCGGGCACTTCCAGGTCGTCCACCAGGTTGCCGGTGGGGAACATGGCTCCTTCACCGTCCGCCGGGTCCATGAACTCGATCTGTACTTCGGCCGCCGGGAAGGTGACGCCGTCCAATTCAAAATCACCGGTCTCCTGCACTTCCCCATTGGTAATTGGCACGTGGGCGATGATGGTCTTCTTGATATTGGCCTGCCAGATACGCACGGTGCAGGTGCCGTTGTCCGGGATGCGGTCTGGATCGACAAAGCCACTGTTGATGGCGAAGGCACCCACGGCGGCGGTGAGGTTGCCGCAGTTGCCGGACCAGTCCACGAACGGCTTGTCGATGGAGACCTGGCCGAACAGGTAATCCACGTCGTGCTCCGGCTGCTCGCTCTTCGACAGGATGACGGTTTTGCTGGTGCTGGAGGTGGCTCCACCCATGCCGTCGGTCTGCTTGCCGTAGGGATCGGGGCTGCCGATGACGCGTAGCAGGAGGTTGTCGCGGGCTTCGCCGGGGACCTGGGCGGATTCCGGAAGGTCCTGCAGGCGGAAGAAGACGCCCTTGCTGGTGCCGCCGCGCATGTAGGTGGCGGGGATTTTGATTTGGGGGGCATGAGTCATGGGTTTTCTCACACTGTCGTCATCCCGGCGCAGGCCGGGATCCAGTGCCTCCTGGATGCCGGATCAAGTCAGGCATGACGAGGATTTGGCAGGATCCCGGACCTGGTCCGGGATGACGGGGTTTTCTGGATACCGGCCTGCGCCGGTATGACGAGTCTCTTATTTAGACCGCGCCCTCGGCTTCCAGGAAGTCGTTGGCGAAACGCTGCAGTACACCGCCGGCGCTGTAGATGGAGACTTCTTCCTGGGTATCCAGGCGGCATTTCACCGGGACTTCTACTGTTTCACCGTCTTTACGGTGGATCAGCAGGGTCAGGGTTGTGCCCGGGTTGTGCTCGCCGAGTACGTCGAAGGTCTCGGTACCGTCGATGCCCAGGGTCTCGCGGGTGGTGCCGGGCTGGAATTCCAGCGGCAGTACGCCCATGCCGATCAGGTTGGTGCGGTGAATGCGCTCGAAGCCTTCGGCCACAATCGCTTCCACACCGGCCAGGCGCACGCCTTTGGCGGCCCAGTCGCGGGAGGAGCCCTGGCCGTAGTCGGCGCCGGCGATAATGATCAGCGGCTGCTTGCGGTCCATGTAGGTTTCAATGGCTTCCCACATGCGGGTGACCTTGCCTTCCGGCTCGATACGCGCGAGAGAGCCCTGCTTCACTGCACCGTTTTCGTCGCGCACCATTTCGTTCAACAGTTTCGGATTGGCGAATGTGGCGCGCTGGGCGGTGAGGTGATCGCCGCGGTGGGTGGCGTAAGAGTTGAAGTCCTCTTCCGGCAGGCCCATTTTCGCCAGGTATTCACCAGCGGCACTGCTGGCCAGAATCGCGTTGGACGGCGACAGGTGGTCGGTGGTGATGTTGTCACCCAGCACCGCCAGCGGGCGCATGCCTTTGAGGCTGCGCTCGCCTGCGAGTGCGCCTTCCCAGTATGGCGGGCGGCGGATGTAGGTGCTCTGCGGGCGCCAGTGGTACAGCGGCTCGCCCTTCTCTTGTTCCGCCTTGCTCAGGTCAAACATCGGGATGTAGACCTCGCGGAACTGCTCGGGCTTGACGCTCTGCTTGACGATCGCGTCGATCTCTTCGTCGCTCGGCCAGATATCTTTCAGGGTCACCGGGTTGCCGTCCTTGTCGTGGCCCAGTACATCTTTTTCGATATCGAAGCGGATGGTACCGGCGATGGCGTAGGCGACGACCAAGGGCGGCGATGCCAGGAAGGCCTGCTTGGCGTACGGGTGGATGCGGCCGTCGAAGTTGCGGTTACCGGACAGCACGGCGGTGGCGTACAGGTCGCGGTCGATGACTTCTTTCTGGATTTTCGGGTCCAGCGCGCCGCTCATGCCGTTACAGGTGGTGCAGGCAAAGGCGACCACGTCGAAGCCCTGCTGCTGCAGTTCCGGCAACAGGTTGGCTTCTTCCAGGTACATTTTTACGGTTTTGGAGCCCGGTGCCAGGGAGGATTTCACCCAGGGCTTGCGGGTCAGGCCGAGCTTGTTGGCATTGCGCGCGATCAGGCCCGCGGCAATCATGTTGCGCGGGTTGCTGGTGTTGGTACAGCTGGTGATCGCGGCGATGATTACCGCACCATCCGGCATCTCCCCTTCTTTTTCTTCCCAAGCCTTCGCGATTCCTCGAGAGCCCAGTTCGGATACCGGCAGCAGTGCATGCGGGTTGGACGGACCGGCGAGGTTGCGGCCTACGGAGGAGAGGTCGAACTTGAGTACACGCTCGTACTCAGCGTCTTTCAAAGAATCAGCCCACAGGCCGGTTTCTTTCGCGAACTTCTCAACTAAAGCTACCTGCTCGTCGTCGCGGCCGGTGAGCCTCAGGTAGTCGATGGTCTGCTCGTCGATGGCGAACATGCCGGCGGTGGCGCCGTATTCCGGCGTCATGTTGGCGATAGTTGCGCGGTCGCCCAGGCTCAGGCTGGAGGCGCCCTCGCCGAAGAATTCCAGGTAGGCACCAACAACGCGCTCGCGGCGCAGGAATTCGGTCAGGGCCAGTACCATGTCGGTACCGGTGATGCCGGGCTGCAGTTTTCCGGTCAGCTCGACGCCGACGATGTCGGGCAGGCGCATGTAGGAGGCGCGGCCGAGCATGACGCTCTCGGCTTCCAGGCCGCCCACGCCTACGGAAATAACGCCGAGCGCATCCACCATCGGGGTGTGGCTGTCAGTACCCACACAGGTATCCGGGAAGGCGACACCGTCTTTCTTCTGCACTACCGGAGACATTTTCTCCAGGTTGATCTGGTGCATGATGCCGTTGCCCGGCGGGATGACGTCCACGTTTTCGAACGCGGTCTTGGTCCAGTTGATGAAGTGGAAGCGGTCTTCGTTGCGGCGCTCTTCCACTGCGCGGTTCTTTTCGAACGCGTCTTTTTCAAAACCGGGGTGTTCAACGGCCAGGGAGTGGTCGACGATCAGCTGGGTCGGTACTACCGGGTTTACTTTGGCGGGGTCACCGCCCTTTTCAGCGATAGCATCGCGCAGGCCGGCGAGATCCACCAGTGCGGTCTGGCCGAGAATATCGTGGCAGACAACGCGCGCGGGGAACCAGGGGAAGTCGAGGTCGCGCTTGCGACCGATGATCTGCTTCAGGGCATCGGTGAGCTGCTCGGGTTCGCAGCGGCGCACGAGATTTTCCGCCAGGATACGCGAGGTATACGGCAGTTTTTCATAAGCACCCGGCTTGATCTTTTCGACCGCCTCACGGGTGTCGAAAAAGTCGAGGTCTGTGCCGGGAAGTTTTTTGCGGTATTCGGTATTCATAACAATTAACGCGTTCAGCGACTTTCACAGCCGAAAAGAAAAATGAAGGAGGATGCCGAGCCCCCGATACGGATGGTCCTTTGTGGGACCTTCCACGGCCAGGGATGGCCGTGGAGAGCTTACAGGGACGTATCCACAGCGTGTCTCACAAAGGACCATCCGTATCGGGGGCGCCCAGAACCAGCTAAGCCGATGGAGCTTGGGGCGGGCCTGCTACCGGCGGCGGTTTACCAGACACGCCTTAAATACATCCTTGTAAGCTCTACGCGGCCATCCATGGCCGCGTAAGGTCTGGGAAACCGCCACCGGTACCAGACCCTTGGCATAACGCTCCGGGGGCCTTGCCAAAAGTTTGAAAGGCTCTATTAGCCTCGCTCGGCAATCGGCACAACCTTGCGCAGCTCCGGACCGACATACTCGGCGCTCGGGCGGATGATGCGGTTGTCGGCGCGCTGCTCAAATACGTGGGCGGCCCAGCCGGTCAGGCGGGACATGACGAAGATCGGCGTAAACAGCTTGGTGGGGATGCCCATGAAGTGGTACGCGGAAGCGTGGAAGAAGTCGGCGTTACAGAACAGCTTCTTCTCTCTCCACATGACCTCTTCGCAGCGCACGGAAACCGGGTACAGCACCTCGTCACCGACGTCTGCAGCCAGCTTCTCGGACCACTGCTTGATGATGGCGTTGCGCGGGTCGGACTCGGTGTAGACCGCGTGGCCGAAGCCCATGATCTTTTCCTTGCGCTCCAGCATACCCAGCAGCTCTTTTTCCGCTTCGTCAGCGGAAGAGAAACGCTCGATCAGCTCCATGGCTGCCTCGTTGGCGCCGCCGTGCAGAGGGCCGCGCAGGGAGCCAATGGCACCGGTGATGCAGCTGAACAGGTCAGACAGGGTGGAGGCACAAACACGGGCGGTGAAGGTAGAGGCGTTGAACTCGTGCTCGGCGTACAGGATCAGGGACACGTTCATGACCTGCTCGTGCAGGGCGTTCGGCTTCTCGCCGCGCAGCATGTGCAGGAAGTGCCCGCCGATGGAGTCGTCCTCGGTTTCGGTTTCGATGCGCACACCATCGTGGCTGAAGCGGTACCAGTAGCAGATGATGGACGGGAACGCGGCCAGCAGGCGATTGGCACGGTCCTGTTGCTGCTCGAAAGACTCCTCACCTTCCAGGTTGCCCAGCATGGAGCAGCCGGTGCGCATTACGTCCATCGGGTGGGCATCGGCAGGAATGCGCTCCAGCACTTCCTTCAGCGCCTTCGGCAGACCGCGCATGCCCTTCAGGACGCCCTTGTAGTCCGCCAGCTGGGCTTTGGTGGGCAGCTCGCCGTAAAAGATCAGGTAGGCCACTTCCTCAAACTCGCAGTGTTCTGCCAGATCTTTAACGTCGTAACCGCGGTAGGTCAGACCGGAGCCGGATTTACCTACGGTGGAAAGTGCGGTTTTACCGGCTACCTGGCCACGCAGGCCTGCTCCGCCAACTTTTTTCTCTGCCATCGTTCATTCCCCTATCAATGTGAGTTTTTTACTGCGTCATGCCGCCCTATGCCGGCATCCAGCTCAGCGTCTTTCGACAGCCTCGGACTGGATCCCGGCCTACGCCGGGATGACGGTGAGTACACATACCTTTTCACTTCGTCATGCCGGACTTGATCCGGCATCCAGTACTGAGTTTTTGATCACCTCTGTTCTGGATACCGGCCTGCGCCGGGATGACGGTGGATACCAATACGTTTTCACTTCGTCATGCCGGACTTGATCCGGTATCCAGTACTGAGGTTTTGGTTACCTCCGCTCTGGATCCCGGCCTACGCCGGGATGACGGTGAGTACAAATGCGTTTTCACTTCGTCATGCCGGACTTGATCCGGTATCCATTACTGAGGTTTTGGTTACCTCCGCTCTGGATCCCGGCCTACGCCGGGATGACGGTGAGTACACATACCTTTTCACTTCGTCATGCCGGACTTGATCCGGTATCCAGTACTGAGGTTTTGGTTACCTCCGCTCTGGATCCCGGCCTGCGCCGGGATGACGGTGGGTACAAATGCGTTTTCACTTCGTCATGCCGGACTTGATCCGGTATCCAGTACTGATTTTTGGTTACCTCCGCTCTGGATCCCGGCCTGCGCCGGGATGACGGTGGACTTTACAAATTACTTTTTAAACAGGGAGTCCAGCTTGTCTTCGAACTCGTGGTAGTTCAGGTAATCGTACAGTTCCGCTCGGGTCTGCATGGTGTCGACAACCGCCTGCTGGTCACCGTTTTCCAGGATGCTGGAGTACACATTCTCAGCGGCTTTGTTCATGGCGCGGAAGGCGGACAACGGGTACAGGACCATATCGGCACCGGACTCCGCCAGTTCGGCCTTGTTGTACAGCTTGGTTTTGCCGAACTCGGTGATGTTGGCCAGGATCGGCACGTTTAGCGCGTCCTTGAAGGCGCGGTAGTGTTCGAGCTCGGTCACTGCCTCGGCAAAGATGCCGTCGGCGCCCGCTTCGATACAGGCCTGTGCGCGCTCGATGGCGGCGTCCAGACCTTCCTGCGCGAAGGCGTCGGTACGGGCCATGATAAAGAAGTCGTCATCGGTGCGCGCATCCACGGCCGCCTTGATGCGGTCAACCATCTCCTCTTTGGAGACAATTTCCTTGTTCGGGCGGTGTCCGCAACGCTTCTGGGCAACCTGGTCCTCGATGTGTACCGCTGCCGCTCCGGCGCGGATCATCTCTTTGATGGTGCGGGCGATATTGAAGGCCCCGCCCCAGCCGGTGTCGATGTCCACAAGCAGCGGCAGCTCGCTGGCCGCAGTGATGCGACGCACGTCCTCAAGCACGTTGTCGAGGCTGGTCATGCCCAGATCCGGCAGGCCATAGGAGGCATTGGCAACGCCGCCGCCAGACAGGTAGATCGCCTTGTGACCAATCCGCTCTGCCATGATGGCGGTGTAGGCATTGATGGTGCCGACCACCTGCAGTGGCTGGTTTTCGGCTAGCGCCCGGCGGAAACGTGCGCCGGCGGAGAGTTTCTGACTCATGGTCTACCTCAGCTTTTTTTCAATGTTCTGACGCGAGGCGCGAATGTGCCTGCGCATGAGGATTTCAGCCAGCTCGCCGTCTCCGGCTTCGATGGCCTCAATGATGTGACTGTGTTCGTGAAAGGCCCGCTTGGCCCGTGGGCTGGCCATACCCAGCTGGTAGCGGTACATGCGCACCCGGTAATAGAGCCGGTTGCAGAGTGTATCGATCAGCAGGTCGTTACCGGACGCCTGCACGATGCGGAAGTGGAAGTCGAAATCCCCTTCCGGCTGAAAGTAGGCCCGCCCTGCCTGCAGTTCTTCCTGCTGTTCATGCCGGGCTAGCATCTGCCGCAGGGCAGCCAGATCCTCTTCGGTTCGCTCCAAGGCCGCCAGCCGGCAGGCCATGCCTTCCAGCGCCTCGCGGACATCATAGAGCTCCAGCAGGCCCCGCTCGGTGAGATCGACGACACGCGCCCCCACATTGACCCGCCGCTCCAGCAGACCGAGGGACTCCAGCCGCATCAGTGCTTCGCGCAGGCTGCCGCGGCTGGCATTGAAACGTCGTGCCAGCTCCGGCTCACTGATCTTGCTGCCAGCGGGAATTTGCCCTTCGACAATTTCACCCCGCAGGGTCAAAAACAGGCGCTCGGCCAGGCTCAGGCTGGCTTCGGCGATCTCGCTCTGTCCTTCCCTCAGGTCCATAGGGTGCTCTCTACATCAGGATTGTCGACAATCTACTGATGAAGAAGGGGTAATGCAAGGGCAGGCACCGGATTTACCCTCATACTTTAGCAGCATTGTTGACACATGAAGGCAAAACTCGACTTAACAAGGCACGGTAGTCTTAAAACGACGTAGCAGGCATAATAGCGCCCGCACGGGCGTCAGCCGTGCCCACCTGCTTTGAACACTCTATGCTTTTGATGGGTGACAGACCCGCACCGCGGCGCGGAAAAAGTCCCGCCCCGAGGCGGTTTCCAAAGTTTATGGCTGCCGGTATCCGGACTAATTGAGTTATGCCGAAGAGTATTATCAGGCGCTGGCTGCCAACTCCCGATCAGGTTCGCGCCAACAAGGGCCTGAGACTTTTCGGTAGCCTGCTCCACGATCCCAACCTCTTCCACCTAAACAGGCACTCTGTGTCTGCCGCTGTCGCCGTGGGTGTCTTTACCAGCTTCCTGCCCCTGCCGGGCCAGATGGTGATCGCGGCATTGCTGGCACTGTGGTTCCGCTGCAATCTGCCGCTGTCCATGATCCTGGTGTGGATCAGCAACCCGGTAACCATGCCGGCGATCTTTTATTCCACCTATAAGCTGGGCGCCTGGATACTCGGCACACCACCGCTGGACTTCAAGCTGGAGCTGTCGTGGGAGTGGCTGACCGGTGAGGTGGGGAAAATCTGGCTGCCGTTGTTCTTCGGCTCACTGCTGGCGGGGATCTTCTTTGCGGCGGCATCCTATTTCGCCATGCAGGGGCTCTGGCGCTGGCATGTGGTGAAGCGCTGGAAGATGCGAATCGCGCAGCGTCGCTCCGCGATCAGCTGACCTCACTAGTTACAGCGAGGCCACCAGCCGCACCTCGCGCCCGGGCGCGGCGTACTCGTGGTACCAGTCATCGAGAAATCTCTGGAGCTCTTCCGCACGCAGATCTGCGGGAAGCTTGAGGCCCAGTTCGGGGCGCGACCGCCCTTCCCCCTTGCGCAATGCCCGCCAGCCACTGGCCTCCCTGACCAGCAGCAGGGTAAAGCGCCCGTAGATATCAAACTCGAAACGCTCACCCATGCCCTGGCCTACTGCTCGTTGCGCAGCGCCGCTGCCGGCTGCACGCGGCTGGCCTGCAGGGCCGGATAGAGGGTGGCGACCAGGCTGAGCAGGAAACCGGCACCGACCACCAGCGCTACATCGCCCCACTGAAGCTGGGACGGCAGGTAATCGACCGGGTAAACGTCGGACTTCAGAAACTGGATGCCGAACAGGGACTCGAGTCCCGCCACCAGATCGGTAACGGTCAGCGCCCCCAGGACTCCCAGGATTCCGCCCACCACGGCGCCGACAAGCCCCACAAGGGCCCCCTGGCTGACAAACGTCAGCAGGATTTCCCGGGTGCTGGCGCCCATGGTGCGGAGAATGGCGATATCGCTGTGCTTGTCGATCACCACCATCACCAGGGTGGAGACCACGTTGAACGCGGCAATGGCGATAATCAACAGCACCAGTAGGCCGACCAGGTTCCGTGACATCTGAATGGCCTGGTACAGGTTGCCGTGGGTGCTGCTCCAGTCGTTGCCAAAGAAATTCTGCGCCGGCAATTCATTCACCAGATCCCGCAGCACAAAGTAGGATCCGAGCATATCGTGCAGCCGCAACTGCACACCGGCACCTGAGCCCCCGCCCGCCAGATACTGCGCCCGGGACCAGTCCACCAGTGCCAGGGAGTGATCCAGCGCAGTGCCGGAATGGAAAATGTCCACCACGCGAAAACCGGAGATTCGTGCCGCCCGGCGCGCGCCGTCTCCGCCATCACTGCTGGGCACAATCAGCGAGACGTATTCACCCGCGGTGACCTTCAGTTTTTCCGCGATGCCGCGCCCCAGAATGACCGTGGCCTCATCGGAAGATTGCAGCGCGGCGAGGCTCTCCGGTTCAAGGAAGCGGCCGATATTGGAGACATCGACAATGGTTTCCGGATTGATGCCCTGCACCAGCAGCGGCGTCACCTCGCGCCCCTTGCGGGCCAGGGCATTTACCTGCCAGACCTCTGCTGCGGCAACGACCTCGGGATGAGCGGTCAGCTGGTCCCGCAGGCCGGGCCAGTCGATATCGGCACTGGCGTTGTAGATGGTGGCGTGGGGCATGATGCCGAGAATGCGATCGCGCAGCTCCCGGTCGAAGCCATTCATGACCGACATCACCACGATCATGAGCGCCACACCCAGGATCAAACCCACCATGGAAAGGCCGGAAATAAAGGAGACGAGGCCGGCAGAGTCTTCACCTCGCCGCTGGGCACCGGCGTAGCGCAGGCCGATAAAGGCTGGTAGCGGCTTAAACATGGTTACCCTGATGCCAGTCGCTCTCCAGCCTGCCATCCACCAGGTGGAGACAACGGTCTAGTGAGGCCGCAAGGTCCGGGTCGTGGGTAACGATGACGAAGCTGATACCCAGCTCACGGTTCAGTTTGTCCATCAGCCTGTGGATCTCCCCGGCGGTGGCGCGATCGAGGTTACCGGTGGGTTCATCCATCAGCACACACTCGGGACGGGTGACCAGTGCTCGGGCAATGGCGACCCGCTGACGCTCACCACCGGAGAGCTGGGCCGGTTTGTGGGTAAGGCGCTCACCGAGGCCGACTGCGCGCAGCATTTCGGCGGCCTCCTCCCTGGCCTCGCGCACCGAATGCTTGCCAATCAATAACGGCATGGCGACATTTTCCAGTGCGGAAAACTCACCGAGCAGGTGGTGAAACTGGTAAACAAAACCGAGGCTCCGGTTGCGCAGCCAGCCCCGTTCATTGGCATTGAGGCTGGCGAGGTTCTTGCCGGATACCCAGACCTCACCAGATGATGGTGTATCCAATCCGCCGAGCAGGTTGAGGAGTGTCGACTTGCCGGAACCGGAGGCGCCGACAATGGCCAGTCGCTCCCCTTTTGCCACCTCCAGCTCGACCCCCCGCAATACGTGCAGGTCCTTGCCACCCTGTCGGTAGTCTTTTCGCAGCGCGCGACAGGCCAGCACGACTTCGCGCCGGGTCTTCTCCTGGCCCGCGGCTTCGGCGGTTTGCAATTCCACTTGGCTGTTCATCTATTGTTTGACTTCCGGGCTATTCGTTGCATTTTCGCGCGACTTATTCGTAGCGCAGTGCTTCGGCGGGCTGGATTTGTGACGCTCTCCACGCCGGGAAAAGTGTCGCCAGCAGGCTCATCAGAATGGCCGCCGTCAGAACCGTCACAGCATCTGCCGTGCGAAATTCCGACGGTAGGAAACTGACGAAGAAAACCCGCGGATCGAAAATTTTCGCCCCCAGCAGGTTTTCCACCCAGGTGACCATGTCCGTCAGATTGAACGCGATCAGTGTGCCCAGCACTGCGCCGGCAACGGCGCCGATAATGCCGATGGCACTGCCCTGGACCACAAAAACCGACATGATCTGTCGGGAGGTCAGGCCCAAGGTGCGGAGCACCGCGATATCCGAACGCTTGTCTGCCACCATGAGCACCAGCGCGGAAACAATATTGAAAGCAGCCACGGCGACGATAATCATCAGCATCAAGGTGACAACGGTCTTCTCCATTTTAACCGCCTGGAACAGGCTGCCTTGGGACTGACTCCAGTCCTCGCCGGAAAATTCTTCTCCCAGATCTGCGGCATAAGCCGGCACCCGGCCCAGCGCATTGTTCATGTCATCAAACCGCAGCTGCAAGCCCTGCACCTTTCCGGGCATGCGCAGCAGGCGCGCTGCATCTTCAATATTGACGAGCGCGACTCCCTGATCCACCTGGGCGCCGACGGAAAAGATACCGGCTACGGTAAAGCGTTTGGTTCGGGGGAAGATGCCCGCCGGGGTCACAACCACTTCGGGCAGGGTCAGGACAACACTGTCACCGACGATGGCGTTGAGTTGCCGGGCGAGGATCCGGCCGAGGACGATGTTGTAGCTGCGCGGCTGCAGGTTGTCGAGAGAACCGCTGACCATATGCTCACCGACGGTGGACACGTCACGAAGAGCCGATGGATCCACCCCCTGGAATTCCACCCCGTGACTGGTGCCACCCGCGCCCAGCAGCGCAAACCCGTTTACGAATGGGCTCGCTGCTTCAACGTGGGGCTTCTGTTGCAGGGACTCGGCAATTCCCTGCCAATCTTCCAGCCCCCCCTGCCGCTCAACAAAGCCGTGAGGCACCACACTGAGAATTCGGGTTTTCAGCTCGCGATCGAATCCGTTCATCACTGAGGTGACCACGATCAGCGCCATCACACCCAGGGCCATTCCCAGCAAGGAGAAGCCGTTGATAAAGGAAATGAACTGCTGGCGACGGCGTGCCGCCACATACCGCAGCCCAATATAGAGGGGGACAGGTTTTAACATAGAGGCGATTTAAGCGGAAAAACGCCAATAAATCCAAGCATTTGGGCACATTCCTGTGGGGCGACAGAGATTGGGCCGCAAAACTCAGCGGGGGTTCCGTTCAAGGAGTTTCTGCCGTACCCGCTCCAGTGCTGCCTCGTTCCAACCCTGCGGCTCTGTCAGCGCCAGCCAGGCATCGAGGTAATCCGCCGGTGCGTAGCTGTGGCCAAAGCCGTCCGGTGCAATACCCGCATGCATATCCGCTGCGAGCTGCAGCATGGTGACAACCGGGTACCACTGCAGATCCGGGGAGACATCGGGGCCGCGGGGCTTTTCCATCCACGCGGGCGCGCGGAGCGCAGCCTCCGGTTCAAAAAAGACAATAGGGTCACTGGCGTGCTGGAGATAGGCGATACGGAAGTTGCCCCATGGCACCCTGCCCTCCTCATAACCCCCATCCTGGTTGCCGAAGCGAATCACGGCGCCACCGCGAAACTCCGGCAACCAGGCCGGTGAACCCGGATCCCGGTCCTTTGTGACTGCCCGCCAGGTGTCGCTGCGAAATGGCGGGCCGGTCCACAGCGCGCCATGAAAAGGATCATCGATGATGTCGTAGAGGTCGAAGGAGCGATCCGAGTTGAGGGCGCCGAGGCTCAAGCCAAACAGGTAAAGCCGGGGACGGGAATCCGCCGGCAGCTGGCGCCAGTAACCGTAAATCTCCTGGAAGAGCGCCTTTGCCGTCTCCACGCCGTACGCTCCCTCGGTCATCAGCGCGATGGGGCTGGGCAGGTAAGAATACTGGGCCGCCACACTGGCAATATCGCCGCGGTGCAGGAATTCCACCGAGTTGATGCCGCCCGGGTCTACCCAGCCGGTCCCCGTCGGCGTAATCAATATCAGCACCGAGCGCTCGAAGCCGCCGACTCTTTTCAGCTCCTCGAGGGCCAGCCTGGCGCGCTCTTCCGGAGTTTCAGCGGCATTGAGACCCACATAGACACGAATTGGCTCCTGCGCCTCCCCCGCGACCTCACCAATATCAGCCGCGGTGGGGCCGAGCGCCAGGTAGCGCCGCCCCTGGTGCCCCATATCCTGCCACCGCACCAGCGATCCGGGACCGCCGGCCTTGTCGGGCTCTTTGGGCGCGGGCAGGTCTGGCTCGAGCCGGGCATCCAGCTTCTTGTAGACACTATCCGTCGCGTGCAGCCCAGAGGAAAGCAGCACATCATCAGTGACGGCCCAGAACAGGACAACCGCCGCCAGCAGCCCGAGGAAGATGGAGATGCGCTGGGGGACTCGCCCTGCAAGCTTGCGGGAAAACAAACGGAAAGTACGCAGGAACAGCCGGGAGAGCCCGAGCACCACCAGAAAGACCAGGGCACCGAGGAATGTGATGGTCAGTGGCCGCACCCCGCTGACCGGCTCCATTCCCATCAGGGCCCGAACAGAGTTCTGCCAGCCTGTGGCCTGCCAGAGAAAGCCCAGCACCAGTAGCGCACAGAAGGCTACCGCCAGCCAGTGCAGCAACCGGCGAGTCCTGCCTGCGGGGCTGGGTAACTCAAGGGCACTCCAGAACCAGGAAAAGAAAACACCGACGCCATAGCCCGCAGCGAAGGAAAACCCTGAAATGGCCCCCTGGACCATATCGGTGCGGGGAATCAGCGATGGGGTCAGGGAAAACGCAAAAAAACTCGCCCCGAAGAGCAAGCCCAGTGTGGATAGAGAGAGTCCGCTTCGCATCCCTGCCGCCCTGGTCCGTATTCACCTGCCTTGAGTATAGAGACCCTCGGCTACAAGCCCGCCCGCAGCCGTTACGCTCTTCAGGAAAAACGTGATACATTCCAGACCTTCAGGCGCCACATCTGCTTTAATGGCGGCCGCTTTGAGAAAAAAGAAATCCCGGAGAGGAACCCATGCTGAAGTCCACCTTTCATCTGCTGGCCCCCGCTGCCCTCGCCGCCCTGCTGGCCGGCGCCAGTGCCGTTTCCGCAGAGGAAGTTGAAATCCCCGTGGGCGCCCAGGGCAAAGAAACGTATGTCGAGGATATGCGCGGTCTCAAAAAAGATGAGGTAAACGCCCGCCTGGGAGAACCGCTCGGCATCCAGGGCCCGGTGGGAGACCCGGCCATTACCCGCTGGGAATACCAGGACTTTTACGTGTATTTCGAGTGGGACACGGTGCTTCACACCGTTCGCAAGCCCCAGGGCTGATCGTCGCAAAGACTCAGCCCGATCCGCACCGCCTGCCCTCAGGCGGTGCAAAGGCAGCCGAAACTGGTTAACAACGTTGCTCGAACTCGTCTCAGTGCCCTGCTGACCCTGCCAGCAACCGTGGGCCCTCCCGTCAGTGCCCGCCGCAGATCTCACGAAAACCCGCCGCCATAAACGGAATCATCCGGTCGTAAGCGGATTTGAAATCGTGTGACTGGCAGGCGTTCTCGGACAGGATGTCGATGCGACCGGTATCGGCGAAGGTCAGGGAGAGCGCACCGGAGAGGTTGTGGTAGCACCAGAAGATATCCCTCGCCGGCGCCTCGGGGAAACAGCGCTGCATGGCAGCGGTAAATTCCCGCACCAGCTTGTCGAAGTGCTTGCCGATCATTTTCTTGCCCCAGACCGGGGAATTATTCACGTAGGCAATCAGTGCGCAGTAGTTGCGCCAGCCTCGATCCTCACTCTCCTGCGCAATCTCCAGTGGCCTCAGGAATGCCTCGATCACTCTCTCGATCGACGGGGGATTCGGAGCCGATTCAGCCTCCGCGCTGCGCAATGCATCCAGGCGTGCACGGTTGAGGATCTCGCCGCGCCTTTTCAGTACCGCGTCGAAGAGCTGCAACTTGGGGCCGAAGTAATAACTGGTGAGTGCCACGTCGACGCCCGCCAGCTTGGCGATTTGCCGCAGTGTGACACCGTCAAAGCCGGATGTGGCGAACAGCTCTTCGGCCGCATCGAGAATCCTCTCGCGCCGCTCCTGGCTTTTCGGTGAAGCCTCCCCGGCTTTCCCTTGTGTGGTTTCAGCGTCTTTGCGCGAACTGAAATCCTCTGCGACTTCCGCCATCGATATGCCCACTGATAAAACAGTCCCCAAGAATACTTCAGCCCTTGACACTTCAACAAGCGTTGAATCTAATCATCGGAACGCCCCCGCAATAGCGGACTAGCAATCAACCATAACGATAAATGGGGTGTGCGATGAGTGCCGAGATTTTCAAGTATCTGTGTCTTGCCGGCTACGGTCTGGCGACACTGTGGCTGTCCTGGATCGGAATGCGCAAAACCCGGAACATCCGCGGCTTCGCCATCGGTAACCGGGATATGAACCCCTACCTGATCGGTATCACCACGGCGGCATCGGTGGCCTCGACAGCCACTTTCGTAATCAATCCTGGTTTTGTGTACGTGCACGGGCTGTCCGCCTTTATCCATTACGCGGTGGCCGGTGGCGGGGGCATCATTACCGCCCTGCTGGTATTGACCCGGCGCTTCCGCGCCCTGGGCGAAGAAGGCGGGGCCATCACCGTACCGGACTGGATCTACCGCCGCTATCAAAGCCGACCGCTCGCCCTCTTCTTCGCGCTGATCAACCTGATGTCACTGGCATTTGTGGTCCTGATCCTGGTTGGCTGTAGCCTGCTGCTGGCACAGCTGTTCCCCATTGACCAGCAAACAGCACTGGTACTGATCGCCGTCTTTGTCTTCAGCTACGTACTGATGGGGGGAACCTACGCCCACGCCTACACCAACACGCTGCAGGGCATGATGATGCTGGGCATTTCCCTGCTTATCTTCATCAGTGGCTGGCATTATTTTGATGGGGCACCTCTCCAGGCGCTCAACGCTGTGGACCAGAATTTCGCCGCCTGGGCCAACCCGGACAGCGACCTCTACTTCAGTTTCTTCTCGGTGTTCGCCAGCGGCTTCATCATCACCTTTGCCCTGATGCTGCAGCCACATATCCTCACCAAGATGCTGTACCTGAAGGGCGATGGCGATGTGGGCCGGTTCGTCGGTACCACGGCGGTGGCCATCGTCTGCTTCATGCTGATGCTGTTTGTGGGCTTTTACGCGCGCCTGAGCGGCCTCGAAGTGCCACAACAGGACGCCGTGGTGGCGAACTACATTGCGGCCGAGTTCGGCTCCAGTGAAGCCGGTCGCTACCTGCTGGCGTTTATCGGTATCACCCTGCTTGCGGCGGGCATGTCGACCCTCGACGGTATCCTTGTTGCCCTGTCCGCCATGGTGGTGCGGGATATCTACCAGCCGCTGTCCGGCGATCGCCCATTTCAGGAGGGACGCGGGCTGCTATTGTCCCGCATTGTACTGGTGGTTATTGGGGTCGTTGCTGTGTGGATGGCATACGACCCGCCGCCCCTGGTAGGCCTCTTCGCCCAGAAAGGCGTCTACGGTCTGGGGGCAGCCTCGCTGGTGCCGGTGCTGTTCGGCATTTTGTGGAAAGATGCCGCGCCGGCCTGGCAAGTGGGCAGTGCCGCGATCATCGCGCTGGCCGCCCATCTCCTGTTCACCTTCGCCGCGGGGGTCTCGAACCCCTCCATTTCCGCCGCTTACGGCATTCTCATTTCAGTGGGCTACTTCCTGGCCATCCAGCTCTGGCGACGTCTGGCGCGGGGTTCCAGACCTGAGCCGCTCGGAAATGGCGGGCAAACAAACACAAATTTCAACACCTGATGAAATAATACCTTGACAATTCAACAGTTGATGAGTTTTCCTTGATGTGGATTCAACAACTGTTGAGTTTCAGCGGCGGCAAGCCGTACTCACCGCCCTGATCGATAACGATAAAAATGCGATGAATGAGGGATCACCCGTGAGCCAAAAAAAATATCATTTACTACAACCCCTGGCTGCCGCAGTGGGCATCAGCTTCACCCTTGGTGCTATCGCCCAGGAGTCTGAGAATACCGGCGCCCTGGAAGAGGTGGTTGTTACCGCACGCAAACAGGCAGAAAACCTGCAGAAAGTGCCGGTAGCGGTCACCGCGCTGAGCGAGTCACAAATGCAGGAGCTGGGCATTACCCGCCTGGATCAGGTGGCGAAGCAGACTCCGAACGTCACGCTGGAAGCCAGCCGTGCAACAAACTCAACCCTCACCGCTTACATACGTGGTGTTGGCCAGCAGGACCCGCTGTGGGGCTTCGAGCCGGGCGTTGGTGTCTATATCGACGATATCTACTTCGCGCGCCCGCAAGCCGCACTGCTGGATGTTTACGACGTTGCTCGTATCGAGGTGCTGCGCGGTCCCCAGGGCACCCTGTACGGCAAAAACACCATTGGCGGTGCCATCAAGTACGTCACCAAGAGCGTTCGTGACAGCTCCCCGCTCTCGGTGAAAGCAACCGTCGGTAGCTACAACCAACGCGACCTCAAAGTATCGTCCTCTGCAGAAGTCGTTGAGGACAGGCTCTGGATCGGCGGTGCCGTTGCCAGCCTGAATCGTGATGGCTTCGGCGAGTACGTTGGCCCGATCAATGAAGGCGAGGAAAACTACAACAAGGATTCCCTCGCCTATCGCCTGTCCGCCGAGGCACAGCTGAGCGACAATTTCAGTGCACGTCTCGACCTCGACAAGACCAATGACGACTCCAACAACCGCGGTGGCCATCGCCTGACCGATGAATTCGTGACCGGTGCCGCCCCCCTGGATAATGTGTTCGATACCCGTTCCGCAATCGACCCGACCCAGGAAGTGGTGAACGAGGGTGCGTCACTGACCATGAGCTGGGACCTGTCCGACT
The DNA here is from genome assembly GCF_001641755.2 of Microbulbifer flavimaris. Taxonomy (GTDB): domain Bacteria; phylum Pseudomonadota; class Gammaproteobacteria; order Pseudomonadales; family Cellvibrionaceae; genus Microbulbifer; species Microbulbifer flavimaris. Next base: position 968,303 of record NZ_LRFG02000001.1, read on the forward strand.
CAATGGTGCTGAAGTCGATTACCGCCCAGCGTGAGGGCAGCACATTTACCAGCATTGATTTCGACAACCAGCAGCTGGGTCTCGTCGAAGCGCCGGCAACTCGCTATACCGACGAGCAGTTCAGCCAGGAGCTGCAGCTGACCTACAGCGGCGATCGTTTCAATGGTGTAGCCGGTATTTACTACTTCGACGGTGATGCCACCGGGGCGTTTGATCTCGAGGTCTTCAAGGGTCTCTTTGCCGACGCGGCGGGTAACCCGCTGATTGGCACCCGTACTATCGGTGCTGTTAACACCAAGAGCACCGCCCTGTATGCCCAGGGCACCTACGCCATCAACGATGACTGGTCCGCGACTGTTGGCGGTCGTTACACAAAGGATGAGAAGTCTACCGAGTCTTTCTTCTCGTCCTACAACGCGACAGCAGGAATTGGTGACTTCAACAACCAGATTGTCGCCTCCGACTTTACCCGCAGCCCGGAGTGGAGTGAGTTCTCCCCGCGCGTCGGCCTCGAGTACGATGTGAATGAAGACGTGATGGTCTTCGCCTCTTTTGCCGAGGGTTTCAAGAGCGGTGGGGTTGACCCACGGGCGAACCTGCTGGGTAACCCGAACTCCGGCGATCCCTTCGATCCGGAAACCGTGGGCACCATGGAGCTCGGCATGAAAAGCCAGCTGCTGGATGGACGTATGCGCCTGAACGTGACCCTGTTTAACAACGATTACGATGATCAGCAGGTCACCACCAGCATCCTGATCGATAGCGACGGGGACGGTAATGCCGAGAGCTTTGCGGGACAGGTGGTCAATGCCGGTAAGGCCAGTGCTCGGGGTCTCGAAATCGAGTCCATCGCGGCGCTGACTGACAACCTGCGCGTGAATTTCACCTACGGGTACATCGATGCCGAGATCGAGGAATTCATTACCGTGGATCCTGGCACTCTGCAGCCGGTTAATATCGCCGACCAGCGTGTGGTGTCCAACACCCCGGAGAACACCGTCAACCTGGGTATTTCCTACGATATGGAAATGTTTGGTGGCCAACTGATGTTGAACAGCAACGCCTCCTATCGCAGCGAGATCTTCCTGTTCGAGACAGAATCCCCAATTGACCAGGAAGGCTATACCGTGGTCGATGCCAACGCCGTCTGGCTCAGTCCCAGCGAACAGTGGACCTTTGGCCTGCATGGCAAAAACCTGGCTGACGAGGAATACCGGGTTGCCGGCTATAACTTCCCAACCCTCGCCAACAGTGTGATCGGCTACTACGGCGATCCCAGAATGATCATGGCATCTCTCTCCTACCAGTTCTGATCATTCACCCGCTTGCGCGGGGGTAAAACCCCGCGCGTTTTTCGAGGTATCCGTTACGTGAATAACTATCGCGACATTCGTTTTTCGAGTGAGGATGGGCTGACCCTCTACGCCCGTGATTATGTCCGCCCGGCCACCGAGAAGGCCCCCGTGATCCTTTGCCTGCACGGTCTCACGCGCAACTCGGCCGACTTTGAGCACCTCGCCCTTCGCCTGGCTGAACAGTACCGCGTGGTAGTACCTGACCAGCGCGGGCGCGGCCTGTCTGACTGGGACAAGAACGCCGATCACTACCAGCTGCCGAGTTACGTTGCAGACACCTTCGCCCTACTGGCGCATCTGGCTATAAAAGAAGTTTCCATTGTCGGCACCTCCATGGGAGGGCTGATGGCACTGCTGATGAACAGCAGCAAGCCGGAGGTCATCACTGCGGTGGTGCTGAACGATGTCGGCCCTGAAATTGATCCCGCCGGTCTGGCACGGATCCGTGGCTATGTGGGCAAGACGAAACCTGTCGAGACCTGGAGCGACGCCCGTGCGACAGTAGAAGTCCTGAACCGTATTGCCTTCCCGAACTATACCGATAAGGACTGGATGGACATGGCGCACCGCCTCTACCGGGAGGACGCAAGTGGCAAGCCTGTCCTGGCCTACGACCCTGCCCTCGCCGCCCCCGTGGAATCTGACGTCAGCGCTGCCGTGCCGCCGGACCTGTGGCCGCTGTTTGAAGGTCTTGCCGGCACACCGGTGCTGGCCCTGCGCGGGGCGAGCTCGGATATCCTATCCGCCGATTGCTTTGCCGCCATGCAAGAGAGACTGCCGGGCCTGCAGGCAGTGACGATTCCCGGTCGCGGCCATGCGCCCGACTTGAGCGAACCGGAAGCCGTACAGGCCATCGAGCAATTCCTGGATGCCTACGCGGGGAAAGACTGATGCAGCCTGATACCGTACTCATTTCCGGCGGTGGCCACACCCGCTTCGGCAACCACAGCCGGAGAGACAAGCAGACCGGTGAGCGGAAAGACACTTACCCAGTAGAGCAAATGCTCGGGGACGTGATTGGTGAGGCACTGACAGAGGCTGCTGTCGAAGCCGATGCAATCGATGCTGTCTATGTGGGCAGCTGCTCGCCCGGTGCGTTTACCAATCAGGAGCTGCTGGGGCCCCTCGCCCTGCAGCGATATCCGGCGCTGCGCTTCAAGCCCGTGCACCAATCCACCGCTGCCTGTGCCTCCTCGTCCATGGCCCTGCATGCCGCCGCCGATGCGCTCCAGTCCGGACGCATCAACGCTGCCCTGGTAGTGGGAATCGAAAAGATGACCCTGCGCAACACGCCACAGGTCACTGAAATTCTGGGGCGTTGCTCCTACTGGCCGGAGGAGTCCGCCAGTGGAGTGACCTTTCCCGGACTCTTCGCCCGTATCGGCGAGGCTTATCGACAACATCACGGTATCGGGCCGGACCGTTACCGGGAGATGCTCGCCACCGTGGCCGCCAGTAATTATTCCCGCGGCATCCACAACCCCCTGGCCCAGTTCGGGCCCGGCAGCCTGCCCGAATCTGCGGGGCTGACTTCTGCACAGTCGATCCTCGACCTGCCCGAGGAGAAAAACCCTGTGATTGCCGCACCCCTGCACTTACACGACTGCTCCCCGATCAGCGATGGCGCGGTGGCCCTGGTACTGGTGCGTGCCGACAGTGGACTGAAACACGACAGAGCCGCAGCGATTGCCGGGCGGGCAGTTTCAACCGACTACCTTCCTCTCTCCAGCCGCCCTGCCCTGTACAAGCTGGAAGGTGCCCGCGATGCGGCCACCAGGGCTTATCGGGAGGCGGGTATCTCTGTGAGCGAACTGGATCTGGTAGAAGTCCACGATTGCTTTACCAGCAACCAACTGCTCTGCCTCGAGGCCCTGGGCCTCAGTGACGAGGGCTGTGCAGGCGAGGACTACCTCTCTGGGCTGTACGGTGACGATGCACGCTGCCGGGTCAACCTATCCGGCGGACTCAAATCCAAGGGACACCCGGTGGGAGCTACCGGTGCCTCCATGCATTACTTTGCCTATCGCCAACTGACAGGAAAGGCCGTGGGTATGGCCCACGCTGACGAACCGGAATTTGCCGCGGTGCTGAATATCGGCGGAAGCGGTGTCGTCAACTGCACCACCATTCTTCAGGCTGTGTGAATAAAAAGTAGGTATAAAAATGACGGTCGACTTATCGAAAGAAATCCAGCACTGGACCACTCCGCAAGTACTGGCTCACTGGGCCGCGACAACCCCGGACAAGACCGCAGTTCAGTTTATTGATGGCCCTGGCTTTACCTACCGCGATATTCACCAGTGCTCGCGGCAGGTCGCCGCCGGGCTCCGTGCCGCTGGCATCGGGGCCGGCGCCAGGATCGCCACCCTGCTGCCCAATGCAGCGGAGTTCTGTGAGCTCTGGTGGGGCTGCCATCAGGCCGATGCGGTACTGGTTGGCCTGAACACCGAGCTGCTCGGCAGCTTTCTCAGCCACGCGCTGAACCTCAGTGAAAGCAGCGTGCTGGTATGCAGCCCCGACCAGGTATCCAAACTGTCATCGATCATCGGTGATCTGCAGTCATTGACTCGGGTTTTCGTCACCGGGGATTACCCTGAGGAACTGGAGAGCACCCTGGGTATTCCGGTCGCGAGCTTTGACACCCTGCGCGGGGACGCCGCACAGGCACCCGATTCGGCAAGCAGCTTTCAGGACCTGGCCTGCCTGATGTTCACCTCGGGCACCACCGGCCCCTCCAAGGCGGTGATGATGCCCCACGCACACTGCTACCTGTACGGCCAGGGAACCATCGACAACCTGGATTTCCACCAAGACGACACCTACTACGTCAATATGCCGCTGTTTCACTGCAACGGCCTGTTTATGCAGCTATACGCCTGCCTGATAAACGGTGCGACCGCGGTAATTCGCTCCCGCTTCAGTGCGTCACGCTGGCTGGAGGATATCCGCACATACAGTATCACCCATACCAACCTGCTGGGTGTCATGACCGAGTTCGTGGACCAGCAGCCGGTGTCCGGTGATGAGAGGGATCATTGCCTGAGAGTCATCGCCGCCGCTCCCGCCGCGCCGACATTCATCGAACGCTTTGAACGTCGCTTCGGTATCCGGATGGTAGAGATTTACGGCATGTCCGAGGTCAATATTCCCCTCTTTACTCCACTGGATGCACCCCGTCCCGGCAGCTGCGGCAAGCCCTATGGCAAATATTTTGAAGTGCGTATCGCCGATGCAGCCACTGACCTGGCCGTGCCGCATGGCGAAGTTGGAGAAATTCAGGTACGCCCCAGAATCTCAGCGGGCTTTATGAGCGGTTATTACCGGATGCCGGAGAAAACCATAGAGGCGTGGAAAAACCTCTGGTTCCATACCGGTGATGCAGGGCGAATGGATGCCGATGGTTACTTTTACTTTGTAGACCGTCTGAAAGATTGTATCCGTCGCCGCGGCGAGAACATTTCCTCTTTCGAGGTGGAGACCGCGCTACTGGATTACCCGGGAATTCGCGAATGTGCGGTGATTGCCGTCCCGGCAGATGTTGAGGGTGGCGAGGATGAAGTCATGGCTATCATCGTCTCCGATCAAGATCCGGATCCCTCAGCGATCATTGAGCACTGCCGCAAGAGCATCCCCCGGTACGCGATCCCCCGTTACCTGCGCTTCGCCAACGCTGACGAGATACCGCGCACCTCAACCAACAAGATTCGCAAAGTAGAGCTGCGCAAACAGGGAGTTACCGAAACTACCTGGGATAGCGAAAATCAACACAAACACCAGAAACTATCACCCGCATAGCGTGCAATGCCGACGATATGGCAGTTGTGGTTTTAATCGGAGGGCTGTAGTAGCGCGCCTGTGCAGTGTGTAGGCAGGCGTTATGTAAGAAGTTCAAAGTTGTATACATAACAATAATCACCCCTCAGAGGGAGAACAAGCGATGAACTTGAAACAATGGCTCGTGGCGACGCTCAGCGCGTCCGCCCTGTTTATTCTCAGCGTGCAGGCTTCTGCCGGCTCCTGGTCCACTGAACAGGTTGTCGGTGGCAAGTTACGGACCTTCGTATACACACCCACCACCGACCCGGCCCTGAACGGGAAACGCGCCCTGATGGTCAGCCTGCACGGTTGCGTGCAGAAAAATGATGACATCAAGAATGATGGCAACTGGGAGGCGGCTGCCGACCAGTACGGCATGGTGGTCGCCGTACCGCAGGCTTCCGGTGAAGGCACTTATGGCTATTCCGGATGCTGGAATTTCCATACAGGCAACAACGCCAATCGCAACTCCAGTGATCAGAAGTACCTGATCGACCTGGTGAATGCGTTGATTGCGGATAGCAGCCTGAATATCGATCCAGCCCAGGTGTACCTGACAGGCCTCTCCTCCGGAGCCGGAATCACCAACCAGATGTGGTGCCTCGCCTCGGATGTCTTTGCCGGAGTCGGAGTCAACGCAGGCCCCGCACCTGGCTCCAACGGCAATAGTCTAGATCTCAACAACCCGTCCATTTCCGTCAGCCAGGGCGAAAACAATTGTGAGAATTACGCCACCCAGGTGCCAGATGGACTGGGCACCGACTATCTGAAAACCCAGCTCTGGAATACTGTCCACGGCACCACCGACGGCTCGGTAGCACCGGCGCATGCGCACCGCAATGCGGATATTGCCGTAGCGGTTTACGATGACTACGACACCATCAGCCAGTGTGATTCCGGTGTTATTCCCGGCGCTGCCGGCGATTCAGACCTGACTGTCTGGTGTGACAGCACTGGCCCCCGAGTGTCCAAGATTATGGTCAACGGTATGGGCCACGCCTGGCCGTCCGGAGGGAATGACGGTTACTACATCGATGGCGATTACATCGACTATCCGGCATGGATCACGCAATGGTTCTTCGCCAACAATCGCCGGGTTGGTGGAGGTAACCCACCGCCACCTCCTGCCGGAGAAAACAGCCTGGTACTGGAGCTGCCGACTGAGATCACGCTTTACGAGTGCGATCCCTACGTGGAACCGGGATATACCGCCACCGATGCCGTTAACGGCGATATCACCGACCAGGTGATTGTCAGCGGTGCCGATTTCGATAGCTGCGTCGCGGGCAACTACAGTATCGACTACTCGGTAACCTTCTCCGACGCGACCACTGACTCGAAGACGCGCACCGTCACCGTCGAGGCGGCGCCGCCCGCCGGTAGTTGCACCGAGTATTACGATGACAACTACAGCCACTCCGTCAAGGGTCGAGCTTACGTGCTCTTCGGGATAACCTATGCCAAAGGCTCCGGCGATTATCTGGGTCTGTGGAACATTTATACCTATAACACCCTGGCAGAAACGTCCCCGGGATACTTTGAAAAGGGCAGCTGCCCATAAGTTCTAGATCGGTTCAGGCACCCGGTGGCCAAGGGACCGCTGCGTGCCTGAATACCGACGACGGTCAGACCAAGGGTGGAGTGCCACAGGGGCGCCGCCTCTGGTAGATTTACCCCAACCTTGTCATCTCCTCCGGTCAATCTGCCGTCAAGAGTAAAAATAATGACCAAGTTCTATACAAAAGTTATTACCCCACTCATCGCCTTGTTCGCCCTGGCATCGTCCGACGCCCTTGCCGGCTCATGGACTGAGGAGCGCGAGTATGCGGGGGAACTCGATACTTTTCTCTATGTCCCCACCACCGCCCCGCGCATCGGATCTGGCAGGGCGCTGATGATCAGCCTGCACGGCTGCGTGCAGCGCAATGACACCATTCGCGAATCCGGCAATTGGGAAGCCGTGGCTGATGAATACGGCATGGTGGTAGCGGCACCACAGGCCTCCGGCGAGGGCTCCTTCGGTTTTCTCGGCTGCTGGAACTTCCATGATGGTCCCCGGGCCACCCGTGCGGAGAGCGACCAGGCGTACCTGATCGCCCTGGTGGAAGAGCTTCTCGCTGACGAATCCCTGAATATCGACCCGGCGCAGGTTTACCTTACCGGTCTCTCCTCCGGGGGCGGCATTGCCAATCAGCTGTGGTGCATGGCTCCAGAAATCTTTGCCGGCGTGGGCGTGAGCGCTGCTCCCACACCGGGATCTAAGGGCGACAAAGCAGACCTGGGCTCCCCCTCTGTCACTGTCGAGCAGGGCAAACAGCACTGCCTGAACTATGCAGGCCAGCTTGAAGGGGAGGCGTTGTCAGGGCTACTCAGCACACAGCTGTGGAACGCGGTACATGGCTCGGAAGATGGTATCGTCGTTCCCGCCCACACCGAGCGCAGCGCCAAGATCGCACGCGCCGTTTACGGGGACTTTGCCGAGATTGATGAGTGCAACGGCCGGCCTCCGGCAAACCCCGAAAAAGCGAAAGTGGCGCAATGGTGTGACGCCAAGGGCCCGCGCATTTCAACCATGCAGGTGCAGGGCATGGGGCATGCCTGGCCGGCGGGTGACGGAGTCGAGGGTTTCTTCGTAGATGGGGAGCACGTGAACTACCCGGCGTGGATCACCGAGTGGTTTTTCGCCAACAACCGCCGCGTCCAGCGGGAAAGCGCCACTTCAACTCAGTAGAGGTAAGTGGCGGTTCCTGTCGCGATCATTTCATCGGAATCGTTGACCAGCTCCATCCTCGCCACCACCAGCTTGTTGCCGGTGCGCAGGATGGAGCCATGGCACAGGAAGTGCTCCCCCCTGCCCGGCTTCAGATAGTCCACCCGCATATCCACCGTGCCGAGCTTTGACAGCCGATCGGCTTTTTCCCTCCAGTGGATGTCACCAAGGCGTTGGTAGGCGGCAACCATCGCGGTCAGCCCACCGACGGTATCCAGCGCGGTAGCGATGACTCCGCCGTGGAGGATGTTCTTCCAGATGTTGCCAATCAACTCCGGGCGCAGCTCGAAGGAAGCCGAAATCTTGAGCTGCTCAAGATCCAGCTCCCGCATCTCGAGGCCGATCTGGCGGTTGAACGGGATCTGTTCAAAGAACCCCCGCACCAGCTCGCGAAACTCTGACGGCGAAGGTTCCGTCACAGGCGCATTACCCGGTTGAGTCCATCCAGCGCTGCGCTGCGATAGGCCTCGGCCATGGTCGGATAGTTGAAAGTGGTGTTGACGAAAAAGTCGATCACATTATTGGGTGCCGGCTGCTTCATGATCGCCTGGCCAATGTGCACGATCTCCGCCGCCTCGGCGCCGAAACAGTGGATACCCAGGATCTCGTGGGTCTCGATATGGAACAGGATCTTCAGCATTCCCACCCGTTCACCGGAAATCTGCGCACGTGCGGTGTGCTTGAACAGGGCGCGCCCCACTTCATAAGGCACTTTGGCCGCCGTCAGCTCGGACTCGGTCTGGCCCACTGACGAGATTTCCGGCAGGGTGTAAATCCCGGTCGGTGCATCCTCAATCACCCTGTGGCCGCGACCGGCGATGGCGGCGGCTACCGCCCTGCCCTGGTCATAGGAGGCACTGGCCAGACTCGGCCAGCCGATCACATCCCCCACCGCATAGATGCTGTCCACCCCGGTGCAATAGTGCTCGTCGACGGTCAGCTGGCCGCGATGGTTGGCTTCCAGGCCTACATTGTCCAGGCCCAGGGAGCCCGTATTACCGGAGCGGCCGTTACACCACAGCAGTGAATCCGCGTGGATACGCTTTCCGGACTGCATCTCCATGATTACGCCATTTTCCGTGGGCACCACTTTGGCGTATTCCTCCTGGTGGCGGACAGTCACGCCCATATCACGCAGGTGGTAAGAGAGCGCGTCGGAGATCTCATCGTCGAGGAACTCCAGCAGGCTGCCACGGGTATTGATCAGGTCGACCTTGATACCCAGTGCGGCAAACATGGAGGCGTATTCGCAACCGATCACACCGGCGCCGTAGATCATCATGGAGTGCGGGGTGTGCTGCATTTCCAGGATGGTGTCGCTGTCGTAGACCCGGGGATGATCAAAGTCGACATCACCGGGGCGGTAGGGCCGGGAACCGGTGGCCACGACAAACTTCTCCGCCGTGATCACTTCCACCGCGCCGTCCTGAAGCTGCACTTCTACGGTATTGGCATCGCGGAAACGGGCTTCGCCGATAATCAGCTCGACACGATTGCGCGCGTAGAAACTGGTATGCATCTCCACCTGGTAATTGATGACCTTATGCACCGACTTCATTACCTGCGGGAAGGACAACCGGCACGGCTCACCCAGGGCCCGGAATACCGGCTGGGTGTTATAGCGCATCAGCTGCTTGACCGAGTGACGCAGGGCCTTGGACGGGATGGTGCCCTTGTGGGTGCAGTTACCACCCACCGCCGGACGCTTCTCGATCACCGCCGCACGCATGCCCTTCTTGGCGGCGCTCATGGCCGCCGCTTCGCCGGCGGGGCCGGATCCGATCACTACGAGGTCAAATTTCTGTTCTGCCATCTACCAGCTCTGATAATTCTCAATTTTTGTCGTTAGGTCACTTACTGACGCTTGGTAGCGTCGTAGGCGAGATCGGGAGCCTCGGCGAGGCGCTCCTGGCGTTCCTGCTCCTTGCGGCACTCATCATCGTCACCACCACAGATTTCACAGTTTTCCTTCAGCCCGAGGGTATTGAGGCCACCACAGGAACCCTTGAGGGGCTTGTTCTGAAAGATGGCTCCAACTGCCATACCGGCGATGACCAGCGCTACGGCAACAAATGCAAAGATATAAACTGTCACTTTTCTGACCTCTCAAGATACGGTTGGAAGGCACTGCTGGCCAACGGCTCAAAGCCCTTGTCCGATTTAACCAGCATATAAACAGCGAGCCCCTCCCGCTCCGCCAATTGTAACCCGGCCTCGGCGCCCATCACATTGATGGCCGTGGCAAGCCCGTCCGCTTCCGCACAGCTGTCGGCAATGACGGTCACCGATGCCAGACGATGCTGCAGTGGGCGTCCATCACGCGGGTCTATGCTGTGGGCGTAGCGAACACCGTCGCGCTCGTAGTAATTGCGATAGTCACCACTGGTGGCCATGGCGCGACCACTGATTTCAACCGGTACCTGAACCACACTTCCCGCTAACACCGGCTTTTCAATGCCGATGCGCCAGTTGTGGCCCTTGGGGTTGCGGCCGAGTGTCCGCAGCTCACCACCGATTTCAACCAGATAATTTTCCACTCCCCGGCGTTCCAATACCTCGGCAACGCGGTCTACACCGTGCCCCTTGGCAATTGCGGAGAGGTCCAGCTCGACTGCCCGTTTGCGTGTCAGTCGGTCCGGGTTGCGCTCGAGGTGCAATGCATCCGAGCCCAGCAGTGCCAGCAACGCCGCAATCTCTTCATCGCTGGGGGCAGTCTCCGGCTCGGGCTGCGGCCCAAACCCCCACAGGTTAACCAGTGGGCCCACGGTGATATCAAAGGCCCCGGCACTGCGCTGGTTGATATCCAGGGACAACGCCACGATATCCGCGAGATGGCGGCTGATCGCCACCCCCTCACCCACGGGACCGCGGTTGAAGCGCATCAGCTCGGAGTTGGGGATGTACGTGGACATCTCGTTGTTCACGGCAACGAGCTCCCCGTCGATCACTTGCTGGAGCTCTTCTCTGTCAATCGAAGCGGGCGGATTGACTACGGTGATGTTGTAGCGCGTCCCCATGGTGGGTCCGCTCAGCTGCCACACCTCGTCACGGGGCGCGCATCCGACCGCGAAAAACAGTACCCCGAAAAGCAAAAACAGGGCCCTGAAGACGGGCCCTGTTTTTGTTGTTGTCGGCACTCGTTGGAATTCGAGCAGGCTAATCACTGCAATCAGCCACCGAAGTCATCAAGCATGATGTTTTCATCCTCGACACCCAGGTCCTTCAGCATGTTGATCACGGCTGCGTTCATCATGGGCGGTCCGCACATGTAGTACTCGCAGTCCTCCGGGGCCGGATGGTCCTTGAGGTAATTCTCGTACACCACGTTGTGAATGAAGCCGGTATAACCGGTCCAGTTGTCTTCCGGTTGCGGGTCAGACAGGGCAACGTGCCACTGGAAGTTGTCGAACTCTTCCTGCAGACCGTTGTAGTCGTCCTCGTAGAACATCTCCCGCAGAGAACGCGCGCCGTACCAGAAGCTGATCTTGCGACTGGAGTGCAGGCGCTTGAGCTGGTCGAAGATGTGCGAGCGCATCGGCGCCATACCGGCACCACCGCCGATAAAGACCATTTCGTTATCGGTATCCTTGGCGAAGAACTCACCGAAGGGACCGTATACACGGATGGTGTCACCGGGCTTCAGGTTGAACACGTAGGAAGACATCTGACCGGGCGGCACACCTTCGGTGCGCGGCGGCGGAGTGGCGATACGGATGTTGAACTTCACAACACCTTTCTCTTCCGGGTAGTTGGCCATGGAGTAGGCACGCACCACCGGCTCGTCCACCTTGGACTCCAGGTTGAAGAAGCCGAAATGCTCCCAGTCACCGCGGTACTCTTCTTCGATGTCAAAATCGGAGAATTTCACATGGTGGGGCGGTGCCTCCAGCTGAACGTAACCACCTGCGCGGAAGTCGACGTTTTCGCCCTCCGGCAGCTTCAGGGTCAGTTCCTTAATGAAAGTGGCCACGTTCGGGTTGGATTCCACAGTGCACTCCCACTGCTTCACACCGAACACCTCTTCGGGCACTTCGATTTCCATATCCTGCTTAACAGCCACCTGGCAGGAAAGGCGCTTGCCCTCTTTCGCCTCACGCGGGGTAAAGTGAGCCGCCTCGGTCGGCAGCATATCGCCACCACCGGCAATCACTTTACAGGTGCACTGGGCGCAGCTGCCGCCGCCACCACAGGCGGATGCCAGGAACAGGTTGTTGGCCGCCAGGGTCTGCAGCAGCTTGCCGCCGGCGGGTACGGTGAGAGTCTTCTCACCGTTAACCAGGATATTGACGTTACCGGTGTTCACCAGGCGGGAGCGGGCAACGAGAATAACCGCCACCAGCGCCAGAACGATGATGGTGAACATCGCAACGCCGAGAATAATTTCCAAATTCATGCTATTGCGCTCCTCCGCTTAGATATCGATACCGCCGAAGGACATGAAGCCGAGCGACATCAGACCTACGGTGATAAAGGTGATACCCAGGCCTTTCAGGCCGTCCGGCACATCACTGTACTTGAGTTTTTCGCGGATACCGGCCAGGGCGGCAATGGCCAGGGCCCAGCCAACGCCGGCACCGAAACCATAAGCCACACTCTCACCGAAGTTATATTCCCGCTCCACCATGAACAGGGACGCACCCAGGATGGCGCAGTTCACGGTAATCAGCGGCAGGAACACACCCAGCGCGTTGTAGAGCGCCGGTACATATTTATCCAGGAACATTTCCAGGATCTGTACCAGTGCGGCGATTACACCAATGTAAGACAGCAGGCCGAGGAAGCTCAGGTCTACATCCGGATAACCCGCCCACGCCAGCGCACCGTCCTTCAGCAGGTAGGTGTAGATCAGGTTGTTAACCGGCACGGTGAGGGTCAGTACGAAGATAACTGCCACACCCAGACCAATTGCAGCATCCACCTTCTTGGAAACCGCCAGGAAGGTACACATGCCGAGGAAGAAGGCCAGCGCCATGTTCTCGACGAACACTGCGCGGATAATCAGAGAAATATAATGTTCCACGACTTAGGCCTCCTGCGCTTTGGTGTTGTGCGCAATCTTGAACTCGTCCTCTTCCACCTGGGCAGGCTTCCAGGCACGGATCGCCCAGATAAACAGGCCGATCAGGAAGAAGGCGCTCGGCGGCAGCAGCAGCATGCCGTTGGGCTCGTACCAGCCACCGTTGTTAACGGTCTTGAGAATCTCAACACCGAACAGCTTGCCAGCACCGAACAGCTCGCGGATAAACGCCAGGCCAATCAGGATCACGCTGTAGCCGAGACCGTTACCGAGACCGTCGAAGAAGCTGGGCACAGGGCCGTTCTTCATGGCAAAGGCTTCCGCACGGCCCATCACGATACAGTTGGTGATGATCAGGCCGACGAATACTGACAGCTGCTTGGAGATGTCATAGGCCAGGGCCTTGATCACCTGGTCCACCAGGATTACCAGCGAGGCGATCACGGTCATCTGCACGATGATCCGGATGCTGTTGGGAATCTGGGTACGGATCAGTGAGACCAGCACGTTGGAGCAGCAGACCACGACGGTCAGTGCCACACACATTACCAATGTCACCTGCAGGGAGCTGGTTACCGCCAGTGCGGAACAGATACCGAGAATCTGCAACGCAATGGGGTTGTTGTTAAAAATCGGTTCCAGCAGAGTATCTTTAACTTTCATGCTTACGCCTCCCCTGCTTTAAGGTTTTTCAGGAAGGGGCCGAAGCCCTCGCTGCCGAGCCAGAACTCCACCAGGTTGTCGACACCCTTGCTGGTCAGCGTCGCACCGGACAGGCCATCCACCTGGTACTTAGCTTTCGGGCTATTGGAGTCCACGCTGCCCTTGATCACGCTGATCGCGACATCACCTTCTTCGTCGTAGGCCTCTTTACCAACCCACTGCGCTTTCCAGTTGGGGTTGTCGACCTCACCACCGAGTCCGGGCGTTTCCTTGTGCTCGTAGAAGCCAAGGCCGGCAATGGTCTCCAGATCTTCCTGCAGGGCGAGGAAGCCATACAGCTGGCCCCAGAGGCCATAACCACGCACGGGTAGGATGATCTTCTCCAGCTGGCCATCACGCTCGACCATATAGACCTCCTTCACGTTCTCGCGACGGATGATCTTGGCGATGTCCTGTTCCGGAGTCAGCTTTTCACTGGCGGAAGGGATCTTGGCCGCTGCGCGACCGGTACCGCCTGCCGGCGCCTCATCGGTGAAGGTGCCGGTGCTCAGGTCAACGTACCGGACGGAAACGTTTTCGAACGCCTCTTCCACCGCACGGCGGCCGGTGTTGTCAGGGTCCAGCAGACCGCCGGCCATGAGCACATTGCGCTTCATGTCCAGCTCGGCGTTGGATTCCTGCATCGGCTTCAGGAGTACCGCAGCCGTGGAGACGAATACGGAACACACGATACACAGTACCAGTGCAACCAGCAGTGTTCCTTTGACGGAATCTTTATTAGCCACGTGCCACCCTCCGTTTGATATGAGACTGCACCACAAAGTGGTCGAGCAGCGGTGCGAACAGGTTGGCGAACAGGATCGCCAGCATGATGCCTTCCGGGAAGGCCGGGTTCACGACGCGGATCAAGACGGTCATCACACCAATCAAGATGCCGTAGTACCAGCGGCTGGCCTGGGTCATGGCGCCGGAGACCGGCTCGGTGGTCATATAGATCAGACCGAAAGCAAAGCCGCCAACAACCAGGTGCCAGTACCAGGGCACACCGAACATCGGGTTGGTGTCAGAACCAACGAAGTTGAACAGGGTCGCTGTGGCCATCATGCCCAGCAGCGTGCCGGCAACGATGCGCCAGTTGGCGATCTTCATGAACATCAGGATGGCACCGGCGATCAGGATCACCAGGGTGGAAGGCTCACCGATGGACCCGTGCATGTTGCCCAGGAAGGCATCGAGCCAGGTCAGCTGGCCGGAGGCCGCATTGACCATACCGTTCTGCACACCTTCGCTCGCCAGGGCGGACAACGCGGTAGCGCCGGAGTAGCCGTCGACAGCAGTCCATACGGAGTCACCGGACATGTACGCCGGATAGGCGAAATACAGGAAGGCGCGACCACTCAGAGCCGGGTTCAGGAAGTTCTTGCCGGTACCACCGAACACTTCCTTACCGATCACCACACCGAAGCTGATGCCGATCGCTACCAGCCACAGGGGCAGGTCCGGCGGACAGCTCAGGGCGAACAGGATCGAGGTCACGAAGAAGCCCTCGTTCACCTCGTGTCCGCGGATGGCAGCAAACATGACTTCCCAGATACCGCCCACAATAAAGGTGACGATATAGATCGGCAGGAAGTACATGGCACCGTAGACGAAGTTGTCCCACAGGCTGGCCGGGTTGTAGCTGGTCAGCGCGCCAATGATGGCGTGACGCCAGCCGTCAAACTCGGTGGTGCCCATATCGGCAATGATCTGGTTGGACTGGAAACCGATGTTCCACATACCGTAGAACGCCGCCAGCATGGCGCAGGCCCAGACCGTGATCATGATGCGCTTCAGGTCGATGCCGTCACGCACATGTGCCGTGGTCTTGGTGCGATCAGCGGGCTGGAACAGGCCGGTATCGATCGCCTCGTAGAGCGCGTAAAACTTCTCGTACTTGCCACCCTTGTGAAAGTGCGGCTCGATGGAATCTAGATATTTGCGCAGCATCCTTAACCCTCCTTCTCAATACGGGTCAGGTTGTCCCGCAAAATGGGGCCGTACTCGTACTTGCCGGGGCACACAAAAGTGCACAGCGCCAGATCTTCTTCATCCAGCTCCATCGCACCCAGTTGCTGGGCAGTGGCGGTATCCCCAACAATCAGGGAACGCAGCAGCTGTGTCGGCAGAATATCCAGCGGCATTACCTGCTCGTAGGTACCGACCGGAACCATGGCGCGCTCGGAGCCATTGGTGCTGGTGGTGAAAGCGAACTTCTTACCCTTGAACAGGCGTGACAGGTAAATCGGGAAGATGGAGAAACGCTTGTTACCGGCACGCAGGTAGTGCAGCAACGGACGCTCACGGCCCTCTTCCAGTACTGAGATCTGGTTGTGGTAGCGGCCCAGGAAGGCCAGCGGGCCCTCGGCGGTACGGCCACCGAAAACGGAACCGGAGATCACGCGGTTGTCGTCACCCTGGACTTCGCCATCCAGGAGAGTGTTCAGGTCGGCACCGAGGCGGGTGCGCAGGAGGCGGGGCTTGTTGACCCGGGGGCCAGCTACCGCAACTACGCGATCCGTGAACAGGCGGCCGGTGGTGAACAGCTTGCCCACCGCGATCACGTCCTGGTAACCAACAGTCCAGACCGTACGACCCGGCTTCACCGGACGCAGGTAGTGGATGTGGGTACCGGACAGGCCCGCCGGGTGCGGACCGGCGAACGTCTCATGCTTGATACCGGAAGCGCTGGGCACCGGGATATCGGCGTCGGGCGCGCTGCAAACGAAGGTGGTATCAGCCAGGCGGGACAACACCAGAACACCCTGTTCGAAGGCCTCACGCTGCTCCGCAATGATGATGGCGGGATCAGCGGCCAGCGGATTGGTATCCATGGCATTGATAAAGATGGCCTCTGGCTCTGCATCCAGCGCCGGCACCTTGCTGTACGGGCGGGTGCGCAGCGCAGTCCACAGACCGGACTGGATCAGGTTCTCGCGAACCTGCTCACCGGTCAGGCCGGCCAACTGGTCAGCACCGTAGGAGGCGAACTCTTCAGCCTCATCGCCATCGATCTCGATGACCACGGACTGGAGGGCGCGGCGCGCACCGCGATTGATAGCCGCGACACGACCGGCGGCGGGCGCAGTGTAGCGCACGCCTTCAGTCTTCTTATCGGTGAACAGCAGCTGTCCGAGTTTGACGCGATCCCCTTCAGCCACCGCCATAGTCGGCTTCATCCCGTGATAATCGGGGCCGAGCACAGCGACGGTCTTGAGTGCAGGACCATCCTGGATGACCTGCTCGGGCGCGCCGGATATGGGTAAATCCAATCCCCGACGGATCTTTCTCATACGCCTATGCCTAAGTTTCTAGTTTGAAAAGCTGCGAGCGGGCCCATCACCCACCGCCCAGGAGGAGATTCCTGTCCGGCTTGGATCGGGCACGCCCGGGAAATCCTGTCACGCGAGGTCTTAAACCGCTGGGCCCGGAATCGGGCAGAAGGAGCATCACTTCTTTGGCGCACGGTGGCCCCACAAAATCGCGCGCATTATAAAGATGCACCCCCCGCATTACCAGAGCGAGAGCGACCGAAATGACCGATTGAGGAGATTTTTTCGCTGGAAAAACAGGAAGTTGGGAGGGCGACGGAACGCCGGGAGGAGGCCCCGGGCCCGACCAGGGGACGGCCGGGACCGGGCAGTCGGCGACCTGCATGATCGCCGACCCGGGAGTTCCCACAGGGGGGAGATCAGTCCTTTTTCGGGAACAGCGCGTAATTGACGCCGGCCATGTCCTCGAGACAGCGAACCACCTGGCAGCTGTAACCGAACTCGTTGTCGTACCAGCAGTAGAGGACCGCATTGTCACCCTCAACGATGGTGGCAATAGAGTCGTACACACAGGCGCGACGGGAGCCTACGAAGTCACTGGACACCACTTCCGGGGAGTTGGTGTAGTCGATCTGCTGGCGCAGCGGCGAATGCAGGGCCACTTCGCGCATGTACTCGTTGACCTCTTCCTTGGTGGTTTCCTTGCCCAGGCGCAGGTTCAGGATCGCCATGGAGACATTCGGGGTCGGGACCCGGATCGCGTTTCCGGTCAGCTTGCCCTTCAGCTCCGGCAGCGCCTTGGATACCGCCTTGGCCGCACCGGTCTCGGTCAACACCATGTTCAGCGCTGCGGCGCGACCGCGACGCTCACCCTTGTGGTAGTTGTCGATCAGGTTCTGGTCGTTGGTGTAGGCGTGCACGGTCTCAACATGGCCGTGCTCGACACCAAAGCCGTCCATCATCGCCTTCAGCACCGGCACAATGGCATTGGTGGTACAGGAGGCGGCGGACAGGATCTTGTCCTCCGGCTTGATCTCGCCATTATTGATGCCGTAAACGATATTCTTGATATCGCCTTTGCCCGGGGCGGTCAGGATCACCTTTGAAGCGCCCTTGCTTTCAAGGTGCTGGCTGAGGCCTGCCTCATCGCGCCACACACCGGTGCTGTCCACGATGATGGCGTCATTGATGCCGTGTTCGGTGTAATCAACTTCCTGGGGGGAGTTGGCGTAGATGACCTTGATCTCATTGCCATTGCAGATCAGGGTGTTGGTCTCCTCATCCACCCGGATGGTGCCGTTGAAGGCGCCGTGCACAGAGTCGCGACGCAACAGGGATGCGCGCTTGACCAGGTCATTGTCCGCCTTGCCCTTGCGCAGCACGATGGCGCGCAGGCGCAACACGTCGCCACTGCCGGCTTTCTCGACCAGCAGGCGGGCGATCAGGCGGCCGATACGGCCGAAGCCGTAGATCACAACATCGCGGGCCTTGGGGATCGGCTTGCCGGCACCCTCCGCATCGGCCAGCTCGGCCTGGACGAATTCGTCGACGGACAGTCCGCGATCGTCGCGCATGTACTTGTTGGTCAGGGTGCCCAGGTCGATATGTACGGGGCCCAGATCCAGTTTGCTGATGGCTTCCAGCACCGGGAAGCTCTCAAATTCGGAGAGTTCGTTTTCCTCCACCTGCCGCACGAAGCGGTGCGCCTTCATGATGCTCAGTACGGAACGGTTCACCAGGTTGCGGCCGTACATGTAAATACCGACGTTGCGCTCGCGATTGAGCTTGCCGATCATCGGAATCATGGCTTCAGCCAGCGCTTCGCGCTCTTTCCAGTCCTTGAAAAAATCCGCGGGCTTGGGTCGCTTCTGAGTCACTATCAGACACCTCTGCAATATGATGGATAGGCAGGAAAAACGCGGCATTCCGGGCGTCCCGGGCCACGTGGCTGCGCATTATCAGTATTCCCCCCAGACCGCGCAACCGAGCAAAAAACCACCTAAAAATTGTAGTTAAACTACCAATTTGTTCTGCCTTATCAGGATGATGCGCGCCAGACCCGCTCCCCACAAAATCCGCCTTCTCACACCGGTGGACTACAGGCAGGACTGCGCCCACGCCTGTTCACCGGTACAATAGCGCACCCTCAGCCCTCCCCCGAGGAAAAGCGCGGATTTACAAGGCAAAGATGACCCGACTGAACCCCCTCTCCCCACCGGAGTTTCGCTCCGCTACAGATCGCCAATACTGGGGCCAGCTGCACGGATCGGCAGCGGCACTGGCCATCCTCAGCGCCGCCCAGCGCAGGGATGCACCTGTACTGCTGGTAACCCGGGACAGCCAGGAAGCGCACCGTTTGGAGGTGCAGCTGAAATTTTTTAACAAAAAATGGCGAGATGGGGACTCCACCGACGGCGGCGATGAAGAGCTGGAGATCATCCACTTCCCGGATTGGGAAATCCTGCCTTACGACACGTTCTCACCGCACCAGGACATCATTTCGGACCGCCTGGCGACCCTCTATCGCCTGCCGCGGATGCGCAGGGGGGTCGTGATCGCCCCGGTCAGCACCCTGATGCACCGGCTGGCACCGCAGCAATACATCTCCGGCAATGCCCTGCTGCTGCAGGAGGGCCAGACGTTCGACCTGGCCGCCCAGCGACGCGCCCTGGAGCAGGCCGGTTACCACTGCGTCGATACTGTGTACGAGCACGGCGAATTCGCCGTGCGCGGCTCCCTGATGGACCTGTTCCCCATGGGCAGCGCCCTGCCCTACCGGATCGACCTGTTTGACGACGAGATCGAGTCACTGCGGACGTTTGACCCGGAAACACAGCGTACCGTGGAAAGGGTCGATACCGTGCAGCTTTTGCCGGCCCGCGAGTTCCCGATGCACAAAGCGGCACTGTCTGCCTTTCTTGCCCACTGGCATGAGGCCTTCGAATGCGACCCGGGCAATGTACCCATTTACCAGGATATCAGTGCCGGGATTGCCCCCGCCGGTATCGAGTACTACCTGCCACTGTTTTTCGGCGGCGACTGCGCCAGCCTGTTTGACTACCTGCCGGAAGGCAGCGCGGCCTTCCTTCAGGGCGACATCCAGAAACCGATTGAGAACTTCTGGCGCGAGGTCAACAACCGCTACGAGAGCCGGCGGGGGGACCTGACCCGCCCCATCCTCGAGCCGGCCCAGATTCTGCTGCGGCAGGAGGAATTCAACAGCGCGCTGAAGGCCATGCCGCGGGCCATTTTTTCCGACAGTGTCCTGGATGAGGCCGCGGGAAATCACAATTTCGACGCCCTGCCCCCGCCCAACCTGCCGGTGGACGGCAAGTCTGAGCAGCCACTGGCGGCGCTGGAGGCGTATTTGATGGAGCACTCCGGCCGCGTGCTGTTCTGCGCTGAATCCGGGGGGCGACGGGAAGCCCTGCTCGAGCTGCTCAAGGGCATACGCCTGGACCCGACGCCATGCGGCTCCTGGAAGGAATTCCTCGACGGTGATATCTCCCACGGCATTGCCGTTGCCCCCATCGACCAGGGCCTGGCCCTCGAATCCCCGGATATCAGCGTTATTGCCGAGCCGCAGCTGTTCGGTGAACGGGTGCTGCAGCAGCGCCGGCGCAAGAAAGCCAAAGACGACGCCGAGAACGTGGTCAAGAACCTGGCCGAGCTCAGTATCGGCTCACCGGTCGTCCACATCGATCACGGTGTCGGCCGCTATCGGGGCCTGCAGAGCCTGGATATCGATGGCCAGCCGGCAGAGTTCCTGACCCTCGAGTATGACGATGAGGCGAAACTGTATGTGCCGGTGGCGAGCCTTCACCTGATCAGCCGCTATTCCGGCGCCGACGAGGCGCTGGCCCCACTGCACAAGCTGGGCAGCGAACAGTGGCAGAAAGCCAAGCGCAAGGCCGCCGAGAAGGTCCGCGACGCGGCCGCGGAGCTACTGGATATCTATGCGCGACGCGAAGCCCGTGTCGGGCACGCCTTCGACAATCCGGGGCTGTCTTACCGGGAATTTGCCGCCGGCTTCCCGTTCGAGGAAACCCCGGACCAGCAACAGGCCATTGAGGCGGTGGTCGCGGACATGCTGTCGGACAAACCCATGGACCGCCTCGTGTGCGGGGATGTGGGCTTCGGCAAAACCGAAGTGGCCATGCGGGCGGCTTTCGTCGCTGCGCACGCGGGCAAGCAGGTGGCCATGCTCGTGCCCACGACACTGCTGGCGCAGCAGCATTTCCAGTCCTTCCAGGACCGCTTTGCCGACTGGCCGGTGAATGTCGAGGTCATCTCGCGCTTCCGCTCCGGCAAGGAAGTGGAGAGCGTCAAAGAACGCGTGGCAGCGGGTAAAGTCGACATCCTCGTCGGCACCCACAAGCTGCTGCAGAGCGACCTGGACTTCAAGAACCTGGGCCTGCTCATCATCGATGAAGAGCACCGCTTTGGGGTGCGCCAGAAGGAGCGCCTCAAGAGCCTGCGCGCCGAGGTGGACATCCTGACCATGACGGCCACGCCGATTCCGCGCACCCTGAACATGGCCATGTCCGGCATCCGCGACCTCTCAGTGATCGCCACACCGCCTGCCCGGCGCCTGTCAGTGAAGACTTTTGTCCGCCAGCGGGATGAAGCCCTGATCAAGGAGGCGATCCTGCGGGAGATCCTGCGCGGCGGCCAGGTCTATTTCCTCCATAACGAGGTCAAAAGCATCGAGCGGATCGCCCGGGAGCTCGAAGCCCTGGTACCGGAAGCCCGCATCGGCATCGGCCACGGCCAGATGCGCGAGCGGGAGCTCGAGCAGGTGATGAGCGACTTCTATCACAAGCGCTTCAACGTGCTGATCTGCACCACCATCATCGAGACCGGCATCGACGTGCCGAACGCCAACACCATCCTGATCGAGCGCGCGGACAAGTTCGGGCTCGCCCAGCTGCACCAGCTGCGCGGCCGGGTGGGTCGATCCCACCACCAGGCCTACGCCTACCTGCTGACCCCCGGCAAGCGCTCCATGACCAGCGATGCGGTCAAGCGCCTGGAGGCCATCAGCGAGGCCCAGGACCTGGGTGCCGGCTTTACCCTGGCCACCCACGACCTGGAGATCCGGGGCGCCGGTGAGCTGCTGGGAGAGGACCAGAGCGGCCAGATCCAGAGTGTGGGCTTTAACCTGTATATGGAAATGCTCGATCGCGCCGTGAA
Source organism: Microbulbifer flavimaris (assembly GCF_001641755.2). Classification (GTDB taxonomy): domain Bacteria; phylum Pseudomonadota; class Gammaproteobacteria; order Pseudomonadales; family Cellvibrionaceae; genus Microbulbifer; species Microbulbifer flavimaris. The sequence goes on from NZ_LRFG02000001.1 coordinate 990,428, forward strand.
GGCGATCCGCGAGGGCAAGACGCCAAATATCGACGAACCGCTGGAATCCCCCGCCGTGGACGTCAACCTGAGGGTGCCAGCGCTCATCCCCGAGGACTACCTGCCGGATGTTCACGGCCGCCTGATCATGTACAAGCGCATTGCCAATGCCGCTGACCGCAATGAGTTGCGGGAGCTACAGGTGGAGATGATCGACCGCTTCGGCCTGCTGCCCGAGCCGGTCAAACACCTGTTCCGCACCACCGAGATCAAGCTGCAGGCCAACGCCATGGGCATCCGCAAACTGGAGGCTTCCGCGGCCCGCGGACGGGTCGAGTTCTCGGAGAACACCAGCGTGGACCCGCTGACGCTGGTCAAGATGGTGCAGAATCAGCCTGGCATGTACCAGCTAGCCGGCGCCAACCAGCTGACATTCAGCCTGGATGAATCCGGGCCCGAGGAGCGGCTGGCACAGGTGTCGGGAGTGTTGGAGCAGCTGGCGCAATGATAGACTGCCCCCTTGCACCGGCCCGCGAGGCCGGCGTCGACAAAAACAGCATCACTGCGGTATCACCATGAGAAGATTTCTGCACCTGTTCGCGGGCCTCGCCCTCGCCACCGCTTCCGGCATCGCTGCGGCGAAAAATTATGCCGGCACCACGTTTGAGATCGAACTGATCGTCTTCAGTCGCGACAGCGGCATGGCCCAGAGTGGCGAGAACTGGCCGGCGTCGCCGCGCCTGGAATACCCCCGGCAGTGGGTCGACTTCAACACCATGAATGGTGACAGCCCGGTATTGCAGCCGGTCGCCACGCGCCTCGACAACAAAGTCGCAGCGCTCCGCCGGGGCCGGGGACAACAGGTCCTTTTCCATAAGGCCTGGCAACAGGTGCTGCAGAACAAGCGCAACGCACCGGCCATCCTGATGACCGGAGGCAGCCGCGCCGGTGACCACCACCAGCTGGAGGGGTCTGTCACCATCAGTGTGGCCCGCTACCTGCACCTGAGCACCAATCTGTGGCTCAGCGAGTTTGGCCCGGCTGCCGCTCCCGTCGCCGACAATGGCATCGCCCTGCCCCGCCGTCCCGTGGCCGAGCCCGCGCAATTCGACGAGCAGATCGATCTCATGGGCCAGGCCGACCAGCCCCTTTCCGTGGCCGCAATGCGGTCCGAGCCGGCGGCGCCCCTGACCGTTCCGCGTGTCGCACTGCTGCAGCAGGAGCGACGCATGAAAAGTGGCGAACTGCACTACCTCGATCACCCCAGCTTCGGTGTCCTGATCGAAGTGCGCACCGTGGAGCAACCCACGGAAGCCGAGGCGGACCTGACCACCCCCTGATAACAGGCATGAGAGCCACGTAACCATACGGGGCTCCGCAATCCCCTGGTGCCCTGCTTTCAGGGCACGGAATAATAAAAACAATGGAAGTGCGACCATTCTATGATCACCAATGACGCCATTATTCTCGGCATGCTTGCCGCTATCCTGGGCTTTGTGTTTTACACCGCCGGTAGCGAACACCGCTTCTGGAAACGGTTTTACCGGTTTGTCCCGGCACTGCTGCTCTGTTACTTCCTGCCTTCACTGCTGACCACATTCGGTATCATCGATGCAGAGCAGTCCAACCTCTACTACGTAGCCTCCCGCTATCTGCTGCCCGCAAGCCTGGTGCTGCTGACCTTGAGTATTGATCTCAAGGCCATCGCGAACCTGGGCCCCAAGGCGCTGGTGATGTTTCTCACCGGCACGCTCGGTATTGTGATCGGCGGTCCGATCGCCCTGCTGATCATGGCAACCATCGACCCGGGCATTCTCGGCGTCACTGGGCCGGAAGCTGTATGGCGCGGGATGACCACAGTAGCAGGCAGCTGGATTGGTGGCGGCGCCAACCAGACCGCGATGAAGGAAATCTTCAGCGTGGGGGACCAGGTATTCTCTGCCATGGTGGCGGTGGATGTGATCGTCGCCAATATCTGGATGGCTGTGCTGCTGGTCATGGCCGGTAATGCCAAGCAGCTGGACGCACGCCGCGGGGCAGACACCAGCGCCATTACCACGCTGCGGGAAAAGGTAGAGACGCTGCAGAAAAAGCATTCCCGCATTCCGTCTCTCCCCGACATGATGCTGATTGCGGCCGTCGGCTTCGGCGTTACCGCGATCGCCCACGCCTTCGCGGATCAACTGGCGCCGTGGTTCCAGGCCAACGCGCCACACCTGGCTCGGTTCAGCTTCACCAGCCAGTTTTTCTGGCTGATTATCATCGCCACCACCCTGGGGGTGGCGATGGCATTCTCCCCTGCTTCAAAGCTGGAGGGTGCCGGCGCCTCCAAAATCGGTTCGGTTTTCATCTACTTCCTGGTCGCCACAATCGGCACCAAGATGGACATCACCGCACTGCGGGACAGCCCGGAACTGTTTGTGCTGGGCGCCATCTGGATGAGCATTCACGCCGGTCTGATGCTGCTGGTTGCCAAACTGATCAAGGCCCCCACTTTCTTCATGGCCGTGGGCAGCCAGGCCAATGTGGGTGGCGCGGCCTCCGCGCCGGTGGTGGCTGCAGCCTTCCACCCCTCACTGGCACCGGTAGGTGTTCTTCTGGCGGTGTTCGGTTACGCACTGGGAACCTATGCAGCCTGGTTCTGTGGCCAGCTGCTGCGGGTGGTGGGCGGCTCCTGAGGGAGTCGCTTGCGACGGGCAATTATTGCGGACATGAAAAAGGCGGGCCAATGGCCCGCCCGGGTGTACCAGTGCTCCTGAGGCGTACAGAACAGTCCTGAATGGGACTGAGTAAGCAGCGCCTGGCCGGAGTGGCAATTACAAAGAATTTTTTATCGGGGACTCATTCGCAGGGAACGACATCTTCCGCCAACAATCCCTTGTCACCTTTCTGCATTTCAAATTCAACGGCTTGCCCTTCATTCAGGGTTTTATATCCTTCGCCGCGAATACTGCGATAGTGAACAAAAATATCCTCGGTACCTTCTCCACAGGTGATAAATCCGTAACCCCGGGCATTGTTAAACCACTTTACGGTACCTGTAACGCGATCACTCATTGAGCCAACCTCATTATTGTTATTGCGCTGAGCTCTCTACCCCTGCGTTACCTCTCGGGTGGAGAGCGACAAACGCCACCCCAATATCGGCAGCCTTGCGACTGCTCTCTTGCACTGTCCACCTAGTCATTCAGGTGTACCACAATGATTCTTAGATAAATTGGCGCCAGTGTCTAGGTTTCTATGTGAAATAAATACTACATTGCGCGTATTTCGCGCAATTTTTCATCAGCGCCGCTGGTCAGAAGTTGTAGAGCTGTTAAAGCTGTCACATAACACCCAGACATTCTTTCCTGTATTCCCTGCCTGGACGTTCATGACGGCTCCGGAACCGCCCTTTCCTGCTGGGCTATCTCGGCGATATGGACCGTGGATGTCGGGAAGGCACAGGAGGCTCCGTGAGACTCGACGATCTCCAACACCTTCAACAAAACGTCCTGTTTTATCTCATGGTACCGCACCCACTCGGTGGTCTTTGTGAAGGTGTAAATGAAGAAATCCAGCGAAGATGGCGCAAAGCTGTTGAAGTTTACGATCAGGGTCTGGTTGGTATCGATCTCCGGATGGCTCTGTAACATGGCCTTCACATCCGTCACGATCGCAGCCATGTGGGGAGCGTCCGCATAGCGGATGCCCACCGTTTCAAAGATCCTGCGGTTCTGCATCCGGGAGGGATTCTCTACCGAAATCTGGGTGAACACGCTATTGGGGATATAAAGGGGGCGTTTGTCGAAAGTGCGGATACGGGTCAGGCGCCAGCCGATGTCCTCTACCGTTCCCTCAATTTCCTGATCCGGAGAGCGAACCCAGTCCCCCACCGCAAAAGGCCGGTCCAGATACACCATCAACCCGCCGAAGAAATTGGCCAGTAGATCCTTGGCAGCGAAGCCGACCGCCAGGCCGCCGATGCCGCCGAAAGCCAGGATCCCGCTGATGCTGTACTGGAAGTACTGCATGATCACCATGGCAGCGGTGATCAGTATGGACGCGCGTACGAGCTTGCCCATCGCTCGCACCGTCGTGGCGTCCATGGGCTTGGCGATATAGCGCGGGTCGCGCAGGTTTCGCTCGACATTGTGGGAGAAGCGCCAGGCGAACCAGGTGACCGCCAGGATGACGCCGACATCCCGGATTGGCTTCGCCAGATCAAATATCTCGGCACCGGTCGCGCTCCCCGCGCGCCCCGCGGCCACGGTCAGGCCAACCAGCCAGATCAGCACGGGGCCGGGAGGCGTCAAAGCCCCTACCAGCGCATCATCCCAGGGATTGACCGTCTTCGCCGCGCGCTCTTCCAGCTTGAGCACAAAGCGCTTCAAAAACCACGCGGCGAGTGCAGTGGCGAGAATGATCGAAAAAATAACCACAATCCAGAATCGATTGGCGCCGATCCAGGGGACGATCAACTCCTTAAAAGCTTCCACTGATTACTGCTCCAAGAACGTCGTTGTTATCAGAAATTACGAGATTACGGGGCTGCGAAGGATATCCCAAGACTGGGACTGCGGCCCAATGCTGGGGATTTGTTCAGACAGGCATGCAGCCTTCAGTCACTGGCGAGCAGGGCGTTGAGCCACTCCCTGGTGCGCTGCCAGCGCTCACTCTGCTGCAATGCCTCCCACGAATCAATGTCTGGCCTGCCTCGCATCCGTGCCAGCCTTCGGCTGGATTCCGGGTCGGGTTTATAGGCCTCCAGGCTTTCGAGCACCTCCAGTGCCCCCGCCCGATTGTTGCAGACGATGCCCATATCACAGCCCGCAGAGAGCGCGGCCTGGATACGCGCCCCATAGCCACCGGCCGCCCCCGCGCCCTCCATAGAAAGGTCATCACTGAATATGACGCCGTCGAAGCCAAGCTGCCCCCGCAGTACTTGCTGCAGCCAGAAGGGTGAGAAGCCGACCGGCTGCCCGTCCACCTCCACGAAACGGATATGGGCCGGCATGACCGCATCCAGCTCACGGTGGCGAATACAGTCGATAAACGGCAGCGCATCGCTCGCCATTACCGCCTTGAGGCCTCGCTCGTCCTCCGGCAGTTCTTCGTGGCTGTCCTCCAGTACGTGGCCGTGGCCGGGAAAATGCTTCCCGGTCGTCGCCATGCCCGCCTCATGCATGCCAGCCATAAAGGGCCGCACCTTGTCGGCGACCGCCGAGGGGTCCGCAGCAAAACTGCGGTCACCCACGATACGGCAGTGGGCATCGTCGGCATCCAGGACCGGCGCAAAGCTGAAGTCGATACCCACACTGAGCAGCTCGGCGGCAAGCAACCAGCCGACATCCCGCAACTGCTGCTCATCGGCGGCACGGGCGAGCTTCTGCATCGACGGCAAACGGGTAAAGCCCTGCTCCCGGAAGCGCTGCACCCGGCCACCTTCCTGATCGACCGCCAGGAGAATCCCCGGGCGCACGGAGCGAATATCTGCTGCCAGCGCCTCCAGTTGTGACCGGTCGCGAAAGTTGCGGGTGAAAAAAATCAGCCCTCCCACCATGGGGTGGCGCAGCAGATGACGATCTTCTTCTGTAAGCTCTGTGCCGTCGATATCGATCATTACCGGACCGAGGCCGGCGCCGTTGGACTGCTCTTCCATTTTGCCTCTCATGCTCCCGCCCATCCGGGCTATCTAATCACTGGCAGGCAGCGGGCTCAACGTTCCAGTCAGTCGCCCGCGTGCAACATTGCCGCTGCCGCTGGCACCAGTCGCTCCAGAGTCTCCTGCAAGCTACTCTCGGCACCAAAATCTTCCTTGAGGATAGCCTCGATGGCGTCGAAGCTCGACAAGGTGAAAATAGTGGCCCCAAGCATAAAGTAAAGACGCCAGTAAAACGTGACCGGATCCAGCCCGGGAAGCGCCTTTGACAGCAGACCGGCGAAGCGCCGGTAACTATCACCGTAACGGGAGACGATAAACCGCCGCAGGTGACCCTGGTACTGGGTATAGGCGAGTCCCAGCAGGCGCATGAACCTCTGCGGATCCCGACCTTCCCGTTCGAGACTGGCCATGGCCACCCGGTAGAGGCTATCCAGCAGCACTTCGGCATTCAGGGGCTCATCCGTGGCCTCGCGACGGTCCAGCTCTCCGACCAGGCTCTGGGTAAAGGGCGTGAGAAACCGCTCAAAAACCGCCTGGATCAATTCTTTCTTGGAGCCGAAGTGGTAGTTTACTGCCGCGAGATTGACGCCTGCAGTGCTTGTGATGGTGCGCAGGGAGGTCTCCGTGAACCCCCGCTCGGCAAACAGCACTTCCGCGGCGTCCAGTATCCGGCTGACGGTGTCAGTCTGGGTCATACGAATTCAAACCACCAATTAAAACAGTTGTTTGGCAACTTGCGCAGATTAGCACATCCATCCGGAGCTGGCGTAGCTACTGACTTCATGAGGCACACATTAGATTGTGAGAAACACAACAGGGGCAGGAAGTCATGTCACAAATGTCACCAGATATCGGCAGTTGGTTCGAGGACCTGGAGAGCGGAGAGGTTTTTGAGGTCGTCGCCATTGATGAGCTGCATCAGACGGTCGAAGTTCAGTACCTGGACGGTACCGTTGGGGAAATGGAGCGGGAATACTGGATCAGCCGCTCGCTGGCGACTGCCGCCGCGCCAGAGGATGCACACGCGGCCTACGGCCTCACTGCCCGGGAACAGTCTCCCGATTCCGCCGAACCCGGTCCAGAATTACTCAGCACGCTGGATAATCTCGAGGGCGAGAGTTTTGCCGGGACCGATGAAAACCCCTTCTGAGAGCAACGTCCAGGCGCCCGCTCTCAAGGATATTTTTGGGCCGCTTCGCTGAGCCCGGGCCCGGCTTTACAACGTACCGCCAGCGTTACTGCCTCATTCCTTCGAACGGATGAAGTCGACAATCACTTCAGCGGCCTCATCGACAGTGTCCACCACACGGAACAGATCCAGGTCAGTTTCATCAATGCATCCGCGCTCGAGCACCGTTTCTACCAGCCAATTCTTGAGCCCTCCCCAGAAGCGCTCGCCGACCAGGATAATGGGAAACCTCTGCACTTTGCGGGTCTGCACCAGCGTCAACGCCTCGAAGAGTTCATCAAGGGTGCCGTAGCCGCCGGGCAAACCAACAAAGCCAACCGCATGTTTTACAAACATGAACTTGCGCACGAAAAAGTAGCGAAAGTTGAGACTGATATCCTGGTACGGGTTGGGCGCCTGCTCAAAAGGCAGCTGAATATTCAGGCCAATGGATGTACCGGGCTGGGGATGCGCACCGCGATTGCAGGCTTCCATCAGGCCCGGGCCGCCACCAGTGATCACGGAGATCCCCTCCCCCGCCAGCAACTCCCCTAAACGAACCGCCTGTTGGTATTCCGGGGAATCCTCGGCAAACCTGGCACTACCGAATACCGTGACAGCCCCTGAGAGTGCGATCAGGCGTTCAATACCATCCACCAGTTCAGACTGGATCCGTAGCACTCGCCAGGCTTCTGGCATTTTTGCATCTAGCATGATCGTCTTCCCTCTGCTGCTGCAGTCGGTCACTCCGGCTCGAGATGAACATGTTTTGCCAGAGCATTCCCGTAACTGCGCTTGTTATTCTTCCTGAATTCACTTTAGCAGCATTTCACGACATGACCGGCAAGTTTGCGCAGCGAGGCATTCTGTATATAATCACAGCAACTGTATATAAATACAGACAACAATCAGGCAGGTGACAACCATGACCAACCTCACTGCGCGTCAGGCTCAGGTACTCGAACTGATCAAGTCCTATCTGGACGACACCGGCTACCCACCCACCCGTGCGGAGATCGCACAGGAGCTGGGCTTTCGCTCACCCAACGCTGCAGAAGAACACCTGAAGGCTCTGGCCCGCAAGGGAGCCATCGAAATGGTAGCGGGCGCATCCCGGGGTATCCGGATTCCCGACTATCAACCGGGCCTGCCCATCGTCGGTCGTGTAGCCGCGGGCAATCCGATCCTCGCCGAAGAAAACATTGAGGATTACTGTGAGCTGCCGTCGGATTTTTTCCACCCGCCTGCGGACTACCTGCTGCGAGTGCACGGAATGAGCATGAGGGATGCCGGCATTCTTGACGGCGATCTGCTCGCGGTACAACGCACCGACCAGGTCCGCAATGGACAGATCGTCGTTGCGCGCATCGAGGACGAGGTAACGGTCAAGCGTTTCCGACGCCGGGGCAACCAGGCCCTGGTGCAGTTACTGCCAGAAAATGACGAGTTCGAGGTGATCCAGGTGGATATGCGGGACAAGCACTTCGCTATCGAAGGCCTCGCGGTCGGGGTGATTCGCCAGACTCCTTGAATCCCCCCTGCCGGGTTTCCCGCTGGGCTGACGCCGGCCTGGCGGGAAGCACCTTTTACCTCCCTCACCCAAGCCAGCAACCAGCCAGCGATCTGGCTGGCAACCAAGCTCTGCGCTCAGCAGCCGGCAGCTCAGGAAAGGCCCTGCTGCAATGGTGCAAATTGAATCTGCTGGAAAAACCGGAAGGGGAGCGGGAAAGCCGCGCTTTGCAGGATTGCGCTCGCGGGCGCGAGCTGAAGTTACGGCGAGAGTTACGGCGAGGAATCGCCGCCCGGGTAAGTCAGTGAATGGTGTGGTTGAGCGGTTCGAGCTCTTCTTCGAACACTTCCGGCTCCAATTCGCCGATATTTTGTACAGCCTCGATTCCCGCTTCCAGCATGGCCTTGGCGATGGCGATCTTGTGTTCCTTCAGGAACTGGGTGCTCTCCTCGGAAAAGTGGATTCGCACCAGGGCATCATCGCGTTCACCGGCACGGCGCAGGGCAACATCGCCGTTCGCCAGCTCAATGATTTCGAAAGTCTCTGAGGACATGCGCTTCTCCGTTCACATCTATTTTGCGCAGTGTAACACACCCCCCTGCACGGGATCATTGGGCTGCGGGGATGCTGCCCCTGAGACTTTGCGCTGTTGGCGCCCTCACCACTCGGCGCTGTGGGCGCGCTGGCGATGAATAAGCTCCGTCAGCGCCGATTGCCATTGCTCAAGCTGCTCCGCTGACAGGGCCTCGACTGAGCGTCGCCCGACGTCCCTCGCCGGAATCAGTGCCGGGCTGGCCGCATTCTTTGACTGGCCCCCGCGATCTGCCGAGAACTGCCACAGGCTTTGCCAGGCAGCCTCCAGAGAGGACAGCCAGCTGCCCGGCTCTTCCAGCAGCGCCTGCAACTCCGTCGCTTCGCCGCAGCCCTTGTTCTGGGACAGTGCCATTTGCGCAAGCGCCCCGGGGGAACCCGGCTCGCCGCCAAGCTGCAACTGGAACGCCAGCTCGGCAAGAAAGGCCTGATAGGCTCGCCAGAGCTCCAGCAAGCGAGCCTCCATAAGAGCCTGCGCTTGCAGATTGCCTTCCGGAGGGAGGTCGGCAAGCAAGCTTGCCTTGCGCAGTGCCGCGGCAACCGAACCGGTATAGGGGTTGCTCATTCCTTTTTGCTCGGCGCTTTCTTGGGCGCCTTTTTAGCGGCTTTCTTTGGCGCCTTCTTGGCGGCTTTCTTGGCCGCAGGCTTCCGCTTGGCCGCTGACTTGGCTTTGGTGGCAGCCTCTACCTGCCACTTGCCGTCGCGATAGAAAGCCCGCCAGCCAGTGGCCTTGCCATCCTCCTCGGACTGGACATACTGCTCCTGGGTCTTGCGACTGAATCGCACCACCGTATCCCTGCCCTCGTCATCTTCAGTAGGGGCAGAGAACAGGAAGCTGTACTTCGGATCAATCTCGTCCTTGTGGGGCAATAGTTCCTTCACCAGGGGCGCCCTGGTCTCCCGGTTCTTGGGGAACTGGCTCGCTGCCAGGAACAGGCCCGACGCACCGTCACGCAGAATGTAGTGGTCCTCCACTTTCTGGCAGGGCAACTCGGGCATCGGAACCGGATCCATTTTCGGCGGTGCCGGCTGGCCGTTCTTCAGCAGCTTGCGGGTGTTTTTGCACTCCTCGTTGGTGCAGCCAAAATACTTGCCAAAGCGGCCTGACTTCAGCTGCATATCGCTGCCGCACTTGTCACATTCAATAACCGGCCCGTCGTAGCCCTTGATCTTGAATGTGCCCTTCTCCACCTCATAACCCGGGCAATCAGGATTGTTGCCACAGATATGCAGTTTTCGCTGCTCATCCACCAGGTAGCTGTCCATGGCAGTGCCGCACTTCGCACAACGCCGCTTGTCCCGCAGCTGACGGGTTTCGGCATCCTCATCCTTGTCGGCATCAACTGCTTCTTCACCGGATACCAGGTTCATGGTGTTGGTGCAGCGCTCCTTGGGAGGCAGCCCATAGCCAGAGCAGCCCAGGAAGACTCCGGTGGAACCGGTACGGATCTGCATGTGACGCCCGCACTTGCTGCATTCAATGTCGGTATCGGTGGGCGTATTGCGGCGCATCCCGTCCTCGGCGGACTGGGCCTTTTCCAGTCGCTTGGAAAAGTCGCCATAGAACTCGTTCAGCAGGTCTTTCCAGCCTCTATCTCCCTCGGCGACCGCGTCCAGAGATTCCTCCAGGTTTGCGGTAAATCCGTAGTCCATCAGGTTCTTGAAACTTTCGCTGAGCCGATCAGTGACAATATCGCCCATCTTCTCTGCATAGAATCGACGGTTTTCAAGACGGACGTAGCCACGATCCTGAATCGTGGAAATAATCGAAGCGTAAGTAGAAGGTCGACCGATGCCACGCTTTTCCAGCTCTTTCACCAGTGCCGCTTCACTAAAACGCGCCGGCGGCTTGGTGAAATGCTGTTTCGGGTCGAGCTTCTGCAGAGCCAGTTTGTCGCCGACCTTGACGTCGGGCAGCACCCGGTCTTCGTCTTTCTTGCTCACCTGTGGCGCGACCTTCAGGAAGCCATCGAAGCGGATGACGCGACCGCGAGCGCGCAGCTCGAAGTCACCAGCCGTCACCACCACCGAGGTGGAAGTGAATTCCGCGGGCGTCATCTGACAGGCTACGAACTGCTGCCAGATCAGATTGTAGAGCCTTTCCGCATCCCGCTCGACGCCACTCAACATGTTGGGTTGCATGCGCACATCTGACGGGCGAATGGCCTCGTGCGCCTCCTGTGCACCCTCTTTACTGCTGTAACTGTTGGGCGTTTCCGGCAGATACTTCTTACCAAACTTCTCTACGATGAAGTCGCGGGCAGAGTCCACCGCCTCTTTACTCAGATTGGTGGAGTCCGTCCGCATATAGGTAATGTGGCCGGCTTCGTACAGGCGCTGGGCCAGCATCATGGTCTTCTTGACACTGAACCCCAGTCGATTGCTGGCCGCCTGTTGCAGGGTGGAGGTAATAAACGGTGCGGTGGGCTTAGAGCTGGTGGGCTTGTCATCCCGCTGCGTCACAGTGAAATCGCTGGCCTGCAAAGCCTTGGTGGCGGCGCTGGCCTGTTCTTCGTTGGTCGGGCGGAAAGCCTCTCCAGCCTGGCGCTTTACCTCGAGATGCAGCGGTTCGGCCTTCTGCGTCGCCGTATCCGCCGAGATGGTCCAGTATTCCTCAGGAATAAAGGCGCGGATTTCCCGCTCGCGCTCAACCACCAGCCGCACTGCCACCGATTGCACCCGACCTGCGGACAGACCGCGGGCAACCTTCTCCCACAGTAGCGGCGAGACCATGTAGCCCACGATGCGATCGAGGAAGCGGCGCGCCTGCTGCGCATTTACACGGTTGATATCCAGCCGGCCCGGATCCTTGAACGCCTCCTGGATCGCCGATTTGGTGATCTCGTTAAACACCACGCGGCGATAGCGATTGTCATCACCGCCAATCGCCTCACGTAAATGCCAGGCGATCGCCTCCCCTTCGCGGTCCAAGTCCGTTGCCAGATAAATCTGGTCGGCATTCTCGGCCAGCTTGCGCAATTCACTGACCACTTTTTCCTTGCCGGGAAGAATTTCGTAATGGGCTGACCAGTCGTGATCCGGGTCAATCCCCATGCGCTTGATTAACTGCTCGCGGCTTTTCTTGCGCTTGTACTTCTCCTTCTCCTCCGGGGAAAGCTTGCGGGTCTCCGCTGCCCGACGGGCCCGCTCCTTGGGATCGACGGGCTTTTTATTGCCACCGGCAGTGGGCAGATCGCGAATATGGCCCACGCTGGACTTCACCACGAAGTCCTTGCCGAGGTACTTATTGATCGTTTTCGCTTTGGCCGGTGATTCGACAATGACCAGTGATTTACCCATAAGCCCTTGAATTCTGTATAGATTTTTACTGCCTGCAGCCCTCGATCGACGACGACTGTGAGCGCTGCGATGCGCGAATATATAAGCTTCGCCCCCGGTGGGGTCAAGCGGGACGGGCAAAATTCCCCGCACCGATGGATGGTTTTGCCGGGATTTCGATCATCACCCGGGACCCCTGACCGGACCGCAGGTAAGCCCTGGAAGCTATCCCGTATCACCCTGAATTACTATGATTCAGGCCCTTTTCCCTGCTCGGTGTCACGGGCATCTTCACGTCCGGCGGGCTGCCTGATGGCTTCCTCGATTTCCGGGCGCATTTGCTTGAGAGCCTGCTCCACGGTCTCGAATCCTTTATCCCCACTGCGCTCCTGCCACTGGATGCCGAGACCGCCCCGGGTGCTGTGAATGGCGCAGGCATCCTCAGGAAGCCGCTTGAGCAGCTCGCGGATCAGCTGCCAGGATGCCTCGGGGGCGGCTTTTCCGGCCCAGTCCCAGCGATCAGAGAAATGGAGGTCATGGGACATGCGCTGGAGCTCAAGGTTCCAGCCGACGTCCAGTCTGCGCGGATCTTCCCAGCGGTTGTAATAGACTGCCGCAGTACCCTCACCCAGTGCCGTGGGCAGGGGTTTCATCTTCACCGTCATGCCCGCTCGAATCGCCCGCTGGCGCAGCCCGGCAAGCTTGCGATCGCGGTCGCTGGGTTTCATCCACATCACCGGCCCCACAACCAGCGCGACCGCGAACAGGATAATAAGAAGTGGGAGCCAACCTGACATAAACGGATCCGTGTTTAGCGAGCTGTGTGACGAATTAAGCGCCCATTGTGCGTTGCGGTGCGCCGGTCCTGTCAATCGTTTTTTTTTACAGTAGACTCTCTGTGAGGTTTCGAGCCACTGTCAACGCGATAATAGAAAAGGAGAAGCGTGCTCATGGCGGATTACAAGCGTATTCTGGTTGCCCTGGACCTGTCGGATGATTCCACCCAGGTGCTTGATAAGGCAGGGGAAATGGCGCGGGCATTTGGTGCTGAGCTTTGCCTGACGCACGTTATCGAACCGCTCACGTTTGCCTATGGTGGCGACATCCCGATGGACCTGTCGGAAGTGCAGGAACAGCTTCAAAACCAGGCCAAAGAGCAGCTTCGCAAAGCCGGGGAAAAGCTAGGGGTTGCTGAGGATCGGCAACGGGTTGTGCTGGGACAACCGGCAACGGAAATTCATCGACTCGCCGATGAGCTGGGTTCCGATCTGATCATCATCGGCAGTCACGGCAGGCACGGCCTCGCTCTGCTGCTCGGATCCACCGCCAACGGGGTCCTGCACGGTGCCGGTTGCGATGTGCTGGCTGTGCGCGTGCACTCCGAATAACACACCCAGAATGAACCAACATTAAACTGGGCGCGGCGGCAGTACCGCGCTTCTGGTCGCCCGGTGGAGCCGGGCAGCAATGTTCAGGAATCGCTGTCCAGCTCTGCCCAGCGCTCAAACGCCGCCTCAAGCTCCGCCTGGCGGTCAGCCAGCAGTTTGAGGCGCTCCTCGATCTTTGCCGGCTCCTGCTGGTAAAAGCCCGGGTCGCTCACTTCGGCTTCCAGTGTATTGATTTCTTCCTCCAGGGATTCGATCACCCCGGGCAAGCTGTCGAGCTCCCGCTGTAACTTGTAACTGAGCTTTTTCTTTTTGGCGGGTTTTTCCTCTGCCGCTCCCGCCTTTGCAGAAGTGTCACCTGCAGCCTCCGCAGCTTTTGCCTCCGCATCTTTGGCCCCCGCGCTTTTGGCCTGCCCGCTCTCCTCCAGGGCAGCGGTATCTTCGCTGGCAAAATGCCCACCCTGGCGCAAAAAGTCTGCGTAGCCGCCGACATACTCCCGCACCACACCATTGCCCTCAAAGGCCAGGCAGGAATCCACCACGTTGTCGAGAAAGGCCCGGTCGTGACTGACCAGCAGCACCGTACCGGAGAACTCCAGCAACAGCTGCTCCAGCAGCTCCAGGGTCTCTACGTCGAGGTCGTTGGTGGGCTCATCGAGAACCAGGATGTTGGCGGGCTGGCTGAACAGCTTCGCCAGCAATGCGCGGTTCCTCTCGCCACCACTCAGGGCCCCCACCGGGGTGCGGGCTTTGATTCCGCTGAAGAGAAAGTCGGAGAGATAGGACATGATGTGACGGCTGCGGCCGCCGACGGTGACGCTATCCCTGCCCTCAGCGATGTTGTCCACCACGGTCAGCTCCGGGTCCAGCTGATCCCGCCGCTGATCAAAGTAAGCGATCTGCTGCTTGGTGCCGAGTCGAATCGACCCGGACTGGGGCTTAAGCTCGCCGAGCAAGAGGCGGATCAGGGTGCTTTTGCCGACCCCGTTGGGACCGATCAGGCCCACCTTGTCGCCCCGCATCAGGGTATAGGACAGGTCACGAATCAGGTATCTAGCCTCTTCGCCATTGCCGTCCTGGGGATAGGCAAAAGATACGTTTTTGAGCTCTGCGACCAGCTTCCCGGAGAGCTCGCCGGAATCCAGTGCCATCCGCGCAGTGCCCTGCCGACTGCGCCGGGCTTCACGCTGGCGACGCAGGGACTGCAGTGCACGCACTCGCCCCTCGTTCCTTGTCCGCCGAGCCTTGATGCCCTGGCGGATCCAGGCCTCCTCCTGTGCCAGCTTCTTATCAAAGAGCGCCTCGTGGCGGGCCTCTTCCTCCAGGAGCTTCTCTTTCTCCTGCTGATACCGGTCAAAGCCGCAGTTGAAAACGCGCAGATGGCCGCGATCCAGATCCCAGACCGAGGTCGCCAGGCGCTGGGCCAGTGCCCGATCGTGGGTCACAAAAAGCAGCGCACCATTGAAGCCGGCGAGAAAGTTTTCCAGCCATTCGACGGCGGTGATATCCAGGTGGTTGGTGGGCTCATCCAGAATCAGCAGGTCCGGTTCGGTAACCAGTGCGCGGGCAAGTGCTGCGCGCCGCTGCCAGCCGCCGGAGAGATCCGCTACGGACGCTGACTCATCCAGCCCGAGGCGATCGATGATACTGTCGATGCGCGGCAACAGATCCCAACCGTGGGCCGCCTCGATCAGCTCCTGCAGGTGCTCATCGGGCGCGTCGCGGTAGGCGGACAGATGACGACCGATATCTCCGAGACCCGACGCCACGTATTCGTAGACCGTGTCCCGGCAGTCTGAGGGAAGTTCCTGTTCGAGGGTGGCAAGGCGGAAACCGACAGCCCGGATCACCTCGCCCTCATCGGCGTCAATCTCCCCCGCAATCAGGCGCAAGAGGCTCGATTTTCCCTCACCATTGCGCCCGACAAGGCAGATACGATCGCCCTTTTCGACTTTGGCAGAGACACCCTCTGCCAGTACCTGGGTGCCGTATCGGAGACCGACGTTGTCTAACTGGAGCATAAAACACAACTACAATTAAGGTTGCCTGGAGCTTGCGAACCGGCACCGCCAATAAACGGCTGAGAACGCGCTCCAGGTCACGCGTAAAGACGGAAATTTTACGTAGTTTTCCTCGCGCTGTATTGATAAATTTACTCTCGCGAACTTTCAATCGGGTGATTCAAATGTCGATTGACGCAAAGGGATTCGCGCTGCTGTTATCCCTGGTCCTGTCTTCAACCCTGCCTGCCGCAGCCACTTCCGCCGAGAGGCCCGATGCCGAGTATGCGGTGGCCCAACGAGAGAAGCTGCAGAGCGCCCGCATGGCTATCGCCCAGGGTGACCGGGCAAGCCTCGCCAGAATCAGGGGAGAACTGGCTGGCTATCCACTCCTGCCCTATCTGGATTACTGGGAGCTCAGCAAGAAACTATCGCGACTGCCCTACGGAGAGATCGACAGCTTTCTGGAGCAGTACCGGGACACGGCCATCGGTGACTGGATGCGGGTCAAGGTCCTGAGAGAGCTGGGCAGCCGCCAGCGGTTCCGCGCCTATCTCAAATACTATGATGCCGGCACGATCCGGCGCACCTCCCTGCGCTGCTATTACGCTGACGCCCTCGCCCGTCACGGCGACAAAACGGAAGCCTACCGGCTGGTCGAGGACCTGTGGCTGGTGGGCCACTCTCAGGCTGAGGAGTGCGACCCGTTATTCGCCCGCTGGATCCGGGACGGCGGCCTGACCGATGAACTGGCATGGCGGCGACATATGCTCGCCCTCGAGGCCGGCAACCTGGACCTGGCGGACTATATTGCCGGCAAGATGAGCGGCGAGCAGGCGAGCCTTGCAGCGCTGGCGCGCTCTGTGCACCGCGACCCCGGGCAACTCCTCAATCACCAGCGCTTTTTACGCAGCTCACCGCACTACCGGAAGATTGTACTCCATGGACTTGGCCGCCTTGCTCGACGCAGTGCCGAGGACGCCCTGACAGCATGGCGCCACTACGATGCCGGCTACCTGTTCGAGGAAAACGAGCGAGAGGCGCTACTGCGGGAAATCGCCCTGCAATTCGCCCGCCAGGATAACCTCGACGGGCTCCGCGTCCTTGTCCAGCAGAGCGAGAACTTCTCCGACGAGCGCACTATCGAATGGCTCGCGCGCCAGGCTCTGCGCGAGCTGGACTGGGCGCAGGTGGAGTTCTGGATCAATCGGCTGCCAGAGTCGGCGCGCAATCACGAGCGGTGGCTCTACTGGCGTGCACGCGTGCTTGAGGAGCAATATGGCGACGCCCGCCAGCAGGAGGCCGCCTACCTGTACCGGCGCGCAGCCCAGGAGCGCAGCTACTATGGCTTCCTGGCCGCGGACACGCTCGGACAAAACTACAGTTTTGTCGACCGCCCCGCGCCAATCAATGCCAAGGCGGTTGAGGAGATGTCTGCGCGCCCGGCCATGCAGAGAGCACGGGAGCTACAAGCGATCGGCGAGCTGTACCACGCCCGCAGGGAATGGAATTACGCCACCCGCGGCATGGATCATCAGCAGCTCCTGACTGCGGGCAAAGTCGCCAGTTCTTGGGGCTGGTACCACAAGTCGATCCGCTCAGTGCTGGCGGCAGATTACCTGGATGACCTGGAATTGCGTTTTCCGCTGGCATTCGCCGACATTGTCACCGATGCCAGCCGGCGCATGGGGCAGCAGACTGCACTGGACCCCTACCTGATCTATGCGGTGGCACGCCAGGAAAGCCACTTCAGTCACGATGCCAAATCCGGCGCCGGTGCCCTCGGCCTGATGCAACTGCTGCCCTCGACTGCCCGGGCCACTGCCCGGCGCGCCGGAGTCCAGCTTCGCAGAAACTGGGATCTTCTAAGCCCCAGTACCAATATTGCGCTCGGCAGTTTTTACCTGAGCACGCTGCTCAACCGCTTTGATAACAACCGGATCCTCGCCGCAGCGGCCTACAACGCCGGGCCGACGCGGGTTGCCCAATGGCTGAAGGAGACGCGCCAGCAGCTACCCTACGACGTGTGGATTGAAACCATCCCCTACCACGAGACACGCAAGTACGTGCAGAATGTGCTGGCCTACAGCGTAATTTATGCCTATCGGAGCGGCACCAACCTGCCACTGTTGCGGGAAAATGAGGCGACCACACGCCTCTAGCCGGCAGCCAGGCAGCAAGTCAGAAGTCAGAGAGCAACGGAAAGGATTGAAGTAAAGCGGCGGCGCTGAATCGGCAGCGCCACCCCTACAACCGGGCGGAGAGCCAGTCGGCCAGTTGCGCCTGATCGAACGGCCAGACACAGACATCGGTCGGGTCCCCGAGACCGACGACAGGTATCGAGGTCGCGAAGCGGGCCATCAACCCCTCGTCCTCGGCAATATCCACTTGCTTCAGCCGCAGCCCGAAGACCTCGAGCACCGGCCAGATCTCAGGCTTGGCCTTTTCGCACAGCGTGCAGCCCAGGGTCGTATAAAGGATCAGTTGCCGAGCCATCGACTCACAGGATTCCCTGCCAGCGGGCCCAGAAGTATCCGGTGACCACGGCCGCCACCGCGAGAATGCCGACCCACAGCCAGACACCCTGCCCGCCATCCACCGCTTCCGCATCGGAAATCATGCGCTGTCTTTCACGGGTCGTATCTCCGGCAGCCGGTGCCCGCGCTGCCGCCGCAGCAGATCGGTCGCTGACCTTTGCTTCCACCTGTGCGCCGGACCGGACGACGTCCTGGGGAATGCTCACCGCGGGGCGAACCGTTGTCTTGTCCAGGTCATCGGCAGGTCCCACCACGCTGAAACTCAGGGTATCGAAGCGCAGCTCATCACCGCGTCGCACCCGCGTCTCGACCACGCGCTTGTTATTGAGGTAAGTGCCATTGGCCGAGCCCAGGTCGGTCACAAACAGCAGCCCATCGCGCACCTCCAACCGCGCGTGGCGACGGGAAAGATGGGAAAGGGAAAAGGTAATATCACACTCGTCAGAACGCCCCACCACCGTCGTCTCCCGCACCGGGAAGACCCTGCCGGCGATTGCCGGATGGTTCGCCCGTAGCGCCCAGGCCACCGATGCAGCGGAGGAGGCCGCTTTCAGGCGCGTCACCTTGGGATCGACGACCCCGAGGGTCCGACTTCCTACCGTTAGCTTGTCATCGAGCTTTACCGGGCAACTGCGGTCTACCGGCTGACCATTCACCGCAAGCACACCGTTACCGGCCAGGTTTTTTAAAATCAGTGCATCGCCCTCGACGAGGATTTCCGCCTGCAACTTAGCCACTGATTCATCGGCAATGGTGAAGTCGCAATTGCTGGCGCGCCCGATCGTCACCCTGGGCGCCACCAGCCACACACTTTGGCTGACATCCTTGAGATCACAAAGTTTGAGCATGGATATGATGTCCTTGATCGGGCCGCCTCACCATGGGACCCTCAGTAGTGCACTAACAGACACACCCTGAGCAGCAGGGCTGTTGCCAAGCAGACAAGGCGCTCGGAACCGACATCGGCAGAGCGCGGTATTGTTCTTTCGAGCCAGTTTATCACGTGAATTTTGGTTAGCGTGTGATTCGGTTAGCAGCTTACAATGTCCGTTGACGCTAGTATGCATAAGTCAGTGGATTCGCGGGCAGCTGCCGAAAGCCAGTAGCTGTGGCGCTCTCTGGCCATGGAAGGACTTCCGGCGCATGGCTTCGGCCGGCCGCTGCAGGCGGCACTAGCAGCAGTGCGAACCGGATAAATCAGAATAAACAGGTAGTTGCACGCCAGTGAGTGAAGCCAACGTACGCGAAAGGTCGCGGCACAGCGGGACAATCCAGCGCGCCACCCCGCCCTCCCGAAGCGCGGGCGCCACCCATCCCGGCTACAAACGCGAACAGAACGAGGACGCTCTCTGGTCTGATGAAGAGCGTGGTATCTGGGTCGTCGCCGACGGTCTCGGCGGCCATCAGGCCGGAGAGATTGCCAGCATGACGGTGATCGAGGAGGTGCAGCGCTCCGCGGCCACCGACCGGCACTACGAGCGCGCCCTGCAGCGGGCCCATGCCCTCCTCCTCGGGGACGAGCAGAACACCGCCAACATGGGCTCCACCGCCGTAATCCTGGCTGAGGACGGCGCTTATTTTCACCTGTATTGGGTTGGTGACAGCCGCGCCTACGTCTTTACCCCCGATGATGGCGGCGGGGGGCAATTAAAGCAGCTCACCATCGACCACTCCTACGTACAGATGCTGGTGGACTCCGGCGCCATCAATCCCCAGGAAGCCGCCAACCACCCCAACCGCCATGTCATCACCCGCTGTATCGGCGGCAGCACCAACCCACAACTTGAAATCGACCGTGTCTCCGCCCTCTGGGAACCCGGCCAGCGGCTGCTGCTGTGCAGCGACGGTCTCAGCGCGGAGGTTCCCGCAGAGGAGATCTGTCGCATCCTGGCCGAAAATCCCGACAACCGGCGCGCAGTGGACCTGCTGATCGCTGCCGCTCTCGATGCCGGAGGCAAGGACAACATCACGGTGCAGGTGGTAGAAGCACCGGATCAGCCCGCGGACAGCAGAGACTGGCCCTTCGGCAGCTCCCGGAAATCTGAGGGTTCACGCTCAAGCCTGCTGCCCGGTGGGACAATGACCCTCGCACTCACGGCAGTAATTTTATTGGTCGTTATCGCCTCGCTCACCGCGTGGCTGCTCGACTCATTCTGATCCAGGGGACGAATTCGATGGAAGTCGTCAGCTCCGGCACTACATCCCTGGAAATCCCGGGCTATCGCATCCTCAAGAAGATCAACCAGGGTGGGATGTCCACGGTATACCTCGCAACCCAGCGCAGCGTTGGCCGCCAGGTGGCCCTGAAGGTCATGTCCCCGGTGCTCAACGCCGACCCTGTTTTCAGCGAACGCTTTCAGCGCGAAGCCAATATCGTCGGCCAGCTGTCCCACCCCAACATCGTTGCCATCCACGATATCGGCCGCTACCGCAGCCTCAATTACATCGCGATGGACTATATGCCCGGGGGCTCGCTGTCAGACAAGCTGGCCAGGGGCATCATGGATCCCATAGAGGCCCTCAATATTGCCCGCCAGATCGCCCTGGCACTGGATCACGCCCACGGCAAGGGCTATGTCCACCGGGACCTGAAGCCCGAGAACATACTGTTCCGTGAGGATGGCTCTGCCGTCCTGACAGATTTTGGCGTTGCCCGTGCCATCGCCCGCACCACGCGGATGACAAATACAGGCATGGTGGTGGGAACGCCCCATTACATGAGCCCTGAACAGGCCCGCGGTGCCGCCATCGATGGCCGCGCCGACCTCTACAGCCTGGGAGTGGTGTTCTATGAAATGGTCACCAGCACTGTTCCCTTCCAGGCTGACGAGGCGGTAGCGATCGCCATCAAGCACCTGACTGACCCCATTCCCAGGCTTCCGGCGCGGCACTCCCTGTACCAGGGCCTGGTCGAGCAGATGCTGGCCAAGGATCCAGCGGATCGGTTCCAGCGTGGCCTGGAGGTGGTGGATGCAATCGACCATCTCCTCGCCGCGCTCGCGGGCAAGCCCGCCTCCCAGAACACCCAACTGAATATTCCCTCGGTGGGCCCCTCCAGCCTGATGCGCGCCCTGGTGATGACGCTCGGGGGTACACTGGCCGACAAATTTGCCGCGGCCTGGGCGCGGCTGCGGGACAAACCCCTGGACCAGCGCCACCCGCGAGCGGAGCAAGACACGATCATGCGGATCCAACAAGTGATCCAGCAGGCTCCGCAGCGCAAGCGCCGTCAGTGGCTCGCGGGGACGGTCGCCCTGGCCAGCCTGGTGGTTGGCGCCCTCTCCTATGCCGTACTGGGCCCTTACCTGCCCTGGAAGCCCCAGCAAGGCGCGGAACAGCCCCTGCCGGTGGCGGCGGCGCCAGTGGCGGATTCCCGCCAGGACACCTCAAGCACCCCGACCCTCCCCACCGCGCCGGTGTCTTCGCTGCTGCCAGCCCCGGCTCAATCAGGTCCGGAGGAGACTGAAGCGGAGTCCGCGATCGTTCGCCCGCCCCTGGCATTACCACGCCCTGATGCGGCGACAGTGGACACACAGGTAGAGGAGAGCCCGGAGCCCGCGGTACCGGACGACGAAGCTGCAGTGGCAGCGCAAGAAACCCCGGCGGCAGAGGCGGAACCAGTAGCAGCGGCCACCAGCAAAGTCGAGGAGGCCCCCAAGGCTGACAGCACGCCTGAACTGCCGCGCCTGAGGATCAACCCGCAACCAAGCGATGCGCGCGTGCGGATCATGAACATCGCGCCCCGCTATCGCTATGGTATGGCACTGTCCCCCGGCCCGTACGATGTGGAAGTCAGCAAACCCGGCTATCTCACAGAGCGGCGCTGGATCACGCTCACCGAAGATGACCTGACCTTGCAGGTAACGCTGGATAAGGGCTTCCCCGCGGGCACAACCCTGCGCAGCCCCCTGGCTGGCGGGGGCAATGGTCCTGAAATGGTGGTAATCGCAGCGGGCAACTTCCGCATGGGCAGTAACCAAAACCGGGGCACCAGTCCGGCGCAGAAGATTGTGATTGCAGAAGCTTTCGCGATCTCCAGCCACGAAATCACCTTCGATGAATATGAGCGTTTCGCCGCGGCGACTGGCGCCGCACTGCCCGGTGACAGCGGCTGGGGGCGCGGTGATCGCCCGGTCATCAATGTCGCCTGGGATGACGCACGCGCATACGCGCGCTGGCTCTCACGGCAAACCGGCAAACGCTACCGCCTTCCCAGCGAGGCAGAGTGGGAGTACGCCGCCCGCGGTGGTGTTGCCGAGCCGTTCTGGTGGGGCGAAGGGAGCGCAGCAGGCAAAGCGAATTGCCGCCGCGGCTGTGACAGTGAGTTTGTGGGCATTTTCAGAACCAAAAGTGCTCCGGTTGGGCACTATCCGGCGAATGGTTTCGGCCTGCACGATACCGCCGGTAATGTGGCGGAGTGGGTGCAGGACTGCTACTTAGGGAACCACAGCCGCGCCCGTCGCGATGGTGGACCTGTAGTGATCGACAACTGCAATCTGCGGGTTGTCAAAGGCGGCTCCATGCGGGAGCCTCTCAGCAATGTAAGCGCCGAATACCGAAAGGGGCTCGACCAGAAAACCCTCTCCACCGAAGTGGGCTTCCGCGTGGTGATGGAGCTCGACTGACGACAGCCCGGCATAAATGTGCACTTCAGGGGCGGACTGCAACAAAACCAGGATTTCCCATGGAAACAAGGGCCCCTGTCTTCACAGCAATCGCCCTGGCGGCGCTGGGCGGCTGTGAGGGTCTTCGATTCAATAGCAATTTGGGCCCCTACTCAGAAGTGCGCATCAAAGCCGCCGCCGTGCGGGAATACACACCAGTGCAGATCGCGCGCTACGACGCCATCACCCTGGGCTTCGTCGAGGCTGCCCAGTGCCAGAGAAGACCGGACGAACCCAAACCCAATCGCCGCATGCTCGTAAGAGAGCTCAAACAGCGCACCCACAACCTCGGGGGCAACGGTGTCGTCGTTGAGGCCTGCGGTACGGCCACCGGTGGTTTTGAGGGATGCCAGCGCTATCTGGAATGCCGCGGTGTCGCCTACGCCGTGCCCGGGCGGCAATCCAGGCCCTGACGGGACATACGCGATTTAGCCATTTCAGCTCCTGGCTTCAATGCGCCAAACGTTGTGAATTTTCGGGTTGCGCTGGAAATCCCGGTCCAATAGCTCGGCAGACAGGTTCTGCACCGAGTACTCCTCCAGAACCTCACCGTCCATTTTGAAGCTGCGCAGGTTGTTGGAGAAAACCAGGATGCCGCCCGGGGCCAGCAACGCCATACACTGGCGAATCAGGTCAGCGTGGTCCCGCTGGACATCCAGCACACCGCGCATTTTCGCTGAATTCGAGAAGCTCGGCGGGTCCAGAAAAATCAGGTCATAATGCCCGCGGCGATTTTGTTGCGCCGACGCCAGCCACTGCAGGCAATCCGCCTCAACCAATTGATGCCGGTAGGGGTCGAGCTGGTTGCGGCGGAAATTGCGCGCTGCCCAGGCCTGATACGTTTTGGACATATCAACACTGGTGCTCTGCGAAGCGCCACCCAGCGCCGCCTGCACCGTGGCAGTGCCCGTGTAGCAGAACAGATTGAGAAATTTCTTTCCATCTGCCAGCCTGCGGACATACTGCCGCACCGGACGGTGATCCAGGAAAATACCGCTATCCAGGTAGGTCCAGAGGTCGACCTCCAGTTCCGCACCGTATTCGTTAACCCAGAAGCTGCGCTCGCCCTGTGCTCCGCCCTGTTTCTGGTACTGGCTCGGCTTACTGCCGCCACCTTTGTGGCTCAGCCTGCGACGCTCCTTGATGCTGATATTTCCCTGCGGGATTTCCAGCACTTCCCGCACTGCGCGGACCAGGTCCCGCAGCCTGCCCCGGGCCTTATCTTCCTCGATCTTCGCGGGCGGACGGTACTCCTGCAGGTGCGCATACACAGCACCTTCCAACGAACGGTAAATATCCACAGCCGCCGCATATTCCGGCAGGTCGGCATCGTAAAGGCGGTAACAGTCAATGCCGTTTTTTCGGGCCCATTTTCCGGTCGTGCGCATGTTCTTGCGCAGGCGGTTTGCCACCATCTGCGCTTCCTCCGAGAGGGGCCGAGATTCCTTCGCGCTCGCTTCTCCAACCTGCTCACGTACCTGGAACAGCAATAGCTGGCTCGGGATGCTGCCGTTATACAGCTGGTATTGCTTGTGTGAACGCAGGCCGGTGGAAAAACCGAGCTCCGGATTGCCGGTAAAGATGCCTACCAGCCAGCCCGGAAACTCCTGTTTCAGCTGACGACCCAGCTCCGCATAGGTGTCCCGCAGCGCTTCCTGTTCACCCAGGCGCTCACCGTACGGGGGATTGGTCAGCACCAGGCCGGTTTTGACCGGGCGATGGCTGGGGATCTTGAAGGCGGCCACCGGACGGCAACTCACCCGCACCTGCCGCTCCAGGCCGGCACGACTGATATTGGCTTCGGCGGCAAACAGGACTTTGGCATCGGCATCATAGCCGCGGATTTCCGGAAGCTCGCGCTCCAGGCCGGCAGCGCGACGAGCCAGCGCCTCTTCCCGCAATCCGAGCCAGATATCGCTCTGGTGATTCAGCCAACGCTCGAAACCGAAACTTTCCCGCAGCAGGCCCGGCGCGCAATCCGCGGCCATCATTGCCCCCTCAATCAGTATCGTGCCCGAGCCGCACATGGGATCCAGCAGCGCCCCGCCCCGGGCAGCGATCTCCGGCCAGCCACAACGCAGCAACAGGGCCGCGGCCAAGTTCTCCTTGAGCGGAGCGGCACCAATATGCGTGCGGTAGCCACGCCGGTGCAGACTCTCACCGCTGAGGTCAATGGAAATGTCGAGATGATCGCGGTGAAGGCGCAGAACCACGGCGAGATCAGGATTGTCCCGCTCAACCAGCGGTCGACTGCCGGACTGCTGGCGCAGCCTGTCCACGATGGCGTCTTTGGCCTTCTGCGCACCAAACTGGCTATTGCGGATTTCCCGGTTGGTGCCGGAAAACTGCACCCACAGCTTGCCATTGGGGTTGATATGGGCCTCCCAAGGCTGGGCCGCCACGGCCCGATAGAGATCCTCCGCATCCGCGATCTTCTCCCGGGACAACTGCAGCAGGATGCGATTGGCCAAGCGACTCCACAGGCATGCCCTGTAGGCCACTTCCAGGGTGCCGCTGAAGTGGATCGCGGCAGGCTGCTCGCGGGTGACCGAAGCGCCGAGCTCGTTCAGCTCCTTTGCCAGCAGTGACTCAAGCCCCTTCGGGCAGGTGGCGGTAAAGTCCAGATGTTGGGTTTCGGTCATATCGCAAATTCTCAAGACAGATTCGATGCCCGCGGCATTCGATTCCAGGCCGGTGCAGCCGGCCTATACACTTTGTTTCTATTAAATGACAGTTTCAGACCAAACTGGTCGTTCACACCGGCCACTGGGTTTGCTCTACTGAAACGGTCGGTCGCTACAAGAGAGCGGCAGAGCGCTGCCATCAGAAGCAGCCGGCACAGATTTTCCGATCGCCAGCGACCCACCATAAGCTTATGAGTAAGGGCAACGATTCTGGCGACAAAACCCTTCACTATGCTGAGAGAAGATACCCAATAATATTCCCGGCGGAAGAAGCGTCGCCCTCTTCCGCTCTGACAACCAGAAAAGCCGGCCCGGCTTTAGCGAGGTGCCAATTCGATGAAACGCCAAAAACGTAACCAGTTGGAGAGAGCCTTTTGCAAAGGTTATCAGGCAGCGTCCGAAAACAAACCTCAGGACATTTGTCCTTACATTAACGGGCCGCTCCATCAAGAGTGGGTCAATGGCTGGCGCGAAGGGCGTGAAGATTACTGGAACGGGTTTGGAGCGTCTGCAAAGGCGCAAAAACTGGAAACCTATCGCAATTTTTCCGCTGAGAACCACCACCCGGACGGCTGGCGAACCGCCTAGCCGCAGGAGCCTGTGACACCGCTCAGTGGAAAGTGCCCGGCCAGTCCGCCGGGCACATCTCGTCTTACCGACGTCTTACCCAAGCTGCCTGCTGGCTAACAGCAAAGGCATGCCAGCGCTCTCTCGGGGGCCAGAGGCATGAGCTGCACAGCCTTTAAGTACGGCTTACTTCGGGTGTCAACGTAAACTCTCAGGCCTGCGTCGTTTCGCGACGGGCCAGCGCAATGGCGTCCGCGGCCTCTCTCACCAGTTCCGGTCCCCGGTAAATCAGGCCGGTATAGATCTGCACGGCGGTCGCGCCCGCACGCACCTTCTCCGCCGCGCTTTCCCCGTCCATGATGCCCCCGACACCGATGATCGGCAGCGCCCCGTTGAGCTCTTTGGCCAACTGGCGGATTACACGGGTGGACTTTTCCCGCAGCGGCTTGCCACTCAGGCCGCCCTGCTCATTCCCGTGGGGCAGCTTCTCCACCGGGGATTTGTCGATGGTGGTGTTGGTCGCAATCACGCCATCAATCTCGTAACTGCGCAGCGCCTCGGCGATCTGGGCAATGGCATCGTCATCCATATCCGGCGCAATCTTGACCGCCAGCGGTACGTAGCGATCATTCGTCGCGGCCAGCTGCTGCTGCTTTTCCTTGAGCGTGCCCAACAATCGGTTGAGGCTGTCGCCGAACTGCAGATCCCGCAGTCCCTTGGTATTGGGCGAGGAGACATTGGCGGTGATGTAATCCGCGTAGGGATAAACCTTCTCCATGCACAGGCAATAATCGTCGGCCGCCCGCTCTGCAGGGGTATCGAAATTCTTGCCCACATTGATCCCCAGCACACCGCCGTAGCGGCGCCGGCGCACCCGGCTCACAAGGTAGTCCACACCCTCGTTGTTGAAGCCCATCCGGTTGATGATGGCCTCGGCCTCTTCGAGACGAAATACCCGCGGCTGCGGATTACCGGGTTGCGGTCGCGGTGTCACGGTACCCACCTCGACAAAACCAAACCCCATAGCCCCCAGGCCGTTGAATGCCTGGGCGTTCTTGTCCAGCCCCGCGGCCAAACCCACCGGGTTCGGCAGCGTGAGCCCCATCAGTTCCACCGGATCATCCGCGACGGGCCTTGTGAACAGGGACAAAAGGCCGAGTCTTTCCGCAGCGCCAATGCCGTCGATGGTCAGGTGGTGCGCCCGCTCCGGATCGAGCGCAAACAGGGCTTTTCGCAGGGTCGAATACATGGTGGTCCTTTGTCTTCACTCGCACAGGCTCCCTGCCCTGAGGCCGGGATTGCCGTCAGGCCTCCGCCAGCGACTCCAGGTCGGCAGTGGCGTTGGCCAGGTACATCAGCTCCCGCAGCGCCACGGTGAACATGGCGAAATCACTGGTGGGCGAAGCCTTGAGCTCGGTGAGGATGCCTTTCCAGCGCTGCAGAGCGGGCGCCATGATAACGCTCCAGCGCTCCATTGCGCCATCTGCATCCAGTTCTGAGCCGGAAGAGAGGCGCAACATGTTCACTGCGAGGCTGGCCAGCTGGCTGTCCAGGTCATCCATGCTGGTCTCCCGCGCCTGCGCCTGCCAGAAGCTCTCCACCGGCAGGTCGATGATCTGGAAGCCGAACCAGGACAGATCCAGCAGATCCGCCAGACCAAAGTAGACCCGGGCCACCTCTTCTACCGGTCGCTCACTGGCACGGGCAGACTCAGAAATCCCCAGCGCGGAGAACAGGTAGGTTGGCGACGCCGCCAGCAGTGCCATTTCATCGGGCACATTAGCTTCCAGCAAGCGGCGATAGCGACGCTCCCACTCCCGGTGTGGTTCGCCGCTGAGCACATCCGGCAGCGCCCTGATCACCCGCTGCACCGACTCCCCGAACTGCTCCTGCTCCCGCGCCGGGTCCAGCCCCAGACGGCGGTTGCGGATAAACCAGCGGGTGGCGCGACGGACACGCCCGACCATGCTGTTGAGCAGTTCGATCTGCAGCTCAGCGGGTACCTTGTAATCCAGTGCCGCCACCTGGTCCTGGAATTCCGGCATCTGGTACACCTCGCGGGCACTGATATAGGCCGCCGCGACGGTGTTGATGTCAGCGCCGGTGGCACCGCTGATGCGGTTATAGAAAGTGATACCCATGCTGTTGACCATCTCGTTGGCCACCTGGGTCGCCACGATCTGGCGCCGCAGCGGATGGTCGTAGACCAGCTCCTGGTAGCGCGCCACCAGTTCCTGCGGGAATGCTGATTCCACTGCCTCCTGAACCCGGGGGTTCTCGGTAATTTCCGCGTTCAGCAGCTCCTCTTTCAGCTTCACCTTCACATAGGAGATCAGCACCGAGAGCTCCGGCCGGGTCAGGTACTGCCCGCGGTTCTGGCGCTCGGTGATCTGCTCGTTGTCCGGAATAAATTCCAGCGAGCGGCGCAGGCGACCTTCCGCCTCCAGCGTGTTGATGGTGCGGCGGTACTCATCAATGCGCTCGGCAACCTGATGCTCGGCCACACTCAGGGCCTGGGTCTGGTTGTAGTTATTGTCGAGCACCAGCTCGGCGACGGAATCGGTCATCTCCTCGAGCAACTGGTTGCGCTGCTTTTCGGTCAGATCACCGTTGGCAACCACCTTGTCGAGCAGAATCTTGATGTTCACCTCGTGGTCCGAGCAGTCCACGCCACCGGCGTTATCGATAAAGTCGGTATTACAGTGACCACCGTGCAGGGCGAATTCGATCCGCCCTCGCTGGGTCATGCCGAGGTTGCCGCCCTCACCGAAGACCTTGGCCCGCAGCTCCGCGCCGTTGACCCGCAGATGGTCATTGGACTTGTCCCCCACCTCCGCGTGGGACTCGCTGCTGGCCTTCACGTAGGTACCGATGCCGCCATTCCAGATCAGGTCCACCGGTGCCCGCAACATGGCGCTGATCAGCTCATTGGGATTCAGCTGATCCGCCTCGATGCCGAAGGCGGCTTTCATTTCCGGCGTGATGCGGATCGATTTGGCCCGGCGCTCGAAAATACCGCCGCCTTTGGAGATCAGCTCCTGGTTATAGTCGGTCCAGCTGGAGCGCGGCAGCTCGAACAGGCGCTTGCGCTCATTGAAGCTCGCCGCCGCATCCGGACTGGGATCGACAAAGATGTGCAGGTGGTTGAAGGCCCCCTTCAGGCAGATATGCTCCGACAACAGCATGCCATTGCCGAATACGTCGCCGCCCATGTCGCCGATACCGACAACCGAGAACTCTTCCTCCTGCACATTGACGCCCATTTCCCGGAAGTGCCGCTGCACCGAAACCCAGGCGCCCCGGGCCGTAATGCCCATTTTCTTGTGGTCGTAGCCCTGACTGCCGCCAGAAGCAAAGGCGTCACCGAGCCAGAAGTCGTATTCGGCAGCAATGCCGTTGGCGATGTCGGAAAAGGCCGCGGTGCCCTTATCCGCCGCCACCACCAGGTAGGGATCATCCTCATCCCGGCGCACCACCAGCTCGGGCGGGATCACCTCGCCCTCCTTCAGGTTGTCGGTAATGTCCAGCAGGCCGCGGATAAAGGTGCGGTAGCAGGCGATGCCCGCTTCCAGCATGGCGTCGCGGCTGCCGTCTGTCGGCGGCTTACGCACCACGAAGCCACCCTTGGCGCCGCTGGGTACGATCACCGCGTTCTTTACATTCTGCGCCTTGACCAGGCCCAGCACTTCCGTGCGGAAGTCCTCTAGGCGATCGGACCAGCGCAGACCACCGCGCGCCACCTTGCCACCGCGCAGATGCACGCCCTCGACCCGGGGTGAATAAACAAAAATCTCAAACTCCGGCCGCGGCTCGGGAATATTGGGAATATCCCGCGGGCTGAATTTGATGGAGATGTAGTCCTTGGGCTCGCCCGCAGCGTCCACCTGGAAGAAGTTGGTGCGCAGGGTGCCCAGGATCAGGTCCAGGTAACGGCGAATCACCTGGTCTTCGTTCAGGTTATCGACGCCGTCGAGGCCATCATGGATCTTCTTGATCAGGCGCTCGATCCGGGTCTGGTCCTGCTTGCTGCTGGTATTGATCCGCGGATCGAACATGGCCCGGAACAACGCCACCAGGTTGCGGGTGATTTCCACGTGGTTGGCCAGCGTCGCTGCGATATAGGGCTGGCTGGCACTGAACTTGGTCTGCTTCTGGTAACGGGCATAGGCTCGCAGCATGGAGACCTCGCGCCAGTTCAGGCGCGCCGCCAGTACCAGGCGATTGAAGGCATCGCTCTCTGCGACACCGTTCCAGATGGCGGCAAAGGCATCCTGGAACATACCGCGGGAGGCCTGGGCATCCACACGGGTCGGCAGGCCAAACTCCAGGTGGAACTCGTGCATCCACACGTCCGTGGAGCCCTTGGGGCGAATGGTATATGGGAACTCACCAATCACACGCAGGCCCAGGTGCTCCAGCACCGGGATGACATCGGAAAGCGTCAGGCCACGGCCCCAGTTGAACACCTTAAAGCGCAGGCTGCCCGGCTCGGCTCCCACTGGCTGATAAAAACTCATCGCCACACGGTTTTCAGGTGACAGCTCCTGTACGGCATTGACATCCTGCACGGCAATCCGCGGCTCGAAGTCCTCACGGTAACCGGCCGGGAAGGCTTGCCCGAAGATATCAAAGAGGCGGGTGCCCTCTTCTTCCCCATGACTTTCGATCAGGGATTTTTGGAATACATCTTCCCAGGAGCGGGTAATATCCACGATTTGCGCCTCCAGCCGCGCGACATCGATATCCAAGGGCTCGCTGGGGTCAACGCGGAACACGAAGTGAACTCGGGCGAGGATGGACTCGGAAAAATAAGTGGTGAAATCGGATTCCCTGGCGTTGATTGCCCTGGCAATGTGCGCACAGATCGCTTCGCGCACGCTACTGTTAAACTGCTCGCGAGGTACGTACACCGTTGCAGTGACAAACTTGCCGAACGGATCGCGACGGATAAACAGGCGGATGTGGGCCCGCTCGTTCATGCTGAGCACGCCCATCACCGTATGAAACAGTTCCTGGGTGCTGCTCTGGAACAGTTCGTCCCGGGGGAAGGTATCGAGAATGCGGCGCAACGCCTTGCCGTCGTGGCTGTGCGGCGACAGACCACTGGACTCGATCACCGACGCCATTTTACGGCGAATGATGGGAATCTTGGCCGGGCTTTCGGTATACACCGGTGAGGTATAGAGCCCCATAAACGCCGACTCACCGATGACCTCGCCCCGGGAGTCGTAACGCTTGATGGTGACATAGTCGGAATAAGCCGCCCGGTGCACGCGGGACTTGACCGAGGACTTGGCGAAAGTGAGGTAATTGGGCCCTTGGTAAAAGCGCTGTTTACCCTCATTAAAAGCGCCCTCGGGGGTCGGCTCCGCCGGCTCCTCCAGTTTCTTGAAAATGCCCAGGCGGCGCTCCTCCACCTCGCGCAGTACACGCTTGCTACCCTCCTCCGCGAACTCGTATTCCCGGTAGCCGAGGAAGGTGAAATTGCCGTCGCGCATCCACTGCATGAAGGCACAGGCCTCCTGCAGGTTGGCGTCCTCCGCATCGATACCGGCGTGCAGCTGGTCTTCCATGCCGCTGCAGGTATCCAGCATTGGCACGTAATCGTCGACCACCAGCTCCACATCCCCAAGCACGTCGCGCAGTGCCGCCCCAAGGTTGACCGCGTTGTCTTCTGACGTATCCCGGTTGATCTCGACATAAATCAGCGCCTCGGTGCTGGCGCCCGGCTGGGCCTCCTCACCGGAGTGCAACCGGGGCAGCAGATCCTTCAGCCGGCCTTTCTTGTCCCGGCGCAACTGCATGACCGTGCTTTTGATCGAGTGAATCACCGTATCGCGCTGGTTGATTTCGATGCGCACCGAGTCCACCAGGAATGGCATGTCCCGCTGCAGTACCGCTACCACGGTATGGGAACACTCCCAGCCGTCGTCCTCGAGGCGCGGATTCAGCACCCGTACCTTCGGGCGCCCGCCGGGGCGCTGCTGGATAAAGTCCCACCAGGTGTAAATGCAGCCGTACACATCGACAAGACGGCGGCCCACCATGTCTTCCAGCGGATACTGGTGCAGGAACTGCGCCGCAAATGCCTCTACTGGCCCGGCCTCGTCACCGAGCCGCTTGCGGATCAGTGCGCTGACCTGCTCGATCAATTCTTCCCGGCTGTCGGTAATAACCGTCGCCATACTCACGGAGAACCTCCCAAGTTCCAAATGTCGCGCCCGGATACGCCGGCCGCGCCTGTTTCTCAGCCGCCCGCGGTTCACCCGCCGGCTTTAAATTCACTCCGCCGCAACCCTCTTGGAAGACGGGAACCAAGGGCTGGTTCCACGGTCAAGAGGTCGGCGGTTGTTGTCTAAAAGACAAGTGCCGCTAAAATCAACACACCCACCCCGATTGGCGGCGACTATATATAAAAGATGATAGATACCCAGCCGGGCGGGCAGAGGCAGGATCACTCTCAACAGAAGCGAGATTATGGAAGCACATCAGAATGTCAGGGACCGCATCACTTCCCTGGGGGATTGGCTCGGGCAACAGATCATCGGCCAGGAGACCCTGGTTAACCGTATATTGATTGCCCTGCTGGCGGACGGCCACCTGCTGGTGGAAGGCGCGCCGGGGCTCGCGAAAACCAAGGCCATCAAGACCCTTGGCGATGCTATTGAAGGTGATTTCCATCGCGTCCAATTTACGCCAGACCTGTTGCCGGCAGACATAACCGGAACCGACATCTACCGGCCGGAAACCGGAGAGTTCCATTTTCAGCCCGGGCCGGTGTTCCACAACCTGGTGCTGGCCGACGAGATCAACCGGGCTCCCGCCAAGGTACAGTCGGCCCTGCTGGAGGCCATGGCGGAAAGACAGATCAGTGTCGGCAGAAAAACCTATCCGTTGCCAGAGCTTTTTCTGGTGATGGCAACGCAAAACCCCATTGAACAGGAAGGGACTTATCCGCTGCCAGAGGCCCAATTAGATAGGTTCCTCATGCAGGTGAATCTTGCCTACCCCGACGCCAGCGCGGAAGCAAAAATTCTGCGCCTGGCCAGATCCGAGGCAAGTCTTGGCGAAAATCGCCCTTCCGATACCGTGAGCCGCGAGGAGATTTTCCAGGCCCGCGGTCAGGTGCTCGCACTGCAAATGGTAGAAGCGGTAGAGACCTATATTGTCCAACTTGTCATTGCTACCCGCGAGCCGGCGAAGTATGACAGTGAGCTGGCATCGTGGCTAGATTTTGGTGCCAGCCCGCGGGCCACCATCGCCCTTGATCGCTGCGCCCGCGCGCACGCCTGGCTGTCGGGCCGGGATTTTGTGACCCCGGACGACGTGATGGAAGTGGCTCCGGATGTACTGCGGCACCGACTGCTGCTGAGTTTCGAGGCGGAAGCGGCGGGCGTGAACGCCGACCAGGTCATTGAGCGGCTGCTGCAGCAAGTACCTTCGATCTGATGCCCAGGACCCTCTGCCCGAAACGAATCAGGATGTTGAATACTGCGGCGGGAACCCCCACAGGTAAGCACTATGGCTGAACTTACCAATCAGGGAGAGCTGGAACTCCGTGGCGCCTACCCGACGGTGGAGCCGCTGGTGCGCTTGCGCCATGTAGCGCGGCAGATGCAGCTTTTTCGCCCCCGGCTGGTGAAGAGCGACCAGGCCGGCGGCCTGCTTACCCGCTATCGCGGCCGCGGCATGAACTTCGAGGAAGTCCGCGACTACCAGCCCGGCGACGACGTACGCTCCATTGACTGGCGCGTGACTGCCCGCACCGGTTCCACCCACACCAAGTTGTACCAGGAGGAACGCGAGCGGCCGGTGGTCATCCTCCTGGACCTGCGCTCCCCCATGTTTTTTGGCAGCCGCCGCGCATTCAAGTCGGTCGCCGCCTGCGGTATTGCCGCGGCACTGGGCTGGGCCGGCCTGCAGCACAGCGATCGAATAGGCGCCCTGCTCTTTTCCGACCACGACCTCGAAACCGTGCGCCCACGCCGCAGCCACCACTCTGTGCTGGCGATGATTCACGGCATGGTGGCGCTCGCCGAAACACTGGATAACCCGGTGCCGATGGAAGGCAGCCAACCGCTGAAGCAGCTTCTTGATGAGGCACGCCGGGTGGCCCGGCCGGGCAGTGCGCTGTTCCTGATCAGCGATTGCCACGACCTGGATGAAGACTGCGCCCAACCCCTGGCACTTCTGACCCGACACGCGGACCTGCAGGTACTCCGGGTGAGCGATCCACTGGAGCAAAACCTGCCGGAACAATCGCTGACCATTTCCGATGGTCGCCAGCGCACCTTCCTGAACGCCACCAACCGCGCCCTGCGTACTCAGTTTGCTCAACTTCAGACCGAGGCCCGCACCGAGGTTGAGCGGCTCTGCCGCCGGCTCCGCATTCCTTTGATGGACTTCGACAATACTCAACCGCTGGCTCCCGCATTGCTGTCTGTTTACGGAAGCCGCCAGCAAAGGATGAGCATGCCCGTTGCGCGTCCAAGCAGAGGTGTGAGCGC
The DNA here is from genome assembly GCF_001641755.2 of Microbulbifer flavimaris. Lineage (GTDB taxonomy): Bacteria > Pseudomonadota > Gammaproteobacteria > Pseudomonadales > Cellvibrionaceae > Microbulbifer > Microbulbifer flavimaris. Next base: position 1,024,943 of record NZ_LRFG02000001.1, read on the forward strand.
GTGAGAACAGCTTTGATGCAGCAACAGCCTCCACAGGTGTCTCCGGTTGAGCAGGCACTGCTGGACGAGCTGCGCGATATCCACCCGCCAGAGGCCATCAGTTGGTGGCCCCCGGCCCCGGGCTGGTGGCTGCTGGCCGCATTGTTGATCGCCGCCCTCTATTTCCTTTTCCGCTGGCTGCGCCAACGCAAGCAACGCTGGAGTCGCAACCGCTACCGCAAGGAGGCAGAGCGCCTGCTGCGCGAAATCGATATTCGTGAACCGAATGCTGCCCAGGAGATTAACGAGATTCTCAAGCGAGTGGCGGTAACCACCTTTGGCCGTCCAAACTGCGGTAATTTGACTGGCCGGGAATGGCTGGATTTTTTACGCAGCACCGCGGATGTCGACTGCCCTACCCAAGCCGAAACGGTTCTGCTCGAACAGATCTACCGGACGGATCGCTGGGATGAGCAGGGAAACAGCGCGCTACGTGACTTCGGCATTCAGTGGAGCCGCAAACATCGACGCGATCGCTGGCCGCCTCCTGCCCCAGAGATGGAAGGGGAAGTCGACGGGGAGGCAAGCCGTGTTTGAGTTCGCCTGGCCCTGGGTTTTTGCCCTATTGCCTTTGCCATTGCTGGCCCGCCTCTTCCTGCCGCGCACCAAGCCGCTGTCCAGCGCCCTGAAGGTGCCCTTTTACGGAAGCCTCGCCCAGCGCGGTGGCGGCGCTCCACACAACCCGTTCAATCTCTTTCTGCTGAGCATTCTCTGGCTGCTGTTATTGACCGCGGCCGCCCGCCCGCAGTGGTATGGCGAACCCATCACCCAGACCAGTAGCGCCCGGGACCTGCTGCTGGCCGTAGACATTTCCGGCAGCATGGAAACGCCGGACATGCTGCTGAATGGCCGGCCGGCCATGCGTATCGATGCAGTCAAAAATGTAGTGGGCGATTTTGTCGAGAGGCGCGAGGGAGACCGATTGGGGCTGGTGCTTTTTGGCACCCGCGCCTATCTGCAGGCGCCACTGACATATGACCGGGAAACTGTCGGCACACTGCTGCGTGAAGCGCAGATCGGCTTCGCCGGTCAGGGAACCGCGATTGGCGATGCCATCGGCCTGTCGGTCAAGCGCCTGATGGAGCGCCCGGCGGAGCAACGGGTCCTGATCCTGCTTACCGATGGCGCCAACACCGCAGGGGAAGTTGCCCCACTCAAGGCGGCTGAACTCGCCCAGCAGGCAGGCGTAACCGTCTACACCGTGGGTATCGGCGCAGAGGAAATGGTGCAACCCGGCCTGCTGGGCAGCCGCTTCGGCGCGCGCCGCATCAACCCCTCCCGGGATCTCGACAGTGACACACTGCAGGCCATCGCCGACAAAACCGACGGCCGATTTTTCCGTGCCCACAATCCTGAAGAACTCGCCCAGATCTATGAGGAGCTGGACCGGCTCGAACCGGTGGAGCAGGAAGCGGCCAGCTATCGTCCGCTGAAGTCGCTGTATGTCTGGCCCCTGGCTGCCGCCCTGATATTTGCGCTGCTGTGGGCTACGATTCCCCTGCTGCTGAACCTGCGCCTTGGGAGGTCCGGCAATGGCGTGCCCGAACCGGGCCCAAGTGGAGCACGGGAGGGCAACGCGTGAACGAGCTTGCCCAATTTCATTTCCTGCGCCCCCACCTTTTGTGGCTGTTGATACCAGCGGCACTGCTCTGCTTTGCTCTCGCCCGCACGGTCATCAATAGCAGCCAGCTGCAGAAGGTGATTGACCCCGACCTGCTTCCACATCTGCTGTTACGTGGCGGGGAAAAACGGCCGTGGCTGTTCAGCCTCATCTTCGCCTTGCTGGCCCTGATGATCATCGCGCTGGCGGGCCCCACCTGGCGCAAGCTGCCCACACCGGTCTTCAGCAGCCAGGATGCCCTCGTGGTTATGCTGGACCTGTCCCCCTCGATGATGGCCACAGATCTGACTCCCGACCGGCTGACCCGGGCGCGGCTCAAGATCCTTGATATCCTGCGCCAGCGCGAAGACGGTCTTACCGCGCTGGTGGCCTATGGCGGGGAGGCGCATGTGGTCACTCCCCTGACCGAAGATACCGCAACGATCGCCAACCTGGTCCCAGCCCTGTCCCCTAAAATCATGCCGGTGCCCGGCAGCAATATAGAAATGGCGGTGGAAACCGGTTTGCGACTGCTTGAAGACGGGGCCAATGGCCGCGGTCGCTTGCTGGTGGTGACGGACGGTATTGCCGACGAAGCCATTCCGACCGTGGCAGGCATGGTCGCCGGTGAAGCCGTAAAACTGTCGGTGCTGGCCGTCGGCAGCGGTGAAGGCAGCCCCATCCCCCGCGGCGACGGTGGCGGCTTTGTCACGGACAGTAATGGCGCCATCGTGATTGCCGGATTCGATCCCAATCAGCTGCAGAAGCTGGCGAGGGGCAGCGGAGGAAACTTCGCCCAGATCTCGGTGGACGACCGGGATATCACCAAACTACTCCCCGAGAAGGAGACGCCAGATCAGGCCCGCCTGACCGAGCGGGAATTCGACCAGTGGCGAGAGGAAGGGCCATGGCTTCTCCTCCTGTTGCTCCCCTTGGCCGCCCTGCTGTTCCGCCGCGGCGCCCTGGCCTGTGCCCTGCCTCTCTCATTTGCATTGGCACTGCCGAAACCAGCCCATGCTGTTGAGCTTCAGGATCTCTGGTTACGGGAAGACCAACAGGCAAAGCGGCTGCTGGAACAGGGCAAGGCGGACCAGGCCGCGGAAAAGTTCCGGGACCCGCAATGGAAGGGCACCGCCCAGTACCGCGCCGGCAACTTCCCCGCCGCACAGAAGGAATTCGCACAGGGGGAAAGCGCAGACAGCCTGTACAATCTGGGCAACGCACTCACCCGGCAGGGCCGCTACGATGAAGCCATCGAAGCCTTTGACGCCGCGCTGGACAAGCGGCCGCAATTGACCGATGCCCAGCACAACCGGGAAATCGCCAAGCAGCTGCGGGACCTGCAGAAACAACAACAGCAGCAATCTCAGCAGGGCCAGGGGCAAGACCAGCAGCAACAGCAGGAGCAGCAAGGCCAACAGGATCAACAGCAGTCCCAGAACGGCCAGCAGCAACAGCAAAGCCAGTCTGGACAACAAGACCAGCAGAACCAGGGCTCCCAGCAGAACCAGCAGGGACAACCGGAAGGCTCCGGGGACGAGCAGGCGCAATCCGGCGAGCAGCAACAGGACGAAGCCGAGGATGGCAAACAGTCCGGCAGCCCCGAGGACGGCGAGGAGCAGGAGCAAAACGGCGAGCAAAAGGCCGGCGCGCGGGAGAGCGAGCTGGACCCGGAAACCCAGCAGGCCCTGGACCAATGGCTGCGGCAGATTCCTGACGACCCCGCCGGATTGATGCGGGAAAAATTCAAGTACGAGAGCCTGCAGCGCCGCCGTGCCTATCGAACTGGCGAGTGGGAGCCGCCGGAGAATGGAGCCACCCAGCGATGGTAGTGACTGAGACGCTAATGAACCGAAAACTCGCGCACTTATTTTCTGGCCATTTCACCTGCGCGCCGGCCCTGCTGTTCTGCTTGCTGATTCTGCTACTTCCGGCAGTGACACAGGCATCTGACCTGCTCAGCGCCACCGTCGATCGCAATGAGATCGGTATCGACGAAACCCTCAACCTGCGCCTGCGCTATTCCGGCACTGAAAGCGGTGGTCAGCCGGACTTCGAACTGCTGGAACAGGACTTCGACATCCTCTCGCGCCAGCAGTCTAACCAATATCGGGTCATCAATGGTCGCGCCGAGAGCTTCGTCGAGTGGATGCTGGTGCTGGCACCCAAGCGGGAGGGCAGGCTGTTTATTCCCTCCCTTCACTACCACGGTGAAGTCTCCGACGCGATTCCCATTGCCGTCGCCGAGGCCGGCAGCCGGCCGGATACAGCGAACCGCCAGGCATTTCTTGAAGTGGATTTAGACAAGGAAGAGCTGTTCGTACAGGAACAGCTTCTGGTCAAAGTACGCCTGTATACCACCATCGGCCTGCACGACATTGCTACTGAGGCACTGCAGGTGCCCGGTGCCCATGTGGAAAAAGTGGACGAGCAGCGCTACGAGCGCCGTATCAACGGCGTCGGCCACGCGGTGTACGAACTCACCTATGCCATCTTCCCGGAGAGCTCCGGCCAGCTGACCATTCCGGCCCTGAACTACGTCGCCGTCGCCGGCCGCCGCGACCCCTTCTCCCTGTTCAACCGTAACACCCAGCGCCTGCGCCTGCGCTCCGAACCGCAAACCATCGAGGTTAAACCCAAGCCCGACACCTACAGCGGCACCCACTGGCTCCCCGCCGCCAGCCTCGGCATCGTGCAGAGCTGGAGCCAGGACCCAGACACCTTCACCGTCGGTGAACCGATAACCCGCATCCTGACGCTGCGCGCCGAAGGCCTCCGCGCCGCCCAGCTCCCTCCCCTGCCCCAGCTGAGCGTGGACGGACTCAAGACCTACCCGGACCAACCCCAGCAAGACGATCAGGTCAGTGCCAATGGCATCACCGGAAGCCGTATCGAGACGACTGCAATAGTCGCGACGAAACCGGGTGACTATCAGCTGCCGCCGATTACCATTACCTGGTGGGATACGAAAACGGGACGGCAGCGGGCGACGCAGCTGCCAGCTTTCCGGTTTACCGTCACGGGGAGTGCGGCCGCCACCAACACGGCGCCGCCCGGGAGTGCCGCTGACCTCTTGCCACAATCTCGGACAGAAATGCCTGAAAGCAACTTCTGGCGAAATCTGGCGATTGCCGCGGTGGCTTCACACCTTTTGTGGATTTTCTACTTCTGGTGGATCCGGTCGCACGTGGCAAGCTCTGAGGCCGGAAAACGCAAGAAACCTGCCCCCGATGCCCGGTATCAGGCTAAAAGCTTGCTACAAGCAGCCGAGAGTGGTGATGCCGGACGGCTACATCAAGCACTACAGCAATGGCTAAAGGCACGCTGGCCCGACGTTGCAGGCAAGACTCTTGATGAAACCAGAATCGAACTTGGTCTGGAAGAACTCGACAAGCTACACCTTTTACTCAATGCCGCGCTTTACGCACAACCACCACGCCCGCTGAACCCACAGCAGGTAAAAATACTAGCGTCCCGGTTAATCAAGTGTGAGCGCTCAGCACCAGTACCAGACAGTGGGACACCACTTCCTCAACTATTTGGGTAACGGGCCTCAGGCCAACTGACAGCACTCGTCGTTGTCAGCCAGCAAAGCGGGCGTCTACCCGCTTTCTTAGCAAGCATCAACTGGGTAAAATCACTCAACGCTGCCAAGCGATGAATGATCAGCGAAGGTATACTGAAAACGTATGCCGTCTGCAGCTGCCGGGCAATGGGCCCTGCCTGTGACTCGCCGGTCTCAACAAAATATCGCCACGCCCTCGCCTGTCGAGCGACGCCAACCATAAGTAGATTTGATACGCCTGATGCCCGCTACACCCGATTATGATGACTTCCAGCGCCGGATCTATGTTTCCGTTGTGTCCCATGGCCACGAAAAGCATATTATCGAGACATTGCAACCAGGTTCATGGATAGCAGAGACCTCAAACGTTATACCGCTGGTGCTCTCAAACCTGCCCAGCCTGCAATTACGCCAGTACTGCCAGGAGTCTGGCATTTTCTATCTCGAGAACAGCGAGCCTTTGGGCTTCGGAGCAAATAACAACAAAGCTTTCCGACATCTCGAGTCGAAGTTCGGCATGAGCGATCAAGACTTTTTCTTTACCATCAACCCGGATATTCGCACTAGTGGCCGTGATATAGAGGCGATGGCCAGAAAGATGGAGCAGGAAGGGCTTCAGATTGCCGCTCCCAATCTGGTTAGCCATGACAATGTCCCTGAAGACAATATCCGGAGCTACCCCAGCCTTGTTGACTGTATTCTGAGGTTCGCGCTTAAAAGTGAAAGATCCTGCGCAAGAAAAGCAGAAATACAAAGCACCCAAAAAGTTGACTGGGCTGCCGGCGCTTTCCTCGGTTTCTCTATCAACGCCTACAGAGCAGTCGACGGCTTTGATGAGAGATACTTCATGTACTATGAAGACGCAGATATATGCCGAAGAGCCAGCCAACAGGGCATCGGCACATACTACCTGCCATCCATCTGCGCCACCCACCTTGCCGCCCGGGATAGCCGAAAATTGTTCTCAAGACAGCTCGTCTGGCACATCACAAGCGCACTCCGCTTTACGCTCGCACGATCATCGGGTTGACTACAAGATGACCGAGCTGATTTTACATATTGGAAGGCACAAAACCGGGACAACTGCAATTCAACGCTTCTTGGCAGCCAATCGCGACTGGCTGGCCCAATACGGATATACGTACCCCAAAACAGGTGTTCGTGGATACGGACATCACCATATCGCTGAATCCATGCCCAAACGCAAATTCGGCATAATGAATGCTCGAGAAGCGCGTGATCTCACATCAAGGTTGCTGGAAGAAATCGGGGCAAGTTCCGGACTTAAACCGATACTATCTTCCGAAGCCTTCCAGCAATGCCCACCGTGGATTGTCAGGCACTACCTCCGCCCAAAAAAATGCAAGGTTATTGTCTACTTACGCAATCACCTTTCGTACTTGCCTTCGGCTTACACGCAGAAGGTCCACGCGACGGGTTACTCCGGCACACTTCAGGACTTTTATGAGGAACTCTACAAGCGGACTGACTACCTGAAGTTCGTCAAGCGGTGGGAAAGAGCATTCCCCGGGCGGGTCAACCTCAGGATCTACGACAAACCCCTGCTGTTCCGTGAAAACATTGTGCTGGACTTCATAAGGCACGCACTGGACATCCAAGAGGAAAAGGTATCACCCGATCAGCTGCCCCCAGGCGACGCGAACCCCTCCCTGAATGAAAAGGTTGTCCAATTTAAAAGGCATATCAATGAGACTGGGGAGGTTGCCCGCTATTCAGGCAAGGGCCTTTATCGGGCACTGCCAAAGCTCAATCAGCTCTTTCCCGCGCCCAAATTAACGGCTACACCAGAACTGGCGAGCAGCTTAATCAAACATAACGCCAGACGTGACCGCATAGTGGCCAGGACATACTTCGGCAAAGAAGCTCTTTTCGACTATGAGAGCGAACCGACAAATGAGCAACGCGAGATCAGCGCAAATGAGATTGCCGCAATGAGAAAGAGATTAGACGAGATTCTTTCCGGGAATTGAAGGCTCTCACCCCTCGAAAAGTATGCGAGCATCGGACCCCATCGGGCCAAACATCAAGAACGGGACAGCTGACAAATAAGACTTCAAATTAAGGTTGGTTGACTAGGAGCGGGCGCCCCCGCACAGCCAACTAAGGACAAACTACCAAGAGCGCAAGGAGGATCCCCCAGAACTGGTCATGGACACTAGTCGACTTGAAACCCGCGCCAAAAACTAGTCAAGCAGGTGTGCTGGAAATGCCCCTTTACCGATGGTGGACGCAGTCTACGTATTGAAGAAAAGGATTGATTGTTATTTGAAATGCACAACCTCCGGGACCTCTTGCCCCCCACACCTCAGCATCAAGCCAAGTCAATAGGGACAATACGCGCTACTTATTCCAGGCAACGTCACGATAAATTGAGTTCTCTTTCTGAAACTTAGACCAGTGCTGACTGGTGCCCCGGGTGTTTGGCAAGCCAAGATGCATCCCCTTCCGCCTGAAAAAAGCCCGCTTTGTAAATACAGACACCTGCGAACCAAATTCTTTCTTTATTTTGTATGCACCCTCATCCCCGGAAAGGGAATCACATAGCAATGAACGCCATACGCCGGGTCCAGTTACCTTAAAGACATTATTGGGCCTGTCTGGATCGGTCAGATTGGCGTATATCCTGTCAACAAGTTTACCAAGAACAGGATGACCTTTTGGAGCATAGAAAACCCCATTGACGATATGGCCATCATGCCATTCGCAGATATGAAATCTTTCCGGTTCATCCTTGATAAACGGGGGAACCCCCTTCAAGCCAAATTTGGAATCGACATAGCAGCCTCCCAGGGAATACACGGCAAGCACACGAAAAATATCAGACTTCATGGCCCAGGGAATGCAATTGTCATATACGCGGGACCAGGCATCTCCATATTCATGCTTGATGAACCTGGCAGCCATTTTTGCATCAAAGCCCAGGAAGTTTAAATCATCCTTCTCCTCATAAAACTCTTCATATGAATCGATCTTCCGCTTGAAGAAGCCGACTATACGACGCAAATCATGCTGAAAAACTATTACATTCATCACTAACAACCGTGAGTATGGCCGCTTCACAGGGGCCTATTCCACAGAATTCCACTCGAACCTGTGGCATTCCTGTACAAAAATTAGAGATCCGCGACTGGGCAAGCCAGAGAACCGGGTTTAGCTCAGGTCTTTACCCTGCAATCCAGAAACCGAAGAGCTCCCCTTGAAACCTAACGCCAGCTGGCAGCCTACATCTACACCCCATCATGCCTCGAGGATTGTGACCGAATTATGAAGTGAAAGAGCCACCATATAGTGGCACTGACCAGAGTAAAGAGTTTAACGCTATCCTCGCCCAACCTTCCCGTCAGGTTTTCAGCAACTTTGTAACCGACTGGCTGTTCAAGTCGAGAAACTCACCGATCTGGGTCACATCCTGCGTTGCATTTGTAACAGGCTTGCGCTCAAAAAGGGCAGCGACGCTTGCAGGGTCCCAGCCAAGGTAATAATTAAGTTGGCGTTGTAACTGAAAACGCCTGAACCATCCCGATACCAAACCCGCGAAGACCTGGAACTGAGGGGACTCAGTGAAAACCACTCCCTGCCCACCGAGCACGCCTGCATCGGCGACAAATTGTCTGAGTGTACCGAGTTTCTCTCTGTCGACCCGCATACCCTCTTTATTCGTCCACCTGGAGATCTCCGCCAACACAGCACCACCGCCAGGATTCGAAGCTTTCTTCACGGCGGGAATTTTATCGCGCGGAACGTCAATCAGGGAGAGGAGGTCCTGAACAACATCCAGCCTGCGAAAGTAGTGGCGTATACAGAGCTTACCTTCAAATATCGAAGCCAACTGTGAACAGATCTTCAAGTAACTCAGGGCACCGCCGCGCCAGACTGGGTAGAAATCATCGAATTTCAATTGATTTCCCCTTCTCAGACAGAACTCACGGTAATAGGAGCGAGTGTACTCATAATAGTTGCGAAGATAGAGGACACCGTAGACCTCGACACCCGCCCCCCTGAGCATTTCACAAAGGGATAGCAACCCCTGATGCTCACTTGGGCGTGACCACGCCTCGCAAGATAAGATTGATACTCGCGCCGGACTGGCCAGAACCTCACGAACCAGGCTTGCATGGTACTTATCCAGGTTACGCTTCTTGCCATCTCCGTAAACCAGATGAGCATGGCGTATGCCCACATTCGGTTCAGAGTGATAAAGCCCCGCACCAGGGTATAAGACGCCCTCTTCCAGTAATTCTGAAGAGCGCTGGTAGAGAAAGTTTTGGATACTGGAGGTCCCAGTCTTGAAAGTCCCTACATGAATAAAGACTTTTCTTGGCTGCCCCTCGATCATCTACTACAACCTTTGAGCGAGTGTTAATAAATGATCACAGACGTTCAGCAACTCCTGCTTTTTTTCCTGCCTGACCGAAGAAACCAGCTCCTTGATCTCTGTGGTGGATATATCCTGGGTTCTGGGCAGATAGATCACCTCAGCAATATCTGCCAGGTCATCAAACTTACCCGCCCAATCATCCCCCATTGCGAATATAGCAGCTTGCTCCCTGAGGATATCCTCGCGCTTTTGCTCCCAGTTCGATTCCGGGAATACGCTATCCACATAACGGCAAGCTTCCAGCATTTCCTTACGCTGGGCATAGCTCATGATGGTGCGCTTACCCTTTAGCTCATTAAACTGGTCAGTGGAGCAGCCAACTACCAGGCGATCGCCGAGGTTGGCCAGCCGCTTCAGCAGCCGCACATGCCCAACGTGGAACAGGTCAAAAGTCCCATAAGTTATAACAGTTCTATTCATAACAATACCCTCCGGATCGCCCTGACTCACTGCTTACCGTGCTCATTAGCGCGAAAGTGCTTGTCGGGCGTGCGCCATGTCGCGCCATACCGAGCTTCCAGGAACCCCTCAATTTTTGCCGGAACAGAATAAGGGCGGCCGAAGAAAGACCTCTCCTCCACCGGAAGCAAAATCGACGCAGGTACACTTGAGTAATTGACATTGCGCATCGGCAGGAAAATCTCACTTTCCTCGCTATAGGCCAGGAAAATATCAAGATGCACCTTATGTATCCTGGAGAAGACCTGGACGAAAGGAAGGTGCTCCCTGCGATTATTGAAGTTAACCTGAGCCCGGAACCCTGCGGAACCCAGCACCTTGGCGATCTCACGGGCTACTTTCTCAAGGTCACCACGACCCTGACCGGTGATACACAGAAGATCAATATCATCATCATGGGCGATAAAGTCATTATCGCGATGAAAGCCCAAAAGAGTGCCGTAGCACAACACTATTGGCCATTTGGAATCAACCAGGGCTTCTGCTACCTCATCAATAGTATCAAGCAGTGTTTCGCGTGGATAACTGGAAAGCGGCCGGGCAAATGTATGCGCTGCGGCAATCAAGGGGTGACCCAGCGTTCGCTCGCCAATGATCCTGGCATCGGCCTCAATGGCCTCCAGGTCCTCCCGGGAAAGGGAGCGACTGGCAATCGAGTAGATCTTGAATGCATCCCTACGGTAGCCGTGGCACAGCAACATCCCTACCAGAAAGCGAGACGTGCAGAACCCTATTTCTGAATCATAGAAGCAGAAGACATTGGCGAGGAGATACGCGATCTCCGAACCGAGAAATTCCACTGAATTCGGACAATCCGATGGAAACTTAAACTCGGAAAAGAAAGAGTTCAGTATCGAGCGCAACTGTCTTGGGCGGGGAGCGCCAGTGCGCAGTCCAGAAACTAGTTTGCTGACGCCCGATGTAGAGTCCCCAGACTCTCCTATACGGCCAACAACTGCCTCCACCCATGCAAGGCGCGAATCCAAGTCTGATCCATCATAATAGCAACGCCAGCCGGCCTCACATTTGGCCGAGATCCGTAAGCTTCTTGCTCTTTCCCATAAACCATCTTTCCTATTTACCACTCTCAAGGCTTGAAGATTGATGGCGGAAGGGAAGCAAATAACCAGGTAAGGTTCCTCCTCCATACGGGTCGAGAAGAAGGCGCTTGAGCCGTCGGCAACGGAGACGATATCGAAAGCCTTATCACCCCGGACTACAGAGCTCTGATCAAAAGACAGGTTGTCATAATCCTGCAACGATAGCCACTTATCATCCACTTTAAACAGGATATTCGCCAAGTGCAGGTGATTGACGTCCGACAGATCTATCTTAAGTTCAGTAACTCGATCACCAATGGGCACTTCGAATGGCATCGCCTCAATACCCAAGATCGGGGGCCCAATATAGGCTTCACCCCATGGGTATCCATGGCCGCCGTGACCTTTGCCCAGCGCTGAACGAACTAAATCAATAATCATAACTATTCCTGGCACCCTGCCCGGGAGCCATGTACAACATCAGTACCCTGCCCAGCCAGAAAGCAGCTTGCCGCAACCAGAGTGCAAAGCAGCTGTTAGCAGCTCTCCAGAAACAGCAGCCACATCAATCAGACTGACGGCTGACTGGATAACTCAGGGAGCTCTCTTCACTTAACTAAGCCCTTTTCTTATCTCCACCCAGAGCTTCACATCTGGAGCGATAATCGGCCAACAGAGCATCAAAATTATCTGCCTTGGCTACCTTTTTCTCCAGGGACTCTTTCGCCATCCGGTACAGGGCAAGATCAAAGCTATTATTTTCAACCAGCAGGTCAAAAACTTCCCCCAGCTCATTGGCGATATAGTTAATGTTGCGCTGCTCACTTTTTACTGCACGCCCTGTATTCTGGCGCAAATAACTCAGGTCAATATTCGGGAAGTGCTTGCCCAGCTCCTGCTCGATCACCGTCATTGAGCGATCGAAATCCTCCACCAGCCCAACCAGGGAGCCGTCCTCGAATCGTTTTGCTGCACTGGACAGATGGTTGAGATTGACATTTCTTGCATTAGGGATCTTCTTGCCAGAAGCGAGGTACGCAACCTGGTAATCACGAATCGTACGCCCCACCTCAGGCTCCATCCGCCACTGGACGTAATCCTTGAAGCTGTATTTCTTGGCCGCTTTGGCACCGGGTGTTTCGGACCTCTGCTTCCGCTCAAAGCTGTACACCGAAAGCACGCGTAGCAGGGGATGCCGCAGGAAGAACACCGGGAGCGACTTGATACCTTCCAGGCTCGATGTGTCACACATGTGGTGTGAGGATAGCGCCTGAATACCAGGGTTCTCTTCAAGAAATTCCTGGAGGTATTCCACCCCCCTGCGCCTCATGGGCATATCGTCGCGATGGTCACAGAATGCATCACCGAAATAGCGCCGCAAGGCCCAGTCAAAGGTTGTCCCCGCATTCTTGAAAATATGCCCATGGGTGATCACTAAACGCATAAAACCACAATCCGTTAAATTATCAGCTGCCTGCTATCAAACAGGCCTTTGTATAACTCGGAGTCAACCGCCGGGCTCCCACTTAGGATACCCAGCGAACCCGGCTTTGAAATTCTTCATGGGTCAGGCGGTCACCGCCATGCCCTGCCCCTCGCCCATCTGGAACTCGTGCATCTCAATGATACGCCCCACTACTTTGAGGCCCTCGCGCAATCGCCCACTCCTGCAATGCCGCTCCAACTCCGCGAATAGTGTGCACAAACGAATGTGTGACACCACGGCCTCTATGTCCAGGCCTTCCGTGACCGCCCCGCTTGAAAGAAGGTGCTCGGCTATCTCCTCAGGTGAGTCGGACGGCCACAAGGAAAAGCCCACCGGCTCAAGCTTCCAGTCGCCCAGCCCCAGCAGGAATACCGCCTCACCATCCCTAACAGCCAGCTGCTTCAGGACAGGATCCGGGGGGAGTAGCTTAAGTGGCAAGGCTCTCACAGCCTCGGAAATCGCGGGAAGCGCCTCAATGAACGTATCAAGAAGCTCCCTTTCGTCGCTATTGGCCATGAGATCAAGACGTGACAACAGCGACTGGTTCAAGCGGTCCATCAGCGTGGGATGCACGGAGCAATACTCTTCCAACAGAGCCTGGTCGAAATTCAGTGGTAGAAGCCGCCGGCGCAAGCCCACAATGGCATCCTGGTCCCGTGTAAATGCCCAGTCGTTAGACAACTTGAACGTGTGAACCTGGTAACCGTCAAGCTCCGCCATCCCGATGAAGGTGGGGATGATGCCCTGTGATTCGAGCTCCGGGTAGAGCTCAAGTTCATTTTTGGCGGTTCTCGCCTTGTTCAACTCATATACCTTGAGGACCAGGGTCTCATCCGGAGCTTCCGCCCCTGCTGAGGCCAAGCTGCACTGGACAAGGCTCATCCAGGGCAAGGGCGACTCCACCCATCCGCACCCCCGCAACCGACCGGAATCCATACCCAGTGAATCCATTACACGGGCTACAAATGCCGGTAACGATTCTCGAGACACGCTGTCGATAAAAGCCCGCGATCTCCCTGCCCCCTGGGGCAGTGCGGCATGCCCACGGTAAAAGAGCTTCTGGATAGCCGCCTTCTTCTTCCTGAACCAGACAAGGTCCCCCACCTTCTGCGACAGTGCGGCCAGTAACCGCCTGCTGAGGATGATAGCGACGATCGCCTGCAAGAATTCCGGTGGCTGCTCGGAAAGGATGAATGCGTAAACCAGGTAGCAGAAGCAGGAAATAAAGACCAGGTTGGAGACCTTGCCCAGGACCGCCGGCGGGCGGGCGAGAAAACTTTCAGCAAACCGCTTCGAGACAGAAGCCAAAGCGATGACTCCCAGTACTGACAGAGATACGGCCAAAGCAAAGAACAGGAGGAACTCGGAATATACTAGCCCGATAACACCGCTCAGGGCGACAAGGAGTAACGAACCGCCTCGTGCGTCCACTATTCCAGTGTATACAGATGTCAGGAAGTCACTGTCTGCGAACCGGCCTTTTTTATGCTGAACGGCAAATTTCTCTGTGTAGCTCTCGGCAGACTTTTTCAGGTACCAGTCTGCTATTAGAACCACTATATGAAGCACAACAATAAGTCCCGTGAGGATCCCGGCCCATTCCGGCCGCGAAAAGCCAGGCAAGACCTTGTCAAACATAACCGGCATCTCTGGTGCGGCAATGATAAGGACAATCTTGATGGGCAGAATAAAGACAAACAGCTCGAGAATGCTTTTGACAAAGCCGACAACGACGTCAAAGAAGAAGCGTACCGGCGCCACGGCTACAAATTCCCGGCAGATCTTCCTGCGATTAGAGAAAAGCGCCGCGGTGTTCTTCGTTAGACGTATCATACAAAACCACTCATTTTATCAATGCCCCTAGGGCAAAGACACACTCAATCAAATAGCCAGGGCCTGTCTAATGACAGGCCCTGGGATTCGGTCAGAAGCTAACAGGGAACAGCCGGCGGCTCCTAAACCTGGCTTTCACAGGCAAAATGCTGCTCGATGGCTGCCCGAACGACACCAGCACCAAAGTATTTCGCCACATAACCGGGGCGTACCGCCAGTTGGCGCACGCACCGGCTTTCATCCGTGTACAGGCCAAGCAGCTTGCTCGCAAACTCTTCTGCCCCCTCGGCAATGTCCATTACCTGCTCGGGCACGGGGATACCCTCTGCGCCAATGGGTGTTGTAATCAAGGGTACCGCTGACTCTATCGCTTCCAGTACCTTCCCCTTAACGCCAGCACCATAGCGGAGCGGGACAACGCAAACTCGAACCGAGCGGTAAAGCGACTCCAGCTCCCCATCACTGACAAAACCATGTACGACAATGTTCTCTGACGCGAGATTACTAATCGCTTCTGGCACATTTGAGCCAACCACGTGCAGGCGTATATCCGGGTCAGCAAACAGGATCTGGGGCATTACTTCCGCGGCAAACCAGAGGACGGCGTCCACATTCGGCGTATGGGTAAAGCCACCCACGAAAAGCAGGTCCTTGCGGGCCGCGAAGTCGAAGGCATCCACATCCGGCGCGTTCAGCACATACAGCGGCAGCTGGGCGACATTCGTCCCCGGTGATATCTCCTGTACCGCCTTCACCTCTACATCAGAGGGGTAAAGCACTATATCCACCTGGTCAAAAATCCTGGTTTCACGCTTCTTCCAGTCAGCAGCTACCTTCAGCAACTTGTTGTCGTCAGTGATCGCGGCCTCGCGTTCAGTGCGCAGGTAGTGCAGATCGTGACCAAAATAGACCAGTCGCGGGCAATTCTCGAGCGACTTGATCTCATCGATGAAGTCTTCAGTGATGTGCGGCCGATGCAGGTAGATTACATCAATAGACTTTCCGTTCTCGTCCAACCAGAGCTTCCAGTTGCGCGCAAAGCGTTCACCATAGAGCACCTCTACCCCCAATTGCTGCAGGGTTTCGGTGTACGGCTGGTGAGGGAAAAAGTTCGCGCCAAGGAACTTCACCCGGTAGCCCATATCGACCATGCTTTTTACATAGAGGAATGTAGAGCGCGAGCCGGCATCCTTATCGTAGAAAGGTACATAGTGGTCAATAAAAAGTACGGTAGTGCCGCTGTTGTAGCGCTCACGGGCATCAAAGACGTCTGTACCCAGATCGCGGTTCCCGGTGAGCAACTCGCCACGCCACTTCTTCCTGAACACGCCCTGATTGATACGCTGCTGTTTCTTGATACCGGAGTTCAGGTCATTTCCGTGACTTACACCTTCAAAGTGAACCACTTCGGATGCAGGCTGGTAGATGGTTCGCAGCCCCAGCTTACGGATCTCAAACGCCAGGTCTGTATCCTCATAATAAGCCGGGCGGAACTGCTCATCGAAGCCACCAATACGGTCCCAGACATCTTTCCGGAATAGGATACAGGCACCGGAGATGTAATCGGTATCACGGACATAGTTGAACTCAGGGGCGTCCGCAGATTGGCCGCGACCATAATTCCAGCCACTTCCATCACGCCAGATGATGCCCCCAGCCTCCTGTAGTAAGCCATCTTCGAATAAAAGTTTTGGGCCAACGAGACCAACCCGTTGATGCTGATCAAATGTGTCTAGTAGAGCCGTTAACCAGCCTTGCTGGGGGTTGGTGTCATTGTTCAGGAGCAGGACAAACTCGCCACGCGCTTGGCATACAGCGGCGTTGCAGTTCCCCAGAAAACCTTGATTCTTTTTGTGGCGTACAACGCGCGCATTAATAACCCGGTCCGCAATTCTCGTCGTACTGTCGCTGGAACAATCATCTGCAATGATCACTTCATAGTCGACATCGGCAGTATTTTCGAGAACAGCCTGTAAGCACGAAATTGTCGTCGCATACTGGTTGTAAACGGGAACGACGATTGAAACCCGGGGAGAGTCAACACTGGGGAAAGTCAGTTGAACCGAAGGCGCCTCATCTTCAGTGACGGAAAACGTCTCTGGCTTCTTGCTCGTAGAAGTATCCACCGGAAAACGCTGGTCGATCCAGGAAAGGCTGTTCAGCGAGTCCGCACCTACCAGTACCTGAACCAATCTCTTGAGGCGGGCCCAATTAAGTAAACGTAAACTTGCGACAGGGTTTCGAACGAAATACCTCCAGACCTGTAGTAACATACCCAGGCGGCCTTTCATTTGTTTTTGCCCATGTGTAGAACCAGTTTCCTGTGCAAGCTGGAAGTCCTTGAGATCTCTGAAAAGTGAATTCAATGGTGCTGCTGAGGGTTTGCGCAACGTCACCACGTATAGCGCCAACTCGAAAAACTGAAGCAGTAGTCTCTGGGGCCAGGCATAAAGAGCATGGACTCTGGCATAAAAATTCTGGAGCTCGGAAAACTGCCGAGCGTTACGAGACTCCAGCTTTTCAAGGTGCGAATCATCAAGACTTGCTGGTAGCTTGGGGCCAGAATGTGCCCTGCGTGTCCTGACAACTACCGCTTCGAGCGCCGTCGGGTCCTGAAGGTAATTACGACCTGACAGGCGATCCAGATAACGGGACAATCGCCCCAATCGAGAGTCGGGTAGTGCCTTAAACAAACCTGTCAAATCACAGAGCTGAGCCTGTAGCCTGAGGTTGATCTCCTCTTGCTCGATCTTTTGTTGAGGGCAACTGGGCACCTTACCGGGGGATTCGTGACTACTCATATACCTATGCCACCGCGGTACTCAGTGTTTTCTACTATCGGCAAGTATCTGCTGAAAGTCGAGATCATGCTCCTTCTGAAAGCTCAGCGCTGCTTCGTAAAGCCGTGTCAGCTCGCTTTTCGCCGCGGGGCGCAGAGTCATGTAACGGAATGCACGCTCCAGGTGACCGACGAAGCGACCAAGAAGCGAGCGGCGGAAAGCATAAACTTTGGCGTAACCCAAAGCCAGCCTAGCGAAAAGGTAATCCCCCTTTTCCTGTTCCGACTTGCACCTATTTTTCAGCCACTCATCTTCGACAACCCTCAAAGCTCAACCTCCTTTGGAACAACATTCATGAATTTATCGGTAGCAAATTGATAAAAATCCAAGTCTAACTTATTACATGACTCCAACTTGCGAAACAAATCAGCACCCAATTCGGACTTAATAATAGAGATCTTTGAGTCTACAGAAAGTTCACTAACGTCCGTGACATTTATCTTTCGATGAACTATCTCAAGTTCCGGAAAATGATATTTTAGGTAAAAGTGCATTCGCTCAAGGGATACTTGAAAGTGCTCAACAAGCCCAAAGAATGGCAATGATTCGAGAAAAATCTTAGCAGCGCTCAGCCTTCTAAGGGGGTCCTCGCTTCGGACAGGCCACCGACTATCCAGGGAAGTATTGGCCATCTGATAAACGTGAAAATCAGAGATCGCTCCACCACTACCCGCCTCCAGCTTCTCCTCTACATACTCACCAAACGAGCCTTTAGGTTGAGCCAGATTCAATTGCCTTTGCCACTCAAAGAGGTATGCTGACTTGGCTCGAAGAATAGGATGACGAATAAAGATAATAGGAAAAACCTCAAAGTCACCGATCGGCAAAGGAGGGACAATCTGATGCGACGACAGAGCTTTAAGTTTCGGATTAGCATAAATCAGGCTAGCCAACTCAGCTGGCAGAATTTTTGCACCCGGTCGATCTTTATCAAATTCACACCAAGAGTCGCCCAGGAAACTACGCCTTAATATATAATCGATTGAGCTTCCAGCATTTTTAAATAAATGATAGTGAACAATGATCTTTCGCAACTCACTCACTCACTGTAACCCAAGCGGTCCATTAACGACCCGCAGTATTTATGTATTATTGAGAGGTCAGAACTTGATAGGTCACCTCTCCAAGAATCAACCTCTCCCTTTCTAATGAAGTTACTGCGCCCAGAAATTACTGACGAAAGCACATCACTCTCGGCACCTTCAGACTTCAAACGGCCTATAGAGCACTTTTCCACTGCAGCGTTGATGGATGCTTTAGACTCCTCAATTCCGAGCCAGCCATAAATATCCAGCAAGGTCTCAGTTGGCTTAGTAACCAGGAGCTCATACTTGATTCTCTTATGTCTTTCTTTACGCAAGTACTTAGCATGATCCCCTTTGATTACATAACGACACCAGGTTGCGCATATGTCAAAAATATTTTTTTGGGCCCATTTCCCCCAAGGCTCTTTTTGGGCGGCGCGCCAAGAGCTAACTACCGCCCTCGGATCTCTCACGATCTCTAGACTAACGAAAGAGAGATCTAGCTCTTTCATTTGCTCAACATAGCAAATGTTTGACGGGGTCTTTTCCAAAATTAGCTGCCCCTTCTTCGCGCCTATCGCATACCTTCTCAATACCGAATGCACAAAGGGGCGAAGCAAATCGGCCTCGAAAGATTTTTGGTCAAAAAACGAACTCAGACCATCGTTAGAGTGAAACAAGGCTTTTTCAGAGGAAAATAATGACCGCAACCTTTCTAGGTACACATCGAACAAATGGGTTTCATTAGGGCGAGAATAGATGAATAAACTCTCAGCCAGGAGCAATTGCAGCCATGTGGTTCCGCTCCTCGGGCAACCGCCAATCATCAACATCGGCGCCAAACCATTAGATAGCCCACCCATCTCAGTCATGCCACTTTATCCTTCGATTTGAACTGAAGAGATCCATGCCCCAAGCAGTCGTTTATCACCATTACCCAGGTATTCGTCTGGTGCAGATGGGTTCTCAAATGAGAAAGTCAACTCGAACTCACCATTTCCATCGCTCAATTCAAGCGGGACTTTAACCCATTGCGCCTCATCACCCCGCTTTAGCACGGCCGTTGATACTATTCGCCCATTGGAGGAAACGCGAATTTTTTCATAATTCCCATGCCCTTTGTGAAGAGTACCGGCCAGCAGCGAAAAGGTAAGACTTTTCTTCTCTTTCACACGTTCGGCCAAGCTAAAAGCGATCCTAGCCCGCTTTTCTGTTGACCAGGAACTCCCATTCCAAACCTTTGACCACCCACCCTTTAGGATCTCACTATAATCATCACAATCGGCCAAATTATACTGCCGCCCGATTTCAATCACGGGGTGCTTGGTAATATATTTCTTAGAACTGAGATCAACCTCCCCGCTTAGAGGAAATGACTGAATCAATGCCTCCACAGATCCCTTAAACTCGGGAACGTTAACCTGGTCAATTGCCTGCCCAACTGTTTCTATCACCGCCGGACAAGAACGATCAGTCCCCTCAAAATAATCCTCGTACTTTAAAATTGTTTCGAAGCGACTTTTAAATAGCGTTGCGGGTTTACCCTCCGCGTCAGCGAAAACCAAACCGTGCAAAGAGCTTGAAACGACACGCTGGGAAAGGCGAATATGTGCCGCAATTTCGACAGGATCCAGGGTCGGACTGAGATAAAGCCAGTCTTCTGGCAAAACTTCCCTCTCAGGAAAATAAAAACGTTCGTCATTAATATTCGGAATAAAAACAACTTTTGGCCTTGCCAGCCCGTGCTTTTCATAAAAGGCATCAAGCAAAAGTGCCTTTTTAGATATTTCATTATCATATAAAAAAGAGAAAAGCAAGCCTGGATCACCATAGGATTCAGGAACCTCAAATCCATATTGAAGCATTGCTTTTCGAGTCACAGGGCCGCGAACAGAATGAACCTCTATTTCTTTTTGAGACTCTAAATTCCTAGCCCAACACTTCCCATTAATGCCAGACCCCCAGACTTCATCTCCATTGATTGCCTCATGAAGGATAGAGCCAACTGACAACAGTTTATTTTGACTACCTTGCGCCGCCACCACATCTACGCTAACGCCAAATTTAGAAGCGAGCTTCTTTACAATCATGGGACCAATTTCATCCCCAAAATTGATTCCTACTTTCGGCGACCACTTATAGACGTTTAATCGATTGACTAAATTCATTCCCCACCCCACAACCTAAAAACGATATACTCAAAAATGACGATAAATTTTCTCATGCTCGGCCGCTACTGACACCCAGCTCATATACCTTTTCTTATAGAAGAAAGTCTCAGCCTCATCAATTATCTTTTCAGAAGGGCCCCGATCAAAAACTGCGAGTATTTCTCTCACTGCACTGTCAACATCACCTCTTTCATATAATCGACCCTTTGTATACTTGATTGACTCACATAAACTAGGTTCGTCGGGGCAGACGACTGGTACACCATAACTGTGAGCCAAATATACAACCCCAGAATTTAACCTCCCGCCTCTTGGGATCAATATCACATCGGCCTTTTCAAGCAATGAGACAACATGAGCGTTTTCGATGCGACGATGAAGCCTCAAGATTCTAGTATTAGCATTATTTGTAATGCTTTTTCGCTCCTTCCAGTGCAGCACTTCGTCAGACACAGGTCCCGCCAAAATAGTATTGTGGCCCAAATTCGAGAGCTGACCTGCTACAGCTAGGGATAGCTTGAGCTCGGCAGACTCCCTGATGCCGCCAAAGACTAGAACAGTTGAGCCTTCTTGAGCCAACAAATCGAGATCCAAGAGCTTCTCTTGACACAAAGATCTGTAGTAGTCGAAATCACCGTGACGAGCAACAAAGTGCTTTGAAAAATCACACCAACTTCGATCGCCATAGTAGCTCTGTATTTTAGAGACAGATTCACTCGAGAGATGCACAAACGCTGTACAATAGTTAGCGATCGTATCCAATAGATCAAAGCCTAAATCCGCAAAATCTTTTTTAGGCAAAAGATTATGAAAGGTTAAGACGATCTTTGTCGTCTTTGCAATCTCGCTCAATCGCTGCTCTATTGCGTTAATCAACTCTAATGTGGGCTTCTTCCATGCAGTTAAGACTTCGATCCACTGCATGTGAAGAACGTCAATGTTACTGTAGTCAAGTTGCCAAAAATTATCGACGCCGACACTAACCTCAGCACCAGAAAGCTGAAGAGATCGAACCAACTCCATTGTATACGGGTTGTCAGGATCACCTTTATTTAGATCCACACAGACATGAACTGCTAACGGCCCTTTCACAGGGCTTTTAGCGGGTCTGCTAACAGCTGGAAATCCACACCAAGCAAAATTAAATCGAGAAAACACAGATCCATCACCGCTAGCCCGCTGATACAAACAGGAAAGCGATGAATAGAAGCCTAGGCGATTATCGATAAAACCCTCACCTTTAGGCTTTGGCCGATTACAAATTTCCTCCCAAATCTTCTTCTCTTTAAATCCAAATTTATAATGCGCTCTCATTGGACCTGTATAATGACGAATATAATCCTTGAGCTCGACATCCCAGGTATTATTCCATCTTAAAGAAATATTTTTGTAGCGGGCATACTTTCGAACCTCATGAATTACGTATCCATTCTCACCCCAGCCGACTGTATCAATTTGGCTAAGTGGCTTTCCAAAATCCTGGAGAACACGCTCTAACAGTGCCTTGGATTCAGGCGTCGCCTTAACAATAATCACCCCTGAATTAGGCCGCCCCGAGTGTCCATTCGCAAGATAGACGTCGGCGTCATCCTCAAAAAGGTCCACAAAATTAGGACACTTCTTTTGAATCTCGGCATCCCCATCCACGAACATGACTGCTTCATAGCCTGCATCCATTGCCCCTATAAGCAATGGAATTTTTAACCAAGCGACTTCTCTCCCAAGAACATCAGACCCTGGGCCACTGATTAATTGATAGTCATGACCATACTTTCGTGCATAACGCTCATGAGTTTTAATAATTTTAGCAAATGCTTTATCGTAGTTATCTGTAGCTACCGAAAATACAAGAGTCTTCTTCATTCCTTCCACATTTTGTTTTGAATTTACTAAAAATTATTGTTCAGGCTCGGCCATAGGCATCATTAAACCTTACAATATCATCTGCACCTAAATAGCTCCCGCTTTGCACTTCAATCAGCTCCATTGGCAGAATGCCTGAATTAGTCAGGCGGTGTTTCGCACCGATCGGGATATACACACTTTCATTCTCTGAAAGCATTATCTGCTCCCCGTCTCTCTCTACAATTGCCGTGCCGGATACCACCACCCAATGCTCCGCGCGGTGGTGATGCATTTGAAGTGAGAGGCTCGCTCCCGGATTCACCGTGATGCGCTTTACCTGGAATCGCGGGCCGTTGCCGATGGAATCGTATTTACCCCAAGGACGCACCACCTCGCGGTGGATTTCGTGCTCGTCACGGCCGGCCGTCTTGATTTTGCTGACGATGGCTTTGACTTCCTGGACGCGGTCTTTTGGTGCAACCAGTGTCGCGTTCTTGGTGTCGACGATCACCAGGTCTTCCACGCCCACGGCAGCCACCAGGTGGTCTTCACCGAATACCAGTGAGTTCTTGCACCCTTCCATGATTACGTCGCCCACGGCCACGTTGCCGTGCTGGTCTTTGTCCAGCGCCTCCCACAGGGAAGACCAGGAACCCACGTCGGACCAGCCGCAGTCCAGGGGCACCACATAGCCACTGTGGGTCCTTTCCATTACGGCGTAGTCAATGCTGTCTTCGGGGATCCCTGCCACATCCTCGCTGCGGAGTTTGATAAAGTCGCTCTCCACAACCGCGTTGTCCATTGCTGTGGCTGAAGCCTCCGCAATTCCACCGGCGTGTTCAGCTAGCTCTGTCAACAGGTACCTGGCCCCAAACAGGAACATGCCGGCATTCCAGTAGTAATCGCCACCGTCGACATACTGCTTCGCGGTCTCGAGGTCCGGCTTTTCTACGAATTGCGCGATCTTGCAAATTGCGCCATCGCCGCCTTCGGCTTTCTGGATATAGCCGTAACCGGTCTCCGGCGCTGTCGGCACGATGCCGAATGTCACCAGGCCACCGTCGATGGATTTTTCCAAGCCAATATCAACAGCCTGATGGAACTGGTCCACGTCCTCGAGGAGGTGATCGGCTTGGCGAAGCCGCGAACACGCTCAAGGGTCTGTTGTAGCATGGTCTGCTCACCAGTCAGGCTCAGCAGTTGCTTGGGCAACATCTTCCGGGATTTGGGCCACAACCGGGTGCCGGAACCGCCGCAAAGAATGACTGGTGTAATACTCGTGTTACTCACGTTTAAACTCTATGTTCTCGTCGTTTTTTTTAATTGTTTTGCCAGTTCAGTTTTGAACGGCATGTCTCGTAGAAATTGTGGTCAATCGGGTGAATCAGGGTCAGCCGATGGGGTTTCTTATGGATGCGGATGACATCGCCGGGCTCAGTAATAATCTGGTCGTGACCGTCACAGGTCACATGCGGCAGGGCCACATTGTGCTCTCCTACTATGACTTTGAACTCACTGCTTCCCTCAACAACAATTGGCCTGCTGCTTAGC
The DNA here is from genome assembly GCF_001641755.2 of Microbulbifer flavimaris. GTDB lineage: Bacteria > Pseudomonadota > Gammaproteobacteria > Pseudomonadales > Cellvibrionaceae > Microbulbifer > Microbulbifer flavimaris. The sequence goes on from NZ_LRFG02000001.1 coordinate 1,048,796, forward strand.
GTGTGGGGATTCAGGGGCACCACGACAATTGCATCCAGCTTTGGGTGCATAATCGGGCCACCGCCCGAGAGGGCATAGGCCGTTGAGCCTGTAGGGGTGGAGATGATCAGGCCATCAGAACGCTGGGTGTACACGAATTGACCATCAATAAACAGGTCAAATTCGATCATGCGGATAAATTCACCGGGGTGAATCACCACATCGTTAAGCGCCGAGCCCTTGCCGACTGGCTTGCCGTCGCGGGTGACGGACATGTCGAGCAGGAACCGGCTCTCCGCCATGTACTTGCCTGCCAGTACTTCGCCGACCTTCAGCTCAATTTCATCAGGGGTAATGTCTGTGAGGAAGCCCAGCCTGCCGCGGTTGATACCCAGAAGCGGCACACTGTATTTGGCGAGCGCGCGTGCAGCCCCCAAGAGGCTGCCATCGCCACCGACTACGATAACCAGATCGCAAAGTTCGCCGAGCTTGTCTCTGGTCGAGACCCTGGCTTTGTGGTCACTGACCCCGGTAGCCGTTTCCTGCTCCAGAACGACCTCGTAGCCTCCCTTTTTCAGGAAGGCCATTAGCCGCTTCAGTGACAGCACTGCGCTGTCACTCTCAGTACGACCGATCAGGCCAATGTTATGGAATTCTGACACCGTTCCCCCGAGGCGCCTGAACTAGATCAGGTCACTTAAACTGGCTTCTTCTTTCTTTTCTCGTGTTAGCCGAGACACCCCTACCCCAGCTCATTGCAAAGTCCCTGCCGGATAACCCCACCTGTCCGGCAGCGACCTACCAAGAAATGCCACTGCCACTGCCACTTCAAACAATCGAGCATTCTACCCCGGACACATTTTGTGACGCAATTATCAACTGGTGTCACGCCGCGTGCGGCCAAGTTAGAGCAAAACACACTCACATGGAGCAAAAATTAGCCAGCGTATTTGTGAGTTTGCATCCTGACTGATAACAGCGCGCTCTTTTTTGCAAAACGCCACATAATGCCGGGCCGCTTAAGAAGCCTGTAGCAAAAACCGAGCCATCGCCGTCTTGAAGCCGGTTACCGCACAACTAGTGGTCGCCACCAGTCTGCATTGGCCAGATACCAGCTGACAGTCTTCTTAATGCCGGACTCAAAACTCTCCTGAGGGGCATAACCCAGCTCTTCACGACTCTTGAGTGCATCAATCGCGTAGCGGCGGTCGTGGCCCGGTCGATCGGTGACATATCGGATCAGGTCCCGGCTCCTGCACTCAGAGGCTTTCTTGGCTGACGGGTAACTTTCCGAGAGCTCCTTATTTTCAGCGAATTGCTCATCCATCAATTGGCACACGAGCTTTACGATCTCAATATTGTGCCACTCGTTATGCCCCCCGATGTTGTAGTTCTCACCGACCTGCCCCTTTTTGAGTACAAGCTCGATACCTCTCGCATGATCCTCTACATACAGCCAATCCCTGACCTGCTTGCCGTCGCCATAGACCGGGATCGGCCGGTCATGGAGGATGTTGGTGACAATCAACGGAATGAGCTTCTCGGGGAAATGAAAAGGGCCGTAGTTATTGGAGCAATTTGAGGTAGTCACCTGCAAACCATACGTATGGTGGTACGCTCGAACCAGGTGATCTGATGCTGCTTTACTCGCCGAGTAAGGAGAATTAGGTGCGTACGCCGTAGTTTCAGCAAATGCCGGATCATTAGGCTCCAGGGTGCCGTAGACCTCGTCTGTACTCACATGGTGGAAGCGATGACCCATGGGCGGCAAACCATCGGCCGCAGGCAGGTCGATCCAGATTTTCTTCGCCGCCTTGAGGAGGCTGTGTGTACCAATGATATTGGTTTCGATAAACGCATCCGGCCCACTTATCGAGCGGTCCACATGGGATTCGGCCGCAAAGTGGACAATGGTGTCCAAGGAGTACTCCAGCAGCAATTCCTCCACCAGACTGGTATTACAAATGTCGCCATGGACGAAGGTAAATCCCGGATGTGACTCCACGGAAGATAGACTGGCCCGGTTGCCGGCATAAGTAAGGGCATCCAACACTACCACGATATCGTCGGGGTGCTTTTGCAGCCAGTAGTGGACAAAGTTGGCACCAATGAAACCCGCCCCCCCAGTGACGAGAAGTCTTCTGGTGGCTCGACTTGCTATATTCTCAGACATATTCGTTCTTTTTCTCTTTGCTCTCTACTTGCGCGACCAGCTCCTCCAACATACCGTCAAGCTGCTTGCGCCAATGCTTGGTCTGGCACCGGTAGAGTTCTTCAAAGCCGGATTTATCCAGCACACTATATTGCGGTCGCTTGGCAGGAGTCGGGTAAGCCGTGTGCAGGAGCGGACGGATGGGCATTGCTGTCTTCAAAAGCTTTTTCTGCAGCGCGAGCTCTTGAATAGCCTCAGCAAAGTCATACCAGGAGGCGACGCCCGCGTCGGTCCAATTCGCTATCGTTGTGCCGTTTACGGATTGTCCTGTGACCATCGACTCCCCGGCTTTCCATATCGCCTCCGCGAGGGTCTTCGCCCATGTAGGGCTGCCGACCTGATCACAGACAACAGCAAGCTGTTCCCGCTCCGGGTCGCCCATCAGGCGCAACATGGTCTTGACGAAGTTTTGCCCATGAGAGGAGTACACCCAGGAGGTGCGCAAGATCAGGGCGCAGGCAAGCTCACGGCTGCGGATTTCCGCCTCTCCCGCCAACTTGCTGGCGCCGTAAACGCTGAGCGGGTTTGTGGGATCAGTATTGGTATAGGGACTGGAATGGTTACCATCAAAGACGAAGTCCGTTGAGATATGGATCAACGGGAGGTCAAACTGCTTTGCAACATCCGCGACTGTCGCTACTGCTTGCTGATTAACCTGGTAAGCCTGCTGAACTTCGGACTCCGCTTTATCTACCGCGGTATAAGCTGCCGCATTAATCAGCAGGTCGGGATTCAACTCGTTGACGGCGTCTTGCAACTGGGACGGATGATTGAGGTTTAACTCGTTACGCCCACAGGCAGTAGCCTTCCAGCCATCAGGGCAAGTGCGCACCAGCTCCCAAGCCACTTGGCCGCTTTTGCCTAAAATCAATGCATTCTTCACAGCTGGTCACTTCTTAATATTGGAGCGGCAGTCGGGGCGCCTGCGCAAGTGGCAGACCGTCCAGGTCTTTGACTGACAACTGAGGTTGCTGCCCTGCCGGCACTGGCCAGCCGATACCGATGGTAGGGTCATCCCATTTGACGCTAATTTCGCTCTGGGGATGGTAGTAATCCGTGCATTTGTAGACGAACTCTGCGGATTCAGTGGTCACGTAAAAACCGTGAGCAAAGCCGGCGGGAACCCAGAGCTGACGACCATTTTCCGCAGAGAGATATTCGCCAACCCATTGACCGAAAGTCGGTGACCCCTCCCGCACATCCACCGCCACATCGAAAACCTCTCCCTGCACGACACGCACAAGTTTGCCCTGCGTGTGCTCGGTCTGGTAGTGCAGCCCACGCAGGATTCCCCTGGCGGATTTCGAATGGTTATCCTGCACGAAGCTTACATTTGCTACCTGCTCGCGGAACCAGGCATCGCGGAAGGTTTCCATGAAGAAACCGCGTTCGTCACCGAACACTCTGGGCTGAAGCAACTTGACGTCAGGTATCTTTGTATCAATCAGCTCCATGATCAGAACACCCGGTCTTCGAGTACCTGAAGCAGATACTCACCATAACCACTCTTGCGCAGAGGCTCAGCCAGTCCTTTAAGTTGTGCGGCGGAGATATAGCCCATCCGGTAGGCTACTTCTTCAGGACACGCTATCTTGAGCCCCTGGCGGGCTTCAATAGTTTGCACAAAGTGATTTGCTGCGAGTAGATTGTCGTGGGTCCCTGTATCAAGCCACGCCGCACCGCGACCGAGTAACTCCACCGTCAGGGTGCCGGCCTCGAGATAAGCCCGATTGATATCAGTAATTTCCAGCTCGCCACGGGCAGATGGCTGGATAGACTTGGCAATCTCTACCACCTGATTGTCATAAAAATAGAGGCCGGTGACGGCATATTTTGACTTGGGCTCTGCGGGCTTTTCTTCAATGGAGAGCGCTCTGCCTTCCTCATCAAACTCGACCACGCCATAGGCGCGGGGATCATTGACGTGGTAACCGAACACAGTTGCGCCCTGTTCTCTGGATGAGGCGCGTTGCAGCAAGCTCAGGAAATCATGGGAATAAAAGATATTGTCGCCGAGCACCAGGGCGCAGCTATCATCCCCGATAAAGGATTCACCGATGATGAAGGCCTGAGCCAGCCCATCAGGAGAAGGTTGCTCCGCATAGGAAAGGTTTACACCCCAGGACTCACCGGAACCGAGAAGCCGCTCAAATGCTGGCAAGTCCTCTGGTGTGGAGATAATCAGGATATCCCGGATGCCCGCCAACATCAGCGTTGTCAGCGGGTAATAGATCATGGGCTTGTCATAGACGGGGATCAGCTGCTTGCTTACCGCCTTAGTCAAAGGAAAGAGCCGGCTACCCGTCCCCCCCGCCAGAATTATTCCTTTGCGCACACATCCCCCCAGGAACATCATTCTTATGACTATCTAGCTAGCCGTACTCAAAACAATCGCCAATTATGCAGCACAGAGGCACCCGGGTCGAGCTTGCCCCAAGGCGAACGCCACGATGGACTGATTATTTTTTGAACTTCCCCATTGCCAATCCCCGCCTTCCCTGCAGTCCACCGGAGTGCAGCAGCAGGATTCTTGCGCCTGGTGAGATCTTATCTGCCTGCAGCTCCCCGTGGAGCGCATAAGCTAACTTTGCGGTGTAAACGGGATCCAGAGGCACACCAGCCATCCGCTCAAAAGTTCTCATAAATGCTTTCAGCTCAGGCGTCATCCGAGCATATCCGCCGCAGTCGTAGCCCTCTCGCAATCGCTCCAATCGGGCATTACTGCTCAACTCGTGCAGCCAAGATACAGCTTGTTCGAATATTGATCGACCTGCTTTCAATACTGGCACTCCAACGACTCCTGTCGCTTCAAGCCCCGCTTGAACACCGGCCAAAGTCAAACCCGTGCCGCATGCCAGCCAGACCTGACCGAACCGCACCGGAGCCGTTTCATCGATGATCCGGCCAAGAAACTCCGCGCCACGCGCGCCTTTCAGGTTCGCGCCACCTTCCGGTACAAAGAAAGCGCCCCGCTCTTGTAATCCGACCTCACTCAGGAAGCCGGACTTGCTGCGCTTACGGTAGAGATCACGGGACACAAAGCAAAGTTCCATACCAAAGCGTTCGGCGTCCTGAAGCGTGGCACTGAGGTGCTTTGGGCGCTGGCCCCGGATGATGCCGACAGTCTCAAGTCCGAATCGACGGCCTGCTGCGGCAACAGCGTGGATATGATTTGACCAGGCGCCACCACAGGTGATTATTTTTTCAGCACCCTGGTCGCGAGCCTCTAGCAGGTTGAACAACAACTTGTAGGCCTTGTTGCCGGAAATCAGCGGATCAAGTAGGTCGTCCCGGCGAATCCAGACCTCGATCCCGGGAAACAGCTCGTCGGGTAGACGCTGATAAGGTACTTCGCGAGCGGCCCGCTCGAGCTCGGGGAGAGTCAGTTCTGAAAGGTATCGGAGTGTCACCGGATTTTCCGTCTACGGGGATAAGATCGGGTGGGGGAAGATCAAGCGGGCTCGGGGAGCCGCCCCTCGACCACAAAACTGGCGCTCTGGAACTCGTGGGTCTCCACGCGATCCGCGCTCTTGATCAGGAAAGTGACTCCGTCTTTGTTGGTTTCAGCAGTCACGTCGGCCTCCTGAGCGGGGGGACGCTTGAGGAGACAGGTAGGCTCGAAAAGCGCCACATTGATTCCCTCAGTGCCCTCGATATCGCCTTCGGTGGGCAGACTGCTGAGCCCCGACTGGATCGCCCGGGCGGAAATAGACTCTATGCCTTCGATACCCAGCCCCCGCAATTTTGCGCCCAATTGCTGGGTGAAGCGATAATCCGCCGGGTCACTCAGCTTTTGCCAGTGCGGCCGCCAGCCAGCATCCTGCAGTGCCACACCCTGGTGGATGCGATACTTGGCAGAGAAGATATTGTGGTAACTGGTGATCGGACGAGGTGGCGGCTCAGCCATATCGGAGTAGAAGCGCAACCGGTAAAACGCGGCCTCCGCAAGTACTGTGGTTACGCTTTTGCTGCCATAGAAAATGCCGTTCTCTGCAACACGCCCGAACCGGGAGCCCCAGGGCAACGGAGGGTAACGGAACGGCGTGGCCAGCAGGTAGTGAAGGCCCTCACTTCCAGGCAAGCTTTCCGGCTTGCTCCGCTCCAGCAGACTTTCTAGCACCTGTTGTTTCTGGAGACTGTCCACCAGCCCCCGGGTAGCGACCTCCTCCTGAGACTCCACAATCCGATAGAGCTTTCCCAGCAAGCGACGTCTTGTGGTGAGGATGAGATCAGTCAGGGAGTCGCTCACACCTTGCCCCGCATGGCGTCCAGGTAACTGACAACACGAACCAGGCCGTCAATTCGGGTAGCGATCTCTCGGGGTACACCGTTCAAAGCCCGGTTCTCAGTCTGGAACCAGTGGCGGGCGCCCTCCTCTCCACCCATCAGCACAAAGGCAGATCGATAGGCGCGCACCAGCAAAAGTCCCAGCTGACCCGGCGCACTCTCCGGATCGAGCTCGACCTTGCGGCGCAGGGTGCGGTCATCTAGGTGAATGATGTCCCCGAGCTCCCGCTTTCTCAGCCCGAGCTGCTCACCGGTGCGCAGCAACGCCTCCAGCAGGACGGCGCCTTCCGTTGGACTGGATTTGACTGAGGCTGAGATGCTCACTGCAACACTCCAATTGCGCTTTTGTCCGAAACTTAGTGCTAAACCGGACATTTTGCAAGGCGTATAGCCAAGTTAGATCAAATCGGGCTGTTATCAACTGCAGTGATGGCTGGTCATCATGACAGGTGAGTGGTCTATGGTCATTTTCTTGATTTAGAGTCCTACCCAACCAACCAACGCCCATAGGAAAAGGAAACCAGCAATGTTGAAAGCGGAATATCAAGAGCGCGGCCCAGTGCCGCAGAATGTAATCGAGGCGGTGCCATTCGAAAAACCGGCTCTCGGGGAGGGGGAAGTACTCGTGGAGCTGCTGGCAGCCCCCATCAATCCATCCGATGTGCTGACACTGACCGGCGAATACGGGATGTTGCCGCCCCTCCCTGCTGTGGGGGGGAATGAGGGCGTTGGCAAGGTGGTTGAGCTCGGCCCTGGTGTCGATAAGCCTGCTGTTGGCCAGACAGTGTTACTCCCGGTGGGCTGCGGCACCTGGCGAACACACCTGGTTGCCCAAGCGGACAAGCTGATCCCCCTGCCCAATGAGGCAGATCCGCAGCAATTGTCGATGATCTCCATCAATCCGCCCACGGCATCACTGCTGCTGAGCGAGTTCGTGGATTTGCAGTCGGGGGACTGGGTGATTCAAAACGCGGCCAACTCCGGCGTCGGTAGCTACCTGATCCAGCTGGCAAAGATCCGCGGCTTCAAGACAGTAAACATCGTGCGCCGCGAGTCTCTGGTTGCACCTCTCAAAGAAGAGGGAGCAGATGTCGTGCTGGTCGATGGTGACGACCTGGCAAGCCGCGTGAAGGAGGCGACGGGCGGCGCTCCAATCCGTCTCGGCATCGACGCCGTGGGCGATACCGCGACCGGGCGCATCGCCGATAGCCTGGAGGAGGGAGCAACCCTGGTTAACTACGGCATGATGAGCGGCAAGCCGTGCAAGATCTCGCCTGCTTCGCTGATCTTTCGCGGAGTCTCCCTGAAAGGTTTCTGGCTGGCGAAATGGTTTGAGAACGCGTCTCCGGAGCAGCAGATGACGGTTTATGGGGAGCTGACCAAACTGATTGCCGCGGGAGAACTCAAAGCACCGATCGACAGCGTGTTCAGCGTGAAAGATATCAAACGCGCGGTGTCACTGGCTGCGGAGGGAGAGCGGAATGGGAAGGTGTTGGTGACGGCTTGAGCTCGAAAGCGAACGTAAAAGCAACTGAGCTCGTTTACTGCATTACCTGCGTTGTTTCGTAGTGTTGTAAAAACCTCACTGCTTGGGCTAGATGGGCATCCAATGGCAACGCGTTGGGGCCACCCAAGGCGCCTCGACGCTTCAATCATTCCAGCCATTCTGTTGAACGGTTTTTGGTGTTGCTATCCCAGAAATGCGAATGAACTAGCCGGTTTAAGTGGCGTTTCAATTTGATGGAATAGTAAATTCTGGGGCGGGACTGGCTAGTGCAATGACTCGCCACATCCATGTGGCTCGGCCTTCGGCCAGCTAAAGCTGCCCAAATCCGTTCCTGACGAATTTGTCGAACGAGGGTACTGATTCGGGCCATCCCGGCCCTCACCCTACGGGCAGTGCCGCTGCGCGCCACTGTCCAAAATTGTTCCGGACATTTTTGTGTCACGCCGATCTGAAAGATACAAAAAAGCTCAGCTCTTCCAACTGAGCAAATCAGAGCTTCGTAGCGGGACGGGACTGACTCGGGCCATCCTGGCCCTCGCCCTGCGGGCGATGCCGCAATGCGGCATCGTCCAAATCGGCTTTCCTGCCGATTTGTCGAACGAGGGTTCTGTCACGACGATCTGACAAATACAAAAAAGCCCCCTCACTTTCGTGAGGGGGCTTTTTTGTATTTGGCGGACCGGACGGGACTCGAACCCGCGACCTCCGGCGTGACAGGCCGGCATTCTAACCAACTGAACTACCGGTCCTCGGTAGTGCACCTCCCAAAAGGAGATGGTGGGTGGTACAGGGGTCGAACCTGTGACCTACGGCTTGTAAGGCCGTCGCTCTCCCAACTGAGCTAACCACCCATTTCGCTTTCGCGACGCTCTGTGGTTTGGGGCCTTGCCCCCTCGAGCGACGCGCATCATACCCGATGGAGTTCGGGTGTCAACAAGAAACAAATACGCGCCAGCGATATTTTTCACCGGCGCTCAAAGTGCAAGCAATCTGCTCAAATTCAGTCCCGCGCGCCCTGCTCCAGTGGTAGCGAAACCGGCACTGGCTGCTCGAGCTCCTCCTCCGCCAGCTTATCGCCGGCCTGACGATAATCGGGCGAAATCAGGTGACCAGCGATGCGAACCGGTTCCCGTGCGGGGATCAGGTCTTCGCTGGGGCGGGCCAGGTCCGGTTGGCTGTAATTGCAGACACCTGTCGGGAAAATCCGCTGCATGTCCACCATACGCTCCGCAATGGCCTCGCTGCTCGCCCCATAAACGCCACTGGTCAGGGCCTGCTCCACCGGCTGTAGCTGACACTTGAACACATCGTCCGTGATTGGTGCACCCGCCACCTGACGAGAGGTGCGATAGACCGGATACTCCTCCATACACGCGCCGGTGGGCCGGCTATTCCAGGCGCCATCCCAGACGTCCGGACCGACCGCAATGATATTGCCCTCCTGGTCATAGCACTGGTCACCGGCATCAACCGGCCGATTGGCAGCAACGCCGGCTTCCGGGTTGTCCATGATATTCAGCATCCAGCGGTCGATGGTATCGAGGGCCTCGTCCAGCGGCGTGTAGTCTTTGTGTGCCACCCAGATAAGCTGATTGTCGGCATGGCCGCGGGCCCGGCGCATGCGTTCGCGGGCAGAGAAAGACGCCACGCTGTGGTGCATGTCCAGCTCGTCATCCAGGTAATGGCGCAGATCGATAATGGGGATCTCCGCGTCTCCAAGAAATACGTGACCGGACCGGTAGATGCCCTCAATAGCCTCCATGCTGGCCCGACTGCGCGATGCCGGTCGGTCGAGGCTGCCGATCCTCATGTTCTGCTCGCTCCAGACCGAGAGCTCTGGCGGAAACAGGTCGCCGTTCAGGAACCACAATTTTTCCCCGGCCTGGTTAATCGGATCCTTCCAGCCACCGATGCTGGCATTCAGGCGCAGGAAGGTGTCGACGGAAATCTCGCCATCTGCCAGCGCAGCCAGTCCGTACTGGACACCTTCGTTGTCCCAGGCGCTGTTTGCGTAACCGGAGTCACCGGCACCGTAAAATTGCCGCAAGTCTTCCCAGTGGGTCCAGTGAGTGCGCTCCGCTACCGCATCGTCAAAGTGCTTCTCGAAGTGAGCGAAATTGGGGTTGTTGACCAGCGGCACTAGCCCCCGCCAACCCTGGGTACATTCGGTGGCACCCTCCGTTCCGTCTCGGTAGCGGCCATCGAACAGAGCGGCAGCTGTCTTCAGGGTGCTGAAGCGACTCTCTACCTCATTACTGGCGGAGAGACCCTGGATCACCGTGCGCTCGCGGGCATCCTTCCAGCGCGGGTTGCCAACATCCAGCACATCGAAAAAGTACTCCAGCGGTTCGCAGTCAAAGACATAGATGGTCTGGGTGACCATATCTGGGTAGGAGTAAAGGGGAATGGCCGCGTCCAGCAGGCCCGGGGCATTCTGGGCGAAAAGGTATTGCTGGATGGCACCGCCGGAACCGCCCAGCCCGACTGTGTAGAGGGGCTCGCCATAGAGCGCCGTAAACTGCTTCTTCAGGCGACGCGCAGTGTCTTCCGCCAGCCAGATGTTGTAGTGGTTACTGGTCTGGTTGGCTGTGGAGTAGACGATGGCATAGCCACGGGCGAGCTGGTCCGCGCGCCTGGAGACAATATCGCCTTTGCTGATGTCGCCCTGCCGACGCCCTACCCCGACACCACCGCGCATCTGGTAAATCAGCCGCCGATTCCAGTTGGAAGGACTGGGCCGGGCCGCGGTTTCAGCGTCCCCTTTGAGGGCAGCGATCGCATAGTGATAGCGGTTGATGGTGCCGGTCTCGAGCCGCACGATAAAGTCGGTTGTACGGCCATTCACCGTGACCTGATCGATATCGCCATTGGCCTCTTCCAGCAGGCGAAAATCGCCGTCGATGGTACTGCGGTAGTAATAGGTCACTGCAGTGGCGTGGCTGCAGTCGCGGCTGTAGCCGATGACCTCGTCGGTCAGTTCTCCATCCTCCCCTTCCGCGAACACCGGCACGCCCTCGCCGTCATGGTTGTCGATCAGCGGCTGACGCTTGGTGACGCTATTTTCGTCACAGTAGAAGGGGTAAGTTGAAGGACCGGCAAAGAGGGTTTCCACCGGGCCAATCTCACCGATGGTGATGGGGAAAGGGTAATACTCCGGGGGTCTTGGCATCACCCGCGGGTGCGGTCCATCATAGGCTGGCTGAGGCCGGTGGTTGAGAGCGCCCTCCGGTACCCCAACCACGGGCGCCTTGGGCACTCCGGGGATTCTTGGCAACTCCTGGTAGCCATACCAGACCCCGGCACCCAGCGCCAGAAAGACCGCAATCACGATGCCAGAGAGTATCTGTCCTCTCCGTCCTGACATATCTGCCTCCAGACTACTCTCACGCCCTCGATATAGTCTGAGTATATGTGGCCATCGCCATCTCCACCGTCGGTTGGCGGATCAAACAACATGTCCGCAGAGATACGCGAAGCGATGGCGCGGACGAACTTAGGCGAGAGTGAAACGCTGCCTGTTGTGGGATAGTTCAGGGCAGGAAATTACGGTCGGGGTGACGACTGAGGTGGCAGTTTCCCCCGTCGTCATGCCGGCGCAGGCCGGCATCCAGAATAGATTGACGGAAAGTGCTGTGGGGCGTCGTTACTCAGTGGCTTATGGACCCCGGATCAAGTCCGGGGTGACGACTGAGGTGGCAATTTCCCCCGTCGTCATGCCGGTGCAGGCCGGGATCCAGAATAGGACTGGACGGGAAGTGCTGTGGGGCGTCGTTTCCCAGTGGCTTGTGGACTCCGGATCAAGTCCGGGGCGACGACTGAGGTGGCAGTTTCCCCGTCGTCATGCCGGCGCAGGCCGGCATCCAGAATAGGATTGAACGGGAAGTGCTGTGGGGCGTCGTTACTCAGTGGCTTGCGGACCCCGGATCAAGTCCGGGGCGACGACTGAGGTGGCAATTTCCCCGTCGTCATACCGGCGCAGGCCGGCATCCAGAATAGGATTGGACGGGAAGTGCTGTGGGGCGTCGTTACTCAGTAGCTTGTGGACCCCGGATCAAGTCCGGGGCGTCGACTGAGGTCGCAATTTCCCCGTCGTCATGCCGGCATCCAGAATAGGATTGGGCGGGAAGTGCTGTGGGGCGTCGTTACTCAGTAGCTTGTGGACCCCGGATCAAGTCCGGGGCGTCGACTGAGGTGGCAATTTCCCCGTCGTCATGCCGGCGCAGGCCGGCATCCATAGACCATCACGCGGGGCATGATTACTGAGCTGCATCCCGGCCTTCGTCGGGATGACGCAGGTGGCCGGGACAGTCTGCTTAAGAGGTGTAAGGACCGGATCAGGCGATGATGCCGCGGGCCTGCAGGTTGGACAGGATCATCTCGACTTCTTCCTCGAGGGTCATCTTGTCAGTATGCAGATGCAGTTCCGGTGCCGCCGGAGCTTCGTACGGGTCATCAATACCGGTGAAACCACGGATTTCGCCGGCACGGGCCTTCTTGTACAGACCTTTCGGGTCGCGGGCCTCGGCCTCTTCCAGTGCGCAGTCGACGAACACCTCGAGGTAAGGCAGGTCAGCCTCGACATGCATGCGACGCACCATCTCACGGTCTTCACGGTACGGGCTGATAAAGCTGCTCAGCACCACCACGCCGGTATCGGCAAACAGCTTTGAGATTTCGCCCACACGGCGGATATTTTCCTGCCGATCTTCAGCAGAAAAGCCCAGGTTCGCATTGATGCCGAGGCGGATATTGTCGCCATCGAGACGGTAGCTCAGCACGCCACGGGCCATCAGCGCCTTCTCGACCGCCACTGCAACGGTGCTTTTGCCGGAGCCCGACAAGCCGGTGAACCATAGAGTCACGCCCTTGTGACCCAGCATCTTGGCACGGTTCTCACGAGTGACCTCGCCGTCGTGCCAGTGAACATTGGTTGCTTTGCGCTCTAAAGTGGTCGTGGACACCGGATACCCTCTAATTCGTTGGTTGTTCGTTTTACAAATGAGCGGCGGATTTTACCACCAAATACGACAGTTTGCCCCTGGGGCACGAGAGCCGACAAACAGGCACAAAAAAGCCCGGACAGTGCCGGGCTTCTCTGTGGTCCCGAGGGACCGGTATATGGGGTGGCCGACGGGGATCGAACCCGCGACCTCAGGAGCCACAATCCTGTGCTCTACCAACTGAGCTACGGCCACCATTAATCGTGACAACTGTAACGCCTTGTGGCTGCGTTACATTACATCGGACCTGCCAGATCTCCACCCGGCAGGGTCGAAGCAGACGATTGCAAAGCACTGCTTTGCGTCTGTTTCGACGCCCATCAGCTGTGCTGATGGGCCGGGATAGTCCTGCGACTTCTAGCTGGCAGCGGACTCTATCGATTCTGCCAAACTATAGCCACCTTCAAAAGGATGGCGCACCCGGCAGGACTCGAACCTGCGACCATCCGCTTAGAAGGCGGATGCTCTATCCAGCTGAGCTACGGGCGCAAGGAAACCCGATCGAATCTGGTCGGGGCAGAGGGATTCGAACCCCCGACATCCTGCTCCCAAAGCAGGCGCGCTACCAGACTGCGCTATGCCCCGTTCTCTTCAGGGATTGCCTGCGAAAAGCTGCTTAGCGCTGTTTTCCGAAGCTCGCCTCCCTGACGAGGCGCGCATAATACTCAGGGTCCCCGGGGGAGTCAACGGCGCTAAGCTATTCTTTTTGCAGAGATTTCATTGTAGCGGTCAACCGGTGACCAGATAGGGAAATTATTCGCGGCCTGTGACAAAATAGCGCCCCTCGCAACCCCTGCCGGGATCGCAAGCGGGCTGCTGCCCGAGACGGTGGCAAGCGACGTTCCGCGTTTCCCCCGGCAACCGCCCAAGATCGTTATTTACTGTTTGAGATATCCGTATGTCTGCACTGGTTCTCGATGGCAAGGCCCTGGCCCAAAAGACCGAGGAAGAACTCTCCGCTCGCGTGGTCAAGTTAAAGGAAAAAAGCGGCGGCCAGACCCCGATCCTGGCCACCATTCTCGTTGGCGATGACCCCGCCTCCGCTACCTACGTAAAAATGAAAGGCAACGCCTGCCGCCGGATCGGCATGGATTCGCTGCAGGTGGAACTGCCCTCTTCCACCACCACGGAAGAGCTGCTGAACAAGATCGAAGAGCTGAATGAAAACCCGAACGTGCACGGCATTCTGCTGCAGCACCCGGTTCCCGAGCAGATCGATGAGCGCGCCTGTTTCGACGCCATTCGTCTGGATAAAGATGTAGACGGTGTCACCTGCCTCGGCTTCGGCCGTATGGCCATGGGAGAAGAGGCATACGGCTGTGCGACCCCCAAGGGCATCATGCGACTGCTGGAAGCTTATGAGATCGAGCTGGAAGGCAAGCACGCCGTCGTTGTCGGGCGCAGCCCGATTCTTGGCAAGCCCATGGCTGCCATGCTGCTGAACGCCAATGCCACCGTCACCATCTGCCACAGCCGCACCAGGGATCTCGCAGACCACATCCGTCGCGCGGATATCGTGGTCGGCGCCGTCGGCCGGCCGGAGTTTATCAAGGCTGAATGGATCAAGGATGGCGCGGTGGTTGTCGACGCCGGTTACCATCCCGGCGGTGTCGGCGATATCGAACTGGCCCCTCTGGTGGATCGCGTGGCTGCCTACACCCCGGTACCGGGCGGCGTGGGCCCCATGACTATCAACACCCTTATTTACCAGTCCGTCGATTCCGGCGAGCGCAAGATGGGCTGAACGGCTTGAGCAGTAAGCAGAGCAAAGCGATGCGGCTGGATAAAGCCGTCAGTCAGGTCACCGATCTGTCACGGGCCGAGGTCAAGCGCGCAGCCAAAGCCGGGCTCATCACGGTCAACGGCGAAGTGGTGAGCGACCCGGCGACAAAAGTGCACGAGACAGATGAACTCTGCCTGGACGGCGAGCCCCTGCAAGAGGCGGGCCCTCGCTATTTCATGCTGCACAAGCCGCTGGGTTACGTGAGCGCCACCAAGGACAGCGAGCACCCCACGGTGCTCGACCTGATTGACGAGCCCAACAAGCACAAGCTGCGGATCGCCGGCCGGCTGGATATCGACACCACCGGCCTGGTGCTGCTCACCGACGACGGACAGTGGTCCCACAAGATCACCTCACCCCGTCACCATTGTGAGAAAACCTATTACGCCCTTCTGGCAGAGCGGATCGACGAAGGTGCAGTGGAGAAGTTTGCCAAGGGCATCTGGCTCGAGGGTGAAAAGAAACGCACCAAACCGGCCAAGCTGGAAATCCTCTTTGCCAATGAGGTGCAGCTGACGATTGGAGAGGGTCGCTATCACCAGGTAAAACGGATGTTCGCCGCCCTCGGTAACCGCGTTCTGGAACTACACCGCGAACGCATCGGGGATATAGTCCTCGATGAAGACCTGCCCGAGGGGGATTACCGCCCACTCTCACCCGAGGAAATCGAGTCCGTCACCTGAGCCCGGATCAAACACCTACAGTCGGATAGCCGGAAGTCACCATGTCCACCCTGCTCCAACAGCTGCTTATGGAGAACCCGTCGGAGACCCTGTGGATCGCCGATGAAAACAGCAAGTCTCTGCTGTTTTCCGGGTTCTCCTATAGCGGTGACCTGCTCACCAATCGCTGGGATATCGCGCGGCTCGCGGAAGGAAAGGTGCGGCACAGTTTCTTCAATGATTTTCGCCTGGACGAAACCGAGCGGCACTATCGACGCATTGTTTACCCGGTCTCAAAGGAAAAAGCAGTCGTCCATCACGTGATCAACGAATGCCACCGCGCGCTCGGGTTGGGCGGCGAGCTAGCCCTTTTGGGCGGCAAGCAAAGTGGTATCAAAACCTACGCTGCGAAGACCGCCAGCTGCTTCGGCTCTTCAAAACAACTAGAAAAACACGGCAGCGAATACCTGAGCCTCAACATTCTCCACAGTCCCCTTTCCGCAGAGAACCGACTCGACGAAGACAATTATCCTGAACTGCGCGCTCTGGAGAAAATCGATGGGCTATGCAGTAAGCCGGGACTATTTGGCTGGAACAAGGTAGACACCGGCAGCGCGTTACTGGCTGGCACTTTTGACGAGCACAAGCCCACGGATGGTGCCAGCGTGGTGGACCTGGGCTGCGGATACGGCTACCTGAGCACGGAGCTGGCCAAGTGTGGGGATTTTCACTTTACCGCCACGGACAACAACGCCGCGGCCTTGATTGCCTGCCGGGAAAACTTCAAGAGGCGTGACCTTCGCGGTACCGTCGTCCCCTCCGATGCCGGTGCTGAGCTGGGTGACGGCATCGCCGACCTGGTGATCTGCAACCCTCCCTTCCACCAGGGGTTTCAGATGGAGGGCGACCTCACCTCGCGCTTCCTCAGTAACGCCGCGCGCTTGCTTCGCCGCAGTGGCCGCGCCCTGTTTGTGGTCAACGAATTCATACCTCTCGGCAAAAAGTCGCTCCACTATTTCAGCAGCGCAAAACTGCTGCTCAGGGACAAGGGCTTTTGCGTTTACCGACTGGACGGCCCGCTGGATGGCACCGCCAAGTAGAGCCGAACTCAATAATCCCGCAGGTTAAACAGATTCATCGAGAGAGTGTGCTCCTCGAGTTCCTCCAACTGCAGCAGGCGCTCGAAGGCCTCCCGGGCGGACGGTGTATCGGCATCCAGCAGTAAATCCCGATAGTGGTCGGCCAGGTAAACCTCGATATCCATGGCAAGCTTGGCAATTTCATCCAGGTCCTGCAGGTCCACATTACGCAAACGTTGAAGAAATTCCGGCTCACGACCTTCGGGGGCAAACTGAACCCAGGTTCTCAGTGCGCCCGGGTGCACATCGTGGAGAAGGTTATCGAGGGTATGGGCCATCGCCTCTTCGCGGCGGTGTAGCTGATCCAACAGCAGCTCGATACGCTTGTCTGACACCAGCTGCTCGTACTCCCCATACTGCTTTGCAAGCTGCGCATGGAACGCCTTGTCTTCTTGAATCACCTCGCCGACTGTTTTGTAGCGCATGCACCTACCCCGAAAAGAAATACCTCCCGTTCAGTATAGGCACGGCGACTGATAAGCCGCCAATTAACCCTTAGCAACGCAAAACCCGAAGTTGACTGCTGAGTCGACAGCTCGCGTAGGACGGATTGATCTGAGGCGGCGCCGATGCTGTCAGCTGCCGCCGCACCAGGGGCCCGGCACTGGCCGCCAGCACGCAATTCTCGTAGCCAGGCAGCTCCGCAGACCAACTGCTGTCCAGCTTCTCGCGGACGGCGGGCGAACGCCAGGCGCTGGCCTGCAGTTCACGGCGGCTACCGAAGTTCGCAATCACCAGCCCGGGATCAGCACCTTCCCCGCCGCTGCCCCTGGCCAATTGCAACAGCTGCCGGCACCAGCGCTTATCCGCATCAACGGCCCGCACGGGAACGCCGCCACTGTGCCCGAACAGGTCATCGATCACGAGGTCAAAGCCGGGGCTGGAGGGATCAGCGAGGTAGTCGGCAACAAAGGACCGGGCATCGGCACAGACCAGCTCGGCATCGCGGACACCGAAATACCGGCGGGCGACCGTGAGATGGGTAGGATCCAGGTCCACGCCGATGACGCGCTCGGGATTCAAAAAACGCTGCAACAACCGGATCAGCGCACCGCCACCGACTCCCAGCAGGAGGACGGAGCGGATACGCTCCTTGGGCAGGAAAAAAGCCGGCAGGAAAAGCAGCTCCCAGAGGGAGCCTTTCAGAGGATCGCGTTCATTCCACTGGGAATGAAAGACACCGTTGCTGTACAGGCGGATGCTGGCTCCATGGCAGCGCACCTGGTAGTGGTTGCCCCCGGACCGCTTTTCCCACACCAGCGCCATCAGGCACCGGACAGGTCGCTGCTATGCAGCAGCACCTCAGCGAAGCGTTTCAGCCCCGCCAGATCCTGCTCGGAGAAACGGCCCACTGACGGACTGTCGATATCCAGTACACCCAGGCACCGATCACCATCGTAAAGGGGAATCACCACCTCGGACGCGGAGACGGCATCACAGGCGATGTGGCCCGGGAATTCGTGCACATCCTCTACCAGCTGGGCCTCGCCTGTGGCCACCGCTGTCCCGCAGACACCGGCACCCACCGGGATACGGGTACAGGCTGGCTTGCCCTGGAACGGACCAACCCGCAGCTCATCGCCATGGAGGAAGTAGAAGCCGGCCCAGTTGACATCGGGCAACTCCATAAAAAGCAGCGCACTGGCATTGGCAGTGTTGGCCAGCCAGTCGCGCTCGCCTGAGAGCAGGCCTTCTAGTTGGGCGTTTAGAGAGGCATAAAAGTCGGTGGAGGACATTGCAGGGCACCCCTGAAACCGGTATCAGTGGGATACCGGATTGAAATTCTGAATTCTCCGCGGCTCTCTAGTCGACTTAGTCGGCGTTCAGCGCTCAGCGCCCGGCTCGCTTGCCAGGATGCCGCGGAAGCGATCAACTCAACAGAATGGGGGCACCGACCAGGGAATCAAGGGCTGAATCCGCCGGCGGGAGAACCCTCGGAGAGATCCTTAGGGGGAGAAACTTGGGCCAACCGTTGCCAAAAGGCATTACTGGTAGGGGTCGACAGCCTCTGTGTCATCGCCGGCATTACCGCTCAGGTCTGCGCGACGATACTCCTCGGCATCAACCGTGGGCCGATTCCACTCGGAGTCCTCGGCATCGGCGTCCTCACGGCGAATGGCCGGTGGCGCGCTGGTGACGTCAGATGCGATCAGCGCCCTTTCCTCCCGGCTGGGGGCCTGACGCTCCCGGGCGGTGTTGGTGACCTGCGCCTGCTGGGTTCGACGCGAGCCAGCGGCCATTTCCCTCAGCCCGGGGCGTCGCCGCTCCGCCAGCTTGTTCGCCTCCAATTCACCGCGAAGTTTGTTGACCTCGGCCTGCAGGTCGCCCAGCTGCGCCTGCAGCTCGGTGATCTGGGTCAGCACACCCTTCACCTTGCGGCTTTCCTGCTCGTACAGCATGGCAGCACCACCGAAGGCGATCACAAAAATCACGAGAATTGAGAAAACACGCATGGGCTCTCCAAGGTTATCTTCACCGCCGGTATTCAGCGGGGAACACTAAGTCTGCTTGTCGCTGGCAGTAATAACCGAATATTTTCGCATAGTCCATGATCAACCGCACACTTGGCTAGCCCATGCCAGCTAAGCACGCCTAAGCCGGCTCCCCTTCTACCAGCTCCATAAAGTCCAGGGAAGCCTGCTGACGAATGGTGCGGCGATGATTGGCCCACAGCTCTTCGATCCGTTCCCGGTTGCAGACCTTGCGATCGACATAAACCCGGGTGTTCAGCTGGCCGACCGGCGTGGGGCTCGGGCACTTGCTGAATACAAACTGGTTGGAGATCAGGTCCATAAACGGGCCGGACTTGCTGCTGGGCATGATGAACAGCAACTGCAGCCCCAGTGTTTCGGTCAGGTAGCGGATCACTTCCTTGGAGCGGGTCTCATCCATTTTCGAGAAGGCCTCATCCACCAGCACCATCTGCAGGTGGCTGCTGCCCTCGTTGAAACGGAAAGCGGAGGTCACCGCCGCGGAGCGGATGATATAGGCCGGCGTCTCCAGCTGACCGCCGGAACCGGTACCGTACTGGCTGAGGGCAATGGGCTCCTTACCCTCCGGCTCCTTGTAGATCTCGTAGTTGCGGTAGTTACGGTAGTCACTGATACGATCCAGTTCCCTGCGCGCCACCTGCTCGTCTTCACTCAACAGCATACCCAGCAACCGATCGCGCACCTTCTGGTGGCGCGGATCCAGGTCCGCGTCAAACAGGCTCTGCTCCTCGCCGAGGTTCGGCAACTCGATCACCGCACGGAAGAAATCCCAGTACTCCTTGAATTCCGGCACCCAGCGATAGGCAAAACGAAAGCGCTCCCGGTCCGCGCCAAAGCGATGGTGCTCCAGCTCCTTGTTGAGATCATCCAGCACCTGCTTGCCATCATTGATGGACTGGTAGATCGCATGGCACAGATGGGTCACAAAAGTGGTATTGAAGGATTTCTTCAGACCCAGCAGCTGCTCGTGGCGATCCACCAGCAGGTTGTTCTTCAGGCGATTGCGCAGTGCCTCTACCTGGTCGTAGAGGCCACAGACAAGTCTGAACAGCCGCTCATCGTGTCCGGCGGTCAGGTCCGGCTCAAATGCCAGCGTGTCACCGGCGGAGGTGTCGGCGTTGTACTCCATCACGCCACGATCCAGCTGGCGGCAGTATTTCTCGAGTCGACCCTGCCACTCCTCCAGCTCTTCACCGAAATCGAAATTGTCACCAGCCCGTTCGGCCTGCTCGTCGGCCTGCTGGAGAATCTGCTCCGCGTCGTAGTCAGGCGTTATCTGCGCGATGCGCTTTACCGCCGCCTCACAGTCCGACAGCGCTTCGTCGAGGGTATCCAGCTCAGCAGAGAGCGCCTTGAGCTGTTTGCCGGTGTTCTCCAGGTCCCGCTCCAGCTTGCCCGCATCGTGAAGCAGGCTGGACTGCTGTTTCTGCTGCGCCTGCGATTGCTCCCGGAGCTCCGCAACCTGGGCTTCCAGGTGCTGGCTGTCTGTCAGGTCCAGGTTTTCCAGCGCCTGCTCGGCGCTGCGCCATTCTCGCTGGGCCGCCAGCGCCGCATCCACTACCGGGCTCAGCGCGAGCTGCTGTAAATCTCGCATGGCGCCAGCCACGCTGCGGAACAACCGGTACTGCTCGTTGACTTGCCCTGCTTCCGCCAGCAGCTGCTCCAACGCGCGCTGCTGCGCTGCCAGCGCCCGCGCCCGGGCGCCCTGGCCGAAGACCAGCTCACCGTCATCGATATCGCATCGCCACATACTGTAGCTACCGCTGGCAACGCCCTCCGCAGTCAATCCCCGGCGGGTGCGACGCAGCTCTTCTTCGTCGGCCACCTGCAGTACAGAGCCGTAGGATGCGCGCAGGTAATACTCGGCGGTCTTGTGGTTGAACGACATCAACTCAACGATCGAGCCCTGCGGCGGCGTGGCACGCTCCGCATCCCGGCGGGCCTTGTCCCCCTGAATCACCCGGGCGCGGCTGCTGCGCCCGGACAGGTTGCGCACGATCCGGATCGCCGCGGCCTCATGTTCCGGCTGGACGATGATGGCGAAGCGTGCACCGCCCAGGTAACCCTCGACGGCCATCTGCCAGCGCTCATCCAGCACCTCCACATAATCGCAGAGCACACGCGGCTCCGCTGCGGGGCACTGTTCCCGAATCGCCGCCACCGCCTGCTCTACCGATTGCGGGTAACGCACCCGGTTGGCCTGCAGGTGGTGAATACGATTTTCCTGAGCGTGCAATTGCTTCTGCACCTGCTGTGCCTTCAATTCCCAGCGGGAAACCTGCTGGGCAAGCTGCTCGCGCAGGGAGAGGTTGTCGCTATCGCCGGCCCCTCGCTCGCCAGAGATCTGGCGCAGCAACTGGCTGTGAAGACGCTCACTTTCTACAGCCCGCTCACGCAGCGGATCCAGCGCAGACAGGTCGATCCAGTCCTTACCCAGTAACTTGTGCAGGTCTGGCAGCTCATCCTCTTTTGCCACCTGGCGAATAGACTGAACCAGGGACTTGTCCCGCAACGCGGGAATTTCCAGTTCCGCAGCGGAGCCGCTCAAAAGCTCAAGCAGTTTTATCGCGGCATCGCGATTGCGCTGCCACTGATCCTGTGCGGAGGACAGCGGGCCACCCTGCGCCGACAGCTCCCGATGCGCGCGACTGATACGCTGCTCCAGCTCATCTTTACTGCGCAGGGCATCAATACCCAGTCTCTGGGCCTGCAGCTCTACCAGCTGGCGGCTCAGCTCCTCGCTGCGCTCGCCGGCCAGTCGTGTTTCACGCTCGTTGCCTTCCAGCTCAGCTCGCAAGCGCTGCTGGTTTTTCTTGCCCGCGAGATAGGTTTTCTGCACGCGCAACTGCCGGTGCCGCGCCTGCAGGTATTCCTGCACACGCAACTGCAGCCACTGTTCCCGGTACAGGGACGCGGACTGGGCGAGCTGCTCCAGGGAAGAGACACGATCGACAATCTGCCGCGCTTCCTGTTCCATGGAGTGAATGGTTTTCATCAACTCGGAGACCGAGCGGATGGCTTCGCCCAGGTCGCGCTTTTCCAGCACCTCCTGGGCGACAAAGTCGTTGATGCTCTTGACCGGTTTGTAGGCCATAAAATTGGCGAAGGTGCGCGCGGCATGCATGGCCTCCCGGTCCGGCACGGCATCCCGGCGGCCTCGCAGCGCACCGTAAAGGCGGCGCAAATAGGCCTTCTTTTTGTCGTACTGCTCGACCTTCTCAAACTGCTTGCCGAGCACCGAGTAAAACTTATCCAGGGGCAGCAGGTGACGCCCATCCTGGTACTCGCGGATAAAGTCGCTCATGGCGAGCTGCTCGCCGGGAAACAGGAAGAACTTCAGGTCGCTCTGGCGCGCCTGGGCCGGCTTGCTGCTGGTGTCCAGGTGGGCGCGAATTGCCATCACCGCCGTAAAGGGATCGCCGTCTTCACCGCTGGTCGGGTAAAAAACACCAGCGATGTAGCAGTCAGTGGGGTCCAGTCGCGCGTAGCTGCCATCGTCACAGCCCAGCACATATGAGGCCAGAGTCCGCACCTGCTTGCCGCCACGGCCGCGCTGGGTCGTTTCATCCTGGCCGGGATTGAAGGTGAACAGCGTGTCGTGGGCGGCCGTCATCAGGGTCTGGATGGCGTCCGCGGCCGTCGTCTTGCCGGAGCCATTTCCGCCGGAAAAGAGATTGATCGGGCCGAAATCGTACTCCAGCTGTGGAATGTTGCCCCAGTTAATCAGGATCAGCTTCTTAAGAAACACTTTCCGCCTCCCCTTCTGTAACCGTCAGCTCATGGTCGGATGCCTCTGCTGTGCCGTCATCTGCAAACAGGCTGTGGTCGCCGCTTCCCGGTGTAATTCTTTCAATAGCTTCAGCCCGCGCCTCTGCCTCAACGGGCTCTTCTCCATTAGAGGAGCGGTTCTCCTCCGCGGGCAACTCTTCCTCAAGCAGCTGCTGCAGCACGCTCTCACTGACAAAGTGTGAAATCGTGGGTCGCACCCGTAACCAGATCTCGGCGAGGGACTCGGTCTCTTCACCGGAGAATTGTACCAGCCGCAGCTGCCGCAGCCTCTTCAGTAGATTGCGCCGCTCTGCCAGCCGGTCCGGCAGGGACATTTTCAATAAGTTGCGCAGGCCCAGCTCTAGCGCCTCGAGAGACAGCGTCACGCAACCGGCGTCGTCCACCTGCCCTTCACGCAGGGCCTTATCGTACTCCACCCGCAGCACGAGGATCGCCGCCACTTCCGCCTGGGACAGACGAGCCCGGAAGCCGCCGTGGTGGGGTTCCTCCTGATCCGGCATCGCCGGCACCTCAGCGCCGGGGGGATACAGGCGGATAAACTGAAAGCGGCTGTCGTGCTGCAGCCGCAGGCCGAGTGGAGACAACCATTCGCGGATCAGCGCCTCGCAGCGCTGGAAACGATCGTAGAGTGTCGCCTCCACCTGGCTTTCATCCCGGCAGATCACGCCGTAATCCATCAGGCGCACCAGCAGTTCGGAGAATTCCCCGCGGGTCACCTGACACTGTGTCAGAGCTTCTTCCAAGGCCTGTTCAATCACTGTCTTTCAGCTCAAGGTAGTATTCGTCAAATTGGGCAAAGTAATCGTTGCTGGCCGTCTCGCCAGTAAACTCGACCGCGATCCGCGGCCCATCACCCTGGTTCACCGCCGCCGCTTCAAGGGCGTGGCTCATGGCGAGCAGGTCACGGGCATTGTCCAGCGGCAGGTCACGGCTGTTGATGCGACGGCCGCTGCCGAGCGCCGATTGCAAATAGTCGCGAAGGTCGCCGGAATTGAAATTGAAAGCCTGATCCAGCATCTGCTGCAGAAGAATCTCGCGGCGATTGTCTTCCGCCAACGGCTGCTCTTCCTCCACCCGGGTATTGACCGGCTGACGTCGCTGGCGCTGCCAGAGCTGGGTCTGCTTCGGGTCAAACAGGCGCAACTGGAAACTGCCCATCTGCTGGCCCAGGCGGGTCAACAGTGCATTCCGCTCGGCGCTCTCCCCCAACTGCTGACACAGGTCAGTGAAGGCACCCTGGGACTGACTGTGCAGGTAGCTGAGCTGGCGGATGATGATGTCGGCGCGCTTGGTGAACCCGTGCAGGGCGTGACGCAGCGCGGGCAGTTTTACCTCACAGGCGCGGCGCATCCGGTCTTCGATGGTATCGAGCATCCACCACAACAGTGAGCGGCCCTCTTCCACGAAGTCCGGCAGCAGCTGGCGCAGTCGGCGCTCCCACTCTGCTTTCTGGCTTTTTTCCTTGCGTCGAATGCGGGCGATCACGCGGCCAATCGCATCCCGGTGCTTCTCCACACTGTCGGCGGACAGCCGGATTGCCAGATCCGGCTGGAAGCGGCTCTCCATAAAGGAAAAAAATTCATCGGTGGCCTGCTGCACCAGCAACTGGGCCTCCACTTCCCGCACCAGTTCGCGCTTGCGCTCTTCCAGCTCCGCGATCATGTCGGTGAAGTCGGCAACGATGCGCTCGGAATATTCCCAGGCATCGATCAGGTCATGGATTTCCCCACGACCGGCAAAGGCTTCCAGCGCATTCAGCGTGTTACGGGTATTGCGGTGGCGGGTGCGGACACGGGTGCTGTTGACCTCCACAAGCGGCTGGGTAAACAGGCGGCCGCGCCGGCTGAAGGGATAGGTTGCCACCAGGGTGGCGCTGTCCACCTGCTTTTCGAGCCAGCCATACTCCGCCAGGCTGTTGAGCACCCACACGGCCTGCTCCCGCAGGTTACGGAAACGGTGCTCTTTAGCGCCTGCAGCCCCGGCAACCTTCTGGTGGACCGCACCTTCCGGGCCATCGTCGTTGTCGTCCAGCTGGGGCGCACGGGTGAGTGCCTCGCTGAAGATTTCGAGGATCTGTTCCCGCGTCAGGGACTCACCGTAGTCCGCCTTGGCGGTGTACAGGCGCTCATACAGCAGGCGCAGGCATTCGACTACCTGCTCGCGGTATTTACCGGTGAGGGGCCGGAAAAAATGCTGGTAATGATCGGCGAAAAACAACCGCTGATTACCGCTTACTGCTCGTCCGGCTTCTGGTTCAGGACACAGTACTTGGTGTAGTCACCGGCATCCTCCAGAGTCCACTTGCCCTTGGGGATTTCGTCCATTTTCTTGCACCAGGCATCGGAGCCGCGCTTGGGCTCACAGCCGGTCATGGCAATCAGGGCGGAAAACGCAGTGACGAGGATCAGTGTTTTTTTCATGGGGCTTACCCTTTTCTTTTGCAGGATCTTGTTGTTATCGGGAGTGTTCGTTCTTATTGACTGGCTGCTAGGGCCGTGGCGCTATTCCCTGCGCCACTTGGTGCCTTCACGGCTGTCCTCCAGCACAACGCCTTGCGCCTTCAGTTCCTCGCGGATCTCGTCGGCACGGGCGAAGTTTTTGTCTTTCTTGCTCTGCTGGCGCTCCGCAATCAGCGCTTCGATCTCGTCCTCGGAGATGGACTCCTCCCCTCCGCGGGCCTGCTTGAACCAGGCTTCCGGATCCTGCTGCAGGATGCCCAGCATTTCCCCCGCTGCCAGCAACAGGCCTTTCTGCTGCGGCTTGTCTGTTTCGTCGGTGCGATTCAGCTCCTTGGCCATCTGGTACAACTCGCTGATGGCGACCGGCGTATTGAGGTCGTCCTCCAGTGCTGCCAGGAAGGCGCCGCCACTCAGGTCTGAATCCGCCGCAGTCACATCCTCCACATCGCGCAGGAAGCCGTAAAGGGTGTCGAGACTGCGCCAGGCCTGATCCAGCAGGTCCGCACTGAAATTCAGTTCCGAGCGGTAGTGTGCGCTGAGCAGGGCAAAGCGCAGCACTTCCCCCGGATACTGCTGCAGCAGGTCATTGACCATGCGGAAGTTGCCCAGGGACTTGGACATCTTCTCGCCTTCGATATTCACATAGCCGTTGTGCATCCAGTAACGCACGAAGTCGGTACCATTGGCGCAACAGCTCTGGGCCCGCTCATTTTCGTGGTGCGGGAACGTCAGGTCCCGGCCGCCACCGTGGATATCGATGGTATCCCCAAGGTGCTTCTTGATCATGGCCGAGCACTCCAGGTGCCAGCCCGGACGACCGCGACCCCAGGGACTGTCCCACCCGGGCTCTTCATCCCTGGATGGCTTCCACAGCACGAAATCGCCAGCGTACTTTTTATAAGGTGCCACCTCTACCCGGGCCCCGGCCAGCATGTCATCCAGGGAGCGCTTGGACAGTTTGCCGTAATCCTCCATGGAGTCCACGGCGAACAGCACATGGCCTTCCGCTGCATAGGCATGGCCCTTTTCCAGCAGCTTTTCGATCATATCGATCATTTCCGGCAGGTGCTGGGTGGCGTAGGGAATGATGTCCGGCTCCAGATTGTTGAGCGCGGCCATGTCCTCGAAGTAGGCTTGGGAGAAACGCGCTGACAAGGTGTCGATCTCTTCACCCTGGTCGCGGGCGGCCTTCATGATCTTGTCGTCGATATCGGTGATATTGCGCGCATACATCACATCGCTGTAATTGCGCTTGAGCAGCCGGTAGAGCGTGTCGAACACCACTGCCGGGCGCGCGTTACCGATATGTACCCGGTTATAGACTGTCGGGCCGCAGACATACATGCGCACCCGGTCTTTCACCAGTGGCTCGAAGGTTTCTTTCTGTCCGGAGAAAGTGTTGTGAAGCTGTAGTGCCATAAAATCCGTTTGCGTTTGTATGCGTTTCTGACTGTGCTGCGCGCCGGGCCGTTCTAGATTCCGGCCTGCGCCGGAATGACGCGGGGCCGGAATACTCACTGTCGTCATCCCGGACTTGATCCGGGACCCAGTTACCCCAGGGGCTCCGATAACGCAGTGGCCCGTGGATTCCGGCCTGCGCCGGAATGACGGTAGGCTGCCGGTCATTGGCAACGCCTATCGTCATGCCGGCGCAGGCCGGTATCCAGTATCTATCTAATCTGTGCGGTTATTTGTTCTGTTCCTTGGCCCAAGAATCCCGCAGGCCAATGGTGCGGTTGAACACCGGCTTTTCCGCACTGCCGTATTTGTTGTCGCGGCAGAAGTAGCCGTTGCGCTCGAACTGATAACCCTGCTCCGGCTCGGCATTTGCGAGGCCGATTTCCGCCTTGCAGCCCGTGAGCACTTGCAGGTTTTCCGGGTTCACATGGTCGAGGAAGTTCTTGCCACCGGCGTCCGGGGCGGGATCGTCAAACAGGCGATCGTAGAGGCGCACCTCGCAATCCACGTTGTCTTCAGCAGATACCCAGTGAATGACGCCTTTCGGCTTCACGCCATCGGCAGGATCCTTACCCACGGTATCGAGGTCAACAGAGCACAATACCTCCACGATTTCGCCGGCATCGTTCTTGACCACTTCTTCCGCCTGGATCACATAAGCGTTGCGCAGGCGCACCTTCTTGCCCAGCACCAGGCGCTTGTACTTCTTGTTGGCCTCCTCGCGGAAGTCTTCTTTTTCGATGTACACGGTGCGGGAGAACGGCAGCTCCCGGGTCGGCAGGTCCTCACGCACCGGGTGCCCCGGGGCGGTCAGCATTTCCTTCTGCCCTTCCGGGTAGTTGGTCAGGGTCACCTTGAGTGGCTCCATCACGCACATGGCGCGGGGGGCATTCTTGTCCAGGTCATCACGGATGCAGTATTCCAGCATGCCCACATCCACCACGGAGTCGGAACGGGTGACACCGATCATCTCGCAGAAGTTGCGGATCGCCGCCGGGGTCACACCGCGCCGACGCAGGCCGGAAATGGTCGGCATGCGCGGGTCGTCCCAGCCGTCCACATGCTTCTCGTCCACCAGCTGCTTCAACTTGCGCTTGGAAACCACGGTGTAATTCAGGTTCAGGCGCGCAAACTCATACTGGCGCGGGCGGGCCGGCACCGGCAGGTTCTCGATAAACCAGTCGTACAGCGGCTTGTGGTCCTCAAACTCCAGGGTGCAGATGGAGTGGCTGATCCCCTCGATGGCATCAGACTGGCCATGGGCGAAGTCGTAGCTGGGGTAAACGCACCATTTGTCACCGGTCTGGTGGTGCGCCATCTTCTTGATGCGATAGATCACCGGGTCGCGCAGGTTGATGTTCGGCGCGGCCATGTCGATCTTGGCGCGCAGGCTGCACTCGCCCTCTTCCATCTCCCCGTTTTTCATCTGCTCGAACAGCGCCAGGTTTTCCTCGACACTGCGATCGCGGTAGGGGCTGTTCTTGCCCGGCTCGGTCAGGGTGCCGCGGTGTTCACGGGCCTGTTCCGGATTCAAGTGGCACACGTAGGCCTTGCCCTCGCGGATCAGGTGCAGCGCCCACTCGTGCAGCTGGTCGAAATAGTCAGAGGTGTACTTGGCCCCGTCGGCCCACTCGAATCCCAGCCAGGAGACATCCTGCTTGATGGACGCTACATACTCCTCTTCTTCCTTGGCCGGGTTGGTGTCGTCAAAGCGCAGGTTACAGCTACCGCCAAACTCCTCGGCAAGGCCAAAGTTCAGGCAGATAGACTTGGCGTGACCGATGTGCAGGTAGCCGTTGGGCTCCGGCGGGAAGCGGGTCACCACCTGGGACACCCGGCCCTCGGCCAGATCTTCGCGAATGATGTTCTGCAGAAAGTGAGCGGGTTTGCTCTCGGATGTCATAAGATTCTCTACATACAGCTGCGGCGGGGAATGGGCGTTGCGTTCTGCCATTCCGTGGGTCTGGTTAAGCGGTGGATTATAGCGCAGTTGCAGCGCATAACACCGGTTGACACAGCATCCATAGCATGGCGAATCTTCCATGGTTACTTTTTAGCCAGAACAACGATTGGCATCCCGATTCTTTTGATCCCCCGGGGCGACGAGGTATGATGCGCGCCGAGTTGAACCTTTAGGACGTTTTATGATCACCCTGCACACTACTCACGGCGATATCGCCATCGAACTCGATTTCGACAAGGCCCCCAAAACCGCAGCCAACTTCCTGCAGTACTGCCGCGACGACTTCTACACCGGGACTATCTTCCACCGGGTGATCGATAACTTCATGGTCCAGGGCGGCGGTATGACGCCGGATATGGAACAGAAAGCCACCCGCGAGCCGATCGAGAACGAAGCCGACAACGGCCTCAAGAACGACACCGGCACCCTGGCCATGGCCCGCACAATGGATCCCCACTCCGCCAGCTCCCAGTTCTTTATCAACGTAAAGGACAACGACTTCCTGAACTTCCGCAGCAAAGATGCCCAGGGCTGGGGTTACTGCGTGTTTGGAAAGGTTGCCGACGGCATGGACGTGGTCAACAAGATCAAGAGCGTCAAGACGGGCAGCAAAGGCTTCCACCAGGACGTACCGCTGGAGACCATCGAGATCACCGGCGTGACCATCTCCGACGCCTACGCGGACAAGTAAGGCCCGGTTTTGACGGCATATATCATCTCCGACCTGCACCTGGACGAGAGCCGCCCGGCCATCACGGCGGCTTTCTACGAATTCCTGCGCACCAGAGCCGCAGGAGCCGAGGCCCTGTACATTCTCGGCGACTTTTTCGAGGTGTGGGTCGGCGATGATGACGACTCTCCGCTTGCCCGCGAGGTAGCAGAAGAGTTGAGCCGCTACAGCGGCACCGGTGCCGAGCTCTACCTGATGCACGGCAACCGGGATTTTCTGCTGGGCGAGGATTTCGCCCAGCGCGCCGGCGCAGTGCTGCTGCCGGACCCGAGCCTGGTGACCCTCGGCGGCCGCAAAGTGCTGCTGATGCACGGCGACAGCCTCTGCACCCGCGACGCCGAATACATGGCCTTTCGCGAGCAGGCGCGCAACCCGCAGTGGCAGGCGGCACTGCTGGCCAAGCCTCTGGAAGAACGCCGCCAGATCGCCGCGCAGATTCGGGCAGTCTCCAAGTCCATGAACAGCCGCAAGGCGGAGGACATCATGGACGTGACCCCGGACGAAGTGGAGCAGGCCATGCGAACCCACGGTGTCCACACCCTGATCCACGGCCACACCCACCGCCCTGCCCGCCACACTCTGAACGTCGATGGTGAAGAGGCCGAGCGCATCGTACTGGGTGACTGGGGTGACAACGGCTGGTGCATCCGCGCCGACGACAAAAGCCTGGAACTGATCCACTGGCCCATCACTTCCTGATATTCTCGACCTGCAGGGAACCAGCCGACAGACGGGAGCAACGGGGGCATGGTCAGGAATTACAGAAAACGCGTCCTCATTCTGGGCGGCTACGGCAGCTTTGGTGCGCGCATCGCACAGATGCTCTCCAGCGAGCCGGAGATCCAGCTGATCATCGCCGGGCGCGACAAGTTCCGCGCCGACCTCTGCGCCTCGCGCCTGCCTAACCTCGCCGAGGGCCTGCGCCTGGAGCGGGACTCCATCAACCTGGCTGCGCAGCTCAAAGCCCTGCACCTCGATCTGCTGATTCATTGCGCTGGTCCCTTCCAGGACCAGGACTATCGCGTCGCCCTCGCCTGCATAGAAGCGCGCACCCCCTACATCGACATTGCCGACGGCCGCCGTTTTGTCTGCGACTTCCCGCGGCTGTCCGCAGCGGCAGAGGCCGCGGGTGTGCCGCTGGTAACGGGCGCCAGCAGCCTGCCGGGCCTGAGCTCCGCTGCGCTGGCAGAGCTCGCCGGGAACTTTGGCCGCATCGACAGCGCCTGTATCGAGGTGGCCCCGGGGCACCGTATCGAACGAGGACTGGCCATGGTGCGCTCGGGGTTTGAGTCTCTCGGCCAGGGCTTCCCGGTTCTGCGACATGGACAGTGGCGGGAAACCTTCGCCGGCAATCGCCTGCGCCGCGCACGACTCGCCCACCCCATTGGCGAGCGCTGGATCTGCGATTTCAATGTTCCGGACCTGGAACTCTGGCCACGGGCACACAAGAGCCTGACGGATATGCGCTTCGGCACTGGCGTACAGCCGCGCCCCTTACAGCTGGGGCTGGCGGCCTGCGCCCACCTTGCCCGCCTGCACCTGCCGGCAACTGGCTCCTGGTTCGCCAGCCTTGGCCACAAACTCGCCGCCCGCTGGCCGGGGGGCTCACCCCACGGAGGCATGCAGGTTCGCGTTCACGGCCAGGACAAGAGCGGCAACCTCCTGGCGCAACAGTGGCAGATACTGGGGTTGAGTGGCGACGGCCCCTGGATTCCCGCCGCGCCGGCAGCGGCGCTGGCGCGCAAGATCCTGCAGGGCAAGGGACCCGCCGCCGGCGCGGCGGTTTGCTGGCAGCTTGTCAGTGCGTATGAAATCCTGCGGGAACTGGCGCCCTACTCCGTGGTAACCGCCACGGAAACCCTCGAAGAGCAGACAGGCCCCGCGCGACCGGTGCCGGCCTGAGGCGCGCTCAGATCACCTTACACACTTCCCCGAAATCGAAGCGCGGTCCGCGCGGGTGGAGCAGATCCGGCTTTCCGTAACCGAGGTTGCAGAGGAAATTCGATTTGATGTGGCCGCTGGTACAGTGCTCCTGCTGGAATGCCGCGCGGTCACTGTCCTGGCCGAAGAATTCCTTGTCCACCATGTCGTTGTCGAACCCTGACATGGGACCACAGTCGAGCCCCACTGCGCGGGCGGCAATAATGAAATAGCCGCCCTGGAGCGAGCCGTTGCGAAATGCCGTCGCGGCCGCCAGTTCGGCGTCATCCTTGAACCAGTCCTTGGCCGGTGCATGGGGGAAAAGCCGGGGCAGAAAGTCATAGAATTTCATATCGTGGGCGATGATGGCCGTCACCGGTGCCGCCATGGTCTTGTCGACATTGCCCTCGTTCAGTGCCGGGCGCAGGCGCTCCTTCGCCTCTTTGCTGCGCAGAAAAAGGAGTCGGACCGGGCAGCAGTTGGCGCTGGTGGGCCCCATCCGCATCAGGTTATAGAGTTGCTCAAGCGTCTCGTCGCTGACCGGCTTCTGCTGCCAGTGACTGTGGGTGCGGGCCTCGGTAAATAACTGACTTGTGGCTGCCGCAGATATAACGTCACTCATCATGCTCTCCTTTTGCGAATATTGGGCCTTTTCCCTGCCGGGCAGCTCAGGCCCCCGGGGCGCGCCACAGCAGCAACACCAGCATCACCAGGTGACAGCCTATTACCAGGTAACTGACGCGACTGCGGGTGCGAAAGTAGTGCCGCAGGCGCCGGGCATTGGGATTGAGGCGCGCCTCCTCCCAACGCACGTAGGCAAAGCCAGCGGCCAGTAACAGCAGCCCCCACAAGCTCACCGTGGAAACCAACAGACCCAGCCAGGCCACCAGGGCCACGCCGTTACTCTGCAAGGTCAGCCCCAGCCGGCGCGGATGATCGGGGCGGTTCAGGGCACCAGCCCACCAGATGCCGCCGAGGAAACTCAAGATACAGGCGCTGTAGCCGGCAAACAGCAAACGGCCATCGATGCCCAGCACGACTGTGCCCTGCCACACCATCCAGATACCGACCACAAATGGCAGCACACCGGCGTAGGCCAGGCCATCAAAAAGAGGCGTGGGCTCGGTGGGCGAGGGAGTGTCGAGGGAATCCTTCATGTGCGCTAAGCTGGCAGGCGGAACGGAAGAATAATCTTAGCGCAACCAGCAGCGGGAAAGAGCGTGGAAACGGAACACAAAATAGACGTCAAGCAGGCCCTGCGGGTATTCGACAAGGCCACCAGGGAGGGAGAGAAACGGGATGACGGCTGGCACTACCGGGGCCTGACCTGCAGTACCGACTTCGACGGTTACACCGTATTCATCAGCGACGGTAAAGTCGTGCTCACCGTGTTCTTCCACAACAAATACACGGTGGATTACGGCAACCCGCTGGAGCTACAGCAGTTCGTCGACTTGCTGGCGAAAGTCGACCGCGCTGGCGACTGAAGGTCCGCCAGGACTTATGCCGTGACTTGCGGCGCGCCGCTGTGAAAGCGGAATTCGCCATCCGGGCTCTGCACCAGAGACCGTTCGAGCTCCAGTAAAGCCTGCACCCGATCAGAAATATCCTCACCCGCTACCTTTTTGGCCAGAGCCAGGTAATCACGGAAATGCCGCGCCTCCGACTTGAGCAGGGAGAAATAGAACTTCTGCAATTCCTCATCGAGGTGCGGCGCGATGCGCGCAAAGCGCTCGCAGGAGCGTGCTTCGATAATCGCCCCGCAAATCAGGGTATCCACCAGCCGCGCCGGCTCCCCGTTGCGCACCTGCTCCCGCAATCCCGCTGCGTAGCGGGAGGCGCTGATGTGTGGGTACTTGATGCCCCGCTTCTCCATGATCGCCAGCACCTGCTCGAAGTGCCGCAGCTCCTCCCGCGCCAGCCGTGACATCTTGTTCAGCAGCTCGAAGTCATCCAGATAGCGAAACATCAGGTTCAGGGCCGTGCCAGCCGCTTTCTTTTCACAATTGGCGTGATCCACCAGCATCAGTGCCGGCTCCGCGAGCGCCGCCTGCACCCAGGCATCGGGAGTCGGGCACAGCAGAAAGTCGTGGATGGCGGAAAGATCGGGTACGGCTTGGGTCATAACTGGCTCTTCGCGCCGTCGCGCGGTAACACATCAGGATGAACGGGCGGCGGATTATAACCGCGCTGCCCACTCAAGCCGAGTGCCGCCAGGAGCCAGGCTGCGGTGAAGCACCCGCCGGGACCAGTCCAACCTTCTCCGCCAGTTCATCTCGGTAATGCAGCCAGCCGTGGAGCACCTGCCCCATCCAGTGCAGCACCTGGGGCCGGGCCTCCTCAGGGACCAAGTCCAGCATCAGGTGCCAGGCTGCCTTGCGCTGCGCCCGATCGCGCCCGTGATGGGTACGGGCCAGGGCCAGACTCTTCAGCGGCAAGCCGTAGAACCGAACCAGCGGATGGTCCACGGGGCGAACCCGCGGGGCGTCGCTCACTCCCGGCTCCAGCCCGGCCCGGGCATAGGCGTTACCCTCAAGGAACACCATGGTCACTGCCGCCCCCACTTCCCAGCCGTGACGACCAGAGGCTTCCAGCAGCAATTCATGGAATCTGGCAGCCTCAGGCGACAGGCTGACATGACGAAAGCGATCGGTGGAAAGCCCCAGCCCGGCAACAAGGCTCAGGAAAAGCTCCGCATTACCATCCGAACCCGTGAGACCACCGGTCTCCTGCTCGTAGAGCTCTTCGGCGATGATTTTTCGCGCCTTGGGCGACTGGCATTGGACGAAGGCGAGGCCGAGCAGCAGGGACAGGTCCCGCACATGGCTCCCGTATTCCTGCTCGAGCAGGATATGCAGGCGACCCCGGGGGATCTGGCCAGCGGCAAAAGCTGCCTCGGACCAATGGACTTTGCGCTCCATCACCCGCAGCAGAGCCTCTTTGAATTCAGAGCGATTCATGCCCCCATGTTAGGCCCGCTCCCGCCGCCCCGGTATCCCCGCTTCTGGTTAACCAAATGGGTCGATGCCCCGAAAGGGATGCATTGGATGGAAAACCACAATATGATAACGACTTATTAAATTGGTATTCACTTGGCAGACCAGGCAAGCCGAATTCAAGCAAAGGAACCAGACAAGTCATGGCGGACGAACCAATGGCAACCGGCGAGCAGCCACCACAAAGTGCTGCACGGAGGCTTCCTCAATTACTGGACGAACTGCATCGAGCTGCCAGCGCCCTGGAGGAGCAACTCCAACCCCTTGAGCAGCGTCCACGCCCCTATGAGCACTATCTGCTGCAGCCATCGTTTGCCCGGCACGCCGCCGAAGAACTGGAGGGGAGTTTTGAGCGGCCCTTTGCCCTGGCCGGCGCCCTCTTCGCGCGCCTCAGCTACGGCGAAGACGCAGGCAGTGATGCACGGACCACGCTGCAGATCCCGGGCCTGCTCTGCGTGCCCGCAGAAACAATCGCCCTCGCCTCGCGCCTGAACGAGGTCAAGCTGGCATTCGCCAGTACCGTCAAGGATTTCCGCGAGGCAGGCAAGCCTCGGCCCGACTACGACCGCGACCGGCAACTGCGGGACTTGTTTGCGCAAGCCGGCTACCCGCGCCTGCATCTGCGCCAGTGCTACCGGCAGATTCTGCTCTGCCCCGAGCGCCCGGATGCCCTGGCACTGAGCTGGATCAAGGCGCGCAAATCGATCCGCAAAGTCACACCAGACTGGTGTGAACGCAAGCTGGTCCAGATCGATCCGCAGGGCGCGGACCCGGGTATCCAGTACCAGCGCCAACTGCTGGCGGGGTTACACCCCAGCCAGCACGAAGACCTGCGTCAGGTACAGGTCCAGAGTCGGCCGAACCTGCAGGTGGCAGAGATATTCCGGGGGGAGGACGGCGAGCGCTACCATCAGGTAGGTTATGCAGCGATGCCCGTTTTGGTGGTCAGTGATGAGAGCAGAGAACTCCCGGACTACTCCCGGGTGGGCGATGAGCCACCGGAAGGGCGGCGGCGCCAGCGGCGCGACCTGTCACTGGACCGGGAGCCTTTCCTGCCGGCACTCAGGGTGCACCTGCGGCATCGGGCATGAGTGACAAATTTATGGGCCCGGCTCTGCAAGCAGAAGTTACTAGCCCGCTCACCCCGCTCAGCCGATTCGCTCGCCCAGGGCGCGAATGACATCGTCAACACTCTTGCGACAGCGTTGCTTCAGATCCGCATAATGCTCATCCAGCACAGCCATGTCCGGCTTTGCGAGTAACGCCCGTAGCTCCCTTTCCGTATCCAGCCGCTTCTGCAAAACCTCCCGGGTCTGGTCGGCAGAAAAAAGCCCCTCCAGCCGCTCCAGAAGCTCCTCGCCGGCTTCCCGATCCCGGTCCGGCGCCGATGGCAGCTCGCCACTCTCTCTAACTGCTTGCTCCACCGCATTGATCAACTGCTCGCGTTCGGCGGCAACCTGCCGGCAAAACTCGCTCGCCTGCTCATCCTGCAGAAACTTCGCCGCGTCCAGGTAATGGTCACTGCTGCGCTGCAGTGCCACGTGCAGATCGTTCAATGCCACCTGCGTGTCGTTGCGGATAATGCTCATTGCTGTTGGCTCTCCTGATCCTGCAAAACCGCTGCACCGGGGGCCACGATGACCTCGAGTGCAGCGGGTATCACTTTGAACATAGCCGGCGTTTCCGTGACCGGCTCACCATCGGCATGGATCGCCATACCCGCCGGCCAGGTGCGAATATTGATCTCGCGCCCTGAGGTATTGAAGACGCGCCTCGCCAACCGGTGCTCACCCCGGCGCAGCAGCGGTGCCAGGGATAGCAGCTCCCACAGACGTTGCGGCCGCAGGCTGTAGAGGGAAAGCTTGCCGTCGTTGATACGCGCATGGCGATCCACCACGTTGCCGCCGCCATAAAAGCGACCGTTACCCACCGCCAGCTGGATGGAGCGGAACCGATGGCAGTGCCCGTCCACCTCGGCCTCAACCCGGAACTGCTCTGCACGGGTAAGCGCAGCCGTCACCGCTTTCAAGTAGGCAAACACTCCCAGGCGCGCCTTCGCTTCGGATTCCAGCTCTTCGGTGACCTTGGTGCCCAGCCCCAGGTTGGCGGCGTTGAAAAAATACAGTCCATTGACCTCCGCCAGGTCAATGCGCTGGCGTTGGTCGCGCTTGATGAGTTCGAACGCATGGGAAAGGCCGCCTTCGATCCCGAGGGAACGGGCCAGGTCATTGGCAGTACCGAGGGGCAGAATGGCAAAGGGAAGCTCGCACTCGAGCAGCGTGCCGGCGACAGAACTGATGGTGCCGTCCCCTCCGGCGACAATCACCAGATCAAGGTCATGGCACCGATCATGAATCGCCTCGCGGGAGGCCTCGACGCCTTCAGACTCCACTACCTCGATCGCCATGCCCGCGGCGCGCAGGGACGCCAACCCCTGCTCAAGATCCGCCCCGGCACCCTCGCGGCTGGCGGGATTGATCAGCAACAGTGTGCTGCGACCGGTGCCATCAGATTGGTTGCTCACAGTCCCTCGCTCGATATTGCTCCAGCGCCCCGGAGCGGACGCGGGTCAGGCTTGTTGCAGGCCCGGCGCTACGTAGCGCTGATAATAGGCCACCGACAGCGCATAGAAATCCTCATCGATGCGCCGGCGTATCTCCACCAGCGCCACACCCCGAGCCTGCGGCGTCGGCTGCAGGCCATAGTCCAGCGTATTCTCGATCTGGCTCGCGCCCGCCCGCAGCAGCTCAAACACCCAGCAATAGGGGTTCTGCTCTTCATCGAACCGGATCTGCTGGTGACGCAACTGCGCCAGTAACAGATTGCGATCGATAATCTCCAGCTGGCTCCTCACCGCATTGACCAGGTAGCTCTCGCGGCGCTCGGCAATGATGCGGCGCTGGTCCTCACTGTACCCATTCCAGTCGATCACTTCGTGGGCAAAGCGCTTGCAGCCACGACACACGTCATCACCGATACCGGTTGAGCAGACACCAATGCAGGGAGTGCGGACTTTCTTGTACATCAAACGACCAGTTATTCGGCCACCAGAAATGTCACTGGCAGCAGTGGAATCATTGCGGCGCTAGACTATTTTGTTTGCATTCTGAAAGGAAGTCCGGCGCCTGTTTTTCAACCAGAATTCACCAAACAAATAATGGTAATTCGCGTAAGTTATTGATTTTTCAATAAACTTAACAGCATTAGGCCTTTACTGTAGAATTCGCCACCCGCCTCCAGCGGCCACGAACAGAAAGTTTGGCCGGCAAAACCGGACAAGACTTCGCCAGCTGTTGGTTTCACCCCACATACTAAGAGGGACTTATCCGTGCTTGAAGCCTATCGCAAACACGTCGCAGAACGCGCCGAACAGGGTATTCCGCCCAAGCCTTTAGATGCCGAACAAGTGGCCGGGCTGGTAGAGCTCTTGAAAAATCCCCCCGCCGGCGAAGAACAGGAACTGGTGGAACTGCTGACCCACCGCGTACCGCCGGGTGTGGATGAAGCCGCTTACGTGAAAGCTGGCTTCCTGTCCGCGATCGTCAAGGGTGAGGCCGAGAGCCCGCTGATCGACCGCGAACACGCCACCAAACTGCTGGGCATGATGCTGGGCGGTTACAACATCGCCACTCTGGTCGAACTGCTGGACGACAGCAAGCTGGCCGAGCTGGCCGCCGAGCAGCTGAAAGGCACCCTGCTGATGTTCGACGCCTTCCACGATGTGGAAGAGAAAGCCAAAGCCGGCAACGAGCACGCCAAGGGCGTCATCGAGTCCTGGGCCGAAGGCGAGTGGTTCACCAAGCGCGACAAGGTGCCGGAAAGCATCAAGGTTGCCGTGTTCAAGGTGACCGGTGAAACCAATACCGACGACCTCTCCCCTGCCCCCGACGCCTGGTCCCGCCCGGACATTCCCCTGCACGCGCTGGCCATGTACAAGATGAAGCGCGACGGCCTGGAGCCGGAAGAACACGGCGTAACCGGCCCGCTGAAGCAGATTGAAGAAGTCAAAGCCAAAGGACTGCCTGTCGCTTTCGTCGGCGACGTGGTTGGTACCGGTTCCTCCCGTAAATCTGCCACCAACTCCGTACTGTGGTACTTCGGCGAAGACATGCCGGGCGTACCGAACAAGAAAGGTGGCGGTATCTGTATCGGCGGTAAAGTGGCGCCGATCTTCTACAACACCATGGAAGACGCCGGCGCCCTGGTGTTTGAAGCACCGGTTGACGACCTGAACATGGGCGACATCATCGAGATCCGCCCGTACGACGGCAAGATCCTGGCCGAAGACGGCAAAGTACTGTCTGAATTCGAACTGCGCTCCCAGGTACTGCTGGACGAAGTCCAGGCTGGTGGCCGTATCAACCTGATCGTCGGCCGCGGCCTCACCAACAAGGCCCGCGAGTCCCTGGGCCTGGAGCCCACCGACCTGTTCCGCAAGCCGGAGCAGCCGAACGACACCGGCAAGGGCTTCACCCTGGCCCAGAAGATGGTCGGCAAGGCCTGTGGTATGCAGGGCGTGCGCCCGGGTACCTACTGCGAGCCGAAGATGACCACCGTCGGCTCCCAGGACACCACTGGCCCGATGACCCGTGACGAACTGAAGGACCTCGCCTGCCTCGGCTTCCAGGCCGACCTGGTGATGCAGTCCTTCTGTCACACCGCCGCTTATCCGAAGCCGGTGGATATCGACACCCAGCACAAACTGCCGGATTTCATCATGAACCGCGGCGGCGTCTCCCTGCGCCCGGCGGATGGCATCATTCACAGCTGGCTGAACCGCATGCTGCTGCCTGACACCGTGGGCACCGGTGGCGACTCCCACACCCGCTTCCCGATGGGCATCTCCTTCCCGGCCGGTTCCGGCCTGGTAGCGTTTGCCGCAGCCACCGGCGTGATGCCGCTGGACATGCCGGAATCCGTTCTGGTGCGCTTCAAGGGCGAGATGCAGCCGGGTATCACCCTGCGTGACCTGGTCCATGCCATCCCCTACTACGCGATCCAGCAGGGCCTGCTGACTGTCGAGAAGAAAGGCAAGAAGAACATCTTCTCCGGCCGTATCCTCGAGATCGAAGGTCTGGACAACCTGACCGTGGAGCAGGCTTTCGAGCTGTCTGATGCTTCCGCCGAGCGTTCCGCTGCCGGCTGTACCATCAAGCTGTCTGAAGAGACCATCGCCGAGTACCTGCGCTCCAACATCACCCTGCTGCGCTGGATGATCGCCGAGGGCTACGGCTCCAAGCGCACCCTGGAGCGCCGCGCCCGCGCCATGGAAGAGTGGCTGGCCAACCCGGAGCTGATGGAAGCCGACGCCGACGCCGAGTACACCGAAGTCATCGAAATCGACCTGGCCGAGATCAAGGAGCCGATCGTCTGCGCCCCGAACGACCCGGACGACGCGCGCCTGCTGTCCGAAGTGGCCGGCGACAAAGTAGACGAGGTATTCCTCGGTTCCTGCATGACCAACATCGGTCACTTCCGTGCC
This sequence comes from Microbulbifer flavimaris, assembly GCF_001641755.2. Classification (GTDB taxonomy): domain Bacteria; phylum Pseudomonadota; class Gammaproteobacteria; order Pseudomonadales; family Cellvibrionaceae; genus Microbulbifer; species Microbulbifer flavimaris. The sequence continues at coordinate 1,088,654 of NZ_LRFG02000001.1, forward strand.
GCTGGTAAGCTTCTGGAGCAGGTGAAAGGCAGCGTCCCGACCCGCATGTGGATCGCCCCGCCCACCAAGATGGACGAGCACCAGCTGATGGAAGAGGGTTACTACAACATCTACGGCCGCGCCGGTGCCCGCACCGAAATGCCCGGCTGCTCCCTGTGTATGGGTAACCAGGCTCGTGTGGCCCCGAACAGCACCGTGCTGTCCACCTCCACCCGCAACTTCCCCAACCGCCTGGGCGACGGTGCCAACGTATACCTGACAAGCGCGGAACTGGCCTCCGTGGGCGCCATCCTCGGCAAGCTGCCCTCGCCGGAGGAATACCAGGAGTATGCGAAGAACATCAACTCCATGGCGGCAGAGATCTACCGCTACATGAATTTCGACCAGATCGAGGAGTTCCAGAAGTCCGCCGAAGAAGGCCGACGGATCGCCGCGACCGAGATTCAGGAAGTCAGTGTTTAAGCGCTAGCCTGAGCTGAAACAAAAAGCCCTGCCCTCACCGGCGGGGCTTTTTTTTGATCAGAACCACGCCATGCCTAAAGACTCACTGCCCCAGCTGTAAAACACACCTCAATAACACAGTCGTCCCCAAAAGGACTTCTATTCCCTCAACGAAAAATGACCAATAGCGCCCCAGGGTTGCAGTCGTCACGACTGTTATTTCTCAAGGGGAACCTCAACACCCTGAAAAAAGAAGCAAAATCAGATGGTTACGCCAGACCACCGTTACCAGGGATAGTGGTCGTAGCGACCGTTTTGCTCATTCCTGTAATGCAGTGTAATTACGCGAAACCTTGACGCCCCGGGGCTTTGGGCGCATTCTGGCGGGAAATCTATTTTGGGATATGCGTCGGTGGGATAGTCGTCCTTACGACCAAGATACAAATGTTATGCTCAAATGAATTCGTGAGGGAATCATGAATATTGTTGCAATATGTTTAGCATTGTTGGGACTGCTGGTTTTTGCCGGAGGTTTCTATGTTTCTTTGTGTAGAGATCGAGAGAAGCAGGTCGCAGGTTATCCTGAAGATCCCTCCAATCGCTTACATAAAGCAGTTCGGGCGCATGCGAACGCCATTGAATATGCCCCGTTTATAGCTGTACTTATATACGTTACGGCCCAAATGAGTACTGCTACATGGGTGCCCTGGGTTATGGTAGTTTTAGTTTTGGCCAGATACCTCCACTTCGCCGGAATGGTACTTTCTCCTACTATAGCAGAGCCATATCCTCTTAGATTTGTTGGGGCACTTAGTACGTATATCTTTGGTACTCTACTGAGCCTGTACCTGGTATTTGTGGTTCTTACCCAAGCATAACAAACAGCGGCAGAGCGACAGCCAACGCTACGCACCTTTTGTGTTACTCGCTGGCGCTCAAACATTAACACAAAAGGCGCTCCGCGCTGGCTGCGCCTGCGCTGGGCGTTAATGGGCCTAGGATGAGAAGTGCGCAAGGAATCATCATTGGATCAGTCGGTGCGGCCGTTATCGCCACTTTAGGCATGGCGGTAGTATCACCTGAAGTGCCTTTTAACCAGATTCCCGCTGTTGTTTTTGTGTACTCCTTGGTTGGTTCGATCTTCGCTGTTGTTTCTGCTTTTCTATTTGGCTGGCCGCTTTCACTGCTCTATAAACGGCTAGGATTCGCTAGCTGGTGGCAGTATTGTTTCGGCGGGGCTTTTTGCGCGTTTCCATTCTGGGTCGCATGGTTCTATCCGTTTAATGGTGAGCACTGGGAGGTCTATCGAGTGAGTAACAGCGTATATTTCTACAGCGTTGGGATCATCGCGGGTTATATCTATTGGTGGTGCGTTGTGCGGCCCATTAACAAGTCAAAGCACATGGACGGCGCAAGCGCCGCCAGTGTTTGAAGCGTTATGGTTCAATGAAAAATATTTTTCTAGCAATTTCTGTTTTTCTTGCAAATTATAGCTTTGCATGTGAAAAGTCGAGCGTTGACGTATTTATTCGGGATGTGAAGGTGTATCAGAATCAGGCGCAAACGTGCACATCCTTTCAGATGCTTCTCAGTGAATTTGTAGAGGGTGAAAACCGGTATATTGATTCAGCGTACTTAAACATTATTGATGAAAACAATGAAGTGGTGGCTCAACTTGCTCCTGAGTTAGAGCGTCCAGCTTTTGGCAACCTGATTTTATCTATGTGCCTTTCAAAGGAGTACATAGAAAATTCGCGTGTTTTTCTTAATGTAAAACCACTGCCATCGGTAAAATTAAAAGGCGATGGAGTGGTAGCTACCGGCGGCCATTTGTGCCTGGATACACGTGAGCTGGTTCTCTCCAAGCTCGTAAAGGACGGTGGTGAGCAGAAGCTCCGTGCCAAATAACCATAACAAACAGCGGCAGAGCGACAGCCAACACTATGCGCCTTTTGTGTTACTCGCTGTCGCTCAAACATTAACACAAAAGGCGCTCCGCGTTGGCTGCGCCTGCGCTGGGCGTTATGCGTACGGAGAAATATGATTGAGTCGGAATGAATTTGATCAGACGTACAGCAATTACTTGAAGCTTCACCGTATTAGAGAGGATTGGTGTAGAACAAGGCCCTCCAGAAGTCCTGACGTTTGCGGCTTCGAAGTCATCTTAGATTGTGAAAAAATTCACGACATTCCAAGTCTCTTTATAGAGTGGGGTAGTCTAATTAACGGTACAGCGGGCTACTATGGTGCGTGCTTGGATTCACTGGATGACTGCCTGTGTGGAAGTTTTGGAGCGCGGCCGCCTTTCACAGTTACTGTGGTTCAAAAGGAGTTGGGATTTGCATCTACATGTGGGGATGCGGAGCACAATTGGCATCTATGTTGGGAGAGGAGAGCGGTTGACAGAGGCCTGCTAACGGGGCAGGAATTGAGGGATCTAGGTTATCCAATTGCTGCCAACTCTCCTCAATTCGAAATGAGCCCTTCATATCTGGAGAGGTTTCTAGAAGTGCTTCAAAGGCGCGGAGTGCAGGTCAAGTATATGTAGCCCGCAGCTATCACGCATAACAAGCGGTTGTAATCGCCGCGAAAGACGCGGCTGGGACGGCCTACGCTACGCTCCAGCCGCCCCTAAACCGAGCGTTATGTGCAAATACGATGATTGAGCTCTTCGTTGGGATAGTGGTAGGCGGGCCAGCACTATTTTTGAATTACTTAAGCCCAGTCGTAACCGTAGC
>NZ_LRFG02000002.1 GCF_001641755.2 Microbulbifer flavimaris
GGCTGGATGCCGGCCTTCGCCGGCATGACGACGAAGGTGAATTCAACCTCGCTTGTCATCCCGGACTTGATCCGGGATCCATCTGCCCGTGAGCCAAGATAAGGTCCGCTACTCCAAGGTCGCACGGTGGGAGGCTGGATGCCGGCCTTCGCCGGCATGACGAAACAATGGAAACCACCATCATCCGTCATCCCGGACTTGATCCGGGATCCATCTGCCCGTGAGCCGAGCTAAGGTTTGCTGCTCCAAGGTCGCACGGTGGGAGGCTGGATGCCGGCCTTCGCCGGCATGACGATGTGGGCAGCGATGGCTTTGTGACTGGCAGGTGCCTCCGCGCCTTGTCATCCGCGGGCCAGGGTGCCTGGCCCAGCGGTTCAGGCTTGGATCAGCCCTGCTGGGTCGAGGACGCCAGCTTGCCGTGGCACTGCTTGTACTTCTTGCCGGAACCACAGGGGCACGGGTCGTTACGACCGACCTTGGGGCCGCGACGGGCAGGCTCGGGAATCGCTTCCGGTGCTGGCTGGGTTTCCGGCATGGCGGAAGCCTGGGCATGCTGCAGTTCCAGCTGCTGCTTGCGCTGCTCCTCGATGCGGCGCTGCTCCATTTCTTCCATCTGCTCGCGGGTCATGGGCTCCACGTGAGCCAGCACGCGGATTACCTCGTGCTTGAGATTGTCCAGCAGGCTCTGGAACAGGTGGAAGGACTCGCGCTTGAACTCCTGCTTCGGGTTCTTGTTGGCATAGGCCCGCAGACCGATACCCGCGCGCAGGTGGTCCATGCTCGCCAGATGCTCTTTCCACAGCTGATCGAGTACCTGCAGCATGATCTGCCGCTCGATGGTGGGCATCAGGTTGGTGTCGCCGGTGGACTCGCCGATACGGGCCACTTTGGCGTCGTAGGCTTCCTGGGCGGTGGTGACGATCTTCTCGCGCAGGCTCTCCTCGTGGAGGGTACGGTCCTCGTCCAGCCACTGCTGGACCGGCAGCTGCAGGCCCAGTTCTCCGGCCAGCTGCTTCTCCAGGCCCGGGATATCCCACTGCTCTTCCACGCTCTGCGGCGGCACGAAGCCGGAGATCAGCTCGTCCACCACATCCGCGCGGATGGCGGTGATGGTGTCGCTGATGGTCTCCGCTTCCAGCAACTCGTTGCGCTGGCCATAGATCACCTGACGCTGGTCATTGGCGACATCGTCGTATTCCAGCAGCTGCTTGCGGATATCGAAGTTGCGACCTTCCACACGGCGCTGGGCTTTTTCAATGGCATTGGAAACCATGCGATGCTCGATGGCCTCGCCCTTCTCCATACCCAGCATCTGCATGAAGTTCTTCACCCGGTCGGAGGCGAAGATACGCATCAGGCTGTCTTCCAACGACAGGTAGAAACGGGTCACACCCGGGTCGCCCTGGCGGCCCGCACGGCCGCGCAGCTGGTTGTCGATACGGCGGGATTCATGGCGTTCGGTGCCGATGATGTGCAGGCCGCCGGCCTCGATCACGGTGTCGTGACGCTTCTGCCACTCGGCCTTGAGCTGCTCGATCTCCGCCTCGGTGGGTTCGCGTCCCTTCTCCTGATGCAACTCTTCGACCTGGGCCTCCCAGTTGCCGCCCAGCACGATATCGGTACCGCGACCGGCCATGTTGGTGGCGATGGTGACGGTGCCCGGGCGACCGGCCTGGGCAATGATCTGTGCTTCTTTTTCGTGGTACTTGGCGTTCAGTACCTGGTGCTTGATCCCCGCCTTGGTCAGGCGACGGGACATCTCTTCAGAGGTCTCGATGGAGGCAGTACCGACGAGGATGGGAGCCTGCTTGTCACGGCAGTACTTGATGTCCTCGATGATGGCATCCATCTTCTCTTCTTTGGTCAGGTAGACCAGATCATTGAGGTCTTCCCGCTGCTTCGGCTTGTTGGTGGGAATGACCACCACGTCCAGACCGTAGATCTGGCGGAATTCAAACGCCTCGGTATCGGCAGTACCGGTCATACCGGCCAGCTTAGGGTAGAAGCGGAACAGGTTCTGGAAGGTAGTGGAGGCCAGGGTCTGGCTCTCGCTCTGGATCTGCACGCCCTCTTTTGCTTCCAGTGCCTGGTGCAGGCCCTCGGACAGGCGGCGGCCGGGCATGGTGCGGCCAGTATGTTCGTCGATCAGCACCACCTGGCCGTTCTGCACGATGTAGTCCACATCGCGATTGAACAGCACATGCGCGCGCAGGGCCGCGTGCATGTGGTGCAGCAGGCCCAGGTTGCCGGGCGCATACAGGGACTCGTCCTGCTTGATGAATCCACCGCGGGCCAGCAGGTCTTCCACCAGCTGGTGCCCGTCTTCTGTCAGCTCCACCTGGCGGGTCTTCTCGTCCACCGAGTAGTGGCCCTCGCCACCCTCTTCTGCGCGCTCCAGCTGCGGCACCAGTTTGTTCATGGCCATATAAAGCTGGGAGGAGTCCTCCGCTGCACCGGAAATAATCAGCGGCGTGCGCGCCTCGTCGATCAGGATGGAGTCCACCTCGTCCACGATGGCGTAATGCTGCGGGCGCTGAACCCGGTCTTCCTTGCGCAGCACCATATTGTCGCGCAGGTAGTCGAAACCGAATTCGTTGTTGGTGCCGTAGGTGATATCCGCCTGATAGGCAGCCTTCTTGTCGTCCGGGTGCTGCCCGGAGACAACCACGCCCACCTGCAGGCCGAGGAATTCGTACACCGGGCGCATCCAGTTGGCATCGCGGCCGGCCAGGTAATCATTCACGGTGACAATGTGCACACCCTTGCCTTCCAAGGCATTCAGGTAGGCCGGCAGCGTGGCCACCAGGGTTTTACCCTCACCGGTGCGCATCTCGGCAATATGTCCTTCATGCAGGGTCATACCACCGATCATCTGTACGTCGAAGTGGCGCATGCCGAGGGTACGGCTGCTGGCCTCACGCACGGCAGCAAAGGCCTCGGGCAGCAGTTTGTCGAGGGCCTCGCCGTCAGCGAGGCGTTGCTTGAACTCGTCAGTTTTGGCTTTCAGCGACGCGTCGTCGAGCTGCTTGTACTCGTCTTCGAAGGCGTTGATCTTTGCCACGGCCTTCCGCATGCGCTTGATCTCGCGGTCATTTTTTGAGCCGAAGACCGTTTTTATCAGTGTGCCAATCATTATGTAGAAACCACTCAATCCAAATTGCAGATCCGGCCCTCTGCGGGACCGGCCTCTCACGGCATCTGGGCCGGAGAGCGACAAGGGGTGCAAGTAAACAGGAAGGCGCCAAGACTAGCAACTCCCCACGGGAGCTGGCCTGGCGCATACGGAAGGATAGTTGTTAACGGCCGGTGCGGCGGATGTAGGTAGCCGGGTCGACAGGGCGGTTATTCTTGTACACCTCGAAGTGCACATGGGGACCGGTGGAGCGTCCACTGGAGCCCATCAGGGCGATCACCTGGCCTTTCTTGACCACGTCACCCAGCTTGACCTTGATCTCGCTGTTGTGCCCGTAGCGGGTCTTGTAGCCATTACCGTGGTTGATCTCCACCAGCTGGCCGTAGCCGTAACGGTCTTCAGCCCAGGTTACAACGCCGGAGGCCACAGCCACTACGTCGGAACCGTTTTTGCCGGCGAAATCGACACCTTTGTGCCAGGAGCGGCGGCCACTGAAGGGGTCCGTGCGGTAACCGTAACGGGAAGACATCCAGCCGCGGGTAATGGGGCGGCCGGCGATGAACTGCTCGTCCTGCAGCTGGCGGCGGGCCAGCAGGGATTCGAGGGTGCTCATCTGCATCTGGCGATCTTCGATCTGGTCGGACAGATCGCCCAGAACATCAACGAATTCGGGGGGCTGGTAGGGCAGCTCCGCCGCACCGGCGATACCCGGATCTTCCGGCCCGCCCAATGCCGGTGCAGTGCCGAACTGGAACTCTCCCTCATCCAGCTTGGCAACAGTGGTGAGCCGCTCGCCGAGGGCATCAATTCGGGTCAGGCGAGCCTGCATCTCCGCCATTTTGACGGTGAGGGCAGTCAGTTGCTCGCGGGCGTGGCGATCAGCCTCTTCGATCTGCTCTTGCTGCTTGCGCAGGGCCTTGTTCCAGGCCTTGGCGGTGCGGGAATCGAAGACGTCGCTTTCAGAAACCGGCAGGTTAGAGCCAACAAGGAAAGCCCCCACCGGCAAACCGAGCAGGCACAGCCCCAGCAGGGCCTTGCTCAGGCCGCCGAAACGGAAAGTGCGCGACATTCCGCCGCGCTCGTTGACAAGGATTACTTTCATAACAGGCGTATTCAGGTCTGGCAGTCTGTTGTTGTCTTCTCTATCTGCTGCTCCGCAGGGCGTAACCTCTCCCTGCTACACCTCACACCTATCCATTGGCTTGCGAACCGACGATTCCCTTCACTGTACCACTGGTCGGCCGCTGTGAACTGTTCGCTGGGGCACAGTTGTCCAACTGCGCCCCATAAAAAAACCGGCAATTTTCATGCCGGTTTTTCGTATCCCGGCTCAGACCGCCAGGATGGGTTTGACGTAGGAGATGGGGGACTCTTCTTCGCCCTCGAAGGTCACCATTTCCCAAGCGTCTTCCTGCGCCATCAGGGTGCGCAGGGACTTGTTGTTCAGTGCATGCCCGGACTTGAATGCCTTGTATTCGCCGATCAGGCTGGTGCCCAGCAGGTACAGGTCACCGATGGCGTCCAGGATCTTGTGCTTGACGAACTCATCCTCGTAACGCAGGCCGCCCTCATTGAGGATGCGGTACTGATCGATCACGATGGCATTGTCCACGCTGCCACCCTGCACCAGGCCTTTTGAACGCAGGTACTCGATTTCGTGCATAAAGCCGAAGGTGCGCGCGCGGCTGACTTCCTTCACAAACGAGGTACTGGAAAAGTCCACGGAAGAAGTCAGGTTGCGGCCCTGGAAAACCGGGTGGTCAAAGTCGATGGTGAAAGACACCTTGAAGCCATTGAACGGCAGGAAGCTGGCGACCTTGTCACCCTCTTCCACGGTCACAGGCTTCTTGATCCGCAGGAATTTCTTCGGGGCGGACTGCTCCTGGATTCCCGCAGACTGAATCAGGAATACAAACGGACCGGCACTGCCGTCCATGATCGGCACTTCCTGGGCGGACAGTTCGACCACGGCATTATCGATACCCAGCCCCGCCATGGCGGACAGCAGGTGCTCGACGGTGGCGACGCGAACGTCGTCTTTCACCAGGGTGGTGGACAGCAGGGTGTCACCCACGTTTTCGGCGCGGGCTTCAATTTCGACCACCGGATCCAGATCGGTGCGACGGAAAATGATGCCAGTGTCCACCGGCGCCGGTTTGAGAGTCAGGACGACTTTCTTACCAGTGTGGAGACCCACGCCCGTGGCGCGGATAGCATTTTTCAGTGTGCGCTGCTTGATCATGTATTCGTGTTTTCCCAGTCGGTGAGCGGCATAAACCGCAGCAAGCCGGCGATCTTAGCAGAATTCATACGCCAAGACCACCAATAAGATGACAGTCATCCTGACTCCCCTGTCACAACTCCCCGCTCATCATTCGGACATTGCTGACAAAGGTGTAGATCCACTCTTTTTCAGCTTAGTCCAGCGAGAAGACTGCTGCGCCACTGCCCTATTTTAAAGCGCTTCCCTGGGCACACGCTGTCAATAAAAGTAAACCCGGGTGAGCCCGGGCTACTTTTCCGACCAATCGGTCGAAACCGAACCACTCGCCGCCGAAGCGGGGTGCCCGGCCCGAGGGCCGGGCGGACATGAGCGGTGTATTTGCCTCGCCTGCGCGGCGGTTCGGTTCCAGCGATGGTCGTAAAACCAAGGCTCGCTGACCGAACTAGTCCGCCTGACGGCGCAGGAATGCCGGAATATCCAGGTATTCCATATCCGTATCGGCCGGGTTCATGCTGGGCGCCGGGCGCTTGGGCCGTTCGGCCTCCGTGCGCGGGCGACCTTCCATGGGCTCACGGGTAACGGCAGACTTGGGGCTTTGACCATCGCGGCCCTCGCGCAGTTCCGGGCGACGGGTGTTATCCACCACTTTGGTGGGGCGGGCAGCCTGCTGGGCACCCTCACCCAGACCTGCTGCCACCACGGTTACCCGCATCTCATCACCCAGCTTGTCATCCACAGCAGTACCGATCACTACGGTGGCTTCGTCTGAAGCGATTTCCTGAACGATTTCCGCAACCTCGGAGTACTCGCCCAGGGTCAGCTCCTGACAGCCAGCTTCTTCGCTACCGGTAATGATATTGACCAGGATACCGCGAGCGCCCTGCAGGTTGACGTTGTCGAGCAGCGGGCTGCGCACCGCCTTTTCCGCCGCTTCGCGGGCACGGTTCTCGCCCACTGCGGCACCGGAGCCCATCATCGCCATACCCATCTCGGACATCACGGTGCGCACGTCGGCAAAGTCGACGTTCATCTCGCCGGGACGAATCATCAAGTCGGCGATGCCCTGAACTGCGCCCAGCAGAACATTGTCCGCTTCTTTGTAGGCTCCCTTCATGGTCACCTTGGCACCGAGCACCTCCATCAGGCGGTCGTTGGGAATGGTAATCAGGGAGTCGACTTTGTCGCGCAGCTCGAGGATGCCCTCCTCGGCGACTGCCGTGCGCTTCTTGCCCTCAAGCTTGAAGGGACGGGTCACCACCGCAACGGTCAGGATACCCAGATCCTTGGCGATTTCTGCCACGATCGGTGCACCACCGGTACCGGTACCACCACCCATACCTGCAGTAATGAAGACCATGTCCGCACCTTGCAGCACTTCGGCAATGCGCTCGCGGTCTTCCATCGCTGACTGGCGGCCTACATCCGGGTTAGCGCCGGCACCCAGACCCCGGGTGATGTTGTTACCCAGTTGCAGGATTGTGCGCGCCTCGATGTCCTTGAGTGCCTGTGCATCGGTGTTGGCGCAGATGAAATCTACTCCCTCCACCTCGCTGGCGATCATATGCTTCACGGCATTACCACCACCGCCGCCGACACCGATCACTTTGATGACAGGCTTGTCCTGTACGCTATCGACTAGTTCGAACATTGCTGTTCCCCTTTTTTGCTCATGTCAAAATTGTTATTCGTTCCTGAATTTCCAGAAGGGCCAGTCGAACTTCAGCCCATTCTGTCTTGGCGGCTTTTAACCGCCCTTTTTCTTACAGATTTCCCCGGAACCAGTGCTTTACCTTGTCCCACCACTGATTTTCTTCCCGCTGCGGCCGCTGGCGATTCCCCGAGGTGTCCTCCCTCTGTATGGCATACATCAACAGGCCCACGCCAGTGGAGTAAATCGGGTTGCTGACGATGTCGGTCAGACCAGCAATTCCCTGCGGCACCGCAAGGCGCACCGGCATATGGAAAATCTCCTCTGCCAGTTCCACCGCGCCCTCCATCTTTGAGGAGCCACCGGTCAGCACGACGCCGGCGGCACACAGGTCTTCGAAACCGCTGCGGCGCAGCTCCGCCTGCACCAGAGTAAAGAGCTCGTCATAACGGGGCTCTACCACCTCGGCCAGCGCCTGACGGGACAGATCCCGCGGCTCGCGGTCGCCAACACTTGGCACCTTGATGGTTTCACCTTCGCGCGCAAGCTTGGCCAGCGCACAGGCATATTTGATTTTCAGCTCTTCTGCGTGCGGTGTCGGTGTACGCAATGCCATGGCAATGTCATTGGTGACCTGGTCACCGGCAATGGGTATGACACCGGTATGACGAATCGAGCCGCCGGTAAACACGGCAATATCGGTGGTGCCGCCACCGATATCCACCATGCACACGCCGAGCTCTTTCTCATCATCGGTCAACACCGCATAGCTCGAGGCCAGCTGTTCGAGGATGATGTCTTCAACCTCCAGGCCGCAGCGGCGGATGCACTTCTCGATATTCTGTGCCGCGTTTACTGCACCGCTGACCAGGTGCACTTTTGCCTCCAGGCGAACACCGGACATCCCCAGAGGTTCCTTCACGCCCTCCTGGTTATCGATCAGGTACTCCTGCGGCAGGGTGTGCAGGATTTTCTGGTCAGCCGGAATCGCCACGGCCCGGGCAGCGTCGATCACCCGGTCGAGGTCGTGCTGGGTCACTTCACGATCTTTGATCGCCACGATGCCGTGGGAATTGAGACTGCGGATATGGCTGCCTGCAATACCGGCGTAAACGGAATGGATTTCGCAGCCCGCCATCAATTCGGCCTCTTCCACGGCACGCTGAATTGACTGCACCGTGGACTCAATATTGACCACCACGCCCTTCTTCATACCTGTGGAGCGGTGTGAACCGATACCGACGATATTCAGCTCTCCCTCGCCAGTGACCTCGCCAACGATGGCCACCACTTTGGAAGTGCCGATATCCAGCCCGACGATCATGCGGTTATCGGATGCTTGTGTCATTCTTCTACCAACCTCGCTGAACCTCTCCGCCCGTTATTGTTAATAATCGGCCAGGGTCGAGTTCTCGCTTTTTTACTATTTTGATTGTGCCGGCTTTTGGCCGCGTTTACTGCTTTCCGTTTATTCCATTTCTTGTTTTGTTCGCCACTGCACTGCCAGAGCGTTGCTATAGCGCGTATCCACCCGCGCCACCTTTTCCAGGTGTGGTGCCAGTACACCCCGGCTGAGAGTCAGGAAGCGATTGACCCGCTCCAGCAACTCGTCGTGCCCGAGATACAACTCCACCCCTGAAACCAGTTCCAGATGCCACCCGGCGAGGTCGTCGAACGTTAATCGCTTGACCTCCATGTCCCGGGTTGTCAGCAGTCCGGCCAGCGCCTGGTACTGCGACAGAATACGTTCCACCAGTTCCTCATCACCGGCAAGTTCCGGCAGTTGGCCTGTCTCCAGTCCCTCGGGACGAGGCAACAAGTCTCCACTCGCCACCAGCAATTTGTCTTTACCCCAGACCGCCAGCGGACTGGCTTCTTTTACCGCCACCTCAACACCCCGGGGCCAGCGACGGCGCACATCCGCCTCGGTGATCCAGGGGTGCCCGAGCAGAGCTTCCTGCATCGCGGCAATATCCACGGTGAGAAATCCGCGCTGCAAATACGGCAGCAGGATTTCCTCGACCTGCCGCTGTGAAACGGCTTTAAACGGGCCCTTCACGCGGACCTGCTGCAGCGCATCCACCCGGCTGAGTTCCGTCACCGGCACCTGTCGCCAGAGCCACAGGCCGCTATACGCCGCAGACAACACCGCACCGGTGGCCAGCAGCGCAATAACCAGCATGCGCAGGCCGCCGCCGGCAGACGCGGAGCGTTCTGTCCGGGGACTTGCGCCGCGCACCTTGCGCTGCCGCTTGTCACTGTTGGCGGTGGCCTTTTTCACTGGCTGCCTGCGCTCCTCATCATTCTCTGTGTTTGCTGTCTTCGAGCTTCTATGCTTCTTCGCCGGTATCACCCAGGCGCCACTGCGCCAGCTGCTGGGACAAGGCACCGACATTACCGGCCCCCTGGGTCAGCACGATATCACCCGGCTCCAACAGATCAGCCAGGATCGGCGGCACCTGTTCGATGGTCTCCACGAAAATCGGGTCTACCTGACCACGATTGCGGAGGCTTCGCGCCAGGGTGCGACCATCTGCCCCGGGGATTGGTGCTTCGCCGGCACTGTACACATCCAGCAGGATCAGCTTGTCCACCTGCGACAGCACCTGCACGAAGTCCTCGAACAGGTCTCTTGTGCGCGTGTAGCGATGCGGCTGGTAGATCATCACCAGGCGCCGCTCCGGCCACCCGTCTCGAACGGTCTTGATCGTGGCCGCCACCTCTCGCGGATGGTGGCCGTAATCGTCCACCAGCATGACTTTTTCTGCACTGGCGTCGTCGCTGACCGCGTAATGACCGTAGATCTGGAAGCGTCGACCGACCCCCTGAAAGCCAAGCAGTCCCTCGCGGATCGCCTCGTCAGCAACCCCCTCTTCCGTGGCAACGGCAATCGCGGCGGTTGCATTCAGCACATTGTGGATGCCCGGGGTGTTCACGCACACTTCCAGCACATCTCCTTCCGGCCGCTGTACTTTGAAGTGGCTGCGCAGGGGTTCCTGGTTCACTTCGACGATCCGGTAGTCATTCCCCTCATCAAAACCGTAAGTAGACACCGGACGAGAGAACTGCGGGATTACATCCTGCACGTTTTCATCATCCCCACACACCACCGCCAGACCATAGAACGGCAGGTTGTGCACAAAGTCGATAAAGATCTGCTTGACCTTTTCAAAATCCCCGCCGTAGGTCTCCATATGGTCCGCATCGATGTTGGTGATCACCGTCACCATCGGCTGCAGGTGGATAAATGAAGCATCGCTCTCATCGGCCTCGGCAATCAGGTAGCGGCTCTCACCCAGCGCGGCGTTTGCCCCGGCTGCGTTCACCAGGCCACCGATGACAAATGTGGGATCCTTGCCGTCGGCAGCAAAGATCGAAGCAATCAGACTGGTGGTCGTGGTCTTGCCATGGGTGCCGGCCACCGCGATTCCGTAGCGATAACGCATCAATTCACCGAGCATTTCAGCACGACGCACTACAGGAATACGGTTTTCCCTGGCCGCAACCAGTTCCGGATTGTCTTCCTGTACCGCAGAGGAGTTCACCACCACATCCACGTCGCGCACGTTGTCTGCGGTATGACCGACCTGCACTTTTACACCCAGGTCCCGCAACCTGCGGGTGACCGAGGACTCTTTCAAGTCAGAGCCCGAAACTTCGTAACCCTGGTTCTGCAACACTTCGGCAATACCACTCATGCCGGCGCCGCCGACTCCGATAAAGTGAATACGGCGGATGCGGCGCATGGCAGGCACGCTGTAGCTGCTCTTTTCCATTGCTGCGTCTTTGGTCATGTTAAATTCCTTACCTCCGCCGAATTTCTCACTTGGTGCCGGTCATAGCCGCACAGGCCTCGACCACACGGGTTGTCGCATCGGTGCGGGCTGCACTGCGAGCGGCTTTTGCCATCGCCAGCAATTTTTCCGGCTGCGTAAACAGGTCACTCAATAGGCCGGCCATCTGCTCGGCGCTCATGGTGTCCTGTTGAACCACAATCGCGCCGCCGGCCTCCTGCAGCCACTCGCCGTTCCTGGTCTGGTGGTCGTCAATGGCAAACGGAAACGGCACCATGATCGCGCCCACTCCCGCCGCCGCAATTTCCGAAACGGTCAATGCCCCGGCCCGGCAGATAACCAGGTCTGCCTGCTCGTAGGCGCCGGCCATGTCCGCGATAAACGACACCACCTCCGCATCAATGCCCGCCTGGCGATAACTGTCGCGGGCCACATCCAGATGACGCTGGCCGGCCTGATGTGTCACCCTTGGCCGGATGGATTCTTCCACCAGCGACAGTGCCTGCGGTACCACCTCATTGATGGCAACCGCGCCGAGGCTACCGCCCAGCACCAGCAGTCGCAGGGGGCGCTCTTTTGCTATGCGCTTTTCCGGCGACGGCAGCTGGACAATCTCCTCTCGCACCGGATTACCGACCTGTTCGCCGCGGCCAAGGCCGCTGGGAAACGCCTCCAGAACCCGATTGGCAATTTTGGCCAGCAGCCGGTTGGTGGTGCCCGCTACGGCATTCTGTTCGTGTATCAGTAGCGGGATGCCACGCAGTCGGGCGGCAACACCGCCCGGGCCCGTGGCATAACCGCCGAATCCGAGTACCGCATCCGGATTAACTTTCTTCATCACCCCAAGGGCCTGACGCACTGCGCCCAGAATCTTGAACGGTGCTTTTGCCAGAGCCAGCTTGCCCTTGCCCCGGACACCCTCGACGGTGATGAAATGCAGCGCAATGCCTGCATCCGGAATCAGCTGCGCCTCAATGCCACGCTCGGTACCCAACCACTCCACTTCGGCGCCACACGCCTGCAGCGCCCTGGCCACCGCCAGCGCGGGAAACACATGGCCGCCGGTACCGCCGGCCATCAGTAAAAAGCGCTTGCCGGAAAAATCCGGGGCACTCTGCTGGTCCGGGGCACTCTGCTGATCCAATGTCTCCTCCACCATCAGGCCGCCTCCCCCTGCGTTCGATCGCCGAGTTGTAGCGGATTGAAAATCGGCAACTTGCGCACGCTGCCACTGGACTTTTTCTCGCTGGTGGATTCTTGCAACTCGCCCTGAATTCGCAGGGCCAGCGCAAACAGGGCGCAGCAAATCACCAGGCTACTGCCCCCGGAACTGACGAACGGCAGCGTCAGTCCCTTTGTCGGCAGCAGGCCCGAGGCCACGCCCATGTTGACGAAGGCCTGACCGGCCAGCAGCACTGCAATCCCGAAGGCCAGCAGTGCGGCGAAGAACTGCTGTTTCGCCAGCGCCTGGCGCACCAGCCGCAAAAGCGACCAGGTCAGGGCCGCAAACAGTCCGATCACCAGCAAGCCACCGACCATGCCCCACTCCTCAGAGAGGATGGCGAAGATAAAGTCCGTGTGGGCCTCCGGCAGGTAAAAGAGTTTCTGCACGCTATTACCCAGTCCAACACCGAACCATTCACCACGGCCAAACGCGATCAGCGACTGGGTCAACTGGTAGCCACTGGCGAACTGATCCCGCCAGGGATCCAGGAAAGTCGTCAGTCGCTGCAACCGGTATGGGCTCATCAGCGCCATCATCGCCAGGGCGCTGGCCGCCAGCCCCACCAGGGTGAAGGTGTGCGGCAGGCGGGCGCCAGCCAGGAATACCATTGCCAACACCGTCCCGGAAATCACCACCACCGAACCGAAGTCGGGCTGCAGTAGCAACAGCAGAGCCACCAGGCCGAGTATCACTACGGGCACCATAAAGCTGCTCCAGTGACGCAACTGCTGGTTTCGACGGGTCAAAAAGCTGCCGAAGAAAACCAGCAGGCAGAACTTCGCCACCTCTGCCGGCTGCACCGTAATGGGGCCGAAAGACAGCCAGCGGCGACTGCCGTTTACCTCGCGCCCAATCCCCGGCACCAACACGATCAGCAGCAGCAGGCCAGCAAAAAGCAGCAACGGCCAGGAAAGGCGCGACCATGCGGCGAGCGGTACCTGGCTGACCACACCAGCAATCACGGCACCAATACCGAGAAACATCAGGTGGCGCTTCAGGAAAAACCAGGGATCGCCGTAGGTATCGCTGGCAAAGGCAATCGAAGCGGAGGCCACCATCACGACACCGATACTGGCCAGGGCGAGCACACTGAAGGGCAACACCCACTCCGCTTTCATGCCACTGCCACCGTCAGCAGCCAGCTGCTGCAGTTTTTCTTTTGTGCGACTCACAACGCACCTCCCGCCGGCACACTGGCGCCGAGCGCGGTCACCGCGCGACGGAAGTCTTCGCCGCGGGCCTCAAAATTCCGGTACATGTCAAAACTGGCGCAGGCCGGTGACAACAGCACGTAATCACCCGGCTCAGCCAGTGTCATCGCGGATGCGACAGCTTCTTCCATACTGCCGGCAGTTTTCACCGGGCAGGCCCCGGTCAGTGCGGCGGCAATTTTCGGCCCGTCGACACCGATCGTAACCAGCCCACGCAGATTGCCCGCCACTTCACCCAGAGGCGTGAAATCCGCACCCTTGCCCTCACCGCCGGCAATCAAAACGATCTTCTGACTGGACGAACCGAGTCCCTCCAAGGCTGCGCGAGTAGCGCCGACGTTGGTGCCCTTGGAATCGTTGACGAAGATCACTTCGCCGATATCGCCGATCCGCTCACAACGGTGAGTGAGGCCGGGGAACTCCCGCAGCACGGTCAGCATGGTGTCCATCGGCAGGCCGACAGCGTGACCTAGGGCCAGTGCCGCCAGCGCGTTGGCCGCATTGTGTCGACCGACCATGGCCATCTCAGCAACCGGCATGAGCTTTTCCACACCGCGGACCAGCCATTCCTCGCCATCGACCTGGCGCAAACCAAACTGGCCCAGGTCCGGGTTATTCAGACCGAAGCTCCACTCCTTCACTCCCTGGGCCAGGGGTGCGCGGGTTAGCGGGTCGTCACGATTGACCACCAATTGCTGTGCATGGCGGTATATACGCTGCTTCGCGGCATGGTAGGCGGCCATGTCCGGGTAGCGATCCATATGGTCTTCACTGAGGTTCAGAATGGTCGCCGCAGTCAGCTCCAGTGAGTGAGTGGTTTCCAGCTGGAAGCTCGAGAGCTCCAGTACAAACAGCTCGGGTAAAGCCTGTTCCAGCAGATCCAGCACGGGGACACCGATATTGCCACCGACAGCCACTCGCACACCGGCTCGCTGCGCCATTTGCCCCAGCAGGGTGGTCACAGTGCTCTTGCCATTGGAGCCCGTGATAGCGGCAATCTTCGGCGGCTGCTCGAGGCGATTCATTTCCCGCGCGAACAGTTCTATATCCCCGACCACGGGAATGCCCTCGGCGAGGGCACGCTGCAGGGCCGGCTCCGCCAGCGCGACACCGGGACTGGTGATGATCTCGCTCGCCGCGAGCAGCGTCTCTGCATCCAGCGGCCCGAGCTGCACCGGCACATCGGGAAACTGTTCGCGGAAACTTTCCAGCCCCGGGGGCTGCGGGCGGCTATCGAGCACAACGGGGACTAAACCGGCGCGCAGCAGGTAACGCACCACCGATACACCGGTGGCGCCTAACCCGATTACCACTTTTTGCTGCGAAGTTGCGATCAATGTCATCCGTTGTCTTTCCAGTGCGCTTTGCGCTCTTATGCTCTTGTCGTGCTCTCTTCGTGCTCTACTGTCGATCTACTGTGAAATTCTTTCTACTCGTGCTTTTGCCTGTTCTTACCGCAGCTTCAGTGTTGCCATGCCCAAAAGCACCAGCACCACGGTGATAATCCAGAAGCGCACGATCACCCGCGGCTCCGGCCAGCCCTTCAGTTCGAAATGGTGATGCAGCGGCGCCATGCGGAAAATCCGCTTGCCGGTCAACTTGAATGAGGCCACCTGCATGATCACCGAAACAGTTTCCATCACGAATACGCCGCCCATGATGAACAGCACGATTTCGTGCCGGGTGATCACCGCAATGATGCCCAGTGCCGCGCCGAGGGCTAGTGCACCCACATCACCCATAAATACCTGGGCCGGATAGGTGTTGAACCAGAGAAAGCCCAGACCGGCACCCCCAAGCGCAGCACAGAAGACAGCCAGCTCACCGGCACCGGGAATCGATGGAATATGCAGGTATTCCGCGAACTCCACGTGGCCGACCAGGTAAGCGATAACGCCCAGCGCTCCACCCACCATCACGGTTGGCATGATGGCCAGACCGTCCAGGCCATCGGTCAGGTTAACCGCATTGCTGGAACCCACCACTACGAAATAGGTCAGCACAATAAAGAAGACCGGGCCCAGATCGATGGCGATATCCTTGAAAAACGGCACGAAGAACTGGGTTTCCGCAGGGCTGACAGCAGCCATATACAGGTAGATAGCCGCACCCAGCCCGGCGATGGACTGCCAGAAATATTTCCAGCGCGCGATCAGGCCGCGCGGGTTTTTCTCCACCACCTTCTTGTAATCGTCGACGAAGCCCACCGCACCGAAGACAAAGGTCACCAGCAGGGTGACCCATACATAGCGGTTGCTGAGATCGGACCACAGCAGGGCAGCGGAGAAGATGGCAGCCAAGATCAGGGTGCCGCCCATGGTGGGCGTACCGGACTTGCTCAGGTGCGTCTGCGGGCCATCATCGCGCACCGCCTGGCCCACCTGCAGCTGGTTCAGCCAGGTAATCATGCGCGGACCGACCAGCAGGGAAATGCCGAGCGCAGTGAGCGCACCCAGAATCGCCCGCACGGTCAGGTAGTTGAACACCGAAAAGGCGCTCACGTGTTGTTGCAGTAATTCTGCCAGCCAGAGCAGCATCAGTTTTCCTCTTGCGCGTCCGCGCCTTCCGTCAGTGCCTGCACTACCCGCTCCATGCGGGCACTGCGGGAACCTTTCACCAGCACCGTGGTGTTTTCATCCAATTCGCGTTTTAGCGCCTCCACCAGCGCCCGATGTTCGCGAAAGTTATGACGCGGCTTGCCGGTTCCCTCGGCGAAAGCCACGCTGGCCGCCATACCCAACGGCCCCAGGGTGAAGAGTGCATCCAGGCCACGATCCCGGGCCAACTCTCCCATCTCGCGGTGCATCCGCTCCGCGTCTGCCCCCAGCTCTGCCATATCGCCGAGGACGAGAATTTTTTTGCCCTGCCGTTGCGCCAGCAGTTCGATCGCTGCCGCCACGGAGCCGGGGTTCGCGTTGTAGCTGTCGTCGATCACGGTCTCGCCACCGAGACCGGTATGCACCTGCAGGCGGCCGCCAACGGATCCCGCCATGGCCAAGCCACTGGCGATTTCCAATGCCGGAATCCCGGCAGCCAGCGCGCAGCCGGCAGCCACCAGGGCGTTGTGTACATTGTGCTCACCGAGCAATTGCAGCTGTACCGGGTGAGCCACCTCGTCGATGACCAGGTCGAACCCGGGGCAACCGCGTTCGTCCAACACGATATTGTCAGCGTGCACCGCACAATCGTGACCGAGCCCTACTGCCAGCGTGTTTACTTCCTCGGGCATCTGGCTCAGCCAGTAGCGGGTGTAATCCTCGTCCGCATTGATGACCGCGGTGCTGCCGCCGGCCAGGCTGGTGTAGATCTGGCCTTTTGCCGCGGCGATTCCATCCACTGAGCCGAAGCCTTCCACGTGCGCCGGCATTACGTTGTTGACCGCTGTGATCTGCGGCTTGCCAATACCGCACAGGTAACCGATATCGTCGGGACCGTTTGCGCCCATTTCCAGAATCAGCACCTCGTGCTCCGGCGTGAGCCCGAACAGTGTCATCGGCAGGCCGAACTGGTTGTTCAGGTTACCCTGCGTCACACAGACCTTATGGCGCTGCGAAAAAATCGCCGACAGCATCTCTTTCACGGTGGTCTTGCCGCAGGATCCGGTAATGGCGATCACCGGCCCTTCAAACTGCTCACGACACAGCAGGCCGATCTGGCCCAGGGCTACAGTCGTGTCCTCGACCCGCCACTGGGGCAGGGACACGCCGGGAATCTCGCGCTCTACCACCAGCCCCAGGACCTTGCCTTCCAGTTCCGCGGCAAAATCGTGCGCATCGAAGTTCTCACCCACCAGCGCCACGAACAACGCGCGCTCGTCCAGCTTGCGGGTGTCGGTGCAGACGCGATCAAACGTCACCGAGCCGTTAATGAGCTCGCCACCAAAACGGCGCTGCAACTGTTCAAGGGTCAGCGGGGCGATCATCAGCGCATCCCCTCGTCATCGGCAGAGGCATGCCGTTTGGCCAGGGCCGCAGCCGCCTGCTCCCGATCACAGAAATGGAAGCGCTCACCACCGATGATCTGGTAGTCCTCATGCCCCTTGCCGGCGATCAACACAATGTCGCCGGGCTTCGCGGCGGTCACCGCGCGTTCGATAGCCTTGCCGCGGTCGATCTCCACTTCGATATTGCTGGCAGCGCCCTCGAGGATATCGTCAATGATTTTCTGCGGATCTTCGCTGCGCGGGTTGTCGCTGGTGGCAATGGCGTGATCCGCCATCTCGGAAGCGATCCGCCCCATGGGCGCGCGCTTGCCGGTATCGCGATCGCCGCCACATCCGAAAATGCACCACAGGCGCCCGCGGCAATAGGGGCGTGCCGCCGCCAGCGCGGCGCGCAGGGCATCCGGCGTGTGGGCGTAGTCCACCAGAACACTGACTTCTTCCTCCATCCCCTCCACTCGAACCCGCTCCATGCGGCCCGGTACGGCACGGATTTTCGGGAAAGCGGCGAGGATGTCTTCGAGCGGCATACCCGAGGCAGCCACAGCCGCCACCACCGCCAGCGCGTTGTGAATATTGAAGTCGCCGATCAGGGGCGCCTCCAGCCTTCCCGAGCCCCAGGGGGTGGTGAGCTGAACAGAAAATCCGGTTTCATGGCGCTGCAGGTCAGTGGCGTGCAGATCGCCCGCCTGCAGGCCGTAAGTAATCACTTTCAGGTTGCGCACTTTGCAGCGCTCGGCCAGCTGGGCACCGAAGGGGTCATCGAGGTTGATAACACCGCGCTTCAGCTTGGGCAGACCAAACAGTTTTTCCTTGGCGGCACCATAAGCCGCCATGCTGCCGTGGTAATCCAGGTGATCCCGTGACAGGTTGGTGAAAATCGCCGTGTCAAAAATCAGGCCGTGGACGCGCCCCTGCGCCAGGGCGTGGGAGGACACCTCCATCGCTGCAGCCTTGACACCGCGGCCGCGGAAGTCGGCGTATTCCGCCTGCAGGCGCACCGGGTCCGGCGTCGTCAGGCCTGTATCTTCGAGCGAAATATGCCCTTCTTTCCAGACACCGTTGCCGATGGTGCCCATCACGCCGGCGCTGCCGAAGTGATACGCCAGCAGCTGGGCTGTCAGGTAGGCGCAGGTGGACTTGCCGTTGGTTCCGGTCACACCCACCAGGTACATTTCCTCGGTGGGGTTGCCGTAGAAGCGCGCAGCGATCTCGCCCACACGCTTGGCCAGGCCCGGTACGGTCACAACCTGCACGCCATCGCGGGTGATGGTGTCCAATTGGTCGCCATCCGCGAGCACCGCCGCAGCGCCGGCATCAATCGCATTACCGATAAACTCTCGGCCATCGACGACGCTGCCGCGCAGGGCCATAAACAGGTCGCCCGCGCGCACCTCGCGGCTGTCCAGAGCCACCCCGGATACCGGCACGTCTGGAATACCGGCATAGCCGGGCACCAGTTGCTGCAGGGAAACTTTGCTCTGATTCACGATTTTTTACCTCTTTCGCCCAGCTGTACGGCCAGCTGCTCGTCCGCCGGGGGAACCTCTTCCGGCGGTACCTGAAGCAGGCGCATGGCACCTTCCATCACGGCACCGAAAACCGGTGCAGCCACTTCACCGCCGTAGTACTTGGCCTGACTCGGATCGTCGATGACCACCACCGCCGCGAGACGGGGATTGTCCGCCGGAATGAAACCGGCGAACACCGAGCGATAGCGATTCTCCACATACCCCTGGCTACCCACTATATGCACCGTGCCGGTCTTGCCAGCCACCCGGTATCCGTCCACACCTGCGCGGCGGCCGGTGCCTTCCTCGCCAATGACCGTCTCAAGCATCGAGGTCACCTGCTGGGCCAGCGCGTTTTCAACCACTCGCTCACCCTCGGCGGGGGCTTTTTTACCTTCCGCCAGAACCAGTGAAACCGGGCGCTTGAGCCCGGCATTGGCGATGACGCTGTAGGCCTGTGCCAGCTGCACGGCGTTTACTGTTAAACCGTAGCCGAAGGCGAAGTTGGCCCGCTCGATTGGATGCCATCGACTTCGACTGGGCAGGATGCCCGCGGCCTCTCCCGGGAAGCCGCTGCCCACCGCCTCCCCGAGACCCAGTCGGTAAAAGAGTTCACGCAGGGTGTTTGGTTCCAGGTCCATGGCAATTTTTGTGATCCCGACCTGGCTCGACTTCGTGATCACCCGGGTCAGGTCGATGCGACCGTAATTCACCGGATCCACCAGGGTCTTGCCCGGCAGGCGGATATAGCCGGGACTGGTATTGATCGCCGTGTGCGGCTCGTAGCGCCCGCTCTCCAGAGCGGCCAGCGCCGTCAGCGGCTTCACCGTGGAGCCCGGTTCAAACTGATCGATCAGGGCGCGGTTGCGCATGGCCGCTGCGGTCACACCCTTGCGGTTGTTGGGGTTGAATGACGGCTGATTGGCCATGGCCAGCACGTCGCCGCTGCGAGTGTCCAGGATCACCATAAAGCCGGAGGCGGCACCGTTTTCGTTGACGGCGCGCTTGAGCTCACGGTACGCCAGGTATTGCAGGCGCATATCGATGGACAGCCGCAGGTCGCGGCCCGGGCGCGCCTCACGTTTGGTGGCCAGATCCTGCACGGTGCGGCCCTTGAGATCCTTCAGCACCTGCTGCTGACCGGGCTGACCCGACAGCCAGTTGTCGTAGGCGAGTTCGAGCCCTTCCTGGCCACGATCGTCGATATTGGTAAAACCGAGCAGCTGTGCCACCACCTCACCGGCGGGGTAGAAGCGGCGGTACTCTTTCTTGCTGTATACACCCGGAATATCCAGCGATAGCGCACGGCCGGCCTGCTCCGGAGACAGATGCCGGCGCAGGTACATGAATTCCTTGCTGCCATATTTTTGCAGCCGCTTGGCGAGCGTGGCGGGCTTTATTTCCAGCGCTCTGGCGAGACGACGCAGATCGTCCGCTGACGCTTCGCGGAGATGCTGAGGGTTGGCCCACAGGGTTTGCACCGGTGTACTCACCGCGAGCAACTCACCATTGCGGTCGACAATGGTGCCGCGATAGGCGGCGATTTCTTCGGTGCGAATGGTCCGTGCACGGCCCTGGTCCTGCAGGAAGCGATAGCCACGCTCCTCTGCGGGCAATACCTGCAGGCGCGCCAGATGAAACACCAGGGCCGCGGCCAGCAGGCACAGCAATACTGCCACCAGCGCAAAGCGCCAGCGGGCAATACCCGGCTGTACCTGTTGTTTCTTAACCGCACCCATGACAGTCCCCAAAGACCCTTTCTAAATTATTGTTGCGGTACCAGGACTCGCTCGTCCGAATCCGGCATGTGCATATTCAATTTTTCCTGCGCCACCTGCTCAATGCGCCCGTAGGCTGACCAGGCACCTTTTTCCAGTAGCAGACGCTCCTGCTCAAAGCGCAGCTCATCGCGCGCTTTCTGGGCTTGCACCAGCTCGGCCGTCAGCACTCGACTGCGATGGGTGGTGTGCACTACCGCCAGCGCCGAGGCAATCACCGCCAGCCACAATCCAACCAGCAGCAGGCCCCTGTTTACCTTCACCCTGCCCCCTCAGTTCCGAGCTTCTCCGCTACCCGCATCACTGCACTGCGAGAGCGCAGATTTTCCCCAAGCTCCTCGGCTTCGGCCTTGACCGCCTTGCCGACCGCTCGCAGGGTCTTGACGATCTGGCTATCCATGACCGGCAACCCCCGCGGCAGAGTAGGGCCGCGTTCCTTGTCGCGGATAAACCGCTTTACCATCCGGTCTTCCAGCGAGTGGAAACTGATGACCACGAGCCGCCCATTGGGTGCAAGCAGTTCAATCGACTTCTCCAGCGCCTGGCGCAGGTCCTCCAGCTCGCCATTCACGTGGATGCGAATGGCCTGGAAAACCCGTGTCGCCGGGTGCTTACCCTTCTCCCAGGCGGGGTTGGCCTCCTTGACCACCTCTGCCAGGTCCAGGGTGCGCTCAAACGGACGTTCGGCACGCCGGCGTACGATGGCGCCAGCCATACGGCGAGCGAACCGCTCCTCACCGTATTCCTTGAACACCCGCGCCAGCTCCGCTTCGGACTCGGTATTGACCCACTCCGCCGCGCTGATACCGCTGGTGGTATCCATGCGCATGTCCAGCGGCCCGTCTTGCATAAAACTGAAGCCGCGCTCCGCCTGGTCCAGCTGCGGTGATGAGACACCGAGATCCAGCAGTACGCCGGTCACCCGCCCCACCTCGGTTGCCGCAGCCCTGTCCATATCGGCAAAAGAGCCGTGCCAGATGGAAAGCCGTGGGTCACCGGCAAAACGTTCTTTCGCGTATGTGACTGCGTCCGGGTCTTTGTCAATCGCCAGCACGCGACCGTTTTCGTTCAAGCGCTCCAGGATTGCGGCACTGTGGCCACCGCGACCGAAAGTGCCATCGATATAAAGGCCGCCCGGATCTGTGACCAGGGCGTCCACGGCCTCGCGCAACAACACACTGCGATGCAACTCTTGCGACACCCGGGTCATCTCCTCTGTTATTACAGCGACAGCGAAGCCATTTCCTCCGGCATTTCGCCCTCACCCTCACTGCTGTCGAGCCAATCCATCCAGCGCTCTTCGCTCCACAGCTCCAGTTTCTTGCCCTGCCCCACCAGCATCAGCTTCTTTTCCAGCCCGGCGTACTCACGCAGGGTGGGCGGGATTAACACACGGCCGTTAGCGTCCACCTGTAACTCACAGGCGTAACCGATCAACAGCCGCTGGGCACGGCGGGCCACTTTATTAAAGCTAGACAGTGCTTCAATCTTTGGGAGAATTTCCTGCCACTGCGGCTCTGGATAAACCAGCAGGCAGCGCTCTTCGGTGTGGGCAGTCACCACCAGATTACCGGCGCACTCTTCCAGCAGCGTGTCGCGAACGCGCGCTGGAATCGCCAGACGCCCTTTGGCGTCCATATTGATTGCGTGGCTGCCGAGATACACGAGTGTGTCCGATTGATGCCCGAGTTTTGCCCCCTTAAAACCGCTTGGGCGCGCTGTTATTAGCGGAAAAATATTGTGTGTTTTTCATCCAACTGATGGTGAATACCCACTCACCCAACCAGATGAACCACCAAAACCCACAAAACTCCACTTTTCTCCACCTCGAACACTATAAATCTGGATGGTGCAAAGTCAAGGAAATAGGTGCGATGAAAACGCAGAAAGCCCAGTAATTTCGCGGCCTGCGAGGTTAATGAGGCTCAAGGAGGGAAATTTTGCCGCCAAACTTTTGCGCCTGAAGCGAGTACTCACTTTTCACTCCTCAGAGACTACTTTAAGTTTCGCGCGGAGGTTATTGAATCAGCGACAGTGAGCGAGCACTCACAACAAATCGTGCGTTTTTTGTCCACAAAAAATGATCCGATGGAATCTCCGGGCTTGTATCGCTACCCTGCATCGCTGGCCCTTTCTGGCGCATAATCACAGCGAGAGACGCTGCCCCCGGCACTTCCTCGGCTGCCCGGAATAATAAGGATGCACTCCATGAAACATTTGCTGCTCGGCCTCACCTGGATCCTGCTGGTCGCCACCGGCGCAGCGGCCAGCGACGCGGGCAGGCTTTACCTGCCCCTCGACGATGCAATGGGAGCCGTTGACCGCACGCTGCTGAAGGCGCGAGAGAACAACAAACGGGCACTGATCATCATGGGCGCCAACTGGTGCCACGACAGCCGCGCGCTGGCTTCAAACCTGCAAGCACCGGAGCTCGCGGCACCAGTCTCAGAGGCATTCGAAATCCAGTACGTGGATGTGGGATTCCTGGAGAAGAACTTCGATATCAACCGCCGCTTCGGCCTGCCAGTGATCTTCGGCACCCCCACCGTGCTGGCGATAGACCCCGAAACACAACAACTGGTCAACCGCGACTCGCTGCACATCTGGAGCAATGCGGCCAGCTTCAGCAAGGATGAAACCCTGGAGAGACTCGCAGTGCTCGCAAACCCGACAGCCCAAGCAGCCTCTCCGCCCGCGGACACCAGTGAAGTTCTTGCGATGTTGCTTGCCCAAATCGATACATTCGAGCGACAGCAGGCCGAGCGCATCTACGGCGGCTTTGCTGTGGTGGGACCGATGCTGGCAGCGTATATGAAAGGCGAAAAGCCGGAGAACTTCGATAGCTACTGGCGACAGCTCCACACCATGCGATCGCAGCTACCGAAGGACCTGATCCGGTTGCGGGAGCAGGCAGAGTTAATAGTCGCATCCGGAAAAGAAGAGGCCCAGCTCCAAATTCCGGCTTATCCGCTATTTGATTGGGAGAAGCCCTCCGAAACCAACTAGCCCTGGCGAGGACAGTAGATCGCAGGCAAACAGGAGCATTCATACCAGGGCCCCGACTGCTCTGACAACGGCGGGCATTGAGCCCCGGCAGGCGCTTACAGGGTTAGCCGCATCGAGGCTGCGGCTGACTTTCAGCAAATTTGGTGAGCTGGCCTGTAAGCCGGGTTCTGTCGAGGACAATCATTCATCTGGGATGCCTGTCACCAGACACCTCAAGCGACCTACCCGCCCTCAGTGCGGGTCACACCTGTAGAGGGCCTATTTGGTCTTGCTCCGAACGGGGTTTACCGTGCCGCGGACTGTTACCAGCCGCGCGGTGCGCTCTTACCGCACCCTTTCACCCTTACCTGTGCTTCCGGGGAAGCCATCGGCGGTCTACTCTCTGCTGCACTTTCCGTAGGCTCGCGCCCCCCAGGCGTTACCTGGCGTTCCACCCTATGGAGCCCGGACTTTCCTCCGCTCCCCAGAAGAGAAACAGCGATTGTCCGGCCAGCTCGCGCGCAAGCCTAATGAGGGGTGTGCCCGTGCGCAAGGATTATTTGAGACTGGTGCTCAGCCCAATCAGGGTTTCTGCTCCAGCGCCCAGTTGTAGAGCGCCTTCTTCTTTACCCCAGTGATCTCGGCAGCCAGGGCGGCGGCGCGCTTGGGCGGCAGCTCCGCCATGAGCAACTTCATGACTCTCTGAGCCTCCGCGTCCACCTCCCCTGTCTGGCTGACATCAGCACCTCGGACCATCAGCACAATCTCCCCGCGCTGCTGGTTACTATCCGCCCGTACCCAGGCTGCCAGTTCCCGGAGCGGGGCCATATGGAAGGTCTCGAATGCCTTGGTCAGCTCGCGGGCGATCACCGCCTCCCTGTCACCGCCAAAGGCCTTAGCCATGGCATCGAGGGTATCCGCCACCCGGTGAGGCGCCTCGTAGAACACCAGGGTCCTCGGGTCGGCGGACAGCGCCTGCAGGGCATTGGCGCGCGTACCCGACTTCGACGGCAGGAAGCCCTCGAAGCTGAAGCGATCGCTGGGCAGGCCGGCGGCACTGAGAGCGGCCACAAACGCACAGGCACCGGGGACAGGCACCACCCTGATACCGCGGCTGCGGGCCTCCCGCACCAGCCGGTAGCCGGGATCGGAGATCAGTGGAGTGCCCGCATCGGAGATCAGGGCAATGGTCTGCCCCGCCTCCAGCTGGGCCAACAGCTCGCCGGTGCGCTTGTCGTCCGAGTGGTCATGGTAGGCAACCAGCGGCGTGGTGATGCTGAAATGGGAAAAAAGTCTCTGACTGTGACGTGTGTCTTCCGCCGCCACCAGATCGGCGGATTGTAGAACTTCGATAGCTCGCGGTACCATATCCGCCAAATTACCAATCGGTGTTGCGACTACGTAAAGCACCTGATCCGGCCCCATTGTTCACTCCGATTTAAAGAATTGCTGGAGAAGCATATGTCCGTCCAGTCCCGGCGCACGCCCCAGATGTTCGCCAGAGTTGCCGCCGGCGCACTGGCCCTGGCCCTGGCCGCCTGCCAGACACCGGCGCCGAAGCCGGGGGCCCAGCCCCAGATGCCGGTCACCGGCCCTGCGGCCAGCCGCGCCAGCGCCCAGCAGCTATTGCAGAGCGCCAGAACCCTGCCCTCTCCGCAGCGCGACCAGCAGACCCTGCAGGCGGCGGCCATTCTATACGACTTGGGAGAGGCTGAGGGTGCCCGTGACGCGGTCACGCAGATCGACCCGCAGCAGCTGAACGATGCGCAGTTTGCCCGCTACGCCCATGTCTACGGCAACCTGCTGGCCTCGGAGGATGAGTTCTTCCGCGCCCTGGACCTGGCAGCATCGCCGCGCCTGGATGGCACCTGGCTGCAACTGCCGCGGGAGACCTCCCTGCCCCTGCGGGATCTGCGCGCCGATCTCTGGGGCTTGCTGGGGGATCTGGACAGCGCCATCGCCGAGCGCCAGCAAATTGCCATGATGGCCCAGAACGCGGAAATGGTTGCCGAGAACAACAACGGCTTCTGGCAACTGCTGACCCAGCTGCCCTCCAGCGAACTGCAGCTGCGCGCGGATGAGTCCAACGACCCAATGATGCGCGGCTGGTACGAGCTGGCTCTACTGGGCCGCGATACCCAGACCGATATCAGTTCCCAGCTGACGGCCCTGAGCCGCTGGCGCCAGCAGTGGCCCCGGCATACGGCAGCCAGCAACCCGCCCCAGGCACTGCGCCTGCTGGAACAACTGGCGGCAGAGCGGGCGGACCAGATCGCACTGCTTCTGCCGTTATCCGGCCCGCTGGGCAGTGCCGGCCGCGCCATCCGCGACGGCTTTATGGCGGCTTATTACAGCGCTCTCGAAGCCGGCGCCCCGACGCCCAAGGTGCAGGTGTACGATACCGGCGCCAACAAGCCCTTCGAGGAGATCTACCAGGAGGCCGTCAACGGCGGTGCCCAGGCCATTGTCGGGCCACTGGACAAGCAGAAGGTCGCCAACCTGGTGGCCACGGAAAAGCTGCCAGTGCCCACCCTGGCCCTCAACTACGCCGATGAAGGTCGCCTGACCGGCGACCTGGTCCAGTTTGGACTCGCGATCGAGGACGAGGCGCGCCAGGTGGCCCGCCAGACCTACCGGCAAGGCCATCGACAGGCCATGATCCTCGCCGCGGACTCCGGCTGGGGCCAGCGTGGCGCCGATGCCTTCACCGAGGAATTCCAGCGACTGGGCGGCTCGGTCAGTGTGCGCCGCACTTTCCACGATCGCAGTGACTTCTCCAAGCTGGTCAGCGACACCCTGCTGATCCCGGAGAGCAAGTCCCGTGAAGCAGCCTTGCGTCGCCAGCTGGCGGCACCGCTGGAGTTCACCCCCCGCCGCCGCGGTGACGTGGACATGCTGCTGGTTCTCGCCCAGCCGCAGCAGGCGCGCCAGATCAACCCGATGCTGGCCTTCTTCTACGCCAGCGACCTGCCGGTGTTCGCCACCTCCCAGGTCTTCGCCGGCACGATCAATCGTGAGCGGGACCGGGATATCAACGGTGTGCGCTTCACTGCAATGCCATGGCTGTTCGAGAACGACAACCAGACCAAGCAGGTGATCGAATCACAGGCAGCGCCGGCACCGGCCTTTGCTCGCCTGTACGCACTGGGGGCGGACGCCTTCCGGCTCTTCCCGCGCCTGCCCATGCTGCGCCAGTTCCCGCAACAGCGGGTGCACGGCCTGACCGGCGCTCTGAGCCTGACAACAGATGGCCGCATAGTCCGCGAGCAGGTGTGGGCGCGAATCGACCAGGGGGCACCGGTACCCATCACCACCACAGTGGAGCCGCTGCCCCGGCCGCAGGAAAATATGGAAAGCATCGAGCTGTCGAGCAGCGGTGAAAATCTTTAGAGGCAGGGATACCAGCGCAGGGCCGACGGCGGACCCGGCCCCGGTCGGCGCCAGGATGGAGGAGACCGCCGCACGGCACCTGGCCGCGGCGGGCCTCGAGATCGTTGAACAAAATTTCCGCACCCGCAGTGGTGAAATTGACCTGATCGCCCGCGACGGCGCCATGCTGGTTTTCGTCGAGGTCCGCTTCCGGCGATCCCGCGCTTACGGCGGCGCCGCCGCCAGTGTGGATCGACGCAAACAACAGAAACTGCTGGCGGCAGCGGCAAGCTACCTTCAGCAAAAACGGCTGGACTGCCCGTGCCGCT
Organism: Microbulbifer flavimaris; assembly: GCF_001641755.2. Lineage (GTDB taxonomy): Bacteria > Pseudomonadota > Gammaproteobacteria > Pseudomonadales > Cellvibrionaceae > Microbulbifer > Microbulbifer flavimaris. The sequence continues at coordinate 27,148 of NZ_LRFG02000002.1, forward strand.
TTGATGTCATCGCCATTGAGGGCAGGGACGGCGAGCAGTCCGTTGACTGGATAAAAAGCGCCTTCGAGGCGTAGTGAGCTGTAACCGGGCCGCTGGCGGACCCGACTGACACCAGAGGCGGGTTTGCTACCGCCCAGATAAGGCAGGGAATGGAACAGAGAGTCGTCACCCTTTTTCATCGCAGTCTCGAGGCAACCATGAATGCCGGCGAGGTGCTGGCCCCTCTGATCGCCGAAGCCAGCGACATGATCGTGCACACACTGCTGGGGGAAAACAAACTGTTGCTCTGCGGCAATGGCGTCAGCGGCGCGCTGACCCAGAGTTTTGCCGCACAGATGCAGGGCGGCTTCCAGCGGGAGCGCCCGGCACTCCCTGCGATTGCACTGAGCAGTGACGCGGTCTCGCTTGGCACTGTGGTGCGCAATCATGGCCGCGCCGAGTCTTTCGCCCGGCCGGTGCGGGCACTGGGCCAGCCCGGCGACCTGCTGGTGATCATCTCCAACGATGGCCGCGACTCCAACCTGGTGCAGGCCATGCGCGCCGCCCGTGACCGCGACATGGGCATCCTGGCGCTGACTGGCGGCGACGGGGGCGACTGCGCTGCACTGCTGGATATGGACGATATTGAACTGCGCGTACCTTCTGAAGTCGCAGCTGAGGTACACCAGGTACACCTGTTAACTATTTTCTGTCTGTGCGATCTCATCGACAGCAGTTTGTTCGGTGGCTACGAGGACTGATTAATGAAACCACTGTTTAATAATGGAAAGAAATCCCTGCTCACGACCGTGTTGGCTTCCCTGTTACTGAGCGGTTGCGCCACCGTGATGGAGGCAACCAGCGATGGTCCCATCCAGGAAGATCCGGGCGAACGTTCCCTGGGAACCTATCTCGACGACGAGAAAATAGAGACGGTCACCACAGTCAATATCAACAAGTCACACCCGGACCTGAAAGCGTCCAACATCAATGTGAACGTTTTCAACGGAGTCGTGTTGCTGACAGGCCAGGTGCCGAATAATGAACTGCGTCTGCTGGCGGGCCGTACGGCACAGCAGGTGAAAAACGTGCGCCAGGTCTACAACGAAATTCAGGTTCGGGGCAAAGTCTCGCTGCTGGCCAGCAGCAGCGATGCCTGGCTGACCACCAAGGTTCGCAGCACCCTGCTCGCGGATAAAGAGATCGACAGCGGCCGGATCAACGTGATCACCGAAAATGGTGTCGTCTACCTGATGGGCCTGCTGACCCGTGCGGAGGCTGAGCAGGCTGCCGATGCCACCCGCAGCGTCGGCGGCGTGCAGAAAGTGGTCAAAGCGGTGGAATACATCGACTGACAGCGGCGCTGTGTGCTGCATTCACCACGAAAAACGGAGGCCGAAGCCTCCGTTTTTTATTGACGGCTGAATGGGTCTATCAGACCCGCTCGATCGCCACTGCGGTGGCCTCACCACCGCCAATGCAGAGGCTGGCAACTCCCTTTTTCAACCCACGCTTCTCCAGCGCGCCCAGCAGGGTTACGAGAATCCGCGCGCCGCTGGCGCCGAGTGGATGACCCAACGCGCAGGCACCGCCGTTCACGTTCACCTTTTCATGGGGCAGGCCCAGCTCTTTCATGGCCGACATGGTCACCACGGCAAAAGCTTCGTTGATTTCGAACAGGTCCACCTCGTCGGTATTCCAGCCGGTCTTTTCGAGCAGCTTCTGCATGGCACCTACCGGCGCAGTGGTAAACCACTCCGGCTCCTGCGCAAACTGGGTCTGGCCCTTCAGCACTGCCAGCACCTTTAATCCACGTGCCTTGGCCTCGCTCTCGCGCATCAGCACCAGTGCCGCGGCACCGTCAGAAATAGAGCTGGCATTGGCGGCAGTCACGGTACCATCCTTGCGGAAGGCGGGTTTCAGCTGCGGAATCTTGTCTGGACGCGCGTTGCCGGGCCCCTCGTCGACGGAGACAGTGACATCGCCACGACGGGAAGAGATGGTAACCGGTGCGATCTCACGCTCGAAAGCGCCACCCTCAATGGCGCTGCCGGCCCGAGCCAGTGATTCCAGTGCAAACGCGTCCTGTTCCTCGCGGGTAAAGCTGTACTTGTCCGCAGTGCACTCGGCAAAGGTGCCCATCAGCTGGCCGTCGTAGGCATTCTCAAGGCCATCTGTGAACATATGGTCCAACACCTTGCCGTGCCCGAGGCGCATTCCGCTGCGGGCATTGGGCAGCAGGTAGGGCGCGTTGCTCATGCTCTCCATGCCTCCGGCCACCACCACTTTGGCGTCGCCGACCAGCAGGGCGTCGCGGGCCATCATCACGGTTTTCATGCCGGAGCCACAGACCTTGTTGACCGTGCTCGTGGGTGTGCCCTGCGGGATACCCGCGCCCAACGCTGCCTGACGGGCCGGAGCCTGGCCGACACCGGCTGGCAGCACACAGCCCATTAACACCTCGTCGACATCCGCAGGGGCGATGCCGGCGTCCTCTAGCGCTCCCTTGATCGCCACAGCACCCAGTTTCGGTGCACTGACCGCGGACAACGCGCCCTGCATGGCGCCCATGGGCGTGCGGGCCATACCGACAATGACCACCGGATCTGAAGTTACTTCGCTCATACTGGCTGCTCCCGTTGTTGACCCTCAGGTACCGCATAGTCGCGGCCCAATGGGCTGGATCGTTATTTCGCGGCGCATTATACCTGAAGGAACCGGGACCTCCGCCATCCACCCTTAGCAGCACTCCCAGAGCAGAACCGGCGACCATTTCCGGCCGCATGCCCATGGTATGATCCGGTGACAGCGCCGCCTGCTTCGCGGCCGGGATTACTAACGACAAGAAGGAAAACCATGGAAGTCTCTACCATTGTCTGGCTGGTGGCCATCGCCGCCCTGCTCTTCTACGTGATGGGCATCTACAACAAACTGGTGTCCCTGAAAAACCGCTACGAAAATGCATTCGCGCAGATCGAGGTGCAACTCAAACGCCGCTACGACCTGATCCCCAACCTGGTAGACACCGCCAAGGGATACCTGAAGCATGAGCGGGAAACCCTCGAGGCCGTGATCAGTGCCCGCAATACCGCCCTGACCGGCCTAAAGAATGCGGCGGCACACCCGGACAACCCCAATGCTATTGCCGAACTCGGGCAGGCCGAGGGTGTGCTGGCCAGCGCGCTGGGACGCCTCAATGTGGTTATGGAGGCTTATCCGGACCTGAAAGCCAACCAGAACATGATGCAACTGACCGAAGAGCTGACCAGCACGGAGAACAAGGTTGCCTTTGCCCGTCAGGCTTTCAACGACTCCGTGATGGCTTACAACATCTACAAGCAGAGCTTCCCACCGGTATTTTTTGCCGGTTTCTTCGGCCACCGCACCGATGCCCGCCTGCTGGAATTTTCCGACTCCGAACAGTTCCAGGCCGCCCCACGGGTGGAATTCTGAGGTAGCCCAGAATGAACTTTTTCGAGTACCAGGACCGTGCCCGTCGCAATAGCGGACTGCTCGTCGGCCTGCTGTCACTGGCGGTAGTGTTACTGATCGGCATCACCACCCTGGCGGCCGCCGCACTTGTCGCCTATTCCAGCGGACAGCCCTTCAACCCGGTGAACGTGGGCACACTGCTGGGCTGGGACACCGTCGGCGCAATCGCACTGACGATCTCGGCCGTGATCGTGCTGGGAAGCTTCTACAAGCTCCGCCAGCTGTCCTCCGGCGGGCGGACTGTGGCGGAGGCGCTCGGCGGCCGCAAGATCAATATCGCCCAGCACAGTGATGCGGAAAAACGGGCCCTGAATGTGGTCGAGGAGATGGCCATCGCATCCGGAACCCCGGTGCCGGAGGTTTACGTGCTCGACGACGATGCCATCAATGCATTTGCGGCCGGGCACGAGCCCCAGGACGCGGTAATCGGCCTGACCCGCGGCTGCATCGAACGCCTCAGCCGCGACGAACTGCAGGGCGTCGTGGCCCACGAGTTCAGCCATATTTTTAATGGCGACATGCGGCTCAATATCCGTATCGTCGGTTTACTGCACGGCATTCTGGTCATCGGCCTGCTGGGTTATTGGCTGCTGCGCGGCACCTATATCGGCTCCAGTCGTGACAATCGCGGGCGCGCCGCACTGTTCGGGATTGGCGCCGGCCTGATGGTCATCGGCTATACCGGCACATTCCTCGGCAACCTGATCAAGTCGGCCGTGAGCCGCCAGCGCGAGTATCTCGCCGACGCCTCGGCAGTGCAGTTCACCCGCAGTAATGCCGGCATCGCCGGCGCGCTGAAGAAGATCGGCGGCTACAGCGGTGGCTCGCAACTGTCCTCCGCCCAGGCGCCAGAGTTCAGTCATATGTATTTCGCCAGCGGGCTGCGGCGCTCCTTTACCAACCTGTTTGCCACCCACCCGCCACTACCGTCGCGCATCAATCGTCTCGATCCAGACTGGAGCGGGCATTTCCCGTCGGTAGAGAGCGCCGTGCCCGGCCCTCAGGATGAGCGCCTGGCCGGAATCGTGGGAGTGGCGCCACTGGATTCCGCCGCGTCACTGGAAAGACTATCGGAGTCGGTAGACAACAGCATCGGCAACCCGGGGCAGGATCACATTGAGCTTGGGCAGCGCTTGCTGGACAGTATTCCCGTAGACCTGCGCGCCGCCGCTCACGACCCTTTCGCTGCCCGCGCCATTGTCTACCTGTTACTCAGTCATCGTGAGGCATCGCAAAGGCAGAAACAGCACGCCATACTGGAAAAAATTGCCCACCCCGGTGTTTACCGGGAACTGCAGAAGCTCTCACCCTCCATTCGTGCGATGCCGGCCTGCGCCCGCCTGCCCCTCCTCGATCTGTGTATTCCCGCATTGCGGGCTCTGGCACCGCAGCAGTATCAGGTTTTCAAGCGCAACCTGATCAAGCTCCTGCGCAGCGACGGCCGCGTGGAGTTATGGGAGTGGGCGCTGTATCGGGTCGCTATGCACGGAATCGAGGGTGCTCCGGACGGGCATCGGGTCAGTCACAACCGCAAAGCCCTGGCGGACGCCACCCGCTTCCTGCTGGCAGCACTGGCGCACGCGGGCCATGAGGATTATCTGGCTGCCAACCGGGCATACGGTGCGGGCCTGGAGGCGCTCAACTACAGCAAAACGCCACTGCCATCCCGCTCCGACATCACGCTGCCTCGATTGGATAAGGCGATTGCCATCACCCGCTCCATGAAGCCGCTGCAGAAACCGGGGCTGCTGAAGGCGCTGGCCGCCTGTATGGCCCATGATGGCGTTCTCGAGGCCGAGGAAATTGAGTTACTGCGGGCAGTCGCAGACAGCCTCGACTGCCCGATGCCGCCTCTGGCAGTGGACATGGTGACCCGGGAAGCCTTGCAGAGATCCACAGAATCCATCCTCTGAGGCGCCGGCCCCATTAAGCGGTTTCGCTTCGATCCACCACCGCGCAGCAAAAACAACAAAGCCGGCCATGATGGCCGGCTTTTTTTTGTTTTTGCTTCTCCCTTTCATCTTGGAAGGCCCCGGGACAGATGGGCCTTTCAGGCCAGTCCGGATTCTGTCACACGTTCTGGTAGACCGGCCCGACCCCCATACTCCAGAGAATCACGGTTCCGATCCGCACCGTGATCAGTAGCACCAGGCCGACGGTCACTACCGATGTGGCATACAGGAACGCCCGATCCTTATCCAGGTTCATCAGGATCGGGATGCCCTCGTAGATCAGATAGATCGAATAGCAGGCCGCCAGCATGGTGACCGCGGCATTGACCCACAGGTTAGGATAGAGGCCGATAAAGCCCACCAGGAAAATGGGCGTGGTAACGAATACTGCCAGGGCCGTGCCCTCATAGTGGCGCGTGGGCTCGTCACCCTCCACGTTGTAGGTCTTGGCCATCCAGTTGATGAACTCACCAAAGAGGTAAACACCGATCAAAATGGAGATATAGGTAATGATCGAGAGAGTCAGGGCACTGCTGGCCGTGAGCTTTTCAACATTGTTGCCAATGCGGAAGCCCACCTGGGTGACGCCGATATATCCTGAGATTGTTGGTATCAGCGCCAGAATCGGCACATGGCTGAGAAAAACCTGAGCAAATGAATGCTTGTCCCGCCGAATCGCCTCCCACTCTTTGTCCGGGTTGGTCAAAATCCCAATAGTATGACTGAGTAGACGCACGCTTTTTCTCCCTTCTCTGCTATGTCATGCAGTATCGGGGCGCCGGATACGATTAACCAACCCAAAAGAAGGAATGCCCGCCAACTTTTTTCGAGCTGCAACCCGCCTCCTCACGAGGCCGTGCAAACCCGGTTACGGCCGGCGCGTTTTGCCCGATACAGAGCCCGGTCCGCAGCTTCCAGCACCTGGTCGGGGGACCGCGCTTTAGGCCCGCTACTGGCAAGTCCGACACTCACGGTCGCGCGGATCTTTCGCCCACCACCCTGCCCGCGGCTTTTGCGTGCGTTGCCACCTGCCTTTTTGGGGCGCCCCATCGCACGGATTTTCATCGGATAGGCGGCGATCTTCTCGCGCATACGCTCCAGCGCTCTCTCAGCGCGCTGGGGGTCTCCGCCCCGCATCACTACTACAAACTCCTCACCGCCGTAACGGAATGCCCGCCCGCCACCGTAACGGGCGATCCTGGACGCCACCATCCGCAGGGCCTGGTCCCCAACCTGATGGCCATGTCTGTCGTTCAGCTTTTTGAAGTGATCGATGTCCACAACTGCAATGGAGTAATTCCGGCCCAGGGTGAGCAGGTAGCGGCTGTAGGCACGGCGCGAGGGAATACCCGTAAGCTCATCCCGAAACGCCAGATCGTAGGCCGTTCGCAGTGCCAGCAATACCAGCAGCAAACTAATGGCAGTGGTCACCAGCAACAGGGTTTGGCCCCCACCGAAATAAGCGACAGCCAACAGGGCATTTGCGCCGAGCAGGCCAATACTGACCTGATCCCGGTGCCAGAGGGTGGCGAGGACGGCGCTGGCGAGGGCCGACCACAGCAGGAGATCCGACAGGCGAGTATCGCCGAGTAATGTACCGACTACAGGCAAACCAGCTGCCGGTGACCAGCGCGCGGCCAGCAAGTCGCCGCAGCAGCCCCCCAGCAGGTAGTGAATACCAGCGGCCTGTGCTGCCAGCAGAAGCACAAGGGTCAGCCCGGAAAAGCTCAGCAGGCTCCGGTCCCGGGTCAGTGCAACCAGTGCCACATTGAGCGCCCCCAGTGCCAGCCAGAACGGAAGCTCTGCCTCACTCGGCGACCAGCCCCAGTAGCTGAGGCCGCTCAAAAGCAGCAACAGCAGCAGAGCCGCAGTGGCGATCCGGCTGGCCTTGAAGAAAATGCCGAGCGCGAATGCCGAGGCGGCAAGTCCTCCCGCAAGCAGAGTGCTGAGGGGAAGATCGAGAGACAGCCACTGTTGCCACTGGGCGACGACGACGAAAAACAACAGCACAGGAGGCCAGATATGGCGCAGGGGGATCATATTCGGGATGCACAGGCATTGATGGATGTAGAAAGGGAATTCTACCGCCTGTTTGGCAAAGTCGCTGGGGTGCCGGTCGCAAACTGGCGACCGGCAACGCAGGCCGGCCGCCAGAGCGGGGTTATTTGACTACGCGCAGAGAGGGCTTCTTGGCGGTTTTTTTGCCCAGGCTGGTTGGCGGCGTCGGCTCCGGTGGTTCCGGAGTCTCCTCAGCCTCGAACACCATGCCCTGACCGTTCTCCCGCGCATAAATCCCGACGACCGCTCCCACCGGCACCTGGATATCAGTCGGCACACCGCCAAAGCGCGCGCTGAAGCGGATCGCGTAGTTATCCATGTTGAGCCCGACTACTGCGCTCTCGGAAATGTTGAGCACGATCTGGCCGTCTTCATTGACGTGGTGCTGGGGAACCAGCACGCCGGGCAGGTGGGTGTCTACGAGGATATAGGGAGTACACCGGTTGTCGGCTATCCACTCGTAAAACGCTCGCAGGATATACGGGCGATTGGATGTCATTTCCGGTTTACTCAAACCCTCTCCCCTCAGCGCATCTCGCGCTCAAATTCGGTCAGGCTCTGCTGGAAGGACTCGCGGTTGAACAGGCGGTCCATGTAATCCAGCAGCGGCTTGGCCTGCTTGGTCTTCGGCAGCGAGATCTCAAACTGCTCCAGGCGCCACAACAGCGGAGCCATGCAGCAGTCCACAAGGGAGAATTCCTCGTTGAAGAAGTACGGCAGGTCGGTAAACATCGGCGCGATACCCACGAAGCTGTCGCGGAGGTCCTTGCGCGCTGCTGCGACGTCTTTACCGCCGGCGAGGATTTTGTCCACCAGCGGGCACCAGTCACGCTCGATCCGGTGCATGATCTGCCGGCTCTGGGCGCGGGCCACCGGGTAGACCGGCAACAGCGGCGGATGTGGGAAGCGCTCGTCCAGGTACTCCATCATCACCTTGGTCTCAAAGAGCACCAGGTCCCGGTCTACCAGGGTCGGCAGAGAGTTGTAGGGGTTGAGGTCCGCCAGCTCCGCGGGCTTGTTGTCGGGATCCACATCGATAATGTCCACGGACACGCCTTTTTCCGCCAGGACAATTCGCACGCGGTGGCTGAGATGACTGCGACCATCGGAAAAGAAGGTCATTGAGGAGCGCTTGTTAGTCGGCACACCCATGTTCTAACTACCTCAAGATTGGAGGCCGGCAGGGTTGCCGGCTTGTCGAGCTAAAATACAAAAAGGGTGGCAGAGCGAGCCCACCACCCCCGGAATCAAAAATCCGTAGCGACCTCAGTGGTGCACGTCTTTCCAGTACTCACGATTGAGCAGCCAGGCAAAGACGAAGAACACCAGGATGAAGGCCAGCACGAAGAAGCCCACACGCTTGCGGTCTTCGGCCATCGGTTCAGCGATGTACTCCATGAAGTTCACCAGGTCGTACATCGCCTGATCAAACTCCGCTTCCGTCATCGAGCCCTTTACACTGCCGACTTCGATGCTGCCGCAATCCGCGTCCATGATCGGGTTACCCAGCTCATCGCGCACCACTTGACCGTGGTCTTTCTTGGGCCCCGGGGCACACTCGGGCAGGCCCTGGAGCTCCATCAGCACATGCGGCATACCCACATTGGGGAACACTTTGTTGTTCACGCCAGTAGGACGGCTGTCATCCTTGTAAAAACTGCGCAGATAAGTGTAGAGCCATTCCGGTGACCGCGAGCGGGCCACCAGGGTCAGGTCCGGCGGCGCGGCGCCGAACCAGACCTTGGAGTCTTCCGGACGCATGGAGATCTTCATCAGGTCACCGATCTTGTCGTCGCCCAGGACCAGATGCTCCATCATCAGCTCATTGGGGATACCGAGATCAGTCGCCACACGCCCCCAGCGGGAAAAGTTGGCGCTATGACAGCCCATGCAGTAGTTGACGAAGAGGTTGGCACCGCGCTGCAGTGACGGCTTGTCCTGCAGATCGATGTTGATGTTGTCCAGTTCCACTTTCGCACCGGCTGCGACCGCCTTGATGGGCAGGAATGCCAGCAGGCCAACCACGATGATGCCACCAAACAGGATCGCAAAGGTCTTCTCACCAGAGGGACTGGTCACACGCTCAGGCGGCTGCTTGATGTGGTCGCGGTTGGTCAGCCAGGGCAGTGCAGCAAAGAATGCCGCCAACACAAGGCTCATCAGGCCGACAAACAGGCTGGCCTTGAAGTTGGTAACCGCCATCCACAGGAACAGCACGCCGAAGATCCCGCTGACCACCCAGGAGATGGTGCTCTTGCGCTCTTCCGGGTTGGTCCAGATCGGCATGGTAATGAAGTACGCGAAGTAGAACAGTGTCGCTACCTGCGCCAGGAAGTTACGGCCCGGAGTCGGGGATTTCACACCCAGGTACCCCAGCACGATGAACATCGCCGCAAACACCAGCAGCAGTATCTTGGGCAGCATGCCCTTGTAGCGGATTGAGCGCACCGGGCTCTTGTCCAGCCACGGCAGCACGAACAGGATCGCGATCGCCGCCCCCATGGCCACCAGGCCGAGGAACTTGGCGGTCAGCGGACCGATATCGATCGTTACTGCACGTAGAATCGCGTAGAACGGGGTGAAGTACCATACGGGCGCAATGTGCTCCGGGGTCTTCAGCGGGTTCGCCTCCTCGAAGTTGGCGTACTCAAGGAAGAAACCGCCCATTTCCGGGAAGAAGAACACAACGACGCAGAAGATGAACAGGAATACCGCGATACCCACCAGGTCATGCACGGTGTAGTACGGGTGGAAGGCGACGCCGTCTTTCGGCACACCGTTCTCGTCCTTGTTCTTCTTGATATCGATGCCGTCGGGGTTGTTGGAGCCCACTTCGTGCAACGCGAGGATATGCAGCACGACCAGCAACACCAGCACCAGCGGCAATGCAATCACATGCAGGGAGAAGAAGCGGGTCAGGGTAATACCAGAGATCAGGTAGTCACCGCGAATCCACTGCACCAGGTCCTCGCCGATACCCGGGATGGCACCGAATAGGGACACGATGACCTGCGCGCCCCAGTAGGACATCTGGCCCCAGGGCAGTACGTAGCCCATGAAGGCTTCTGCCATCAGCACCAGGTAGATGCACATACCGAAGATCCACACCAGCTCGCGCGGCGGCTTGTACGAGCCGTACATCAGGGCGCGGAACATGTGCAGATACACCACCACGAAGAACGCGGAAGCACCGGTGGAGTGCAGGTAGCGGATCAGCCAGCCCCACTCCACATCACGCATGATGTATTCGACCGAGGCGAAGGCACCGTCGGCAGACGGCTCGTAGCTCATCACCAGCCAGATGCCGGTTAGCAGCTGGTTGACCAGTACCAGCATCGACAGGACGCCGAAGAAGTACCAGAGGTTGAAGTTCTTGGGCGCGTAGTACTTACCCATATGGGTGTCCCACGCGCGATAGATCGGCAGACGCTGGTCTACCCAGTCACCCAGTGCGGTTAGCCAGTTCATGCGCTGCCCTCCTGATCCACGCCAATTACGATGATGTCATCCCCTTCGAAGGAATACGGCGGCACGTCCATATTGGTCGGCGCCGGTACACCGGTGTATACACGGCCGGCCATATCGTATTTGGAACCGTGACAGGGACAGAAGAAGCCGCCCAGCCATTCGTCGCCACCGAGGTCGGTGGCGCCGACCTCAGGCCGGAACATTGGCGCGCAGCCCAGGTGGGTACAGAGGCCCACCAGCACCAGCAGGTGCGGCTTGATGGCGCGGTTCTGAGGATTGACATATGCCGGCTGAATAGACTCTTCGGAGTTCGGGTCGCGCAGCAGCGGAGTGACCTCCTCGAGGTTCTGCAGCGTCTCGTCAGAGCGACGCACGACATAGACCGGCTTGCCACGCCACTCTACGGTGACCATCTGGCCGGGCTCCATCTTACTGACGTTGAATTTTACCGGTGCGCCGGCGGCCTTGGCCTTGGCACTCGGATTCCAGGACTTTACGAAGGGGACGGCTACCCCCACGGCACCCACGCCACCAACTACCGAGGTAGCGGCCGTCAGGAACCGGCGCCGCCCTACGTTTACACCGTCATCACTCATGACGTATTTCTCCCATCACAGCGAATTTTCGCTGGCCCAAACCCAAAAAGTGTTCCGAAACGAGGCGCCGCCGGCAAAGTGCCGGCGCCAAGAAACCCCAGAAATCAAGCGGATACAAATTCGCGCAATGTTAAAGAAAATGCCAATTTGATACAAGGAGAAGCCTGGGGGAACGTCGGTAAACCGGCGGCAAAATGGCGAGAAAGCGAACAGAACTGGCAGCGAGGCACCGCCCAGCCGACAGACTGCCTCCACTCTCGCACAAATAAAAAAGCCCGGCAGGTGCCGGGCTTTGCAAGCAGAGATAAGCAGATCAACGCTTGGAGAACTGCGGCTTCTTGCGCGCCTTGCGCAGGCCGATCTTCTTACGCTCTACCGCGCGGGCGTCGCGGGTTACATAACCCTCGGCACGCAGCGGCTGGCGCAGCGCTTCGTCATACTGCATGAGGGCGCGGGTCAGGCCGTGACGGATAGCACCCGCCTGACCGAAGGAACCACCACCTTTGACAGTGACGTTGATATCGAATTTTTCGACCATGTCGACCTTTTCCAGCGGCTGGCGCACGATCATGCGAGCCACTTCACGGCCGAAGTACTGGTCCAGACTGCGACCGTTCACAGTGATTTTGCCTTCACCCGCCTCGATAAATACGCGTGCGGTGGAGGTCTTGCGGCGGCCGGTACCGTAGTATTGAGTAGTTGCCATCAGATTCTTCCCGTTTAGATCGCCAGTTCAGTCGGCTGCTGTGCCGCGTGAGGATGTTCGCTGCCGCTGTATACCTTCAGCTTCTTGAACATGGCACGACCCAACGGACCTTTCGGCAGCATGCCTTTAACGGCGCTTTGAACGGTGCGCTCGGGCGCTTTCTCGATCAGCTTTTCGAAGCTGATGGACTTGAGACCACCAGGGTAGCCGGAGTGGCTGTGGTAGATCTTGTCTTTGGCCTTGTTGCCGGTCACGCGGACCTTCTCAGCATTGATCACGATGACGTAATCGCCGGTGTCCACGTGGGGCGTGTACTCAGGCTTGTGCTTGCCGCGCAGGCGGTGGGCGATCTCGGCGGAAATACGGCCGAGAGTCTTGTCCGCAGCGTCAACAATGAACCAGTCGCGTTTTACCGCTTCCGGCTTGGCACTGTATGTCTTCATGTTATAAACACCTGTATGTGGCCCCGGGAAAGGGGCCGTCCCACGAAAGAGCGCGGATAGTACATAAGCGCCCCAGCCATTTCAAGCAGTTTAGGCTCAATTTTCAACCAGTTGCCAGAGCGTCGCGCAACGCGCCTCAAGGCCTGTGCGGACGGGCCAGGTAGTCCCTGGACTGCATCTCCAGCAGGCGGCTCACCGTGCGCTGGAACTCAAACGACAGATGGCGAGCCTGATAGAGCTGCTCCGCCGGCACCTCGGCGGAAATGACCAGCTTGACGCAGCGGTCATAAAACTCATCCACCAGGTTAATGAAACGCCGGGCCTGGCTTTCCATGCGCCCATCGAACTGAGGCACGTTGGCCAGCAACACGCTGTGATACTCCCGGGCCAGCTCGATGTAGTCGTTCTGGGAGCGCGGGCCATCGCACAGCTCGGCAAACTCGAACCACGCCACATCATCCGCCTCGCGCACGGCCGTGATAGTGCGCCCCTCAATCTCGAGCGCCACGTCTTCGTGTACTTCAGCCCCCTCGACGATAAGCGCGTTGAAGCTGCGCGCCAGGCTCAGGTCCGCCGCCTCATCCAGTGGCGAATGGTAAAGCTCGGCTTTCTCCAGGGCCCGCAGCCGGTAATCCACCCCGCCATCAACATTCACCACCTTGGTGTGCTGCTTCAACAGCTCGATGGCGGGCACGAAGCGGGCCCGCTGCAGTCCGTCCCGGTAGAGCCCGTCGGGGACGATATTGGAGGTCGCCACCAGCGTGACCCCGCGACGGAACAGCGCGTCCAACAGGTTGGCAAGAATCATGGCATCGGTGATATCCGACACAAAGAACTCATCGAAGCAGAGAACCCGGGCCCTGCCGGCAATGCGGTCTGCCACCTGCTCCAGCGGGTTTTTCTCCCCCGCCAGGCCCTTGAGCTCCTTGTGCACCTCCCGCATAAAGCGGTGAAAGTGGGTGCGGTGCTTCTCCTCAAAGGGGAGGGACTCATAGAAGGCGTCCATCAGGTAGGTCTTGCCCCGGCCTACCCCGCCCCAGAAGTAGAGCCCCCGCTCCGGCTCGGGCGCGCCACGCCAGAGAGTGCGCAGGCGGCCCCAGACTCCCGCATCGGAACCGCTCCGGAGCAGGCGCTGATATAGGTCCTCCAGTTCTGCGACGGCCGCCTCCTGGGACGGATCGGCAACAAAATCGGGGCGCTGTAAATCGCGCTGGTAGCGCTGCATGGGCGACAGAGGTGAATGCATGGCTGGAGCTATGAACTGAGTCACTGATACTGGTGAAGGGAGCGCACTCTACCAAATCTGCCGCGAATCCGCCTAGCGTCGCCCAGCAGTACTAATGACAGGGCCCATTGGCCCTGCGCTCGGGAGAAATGGCCACCCTTTTTGCTCCCCCGGCCGTTCATGGCGCGGAGATGACGTATAATGGGGGCGTCGTCAGGGACGGCGAGTGAACTGTCAACCTTGAGGAGAAGTCTTCGTGCACTCAACATCGGTTTTAATTTTGGTAGGCATCCTCGGCGTAGCGCTGGGCGCCCTGCTTGCGTTCCTGGCCGTGCGCGGCCGCTCCGGCGTGGATCGCACCCAGGAGCTGGAAGCGCGCCTGCACGAGGCCAACAAAAAGCTGGAGGACTTCCAGCTGCAGGTCAACGAGCACTTCGACCAGACATCACAACTGGTCCACAACCTGACCGAGAGCTACCGGGAAGTACACGAATATCTGGCCAACAGCGCCATGCGCCTGTCCAGCCAGGACATTGGCCGCCAGATGCTGGAGGCGGGTAGTGGCAAACTGAGCGACAACGACGAGAGCCTGAAAGGGGTCATCCCGCCCCGCGACTGGGCACCGAAGGAGCCCGGCGCCAAGGGTACCCTGGCAGAGGACTTCGGCCTGGAAAAGGAACCCCTGGAGAACCCGGAGACGGCGACAAACCGTTAATGCCTGGCGCATTTTCCGCCATAGCGAAATGAACTGGCGGTTTCAGCAAATAAAAAGGGCGGGTTCAACCCGCCCTTTTTCGTGCCCGCTCACAGGCTCTGGTAGTAATCCATCAGAATCTGCGCCACTTCCGGACGGGAGAACTCCTGCGGCGGCGCGATACCGTCACCGAGCATCTCCCGCACCTTGGTGCCGGACAGCAGGATAAAGTCCTCTTTGGTGTGGTCCGGCACATCCCGCATCATCACCACTTTGTTGAGCTTCTTTGAATAGGCCGTGTGGTCTGCGCGGAAGATCTCGATCTCCAGCGCGCCTTCCGGAACCTGCTGGTCGAAGATGGTCTGGGCATCAAAGGCGCCGTAGTAATCACCAACGCCAGCGTGGTCACGTCCCACGATCAGGTGGCTGCAGCCACAGTTCTGGCGGAACACCGCATGCAGGACTGCCTCGCGCGGTCCGGCGTAGAGCATGTCGAAACCGTAGCCAGTCACCATAACGGTGTTGGCAGGGAAGTAGAGCTCGACCATCTTGCGAATAGAGGCATCGCGCACGGTGGCGGGAATGTCACCCGGCTTCAGCTTGCCGAGCAGCATGTGAATCAGCACACCATCGGCATCCACGTCCTCGAGCGCCATTTTGCACAGCTCCTCGTGAGCGCGGTGCATGGGGTTGCGGGTCTGAAAAGCCACCACTTTGTTCCAGCCACGCTCGACGAATTCGTTGCGGATCTCCACGGCCGTGCGGAAAGTATCCGGGAAGTCGCTCTGGAAGTAGCTAAAGTTCAGCACTTCGATGGAGCCGGAGAGCAGCTTGCGGCCGGCGGACTTGAAGGTCGCAACACCCGGGTGCTTGTCGTCCACGGTGCCGAAGATGTGCTCCGCCATGGTGTTGATCTGCTCATCGGCCACCGTTTCGATGGCTGCCACGTCCATGATCGCCAGAACCGGATTGCCCTCGACATTGGGGTCGCGCAGGGCGATACGGGAGGCCCCCTCGATCGCACTCACGTCCTCGACCATGTTCAGGACCGGCACCGGCCAGAAGAGGCCATCCACGGTACGCAGGGTTTCCGCCACACTCATGGCATCCGCCAGGTTCATGTAGCCGTGCAGGGGGTTGAAGTAACCCGCCCCCAGCATCACCGCGTTGGCGGCCGCGGCGGAACTGATCACGATAGACGGCAGGGACTCCGCCTCGTGCATCAATTCATGGTGTCGCTCGCTATCGTAAACAAACCGGGGCTGCAGCTGAGCGCTGCCGTGGGGCCGAACCAGGGACATAAGGGTCTCCAAATCAAGAAAGACGAGTGTGTTGGAATTTTTGGACCCGCCATTATACGGATCTGGCGCCAATCACCAACGGGGGCGGCCCATGTATAATGGCGGCCAAATCAAGGAGCTCCGAGTGTCCCTACAACGTTTCCTGCATGACTGGGCCGCCCCTGCCGCGATCGGGCTGGTACTGGCGGCCGCGATTCTGTCCCTGTTTCCGCAGTTGCGTGGCGACATCCGCCCCGCCTCGGACGACGAGTGGCGGGGCCCCGTCTCGTACTCCGCCGCCGTCCAGAAAGCGGCGCCGGCAGTGGTCAATATCTACAGCCGGATCCCCCTGTCCAGCCATCCCCAGGCCAACAACCCCTTTTTTCGCCTGCTTCTGGAGCGGATGGATCCGCAACAGCGCCAGCGCATGGAGTCCAACCTGGGCTCAGGGGTGATCGTCAGTGACGAGGGTTACATCCTCACCAACCACCATGTGATCGATCAGGCGGACGCCATCGTGGTGTTACTTCCCGACGGCCGGGAGGCCCTGGCCGAACTGGTGGGCAGCGATGCTGATTTCGACCTGGCAGTCCTCCGTGTGGACCTGCCGCGGCTGACGGCAATCGAAGTGGGTGAACCCCAGCGCGCGGAAGTGGGGGACGTAGTGCTGGCAATCGGCAACCCTCTCGGCGTCGGGCAGTCGGTGACCCAGGGCATCATCAGTGCAACCGGCGACCGGGCACTCAACCTTGGTGCCGGCGGCATCGGCGGCTATTTGCAGGACTTCCTGCAGACCGATGCCGCCATCAACCCCGGTAATTCCGGTGGCGCCCTGGTCGATGTCCACGGCCGACTGCTGGGCATCAACACCACCGAACTTAGTGGGAGCAACTATGCGGGCGGTGTCGGCTTCGCCATTCCGGCCAATATCGCTTTCAAAGTGATGCAGGACATTATCGAGTACGGACGCGTGGTACCGGGCTGGCTCGGTATCGAGGCCCAGGCGGTCAACCCGCAACTGGCACGGGCCTTTGACCTGGGCTCCAGCAACGGCGTCATCGTCACCGCCATCTACAACCAGGGACCGGCCCACCAAGCTGGCCTGCAGCCCGGTGACGTGATCACCCACATCGATGGCCTGCCGATCAATGATGGCAAACGTGGCGTTGCCGCCATGGCCACCCTGCGGCCCGGGGACACGGTGGCAATCACTTATATCCGCGAGGGGGAGTCACGTACGGTAACCGCGACTGTCTCGGAAGAACCCAAACCACAGCCCGGTAATTGACGGAGAGAACATGCGCAAACTGCTCACCATCCTGCTCTTTGTGATCACCCCCCTGGTTACAGCGGCTGATTCAGACGACAGGGCAGAACTGCATTCTCTTCTGGAGAGATTTCTGGCTGGCGCAGCTGCGGACGCAGCCATCCACCGGCGTTTCTGGGCAGACGACCTGATCTACACCAGTTCTGCGGGACAGCGTTTCGGCAAGGAAAAAATCATGCAGGGCCTGGAACAGGCCAGCGGGGAACCGGTGACAACCAGCTACAGCGCGGAAGATGTGGATATCCGCCTGTTCGGTGATACCGCGGTGATCGCTTTTCAACTGGTTGGGGAGGACACCGCCGGCGGCCAACCCAAGATCAGCCGCTATTACAATACCGGCACCTTCGTGAAACGGGATGGCGAGTGGCGAGCCGTTGCCTGGCAGGCAACGCGAATTCCCGACTGATCCGGGCTTCTCCGGCGAAGCCTCTCACGTAAACCCGGGCGCCCCGGGGATGACTCCCGCCAGCACCGGTACACTGCGGCTCAACTGAAACGCCCGCGCCGGTGGCGGTACCGGGTGGCCGCGCCGCCCACCGGACTCAGCGCGTCCCCAGCATAAAGCCATTCCCAGAACTTACTTGCCCCGCACCCGGTATTCCGCCGAGCGCGCGTGCGCTTCCAACCCTTCACCCCGCGCGAGAGTGGCCGCCACCTGCCCCAGCTGGTCCGCCCCCTCCGGGGAGCAATGGATAATCGAGCTGCGCTTCTGGAAGTCGTAAACACCAAGCGGCGACGAAAAACGGGCGGTGCCGCTCGTAGGCAGCACGTGATTGGGGCCAGCGCAATAGTCACCCAGCGCTTCGGCTGTATAACGGCCCAGGAAAATGGCACCGGCGTTGCGAATCATCGGCAGGTACTGTTCCGGCTCGTCCACTGACACCTCGAGGTGCTCGGGCGCAATGCGGTTGGAAATGGCAATGGCCGACTCAATGGAATCGACCGCAACCAGGGCGCCGCGCTCAGCCAGGGAAGTCGCGGCGATATCGCGCCGGGGCAGCTGTTCCAGCAGTTTTTCAAGGGAGCGCTCCACAGCATCGAGGAAATCCTGGTCGGGGCTGACCAGGATCGATTGCGCCTGCTCATCGTGCTCCGCCTGCGAGAGCAGATCCATTGCGATCCAGTCGGGATCGGTTTTGCCGTCGCAGATGACCAGGATCTCCGATGGCCCCGCAATCATGTCGATGGCAACCTGGCCAAACACGGCACGCTTGGCCGAAGCGACAAAGATGTTGCCCGGGCCGACGATCTTGTCCACTTTTGGCACTGTGTCGGTACCATACGCCAGTGCAGCCACCGCCTGGGCGCCACCGATGGTGAACAATCGGTCCACTCCCGCAATGGCGGCAGCTGCCAGCACCAGGTCACTCACCTGGTTGTCCGGCGCCGGCACCACCATAATGACCTCTTCCACACCGGCCACTTTGGCAGGAACGGCGTTCATTAGCACCGAAGAGGGATAACTCGCCTTCCCCCCCGGTACGTAGATGCCGACCCGCTGCATGGGAGTAATCTGCTGGCCCAATACCGTGCCATCCGCTTCACGATACTGCCACGACTCCTGCCGCTGGTGATTGTGATAGTTGCGCACACGTTCGGCTGCAGACTCCAGTGCGCGCCGGGCCTCGGGCTCTACCCGTGCCAGGGCGGCCTGCAGTTCATCCGCCGACAGGGTGAAGTCAGCGGCAGACCGCAGCTGGCGACGATCAAACTGGTTGGTGTAGCCGATAACGGCGGCGTCCCCGCCCCGGCGGACCTCATGCAGAATCTCTGCAACCGTTTCCTCGACGCGGCGATCCGCCACGGATTCCCAGGCCAATAACATTTCCAGCTGGGCATCGAAATCCGGGGCGAGACTGTCTAACTGGCGAATCACGGCCATGGTATTGACCTGCTCCTGCTTATTTCTCTCTGCTGGGGCGCGGCGGATAGCGCTATCCGGCCACGGATTCTGAACCGACAGCGGCGGAAAGCTTGTCGATCAATGTCCGGATCGGCTGGTATTTCATCTTCATCGAGGCTTTGTTGACGATCAGGCGGCTGCTGATCTGGGCGATGGTATCCCGCGCTTCGAGGCCGTTGGCCTTCAGGGTGTTTCCCGTATCCACGATATCGACGATTTCATCCGCCAGATCCATCAGTGGGGCCAACTCCATGGCGCCGTAGAGCTTGATAATGTCAGCCTGGCGCCCCTGGGCGGCATAGTAGCGCCGGGCGCTCTCGACGAACTTGGTAGCCACCTTGATTCGACCGCGGGGCAGTTCCGCTCCGCGGATACCGGCAGTCATCAGCCGGCAGCGGGCAATACCCAGATCCAGCGGCTCGTAGATGCCGTCGGTGCGATGCTCCAGCAGGGTATCCTTCCCGGCCACCCCCAGGTCAGCAGCGCCGTGCTGGACATAGGTCGGCACATCGGACCCGCGCAACAGCAGCAGCCGCACCCCCTCCTGGTTGGTGGGGAAAATCAGTTTGCGACTGCTGGCAATATCCTCTGCCGGCTCAAGCCCGGCAGCGGCGAGCAACGGCAGGGTTTCCTTGAGGATTCTCCCCTTGGTCAGGGCGATAGTGATCTGCATGGCACTTATATTTTGTTGTCACTTTCACCGCGTGAGCGAGCCACGCGGCGTTTAAAAGCACTGCGGGTGAATTGACGCCAGCCCGCTCAGCCGGGCACCCGGCGGATATTGGCACCCAGCTGCTGGAGCTTCTCTTCGATACACTCGTAGCCGCGGTCGATATGGTAGATCCGGTCCACCACCGTGGTGCCCTCGGCGATCATGCCGGCAATCACCAGGCTGGCGGAAGCCCGCAGATCTGACGCCATCACCGGCGCGCCCTTGAGTTTCTCCACGCCGGTTACAATCGCCGTGTTCCCCTCAAGGGTAATGTTGGCACCCATACGGTTCAGCTCGTGCACCTGGATCAGGCGGTTTTCAAAAATCGTCTCCACCACTGTGCCCTTCCCCTCTGCCACGGCATTCATGGCCATCAACTGGGATTGCATGTCGGTGGGGAAAGCCGGATAGGGTGCTGTGCGAAAGCTCACCGCTTTGGGGCGATTGCCCTTCATATCCAGCTCGATCCAGTCGTCACCAGTACTGAGGTGGGCACCGGCCTCCTCGAACTTGACCAGTACCGCATCGAGGATATCCGCCCGGGTATGGGTCAGGCGGACCTTGCCCCGAGAAGCGGCTGCGGCAGCGAGAAAAGTCCCGGTCTCGATCCGATCGGGCATCACACTGAAAGTGCAGGGGTTCAGCCGTGGCACACCGTGTACCCGCATCGTGTCGGTACCGACGCCTTCAATTTGGGCACCCATGGCAATCAGGAACTCCGCCAGATCGACGATCTCGGGCTCCCGGGCCGCGTTGTGCAGCACGGTGGTCCCCTCCGCCAGCACCGCCGCCATGAGCAGGTTTTCGGTGCCGCCTACGGTGACCTTTTCCATCACGATGTTGGCGCCTTTCAATCGGCCATTGGAGCGAGCGCGAATAAAGCCCTCGTCGATGGTGATCTCTGCCCCCATCGCCTCGAGCCCCTTGAGGTGGATATCCACCGGCCGACTGCCGATTGCGCAGCCTCCCGGGAAAGACACATTGGCCACGCCATGACGGGCCAGCAACGGACCGAGCACCAGAATGGAGGCACGCATGGTCTTTACCAGCTCGTAGGGCGCGGTCAGATCGTTCACTGAACGAGGGTCAATCTCCACACCAAGCTTTTCATCGATGGTGACGTCACACCCCATACACCGCAGCAGGGTGATCATGGTGGTGATGTCATTGAGATGCGGCAGGTTGTGGATATGCACCGGCCCATCCGCCAGCAACGCTGCCGCCAGAATGGGGAGTGCCGCGTTCTTGGCACCGGAAATTTTCAGGGTGCCTGAGGTGGGGCCACTGCCCTCGATAATCAATTTGTCCATGGGCTCGGGGCCTACTGTCCGGCTTCTGCGGGCGTAAGAGTCTGCATCTGCACGGCGTGCAGGGTGCCATCGGCAATCTTGTCGCCGAGCGCACCATAAACCAGCTGCTGTTTCTTCAGGCGGCTAAGTCCTTCGAAGGCCGGGCTGACCACGGTCACCATCAAGTGGCTGCCCTCGAAAGCGACATCGACCTGGCTGTCTGGAACGTGCCCTTCGATCAGGGCTTTGATTTCATCGGGTTGCATAGGCGGGGAATTACAGAGTTGAGTTGCAAAAGAGCGCGGCAGTTTACTGGAAACCGCCAGTCCGCGCAGCCGCACGGACTGGCGCAGCGCTTAGCTGACCTGATCCGCGACCTGATCTGCGGACCAGTTCGCAATCACCTTATCGATATCACCATGGGTCTGCATGGCCTGGGCGAACTGGCTGCGGAAGGTCTTGCCGAGATTCACGCCATTCAGGATGACATTGATCAGCTTCCACTGGCCGGCACGGTTGCGCACGAGGGTATAGGAAACCTTGGTGATACCCTCCTGACTGCGCACCTCCTGAAGCACGTTCACGCGGTTGCTTTTCGGAGTGGAACCCGGGTTGACCACTCGCACATCCATCTCGCCAAAGCTCGCCACGCCCCGGGCAAAAGTGGCCACCAGGTCACGACGGAAGGTGCTGGCAAAGCGGGACTGCTGGGCCGCCGAGGCCTGCTTGGCATAGCGCCCCATCACACCGCGGGCGATGAAATCGAAATCCACCACCGGTTCCAGCACGTTGTCCACGGCACTGTAATAGCGCTGCGGATCAGAATTCAGATACTGTGAGTTGGAGCGAATCACCCCCAACAGACTCTGGGATACACCCTCGATCACGGTGTAAGGGTTTTGGGCCGCGCTCGCTGCCGGCGCCCAGAAAGAAAGGAGCAGCGTGCAGAGAACCCCCTGCAGCCACAGGGCCAGCGGGTTGCGGCCAGTTTCAGAAAGTGCGTTCACAAAGTGTCTCCCATTGGCAAATCGGTCCTTGGACGCAAGCAGCGTCATAAAGTGCCACGATACTGCCGCTTTTTCTGCTTGGATCAGTCCCAGCCAAGCGGCCACGAACTCCGGGAACCGGGTGAGGCTGACAGCGGCGGCGGCAGACTATACCATGGCCGCGCCCGCGGGTGTTGAGGCGCCGATTACACTCGGGCACACCCGCACGTCTCATTTTTCACCTAATTCATTGTTTGAGGGTAGCATGCCGGAAGTATGGCTGGCGGCACTGGCATTGCTTGTCGGATTGGCTGGACTCGTCTGGGCCGCGGACCGTTTTGTCGCCGGCAGCGCTGCACTGGCATTACACCTGGGCCTCTCCAAGCTGGTGATCGGCCTTACCATTGTGTCCCTCGGTACCTCCGCCCCGGAAATCATGGTTGCCGTCAGTGCAGCACAACGCGGCGCAGGAGAGCTGGCCATCGGCAATGCACTGGGCTCCAACCTCGCCAATATCGGCCTGGTTCTCGGGGCAACGGCGTTGATCGCTCCATTGCCGGTGCAGCGGCACCTGCTAGGCCAGGAGATCCCGGCACTCCTGGTCGTCACCGCTCTTGCGGGCTTTGTGCTCCACGATGCCCGCCTCACGGCAGGCGAGGGTCTGTTCCTGATTGCCGTGCTCATGCTGCTCTTATGGATGACTGTGCGCCTGAAAAAGCGCCATCACGGCGCCGAAGAGGAGGGCGTGGAGATTCGCGACTATACCGCAGCCCGGGGATTTCTCTGGTTTGGCATCGGGCTTGCCGCCCTGCTTGCCAGCGCCGAAGTCCTGGTCTGGGGCGCGAGCCACCTGGCCGCAGCGGCCGGCATCAGCCCGCTGATTATAGGTCTCACCGTGATCGCCGTGGGCACCAGCCTGCCTGAGCTGGCTGCCTCTGTGGCAAGCGCGCTTAAAGGCCATTTTGATCTCGCCATCGGGAACGTGGTGGGCTCCAATGTGTTCAATATCCTGGCAGTGATGTCGGTTCCCGGTATTATCGCCCCCCTGGAACTGCAGCCGGCGGTATTCTCACGGGATTACCTGGCAATGCTGGCGATGACCCTGCTACTGGTGAGCGCCATCGCCGCGAGCCTCTGGCGTCGCCCCTGCGGCGCCCGGATCGGGCGCAGACTCGGGGCCACACTGCTGGGGTGCTACGGCGCCTATTACTGGCTGCTGCTGCACAACTGAGCAGCGACTGTCTAATTCCTACAATCTATGAAGGCTGTTTGCAGAGAAGCGCAATGACTCAGGACCTGATCTTACAAGCGGGGCGACGCACCATTCTGATGGAAACCGAGGCCGTCGCCGCACTGGAACACCGTATCAATGGCGACTTCAAGGCCGCCTGCGAGCTGATCCTGCAGTGCCGCGGGCGCGCCATCGTGACCGGCATGGGCAAATCCGGGCATGTTGGCGGCAAGATCGCAGCCACCCTGGCGAGCACGGGAACACCAAGCTTTTTCGTGCACCCGGGAGAAGCCAGCCACGGTGACCTGGGCATGATCACCCGCGAGGACCTGGTAATTGCCATCTCCAACTCCGGCTCCTCCGCCGAGGTCCTCACCCTGCTGCCCCTGCTAAAGCGGCTCGGCATTCCCATGATCAGCATGACCGGAAAGCCGGAGTCACCCCTGGCCCAGGCTGCGGATGTGAACCTCGATATCTCCGTGGAAACTGAGGCCTGCCCACTGAACCTGGCGCCGACCTCCTCCACCACCGTCACCCTGGTCATGGGCGATGCACTGGCGGTGGCGCTACTGGAGGCCCGCGGCTTCACCGCCGAGGATTTCGCCTTCTCCCATCCCGGCGGCGCGCTGGGCCGGCGACTGCTACTGAAGGTCGAGGATGTCATGCACGCCGGCGAAGAACTGCCCCAGGTATCCCCTGAGACCCCGCTGTCCAAGGCCCTGCTCGAAATGACCAGCAAGGGCTTTGGCATGACCACCGTGGTGGACCACAAGGGTACGCTGCTGGGCGTGTTTACCGACGGCGACCTGCGCCGGGTCATCGACCACAAGGTAGAGCTGGATACCGCCACCATGGACGCGGTGATGAGCCGTCGCCCCAAAACCGTCTCCAAAGAGACACTGGCGGCAGAGGCCCTCCGTATCATGGAGGACAACCGCATTACAGCACTGGTGGTGGAAGATGAAGCGCACCACCCCGTGGGCGTACTGCATATGCACGATATACTGCGCGCCGGCGTCATCTGACCAGAGGGAATTCAATCCGTGAGCAGCAAGCACAAAGAACACAAAGACGCAGAAAAAATCGACCAGAAGCTGGCACAGGTGCGCCACCTGGTACTGGATGTGGATGGTGTCCTGACTGACGGCCGCCTCTTCTTCGATAACAGCGGCAACGAGCTGAAAACTTTCAGCACACTGGACGGCCACGGCATCAAGATGCTGCAGAAGTCCGGCGTACAGGTGGCCATTATCACCGGCCGCCGCAGCAGCGTGGTCGAACGCCGGGCGCACGATCTCGGCGTGCACAAGCTGATCCAGGGACGCGAGGACAAGTTCACTGCCCTCAAAGAGCTGTTCGGCGAGGACGGCTACCGGCTCGAGGATATTGCCTATGTGGGTGACGATTACCCCGACCTCCTGGTGATGACGCGGGTCGGCTGTCCCATCTCGGTACCCAACGCAGCGGCGCCGGTGCGCGAGCGAGCCATCTGGGTAACCGAAGCCCGCGGCGGCGAAGGTGCCGTGCGCGAGGTCTGTGATCGCATCATGAAGGCACAGGGCACTTTTGACGCGGCGCTCGCGCCCTACCTGCGTCAAGACTGAGCGGCACCTGAGGAGAAGCTCAATGCGCACCTGGCTGCCACTCGCCATCATCGTCTCCCTCATCAGCCTGGGGCTCTGGTTTTACGAGAGTCCCCCCGAGCAGCTGCTGGGCAAGCGCCCGACCCCGAAGGAATATAACCGGGCGGCAGATCTGGTCATTCGCGAGGCCAAAACCCGCCACTTCAACACCGAGGGCACCCTCGCCTATCGCGTCGACGCTGACAGCATCACTTATTTTCAGTTTGCCCGCCGCGACCGTGCCAACCTGGACAAACCCCGCATCGTTTTTTACCAGGGGGAGTCACCGCGCTGGCGCACAGAATCCCGCAAGGGCGTGGCCCATAACAACGGTCAAAGAGTGGTCCTGCGCGGCGACGTCAATATCTGGGAGCTTCCGGAAACCGACGGAATCCACCTGCAAACCCCGGCGATTACGATCAAGCCGCGACAGGAATACGCCGAGACCGACAAAATTGTTAAGATTACGGCCGGCGCCAACCGCACTGAGGGCCGCGGCCTGCGTGCCTTCCTGAAAAAAGACCGGGTTGAAATCCTCTCTGAGGTACAGAGCATCTATGAAACGCAATAACCTGCTGCGGCCCCTCGCCGCCGTCGCCTTCCTGTTGTTGAGCGCCCAGGCCCTCGCACTCCCGGAAGACCGCAACCAGCCGATCAAGGTGGATGCAGACCACTTCGACGGCAACCGCTCCAAAAACCTGTTCGTCTACAGCGGCAATGTGCAGATCTCCCAGGGCACCCTGCAGATTCGCGCTGACCGGGTTGAAGTGCACGGCACCGCACAGGGAGAGATTCAGAAAGTGGTTGCCACCGGCAAACCTGCCCACTTCCAGCAGCAGGTGCAACAGAGCCAGGCCCCGGTCAAGGCCAAGGCCAGCCGTATCGAGTTCCGGGTCAATGCGGACGAACTCCAGCTGTCCGGGAACGCCCATGTGGATCGCGACGGCAATACCCTGTCCGCCGAAAAAATCGACTACGACCTGAACAGCGAACAGATCGAGGCCCAGGGACAGTCAGGCAATGGCCGCGTGGAAATGATCTGGCAGCCAGAGAAGAAACAGGCGGAACCAAAGCCAGAGGGCCAGCAGGCCCCCTGATACAGCGGCAACGCATCCTGCCCCAACCGCCCACAACGACTGCGGAATAGACTATGCCAAGGCTGAGAGCACTACACCTCGCCAAACAGTACAAGAAAAGAAAGGTGGTCCAGGACGTATCCGTCGAGGTCAGCAGTGGCCAGGTGGTCGGATTGCTCGGCCCCAACGGCGCCGGCAAGACTACCTGTTTCTACATGATTGCAGGCCTGGTACAGGCGGACGCCGGCCAGGTGCTCATCGATGAAGAGGACATCACCCGCCTCTCCATGCACGGTCGGGCCCGCAAGGGCATTGGCTATCTACCCCAAGAAGCCTCCGTCTTCCGTCGCCTGTCGGTGCGGGACAACATCCTCGCCATCCTGCAGACCCGCAAGGACCTGTCCCGCTCGCAGCGGGAAGAAGCCGTGCAGGAACTGCTGCGGGAATTCAATATCACCCATATCGAGGGCAGCCTCGGCATGGCGCTGTCAGGCGGTGAGCGTCGCCGGGTGGAGATCGCCAGGGCACTGGCCACAGATCCTGACTTCGTCTTGCTGGACGAACCCTTCGCCGGGGTCGACCCCATCTCGGTCAACGACATCAAACAGATTATTCGCCACCTGCGCGACCGGGGCATCGGCGTCTTGATTACCGACCACAACGTGCGCGAGACCCTGGATATCTGCGAGAAGGCCTATATCGTCAGCGAGGGGCATATCATCGCCGCGGGCACCCCCGCCGAAGTCCTGGCCAACCAGCAGGTGCGCGAAGTGTATTTGGGACACGAGTTCACCATCTGAACCACCTCCGCGCCCCGTATCACCCGCTTCTCCCCCGGGGCGTAACAGTAATCTCCTCCTGTCGACTTAGCCGGAAAAGTGTCCGCACAGTGGGCACACTTATTGCTTGTAATTCGATCAGACGGGGGGTAGTCTGCTGCGTCGTTCAAGACGATTCATCCGCCGAACGCGTGCACCCCACCGTATGAAGCAGTCGCTGCAGTTAAAACTCGGCACCCAGCTGACCATGACGCCCCAGCTCCAGCAGGCGATCAGGCTGCTGCAGTTGTCGACCCTAGACCTCCAGCAAGAGGTCCAGTCTGCGCTGGACAGCAACCCCATGCTGGAAGTCGAAGCAGAGGATTACGGCGAACGGACCGGCGACTCGGCGGCAGACGACAGCCCCCCGGAAAACGGCACGGCTGAACGGGAACAGGGGGAAGCGACCGCGGCCGCCGAGCCGGAGGGGGAATGGAACTCGGACATCCCGAACGACCTGCCGGTAGATACCCAGTGGGACGATATCTACGGCTCCGGCAGCTACAGCAGTGGCCCCGATACCGAGGAGAGCGGGTTTGAGCAGCGCAGTGCTGCCGGTATCGGCCTCTCCGACAACCTCCTCTGGCAACTCAACCTCACCGGACTGTCCGTCGAAGACAAGCATATCGCCGAGACACTAATCGACGACCTCTCACCCGCCGGCTTCCTGCAGACACCCACCACAGAGCTGGCTGCGACGCTGCAGATTGAGGAAGACGAGCTGGTGGCAGTCCTGAAGACCATCCAGCAGTTCGAACCGGCAGGATGCGGTGCGCGGGACCTGCGCGAGTGCCTGATCCTGCAATTACGACAGCTGCCCCTGGACACTCCCTGGCTGGCCGAAGCAAAACTGGTGATAGAAAAGCACCTCGACCTGCTCGGCAAGCGGGACTTTCGCCAGCTGAGCCGACGCACACGACTCAGCGAAGCGCAGCTGGGGGACGTGGTACGCCTTATCCAGACTTTGACGCCGCACCCGGGGGAAACCTTCGCCACTGAAGAAACCCAGTATGTGGTGCCGGACATCATCGTGAGCCGGCGGGAACACCGCTGGCTGGTGGAACTGAATCCGGAAACCACTCCGCGCCTGCGCATCAACAACAGCTATGCGTCGCTGATCAAGCGCGCGGACAATTCCAGTGACAACACCTACCTGAAGGACAACCTCCAGGAAGCGCGCTGGTTCCTGAAGAGCCTGCAAAGCCGCAACGAGACCTTGCTCAAGGTCGCCACCAGTATCGTGGAAAAGCAGCAGGGCTTTTTCGAGCAGGGCCCCGAGGCCATGAAACCCATGGTGCTGGCGGACATCGCCGAGAGTATCGGCATGCACGAATCCACCATCTCACGCGTGACCACGCAGAAGTTCATGCTCACCCCCCGCGGCGTGTTTGAGCTGAAATATTTCTTTTCCAGCCACGTCAGCACCGATTCCGGCGAGGATGCCTCCTCCACCGCCATTCGGGCACTGATTCGCAAGCTGATCGATGCAGAGCCGCCGCGCAAACCACTGTCCGACAACAAGATCACCCAGGAACTAGACAATCAGGGCATCAAGGTAGCCCGGCGTACCGTCGCCAAATACCGCGAGTCCATGGGCATCCCCTCGTCCAGCGAGCGCAAGCGCCTGGTCTGAGTCGCTTCCCGGCCACGCTCCCCCCCTCTTTCCTGACCGCGTTTTCCCTCCCGGTCACCCCCTTCTGGCGCGCGATCAAACCAGCGTGACAACCGAACGCCGAAGTTTGAGTGTATCCTTCCAATCTGGCGAACTTCCTAGTAGGGTTGCCGCCCTGAAGAGGGGGTAGCGCCTGAAAGCGATGCACTCTTTGAGGAGATTTCCATGCAGATCAATATCAGTGGCCGTCACCTGGATGTAAGCCCAGCCCTTCGCGATTACTGTCTCGAAAAACTGGATAAGCTTGCCCACCACAACGATCTGATTACGAACGCGCAGGTGACCCTGTCCATTGAGAGGGAGATCCAGCGCGCGGAAGCCCTGATGCACGTCAATGGGGCTGAAGTCTTCGCCAACGCCGAGGCCGATGACATGTATGCGGCGATCGACGGTCTGACAGACAAACTCGACCGCCAGCTGTTGAAACATAAAGAGAAGTTGCGCAAGCACCGCTAGCTTATGACATTGGAAGCATTACTCTCTCCCCGCTTGAGCCTCTGCAATCTGGCGGGGAGCAGCAAAAAGAAGTTGCTGCTCAATATTGCCCAGGCCATTGCAGAACAGTACCCACAACTTGACTCCGACACCGTCTTCAACCAGCTGATAGCCCGTGAGCGCCTGGGCTCGACGGGCATTGGTGAGGGTGTCGCAATTCCCCACTGCCGACTGCC
The DNA here is from genome assembly GCF_001641755.2 of Microbulbifer flavimaris. GTDB lineage: Bacteria > Pseudomonadota > Gammaproteobacteria > Pseudomonadales > Cellvibrionaceae > Microbulbifer > Microbulbifer flavimaris. The sequence goes on from NZ_LRFG02000002.1 coordinate 56,348, forward strand.
AGGTTGCGAGCACCCCATCGGCGTACTCTGTACCACTGAGCCAGCCGTGGATTTCGACGCTGCCGATCGCCAGCCGGTAGATTTGCTGTTCGCGTTACTGGTACCAGAGGACAGCGAGCAGGAGCACCTGGACACTCTGGCCCAGATCGCCGGTCTTTTCAGCGACAGCCGCGTGCGCGACAAGTTGCGCGCAGCGGAAAGCGGCGACGAGCTCTACGCACTGGCCATCAACAGCGCTGCCGCTGCATAATCACCGCAGACCTGAAACAGAGTTCAAAGGCGCGCCCGGTCGGGTCGCCTCTCAATTGCGCTTGTTGACTGAAGGACCTGCATCCATGCGCCTGGTAATAATCAGTGGCCGCTCCGGCTCCGGCAAAAGCTCTGCGCTGCAACTGCTGGAAGATGTCGGCTTCAACTGTATCGATAACCTGCCCGCCAGCCTGCTGCCCGAGCTGGTCAGACGCGTCAGCGATCAGCCGCCTGTGGACAACACACGGCTGGCACTGGGTATTGATGCCCGCAACCTGTGGCAGGACGTGCAACAGGCGCCGCGGGTGATTGAGGAGCTGCGACAGAGCGGCATCCACTGCGACGTGATCTATCTCGACGCGCGCTCCCCGGTGCTGGTGCAGCGTTTCAGCGAAACGCGCCGCAAACACCCGCTCAGCGATAACCGCACCCATCTGCTGGAGGCGCTGAACCGGGAAAAAGAACTGCTGGCCCCCCTGGCCGCCATGGCGGACCTGGTAATCGACACCAGCAGCCTCAGCCTGCACCAGTTGCGGGACCTGGTGAAGACCCGCGTTGTCGGCGAGGAGTCGCCCAGCATGGCGATTCTGTTCCAGTCCTTTGGTTTCAAGCACGGTGTGCCCGTGGACGCGGACCTGGTTTTCGACCTCCGCTGCCTGCCCAACCCCTACTGGGTCGCTGAACTCCGCCACCAGACCGGTCTGGATCCGCAAGTGGTGGAATACCTTCGCTCTCACCAGGAGACCGCTGATATGGAACGGGATATCAGTGGTTTCCTGGAACGCTGGCTGCCCTCGTACCAGAAAAGTAATCGCAGTTACACCTGTGTCGCGGTGGGCTGCACCGGCGGGCGCCATCGCTCCGTCTATATGGTGGAACAGTTGGCCGAGCACTTTGCCCAACGCTTCGACAACGTCCAGACCCGCCATCGCGAGCAGCAGAAATAGATCCGGCGGGGAGAAAGACCATGCAGAAAAGCCGACTGGAAATCATCAACAAGCTTGGCTTGCACGCCCGCGCGGCGAGCAAGTTCGCGCAGACCTCCGCCCGCTATTCCGCCGATGTGCGCGTGCACTGCCAGGGCAAGTGTGTTGACGGCAAGAGCGTGATGGCACTGATGCTGCTGGCCGCAGGCAAGGGCTGCGAGCTCGAGCTCGAAGTGAGTGGCAGCGATGAGGAAGCCGCTCTCGAGGCCATTACCGCACTGATCGCCGACCGCTTCGGCGAAGGAGAATAAACAGAACCCGGCAACCCGCCCCGCCCCTGGCTGGCGGGTGACCGCTGATCCGCATAAAATCCCGCTCTCCGCAGCCCCCTGAAGCGCGCTGCCAAACAACCCCGCAGTCGAGGATAAGCCGTGTCGAATCCCCCTTCCGCCGAGATCAACTTCCGCGCACAGAGCCAGCTCGGTGAGCTCTTCGCTGCGCTGGACAGTGGTACCGGTCGGGAAGTGCAGCGAATGCTCGCCACCCTGAGCCCCCAGAGTATCGCGCAATTGCTGGAGAGTTCACCGCCGCGGATCCGCCATGTCCTGTGGACACTGATCGACAAGGAAATCGAAGGGGACGTCCTGCAGGAACTCTCCTACGACGTCCAGAGCCAGATCCTCGCCACCATGGACACCGAGGAGATGGTGGCGGTGATGGAAGGTCTCGACGCCGACGATGTCGCCGACATCCTGCAGCAACTGCCGGAGCGGGTCATGGCTGAGGTCCTCTCCGCCATGAGCGAGACGGATCGACAGCGGGTCGAAAGTGTGCTGGCGTACGACGAAGAGACCGCCGGTGGCCTGATGGACACCGACACCATTTCCGTGCGGCCGAACCTGACCCTGGATGTGGTCCTGCGCTACCTGCGTCGCCACGAGCAGCTTCCCGAGTCCACCGACAACCTGTTCGTGATCAATCGCCGCGGCCAGTACATCGGCCAGTTGCCGTTGTCCCGACTGCTCACTACCGATCCCTCCGTCACCGTGCGGGAGGTAATGAGCACTGACGTGGAGCCTATCCCGGCCGATATGCCAGACACCGAGGTGGCTCGACTCTTTGCCAAGTACGACTGGATTACCGCCCCGGTAGTCGACGATATGAACCGGCTCCTCGGCCGCATTACCATCGACGACGTGGTCGACGTGATCCGGGAGGACGCCGATCACTCCCTGATGAGCCTGGCGGGCCTGGACGAGGAAGAGGATACCTTCGCCACCGTGCGAAGAACCGCCCCCCGGCGGGCCGTATGGCTGGGTATCAACCTGCTCACCGCCCTGCTCGCGTCCTGGGTCATCAACCTGTTTCAGGACACCATCGATAAGGTCGTGGCGCTGGCAGTGCTGATGCCGATCGTCGCCAGTATGGGAGGAGTCGCCGGCAGCCAGACACTCACCGTGGTGATTCGTGGCATGGCCCTCGGCCAGATCGGTCGCAGTAACCTCAACTGGCTGCTCTCCCGTGAGCTGGGCTCGGCGGTACTCAATGCGATGCTGTGGGCCGTGGTCATCGGGTTGATCGCCGGCTTCTGGTTCGACGACTCCCGTATCGCGCTGATTATCCTGGTGGCGATGGTCATCAACCTCATCACCGCCGCGCTGGCCGGGGCTATCCTGCCAGTGGCGTTGCGCGCGATGCGTATTGATCCTGCACTCGCTGGCGGTGTGGCACTGACCACAGTCACCGACGTGGTCGGTTTCATGGCCTTTCTCGGCCTCGCCACCCTCTACTACGGCTAGTGTGCCAACTCCTGAAAGACTGAAGATATGCACGACCACGAAGAATTCGACGACGAGCTGCCGAAAAGCAAGACCCAGATGAAGCAGGAAATGCACGAGCTGCAGGAGCTGGGACGGCAACTGACCGAGCTAGGGCCGGCGCAATTGGCAGAAGTCCCGCTGGATGACGACCTGCGCGAGGCCATCGATACCCTGCATCGCATCAAGTCCAATGAAGCGCGCCGCCGGCAGATGCAGTACATCGGCAAGCTGATGCGCTCCGCGGATGGCGAGGCGATTGGGGAGGTGCTGCACCGGTTCAAGGAGCGTGACCAGCAACACCTGCGCTTCGATCGTATGGCGGAGGAATGGCGGCGGCGCCTGCTTGAAGAGGGGAAAGAAGCACAGAGTGACTTTTTCGAGCACTACCCGCAGGCGGACCACCAGCACCTGCGGCAGCTGGTGCGCGATTCCAGCCGGGAAATCCAGAAGCAGAAGCCGCCAACCCAGCAGCGCAAGCTGTTCCGCTACCTGCGGGATCTGTTTATGGAGGTGGGGTGATCGCGTAAAGAGCGCGTGCGAGTCGCGCTTGGTTTGGGCGATTGGCAACCCCGTAATTAAAAAAAAAAGCGGCACCACCATCGGTAGCGCCGCTTTTTTTATTGTGAAGAAATCACGACTCTTCGGCGCTGGTCTCTGCCTGCCACTCGAACAGGTTCAGTTCGATGAAGAAGAAGGCCACCAGCCACAGGAAGGCGTCCCAGAAATCCAGGAAGCTGCCATTGATGCCCCAGTAAATGGCACAAAGCAACAGTGTGAAGTAGAGCAGGCCCTTGATGACCTGGGAATAACGCATAACGGCGTCAGACAGCTGGTGGCGCAACTGCAGCCACACATCGAAGGCCAGGATGGCCACCACCAGCAGCCAGGCGCCAGCGTTGATCACATCGGTCCAGGCCAGCCATTTGATGTCGCTCCAGGTCTCGACGCTGCCGAGCACCTGTGCATCGGCCAGGCGCAGCACCTGTGTGTCTGCCAGGGCCGCACAGCTCTCGGCCGTCAGTGGCACATAATCATCCTGCCCCACCACCAGGAGCCAGTCGCCGCGTCCCGCCAGCTCACAGGCGGACTGAGTGACCGGCAACAGGTTGGTAAGCGAAGCCATCTCCGCCACATAGCCGTAGAAGGAGTAGACGATAAACACGTAACAGAAGGCGGAAGTGCCGTTCAGTGCCCACTTCACCCAGCCGCGGATTTTCTCGTCCGGCAGAACGAACGTCTCCAGCTCGAACACCAGCAACAACAGTACCCAGGCCAGCGTATCGATGGAATCGTTGTAGGCTTCGATCACCCGGCCGAACTGCACGCCGTCAGCGAAAACTGCACCGGCTGCGGCATGATTTTCGACAAAAAAGGCGTAAACGTTGTAGGCGAGTAAAAGGTATACCGTGTATTTGAATACCCGGAACAGGGCGTAGCGGTTGACGCGGGAACCTGCCAAAGTGGCCACCTCGGACATCTGCTCAGACCTCGATTATTGATTATTTTTCGGGGTGAATACACGCGATTCGATAGCCGCGCGCGCCGCAAAAGCGCTTCCACCAACTAGCGATCGTCTGTCGGTCGAATCAACGGTCGCGTCCTACAATATCGAACAATTATTCGGTTTTTGCAACCGCGGGGACGAAATCCAGGGCCAGAGAGTTGAGGCAGTAGCGCAGCCCTGTGGGCGCGGGACCGTCCTTGAAGACATGCCCCAGGTGCTCACCGCATGCCGACAGCACCTCGGTGCGCTTCATCCCCCAGCTGTAGTCTGTTTTCAGGACCACATTCTCCGGATGTGCGACCTCCCAGAAGCTGGGCCAGCCGGTACCGGACTCAAACTTGTGCTCGGAACTGAACACCGGCAGTCGACAGCCCGCGGTCACATAGGTGCCCTCGGCCTCATTCTTCAACCATTTGCCGGTAAACGCCCGCTCCGTCTTCTTTTCCCACAACACCGCGTACTGGTCGTCCGGTAGAATCTGCTCCCAGACAGCATTCGGAATCGCGGACAGGTTGCTGCCCGCCTCGATATTCGCGCGGGCCTCAGCCACGGTCATCTCTTCATTGGTGGCGCGCTTTTCATCCGCCTCGGTGCAGGCCGGAAGGCCGATGACCATCGCCAGTAAACCGGTTCCCAACAGACGCTTGTGCATTGCTCCTCTCCTCTCTGTGCAGACCCCAAAGTCCTACACGTTTAGTCGGAGATACGGCGTTTACATTACAGCGGACCGCTTTTCGCCGACTTCTTCACTGGCCCCCGAGGCGCGCCTGGCATTGACGTTCACCGCTTCCGTCGGCCCGCGTTCTCGCTGCAAGCGCCCCTGCTGCTCTGCCTCACTGCCCTGCCGTGTTGCGCCGTCACCATCGAAAAGCTTGTCAAACCGCACTTCCGGCTCGGTCCAGTCTCCGCTGATACGATAACTGACACTGGCGACGCTATTTACCTGCTTTTTGAACGCCTTACTGATCAGGTAAACACCAGCTGCTGCCGGCAGGCCACCGGCCAGCGCTGCAATCAGGGCGAGATTGTTCCCCACCGGCAGCGTTGCCACCAGAGTGAGGTCGAGGTTTTCCCGCTCCAGGTTGACCCGGCCGGCCATCTGCAGCTCGCTGGTAGGTCCCTCCACCTGGATGGGCACCGCGATCAGTAATTCCCCGTCCCCCTCGAAAAACACCTCTCCGCGCACCTGATCGAAAGCCATACCGCTCTGGTACAGGTCAGAGAAATCCAGACGCAGGCGACGCGCCCAGGTATCAAAGTTGAACAGGGACAACAGGCGCAGCAACGCGGAACCGGCGCTGTCCGTGGCGCGCAGGAAGCGCCCATCGCGAATATCGATCTTCAGGTCACCGGTCAGCTGCCGGGGCGTCAGCTGCAGGGGGGAGCCGTCCCAGCGCAGGGCGGTATCGAAGGTGGCCGACTGGCTCTCGATCAGAGGCTCCTGACCCGAGGCCCGCTGGACATCGGCCAGGTTGTCTGCGCTCAGGCGGCCGATGAACTGAGAAGACTCGCGGCCATCGGCATCGCGCATCCACATCAGCTGCGCCCCGAGCCGGTTGGGACCCTCGCCGCGCCCCTCGACGCGCACGCCGCGTGCGGCGCCGATGATATCGCTGACGACGAGGCGCTCCGCAGAGGGGCGCACCCTGAATGACCAGCGACCATAGTCCTCGTCACCAAACCAGAGGCTGTCGGTACTGAAGTCCATATGCGGGAGCTGGGAGAAATCGAAGCCGGCCAGGGGATCGCGCTTGCCGCCGGCAGCCATTGACTGCTTTGAGTCCTCGCCATTGTTATCCGTCTCGCTGCCAGACACCACTTGCTGCTCGTCTGGCTGCCCCTGCTCGCCTTCATCGGACCCGGGCAAGCGCAGGTGCTCGAGCTCCACTTCCATCGGCGTTTCCGCCCCGAGCACGCCGCTCAGCTGGCCGGTGGCCATCTCGCTGTCAAAGCTCAGTTGCCAGTCGGCCCCCAGACCCCGCCCGCGGACGTGAATGTGCTCCACAGTCGCCGCACCGAGCATCAGTCGATCGGTACTCAGGTCGAGGCGTACCGGCAGGGGATTCTGGTCTGCAGACGCGGCAGCGCCCTCATGGCCGGTTTCGCTGTCCGCGCTGTAGACTTCGAGCAGCTCGCGCCAGCGGGGAAAATCGATACTGGAGAGGTGACCGGTCACGTTGAGCCCGCGCTCGGACGGTAAGGCCGCCTCTGCATTGAGTGCAATCGCGCCACGGTCCAGTGCGCCGCCCACCTGCCAGAATTGTCCTTTCAGGTGCTCACCGTAATTGAGGTGATAGAGGTTACCATCCGCCCCGATCGGGATTCGAAGGACAAACTCCGAACGCTGTTGGGCCGGCTTTCCCAGGGGGCTGGGCAGGTTGACCGCGACCCCCGCCAGATCGGAGGTCAACTGAACAACGGCCGAATACGGCAGCTCCCGCGCCGCGGCGGGAATCGTTACCAGCGCCCGGTACTCGAAGTCGCCGTTCATCCAGCCAAGCTCCGGCCGACCGCTCCACTGCCGAACGCTGTCGGTCGCCGCGTCGCCGCGGATCACCACCTGGGTATCCTGCAGGCCACCCTCTTCGGGGTGGGTAATCTCGGCGCGGAGATCACGGCCCCACAGCTGCCCCTGGAAGGCACTGCCGGCCAAGCCGGTGTCGCTGTCGTAGCGAACCTCCCCATCGAGGCGCCGAACCTGGAGATCGAGATGCTCCATCAACAGGTCTGCCTGCTGCAACTCGACCTGCACAGTCTGGCGCGGCGTCAGCGCGGCACCGCCGAGCGGTTGCTGCAGCGTAATGCTGCCGGCAATGGAGCCGTCAAGACGCCAATGATCGAAAGCCGTGCCCACCCGGTCCCTCAGCGGGGTTTCCCGCAGCAGCCGCAAGCCATCGGCAGCGGAACCACTGGCCAGGGCGCGGACACCGAGCATGGCACCCTCCCCGGACGGATCCGGACTGATGCCAACCTCGATATCCCGGGCCGCGAGATCCCACAAACGTGCACTGGGGGCAGTTACCAGGGTGTGGCGGTCGTCAATTTTCAGGTGTGCATCGATCTGTCGCGCACGGGGCCAGTCACTGGCGAACAGCAGATCGGCTTCACGGATGTCTGCAGCGAGCTGTAACGTCTGCCGCTCTGGATGCTCCCCGAGGGCTAAAAGAGCCCTGTTTTCGCCCTCTTTGTAGGCGTAACCACGGTAAATAAATCCAGCCCGGGTCACGCGACCGGGATTTTCCTTGCCAACCGCCCGCCGCAGCCAGTCCCGCAGTTCATCACTGGCAGTGAAGGGTACCAGTAACCGCTGCGCGGTAACCGGCGCATCCTGAAGCCCCAGTGCCAGCGTGAGCGCCGCTGCCCGACTGTGCGGCTTGAATGGCAGCTCCAGCAGGAACTGGCCATCGATTTTCCCGAGACTGCCTCGCAGCGCGAGCGGACCGGAGTAGACCTGCACGGAGTTGTTGTCGCGATCTACCGCCCAGGCCAGGGTGCCGCGAGCCCCATCGAGGGTAAAAGGCTGCTCATAGAGCTTGGGGAAGTGGAGCGTAAAGCCCTCGGACACATCCAGCTCCACAATGCCACGACCACCGCGCAGTTGCAGATAACCGTCAAGCTGCTGCACTGCCGGGGCCCCCTTGTGGGCGGCGGCACTGATGTCATGCAGTTCCGCAGCAAGAGCCACCTGCCCGTCCCCGCCACGTGAGAATTGCAGGCCCTGCAGGCGACCGGACGGGCTGAGCGCTTGCAGCCACTCATCAGCGGGACCACGCAACAGCTCCATCCTGCTCAGGATTCCGCTCCAGGTGGCAAGATCGATGGTATCCACAGCGAGCCTGAAACCTTCGCTGGCACTGCCCCGCGCCTGGAGGTTAAAAGTGGGGACCGCCAGATCACGCCAACCGATCTGCACCTCCTGCAGAGCCAGACGCCAGCTGTCCCCCGGGAGCCACTCCCCGGACAGGTCGCCTGAGACCGAGGAAAGCGGTGCCAGGGCTGCCCCGGGGGCATCGGCGGTCGAAGGATCTGCAGACTCCGCGACGGCTTGCCCCTGGTCACTCTGCGCCAGGTCCAGGTGCCCCCGAAGCTGGTAAGCACTGCTGCTACCATCCAGCCACAGGCTGCCGCGGGCCAGCTTCGGGCCACGCCAATGGTAGTGATCTGGCAGCGGGGTAAGCTGTTGCAACAGGTCGACAACATCGGCATCGACCAGCAGTTCATTCAGCTGCAGGTAGCCGCGCAAGTGGAAATTCTCGCTGTCGCGCGCGTCCCCTCGCCCCTCCAGGATCAGGCGCAGGGTCTCCCGTTCACCGGAGCCCTCCAGGTTATTGTCAGTGTCGGCTGAAGCGCCGGAACGGCTGATAAAGGCTTTTCCGATCAGGCGGTGGAAATCGCCACTGTTCTCCAGCAACACTTGCGGCAGTTGGAGCTGTGCCAGCTGGCCATCATCAAGCCGTATCGAAAAGCTGGCATCGCGAATATGAATCTTGGGTCCGAGCCGAAACAGGCGCGCCGGATCCCCCATTTGCTGGGGCATGGCACTGTCACCGGCCGGCATGGCCGAATCGGGGAAGCCGTCCAGTTGCCAGCGGCCACGGGCATCGCGGTGAGCACCCGCTTTGAAATCGTGTACCTGCAGGTTCTTCCACACCAGGTCACGGTTCCAGAGGCTCGCCAGCAGGTCGAGATGGAACAGGCCGTAGCCCATCTGCATCTCACCGTCCTGGCCGAGACGCAACCCCTCCAGCTGCAACGCCACCTCGAGCGCCTGCCAGCGCAGCGACAGTCGCTCTACCTGCACCGGCACACCGAGACGGGCGGAGAACCAGGCACTGATCTGCGGCCGGAACTCCTGCACATGGGGTGAGAGCATGCGACCGGTCTGCACCAGAATCGCGAGGCAGATCACCACCGTAATCACCAGCAGCCAAAACTTGCGCGCCAGCCAGCGCACCGCGAGCAGCAACCCGGCCATCACCGGCGAGCCTCCAGTCCACGCACACGCGTACTCGCGCTGTACCGGGCAGCGCGGAGGCATCGATCAGCGGGGCAGCGATCAGACCAGAACAATATCGTACTGCTCCTGGTTGTAGATGGGCTCCACCTGGAACTGGATGGGGCGCCCGATGAATTCTTCCAGGTCGGCGACGTTGGCGGACTCCTCGTCCAGCAGCAGATCAATCACCACCTGGCTGGCGAGCACCATAATCTTCTCACTGTCGTAGGCGCGCGCCTCGCGGATGATCTCACGGAATATCTCGTAGCAGACAGTCTCGGCACTTTTCAGCGAACCGCGACCACCGCAGACCGGACAGGGCTCGCAGAGGATCTGCCCCAGTGACTCACGGGTGCGCTTGCGGGTCATCTCCACCAGCCCGAGCTCGGAGACGCCGGTAATGCTGGTCTTGGCGTGGTCCCGCTCGAGGGTCTTTTCCAGCGTGCGCAGCACCTGACGGCGGTGCTCCGGATCCTTCATGTCGATGAAATCGATGATGATGATGCCGCCCAGATTGCGCAGCCGCAGCTGGCGGGCAATGGCAGTCGCAGCCTCGAGATTGGTCTTGAAGATCGTCTCTTCGAGGTTCCTGTGACCGACAAACGCACCGGTGTTCACGTCGATGGTGCTCATGGCCTCGGTCTGTTCGACGATCAGGTAACCGCCAGACTTGAGCGTGACCTTGTTGTGCAGGGCCTTGCGGATCTCCTCCTCTACCCCGTAAAGATCAAACAATGGCCGCTCGCCGGGATAGTGCTCCAAGCGGTCGGCGATCTCCGGAGCGTATTTGCTGGAAAACTCCGCCGCGCGCCCGTGGGCCTCGCGGGAGTCGATACGAATTTTCTCTGTGTAGGGCCGTGCCAGGTCGCGCAGGGCGCGCATAAAAAGTGGCAGGTCCTCATAGATGACCGACGGCTGCGGCCGGCTGCGGATACGCTGCTCCAGCTCGTGCCAGAGCTTGTACAGAAACGGGATATCCCGCAGCAGTTCTTCCTCGCTCACCCCCTCGGCCACGGTGCGCAGGATAAAGCCGCCGTCGCCCTTCTGGCCCTCTTCCGCCAGCTTGGCACTGGCCTGGTCCACCAGTTCCCGCAGGCGCTCACGCTCGCCCTCGTCCTCGATGCGGTTGGAGATGCCGATATGACGGGTCTGGGGCATGTACACCAGGTAGCGGGCGGACACGGACAGGTGCGTGGTCAGCCGCGCGCCTTTACTGCTGATGGGGTCCTTGACCACCTGCACCACCAGTGACTGGCCCTCGCGCACCAGGGCGCGGATATCCGCCACCTCGGACTCCCGGGACTCCATGCCGTCCTCGTCCAGCGGAGCGATATCGGAAGCGTGGATAAAGCCGGCCCGTTCCAGGCCGATATCGACGAATGCCGCCTGCATCCCGGGCAGGACACGCACGACCTTGCCCTTGTAAATGTTACCGACGATGCCCCGGCGCGCGCTGCGCTCCAGGTAGACTTCCTGCAGGACACCGTTCTCCACCAGCGCCACCCGGGTCTCCGTCGGCGCCACATTGATCAACAGCTCTTCGCTCACTGGTTTCCCTCCCACTGCCAGTAAGGGATACCCGCTTCCTCGAGCATCGGTACCAGAGTCTCCAGAGGCAGGCCGACCACATTGCTGTAGCTGCCACTGACAGAGGCAACCAGCGCCGCGCCGAGCCCCTGGATACCGTAGCCTCCCGCTTTGTCCCGCGGTTCCCCGGTGCGCCAGTAGGCCTCGATCTGGGCCGGCGCCAGCTGACGGAAGCGAACGCGTGTTTCCACCGTCTGGCCGAGGTGGCAGTCGTTGCCGGCCAGGCAGACTGCCGTCAGCACGGAATGCTCGCTCCCAGAGAGTGCAGACATCATGGAGGAAAAATCATCGAAATCACGGGGCTTTTCCAGCACCCGATCTCCGGCCAGTACCAGGGTGTCAGACCCGAGGGACCAGTCTGGATGCGGCGGCGGGGTACCTTTCCGCAGGGCCAATCCGGCCACCGCTTTCTCCCGGGCCAGGCGGGCCACGTAGGCCTCCGGAGCCTCTCCGGGCAACCGCTCCTCGAGCACCGCTGTGGAGCGCTGTACGAAGCGCACACCAATCTGCGCCAGCAGCTGGGCGCGGCGCGGGGAGCCGGAGGCGAGCAGGAGAGGTTTGTCGGCGGCGGTATTCGGCACTGCAATCTTTATTGTTGGTGGATCAGCGTCGGATTATAGCGGTATCGGTCGAAAAATGATCGCCCCTTTACCGGACTTAACCCAAAATGTGACGCGGACACAGGTTGAGTCACGCGCCAGCCCGGGTCAGCGTACCTGCAGGCGCCCGGCCATCAGGTTTAACCAGGGGGTCACCCAGGGCCACAGTAGCGCCGTGGTAATGGCCGGCCACAGAAAGGTCAGCCCCGGCACAGGCTTGCCAGCAAGGTTGTGGACCCAGTTACCCACCACCTGCTGGATACCGACCAGCACGAACACCCACAACAGCTGCTGTGCCGGATTGAAGGCGCGCGTGCGCTGATAAGTCAGCAAACTGAAATAGGCCAGCACGGCCAGGGCCAGCGCATGGGTGCCCAGCGCCGCACCGGTGACTAGATCCTCCGCGAACCCCACCAGCCAGGCGAAACCCACCCCCAGGTTCTGGGGCATGCGGGTGATCCAGAAAATGACCAGCAGGGCAGTAAAAGAGGGACGAAACCAGAGCCAGTTCTGCGGCAGCGGCATGACCGCCAGCAGCAGCGCCATCACGATCGAGGCGATAATGAACCAGCGGTTATTCGCTTCCAAGGGCCTGCTCCTCGCCGGACAAGACGGCGAGCACGAAGCGGCTGCGGTTCATGCGCCCGCGGGGCTGCACCTCCGCCTCGGCGAATGACCGGCCCGGGTCCCGGGTGACCGACACCACCTCACCCACCGGATAACCCGCCGGGAAGCGACCGCCGAGTCCGGAACTGAGCAGCAAGTCTCCCTCGCGGATATCACTGGTGTTGGCCAGATGGCGCAGCTTCAAGCGGTACAGGTCACCAGTCCCCTCTGCCACGGCACGTACGCTATTGCGCAACACTTGCACCGGCAGGGCGTGACTGGCGTCGGTAATCAGCAGCACACGACTGCTGGACCCACCGGCCTCAATCACCTGACCCAGCAGGCCCGCTGCATCCATGATCGGTGTGCCGGGCACGACGCCGTCATCGCGCCCCTTATCGATCACCAGGACATGCTCCAGCGGATCCGGCGATACACCGATCACCTGGGATACCAGTACCCGCTCATCCAGCATCTCGGCGGAATTCATCAACTCCTTGAGCTGGGTGTTCTCCGCCTTGACCGCCGCCAGCAGCTGGCTACGCTGCTCCAACAGCAGGACCTGGCGCTTCAGACGGCTGTTCTCTTCCAGCAGTTCTTCGCGACTGCGCAACTGATCGCCCGCCCAGCCGGTTACCCGGGCGGGAGCATCGGTCAGCCAGTAGAAGGGTGTCACCAGTGCAGCAGCGCGCTCACGCAGAGGCTGCAGCCAGTCGGTGTAGAGATTGACCACGATCAATGCGGCCGCCGCAAGCCCCAGCAGGAGAATGCGGGACTCGGGCGAGGGACCACGGGTAAACAGCGGCTTAATGGGAAACCCCCATTAACAAATCAGTTTTTATTATCAGTTGGACACCAGGTACAGGCGGCTCTTGTCCATCATATCGAGCGCCTTGCCGCCGCCGCGAGCCACACAGGTCAGCGGGTCATCGGCGACGATTACCGGCAGGCCGGACTCTTCCATCAGCAGGCGATCCAAGTCCCGCAGCAGCGCGCCGCCGCCGGTCAGGACCATGCCGCGCTCGGCAATATCCGAGGCCAGCTCGGGGGGAGACTGCTCCAGGGCGCTCTTTACGGCCTGCACGATACCGGTCAGGGGCTCCTGCAGGGCCTCGAGAATCTCATCGGAATTCAGGGTGAAGCTGCGCGGCACACCCTCGGCCAGGTTGCGGCCGCGCACATCGATTTCACGCACCTCACTGCCGGCATAGGCACAGCCGATCTCTTCCTTGATGCGCTCGGCAGTCGCATCGCCGATCACGCTGCCGTAGTTGCGGCGCACATAATTGACGATCGCCTCGTCGAAGCGGTCACCGCCAATCCGCACGGAATCGGAGTAAACCACACCATTCAGGGAGATGATCGCGATCTCAGTGGTACCACCACCGATGTCCACCACCATGGAACCGCTGGCCTCCTCAACCTTCAGGCCGGCACCAATGGCCGCGGCCATGGGCTCCTCGATCAGCCAGACCTCGCGCGCTCCGGCACCCAGGGCGGACTCGCGGATTGCACGGCGCTCCACCTCGGTGGACTGGCAGGGCACACACACCAGGACCCGCGGGCTCGGGCGCATCCAGCTGTTCTCGTGCACTTTCTTGATAAAGTGCTGCAGCATCTTCTCGGTCACCTGGAAGTCGGCGATCACGCCGTCCTTCAGCGGACGAATGGCTGTGATGTTACCCGGGGTGCGCCCCAGCATGCGCTTGGCTTCGACACCAACGGCCTCGACAATCTTCTGCCCGTTGTAGTGGCGAATAGCGACGACGGAGGGCTCGTCGAGAACCACCCCACGGTCGCGAACGTAGATCAGCGTGTTGGCGGTTCCCAGGTCGATGGAGAGATCACTGGAGAACATGCCCCGCAAACGTTTAAACATGGAATTCGATTACCTTGTACAAAATTACGGCACCCTGTGCGGGTACGGTAGCGCAGACTAGTGCGCCGTAAAGCCTAGTTAGTCCGCGTGAATTATTCTGAGTTCCGAAGCCCAACATGGGGCCTCTTGCCCGATTCGGAGCGTACCTCGGGCAGAATCGGCAAACTCTAACAACGGCGCGGGTTCAGGGCAAGGCTGAATCCCCCGTTAATCCCCCCAAGTGCCTGCCACCTTCCTATCCCACCATCCGGGCACGTCGCGATGAGAATCGGCCGCGACTGTGCTAAATTTGCGGGCCCTCTGCCCGGCCATTGGCGCCCGGGCAGCAGCAAAACCACGAAAACGACCAAATAACGCAAGCTGGAGCCCACCCCATGGCCGTGGACGCGCAAACCGTACATCGACTGGCCGAGCTGGCCCGCATCGCCATCTCCGACGAAACCCTCGAGGAAATGAGCGGCCGCCTCGGTGACGTGCTCAAGCTGGTTGACCAGCTCCAGACCGTCAACACCGAGGGCGTCGCCCCGATGGCCCACCCACTGGACGCCAGCCAGCAGCTCCGCCCCGACCGGGTTACCGAGCAAGATTGCCGGGAGGCGATGCTGGCGCTCGCCCCCCAGAGCGAAGACGGGCTCTACCTGGTCCCCAAGGTTATCGACTGAGCCCTCAAGCCCCGCTGCCCACTCAAGAACAGGAACAACCCGGGAAGTTCATGCACCAGCTAACCATTGCCGACATTATCAAAGGGCTGCGCGAACGCCAGTTCTCCAGTACCGAGATCACTCGCCACCTGCTGGAGCGCATTCAGCAACAGGACGAGCGCTACAACAGCTTTATCACCGTTACCGCCGATGAGGCGCTGCAGCAGGCAGCGGCTGCAGACGAGCGGCTTGCTGCTGGCGATGCACCCGCAATGTGCGGCGTGCCCATCGCTCACAAGGACATCTTTTGCACCAGCGGCGTTCGCACCAGCTGCGGCTCCCGCATGCTGGACAATTTTGTCCCCCCCTATGACGCGGCGGTAGTGGAGAGCTTCGAGCGTGCCGGCGCAGTGAGCCTGGGCAAGACGAATATGGACGAGTTCGCCATGGGCTCGTCCAATGAGACCAGCTTCTACGGCCCGGTGAAGAATCCCTGGGATACCAACCGTGTGCCCGGCGGTTCTTCGGGCGGCTCGGCAGCCGCCGTGGCCGCCCAGCTGTGCCCAGGCGCAACCGCCACAGACACCGGCGGTTCAATTCGCCAGCCCGCCGCGCTGACCAATACCACCGGTATCAAACCCACTTACGGGCGCGTGTCCCGCTGGGGCATGATTGCCTTCGCCTCCAGCCTGGACCAGGGCGGCCCCATTGCCCGTTCAGCGGAGGATGCAGCGCTGATGCTGTCGGTGATGGCCGATAGCGACCCCCGGGATTCCACCAACCTGCAGCGCCCGAGCGATGACTTCACCCGGGACCTCGACCAGTCCATTCAAGGCCTGCGCATCGGCGTACCGAGGGAATATCTGGCCGAGGGTTTGAACAGCGACACCGATGAGCGCGTGCAGGAAGCGCTGCGCGAGTATGAAAAGCTGGGCGCGGAGCTGGTGGAGATCAGCCTGCCCCATACCCAACTGGCAGTGCCAGCGTATTATGTCATCGCCCCGGCAGAGGCCTCGGCCAATCTGTCCCGCTTCGATGGCGTGCGTTACGGACACCGCTGTGAAAACCCGGCCGACCTGCGCGACCTCTACATGCGTTCGCGGGGTGAGGGTTTCGGGGAAGAGGTTCAGCGCCGCATCCTTGTCGGCACTTACGCCCTTTCCGCGGGCTATTACGATGCCTACTACAACAAGGCCCAGCAGGTGCGTCGCCTGATCAAGCAGGACTTCGTCAAAGCTTTCGAGCAAGTGGACGTCATCATGGGGCCGACAGCACCCTCCCCTGCTTTCAAGCTGGGAGAAAAGCGGGCGGATCCGGTCAGCATGTATCTTGAAGACATTTACACCATCGCCGTCAACCTGGCCGGCCTGCCGGCAATGTCGCTGCCCTGCGGCACCGTGGATGGCCTGCCGGTGGGCCTGCAGATCATCGGCAACTATCTCGACGAGGCGCGCATGCTCAACGTTGCGCACCAGTACCAGCAGGCCACCGACTGGCACAAAGCCAGCGCAGTCTAGGAGGCGATCACATGGAATGGGAAATCGTTATCGGGCTGGAAGTTCACGTCCAGCTCTCCACCCAGTCGAAATTATTCTCCGGTGCCAGCACCCGCTTCGGTGCCGCCCCCAACACCCAGGCCTGCGCCATCGATCTGGCCATGCCGGGTACTCTGCCAGTGCCGAATGAAGAAGCATTCCGTTACGCCGTCATGTTCGGCCTGGCCATGAATGCGGAGATCGGCAAACGCTCGGTCTTCGAACGCAAAAATTATTTCTACCCGGACCTGCCGAAAGGCTACCAGACCACCCAGCTGGCAGAGCCGATTGTCGGTGCCGGTGAGATCGAGATTCACCTGGAGGATGGCAGCAGCAAAAGCGTACGCCTGCACCATGCGCACCTCGAGGAAGACGCAGGCAAATCTCTGCATGATGCTGTTTTCAGCGAAGGCCACGGTATGTCGGGTATTGACCTGAACCGCGCCGGCACACCGCTGATCGAAATCGTCTCCGAGCCCGACATGCGCAGTGCCGCCGAAGCGGTGGCCTACCTCAGGAAGATTCACAGCATCGTCACCTACCTGGGCATTTCCGATGGTGACATGTCCCAGGGCTCCATGCGCTGCGACGCCAACGTCTCCGTGCGCCTCAAGGGTGAGGAGAAGCTTGGAACCCGCACCGAACTGAAAAACATCAATTCCTTCCGCTTCGTCGAGCGCGCCATCAAGGTAGAGGCCCAGCGCCAGATTGACCTGATCGAGGATGGCGGCCGAGTGGTGCAGGAAACCCGGCTCTACGACGCGGACAAAAACGAAACCCGCTCCATGCGCAGCAAGGAGGTGGCCAATGACTACCGCTACTTCCCCTGCCCGGACCTGCTGCCGGTAGAGTTGACCGATGAGTACGTCGATACGATCCGCCAGCAGCTGCCGGAATTGCCGGACGCCAAGAGCACCCGCTTTGCCAGCGAATATGGTTTGTCCGCCTATGATGCCGACCAGCTGACCCAGGAGCGGGCCGTGGCAGAGTTTTTTGAAGCTGCCACACAGCACTGCGGCCAGCCCAAACTGGTGGCCAACTGGATGATGGGCGAGCTCGCCGCACTGCTGAATCGCGAGGAAATCGCCATCGCGCAGTCACCGATCAGTGCAGAGCAGCTGGCGGGGCTGATCGAGCGCATCGTCGACAACACCATCTCCAGCAAGATCGCCAAGCAGGTGTTTGAAGCCATGGCCAATGGCGAGGGCGATGCGGATGCAGTGATCGAAAAGCGCGGCTTGAAGCAGGTTTCCGACACCGGCGCCATTGAGAAAATGGTGGACGACGTGATCGCCAACAGTGCCGCCCAGGTGGAGAACTATCGCAGTGCCGATGAGGCCAAGCGACCGAAAATGATGGGCTACTTTGTCGGCCAGATCATGAAGGCGTCCAAAGGTCAGGCAAACCCACAGGTGATCAACAAAATCCTGAAAGAGAAGCTGGACGCACTACTGTAAAAGCAATTAGCGCGGCACCGAAACCTGCCAGCGGGTGGCCACCACTACCTTCGCTGGCAGCCAAGTGCGGGGTTGGCGCTCTCAAGGAGAGTAGCCACCCACTTTCCGCTCAATCACATTTATTTCGTACAACATTGACGCCCTGTGGCTCTTGCCAGGTAGCATGGCCAGCGTCCTATCAGATCAACAAAAGGAATTAACCCGTGAGCCTGAAAAAAGACAAACAAAAAGTCCTCGGCGAAGTCTTCGACGATGAGCGCATCGCCGGATTTCTGGTCGGCGAGGCACCGGAAGGCCGGAACCGGGATTATTATTTGCTGGAGCGCGCCTATCGGGGCATGAAGTCGGAAAACTTTGCCACCTTCATACAGCTGTTCCTGGCACACGGGGGCGACATCAATGCTCGCAATGCGGAGGGGCAGACTTTCCTGGCCCGCATAGCCGAACACCGCCAGAGCAACGATTACGCTGAAGTGCTTCGCAGCGCCGGCGCAGAGGTGTAATCCGCCAGTCATTTACGCTTGGGGAGCCAGTCCATGACATCCAATCCGTCTCACGGCCTCGACGCCCTGGTTCGCGGTGCAAGGTTACTGACACGCCGGGAACTTCGCCCCTTTATTATCGTGCCGCTGCTGATCAACCTGGTGCTGTTTATTGCGCTGACAGTCCTGATGTTCTCCCAGATCGGTGGGCTGGCGGACTACCTGGGCAGCCTGCTATCACACACGCCGGTGAATACCGAAGAGATGTCCTGGTGGCGGGCTTTCATGGCCAAAAGTGCTGCCTGGGCCGCCGAGGCGTTCCAGTGGCTGGCATGGCTGATTGCCATCGCCGTAGTGCTGCTATTTCTGTTTGTGTACGGTTACGCGTTCGGGATTATCACCAACATCATCGCAGCACCGTTCAACGGCTTTCTGGCCGAGAAAGTGGAGGAACTGCTCACCGGTCGCGCGCCACCCGCGGAGCCACTGGCAGCCATGGTCTGGCGGACAGTGGGCCGGGAGCTGCGCAAGCTGATGTATTTTATCGGCTGGGGGATCGTGATCTTTGTTATCGCCATACTCACCAGCTGGACGGTCTTTATCCCGGCGGTGCTCGGCGGACTCTGGGGCGCCTGGTGCATGGCGATTCAGTATGTGGACTATCCCCTGGATAACCACCAGCGCCCGTTTGACGAACTGAAGAGCGTCCTGCGTCGCCGCAAGTTCACGTCGCTGGGATTCGGCGGCGCTGTAATGCTGGCAAAAATGGTCCCGATACTGAATATCTTCGTCATGCCGGCAGCCGTCGCCGGCGGTACAGTTTTGTGGGTCGAGCGCCTGCGCATAGAGGGAGATCCCGGTACTGACAAGGCGCTGGAGCAGGATTCGCAGGGATAAGCAGCCGCGGCCCTGCCCCACTTCGCACTGACAAAGCACCAAATCCAGAATCGAAGGTAAGGTGCCAGGGCGGGCATTTCGAGCCGTCGGCGACAGGGACGTCGCCGACAGAGCGTACAGGGAAGTATTCACAGCGTTTCGAAATGCCCGCCCTGGTGCGTTACCGCCCCAGCCATCGAAAAATACAGTCCGGGTTTGTCAGCCAGCTATGGCAGGCCTGCTCTGCGACTTCCTTAACTCAATTCTTCAGCCAGCTCCACATCACGCAAGTAGCGTGGCTCGACTAACCCGAAGGTAGCCGGTCGAGAAGTTCCGGCACCAGCTGCTCCGAGCCAAAGGTGCTTAGGTGATCGTCGTCACGGTAAAGGGGCCTCCCATCCGCCTGAATCTGGCAACGGGGATGGCACAGGTCAGGCACCAGGCTCTCCCGCTGCACCCCGAATTCCTCAACCAGGGCATCGAAGATAGCGTTGGTGCGCTGATTTCGCGCCCGCACGTCTTCCAGGGTCGGGGCTGCCTGCAACTGAGCGCCTACGAAGTCGGCGCTGACAATGGCCATTGGCACGGAGAAAGCAATCTCGGGAATACTGTCTACGATCAGCACCTCTCGTCCTGTCGCGCGAACCCTGGCCACGGTCTCAGCCAGGCCGCGGGAAACCAACTCCGCATTGTTTGTTACAGACTCCCCAGCATCCGTTTCCGCAGCCGCTGACTGAGTGCCCGCCAGCCCCATAATCGCCGGCGGACCGCCTTCACCAGGTGAGCGCTCACCCTCCACTACCAGCGCCCAACGAGCCACCAGAATAACCGTGCCGATATCCTCTCTGCTTTCCAGCATCTCCAATACCTGCGCATTGAAACCATCGCAGCCATGGGCAGGCCCCATCTCCACCCGGACCACTCCCAGCAGCGGCGCACAGGCAGACTTCACGGCAGCGATGCCACGATGACCGTTTTCGGCCAGCCAGCGCTGGTAGCCCGGCAGGAAAGCGCCAGCGTGGGAATCGCCCCAGAGGAGATAGTCCGCGTCGCCAGCCTCATTACTGGCAGGGCCAAATTCACAAAGCCCTTCTTCAGGAGTCCGCCCCATACAGCGGCGCTGCTCCGGCGTGCGCTCGATGGCATCACGATAGGTCGCGAAAAGTTCCGCCGGCAGCCGACTCGGCACGCCCTTTGCCACATTGATTACCAGCGCAACAGCCACAATGACTGTAGCCAGCCCGCCGCATGTGCGGATCAGGGCGCGCCGCGATAATCCAGCAGGCAACGGGTGGCGGAATGGGGCTTCCACAAACCGCCAGCTCGCCCAGCCCAACAGCAGGGAAAGAAAGATGGCCTGTGCGACCAGCTCCATGGGAAGCTCGGTACTGCCGTGCAGCAGGCGCATCAGCACCAGCACCGGCCAGTGCCACAGGTAGAGCGAATAGGAGATGAGGCCCACCGCCACAAGAGGCCACCAGGACAGCAGCCGTCCAGTCGCCGTCTGGCCCTGCCCGCCGGCCCAGATCAGAGCGGCGGCACCGCCACAGGGTAACAAAGCGGCCAGACCGGGAAACGGCGTCCGGGCATCGTAGAAAAATACACTGGCGAAGATCATGGCGAGACCCAATCCAGCCGCCAGCTCTGCCTGCCACTGTCTGCGCGCCGGTGGCAACGCCCCCAGCGCAATCAGCGCCCCCAGGCCCAGCTCCCACACCCTGCTGGGCGTAAGGAAATAGTTGGCAAATGGCTGCGCCTTGGTGGCCCAGACTGACAGCCCCAGCGAAAGCACACAGACGCTGACGACACCCAGCAAAACCGAACGCCGTCCACGAGCGACCAGCCAGCACAACAATAGCGGGAAACCGAGATAAAACTGCTCTTCGACAGACAGGGACCAGGTATGCAGGAGCGGTTGCCACTCGGCATCAGTGCCGAAATAATCCTCCGTGCTTTGCCAGAACCAGAAATTCGATACGAAGAACACCGTCGCCAGAACTGACTGTGCCAGTTCCTTGAAAGGCTCGGGCGGCAGCACAAACCAACCGGTGATAAGCGACACCAGCAGGACGGCAAAAAGAGCCGGCAGGATTCTTCGCGCCCGGCGCTCATAGAAGTTTGCCAGTGAAAAGCGTCCCTCGCCGATCTCCCGCAGCAAAATTCCAGTAATCAGGAAGCCAGAGATAACAAAAAACACATCGACGCCGACGAAGCCACCGGAAAATCCAGGCAGCCCCGCATGGGCAAAGAGAACGGGCAGAACCGCAACAGCGCGCAAACCGTCAATATCGCGACGGTATCCAAATCTACTCACAATCGAAAACCAGAGACAAACTATTCAAAAAAAGAGTGGAAACATGTCCATCCCTGGCGCACCCGGCTGGTGCGACTCGACCGTCAGGGTCGCGCTTTTACAATTTCGCGGTGGCCACTCCAAGTCACCACGCATCAAAAACAGATCAACCCGTTCAAGCTTCCCGCTGTTTGCGCGAAACTCAGCGCCCATTGCGCTTGCGGCCGCGCAGTCGCTCCCACCACCTGTTCGGTTCAGGCTCAACGGCCGCGGTGGGCTCGAGACACTGCCTCAGCGACAGCAACTCTCGCCCCCGCTCTGTCTCGACCCCCGCTTCGTCACAGAGCGCTTGCAGCGGTTCCAGCAACAGCGCATCCCGCAGTTCCAGCGGCTTTCGCAAACCGGTCTCGAGCAAATCCACTGTCCAATCCGCGACGTCCTCTACCAGCAACCGATCATTTCCCACCTCGGGATAACCGTCGAAGTCATCGCTGAAAGCGAGGCCTGAGGCATGCGGGAGAAAGTGCTGATCCAGATCACGGTTGCTGGACTCAAACTGGCGATAGAAAGCCTCAGCGGAATTCCGGGCTGGTTTCAGCCGGGTTTCGTCGCGCTGCATTCGCGGCTTGAGCTTTTTGAGCTGGCGGGGGTCCAGGCCCAGCTCGATCAGCCGATGGCTGAGCACGAATTCCTTGCGTGAGACACATTCGTTGACACGGCATGGTTCCAGCTCAACGCCAGTGCCTAACAGAGCGACAAAGTCGGTGACGATATCTCCACCCTCGAGATCCGAAGCCTGGAATCGTCGAACCCGCAACGCATCTTTTCCGAAGCGTTCCGCCCAGAGATGAAGCTTGGCACTGTAGTCATAGTAAGCCCTGACACACTCGGTCAGCTGAGGGAAAGCGCCACCATCATGACCGAGCAGCTTGCTCGACGAGCTTCGATCCCTTTCACAGCCCCGCGCAGCCTGCTGCTTGAACGATACTGCCTGACGATCCTGTCGGCGCAGGTAGACGACCACGACAGTGCGGTCGAAGTAACGCTCGCACAGCCGCTGGACTTGGCCAATCTCCTCCGGGGTATGAAAAAAAGAAAAATGCTCAGCGGAAACGATGACGTGCTCAGCTTTGCTGGAGCTGAGTAACTGGTCAAAGCGCTCGTTCAGGGAATAGCAGACCCGGCCGTCATGCTTGCCGACGTCGATCGCCCCTGAGGAGTTACCTTTCTTCCCCAGCGCGACAAATTCATATCCCTCAGCCAGCAGCTGCTCCCGACCACGGGTCAGCGCAAGCTGCAACGACGTAGAGCCAGTCTTGTGGAAACCGATGTGCAGGTAGAGAGTCCGCATGGAAGCAAAAGCAGGTCGTTATCAGGGGCAGGCTATCTGTCCATGATACCCGGCCAGCTATTTTAAAACGCGGGCACAGCCCGCGCTTTTCGTCAGCGGCGCGGCCGTCGGCCGCCACCACCACCGCCAGTACGACGACCACCGCGGCCGCCATCACTGCGTTTGACGTGGACCTTGGGTGGCTGCACCAGCAGCGTTTCCGGGGGCTGTTCGCACTTCAGCTTCTGACCCAGGAGTGCCTCGATGGGTTCCAGGCGCATGGCATCATCTTCACAGGCAAAACTGATTGAGGTTCCGGTCTTGCCTGCGCGGCCGGTACGGCCAATGCGGTGCACGTAATCCTCGGGCTCCTCCGGCAGGGTGAAGTTCACCACGTGGCTGATACCGTCGATATGGATACCACGGCCCGCCACATCAGTGGCCACCAGCACCTTGGTTTTGCCGGACTTGAAGTCCTCCAGCGTGCGCACACGCTTGTTCTGAGCGATCTCCCCGGACAGCAGGCCGGCAGCAATGCCATGCGCCTGCAGGTTCTCGTGCAGTCGACGGCACTGATCGCGCCGGTTGGCGAATACGATCAGGCTGTCTACCTCGTCACTCTGCAGAATGTTGTAAAGCAGCGTGTATTTCTCCTCGCTTGCAGCCAGGTAGACATGCTGCTCGACAGAATCTGTCGCAACCCGTTCCGGCTCAATCTCGACGATCACCGGCTCGTCGGTCCACTGCTCGACCAGCGTGTCCACCTCAGGGGTGAAAGTTGCGGAGAAGAACATGGTCTGGCGATGGCTCTTGCGGGGGGTCTGACGCACGATGCGGCGCACCTGGGGAATGAAGCCCATGTCCAGCATGCGATCCGCTTCATCAATCACCAGGATCTCGACCTGGTCCAGGTAGCAATCGCGGTTACCGGCAAAGTCCAGCAGGCGCCCCGGTGTGGCCACCAGGATATCCACCAGCCTTTCATTCAGCTTGCGCTGCTGTTTGGCATAGTCCATGCCGCCAACCAGGGTATGGATTTCCAGATCGGTGTGTTTGCAGAGCGCCTTGGCGTCGTCTGCGATCTGCATGACCAGCTCACGAGTCGGCGCGATCACCAGCGAGCGGGCCTCACCGGCATAGCGCTCGCCCTCCAGAGGATTCTTCAGCAGGTCGTCGATGATGGTGATCAGGAATGCCGCGGTCTTGCCGGTACCGGTCTGGGCCTTGCCCACCAGGTCGTGACCGTTGAGCGTATGCGGCAGAGACTGCCCCTGGATGGGGGAGGCATACTGGAAGCCCAGGTCCTGAATCGCATGCATCAGCTCATCGGGTAGACCCAGGTCGTGAAAGCGCACCTTGCCCTCTTGCTCCGGTACCTGGAAATCCGCCAGGGACCAGGGCTTCGCCTCTCGCTCCTGCCGCTTGCGCCCCTGACCACTGCGGCGGCGCTGGCGCGATTCACCAGTTGCAGAGGAAGCCTTGTCGGCATCGGCGGCATTTGACTCCCGACCGGACTTGCGCCGCTCGTGCCCGGCTTTGACGCCCTTGCTGGCGCCTTTACCGGAACGGTTGCTGTCACCTCCGGACCGGCCGCGCCGCTCTGCGCGACCTTCGCTTTCTGGCTCGGACTCGGTGGTCTTGCGCTTGTCTGACGCCGATGATGAACGGCGAAACAACTTTCCTATCAAGAGTAATACTCGCTTAAACGATCAAATAATCGGCGAGTATATCATCTATAGGGCTTGACTACTTAATTACCACCATGACCGCCAGTGGCCCGCCGCAGCCAGTAATCCAGGCTGACCCAGCGCCCGCCTCCCGAACACAGCAGTGCCAGCAGCATCACAAAATAGGTGGCGGCAAACTCGATACCGTTTTTCAGGATCGTGAAGCTGCCGGCCTCGGTGAGCCAGCTGTAGTTACCGTGCGCCTTCAATAGCTCGGTCGCTTTCTCTTTCCGCACCACCGCCTCCTCGATCAGGTCCCCCCGCCATTCCCACGGCATGGTCAGGGTCTGTTCGGGCAGCGCATGCCAGCCGTACTCCCAGTGCGCAGTACCCGCAGCCACGGCCATGACAAACATCAGCGGAATGGCCACCAGCCGTACCCCAAGCCCTATCAGCAGGGCAATACCGCCGACGAACTCCGTCAGCGCGGCAAGCCAGGCCATCAGGTAGGGGGCCGGCAGGCCCAGCCCCCAGTCCGGGTTACCAAACCAGGCCGCCACGTCACCGATATTACCCAGCTTGTTGAGGCCAGCCAGGATCAGGATGGGAGCGAGGAATATCCGCAATGCCAGAGGGCCCAGCCAATCTATACCCTCCACGGCTCGCGAGAAGCCCCGGTAAAATGCGTTGATGCCACGCGGCCCCTTATCCATAATTCAGCCCTCTTTTCGGTTTCCATATGCGCCATCAGGTGCATTAGTCGGCGTTTTGGCCGCTCTATTACACCACTCACACCCAGCAATCAGGGAAAGATAGCCCTCGGCGCCACACCATGTTCAGGATCTACCCCCGCGCTGCTACCACCGAATTGCGTCACCTGGCGCATCTGGGCGGGCCACTTGTGGTCAGCAACCTGGCGGTCGTCAGCATGGGGGTCACCGATACCTTGGTAGCCGGTCGTGCCGGCGAGGTGGATCTGGCAGGACTCGCACTGGGCTCCAGCATCTGGGCCGTCTGTGCCGTTATCCTGATCGGCCTGCTGGCCGCGGTCTCGCCGCTGGTCGCGCACCTGCGCGGCGCCCGGGATGAGCAGGGCTGCGCCAGGCAACTGCAACAGGCACAGTGGATCGCACTGTTCGGCGGAATCGCAGTAATCGCCCTGCTGCTGGCAGTGCCCTGGTGGGGCCAGTGGATCGACACCGAGGAGCCGGTGCGTCGGGTCATGGAGCACTACCTGCTGGCGCTGGCCACCGGCACCCTGCCCTTTGCCCTCGGTACCGCGCTGCGCGGCTACTGCGAGGGTATGGGGCAGGTGCGCCCGGTCATGCGTATCTACCTGGCGGCGGCGGTGCTGAATATCCCGCTGGATATCATTCTGGTGTTTGGCGCAGGGCCGATTCCGGCCATGGGTGGTGCCGGCTGCGGCTGGGCGACCAGCCTGGTGAGCTGGGCCCTGGCCGGAGCCCTGTTCTGGCATGCGGGGCGCGACCCGGCCTACCGCAGCCTCAAGCTGAGCCTGTTGCCACCCCGTCCGGACTGGCCGACCCAGCGCCACCTGCTGGCGGTGGGCCTGCCCATTTGCATCGGTGCCGGCAGCGAGGTCACATTCTTCGCCAGCCTGGCCATCCTGCTGGCCCCCTATGGGGCCACCATTGTGGCCGCGCACCAGATCGGCATGAATGTCGGCACCATCTTTTATCTGGTGGCACTGGCTCTGGCACAGGCCCTCAGCATCCGCACCGCCCAACTACTGGGCCAGCAGCGTCCCAGGCGGGCCCGGTTTGCCAGTGTCGTAGGGGTAGGCAGCGGCCTCGTCTACGCGGCGGCCACCGGGGTGCTCCTGATCGCGCTGCGCTACCCGTTCGTGATGGCCTACACCAGCAATGCGGACATCATCGCCGTCGCCACCAACCTGCTGTTGCTGTGCGCCGCTTTCCAGCTGGTGGATGTCGCCCAGGCGATGGCCTGGGGGGCCCTGCGAGGGTACAAGGACACACGGGTGCCCATGTATATGCAGATCTTCTCCTACTGGCTGGTGGGGCTCACCAGTGCCTACTGGCTGGGAGAGAATCTCTGGGGCGTTTATGGGTACTGGAC
This sequence comes from Microbulbifer flavimaris, assembly GCF_001641755.2. Taxonomy (GTDB): domain Bacteria; phylum Pseudomonadota; class Gammaproteobacteria; order Pseudomonadales; family Cellvibrionaceae; genus Microbulbifer; species Microbulbifer flavimaris. Next base: position 82,892 of record NZ_LRFG02000002.1, read on the forward strand.
CGGTATCTGTATCGGCCTTGGGGTCGCCTGTGTCCTGCTGGGACTGCGCCTCAAGCACACCAGCAGCCGCGCCATCGTCTCCGCCCGGGCAGTTTCCGCGCCACACTGAGCCACAGTTTTTGCAGACTGTCAGCGGATTGGGGAACGCTTTCGCTATACTCGCGCTCCAACCGTCAACTGGTGTGTAAAACAACGCCCGCGGGCCGCACCCACCACTGTGCCGCCAGAGCAACAACGAACCGGAGTCACTCAATGCAATTGCGCTTGCGCACGAGTCCCAAAACCCTCGCCCAGATCGTCGCCGCCACCCTGATGCTGGCAGCCCTGCCCGGCTGGAGTACTGAAGAGGCCGACGATCCCGAAGGTAGCATCGAGACGGAGACCGAGGTGCCACAGGCCCAAACACTGGAAAAGGCGGAGAGCATCCCCCTGGACCAGCCTGTAGCGCCTGCGGGGACCAATAAGGAAGAATCCGCGGCTTCCGTGGAGACTGAAAAAACCGGGGAAACCGATCAGGAGACGCCCCCGGCTGAGGCCGCGAGGGCCAAACCCCTGCGCCTGCTGGGAGCCGAAGTTCCTCCGGCCACCTCGACACGCCTCGCCTGGTCGCCCAGCCAGCATTTCGAGGGTGTCTACAGCTCCACCGCGGTGCTGGTCGTCAACGGTGCCGAACCGGGCCCGACCCTGTGCCTGACTGCCGCCGTCCATGGAGACGAGCTCAACGGTATCGAGACCGTGCGCCGGGTGCTGTACAACCTGGATCCCGACACCCTCAAGGGGGCCGTCATTGGTGTGCCGATCGTGAACCTGCAGGGCTTCCACCGCGGCTCTCGCTATCTGACGGACCGGCGGGATCTGAACCGCCATTTCCCCGGGGATCCCAACGGATCCTCCGCCTCCCGGATCGCGCACTCGTTTTTCCACGAGGTCATCTCCCACTGCAATGCGGTGGTCGACCTGCACACCGGCTCTTTCTATCGCACCAACCTGCCACAGCTTCGTGGCGACCTGACCAACCCGAAGGTGGTCAAACTCACCAAGGGCTTCGGCTCCACCGTGGTCCTGCACAGTGATGGTGCCAAGGGCACCCTGCGTCGGGCGGCGGTCAACGCCGGCATCCCGACGGTAACCCTGGAAGCCGGTGCGCCAATGGTGCTGGACGAGGTATCTGTCAGCCACAGCGTGAAGGGCATCCGCACCCTGCTGAACCAGCTGGATATGGTGAGCAAGTTCCGTCTCTGGGGCGAGCCGGAGCCGGTCTACTACAACTCCACCTGGCAGCGAGCCACCACCGGCGGCATCATTTTCAGCAAGGTGAAGCTGGGCCAGTTTGTGCGCAGGGGCGACCTGCTCGGCACGGTAACCAACCCGATCACCAACGTGCGCAAGGAAATCCGCTCGGAACACAACGGGCGCATTCTGGGCATGGCGCTGAACCAGGTGGTGCAACCGGGTTTCGCCGCCTACCACATTGGTATCCAGGCCCCGCAGGAACAGATCAGTGCGCCGGAGGAAGTCACCGCAGAGACGCCTGTAGCCGGCAAGGATCAGGAGGATCAAGCCACTGCCGGCAATGAGCAACCGGCGGATGTGGTCACAGAGGATGGTGAGCCTGCGGGGGACGAACCCGCGGTCGATACTCCCCCCGGCGGCGCCATGCCCGCCGATGCCGGTGACGAGCCGGAGCCAGAGCCGGCCGATCCGGACAGCGAGGACAAGTAGGGGTAAATAGCAGCACGCGATTAGCGTCGCCGGATCAACTGATCAGAAAAGGCAGCGCGGCTCAGGGATTTGAAATGCGGTCGACGATCTCCACCTTGCGATCCTGCAGCGGTTCGGGCTGCAGGGTGATATGGTCGATATCAAAGCGCTGGATCAGGGTCTGGCGCAATCGATCCAGCACACCCGGCCAGGCCTGCAGGTCATCCACCACGATATGCGCGGAAAGGGAAATGGTGCTCGAGTCCAGGCGCCAGATATGCAGATCGTGCACCGAGCGAACACCGTTGACAGCGGCCAGCGTTTGTCCAACCACCGGCAGGCTCAACTCCCGGGGCACCCGCTCCATCAACACATCGATGGAATCCCTCAGCAGGCGCAGGCTGGAGAGAAGGATCAGGCCACAGATCAGCAAAGACAGGATCGGATCGATCGGTGTCCAGCCGGTAAAATAAATGACCGCACCGGCCATCAGCGCTGCCACTGACCCCAGCAGATCCCCCATCACATGCAACAGGGCGCCGCGGATATTGAGGGTTTGTTCACCGCGGTGGAGCACCCACGCCACCGCCAGGTTCACCACCAGGCCGATAGCCGCGATCACCATCACGACTCCGCCCTGGACCGGTTGCGGTGCCCGCAGCCGGTCGATGGCAGCGACACCAATGGCAATGATGATCAGCAGCATAAACAGGGCATTGACCACGGCCGCCAGTACCTCGGCGCGTCCCCAGCCAAAGGAAAGCTCCCGGTCCGCCGGCTTCTGTGCCAGCAGTGCCGCCACCGCACCCAGGGCAAGCGCCAGCGCATCGGTGGCCATGTGGCCGGCATCGCCCATGAGCGCGAGAGAACCCGAGAGCCAGCCGCCGACGGCCTCAACCAGAGCGAATGCAAACGTGATGACGAGCCCCCAGACCAGGGGGCGCAGGTGACCACTGCCGTGGCGATGGTGGGTGTGTTCGTGCATCTTCCCTGCCTGATTTCCCGATTCCGACTCTAGGACTGGTACCAATTTAACATTGGCGGCGCCCCAGGGTCAGTCGCTCCCGATTGCCGTAATCGTTGCGACTTTCTATCGACACCAGGCCCGCCTCCGCAAACACCGCCCGCACCGCAGCGGCCTGCTGCCAACCATGTTCGACAACCAGCCAGCCTCCGGGTGCCAGATATTCGATTCCGGTGGATGCAATCTCCTTGATGTCGGCAAGCCCCTCCCCCTCAGCCACCAGCGCCGAGCGCGGCTCGAAGCGCACATCTCCCTCCGCAAGATGCGGGTCGGAGGCATCGATATAGGGGGGGTTGCTGACGATCAGGTCAAAGGGTTGCGGCGGGATCCCGGCAAACCAGTCGCTCTGGATCAGCTGCACATTGCCGAGGCCGAGGCTGTGGCGATTGCGCTCCGCCAGCGCCAGGGCCTGCGGCGACTTTTCCGCCGCCAGCAGCTGCCAGGCGGGACGCTCGGAGGCCAGTGCCAGGGCGATAGCACCGGTACCGGTGCCGAGATCCAGCACCTGCTGCGGTGTTTCCGGACACAGGGCCAGCGCGGTTTCCACCAGCAACTCGGTTTCCGGACGTGGAATCAGGGTGGAGGCATCCACCGCTAACGGCAGCGACCAGAATTCCCGCAGCCCGGTGAGATGGGCCACCGGCTCACCGGCGGCGCGACGCCTGACCAGGTCATCGAACTGTCGCTGCTCGGTGGCCGACAGCTCGTATTCGGGCCAGGTATAGAGCCAGGTGCGCGTGCGCTTCAGCACGTGCCCCAGCAGCACCTCCAGATCGAGGCGGGCCGTGTCGCTGCCCGGGAGTTCCAGCCCACGGACAAGGTTCTGCTTAACGGTCGCCATCAGCACTCATCCGGCAGCAGGGGTAAGCCGTCCACTGCTACCTCAGCCCTGGCCCAGGGCCGCCAGCTGATCCGCCTGGTGTTCAGTACGCAGGGGATCGATCACTTCCTCGAGAGCGCCCTGCATAATCTCATCCAGCTTGTACAGCGTCAGGCCGATGCGGTGGTCGGTGACGCGGCCCTGGGGAAAGTTGTAGGTACGGATACGCTCGGAGCGATCGCCGCTGCCAACCAGATTGCGGCGCGCGTCGGAGATCTCTTTCGCGGCGGCAGCCTCCTGCTCGCTGGACAGGCGCGCCTGCAGCAGCGCCATGGCCTTGGCCCGGTTCTTGTGCTGGGAGCGCTCGTCCTGGCACTCCACCACGATACCCGTGGGAATATGGGTAAGGCGCACGGCAGAGTCGGTCTTGTTCACATGCTGACCGCCTGCACCAGAGGCGCGGTAAGTGTCCACGCGCAGGTCCGCCTTGTTGATATCCACCGCCTCGCGCTCATCGGGCTCCGGCATCACCGCCACGGTACAGGCGGAGGTATGAATACGGCCCTGGGACTCGGTCTCCGGCACCCGCTGCACCCGGTGGGCTCCGGACTCAAATTTCAATTTGGCGTAGACGTCCTCGCCGGCGACGCGGCTTATGATTTCCTTGTAGCCGCCGTGCTCGCCCGGATTCTCGCTGATGATTTCCACCCGCCAGCCCTGGCGCTCCGCATAGCGGGAATACATGCGGAACAGATCGCCGGAGAAGATCGCCGCCTCGTCACCACCAGTGCCGGCGCGGATCTCCAGGAAAACGTTCTTGCGGTCATTGGGGTCTCTCGGCAGCAGCAGGGTCTGCAGCTCCTTTTCCAGCGGCTCCACCTGGGACTCCGCCTCGGCGAGTTCCTCCTGTGCCATCTCGCGCATGTCCGCATCACTCTCGTCGAGCATTTCGCGGGCCGCACTCATATCCTCCTGCAGCTGGCGGTAGCGGTTGTAGCACTTCACCACCTCTTCCAGCTCGGCGTACTCCCGGGACAGGTCGCGGAATTGGTCCTGGTCGCTGATGACCTCGGCGTCCCCCAGCAGGGCGGAGACCTCTTCGTGGCGATCCACCAGGTTTTCCAGCTTGTTGCGTACCGACTCTTTCATTCGTTGCGTTTTCTCAGTAGTGATCCGGCGACTTCAATCAGCCGGCCGTTGTCAGTCCACGGATTCCTGGCCAGTGGAATCCGGCTCCAGGCCGACGATTTCCCGCGCCAGGCGCAGCCGCTCGGCGTCGCCCTCGGCGGTCACACGTTTGAGACTGACAGTGGGGGCGTGGATCAGTTTGTTGGTCAGCGAGCGGGTTAACTGCTCCAGTAAGCGCCGTGGGTCGCCGCCTTTGTCGAGCTGCTGTAAGACGCGTGCCAGCTCCGCATCGCCGATTTTCTGCGCGCGCTGACGGAAGCTGCGGATGGTATCCACCGCCTCGAGCGCACGGTGCTGGCGCATAAACTCGGTGGCCGCCTGTTCCACGATCTCGTGCGCGGCCTCCGCGGCCTTCTCCCGCGAGCGGCGCCCCTCGTCAATTACACCGCGCAGGTCGTCCACTGTGTACAGGTAGACATCGTCCAGCTGGTTCACCTGGGGCTCGATATCCCGCGGCACAGCGATATCCACCATAAACATGGGGCTGTGCCGACGCGTCTTCAAAGCCGTCTCCACAGCACCCTTGCCGAGGATCGGCAGCTGGCTGGCGGTGGAACTGATGACGATATCGGCCCGCGCCAGATGATCGGGAATATCCGCCAGCAGAATAGGCTCGGCACCAAAGTCCCCCGCCAGCTGCTCGGCGCGGTTCAGGGTTCGGTTGGCCACGATCAGCCCGGTGACACCCTGCTCCCGCAAGTGGCGCGCCACCAGCTCTATGGTTTCCCCGGCGCCGATCAGCAGGGCAGTCTGCTGGCCGAGGTCTGTGAAAATACGCGATGCCAGGGAAACCGCGGCATAGGCCACAGAGACCGGGTTCTCGCCGATGGCCGTCTCGGTGCGCACACGCTTTGCGACCGCAAAGACCTGCTGGAACACGCTATGCAACAGGCTCCCCACAGCGCCGGACTCCCGCGCCACGGAATAGGCGGACTTGATCTGGCCGAGAATCTGCGGCTCGCCCAAAACCAGCGAATCCAGGCCGCAGGCAACCCGCATCATGTGTCGCACCGCCTCTTCGCCGCTGTAGCTGTAGGTGCAAGCCGTCAGCTGCTCCAGCGGGACCCGGTGGTACTCGGCCAGCCACCGCAGCAGGCGCTCACGGGTCACCTCGCCGTAGATCTCGGTGCGGTTACAGGTAGAGAGAATCGCCAGCTCGGGGCACTGCAGTGCCTGGCGCGCATCGCCGAGCGCGCCGGACATGGTCTCCGGGGCAAATGCCACCCGCTCGCGCACCTCGATCGGTGCACTGTCGTGGTTGATACCCAGGGCGAGGATTGGCATAGGCTCCCGTCAGTATTGCTGGCAGTCAAGAAATCAGGCCGGGAGGCGCGCAAATGCGGGGCTCCGGGGGGCGCATTTTCCCGGCGGACCGCTCCCCTTGCAAGCGGTGCCGCGGAGAAGCGCGCTTTTACTGGAGCGCAGGCTGGCATCTGCGGCCTCCCCCACCGGGCCGCGGCAGCGAAATCGCGTCTAGAATGAAAGGGCGGCACCAGACGGGCGAGAAACGGCGTGATAGCGCCAAACTCCACAGCCATAAACCTGCCCGCGGGCCCAGCCACCGCAACGCACCGGGAACGCACCGGGAATGCACCAGGAAAGGTGTCACCAATTGAGGTGCGACCATAACGAACGGACACTCTCCCATGCGACCAGTTCTACCAGCTCTCAGGCCCCAAGGCCCGTCTCTCACAAGCGCGGCGATGCTCCTGCTCGGCAGCCTGCTTGCCTCGTCCTGTGCCCAGCAGCAGCCCGATAACGAGTCAGCGCTGCTACCAGAGGCGCCACCCGCCACAGAACAGCCTCAAGCTGCTAAACCAGGTGCAGAAAGTGAACCAAGGCCGGCTCAGGTCGCCAGCGAGGCACCGCAAACGCCACCGGAAGAGTCCTCTCCCGTGCGGCCCTTTCCGATCGAGACTCTCTACACCCTGCTGGTGGCCGAGGTGGCTGGCAATCGGGAGCAGTTCGATGTCGCCCTTGCCAATTACTACCACCAGGCGCAGAGCACACGGGATGCCGGCATCGCCGCGCGCGCCACACGCATTGCGCGCTTTCTCAATGCCCGCCGCGCAGCATTGCGCTCTGCCCAGCTGTGGGCTGAGCTGGAACCCGACGAGCCCGAAGCACAGCTGACCGCCACGGCAGAGCTGACCCTGGCCGGCGAGCTGGATCCAGCGCTGGTGCACGCTGAGAAAGCCCTGGAGCTGGGCGGAGACGCCCCCCTGCAATCCCTGGCAGCCACTGCTGTTTCGAACCCGAAACTGGTGGAGCGCATAACACCGGAGTTTCGCCGTCTGGCGGAGAAATACCCCAACAATGGCGAGGCGGCGCTGGCCCACGCGATGATGCTGCGCGCTGCCGAGCAATATGACGCCGCACTGGCTATCGTGCGGCGCGTGAAGGAGCAGCACCCGACGATGCTGGACGCCCCGCTGCTCGAGTCTCACCTGCTGGCTGACCTGGAGCGGGAGGACGAGGCCCTGGCTTTGCTGGAGCAGATGGTAGCAACCTATCCACAGGAGACCCGTATTCGCCTGCAATACGCGCGACTGCTGGTCAGCAGGGATCTCGAACAGGCTCAGGAGCAGTTCACCACGCTGGTGGAACAGCGGCCGGGGGACGGAAACCTGATCCTGTCGCTAGCGCTGATTCGCATGGAGAGCGACGACTTTGCCGCTGCCGAGCCACTGCTGGAAAAACTACTGACGCTGGGACAACACGAGTCCGCGGCGCACTTTTACCTGGGCACCATTGCCGAACAGGCCCGCGACCCACTGCGCGCTGCCGCACATTACCGCAAGGTGGAACCGGGTAACGATTACATGCAGGCCATCACCCGTGGCACGGAGCTGCTGGCTGCCGTCGGTAAGAGCAATGAAAACCAGCAATGGTTCGCAGAGTTGAGGCAACGACACCCGGAGCAGTCCGAGCATTTCTTTGTGATCGAGGCCAACCTGCTGCGGAAGTACGATCGCGCCCCGGATGCTCTGACTCTGCTGGACCGGGCTCTGGAGCAGCACCCTGGCAGCGGCCGCCTGATCTACGTGCAATCCCTGATTCACGAACAGCAGGGTAACGTCGAGGCTTTCGAAAAAGGCGTGCGTCAGCTTCTGGCCCGCGACCCGGATAACGCCACGCTGCTGAACGCGCTGGGCTACAAGCTACTCGACGACGACAGCCGCCTCGAGGAAGCACTGCAATTGATCACCCGTGCGCTAGAGCTGGAGCCAGACGACCCCGCCATCATCGACAGCATGGGCTGGGTGCAGTACCGTCTCGGCAACCACGCTGAAGCGATCCGCTACCTCGAACAGGCGCTGGAAAAGCTGCCCGATCACGAAATCGCCGCCCACCTGGGCGAAGTGTTGTGGATGCAGGGCAACCGTGAGCGCGCCATGCAGGTCTGGCAGCAAGGGCTCGAGATCAATCCCGACAGCGAGATCATCCCGGCGGCCATGGACAGACTGAAAAACATGAAACCTCTGGAGCAGCATGTATCCGACTAATGAGATTTTCCAGGGCGCCCATTGCCGCCTGACAGTGAACCCGCCCACCATGCGGCTGGCCTTCTTGTGCCTGGTCGCACTGCTCAGCGCCTGCGCCACCCAGACACCGCAACCTCCGGTCGCCGCGGAACAACCGGTGATGCAGTTACAGCAGTGGACCATCAAGGGAAAACTGGGTGTACGCTCCCCCAATGACAACGGCAGCGCCAATCTCACGTGGCTGCAACAGTCGGAGCCCAATTACCGCATCCACCTGAGTGGCCCGCTCGGTGCGGGTGCCACGGTCATCAGCGGCACGCCGGCGGGCGTCAGCCTCAAGCGTGGTGATGACCCCACCACTCACGCCACCAGCCCGTCCCAACTGACCGCCCTGACCCTGGGGTGGCCGCTGCCGGTGGAGGAAATGTTTTACTGGGTGCGGGGCCTGCCCGCCCCGGGGCAAACCAGTGGCGAACAGCGGGATGCTCAGGGCCTGTTGCAAACCCTCCAGCAGGCCGGCTGGCAACTCAATTTCAGCGGCTACCAGAACGTGGGGGCTTACGTGCTTCCTACCCGCATCAAGGCAGAGACACGCCAGGCCGCCGGCCCGGTCAAGGTAACCCTGGTGATCAAGGAGTGGCTGCTCTGACCCACCCCTGCGCACACAAAGGTTAAGTGCGCTGATTTCCCCGGGCCGCTATCATGGCGGCCCTTTTCGGCCCGCGAAACGATCCAAGCATGTCTCTGCAACTCCCCGCACCCGCCAAACTAAACCTGTTTCTTCGCATCCTCGGCCGTCGCCCCGATGGCTACCACGAGCTACAGACCCTGTTTCAATTGCTGGACTACGGCGACACCCTCGACTTTGAGCTTCGCAGTGACAGCGGGCTTTCAGTGGAGGCGCCGGGAGTGGATGTGCCGGAGCGGGACAATCTGGTTTACCGCGCCGCGCAGCTTCTGCAGAACACCTGCGGTACAGCGCAGGGGGCGCACATCCGCCTGCAGAAGAGGTTGCCGGCAGGCGGCGGCATCGGCGGCGGCAGCAGCGACGCGGCCACAACACTGCTCGGCCTCAATCATCTCTGGCGCTGCGGTCTGTCCGTCGATGAACTGGCTAAACTGGGTCGACAGTTAGGCGCCGATGTTCCTGTTTTCGTTGCCGGGCATACCGCGTTGGCAGAGGGAACCGGCGAGCGACTGGTGCCGGTCAGAACCGCACCCTGCCATTTTCTGGTCCTCGCTCCCGACTGCCATGTGAGCACCGCGGCGGTATTCGGTCACCCGGGTTTGACAAGAGATTCTGCCGCAATTACATTAGCGCACCTTCGCGACAGGGTGCTGGACAGCGACTGGCTCCAAAGCCACGCTGGCAACGATTGCGAGCCTCTGGTGGAGCAGCTATACCCCGAGATCCAAGCGACTCGGCAATGGCTGCAACAGCACGCCAGAGCGCAACTGACCGGCACTGGAGCCTGCGTATTCGCCGCCTTCCCGAGCGAATCAGAGGCGCAGGAGGTCCTCGAGCAGAGGCCTGAGGGTTGGCGCGGCTTTATTGCTGCCAGCGTCAACACATCGCCAGCACACACGGCGCTCGCGAAACTCACTTCCACCAGTGGCAAGTGAAAAAGATTACTGGGGTGTAGCCAAGCGGTAAGGCAGCGGGTTTTGATCCCGTCATGCGTAGGTTCGAATCCTACCACCCCAGCCATATTTCGCTGACTGCGTTAATGCAGATCAGATCTCCGCGACTCGACAGGTTCGAGCCGACAAACTTGCGAAGCGAGTTTGGGCGTCGGAGTAGAAGTAAACGGACGGCGGGGCGCAGCCCCGAGCACGAAGTGCGAGACAACCGGCCGGGGCCGCCGGAGACCAGCGAGCCGCAGGCGACGCTAATCCTACCACCCCAGCCATTTTCATCCCCGCCGGACTCATCCCTGAGACCGGCGGGACACCCGGCCCGGCCGACAGGCTGGCTGGAGGCGGCATTATCCATGCCGCACAGCTTACAAACCGGGTAAACGCCCTACCCCTTCGCGGCCGCCTGTGCCGCCACAGCAAAAGGTGACGCAATCGCGCGCTACAAGCTTACACACTGACAGGCATCTACACTTTTCACGTCCAGAAGAACTCAACAGAACCAAAGGTATTCGCAGTGGCTGACTTAATGGTCTTTACCGGCAACGCCAACCCGGAACTGGCGCAGAAGATTGTCGACCAAATGGCAATTCCGCTTGGCGAGGCGGTGGTCAAGCGCTTTTCCGACGGTGAGATTGCCGTGGAAATCACCGATAACGTCCGCGGACGGGATGTCTTCGTCGTGCAATCCACCTGTCAGCCCACCAATCGCAACCTGATGGAGCTGATCCTGCTGGTCGACGCCCTGCGACGCGCTTCTGCCGGCCGCATTACCGCCGTCGTGCCCTACTTCGGCTACGCCCGCCAGGACCGCCGGGTGCGCTCCCAGCGCGTGCCGATTTCCGCCAAAGTGGTCGCCGACATGATGGTGAGCGTGGGCATCGACCGTGTACTGACCGTCGACCTGCACGCCGAGCAGATCCAGGGCTTCTTTGATGTGCCTGTGGACAACGTCTACGGCTCCTCCGTTCTGCTGGACGATATCGAGCGTCAGAAATATGAAAACCTGGCAGTCGTGTCCCCGGACATTGGCGGTGTTGTTCGCGCCCGTGCCGTGGCCAAGAGCCTCGAGTGCGACCTGGCCATCATCGACAAGCGTCGTCCCGCCGCCAACGTGGCGGAAGTAATGAACATCATCGGTGAAATCAACGGCCGCACCTGCCTGCTGGTGGACGATATGGTCGACACCGCCGGCACCCTGTGCAACGCCGCCAATGCCCTGAAGGAGCACGGCGCCAAGAAGGTAGTCGCCTACTGCACCCACCCGGTACTGTCCGGCAAGGCCATCGAGAACCTGAACAATTCCGTTCTGGATGAACTGGTGGTCACCGACTCCATCCCCCTGGGCAACAAGATGGAGCAGGCTCCCAAGATCCGCCAGCTGACCCTGTCCGCCATGCTGGCGGAGTCCATGCGCCGGATCAGCAACGAGGAATCCCTGTCAGCAATGTTCCGCTGATGCCGTGATAACCGGGCCGCGCTCAGATTTTGTAGCGCTTTCCCGGCGATTCCCTTAGAATACGCGCCCGCCCGGCACTGCCGGGCGTTTACTATTGGGGATACGGGACTTTCCGTGCCCCATTTACAGCAACGCCAGAGCGGTCCGGTCGCAGGTCGCTCTGGGCAGACAACCCGAGGTTTACCCCATGTCTGATTTCAAACTGAACGCCAACGTCCGCAGCGACGAAGGGAAAGGTGCGAGCCGCCGCCTGCGTCGCGAGGAAGGTCGTGTACCCGCCATCGTTTACGGCGGCAAGGCGAAGCCTGCCTCCATTTCCCTGCTGAGCAAGGAAATGTTCAAGGCCCTGGAAGATGAGACCTTCTTCTCCTCCGTACTGACCCTCGACATCGAAGGCAAGGAAGAAAAAGTGATCCTGCGTGACCTGCAGCGCCACCCGGCCAAGCAGATCCTGCTGCACGCTGACTTCCAGCGCGTATCCGCCAACACCAAGGTACACCTGAAAGTGCCACTGCACTTCCTGAACGAGGACAAGTGCAAGGGCGTGAAAGCAGGCGGCATCGTCTCCCACACCCTGAATGAGCTGGAAATCAGCGCCCCGGCCTCCAAGCTGCCCGAGTTCATCGAGGTAGACCTGGCAGACCTGGAGCTGGACGGCACTGTTCACATCTCCGACATCAAGCTGCCGGCTGGCGTCGAGTCTGTGGACCTGGCCCACGGCGAAGACCACGACCTGGTTGTTGCCTCCGTTCACATGCCCCGCGGCGCCATCGAAGCCGAAGAGGAAGGTGAAGAAGGCGAAGCGGCCGAAGGCGGCGAAGAGTAAGGGTCAATATTTTGGCCAAGGCACCGGACACACCGATCCAGCTGATCGTGGGACTGGGCAATCCCGGTCCCGAATACGATCGGACCCGTCACAATGCCGGTGCCGACTTTGTCACCGAGCTGGCGCGCCGCCACGGCGCCCAGCTCGCGTCCGACAGCAAGTACCGCGGTCTCACCGGCCGGGTACGGATCGGCGGGCAGGATGTACGCCTGCTGATTCCCACCACCTTTATGAATCGCAGCGGACAGTCAGTGGCCCCGCTGGCGAACTTTTTCAAGATTCCCGCCGAAGCCATTCTCGTCGCCCACGACGAACTCGACCTGCCACCGGGCACCGCACGGCTCAAGTCCAGCGGCGGACACGGCGGTCACAACGGTCTGCGGGACATCATCTCCTCGCTCGGCAACAACCGCGATTTTATGCGGCTGAGACTGGGTATCGGACACCCCGGAAGCGCCCGCGAAGTGGTCAACTTCGTGTTGCAGCGCGCCCCCCGAACAGAGCAGGAGCAACTGGCTGAAGCGATCGACCGCGCCGTCGACGTGATGCCCATCGCCGCCGAAGGCGATTGGGGCGCGGCCATGAAAACACTGCACACGGCAGCCACCGCGGCAAAATAAACCTCCGCGGTGCCGGGTCGGTGCACCCCGAATCAACCGGCGCCACAGCGCCACTCGCAACGGAAAGAACACCATGGGTTTTACTTGCGGAATCGTCGGCCTGCCCAATGTGGGCAAATCCACCCTGTTCAACGCCCTGACCAAAGCAGGCATTGATGCAGAGAACTTCCCGTTCTGCACCATTGAGCCCAACGCCGGCGTAGTCCCGGTGCCGGACACTCGTCTCGACAAGCTGGCGGAAATCGTCAAGCCGCAGAAGGTAATCCCCACCACCATGGAGTTTACCGACATCGCCGGCCTCGTCGCCGGTGCCTCCAAGGGTGAGGGCCTGGGCAACAAGTTCCTGGCCAATATCCGCGAGACCGACGCCATCGCCCATGTGGTGCGCTGCTTCGAGGATGAAAACGTCATTCACGTGGCCAACCAGGTACACCCCGTCGCGGACATCGAGGTCATCAACACCGAGCTGGCTCTGGCGGACCTCGACACCGTGGAAAAGGCTCTGCAGCGCTTTACCCGCGCCGCCAAAGGGCAGGACAAGCACGCCATCAAGATGAAGGCACTGCTGGAAAAGATTCAGCCGCACCTGGACGAAGCCAAGCCCCTGCGCTCATTCGGCCTCAGCGATGACGAGCTGGCAGACCTGCGCGAGCTGAGCCTGCTGACCATCAAGCCCACCATGTACATCGCCAACGTCGATGAGGATGGTTTCGAGAACAACCCGCACCTGGACGCAGTCGCTGCGATTGCGGCCGAGGAAAATGCCGTACTTGTCCCCATCTGCAACAAGCTGGAAGCGGAGATCGCTGAGCTGGATGACGATGAAAAGCAGGAGTTCCTTGAAGAGCTGGGTATGGAAGAGCCGGGCCTGAACCGCGTGATTCGCGCCGGATACCAGCTGCTGGGCCTGCACACTTACTTCACCGCAGGAGTCAAAGAGGTTCGCGCCTGGACCATTCCCCTGGGCGCCACTGCGCCGCAGGCTGCGGGCAAGATCCACACCGACTTTGAGAAAGGCTTTATCCGCGCCGAGGTAGTCAGCTACGCGGATTTCGTCGCCTGTAATGGCGAGGCGGGCGCCAAGGAAGCGGGCAAGTGGCGCCTGGAAGGCAAGGACTACGTCGTTGCAGACGGTGATGTCATTCACTTCCGCTTCAACGTCTGATTACCGCCTCACGCCCTACCGCGCCCCTCGACAATCGAGGGGCACCCTCCCGCCCCAACCTCGACGATCGTCAACATGCACCCACCCAACTGGAAAGTCGGCCTGCCGCTGGCGCTGATCACCGCATTCATGTGGGCCCTGCTACCGATTGCGCTAAAGGGCCTGCTGGATTCCATGAGCGCGACCACCGCCACCTGGTACCGCTTTGTGGGCGCGGCTGTGCTGGCCGGCACCTATTACGGCTGGACCCGGCAACTGAACCTGAGGCAACTATTTGAGCGGGGGCTGCTACCGCTGACGGTCATTGCGGTGCTCGGGCTGCTGACCAACTACCTGACCTACGCCTCCGGCCTGCACTTCATCACCGCCGGCGCCGCGCAGATCGTGATCCAGCTGGCACCGCTGCTGCTGCTGACATCCAGCGTCCTGTGGCTGGGCGAGCACTTCTCACCCCGCCAGTGGCTGGGGGTCGCCATGGTGGTGGGCGGCCTGCCGCTGTTTTTCAACCAGCGACTGCCGGAGCTGGCGAGCGGTGCCGACGCCGATTACCTACTGGGCCTCGGGCTGATCGTGGTGGCGGCCGTGGGCTGGGCCATCTACGGCTTCTTCCAGAAGAAGATCCTGGGCCGCGCCAAGCCCCAGGACCTGCTGGTGCTGATCTACATTGCCGGCACACTGTGTTTCCTGCCGCTTGCGGATCCACTTTCCGCGTTGACGCTGGACTGGCTCGGCTGGGCCCTGCTGATCTTCCTCACCGCCAACACCCTGATTGCCTACGGCGCCTTTACCAAGGCACTGGCGCACTGGGAAGCCTCCCGGGTCAGCGCTACCCTGGCACTGGTGCCGTTACTGACACTGGCGATCGGGGCCCTTATCGGCGCGGTCTGGCCAGACTATATTGAAGTGGAGCCGATGAACTGGATCAGCTGGCTGGGGGCTGCCACTGTCGCCAGTGGCTCTCTGTTCGCGGCAATCGGCAGGGGGCGCTAGACACTCTTCTCAGGTGGGTTCAGGCGATGACGCTAACTCACTGAAAATTCAGCAAAAAAGGGGGTTGACAGCCCCACCCTGGAGTCCCATAATTCGCGCCCTCGGTTAGCCGAGACTTTCAGTGGCAAGGTAGCTCAGCTGGTTAGAGCGCAGCACTCATAATGCTGAGGTCGGGAGTTCAAGTCTCCCCCTTGCTACCATTTTCCTCCTGCGAGAGGCTTCTCGCAGCACCTTTACTGGGGTGTAGCCAAGCGGTAAGGCAGCGGGTTTTGATCCCGTCATGCGTAGGTTCGAATCCTACCACCCCAGCCATTTTCTTACCTGCTCAACCACTGCTGAAAAGCGGATAAACATAGGTTCGAGCCGGAGCTGGCGGTAGCCAGCGGAGACCAGCGAGCCGCAAGGCGACGCTAATCCTACCACCCCAGCCATTTTCTTCTCTGATCCAAACCCAATCCGGAAGCCATTCATTTGAGATGAAGCCAGATGGATCAGCGAGCCCGCAGGGCGACGCTCATCCTACCACCCCAGCCATTTTCCTCTCCGATCCAGCCTTTACTTCAAAGCTTTATAAATCGAGATCAAACTGGACGACTTAGTGAGCCCGACAGGGCGACGCTAGTCCTACTACCCCAGCCATTTTCTCCCCTGTTCCGGAAGCCACCTCAGAAGCTATCTATCTGAGTTGAAGCTGAAGGGACCAGTGGGGCCAGTGAGCAGCGCACTCGCCGAGCGCCAGCGATCCCGGGGAGCTTAGCGGGAAAAGAGTGAGGGCGAATAGATTTCAAGCCGGGCCGGAATTCATCCGGCCTGGGGCACCTGAATGCCGCTGGAAGACAGGCCTGAGGACGCCTCAGGACGAGGACGCCGCCGACCAATCGACCGCAGCCATTCGAAGCCGAGAAGCCCCAACAGCACGGTCGCAGCCACGATTACCGCACCCGCGGGACCGATGGCCTGCCACTCCACGTAGCAGGTCCAGAACAGCTGCACCACGCACAAGCAGGCCACCACCAGCAGTGTGGGCTTGCGACCAATCAGGCTGACCACAAACACCCCCAGGGGCGCCCCAAGGGCAACCACGGGTGCCGCCGCCATCCAGTTGCCAAACACCTGAGGGTGCCAGTCGCCAGACAGGCTTTTGACGACCACGCCGATCACGGAACTGAATGCCATGATGACCACAGACGTGGGAATCGCCACTTTCAGATCCACGCGACACATCAGCACCAGCACCGCGTAAATCAGCATATCGATGCCAACCCCGGTCGTCGCCACCGCAGAGGCACCGGCCACAGCGCCAAGCCAGGCTCCAAGCCGAAAATCCCGCTGCGGCTCACTGTGGGGACAGGCGTTATGCGCTGTGATCTCATTGAGCCGATACAGGTGCAGGAGGCCAAAACTGCCCCATAGCACGGCAAACACCAGCTTGACCCACAGGTCAGGTATGGCCGGTGCCACGAACAGAATGCCGAGTGGTGTCCCCAACAGGGAGCCAAGCATGGCACCGCGCAGCATCGGCCACGCCAGTGTCTGGTGGCGGGCCAGAATAAAGAGGCTTGCGCTGACCATACCGATGGACTGAACTGCGAAACTGAAGTCGCGCCCGAGACTTGCGGGCATATCGAACAGCAATACCAGCACCGGGAAGCCGACCGTGCCGCCACCCATAGGCGTGGACCCGGCGGCGTAACTGCCGATAGCCATGGACAGCGCCATTGGCCAGTGCTCGCTGGCCAAGCCCCAGTGCCCCAGCCCGAAGGCGAGCAGTAGCCAGGCCACATAAAACAGCAGCAGACCCGCTAGCCAGAGCTTCATGCCCCTCAACAGCGCCATCACCCGACCTCTATCATCTCGGGCCGCACTTCTGCGGGCAGGGTACGCAGGAAAGCCTTGTGTTCCATTGACGCCACTTTCGCGCGACGAACCATGTCTTCAAAGCGCTGGAACAGTCCTTGCTGCTCCTCTTCTGAGAGCACGAACTCGAGGTCTGGCTTGTGCTGCATTCCGTAGAGTACGTACCGATAGCTGGAATCGGTGAAGATACTGGAGTAACTACCGGCGAAGTCCTGGTACTCACAGATTTTGTGCCGCCAGATTTCCAGCTGACGCTGCAGCCAGGGGCAATGCTCCACCGTTGCCGAAGCCCCGCGCCAAAAATCACTGTCATCGCGATCACTGAGGCAGTAGTGCAGGACAATGAACTGTTTCAGGTCGTGATAGAAGCCACGCATTTTTTCGTTGTAGGCATCGCGAAGCGCCTGGGGCACCTCCCCTGCAGCGAGATGTGTCGCCAGCAGGCTCACCCCCAAGTGGATCATATGCAGCCCCGTGGATTCCAGAGGCTCGATAAATCCGCCGCTGAGGCCAATAGCTACGCAGTTACCGATCCAGAATCGGTCCCTGCAGCCCACCTTCATTTCCAGATGCGTGCACTTGAGAGACTCGCTGTCCGGGCCGAGAAATTCACGCAGCTCCCGCTCCGCCTCTTCCGGCGAAATGCGGTCCGAGTCATACACGTAGCCACTGCCCTGACGATTGACCAGGTCAATCTGCCAAGCCCAACCATTACTGAGCGCGGTAGCTACGGTATAGGGTTTGGGTCCATCGCCCTCCGGCAGAGGGCGCTGGATCGCAACCGCGCGATCACACGGCAGCGCATCCGAGAAGGAGTGCCAGTTGTCTTCGGCGAGCTTTTCCAGGAGTAACCCGCGAAAGCCACTACAGTCGACGAAAAAATCACCGGTAAACTCGCCGCGATCCGTAGTCACGCTCAGCACTCGGTCTCCCTCTACCGTGACATCAGAAACGCTGGCCTCTACGTGCTCTACGCCAGCCTCCACCGCGTTCTTTCGCAGGTAGCGGGCGAGCAGCTTCGCATCCAGGTGATAACCATAGGGTGTCACTGCCTGAAAAGGCGGGGACGACATCGTTTTCGGGCAACGCCCCTCCTCAATAAGGTGGGCATTGAGACTTACCGCCTGATCGTAGCGCTGCCATGCATCCCGATTGGCAATAAACCAGGCGGAGGAAATATCCACAGAGCCACCCGGCTGTTGCTGGTCGAAAGGATGGAAATACTCATGCGGCTCGCTGCCTTGCGGTTTATTCCAGTTGCGGAACATGATGCCCGCCTTTACCGTGGCATTGGTCTCCGCCATCAGCTCTGCTTCATCAAGCCCCATCGCGGCAAAAAAGAAGCGGATGCTATGTACCGTGGCTTCCCCCACGCCGATGATGCCCACGTCCGGGCTCTCAATGAGACGAATAGAAAAGTTCTTTTTTCCGCGGTTGAAATAACGGTTGAGGTAAATGGCCGTCATCCAGCCGGCAGAACCGCCACCGATAATATTGATGACCCTTGTCTGCTTTTCTTTCATGGTTTTTTATATCTTTTGCAGGCCGAACTGCTTGATCTTCCTGATCAGCTCCCGGTGCGCGGGCAATTGCTCGCAGAGCTGCCGCGCCCCGGCCTCAATTTCGACAAAACGGGCAAGCGCATTGTCATCATCCGCAAAGCGGTTACTGATGTGCGCAGCAGAGGTCACGAAGTCCATACCGTAGAGGACGTACAGGTAATTCGGCAGGTTGAAGATTTCCATCTTGCTGGGAAAGTCATAATCGGATGGCGGCTGGCAGCGCCACAGTGCCAATTTTTCACGCAGTGCTTCAGGTATGGATTCCGCTGCACGGTTATCCAGCCAGAAGTCGCTGTCAGTGCGCTGGGAAATGCAGTAATGCAGTTTGATAAACTCAATCACCCGCTCCCACGCATAGCGGACATGCCGATTAAACTGCGCCGCCACGGTCGACATGACCTCGCGGTTCGCCGGGAAAGTATCGGCGAGCATTTTCGCCGTGGCGTCATACACGAGGATGCCCGTCGCCTCCAGAGGCTCAACAAAACCCTGGGACAGGCCGATGGCAACGCAATTGCGCTCCCAAAAGCGATCCCGGTAACCAATTTTCATCGGAATGCGGCGCACCTCGGCATTCTCACCGGCGGCACCCAGGTAATTTCGAAAAACCGTTTCCGCTCGCTCATGATCGGTGTGCGCACTGGAATATACATAACCCGTTCCGCGACGCTCCGGCAGCCCTATATCCCAGATCCAACCACTCTCCTGGGCGGTCGAAATCGTATAACTCGGAATGGGCGCATCCATCTGCCCATAGGGCACCTGGGCCGCCAGGGCATGGTCCGCAAAGAGGACATCGGTGCGATCGATAAACGGGACATCCAGGGACTGCCCCAGCAGCAGGGAGGCGAAGCCGGTGCAATCTACAAACAGATCCGCCTCAAGTGCCCCGTGACGATCAGTGACCACAGCAGCAATGTCGCCATCATCCGATCGCCGCACCTGCTCTACCGTGCCGAGCAGATGGCGAACACCCAGTTCCTCCACCGCATGGCGCGTCAGCAGGCGGGCGAACTTTGCAGCGTCCAGATGGTAGGCGTAACTGGTAAGCCCCTGATACTCGGGCAGGGTCATGTTCTTCGGACCCAGCCCCCGATCGCACACCAGCCCCTGCACGGAGACGGCATCGACAAATGAGCGGCCGGTGCCGGCCTGCTTCAGCCAGTAAGGGGTGAGGTCACCGCGACGAGTGTCCGGATAGTCAAAGACATGGTGGTAGTAATCGCTACGACCAGCGACAGGATTGTGCACCCAGTCCACGAATTTGATGCTCTGC
This sequence comes from Microbulbifer flavimaris, assembly GCF_001641755.2. Classification (GTDB taxonomy): domain Bacteria; phylum Pseudomonadota; class Gammaproteobacteria; order Pseudomonadales; family Cellvibrionaceae; genus Microbulbifer; species Microbulbifer flavimaris. Next base: position 102,500 of record NZ_LRFG02000002.1, read on the forward strand.
TTGAAGGAGGCATCACACTCACGGATAAATTCGGTCTCGCTGATTCCCAGATACTGGAGCGTCTGACGGATGGCTGGCACCGTCCCTTCACCCACACCAATAGTCGGGATATTGTCTGACTCGAGGAGGGTGACCCGGACACCATCAGGTGACCGGGCCCGAAGCTTCTTGGCCAGGTGGCTGGCGGTCAGCCAGCCAGCGGTACCTCCACCCACAACCAGCACATGCTGGATGTGACCGGATGTTGCCGCACTAGCCATCAGCAAGTTTCAACGCTGCCTCAGGCAGCAGTTGTCGCCTGCATCTTGGCCAGCTTGGAGAGCTGGTGCAGGGAGCCGAGTTGAGCGTACAGTGCCGGCAGGAAGCCGCGCTTGCGGAAGTCAGCGAACTCCTCTTCACCCAGCTCGTTCAGCTTCTTCTCGTCGACGATGTAGAGGCCGTTCAGGTTGATTTTCTCTTCGCCGGCGTTGACCGTAACGGACTGCGGAGTCAGCAGCTCTTTCTCAACCAGAACGTTTACGAAGGCCTTGGTCATCTGGTCGCTCTCGAGGAAGCTCACCAGAGTCTCTTTCTTGGCCTTCAGGTAATCAGATTCTTCACCCTCGTCGGTGAACAGGGCATTGCCCTCGGCTTCACTGACCAGCGGGCTGTTCTCAATGATACCCACCATCAGCTGGTCTTTGTTCTCACCCGCGGGAGCCAGAACGAAGGGATGATTGCGGACACTGCCGGGCACAAAGACGCCCTGCCATTTCTCGCCATCCACAAACAGGTTCTCACCGACCTTGAGACCCAGCAGAGCCACGGACTGGAACTCACCGGTTTCGGAATTCTTGACAAAAACGATCGGGTACTCGGCTCCCAGTCGGGTGAACTCATGGGCGGTAACGGGCACCATGTGGGCGTTCTTTACGTGCTCAAAGCTGCCCAGCTCACGGATCTTCAGTTTGCCGTGGGCTTCTTTATGCAGGGGAGCGATCTTGGGAGTCTGTTCAGTGGTCATACAACACCATTCAGTTCGTTGGTTATTCTGTTAATTCGACTGGCCCAGTATATTTTTCAAACGAAAAAAGGGAAGCAAAAACTTCCCTTTTTCCGGTACTTCACTACCTGAGGAGCATTCCTCAGAACTTGGCGGACACGCCCAGGTTCACACGACGAGCCGTCTCGTACTCGTACAGCGGGAAGCCTGCGGTGAAGCCAGACCCGGGGGTCGGCTCGACGTTGTTACCCAGCTGTACGGATTCCTCGGCCAGCAGGTTGTTTACGTCCAGCTTGACATCCACGCTATCGGTGGCATGCCAAACGGCACTCAGGTCCAGACTGCCGAAGTCGTCGTGCAGTCGGTTCCCGTAGGCTCCAGACTCACGGATCATGTACTCACTGCGCCAGTTATAGGCCACACGGGCAGAGAACATGTCGTTCTCGTAATAACCGGTCAGGTTGTACACATTCTCGGAGCTGTCACTCAGGAACGGGTTGCCGTCGGTGAAGGTATCCCGGGCCGTGCTAGTGTCGGTCCAGGTGTAGTTGGCAATCGCACCGAAGCCGTTGCCGAAGTCCTGCTGATAACCCAGTTCGATACCGGTGATGTCAGCACTCTCGCCGTTATCCTTCTCCTGCACGGTCCAGCCGAAGCCCTGCTCGCTCGCAGGCAGATCGAAGGGTATTTCGCTGGCAGAAGCCTGATACTCGCTGATGGTCACGAAATTGGACACATCTTTGTAGAACACGGCAGCGGAGAGCAGGGAGCCCTCGGCGAAATACCATTCAAGGCCCAGATCCACCTGGTTCGCGGTGAAGGGCTCCAGGCCCACGTTACCGATTACCCAGAACTGGTTGTTGTCGATCTCATCGTCAGCGCCCAGAACGTTGGGGTTCACATACATATCCACGTACTGCGGACGGGCGATGACCTTGGCCGCAGAGGTACGCAGGATCAGGTCATCCGACAGATCGTAGGCCAGGTTGAAGCTGGGCAAAACTTCGGAGTAATCCGCGCTGGTGCTGCCGCGCTGCTCATCGAGGTAGTAGATGGAAGAGGCCTCGGTTGAGATGTAGCGTACACCGAAGTTGCCGCGCACCCGCTCCCCGTCGAAGGTAGCCATGGCATAGAGGGCGTTGTTGGTCTCGTCGATTTCGCTATAGGAGCCGAGATCTTCCACCTTGCCCACGATTGACGCTTTGGCCCAGGCCTTAAGCGCATCTGCATCCAGCTTCGGGATGTCGTAGCTACCCGCGCCGGACTCGATGGTTCCATCCAGTACTTCAGCCGTGGAGATTCTCGGATCAAAGCCATCCGCCTGGAGGAATTCAAAACGGCGGCTGGTGGTGTTGTGATCGGCTGTCTTGATACCGGTCTTGATGGCATTGATCAGGCCAAACTCAACCTCGAACTCCAGGTCCGCCTGGAAGTAGGTTTCTTCATCAGTCTTGGGCGTGGCATTGAAGTTGGCACCTGTACCCATAACCACGCTACCCGGATCATAGGAGCCGAGGTCAAAGCCATTCAGGTCCCAGCTCTGGCCGCCGCCGAAGAAGTCGTAGGTACCACCGGGAATTGGAGTGCCGCCGGAACCATCGTCCGCGACCATCTCAAAATCGGTACCACCTGTGGAAGAGGTCTGGCCGGCCTGGAAGCTCAGCTCATAACCCTCACCTGCATAATCCACGCTCAGGTCAAACACATCGGAGTTCATCGTCGCTTCGCGCGGACGAGCCTGCAGGTATGCAACGTTCAGAGGGCCACGGGCAGTGGTGCCGTTGATCTGGTCAGCCGGGTCAACGTCGACTCCGCACCAGCCGCAGTTACCCTGAGTCAGCCACAGTGCGTAGTTGGTGTTATCCGCCTCCATCTGCATGTCGATGGCATTGAAGACGATATCCAGGTTTTCAGTGGGCTGATACTGGAAAGTGGCGTTGATTGCAGAGCGCTTGCGCTCCTGCTCGAAAGCAACCGGACCGGCACCCCACTCCCAGAATGCCTCATTGCCCTGGCGCTGCAGCTGGCGCTCCTGGGAGACGGCAGAAACCAGCACACCGAAATTCTCGGCGTCGTTCTTCCAGCTGGCGAGACCTGAAAACTGGGGATCGGTGGAGTCGGAGTCGGACTGCGAGGAAGCCTCGACAGAACCGTGCAGAGTCATGCTGTCCAGATCCAGCGGCTTGCGGGTGTTGATCACCACGGTACCGCCGACACCGCCCTCAGCCAGATCGGCCTGGGAGCTTTTGTACACCTCGATGTCACCAACGAGTTCAGACGGCAGGAGCTCGTAGTTGAAGCTGCGCTTGGCCGGCTCCAGTACAAACCAGCCGGTAGAGGCAACATTCTGGCCGTTCAGCGTGGTCAGAGTCAGGTCGTTACCCGCGCCGCGGATGGAAACGGCCGCACCTTCACCGAACTGACGCTGGATGGTCACACCGGGGACGCGCTGCAGGGACTCTGCGACGTTCTTGTCCGGGAACTTGCCGATATCCTCGGCAGAAATAGCATCGACAATCGCGTAAGAATCGCGCTTGGTGCTGAGAGCGTCCTGTAGGGAGCCGCGAATACCGGTGACGGTAACCTCTTCGAGGGCCTGGTCGGACTGAGCTGTAGCCAGCGGGGCCATAAGGCCACTACTGAGCACAGCCGCACTGATGGACAGTGCGAGTTGGTTGCGCTTTAGCATCGATTTCCCTTCCTTTTTATTGGAATAAAGGTTTGGTTAAGATTTTTTTTAGTTTTTCACCTTGGTACCGCCGAATGATAGCGCTGTCATTTGTTGTTATTTGATAGCGCTGTCATTCTTATATTCGACAATACACAGAAAAAATCGAAAAAGCTACAACCCGGCAGGCAGTTTGGGCTCCCCTGGCAGCGAATACTGGTTGAATTTTAAACAACACGAACTGTCACAGGAAAAATTTTCCCGATAAAACAGAGGCTTAACGATCGCTGAAGAAATTCGGTGATGGGCAGTGAGGCGAGGAAGGGGGCGTCAGAACAGCGCCGCCGCACCCACCCCGGGCGCGGCGGCAGGGAGCTTACTCGATTTCCTTGATACGCATGGCGTTGGTCTGGCCGCCAACATTCAGGCGGTCGCCCTGGGTGATCAGGATCCGTTGCCCCTTCTGCAGCTCAAGGCGTGAGCCGACCACCTCGACGATGGACTCGGTCAGGTGACCCAGGGGGATTTCCGCCGGGTCAAAATCCACGACCGGCTCCACGCCCCGCAGCAGTACCAGCTGTCGTGCTACCGCCGGGTGCCGGGTCAACGCGTAGATCGGCAAATGTGTCGTGGCCCGTGACATCATGCGCGGCGTGCGGCCTGACTCGGTCAAGGCAACCACTGCAACCAGGTTCTCCACGCGGGCGGCAACGTCTACCGCCGCCTGGGCAATCACAGTATCGATGCGATCCGATGCCCTGCTCTGGGCAGCCGGACGATTGACACTGCCAAGGTAGCGCTCGGCACCGACAATCACTTCACTCATCGCCTCAACCGCAGCTACCGGAAAGTCACCGGCTGCGGTCTCGGCAGACAGCATCACCGCGTCGGTGCCGTCCAGCACCGCATTGGCCACATCCATAACCTCGGCGCGGGTCGGCGTGGGGCTGGTGATCATGGACTCCATCATCTGGGTCGCCGTGATCACGCCACGATTCAGTGCGTTGGCGCGGTTGATCAGTTTTTTCTGTACACCCACCAGGGAGGGATCACCGATCTCCACGCCCAGGTCGCCACGGGCCACCATGATGGCATCAGAGGCCAGGATGATCTCGTCCATCTGCTCATCGGAGGCGACCGCCTCGGCACGCTCCACCTTGGCGACGATCGCAGCCTTGCTGCCCTCGGCTTCCATCGCTTTACGCGCGGTTTCCAGGTCTTCCGCACTGCGCGGGAAGCTTACGGCCAGGAAATCTACATCCAGTTCGGCGGCGAGCTTGATATCGCGGTAGTCCTTCTCCGTCAGGGCCGGCGCAGACAGGCCACCGCCGAGCAGGTTAATGCCTTTGTTGTTGGACAGCTTGCCCCCCTGCAGTACGCGACAGTAGAGCTTTTGCGGTGTTGTGCCGGTGACTTCCAGTCGAATCTTGCCATCGTCCAGCAACAGGATGTCACCCGCCTCGCAGTCGGCAATCAGGGTCGGGTAATCCACCCCTACCCGGTGCACGTCGCCTGCTTCTGGCGGACAGTCCGCATCCAGGGTGAACTCGCTGTTATTTTCCAGCCAGATGCTGCCCTCGGCAAAACGGGCAATGCGAATCTTGGGGCCTTGCAGGTCGCCGAGGACTGCCACCAGTTTGTTCTGCGCCGCAGCGGCCTCGCGTACCGCTTCCACCCGCTGACGATGGTCATCGGCAGAGCCGTGGGAAAAATTCAGGCGCACGATATTCACGCCCGAGCGAATCATTTCTTCAATAACGCGCGGCTTGTCAGTGCCTGGGCCAAGCGTGGCGACGATTTTGGTATGGCGGATCATAGGCAGGAAATTACTTTTCAGTTGCATACAGGGCGCCCGAAGGCGCCCGAAAAGGTGGGGAATACCTCACCCTACTCTTTTTCTCTTACAGCTTCAGGCGGTCTCTGCGACCTGGGCCTGCAGCTGAAGAGCCTCGGCCATGGCCAGGCTGGTGTCCAACATGCGGTGGGAGAAGCCCCACTCATTGTCATACCAGGCCATTACTTTCACCAGGTTACCGTTCACCCGGGTGTGATTGGCATCGAAATGGCTGGATGCAGTGGTGTGGTTGAAGTCCACGGAAACCAGCGGCTGATCACAGTAAGTAAGCACTCCGCGGCTACCTGCAGCGGCCTCCTTCATGATCTCATTCACCTCTTCAACAGTAGTGTCGCGACCGGCAATAAACTGGCAATCCACCAGGGACACATTGCTCACCGGTACTCGCACAGCCATGCCATCCAGGCGCCCTTTCAATTCCGGCAGCACCAGACCGACCGCAGCGGCGGCACCGGTCTTGGTGGGAATCATATTGTCGGCGGCAGCACGGGCACGATAGATATCAGCGTGCACTGCATCCTGGGTGTTCTGGTCGTTGGTGTAGGCGTGCACGGTGGTCATGAAACCCCGTTCAACACCCAGTGCACGGTGCAGGGCCTTGGCGACCGGTGCCAGGCAGTTGGTGGTACAGGACGCATTGGAAACCACCTTGTGCTCGGCGGTCAGCTTGTCATCGTTCACACCGTAGACAACGGTCAGGTCCGCGTCCTTGGAGGGCGCGGAGATCAGCACCGCCCGAGCGCCGGCTTTCATGTGGGCCGACGCAGTCTCTTTGGTAGTGAAGCGGCCGGTGCACTCAAGCACCAGATCCACTTCCAGTTCGGACCAGGGCAATTGTGCAGGGTCACGTTCCTGACACACCCGCACGCGATCACCGCCAATCAGCAGGTCACTGCCCTCCACCGAGACCGGCGTATTGAAGCGGCCGTGAATCGTATCAAAACGGGTCAGGTGCGCATTGGACTCTACCGGGGCCAGATCGTTGATAGCCACCAGCTGAACACGGTCATTGTAGCCAGACTCGTAGATTGCGCGGGTGACATTGCGGCCGATACGGCCATAGCCGTTAATCGCTATTTTCAGTTTCATGTCGATTGCCTCAATTTTATAAATTTATTCGTCACTAATACGGTCAGCTTCAACGCTGTGCTCGCGCCCTGCATTTACAGAGCGGCGGCACCTTTCGCCAATCGCGTAATCTCATCCCAACGCTTTTCTTCCACGAGCTTTGCCGAGGCCATCCAGGAACCGCCAGCGCAGATAACATTGGGCAGCGCCAGATAGTCGCCGGCGTTACCCGGGCCAATGCCGCCAGTGGGGCAGAACTGTACTTGCGACAGGGGGCCAGCCAGCGACTTGAGCATGGGCACACCCCCGGCAGCCTCCGCCGGGAAAAATTTCTGGTAGCGATAACCGCGCTCCAGCAGACGCATCACCTCGGACGCAGTGGAAGCGCCAGGCAGCAGCGGCACTTCATGGTTCTCAGCCGCGTCCAGCAATGTTTCGGTGGCGCCCGGGCTGACCATGAATGTCGCACCCGCGTCCACGGAGCGCTGCAGATCTGCGGCATTCAGTACAGTGCCGGTTCCCACGTGCGCATCCGGAAGATGCCTGGCAATCTCTTCTACTGCCTTCAGTGCCGCTTCTGTACGCAGGGTCACCTCCAGCACATTCAGACCACCCTCGACCAGAGCCTGTGCCAACGGCAGGGCATCGTCGACTTTGTTGATCACCAGCACCGGTACGATGCCGGCCTGCGCCAGAATTTCGGCAAGCTGTTTCTGCATGATTGACTTCCAGTTTTCAGGGAACGACTGCCGCCCCTTCACTTTTTATTAATTTCCAGTAAGACTCATCTGGGCTCAGGGCGCCCAGTAAACGGTCACCGCCTTTAGGCCCTGCTTCAGAATGCTGCGAATCGGCATCTCCTGTTCATCGCTACCCAGCAGCGCCTCCCGGTAGACTTTCAGCTTGTCCTCACCGGTAATCAGCAACTTGATGTCTCGTGCCTGCAGGATGGCGGCGAGAGTCAGGGTCATACGCTCGGTATGAACACCGGTGACCTCGCTCTGCCGGGCGGTAATTGCCTTGCACAGCTGTGTCCCCTTCACATCCAGGGCTGCCTCGAGCCCTTCGGCATGGGGAAAAAGCGAGGCGGTATGGCCGTCGCCGCCCATCCCCAAAATGCACACATCGAAGGGGCGCGGCAGCTCGCTATAGGCTCGCCCGCAATCCGCTTCACCTTCGGAAGCAGTTGCGTGGGGGGTTTTCATGCCGAGAAAAGGTGCGTCTGCGGCGGCGTTCTGCAGCAGGCTCTTCTCGATAAACGCGTGGTTACTGCCGCTCTCCGACTTTTCGACCCAGCGCTCGTCCACCAGAGCCACGGTAATGTCAGACCAGGGCAGCGGACGCTTGGAGAGTTCGCGGTAGACAGGCTCCGGCGTGCTGCCCCCGGAAACGAGAAAGCTGGCCTGGCCGTGTTCCCTGATTCCCTGTTGCAACTTGCTGGCGCAATCGTTGGCCAGCGCCTGAACCAATCGCTCACGGTCCGGGAAAAACTTTTCCTCAATCATCATGGCCTTTGCCTCGATCTCGTAGTTGTTCGACGTTCCGTCACTGGTTTATTTGGCGTTCACCCAGGCGCGGCCATCCAACCGCAGCAGGTCCTCAGCGGCTTGCGGTCCCCAGCTGCCAGCCCGGTACAGACACGGCTGATCGCCGGTTGCGCGCCAGTGTTCGATAATGGGATCCACCCACGCCCAAGCCGCGGCAACCTCATCGCGGTGGATAAACAGCGCAGGATTGTTGGCAGCGGCGTCCAGCATCAGCCGCTTGTAGGCATCGCTGCGGATGCTGTCGTAGGTGTCGGAGAGGCTGAGGTTCAATTCGACCGGCTGCAGCTCCATCTCGATGCTGTCCATCTTCTTCGCCATCAGGACCAGCTTGATGCTCTCCTCCGGCTGCAGGCGAATTACGAGACGATTTGGCACTGCCTCACCAGCGGACTTGTCATAGACGTTGTGGGAGACCTTCTTGTACTGGATTACGATTTCCGCACAGCGCTTTTCCATGCGTTTTCCGGTACGCAGGTAGAAAGGCACACCGGCCCAACGCCAGTTATCGATATGCGCGCGAATGGCGACGAATGTTTCCGTGTTGCTCGAAGCCGCGTCGAGTTCTTCCAGGTAGCCGGGTACCAGCTGGTTACCGATACCACCGGCGACGTACTGGCCGCGCACAATATTCTCATCCACCTCGATACCCACCAGCGGGCGCAGTGCTTCCAGCACCTTGATCTTTTCCGCACGGATATTTTTCGCATTCATGCGGTTGGGAGATTCCATCGCAATCAGGCACAGCAGCTGCAGCAGGTGGTTTTGCACCATGTCCCGCAGGGCACCGGCTTCGTTGTAGAAGCCCGCGCGGCCCTCGAGGCCGACAGTTTCAGAAATACTGATCTGGATGTGGTCGATAGTCTGGGCGTCCCACAAATGCTCGAACAACACATTGCTAAAACGCAGCGCCAGCAGATTCTGGACAGTTTCTTTACCCAGGTAATGGTCGATCCGGAAGATGTCTTTTTCCGGAAAATAGGTCGCGATCTTGCTGTTGATCTCATCCGAGGTCTTGGCGTTGTAGCCGAGCGGCTTTTCCACCACCACCCGCGACTGCTCGTGAATCAAACCTTTGACAGACAGGTTTTCGCAACAGGGACCAAACACCGCCGGTGGAATCGCCAGGTAAAAAATACGGGCGCGTTCGGTGTCGCCACCCAGCAAGTCCGCCAGGTGGTCCCATTTTTCATCGGGTTCGGCAATATCCAGTGCTACCGCACGCAGACGGGTTTTGAATTCGTTCCAGCCTTCGTCGGAATATTCGCTGTCCCGCAGGTGTGTTTTCAGGGCATTGTGAGCGGTGTCCAGATAACTGTCCGCGTCCTCCTGCCGGCGGCAAACCGGAAAGATCTGTGAGCCCTCGTGGAGACTGCCTTCCAGATGGGCACGGTAGAGCGCCGGTATCAGCTTGCGCAGGGCAAGGTCGCCGCCGCCGCCAAACAAAACCATATCGAAGGGATTGGCCATAAATATTCTCTGTCAGTTTCCCTGTCATTTAATTGGCGCATCGCGCCATCCGTGATCAGCTGCGCATAAAACGCTCGCAGCGATCAGTAGAGAATGCTCGCCCCGCTCTCAGCACCCGTGGCAAGCGCACGCATATTCTTGAACAGCTCACGGCCCATACCGTTGGAGTGCGCGCTCAGGTCTACCTCCGGCGCCGGGCGGGCCTCGAGCTCGGCATCGTCCACATGCACCACCAGTTTGCCCGCATTGGCATCCAGCTCGATAACATCGCCGTCCTGGACCTTGGCAATAGTGCCGCCCTCGACAGCCTCCGGTGACATGTGAATTGCCGCCGGCACCTTGCCGGAAGCTCCGGACATACGACCGTCGGTCACCAGTGCCACCTTGAAACCACGGTCCTGCAGGACACCGAGTGTCGGGGTGAGTTTATGCAGCTCAGGCATGCCAATCGCCTGCGGCCCCTGGAAACGCACGACCGCAACAAAGTCCTTTTCCAGTTCACCGGCTTTGAAACGCTCCAGCAGCTCGTCCTGGCTCTCGAAAACGATTGCCGGCGCTTTGATATAGAGCTGGTCGGATTTGAGTGCCGACACCTTGATCACGCTGCGTCCCAGGTTGCCGTCCAGCAACTGCAGGCCGCCATGGCCGGAGAACGGGTCGCTGACCGGACGCAGGATCGTCGCGTCGCCGGTCTCTTCCACTGTCGGACGCCAGACGACGGATTGCTTGTCTTCGCTCAGGAAAGGATCGTGGCAGTAGGGCTTGAGGCCGGACTCGCCGAGCACGGTATGGACGTCATCGTGTAGCAGACCTCCATCCAATAGCTCGCGGATCAGGAACTGCATGCCACCGGCCGCGGCAAAATGGTTGATGTCCGCTGTGCCGTTCGGGTAAACGTGACACATCAGCGGCACCACCTCGGACAGCTCGGCCATATCCTGCCAGGTAATCTGGATGCCGGCGGCGCGCGCCATGGCGATCAGGTGCAGGGTGTGATTGGTGGAGCCACCCGTGGCGAGAAGACCGACGATACCGTTGACGAAGGCCTTCTCGGTCAGGATTTTTGCAATTGGCGTATGCTGGCTGGGCTCAGTGACCTGCACCAGCTGCTTGACCGCCGCCTCGTTCAGCGCCTGACGCAGCTCGGTGCCCGGGTTCACGAAAGAGCTGCCCGGTAGCTGCAGGCCCATAATTTCCACCAGCATCTGGTTGCTGTTGGCAGTGCCATAAAACGTACAGGTGCCCGGGCTGTGGTAGGAAGCACTCTCGGCCTCCAGCAACTCCTTGCGACCCACTTTGCCCTCGGCATACAACTGGCGTACCCGGGCTTTCTCCGCATTGGAGAGACCGGTAGGCATGGGACCAGCGGGCACAAACATCGCCGGCAGGTGGCCGAACGACAATGCGCCGATCACCAGGCCCGGCACGATTTTGTCGCAGATCCCGAGATAAAAAGCTCCCTCGAATACATCGTGGGAGAGAGCGATTGCAGTCGCCATGGCGATCACATCGCGGGAGAAGAGACTGAGCTCCATGCCGGCGCGGCCCTGGGTCACGCCGTCGCACATGGCCGGCACACCACCGGCAACCTGCGCCGAGGCGCCGTTGCTGGTTGCGGCCTTCTTGATCAGGTCCGGATAGGTGCCGTAGGGCTGGTGCGCCGACAACATATCGTTGTAGGCCGTCACAATAGCGAGGTTGGGGCCACGGCCGGAGGCAATCAGGTCCTTGTCGCGCTCACTTGAGGCAGCGATGGCGTGGGCCAGGTTACCGCAGGAGAGATGGCTGCTGGCACGCCCCTTGATATGAGCGCGCTCCACTTGCGCCAGATACTCCCCTCGGGTTTCCTCACTGCGCTCGATGATACGCTGCGTAACTGCTTGAACCTTGCTCTGCACCATAACCCTTATGCTCTTTTGTTTATCCAGCGAACTCCGCCTTGGCGGCACCGGCTTTTGCCTGCCGGTAGTATTCGATCAGGCGCGCCGTGGAAGCGTCCTCTTCCCGCAGATCACCACTCTCCAGCTTTGGTTGTAGTGCCGCGGCGAGGCCTTTACCCAGTTCCACGCCCCACTGATCGAAAGAATAAATTTGTAAGATGACACCCTGCACAAAAATCTTGTGCTCGTAGAGGGCAATCAGCGCCCCCAAAGAGTGCGGGGTCAGCTTCTTCATCAGAATCGTGTTGCTCGGCCGACTCCCCCGATGCACCTTGAATGGCGCCATGGCAGCCACTTCGGCCTGATCCAGCCCCCGGGATGTCAGCTCGGCGACCACCTCCTCCCGACTCACCCCATTCATCAGCGCCTGGCTCTGGGCCAGCATATTGGCCAGCAGAATCTCGTGGTGCCCCTCCAGTTCATGTCCTGGAGCAACGCTGCCGACGAAATCGGCGGGCACGATGGCGGGACTCTGGTGCAGGTACTGGTAGAAAGCGTGCTGACCGTTGATTCCCAATTGACCCCATATTAGGGGGCCTGTCGCGTACGCTGCCTCCTCCCCTGCCCTGGTGGTAGATTTGCCATTGCTCTCCATCTCCGCCTGCTGCAGATAGGCCGGCAACATATGCAGGGCCTGGTCGTACGGAAGTACCGCATGGGCCGGATAGCCCATAAAAGTGCAGTACCAGACACTGAGCAGGGCCATCAGTACCGGCGCATTCTCCTCCAGCGGCGCCTGCTGGAAATGCCGATCCATTTCAGCCGCCCCATCCAGCAGGGCCCGAAAACCATCAAATCCGACCGCGATTGCCACTGGCAGGCCAATCGCAGACCAGACCGAAAAGCGTCCCCCGACCCAGTCCCAGAAGCGGAAAGTCTTGTCCGCCTCTATGCCGAATGCCCGCGCCCGCTCGGGGCTGGCCGTCACGGCGACAAAGTGCCGCCGAAGCAATTCTTCCCGTGCACCCAATGGCTGCAGCCATTCCAGCGCGCTCTGCGCGTTGGTCAGGGTCTCCAATGTAGAGAACGTCTTCGATGAGACCAGGAACAGCGTCGTTTCTGGATCGAGGCGCTGAAGAACATCGGTCAACTGGGCGCCATCCACGTTCGATACGAAGTGCACATCCACCCCGCCCTTTCGAAACTCACGCAGGGCCTCAATCACCATCTGCGGCCCCAAATGGGAGCCACCGACGCCGAGATTCACCACATCGGTCACCGGTTTGCCGGTGCAGCCTGACAGGCCGCCATTATGTAGTAAATTTACAAAACCTTTCAAGCGATGTAGTTCGGCCTCCACCGCGGCGGCCACTGCCTCACCATTCCAGCTCACTTCCCCGGCAACACTGCCGCGCAGCGCCGGGTGCAGAACTGGCCGCCCCTCGGTGCGATTGATGGGCACACCGGAGAACATCCGGTCCCGCCAGCGCTCCACTTCCGCCTCGCGCGCCAGCTGTAATAAATTTACAAAAACCCCGTCATCCACAAGGTTTTTGGAGTAATCCAGCAGAAACGAGGGCAGCTCGAGGGAATAGCGCTTGGCGCGCGCGGGATCAGTCGCAAACAGGTCCCGCAGATGGGTGTTGCGCATTCGCCCGGTCAGCGCCTCCAGCTCGCGCCAGCTTTGGGTTTGAGTAATATCCATAGTGCCCCCAATAAATGCGGCCCATGGGAGTCAGGGCCGCAAGGTCGAATTATTCTTGCTTATTGACTAGCGCCACCTCTCAAAAACCGGGATGACAACGCTGTCATTTCGACTAGAGAGTCCCACAGAGAGACAACGCTGTCAATCCACTCTTGTAGTAAAATTTCAGGATGTGTCGTGAGCCGCAAAGCCCCCCCCGCAGGCTGCCACCTGCGCCCAACGAGGTGTTTTTTGCTGCTAAAATGCCACCCCTTGGCCCGCGAGGAACGCACTGCGGGGCCGCAAACAATAAGGATCAGCGCCCTCAATGAAAGTCACTATCAATGATGTCGCGGCCAAGGCCGGCGTCTCCATCAAGACCGTGTCCCGGGTCATCAACAATGAGCCCTCGGTGCGCCCAGCCACCAAGAAGAAGGTTATGGACGCCGTCAAGGAGCTTAACTACCAGCCGAATCTGGCCGCCCGCAACCTGGCCGGCACCCGCTCCTACACCATCGCCTTTATCTACGATAACCCCAACGCCTACTACGTCATCGATATGCAGAACGGCATCCTGGACGCGTGTAAAGCCAGGGGTTACGAACTGCTGATCCACCCGAGCAATTCCAAGTCACCCGACGTGCATAAGGAACTGGAAGATCTGGTGGAACACTCCAAAGTGGCCGGGCTGGTCCTGACACCGCCCTTTTCGGAAACACCCGAAGTGATCGAGACAGTCAAGAAACTCGGTGTGGACTATGTCCGCATCGTGTCTTCCGAGGCTGCACAGAAAGACGAAGACAACTGTATTCAGGTGGATGACAGCAGTGCAGCCTACGAGCTGACCAAACACCTGCTCGACCAGGGGCACAAGCGCATCGGCTTTCTCTGTGGTGGCGAGGAGCACGTTTCTACCCACGGCCGACTGGATGGCTTCAAACGTGCCCTGCAAGACGGCGGCATTGCCCCGCAACAGGAGCTGATTCTTAAAGGTGAGTACTCCTTTGACTCGGGGGTGCAGGGAGCCAAGAAGCTGCTGCAGTCAGACAATCCGCCCACAGCCATCTTTGCCAGCAACGATGAAATGGCCGCTGGTGCGCTATTCGCGGCGCGACTGATGAATATCGACATCCCGGCACAGCTGTCCATTGTCGGCTTCGAGGACAGCCCCTTCTCCCGCCAGACCTGGCCGAAACTGACCACCGCCCACCAGCCCAACAACGAAATTGCCAAGTGCGCAGCGGCCCTGGTGCTCAGCAAGGCCCGCAGCAAGGGCGCAGCCGAGAGCGGCTCCGCCAGCAAAGAGGCGGGCATTCAACGCACCTTTACCCCCTCTCTGGTCGAACGCGACTACAGCGGCCCCGCCCCCTCCTGATCGACCATGGCGGGCTGCCCCCTCCTCTTGCCACAACCGAATTCCACTTAAAAAAAAGCCCTCAATATTGAGGGCAAGATGACGAGAACCAACGAGAAACAGAGAGACTTAAACAGACACTCGGGGTTACAAATTCATCGATTGGGGATTCACTTCCAGCTGCGCATCTTGTGCCCCTTCAGGGCGTAGAACAGGATGAACAGATAACAGGGCAGTGCGACCCAGTAGCCTACCTGGGTACTCTCTGCGGCGTGGGCCAGCTTGCCGAACCCAAGCGGGATAATGGCACCACCCGCAATACCCATAATCAGCAGCGCGGAACCCTGGGCGGTGAAGCGCCCCAGCCCCTGCAGCGCCAGCGGCCAGATAGCCGGCCATACCAGGGCGTGAGCAAGCCCCATCAGGGCGACAAAGGCGACCGTGTCCGGCACCATGGGTACACCGCTCCAACCCCACAGCACGCTGGCAATAGCCGTGCTTTCCGAAGATCCAAACAGGGCACCCATGACACACAAACTGCCGGCAATGGCAGAGCCGAACAGTGCCTGCTGCTGACTGATAAAACGGGGAATACCAAACACGCCGATCAGGTAACCGATCACCATAAATACCATGGTGTAGGAGGTGAGTGAGGCGTAATTGGCAAGGCCCAGGCGCTCACCGTAGAGACCGATGGTGTCACCGGCGATCACTTCAACGCCCACGTAGGCAAACAGGGCCAGTGCACCCAGGACCACCTGCGGGTACTGCAGAATGCCGGACTTTTCCTCAGTATGCTCGCCGGTCTCCTCCTCGATGTCGGGCAAGCCGGAAAGCTTCACCAGGCCCACCAGCAGGAACAGCAGTGCCGCCATATAGATGTACGGCATGATCAGGCGGTTGGAGACTTCCTCCAGTTTTGCCGCCCGCTCGGCTTCACCCAGCTTGCTGATAGCCTCAGTATTGAAATCCGCCAGACCCGACAACACCAGGGCAGTGAACGCGATTGGCGCCAGTATGCCGGCACCCTTGTTAATGATGCCCATCACCGCAATACGGGTGGCCGCACTTTCGGCCGGCCCCACTTTCACCACGTAGGGGTTAGAGGCCGTTTGCAGGATTGTCAGGCCAGCGCCGAGGCCAAAGAGAGCCAGCAAGAATACGGGGTAGCTACCGGTCTGGGCGGCGGGGATAAAAATCAGCGAAGCCACGCCCATGATGCCGAGGCCAATCGCCATACCGTCGCGGTAACCAGTACGCCGCAGGATATAAGACATCGGCAATGCCATGACCGTGTAGGCGATATAAAAGGCGAAGGTAACGAACAGTGCCTGGAACTCGTTCAGCTCACAGAGGACTTTCAGAAATGGGATCAGTGACCCATTCAACCAGGTCACAAACCCGAAAATAAAAAACAACATACCGATGATGGCCATCGGCAGCAGGCTGCTTCTTCTCGATTCGCTTTGTTGCAGGACTGCAGTTTCCATAGAGCACCTTTATTATCGTTGTCGTGGTCTTCGCCACGGTCGTGGAGCCGGTCGTCTACCCGGCAAATACTTCCCGGCCGGAAATCCAGGTCTTTTGAACCTGGAGTTCGTCATTCAGCAAAATCAGGTCTGCGGGGCCACCCTCGGTAACACACCCACCCTCGTAGCCGAGGAACCGGGCCGGATACAGAGAGGCCATACGCAGTGCTTCAAAGAGATCGACACCACACCAGCGGTGCGTGTTACGCACCGCGCTGATCATATCCAGGTGAGAGCCAGCGAGCTCACCGGTGGTGGAAGTCAGCTTGTCCCCCTCCCGTGTCACCACGCGATCAAACAGCGGAAAGCTGGTCTGCTCACTGCCCACCAGCGACATGGCATCGGTGACCAGCATGATCTTGCCTTTCGGCTTCGCCTTGATCGCCAGCCGCATCGCTTCGGCACTGACATGGTGACCGTCAGCAATAAGGCCGCACCAGGCCTCGTCACTGATCAGGGCCATGCCAACCATGCCCGGCTCGCGGGAATGCAGTGGCGACATGGCGTTGTACAGGTGGGTAAAGCCGGTCGCCCCCGCCTCCAGCGCCGCCGCTACGGTTGCACCGTCGGCATTGGAATGGCCAAGACAGACTTTCACCCCCAGCTCCACCAGCTTGCGGATATCCACCGGGTCAACATTCTCGGGGGCCAGTGTCACCATCTTGATACCCAGGTCGTCCCGGGCGTAAATTCCAAATTCTTCATCCGTCAGCGGACGGATAAACCGCTCTTCGTGGGTTCCCTTCTTGGGCGCACTCAGGTGCGGCCCCTCGAAGTGCACCCCGAGAACCCCTGGCACAGATTCGCGGATCGCGGCACTAACCGCCTCAGCGGCATCTTGCATGACCGCCACCTCGTCGGTGATCAGGGTCGGCATGAAACCGGTGGTGCCATAACGGGCATGCGCCGTACTCATTTTGCCCAGCGCATTGATGGACGGGTCATTGTTGAACAGCGCACCGCCGCCACCGTTCACTTGCACATCCACAAGCCCTGGGGCCACCAGTCCCTGCAGGCGCACAGCACCCGCAGGGGCTTCCCCCCCAAGCTCGGCGATACGGCCATCGTCGCCCAGCGTGATAGCGACATCCGTGCGGATACTCTCGCCATCGAACAACTTTTCCGCGATCAGGGTACGCGCCACGTCTACTTTCCTTCCCGGCATTCAGACTGTCTGGGTGACTTTCTTGAGACCAGCCGGCTCATCCGGGTTGATACCCCGACTCACTGCCACATGGGCCACATCGATATAGAAACGCTGCAGCAATGCCAACGGCGCCACACGCGGATGCACGCCTTTACTCGGCACGTGCAGGTTCACCAGGGTGCCGCCGCGGCGGATGATGTCTGCAATCTGTTCGCTGTGAGCCTCAAAGGACTCGTCCTCGATCGGCACGTTCACCACGGTCAGCTTCTGCTCTACCAGTGTCACCGGGCCGTGCAGGAATTCCGCACTGGAGAAGGACTCCGCATGGATATTGCAGACTTCCTTGAGCTTCAGTGCCAGCTCGCGGGTGATGCCGTAACCCGGGCCGCGCCCGAGCACCACCAGGTTTTTCACCGCCGCCAGATCCTCCGGCCGCAGCTGAATCTCAGAATTCACCGCCTCGCGCAGGGTTTGCGGCAATGCCTCGACAGAGGAGAGCAGTTCCTGGTCCTGGGTCCAGTTCGCCACCAGCTGCAGCACTGCCGACAGGGTAGCGAGGTAGCTCTTGGTAGCGGCAACCGCCTTTTCCGGCCCGGCTTTCAGGGGCACCATCAGGTCGACGATCTCGCCGATGGGCGCAGACTCGTCGTTAACCAGCGCCACCACATAGGCACCCGCCTCCTTGGCCATGCGGGCCTGGGCGAGGATATCGGGGCTGCGGCCGGACTGGGAAATCACCAGCACCAGCGCATCCTCGAGTTTCAGCTTGCGGCCGTAAACGCTGGACACGGAGGGCGCGGCGGCAAATGTGGGAGTTCCGGTCTCGATCTCGATCAGGTACTTGGCGAACACCCCGGCGTGATCGGAGGAACCGCGACCGACAATCATGACAAATCGCGGCGGTTCGCGGCGCAGCCGCTGTCCCAGCTCCGCCATCATGGGGGCGTTGTTCTGCAGTTGCTCCGCAATGCGGTCCGGCGCCTCGCGGGCCTCAGATTCCATCACAGTGGTGACCATCGCGTTGTCTACCTGTGTTGCCTCTGCCGTGTTTGCTGCACTCATATCACTCTCAGTCGTTATCCGTTAACCAAACAGGGCGCTGCTGCCCGCTTTGTTCGTTGCACTCTTCACTTCCTCGGCTTCGCGAGCCAGGGACTGCTGGGCAAAGTACATGCAGCCCACCTCCGGCGGATCCAGCGGATCGGTCAGCCGCTCCACCACATGGGGGGCCAGCCAGGGACGCAGGCGCGGCGCCAGGCCGCCGATCATGGACAGCCTGGGGGGCTTCTGCTCCCACAGCTTGTCGGCCAGGTCACTGATGTAGCCTGCGCCGTCGCGAACGATCGCCACCGCCACAGGATCACCGGATTCCGCGCATTCGATCACGGGCACCGCCATCCGCGCGTAGTGGCTGGAGGACTTGCCGCCGATCTTCTCGAATACCTCGTTGGCATCGCGGGCATCGAGGGCTTTCAACAATTCATCTTTAAGGCGTGAGTCTTCAGCCAGGCCGTCCAGGGCCATAAGTAGATACTTGATGGCTTCCATTCCCATCCACGCGCCACTGCCCTTGTCGCCATGGGGAAACCCGTGGCCACCGACCAGGAGACTGCGGCCATTGACCCATGAATAACCGCAGGAGCCGGTGCCGGCAATGATGACAGCGCCATCGCCACCACGGTGGGCACCGAGACAGGCGGAGTGCTGGTCGGTGGTCAGATACATCTTCTTGAAGGGATGCGCCCAGGAATCCATCTCGTGGTAGAGCCGCGGCATGTTGACGCCGGCAAGACCGACGCCTGCCACCAGCTCGCTCAAGGTATCCGGTGGCAACTCGGCATCGGCCAGCGCCAGGGCGGCGGAACGGACGATGGAATCAATCGTCTGGGCATAGCCATGAAGGGGATTTGCAGGGCCGGCGACTCCGGTGCCGAGTACCCGGTTTTCGGCATCGATCACAGAGGCGCGGCACTTGCTGCCGCCGCCGTCGATGCCAATGTAAAGTGTATCCCTGTCTCTCAAAGCAACCATCTAAACCGGCCTCTAAGATTTTGTATTGTTATGTGTCCTCGCCGGGCTTCCCAACTTTTCCCCCGGGGAAACGCGGCTGACGCATTGCAGGCGCCAGTACGAATAGCTTGGATACTACAGGACGGATGACAGCGTTGTCATCCCATTTCCCAAGAAAAATAGAACTAATACCGCACTGCGCTGCACACTTGCACAGAATTTAAACAACTTCTGCCCAATCACCTGCAGTATAGGAGACCTCAACCGACTCTATCAGCGGCAGAAGCCACAAATATGCCGCCATTGCCACCGCCAGCTCCCTGCCCTCTGGGCCGTCATACCACCTCACAATTTCTGCAATAACCACGTCACACATTTTTGCGATAAAGCGCGCGCCAGTACTTCACCGGCGAGGCCGCTCAGGGACACACAGGAGGTTACGCAAGTTGAACATTACAGGGAGCTTGTTGCAGCGGGTACTGCTTGCCGCGCTGGTCTGGTGTTTTTGCGCCGGGGCTATGACCCAAGAGGCCCAGGAAGCCCAGGACGCCCAGGACGCCCGTGGGGCGCAGACACTCTTTCGCATGACGGGCTCCAATACCATCGGCGCCGAGCTGGCACCGCTGCTTGTACGTGGCTACCTGGCCGACCTGGGTGCCACTGACATTCGCCAGCGCAGCGAGGGCGAGCGTCACTGGATCAACGCCAGCTTGGAGGGCCGCGAGATCACAGTACCCATTGTGGCGCTAGGCTCCAGTACGGGGTTCAAGGCCCTGGATTCCGCCAGTGCCGATATCGGTATGGCCTCGCGCCGGATCAAACTCGCTGAGGTCGAAAAACTCGCCCGCTTTGGAAACATGTCCGGCGCAGAAGCGGAACACGTCATTGGCCTGGATGCTCTGGTAGTTGCAGTCCATGCCAGTAACCCGATAACGCAACTGACCATTGGCCAGCTGCGTGGGATCTACCGTGGCGAGATTCGCAATTGGCGCGAGCTGGGCGGTCCCGACCTGGCTATTCGCGCGCTGCACCGCGATATCGAATCCGGCACCCGGGCCACCTTTGACAAGGAGATTTTTGGCGGCGGCCATCCTGCCGCCCGCGGGGTGCACGAGGTCTCCGGTAACGCTGAAACCCACCAGATCGTCCTGCAACAGCCCGGCGCTATCGGCTACCTGCCGTTCGCCGACGCCGGAGATGTCCGAAGGGTGGCCATCAAGGCCGGGGACCTGTCTGCGGTGATACCGGACCGGGGCATCATCGCTACCGAAGATTTCCCCCTGACCCGGCGTCTCTACCTGTATAGGAACCCGAGCCAATACCATCCGCATGTGGAGAGCTTCTTGCGCTTTGTCGAAGGCAGGGCAGGCCAGGCACTGGTGGCCCAATCCGGGTTTATCAACTTGACTCCTGTCGCGCTGTCGATGACACCCTATCCGAATGCACCGGAGGAATATCGCGCCCTCATGGAGCGAGGCCAACGCCTGAGCATTTCCTTCCGCTTCGCCGACGGCAGCACCGAGCTGGACAGCCGCGCGCGGAAAGACCTGCGTCGCCTGCAGGAGTACATCGAGCAATCCGATCGTGCGCTGACCCTGACACTGGTGGGCTTCTCGGATCGCAAATCCAATGAGAAGATATCCGACATCATCTCCCGGTTTCGCGCCCTCAAGGTACAGGGGGCCCTGCTGCGAGATCACCAGCTGGGCGACAGCGATATTCTTGCCCTCGGCGCCTTTGCGCCACTCACCAGCAACAGTGAGCACGCGCCGGTGAAAAACAGCCGGGTTGAAGTCTGGATCGATAGCGGCGACGTAGGAAACCCTGACTGAGGGAGCGATCACCGGTCAGGAGCGTCGCCCCGCGGCGCCAGGGTGGCGACTATATTTGTGGTAATCGCTGCGTTTTCATTCTGGCGCATCGATCATCGCAAGTGGACAAAGATGATAAGCAAAGCGTTCACGGTACGCAGGGCAGAGACGATGGCCACTCAAACCGTTACCGGCACAACCGCTTTTACTGCATCCCTCACCGGCCGCGCCGCGCGGCTGCTACTGGCACTGTTTTGCCTGCTGGCGCTCACGAGCTGCTCCAGTATCCAGTTTGCCTACAACCAACTGGACACCTGGTTGCGCTGGCAACTGAATGACTATGTCGATCTCAACCGCAACCAGAAAGACCAACTGGCCTCGTCCCTGGAAAGCTTCCACATCTGGCACCGGCAGACCCAGCTACCCCGCTACGCCGAGTTCCTGGAACAGCTGGCGTATGAAGCATCTAATGGCGATCTCGAGGAAGTCTCCCTGCCCGCCCTGGAAGATGACATCAATCAGTTCTGGGACACCACCAGCGGTCAGCTCTACCAGCAACTTTTGCCGCTCACCGCACAGCTCACACCGGCGCAAATCGATGAGCTCGAGCAAGCCCTGCTGGAAAAGAGAATGGAGTCGCTGGAAAAGTGGCAGACATCCCCGGAGAAAGTTCGCGAGCGTCGCAACAAACGCATCCGCAAACAGAGCCGCCGCTGGCTCGGTTCCATCAATGAACGGCAGGAACAACTCATTGGCGCCTTTGTCCACCAAGTGGCCTACAACCCGCTAATCCGGGATCAACAGCGACAGATCTGGCAAGCGCGCTTTATCTCCCTGCTGCGGGAGAAACCACCGGGATACCAGGACAAACTACTGGACCTGATGCACAATCCGGAACAACTCTGGTCTGAGGATTACCGGCGTATGCAGGACGAGCGACGCAAGCAGGCGATGCAACTCAGTCGCGAGCTTCTGGCCAGCACCACGCCGGCACAGCGCCGTCACTTGACCGAGACTTTGCGGGACTATGCCGTGGATTTCCGCACCCTCGCCCAGCGCTGACCACAGTTTCTCCTGACTTACCTGACCGCAAGTGGTTTTGCCCCTCCTCCGCTGGCGAGCGCTCACTGCGACTGATAAGCTCGCCGCTTCCATTTAGCGAAGCGAGGAAAACCTGTGCGTATCGACTCCGCCACCCGAGATCAGTTACAGGCGTGGGAAAAAGAACTGAGTGCGCAATACCAGCGCATCTGCCAACACGAGCTCAACCTGGACATTACCCGCGGCAAACCCTCCGCCGATCAGCTGACCCTGTCTGACAAGCTCGACGGTATCCTGGGCGGTGAATACCGTGCAGGCGACGGGACAGATACACGCAATTACGGCGGTCTGGACGGCCTGACCTGTGCCCGTGAAATGGGTGCCGACATCCTGCAGGTCCCCACCGCTGAGGTCATCGCCGGCGGCAACAGCTCCCTCACCCTGATGTATCACGCAGTCCTGACCGGCTACCTGTTCGGTTTTGCCGGCAATACCCCCTGGCGTGAAATGAAGGAGCCAAAGTTCCTGTGCCCGGTGCCCGGCTACGACCGTCACTTCGCGATCTGTGAACAACTGGGTATCGGCCTGGTCAATGTCCCGATGACCGCTACCGGACCGGATATGGATGCGGTGGAACAACTGGTGAAAGAAGACCAGGAAATTATAGGCATGTGGTGTGTGCCGAAATTCTCCAACCCCACCGGGGTTACCTACGATGAGGTAACCGTTGAGCGCCTGTCCCTCCTGGGCAAGATTGCCAACCCCGGCTTCCGCATTTTCTGGGACAACGCCTACGCGATCCACGATCTGGAGCAGCAGGTCAACCTTCCCAACCTCCGCACTGCCACTATTGAGAACGACACAGTGGACTGCGTGTTGCAGTTCGCCTCTACTTCCAAGGTGACCCATGCAGGCGCGGGCGTGGCATTTGTCAGCGCGAGCCCGGCCAACCTGGCTTCCCTGAAACAACAGATGCAGGCCATGACCATCGGTCCGGACAAGGTGAACCAGCTGCGCCACTCGCGCCTGTTCCCCGAGTTCTCGATGCTCAAGGATCACATGAAACAGCACGCGAAGATCCTGCAACCCAAGTTCGCGCTGGTGCTCAAGCACCTGGGCGATGCTTTTGGTGATTCGGATCTGGGCGAATGGGAAGAGCCCAAGGGCGGCTACTTCGTGTCCTTCGATACCCGCCCCGGCTGCGCCAGGGCCGTGGTGAAGCTGGCGGCGGATGCCGGCGTCAAACTGACCCCCGCCGGTGCCACTTTCCCCTACGGCAAGGATCCGGAAGATCGCAATATCCGCATCGCCCCCAGCTTCCCACCGATGGAAGAGCTGGATACGGCCATGTCCGTATTTGTACTGTGCGTAAAGCTGGCCAGTGTGCGCAACGCGCTGGAATCTTGATAAGTAGCTAGACGACAGCCTGATTAATCACTCAGGCTGCATGCGAAGGTAAAGTGCTGGGTCGGCCATTTCGAAACCGTCGGCGACAGGGACGTCGCCGACGGAGCATACAGGGACGTACCTGTGCGTTTTCGAAATGGCCGACCCAGTGCTTAAGCGCCACTGCCCTCGATAAACACCACCGCCTCCCGGACCACAACTCAAACATCGGCGAGATACCGCCGGGCGAACTTCGGATCCACCTGCTCCAGGTCCACCACCACCAAGCCATCCACCGAATCACAGAAATCCGGATCCACGTTAAAGGCATGGAAGCTGGTGCCGCCGGGCTTGGTGACAGAGGCGTACTTCCTAAATAGTGGCGGTAGCATCACGCCCTCCTCTTTGAGCAGTGTTTTCAACTGAACCATGTCCTGTACCGGATCACCGCCCAGGACCGGCAGATCACTGCGCGCCTCCGCAAAGGGTATACGCGCATCGCCCAGCGGAGCCTCGGCCGCATAATGATGCAGGAAGTAGCGCACGATGGCGGACTTGGCCCGCACTGAGAAATCCCCGGGCATGGATACCGGCCCGAATAGGTAACGCACCTGATTGCGGGCAATCCACTGGCCGATCCCGCACCACAGCAGGTCCAGCCCGCGACCGCGCCAGTATTCGGGCTGCAGGAAACTGCGCCCGAGCTCCGCCGAGCCCGGCAGGCTGTCTCTTGGCGGCTGACGGTAATGAAACAGGGTGCTGCTATACACCTGCTCCGGTGTCAGACCGTCAGTTTTTGCCAGGCGATAGGCACCGGCAATCTGCTGTCTGTCCTCATCCCATAACAACAGGTGATCGTAGTGGGCATCGAACGCATCCCAGTCCCGGCTGAGACCTGTGCCCTCACCCACCGCGCGAAAGGTCATTTCCCGCAACCGGGAGAGCTCGCGCATCACCGGACAATCCGGCCGTTGCCGATATAAGCGCACGGTAAAGTTTCCCTGACGAACCAGCTCTTCACAGGTAGTGATCATCTCCGCAACTTCTGCCACCGGCTCGGCAGCGGCTATGGGCTCTGGACCCAGGGCCTGTGGTGAACGGTGCAACTGGTAGACATGCTTGCGCCACAGGGCCGCCTGAGCCCTCGGTGCCAGCGGCCACTGCTGTGCATGCTGCGCGGCCACCGGGTTGCCGATACGGATATCGATACTGCGCCGCTGCTGCTTGAACATCTCCCGGATCAGCCATAGTGTCGAGAGCGGGCGGTTGACCATGGACAGGCCGTAAAACCACCAGGAATTGCGGCCGCGCACCTGTATGGGCAGAATCGGCGCTCCTGTCTTTTCTGCAAAGCGCACAAAGCCCGGGTTCCAGCGACCATCGCGCACGCCTTTGGGGGTCAGGCGGGACACCTCACCGGCGGGAAACACAATAATCGCACCACCGGCATTCAGATACTGATAGATTCCCTCCACGTCGCCCCGGCGGGTGCGACCCTTGAAGTTGTCCACCGGCAGCAGGTATCCGCGCAGCGGTTCCAAGTTCCAGAGGAGCTGGCTGGCGATGGCTTTCACATCTTTGCGCACCCGCGCCACCATATCGATCAGCGCCAGCCCATCCAGACTACCGAGCGGATGGTTGGACACAATCACCAGCGGGCCGCTGGCGGGGATACGCTCCAGCTCCAGCGGATTCACGTCATAGCGGAATTCGAAAGAATTGAAGACCTGGCGGATAAAATCCAGCCCGCCCAGGTGGGGGTACTGGCGACCAAATGCCTGCAAGTGCTCCTCGCAACAGATCTTTTTCAGGGCGGCGGTGGCCAGCTTGCGGGTCGGCCTTTCCGGCGCTTGGCTGAACCAGGGGTTCTTTTCCAGCAGGGTGTCCAGTTGAATCATGCCGCAACAGCCTCCGTCATGATCCGGGAAATTTTCGGTGAGCGGTGCCAGTTCAGCAGGTCCAGCTCTCCGCTCTGTTGCTCGACTACCGCGGTCATGGAATCCACCCAGTCACCACAGTTGGCATAGATAATCCGGTTATCATCGCTCCCGGCCTCCCGAATGGAGGCGCGATGAATATGACCGCAGATCACCCCGTCGAGCCCCTTCCGGGCACTCTCCTTAATGGCCACATCCTCAAACTTTTCCATAATGCGGCGGGCCGCATTGACACGATTCTTCACGTGATTGGCCAGGGACCACCAGGGCAGATCGAAGCGACCCCGCCAGTAGTTGATCCAGCGGTTCATGCGCAGGAGCAGGTAATAGCTCTGGTCACCGAGGTGGTAACTGACAGGATTGATGGAAATCTCGTGTTCGAACTGATCACCGTGCGTGACCCAGTAGCGCTTGCCGTTTGCAGTCTCATGTACATAGTCCCGCTCGACGCGGATATTGCCCAGTCGCTTGCCGGCCCAGCTGCGCATGGGCGCATCGTGGTTACCCGGCACATAGATGACTTCCGGCGTCTGGCTGCTCAGCTCAGCCAGCATGCTCATCAGTATTGAGGAGTTATGACACCAGCTGCCCTTACCCTGGGCCATGGCCTTCATATCGAAGATATCGCCGACCAGGTACACCGTATCAGCGCGGTTCTGGTCGAGGAAGTCAGCCAGACGCTGCGGCTCGCTGTCCCTACTGCCCAGGTGCACATCGGAGATCCACAGTGCGCGGTAGCGGTTGCTCATGGCAAAGCCCTGCTTATTGCTTTGCGCGCACTTTGCCCGGATTAGATGACAATCAGAGGGCGATTTATTGACCGTAATATTGCAGTGCCCAAAAGCTTTTGGCGCTCAACTCCTTCAAAAGGCTGAAAGAAACCCCTTACCTACCTTGTCATATCAACAAACCAGCTAATAGAATAAAAAACCACAAAAAAAGAATAATGAAATATTTTTAACTACCAGCAAAATTAAAACATAAACAAAGAACTGACAGATTCATTGTTTCGCGCCTAGCAATAATTGGCGTAATTTGAAAAGCATTTGGAGTGAGGAACATGGTTGGAGCGCAATTTACTTTGATGCGCGCCGTCAGTTCCTTTCACGGAAGGAACAACCCGCTACCTGGAAAAGTGGATAGTGCCTCTGATTGAGTCGTTTTAGTTAGTGGTCCACTGCCAGGCAAGAGGTTGTCTAAAGGGCCGTTAATGGCCAGCTCTGCACAGCTGCAGATTCTTTGATAACTGGAAGTTGATCATCATAAGGAGGAGAAAGTGACATACTCTAGCGCAGATACCCTGCCGCAACCCGGCATTCGCCCGTTAACAGAGGAAGAGCTTGAGGAAGTAAATGGCGGAATCATACAAATCATTGCCGCAGCCGTTATAGGTGGCGCGATATCAGGTGCTGGTAGTGCGATGAATGGCAAAAGCTTCTGGGGCGGCTTTACAAGCGGTGCGGCATCTGGAGCACTAGTCGGTAGCGGAGTCGGCATATTCGGCGTGAGCGCTGTTGCCGGGACAACACTTATTGGAACAGGAGCTGCCTTGGGCGTAGCATCTCAGGCTGATTAATGATCTGCTGGCCGCCCAGTGCCCAGGGCGGCCATTTCTCAGGGGTTAACTCATGATTCAAGGAATAATCACAAGCTTATTGGTGATAGGCGTAGGCCCTCACATCTTGCGCGAGGGTATCACTAAAGCAAAATTAGTTTCTCTTTTTGTGCTTTTTACGATAGCTCAATACATTATTCAGATCATTCACTACGATACCGAAAACATAAAATCTATGGTGATTGCTTTATCTATGGGGCTCTTAAGTACAGTTGGCTGTATTTTATTTACACGGATAAAGTGGTTTCTTGAAGAACAAAGTTCTCAGCGAAAAAAGTAAATTTAAAACCCGGTTTTCCGTCCGGCTGCAAATCCAAAAAAGGGTTGCGAGAAGGAAGCACACTAATTCCTCACACGTTCAATCTGCTCAAACCGAGAAACACTAGCCAGGTAGTCTTCCCAACTGCTGGCGAGCTCCTCCGTCTGAAAGCGCTTGTACTTCTCCCGATCCAGCCAGAATACCCAGGTTCTTACACCCCTCAGGTTAACCAGGGGCAGATTCTCGATGGCCTTGGGGCCGGCATCAAAGACGGAGCCGGCGCGGGAGTTCTGGATCATGTCGCTGACAATGGTCAGGCGCACATCCCCGGCTCTGGGGTCGATCCTGCGCAGGGCAGCCACGTCGGACAGCGCCTCATAGATCGGTGATTCCTTCTGCTCGCCGGACGTCACCACAGACGCTATCGCCTGCTCCAGCGGCGTGGCAAAGCGCTCAGAGTAGAGGCGCTCGATAAAGACCCGGTTTGAGGTGAGCATATCCGCATCGACAGCGGAGGGTGGTTTGCACAGTTCGATCACCGGCTCCGAGAGTCCACTGTAACGCTCATCCAGCACAAAGATGGAGAAGCGATCGTTGATCGATGCATCCCGGAGCAGGCCGGAAATATGGATTTTCAGGAAGTGCGCCTGATGCGCTGACAGCGCATCGGAGACATCAATGATCATCAGGTGGTGGGCAGCGCGCGGCAGGTGCTCGTTGCAGAGGCTGACCCGGTCGTAGTCATTGTCCGGGGAACGCACGACCTGCAATATGAAAATTCCCAGGGCAACCAGTAACGCGGCTCCTGTACCGAAGATAAAGACTCCCTTTCTGTCTTCGGTGGACAGGCCGCGGCGCGACCTTCTCAATCTGGTTCTTGATCTTGCCCGCCTGGTCATTACGCGCCACCCAATCCGTTCTCACGTTCGATATCGACAACCAGTGTCTCCAGCTTGCGCTGGGCCTCCTCGCACTGTTGATTGATACCGGCCATGGCGTCGGCATAGGCCCGCTCCAACTCCGCGAACATCCTGTCGAAGGCAGCCAGGTCGGTCTTGTGCTGCTCCAGACCAGTGGTGTTGAGTTTGGGCAGCGTATCGAGCTCGAAGCGCAACAGCTCACCGAAGTAGGCAGCGCGGCGATTCATCATCCGTGCAGAATAGGACTGGTAGTAGCGCACCAGTTCATCCAGTAAGCCCTGGGCCTTGATGATATCTTCCTCATAGTGACTGCTGATTTCTTCACTGCGCTCGATACTGGACTTGAAGGCGATGTACTGGGAGCGGATTTCCTTTTCCTTCTCCGCGAGGGACTGGCGGGCCTCCTCGGCAATGTCATTGATCTCATCCACCGCATCTGTGCAGCTGTGAGCCCATTGTTCCTGGAGTGCCCTGGCCCGCCGCGTCATGGCGGTAAAGCCGGGGTAGCGATCATCCACCACGAAGAACTTTGCCGTGAGCAGGATCAGTGCAATAGCGCTGACAATCACCATGATCCAGGCATTAAAGTCGTGGATGCCCAGTGGGGCGCCCCAGAGGTTCATCACCGCCAGCTTGGAGGCGACAAACGGATTCAACTCCAATGCCTCCCGGTAGTGACCAACCCCGAGCACGAATGCAGTGGCAAGAATAGCGACGCCGACAAACAGGATGGTCGACACAAGCTTGCGGGCCGGGTTGCGATGGAAGGTGCCCCGCAGCGCAAAGGCCGCAAACGCAGCCAGCCCAAGGTTCACCAGGGCGATGATAAAGGCCTGGAAGAAGCCACCCACCAGCCCCAGCTCACTGCCCTTGGACAGAAAGAAGGAGTTCAGGGCGGTCTCGGCGATGACAATAAAGAAGATGATGGCGTAATGGAGGATCTTCGACTCGCGGTAAATGGCTTCCCGCGTAAGACCGTTGCGGTGCTTGAAGATTTCCAGGTCCATGCGTACAGCTGCGAAATCTTTCGCCGCCCGCTTCAGGTCCTGGGTAATGGTGGAAAAACGGCTGGCAATCTGCTGGCCGACGCTGCGTTCGGTATGGGTGATTTCCTGGTAGAGCTGGCGGATATCCACCTCTTTGCGGGCTTCCACCTGCTCATCAAGCTGTTCCTGCCGATCGGTGTGCACCCGTCCGATGATCTCCCGAATGACGTAGGAGCGCAGGCTCTCTTCACTCTCGGTATGGCTGATACGGTCGACTTCAGGGATACCCGCTTTGACGTCGCGTTCGACGCGTTCCTCGAGCTTGAGGGCGGAAATGGCGGCGTTGGTTGCCGGAATCGTGCTCATGACTTCACCTAAAAGACATCCACTACATTTAGGTTGCAGCTCTGCCGCAATGTCGTTAACTCAACGAATTCGGCGACGGTATGACTACCGGACCGATTGACGGAAAATTCTGCTTACCTTTCAGAATAGCTGGTGGGAGAGCGCGATTGCCCGGATGCGATGAACCGCATCCCTAGCTGATGAATTACGCGCCTGATTTTGCAACAGCCGCTCGCTTTCCCCTCACATGCCGGCTTGTGCGTGTGATCCATCGCGGAATCGCTATCCCGGCAGGGAACGGCAGGTCCGGCAGCTATGCTTACTGTCCGGCATACTCTTGGACCCGGCCACGCTGATGGATCGCAAGACCCTGCTGATTCTGGAACTGGTTGTACTTTTCGGCGCCATTCCCATCGCCCTGTACTTCTATCGCTCCGAGACAGCATCCTACATTATTGCGCTGTTGCTATGCGCACTTGCCTGGTGCTTCACGCTGCTTCTGCTCGACCCGCGCTTCAAGCGCTTCCGGCTGTGGAATACGGACAAGTTCCACGAGTACCTGCCCCAGGTCCTGCGCACCTTTGCCCTCGGCGCAGTCATCATTACCGTCGCCAGCTGGCTCCTGGCCCCCGAATACTTTTTTGCCCTGCCACTGGAACACACCGGGATGTGGCTCACCCTGCTGGTGCTGTACCCCCTTCTGTCAGCCTGGCCGCAGGAGCTCATCTTCCGCACCTTCCTTTTCCACCGGTACAAGAATGTGGTGCACAGTAAACAGAGCCGGGCACTGCTCAGCGCCACCAGTTTTGCCTGCGCCCACCTGGTATTCGCCAACTGGATCGCCGTGGTGGGATCGTTTTTCGCCGGTTTGCTGTTCGCGCGCACGTACATGCGCTCCCGCTCCACCCTGCTGGTGGCGGTTGAGCACAGTCTCTGGGGCTGCTGGCTGTTTACCGCGGGGCTGGGGATTCATTTTGACAGCAGCATGATTGCCAGCGCTTGAGGCACGCCCGCTGTTGGCCCGCTCAAAAATAATCGCGCTCTGGGAAGGTGGTGGTCGCAGATGTAAGGAGGGAAGAGTGAGTCAGCAGAGGGGAAGAGCGGCAGCATAGGCCTGCCGCCCGCACTCACTCGCCGTCTTGCGGGGGATGCATTGGCGTCGGGAAGGGGAACTTGGCAATCTTGTCGCCTTTGACTTCGACGATCTTGCCGGTGCCCTCTTTCTCCACTTCATCGATGCGCACGATGCTGTGCATGGGGATGTAGGAACGCGCTACCGAGGCAAACTCGGTCTTGAGCTTCTCCTCCGTGGGGTCCACCACCAGCTGGGATTTCTCACCAAACACAAACTCCTCTACCTCGATAAAACCGTACATATCGCTCTGGTAGATGGCCCGGGCGTAGAGCTCGTAGACCTGGTTCTGGTTGTGAAAGATGACTTTGTAGATCGGGTTCGCCATAGATGTCTCTGACGGGGTCCTGCCCCCTGGGAATACTAGTCTCGACTTCCGCAGATAAGCGGGGCCGGAAAAAGCGCGGAAGCATAGCACAGCTGTGGTCGGCCTAATACTGCCGGCCGGCGCGGCTGTCTAGGCAGTGAGGGGCCGGATCGCTATAATGCCCCACCTTTTGATTTGACCAGTTTTTAACCAGGCCCGTTATGTCCGAGACCCCGATCGAAAACAGGGTGAAAAAGCTCTACATCAAGACCCACGGCTGCCAGATGAACGAGTACGATTCGGCGCGTATGCGCGATCTGCTCGGCGAGTCCCACGCCATGGTACCCACCGACGATCCCGAAGATGCGGACGTCCTGCTGGTCAACACCTGTTCTATCCGTGAGAAGGCACAGGAAAAATTATTCCACCAGCTGGGGCGCTGGAAGCACCTAAAGGAAAAAAATCCCGGCCTGGTGATCGGCGTGGGCGGCTGTGTGGCCAGCCAGGAGGGCGAGGCCATCGCCAAACGCGCCCCCTACGTGGACCTGATTTTCGGTCCCCAGACTCTGCACCGCCTGCCGGAGATGATGGAGACCCGCCGTCAGGATACCGGCGCCGTGGTCGTGGACGTCACTTTCCCGGAAATCGAGAAGTTCGACCGCCTGCCCCAGCCGGAGGCCGACGGCGCCACCGCGTTTGTCTCCATCATGGAGGGCTGCTCCAAGTACTGCACTTTCTGCGTGGTGCCCTACACCCGCGGGGAGGAAGTGAGCCGCCCGGTGGCGGACGTGCTGGAAGAAGTGGCGCACCTGGCCGACCAGGGCGTGCGCGAGGTGAACCTGCTGGGCCAGAACGTCAACGCCTACCGGGCGCCCGGTGACGACGGCCAGATTGTGGATTTCGCCGAGCTGATCACCTACGTGGCCGCCATCGACGGGATCGATCGCATCCGCTATACCACCTCTCACCCGGTGGAGTTCTCCGATGCACTGATCGATGTGTACGCCGAGGTACCGGAACTGGTCAACCATCTGCACCTGCCGGTACAGAGCGGTTCGGACCGGATTCTGATGGCCATGAAGCGCGGCCACACAGCGCTGGAGTATAAGTCCAAGATCCGCCGCCTGCGCAAGATTCGTCCGGATATCTGCCTGTCGTCTGACTTTATCATCGGCTTCCCCGGCGAGACCGACAAAGACTTCGAAGACACCATGAAACTGATCCAGGATGTGGGCTTCGATATCTCCTTCAGCTTTATCTACTCCTCACGCCCGGGCACACCAGCCGCGGACCTGCCGGATGAAACGCCGGAGGAAGTGAAGAAGCAGCGCCTGCAGCTGCTGCAGCACCGCATCAACCAGCAGGCGGCAGAGATCGCCCGCCGTATGGTGGGCAACACCGAACGTGTACTGGTCACGGGCGTGTCCAAGAAGGACCCCGGCCAGCTGCAGGGCCGGACCGAGAACAACCGTGTGGTCAACTTCCGTGCCGACGATATGGCACTGATCGGCAAGTTCGCCGACGTGGTGATTGAAGAGGCGCTGCCCAACTCACTGCGGGGCACGCTGGTTGACTCAGAACTGGATGGTCCGCTGTTCTGAGGGTCCAACCAGAGCAGTTTCGGGGCTGGCGGCCCACTGGCCATGGCCCCAAAACTGTAATACCCGCATGTTATAAATGGCTTTATTAGTTAGAAGGTATTGGTCGTATAGTGGCCTTTCCCCTATCGGGAAAATCGGTATACCCTAGCAGTGAATCCCCCAGATAAAGGTGCCGGAAACCAATTTGGAAACACATACCCTCGCCCACAGCATCACCCTCGAACCCAACGACGCGCGCCGCCTCGCCAATCTCTGCGGCCAGTTCGACGAACACCTGCGTCAGATAGAACAGCGACTCGATATCGAAATACGCAATCGCGGCAACCAGTTTGCCTTTTACGGCGAGCCCAAGAGTGCCCGTGCCGCCGGCGAGCTGCTGAATTTCCTTTATGACGAAACCGAAAAGCGCGACCACCTGACACCGGACGAGATTCACCTCGCCCTGCAGCAATCCGGCGTGGAAGAGCTGATGGAAAAGAGTGACGCCGAGAGCGGCAGCGATGCGGACGAGGTCGTATTGATCCGCACCAAAAAGTGCTCCGTGCGCCCGCGGGGGCTGAACCAGCGCAAGTACGTGCGCGCGGTGCAGACCAACGATATCAACTTCGGCATCGGCCCCGCCGGTACCGGTAAAACCTACCTGGCCGTGGCCTGCGCCGTGGAGGCACTGCTGAAGGATGAGGTGGAACGCATCCTGCTGGTACGACCGGCGGTAGAGGCCGGCGAGAAACTGGGCTTTCTGCCCGGCGATCTGAGCCAGAAGGTCGACCCGTACCTGCGCCCGCTGTACGACGCCCTGTTTGAAATGCTCGGGTTCGAGACCGTTGGCAAGCTGATCGAGCGCAATGTGATCGAGGTAGCACCGCTCGCCTATATGCGCGGCCGCACCCTGAACAATGCCTTTGTGATCCTGGACGAGAGCCAGAACACCACCCGCGAGCAGATGAAGATGTTCCTGACCCGGATCGGCTTCGGCTCCACGGCGGTAATTACCGGTGACCCGAGCCAGATCGACCTGCCCCGCGGTCAGGCCTCCGGCCTGCGCCACGCCATTGAGGTTCTGGGCAAGGTCAACGGTATCAGCTTTACGCACTTCGGCGCCAAGGATGTGGTGCGCCACCCGCTGGTGCAGCGCATCGTAGAGGCTTACGACATCCACGAGGCGGCCCGCGAAGCCGCCGACAAGCGGAGTGAAGACGCGGCCTGAGGGCCGCGCTTCCCGCAATCCACCCATGGTAGACCTTCACCTGGATGTGCAACGGGCCAGCCGTGCCGATGACCTGCCCACCGACGAGCAGATCCGCCAGTGGGTGCTGGCGGCCCTGAACGGCCACCGAAACGAGGCAGAACTGTCCGTACGGATCGTCGATGCGGATGAAAGCCAGCAGCTGAACCGCGACTATCGGGGCAAGGACAAGCCTACCAATGTATTATCCTTCCCGGCGGACCTGCCCGAGGCTGTGGCCCTGCCGCTGCTCGGTGATCTTGTGATCTGTGCACCGGTTGTTGCCACAGAGGCGGCAGAGCAGCACAAAGCGGCCCCCGCGCACTGGGCACACATGGTGGTCCATGGCACACTGCACCTTCTGGGTTACGACCATATCGAGGATGCCGAGGCGGAGATTATGGAAAGCCTGGAAGTGAAGGTGCTGGCCGGGCTCGGTATTGCCGACCCCTACCAGGCCGCAGGTCAACCGACTGAGGCCCCCGGGGCCTGATCGCCGGCAAGGCGCTATTGAGACACGACGAGAGAAACCGGAGCATGGCCACATCCATGACCACAGACGAACCCCCAAGTAGCCAGTCTTCCGGCAAGCCCCGATCGGGGGAGAAGAACTGGCTGGAAAAACTGTTCGGCGCCTTTTCCGCTGAACCCAAGTCCCGCGACGAGCTGCTCGACATCATCAAGGATGCCGCAGACAACAAGCTGGTCGACGCCGAGGCCCTTTCCATCATCGAAGGCGCACTCGACGTATCCAGCCAGCAGGTGCGGGAGATCATGATTCCCCGCTCGCAGATGGTGGTTGTCAGTCTTCAGGACACGCCGGAAGAATTCCTGCCCAAAATCATCGACTCCGGCCACTCGCGTTTCCCGGTCATCGGCGAAAGCATCGACGACATCCGCGGCATCCTCTTGGCCAAGGATCTGCTGCCGCTGATCCTCAAGGGCATCGAGGGCTTCGAGCTCGAGAGCCTTATCCGCCCCGCGAACATCATTCCCGAGAGCAAGCGCCTCAACATCCTGCTGCGGGAATTCCGTGAAAACCGCTACCACATGGCGGTGGTCATCGACGAGTACGGTGGTGTCTCCGGCGTGGTGACCATCGAGGACATCCTCGAGGAAATTGTCGGCGAGATCGAAGACGAGACCGACGAGGAAGAAGCGGACAGCTTCATCCGCAAGGTAGGTGACAATGACTTCATCGTGAAGGCCCTCACCCCCATCGAAGAGTTCAACGAGTACTTTACGAGTGAGCTCAGCGACGAGGAATTCGACACCGTCGGCGGACTGATCATGCAGTCTTTTGGTCACCTGCCCGGCCGCGACGAGGTCACCGACCTGGGGAATTTCCGCTTCCGGGTCCTCTATGCCGACAACCGCCAGATACACCTTTTGCGGGTCAGCCGCCAGCAGCGGCAGCCTCGCGAAGAGGAGTAACCAGCGCGACGCCCGGATGCCCCGCATGCGCGGGGCACCAGTGAGACAAGATCCATGCGAAAACTGTTTCTGCCCCTCGCCAGTGCCGCCGCCGGCGGCCTGATGACCCTGTCCTTTGCGCCCTTCGACTTCTGGCCCTCAGGCCTGCTGTCGCTGGCCCTGTTCGCCTGGCTAAACCTGTACGCTGCGAAAACCGGACGACTGGGCAAGCGTGCCGGATTCTGGCTGGCGTTCTGCTTCGGGTTGGGCCTGTTTGCCAGTGGCGGCTCCTGGGTTTACATCTCCATCACCGATTTTGGCGGCTCCTCCATGGCGTTGGGCCTGCTGTTGACCGGCGGTTTTGTCGCCATCATGGCTGCCCTGCTGGCCGTGCCGTTTCTGTTGATCGGCCGCTTCACCGGCAACCCTCTGAGTTTCGCCCTCGCCTTCCCCGCCCTGTGGTTTCTGAGCGAGTGGTTGCGCACCTGGATTTTCACCGGCTTCCCGTGGTTATTTGCCGGTTACGCCCACATTGGCACCTGGCTGGCCGGCTGGGCGCCCGTGTTGAGCGTTTACGGTATCGGCCTGCTGCTGGCCCTCTCCGCTGCCTGCCTCGCGCTGCTGGCGACGGGCAGACTGCAGCTGCGCGAGCAGAAAGCCCATCTGGCACTGCTCATTACGGCCGCCCTCACCTGGCCAGCCGGCGCCCTGCTCTCACAGGCCGCGTGGACGGAAGCGGGCGAAGAGATTGCCGTGGGCCTGGTGCAGGCCAATATTCCCCAGGAAAAAAAGTGGCTGCCGGAATTCCGCGGTGAAACCATCAGTCGCTACCAGGAGGGCACCCGCCAGCTGGCCAGCCAGAACGTGGATGTGATTATCTGGCCGGAGGCCGCCCTGCCGCTGCTATACAGCCAGGCCCCCAACCTGATGCAGGCCCTGCAGAGGAATGCCGAGCAGACCGGCATCGATCTGATCAGCGGCATTCTCTACGATCGCATCGAAACGCCCGAGAACGGGAACCCGCGGCGGCTGGTGCATAACTCCGCCGCCGTATTCGGCCGCAGCCCCCATGTGTACCACAAGCGCCACCTCGTGCCCTTTGGCGAGTATGTGCCGCTGGAAGACTGGCTGCGCGGCACTATCGAGTTCTTCGACCTGCCCACTTCCTTTATCCGCCCGGGGCCGGACGAGCAGCAGCCACTGCTGGCAGCCGGTGCCGGCTGGGCACCACTGATCTGCTATGAAATCGTTTATCCGGCGCTGGTGTCGGAGAGCGCCCTGAGCTCGGAAGTGTTGCTGACCATCAGCAACGATGCCTGGTTCGGCGCCTCCATCGGGCCCCTGCAACATATGCAGATGGCACAGATGCGTGCTCTCGAGACCGGACGTTATCTGGTGCGGGCCACCAATACCGGAGTGACCGCCATCGTCGACCCGCGCGGGCACATTGTCGAGCGCCTGCCCCAGTTCGAGCAGGCCACCATGACCGGCAAGATCAGAGCGAAGAGTGGCGCTACGCCCTTCATGTTGCTGGGAATCTGGGGAATGCTGGCTCTAGCAGCCGTCATGCTCGCCGCAGCCCTGCTGCTCCAGCGCACACGCGGCGCGGCCGGGGAGCCGGTGCTTGCCAGCGAGGCGGCCGAAGGCAATTGAGCCCGAGCCGCCTGGCCGAAAACCGGATTTAAAAGGGAATTCGGAACTGTATAACGTCGATACCGGTATTGAGGCGGGTCAGGCTGGCACTGGAGAAATGTTGGTACTCCAGGGAAAAAGCCCTGAAGTCGATTCCGAAGCCGGTCCTGAAATTGAAATGGCTGACCAGAGGTGAGCCGTCGACGTAGGAAACACCCACACGGCCGTAGACGCTGCCGCGGCACCACTCCCAGCCCGGGCGCAGCACACGGGTAATGGAGGCAGCGTAGCCGAGCCGTTCCTGCTCCCCCTCAGCCGTATCCCCCTGACCGAGAATGACTCCGCCGAACTCCCATCGTCGGTGCCGGTAAGACAATTCTGCTGCCGTCATATCGCCGTTAAACAGTGCCTGGCCGAGGCCGACCGAGACAATATTTTGACGACTCTCCTCTGCCGAGACATCTGCAGCTGCAAATGACACGGCGGCAACAAAAATTAACTGAACCCCAAAAAACCTCGCTGCTACCGCCAA
The DNA here is from genome assembly GCF_001641755.2 of Microbulbifer flavimaris. Lineage (GTDB taxonomy): Bacteria > Pseudomonadota > Gammaproteobacteria > Pseudomonadales > Cellvibrionaceae > Microbulbifer > Microbulbifer flavimaris. The sequence continues at coordinate 139,833 of NZ_LRFG02000002.1, forward strand.
GGCCCTGCTCAACATCCTGTATACCTCTACCGCGCAGGTGATGGGCCACATCCGTTGGCCACAGATCAATCGCAGTATAGAAGCACCCCGCTTTAGGCGCCCACGCAACGCAGAAGCCGCTGGCAACAAGCATTGCGATCAGGTTCCTCATACTTGCCGGTGCGACAAGGGAGCAGAGGAACAAGAGTGCACAGGAACAAGAGAGCAGAGAAACAAGCGGGCGCCTAAAGCCACCAGCGCCTCAGGCGATTGGCTTACACTGCGCATAAATTGCCTGAAGAGCCCAAGGGGCACAGTGAATCACGCTACTGACTGCTATTATGCTGACCAATAAATGACAAAAGGCACGGATGCCCACTCTATGCATTGTTTAATTACCGGCGGCACCGGCTTGATCGGCCGGCACTTTTGCCAGCAGTGGCTTGCTCGCGGCAATACCGTGACAGTGCTGAGCAGACAACCGGATAAAGTCAGGGAACTGTGCGGCGAGACTGCCACCGGTGTGGCCGAACTGCACCAGGTAGAGGAACCGGTGGATGTGGTGGTTAACCTGGCCGGTGAACCCATTAACCACCGCTGGACAGAGAAGCGCCGCGAAGAAATCCGCAACTCCCGTATCGATACCACAGAATTGCTGGTGCGCTGGTGCCTGTCACTAACGCAACGCCCGCGTTTCGTCCTGTCCGGTTCCGCAGTGGGCTATTACGGTGACAGAGGCGGCGACCTGCTGAAGGAAAGCAACCCGCCGGGAGGCGGTTTTTCCGCCGAACTCTGCCGTGACTGGGAGGCGGCCACCATGCCCCTGCAGCAGGCGGGGATTTGTGTGGGCATCATGCGCACGGGAATCGTCCTCTCGACCCGCGGTGGCGCACTCACCCAGATGCTGCCCCCGTTCCGGCTCGGCGCCGGCGGGCCAATGGGATCGGGCGAACAGTGGATGAGCTGGATTCACGAGGACGATATCGTCGGGCTGATGCTGCACGCCATCGACCGGCACGTATGCCTGCCATTCAACGCCTGCGCACCCGAGGCAGTAACCAATAACAGCTTCGCCCGGCTGCTGGCCAAGCAACTGCATCGGCCCTGCCTGGTACGCACTCCGGGCTGGGCGCTGAAATTGATGTTCGGTGAAATGGCGGAGGAGCTGCTGCTGGCAAGCCAGCGCATGGAGCCGCGCACAGCACTGGATACCGGTTACACCTTCCGCTTCCCCACACTCGAGGCCGCGCTCGCGGACTTGCTGGACAACCGCCAGCCCCGCAAAGCCCAGGCCTGAGTCAACATGAGCGGGGAGCCCCTGTTCCGGGCTCTTTATTGAGCGGGGAGCCCAAGAGCGACCGACAGACGGTCAGGCCGCCTCTTCACTGGCCTCCAGGGCCTGCGTGAGGTAGCGGCGGCCGGATTCTCCCTCCACTGCCTCTGCAGCGCACTCCATCGGTGCAGAGCCGACCCACTGCGCATGCCAGCGGTACCAACGGGGTTCTCCCGCCTCTATACGCAGCTCGATGAAATCAGCCTCCACGGGATCGATGCGGAATTCCCGCACAATCTGCCCGGCAAAGGTCTCGAAGTTCTTGCGGACCAGACCACCCGCCTCACTACCGGCGGTGAGAAACACCAGATCGCGGCCACCACGGCGCACCCGGCGGAAGCCAACCTCCACCAGACGATTCAGGCGATTGTGTAACTGAAGGGGAGAAAAAGACGCTGGAATTGCCATCATTTCAGCGGTACCTCTTTTATTCTTATGGTTGCTCTCCACAGCCACTGCTCCATTGCTTTTCAACCAACGAACGCCACTGTGGGCTTCACATCTTTGGCCCCGGAATCAGGACCCTACAAGGCATTATCGTGACCGGAACCGGCGGCCAAATTCTGTCTTTTGACGCCAGTTTCGCAGCCTGCCCGAGCCTCTAGCCTTGAGAAGACGGACAGGGGCATTAGTTCCTCAACATTTATGTTCTGGCGGCAGAGGCCTCCAGTAATACCACCACTGACCAAGCAACTCGCGCCAGTAAACCTGAGTACGCAGCATGGCAGAAGCCGTCGGCAGCCAGCTCAACAACCCGCTCTGGGCGCGGGGAAGCAGCTCGCCGGGCGCCCCCACCGCAAGTGGCTGTACCTGCAGGCCGGCGCGGGCAAAAACCCGGGCCGCCCGCGGCATATGCCACCAGTGGGTGACCAGCACAATGCTTTCAACACCGGAGTCATGAAGGATCGCCGCACTGTTGACCGCGTTCTCGGCCGTGGTACGGCTGCAATTCTCTTGCCAAGTCACTGGCCTCTGCAGGCGCTCCTTCATCACGGCCGCCATCAATTGGGCCTCCGAGTCCCGTTCACCGGCATAAACACGTCCGCCGCTGACCAGCACCGGCAGCTGGCCGGGGCCCTTGTCCACAGCCCACATCAACCGCTCGAGACTGGTGGCAGAGAGCCGTTCGTTACCACTCTTCTCATCCCGGTAACGACCTGCGCCCAACACCACCACAGCCTGGGGCACGGCCTCGGCCTGGGGCGGCGCCTGCCCCACCTGCTTACCGAGCCAGTAGGAAAAGGTCGGTGTCGCCGAAATCCACAGGGTCGCGACAGAGAGAATAGCCAGCGGTAGTGACAGTTTTGCGAAAACCGTCGAAGAGGGCAGCAGCCACAGCACAAGAGCCAGCAATAGCCCCAGCAACGGTGCCAGTGGCGGCATCACCAGGGTGGTCAGGGCAGCCTGGGATTCCATCAGCGCTCGAGACCACCGGTAATCTGGCGAAAGACACCGTACCCGCAGCGATGGCAGGGGGTGATCTGGGTGTTCTCGGGGGGAAGGGCGCGGTAACCGCAGCCCAGGCACTGCAATTCCTCCCCCGCACCCACGGTTTCGCCGGCCAGGGCCCAGGGCTCTCCGGCCCGGATACAGCGCATCAGCTTGGGCCAGGCAGTCTCGGTGGGGTCTGCGGCATCCAGAAACAGCTCTCCGGCGCGCTCTTCAGTGGTTTTCAGCTCACCACCAAGGCCGCGCAGGTACTTCGCTGCCCGGTGCAGGTCGTCCTTTAGCCAGGCGCGCAGAAACGCCATCTTATTGGCCGTGAGTTCCTCTACAGCCAGCTCACCCTCGACCAGATTTTCCAGATCCTGGCGCAGTTCTTCCGCCAGATCCTCCTCAGGGGGCAACTTCGGTTCCTTCGTCATGGCATCCCTCATATAATTCCGCGCTTTCCAGTGTACGAATAGGACTGGAATTCCCACTACGAATTGAGTCACAGAGTATAGGTTCCCGCCGATGGAAGAGCAGTACAACCCCTCCGCAGTCGAAGCCGCCGCCCAGGAGTTCTGGGAGGAGCAGAAGAGCTTTGAGGTCACGGAGGACACCAGCAAGGAAAAATTCTACTGCCTGTCCATGTTCCCCTACCCCAGCGGCAAGCTGCACATGGGGCATGTGCGCAACTACACCATCACGGACGTGATCTCCCGCTTCCAGCGCATGCAGGGCAAGAATGTGCTGCACCCCATGGGCTGGGACGCCTTCGGCCTGCCGGCGGAGAACGCAGCGATCCAGAACAAGACCGCCCCGGCCAAGTGGACCTATGCCAACATCGATTACATGAAAGGCCAGCTGAAAGCGCTGGGCTTCGGCTTCGACTGGTCCCGCGAGCTGGCTACCTGCCAGCCGTCCTACTACCGCTGGGAACAGTGGTTCTTCACCCGCCTGTACGAGAAGGGCCTGGTGTACAAGAAGAACTCGGCGGTGAACTGGTGCCCCCACGATGCCACCGTGCTGGCCAACGAACAGGTCGAGGACGGTGCCTGCTGGCGCTGCGGCACCACCGTGGAGCGCCGCGAGCTGGCCCAGTGGTTTATCAAGATCACGGACTACGCCGAGGAACTGCTCAACGACCTGGACAAGCTGCCCGACTGGCCGGAGCAGGTGCGCACCATGCAGCGCAACTGGATCGGCAAGAGCAAGGGCGTGGAGCTGAGCTTTGCCCTGCCCCACACCATCGCCGGCGTGGACCACTTCGACGTGTACACCACCCGCCCTGACACCCTGATGGGTGTCACTTATGTGTCCATCGCCGCCGAGCACCCGATTGCGCTGGAACTGGCAGAGAACAATGCCGAACTGAAGACCTTTATCGAGGAGTGCAAGAAGCAGTCCCTGTCCGAGGCCGACATGGCCACCATGGAAAAGCGCGGCATGGACACCGGTATCAAGGCGGTACACCCGATCACCGGCGAGGAAGTGCCGGTGTGGGTCGCCAACTACGTGCTGATGGATTACGGCACCGGCTGTGTGATGGCGGTGCCGGCCCACGATCAGCGCGACTGGGAATTTGCCCGCAAATACGACCTGCCGATCCAGCAGGTTGTGGCCCCGGCCGGTGACGAAACCATCGACCTCGACACAGAGGCCTTCGTCGACAAGGGCGTGTTGGTGAACTCCGGTGGTTTCGACGGACTGGACTTCGAGGCCGCCTTCAACGCCATCGCCGATGCCCTCTCTGCCGCCGGCAAGGGCCGCGTGACCACCAACTACCGCCTGCGCGACTGGGGCGTGTCCCGCCAGCGCTACTGGGGCGCACCGATCCCCATGTTCAACCTGCCCGATGGCGGCGAGATCCCGGTTCCGGCGGACAAGCTGCCGATCCTGCTGCCGGAGGATGTGGAGCTGGACGGTGTGCAATCACCGATCAAGGCAGACCCGGAGTGGCGTAAGGACGACCTCAACGGCGAGCCCGTCGAGCGCGAGACTGACACCTTCGACACATTCATGGAGTCCAGCTGGTACTACGCCCGCTACACCTGCCCCGACTTCGAGCAGGGCATGCTGGATCCGGATCGGGCCAACTACTGGCTGCCGGTGGACCAATATGTGGGCGGTATCGAACACGCCATCCTGCACCTGCTCTATGCGCGCTTCTTCCACAAGCTGATGCGTGACGAGGGCCTGGTAGATAGCGACGAGCCCTTCAAGCAGCTGCTGTGCCAGGGCATGGTGCTGGCGGAGTCTTTCTACAAGGAGAAGGACGGCCACAAGACCTGGATCAACCCCGCCGATGTGGATGTCGAGCGCGACGAGAAAGGCAAGGCCATTCGCGCCGTCGAGCGCGCCACCGGTGAGGAAGTCATCGCCGGCGGCGTCGTCAAGATGTCCAAGTCCAAAAATAACGGTATCGACCCGCACGCTGCGGTCGAGGAGTACGGTGCCGACACCGTGCGCCTGTTCACCATGTTCGCCGCGCCGCCCGAGCAGACCCTCGAGTGGCACGATGCCGGTGTGGAGGGCGCCAGCCGCTTCCTGCGCAAGCTGTGGAAGACCGTGCAAGGCCACCTCGCGACCGGTAGCACCTCCGCCACTATCGATGCGGGCAGCCTAAGTGACAAGCAGCAGCAACTGCGCCGCAAGACTCATGAGACCATCCAGAAGGTCAGCGATGATTACGGCCGCCGCCAGACTTTCAACACCGCTGTTGCAGCAGTGATGGAGCTGTTGAACGAGGTGGGCAAGCTGGCGGAGCGTGACAGCGAGCAGGGTCTCGCGGTAGAGCGCGAGGCCCTGGAAGCCGCCGTCCAGCTGCTGGCACCCGTCACCCCGCATATCGGCCACCAGCTGTGGCAGGCGCTGGGTAACGAGACCGCGCTGGTGGATGCCCCGTGGCCGCAGGTGGATGAAAAAGCCCTGGTACGCTCCAGCATCACCCTGGTGGTACAGGTCAACGGCAAGGTGCGGGCCAAACTCGAAGTCCCGGCGGATGCCGACAAGGAAACTCTGGAGCAGCTGGCACTGTCGAATGACAACGTTCAGAAGTTCATTGGTGACGCGACCGTGCGCAAGGTGATTGTGGTCCCGGGCAAGCTGGTCAACGTTGTTGCCAAGTAACTCTGGCGCCAACTAACTCAGCCGCCAGGTAACCCTGGTTTCCGGGAGACCCGCCTTGTACAAACTGATTGCAATCGCCGTGGCCAGCCTGCTGGCCACCGGCACTGTTCACGCCAAGAGCCTGTCCAATCAACTGGTCGGACAGTGGCAGAGCCAATGCAAGAAAGCCTCCGGTCGCTACCTGCAGGTTATCAGCCGCTTTACCGAGGCGGGGGAATACAGGGCTACCAGCAACTTTTACACTGACTCGGCCTGTAGCGCCCCGATGGGCATGGAGATCGTATCCACCGGGCGTTACCGGCTGGGCGCGCTCTTCACCACTGCGGCCGGTGAATCAGCCCAGGAAATTGATCTGGATGTTGGTGAACTGCGCAGTGGCGGTATGACATTGCCCGGTGCCGGGGAGCGGGTGCACCAGATCATTTCGATCATCGACGGTAGACTGGTGTTCGGTGATGCTCCCGGCTTGCCAGCGGTAACCGGCGGCCAGCGCCCGACCAAACTCAATAAGAACTTCTACTCGAATAAACAATGACTAAAATTCTTGCCCGTACACTGGGCATCTTTATTGCGATAACTCTGGTCAGTAGCTGTGGCTGGCACCTGCGCGGCGCCCCCAAAAACTTCCCTCCCGGCAGCGAGCTCTACATCACCGCCGAGGATCCCCGCTCCGATATTGCCGAAGAGCTGACCCGACTGCTGCGCAGCGGCGGCATTCCCATGGCGGAAACGCCGGCACTCGCCGACTATGTGCTCACCATCCACAAAGAGGATGAACGCCGCCGCACCGTGGCTGTGGATGCCAAGGGGCGCGCCGCCGAGTACGAACTGATCACCAGTGCCCTGTACAGTGTTGCCGACAGCAATGGCCGCGTGCTGCTCAACAATGCAGAGGCAGATGTCTACCGCACGCTGGAGTGGGATGACAACGAGGTAGTGAGCAAGGGTGAGGAAGAATTGCTGTTGCGCGAGGAGATGCGCCGCGAGCTGATCGGTCGCATCATCGACCGCCTGCGCCGCATCGATGTCGGCGCCACCCTCGAAGAACGCAGTTACTGAGGCGGCCTCTCCCATGCGCCTCAACCCCCGCCAGCTACCGCAGAGCCTGAACAAGGGCCTCGCCCCCATTTATATCGTCTCCGGGGACGAGCCGCTGCTGGTGCAGGAGTGCTGTGACAGCATTCGCGCCGCCGCCAAAAAACAGGGCTTTAACGAGCGTGAACTTCTCCATGCGGAGCACAACTTCGACTGGGGGCAGCTGCTCGCATCCGCCGGCAGCATGTCCCTGTTTGCGGAAAAGAAACTGATCGAGGTGCGCCTGCCCAACGGCAAGCCCGGGGACAAGGGCAGCAAGGCCCTGCAGGAATTCGCCCAGATCGGCGGTGAGGACCTGGTCCTGCTCCTGGTGCTGCCCAAGGTGGACCGCTCCCAACTGAACAGCAAGTGGATGAAAACACTGGAGCAGCGCGGTGCGCTGATCCAGGTATGGCCCGTAGACGCCAACGAGATGCCCCGCTGGATTCATCAGCGCCTGCGCGCCGAGGGGCTGGACGCCGAGCCCGAGGCCATCCAGATTCTCGCTGAACGCGTCGAGGGCAACCTGCTGGCAGCCAGCCAGGAAATAGAGAAGCTCAAGCTACTGAGCAGCGACAACCTGATCACCGCCGCCACCATGAACGACGCGGTGGCCAGCTCCGCCCGTTATGACGTCTTCGGGCTGATTGATCGGGCCCTGGCGGGCGATGCCGAAGCGGCCGTAAAAACCCTGCACGGGCTGCGCGCCGAGGGCGTGGAGGCGCCAGTGGTGCTCTGGGCCCTGGCACGGGAGATCCGCAGCCTGCTGGAGATCGGTGAAAAACTGGACCAGGGCCAGCCGATCAACCGGCTGGTGCGTATCCAGAAACGCCAACCGCTGGTGCAGACTGCCCTGTCGCGGCTGTCGCGACGCCAGCTGGAGGCACTGCTGTTGCGTGCCCGCGCAGTGGACAACGCCATCAAGGGCGGGCGCGAGCTCAACCCCTGGACGGGCCTGCTGGAGCTATCTCTCAATCTCTCCGGCAAGCGCAGCCTCTGATTCTGTAGAGACTGCCCCACTCGCTGCGAGGCCCCCCCACCCCTTCCATCGTTTCGCACTGCGCCATCACCTCACATTGCAGTCCCGGGACCGGGAAATGCCCTGACGGTTGTCAGGAAATGCATTTTGCGGATCGCTACCGGGCGATTACATTGAATGGGCCACACCCGGCCCACCGTGAGGAGCGCAATGAGCGAGCAGCAGCCCCCCTTTGCCCAATCCGGCACTCATGAGGTATTCAACCAGGCACCGCCACTGGCGGGCCATAACCTGTATGCCGCGGACCACGCCCTGCGGGATGCCGTCCGGCGGTATGGTGCCCACTGGGCCGAGGATGACCTGCAGCGCTACGGCGAGGTCTGCGGCCGCCCGGAGATGATCCAGCGTGGCTACGATGCCAACGAATTCAAACCGCTTTTTGAGAGCCATGACCGGGTCGGCAACCGCATCGATCTGGTGCGTTACCACCCCTCCTATCACCAGTTGATGCAGCTGGCCCTGTCGGAGGGGCTGCACAGTGCACCGTGGACTGATCCCGGTCCCGGCGCGCATGTCGCCCGGGCGGCCAAGTACTACTTGCACTGCCAGCTCGAGGCCGGCCACGGTTGCCCGGTGACCATGACCTTCGCCTCGGTGCCCTCCATTCGCCTGGCGCCGCAACTGGCGGATGAGTGGCTGCCGAAAATCACTGCCCGCGGCTACGACCCGTCCAACCGCCCCCACTTCGAAAAAGCCCAGCTGACCATCGGTATGGGCATGACAGAGAAACAGGGCGGCTCGGATGTGCGTGCCAACACCACCACGGCAAGCCCGGTGGGAAATGGCGATTACGAGCTGACCGGCCACAAGTGGTTTACCTCGGCACCCATGTGTGATGCCTTCCTGATGCTGGCACAGAGTGAAAACGGGCTCAGCTGCTTCCTCGTGCCGCGCTGGCGCCCGGACGGTAGCAAGAACCCGATTCAGGTACAGCGGCTGAAAAACAAGGCCGGCAATGTCTCCAATGCCTCGTCGGAAATCGAGCTTCGCAGTGCCCTGGGCTGGCTGGTGGGTGAAGAGGGACGCGGGGTAAACGCCATCATCGAGATGGTGGCCGCGACCCGCTTCGACTGTATGATCGGCTCCGCCGGCGGCCAGCGCCAGGCAGTGGTTCAGGCCATGCACCACGCCGCCAACCGCAACGCATTCGGCAAGCACCTGATCGACCAGCCGCTGATGCAGAACGTGCTTGCCGATCTGCAACTCGAGGTCGAGGGCTCCGTGGCCATCACCATGCGTATGGCGCAGGCACTGGACCACCTGGAAGAAGAGGCGCAGCAGCTGGTGATGCGTCTCGGCACCGCGGTGGGCAAGTACTGGATCTGCAAGCGCACACCGCACCACGCCTACGAAGCCATGGAATGCCTGGGGGGTAACGGCGTGGTGGAGAATTTCATCACCGCGCGCCTCTATCGCGATGCCCCCATTAACGCCATCTGGGAGGGCTCCGGCAATATCCAGGCTTTGGATGTGTTGCGAGCGCTGGGCAAAACACCGTCGGTTCTACAGGCCTGGTATGCAGAGCTGGAACAGAGCGCTGGCGCTGACCAGCTGCTGGACCGGTGCGTACACCGACTCAAGAATCAGCTGGCAGATTCCGATCAACTGCAATATCGGGCCCGCCACCTGGTGGATCAGCTGGCCCTGACCATGCAGGCCCACTTGCTGGTACAGGGCGGCGACAGTGCCGTGGCCGAGGCTTTTATCGCTTCACGGCTCGGGGCCTCCGGCGCCCATAGTACCGGCACCCTGCCAACGGGACTGGATGTGAAAATGATCATCGAGCGAGGCAACCCACACTGCGGATACTGAGCAAACCGTCGGGTAGAGCCTGCCCCCTACCAGGGCAGCACCTCGCCGTCCCAGAACAGTAGTTTGCCATTGCGCTTTTCATCCAGCCCTGCCAGCACATCCACAATGCGCTCGGCGCTGGTCGCAGCGCTGTACAGCTTGTCTTCGCGAATATTTTTCTGGAAGGGTTTTGAGAGCTCGGTATCCGTGGTGCCCGGGTGCACTGCCACCACGCAGCAGTGATCCAGCCTGCGCCCCCACTCGATCGAGAGATTGCGGACAAACATATTGAGCGCCGCCTTGCTCATCCGATAGCTGTACCAGCCGCCCAGATTGTTGTCACCGATACTGCCCACCTTCGCCGACAGCGATGCCCACACCAGCGGATGGCTCGGTTTCAGCGCCGGCGACAGTGCGCGGGCAAGATGCATATGGGTGATGACGTTGATGCGCATGGATTCCAGCAACCAGGCGTCTTCGCACTGGTCGAGCGCCTTTTCCGGCCCGTGATCATCGGTATGCAGAATGCCACAACAACAGATGACCCAATCCGGCGGCGCTCCTTTTTCTGCGATAAATTCAGCCACCTGCGTGACCGAACCGGCATCGGTGAGATCGGCCTGTAAATGATACGCAGCGGTAAAACCCTCTGGCGCCTCACCGCGGCGACTGACGGTCAGTAATTCCGCGTCGGGAAAGCGCTGCGAAATTTCAGAACCCAGCGCCGCGGCGATACCGCCACTGGCGCCTGCGATAAGAACCCGCTCAGGTTGATCAACTACTGCCATCTCGGTCAAACCGCCTTTTTCTGGTCTGTTTCCTCGGGATATTCACCGGCGACTTTTACTGCTTTACCAGGCTGCTTTCCTTCCTCGTGCTCGCGCTGCCCGGGCTGCACCGACTGTTCACGCACCACCCGCAACATGGGTTCATCGGAACGAAAGATCAGCCCGTGAATCTCAGTGGCATTCTGCCCCTGCAGTAGCTGCTGCAGGAACTGAATGATCTGCGCAGAAATCTCCTGCCCCGGCACCAGTACCGGGATCCCCGGCGGATAGGGCACTATCTCATCTGCGCTGATGCGCCCTACCAGGTTTTTCTCCGCCTGCACGCCGTTATCCATCAGCGCCAGCTCCTCGGTTGCCGCAAAGTAGGCATCCGCGGGCAGGCATTTAAGGCGCGTGAACTCTGGCAACCGCCGCGGGGAAGTGGCGTGCAGACGCCGCCGCGGATACTGCGCGAGCTGCTTGAATGCATGTACGAGGCGCAGCAGCTTGCTCTCGGTGCTGCCCAGCGTCACCAGCACGCTCACAGTGTTGTACGTAGTCTTTTCGACCTGGATTCCATACTGGTCAAAGAGTTTGATCTGCATTTCCTTGCCGGTAAAACCACTGGCGGAAATATCGATGGTGACCTTGGTAGGATCGAGACGGATGCCATCACTGGTTAGTGGCGCCGGTATCAGGTCCTCGCGGGTGAGCGCGCGAAAAACACCGGTCTGGTCCACCGCCCGGCGCAGGGTTTCCACCATCTGCAGGGAACGCTCCAGGCGACCGTAGCCTTCCATCGCCGCCTGCTTCCGGGCCACGTCCAGGCTGGCGATCATGGCGTACTGCGGGCTGGTGGAGGCGTGCATATTGAGGTTTTCGCGGAAACGGAATTCATCAAAATCGGGATCCTGCACGTGGATCATGCTCGCCTGGGAAAATGCCGAAAGGGTTTTGTGGGTACTCTGGGTCACGTAATCAGCACCGCACTCCAGGGCGGTTGGACGCAGCAACGGATGGAAGTAGCCGTGGGCATACCAGGCCTCATCCACCAGCACCTTGACGCCCAGCGCATGGGCGCGCTCAATGATTGGGCGCAGGTCATAGCGCAAACCGTCGTAAGTGCACGAAGTGAGAACCAGCAGTCGCGCATCTCGGTTCTCCTCCAGAGCACGCTCGATATCCTCGCGGCGCACCGGTCCGTATATACCGAAGTCAGGATGTAAGGTGCATTTCAGGTAAATGGGCTCGCAGCGATTCATGACAATCGCGTGGTGGACCGACTTGTGACATGCCTGGTCGACGATGATCTTGCCACCTCCGCCGAGGATTTGCTGAATAACCACTTTGTTGGCGGTGGAGGTGCCGTTGGTCAGGAAAAACGTCTGCCGGGCCCCAAACGTCTGCGCGGCCAAGTCCTGTGAAGCCTGGATGACCGAGTGGGGTTCCAGCAGGCTATCGAGCACCTGCACTGATACCGAAAGATCGGTATTGAATACGTGCTCACCCATAAAACGGTAGAAATCTCCCACCCAGGGGCTGTTGCGCAGACTGTCACCGCCGGAATGCCCCGGGGTATGCCAGGCATCCCTTGCGCTGAATACGTAGTCCCTGAGGGTATCGGCGAAGGGAGTCGAGGCGCGCTTGGCGATAAACGCCTGCACCAGGCGGAACATATGGTTGAAGTTGCCCTCGCGGCGATCGAACAGTTCGTCGAAGCGCTGACGCAAAGACACCGAAATATCGCAACCGAGTGCGACCAGGAACACGTTCAGCTGGGCCCGCACCAGATGCAGGCGATCCGCCAGCTCTTCCGCCGCAGCCAGGCCCGGGGCCTCCACACCAGCGTCCACGATCAGGGCCTGCAGTTTGTCGTCTTTCAACAGCAGCCGTTCGGCAGCGCTGGGCAGCACCGCACTGAAGCGCAGGCCAAAGGGATTTTCGTGCTGGGCGGCGGTGTTGTTGAGAGCCTTGATCCAGTCCTGGCTCAGCTGCCGGTCGGCACTGACCAGGGCCACATGACACTCCAGGGGTTGTTGCCCCTCTCTCAGGTTGCCCAGGTCCGGCATGGTACCTTCCAAAATCTACAACATTATTTGAAAAGCATAGCCGTGAAGCGCCACTCTGCTCCCGGTGATGGGTAATACTGCTTGCTGAAACAGAAAGCAAGCTGCTGATTTTTCAGGGGTTTCTCTGTCACCGCCTCGGCGTTACGCCTCTCGGGAGCAGAGGCGGCTCAGAACCTGGCGCTGCGGACGCGACCGTCAAACTCCAGGCAGTCGACAACCCGCTGGCGCTGCACCGGCGACAGCGTATCGAGGGGGAAGTAACCCATCTCAGAGTGCTCATCAGAGAGGGTGATGACGCCCGAATCGACAAAGTGGGCGCGAAAGATAAATACGTGGGAACCGTATACCCGGTGATAGTAAATACCACTCAGGTAGTCGATCCCCACTTCCCGGCCCAGCTCTTCCCGGCATTCGCGCAGCAGGGCCTCGTGCACCGTCTCGCCGCGGTCCAGCGCACCACCGGGCAGGCCCCAGCTGCAATCGGCATAAGTCGCCCGCAGCTGCAGTATCTCGCCCGCCTCATTGGTAATGACCGCGTGAGCACTGAGGCGATAGGTGTCCTCAAACCCCATGACGAAATTCCCCGCTAGTTGGCACCACTGCCGCCTGCAGTGCGTGCCAGGTTAATGAGCCCCCCTGGCCAGCTCAAACCCGATTCCAAGGGTATTCACGTATTCGTCGTAATCGATCAGGCTCTCGCCATAACCGGTAAAGTACTTCACATAGCCGCGAACCCGGTTACCCATCGGAAAGCCCCAGCGCAGCTCGAAGGCACCGCGATTGTTCGAACGCAGGTTGTTGCGCAGCTTCAGGGAAACGCTGTGGTTATTGCGTGCGTTGTAAGTGCCGGAGAGCTCAAAGTAACCGAGGTAGGCCTCGATATCGGGGTTGTCATCCTCCTCGCTGTCCTCCGGTATCCGGTACCAGGGCTTGAAGCTGATAAGCATGTTTTCCCGCTCGAAGAAGAAATTGGCATAGACACGGTTCCAGCTCCGCGAGAGTGGCTCGCTGCGGCCATTGGACTGGTGGTTGAGCGCCAGCTGGTTGGCGACGTTCTGAAACCCGAACACACTCCAGTCATTCAGCCAGGTCACGATCAGTTCCGGTTCGTGATTGGTCTCGCGAAAAGGGGAGGAGGCATCGGAGTTATAGGCCTGCCAGAAGCTCCTGTTGGTGTAGGCGAGGCTCATAAAGGAAGCCTTGCCCAGAAAGCCCCGCCACACCGGCACCTGCACCGAGAGCTGAAACTGCACCTCGATCTCATTGAGGTGGATATCGGCGCCTTCCTCCTCGAAATCTTCCAGCCCCGCCTCGTTGGGCGCAGGGTTATAGACCACCGGCAACAGGTAGTTGACCTTGTGGGATGCCAGCGTAAAGGGGTTGTTGGCGGCATCGCGGATCGCCTGAGCGGCCTGGCTGGTGGCCAGCTCGGTGGTGGTCTCCGTCTTTCCTGGCAGTGGCTCCGCCACGGTGCCGAACAGCGGCTGCGGCTCACGCTCGTGGGGCGCCTCCCGCACCCGCTCGGCGCAGAAGCGGCGCATCTCTTCCAGGGTGATACTGGCGGGCGCCACCAACAACTGTTCGCGCAGGCAGTTATCCTCCCGCTGCTCAATGGGCAGTTCCTCCGGCGAGCTGACAATAGGGAGATCGGGCTCTGCAGGCTCCCCCTCCATCGCGGCAGGCACTTCTTGTGCGACCGCAATCCGGGCGAATGCGAGAGGCGCGAAAAACATCAAGACGAGGAAAAGTCTTGGGGCACGACCGTGTGGCAAAGCTTGTCTCCTGGCATCACTGCGGGGGCCCAAGCTTACACCCCGGCAGGCCAGAATGCTTCCGACGGGGGAAATGTTTGAACGCGAATCAGGCTAATGGGAGAGGGGCCACGGAGTTTCGAGCGCACGGGTAACGCCTGAACCGGAGAATCCCTATTCGAACCGATATAGACACTGGCGCGCGGCAGCGCTCACGCCAGCGCCTGCAACTGGGATGACCACTCAAGGTCCCGCAGCCGCACCTGCCAGAGCCGGCCGGTGCTCGATGGCCAGTCGTAGCCGATTAACAGCCCGCGACTGTCTAGGAAGCAGTGGGCATCCCGTTCCGCCTCGTCGCCGTGATAAATAAAGGCGGAGATATCCGGGCCGAGCTCCTGAGCACCCTGGATAGCCGCATCCCCGGCCATGGGCCGCGCGGAGCGAAAACTGATACGCGGTGCCAGGAGCTTGCCGCGCTGGGATGGGTCGACGATATCCGGACTGACCACTTCCAGCCCCTCGCGACGCTGATCGAGCTTCAGCAGCAGCGGTCCCATAAAGATCCGCATCAGGGGGAACAACAGGCGGTTATGCCCCTCTAGCTCGGCCTGCTGGGGGCCGTTGGGCCCGGTCCAGTGTGCGGCGATGGGGTCGCCCATGGCAGGCTCCCCGGCGGCCGGCTGCAACGCGTAGTGAGCGTTCACCTCGTCCACCTCGTCGCGCCAGCGGATTTCGCACTCGGTTACCAGCCCTTCCTGTAACCGGGCCCGCACCGCCATGCCGAAACCCTGCTCACCGACCAGCCGCTGGCTGACCACTATTCGCTGTCCCTGATCGTTCAAGCCCAGTTGCCAGCTGTCCTGCACCGGCATGGTGCGGCCATCGCAACTGTATTCATAACGTCCCTGCGCCAGCGTGGAACTCAATCGCATTGCAACCTTCCTCCCTGTTCCGTCCCGCTCGATACCCTGTCGGGTGGAACTCATTGCACGGGAAAGTATTGCACAGCGGGGGCTCCCTGCGCCGGCTTTGGCGCCCCTTCACGCTCCACTTGAAACTTACGTGCCAACTGAAAAAGTGATCACAGATAGCGCTGCCAGAAGTGTGCAGCCCCCATATTTTCATCCAGCACATAGGGCTCAAAACCGACTTTGCGATAGGCTCGTTGCGCCGGTCGGTTTTTTTCCAGAACTTCCATCGTCAGCTTGCAGCAACCGCGGCGTTTTGCCTCTGCAGCGACCAGTTCCAGCATCTGCCCGCAAACACCGCCCCCCCGGGCCTCCCCGGTGACGATCACATCATGAATATTGACCAGGGGCTTGCAGGCAAAGGTGGAAAAACCGGTGAAGCAATTGACCAGACCCAGCGCCCGGGAATCGTCAAAGGCCAGCACGGAGAAAGCCCCGGGGAATGCGGCCAGTTTCGACACCAGCTGCTCGCGGCAGGTATCGCTGAGGGGTTCACCACCACCGTAGGGGTCCCGGGCATATTCATCCATCAGCTTTACCAGTGCTTCGGCGTGCTGTGAGTTGGCATAATCCGCGAGCACAATGTCGATGGTGTTTTTGCTCATGAGCACTCCTGGTGAATCGGCAAGATGGCGTCCATAAGGGCTGTACCGCCAAACGGGGTTTCAAGATGGGGATTGTCTCAACCGGGGCTGACTAACTTTCCGACTGCTTGTCCGAATCGGCACCCGGCGTGGAGAGGCTCTTTATGTAGTTACGCAGGCGGATACGCTGGGCCAGGAGCCAGCGGGCCCGTGTGCGATGGCGGCAGAGCGGGCTGGCGCGGTAGGGACGCCGGCGTCGCTGTTGCGGCTTGCTCTTCCTTCTTCTCATCCTTTTAGCTCCTTGCCCGTGTCAGGTTGGGTGCCGCCAAACAGTAACAGGCGGTCGGCACTCGGCTGGAGCTGCAGATTAGCAAAATCAACCCGGTAATTCAGTGTCGCATCCGCCGGCCCGGCAGATGCCGCTTGGCCCCCTGCCCCATCAGGAGTAAGCTCGATCAGTCAGTGAACAGACAGTCTTTCTGGAACCCTTTTGTGCGCCCCTTAAAACACCTGATCGAAAATAATCGCCAGTGGTCACAGGCCACTTCCAAGCACCACCCGGATTTTTTCCTCAAGCTATCCAAGCAACA
Source organism: Microbulbifer flavimaris (assembly GCF_001641755.2). Lineage (GTDB taxonomy): Bacteria > Pseudomonadota > Gammaproteobacteria > Pseudomonadales > Cellvibrionaceae > Microbulbifer > Microbulbifer flavimaris. The sequence continues at coordinate 156,332 of NZ_LRFG02000002.1, forward strand.
GTCACCCGAATACCTCTGGATTGGCTGTGCCGACAGCCGTGTACCGGCCAATGAAATTGTCGGGCTATTACCGGGAGAGCTGTTTGTACACCGCAATGTCGCCAACGTGGTGGTGCACACGGACCTCAATTGCCTGTCGGTGCTGCAGTACGCAGTGGAGATCCTCAAGGTCAAGCACATCATCGTCTGCGGACACTACGGTTGCGGTGGTGTGCAGGCGGCGCTGGAAAATCAGCAACTGGGCCTGATCGATAACTGGCTGCGCCATATTCAGGACGTGCGCGACAAGCACCAGGCACTGGTGAAGCTGTTCCAGGAGCGGCAGCGGGTTGACCTGCTGTGCGAGCTCAACGTGCTCGAACAGGTCGTCAACGTATGCCAGACCACCATTGTCCGCGACGCCTGGCAACGCGGCCAGGCACTCTCCGTCAACGGCTGGGTCTATGGCCTGCGGGACGGACTGGTGCACGATCCCGGCATCTCGATCACCAGCACCGAAGAGATTGCCGAGATCTACCACAATGCGCTCGCCAATATCGCCCAGCGCGACGCCGAGTAGCAGACTTCCCCTCCGATTTTTTTTACACTCCCGCCTCGACTTTTTCACAGCCCGGTCCGCGCCGGGCATAGCAGTTGCCTCACGGGAGAGAGCATGTCCGAGTACCGCGTTTGGGAATGCCAGATTTGTGGCTGGGTGTATGATGAGGCCAAGGGCTGGCCGGAGGATGGCATCGCCCCCGGCACCCGCTGGGAAGACATCCCCGACGACTGGGCGTGCCCGGAATGCGGCGCCGCCAAGGAAGACTTCGAGATGCTGCCGGCCGCCTCCCAGCAGGAGCAGCCCGCCAGCGAGAGCGGTGTAAAACCTGCCGGGGAGAAGGCACCAGGCGCCGAAAAAGCCCCCACGGCAACCCAGTCTGGCGGTTACCGCATCTGGGAGTGCATGGTTTGCGGCTGGGTCTACGACGAGTCCAAGGGCTGGCCCGAGGATGGCATTGCCCCCGGCACCCGCTGGGAGGATATCCCCGAAGACTGGTGCTGCCCGCAGTGTGGCGTCGGCAAGGACGAGTTCGACATGGTGCTGGTGTCCGAGGAAGCCCCGGAGCCAGCGACCACCAGCGAACCCGAGGCGCCTGCAGTGGATAGTGGCCGCGAGCCGCTGGTCATCATTGGCACCGGTCTCGCCGGCTACAACCTGGCGCGGGAATTCCGCAAGCTGGACCAGCGCACACCGCTGATCATGATCACCGGTGACGACGGTACTTTCTATTCCAAGCCACTGCTGTCTGCCTCACTGGCCCACGGCAAGACGCCCCAGCAACTGGCAAGCGCCTCCGCCGAGGACATGGCCAGGGAGCTCAGCGCAGAAATCCTCGTGCACACCCACGTCAGTGATGTGGATGCGGACACCCGCACCCTGACCCTGGTCCCCGAGGACGGCAGCCATCAGGCCACACTCCGCTACGGCAAGCTGGTCTTTGCCACAGGCGCCGCCTGCCGGCCACTGCCGCCTATGGCCGGCGACGGCCTCTCGCGCCTGTTCCGCATTAACAGCCTGGGTGACTACCACCGCTTCCGCACTGCCCTGACCAGCCAGCGCAAAGTCTTGCTGATTGGTGCGGGCCTCATCGGCTGCGAGTTTGCCAATGACCTGACTCAGGCCGGCTACGAGGTGGACCTGGTGGACCCGCTAGCCTGGCCGCTGGCGACCCTACTGCCGGAGGCCGCCGGTCGCGACCTGCAAAGCGCGCTTGAACGGGCCGGTGTGCGTTTTCACGGTGGCCGCAAGGTAGCGACGCTGAACCGCCGCGACGGCGGCATTACTGCCGAGCTGGATAATGGCGACACCCTGGAAGCAGATATCGCCCTGGCCGCCCTGGGATTACAACCCAACACCGGCCTCGCCGAAGCGGCCGGGATTAGCGTCGATCGCGGCATCGCCGTAAGCCGCACCCTGCAGAGCAGCAACCCCGATATCTATGCCCTCGGTGACTGCGCCGAGGTAGATGGGCACCTGCTGTATTTTGTCGCTCCCCTGATGCAGTGCGCTCGCGCCCTGGCAAAGACCCTGTCCGGCGACGAGACACCGGTCACTTACGGTGTGATGCCCGTCGCGGTGAAGACTACCTTGCGCCCCACTACCGTCTGCCCGCCCAGCCCCGGCAGTGAAGGCGAATGGAAAGTTGAGGCCAGCGCCGATGGAGTTTGCGCCGAATTCCGGGGGCCGGACGGACAGCTGCTCGGCTTCGCTCTGACAGGCGATGGCATTGCCCGCCGCGACAGCCTCTCGGACGAATGCCAACCAATAATGACCAGATAAGGGCGGTAGAGTCAGGAGACTGAATCTGCCACCGGGTCGTCCCTGCCCACGGTGATGAGGTGTTCCGCGCATCACCGAACGGGCATTGACAGCTTATTTGCCGTAGAATGGCCGCCTTCACTAGAAATGATCAGTTTTTAAGCAACAGTATGACCACACAGCACTCCACGGCCCCCGCTCCTAACGCACTACAGAGCCGCGCCCTGCGCGACACCCTGGGGCAGTTCGCCACCGGCGTGACCGTGGTTACCACCTGCGATGCCAGTGGCACCCCATTGGGGATGACGGTCAACAGCTTCAACTCTGTTTCCCTGGATCCGCCGATGATCCTGTGGAGTATCGACAAGCAGTCCCTGGGCTACGAGGCCTTCACCCAGCAGCCTTTCTTCGCTGTGCACATCCTCAAGGCCGATCAACAGCATGTCTCCAACCTGTTCGCCGGTCGCGGCGCCGACAAGTTTGGCCAGGTGCGCTGGCATCAAGGGGCTGAGCAGGTACCGATCCTGGAGGACTGTGCAGCCTACTTCCATTGCCGGCTGAGCAACTGCGTAGAGGGCGGTGACCACACTATCCTCCTCGGGGAAGTGCTGGACTTCAAAGCCGAGGGCGGCGAACCGCTGGTCTTCCACCGCGGCTGCTACCGGTCCCTGTCCGCCGACGACTGACCGGCGGGTAAAAATCATCCACAGATTAGTGGCCCGGTTGTCACACCCGCGTCATACTTCAGGCGCAGACTGCCGGCATGGCAGACGTGTTACCGTACAAGTTACCCTACTGTGAACGTATGCAGATACCGGGCACCCTCTTCTGCTTCGCACATCGCGGCTACCGGGAAAAGGCCACAGAGAACACTCTGGAAGCCATTCAGCACGCCCTGGAGTTCGATGTGGACGGCATCGAAATCGATATCTGGAATGTCGGCGGACAGCTGCTGGTCCAGCACGATCGGCGGCTCGGCCGCCTGATTGCCGGCAGCGAACTCATCACCGACCTCTGCCCCGAAACCCTGCGCGAGATGTTGCTCCCCTGCGGCGGCCGCGTGCCCACGCTGCGGGAAGTATTGGAGGTGGTGGGCAATCACGCCCAGCTCAATATCGAGCTGAAAGGTCCCAACTGCGCCGCCCTGGTGGCAGCGGAGCTCGAGTCCTACGTCCGCGACCATGGCGCCAGTTTCGAGCAGTACCTGATTTCCTCCTTCGACCACCGCCAGGTTTACGAGAGCCTGCAAATACTGCCGGAAGTGCGCCGCGGCGTGCTAATCGACGGCATTCCCCTCGACCTGGCCGCCTGCACCGAACCGCTCAAGGCCTATTCCATGCACCTCAGCCTGGACTTTGCCGACGCAGACATGATCGCCGACGGCAAGCGCCGCGGCCTGAAAAGTTACGTCTTCACCGTCAACAGCATGGAAGACCTGCGCCTGGTTGAGGGCATGGGCGCTGAAGGCGTGTTTACCGACGAGCCGAAGCTGGTGATGAATTACAACGCGTCGAAGACCGCGGAGGTGGTGATGCAGCAGCATTTGCAGCCGCCGGAAGAGATGGCGGATGAGCCGCCGGCCCAGGCGACGACTCCGGTGGTGAGTTCGCAGTCAGGGCCGGTTTAGCCGTGCCACGACTCATGGCCAAGCCCCTTGATTCGCTCACTCAGAATCAGATTGGAGAGCATGAGAAGAATGAAAATTCGATACAATCTCCCCGGTCTCAGCGCTGACATAGTACACCGGGCTAATTTCCCCGGTATTGGATGAGAGCATCCAGAAAAGTTCGCCAGTCACTTTGTCACTACCTACGCGCCGATAGATCAGTTTTCGCAAAATCGCACTCTCTTCTACTGGCTCCACTACATGCCCCCTGCTCCTTGTATATTCATCGAGGATGTCCTGCGCCTCTTGCCAAGACAATTCTGGCTTACTCTTCAATCCAAAATCCATGACCACCTGCGCAGTGGCGATCACTGGCAGTTTATTTTTTTTATTCACCCATATGCGTAAAAAAGCCCCTTCAACGGGGATGCCATTGATCTCTTGTGAGAAGTCATACCGAATTCGGTCACCCCAAGGGGTAATCTCGCTCAGGTCCCACTTCTCTCCCCCAACAAACGGCATATAGATGGAGAGTTTGGCTACAATCTCTTCTATTGCAACGCCAGGTTTGAGACCGAGCTTCTCGGGAATAGCCTGTATCCTGAGCAGCTCTCCCGAGGAATCTACCTCATATGAGCCGAAGAACGCCTTTCCAAACTTATCAAACCTCAGCCCTGCAGCCTCCAGCACCCTCGCCCGCTTCTCACCAAGTGAATCCCCACTCAGCCACAAAGGGCGATTTTTCAGGGTTTCACCAGGCCGATAAATCAGCTCGTTCTGAAGGTTCTCTCCCACCGGCCGAATCCTGAAGAGGGAATCCCCCTCCCTAACCACACCCGAGACTCCCTGCACTCGCTGCCCGCTGTCATCAGCGGTAATGATGCTCTCTCTTCTCAGGGTAAACCTCACATAGCTGTCCTCCCTCCACCGAACCTTGCCTTTGATGTGTACCAGACCAGATTCACTTTCATTGATCACTTCAGAAAGCACCACCTGTCGATTGAACGCGCCAATGCGAATCTCCACTGGCCTTCCAAGGTTTTTACTGGAAGCAATAGTGCCCACGCTGATCCTTCCGATTCCTGCATCAACAAGATCCCCTCCATTAGCGACCTTCAGATCAGAAAGAATCAACTCGCGAAGGTTTGAGTCAAGAGAGCGATTTTCCACCTCAGTGTAACCGTGAGGTGTAACGACGGTTAATAGAAAAATTAAAGATAGTGATAGCGCTCTTTTGTCCATCATTTCAGGCCCTCGAAATTAACTTTTCCTATGAGATTCGAACCTTTGCAAACGAGCCGCTTCAGTAACTGGTCTAACGCTCCACAGATTGCATTACAACCCAAAAGCACAGGTAACACTCTTGATCGTGCCAACAAGTGCCAGAACGAGGGAAATGAACGCCAATATCTTTCTCTTTTACTTCAATGAAGCATTGCGGCTGACTCTGATTCAGGGCCAGGGATCATGGTGGTCTTACAGGGAGCATCGTGCGATCGGCATAAGGCCCCTGAAGTACATATGGGCGGAGGGGCATCCAGCAGGCAGACTGAGAAATGAAGTAAGGGTTTGATGGAAGGGCGGGGGAAGCGGCAATCTAACGGAGCATTCTCGGGGGAACGCTCAGTGGCTATCGGGGTGCTTCACTTTGCCATGTGAACCGGTGCTTAGCCTCGACGTCGCCGCAGTTCCACCAAATACGAAAAAGGCCGAATCCTTTCGGATGCGGCCTGGAGGGAAAAAAAGTTCCGTGGGCGCTGGTCGTGCGCTAAGCGGGATGATTCGCGGGCTGCGCCCGCTCACCCCTTCGGGGTCGCCTGTCCAGGCGCTCTGCGTCGCCACGCTGCGGCTCCTTGTGAACCGGAGCTGTGCCTCGCTCCCACAGCTGGAACCCAATACGAAAAAGGCCGCATCCTTTCGGATGCGGCCTTTTTCGTATTTGGTGGAGCTAAGCGGGATCGAACCGCTGACCTCAACACTGCCAGTGTTGCGCTCTCCCAGCTGAGCTATAGCCCCAAATTTTCGCTTTCGAAGTGCGTTTCCCCTGAAAGCGAGGCGCATTTTAACAGTGCGCCGGCGCCTGTCAACAGAAAAAATAACTTTTCAATCAATCAGTTACGACCGGCGCGTCGCCTCTGGTTTCGGGCGGGGTTGCCGCCGTCCTCAGGGGCTTAGACCAGCCCCGCGTACTCTTTCTCCCAGCGCTTCAGCACCTTCTTGCCGGCGCCACCGAGGACGTCCACGGCGTGGCGCAGGCGGGCGCGGCTCAGGTCCGGGCCCAGCAGCACCATGGCATCCATGACCGAGAAGGAGGCCGTGGTCCCGCTGATGGCCACGAACAGGGGCGCGTTGAAGTCCTTGAGTTTGATCTCCATGGCGGTGGCCAGGGATTTCACTGTCTGGAAGATGCTGTCGCGATCCCAGCTGCGCAGGGCCTCCAGGCGCCACAGGGCAAACTGCAGCAGCTTTTTCTGCTCGTCCAGCTCCAGTTTGTTGTCGGCGAAACTGGCCTCGGTCAGGGGCAGCTGGCCGGCGGCCAGGAAAGCGACCAGCGGTGCGAAGTCGCCGAAGGTCTCCATGCGCTCCTTGGCGTGGGGCAGTACCTTGAGCAGGTTATCGCGGTTGAGCATCCACTGGGTCAGGCGGTCCGCCAGCTGCTCATTCTCCAGCTCGCGGATCCACAGGCCGTTCAGCCAGGACAGCTTCTTTACATCGAACACCGGGCCGCCCAGGGAGACGCGATGGATGTCAAAATGTTCCAGCATCTGGTCCAGGGTGAACTTCTCGCTCTCGTCCGGCATGGACCAGCCCATGCGGCCGAGGTAGTTCAGCAGTGCCTCGGGCATAAAGCCGGCACGCTGGTAATAGAGAATGGAAGTCGGGTTCTTGCGCTTGGACAGCTTGGTCTTGTCCGGGTTACGCAGCAGCGGCAGGTGACACAGCACCGGCATGTCCCAGCCGAAGTACTCGTACAGCAGTTTGTGCTTGGGCGCGGAATTGATCCACTCTTCGCCGCGCAACACGTGGGTGATCTCCATCAGGTGATCGTCCACGACGTTCGCCAGGTGGTAGGTGGGCATGCCATCGGACTTGAGCAGGATCTGTGCATCCACTTGGGCCCAGTCGATCTCGATTGGGCCGCGCAGCAAGTCTTCCACCACGCAGGTGCCGCTCTCGGGCACGTTCATGCGCACCACGTAGGGCTCGCCGGCGGCCTTGCGCTTCTCCACTTCCTCTGCCGGCAGGGCCAGGTCGCTGGGCTTCAGCGCGGTGCGGCCGGCCTCGCGAAGCTCTTCCCGCAGCTTTTCCAGCTCGTCGGCGGTGCGGTAGCAGTGGAAGGCATGGCCCTTCTCCACCAACTGCTCGCAGTATTTGCGGTAAATGTCACCGCGCTCGCTCTGACGGTAGGGTCCGTGGGCGCCCTCCACATCCGGGCCCTCATCCCAGTCCAGCCCCAGCCAGCGCAGGCTGTCCAGAATCGCTTGCTCCGACTCCGGAGTACTGCGCTGCTGGTCGGTATCCTCGATCCGCAGTACAAACTGGCCGCCCTGGGCGCGGGCAAAGCACATGTTGAACAGGGCGATATAAGCGGTGCCGACGTGGGGATCACCGGTGGGCGACGGGGCAATTCGGGTTCTTACGGTCATAACAAACCTGATTGGGGATGTGGATTGGGGTCAAGTTTAGGCGCGGCATTATAAAGGCGACGGTGGCCAGCCGCACAGTCCAGAAAGCAGAACCTGTATAACCCGACATTTGGCGCAAATCTGCACCAACAAAAGGAAAAAAGCCCCAAAACAACGTGACTCACATCACAAAAAAGGTAATATTGCGCCCATAAAGGCTACTTGGCCCTGACACCATATGCCAAAGTCAGCCATCTGGTACGTAAGTGCTTGCGTACTGGGATAAAGAACAGAATCAGAACATCGCTTTACAACAATGGACTTCGGGGAAAATTGGAAATGAAGACCTCTATTCGTGCTTTCGTTGCTGCCACATTGGCTATCGGGTTGAACTCGTCGCTTTCAGCTGCACCGGTTCAGGGGACTCCCGGACCTTCAGATTCCACTGGCACTTTTGAAATTACCCTCGGCATTACAAAACAAATCATCGTCACTAGCCTAGCCGATCTACCGCTCCCTTCAGGAGTGGCCGGGAACCCTATTACAGGGCAAGAAGACATTTGTGTCGGTGGGATTGGATTTGAGAGATACAGCATAGATTTACTTAGTGCAAACGGGAGCTCAGGCGGAACAGGCACTGAACCTTACGAGCTGGCTGGAGTGAATGACTCTCTTCCTTACACTGTCGAATTTTTAGACAACATTGATAATTCAGGAACGAGATACACCCCTGCAGCTGACGGAAGCATTGCAGATACCTTCCTCCGAACCCAGACACTGTCTTGCACAACCGAAAACGCTCGTATTTACGTAACGGTCTTGGCAACAGACTGGGAAAGCGCTTCGAGTGAGTCCTACGCTGACACCCTCACAGTCACAGTTACAGCTGAATAGTGATGGTGACTGAGATCGCTAGCGTTACCAACGCTAGTGATCGTCGGTTATCTACCAATGAAGCAAATAACAATTGGAGGTCTTTTTACGCTTTTAATCACTGTCCACTCTCTTGACAGCTGGGCAGTCGCGCGGGCCATTTTCACTCTAGATACTGCAGCGCCAGATGGCTTTTCTGATTTAATTGAGCCCCAGAGTCTAGTAGCAGATCTATATTTTGGTAATCGCGAACTTGGTTCCGTCCAAATCACACTCGATCCCGGTACTGTGCGCTTTGAAAATTCGGAGCGCGTATTACAACTACTTCCGAAAACGCTGGACCCAAACCTCATCAAGTCGCTAATACAGCGGCCCCTTGCCCGTAACGGCGACAAGCTCTGTCACGCTTTGCAGAAAAACAATTGCGGCATTCTGAACCCGACTGATATCGGTCTGATCTACGACGAAAACCGCTTCCGGATCGATCTGTTTATTGCCCCGCATCTGCTACCCCAGCGCGCGGCGATCGAAGATCCCTACCTGCCGGAATCCAGCAGCGAATTCTCCTTCGTGCAGAACCTGACCGGCAGCTGGTCCGGCGTCCAGAGCGAGACTGGGCCTGATTCCGAGGCCTTCTCACTGTACGGACAATCAATCCTCAGCTTTGGCGAAAGCGGCCTGCACAGCCAGTGGACGGTAGGCGATCAGGATGACGGGCAGATTTACCAGCTGCACTGGACGCGGGATTATCGCGGACGTGCTTATTCTGTTGGCCTGATACAACCCTACAACAGCTTTAGCAGCTTTACCGCTGCGCCCTACCTGTACGGTGTCGAGTATCGCAGTTCCAATAACAGTCGCGCCGACAATCGCTACCAGCAGGGTGCGCCGCTGGAAGTAAATATGCCCGTGCGCGGGCGGGTGGAAGTGCGCCGTGACGGGCGACTGCTGCACAGTGAATTGCTGGAAGCCGGCAACCAGCTGCTGGACACTTCCAGCCTGCCCGGTGGCGCCTACGAGCTGGAAATACGCACCCTGGATGACAGCGGTCGTGTGATTGCGGAGTATTCTGAATTCTTTGCCAAGGACTCCCTGCTGCCCGCCCCCGGCGAGTGGCGCTGGAGCCTGCAGGCCGGACAGCCCGCGCAGCTGAACCCGACAGAAACCCTGCCGGATGCTGCGGAAGATATTTTCCTGCAGGCGGGGGTGGCCCGGCGCGTGCTCGACAATGCGGGGCTTTTTACCAATGTGGCGGCCACCAACAATACCCAGCTGCTGGAGGTCGGCGCTCGCTGGGTCACGCCCTACCTGGAACTGTCGCCAAGTCTTCTGGAGACAGACAGCGGCCGCAGCGGCTACCGACTCTACGCCGCACTCACGACCCCCTGGTTCCAGCTGAGCGCGAATGAGTCCCGCCTTGAGGATCAGGGTAGCGCGTTCGTGGCAGATGACTATGCACTGCTGAACCGGGGCTTCCTGCAACGCAATGCCAGCCTTACGGCACCTCTGGCAGGGGGGCAGTTGGCCGTGCGCTACAGCGAGCGGGACCGCGGAGTTTCCCTGTCGCGCCCGGAATTCACCCTCGATGATGAACAAACCGCTGCGGAACGACTGACCACGCTGGAATACCGTCGCAACCTGTTCCGCACCCGCGACTGGCTCGGCGAGCTGACCCTTGCCCACAGTGATGCCGATGGCCAGCAACTGACCACTGCCAGCTTCCAGATGCGACTGCGTAGCGGCCGCTGGAACCACAGTGCCCGCCTGCGCAGCGATAGCGGAGATGCGGGCAGCGAGGGGCTGCGAGCCGGGTTCGATTCCACCTGGAACGATCGCGACCTCTGGGCCCTGGAGCTGGACCAGCAGCTCTCCGCAGAAACAGACCAGGACGGGCACTACCTGCGCAGCAATACTCGCCTCGCCGGGCATCGAGGCTTCGCCAGCTCCACGGTGCAGTACCTGAATAAAGGCCCACAGCAGTCCCTCAATTACCTGGGCAGCTTTTCCACCAACCTGATGACCAATGGCGATGGCTTTGCCTGGGGTGGAGAAAGGCCCTACGGCAGCGCCGTGATGGTCGACATCGACGGCAGCCCCGAACAGGACTTCGAGATTCTGGTCAATGGGGTACGACGGGGCTACGCGAAAGGTGGCGGCAAGTCGCTGATCAACCTGCCGGCATTCGGCAGCTACGAGGTGGCCCTGCGCCCGCTGGAAGACGGTTTTTACGATTACAGCGAACAGAGTGAGATCCTTACCCTGTATCCCGGTAACGTGGCCCAGGCAGAATACGCTATCCAGCCATTGATCCTGGCGCTTGGCCGCATCGTGCAAGACGGTTCCCCGGTCGCACATGCAAAGATTAGTATCGGTGAATACAGCGCGGTGACCGACGATATGGGTGTATTCCAGATGGAGATGCGGGCAGATCCCAGGCGCCTGCAGGTGCCGCCAGTGCGCTGGGGCAACTGCCGGGTTGCACTGCCGGAGCAAAGCTCGGGTGATCACTGGGTCAACCTGGGTGTGATTGATCTCGCTACTGCGCAGTGCTTCGAAGAGGGGCTTGAACATGCGAGCCGCTAGCCCTGCCCATATTCTTCTGGCCGCTGCGGTATTTGCCCTGGCCTCGCCGGCCTCATCGGAATCCACTAACGCCCGGCCCTGTGACAATGGTGCCGGCCCGCCCAATGACCCGGCGGCAGCCGGTTACGATGAGCGCTTGATCGGTGTCTGTCAGCTCGAAAATACCGACAATACTTTTGCCTTCAAACCCTCTATCCGTGACCAAGGTAATGTGACCTTCGCCGTGCGCAGCTGCTCACCGGATGGGGCCAGCGAGACCTGTGAGTTCGCCACGCCCTATGCCGTGAGGTTAACAGGGCCTACTACGCGAAATGGGAAAAAATTCGTGCTCGAGGGTGCGCAGGACGAAGCGGACGTGACGCTGACCTATTCCAGTAGCGGGATCTCAGAGGCACTTTCTCCAGGTGAATTCTCCGGGCTATTTCCGGGTGGTGCCAATGGACAGCTGGTGCCAGCAACGATCAATGTTTCACTCCAGAACCTGGGCAAGCTGAAAAGCACCACCTACAGCGGTACCTTCACACTCGGGGTCGACCAGTGTGGTGACAATGACTCCGGTGGTCCGACACCCTGTGATGGCACCAAACCGGTGACCCGGCTTGCAACCGGGGAGGAGGTCACCTTCACAATCAACCTGGTGATTGATGCGGAAATCCGGATTTCCGGCCTGGAAGATATGGCGCTCGTGGCCGACGGAACAGGTGCCTATCTGGATAGCCAGCAGTTCTGCGTGTACACAACTTCAGGCGCCCTCTACCGGATTACGGCAGACAGCCAGAACGGCAGCGGAAACTTTCTTCTGCAGGGCACAACGCAAAGCCTGCAATACGAAACCGTCGTATCGGCTCTCGCGGGAAGTTCCGAAGCGTTGCAGGAAGCGGTGATTTCCTCCAATACCTGGCTGGGTCACCCCCAGCCAGACTGCAACGGCTACGCAGAGGAAAACATGCGTATCGATATTCGTGTGCCCCCGGCCGAGATCGGGAGTGCCACGGAAACCAGTTATTCCGATACCCTGACGCTGACGGTGGAAGTGGAGTAACTGGTTTAATCTGCCAGCGGCAGTCGGATTTTTTCCGTGTTCCCTGCGGAACGCGTCAGCAGGGAAAGATATCCGCCGTCTAAGTTGGCCTCCAGCGGCAGTCCGGTACCGGCGTATATGCGCCCTGTCAGCGGCAGGTCGTTACACTGCTCCTCGGCTGCGCAGTACTGCGCCTTCGCGATTTCCACGTTGATATTGCCGCGATTAAGCAGTGTCCAGTTTCCATCCTCACGAAGCAGCTCTAGTTGATACTGCCCCTCCTGTGGCTGCACGAACACCAGTGCCTGGTAGGCCACGAGTATTTTCAGCGCCGTGCGATCGGTCTTGATGTCGCCCACTACCGGTTTGAAGGTCACCCGATAGACTTTTTCGGTATCGAGGTTCCGCTCCAGGGACATCAAGCGAAAGCGCTTCTGCTCGCCCGGGCCAATGACCGCCTTGGAGGGACTGACCAGCAGTTTGAATTCCCGCGGGTCCACCACGCGCACACGCTGTTCTTGCGGGGTGCCGGGATTATCCACACGGTAGATCTCTGTCTGCAGATACAGGTTTTCCGCGTCCGGATTGGTCACCACGATGTCATCCCGCGCGTTGGGCACGTCGTCGAGATAGACGATGATCTTGTCCAGCGCCATCGCGGCAGACAGGGGGCCGGCCGCGATGGCGAAGATCAGGGCAAAAAGGATGGAGAGATTTCTGGCTACTGACTTTCTCATGGGCTCAGGCTTATGGTGACACAGAGCCCCATTCTAAATGGCGCCACCGTGGAAACAACTATTGCGCCATAATCATCACCTCTGTGCGCTGCCCCTTTGTATCTCGCCCGGCGTCCTGGCCCGTGCCGGGCACGATCGGCAGGCAGTGGGCGTCGCGCCTGCCGGAAAAGCTCTGAATCAAGGCGCCGTCCTGGTCCCGTACCTCCACCCGGTAGTGATCCTCAGGTTGCCGATACAGGCAGAGCTTCGTTTGTGTCCCCACCGGTGAATGATGTAACTCCGCACGTGGGGCGATGTGGAGGGTGATACGGGCCGATGCCGTGGCCGTTGCCGCATCGCCGACCGCCAATTGCCAGGGGCCAAGCCCCAGCACGCCGAGCAGGACCAGCGCCGGGGGAACATCCTGTTTTACACCGCTCACATCACACCTCTGGCCGCGCCTGGCAGCGCGGTAACACTGTCCCCCTCGCCAGTGTAGACCGGTGGGACCGGGCGCCTTGCGGTAGTCAGGCCCGGACTGTGTTTTGCGCCGCTATCGCCTTGCAAGCGCGCACGCAGCGACTATTTTTCCTGTATGGCCGCGGCCCACGGCCCTGACCGGCCCGGGGGTCACCGCGGAGCATCAATCTGAGTTCAGTTTGTTGCGAAGAGCGCCGGCGCGGGCACAGCGCGCGCTCCCGAAAGCACAATAACGCCCGCCGAACGGATCGACTCCATGCTGATAGCGCACCGCGGTGACACCAGTCGCCAACCGGAAAACACCATCGCGGCCTTTGAGGGCGCGCACAGCCTCGGTGCCTGCGCCATCCAGGCCCAGGTCCAGTTCAGCTCCGAGGGCACGCCCTGGTGCTTCGCCCAGCCCAACCTCAAACTTCCCGGTGCCCGCAGGGCCAAACCGCTGCACAAGATCAGCGACCGCGACCTGCGCCAGCTGCCAATGAACACGTTTGCCCAGTTGCTCGATTGGGCCAGCAGCCACCGGCACCTGGACTGGTTTATCGAGTTGCAGGACAAGACGCTGAAAAGCGTGGGCGCCGAGCAGGCGGTGGAAGCGGTAGCCCGACGACTGCGACAGCAGAGCGACTCCTTTGCCATATTGACCAGCGACTGCCGCAGTTTGCGCCTGGCCCGCAGCATCGGCTGCCACCAGGTAGCATTGAAGCTGGACAATGTCGCCCAGTGCCTGTCCATGGAGGTCCTGACCCTGGCGCCGGACTACCTGCTGATCCGTGACTCTCAGATCGAGTATGCGGAACTGCCGCCGGGCCCCTGGCAGTGGGTGGTCTACGAGGTCAATTCCGCCGATGAGGCGGTCCAGTGGCGTGCCCGCGGCGCCCATCACATCCTGACCGGTAACCTGCCCCTGCTCATGCGCTCCCGGGAAGCCAGCGATGTCTACGGATTTTGATGTGCTGGTGGTTGGCGCCGGCATCCAGGGTGCCGGTGCAGCAGACGCGCTGGCCGAGGCGGGCTATCGCGTCGCGATTCTCGAGCAGCTGGGTATCGCTGCGGCCACCTCCTCCCGCTCCTCGAAGCTCATCCACGGCGGGCTGCGCTACCTGGAGAGCGGCCAGTTTCACCTCGTCTATGAATGCCTGCGCGAGCGACGCTGGCTGCTGGCCAACAAGCCGCAGCTGGTGCGCATGGTGCCGTTTTATATCCCTGTCTACCGCCACAGCCGCCGCTCCCCGTGGACGGTGCGACTGGGGCTGACAATCTACTCACTGTTGGCCGGGGTTATCAGTGGCCACTCTCGCTTCCGCGCAATCCCCCGCAGCGAGTGGGAGCAGCTGTCAGGCCTCAACCGTGAAGACCTGATTGCCGTCTACCGCTATTACGATGCCCAGACCGATGACGCGGCGCTGACCCGCAACGTGGTGGAATCCGCCGTGGCACAGGGAGCGCACCTGATCTGCCCCGGCAGCCTCGTGGGCGCTGAACTGACCAGCCAGGGGATGCGGGTGGACTATGTGGCCGATGGTCAACTCAACACCCTGCGGGCCCGGGTGCTGGTCAACTGCAGCGGCCCCTGGGTCAATACCACCAACGAACGCTGTTCGCCCCAGACGCCACTGCCGCCACTGGATCTCGTCGCCGGTACCCATATCGAGTTGCCACTCGCCCTGGGCGACAAAATCTTTTATGTCGAGGCCGAGGACGGCCGCGCGGTTTTTGTCATGCCGTGGCAGGGAAGAACACTGGTCGGTACCACCGAGCGCAGCTACCAGGGTGACCCACGGGATGTGGCGCCGACGCTGGAGGAAGAGCAGTACCTGCTACACACGGTGCAGCGCTATTTCCCCCAGACCCGGGTGCTGCGCGGCAAGGATATCTGCGACAGCTGGGCCGGGCTGCGGGTGTTGCCAAGATCGAAGGACTCACCGTTTTCCCGGCCGCGGGATACCCTCATCTGCTGCGACGACCAGAAGCGCCCGCGGGTGCTCGCCGTTGCCGGTGGCAAGCTGACCAGCTACCGGGCCACCGCGCGCAAAATCGTCAAAATCCTGCGGTCGACGCTGGAATCACCAGAGCCGGAGACAGCGGAGGAGCCCGCCGCCAAAACCGGTAACAGCCGCTCCGAGAAGGAAAACCACTGACTTCGTCGGTACCGGGCACCATCGCCTTTCCCCTATAATGCGGGCACATTTTTTGTTGTCCCGAACACGCTGTTTGTATGTCCGATTCCCCTACCGTTCCGGCGCAGAGCGCCAACCGGCAGACCGTCTCCCACCGTTTCTGTACAGCACCGCTGATGGACTGGAGCGACCGCCACTGTCGTTATTTCTGGCGGCTGCTGACCCGGCGCGCCACCCTCTATACGGAGATGGTGACCACCGGCGCCCTCCTCTTCGGGGACCGGGAGCGACACCTGGATTTCAACCCGGAAGAGCAGCCGGTCGCTCTGCAGCTCGGCGGCAGCGCCCCGAAGGAACTGGCCGAGTGCACGCGGCTGGCTGAACAGTGGGGCTATAGTGAGGTCAACCTCAACTGCGGCTGCCCCAGTGACCGGGTGCAGTCGGGGCGCTTCGGTGCCTGCCTGATGGCCGAGCCGGCCCTGGTGGCGGATTGCCTGGCCGCCATGCGCGATGCGGCCTCCATTCCCGTCACCGTCAAGCACCGTATCGGTATCGACGACATGGAGGATTACGCCGGGCTGACCGCGTTTGTGGAAGCTCAGGCCGCGGTGGGCATCCAGACGTTTATTGTCCACGCACGCAAGGCCTGGCTGAACGGACTCAGCCCGAAAGAAAACCGGGAAATCCCACCGCTCAAATACGACATGGTTTACCAGCTCAAGCGGGATTTTCCGCAGCTGGAAATCGTCCTCAATGGTGGCATCAATACTATCGAGGAATGCCAGCAACATTTGCAGCAACTCGATGGTGTTATGCTGGGGCGAGCCGCCTACCAGAACCCGGCCATGCTGGCCGAGGTCGACAGCCGCCTCTTCGGAGATGACGCCGGACCAACGCCGGTAGAGGTCGTCGAGCAGATGTTGCCCTACATCGAGCGGGAAATGAGCCGGGGCCAGCGATTGAACTACATCAGTCGGCACATGCTCGGGCTATTTCAGGGCGTGCCCGGCGCCAGGCGCTTCCGCCGCCACCTGAGCGAAAATGCCCACAAACCCGGCGCAGGTCCGGAAGTGATGCGCGAAGCCCTGGCCCTTGTGACACAGGCCGCCTGAGTCGGAATTCCCATGGGGCGGTGACGTTGATTTGATTTTGCAGAAAATAACAGTAGGGAAGTGAGATGAATAAACTGGAACAATTGCGCCAGCGCAGCCTAGTCGTAGCGGATACCGGCGATATCGAGGCCATCCGACGCTACCGGCCTCACGATGCCACTACCAATCCCTCGCTCCTGTACAAGGCCGCCCAGCTGCCCCAGTACCAGCCCTATCTGGTGGACGCCCTGGCCTGGGCGGATCAACACAGTGGTGACCGCGGCCGCCTGGCGGCGATGAAGCTCGCCGTCGCCATTGGCGCTGAGATTCTGGATATTGTTCCCGGCGTGGTTTCCACGGAGGTGGACGCGCGCCTCTCCTTCGATACCCGCGCGACAGTGGAATACGCCCGGCAACTCATCCGCCTGTACCAGCAGGCCGGCATCGAGCGCGAGCGGGTATTGATCAAGGTGGCCTCCACCTGGGAAGGCATCGCCGCCGCCAGTGTGCTGGAACGGGAGGGTATTCACTGCAACCTCACCCTGCTGTTCAGCTTCTGCCAGGCGGTGGCCTGCGCCGAGGCCGGCGTCACCCTGATTTCCCCGTTTGTCGGGCGCATTCTTGACTGGCACAAGGCCAACAGCGGCAAAGATTTTACGGCGGCGGACGACCCCGGTGTGGCCTCGGTGCGCAGCATCTACCAGTACTACAAGTCCCGTGGATACAACACAGTGGTCATGGGTGCCAGCTTCCGCAATACCGGTGAGATCGAGGCCTTGGCGGGCTGTGACCGTCTCACTATCAGCCCCCAGCTGTTACAGAGCCTGGAGGAGGACAACGGCACCCTGGCCAGTGGCCTGCCCGACCAGGTCGCTTCAGAGGAGCGTCCCCGGCAGGCCCTCACAGAGGCGGAATTCCGCTACCAGCTGAACGCGGATGCCATGGCCACCGAGAAACTGGCCGAAGGTATCCGCAACTTTGTCCACGATCAGGAAAAACTGGAACAGCTGCTCCTGCAACAGGCGAAGGAGCCGGAGACGACTGATGCTGCGACAAATTCGTAAATTGTTCGAGCAAATTGGCGATAGCGAGGACATTGAAA
The DNA here is from genome assembly GCF_001641755.2 of Microbulbifer flavimaris. Classification (GTDB taxonomy): domain Bacteria; phylum Pseudomonadota; class Gammaproteobacteria; order Pseudomonadales; family Cellvibrionaceae; genus Microbulbifer; species Microbulbifer flavimaris. Next base: position 173,846 of record NZ_LRFG02000002.1, read on the forward strand.
AGCGCGACGCCAGTGACCTGCGCATGATCAGCGCTGCCTTGCTGGCAGAAGTCGCGACCGTGGACCACAAGCTGGACGAGCGGGAGCGGGAAACCCTGGTCTCGGTGCTGCAGCAGCACTACCGGCTCGAAGCCAGTGAAGCCAGGGAGCTGGTGGAGGAGGCACTAGGCCACCGGGAGGATGCCACATCGCTCTACGAGTTCACCCAGACAGTGAACAGCGAGTTCGACGAGCAGAACAAGTACTTGCTGGTGCGGCAGATGTGGCAGGTGGCGCTGGCGGACGGCACCATCGAGCCCTTCGAAGAGCACCTGATCCGGCGGGTAGCGGACCTCATCTACCTGCCCCACGGGCTCTTCACCCGCGCCCGGGCAGAAGCACGGGAGCTGGGTAAGCTCAAATAGACAGGGCTAGGGCTAATGGTGAGGAGTGAGGCCGTAAGCCGGGGCGACAGGTCCGCCGCCCGTGGCTTCAGTGCATTCGGGTAGAGGGGCTGTCCAGGGGATCACACTCCCGCTCCAGCGTGTGCACCAGGTCGCGGAAGGTCTCGGCATTGTGCTCGTTCATGCTCATCAGTACCCGGTGCGCCTCCAGCACCTTCTCCCGGGCTGCGCACTCATCCGGCGTCTTGCACTTGAGAGGTTGCGGCTCTGCGGCGTAATCCCGGTGCTCGTCACTGACCTCGATCAGGGCGTCAAAGCCCATGGCATCGAGAAGGTGGCTGATACCCTCATCAGTGGTCAGAACCAGCGGCTTTTCACAGCCCCGCTCCAGGGCGCGAATAGCGATCTTGGCCATAAGCCCCAGGGTGGTGCTGTCGACACCTTTCGCCCCGTGCAGGTCGAAAACGACATCGTTGAAGTCATCGTGCTTAAACATACTGTCGATAAAGTTATCGAAAGATGTGCACAGGTTGAGCCGCACATCACCAACCAGCTTGATGACGTAGATACCCTCGTGGGCGCCAACCATTATTTGCCCGGACTGCATAACAACCTCTGGCACCTCCGCCGTGCCGCACCTGGCGATCACTACAGAAGTGGCGAAAGTTCACGTTGGGTCAGTGCGGCATCGCCGGAAGGACTGGCCGATTCCACACTTTTGATTACAAATCGGGCGGAGCTTACTCCTGCCGCCTGAGCGTGACAAGCTTTTGCCGGACCAGTTATAGACCAATCAGTCAGCAATGCTCAACTCTGCCGCAGGGTGAGAATGGTGACATCGTCTGGCAGGGGGTCGGAGGTGTCCACATGCAGCGCCGAACACAGGCTGTCCAGGTCCCCGCGACTCGTATCGATGGCGTTCAGCAGCTGCTGCTCCCGCTCCAGCAGATCACCGCTGAAAAGCTCCAGCACCCCGTCAGAGCAGGCCACCAGGCTCCAGTTACTGGGCAGCGCGGCCTCCAGAACCTGCCAGTTACCCTGTTCAAACAGGCCCAGCGGACGGCCCTTGCCCGGCAACCACTCGGCCCCCTGGCTGGTCACCAGTGCCGGCGTGGGAATCTGCCCTGCCACCGCGTAGTGCAACTTGCGGGCGCGACTGTCGATCGCCCCCACGAACATGGTGGCGTGCTTGTCGAGACGGGTGGCCAACAGCTCACGGTTGATGGTCTGCAGGATTTCCAGCAAGTCGTCATGCAGTGCATCCAGGTGGGTGAAGAGCGGCTTTTCCCGCAGCAGGTGCATGATGCTGTGCTTGATCAGCGCCGTGACCAGTGCCGAGGAGACACCATGCCCGGATACGTCGACAAGATAGAAAGCGATAAAGCGCTCGCCGAAGAGGCCGTAGTCGATGAAGTCGCCGCTGAGAAAGAGTGACGGTACCAGCCGGTAGGCGGCTTCGATGCCGGCGGGATACTGATAAGGCGTCCTCGGCAGCAGGTGCTGCTGCAGAAGCCGGCCCGCCTCCTGATCGCGCTGCAACACCTCGACATTGTCGCGCAGTTCGCGATTGCGCCGCTCCAGTTTTTCGCGGTACTCGCGATTCTCCTGCGCCAGCGTCTCCGCTTCCGTGATGCGGGAAATGGCGTGCTCGATCACCGTCTCGTCTTCGATCGGTTTGAGCAGGTAATCACTGGCTCCCAGGCGAAGTGCCTGCACCACATCGCTGACTTCGCTGTTGGATGCCAATACGACGACGGGAGTCTCCGGGGAGGACTTCTTGATTTTGCGCAGCACTTCCAGCCCACCCATATCGGGCAGGTGTAAATCGGTGACCACCAGCTGAAATAACCCGGGGGCAAACTGGCCAATCCCCTCCACACCGCTTTGCGCCAGCGTGACGGTAAACCCGAGTCGTGCCAGGGCCCGCCGCACGAAATCGCGGGAGGGCTGGTCTGCCTCGATCAGTAGCAGTGACTGGCGCTCGCCCATGGGGTCAGCCCAATTTGGTCATTTTTGTATTTTCAGAAGGCAAACGGGTCAGCTTCGCTGTCTACCTCTGCCTCGTCACCTGCGTCCTCGCTCTCCGCCTCTTCCTCCGCGGCGAAATCATCATCGCTATCGGTAGAAGAAGCACCATCGTTAATGAGGAACTCGCGACGCTGCAGATAGGCATCTCGCAACAGGACGTAGCGGTCCCCCTGCAGCAGGGACTCTGTTTTGAGATAGCTAGCGCGGGTCTGCACCAAGTCTCCGAACCGGAAAGCAAACTGGGTGGGATCGTGATCGATAAGGACCATGGGATTGGTGTAGAAATCCACCCAACCCCCGGGCACGTCCCTGACGGTATATGGCCCCAGGAAAGGAAGGACTACATAAGGGCCCGCGGGCACACCCCAGACCGCCAGTGTCTGGCCGAAATCTTCACCGTCATTGGGATCGAGCCCCCAGTGCTGGGCAACATCGAAAAGACCCACCACTCCCACTGTACTGTTGATCAGGAAGCGACCGGCGTCGTTACCGGCCTGCCCCCATTTCCACTGCAGGGCACTATTGAGGGAGTTGGTGATTTCCAGCAGGTTGCCGTAGAAATTGCTCACTCCGTGCTGCATGAACACAGGAGTCACTTCGCGATAGGTCACCGCCAGCGGTTTCAGGAACCAGCGGTCGGCGGTATCGTTGAAGCGGAATATGGCGCGATTTACATCCTCCCAGGGATCCTGGCTGGCAGTGTCCTGCTCGCCACCAAATTCTGCCGCGGGGTCGAAGCCGTACTCCTCCTCAAGGGAGCCACCGGCGTCACCGGATGCCGCGCTCGCCGTCTCGCCCTCTTCGCCGGACGCTGCTTCTGTCTCCCCGGCGCCAGCTTCTGCGGCGCCGCCCTCTCCGTCTGACGTCGTCGATTGCTCATCTACCGGAAGGTTCTCGGGCGGAACTTCCGCAAAGGGGTCGTCCTGCCCCAGAGCGGCCAAAGGCAGCACCAGCAGTATCGATAGCGTCAGCGAGGGCAAACTCAATGTGCGTCCCAGCAAAACCCTGCTCCTGTGACAAATCGTGAAAGTGGAAAGATTTTACCGCCCGAGCGAAGCGGGAGCCACCCTTGGCAGCATAGCAGTCGGCCTGTTTTTCCGGTTATAACGGCCGATTTTTTCGATATTGGCCGCGCCCGGTTCAGCGCAGTCCAGCAACGATACCGGCGCTGAGGAGTTTTTCCAGGAGGTCGCGCCCAAATTGCACCAATACCTCCGGATTCGGGTGCTTCATCTCCCGGGCGAGGCTTTGCAGCAGCTCCAGCCCGGACGACTCCTCGGCCTGCGCCAACTGCAGCAACCTGGCGGTGACCGCATTGGCTTCCATAAAGCCGACCTCCTGTTGCCGGTCACGGTACACAAGGAGGAAAGTGGGCGTCTCGGGCGGTGCTTCGGGCCGATAGCCGGGACCTACCAGATGCACCGGATAGCGGTAACTGAGACTCCAGACCAGCGGCGACACCACCGGAACGCGCGCCAGCACATCCCCGTCCTGATCCAACCCTGCCGGTATTTCCGCATCACTCACATCGAGAGCCAGCTCCACCCATTCATAGTGCGCCAATTCAAGCAGGAACGGGGGATCGCAGGGCTGAGGCTGATGCTCGTTCTGCAGGTAGCCGAGGAATTCCTCACTGATCTGCAGGAAATACGGACTTTGCGAGGCATGATGGTGCACAAAATCCCGCACCATTTTGTGCCAGTCGTCATCACCGTACAGTTTTCTCAGTACCGGGAAGCCGCTGGCAATAAAGGATTCGATATTGTTGTAAATCAGGTCGCGATAGATGCCGAGACGCCGGTCTTCAATGTCCGGGGGAGGTGAGTGCTCCCTCGGTGCACGCAGGTGGGCCGCAAAATCCCGCTGCACGCGCTGAAAGTCAGCACCCTTTTTACCCGGGGACCTTTTGTCACCCGTGCCCTGATCAGCGGCCCCGCGCATAGGCAACCTCCGGCTCGGCGAGGGTCTGCATTGCACGGATGTACTCTACCTCCTCCAGCAGTTTTGGCAGCGGCGGGATATTGAAGTCACGCTCGAGCAGGGTGGGCAGGGAGCCATGCAGCTTGTAGGCCTCCTCGAGCAGCTCCCACACGGGATCGATCACAGGCGCACCGTGGGTATCGACCTTGAGATCGTCCGCCTCATCGTAATGACCGGCGACGTGCACATAGGCAATGCGCTCTCCCGGAAGCCCGCGGAGAAACTCCACCGGGTCATAGAGATGGTTAATGCTGTTGACGTAAATATTGTTGACATCCAACAGCAGGTCGCAATCTGCTTCCGTAAGTACCGCATTGATAAATTCGATTTCCGTCATCTCGCGGCCAGGCGCAGCGTAATAGGAAACGTTTTCCATGGCGATACGCTGACCCAGCGCATCCTGAACGCGGCGGATACGCTCTGCAACGTAATCCACTGCCTCCTCGGTAAAAGGAATTGGCAGAAGGTCATACAGATGCCCGTGGTCCGAGCAGTAACTCAGGTGCTCGCTGTAACAACGTATTCCGTGCTCGCGCATGAAGCTCTTTACCGACTGAACCAGATCCATGTCCAGCGGTGATGGAGAGCCAATGGAAAGGGAGAGACCATGAATCACAAAGGGGAAGCGCTCAGTCTGCGCTCGTAGCCAGCGTCCAAAACGACCACCCACCCCGATCCAGTTCTCCGGCGCCACCTCCAGAAAATCGATGCCTTCCGGTGATATTTCCTCGCCCATCATTGACCGGCGTAGACCAAGGCCTGCGCCGCTCACGGGGAAAGTTTTCTGCTCGTGGCTTTTCATGGTGGAATACTCGGAGCTATCTGTGCACTATTTGTTGTGCGCTATTTGCTCGATATGCGTCAGGACATCTTACGACAGAGGCCTCAAACAGCACTCCTTGCCGAAAATTGTCTTTAATCAGATGTCCCAGTTTGAACAAGTGAGAGTTAAACCGGGGGCGAGTCGCGCCCCCGGTCAGGTCAATGCGACGCTCTTATCCGCCACATTTACCCTCACCACACTTACCTTCTTTTTTCTTACCTTCTTCGCCGCACTTACCTTCGCCGCATTTACCTTCTTTTTTCTTGCCTTCTTCGCCGCATTTACCTTCGCCGCACTTACCCTCTTTCTTCTTGTCATCGGACTCATGGTCACTCAGCATGGCAAGGTTGTAGCCAGAGGACAGATCTTCCGCTGCAAAGGGGTTAGCATCGCTGGCAATACCGGCAGATACGTTCAAGGATGCAGATGCCAGGAAGGCGGCACCGACAGCCGCTGCAAGCGGTAAATTCTTCTTAGTCATAACAATTCTCCTTTTGGATACCTTAAATTCTAAACGACACCGTGGCGGAATTTTCAACCACCTTCCCGGCAGTATAATGCGCCTGGTTCTCCACCAGTTACGCACTGAGACCCGCAACGTATCAGTAAAGTTGCCTGAAACCCGGCACTACGTGAAGCGTTTCTCAGTTGAATAGTCGTATTTGCGCGGTGGTTGTTACAGTCACTGTGTATTTTCCCGATATTCCCCGCTCCTGGGGCAACCCCAAAGAGAACGGCTTTCCCCACCCTCGGCACCCGCGCATGAAAACAGGCCAACAATGGGTACAGAGAAGCACATTCGGGTTTCCCAGAGGGCCCTCCCTGGCCCGGCACGCTCCGCGGGACCAGGGGCAGGACAGACTGGATCAGGAGGAAAAGCGCAGGCCAGACTGCTCGATCTCCTGCCACTGCTTGCGCAGTCGCTTCAGGGATACGGGCATCAGTGTCTTCAGGGATTGGGCAAACAGGGATATCCGGAACTCTTCCAGCAACCAGCGATACTCGACCAGGGCTGGCTCGGCCATCAATGTGCGATAGTCATGCTGTGCGAGTAGATCGAGCAAAGGCTCCGCGGCCTGGTGGTATTCAGCCTGCAGGCGTCGATCCCGATTGGGGTCCAGCGCCGCTTTTTCCAGCCGCATGGAAACGCCCTTGAGGTAGCGGCCATACTGGCGCAGCCACTCACGAGGAGTATCAAACAGAAAGCCACGGTAGAAGAGACCTGCCAACTGTTGCTGGATATCCCCCACAGCCATGGCGACGGCAAGGTTTTTCTGCTGCTTGATGTTCTTCCGCAGCGGGACCAGATCCCCCAGCGATTTGATCAGCAGCCCGGCAATTTCCTGCGCGACATCCACCAGCTCGGCCTCTCGTGCCAGCGCAGCATGAAATTCCTCCGCGGATCGGGGCCACTGCCCGTCCGGCCAGAAAAGCTCCCGAGCCGCCGCCAGCAGTATATCGTCGGCAACTTCCTCGCGCCGCCCCAGGTCCGCAGCCGAAAGCCCCAGCTCCTTGCCCCGCAATAATTCCTTGCGCAGGTACTTCACTTTATCGGGCAGATGCAACAGTGCCAGCCGGCAGATGCCAGCACGGCTGATGCGTCGGGCATCGGCGGGGTTGTCCAACAGGCGCAGGGCCACGCTTTCACCACAGTCTTCGAGGGCCGGGTAGGCGCGCATCTTGAGCCCGCCCTGGTCCATGGTATGGGTCTCCGGCAACTCGCCGAAGTCCCACTGGGTGATACCCTCCCGCTCAAAGTCGTCACCGGCCGTGGCGATTTCCTGTTGCACCCGATCCCGGTAGCGCTCCTGTAACTGCGACAGGTCCCGCCCCTGATCAAGCAGCTTCCCGGCCTCATCGAGTACCTGGATATTGAAACGATAAAAGTCTTCCAGACCGGCCTCTGCCCCCTCCCAGGCCTCCTCAGGGAGCTCCTGGGCGGTCTGGCGGCGCAGTTCCACTGCCAGCGCCTGCCAGAGAGGCACATTCTCCGGCTTCATCCTTGGCAGGGCGCGATCCACCGCCGCCGGTACCGGAACGAAGTATTTGCGCCACTGCTTGGGCAGCGCCTTCACCAGGGCAATGCACTTGTCCCGCAGAAGCCCCGGCACCAGCCAGGAGAGCCGCGACTCCGGCACCTGGTGCAGCGCGGCGACGGGGACGCGAATGCTCACGCCGTCCTCTACGCTGCCGGGCTCGAAATGATAGGTAAGCGGAAACTCGATGCCGCCGGTCTGCAGGGTATCGGGAAACTGTGCCTCGCCAATATGATCCGCACTCTGCTGCATCAACAGATCCCGCGGGATCATCAGAAACTGGGGGTCGGAGGATTCTGCCTGCTTGCGCCAGTGCTCAAAACCGGCGAGGTTGACGATGTCCTCGGGCAAGCGTTCATCGAAGAAACGGAAAATCACCTCGTCATCGACGACGATATCCCGCCGCCGGGACTTGGCTTCCAGGTCTTCCAGCTCCTCCAGCAGGTCACGATAGTGGCTAAAGAAGCGCCCCTTGCCCCGATAGCGCTGCTCCACCAGCGCCTGGCGGATAAAGACCTCCCGCGCCACTTCTGGATTCAGCTTGCCATAGGGAATGCGCCGTTTCTCAACCAGCACGAGTCCGTACAGCGTCACCTTCTCAAATGCCATCACTCGCCCACCGCGGGCATCATAATGGGGCTCTGAATAGCTGCGCTTGACCAGGTGCTCGGAAACACCCAGCACCCAGTCTGGCTCGATACGGGCGACTGTGTGGGCGAACAGGCGGCTGGTTTCCAGCAGTTGTGAGGCGACCACCCAACGGGGTGGCTTCTTGAACTGACCACTACCGGGAAAGATATGGAAGCGACGATTGCGACAGCCAAGGAATTCCTTGTTCTCGTCACGCACTCCAATATTGCCGAGGAGCCCCGGCAGAATAGCCCGGTGCACAGCCTCGTAAGACGCAGGCTCGCGATTCTCTTTCAGTTTCAGTTCACGGGTCGCCACCCGCAACTGGTGGTGAATATCTCGCCACTCGCGCATACGCAGCCATGACAAATAGTTTTTCTGGCACCACTTGCGCAGCTGGTTCTGACTGAGTTCCTGACGCTGTTCCTCGAAGGCATCCCACAGTTGTACGAAAGAGAGGAAGTCCGATTTCTCATGCTGCCACTGCCGGTGCTTTTCATCTGCGGCCTGGCGCTTTTCTGCCGGGCGCTCGCGCGGATCCTGCACCGCCAGGGCACTGACAACAATCAGCACCTCGCGCAAACTGTCGTTCTCGCCCGCCGCCATCAGCATGCGACCAAGTCGCGGATCCACCGGCAGGCGCGAGAGGGCCCGTCCGAAAGGTGTCACCTTGCCGCCGGCATCAACTGCCTGCAGCTCCTGCAACAATGTGTAGCCGTCATTGATCAGTCTTGGATCGGGCGGATCGACAAAGGGAAAATCGCGGATATCGCCGATGCGCAACTGCAGCATCTGCAGGATCACCGCCGCCAGGTTGGTACGCAGAATCTCCGCATCGGTAAATTCCGGCCGCTGCTCGAAGTCCCGTTCCTCGTACAGGCGCACACAGATACCCGCACTGACCCGCCCACAGCGACCGGCGCGCTGGTTGGCGCTGGCCTGGGAAATGGCCTCCACCGGCAGGCGCTGGATCTTGCTGCGGTAGCTGTAACGGCTGACCCGGGCGGTGCCGGGATCGATCACATAGCGGATACCCGGAACGGTAATCGAAGTTTCCGCCACGTTGGTGGCGAGCACGATGCGCCGGCCTTTATGGCCGTGAAAAACTTTGTTCTGCTCCGCCAGGCTCAGGCGGGCGTACAGCGGCAACACTTCCAGTTGCGGTATCTGCGCGTCCCGCAGTGCCTTGGCACACTCGCGGATTTCCCGCTCACCGCTCATGAAGACCAGGATATCGCCACCGCGCTTGCCGCTGCTTTTTTCCTCGTGGAGTAATTCCTCGACCGTGGCGATTACCTGCTCATTCAGGTCAGCGTCTCTATCCGCGGGGGGACGGTAGTGAATCTCCACCGGATAGGTACGCCCGGACACCTCGATAATCGGCGCATTGTCGAAGTGCCGGGAAAACTTCTCCAGGTCGATGGTGGCGGAAGTGATGATCAGCTTGAGATCGGGGCGTTTCGGCAGAACCGTCTTCAGGTAACCGAGCAGGAAGTCGATATTCAGACTGCGCTCGTGGGCTTCGTCGATGATGAGCGTGTCGTATTTGTTCAGCAGCGGATCCCGCTGGATTTCCGCCAGCAGAATACCGTCGGTCATCAGCTTGACGTGGGTATGCTCGTCGCTGTGATCGGTGAAGCGCACCTGGTACCCCACCGAGTGGCCCAGCGGCTGGTCGAGTTCCTCAGCAATACGATTGGCCACGGTGCGCGCGGCGATCCGCCGCGGCTGCGTATGCCCGATCTGCCCATAAACGCCACGGCCCAGTTCCAGGCAGATCTTGGGCAGCTGCGTGGTCTTACCGGAGCCGGTTTCACCGGCCACCACGACCACCTGGTTGTCGGCGATCAGCTCCGCAATCTCGTCACGGCGCGCTACCACTGGCAGCTCTTCCGGCCAGCTCACCTGCGGCAGCTTTTCCCGCCGGGCACTGGCCAGGGCCTCGGAGGCCTGCAAGTCGCTCTCCAGCTGGGCCAGCATCCGGTCCGCCGGTTTGCCGGACTTCAGGCGCCGTCGCGCATTGCCCAGCCCCTTGCGCAGGCGGTGCCGGTCGCGCCCCATGCAGCGGTCGAGCCGCTGCTCCATTGCGGCGCTGAGGGCGTCCAGTGCGCGGAGGGCTTCTTTCGTGTCGGTGTGACTCATAATCCGGAAACTGACTGCAAACCGGCGATTATACCCGCTGCCAGGCCGGCGACTAAACCGGCGCCGGCACCTGGCGCGCCCCTCATTGGCGCTGTTCTATACTCAAGGCAATCGCGTCCCCCGCCACCGGGCAAGGGGAAACTTTTATTCCCGCCCCGACGCTTGTCAGAGGTACCGACATGCAAGATCTCAAGCCAAGACCGCCAGCCGATGCCGGCGAGATGCTCGGACATCCCAAGGGGCTGTTCCTGCTGTTCGGCACGGAAATGTGGGAGCGGCTCAGCTACTACGGCATGCGTGGGATCTTCGTGTTCTACCTCACCTCCGCCGCCGCGGCGGTGGCATTCGGGTGGGAACAGTTGTCAGACGTGGAGCGCCAGTCAAAGGCGCTGAGTTACCTGGGCTGGTACGCCATGCTCGTGTACCTCACCCCCATCATCGGCGGCTGGGTCGCCGACAATATGTGGGGGCAGCGACGCTGCATCATGTTTGGCGGCGCCCTGATGATGCTGGGCCAGTTCGCCCTGGGCTTCCCCCACAGCTGGCTGCCCGACGGCACCGAGATCTACATGCTGTGGCTGGGCCTGGCGCTGCTGATTCTCGGCAATGGTTTCTTCAAGCCCAACATCTCCACCATGGTGGGCGATCTTTACGACGAAGGGGACAAACGGCGGGATACCGCCTTCACCATCTTCTACATGGGGATCAACCTGGGCTCCATCCTGGGCTATCTGGTGATCGGCTGGATCGGAGAGAAGGTGGACTACCAGCTAGCCTTTTTCGTCGCCGGTCTGGGCATGGCGCTGGGCCTGCTATTGCAGCTTACCCAGGCCAACCGTTACCTGGGTGTTGTCGGCACCCAGCCCTCAGCGAAGCTGGGGCTCAACAAACAGGACGTGGCCGACAAGCACAAACCGCTCACGCCGGAAGAGCGCGATCGCATTAAAGTGATCCTGATCCTCGGCCTGTTCACCGTGATTTTCTGGGCCGGCTTCGAGCAGGCAGCGGGCTCCATGAACCTGTTCGCCAAGTACAACACGGACCTGAACGTCGGCGGCTTCGAGATTCCGGCCAGCTGGCTACAGATGGTCAACCCGCTCTTTATCATCATTCTGGCTCCGGTAATGGCCAGTATCTGGGTGGGGCTCGGCGATCGGGAGCCCAACTCGCCGGGGAAATTCAGTATGGGGCTGATCTTCCTCGGGCTCGGTTTCGTGTCCATGGTAGGTGCCGCCCTGCAGATTGGTGATTCGGAGACCGCCAAGGCCAGCCTCTGGTGGCTGGTGCTGGCTTATATTTTCCACACCATCGGTGAATTGTGCCTTTCCCCCATCGGCCTCTCCATGGTGACCAAGCTGTCGCCGCTGCGCTACCTGTCACTGATGATGGGACTGTGGTTCGCGTTTATCGGCATCGCCAATAAAGGCGCGGCGGAAATCGGTAAACTGGTCGGCGAATCCGGCCCGCTGGCCACTTTCGGCGGCGTGGCCATCGCAGCCATCGGAGCGGGCATTATCCTGTTCTTCATCCGCGAAAAGCTGGTGGATTGGATGCACGGCGCCGAGGAATGGCACACCGAAGTCGGCCCCACCACTCAGGAAGAGATCGGCATCACTGCCGATCACGAGGGCGCACCGCGGAAACATTTCAGCGGCAACAACTGATCATCGCCAAATGAAAAAAAGGCCGGCTGCCCGAAAGCAGCCGGCCTTTTTTATTTATGGGAGGGATACTCAGCGGCCTTTCACCAATCGGGCAATGGCCCGATCAAGCCCCTCGAGGGTCATGGGATACATCTGCCCTTCCACCAGCTGGCGAGTAATACCGATACTGGCCGTGTACTGCCAGTACTCCTCGGCCACCGGGTTCAACCACACCAGATCCGGATAGGTATCCTTGACCCGCTCCATCCAGGCCGCACCGGGCTCCTCATTCATGTGCTCCACACTGCCGTAGCGATGGGTAATTTCGTAGGGCGCCATGGAAGCGTCACCAACAAAAATGACCTTGTAGTCCTTGCCGTAGGTACGCAGGACCTCCAGCAAGGGCGTGGTCTCACTGTAACGGCGCTGGTTATCCCGCCACAGGTGCTCGTAAACAAAGTTGTGGAAGTAGTAATACTCCAGGTGCTTGAACTCGGAGCGGCAGGCAGAGAACAACTCTTCACACACTTTCACGTAGGGGTCCATGGAGCCTCCCACGTCGAAAAAGATCAGCACCTTGATGGCATTGTGGCGCTCGGGGACCATTTTGATATCCAGCAGCCCCGCATTGCGGGCTGTCGAGGAAATGGTGTCATCCAGGTCCAGCTCTTCGGCGGCACCAGTGCGGGCAAATTTCCGCAGTTTGCGCAAAGCCACCTGAATATTGCGGGTGCCCAGCGTAATACTGTCATCCAGGTTCTTGAACTGGCGCTTTTCCCATACCTTGACCGCGGAGCGATTGCGGCTGCTGCCACCGACACGAATACCCTCAGGGTTGTAACCGCTATTGCCGAACGGACTCGTGCCGCCCGTGCCAACCCAGCGATTGCCGCCGCTGTGCTTTTTCTTCTGTTCTTCAAGCCGTTTCTGGAATTCCTCCAGCAGCTTTTCCAGGCCGCCCAGGCTCTCGATCTTGGCTTTTTCCTCCTCACTCAGCTGCTTGAGAAATTCCGCACGCAGCCAGTCTTCCGGAATCATCTGCTCGAGCAGGTCGTCGAGGGTTTCCAGATTCTTGAAATAGGCGCTGAAGGCGCGGTCGAACTTGTCGAAATGCTTCTCGTCCTTGACCAGGCAGGTGCGGGCCAGGAAGTAGAATTCCTCCAGATCTGCAAACACCAGCCGCTGCTGCAGCGCCTCCAGCAGTGACAGCAACTCGGTCGTGGACACCGGCAATTTGTAGCGACGAAGGTTGAGGAAAAAACCAATCAGCATATTTACCTTTCAGTATCGGGCGAAGGCGTTGATAGCGAGTGGGCATCCGTGCGGCCTTTCGCGGGAGGGACCCCGCGAAAGAGCCTACAGGGATGTATTCACGGCGTGCCGCGGGGATGCCCACTCGCTAGCGGCGCCGCCAGGGCACTCGACTGACTAGCGGTTCTCCCGCCGCGCCATAAATGCCAGGCGCTCAAGCATGTGCACATCCTGCTCGTTCTTGAGCAGTGCGCCATACAATGGCGGGATCGCACTGGTCCTGTCGCGGTTTTTCAGCACCTCTTCCGGAATATCGTCCGCCAGTAACAGTTTGAGCCAGTCGATCAGTTCAGAAGTGGAAGGCTTCTTTTTCAGGCCCTGGACTTCGCGTAACTGGAAGAAGATATCCATCGCCTCCGCCACCAGCTGCCCTTTGATGCCCGGGTAGTGCACGTCGACAATTTTGTGCATCGTTTCCCGGTCGGGGAAGCTGATGTAATGGAAGAAACAGCGACGCAGGAACGCATCGGGCAGTTCTTTTTCGTTGTTGGAGGTAATGATCACGATCGGGCGATGTTTCGCCTTCACCGTCTCGCCGGTCTCGTATACGAAGAACTCCATACGGTCCAGCTCCACCAACAGGTCGTTGGGGAACTCGATGTCCGCCTTGTCGATCTCGTCGATCAGCAGCACGACCCGCTCATCAGCATCGAAGGCTTCCCAGAGCTTGCCCTTCTTGATGTAGTTGCGGATATCGTGGACCCGATCCACCCCCAGCTGGGAGTCCCGCAGGCGGGAAACTGCATCATACTCGTAGAGGCCCTGCTGGGCCTTGGTGGAGGATTTGATATGCCATTGAATCAGCCTGGCTCCGAGGCTCTTCGCCACCTCTTCGGCCAACAGGGTCTTGCCGGTGCCGGGCTCCCCCTTGATCAGCAGTGGGCGCTGCAGGGTCACGGCCGCGTTGACCGCCATTTGCAGGTCCTCGGTGGCCACATAGCTTTCGGTGCCGGTAAATTTCATCGTCACTCCAGTCTTTAATACAGGCAGATGCGCCGATGGTAAAAGATTGCGCATCGGCTGCCAAAGACGGAATCGGTCAAAGGGAGTGACAGGTCTGGGCCAGGGTGGCCACCTCAGAGGGGAACGCCTGTGAACTCAGGCAACTTCGGCGCTGCGGCGGTGGACCACCTGGCGCCCCTTGTCAGTGATGTACCAGCGGATACCCAGGTGACTATGGATCTTGCCCACCATCTCCAGCACCAGCAGGCTGTTGAGCGCCCGCGCCACCGAATTGGTCTCCATTCCACCCTCGTGGACCATCCCGTGCAGGGAGCGGAACACACAGTCACCACTGTTCAATAGCTGCAGCACGTGCAGCGCATTCTCATCGAGCTTGCGGATCTGGTTGAAGTCCAGAGTCGGTCCCTGCTCCGGATCCCCCTCGATCTCATGCTCCAGCAGCGGCATCATCTCCAGCTGCATGGCCCGTAACTCCTGCTCAAGGCTCTCAACCCTGGCCCGAGCAATACTGGCATCCCGCAACTGCCGGCGTGCCGCGTTGAACACAAACATACGGGAAGCAATGGCTGCGAGCAGGCAATAACCAGTGAAAATCAGCAGTTGGGAGGGATTACCCTGAATCTCGATCAGCAGATCGCTCTGGGTGAACTTCAGGAAGATGGGCACCATCAGCGCGCCGCACAGACCCATGATCAGGCAACGCGCCAGGCCGGCGGGGTCCTCTTCGGTGAACAACATCTGATAGTAGTTCACGAGGCCGCCGAGAATCCCGGTAACCAGCATCACAGCGGCAAGTATAAGCAGATGGTCGAGCATCCGTAGTCCTCTGTCAGACACAATCCGTGCGCCTGCCGACTCTAATTATCTAATCGGATTGAAGCCGCGCCAGGGCGCAGGCCAGCCCTATAGATATAGCAGCTGCCAACACGCACCGTGGCGGCGAAAGTGGGATCGGGCGCCTAGTTCTGCGACCGGAACCGAAGACGCACAGAACGTGAACAGAGGAGAGTTAACCGGTCAGGTTACGGCTCATTGAAATAGGGGTCCTGCTCCAGCTCGCGCTGTTTTTGGCGCCGGCGACCAATCAACAGGGAGACCAATCCCCAAACCGAGACCAGAGCCAGAGCCCCCACAGAGGCAAATACCAGATTGGCTGTCACCTCCGGAGCGGCCCCCTCCTCGAACAGCGTCTGGTAGACGAACAGTGGCAAGACCGGCATCGCGGGCGCGTCGGGCACCCCCCCCGTGCGGACCGGCACCAGTAACGCAGCAGCGACCATCAGGAGAATTGCTCGCCGCAGCCAGCTCCAGCCCCAGTTGCGCATAAACCACCAGCCTGCTGCCAGCAGCACCAGGGTGCCACCGCCGTAAATCATCCAGGCCAAACGATATTCTTCTGCCATAGGTTTATGCTCTGATTCCTTTTTTCTACTTCTCACCTGCGGCGGTTGCCGCAGCAATTTTACGGCTCCGGCTCAATCACCGACCCAGGTCACGATGTGTTCTTCAAAATCGTCCGGGTGCACGTACTCCTCACTGACCACAGCACCGCGCACCGAAATACCGGCTTCGTGCACCGACTCACGACGCCCGGAAACCAGGGGATGCCAGTCCGCCAGGGGCCGCCCCTCGGCAAGGGTCCGGTAGGCACAGGTTGCCGGCAGCCAGCCAAATGCGGGCACATCCTGAGCACGAAGCTGAATGCAGTCGGGCACCAGCTTTTTGCGCTCGGGGTAGTGGCTGCACTGACACGAGTGGGTATCCAGCAGGCGGCAGGCCACGTTGGTGGTGTACACCTCCCCGCTCTCCTCTTCTTCGAGGCGATGGAGACAACAACGGCCACAACCATCGCAGAGAGATTCCCATTCGGACTCACTCATTTCGTCGAGGGACTTGGCCTGCCAGAAAGGCACTTCGTTCAAAGTGATAACCCTAGCGCTGCAGCTTGCTGTTCTGAGCGGCAATTGCGCTCATCTCGCTATCAACCACGGGCGGCATCTGCAGGTAAAAGCCCCGCTCGCCGATCTCATCCAGCACTTTTGCCGCATCAGCACGGCCCAGTTTCTTCTCCGGGGTCAGGAGCATGGTCATGACATGCTTTGGCTCTCCAAACAATTCGAGGAGCTTCTCCGGCACCCTTTCCAGGCCCTCGCGCTTGTTGACGTAAAGATACATCTCATCCTCGCGGGGGCTGCGATAGATATCACAAACCGTTTTCAAACTACTTACTCTCCGGTTCTTCCTGGGGCACGCCCAGGCTTTGCATCAGGACACCGCCGATCAATTCACCCCGCCAGCCACGTAAACGCCCCTCCAGGGTTGGGCGCTCGGCCTGCACCAGGGCCTCCAGCTCCTTTTTGCGCACGAGAATTTCCGCTGGCAGGCCCTCACGCTCGGCGATCTCGCTTACCCGCTTGCGCAGCTCTTTCAGGCATTCACCCTGCCGCCGGTTTAGCGGTTGCGGCAAAGCCGGCGGCGCATCTGGGCGCTCGCAGGCGCGATTGATAATTTTCAGCAGCGTATCACCATGTTCGCGCAGGGTGCGCCCCTCCAACCCCGGCTGTGCCATGGCAGCAGGATGATCCGGCAACTGCTGTGCCAGGTTCAGGCATACGCCCTCTTTCAACAAGTGGTTGCGCGGTACATCCCGCAAACGCGCCTCACGCTCGCGCCAGGCACAGAGATCCTGCAACACTGCCAGCTGCTTGCCGCGCAGCCGCCAGGCACCTTTCACCTTCTGGTAATAGAGCTCAGGTGGCTGGGGATTGCGGGCGGCAGCGACCAGCTGAGAACAGTCCTCTCGCAACCATTCTGAGCGCCCACTTTCTCTCAGCCGCTTCAGCAGGATGGCGTAGATGTGTGGCAACCACGCCACATCGAGCGCTGCATAAGTTTTCTGCGCCTCACTCAGGGGACGCTGCAACCAGTCGGAGCGCGTCTCACTCTTCGGCAATTCGATATTGAGCAGGGTGTTAACAGTTGCCGCGTAACCCAGCCCGGCGCCCAGCCCGGTCATGGCCGCGGCAATCTGGGTATCAAAGATGGGTTCCGGTATCGCACCGAGCAGGCGATCCAGGGTTTCCAGATCCTCGCTGCAACTGTGCATGATCTTGGTCACGCCGGTGTCCAGGATCAACTCGCGAAGCGGTTCGAGATTCTCAATCGCCAGGTTATCGATCAGGTAACAGTGCTCGCCATCCCCCACCTGCACCAGTGCGGGTTGCGGGTAGAAAGTGCGGCTGCGCATAAACTCGGTGTCGAGAGCCACCGCCTTCTGTTCCCGCCACTTGCGGCACAGCATGGCCAGTTCTTCGCTGCTATCCACCCAGCGCGGTGTCGTGTCCACATTCAACATCAGGACTCCCGACCACCGGAAAAGAACGCCGTACGACTGTTGAAGGCATGTGCCAGGGTACCGCCGTCGATATATTCCAGCTCACCACCGATCGGCACACCGTGGGCAATACGGCTGACAGATACACCGTGGGCGCGCGCCCGCTCGGCAATAAACTGGGCCGTGGCCTCGCCTTCTACTGTGGGGTTGGTGGCGATAATCAATTCCTGCAGGGGCTCGTCAACCAGCCGGCGCTCCAGGAGGTCCATACCCAGATCGCCGGGGCCAATGCCATCAATCGGGGAAAGATGCCCGTGCAGGACAAAGTAGCGCCCGTGGTAGTTGCCGGCCTGCTCGATGGCCAGCACATCCGCTGGCGTCTCAACCACACACAGAGACCTGCCATCGCGGCGACTGTTGTCGCAGAGCGCGCAGATTTCCTGCTCGGTCAATGTGCGGCACTGGCTGCAGCGCCCCACCCGCTCGATGGATTGCTCCAGGGTTCGCGCCAGCTGGCCCGCCGCGTCCCGGTCTTTTTCCAGCAGGTACATCGCCATGCGCTGGGCCGACTTTGGCCCGACACCGGGGAGACAGCGCAACGCGCTAATCAATTCTTCAATCAGGGGACTGAACATTCAAACTATTGCCTGGTAGGGGAGAGCGGAGTCAAAACGGAAACTTGAAGCCTTCCGGCAGGTTCATCCCTCCGGCGAGACCGCCCATCTGCTCTTTCTGAAGTTCCTGGGACTTTTCCTCTGCACGGCGCACGGCATCGTTCACTGCGGCTGCCAGCAGGTCCTCCAGCATTTCTTTATCTTCGGATAGCAGGCTCGGGTCGATGTCCACCCCGATTACATCGTGGCGGCCATTCATGGTCACCTTGACCATACCGGCACCGGCCTCGCCGCAGACACGCAGGTCGACCAGCTGCTGCTGCATCTTCTGCATTTTTTCCTGCATCTCGGCCTGCATTTTCTGGGCCTGCTGCATCAAATCGCCCAAACCTTTCATGGTAAACCTCTCTTTCTGAATTCTCTCGCCCGCCCCTTAGGGGCGCGGCGGTCTCAATCGGTCTCGGCCAGGTACTCTTCGGATTCCGGCACCAGTTCGGCCCCCAGCTCTTCCTGAAGCTCCCGCACCAGCGGGTCTCTGGAAAGTGCGTCCCGGGCGGCGACGGCGCGCGCCTCGCGAGTTGCTGCCACCAGCCGCGCCGGCGTCCCGCCGTGCACCTGGCCCACCTGGATATGGACCGTGACCGGCTGCTGGAAAAAGTCGCTCAGCACGTCGGCGAGGCGGCGCTGATGCACCTCGTCATAAAGACTGCTGTAGGACTCGTCCAGGGTAAAGGACAGTATATTGTCCTGCCGCCCCACCAATTCCAGGTGAAAACCAATGGAGTGCAGAATACCGGTGACGCCCAGCTGGCCGTAGAGTGCCGGCCAACTGCCCGCCGTCAGGGATTCCAGGCGGGCGCTGGGAATGCTCTTGCCCTGAGGCTGCGCCTCGCGCGCCGGCTGTGGCGCGGGCTCCGGGGCGGGAGGAGCGGACTCCACTGCAGCCACCTGTTCCCGCAGCAGGGCTCGCAAGGCCGCTCGCTCGTCGGCGGCGGGTTCAGGCACTGCTGCGCCCGCTGACGGACTCGGTGGACTCGGCTCCTCCGAGGCTGATTCGATGCCTGCTGCCGCCACCGGCTGCGGTGCCACCGCTACTGATGAAGCGGACTCGCCAGCCGCTGACGTCCCGTGCCGATCGGCGGCTCCTGGTGCTGCAGCCTGCTGGCGATCATCCGCACCTTCCACATCCCAGGGGGGCGCGGTATCTGGGGAGGCGGCCTGAGCGGGAGTTTCCTGGTAACCGGCAGGCGCCATATCTGCTGGCGGAGCCGACTCCGGCGAGCCCTGCCCCCCTGCCGATTCAGGGCCGCCAGGCTGCGGCGAATCCGGGGTGACAGGAGGAATCGCGGCTGATTCGGCATTAGTCACAGAAGGGGCGCTGGCGGCCGGGTGCCCTGTGGGCGCTGCGGGTTCTTTATCAAGCGCCGCGGGCTCACTGTTAACTGGGGGTTGTGCGCTATCCACGGGCGCTGCCGATAGTCCCTGTTCAGACACAGGCGCTCCAGGCGCTGCCGGGGCTTCGGCGGGCGGCGTTGCACTGGCAACCGGGCCGGCATCAGCCGGCTGCGCCTCCCCCAGGGGCTTTTTTGCAGTCTGCTCCGCAGACGGCTGCTCGCCGGGCGGGGTCGCCGATGCAGGCGCCGGCAGTTCGGAAGTCGGAACGTCAGCCACACCCTGGGGACGGAACGCGAGCATGCGCAGCAGCGCCATCTCGAACCCGCTGCGGGGGTCTGGCGCCAGTGGCAGGTCGCGACGGGCGTGCAGGGCCATCTGGTAGTAGAGCTGCACATTTTCCGGCGCGAGCTGGCCGGCAAAATGACTTAGCCGCTCGCCATCGCCGAGGGTATTGTCCACAGACTGCGGCAGTACCTGGGCCACGGCGATGCGATGCAGGTTGTTGGCCAGCTCAGCCAGGGCGGCACTGTAATCCGGGGCCTGCTCGGCCAGCTCGGTGACGGCTGCGAAAAGCGCTGTTGCACTCTCTTCCGCCAGCGCCTGCAGGAGTTTCCACACCAGCCCGGTATCGATGCTGCCGAGCATCGACCGGACCTCGGCCTCGGCAATCTTGCCCCCACCAAAGGCGATGGCCTGATCGGTGAGGCTCATGGCATCGCGCATACTGCCGTCGGCAGCACGCCCCAGGTGCCAGAGTGCGCCCTCCTCGAAGGGCACCATTTCCTGCTCCAGCACAAAACGCAGGTGCTCCACCACGCGCTCCGGGCTCATGTTCTTGAGATTGAACTGCAGGCAGCGGGACAGCACGGTCACCGGCAGTTTCTGCGGATCCGTGGTGGCAAGCAGGAACTTGACGTGGGGCGGCGGCTCTTCCAGTGTCTTCAACAGCGCATTGAAGGAGCTGTTGGAGAGCATGTGCACCTCATCGATCAGGTACACCTTGTAGCGGCCACGGGTCGGCGCGTACTGGACGTTTTCCAGCAGCTCACGGGTATCTTCCACCTTGGTCCGTGAGGCCGCGTCCACCTCAATCAGGTCCACGAACCGGCCATCGGCGATCTCTGTGCAGGCCGCACATTGGCCACAGGGCTCGGAACTGACGCCGGTCTCGCAATTGAGGCACTTGGCCAGGATGCGCGCGATGGTGGTCTTGCCCACACCGCGGGTACCGGCAAAGAGATAGGCATGGTGGAGGCGGCCGTTGTCGAGGGCGTTGATCAGCGCCTGAAGCACATGCTCCTGGCCCACCATCTCCCGAAACAACCGCGGCCGCCACTTGCGTGCCAGTACTTGATAACTCATCCGTTCTCCAGCGCCGGGGCGCCAACTGGTGACTTTGACTAAGCGGCGGCCATTATACCGGCATCGGCGCGCCAGCACAGGATGAGAGGTAAAACGCCACCAATCGCCCTCGTCCACCCAATACCCGCTGTGATATAACTGTGCGCCACGCCTCAAAAACAACAACCTCAGAACCGGCGTGACGCAGTACAAGGAATCCCACTGACTGATGAATAGAGCTCGGAAAACGCTTCTGGAAAAGCTGTTTGCCGAACACGGGCAGGCGCTGGTGCGGTTTGTTGCGCGCATCGTCCGCAACACCGAAGACGCTGAGGACATTGCCCAGCACGCCTACCTGCGCCTACAGAAGCTGAGCGACGAGAAAGAGCTCGACAACCCCCGGGCCTACCTCTATCAGATCGCCAACAACCTCGCCGTCGACCAGCTGCGCCGGGGCAAGCTCCACACCGAGTACGTGAGCCAGCAGATGCCCGCAGAGGGTGAAACCGTCGGCGACGACCACGCGGACCACCAGTCGCCCGAACGCGTGCTGGCAGCTCGCCAGCAGCTGCAGTCCATCTACGAAGCCATGGACAGCCTGCCCCTGAAGTGCCGCCAGGCCTTTCTCCTGCACCGGACACGAGGTCTCTCCTACACGGAGATCGCCACGGAAATGAATACATCCGTCAGCAGCGTGGAGAAGTACATTCTCCAGGCCCTGAAGGTCTGCCGTCGGCGCGCCGGCAATAACTAGGCGTTTTTGGTAATACCGGGCTCCCATAGTGATAGGTCGAAGCACAGGATTCTCACCCGCGAGCACCCTAAAACGCCACTTTGCGCAGCAGCGCACAGGCGTTGTGCACACCAGTGCCGAAATATTCACAAAAACACTTGAGGGACGGCGATTCTCAGTCGTCTCATCTCAAAGCCCGGTCACTTGAAGGCAAAAACCGAGGCAAACTAAAAATTAAAAGCTAAACTTTGCTCCGCGCTATGAGAAAAATTGCGCTAGAAGCACCAAAAGCGCGAAAAAACGCGCCAAAGAGCACCAGTTTAGTAAAATGCACCATTTCGGGTCACGCAAGGACACCCTACTTCGTCCCCGTGAACCGGTACCTGCCAGGTACCAAAGAGATTTAGAACAGGATTATCAGCGGTGAACACAGCGAGCGTACAAGAAGTACAAAGTGAGGAGCGAATGGACCAGGCCTGCGCCTGGATCGCGCGCCTGCGCTCAGACAGCGTCACCGCTGCAGATCGCCGGGATTTTGCCCAGTGGATGCAGGCCTCAGACCGGAACCGCGAGGCCTTCGATGCCATGGCGGAATTGTGGGGCGACCTGGGTGCGTTACGGCATATGCCAATCGACACCCTGTTCCCGGAGAGCCGGCCAAGCCCGGCCGCAGTCAACCGCCGGAAAACATCCGCAAGCGCCCAGACCGAGTCCCCTCGCTGGGATCTCAGCCGCTGGCTGATGGGCAGCGGTGTTGTGGCTGCCTGCCTGGTGGTGACAGTGTGGATCGGCAATCAGTGGCTGAGCGGAAAGGGCGCAGAGGAGCAGCTCTATGCCACGGCTGTGGGCGAGACCCGCATCGTGACCCTTGCGGATGGGTCCCGCGTTCAACTGAACACCAACTCCGAGCTTCAGGTCACGTACAGCCGTGAAGAGCGCCACACCGAGCTGCTGCGGGGCGAGGCCTTCTTCGACGTCACACGGCAGACCTCGCGACCATTCACCGTTGCCGCCGGTAAGGCCAAGATTCGCGTTCTGGGTACCGAGTTCAACGTAGAGCGCAACAAGGACAACACCCGGGTCTCTGTCACCGGCGGAACCGTGGCAGTGAGCGAGGCATCCACTGCACCGGGCCTGCGCCCCGAGAGCGTCAAGCTGGTGAAGAACCAGAAAGTCAGTGTCTCTGGCAGCGGTCTGGGCGATGTCGCCTCGACTTCTGCCGACGAGGCCCTGGACTGGACCCGCGGTGTGCTGGTCTTTGAAGACACCCCGCTATCTGAGGCCCTCGAGGAGCTGAACCGCTACCTGTCCGTGCCCGCAGAAGCCGCCCCCTCTGTAGCTGAGCGCCGGCTATCGGGCACCTTTGAAATCTCCGACCCCGACAACACCCTCAAAGCGATCACTACTGCCCTCAATCTCATTGCTGACCACAGCGACCCTAACCTGACTCTCTTGTCTCCCGACCGCAACTAAGATATAAACCCGCTGGGGCGATCGTTTATTAATCAGCCACAAGCTGATTACGCCCGTATAAAACGAAAACGACTCCTCCGACGGCGCCCATCCGGCACCGCCGGAGCAACGCGAAGCGGGCGGATCTTTGAACTCTCGGGCCTCACTTTCCCTGGCGATTCTGATGGCATTCTCCTCCGGAGCGAATGCCTCCTGCCCGGAAGAAGGCATCAGCCTGCCGGCGAGCAGCCTGTCCCGGGCCCTGATTGCCGTAGGTCGCCAGTGCAAGATATCGGTGCTGGTCCACGCCCCCGCTGCCGACAGCTACCTGATTTCCGGTCAAACCCTGTCTCCGCAGGATGGTAAATTCGAACCGCTTCTGACCCAGCTACTGGAGAACTCGCCCTTTACCTTCGAGCGGATCGGCCCCGCCGCGGTGGCAGTCGTCAAGCGGCCGCAAGAAGCCCGGCAAACCGGAGAAGTATCCCGGCCCGCGGGGCGCCCTGAAGAAGTCACGGTCACCGGGCGCAGCCTGACGGGTAGTCACCTGCGCCACCTCCAGCTGGACAGCTACGCCCCCATCGATGTCCTTGCGCAGCCGGAACTCGAGATCACCGGCGCCCAGACCGTCGCGCAGCTATTGAAGTTTCTGCCTGCGGTTTCAGGCAACTCCACCAGCACGGCCGTCAGTAATGGCGGTGACGGGACCGCTACCGTCACCCTGCGGGGGCTCCCCGCGAGTAACACCCTGGTGCTGATCAATGGCCGCCGCATCGTTAACAACGGCTTTGGCGGTGAGGCTGCGGATCTCAACACCATCCCCCTCTCCTCGGTGGACCGGATCGAGATCCTCAAAGACGGCGCCTCTGCTGTTTACGGGTCCGATGCCATCGCTGGCGTGGTCAATATCATCCTGCGCCAGGACTTTGAGGGGTTGTCCCTGAATAGCTATGCCGGCCGGGCCGAGCAGGGGGATCAGGAAACCGAATCTCACAACCTCACCTGGGGCCGCGGTGGAGATCGCGGCCACATCATGGTCAGCCTTGCCCACTACAGCCAGGGCGCACTGATGAGCCGCGACCGGGAACTCTCCGCAACAGCCGACAACCGGGCACGCGGCGGCACCGACCTGCGCTCCTCGGCGATTCCCGCCGGCTACATAGGGCTGGGTGATGGGACCGTGGTCACCAATGCTGATGGTGGCGGCTACCGCAACTGGACGTCGGAAGACCGGTACGACTACAGCGAATTCACCACCGCTGTCGTGCCCTCCTCGCGGGACTCAATCTACTTGTCCGGCAATTATGATTTCGGCGATGCGTCCACCGGCTTCCTGGAAGCCATGGGCGTTCGTACAACCGCCAAGACCCAGCTGGCGCCAACACCCGTTTTTACCCGCTTCGACAATGGCGATCTGACGGTCTCGGCGGACAATATTTACAACCCCTTCGGCGCCCCGGTCGAAGACGTGCGCAAGCGCGTTTTGGAGCTGGCACCGCGCCGCCAGTTCAATGAAACAGAGACCTGGCGTTTTAATTCCGGATTGAAGGGACGCTGGGACGACTGGCAGTGGGCACTCACTGTCGGCCTCCACCACACCCGCGCCGACGAGAAACTCGCCAACCTCATTGATCCCAACCGCCTGGCCATTGGATTGAAAGGGCCAGACGTGTGTATCGCCGAGTCTGGCTGCGTCGCGGTCGATCTTCTGGGTCCGTCCGGCAGCATCGATGCCCCGCAACTCGATTTCATTCGCGGTGAAAGCCGGGTCAAAGGCAGCACCCGCATGGCCTCGCTGACCTATGTGGCCGACGGGATTCTCGGAAGCTATAGCGAGGGGGATATCCTCGCCGCTGCCGGCGTGGAGTTCAGGCGCGAACGCATCAATTTCACGTCCAACGATGCGCAGGGCCTCTCATTCATCGGAGGTAGCGCCTCCGGCTCCGCCGAAGGCAGACGCATGATTGGCGAGGCCTTTGCAGAAATCTCCGTGCCGCTCGCCGAGGACGCGGTCTGGCTCGATGGCGCCGTGCGCTACTCAGACTACAGCGACTTCGGTACCACAGCGAACCCGAAGTTAGCGCTGCGCTGGCGCCCCACCCCGTCCCTGATGCTGCGTGCCAGCTATGCCACCGGCTTCAAGGCCCCAACCCTGGTCGACATGAACCAGAGCGGATACCAGAGCCAGGAGTTCCTGTTCGATCCCTGCTCACGAAGCGACGCGGCCGCCCTGCCGGGCTGCCTCGGTCAATCTGACCCCGCGCGCTTCCAGTACCTCACCGAGTTTGGTGGTAACCCGGAGCTCGAACCCGAAACCTCGGACAACCGATCGCTGGGTGCCGTGTGGACGCCAACGTTCGCCAAAGGCTTCAGTACCACCCTGGATATTTACGATATCCGCCAGAACGATGTCATCGATACGAGCCCCCAGTACCTGATCAACAGGAATGCATTCGAGGGCCTTTATACCGAGCGCGTGCTGAGGGATGAGCGGGGTGACATTACCCGGATTCTTGCGACCCGACTCAACATCGGTGCCAGGGAAGTACGGGGGCTTGACCTCTCACTGAGATACGAGCGCGATTCGGAAGAACGCGGCCGCTTCCGCTGGGCATTTAATGCCAGCCATATGGATCGCTATCTCAACCAGGCCGCACCGGGATCCCCCTTTGAAGACCTCGCAGGGATTTTTATTGACCCGGCCAGTGGTGGGGCCGGCTCTCTCCCCAAGTGGAAAGCCAATACCGGCGTCTATTGGGACAAAGGCCAATGGGAAGGCGCCTACACTATCCATTACGTCGGACCACTCAGCGAAACGTTTACCCGCAATGCCACGCTGGTAGAGAGGGAGATTGACAGCTGGTTCAGCCACGACATGCAGTTGGCCTATCGCTCTCCACTGGGAATACGACTGGCCGTGGGCGTCGACAACCTGATGGACCAGGAACCGCCTTTCGCAGCCACTGCGTTCAATGACAATTACGACGGCCGCACCTATGAACTCAGCGGCCGTTACTGGTACACGACTTTCGCCTACAACCTCTAGCGGCAACCTCCCGCTGTTCGCCCGGTTCCCCTCCTGACATAAAAAGATTCGAAGTTCTCCGCCAACGGCGCGCCAATGTTCGACGATTTCCTTGCCTGAACAAAAAATGTTCTAGTGTTTTAGCAAGCCTCTGTTGATAGTAGTTTGCAGTTGTCAAGGAGGGCACTGCCGTATTCGGCGTTTAGAACCGGTATCAGGAGAGGTATACCATGGACAGATCCCGTCTAGCCCGGGCAATTAAGGGCGCTATTGCAGCCGCAGCCGTTTCCACAAGCATTGCCACTTCACCGTCCTTTGCTCAGCAGGTGGAAGAAGTCGTCGTCACTGGTTCACGTATCCAGCGAGTCACGGACGCCAATAGTGCAACCCCGATCAGCGTATTTGACGCCGCCGCACTGGAAGCCTCGGGTCAAACCACACTGGAAGACTTCCTGCAGGAAATACCATCCATGACGGGTGGCCAGCTCGGCTCCACCGTGAACAACGGTAACCCGGGCCTTGCGACCGTGTCGCTTCGTGGTCTTGGCTCTTCCCGAACGCTGGTTCTGCTGAATGGGCGCCGGCTCAGTTCATCGGGACCAAGCACGGGCGTGGTCGACCTGAACACTATCCCTACGACCGCCATCGAACGAGTGGAAATCCTCCGCGACGGTGCATCCACCATTTACGGCTCTGATGCCATCGCCGGTGTGGTGAATATCATCACCAAAAAGAATTTTGAGGGCGCCGAGGTCTTCCTCGACGCAGGCACCTCACAGGAGAATGACGGCCAGGAATATCTAGCCGCGTGGACCTTCGGCGCCGTCACCGACGATGACGACGGCCATGTCATGTTCAACGTGCAGTACACCAAGCGCGAGGACATCTTCCAGGGCGACCGCAAGTGGTCCGACTGCCCCTTGTTTGAAACCGGTGGCGCCGTTTTCTGTGGTGGCAGTAGCTACACAGTGCCGCCGCGGTTCTTTACCGATACCTTCACGGACGGACCTATCCTCGATCCGAACACCGGTGAGATCCGGGCATTCAATCCCGCAGGTGACGCCTTCAACTACGCGGAAGTCAGCTACCTCGTAACGCCACAGGAAGTCGTGACTTTCTATGGTTTCGGGGAGAAGGATCTCTGGGACTGGGAGAACCTCACGACGTTCGGTGCATTTGGTGAGATCCTGTTTGCCAACCGGCAGTCCGACCAGCTGCTGGCCCCGGAAGGCACCTTTTTCCAGCCAACCGCTCCAGCAACCAACCCCGGTAACCCCACTGGAGAAGATGCAATCATTCTCCGGCGCCTCGTAGAGACCGGCGGACGCTCGTTCAATCAGGACCTCAACACCTGGCGTGCCGTTGTTGGCATCGATGGCGAATGGTGTAACGAGTGGACCTGGGACATTTCCTACAACTATGCGCGCTGGGTAGACTCCCAGATCGACTTTGGCCGCTCCAACCCGAGCCGTTTCACGACGATGTTGGATCCGGACCTCTGTGCCGCTGACCCCGCCTGTGCGGCAGCAGCTCTTGAGGACGGCACAACCGCCTGGAATGCCTTTGCACCGGGTACTTTCACCCAGCCCTGGCAGGATTATGCGTTGGTACCCAACTCTCCGGTAGAGAAATCTACGCTCACCAGCATTCAGGCAAACGTCGTGGGCGACTTTGGTGATTTCACCATGTCCACTGCCAGCGAGCCTTTCGCCTGGGCCGCAGGCTATGAAAAGCGCCGCGAGCGCACCTCCACGGTGGTAGATGGAGCCGCACTCCTGGGCCAGATCTATTTCGTCAGTGGCGTAAACTGGGGCGGCTCTTACGATGTGGACGAGTTCTACGGCGAGGTCCGCATGCCATTCATCGATGGCCGCGACTGGGCTGACATACTCGCTGCGGAGGTCTCATTCCGCTACTCCGACTATGACCGGACGGGCAGCGACACCACCTGGGCGGGTGTCATCGACTATGCGCCCATCGAACAGCTGCGCTTCCGCGCCACCTATTCCGAGGGCTTCCGCGCACCGGGCCTGGATGACCTGTTCCTGCCACCAACCCAGTCTGCAGAGACCTACACCGACCCCTGTGTGAACTGGGGTAGCAGCAGCAACCCGGTCCTGCGAGCCAACTGTGCCGCGGATGGCCTGGCCCCGGACTTTGAACTGGGTAACTCCCAGGCCACTGGCCTGTTCGGCGGTAACGAGGAACTGAAAAATGAGACCTCTGAAAGCTGGACCCTGGGCATCGTCTGGACGCCGTTCTTTGTCGAGGACCTGAGCTTTACCATCGACTACTTCGATATCACTGTCGATGATGCCATCGGTACTTTCAATACCAACACCATCGTCAGCAACTGTTATACCAGTGAAGGCTTCAGCTCACCCTCCTGTGACCTGATCACTGGTGCGGATGCTGTCGGCCTGACTCCGCTGCCCACCAGTCCACGGCGGGACCAGAGCGGCACCATTGCCGGTCAGCTGTTGAATGGCCAGAACATCTCCACCTTTGAGACCAATGGTGTAGACCTGGGCGCTGACTACAGCATGGATCTCGGCACCGGCATCTTCACCTTCAGCGGTACCGCTACCTACCTGAATGAGTGGAACTTCCAGGCCAGTGAGTTCGAGCCGGAGGTGGATCTGGCCGGTTTCTACGGCGTGGACCCGGTCACCACCCGCATCGCAGCCTTCCCGGAGTGGAAGCTCTACACCAGCTTCGACTACGAGTACGACTGCTGGGCCACCACCGTTGTCGTGCGGATGGAGGGTGACGTGGATGACATTGCTCCCCGCGATCCCGACCTCTCTACCTTTGTCGACAACAAGTGGTACACAGACTTCAACTTCCGCTACTTCCGCTGGGATGACATCACTATCTCAGGTGGTATCCGCAATGTGTTCAATCAGCAGCCGCCGTATGTCACCAACTACGATGACATGAACACCCTGCCGCTGAACTACGACACCACCGGTCGCTACTATTACGGCCGCGTGCAGTTCAAATTTTAACCACTTCGCCGCTCCCCGCCCGGGGAGCGGCTTTTCCCCTGTCCTTATCAATTTTCACACCTGAAACACCCAACCGGGCGCAAAACTGGTTAATTTTTAGCCATTTTGATGCCTGCCTAACCTGCCAAAACAAATTTTAAGAAAAATCTGAGATTCTTTTGAGGGTTCCTGACTTTCGTCCGTCTCTTGTCTTGTTGGGAGGGAAGTGGCCGCTTGGGGGTAGCCACTTCCAATCACTGCCCGAAGGGGCAACACACTATAAATCCAACGATTTAGAGAGGATTTACAATGAAAAAGAACCTCCTGTCCGTAGCTGTTAAGGGCGCCATCAGCCTGACCGCAGCCGCAGTAATGGTTCCCGCCATGCCGGCCTTCGCACAAGAAGATGCCCAGCTGGTAGAAGAAGTAGTCGTTACGGGTTCTCGTATCAAACGCACTAACTTCGACGAAGCTGCTCAGGTAGTGAGCATGGACCGTCAGGACATCGAAGCCCTGGGCAACCTGATGATCTCTGACACCCTGCGCTCCACTCCGTTGAACAGCCTCGGCTCCTTCAACGAGCGCTCCGGCAGCTCCGCCCAGTCCAACGCCACCGTTAACCTGCGCGGCCTGGGCTCCTCCCGCAGCCTGGTCATGATCAATGGCCGTCGCCTGCCGGGTTCCCCGAACCTGGGCGCGGCTTCCGTCAACCTGAACATGATCCCGATGACCGCCGTTGAGCGCATCGACATCCTGGCTGACGGCGCCTCCGCGGTATACGGTTCCGACGCCGTTGCCGGCGTTGTGAACATCATGATGCGCGAAAACTTCGAGGGCCTGGAGTTCACCGCCCGTCGTGGTGACCGCTCTGAAGACGACGGCATCGAAGAATCTTTCGGCTTCGTCACCGGCATCACCGGTGAGCGCGGCAACATCACCTTCTCCGCCGAGTACAACCGTCGCGACCCGGTATTCGATGCCGATCGCGAATACACCGCTGCCTGGATCCGCGACAATGGTGACGGCCGTCTGGACGCCTACCTGGATACCGATGGCTGGTCCTACTACGGCAAGACCATTGAAATCTACGATCCGAACACCGGGTACTACGACATTCAAGCCGCCAACGGCTGTGGCAGCGAAGGTCCG
Source organism: Microbulbifer flavimaris (assembly GCF_001641755.2). GTDB lineage: Bacteria > Pseudomonadota > Gammaproteobacteria > Pseudomonadales > Cellvibrionaceae > Microbulbifer > Microbulbifer flavimaris. Next base: position 203,815 of record NZ_LRFG02000002.1, read on the forward strand.
TTCATGGAAACCGGCGCTGCTGCCTTTGGCCTGGCCGATGGCACCCTGTGTACCTTCCCGTACGCCAACATCTCCGCCAACAAGGCCGAGCTGAAGCGTGCCAACACTTTCCTGACGGCCAACTACGACATCACCGACGAAGTCGAGTTCTTCGCTAACGCGCTGTTCTCCAAGGTAGACTCCTTCGGTCGTTACGCGCCGCCGGCTGCTCCCTGGAGCGACATGCCGCGTGATTACGCCGACGTGCCTTTTGACGTCGACGGACTGATCGCTGACGGCACCGTAACCGAAGACGTAGAAGTTAACGGTTACTACCGCTGGACCAATATCGGCCCGCGTAACAACTACGTAAGCGACACTCAGTACGACCTGACAGTAGGCTTCCGCGGCGACCTGGCTAATGGCGTCAGCTATGAGACCTACGCCCAGAAAGGTCGCTACGAGTCCAAGGAATTTGGTAAGTACTACCTGTCCTACCCGGGTCTGGACCTGGTACTGGAAAGTGGTATCGATCCGTTCTCCGCGGAAGGTGCAGCCGCCATGCGTGCCACTACTTCCCAAGACAACTTCACCGCCATGTCCAAAGTCTATGGCCACCTGCAGTTCAACGCCGGCGACTTCTTCGGCGCAGGTGAAACCATCGTCCTGACTGGTGCCGAGGCTTACTCCATCGAGTACGCTAACCAGTATGACGCCGCTTCTGAAGCCGGCCTGGTGGGCGGTAGCTCCGGTAACTCCTCCTCTGGCGATCGCGACGTCGCTGCGGTATTCGCTGAAGCCGTAGTTCCGGTCACTGACCAGATCGAGATGAACGCTGCCGTTCGTTACGACAACTACAGCGACTTCGGTAACAATGTGGCGCCGACTCTGTCCGCCACCTACAACGTAACCGACACCCTGAGCCTGCGTGCCCGCGCCGGTAAGGGCTTCCGCGCGCCGGCTCTGAGCGAGCTGTACGGCCCGTCCGCCTTCTCTGCTGAAGATGCGACTGACCCGCGCACCGGCCTGTCTCGTCAGTGGGACACCTACTACTCCACCAACGAAGACCTGGATGCGGAAACCTCCACCTCCCTGTCCATCGGCGGTAACTGGGAGTTCGTAGACGGCTGGAACCTGGACGTCGGCTACTGGAATGTGGAAGTGGAAGACGTGATCCTGCAGCCTAGCGCTCAGAGCATCTTCTACGCCCTGGCCTCCGGTGTAACCCTGGATCCGTCTACCGGTGTCTACACTACCGGCTCCGGTGCCCAGACCGAGTTCTTCTCCCAGAGCACCAACGCCGGCCTGCTGGATGTGAGCGGTGTGGACGTGAAGCTCGACGGCAGCTTCGAGACTGCATTCGGTCTGTTCTCCGTGGGCGGCCTGGTGAGCCACCAGCTGGCCTACGAGTCAGACGCTTACTACCAGGGTCCGGTACAGGACACCTCCACCTTCAACCTGACTCCCAACATGCGCGCCCAGGCCGTCTTCGGCTGGAGCATGGGCATGCACGGAGTTGACCTGACTGTGGACTACGTTGGTCCGCACGATGAGTTCACCAACGTGACCGATTCCGGCACGCTGGAGAAGAGCGGCGAGGACCTGGACTCCTGGACCACCTTGAACCTGGCTTACCGCCTGAGCACCGACTCCTTCGGTTCTCTCAAGGTAGGTGCTCGTAACCTGACCAACGAAGCACCGGTTCTGGACAAAGATGGTAAATTCGCGCGTGGTCACTACGACCTGTACGATCCCACCGGTCGCATGGTTTACGCCGAGTACACCATGAGCTTCTAAGGAAGCGACTTTATTCTTAAGTCTCTTAAGAAGGAAAGGGCCAACTTTGTTGGCCCTTTTTTATTTCCGAGAGGATTTGACATGGCTCAAGATTATTGGGACACATTTTGGAAACAGGGCTTCATCACCACCTTTGGTAATACGATGCCCAATAATTACCAGGGCCCATTGAGGGAGCTCTGGGAAACGATATTTTCCCGCGTCAGCAATGGTGGAAGAGTTCTGGATATTGCCACCGGTAGCGGCGCCCTGGCGTGCATTGCCGCTGAAATCTCCGACCGAAGTGGCCTCGACCTGGATATTCTCGCAGCTGACTTTGCCAAGATCCCCGAGGAGATCAATGCACCGGAAGAAATCAGCAGGCTCAGAAAAAAGATCAATTTCTTCAGCAATATGCCATGTGAAAAACTGGACTTCCCAGGGAATCACTTTGATCTCATCACATCACAGTTCGGCATCGAATATAGCGACTGGAGCCAATCACTCCTTGAGGTATTAAGAACCCTCAAGAGCTCCGGATCCGCTGATTTTTTCTGCCACCGGGAACAGGCAAAGACTTACCAACAATCAGAGTCAGAAATTAAAATTTACAAATCAGCATTAGAAAATTATAAGATTTTCAATGCCGCGGCGATTTTTACCAAGACATTCGTGGAGCATGGTCAAGCCAGCCGAACTGACTCTCTTGCACTTAACAAAACAATCAATGACTTCAGGAGTGAATTTCAAGGCCGGGAATTGGCCAACATGCTGGTTGCAGATATCGCAAGCCAGCTAAAGAAGTTGCGAACGAAGGAGGCTGACCAAGTGGCAGGGATACTGATAGAGCGCGAGGCAGAGTATTCAGCGGCCCAAGCCAGACTCGAGGATATGCTCTCCGCAGCGCTATCGGACTCTGATTTACAGAGCATCATTGATCTCGCCAAGCGTATCGGCTTCAAAGATGTGAGCAGCCGAGACCTGTATCAGCAAGGGGAGCTGATTGGCGCGCATATTCACATGACTAAGTAGGGGACAAAATCACTTCGCCACAGCGGAGCTTTGCAAGGCGGAGGGCAGTGCCCACCGCAATCTGATGCCCCGCCACAAGACTCTCTGGTCAAACATCACAGCGAGGGCTTGCCTGATCTCCCTCAAATACTTGTTGCAGCTGCGTAGGATCGGTGGATGGCAGCCTCTGGGACGCCGTAGAAGCTTATCCAATGGCGCTGCAGCAGGTGAGATCGCTAGGGGGGGAGTCTTTTTCAAGTTTTTAGAGGAAGGACCCTAAAGAAAACACCCTAGCTTTATATTCAAAGCCTCCCACCGCCCCAAACCAACCTCCCGCTCCTCTTTCGACCTAAGCATTAGGTAGCGTCAAAACAGTGCAAACTGTCAATACTGCATTAGCGACCCACCCAGACTTTTGTGGAAATTTACTTGATTTTTGTTTTGAGGCGACCTTTCCGACGCTCGTTATACCTTTGTTGGGAGGGAAGTGGCCGCTTGGGGGTAGCCGCTTCCAATCATCGCCCACAAGGGCAACACACTATAAATCCAACGATCAAGAGAGGATTTACAATGAAAAAGAACCTCCTGTCTGCAGCAGTAAAAGGGGCCCTGGGCCTGACCGCCGCTGCAATCATGGTTCCCGCAATGCCGGCTTTTGCCCAAGAAGATGCGGAAATGGTGGAAGAGGTTATCGTTACCGGTTCTCGCATTAAGCGTGCCGACCTCGAAAGCTCCAGCCCGGTTACCGTTCTGACCTCAGAAGAGATGCAGGCCACCGGTATCACCGATGTTGGTGACCTGCTGCAGCGCCTGCCTGCCATGTCTGGCTCCCCGATCGGCACCACCACCAATAATGGTGGTAACGGCTCCGTTCAGGTTGACCTGCGCGGCCTGGGCCCGATCCGTACCCTGACCCTGGTTAATGGCAAGCGCACCGTTGACGGTGGCGACTACCAGACCATCCCGGCAGTGATGATCGACCGTGTTGAAATCCTGAAAGACGGTGCTTCTGCCGCATACGGCGCCGACGCCGTCGCTGGTGTTGTAAACATCATCACCAAGAAAAACTTCGAAGGCGTCAAGCTGGAAGTCCAGAACTCTGACTCCTTCGAGTCTGACGCCGGTGCCCAGGACAGCATCAGCTTTATTGCTGGCAAGTCCTTCGACGGTGGCAATGTCACCTTCGGTGCTGAGTACGTTCAGCAGGAAGAAATCTACCAGTCCGATACTCCCTGGGACTTCTTCCAGAACTCTTACTACATCTACCCGGATGGCCAGACCTTCGAACAGGGCGGTCCTACTGCTGGTTTTCCGGTTGGCTCCTCCCGTATTCCGGAGGGTCGCCTGACCTCTGGTGAACTGGTGCAGCGTACTAACAGTGACGGCGCCCCGCTGTTCATCGACGCCGACGGTGACCTGGTAACCACCAACACTGGCACTCCTGCATTCCGTAACCCGGTCTTCATGAACCCGGGCGACGGCCTGACTGCCTACGATGGTCGTACCTACAACTATGCTCCGGTTAACTACATCCAGACTCCTTACGAGCGGGTGAACCTGTTCTCCGAAGCCAACTTCGACATCACCGAGAACACCCAGTTCTACTCTGAGTTCCGCGCCAACCTGCGTACTTCTGCTCAGGAACTGGCTCCGCAGCCCTACAACTCTCCGACTGATCCGGGCTACAACGGTTCTTATATCCCGACTGACCCGCTGACTGGCGAGCCGCTGCGTGAAGTGAATGTCGGCACCGCTGATGAGCCGGATTGGGTTTACACTGCCGATCAGGGCCTCGGCCAGGTAGTTGATCCGATCTTCTTCAGCGGCATCTCCCAGGACAACTTCTACAACAGCCTCGGCTTCCCGGTACTGGATGCCCGTCGTCGTATCGTTGAGAGCACTCGCCGCTTTGAGCAGGAAGTCTCTCAGTTCCAGGCGATCGCCGGTCTGACTGGCAGCATCGAGGATTGGGACTGGGATATGTCCTACAACAAGGGCTACCGTCAGCGCAGCGACCAGGACTTCGGCCAGTTCTACGGCCCGAACCTGCGTAACGCCATGGGCCCGTCTGCGGACCTGGACGGTGATGGCACCCCTGAGTGTTACACCGACATCAACGATCCGAGCACCCTCATCTCTGGCTGTGTGCCCATCGACCTGTTCAGCGGCGCCGGTGGTATCACTGATGAAATGCTCGCCTACGTTGGTACTACTGCGGTAGACACCATCACCATCGAGCAGGATCAGTTCAACTCCTCCATCACTGGCGACATCGTCCAGCTGCCTGCAGGCCCGCTGAGTGCTGCATTTGGCTACGAGTACCGTCGCGAGCACCTGGTATACGCTCCGGATTCCGCCAAAGTTGCTGGTGAAATCACTGGTAACACCGGCGCTGGCACCGAGGGTGGCTACACCAGCAACTCCGTTTTCGCGGAATTCCTGGTACCGGCTTTCGACAATGGCACTCAGAGCGTTGATATGTCTCTGGGCCTGCGCTGGGACGACTACAGCACCTTTGGTGATGACACCGTCTACCAGCTGGGCCTGGAAGCACAAATCGTTGATGGCGTGAGGTTCCGCGCTACTCAGGGTGAAGTGTTCCGTGCTCCGAGCATCGGCGAACTGTACGCTGGCCAGGTTGACTCCTTCCCGCAGTACAGCGACCCCTGTGCCGCTAACAACGTCGCAAACTCCCCGTTCTGTGATCGTACTGCTCCGCAGCTCGATACTCAGGTACTGGCAAAGGTTGGCGGTAACCCGAACCTGGAAGCTGAAACCGGTGACACTCTCACTGCTGGCTTCGTGATCACCCCAGAACTGCCTGTGGGCGACCTGTCCGTTACCTTGGACTACTGGAAGACCGAGATGGACAACCTGATCTCCTCACTTGGAGCTCAGTACATCCTCGACGACTGTTACCAGAGCGGCAACTCTGCTGCCTGTGCCCTGGTAACCCGTCGTGCGGACTACAGTGTCGCCCAGGTACTGGACGGTGGCCTCAACGTTGCTTCCCTGACTGCTGAAGGTGTAGATACAGAAGTACGTTACGGCTTCGACAGTGACTTTGGCCGCTTCGAAACCTCCGTTCTGTGGGTACACCAGCTGGAAAACAGCCGCACCGCCTTCGAAGGCGCTGAAGCTGAAGACCAGGTTGGCACCATGTCCGGCAACGGCAACACCTACGCTCAGGACAAGCTGAACTACTCCGTAAACTGGTACTGGAACGACCTGAGCGTTTCCTATCTGGGTGAATACATTGGTGAAATCGAGGCTCCGGCCAGCTTCATCGATTACACTCAGAAGGTTGACGCCCAGCTCTACCACGACCTGGCCGCTGCTTACACCTTCCCGACCCAGACTCGGGTCTCCCTGGGTGTAACCAACCTGACCAACGAAGAGCCTCCGTACATCGACTTCGGCTTCAATGCAAGCACCGATCCGTCGACTTACCGCCTCTTCGGTCGCTCCTACTACCTGCGCGTATCTCAGGAATTCTAATTCCTGAAATACAAGAGGTAGTAACATCCTAACGGATGGAAAACCCACACCTCGGTGTGGGTTTTTTTATGACTCAAGGCTTCAAATCCAACTGCTGTAAGACTATGAGAAAGAACAACCGAACTCGTAGCGGTCTAACGTCCGACACCGAATCTCCCACAAACCCCTGGGATACTTACTGGAAAGGTACGCGTCAATCCTCAACCTATAAGGAGGGAGAGACCGAGAGCCACGTCCTTACTCGGCAATGGAGAGAAGGCTTCGAAGGGCTTGAATACCAAGCTGTGAGGATGCTGGACATTGCATCGGGCTATGGCATTGTGGCGCAGATGGCGACAAGTGCCTTTGGTGATCGTCCGCATGAAATAACCTGTATTGATATCTCGGAAGCAGCCCTTGACGCGATAAAAGGCAAGATACCCTCCGTCAAGACCCAGGCTTGTGACGCATCCAAGCTGCCTTTTGAGGATTCTTCTTTTAACCTGATTACCAGCCAGTTTGGTATTGAATATGCCGGTGAGAAAGCTTTTCTTGAGGCATGCCGAGTACTGGAGCCAGAAGGCACACTGATGGTAATAGCCCATCTCGCTGGAGGCGGCATTCATAAAGAGTGCGAGGCAAACTACGCCGCAATTAAGCAATTCAGGGAAAGTCAATTTATCGATCGTTCGCTTGACCTGCTTGAAACAAAAATGAAACGCGGATCGCCCCAGGAAGATATCGATCTAGCCTTTGAGTGTGCAAAACCCTCGATAAAGACTACTGCCGACCTTATTAAAAAGTACGGCCGGGGAATTGCAGGTGGCACTCTGGATAAAATCTTTACTGACGTAGCTCGAATTTCCAGAAACTCACAGAACTATGACCCTAAAGAAGTGCTTGGCTGGCTCGACCTCATGAGGATTGAACTGGAGGCGTACTCAGGGCGTATGGAGTCGATGTGTCGTGCAGCCATTGACGACTGTCAGGCAGCAAAACTGGAGTCTGCGCTCTCGGGCAGCGGCATTCAGCTGAAAAGATTTGTAAAACTACCATTCGCCGATTCTGGAGAGAATTGCGCCTGGCTAATCCTGGGGAAGAAAGTTGCCTGAACTGAACAGGGTCAAAAACAGGATCGAACAGCTCCTGCAGAGGCAGGATTGGCAAGAAATCTTGAAAATATTCAAGAGAGAAAAACTATCCCCGGGTCTAGACGAGGAGCTGGACTATTATTTTGCGCTGGCAAATTTCTTTCTAGGCAGGCTACTCATTGCCGAACCGATACTTCAAGACCTTTCAGCTAAATACCCTGAAAGGTATGAGGCCGCACTATTCCTGGCTCGTTGCAAGTTATTAAAACGAAGGAGTGACCAGGCATTTGCGATCGCCGCCAAAGCACCAAAACCTGAGAAAGATTTCTACTTTCTGGATATGGCAGGAACCATTTTTAGTCATACTGGACGACCAGATATGGCACTCCCCTACCTGGAGTCTGCGGCGTCTCTAGCAGCGGCGCCAACAGGAGCGCTTAGCAATCTTGCAATCTGCAATCTGCACCTAGGAAACATTGACCGCGCCAAGAACTACTTTAGAAAGATAATTGAAATCGAGCCTCATAACCAAAGAGCCCACTGGCAGCTTGCAAAAATACAGAAGGCTAGCGATTTTTCACATATCGAGACAATGAAAGAAAACATCAGGCAAAGGAATTTAGAGCCACATAATACTGTGTTCTATCAATTTGCAATTGCAAAGCAGCTAGAGGACCTGAAATACTGGGATGAGTCCTTTGCCTATTACCAGGCCGCCTCATCCATTGTCAGGCAACGCCTAAATTATCGTATCGACATAGATGAGAGAATTATCGACGACATCATTGCCACCTCAGAAAGATCAATCAATTCGGGGGCAATACTGACCAAGCATGATAACAAATCGGGGGAGGGCTGTATTTTTATTACCGGCTTACCCCGCTCGGGTACTTCATTGCTCGACCAGATTCTCTCCTCACACACTCAGATATCCAGCGCAGGCGAACTGCAGACTATTGAAGCAGCCTTGAAGGAGCATTACAGCACACCTCACCTGACGGGTTTTCAGATTGGAAAAGCTGTAGCAACAGAAGGCATCGACCTTCACAAAACATATTTAGACCGTACGCGTTACTTGCGCTCCAACAAGCCCTGGATGATAGACAAGCTCCCGCATAACTACTTGTATCTTGGCGTGATCGCGCAGCAGCTCCCTGAGGCGAAACTCGTTCATATCACGAGATCTCCTGTAGACAGCTGCTTTGCCATGTTCAAACAGTTATTTGCCTCGCAGTATCAGTTTTCGTATTCCCTCATGGATCTAGCAGGTTACTATGCTGCATACTCGAAATTAATGAATTTCTGGAGAAGCACCCTTGGAAACAGGTTGATAGAAGTCAAGTATGAAGAACTAGTTTCCAACCCGGAGCGGGAAATTGGCAAGCTTCTCGCTAGACTTGGCTTTGATTTTGAAGAATCATGCCTTTCACCACATAAGGCCCGTCGTCCGGTTATGACAGCCAGCTCACATCAGGTTCGCGAGGCCATCAACACCAATTCTGTTGGCAAGTACCAAAATTTTATTGATCATTTAGCCCCTCTTATAGACGACCTAGAACGCCGTGGAATCCCCACTCAGATTTGACCGGAACCCTATGACAACTACGACCCTTGAAAACCTCCTTTATTCACCAAATTACTTGTTACAAAAAATAGACATCACTAAAGATGTCTATATTTTTCAACATGTCTCAGCCAAGTCTTACAAGAATTCAGCCTTTCTGGATATGCGTATTAAGGACGGCCTGAATGAGTACTTTGAGGTGCCCAGAAGCTCCCTGGACAAAATCCTTGACTCAGGCGCCTATAGGAGGAAAACGCCCAAGTATATTTTTCACCCATCTTTTACAGGCTCTACATTCGCATCGCGCGCGTTGCATAGCCCAGGGGTGAGCCTCGGTATTCGCGAACCATGGATTTTACGGGAAGTCGCCGATATCAAACGCCAGCTTATTTTTAGTAACAACTTTTCGGAATCTGACTGGCGTCCATTTATCCGGCGCATCGCCGCTCTCGTTGGCAAAAGCTATCTACAGGACGAAGTTCCCGTCATCAAGCCCTCCAATGTATCCAATAATCTGATTGGAGACTTGCTCTCGCTGGATGATGATACAAGGGGCGTTTATCTCTATACCGACCTTGATACCTATATTTGCGCCAACATCAATAAACCGCAGGAAACCAAAGGGACGATTCCGACGCTGGCGACAGTTTTCGGCAGGGACTTGAACCGAGAGCCATGGATGACATCAACGCACTTTTACGAGCTCTCCCATATCAAAACCGTCGTAGCACTCTGGCATATCCAGCACCAGCAGCTTCTCCGTCTTCTGAGAGATTTCGGTGACAAACTCCTGCCGGTCTATTCAGAGGACCTTTTCTCGCACCCAGAATCCACTTTGATGCGAATCGATAGCTTCCTGTCTCTCGGCATTCCGGAAGATAAGATTAACTCAATCCGGCTTTCACCCGTCTACCAGAGTGATTCCAAGAACGCCCAGAGAGCCTATAACCCCGCTCTCCGATCCGAGCGTTATCAGGCCATTCTCGAGGAGCATCGCGCAGAAATCGCTGAAGCGAAGGAGTGGTTCGATCAGCTGTCTGGAGAAAAGGGGGCAGAACAGACCATCATTAGTGCATTAAAGGCCCTTCCTAGCTGATTTTGACCTGGTGTGCATCCAATCAGCTATCAGGAGGCGTCTAAGAGACATTACCCCCAAGTAATAATGTTCACCCTCTTGATCGCTGATAGGTTACAACATCGTGACGAATACATCCCCAAAACGACTTGCCTTCATTTGGACTCTACTCACCGTATTTTTTTCAGTCGCAGCTAGTGCGGAACGATCCAGCATAAGCTATCGAGATCTGACACTCTCACCAGACGGGAGAAAAATGTCGGTGATTTCCCAATCTGAGGGCCGTGATACGCTCGTCATCCTCGACAGGGCAAGCTTCAAGCCGGCCCACATGGAGTCTTTCCCCGCTGAAATTCGTGTTCTGAGCCATTTCTGGGCGACTTCGGAAAGGCTTGTTATTGAAATTGAGCGCAGCGGAGGGCAAACCACGCGCCCGCAGACCTATACTGAACTCTTCGGTGTCAACGCAGACGGCTCACGCTCGACCCTGCTCTTCGGTATCAACGCTGGAGAACGCCAGACTGGCAGCCATGTGAAGCGGCGAAAGTTTATGCGGGCAAATGTGGAGGTGGTCAGTTTACTACCGGAGGAAGAAGACTCAATTCTGATTGCCTATGAGCCCTGGGGTAGCGAGGGTATCTGGGATAAACGTGAGAAGATCCTCACGACCCTCAACATCTATACCGGTCGCACAAGCAATTTCACCATAGAGGCGCCAGGTCTCTCCTCTCAAGTGATTACTACACCACAAGGCCAGCTAAAGTTTGCGTCAGGGTTTAGTAGTGGCGGAAAAAAGCTACGCCACATTCGGAGTGAACGTAATTGGGTTCCTCTGGCCAGCAAATCAAGCAGCTCCCTTCTGGCCCTATCGGCAACATCTGACAAGCTTTATGCTCTCAAGCAGGCAAAAAGCCAAGCAGCGCCGGACAGACTGGTGGCAGTCGCCCTGAATGGCCAGGACGAAACGACACTGTACACAGCAAAAGAACGTGCGATTAAGGAAGCCCTCATTCCTGTTGATGGGGGAGCCCCTTTTGCATTGGTCTTGGAGGGCACACCGGAAGCTTATGTCTTTCTCGCCGGTGACAGCAAGGAAAAGCAGGTGTTCAAAACGCTGCTCACTGAGTTCTCCGGCTACGATTTCGAGGTCTTGAGCTCAGACAACCAACAAGAGAGCTGGACGCTCCAGGTCAACGTCAGCGACAGCGATCAGCGCTTCTATCTTTATGATCAAAAGGCGCAGGAGCTCCAGCTCATCCTGGCTAATCAATAAGCTATCCCCCTGCTCCAGCTCCCGGGGGTGCTGAATCGCACCCCCAGCACCAACAGAACGTCGGCTGTTTGTCCAAACTACAGGCTGCTACTCTTGCTCTTGACACCCAATGGTCACGCAGCATCTGGACGTTAAATGGATCTTCTGACAGCCTTTCTGACCCTACTCTTTGTCATGGACCCCCTTGGTAACATTCCGGTGTTTCTGGCGGCACTGAAGAATGTCCCCCAGCGACGGCAACTCTACGTGATCATGCGCGAACTGATCTTCGCGCTGATCGTGCTCCTGGTATTCCTGTATGGCGGCAGATTCCTGCTTGCTTGGCTTGGCCTCTCCCAGGAAGCTATTCGGATCGCCGGTGCCATCATTCTGTTCCTGATTGCCATTCGCATGGTCTTTCCGATCCCGGGCGGCATCATGGGCGAACGGCTTGAGGGGGAGCCGTTTTTCGTACCACTGGCGGTACCACTGGTGGCAGGCCCATCCACCATGGCCATCCTCATGCTGATGACTAATAGTGAGGGGGAGCGCCTGATGGACTGGACACTGGCCCTGCTTGGCGCCTGGGGCGTTTCTGCGGTGATCCTGCTGATGTCTGCACCATTAGCCCGCTTGCTCGGTAACCGTGGGTTGATCGCTGTTGAGCGACTAATGGGAATGGTGCTGGTAATGCTGTCCGTTCAGCTTTTCCTCGACGGCGTCAAGGAGAGCCTGGCCTGAGCCGACCCGCGCAGCCAATTACAAGCTTGCGCCCGAGAACACGTCATCGCACAAGCTGGGAGTGCGGCTTTGGCCGTCTTCACGCTCCCAAGCTGGCAGCTTCTTTCCGCTGCCGCCTTTCATACTGAAGGCGGCAAGCAATCTTCCTGCACTCGCAAAGCGCTCATTTTTTAGCCTTTTCGACGATCCGCATCCAGTGTCAACAAAAAGAAAAATCATCCCCAGATAGCGCCTTTTTTCATAAAGCTGTCATAACAATATGTTTTTAGAAATGACACGCCGCATCTTAAGCGCACACTTTATACGCATCACGCCCATAAATCACACAACTTCCGCAAGAGTCATGAGCTTCACGTGTGTCACGTTAGTTCACTAATCATTTTTGATGAACTAAAGTCACGTCGCGCTAAAAATGACGCATAAAGATAAACGCATTATTAGTACCCCCAAAGTACATAAGAAGGATGCAATATGAATAAGACCAAGCTGAGCGTAGCCATCGCCGCTCTCGGTACCATCGCCTCTACTGGCGTGGTGGCCCAGGACGCTGTACCCGGTCCGGCCGTTGAAGAAGTGATCGTGACCGGTTCCCGAATTGCACGGGATCCGCTGTCCACCACTGGCCCCATCACCATCGTTGACTCTGAGGCGATCCAGCGTTCCGGCGTTGGCACCATCGACGAGCTGCTGAACGACCTGCCCTCCATGGGCACAACCGGCATCAACTCCAACGATAACAACGGTGGCCAGGGCCTGTCCTTTGTCGACCTGCGCAACCTCGGCTCCGCCCGCACCCTGGTGCTGGTTAACGGTCGTCGTTTTGTTTCCTCTGCCTCCGGCGTCAGCTCTGCTGTGGATATGAACAATATCCCGGTAGATATGATCGACCGTATTGAGGTTCTGACTGACGGCGCTTCCGCCGTTTACGGTTCCGATGCTGTCGCCGGTGTTATCAACGTGGTGATGAAGGATTCCTTTGAGGGTCTGCGCGTCAACGCCCGTACCGGTGCTACCACCGAAGGTGGTGGTGAGAACGGTGAAGTGTCGTTCACCTTCGGCAATGAAGGCGCCCGCGGCAACTTCATCGGTAACCTGACCCACAGCGTTCGCGACGAAATCACCTACAACGATCGCGAATGGGCTGGCCTGTTCAGCTCCATGGCGCCGAACGGCAACATCCTCACCAACTATGGCAACTTTTCCGTTGCCGAAGACGGTGTCACCCTGAACCCCTATTCATCCTACGACATCGGCCAGTTCATGTGGCTGTCCGGCTCCATGGAGCGCACCAGCGTCAATCTGTCCGGCACCTACTCCCTGACCGACGCAGTCGAGGCATTTGGTGAGTTCAGCTACACCAACAAGACCACCAACCAGCAGCTGGCTGCTCAGCCGATGTACTCCGGTAATGGCTTCGCCCTGAACCCAGAGCAGCACCTGCCGGCAGGGATTCAGAGCGAACTGCAGGCCAAGTGGCAGGAAGCCTACGATGCGTGGGTTGCCGCAGGCAGCGATCCGGAAGATTCCGTCAATCCGTTCCCTGGCGAGAGCTGGGTAGACGGCTTCAGCGACTTCCGTATCCGCCCGGTTGACGGCGGCACCCGTGACTACGAGCAGACCACCGATACCTTCCGTATCGCCGGTGGCCTGCGTGGCGACCTGGCCAATGGCTGGAGCTGGGACACCTTCGCGAGCTACGGCCGTAACGAAGGTGAGAACTCCACCTCCAACTCCTACAACAAGACCCGCCTGGACGAGATCTTCAGTGGTGAAGCCGGCCTGGACTACCAGTTCGCTGGTGGCATGAGCCCGGAAATCATCGAATACTTCAAGTACGATGACCTGGAAGACAACGAGTACGAGCTGGTGAACCTGGGTGCGTCCCTGTCCGGTGATATCGAGTCGGTACAGTTCCAGGGCGGCGCACTGGGCTTCGCAACCGGTATCGAATACCGCGAGGAATCCGGCGAGTTCAACCCGAGCCCGGAAACCCAGAGCGGCGAGACGTTCGGTAACCAGCAGGATGCTACCGGCGGCGAGTACGATGTGGCCGAGGTCTTTGCAGAATTCAACCTGCCGATCCTCGAAGGCGCCAAGTTTGCCGAGGAGCTGTCTGCTGACGTAGCGGTACGCTATTCCGACTTCAGCACCTTTGGTGGCCAGAGCACCGGCAAGCTGGGCCTGGTTTACGCCCCGATCGAAGACCTGCGTTTCCGCACCAGCCTGTCTACCGCGTTCCGCGCCCCGGGCGTGTATGAGCTGTTCAGCGGTTCCGCCCAGAGCTACGAGTTCCTGATCGATCCCTGCGATACCAGTGCGAGCAACGCCCAGGGCCAGGGCGCCAACTGTGACATGGTCGGCCCGGGCTTCGCTCAGGCCGGCAACCAGGTGCCAACCAATATCGGCGGCAACGAGGACCTGCAGCCGGAAGAAGCCAAGACCTTCACCGCTGGTGTGGTGTGGACCCCGGCATTCGTTGAGGACCTGTCCATCACCCTGGATTATTTCGACATCCAGGTAGAAGACGCCATCACCTCTCCGGATCTGCAGCGCATCCTCGACGACTGTTTCCGTGACGGCGTTGCCAGCGCGTGTCAGTTCGTGACCCGCGGTGCCGGTGACCAGATCGTGAAACTGGAAGGCGCGAAGATGAACATCGGTCAGATCGATACCCGCGGTATCGATCTGGATGTGACCAAAAATTTCTACTTCGACGCTGGCCAGCTGGCGCTGCGCGCCCAGGCCACCCACCTGCTGGAGTACATGGAGTACAACGAGCAGTCCGGTACTGAGTCTGACTACGTCAACTACGTGGGCACCACCGGTGGCCTGTACGTAGACTGGCGTGGTCTGGCCAGCGCCATGTGGTACGGCAACGACTGGGAAGCCGGTGCTGAGGTACAGTACCTGAGCGATGGCGAAAGCGCCTACAAGCCGGTCGACGCCATGACCTACCTGAACCTGAAGGCAGGCTGGGACGTGAGCGATGCCATGCGCCTCTCCGCCGGTATCGACAATGTTGCAGACGAAGAGCCGGAAGATACTTCCGGTTACGGCGACTGGAACAGCAGCTACGACTTCAAGGGCCGTTACGCCTGGGCTGGGTTCTCTTACCAGTTCTAGGCAACGGTGCTTCACTCGAAGCTGACCAAGAGGGGGCGCCATTGGCGCCCCCTTTTTTGTGCCGGAATTTATCTCGGCCAGCGAATCCGCTAACTTGTGTACATGAGCCCCTCTAGCTCGGAGTACTTCATGTCACGAGGACGCCCTGAGACCCGCACGCACTACAGCTTCTCCGGTGGATGTCGCCCATTGTGGCTGCTGCTCCTGTTTCTGGTCATTTCCCCCGCCAGGGCGGAGCTGGTCTGGCACTGGGAGGATTCATTCACAGCGCAGGAACAGGCCAAGCTCAAACGCTGGATCAGCACGACCACGGAGGCCGTAGAGCAACATGTGGCAGCATTCCCTTTTGACGTGCATATATTTTTCTACCGCCGGGACAGCGCCCGCGAGCCCGTACCCTGGGCCAATACCCGTCGGAGCCGTGTTCAGGGTGTCAATTTCCATGTGGACCCCGATTATCCGCTCCAGGCCTTTCTGGATGACTGGACCGCTCCCCACGAACTCAGCCACCTGCTAATCCCCTATCTTGGCCGGAAGCACGCCTGGTATGCCGAGGGTTTTGCGAGTTTCATGCAATTCCAGGTCATGCAGGAAATGGGCATTCTGACCCCGGAGCAGGCGCAGGCCCGGTACCGGGTCCGTGTGGAGCGCGCTGCAAAACGCTACCGTTACGACAATCAGCCCTTTGCTGCAGCTGCACTGAAACTGCGCGCTAACTCAGAATACCCCACCATGTACTGGGGCGGTGCAGTGTATTTCCTGAATGTGGACAGTCAGCTCAGGGAAAAAGGCAGTTCAATGCGTGCAGTGTTAAAAAAGTACGTGCGCTGCTGCAGGTTACGAAATCACGGCATCGAACAAATGACTCAGGAGCTGGATCGCCTGTCTGGAACGGAGCTCTTCTCGAAAACTCTGGCAGAGAACCAACTCAAAACAGGTTTCCCCGATCATCACCAACTACTGAAACAAATGCCCCGGCGCTAGTGTGCCGCCAGGCTTTCCTCTTTCAGAAACTGTAATTTGCGTAGGTAAGCTGCACGCGCTCCATCCGTCTTGGTGAGGGCAAAGGCAGTTCGCAAGCTGTCTTTCGAACTGTCGGTATCGCCAAGGCGCAGGTTGGTCAGCCCCATCAAAAAGTGAAAGCGGTGGTCGTCCTGGTACTGCCGCAGCGCCTTTTTCAGCTGCTTTTTGGCATCCTCGTACTGCCCTACCTCATAGGCTTCACGAGCCTGCTGGTAGAGATAATAAGGATTGCGCGCCCGGTGATAGCGGGCACGGGCAGCGTAGGTTTCTGCCAGCTGGGTCCGCCCCCCGGCCCGATAGAGGCGCTCCAGATTGCTGATGGCAACAAGGTGGCCACTATTGAGCGCGAGGGCCTGGCGATAGCTGGACTCGGCCTCGGCACGATGACCTGCACGGCTGTACAGCGCACCAAGGTTGGCCCACAGGTCAGCGGAGCCCGGTTTCAGGTCAAGCGCCTTGCGCAGGTGTAAAAAGGCGTTCTCCATTTGCCCCACCTGCATCAGCTCCACACCACGATTGCTGTAAAACTGCGCAAACGCCTCCCGGTCATCCAGTCGCCGCTGGTCGTAGAGCGGGTCATAGGCTTCCATATTGAAGTCCACCACCCGCCTGCCACGACGGCTCTCGGAGACCATATTGATATGGCGGTAGACCACAAAGGTCTGGTCATCGTCACTGTCCCAGACAGGCGGCACGTCCACCTCATTGAAATAGGCATCCGCCCCAAGTTCCCTGGCCATAGCCACCATCATCAGCGTGAAAGCAAGGCAGTTGCCCCGCTGCTGGTGGAAAGTCTGGGCAGCCGTGAGTGTGGCATCTGCCTCGTAGTTCACGTGCAGCGACCGCTCATCGAAGGCGCGGATCAACGCGGCGAGCCTGGCATGCGGACTCCTGCCCGGGGCAACTCCCGCGAGGAGCTCGCGGATCTCGGGGGTCAGGGACAGCAGGTCCATATCAGGCAGAGCCGCCGGGTCAACAGGCTCGCCAAGCAGAGCGCTTCCGGACAGCGGGGCGGACACATCCAGAGGCGCTTCAGACGTGGGCAATGTAGTGGTGCAGGCGCTGAGCAGCAACGCTGCCAGCACCAGGGTAACCGGGGCTTTCATCGTTATATTCCCCTGTGAACACATGGTGTTACAGGATTTACCACTAAATTTTGCCGCTGTGAACCCGAATGCGACAAATCACCCCGTTTCATTTGTAACGATTCGCCTGCCTATCGAGCAGCTGGTACACTCCGGGGTCTTGTTGTGGCAGCTGCCAGCCCAGCCAGCAGCTTCCGCAGTCTCGTTAGCCAGGTGTGAAAGAGCGACCGATAAGAGTCACCTGCACCGGGTTCTAAAAGGCTCGACCAAAGCTATAACAACTGGAATACAGGTTATGTCGTCGAATACATATCAGAACAGTGAAGGCTTCTTTGGCCACCCCAAGGGGCTCTCCACCCTCTTCTTCACCGAAATGTGGGAGCGGATGAGCTACTACGGCATGCGCGCCCTGCTCGTGCTGTTCATGACCGCCAGCCTGCAGCAGGAGGGCCTGGCCTTCACTGTTGCCGCAGCCACTGCCATCTACGGCCTCTACACCGGTGCGGTGTATTTCCTCGGCTTGCCCGGCGGCTGGATTGCTGACCGCCTGCTCGGTGGCCAGCGTACCGTCTGGTATGGCGGCATCATCATTATGTGTGGCCATATCGTGCTGGCCATTCCCAGCGACAGCACCTTCTTTATCGGCCTGATTCTGGTGGCCACCGGTACCGGCCTGCTGAAGCCAAACATCAGTGCGCTGGTGGGACACCTCTATCAGCCCGATGACGTGCGCCGTGATAGTGGCTACGCCCTCTACTATATGGGCATCAATATCGGCTCCGTGCTCGGCTACATGATCTGTGGCTACTTCGGTGAGAAGATCGGCTGGCACTGGGGCTTCGGCGCCGCGGCCGTGGGCATGGCAATCGGCCTGATCCAGTACCGCAAGACCATTGGCAACCTGGGCGACGCCAGCCTCAAGCCGGAACACCCGATGACTGCCGAGGGCGCCAAGAAGGCCTGGGGCACTATCTGGGCAGTGGTCGCCGCGGTAGTGGTTATCACCAGCCTGACCATGACGGGCGCCATCACCATCAATCCGGTCGTGGTCGCGCAGTACGTAGCTGTTGCCTTTACCCTGATCTTCTTCGCCTATTACGCGTACATCTACTTCGCTGGCAACCTCAGTGGTTCCGAGAAGAAGAAGATGTGGGCACTGTTCCTGGTGTGTGTGGCCTCGGCCTGCTTCTGGTCTGGTTTCGAGCAAGCCGGTTCCTCCCTGAACCTGTTCGGTCGTGACTACACCGACCGTATGATCGGCGCCTTCGAGATCCCCGCTTCCTGGTTCCAGAACGTCAATCCGATGTTCATCATCATCCTGTCGCCCTTCTTCGCGGCGCTGTGGATCAATCTCGGCAAGCGCATGATCACGCCGTCTTACGGCATGAAGTGCGCCATCGGTCTGATCATCATGGCCAGTGGCTTCATCGTCATGTTCTTCGCTGCCCAGTACGCCGCAGAAGGCCTGAAAGTAGCCCCTTACTGGCTGGTAACCACTTACTTCCTGCACACTGTCGGCGAACTGTGCCTGAGCCCGGTAGCCCTGAGTGCCGTGAGCAAGCTGTCACCGCGCCGCTTTGCCGGCCAGATGATGGGTGTATTCGTACTCACCTACTCCATCGGCAACATCATTGCCGGCCTGCTGGCAGGCAACTTCGATCCGAACAACGTATCCGAACTGCCGAAACTGTACCTGCAGATCGCGATCTTCAGCATCGGTATCGGCGCGGTCATCGCCCTGATCAGCCTCAAGTCCAAGGCCTGGGAAACCCACGGTGACGGTGAAGAGAAAGAACCGGTAGAGCCTGCCGAGGCACCCGCCAAGGCAATCTGAAGCACCGGATAGCAGAACGTCACAGGACGTAATGCAATAAGGCCGCTGGAAACAGCGGCCTTTTTTTATGCCCCGACCCCGGGCAATCATCGCTGGCCATGGCTGTGCAGCCTGAAGAGAAACGGCCCTTACCGAAGAGGGAAGCCAGGCGGAGGATGATCGGGAGCAGCGCGGGTAGTGCTCTTCAGGATGGTTCAAGCCAGCAAGTGGAAATTCAGCCAGATAAAACGCAGGCCGATGACACAGAGCAGTCCTGCAAAGCAGTTTTTCAGCATCTGCGGCGAGAGACGATGGGCCAGCAGTGCTCCGAGACGGGCGAAGAAAGCGCTGGCCAGCACGATACCGAGGAAGGCCGGCCAGTAGATATAACCAGAACTCCAGGGTGGCAATAGGGGTTCGCCCCAACCCTGGATTGCAAAGCTGATGGCGCCGGCAACGGCGATCGGCAGGCCGCAGGCTGCCGAGGTAGCTACAGCCCGCTGCATCTGCACTTTGCAGCGACTCAGGAAAGGCACGGTCAGGGAACCCCCACCAATGCCAAAAATGGCTGATGCCCAGCCAATCAACCCACCGGCGGCCGCCAGTACCGGCTTTGCAGGCAGATGCTCACCATTCTCGCCCAGCTTTGCGCGACGGAAACCATCGAGCCACATCTTGAGCGCGATGGCGAGCGCGAAAACACCAATAAGCAACTGCAGCCAGGCACCTGGCAGTAAGTGGGCAGTCACACCACCGAGCCAGGAACCGAGCAGGATGCCCGGCGTCATGGCGACAAAGATGGACCAGTCCACTGCGCCCTTGAGGTGATGGGTTCGGATTGAACTGATCGAGGTGATGACAATGGTGGCGAGGGAGGTGGCCACTGCCATATGGGTGAGGATCTCAGGGGCAATACCCAGGGCGGTGAAAACCAGCACCAGCGCGGGCACGATGATCAGGCCGCCCCCCACACCAAATAGGCCGGCAATGGTGCCGGCTGCTGCGCCGACGAACAGGTAGATAAGAAGCGTCTCCATCGCTCTCCCCAGCGGTAACTATCCAGACTCACTCGGTCACAGGTTGCGCACTCGCATACGCTGGCTGTCCGTAACCTGCCAGTCGGGAGCCCGGACTGAATGGATTCCCGCCGGCGCGGTGTCAGGTCAACAGACAGACCGAAAACAGCCGGCAGTGATGCCCTCTCTTCTACTTCTCGACTTGCAGCCAGTCAAACCCCTGCTGCTGGCAGGCAAAGATGCAGTTCCCCACCTCTTCTGCAACGCCGCCCAGCGCACGCTGAGCCAGCTCGAGGGTGTTGTTCTTTTCACTGATATGGGCGACAACCAGGTGCTGCAGCTGCTCGAAACCAACCCTCTGCAGAAAGCCGGCCGCCTGCTGGTTGCTGAGGTGGCCATAGGCACCGCCGACCCGTCGCTTCAGTGACGGCGGATAGGGTCCCTGGGCCAGCATCTGCGGGTCGTGGTTGGCCTCCAGGACCAGGGCATCGCAGTCGCCAAAGTGCGTTTCCACATGGGGCGTAACGGTGCCCAGGTCAGTCAGCAGCCCGAGGCTGGCGCCGCGGCTCCGAAAAACGAATTGCGCTGCCTCGCGCGCATCATGGGGCACGGCTACCGGTGTGACCTGGATATCCGCTACAGCGAAGGGCTGATGGCCCTCAATCAGGTGCACACGGGGTAGCTTGCCGATATCCCGCGCACGCAGGGTGCCGGGCGTCAGGAAAACGGGTAGGCCGTACTTGCGCGCCAGCGGCGCCACGCCGGAGAGGTGGTCGCTGTGCTCGTGGGTTACGAGGATGGCCGACAGGTCGGCAGGAGACAAACCGAGCCGCGCCATGCGCCGCTCGGTTTCCTTGATGGTAAAACCGCAGTCCACCAACAGGCAGTGGTCGCCGCTGCGAACCAGTGTTCCGTTGCCTTTACTGCCGCTACCCAGTGACGCGAACCTGAGCGTCATCAGATCAGGTTCTGACGGATGGCCATCAACAGTTCTGAGGCTTTGGCCCGCTTCAGGGGCTGGCCGGTGGTATCGCGGACACGCACTTCCACCAGATCAGGGGTGCTGCGGACCACGACCAGGTAGCCTGGGATCTCCGCCGCCGGACCGCTGCCGATACCCTGCACATTCTGGAACAGGGCCGGCTCAGCACCTTGGTCGACGCGGATATTGGCAACTACCTGCTGCATGGTCACCTGCTCCGCTTCCTGGGCAAGGCTGTCACCCTCATCGCTGCCCCAGGAGAACCAGCCACCATCGTCCTCTTCGTCAGAGAGTTCGCGGTCCTCGTCGTAGGTCACATAGAGAATACCCGTATCGACGTCCTCTTCGTGCAACCGATAAGCGCCGGAGTTAACGGCGTGAGCCACGGTGGCCCAGGCACGATCCTTGCTCAGTGCCAGGGTGATAAAGGGCTCGCGACCGGCGGGCTCTTTCAGCTGAACCTTGACCGAACCACCACCAATGGCCTGGGCCACCAGCGACGCCGCCGCGCCGGTTGCGTCTGCCGCCAGCGCTGTGGACATTTCATCGATCATCCAGCCCTCACGCTCGGGGCTGCTGGACATCTCTGGCCAGCTCACCGCAGCGCTGGCCGGGGTTTCCGCCGGAGCAGAGAGGTGGCGAACGTGCACCTCAGTGGTATCCGGCTGTACGCCGGACTCCACCCGCAAGCGGTACTTGTCTTTGGTTTCCGGGGAATCCTTAAACTGCAGCCAGGTAGTCTCCATGATGCCGGCGGTGGCATCGGAGCGCTCCAGCTGCAGACCGGAGGTGCGCAGGAAATAGTGCAGCTGCGGCCAGACCTCTTCTGGCGGCTGTGAAACCAGCACCCAGCGGCGATTGCCCAGCTTCTGGATCTTCACCCGCTCCAGGCCTGCGTTCACCGCCAGCGCCTGCGGGCGAGGCACTTCGAATGCACCGCGCTCCAGCTCTGCGCTGCCCACCTGGGGAATCTCGTACAGCTCCTCCTGATTCTTGGCTTCGACGCCTTCGGGCAACTGCAGCGGCGGCAGGCTGTTGGCCATCTGGTAATCGTCGCCGCGATCGCGGAAATAGCCGTTGTCACCGAACACGCCGCAGCCGCTCAATGTGAGGCCGGCGATGCAGAGGGCGGCTCCAGCAGTCAGTCTTGTCATTATTGCGTTCCTAAATCGAATTCTTATATGCGGCACTGTCGCTGGTGGACGACAGGACTCAGAGTACACCGGCAGTGCGCAGTGCCTCGCGAACAGTAGCGTGATGTTCCGGGGACAGGCTGGTCAGCGGCAGGCGGATGCCACCGTCGATATGCCCCATTTCCCGCAACGCCCACTTTACCGGTATCGGGTTGGACTCCACAAACAGCACTTTGTGCAGAATCTGGATCCGCTGATCGATCGCCCGGGCAGTTTCCGCGTCACCGCGCAGCGCCGCTGCACACATCTGTGCCATTGCGGCCGGAGCGACGTTGGCAGTCACACTGACGTTGCCATGACCACCCGCCAGCATCAGCTCCAGGGCCGTGGCATCGTCGCCGGAGTAGATAGCAAAGTTTTCCGGCAGCGTCTCGATCAGTTCCCGCGCCCGCTCCAGATCGCCGGTGGCCTCCTTGATACCGACAATGTTGCTGATGGCGGCCAGACGACGCACCGTCTCTGGCTGCATATCGACCGCAGTGCGGCCCGGCACGTTGTACAGAATCTGCGGGATGGCGACCGCTTTGGCCACTGTCTTGTAATGCTGGAAGAGACCTTCCTGGGTCGGCTTGTTGTAATAGGGGGTTACCAGCAGGCAGGCATCCGCACCACACCTGGCCGCGGTTTCGGTCAGTTCGATGGCCTCGGTCGTAGAGTTGGCGCCGGTCCCGGCGATCACCGGGATACGCCCTGCCACCTGATCGACCACGCGACGAATGACCTCGAGGTGCTCGTTCACATCCAGGGTGGCAGATTCGCCGGTGGTGCCCACTGCCACGATGGCGTTGGTACCCTGTTCGATATGCCACTCCACCAGGTTGTGCAGGCTGTCCCAATCCAGGCCGCCATCTGCGTACATTGGGGTAGCCAGAGCCACCAAACTGCCGGAAAACATCCTAACTCCTTACTGTTGGACCCGCTTGCGGTGCTTCACCGCAAGCCAGTGCCGCCGAAAAATAGACCGGTATGTTACTGAGCACCGGGGGCAGATGCCAGAGCGCCCGGAGAGCTGTCTCTCGAATCGCTAACCCGCGACCTTCCTGCGCTTTTTCTTACGCTTGCGCACGCCGTCGTATATGCCCGGCTCCCCCGGAGGGCGGGTTTTGAAGCGCCGGTGAACCCACATGTACTGCTCCGGGTTCTCGCGCATGCGCGCTTCGACAAACTGATTGACCAGCACAGCGTCCTTCAGTTCGTCTCCGGAGGGAATTTCCTCGATGGGTGGGTAAATCTTGACCCGGTAGCCGGCGCCCTCCTCCAGCCGGGTTACGATATAGGGCACCACCTGTGCACGACCCACACGGGCAAAGCGTGAGGTGCCGGTGACCGTTGCCGCAGGCTGACCGAACAACGGGGCAAACACCCCCTGCTTGATGCCGTAGTCCTGATCCGGCGCATACCAGACCGCACGGCCCCGCTTCAGCGCCCGCAGCATGCCGCGTACATCCTTGCGCTGGAATACCTCCGAGTCCGCACCGTGGCGCTCCCGGCCCTTGCGCTGCATATAGTCATAGACCGGGTTCTTGTGCGGCCGGTACATCCCGTCCACCGGGTGGCTCAGGGACATGAATTGGGCGCCGATCTCCAGAGTGGTGAAATGCATCGCCAGCATCACCACACCCTGCCCGCGCTCCGCCGGCCCCTGCAGGTGTTCCAGCCCCTCGATGGTGAAGCGCTTTCGCAACCAGCGACTGGAGCGGAACCAGGCCATGCCGGTTTCCATCAGGGCGATACCATTGGACTCAAAATTACGCCGTAGGAGAGCACTGCGTTCCGATTCGCTCTTTTCGGGGAAACACAGGGCCAGATTGCGTTCGGCGATGGTCCGGCGGCTGGGAGCCAGGCGCAGCATCAGCCGCCCCAGCAACCGGCCAATACCCAGCTGCCAGCGGTAGGGCAGCTGAGCCACCAGGTACCAGAGACCGAAAAGGAGCCATGTCGGCCAGTAGCGCGGATGCAGTAATGCCGCGCGGAAATGCGGTTTTTCCATATGCCAGGGGGATCGATTGCCGCCAGAGAGTGAGAAAGCGGCGCATTATAGCGGATAAATCCCTGCCAATGCGCCGCCCAGGCGGACCTGCCCCATCCTGATGATGTGGGCTGCGCAATCGCAACTGTTACCAAGCGGCCAGGGCAAGGTTCCCGCCAGGCTGCCCGACGACATGAACCGCTGCGAGCCGCCTCAGCCCGGCGGAAGGTTCGCGCCGCTGGTACTCTGCAACCGTGGGCGCCACATGCTCACCCCGGAGGCCTCACGCAGGATGTCCTTGTTGTTGGTATCAAGCTTGCTCCGGCATCAGCCCCGGCGGCCAGTGACAACGGAGCGAACTGGCAACTTTAATGGCGCAGCAGCGTATCCAGCTCGTCGACCACTTCGCACCAGTCCGAATCATCCTGGATCGCTTCTTTCAGAAACTCGCGCTGCCCGTCGGACCAGAAAGGTGCCTGGGCGAGCTTCTGGTCGCCGGCCAGGTGATGGCGGGCAATAAACTCGTCAATCGCAGCATCCTCGGAAGCGAGACCAAGCTGCGCAAACAGGTCATTCAGGTTGTGATGTGTCGAAGTATCCATGGCGGCTCCAGCTGAAAGT
Organism: Microbulbifer flavimaris; assembly: GCF_001641755.2. Lineage (GTDB taxonomy): Bacteria > Pseudomonadota > Gammaproteobacteria > Pseudomonadales > Cellvibrionaceae > Microbulbifer > Microbulbifer flavimaris. The sequence continues at coordinate 228,606 of NZ_LRFG02000002.1, forward strand.
GGCATAGGGTTGTTCTGCCTCCTATCGGTCAATTATAGAGGGCACTGCCGGCCTCACGGTGACGAAAGGCGATCACGCCTCGCCGGGATGGCTCGCCAGCCCTCCCCTATCCAAGACCTTTGGGCTGCCGCCGGAGAATTCAACCGCGTCTGGGCGCTCGCCGGCGGCAACACGCCCCACCACCTAACCCGCTCCGGTTCAGGGGGCAGGATTCGGGTTCTCGCCGTGGATTGCTTCGATCCGCTCCAAAACAGCCTGATCCAGCACGATGGAAATGCTGTCGATATCGCTGCGTAACTGCTCCATCGTTGTCGCGCCGATGATATTGGCGGTCACAAACGGCTGCTGATTGACGAAGGCCAGTGCCATCTGCGCCGGATCGAGACCGGCCTCACCAGCCAGCCGCACGTATTCAGCCATCGCCGCCTCCGCCCTTGGCCCGGTGTAACGCTGGAAGCGCTCGAACAGGGTCAGGCGCGCACCGGCAGGTTTTTGCCCGCCGAGGTATTTGCCAGACAGGGCCCCGAATGCCAGTGGTGAATACGCCAGCAGGCCACACTGCTCGCGGATTGCCATTTCGGCACAGCCCACCTCGAAGGTCCGATTCAACAGGTTGTAGGGATTCTGAATACTGGCGATGCGCGGTTTTCCCTGGGCTGCGGACAGCTTCAGGTATTCCATCATGCCCCAGGGAGTCTCATTGGAAACGCCAATGTGACGCACCTTACCGGCCTTGACCAGTTCCTCCAGCGCATCGACGGTTTCCGCGATAGCGATACCGTCATCGCTGCCATGCTCGTAACCGAGGCGACCGAAGAAGTTGGTCTGCCGCTCTGGCCAGTGCACCTGGTAAAGATCGATGTAATCCGTGCGCAGCCGCTGTAGGGATTCGTCGCAGGCGGCAAAAATCTGCTCGCGATTCAGGCGGGGGCCGCCGCGAACATGACCGACGCCGGAATTGGCATCACCTCGGCCGGTCACTTTGGTGGCGAGAATCAGCTGATCCCGGTTTCCCCGCGCCGCGAGCCAGTTACCGATGTACTCCTCAGTGCGCCCCTGGGTTTCCGCACGCGGCGGCACCGGATACATCTCAGCGCAGTCGATAAAGTTCACACCCCGATCCAGCGCATAGTCCAGTTGCTCGAAAGCCTCCGCTTCCGTGTTCTGTTCGCCGTAGGTCATGGTGCCCAGGCAAATCACGCTGACATCCAGACCGGTGGTGCCAAGCTTGCGGTATTCCATGGAAAGCTCCTGTCACTCGAATATGCCTTGCATTATGCAGGATGCAGATCGGGGATTGCAGGATCAGTGGGTTGCGTGAGCAACGGCAGGGGAGATTGGGGAGAGATTGGGGAGAGTTTGGAGAGTAATCTGCGGAAAAATACTGGAGCGGCGGGCGCCGCTCCAGTGATCGACAGTTATTCGAAGTCTGCCTTTACCACGGGGCTTGTGTCCGCCTCGTAGTCGATACCATCAACGCCGAAACCGAACAGCTTCAGGAAGTCGGCCTGGTAACCCTTGTAATCGGTCAGTTCGAACAGGTTTTCCTCGGTGACTTCCGGCCACAGCTTTTCAATCTTGGCCTGGGTCTCGGGACGCAGTTCCTTGTCGTCCACCCGATAGCGGTTGTCGTTGTCCAGGCGCGGGCTGTCGGTATACAGGCCTTCCGTGTACAGGCGGTAGAGCTGCTCGATACAGCCCTCATGGGTACCCTCTTCTTTCATCACCTTGTAAACAAGAGAGATGTACAGGGGCATCACCGGAATGGCGGAACTGGACTGGGTGACCAGTGCCTTCAGTACGGCGACGTGCGCGTCCGCCTTGCCGCTTGCGGTAATTTCCTTGGCCGCGCGGTCCAGGTCCTCTTTTGCCTTGCCGATGGTGGCGTGGCCGTAGATAGGCCAGGTCAGCTGCTCACCGATATAGGTGTAGGCCACAGTCTTGCAGTCATCGGTGAGCACGCCGGCTTCGCCGAGCGCATCCAGCCACAGCTCCCAGTCCTCGCCGCCCATTACCTTCACGGTGGCCGCGATCTCTTCCTCGTTGGCGGGCTCGAGGGTGATGTCAGAGATTTCCAGCTTGTCGGTATTGAGGTTGCGGGCAGTGTAGGACTTGCCGATCGGCTTCAGCACGGAGGAGTGCAGCTCGCCGGTTTTTGGGTCCTTGCGACGCGGGGAAGCGAGGCTGTAGACAACCAGATCCACCTTGCCCATGTCCTGCTTGATCATTTCGATGGCCTGGGCCTTCACCTCATCGGAGAAAGCATCGCCATTGATGCTCTTGGCATACAGCCCGGCCTTGTGCGCCTCCTCTTCGAACGCTGCGGCATTGTAATAACCTGCAGAGGCAGTGCGCTTTTCCGTGGGCGGCTTTTCAAAAAACACCCCCAGGGTGTTGGCGCCACTGCCAAAGGCGGCGGCGATGCGGGAAGCCAGGCCGTAGCCAGTGGAAGCACCCACCACCAACACGTTTTTGGGGCCACCCTCGATCGGCGACTGCGCCTTGATGTAGTCGATCTGCTCACGCACGTTGGCGGCACAGCCCTGCGGGTGGGCATTGGTACAGATAAAGCCTCGCACTTTTGGCTGAATAATCATGCCGAATTCTCTCCCTTCGTCGTTGGGGATACTGGGCAGCGCGCAAGCCAGGGCTCACGCGCACACCGCGATTGTTCGGGGCCGCGACCCGACCACCTGCGTGGTCGGCCGGTCACAGCAGGGTGCCCATTCTACGGGGGATTACCGGTCAGTCCAGAGGCATAGGTGACCCGGGCAAATCTGCCTGTCCAGAATATCCGGGGCCTCGGCCAAAGCGGCCAAGGAGGTTGGCAGACAGGTGCCCCGACGCAGGGCGCGGGGCCCGGTGCTGGTGCGAAAGCCAGCCGCGACCGGGAAGCCACTGCCGCGCAGCGCCCGATACGCGGTCGACCGGCAGCTGGCACGGATAGTGCAACTCCCTGAGTGAGTGAAATCAACGCCGGTGCCTTGTGGCACAGGCCCGGGCCGCGACGGATAGCGGCCCCTTTCACTCCCCACTCATTTACGCAAGAGGCAGAGAGGTACCCATGAAATACTATTCACGTCATTTCGTAAAACCCGCGGACCTGAATCCGGCTCAGCGGCTGTTCGGGGGTCAACTGCTGGCCTGGATCGACGAGGAGGCAGCCATTTTTGCCGGCTGCCAGATGGGTACCCCAATGGTCGTTACCAAGTTGATGTCGGAAATCGACTTCGTTAGCTCCGCCTTCTGCGGCGACGTTGTGGAATTTGGCTTCGAGGTAGTCGATATCGGCCGCACATCCCTCACCATTCACTGTGAGGTCCGCAACAAGCAGACCCGCGAGCGGATTTTGCAGGTGGAGCGCATTGTCTTTGTAGCCCTGGATCTCGAGGGTCGGCCAACGCCGCACAAAAAAGCGGGCATGACGCTGGACCAGGCTCGGGAGGCTACAGTCGCGGACCGCGAACAGCGGCTGGCTGGCTGAACTCACCGGACTCTGACGAGGCGGAAGTAACGTTCGGCGCCCGGTAAAGGGTGCCGAACAGCCAGTCCCCTAGTGGATAGGTGATATTGAAGTTGTATTTGCCCATCAGCCTCGGATTGTGATGCGCGGTGTGCAAGCGGCGCAAACGCGACATGCCGGGCAGGCGCCCGATGATGGAGTTCTCCCGGGTGTGGTACGCATAGTGCAGCAGCTCGTAATTGAGAAAATAACCAAACACCGTCGCCCCGTAGAGCCAGCCCACATTACTGCCCAGCAGCCAGGCAATCAGCAGCCCTGTCGGCAGAACGGTCACCAGAAGAAAGAAGATCACCAGCACAGGCGGGAACAGGACCGCGTGGAAGTCCCGGCTGCCCTCAAATGCCATGGCATCGTGACGAAAAAAACGGTGATGGCGCAGAGTGTGGCGTTGGTACACGCCGGATAAAAGGCGGCGACGCCAGCCGCGGGGAGCCCGATGCATGGGGCCACGATGCCCCCAATACTCCATCAGGTTGATATAGATAAATGCCAGCGGCACCGTCAGCCACTGATACCAGGCAGGGTTGCTCAGCTGGAGCAGGCAAAAGGTGATCAGTACCAGGCTGACTGTAACGGTAAAAGCCAGATGCAGCCAACCGCTGTAACGGGGACCGATGTAGTGCTGGCGATAGCGCCGGCGGAATGCGCCCGGCGCCGGGGTTTCTTTTGGAGTACTGGGACCAGTCTGCGTCATGATTGCCTCGAGCGAGTGTTCCGAGGCAGCCTCCGCCGACGCAGTGCGTCAGCGCAACAGCAACAAAGGCTGCGAGGTTTTCAATAACATCTTTGCGGTAATACTGCCCATGAGCAGGTCCCGCAGCCGATTGTGACTGAAGGCACCCATTACGGTGAGGTCGATGGCATGCTCGCGCTGGTAATCGATAAGCGCCTCCACGGTCTTGCCGGAGAGGCGGTTGGCGGTCACGCTCAGACCCGCAGTTTCCAACGTTGCACTTGCCTCGGCCAGCAGTGTTTCCGCCTTCTCGGCATCACCCACGAACACCAGGTGACAGCTGACATCGCGAAACGCCGGGCTGTCCGCCACCATACGCAGCGCCTTGCGCGCGGCCTCACTGCCATCGTAGGCCAGCATCATCCGCTCCGGGCGAGCGAACTCCTGATTGACCACCAGAATCGGCTTGTGCAGCGAGCGCACCACGGTTTCCAGCTGCGAGCCCAGTCCCTGCTGGTCCTCGCCGTGCTCCTCGCCGCGAATACCCAGCACCAGGACCCGAATACGATCCTCCAGCTCAACCAGGGACTCCGGCAGACTGTCGTGACGCTGACAGGTCTCAACCTGCTCGATGCCCGCTTGAACCACCCGTTCACGAGCCGCCTGCAGCATCAGTTTGCCCTGCTGCACCAGCAGCTGAGAACGCTGCTGCTCGAGGGCCGTTAGTTCCTCCAGCAACTCCTCCTGGCTGCCAAAGCCGATACTGCCGCTCAGGTCCGCCACCGCGGGCACATTGCTGCGCTCGATATTGTGCAGCAGCTTCAGCGGCGCACCGGTGCGCCCGGCAATCCAGGCCGCATAATCACACACGGCACCGGTAAAACGGGAGCCGTCGACACAGGTCAGCACGACTGGCTCGCCACCGTTCACAGTGAAAGCCTTATTGTTATTGTCCTTGTCGCTCATCAATGTCCTCCGAGGACTCTCTCAATCTCTTCCGGCTTGTCGTGTACACCAAAACGGTCGACGATGGTCTCACTGGCCTCATTAAGGCCCACCAGCTCCACCTCGGCGCCCTCGCGGCGAAATTTCACCACCGACTTGTCCAGGGCATACACCGCAGACACATCCCAGAAGTGGGCGCGGCTGAGGTCGATGACCACCTTATCCACCACTTCCTTGAAATCAAATGCATCAACGAACTTGTCGGCGGAGTTGAAAAACACCTGCCCTACAACACGGTAAGTGCGGCAGCTGTTCTCTTCATCCAGTTCCGACGCCACATACATAAAGTGGCCGACCTTGTTGGCGAAGAACAGGGACGCCAGCAGGACGCCGACCAATACACCATAGGCCAGGTTGTGTGTCCACACTACCACAACCACTGTGGCCAGCATGACGATGTTGGTGGAGAGCGGGTGGTGCTTCAGGTTGCGCACGGAATCCCAGTTAAAGGTACCGATGGAAACCATGATCATCACCGCCACCAGTGCGGCCATGGGAATTACTGCCACCCAGTCGCTGAGGAACACCACCAGTGTGAGCAGGCCCACACCGGCCACCAGCGTGGACAAACGACCCCGGCCACCGGATTTCACATTGATCACCGACTGGCCGATCATCGCACAGCCCGCCATGCCGCCCATGCTGCCGGCGGCGAGGTTGGCGATGCCCTGGCCCTTGCACTCGCGGTTCTTGTCGCTGGTGGTATCGGTCAGGTCGTCGACGATAGTGGCCGTCATCAGGGATTCCAGCAGGCCCACCACTGCCAGTGCGGCGGAGTAGGGGAAGATAATCTGCAGGGTCTCGAAATTCAGCGGCACATCGGGCCACAGGAAAATCGGCAGCGTATCCGGCAGGTCACCCATGTCACCCACGGTGCGGATATCAATGCCCATGGTCACCGCCACCGCGGTCAACGCCAGAATACAGACCAGCGGCGAGGGAATGATCTTGCCCACCACCGGGATGTAAGGGAACAGGTAGATAATACCCAGACCCGCCGCCGTCATGGCGTAGACCTGCCAACCGGCGCCGATCAGTTCCGGCATCTGCGCCATAAAGATCAGGATCGCCAGCGCATTCACAAATCCCGTCACCACTGCCCGGGAGACAAAACTCATCAGACTGCCGAGCTTCAGGTAACCGGCGATGATCTGCAGCACCCCGGTCAGCAGCGTCGCCGCCAACAGGTACTCCAGGCCGTGTTCCTTCACCAGCGTCACCATCAGCAGCGCCATGGCCCCCGTGGCCGCGGAAATCATACCGGGGCGGCCGCCCACAAAGGCAATCACCACCGCAATACAGAAAGAGGCGTAGAGGCCGACGCGGGGGTCGACACCGGCAATGATGGAGAAGGCAATGGCCTCGGGGATCAGCGCCAGGGCGACCACCAGGCCCGCCAGCACATCGCGGCGGATATTGCCGAACCAGTCGGCTTTCGTCGAAGACAGCAGCATATCGAAGGGAGTCCCGTGCGGGTGAACAACAATTGATCAAAAAAAGGGCGCGCACTCTAACACGAGGCCCGATCTCCATAAAGAGACAAGCCCCTGTCCGCACCGCGGACAACCGGACAGCGGACACTGACAGCGGACACCCCGCCCCGGACGGCAACTGTCAAAATTCTAAAAAAATCATTCAAATTCAGGCAGTTACTGCATAAAGCAAAGCTGGCACAGCCCTTGCTAAACCCTCTTTCAGAGCAGCCCGTCGCACAGTCTGACAGGGCCTGCATCCGAACCGGGTGGCTGCCGCGTCACACAAGAGCGGGTTACCCGGATGGGTCGAGTTCAATGATGGAACGGAAACAAGAATGATCAGAGATACCTCCGGGCAGGATGTCGTCTTGAAATCAACTCCGGCGTGGAAGAGACCACGCAACCTCCAGCTGGGCGCCGCGGCCATCGCCGTTGCGACCTTCCTCGCCTGGGGCGCCAGCAGCTGGTGGCGTACCAGCAGCGTTGACGGGACCGTGTCACTGTCACAGGTCAACATCGCCCAGGTAGAGCGTGGAGACCTGATCCGGGACCTGGTGGTGCAGGGCCGCGTAGTCGCCGCCAACAGCCCCACCCTTTTCAGCCCGGCCCAGGGCATCGTCAAGTTTGCCGTTAAAGCCGGGGATACCGTGCAGGCGGGACAGCTACTGGCGGAAGTGGACAGCCCGGAGCTGGACAGCGAACTCGCCCAACAGCGGGCATTGCTCACCAAGCTGGATGTGGAACTGCAGCGGCAGAAAATCCAGGCCAAGCGCCAGCAGCTGGAAAACCGCCAGCGGGCGGACCTGGCCAAGGTCACCCTGATCGCGGCCCAGCGGGAACGCAAGCGCGCCGAGCTGTCCATGGAAAAGCAGATCATCTCCCAACTCGACTTTGAGAAGGCTTCCGATGACCTGGCCCGCGCCCAGCTCGAATACGACCAGGCCGAGCAGAACGCCGCGCTGGAACAGGAGGCCCTGGCCTTTGAGACCCAGACCCTGGAACTGCAGCTCTCCCAACAGAAACTTCAGGTGGAAGAGCTTGAACGCAAGGTCAAGGAGCTCCGCATCACCTCTCCGGTAGACGGCACTGTTGGCAGCCTCGCGGTAACACAGCGCAGCGCCGTGGCCCGCAATGCACCGCTGATCACTGTCGTCGACCTCTCCAGCTTTGAGCTCGAAGCCGCCGTGCCGGAAAACTACGCCGACGACCTGGGGCTCGCCATGGCGGTTGAAATCAACCTGGGCGGGCGCAAGCTGCCCGGCGAAATCACCGCCATCTCCCCCGAGGTGATCGACAACCAGGTACAGGCGCGGGTGCGCTTTACCGATCAGCAACCAGAAAACCTGCGCCAGAACCTGCGCCTGACCGCCCGCATCCTGCTGGAAAACCGAAGCGACGTAATCCTGGTCCGCCGCGGCGGATTCCTGGACCAGAGCGGCGGACGCTACGCCTGGAAACTCAACGGCGAAGGCGAGGCCGTGCGGGTGCCAATCCAGATCGGCGCCCTGGGTCTGAACCAGGTAGAGATCGTCTCCGGCCTGCAGGAAGGCGACCAGATCATTATCTCCGCCGACGAGGTACTGGAGCGGGCGCAACTGGTTGCGTTGAAAGACTGATTCGCAAAACAGGGCCAGCCAGGTGCGAGCAAACCCTCCCCGTCTGAAGCCCTTCAAGAAACACAATCGACGTTGACCGGAAAGCTGCATCAGCGGGGCCTGCTTGCGGGACCTTCTGCGGCCAGGGACGGCCGCAGAGAGCGTACAGGGAGGTATCCACAGCGTGTCCCGCAAGCAGGCCCCGCTGGTGCAGCTGCCAAGACAGTTGAAGCAGAAACAGACATTACAGGCATCCCGCGCGCTCAATGAGACGCTGGGGCAGCATCAAATTATTGAATTACTGACACAAAATTCGGAACCAACTTGAGAGAAAAGGGAAACCACCATGCTGAAAATGCACAACATTCGTAAGAGTTATCGCACCGATACCATCGAAACCCACGCGCTGCGCGATTTCAGCCTGGAGGTGGACGAAGGCGAGTTTGTTTCCGTCACCGGCCCCAGCGGCTCCGGCAAGACCACCTTCCTCAATATCGCCGGCCTGCTGGAAACCCCGACAGGGGGCGAATACCGGCTGGATGGTGAGGACGTGAGCAATCTCAACGACCGCCAGCGCTCGCGCCTGCGCAATGAAAAGATCGGCTTTATTTTCCAGGGCTTCAACCTGATCCCTGACCTGAACCTGTTCGACAACATCGACGTACCGCTGCGCTATCGCGGCTTCAATGCCAAAGAGCGTAAGAAACGTATCGAAAAAGTCCTCGACCAGGTGGGTCTGTCGGCCCGCGCCAAGCACCTGCCAGCACAGCTTTCCGGCGGTCAGCAACAGCGTGTCGCCATCGCCCGCGCCCTGGCTGGCGAGCCCCGTTTCCTGCTCGCGGATGAGCCCACCGGTAACCTGGACTCCCTGATGGCCCGCCAGGTCATGGAGTTGCTGGAATTCATCAATGAATGGGGCACCACCATCGTCATGGTCACCCACGACCCGGACCTGGCCCGCCGCGCGCATCGCAATATCCAGATTGTCGATGGCCAGGTCTCCGACCTGCACCGGGCCACGGCACCTGCCACAGCGGAAATTGCTTAAGGGAGTCAACCCATGATCGGATACTACATCTCCCTGGCGCTCCGCAGCCTGCGCAGTACGCCCATCTTGAGTGCTCTGATGGTGGCCGCCATCGCCGTGGGCGTCGGCGCAGCTATGACGACATTGACCCTCAACTACATGATGTCCCGCAATGCACTGGCTGAAAAAAACGAAGTGCTATATGCCGTGCAGCTTGACAGCTGGTCTGCCACGAACGGCGTGGACAACTCCAGCGAAATGCCCTGGCAGGTGACCTACCAGGATGCCGTCCGCCTGCTGCGTTCGGATATTCCCTCGAACCAGGTAGCCATGCATCGCTGGGGCGGGCCTATCACCCTGGAAAATTCAGAAATACGCCCGTTTATTGCCGACGCCCGCGTTACCAGCCGGGACTTCTTCGCCCTGTTTGATGTGCCGTTTATCTACGGCGGCACCTGGACTGCTGAGGCCGACAACAACCCGGTGCAGCAGATCGTACTGTCGGAAAAGACCAATGACAGGCTGTTCGGGGGTGAAAACAGTGTGGGCCGCAGCGTCAACTTCAACGGCGCGGCGTTTACGGTGGTTGGTGTCACCGAGCACTGGCAGCCCAGCCCCAAGGTCCACGACCTGAACAATGGTCACTTTAATGACTCTGCCGAAATTTTCCTGCCGTTTGGACTGCATCGCCAGTTTGAGATTTATCCCTGGGGCAACACCAATGGCTGGAAATCGGAGGAAATCAACAGCTACGAGGATCGCCTCAACAGTGACATGGTGTGGCTCCAGTACTGGGTCCAGCTGGACAGTGCCGAGCAGGTGGAACGCTACGGGGATTTCCTGACGGGCTATATCCGTGAGCAGAAAGCCCAGGGCCGCTTCCCCCGACCGCTGAAGTTTGGCCTCAGCCACCCCTCCGAATGGCTGACCCTGAATGAGGTCGTGGATGGCGATGATCGTATGCTGAGCTGGCTGTCACTGGCCTTCCTGCTCGTGTGCCTGGTCAATGCCGTGGCTTTACTGTTGGCAAAGTTCCTGCGCAAGGCTCCAGAGGCAGGCGTGCGTCGGGCACTGGGCGCGAGCCGGCAATCCGTATTCAGCCAGCACCTGGTGGAGAGCGGTTGTGTGGGTCTTGCCGGTGGCCTGGTGGGTATTCTGCTGACCCTTGCCGGGCTGGGCCTGATTCGCCAGCTACAGATGGGCTACATGGACCGTGTCGCTGCGATGGACTGGGCCATGATGCTGGCGGCCATCGGCCTTGCGGTTCTGTCCAGCCTGCTTGCCGGTCTGTACCCGGCCTGGCGAATCAGCCGTACCAACCCTTCCATCTACCTGAAGACCCAGTAAGGCCCAAGCGGTCAGAGAGGAAAGTACCATGCTGGAACTGAGACCCATTTTATCGGCGCTCTGGCGCCACAAAGTTTCCGCCCTGCTGATTGCCCTGCAATTGGGGCTGACCCTGGCCATTGTCAGCAACGCGCTGGTGGTGATCGATGAGCGCAGCGAGCGCATCTCCCGCCCGACGGGCCTCGCTGTAGAGGACATCAACAGCTTCAGTTTCCTGGCCATCCCGGAGGACTATGACAAGTTCGAGGCCTTCCGGCTGGACCTGGATATGATCCGTTCACTGCCCGGTGTCGCCAGCGCCACCATCAGCAACCATGTCCCCCTTTCCGGCAGCGGCTCCGCCAGCGGCTTTTACACGGAACCAAACAAGGAGACCGGGGGTATTAGTGCCAACTACTACACCGTGGATGAGCACTTTATTGATGCACTGGGCATGAAACTGACGGCCGGCCGCGGCTTTTCCCCGGAAGAGGTCATGCAGGTCGGTGCCACCAGCAGCGAGCGCCCGACAGTGGCTGTCGTCACGCAGAAGTTTGCCGATGAGGTATTCCCCGAAGGCAACGCCCTCGGCAAAGCGTTTTTCCTCGGTGGCGACGATCATCCCATCGAAGTTGTCGGCATCGTCGAGCGCAACCTGGGCCCCTGGCCAAACTCCTCCGTTGCCGGACGCGGCGTCTTCTACCCGGCAATCATGGATCAGTGGTTCTATTACATCGTGCGCGCCGAGCCCGGACAGCGTGATGCTGTGTTGAAGCTGGTGGAGGAGAAACTGGCCGAACGTGATCCCAACCGTGTGATCAACGCCGACACAATGGAGGAACAGAAAGCTCAGCAGTACGCCAGTGACAACACCATGATCAAGGTACTGGCCAGCGTCGTCATTCTGCTTACCTTTATCGTGGCTCTGGGTATTGTCGGTCTGACCGTATTCTGGATCACCCAGCGGCAGAAGCAGATTGGAGTGCGGCGTGCCCTCGGCGCGACCCGCAGCGCCATCAGCCGCTACTTCCTGCTGGAAAACCTGATCATCGCCGTGACCGGCATCGCGCTGGGTGCGGCAGCAGCGCAGGTCTTCAATGGTTTTCTCGCCAGCGAGTTCAACCAGCCGGCATTGCCACCAATCGTGACCATCTCGTGTGCGCTCTTCCTGCTCGGGGTGAGCCTCGCTGCAGCCCTGGTACCGGCGCTGCGGGCAGCCAATATTTCGCCTGCCACTGCCACACGTAGCGTGTAGAATGAGGCTGCTCTCATAAAAAAAGAGACCAGAAACGGGCGCTTGCGCCCGTTTCCCATTTGAGGCCACCACCATCAGCATGGACAAAGTCTTAATCATCGACGACAACCAGGGCATCATCACCGCCCTGGAAATGCTGTTATCCCTGCACCGAATCGACACCGCCAGCGCTCTCACCCCGCAGGCCGGCCTGCAGCTTTTGCGTGAGCAGCCGGACATCGGCCTGGTGATCCAGGATATGAACTTCACCGCCGACACCACCTCCGGCGAAGAGGGGCGCGAGCTGTTCTACGCGATCCGGGAAATCAATCCTGATCTGCCGGTGATCCTGCTCACGGCCTGGACACAGCTGGAGATGGCGGTGGAACTGGTCAAGGCCGGGGCCGCGGATTACGTGGGCAAGCCCTGGGATGACAACAAGCTCGTCGCCACCGTCAAGAACCTGCTGGAACTCAATGACCTGCAGCAGCGACAGCGCCACAGCCAGCAACAGGCACTCGCGGCGCGGGAGCGCCTGCATCAGAATTTCGATTTGCAGGGCATTGTTTATCGCAGCGATGCCATGCAGAAGCTGCTGGAGATGGCCACCCAGGTCGCCCGCTCTGATGTACCGGTGCTGATTATCGGCCCCAACGGCGCAGGCAAGGAAAAGATCGCCGATATTCTGCAGGCCAACTCGCTCATACACGAGGGCCCCTACATCAAGGTCAATGTGGGAGCCCTGCCCGAGGAACTGATGGAAGCGGAGCTGTTCGGTGCGGAGCCCGGCGCCTATACAGGGGCCGGCAACCGGGCGCGACAGGGGCGCTTCGAGGCGGCGGATGGCGGTACGCTGTTTCTGGACGAAATCGGTGAGCTCTCCGCCAGTGGTCAGGTGAAACTGCTACGGGTGCTGCAAACCGGTGAGTTCCAGCGCCTCGGCAGCAGTGAGACCCGCCACGTGCAGGTCAGGGTCATCAGTGCGACCAATGCCGATCTGCCCGCGCTGATCGAGAGCGGGCGTTTCCGACAGGACCTCTTCTACCGCCTCAATGTCATCGAACTGCGGCTGCCTCCGCTGTGCGAGCGTCCCGAAGATATTCTGCCCCTCGCCCGGAGTTTTCTCGGAGAAGATAAACAGCTGGCTCCCGATGCGCAGCAGGCACTGGTTCAGTACAGCTGGCCCGGCAATGTCCGGGAACTGCAAAACAGCATGCAGCGCGCTGCAGTGCTAAGCCGCTCGGCAACCATCGATGCGCAGACCCTGGCACTGCCCGCACAGGAAAAGAGCAGCCGGGCAGAAATCAGTTTCGAGCCCAGTCGCGAATTGCTGGAACAAACCCTCGCCAATTGTGACGGCATCATTGCCCAGGCCGCCCGGGAGCTTGGACTGAGCCGCCAGGCGCTTTATCGACGCCTGGAGAAATACGGTATTCCCTACTGATGTGGCAACGTCTGACGCTAGAAGCCCGAATAACTGCAGTGGCCCTCGTTGCAGTGCTGGCAGGTACCAGCCTGCCCTTTTTACTGATTGAACTGGGGGCGGATACCCGGCTCGCCTGGTCCGGGGGACTGCTGCTCGCGCTCCCCGTCCTGCTGTTGTTACTGCGCCGGGTCACCGGTCCTGCGCAACTGGGGCTGAAAACCCTCGAGGGTGGCCTGCTGAATTTCCGCGACGGGGACTTTTCTGTTTCCCTTGTCCTGGACCAGAGCGACGAGTTCAGCCGTCTTGCCAAACTGTATAACGAGGTAGCAGAAATCCTTCGCCGTGAGCGGGCCCATATTCACCAGCGCGAGCTTTTACTCGACACTGTCATTCAGAGTTCTCCGCAGGCCCTGCTTCTCGTCGACCAGTCCGACCATGTGATCTATGCCAACAGCAGTGCTCGCCAGCTGCTGCACAAGGGAAGGCCGATCCAGGGACTGACTCTCACGCAATTGCTGCCCCACTGCCCTGGGGAACTGGCCAGTGCAATCCAGAGCCGGGAAGAAGGCCTGTTCAGTTTTACCGACAGTGATGGCAGCCACACCATGCACGTGGGTAAAAGCGTATTCGTGTTGAATGCACAGAAACACCACCTGATCCTGATTCGCGATATGACCCGGGAATTGACCCGTGCGGAAGTCCAGGTATGGAAAAAGGTCATCCGCCTGATCAGCCACGAGTTAAACAATTCCCTCGCCCCAATTTCTTCCATGGCTCACAGCGGCATGATGCTGGCCCAGCGGTTGGATGAAGAGACCGGTAGTTCCGATGCCAAGTCCCTGGCGCGGGTGTTCGACACGATAGCGGAGCGCTGCCAGCACCTGACCGAGTTCACCCAGGGCTATGCCCGCTTCGCCAAGTTGCCGCCGCCGAGTTGCGAGGAAGTGCCCTGGCAGAAGTTACTGGATCGCATCAGCCCGCTACAGACATTTTCCCTCAGCGGGACTTTGCCTGAGCGGCCCGGCTACTTCGACCCGGTGCAACTTGAACAGGCTCTGCTGAACCTGCTCAAGAATGCCAGCGAATCCGGCAGCACGGCAGAAGATATTGAAGTGGAACTCCGCTCCGATCGCAGCGGCCAGAAAATTGTGGTTCGCGACCGCGGCCATGGTATGAGTGAAAAAGTGTTGCAGCAGGCGCTGCTGCCCTTTTTCTCCACCAAGCCACAGGGGGTCGGCCTGGGACTGGCCCTCTGCCGCGAGATCGTCGAGGCCCACGGCGGGCGCCTGCAGTTGCGCAATCGCGATCGGGGCGGCCTCGAGGTAGAGCTCTGGCTGCCGCAAAAAGGTCACTGAAAATAGCAACGGCATCGCCCGTTATGCCCCGCCATGCAGTGCACAATCTGGCCGGGCAACCCCCTCCAATAAAATCGCATTTGAGAATGCCTTGCATTGCGTTTTTCAGGCAACTGTAATGCAGGGAAAAAACGAAAATCGGCTACTAGACTTTCGCTAACGGTCTACTCAAGCCGGCAGACCCCGTGTGCCGGTTTACCGTTGTGAAAATCATCGTCTCACTTAGGAGCCGAATCATGAGCGATTCAAAATCCGGTATCGAGCGGCGCAAGTTCCTGCGCCTGATGGGATGTTCGGCAGTGCTGATCCCAGCGGTCATGCTGCCCGACCAGCCAGCCCGCGCACAGGGCAAGGCCAGCAAAGAAGCGGTACAGTATCAGGACACACCGAAAGACGGCCAGAAGTGTGTGGACTGCCAATTCTGGACCGACCCCAATGGCTGCCAGGTGGTGGAGGGTGAAATCAGCCCGGACGGCTGGTGCAGCCTGTACGTGAAGAAAGCTTCCTGAGCCCCCGCATCACCAGCAGCGGGCACCGCCCAGTGTCCGCTGCCCCGGCGGTGTAAATCCGCTCTCCCGGAAATCATCCCACCCAGCCGTCAGTCGCTCTTGCCATGATCACGGGGCTTTCGTCCACGCACAGCCCGGCGGGGGCACAATCGGCATGCCCTCTGACACGATCTATTTCGTGAAGAAAATTGTGGCAAGCGCCGACCGCAATGGGTCGGCGCAAGAGGGGGCCGGGACAGAAGCCCGTTTACTTGCTGTCCACCGGATAAACCATCTGGCAGCGGAGGTTGCTGGCATGCATCCAGCAATCGCTGCCCTCGGGGCACTCTGCGCCGGGCTCGATTTCAACGGTGCCCTCTGGGCAGTGACTGAGCGATGCGGTAGCTGCGGAGCACCACGCTCCGGACATCAGTTGGTAGCAGCCACTGCCGTCAAAGCCACATTGTTCCGGGTAGGAAACCAGCATGTCCCCGGTCAGGCACTCCCGCGGGAAAGCGGGTACGAGTTCCAGCGGCAGGGTGCTGTCGGGGAAGCCCGGATATACGGGGTGTCCACTCAGGTCGCCCCAATAGCCATTGAAACTGGTTCCCGCACACCCACAAAGGATTGCGCTTGCTGCGGCCAATCCGAGTAGTTTATTTCTCATAGACGATGCACCGCTTGCCGCCGGCTTCAAAGCACTGGGCCGTGGAGGGACAGATGGAACCTGGGGCCAGCTCTTCCGCATCCCCCGGACAACCGTCGTAGCTGGGCCTCTGCTCCGCGTGGACCGGAGTGCGCGGAACCGGCTGGGTATAGGGGTACACTACATCGCTGCGGGGGTCATGCGTCCCGCAAGCAGAGAGCATGGTTGCCGCCGCCAACGCCAAAAAAATACTCATTGTCTTACGCATAGGAATCGCCTTGTCTTTGCTCTGGGTAAGCCGGGGTGGCCCGTGGGCTATGGCTCATATGGCTCAATAGACACGCATTACCGGAAAGAACCAGCAGGCAGAACCCATACTCCCCATATCGGCGTCGACATCACAATGACGACTGGATGCTGGCGGGAGTTTAGAGTTGGGCTGGAAATTCCCGACCTCGACAAAGTCCGCCGAAGTGGCATGTTCATCGGGATCAAAGAAGAACGGGTCGTAGCCTTCCGGCGCTTCGGCCGGCAGGAAAACACACCCTTGCAGCCCCAATGCCAGAAATACTGGTAATGCGAACATCCCTATGCGCTTCATTTCCGAATACCTCTCGCTTTCGAAGTTGCGCGACTGGTCCGTACTCTCTGAGTTTAGCTGGCGTGGGAATCGGCTCGCGGCCTGCGACACTAGATCAGCGCACAATTCAACGAGTATGTGAATTCAGGCGCAAACCGGATTGCCGGGACGCCAAGAGAAGCGAACCGGGAGGCGCATGGCAGGGGAAATTGGAAACAGGTTGATTGGACAACACTGTGCGCGGAAAGGGCATGCGATGCGAGGAAAGCAGCCCTGCCTGCGGTTACACCACAGGCAGGGCAGGTTGGCGCAAACCTGATGAAGGCTGCGCCCGAGGGGGTTACAGCAACAGCTTGCGGACGTCACCCAGCACGCTGACCAGGTAGGTCATGAAGCGGCCGGCATCGCCGCCGTTCACCGCGCGGTGATCGTAGGACAGCGCCAGCGGCAACATCTGCCGCGGCACAAATTCCTTACCGTTCCATACTGGCTGCACGCTCAGCTTGGAAACGCCGAGAATACCTACTTCCGGCGCGTTGACGATCGGCGTAAAGCCGGTGCCGCCGATGGAGCCGAGGCTGGAAATAGTGAAGCAGGCGCCCTGCATATCGCGTGGCTTGAGCTTGCCTTCACGTGCCGCCACCGCCATGGCCGTGGCCTCTTCCGCCAGCTCGTACAGTCCCTTCTTATCCACATCGCGGATAACCGGAACCATCAGGCCCTTGGGCGTATCCACTGCCATACCAATGTGCACATAGTCCTTGCGGACAATATGTTCGCCGTCGTTATGCAGCGACACATTGAAGCTCGGCTCTGCGCGCAGTGCTGCGGCCGCGGCCTTCAACAGGAAGGGAACCGGCGTGAGTTTCACCCCGCGCTTTTCCGCCTCGGCCTTCATGGACTTGCGGAATTCCTCCAGCTCGGTGATATCCGCGTCGTCGAACTGGGTGACGTGCGGGACGTTCAGCCAGTTGCGCGCCATGTTGGCAGCGGTGAGCTTGTGGATCTTGCTCATCGGCTCGGTGGTCACCGGGCCGAACTGGCTGAAATCGATCTCCGGCATCTTGGCAATACCGGTGGTGCCGACACCCACAGCGCCGCTCTCGGCTTTCTTCACCTGCTCTTTGACATAAGCGTGCAGGTCATCCTTGGTCACCCGGTTGCGCGGTCCGCTGGGTTTGACCTTGCTCAGGGTCACCCCCAGTTCGCGGGCCAGTTTGCGCACGGCGGGGCCGGCGTAGACTTCAGCAGAGACCGTCAGGTCCCGCTCCAGCGCATGGTCCTTTTGCGGGGCCGCGGGCGGCTCTTCACCAGCCTTCTGCACCGATTCTTTGGGCTCGGCCTTTTTCGGGGCCTCGGTGGCGGGTTTCTTCTCCGACTTGGGCGCCTCGGCCTTCTTGGCACCACCGCCGCCGCTGGTCTTGACCACACCCAGCTTGTCGCCGGTGGAGACCTTGTCGCCTTCCTTGACGTCGATGGAGACCACGGTTCCGGCGAATGGAGCCGGTACATCCATGGAAGCCTTGTCGCCTTCCACGACGATCAGAGAGTCGCCCTCGGCCACTTCATCGCCAGGCTGGACGCTGATTTCGATCACATCCACCGCGTCGGCACCGCCGAGATCTGGCACCGTGACGCCCTCTTCTTTTTCCTCGCCACCGGCGGACTCTTCTTCATCGCCGCTCTCTTCGGAGGCCGTGGCTTCCTCCTCCTCGGGGGCTTCCTCCTGTGCCGGCTCGGACTTTTCCTCCCCTGCGGACGAGTCCTCGCCTGCGGCCTCGGTTTCGATCTCGGCGATTACATCGCCCTCCGAAACCTGGTCGCCCTCCGAGACGGAAATACTGAGGATCTTGCCGGCCATGGGCGCCGGTACATCCATGGAAGCCTTGTCGCCCTCCACCACAATCAGAGAATCCTCTGCGGCAACGGTATCCCCCACCGCCACAGTGATCTCGATGACATCTACCTGATCGGCCCCGCCGAGATCAGGCACTTTAATGACTTC
Organism: Microbulbifer flavimaris; assembly: GCF_001641755.2. Taxonomy (GTDB): domain Bacteria; phylum Pseudomonadota; class Gammaproteobacteria; order Pseudomonadales; family Cellvibrionaceae; genus Microbulbifer; species Microbulbifer flavimaris. Next base: position 246,964 of record NZ_LRFG02000002.1, read on the forward strand.
TTTTGCCATGCTACTTGCCTTCTTCCTATTCAGCGGGCCTTACACGAGGCGCGGGTTTACTTTGTCCGGATCGATATTCAGCTTCTTGATGGCGTCAGCCACTTCACTTGCCTCGATCACACCCTGCTTCGCCAGGCCCGTCAGTGCGGCGATAGCGACGTAGTTGCGATTGACTTCGAAGAAGCGACGCAGCTGCTCGCGGCTGTCACTGCGGCCGAAACCGTCGGTACCCAAAGCGATGACATCGCCACTGATAAACTCGCGCAGCGGCTCTACATACGAGCGGATGTAGTCGGTAGAGATCACCACCGGTGTCTCGTTGCCTTCAAACTGCTCACTGATCCACGCTTTGCGCGGCTCCTCAGTGGGATGCAGCATATTCCAGCGTGCCACGTCCTGGCCTTCGCGCGCCGCTTCGGTGGCGGAAGTCAGGTTCCACACGTCCGAAGTGACACCAAACTGGTCCGCCAGGATGTCCGCCGCTGCCAGCACTTCGCGCAGGATGGAGCCGGCACCCACCAGCTGGACATGCTTCTTCGCCGCCTTGCCTTTGCCCTTCTTGCGGGAGTCGTTATCCAGCTTGTAGATACCGCGGATGATGCCTTCCTCGACACCCTGCGGCATTTCCGGCTGCAGGTAGTTCTCGTTCTCGATGGTGACGTAGTAGAAGAGGTTCTGCTGTTCTTCGTACATCTCCTTGAGACCCTGGCGCAGGATCACTGCCAGGTCGTAGCCGTAGGCCGGGTCATAGCTCTTGCAGTTGGGGATGGTGGCAGACAACACGTGGCTGTGGCCATCCTGGTGCTGCAGGCCTTCGCCATTCAGTGTGGTGCGGCCGGCGGTGGCACCGATCAGGAAGCCCCGCGCCTGCATGTCGCCCGCCGCCCAGGCCAGGTCGCCGATGCGCTGGAAGCCGAACATGGAGTAGTAGATATAGAAAGGCACCATCGGCACGCCGTGGTTGCTGTAGGCGGTTGCCAGCGCCATCCAGGCGGACATGGCTCCGGCTTCGTTGATGCCCTCTTCGAGCACCTGGCCTTTCTTGTCTTCCTTGTAATACATGATCTGGCCGTGGTCGACCGGGGTGTATTTCTGCCCCTGGGAGGAGTAGATACCCAGCTGGCGGAACAAGCCTTCCATACCAAAGGTACGGGCTTCGTCCGGCACGATGGGCGCCACGTTCTTGCCCATCTTCTTGTCTTTCACCAGCACCGACAGTGCGCGCACAAACGCCATGGTGGTGGAGATTTCGCGGTCACCGGAGCCTTTGGTCAGAGCATTGAAGGCGTCCAGTTCCGGAATTTCCAGCTTCGCCACCTCACTGGTGCGGGACGGTACCGGACCGCCCAGCGCCTTGCGGCGCTCGGCCATGTATTTCATTTCCGGGCTATCGGGCGCCGGACGGTAGTACGGCACTTCCTCGATTTCCTTGTCGGTAATCGGGATGGCAAAGCGGTCGCGGAAGCGCTTCAGCGCCTCGACGTCCATCTTCTTGACGTTGTGGGTATCCATTGCCGCTTCACCGGCAGCGCCCAGGCCGTAGCCTTTTACGGTCTGCGCCAGGATGACGGTGGGCTTGCCCTTACTCGCCATGGCCTCGGCGTAAGCCGCGTAAACCTTGTAGGGGTCGTGACCGCCGCGGTTGAGCTTCATGATCTCGTCGTCGGACATGTCCTTGACCATCTCGAGCAGCTCCGGGTATTTGCCGAAGAAGTGCTCGCGGGTATAGGCGCCGCCATTGGCCTTGAAGTTCTGCATCTCGCCATCGACAACTTCGTCCATGACTTTCTGCAGCAGGCCTTTGTCGTCTTTCTCCAGCAGCGGATCCCACAGGCGGCCCCACAGGACCTTGATCACGTTCCAGCCGGCACCGCGGAAGACGCCTTCCAGTTCCTGCACAATCTTGCCGTTGCCGCGCACCGGGCCGTCTAGGCGCTGCAGGTTACAGTTGACCACGAACACCAGGTTTTCCAGGTTCTCGCGGCCGGCCATGGAAATGGCGCCGAGGGTTTCCGGCTCGTCACACTCACCATCGCCCAGGAATGCCCACACCTTGCGGTCACCGCGCGGAGAAAGGCCGCGGGCGGACAGGTAGCGCATGATGTGCGCCTGGTAGATCGCCTGAATCGGGCCCAGGCCCATCGACACGGTGGGGAACTGCCAGTATTCCGGCATCAGCCACGGATGCGGGTAGGAGGACAGGCCGTTGCCATTCACTTCACGGCGGAAATTGTCCAGCTGTTCTTCATCGAAGCGGCCTTCGAGGTAGGAACGCGCGTAGATACCCGGCGCGCTGTGCCCCTGGAAGAAGATCAGGTCGCCCCGCTCCTCGCCCTCGTTGCCGCGGAAGAAGTAGTTGAAACCGACGTCGTACAGGGTGGCGGCGGAAGAGAAGCTCGCAATGTGGCCACCGAGGCTGTCGCTGTTGGAGTTGGCACGCACGACCATGGCCAGCGCATTCCAGCGGATCAGGGAGCGGATGCGACGCTCCATGAACAGATCACCCGGCATACGCTTTTCCGCCTGGGGCGGAATGGTATTGCGATAGGGCGTGGTGATGGCCCTGGGCAGCTCGACGCCGATATTGGTGGCGCGATCAGTGAGCTGCTTGAGCAGGAATGCAGCGCGCTCCTTGCCGCTGAAGCGAATCACCGCCTGCAGCGCGTCGAGCCATTCCTGCGTTTCCTGATTGTCAGTTTCTTCGTGCATTAAATGCTCCTCGGCGATTTAGCGACGTCGAGTCGTTGATTTCAATTCAATTTTTGGCAAATGGGGCAAAGTACAGCGCGAGCAGAAACTTGCTCCCTTTTTTGGTATTTCCCGCCAATTTACCGCCCGGCTTGGCGTAAATGCGGCATGTGCAGTGATGCACTGCCGCAGGGGCGATCGGGGAAGGAGTTGGCTATCTGCCGCCGGTAATTCTGCTGTTACTGCGAGTCCGGGTGCGGCGACGATCAAAGGAGATCAAAGTGGCCGCCCGGTCGCTCAGGGACCAAAGCGGGGGCGATTGTAGTATTACTACACGCCTTTTTCCAGATAGGACATTTAGTAACAATTAAAACCATTTTCGCAAACAAATATAGGCCAATCGCTACAAAAAACGGAGGATTTTGCGGGAAAATAGCGAAATCAAATTACATAATTGAGTCTGGAAATTGGGTTCTGGTCACAGCCTGATGGCCAGTTCACCGGGGAGAGGTTCCGCATAGACCAGGTAGCGCAGCGGGCCGCCCGCATCCACTGCCTTGAAGGGGTAACAGGTCACCAGCAGCAGGCCCGGCCCCGCCATAATCGGCAACTGCTCACGATCGCTATCCACCACCCGCGCACCCACTACGCGAAAGCTGCGCCAGCGCCCGCTACTGTCCTGCAGGGCAATGGGTGTACCGGGCTTGAGCTGCGCCAGGCTGCCAAAATGTGTATCCCGGTGGGCGGCGATCACGGTGGTGCGGGGCTCGCCCCCCTGCCCCGGAAGCCACGAACCCTCCACAAGGCCGGGGCCGAACGCCAGCGCCTGGCCACTGCTGCCGGACAATACCGTCAGCGCTTTTTCACCGGGTAGTCGCAGCCTCGCCACCGGCCAGGTATCCGCCCATGGCCAGGGTTTGGCGCGGACGCCGGTTCGAATCCGCTCCTCCCAGGCATTGCTGACCAGGTATTGCGCCAGGTGCGCCTTCACCAGCAGCCAGCCTGCACCACCCAGCTGCCACAGCCCCGCCGCCAGCAACACGGCGGAGAACCCGGTGCGCCACCTCATTGCACTTGCCCCAGCTGGCGCTCCTGCCACGAGCGGGCACGGCGCACATCCGGCACCAACCGGCGCAGACACCGACGCAAGGCGTGAGTCGCACGGCCCCAGCGCAACAGGCCGGCCAGCCCCAACAGCCCTGCGGCCGCCAGCAATTGTGCCGAGAGCCCGGCGGCCGTGCGCGGATAAGTCTGGCGCTGGAGCACCTGTCCGCGGGCCACCGCATTGGGAAGCGGGCTTTTGGAGAGCCCCTGCCCCTGTGGTCGCACCACCCGCTCCTCCACCGCAACAAAACTGGTGTAAGGGCTCGCCAACTGGTGTTCCAGCGCCAGCCGTAATATCTGCCCGCGCAACGCCTGCCCCGGATCGCTCTGCTCGCCGAACTGCAGCTGCTGATCCCGCAGGGACGCAATCTTCGTGCGCGCCCAGACACTGCCAATGCCCGTATCTGTTGCCGAACCGCCCTTCCCCAGTGCCAGCTTTTGCACAAACTGCACACCCGCCAGTCGCCCGCGCAGCTGTATTTCCCCATCCAGATCACCCTCGACTCTCGCCACCAGCTGCAATGGTTCACCGTCATACAGGTCCGGAATGCGCCTGGGATAGGCCTCAACTTTCAATCCTTTCGGCCATTGCAGCTCCAGTTCCGTGGCTAGCGGGTTTTCCAGCTTGGCAAAGAGCGCCTGCATACGTTCCTGTACCTCGCCAAGGTCGCCGATGGTGACCGAGGCACCGCGACCAAACTGCGCCGCCTTGCGCATAAAATGGCGATTGGGTGCTGAACCAATACCGACGGTAAACAGCCGCGCATCCCCCAGCAATCGGGTCATCAGCTCAAACAGCGCGCGCTCATTGCCGAACGCACCGTCGGTGATAAAGACCACCTGATGCACCAGCTCATCGACCCCGGGCATCTGCTGACTCAGCGCCAAACGCAATGCCGCTGCCATCTCTGTCCCCCCGCTGGCCTGCAAGCCCACCAGCTGGGTCCGGACGCGCTGGATATTCGCAGGGTCGGCTGCAACCGGGCGCGGAAAAAACGCACGCGCGCGGCTATTGAATTCAATTACGTTGAAACGGTCGCTGGGCTGCAGGCGAGAGAGGGCCAGCTGCAGGCTCTCCCTGGCCTGACGGATGGAGTTGCCCCCCATGGAACCGGAAGTATCAATCACATAGACCACTTCCCGCGGAAGCTGCCGCGTTGCTCTCCTGCTTTCAGGCGGGATCAATAGCAGCTGCAGGTAGGTACCGGGGCTTTCGCCACCCTCAACTGCAGCAACCTGCTCGGTGAACAGTGCTGCTCGGGGCATGCTGGCGGGGCGCGGACGCCATCGCAAAATGAAATCACGGTCCATGGCTGCATCACCTTTTCGCAACTTGATCGAGTAGCGCCCATCTGCCCGCTTGTTGAGATCAAGATCGTGGTAGGGACTGCTGATTTCCGCCAGTGGCAGCCCACCCTCGAGCTCTACCGCGATGGTGATCCGATGGCTGCCGATCGCGCTCAACTCCGCCGCCGGCTGCATGGGGGGTGTGATCTTGTGCGCGTCGGCAACCTGGTCGGTAGGCAGTGCCCAGCCACTGCTGTCAGGCATCAGCTCGGCGCCGGCCTCTTCCTTCCGTCCCGCGGATGGTGTTGCCTTTCCGGGCAGCTTTATTTCCCCCGGAATGTAACGGGGGGTCAGCGTGGTGGGCAGGTGCAGGCCGAAGGTACCGCTCTCGTAATTGACCGACTGCCGATAACGAATCTGTACCCGCACTGTTTCGCCGGGAGCGATATTGGCCACCTTGCTGGTGAACAGGTTGGGGCGCTGCTGCTCCAGCAGGGCGGCGCGTTTGCCGGCATCAAGGGCTGCCTTGTAGATTTTTGCCGCCTTCGCCCGCTCGCGCACCTTGCCGACAATACAGCGCTCCCCAATCTGGATTTCCAGCCCGGTTACTGCGGCCTGCTCCGGCAGAGGCAGTACGTAGATCGCCTCCTGCCAATCATCGCTTTGATTGGCAAACTCCTGCTGCAGCTGCACCTTTGCCAGCAAACCCCGCACGCCTATGCGCGCCCGGCTGGCCAGGTGTAACGCCGGTGTGTAGGCGCCCTGCCCCACACCGGTGAAAAGCAGGTCTCCACTCTCCGTGTTATTTAAGTCCACGGCCTGCTCCGCGCGAACGCCCATGGCTGCCGTGAAAACCACCAGTGCCGCGGCGAACAGCAGCCACCAGCGGCCGCGGCGACTGCTGCGATAGCGGCGCCGGTAATATTCGTTGGTGGGCAGCAGTACGTATTCGCGGGGAATCCGCTGGCCGGAAAAGAGCGCCCTGTTCACATTTGCCTCCAGTATCAATTTCAACTAGGGCCATTAAACGGGAGCAATCAGGCAGCGGCCGGGTGGAACGAGGGCAGAATGCGGGGCAACTATGGCGAATTATGGCGGCGGGCGATGGGCATCAGGCGGAAACAAAAAACCGGCGAAAACGCCGGTTTCCTGGTTTTCCAGAAAATCAATCTATCAAACCGTATTCCCTTCGCAGCACGTCGATCAGTTCCGCCTTGGGATTGTCGGAAATCTCCAGCTTGTGGCCGATGATCTTCTCTGCGATCGCGATATAGGTGTCGGAAAGGTCCATCAGCATGGAAGCCGGCAGTTCATTGTCGCGGGCCAGTGCCTCACGCTCATCCATGCGGTCCTTGTTGAGCAGGATATCCGGGTCCGGGAAGTGGTTGAGCAGCGCCTGGCGGAAGCCCTCCTTTGACTTCTCCACCACAGTGCCCTCGCGATACTGCGCGCCATCCCAGATACGGGAAGAGTCCGGGGTGCCCACCTCATCCATATAGATCAGCTTTTCTTCGCCGCTGGCATCGGTGACATAGCCGAATTCGAACTTGGTGTCGACGAAGATCTGGTCCAGCTTGGCCAGCTCATCAGAAATCAGGTCGAAGCCCTCTTTCAGCAGCTTTTCATACAGGTCGATATCGTCCCTGCTGCGGAAATTGAACGCCGCAAAGTGATTTTCGAGGTCCGCCCGAGTGATGTTGACGTCATCCGCCTCCGGCACACCCGGAATTCCCCTGAGGATACCCTTGGTGGAAGGCGTGATCAGGAGCTCCGGCAGCTTCTGATCCTTTGCCAGGCCATCGGGAAGCTGGATGCCGCAGAACTCGCGCTCGCCCTTGCTGTAGGCACGCCACATGGAACCGGTGATGTACTGCCGGGCAATGGCCTCGACCATCACCGGCCGTGCTTTCTGCACGATCCACACCAGCGGGTGCGGGATATCCAGAATATGGCTATCGGCCAGGCCGTTCTCTTTGAACAGCTTGAACCAGTGGTTGGCGATGCTGTTCAGTGCGGCGCCTTTGCCGGGTACGCCCCGCAGCCCGCCCTCACCCCGCCAGATGCAGTCGAAGGCGGAAATCCGGTCGGAAATCACCATCACCGCCAGCGGCGCGTCCTCGGCTACCGGGTATCCCTTCTCCTGGATCAGGCGGCGACTATCGGCCTCGGTCAGCCAGTAGACGGAGCGGACCTTGCCGCTGTGGATCGGCTTGTCAGTGCGAATCGGCAAGTCGTTGTTAACCGCCAGCACTTTATCAGCAAGGCTCATGGATCTGTTCCTGTCAGATTCGGTTGTTCAGATGTTCAGACTTAAAGCAGCGTGGGATACGGATACACCCTGCCCCGCCGCCGGGAAATTCAGGCGCGGGATTCTAGCAGGGGCTCTCGGGGAAAGCGTAGTCCTGCCCCGAGGCAATCAGTCGGTGTCCAGCGGAGAGGCCATTCCCTGCTCGATGGCGTCGCGGGCCTGCCACTCGGCCTGGTGTTCACTGGTCGGCCAGGCATTCATGATCGCCTTGAGCAGGGTGGCCAGGGGGATGGCAAAAAAGACTCCCCAGAAGCCCCAGATTCCCCCGAAGACCAGCACCGCCATGATGATCGCAACCGGGTGCAGGTTGACCGCCTCGGAAAACAGCAGTGGCACCAGCACATTACCGTCCAGCAACTGAATAAAACCGTAGGCCAGCATCAGGTACAGGAACTCGCTGCTCCAACCCCACTGGAACAGGCCGATTGCGGCGACCGGAATCGTCACCACAGCGGCGCCGATATAGGGAATCAGCACACTGAGACCCACTGCGACAGCCAGCAACAGGGCGTAATTGACACCCAGCATCAGGAACACGGCATAGCTCACTACCGCCACGATGGCGATCTCGATCACCTTGCCGCGAACATAGTTGGCGATCTGATCATTCATCTCATACCAGATCTGGCGCAGCATGGGCCGGTGGTGCGGCAGAAAAGAGGTACACCAGCTGATCAGTTTGTCCGTGTCCTTGAGGAAGAAGAACACCAGGATCGGCACCACCACCGCATAGATGAGTAATGCGGCCAGGATGGGAAGGTTTGTCAGGGAAAAGGTCAGCAGGGTCTGGCCCACGGTGCCCAGCTCGCTGCCCAGGGTGTCGAAAATCTCCTGTATCTGGGCCGCCGAAATCAGCCGCGGAAAACGCTCGGGCAGCAGCAACAGCAGATTCTGCCCCTGCTCCACCATATTGGGCAGTTCTGCAAACAGCCGCACCAGCTGGCGCCAGATCAGTGGCAGGACCACCAGCAGCAGAGCGACGGTCGTGCCCACCAGCACCAGGCAGGCAATGGTCACCGCGAGCCAATGGGGCATTTTCCACGACACCAGCCGCTGCACCATCCCCTGCAGCAGGAAGGCGATAATCAGCGCCGCCAGCACCGGTGCCAGCACCTGGCCGAGGGTGGCCAGTACCAACAGTGCCACCAGCAGGAGGATGGACAGCAGCACCACCTCTTCCTGGCTGAAATACCGGTTGACCCAGTGTTTGACGATATCGAGCATAACTTCCGCGTTCTCGTCCGTTGTTATTCGCTGGCTCGCAGCCAGTAGCAGTAATGGTCCTGGCGCTGTTCGGCCCGCAGCAGCTGGGTACCGCTGAGCTGCGCAAAACTGTGGAAATCCCGCCAGGAGCCCGAATCTGTCGCCAGCACCTCCACTACAGTGCCCGCTGCCTGCTGCCGCAGGGCTCGGCGCATCAGCAGTAGTGGCTGTGGGCAGGGCAGCCGCCGGGCATCCACAGTCACGTCTGCACGCAAACCCGCTGCTGGTATGTCGGCCGTGGCCGGCCCTGAACTATTGGTCATAATCTCTCCAGTGCGGCGGATTATAGCGCGACTGCCCCCTGAAAATCGCTGCCACCGTCGCACACGGGCAAGCCGCCAGCCAGCCTTTCTGAGAACCTTTTCCCGCGGCACTGGTCAAAACCTCGACAGTCTCCCGAGGTTGCGTATAGTGTTGTTGGACCAGCCTCTGAACCTTGACCGAGCAGTACACGCAATGCGCCACAGCCCCGAACACACCCGCCAGAAGTCCTTCCGACGCTCACTGCGACGTTTTGTTCAATCGACTCTGGCCTCCGTTGGCCTCGGCCTTATGGTCGGGGCAGCGCCGCTCGTCGCCGTGGCTGATGAAAATGAGATCCGCCTGCCGGAGCTGGGTGACTCCAGCAGCGGACTGGTTTCCCGGGCCCGCGAGAAGGAACTGGGGCAGATGTGGCTGCGCATGTTCCGCAGCCAGGTGCGCACGTCCAACGACGCCCTGCTGCAACAGTATGTGGAAGACTCCCTGAAGGAGCTCGCGCAGCATGCCCCCCTGGAGGACAAGTCCCTCGACGTGGTTGTGGTCAAAAACGACACCATGAACGCCTTTGCCGTCCCCGGCGGCGTGGTCGGCGTTCATACCGGCCTGTTCCTGTTTGCCGAAAACGAAGATCAGTTCGCCTCGGTGCTGGCGCACGAACTCGCTCACCTGAGCCAGCGCCACTACGCCCGCACTTTGGAAGCCCAGCGCAACAGCGCCCTGCCCACCCTGGCCGGTATGCTCGGCGCGCTGGTGCTGGCGGCCACCGCCGGCGGTGACGCCGGCATTGCCGCGATGACCGCCACACAGGCAGCGGCACTGGACAACCAGCTGCGCTTCTCACGCCAGAACGAGCAGGAAGCGGACCGTGTCGGTATCGAAACCCTCGCCAAGGCCGGCAAGGATCCCGAGGCTGCCGGTGAAATGTTTGAACAGATGCTGAAGGCGACCCGCTATTACCGCAGGCCGCCGGAATTCCTCCTCACCCACCCGGTGACCGAGAAGCGGATCGCGGACGCGAAACTGCGGGCCAGCCGTATGCCTGACGTGAAGAATTCCGACAGCCGTGAATACCACCTGATGCGGGCACGAATCCGTGTGGCCGCCGAGCCCACACCCCAGCAGGCAGTCAAGCGCTTCCAGGCGGAACTGCGCGGGATCAACGACAACGAAGATGCCGCCCGCTATGGCCTCGCACTGGCGCAGGTCGGGGCCGGCAAGCCGGACTCTGCACTGGATACCCTGCAGCCCCTGCTGGACCGGGAGCCCAATAAGGCCGCTTTCGTACTGGCGCGGGCTGACATCGACCTGGCTCGCCAGGATTACAGCAGCGCCACCCGGCGCCTGGATGCCGCCCTCAAGCGCAACCCGGGGGATCACGCCCTGACCATGGGCCTGGCCAATGCCCACTTCAAGGCGGGCAATTATCTGGCCGCCGAGCGCATTCTCGAAAGGCACAGCCGGGTGCGCCGCAAGGACCCGACGGTCTGGTACCTGCTGGCAGAGACCCACGGCCTGGCCGGCGATATCGTCGGGGTCCACGAGGCGCGTGCCGAGTACTACATCCTCAACGGCGTTTTCGACAAGGCCGCTCAACACCTCCGCCACGGCGTGCGCCTGGCGCAGAACGACTACCAGACCCACGCCATTCTCCAGCAGCGCCTGAAGGATGTGCTCAAGATGCAGCAGGACGCCAAGGACCTGTAAGCCGACGTTCAGCCCGGCGCTGAAACGAAAACGGCCGGCAAAATGCCGGCCGTTTTTTTGCGTGTGCTGGGTGCTCAGTCCAGCGGCTTGCGGAAGTCCAGCATCCGCTGCAGAGGCTTCATGGCCCGCTTGCCCAGCTCGGGGTCCACCAGAATCTCGTTGTCACCCCGCTCGAGGACCCCGCAGAGGTTTTCCAGCGAGTTCATCGCCATCCACGGGCAGTTGGCACAGCTGCGGCACGTCGCCCCGGCGCCGGCAGTGGGCGCCACAATCAGTTCCTTGTCCGGACACAGCTGCTGCATCTTGTAGAAGATGCCCTGGTCGGTGGCGACAATAAAGCGCTTCTCCGGGCGGGTTTTGGCGGCATTGATGATCTGCGATGTCGAGCCGACCACGTCCGCCAGCTCCACGACTGCCGCCGGGGATTCCGGGTGCACCAGCACCACCGCGTCCGGGTAGAGGGCCTTCAGGTCCGCTACACCCTTGGCCTTGAATTCCTCATGCACGATACAGGAGCCGTTCCAGAGCAACACATCGGCGCCGGTCTCCCTCTGGACATAGCTTCCCAGGTGCTTGTCCGGTGCCCAGAGAATCTTTTCTCCCTCGGCATCCAGGTAATCCACAACATCCAGGGCAATACTGGAGGTCACAACCCAGTCGGCCCGTGCTTTCACTGCCGCCGAGGTATTGGCATATACCACCACGGTACGGTCCGGATGTGCATCGCAGAAAGCGGAGAACTCTTCTGGCGGGCAGCCCAAATCCAGGGAACAGGTGGCCTCGAGCGTGGGCATCAGCACACGCTTGTTCGGGGTCAGGATCTTGGCGGTCTCCCCCATGAACTTCACACCGGCGACGATCAGCGTATCGGCCTGGTGCTCGGCGCCAAAGCGCGCCATCTCGAGGGAATCCGATACGCAGCCACCGGTTTCCTCTGCCAGCGCCTGGATTAACGGGTCGGTGTAATAGTGCGCCACCAGCACCGCATTCTGCTCCACCAGCAGCTGCTTGATGCGATCTCGCCAGTGCTGCAGCTCTTCCTCACTGTACTGGTGCGTCTCGGGCTCCGCCAGGTGGGACTGCACCAGCGTACGGGGATCGAGGGACTCTGCGGAGATCAGCTTCTGACTCATGGCTACCTGTGAAAAGCAGAAAAACGCGCATTATAGCGCGGTCGGTGGCTCGGCACTTTCCAGTCACCAATCACTATCTTAGTGTGACGGTGGACCGTCCAGGGAATCGGCCCCGGCGCAGGAAATCCAGCCGGGAGCCGGCAAAAAAAAAGGGCCGCTTTCGGCGGCCCTCTCTGAAGATGGTGGGTCGTGCTGGATTCGAACCAGCGACCAATTGGTTAAAAGCCAACTGCTCTACCAACTGAGCTAACGACCCGAAAGCGGTGCGTATCTTACTGATCTGTGACAGAAAAACAATTTGATTCTGCCGGCTGCCTGGCCAGGCTCGCTGACCGGGCAACAAAAAGGGCCACCCTCTGGCGGCCCCTCGAAAATATGGTGGGTCGTGCTGGATTCGAACCAGCGACCAATTGGTTAAAAGCCAACTGCTCTACCAACTGAGCTAACGACCCTTTAATTCCTCAGCAACCCTCGTCGGGAGTGCCTCAATGTGAGGAGCTGCGTATCTTACGGATCTATTTCCGAAAAACAATACCTGACAGCAAAAAAATCCCTGAATTTTGAAGGGCTTACGCCCCTGATCCATACCAGCTTCAGCGGCTGGCGTAGACCGTCGGGTCTGCGAGGCCCGCCTCGGCGAAGCCGGCTGCCCGCAGCCGGCAGCTGTCGCAACGGCCACAGGCCGCGCCACTCTCATCAGCCTGGTAACAGGACACAGTTAAACTGTAGTCCACTCCCAGCTCGGTTCCCCGGCGAACGATATCCGCCTTGCTCATTTCCATCAGCGGAGCGCGGATGTGCAGCCGCTGCCCCTCCACCCCGGCCCGGGTGGCCAGGTTGGCCATACGCTCGAAGGCTTCAATATACTCCGGGCGGCAGTCCGGGTAGCCGGAGTAATCCACCGCATTGACGCCGACGAAGATATCCTGCGCCCCCAACACCTCTGCCCAGCCCAGGGCAATGGAAAGGAATACCGTATTCCGCGCGGGTACGTAAGTCACCGGGATTCCGCCCGGCTCATCCTCCGGCACGGCGATATCGTCATCGGTCAGGGCGGATCCGCCGATAGAGCGCAGGTCGAGGCGCACCACCTTGTGTTCCAGCGCTCCGCCGGCCCTGGACACGCGCTCTGCCGCAGCCAGCTCCGAGCGGTGGCGCTGACCGTAGTCAAAACCCAGGGCGTAGCACTCGAACCCCTGCTCCCGGGCCATGGCCAGCACCGTGGCGGAATCCAGTCCCCCGGAGAGAAGCACCACCGCTTTCTTCGCTGTCATTGCGTACTCCTGTTCCCGATCGGCGCGGCCGGTCAAACCCCCGGCACGTCGCCCCATAACAATTTGTGCATCTGCAGCTGCATGCGCACTGAAAGGCCGTCCGCCAGTATCCACTCGGCCAACTGGCGTGGCTGCAGCTGTTCATAACTGGGGGAGAACAGCACCTCTCCCACTCGCTCAGTGAGCTTGTATTGATCCACGGTAAACCGGGCCCAGTCATAGTCACCGCGATCGCAGATGACGAACTTCACCTGGTCCCGTGCCTCCAGGGCGGCAATGTTTTCCATGCGATTGCGGTGCTGCTCGCCGGAGGCGGGGGTCTTCAGGTCCACCACACGGGAAACTCTTGCATCCACGTCCTCAACCGGCATGGCGCCACTGGTCTCCAGCGAGACTTGATAGCCGGCATCACAGAGAGCCGTCATCAGCGGCAGGCAGTTCGGCTGCGCGAGTGGCTCACCACCGGTGACACAGACGTGGCGGGCCGGGTAACTGCGCACCTTGTCCAGAATGGCCGCGAGGGTCATTCGCTCGCCGCCGTAGAACGCGTACTCGGAATCACAGTAAGTGCAGCGCAGCGGGCACCCCGTCAGGCGCACGAATACCGTGGGCAGACCGGAATCCCGGGCCTCCCCCTGCAGGGAATAGAAAATCTCGCTGATGCGGAGGGACTCCGCGGTCAAATCAGTCATGCTCACCACAAATAAAAACGCCCGGACGGGGCAAACCGTCCGGGCGCGGGATCATAGAGCTTTCGTGCTCAAAAAACCAGCGGTGGCCGCGGGCTAGAAGTTCTCCTCGAGATACTTCTTGGCCAAGCCGGAGGCGCGGGCGTCACTGGCGGCAACCTGCTGCAGCAGGTCGCGGGCACGGGAGTCCTCACCCAGCTGGTGATAGACGGTGCCCAGCTTATAGCGACCATCCCACACCTTGGTGGAATTGGGGTAACCATCCAGCAAGGCCACAAACCATTGGCGCGCCTCCTCCAGATTGCCCTGCACCAGCGCAATCTCACCCAGCCAGTAATTGGCATTGGGCGCATACTGGCCGTTGGGGAAGTCATTCAGCAGGCGTTTGAACTCCTTGCTGGCCCCGTCGTAATCGCCGTTGCGGGCAAGGCCGAAGCTGGCCTGATAGCGCTCCCGCTCATCGGCACTGGCCGCCGGGGCGGCGCTTCCAGTGGACGGCGCGGCAGAACCGGTGCCGCCATTGTTGGCATCTGCGCCCTCGGCATCTCCACCATTGGCAGGGGCACCACTCGGGGCCTCACCGCTCAGGCGCGAGATGCGCCGGTCGAGATCCATGTAGTCGTCGGTGCGCTGCTGCTTGAGGCGCTTCACCTCATGCCGCAACTCCTCGACGGCACCACGCAGCTCCAGTACCTCCTGCTGCAATACCTGCATCTGGTAGTAGGCATCCGCCTGGGCATTGCCCTGCTGGCGGGACGGCTGCGAGCCGGCGCGGGCGAGCTGCGTCTCCGCCATGGAGGACTCGGAATAGGGAGCCTGTGGATATGCGGGCGCCGACTGGGTACTGCTCTGACCGGAGTTTCCACCGGAGAGGTCCACAATCGGCGCCTGCGAGAATACTGGCGATGCCGCAGCCAGGACGGCTGCGGCGATCGCGACTTTTCCTAGGGATAAAGTCATCGGCAAAAATGCACTTACTTAACGATTACGACGCGACGGTTCTGGGCACGTGCGCTCTCGTTGGAGCCCGGAACGGCCGGACGCTCTTCACCGTAGCTGATTACTTCCAGGGTGCCGGCGTCTACGCCCTGCAGTACCAGGAAGTCGCGAACGGCGTTGGCACGACGCTCACCCAGAGCCAGGTTGTACTCACGGGTACCCAGCTCGTCAGCGTGGCCTTCCAGGCGAACGCTGGTGCCAGTGCCGCGCAGACGGTCAGCGTGCTGGATCAGCAGGTCACGGGTGTCGCTGCGGAGCAGGGACTTGTCAAAGTCGAAGTAAACGACGTTGTCCAGGGGAACAGCAGTTTCCTGGGCCGGGGCTTCAACTACCGGCTCCTGGGTCTGCTCAACCATCTGCTGCTGGGCAGTGTCGTCGGTATCGGTGCTGGAACAACCAGCCAGTACTACCATTGCGCAAGCCAGACCGAGGCCGGTTTTTACTGATTTAAACATAAGCAACTCCGCTATTTGTGTTATCGAGAAATCCTGAAAAGGTTTTTTTGTATATCGCTCTTAGACTACATTGCCCGCGACCCACCACAGATCAGTGGGACGAGCACCCCAAATCAATCAAAGTAAGGCGACCAGGCCGGCTCACGTACATCGCCCCGCTGGGATGGAAGGTTGTACTTCACCCCGGCATCCAGCGATACCGCTGCCAGTATGCCCCTGTCCCCCCGCTTGGTGGCGTACATCAGCATGGCACCGTTAGGTGCAATGCTGGGGGATTCGTCCAGAGTTGTCTCCGTTAGGAGGCGCATCTGACCGGTCCTGATGTCCATCGTAGCAATCGTGAACACCCCCCTGCTCCGGTGAACCATGACCAGCGTCTTCCCGTCGGGCGACACACGCGATCTCGCGTTGTAGTCGCCGTCGAAGGTTAAGCGGTCAACTTGACCGGTGGCAAGGGTCAATTGGTAAATTTGTGGCTTACCTCCCCTATCGGAGGTGAAAACCAACGATTTACCGTCCGGCATCCAGTTCGGCTCCGTGTCGATGGCAAAGTGCCGGGTCATCCGTGTGAAGCGCCCCGTGTTGAGATCCAGCACGTAGATCTCCGGATTGCCGTCCTTGGAGAGCACCATGGCCATTTTGGTTCCATCCGGCGACCAGGTCGGCGAACTATTGATTCCCTTGAAGTTCGTCAGCTGCTGACGGGCTCCAGTGCGCAGGTTCTCGCGGAAAATGGCCGGTCGACCAGTCTCGAAGGAGACATAAGCCACTTCCTGCCCATCCGGCGACCAGTTCGGTGACATCACCGGCTGGCTGAATCGCCGAATCGACCGCGAGCGCGCACCATCGATATCTGCCCGCATCAGCTCGTAAACGGGACGACCGCCGCTCGCACTCTCGCGCACGTAGATCATCTCCGTATCGAAGGCACCGCGAATACCGGTGATCGCTTCGAAAACCTCATCCGCCGCCCGGTGGGCAACGTCCCGCAACTGGTCGCGGCCACCACTCACCTGCTTGGTGAACATCTTGCTCTGCCCAAAGACATTGGTCAGGTCAAACGTCAGCAGGTAACCGTTGGCCTGGGGCTCGATGCGCCCGGTGACCACGTACTCGGTACCCAGGATCCGCCAATCCCGGAAGATCACCTCGTCCGGCGACTTGGGGAAAGACAGCATGTCTTCCTTGGGCACCGGTGCGAACAGGCCGCTGCGGCGCAGGTCGGCGGAAATGATGTCCGAGACATCCTCCGACAGGATACCGCCGCCAGACCAGCTGAACGGCGCCACCGCGATTGGCGTCGGATCCGGGTTCCCCCGCGTGATCTCCACCACCATCTGAGCCTGGGCCGAGAGGACCAGCACGCAGTTGACGGAGATCACAGACAATAGAATCTTGAGTTTGTTCATCATTGGCGCAGGCCTTCAACTCTGAATATCAATTGTGTGTTTCGTACTTCTCGCTCAAAGGTGGTCGGCTCCTCGCGGGCCAACTCTGCCACTTCGGGAAACACCTCCACTTTTCGCACGGCGTTCAGCACCGAGCGGTCCAGGGCGGCGTTGCCACTACTCTTGGTAATGTTAGAGGCCACAACACGTCCGGTCGGGACAAAGCTGATACTCACTTCGGTGACCATGCCATTGCGGGCGCTGGGAGGCTGGCTCCAGACCGATTCAATGCGCTGCTGGATGGCCTGGGCCACAGACATCACCGCCTGTGTGCTCTCGCGGGCATCGAGCAGCTCCTCCTCTTCTTCAAGGGCCTCCTCGAAAGCGCTCTGGCGCTCCCTTTCCATCTGCTCCTTGCGCTCCTGCTCCTTGCGTTCTTTCTCTTTGCGGGCCTTCTCTTCGGCCGCCTTGCGCTTGCGTTCGGCCTCGGCCTTCCTGCGCTTTTCCGCTTCCTGCTTCTTCTTGCGCTCCAGCGCCGCGCGCCGCTCGCGCTCGGCTTTCGCCTCGCGCTGGCGCTGCTGCTCCTGCTGCTGGCGCTGCTTGATCAGGTCCACCTTCGGCGGCGCCGCCTTTTTCTTGACCGCCGCGTCCATGGTGACCAGCTTCGCCTGCACGAAATTGGGCATCATTTTCCGCGGTGGCTCCTGCGTGGCCTCCCAGCCGAAAGTCAGCACAGCGATCAGCAGCGCGTGAAGTGCCACGCTGATAATGACCGGCAATGCATACGAACTGGCATTATTCATAATGGACTGGCGCCACCCTATTGCTGCGGCGGTTCAGTCACGAGGCCGACACTGGGGGCGCCGGCCTGCTGCAACTGCGTCATGGCACCCACGATCAGCCCGTATTTGGCTTCGGTGTCGCCCCACACCAGCACCGGTGTCTTGGGCTTCTGCCGCAAGACCTTGGCCACCGTCTCGCGGATTTCCTCCATCGGCTTGGCCACCTGCTCGTCCTCGCCCAGGTTCAGGTAGTAGGTCCCGTCGGCACGCACAGAAACGATCAGGGGTTCATCGTCGGTGTCCTCCATCGGCGAGGACGGGGCATCGGGCAGGTCCACCTTCACACCCTGCATCAGCAGTGGCGCGGTCACCATGAACACGATCAGCAGCACCAGCATCACGTCAATGTAGGGGACAACGTTGATCTCCGAGACCAGTTTGCGCTTGCCGCCCTTGCGAAAAACACTCATGACAATCGTCCGGTGGTATTAGCTGGAATGCACCTTGCGGTGCAGGATGGAGGAGAACTCCTCGGCAAATGTCTCGTAGCTGGACAGCAGCGTCTCGGCCTTGGCCGAGTAGCGGTTGTAGGCCATCACCGCCGGAATCGCCGCGAACAGGCCCATGGCAGTGGCCACCAGGGCCTCACTGATGCCGGGAGCCACAGTGGCAATAGTGGCCTGGTGCATGGTGGCCAGGCTGCGGAAGGAGTTCATGATCCCCCAGACGGTGCCGAACAGGCCGATGTAGGGGCTCACGGAGCCGACACTGGCCAGGAACGGCAGGTTCATTTCCACTTTTTCCTGCTCGCGAGACATGGCCACACGCATGGCCCGCTCGGTGCCCTCCATAACCGCCTCGGGGCTGCTGCGCCCCTGCTGGCGCAGGCGGGTAAACTCGGTGAAACCGGCGCGGAACAGGGACTCGACCCCGTCAACCTTGCCCTTCTCGGCCCGGGCATTACCCTCCCTGAAAAGCTGATTCAGGTCCGCACCGGACCAGAAACGCCGCTCGAAGCTGTTCAGACCGCGCTTGGCCCGGGACAGGTACAGCCCGCGCTGGATGATCATGACCCAGGAGATCACCGAGGCCAGGAGCAGGGTCAACATCACCAGCTGCACCAGCAGACTGGCGTTCTGGATCAGCCCCCACAGGGAAAGTTGTTCACCGGCGTTCATTGTTGGATTGCTGCCTTTAATGCTGAATAGATGGATTCTGGTAGCGCGCAGGGTTTGCGGCTGTCATCCGCGACGCAGGCGACTTTGACCACACCCTGACAAATAATTTCATTGCCGCGGAAAATTTTTTGTTCGAAGGTCACCGCGGCACGGCCCAGTTTGCCAATCGCCGCCGAGGCCCTCAAGGCGTCATCCAGCAGCGCCGAGCGCCGGTACTGGATTTCTGCCGAGTGCACCACCAGGAGCAGGCCCTGGTGCGGCATGGCGGGCTTATCATAGCCGAGGGCACGCATGAATTCTGTGCGCGCGCGCTCCATATACTTCAAATAATTGACGTAGTAGACGATTCCGCCCGCGTCCGTATCCTCGATGTAGACGCGGATGGGAATGCTGAAAGGCTCTGTCACCCCGTTTCCTTATTGTTATTGGCTTCTTGACTGCATTGGGCGCCCCGGGGCGCCGCGTTACTTCTTCGGCTTCGGCTCTGGCAGGCCAAAATGCTCGTAGGCAAGCGCCGTGACCACACGTCCGCGCGGCGTCCGCGCCAGATAGCCCTGCTGGATCAGGTAGGGTTCCAGCACATCCTCGATGGTGTCCCGCTCTTCACTGATGGCCGCCGCCAGGCTGTCCACCCCCACCGGACCACCGCCGAACTTCTCGATCATGGCCAACAGCATCCGCCGGTCCAACTGGTCGAAGCCGCGGCCATCCACGTTCAGCATGTTGAGGGCCGCGTCGGCAATGCCGGCATCGACGCTGCCGTTGCCCTTCACATCGGCAAAATCCCGCACCCGGCGCAACAGGCGGTTGGCGATCCGCGGCGTGCCACGGGCGCGGCGGGCCACTTCCCGGGCCCCTCCGTCGTCCATCTCCACCCCCATCAGGCCGGCGGAGCGGCGCACGATGCTGGTCAGATCCTCGACGCTGTAGAACTCCAGACGCTGCACGATACCGAAACGATCCCGCAAGGGCGAGGTCAGCAGCCCGGCGCGGGTGGTGGCGCCCACCAGCGTGAACGGCGGCAGGTCCAGCTTGATCGAGCGGGCCGCGGGGCCCTCACCGATCATGATATCCAGCTGGTAATCCTCCATCGCCGGGTACAGCACCTCCTCCACATGGGGGCTGAGGCGGTGAATCTCGTCGATGAACAGCACATCCCCGGGCTCCAGGTTGGTCATCAGCGCCGCCAGGTCGCCGGCCTTCTCCAGCACCGGCCCGGAAGTGGTCTTGATGGCCGAGCCCATCTCCGCGGCAATGATATTGGCCAGTGTGGTCTTACCCAGGCCGGGAGGGCCGAATACCAGCGTGTGATCCAAGGCCTCGTCACGGAGCCTGGCGGCCTGGATAAAGATTTCCATCTGCTCGCGCACCACCGGCTGGCCCACATAGTCGGCCAGGGTCTTGGGGCGCACGGCGCGGTCGTACTGCTCTTCCTGCCCGCTGGGGCCAATGGGCTCCGGGGCGATGAGGCGGTCGGCTTCTATCACTGCGGGACTCTCCCAATGGAGATGCGGCTGTTAATGGTGGCGAGCATCATGCGGGCACCATGCCCTTCAGCGCCAGGCGAATCAGGGTGGCGCTGTCGGCCTCCGGCTGCTCCTTGCTGGCCCGGGCCACCATCTTGCTGGCTTCGGTGGGTTTGTAGCCCAGCGCCGCCAGGGCGCTCTCTGCCTCGCCCACGTGGTCCACCTTCGGTGCCCCCGCCGCCATCAGCGGAATATCGTTGGCATCATTCAGTTCCGGGGCCAGCTTGTCGCGCAGCTCGATGATCAGGCGCTCGGCAGTCTTCTTGCCCACGCCCGGCACCTTGACCAGCGCGCCCACATTGTCCTCGGCGACACAGCGGGCCAGCGCCTTGCCGTCCAGGCCGGAGAGGATGGCCAGCGCCATCTTGGGCCCCACACCATTGACCTTGATCAGCGTGCGGAACAGCTGTCGATCGGACTCGCGCAGGAAACCGAACAGCTGTTGCGCGGTTTCGGAGACTGACAGGTGGGTATAAAGCTGCACTTCCTGCCCCAGGGGCGGCAGTTCGAACACGGTGGTCATCGGCGCGAGGACTTCGTACCCCACCCCCTGGACATCCACCAGCAGTTGCGGCGGCTGGATTGCGGCAAGGCTGCCGCGCAATCTTCCGATCATTGGATTCTGTTCCCCCTCAGGAAATCGTCAGGCGGCCGCGGCGGAAGCGGCTGTGTGCGCTGCCGGCGGTCTGCACCAGGGTCTGCATGGTGTGCATGTGACACAGCGCCACCGCCAGGGCGTCGGCGGCATCCTCCTGCGGTGCCGCCGGCAGGCGCAGCAGCGTCTTCACCATGTGCTGCACCTGTAACTTGTCCGCAGCACCGCTACCCACCACCGCCTGCTTGACCTTGCGCGCCTCGTACTCGGACACCGGCAGCCCCGCATGGGTGCCGGCCACAATCGCGGCACCGCGGGCCTGGCCCAGCTTCAGTGCCGAACCGGCACTCTTGGACATAAACACATTCTCGATCGCCATCTGCTCCGGCTCATACTGCTGGGCAATCTGGCTGATGGCGTCAAAGATGAGCTTCAGGCGTTCTGGCAGCGGCGTATCCGGAATACGCACCACACCACTGGCCACGTAGACGGCACCACCCCGCTGGATATCGATCAATCCGTAACCGGTTTTGCGCGAGCCGGGGTCGATACCCAGTATCCGGGTCAAGGGCTGCTCCCTGTATGTTTATATAGTGGTGGAAGTGTCCCAAGGCGGGCGGGAAGCGTCAAGGGACGGCACGATGCCGCCCCGGCGGGTCTTACTGCTCTTTCTCTTTTACGTACAGGACCAGGCTGTGGCCGGTGAGTTCGTAACCGTGCTCCTCGGCAATCTGGTGCTGTAGCTTTTCGATCTGCTCGTTGTGGAATTCGATCACTTTGCCGGTATCCGTACACACCATGTGGTCGTGGTGGTCGCCCCGGTCCAGCTCAAATACCGAGTGGCCGCCATCGAAGTTGTGACGGATCACCAGGCCTGCACTCTCGAACTGGGTCAGCACCCGGTAAACGGTGGCCAGGCCCACATCCTCGCCTGCCTCCAGGAGCAACTTGTACACATCTTCCGCACTCAGGTGCTGCTCACTGGCGTTCTCCAGCAATTGCAGAATCTTTACCCGCGGCAGGGTGACCTTGAGGCCTGCCTTGCGCAGCTCCTGGTTTTCATTTGGCATGGATCTGGTTTCCCGACTGAATTCTGGTTGCTACTTTCTATGGTTCGACGCGCCGTCGCTGGCTCCCCGGCATCGCAAGGAAGCGCCTGCCATCTCTGTCAGCGCGCCTGCTCTTCGGTTATTATCCACGCCCAGTGGACACAGCGGAACCCCGGTGACGGTACCAGCGCCCCGACAGGTCGCGCGGCCGGAACTTTCGCCCCCTGGCCGGCTCTTATTCTCCGAGCTGCCGACCTGCACCGGGCACTGCCGCTGCAAAGACAAAAGATAACGGAGCACTGAATGCCCTCTTTCGTGAAATTTCTTGCCATCGCCGGCCTTAGTGCCGTCCTCAGCGCCTGCAGCCTGTTTGAGTTCCCCGGCGTGCACCGCATCGAGGTGCAGCAGGGCAATATCGTCACCCAGGAAATGGTGGATCAGCTGAAGCCGGGCATGACCCGCCGCCAGGTGCGTTTCGTGCTGGGCACACCGCTGATCGAGGACACCTTCAAGCCGAATCGCTGGGATTACGTAAACCGTGTGCGCGACCCGGAAGGCGAGGTCACCCAGAAGCGCTTCACCGTATATTTCAATGGCGACATCCTGATCGCCACCAGTGGCGACCTGCAGCCGGCCGGCTGGCCCTGATCCGGCCCTAGCCTTTCTGCTGCTGCGCCTGCCGGCGCGCCTTTTCCGCCCGCTGCTTGCGCGCCTCTTTCGGGTCGGCAATCAGCGGTCGGTACACCTCCACCCGATCCCCGGGCTGGAGAACATACTGCTCTGCACCCGCCAGCCCCTTGGTGCCCAGTGACTGGCCGAATATTCCGAGCTTGGCCGTGTCCGGATCCACCTCGTCATACTCCTCCGGAATCCCGGAGCGAACCAGCGCTTCTTTCGCAGTGGTGCCCGGCTCCACCAGCAGCTTGATGAGCCGCTGCTCATGGGGCAGCGCGTAGACCACTTCTACAGCGATTGTCTTGATGTCAGTCATAGGGATTTTCCGTATACCTCGTCCGCCCGCGCACTCATGGCCCCCACCATCTGGTTGGCCAGCTCACTGAAAAGCTTGCCCACTGCCGCCGCCACCAGGCGATTGCGAATCGCAAACGACAGGGAGAACTGCACCTTGCAGGCATCCTCCCCCAGCGGCTTGAACTCCCAGTGGCCGGCAAATTCCGAAAAGGGACCGTCCACCAGCTCAAGCTCCATCGACGTTGGACGCTGCAACCGGTTGCGGGTGACAAAGCTCTGCCGGATGCCGGCCCGGGACAGGTCCAGCCGCGCCTCCAGCGTGTGCTCGTCACTGTGTAAAATTTCGGCGTTGCGGCAACCTGGCAGGAACTGCGGATACTTTTCCACATCGTTTACCAGGTCAAACATCTGCTCTGCGCTGTGCATCACCAGCGCGCTGCGCTCTATTTGCGTCATGTTTTCTAATTATTCCAACATCAAGGCCAGTTGCGGCCGACAACCGCAGTTCGCGCGCAATTTTGCCAGCCAGCGCTACTCAAGCAAGGCAAATCCTGCAACAATCGCGACATTAATACCGCTCGGTCGCGCCGATCCTGAGGTACGCGCGGCACTCACGACCAGGCACACACAAGAATAACAGGCAAGCGAGAGTACTATGTCCGCAGCGAGAGAACACTTTGGGTCGCGGCTGGGTTTCATCCTGGCCGCGGCGGGGTCAGCCGTGGGAATCGGCAACTTGGTGGCATTTCCAGTCGCCGCCACCAAGAGCGGCGGCGGCGCCTTCCTGCTGATCTACGCACTGTTCGTCGTCTTTATCTGCCTGCCCGTCATGATGGCGGAACTCGCCCTGGGCCGTCGCACCGACAAGGATCCGGTCGGCGCCTACCGGGAGCTTTCCGGCGGCTCGAAGCTGTGGCAGATCCCCGGCTGGCTGGCCCTGATTACGCCGTTTATGATCGCTGTGTTCTATCTGGTGGTCACCGTCTGGGTGCTCGGCTACCTGGTGGCAACCCTGACCGGCAATCTGGACATGCTCGCCACCGAGGCCTATTTCGGGCAGTTCATCAACTCCCCCACCGTTTTTGCCTACCTGGTGGTGCTGATGCTGATCATCAATGGCATCCTGGCGCTGGGGGTCAAGGACGGTATCGAGCGGGCGGCGAAAACCCTCATGCCGATGCTGTTTGTGATGCTGGTGGGCCTGGTGATCTTCGTTCTCACCCAGGAAAATGCCATGCTGGGTGTACAGTACTACCTGATCCCGGACTTCTCCAAGCTGACGCCGGATGTGCTGAGCAAGGCCATGGCCCAGGCCTTCTTCTCCCTGTCGCTGGGCATGGGCATCCTGATCACCTACGGTTCCTATATGAAGGCCCACCAGTCGGTACCCGGGTCCGCCAAGGTGGTCGCACTGACGGATACCATGGTGGCCTTCACCGCCGGCCTGCTGATCCTGCCGACCATCTTCCACTTCAACCCGCAGATTGACCCCACCGAGCTGAGCGACAGCTCCGCCGGCATGATCTTCCTGTTCCTGCCGAAGATCTTCTACGCCCTGCAGGACAACGTCGGCTATGTCGGCGCCAGCGCCTTCGCCGCGGTGTTCTTTTTCCTGGTGCTGGTCGCGGCAATCACTTCCCTGGTCTCCATCATTGAAGTACCAGTGGCCACCCTGCGCGACGAGCGCGGCATGGACCGGCGCAAGGCCATCTACACCGTGGGCGCCGTGCAGGTGGTACTGGCCATCTTCTGCGCCGTGTCTTTCGGCATGGTGCAGTGGTTCACCGAGTTCGTCACCCTGGCCGGCGCCAACAAGTCCTTCTTCGACCTGGTGGAAATCATCTTCTACGACACCATCCTGCCGCTGAACGGGCTGCTGGTGTGCCTGTTCGTGATCTACCGCTGGAAGAAATCCAACTTCGACAAAGAGCTGCAGGACGGTGATCCCAGCTTTGCCGGCTCGTTCTCACAGCGCTATATCAACTTTGCCCTGGGTACTTTCATCCCGGTCATCTTGCTGCTGATTTTCATCAACACCGTGGCCCTGAAGTTCTTCGGCATCAGCTTCTTCTAGCGGCAACCTGGACCGGCAGGGCCCTCGCTGTGATAGGCCGGGGCCCTCTGTTATGATCCGCCAGTTCGACTCACCGTAAAGAAGTACCTATGGCCAAAAAGAAAAAGGCACCGTCTTCCAACACCATTGCCCTCAACAAGAAGGCTCGCCATGACTACTCCATCGAGGAGAAGTTCGAGGCGGGGGTTGAGCTGCAGGGCTGGGAAGTGAAGAGTTGCCGCGAGGGCAAGGCGCAGCTGACCGACAGCTATGTGCTGATGAAGGACGGCCAGGCCTGGCTGCTGGGTGCCCGCATCCAGCCACTGCCCAGCGCCTCGACCCACTTTGTCACCGAGCCCGACCGCACCCGCCGGCTGCTGCTGCACAAGAAGCAATTGGCGAAGCTGAAGGCTGCAGTGGACCAGAAAGGCTACGCGCTGGTGGCCACCGCCCTCTACTGGAAAAAACACCTGATCAAGTGCGAGATTGCCCTGGGTAAGGGTAAGGCCCAGCACGACAAGCGCGACACCGAGCGGGAGCGCGACTGGAACCGGCAGAAGCAGCGCCTGATGCGCACTGACCACCGCTAAACCAGTCACGCCCGCTAAAGAAGAATAATGACAGGATTGACTATGAGCGCACCGCGAGGACAGTTCAGTTCCAATATCGGCTTTTTGATGGCCGCGGCGGGTTCCGCCGTCGGCCTCGGTAATATCTGGGGCTTCCCCACCAAGGCAGCAGCGAGCGGCGGTGCCGCCTTCGTGATGGTTTACCTGATCCTCGCCTTCCTGCTGGCCTACCCGGCACTGATGGCGGAACTCACCATCGGCCGTTACGCCCGCAGCAATATGGTCCACGCCCTGCGCACCATCGCCAAGGGGCCTGTGAGCCGCTTCCTCGGCGGCCTGACCGGCTTCGGCGGCATCGCCGTCGCCTCACTGATCCTCAGCTTCTATGCCATTGTCGCCGGCTGGATGGTCGCGCACCTGGCAGAGCCCTTTGCCAGCCTGTTCGGTGCCACCGATGCGGCCCAGTGGCTGACCGGCGACAGCACCGCCCGCAACCTGACCTTCACCGCCATCTTCAGTGGCATGACCATGGTCATCATCGCCGCCGGCGTGGAGAAAGGCATCGAGCGCTGGTCCACCCTGCTGATGCCGTCGCTGCTGATCCTGATGCTGCTGCTGATTCTCTACGTGCTGTCCCAGCCCGGCGCCATGACCGGCCTAGAGGTCTACCTGATGCCGGACCTGAGCCTGATCGACCCGGAGCTGATGCTGTCCGCCATGGGCCAGGCCTTCTTCTCCCTGTCACTGGGTGTGGGCACCATGCTGATCTATGGCTCCTACCTGAGCCAGCAGGAGAGCCTGCCGCGCCTCGGCGCCCTGGTGACCCTGATCGATGTGGGTATTGCCTTCACCGCCGGCCTGCTGATCCTGCCGGCCATGTACGTGGCCCAGGAAGCCGGCACCCAGATCTTCTCCGCCAGTGGCGAGCTGATTGCCGGCCCCGGCCTGATCCTGCAGGTGCTGCCGGCACTGTTCAATGAGATGGGCAGTGCGGGCCTGTTCGTGGCCATGGCCTTCTTCGCCCTGATGGTCATCGCCTCCCTCACTTCCTCCATCTCCATGCTGGAAGTGCCGGTGGCGTTTGCCATCGAGAGCCTCAAGGTACCCCGCAAAGCCGCGACCTCCATGATGGGCCTGGTCATCTTTGCCATCAGCACCGTGATCATCCTCAACTTCGATGCCCTGTTCGGCCTCGTGATCAGCATCAGCACCGAATGGGGCCAGCCCCTGCTCGGTGTGGCACTGTGTATCTTCGCCGGCTGGATCTGGCGGCGGGACCAGCTGCTGATGGAACTCAAAGAAGGTCACGAGCACATAGAGAGCACCCTGTTCTGGAAAATCTGGCCCTGGTACGTACGCATCGTCTGCCCACTCCTGATTCTGGCCGCCTTTGCGCAGTCAGTATTCTGAGTGACCGGACAGACAAAACAGGCCACACGGGCCGTATTGTTACGGCCCCGTTTCAGGTATAATTGACTTACCACACAGGGTTTCTACCGGGGATGACTTGGATTCGACGCCGGTGACGAAACCATGGGTGCATGCCGTGATGGCAGCCAATCACGTAAACCCAAAGCTGCAATTTATTAGTTGCCAACGACGACAACTACGGTGCCCAACTCGCTGCGTAAGCAGCCTGTGAAGCACTACTAAGGGTTCGCCCCTTAGCGGCCTTCAGCAAGGTGCCAGTACCGCGCTGTAGGCTGTCATACAGAACTGGATCGCCGTGAACCGCGCCTGTCGGGGATCGGTTAAAACTTTTACAGGCTCGCCAATTACGTCCTGCCCGTTGGGCTGTATGCGGCCAAATCAATAAACGGAACTAAGCATGTAGAGCTCATGGCAGAGTGCTGACGGACGCGGGTTCGACTCCCGCCATCTCCACCAAACAATCGTCTCAGACGACCCCAGAAAGCCCCGCAAACCTAGAGTTTTCGGGGCTTTTTCTTGTCTTTCTCCCCCCAGTTGATCTAGCTTAATCTGACGAAATCCACCATCAGGTGGACGGGTTTATGGACGGGTTGAGCCTATTGCCGCCTTCCAACCCGTCCAAATTAGCTGGAACCCCCGCCATGCCGCTGTCAGACACCAAGATACGGGCCCTCAAGCCCAGAGACAGGAAATATATCGAGGTCGACGAGAAAGGGCTGGCGATTGAAGTCACTCCCACCGGGGCCAAGCGCTGGGTCTTTCGGTTCCGCCTCCATGGCAAGCGTCCGGAGATGGCCCTTGGGCTCTACCCTGACGTGAGCCTCAAGCGGGCCCGAGAACTGCGCGACGAAGCCCGCCAGCATGTCGCCGGCGGGATAGATCCCCGCGATGTGCGACGCGCCAGCAAGGAATCCGCACTGGAGGCCAGCAGGAACAGCTTTGCCGCTGTCAGTCAGGAGTGGTTCGCCGCCAGGGTGGCCCACCTGTCCAAATCATCAAAGGACCGGGCGCAACTGGCCCTGAGTCGTGATCTCATCCCCTACTTGGGCAAGCGACCCATTGCCGAAATCACCCCACCCGAAGTCCTGCGCTGCCTCCGCCGGATCGAGAGCCGGGGCACCGTGGAAACCGCCCACCGGGTAAAACGGGTAGCCAGCCAGGTATTCCGCTTTGGTGTGGCCACGGGCAAGGCCGACCGGGACCCAACAACCAACCTGAGCGGCGCCCTCACCCCCACCAAGAAAAAGCACCTTGCAGCTATCACAGAGCCACTAGAAGTTGGTCGTCTGATGGTTGCCATTGACGGATATCAGGGGACCCCCGTGGTCAGAACCGCTCTAATGCTGTCCCCGCTCCTGTTCTGCCGTCCCGGGGAGCTGCGCAAGCTGGAGTGGGCAGAGATCAACTGGGAGGCACGCCAGATAGAAATACCGGCCGAGAAAATGAAGATGGGGCACCCCCACATTATCCCGCTGGCAGAACAGGCCATAACCCTACTGAAGGACCTTGAACCCCTCACCGGACGAGGCAAGTATGTTTTCCCTTCAGCCCGAGGCCAGAGTCGCCCCCTTTCTGACAACGGGGTCCGGACAGCCCTGCGCTCACTGGGTTATGACAATGACACCATGACCGCCCACGGCTTCCGCGCGATGGCCCGCACTCTTCTTGACGAGGTCTTAAACTTCCGAGTGGACTATATCGAGCATCAACTAGCCCACGAAGTGAAAGACACCCTTGGACGGGCCTACAACCGTACGAAGCACCTACACCAGCGGCGGACCATGATGCAGGAATGGGCGAACTATCTGGACAACCTTCGAAGCCAAAGCCAAGCCGCTTGCCTGAGGAATTTATATGAAGTTCACCCACATGAACCGCACAGCTCTCCGTCCCCAAAGAGACCGCGCCCCACGGAAACCAATTAAGATCACTGAGGGCTTGACGAGACTTGTGCTGAAGCTGTATAAAAACGTCATGCTGGTCACAGTACTGCCAGCAGACAAGAAACCCGCCCCTTGGCGGGTTTTTTTATGCCTGAAATCCGTACCCATTTCAGGGATACCTCATTGGTCCCGGTCATGGGGCTGACTCCACATTAACCGTGTAGACCACTTATGAACCGGCCTCATGCCGGTTTTTTTGTGCCCAAAAAACGGAAACCACATGAAAAAAGACATCAGATATCAAGCAGGTCGAGAGGGGGCCCACCCCCAAGGGCTGAAACAGCCACCATACATTCTTGACCCATCTGTCCTGTATCGAGCGACTGGTTGCGCAAAAATCTTCGGCATCGGGGTATCGACGTGGTGGCGTTGGGTTGCAGATGGGCGAGCTCAGAGGCCAATCAAGCTCGGACCGCGGACATCAGTATGGCAGGGTTCGTATCTCCTCGAGCTTCAACAACAGCTAATCGCAGAATCTGAGGAGGCATGAAGATGCAAGCGCAAGTAAGACACGTAACACGTCTTCAAGCCAAGAGTATTAGCAGTGCGATATACATAGTCAGTCGCTATCTAACAGTCCTTTTCACCACAAAGCGGCAAATGCATGCGATTGCATGCCTACTGGTTAGAGGTCATGACGGCCATGAACTAAGAGAGATCCTGGACACCAAGAGACCCGGAGCCGTCATTGCTCAGCTACGAAAACGGGGATTGAAAATCCCCTCTACATCCACATTCACCTACGGAAAACATGGCTGGCTTTGGCGTAAAGTCTATAAATTTAGTAGCGAAGATCGCCAAACACTAGCGGAGCTAGTTCACCTCAGCAAGAAAAAGCAGGGGGGCAAAAACTAATGAATCCCTGCACTCTAGTTGAGTCAGTATTCCCGGGAAGAGAAATCTGTATTGTCCCCGATGAGCGGCTACATTCCCCCCATGGCGAGATTATGACTCGTAACGGATCGGGCTATGCGGTGAGTCGCTGTGGCATGATTCTCGCAATCCTAGTGAATGGTGATGTTGAATATCATTATCCCGACGATGTAGATGCTATTAGCTTAAAATCATTTCAACTTGTCGTCGACACTGCAATTGCCAACCTCCCCGCAGAAAAAGCCGGCACATATAACACGGAAGATCGGGAGCCGAAAGGCTTGCAGTTTGAGGCAAAACCCACGTTCCCGGTGGATGCTCTGGGTGAAATACTTGGAGGCGCAGCCGCAGAGATTGCGGCTGCGGTACAGGTCCCTGTTGAACTGGCAGCCCAGTCTGTCCTTGGCGTCGCCTCATTTGCAGCACAACGTGTCACCAATATCCGCCATCCTGTCCTGCAGACAGAGATTCCCCTCTCTCTCTTCTTGCTCTCTGTGGCCCAGAGTGGTGATCGGAAGTCGGCCTGTGACAAGCAGGCTGCGCGGGCCGTCAAGGAGCATTCACGGGCATTATTTGAAGTCTACCAGCAGGAACATCAGGAATACCTGAGACGCAAAGCCGAGGGCGGCGCTGAGCTAATCGCGCCCAGGGAAGCAAATCTCATTATTCGCGAACCCACCCTGGAAGGACTGCAGAAATCTTTTGAAAACGGTCAACCCTCACAAGCTATTTTCAATGACGAAGCCGGCAGCTTCTTCGGTGGTCACGCCATGAAGCCTGAGAACGCTGCCAAGACTATCTGTGGGCTATCGGAGTTCTGGGATGGGCAAGATATTGTGCGCACCCGCGCCTCAGACCGCATACTCTTGACTAACCGCCGGCTTGCGGTGCACCTGTTAACACAACCGGTGATTGCCGAGACCCTACTCAAAGATCCTCTACTACAACAACAAGGCATCTTTGCCCGATTCCTGGTCTGTCACATCGACTCCATTGCCGGCAGCCGATTTATTGATCGGAACCTCCCTCCGGTGCCACATACAGCCAGAGACAGACTCCACAAAGAGGTTCACAGGCTACTCAACTCGCAGTGGGAGGCTGATTTTACCGGTGGTGTTGTGCTGCCATGCATGGAACTTGAGCCACATGCGGTCGAGGCCTGGGATCTGCTCTACAACGAGTCAGAGAAGGAGCAAGCTCCCGGTGGGGCATTTGAGATCATTGGCCCATTTGTGTCAAAAGTGGCCGAACAGGCCTTGCGAATCGCGACGATTCTGGCCGTCTTCGAGGACAGCCCAGCGGTGTCTGTGGACGCTATGTTACGGGCAACCCGGCTGGCTAACTTTTACCTTAATACCACATTACGACTTGCACAGGAGCAGGAGGCAGAACCACTGGAACTCCGTGCACAGCAATTCATCGAGTGGTTGGCTATGAAGCGCGGTGGTCGGGCGACTATCGAGGAAATTGATAAATACTCCCCACGACCACTGAAACTACGTAGAGATCGAAGACACATTCGTAACGTCATGCAGATTTACTGTGAATCAAAACTCCTGAGACAAGTCGGCACTGACGGACGAGGACAGCCGAATCAATGGGAGGTCTTCGATGCCGCAACTTAATATCACCTCGATGGCGGAGGCCTTCTTTGCTCCTGAAAAGTCCAATGCTGCCCCCATGGCTCCCCGGCTTTCTGGCTCTATATCAGATTCTATACAGGGTGGTGTGGCTCTTCAGCCGGCTCCAAAGCGGCTTCGCCAGCACGAGGCTATTAATAGTAGCCAAACTCAGAGAAGCCATGAAGAAGCCAACGTTGGAGCCACACAAGCCACGGCCGAATCCGGGGTAGAGCCAAAAAGCCAACAGAGCCGGGAGCCAAGAGCTGCAATCACCCCGAACCGCCTGCAGATCAGGGAGCATCTGGAGGCACTCGGGGCCGAGCCTCTCCCTGAAGATATTCAGTTTTATCAGTCAGTATTACCAATCAGGACACACGCCCACAATGCTCTTCTCAGAGCGCTAGGTGCTGTTTGGATGGCAGTGATGGCGCTCGAGGAAGTGGATCATAAAAAACAGAATCGCGGGCGCCATGCCGCCAATTGCTGGCTACGAAATATACTAGGGATCTCAAAATGAAGAAATTAACCCACAAGCAGACACTCTTTGTTGAAGAGTATTTGATAGATCTGAATGCGACTCAAGCTGCAATCCGAGCCGGCTATAGCAGCACTACCGCTCGGCAAATTGCAGCTGAAAACCTGTCAAAACCTGACATCGCAGAGGCCATTAATCACGGGATCGCCAAGAGACTGCAAAGAACCCGAACTAGCGCTGACGGCGTGCTGCAAAGACTCGTCGAAATCGACCAACTAGATATCAAGGACCTGTTCGATGAAGCAGGAAGAATCAAGCCGATTCACCAATGGCCAGACGCGTGGAGCAGGAGCATTAGCTCGTTTGAGCTGAAAATGCCCAGTGAAGATGACCCTCATACCGCATCATTAAAAATTAGGTTGCCTGACAAGCTTAAGAATCTGGAACTAATCGGCCGACACAGCCAGGTGGGGGCATTTCGCGAAAAATCAGACTCTACAGTGGCCGGGATAGAGGATTTAATCGATGAGTTAACCAGCTAGGAAATCTGAAGCTGCTGGGCAGCAGCCTCATGAAACAGAGTCTCTATCGATTTTGATCGACATCACATAATAACGCTCTCGACACGATCGCCGTTACTTGCCCTCGGCTTCTTCAAGGACGATTGGGTCAACAGGGCCATCGTAATCAATGATGCCCCGGGCAAGGCGCAGCCAATAGCGGTCTCCCACCTTATCGGCTCTTTCAGCGTGGAAGGGAACATGTTTCAAGCGGTACTTGAGACGACCCGCATCGCGGATATGGATATCGCTGTAGCCCCGGAGTGCTTTTGGCTTTTTCACTGATCTTTCTCTTTAACCGATTTTAATACTTAGAAGTTATCCATCCAGTCTGCATTTGTCAGCCTCAGCCACAGGTTCAGGCGCTTTAGGTCCGACAGGCTACCCGCTTTTGCCATACCGAGCAGCGGACTGCCGACAATCACTACCAGTGCCTGCGCCCTCGAAATGGCGACATTGAGCCGGTGTTTGTCTAGCAGGAAGTCCATACCCCGAGGAGAATCGGCGGCATCACTGGCGCACATACTGAGGAACACCACCGGGGCCTCCTGCCCCTGAAATTTGTCGACACTGCCGACCCTGGCTTTTGGGCCGAGCGCTTGCTGTAACTTTTTGACCTGGTGGTTATACGGGGCGACGAAAAGGATATCCTCCAGGGTCAACTCCCGAAGGCCACCCGCCTTATCGTGATAGATCCGGCCGATCAGCTCTTTGGCACTCTCCTTGATGGCCGTAACCTCCTCGTCGCTGGCTTGAGTATTGCCCTCATGCGCGACCGGCAAGAAGACGACCCCGGCCTCACAATCCAGCGCCCCCCTGTAGCCATCGGGCACCTCAACCACCTGCATGGCATTATCGGAAGCCGCATGCAGCCGCCCGCCATAAAAGGCCTCTGATACCACCTGATTGACTGCCGGGTGCATCCTGTAGGTTGTGTCAAGGAACACGCCCATGGTGTCGTCAATGGCCGCCTGCTCACCTAACAAGTAGTCAAGCACCGACAAGCCAGACAACCCGGGGTGGCTGCCCTGGATCGGCTGGCCGAGTTGCATTTGGTCTCCCAGCAACACCAGGTTCTTGGCAGCGCCGCTGATGGCAACGAGGTTGGCCAGACTGACCTGTCCAGCCTCATCCACGAACAGATAATCAAAGCGACCCTGCAACTCCTCGCGGGAGAACCCCCACGCGGTGGTACCAATCACCGCCCCGGGCTCAACCACCGACTCAAGTTTGGAATTGGTCATCACCGCGATCCCCAGCTCTGCCAGGCGGGGGTCGTTGTCCTTGGTGCAGGTAAAGGATGCCTCTATTCCCTGTTTGCAGCATTGGTCCGCGGTGCCAATCAGCAGGTTGTTGATCGCCTTGTGACTATTGGAGCAGATGCCCACGGCCTTGCCCTCCCGCACCAGCTCCGCGATGAGGTGCTTGCCGGTATAGGTCTTGCCCGCACCGGGTGGTCCCTGGATAGTCAGATAGCTGTCCTGCAGACCACAGACTGCATGAATGACCTGATGAAGAGGCGTCGTTGCCGCTCCGTCATCCACGATCGGCGTGCCGGGTACGATCCCCTTGATCCGTGGCGTCGCTCGTGCGAGAAAGTCACCAATTGCACACGCCCCCCAATCTCCCCGCTCATACGCCGCGACTTGCCGGTCCAGGGCCAATTCAATCAGGCCCGGATTGACGTATTCATCTGGAATGAGCGTGATCAACGTGGGCGGCTCCCGCATACTGGAGACGACGATCCGGCCTGCCTGCAGATCACTTTCCAATTTCTCGTAGCCCACCCGCATGGTCTTGCCATTTTCGTTCTCTTCCCCGGCAATGTAGAACGTCGAGCCCGCCCCCTTGAACTCCTGACTCGGGTCAAACTGATATTCATAGGCCCGCTTGCGGGCATTGGGGGTCGGCTTGAATGGTGGGCGCTGCGTGCGGACACACTGGGCAAGGCAATTGATGTCATCCGCCAGATCTTCGTCGGACAGCCCGAGACGGTCGAAAAGTCTCCAGAATACCGGCTTGGCCTCACGGCGATGAAACTCCAGCAGCCAGGCCAGGGTCTCCGTGACAACCGACTGAGGGACTGACGAAGTTCCCTCTCCCTGCTGTGCGGCGCTCTCTGCTCTTTCCCGCCGCTCCTGTGTGCGCTGCTGCTCTGCCAGTACCAACAAACGCTCTCTACACAGTATGCGCTCCGTTGCCTCTTGGCTCGGCTCCACATCCCTAGGCTCGGCAAGGCCAATGTAAGGAATATCATGTTGGCGCTGCTGCTGCCGCAGCCAGTCCACGAGCTCCTGGGTCGAATTGCAGTCATCGATGTTGTAGTCGCGGATACTGTTGAGAATCGCGGAAGTCTGCCAAGTGTCACCATCGCGCTGTTGGCGCCACTGCTCATACACTACGACAGAGTCACCGCCTGTACCGACCTCGGTCTCACGTTGTCCTCGATAGAGATGCTCGACACTTTTTATGGAATAGTTGCGTTCTCCCAGGCGCAGGCCATGGCGTACGATTTTATAGAGATCGACAAAGACTTCGTTGCGCAGCAACTGATCGACCTCATGCTCACAAACGCCATAACGCCCCATCAGGCGACGGCAGGCTGCTACTTCATAATTGGCGTAATGGTAGATATGCATACTCGGGTCCTGCTGCCAGCGCCCATAGACCCAGAGAATAAACGCCTCAAAGGCTCGCTTTTCCTGCGCAGCGTCATGGGCCCAGAAGTCCTTGAAGCAGCGACCCCCGTTTTCATCAAAGTAAGTCGCGCCCCACAGGTACTCAAGACCGCCCTCTTCCAGGGGGAAGCCCTCGATATCGAAGAATACATCCAGCGGCGATTCTGGCGGCAGTAAAGCGAGCCCCAGTTGCTGCCCCGCCTGTGGCACCAGGATTTCGAATTTAGGTTCTTCACAGCCTGCACTGGCGCGCTGTATCTGCGCCTGCGCCTGAAGGCGCGAGAACACAGTATCAGGCATGCCCGGCACCCGGGTGCGCATGGACTCTGCCAGCCCCTCGAGCGTTTCAATACCTGTCGCTTGGAGCTTCTTGACCTGCGCTCGCGTGATATTGGCAACCCGGCTGAGGTGGTCCCGCTCGTCGAGAATGGATTCCGCATACTGGCCCCAGCGGCCCCTGGCGCGCGACTCGGCGGGATCCGGCATTGCGTCGGCCCTGAAGTGCGCCTCGGCTAACAGGAATAGCTGTTTTTGCACCCGGTAGTAGTGGAGGTATTCTTCAAGCGGAAAGCTCTGCAGCTGGCCACGGCCCAAGACAACAGCCACTGACTCCGGTAGGCGTCCCTGCCACTCGGCCAGCATCTCAGCATAGGCACACAACTGGATTAGATGTGACGGTTTCACCGTGCCGGAGAGCTTGGCATCCCATACGGTGTAGTGATAATCGCCAAGTTCAGAGGCTCCGTCGACCCGAATCAGGAAATCCGCATGCCCGTGAAAAGACCCCTTTTTCAGAGTCGCCTGGTAAATCACATCGGCTCCGCGACGCATGGCGGCATGGGTTTCAACCAACTGATCTGCGAGTGAGACATCGCGGGGGATCTCGACGACCTCCTTGCCACTCTCCTTCAGGTTACTGAGTACCTCCGCCTCATGCTCAAGGCCGCGCTGTTCCAACACAGCAAGTAATGGATCCTCACCGTCGGGCTCAATTCCGTGCTCGGGATTTTCGACTGTCAATCGCTCCATCCAGGCCGCAAATGGCGACTCAATGAAGCGACAGAGATCTGACGGCGAATAGAGCAAAGTGTCGACGATTCGATACAATGGAAAATTCTCCGAGCTTTATAAATGACAGGAATATAGAGGTGCGCAGCACAAGTAATTTCCAGCAGGCAAAGAAACGAGCAGCCTGTAAACAGTAATGGCTCACCAGACGACCATGATTCTGCCATAAGAAAAAATCACACTAACTTCCCTTTCGGTTGCTACCTATCCGCTCGAGGATGACTTCAGCCCTACGGACGCTCAAAGGCGTAACGGCACCCTTTAGGTGCTCAAGTAAGGTATTTACAGCTTTTTTGCTCTCGAGGGTTTCTGGTCCTAATTGGATTATATCCAGCAGCAGTGTCAGCAACATTTTCTCCTCAGATTCCGCGTCACGAATTTTTGTAAAAAGAAAATGAAAGCTAGCACTGGATACATATAGATTCAGTGCCAACTTAAAATCTTTTAAAATGATGATCAGATCTTGTTTTTTCGAAACTTGCGCAAGCCTGGTCACAAAACCTTCAATCGGCAACCTAGACAGCATGTCACGCTTATAAAACGAGTGCTCATCACCCAGCCCCGGTGGTAGCTTTTTCCCCGTTAAATTTTTGGGATTACTCCTTGCCCTGTAGATGTGATCCGTATGGGGCAAAGGTGTGGGGGGACGTTCCGATGCAATTAAGTCAAGTCGGGCCCTTAAATTTGCACAAGTCTGCTCCAAGCTTCTAGTGAGGCTCTCTGAGACCCGATACTTGCTCAAGTCCATGTAGTCGAGACCATAGTCAACACTATCACTAAGCGAAGACAGCCCCCCCCACCCTGCCGCCTGCATTTGCGGCACTTTGCGCAATTCCGGCATGGAGCCGGCTTTTCCCGCCGCCACGCGTTGATCCACTGCCACAAAACTGGTCCACGGTGACAGCAGCTGATATTCCAGCGCGATGGCCAATGCTTCTTCACGGCTTTCGGTGATATCGAGTTTGCGGGCAGCCGCAAACCTCGCCAGCGTCTCAAGGGGGGTGACAGTTGCCGAGTCCTTGGTGTTAGAAACCTTCGAACAGATCTCGGTTTCCACCACCTCAAGCACCCCAGCCGTGCCTTTGAGTTCAACCTGCGCAGAACCAACCGGCTCACTATCGAACCAGTAATAGAGATGGACGGTATCCCCGTCAAAGATTGCCCGAGTCAGCGGCAGAGACTCGCGGGGTGATTGCGGCCACTGCACGTTGACTTCCCCGGCACGGCCAGAGCGGATACGCTCGAAATGCCGGGTAATACGCTCTGCCATGTCCTCATTGGGTGTGACGAATTCCGCACTGCCGCCAGTGGCGGCGGAGAGAGCTTTCAGGAGCCCCTCGGATACTGCACTGCCTACCCCGACGGTAAACACCCGGTGTGGAACGCTGCGGGCTTCTCCCAAGATGGTTTCTTCCGCACACACACTGCCATCGGTAATCAACAACACCTCACCCGGGCCGACTTCAGCAAGGGAGTCGTAAGCCACCCGCAGCGCCGACGCCAGTTCGGTGCCGCCCATATCGGCCTGCAGGGAGCGGCCCAGCCGGCGAATACGGTTTTTCACTGACTTTTCCACGAGCACTTGGCCCGGAAATAGAGCCCGGTGGTGGCTGCCGAACAAGATGACGTTGATGCGGTCTTGCGGGCTCAGTCTCTCGGCAATATTCGACAGGGCGGCACCAGCTTGGCGAATGGAGTCGCCGTTCATTGAGCCCGAACAGTCCACAACAAGGGCCAGATTACGCGGGCTAGAGGTTTCCTGATTCGGAATGGACGGGCGGTAACTCAGCATCGCCACAAAGCCCTCACCGTCGCGACTCATCGTCGCTGAGCAACGCTGGTCACTCCGCAGGCGGAAATTCAGCACCAGATCCCGATCCATGTCTGCGGCGCTATCTTGCAGGCCAATCTGCAGGCCGCCTGCCTCCATGTGGGTAGCAATATCATGGGATGGCGAGCTGACCACAGCGTCGGCAAGCAATCCCGCAACCGACACCGTCAGCTCATACTGGCAGCGGTACGTTGGATCGGCGTCCACTGTCTGATGCGGCGGCAAGCCCAGTGCGGCGGAGGAGCCATATTTGGGGGCGATCGCCGTCGGAAGGCGCAGATCGACGCGATCCCCATTCCAGCACAGCGCCAGTCCATAGCGATAAGTGATGCGAGCCTCCTCGCCTGACTGCAGGTTACCGAGTGAGAGGGAATACAAGCCGGGACGCACCCTCTGCAGCAGAATGGCCGAATCGCCATCGGCTATGGCGTCCTCATAGTGGCTCTCCGCGTCCGCGCTCTCAGCCACCTGGCCGGCGATTTCACGATCCCCGATCTTGGCCTGCACCCCCAACAACACAGCCTCGGTCGGCACCGGGAAGGTGTAGGAGACTTCGATATCCGCTGCCTCGTGGTTGGTATAGTCCTGAGTGATAACCATCTCGGCCAGCAAATGTTGGATCTCAACTGCGATCTCCACTGCCTGCAGGGGCACCGGGCCACCGCTACGGGATACCAGCTTTGGTGACGTCTGCCACTCGGTACTCGGCCACTGTTTCATTTCTCGTCCTCCAGTTTCGACACTGCATCCATGACGTACTCGGTCAACTTCCTGATCTGTGCCGGGGAAAGTCCGGCCTGCGTCGGATTGATCCGCAGCTCCACGCCCTCGGCCAGCAGAGTGTGACTCCATACCTCTACGTCGCCGGGCTTCCGCCTGGGCGGTGGAGGCTCCACGCCGGCATCGCCAGTGAGTAGCTCGGCGATCCGTTCCAGAGACAGGCCGGCGGCCTGCCACTTTCGTATCTCGAGTAACTGCTCCAGGTGCCGCTGCAAGTAATGCGCGCCACGCTTTTCACCCGCGGGGCGGTCCAGCAGCCCGCGCTGGATGTAATAGCGCACTGTGCGTTTGGGGGTATCCGTCAGAGCCGACAGCTCTTCCAGGGTGAATGTGCGAATCTTGCTCATGCTTCATTTATAGCACCTAATTTACGACACCACCAATGTCACATAATGATCGACGGTAATTAGCGCTGCGCTCGACGACGGCCAAGACCGCACCAGCAGGGAGACGGAAAAAATGTCCGGCTACCGGACAAGGAGGGCCGAGGGGGGCTTTCACAATCAGGCTTGTATTGTGCGGTGTTTTCGCGGCGCGCCGCCCTTAACGGCCCCAGACTAGTGTTGATGCCATTGCAGGGCGGCCCGCAGTTCCGCCACCGCCTGGAATGTGGCACAGCCGTCGTCCACCATCCTGTCGGCCTGAGTCAGCAACTCGCGGGCCACGCTGTCAAAGCCAATTTGCCCCGCTACTGCCAGGGCGCGCAGCCGGGCGACCGCACCTGCGCACCCCTGCCGCGACGGACACGCCTGAGCGGCCACTAACGTACGCGCAAAACCGGGGTGTAAGCCCCAATGGCGGGACAGGTAGCGTGTAACAGCTCGCTGACACTGCGTATGCCCCAGCCGCCCGT
Organism: Microbulbifer flavimaris; assembly: GCF_001641755.2. GTDB lineage: Bacteria > Pseudomonadota > Gammaproteobacteria > Pseudomonadales > Cellvibrionaceae > Microbulbifer > Microbulbifer flavimaris. The sequence continues at coordinate 286,355 of NZ_LRFG02000002.1, forward strand.
CACCGGCGATGGACATCAGCATCTCAGCCAGGGTCTCGCCGAGCTCACGGGCCAGCTCCGGCAGCGGAGTGCGGATATAGTGGGGCACCTCGACCACCGCGGCCCTCCTGACCGCCCGCAACATGCGCACGGAGGCGGTGTAGATCGCCACGCACAGCAATGCGACGACGACGGCCAACCCCACAGGCCCTGCCAGCAGCCCGAGTGCAACCCCCAGGCGACCAAATACGCCGAGCGTAAGCCCCCAGAACAGAAACGCCAGCCCATAACCGACGGCACCGACGACCAGAGCCAGCAGTGTGCGCAGGCACCATCGCAGGCGCACAAACAAGGGGTAAGCGGCCATGCCGAGCCCCAGCTGTGCGCGAAAACGGAATGCATCCACGAGCACAGGCTGGTCACCCTGAGCAAAGAAGTCGCGTAGCGATTGATCAACAGGTTCAGGCACCACTGGCAGCGCCCCCTTGCTGCATCGTCGTGAATGGGCGCACAGCAGAAACGATGGTGGCGGCCGCCTCCGGCGCCCGGTTGGTGAGATCCTGCCAGAGCCCGCGGCCGAGACCGAACAGCATCAGCAGTGGGCCGAGAAAATCAGCGAGGATGGCACCGAGGAAAGGCAGGCAGGCCACCACATAAGTCAGCAACGCGCCAGTGAGCAGGCCGAGGCCGGCACCGGGGAAGCGGGCACACAACATCAGCACAATCTCCAGCAAGCGGCGGCCGATACGCAGCAGGCGGCGCCCCACGCGCAGGGTCACCCGGGCCAACCGCGCCAACAGACACTTGACCTCTGCTGGTAGCGGCAGCGCCTCCAGGTGCGACTGCAGCTGCTCTTCACTGGCGTATTCACGCTCCAGATCGACCAGGACCTCTTCCGTGAGTCCATCAATACGGACACGGTAACGCTTGCCGGTTGCCGGCGAAATCACTTCGACGATCATTGCGGCACCTCCATGCCTGCTCCCAGGGACTCGTAGGCGGCGCGCACCGGCTCGGCGCCATAGGAGCGCTCGAGACGGCGCACGATGAAGTGGCCCCGGGCCATCTGCTGGAAATGCTGCATAAACAGCGTATTGACCGTCGCCCCGCCGGCGGCGCCGATCAGTGGCAACGTCTGAGCTGCCAGCTTTTGCGTCACCTGCACACCGAAACGCTGCGCCACCTGCGTCAGCAGGCGCACCAGCGCCGGACCGGAAGCATCCAGCACCCGGTTGGCGCCGACGTGCTGCAGTGCCTCGGTGACCGCTTTGGCCAGCGCCAGGCGCGCAGCGTAATAGCCGGACTCCGCCGCATCGTCTGTCGGGACGGGGCCACCCAGCGCGAACACCTGCAGACAGGCGAGGCGTGTTGCGGGTGCCCGCGGTGATTCCCCCTCACTGCGGGCGATGGCGCCGATGTCACGCAGCATCAGCGTGGTCGACACGGGCAGCTCCACGGACAGGCCAGCGAGGCCAAACGCTCCCCCGACCCCGCCCGAGGTTGCCACCAGCAAACGCCCAGGCAGGGGGGCGGTCGAGATTCCCGGCCGGTCGGCAAGCGTGCCCAGCGCCACTCTGGCAGCCCGGCCCAGCGCCACCTCGCTGGCTTTGATTGCACCAGCCCGAAAACGCCGGGGTAGACGCTGCACCGCACCCTCGATGGGCGCGCCAAGCAGGTGGCTGAGCCGCGCAGTGAGGCCGGGGTTTTCCAGCAGCGCGTGAGCACGGTGCAAGTCTCTCAGTGCAGCGGGGGGCAGGCTCATGGGCAGGGTCCTCATGCGGTTTTCGCCGCGGCATTGGCGCCGGCGGTGTCATGACCGGCAAGATAGCCCCCCCGGTGGAAGCCGTCCCAATTCGCAAGCTTGCAACTGCGGTGCATCGCCGCTCCGGCCAGCACTGGGCGACGCTGACGACCGTGGCTGCGGGGGAAGAGGAGGACGGAGTCGGCAGAGACATCTACCTCCACGTGCCCGCGCGCGCTGTTCGCCGCGGAGACGAACCGAAGGTACAGAAGTGCGTCGAAATTCACGAGGAGGGTCGACGCACACATGGTCGCTGCGCGCCGGGAGCCGGCTCGTTAGACCGCTGTCAGTGTCGGGCAGGATCAGGCCGGAGCCCAACAAGCGATATGGGCTGCAGATTCAGAGGCACACACACCGCGCTGCCGCGGCTATTTGAGCCAGACAATGGCACCACCGGGATGCCTTCTTCGCTGCTGCGTGTTCACTCACTCCCGGCAAGTACGTCACACGCTGACAGCCATAGGGTGTAACTATCCAGGGCACAGAGGCGCTCGACCTCTGCACTGCCCGGCCGGTAATGCACGCTACTGCCCCAGGACAATAGGGTAATCAACAGTAACAGCGTCAGCAGGGGGATCAGGTTATTACGCATGTATTCTCCCAAGTCCAGCAACAACCCAGTTAGCGAAATGATCCCGACTCACAGCATTGAGCGACGTTAATCCCCTTTCTCGCGGGGCATTCTTCTTACTCATGCGCGAGATCAACGCGGTGCTGGATACCCTGTCTTAATCCCCTTTCTCGCGGGGCACTCTTCTTACCCCACATGAAAGGGCTGGTCGACAGGAACGACCCGTCTTAATCCCCTTTCTCGCGGGGCATTCTTCTTACCACAGCTTTTCAACCAGCTGAAATTAAACCACCAGTCTTAATCCCCTTTCTCGCGGGGCATTCTTCTTACTATTGGGAAGCAGAAAGCTGAGAAGGAAGCACCTGTCTTAATCCCCTTCCTCGCGGGGCATTCTTCTTACTCTTCTCCTTCTCTTTCTTGGCTTTCTCGACTTGTCTTAATCCCCTTTCTCGCGGGGCATTCTTCTTACCTAACGAAGCGACTGAAGAAGCAAAGAAGGAAGAGTCTTAATCCCCTTTCTCGCGGGGCATTCTTCTTACCAAGCGCAACAGTCGAGAGTTCAAGCTGTAACCGTCTTAATCCCCTTTCTCGCGGGGCATTCTTCTTACGCATGGTGCTGTTCCACAAAGCCTGTGAAGCAGGGTCTTAATCCCCTTTCTCGCGGGGCATTCTTCTTACTGAAGCGAAGCACAAAAAGGGCGGAGATAGTAGCGTCTTAACCCCCTTTCTCGCGGGGCATTCTTCTTACTTGTAAGCGCAACACCGCAGAATGCTATTGTAAGGTCTTAATCCCCTTTCTCGCGGGGCATTCTTCTTACTGCACCCTCCTTTTTTCTCTTTAATTTTCAACGAATTAGACAACCCCCTGACAATCGACCACACAATGACAACGCTTGTCGCCCGAGTTATGCCACGAGGTTACCAAACATAGCAAGGCTAGTCCTCCGCGTCATTTGCGAAGCGCCGGTGCAAGACGGAAAACTGGCTGGCCCAGCGTGCGGCTTCCCGCTGCAGGCGTTGGCGCAGTTGCGGTTTGCCCCGCTCCCAGGCGCGGTAAAAGGCCTGCTTACCGGCCTTGCCCAGCAGGCAGGTCCGCTCCGTGTGCTGAAAGTGTTCACGGCGCAGGGTGCGGTCGCGGAACAACTGCCAAACCCAGTGGGCCACACGCTGGCGAAACAGCTCGGCGAGATCGCAGGCCAATGCGGGGCGCCGATACCCCATGCCATGGTAGAAGCCGATGGCCGAATCGAGTCCAGCCGTGGCGAGCGCAATCGCTGCCTCGTGGGTGAGCAGCACGAATGCCAGCGACAGCACCGCATTGACCGGATCGCGCGGTGGACGATGATTGCGACCGTGGAAGCCGAGTGACGGCGCAAACAGCAAGCGGTAACTGCGGTAAAACGCGGCCGCAGCGGCTCCCTCGAGACCACGCAGGCGGGCCAACCGCGGGGGTCGGCCGGCGAGGCGCCCGGCGCAGGCCTGCAGCCGCTCTGCCGTTTGCGCACAGACGCGTGCATGTGCAGGACACTCACGGGCAACTGAGCGCAATAGCGCAGCCTGTTGGCGCAGCTTGCGGGCCACCAACAGGGCGGCCAGCCTGCGCCGCACCTGCGACTGGTGGCAGCAGACCACCTGACTGTAGCGGCGGCGGGCGTCGCCGTGGGTGTGTGCTTGAAACAGAGCGACCTTGCGCACTCCCGGGCTCAGCACCGACAGGGCGATTCCGCGCTGGGCCAATTGCAGCAGCAAGCCGGTATCGAGCTGACAGCGGCTGGTAAGCACCAACCGTTCGAGACTCCCCAGGGGCAGCGACTCAACGGCGTTTTCCGGGCAAAGAATTTTGAGCCGCCGGTCAGCGTACTGCAGCGTCGCACCGGGGTGGTCTAGATACAGAGTGGCCATCATTGCTTCCTCAATCGAGAAACAGGTGTGGCTGCGCCAGCAGCGGCGGGCGACAGCCCAGGGTAATGCAGGTAGGCCCAAACGACAGAATCAGTACCGAGTCCTCCTCGTGGTCGATGAGCGCTGCCAGTTCATGCCGCAATGCCTCCAGCTGGGCAGGCTTCAGTGCACATTCGAACACCGAATACTGCAGCGGACGGCCATAGGCCAGCATTGTGCGGTGCACTTTGCGCAGTCGCTTCGGCAGCTTGATGTCATAACTCACCAACAGGTGCATGCGTCACCCTCCAGACACGGTAGTGCTCGAGGCGGGCATTACAGGCATGCATGTCGGCCGCGCTAAGCTCGCAACCGCGCAGATGCGCCGGCACATCGAGCACCAGCAGGTACACACCGACCCCACGCCGCTGCAATTTTGCCATTACCGCAACCGGCAGCGTGCCGTAGACGACATCCCCCGTCCGCGGCAGGCCCGGGTGCAGATGTGTCACAACACGATCAATGGCAATGCCCTGCTGAGCAAACCACTGCCAGGCTCCGGGATGCCGGCTTACCAGATATCGCGTCATGCGCCCTCCTTTCAATTCGGCAGCGAGGTTAACGTGAGCCTGAGCTCCTGGCGGCATTGGCAAGCTTGCGAGATCGGAAGGGCGACCAGGAATGGAGATGTTGTGGGGCAGGCGGCGTACGAACTCAATGCCGAACAGCATGGAGCTTGCCGCAAAAGAAAGCTGTTACGAAACGGCCACGCCAGGGCGGCTTGGAGACGCTACCGCCGGCGCTGGACAGACCGTGAATCGCTTCGCAGGGGCTCTACTGAGATTGTGCCGCGATTTGGCACAGATTCGATGCCTCTGGGCCCGCGGGAACTGCGGCGCAAAAACGCTGGAACGAACCGCGTGCGCAGTCGGGGAGGCCGGGAAAGGCCGCTACTTCTGACTGTTCTTGCGGCGCTGGGCAGTCCTCTCCATCATCTTTTTCCACATCGCCTTCAGCTCAGGATCGGTGCGCAGCCGTTCATCTGACTCGGCATAGAGTTTCTTGGCCCAAGCCCGGTTAGCCACGCCCAGTCGCTCGGTCACCACGCGATTGAACAGCTCGGATTCGTTGTCAGCCATGATGGCCTCCTGTCAGCGTCAGGATTATACCAGTCCGGATGTTGGGCGCCCGCAGCCGCCACATTTCTCAGCCCAGGGCGGCGTCTTTTATCCCCTTTCTCGCGGGGCATTCTTCTTCCAGATCCTGATAAGCGTGATGCCTATATCTATGGGTCTTAATCCCCTTTCTCGCGGGGCATTCTTCTTACAAAAGGAAGTGGCCGGCATGATTGCAGTGATCAAGTCTTAACCCCCTTTCTCGCGGGGCATTTTTCTTACCGATCGGTGCCTACAAGCTGCCCCGTGACAAGGTGTCTTAATCCCCTTTCTCGCGGGGCATTTTTCTTACCTTATGCCAAAGAGAAGATTGAACAGCTTGAAGAGTCTTAATCCCCTTTCTCGCGGGGCATTTTTCTTACAAATCCGTGACGGCATCCTCGGTGCTGCTGTCATGTCTTAATCCCCTTTCTCGCGGGGCATTTTTCTTACCCTACAACGATGTAAAGGCGGTTGCTGCCATCGGGTCTTAATCCCCTTTCTCGCGGGGCATTTTTCTTACTGCACCCTCCCCTTTTCTCCTTATTTTTCAACGAACTAGACAACCCCCTGACAAGTGATCAATCAATGACAGCGCTTGTCGCCCGGCTTATGCCACTAGGCTCATAACCATACCGTATTTAGCGCACGAAGGCATTTGCTCCGGCATGCCCGGTCAGGGTGATGCACCGGCCGGGTCACAATAAGGATTGTTGTGCCGCTGCCGGCGGGAATTGCCCGGTACGGGCCTGTTGTGCCAGACGGAATACAGCCTCCAGTGTCTTGAGGCCAATGCCGTCCACCTGCGCCAGCTGATTGAGCTGGACGATATGCGGACTCTCCATGGCCGCCAGTACCCGCTCGACATAGTGCGGCCGCAGACCACTCAACCGGGCGACCGTGGCCACCTCCTGGCGACGCAGCCAGTCGCGGGTCTCTGTATAGAGATCATCCGGGACATCCGCCGCATAGCGATAGATTTCCACCGGCAGGGGCAGCGGCTCGAGATACTCCTGCATGATGGCGAGGCTGTCCTGCTCTGACAGGCCGCCGCGATCCGCGCCCAACAACGGGAAGGCGATGGACTCGATCTGGCGCTCGCGCCAGCTGTCCCGGAACTTATCCAGTCCGGCCCGCAGATACTGCAGCCGTGACGGCTGCTTCCAGTGCTGCTTGGTGGGGAAGTTCAGCACCCAGCGCTCAGGGCCTCGATAGAGCCACAGCTTGCCCACCTGGAGTTGACCGGCGGTACAGAGGGCTTCATAGCGGGAAAACATCTGCGGGTAACGCAGGCGGCACTCGAGGGCAATGCCGGCACCCATCACCCCCACACAATTGACCGTGTTGACCAACACCGCGCAGCGGCTGTTGAAAATATTTCCACGAATGATTTTTATGGCCACCTTCTCCCCCTCAGAACAGCGCGTGCGCCTGGATTACAGGACGATTCTCACGGGCGAGCGCCGCCTGCGTGTCTGAGTCAAAGCAGAGGACACGCTCGATATGCGCGGCATCCACCCGCCCCGGCACCAGTACCTCGGCGCAGCGGCTGCGCCGGCCGTCGATCATATCGCACCAGAAACGCGCCCGTAATACTGCCCAGGGCAGCTGCGCGAGCGCTGTCGCGCCCTGGAAAAAACGCGTGCGCGGGCTGGCGGCGTTGCCATCCGACAGGTAGCCCCCCGGCTGGTCGGCCACCGCCACTGCCACCTGTACTAAACACAATTCCGGCAGCCGGTGGCGCAGGGCAAAACTCATCGGGTTACGGGGCACCAGATAGAGCGGAGCGAATCCGTGCAGGGCGCTGCCGCAGGGTAACCTGCGCCAGGCGCGGCGAGCCTGTACTGACGCACAGGAGATATCTGCCTGTACCAGCCCGCGCTCGTGAGCCTGACAATGACTGAGGATGCCGTGTGTGAGGATGGATGGCACATGGAGCCGGTGTACCAGGTACCAGAGTGCTGAGATGCCATGCGCCTGCAAGCCGGCCGCGGTCGATACTCCCCCCGTTGTACACTGCTGCTCCAACCCTGCCACTGTCGCGCCTCCCTGTCGTGAATCGACAGTGGCGATAGTACGGACAGGCCGTGGCTGTGGCCGTGGTGGCAAGCTTGCGAGCGGGGTGCCTCAACCATTCAGTGCTGCCCGTGCCAGGTCAGCTGCAAATGGTGCATATAGCTCGATTTCGAAGATACCGTCGCGGGCGTGAAACGTATTTACACCGCGGGCGCTGCACTCAAGGTCGATGGCCATAGCCAGAGCCAGGCGTGCGGTGCGCGGCTCGCGCGGATGAATACGCTCGATGAAACGGTCTGATAACTTGCCATAGCGGGCCGGGTCGCGACGCAGGGCGGGGGTAAAGACACGCCGGGCCAGCGCATCGATGTGCTGCGGCCCCATGGGAGCCAGGAAAGAGTCGGCATAAGCCTGCGCCAATAAATGCGCGGTGCGCTCCCGCGGAGGAAGGGTGGCGAGGGCGGCACTGGAGAGCAAAATATCCGGGTTATACGCCGTGTGATGACGGAGATACTCCGCTATCAGGGTATTGCGGGCAATGTCATACAGCGCGGCCGCCGGCACCGGATGGGTCTGCATGAGACGAAAGCGCGCCGGCGTCAGCAGGTGCCTATAGGCCGCTCGCAACAGCAACTGCTCCCCGGGATAAGCGCGCGCAATGACGGTGACGCAGGACACGCGCATTCCCTCAGTCGTAAACACCGGCATTGCCTCACCTCCGCTCGCGCGCTATTAACTCGCGGCGAAGTTTACGCAGCGGCCGGCACAGGTCGCGGTTGGCAAGCTTGCGAGTTTTTGCATTGTGACAGGTGGATGGCAGGTAGTTAGCGCGCGGATCAGCAGGTGGCTGCACTTAATGCAGCTGAAAGACGTAGAAACAAGGTCAGCATTACAAATCCCCTTTTACGCGGGGCATTCTTCTTACTCTTCATCGAAGCCTTATTCTTCGGCCTGTATAAGTCTTAACCCCCTTTCTCGTGGGGCATTCTTCTTACTTCATAAGGCAATGGCGGCTGGTAAGATGATGATGTCTTAATCCCCTTTCTCGCGGGGCACTTTTCCTACGAATCACGCGACAGATACACAAGCGAACTACTTGTCTTAATCCCCTTTCGCGCGGGGCATTCTTCTTACAGATGGAGATTGTGTTGCATGTCAAGGCTAACCGTCGTAACCCCCTTTCACGCGAGGCACCCTTCTTACGCGAGAAGTTCGGTCGCCAGACCATGTTCAACACGTCTTAATCCCCTTTCTCGCGGGAAATTCTCTTATAAAAGTGAGAAAAATGATGTATCTATAGTGGAGGCCTTAATCCCCTTTTCACCGGGGCCTTGTCTGACGCAACCTCAACTTCTATTGTTGATCGCTGTACCGGCTGCAAGCCACACACGAAGCTGCGCGGAGAATTCCTTCAACCGTTCGCCATCAAATGGCGTGATATTGCTGGCCAGTGCGCGGCCGCTAGCAGACACACTGCGGCCATTGCGCTCGCGGTCCAGATGTTGTGCCGCCAGCAGCCAGGCCTCGCCGAACAGTCCGCCGGTGCGCGCCGCAATACTGTTTAGCTTGTAAATCACCTCGCTATCGCTGCCGTACTTGCGCAGGTTGCCGGTCTTGCATTCGATCAGCAGCAGGCGATTGTTGTGGCAGACCAGCACGTCCATTTCGTTGCGCACATCGCGCTTGCGCTGGCCGTCATCGGTGAACTGGCAGCCGAGACGTACGTCGCGGGCGCCGGCATCGCGCGCAGTCCAGTAAGCCCACTCCTCCAGCCAGCCGCCATGGAGGTAGTCGAGCGCGTCCTGGTCGCAGAATTCGATTTGCTCGGGGCTGGCATCATCCCACTCGATCAGGCCCAGTTCCGCCGCCTGCTTGAGCAGGGCGACAAACTCAGCACGTGGAATACGCTGCAGTTGCTGGCGCGGCTGCTGGAGCAGCCCGTTACTGTCGCCGGCTTGGTGACAGACCTTGTTGAGCATGCCGAGTATCGGCTGCAACTTGTCGACCTTATTCGCCAGCCACTTGGTAAACGACTTGCGCCGGCCCGCGCGCTCCTGCCAGTCCTCGTCATCGCTCTTGCTACTGCGCAGGGTAATACGATTGGCCTTGAGGTAGCTGTCGATATCGAGCAGGTCCGCATGCAGCGCGGTGGTGTCGCTATCGGGGCCCAGATATTCGAGTGCGCCGTGGGTGGTATCGCAATAGACGAGCTGCTCGCCCAACTCCCTAAACACCTCGGCCAACGCCATCACCATCAGCTTGTTGCCACCAGTGGCATTGAGCAGGAACTCGGCGTTGTCGAACTCTTCGGCAAGCTCTTCCAGCAGTACCCGCTCTCCCCACGCACGAATACCGGCGACCCCGGCGTCGGGCAAGCCATTGACCGCCTTTACTCTGGGCTGCCAATCCAGGCCCTGTAACAGACGCTGGAACGGCTCGACCTCATCGTGCATCCGCTCCGATACTAGCAGCACCACCGCCGTGGGACGCAGTTGCAGGATGGGCAGCAGGTTGGCCAGCGGCTGGCCGGTGACGATACAGATATGCACGGTGCTCATAGACATGCTCTCAGTGGATTCGATTCAGGCAGCCGCCTGGAGGTGGTAGTGGCCAAGACCAAAGCTGGCATTCTTGCCAATGTGGGTGTACTGGCCCCAGTGCAGGGCCTGGAGAAAGGGGGTCAGCTGCCCCTGCAGGGTGATTTGTCCGAGCAGGCCGCCCATGCCCATCTTCTGCCGCTGGCGGCTGGACCAGCGATGCCAGTCGCTCCAGTAGAGCTGCCCGTGCAAGGACACCTGCGATGCCTGCTGTGCCAGCGCCGCGCTGTCCACCGCTTGGGACACGCCATAAAACTGCGACAGCAGGCTGTGCCGGCGTAACAGGGCCGTGAGCAGGGTACGCGCGTCAAGCATGTCGGGGCTGAGAATGCGACCACGCTGCTGGAGACGCAGTGGCGTGCGCAAGCACAGCGTCAGGCATCCATCCTGGCCCTCGCCCAATTCACCAATGCTCATGGGCTTGGGAGTCTCGACATATTCACCCGGCTGCCACAGCAATTGCGGGGGGGCTCCGTCGTCGGCCTCGCGATAGACCTGCTGCAGGTCGAGACGGCTACGATTACGACCTAGGCCTGCGGCGAGCGCACGCCGCCAAGCCTCGACCACCAACGCCAGCTCGGCCAGCGCCGGCCCCAGCAACACCATATGAAAGTGGAATCTCTCGCCGGGCTGCCATTCGCGCTTGCCCGGTGCTGGCGCTTCGATCACATAGGGTGGCGGCACCTCGCGCAGGTTGTGTAGCGGGGCATCGCTCGGTGGTGGCGGCGCGAACAGACGGGTATAGGGGCAGCTGCGCACTAGCGGACAGCCACTGCAATCGCGCTGACGGGTCATGCAGGCGAGGCGCCGCAGAGCGTGACCGAAGGCACCGCGCAACATGGAGCCGCCGTAGTAAGGGATCGCCAGCGGTTGCTTGACCTCGGCCTCAAATCGCAGTCGGACGACGGGTAATTCAGTCACCGGCGAGCTCCTTCAGTGCCGCTTTGGCCTTCTTGTTCTTCTTCACATCGATACCCAGGTGCCGGTAAATCTCCCTTGCGGCACTGGCCAGTGCCTGCCGATCTGCCGGGGACCAGCCGGCAATTGCCTGCTGCATCAGCCCGCGCAGATCGTTCGCCAATTCACAGCCCGGCCCCTGGCCGCGGCCCTCACCGGCCTCCCGCCGCTCCTGCAAGGTGTGGATACTCCGCTGCTGCTCGCTCATGGCCGCGAGTGCGGCAGAACGGGCTTGCGCTTCGGCCCGCTCCTCAGCCTCGCGCTGGGCGCGTTCGGCGCGCTCCTCCGCCTGACGCGCAAGTGCCGCATCGCGCTGCTGTTTGCGCACGCTTTCCTGCTCGGCCAGCTGCTGCAGCGGCGCGGCAAGGCGCTTGAGGAAGGCGTCGGTCGCCGGCAGCTGGCAGCCCGGGCGGCGCAGGAGTACCCAGCCGAACGGCAGTAGCCCAGTGGTCTGGGTTTTGGCATCGGCGGCAAGCCAATAGGTCTTGGGTGCGGGCTGGAAGGTGGGCTTTTCCCCTTTGCCCCCCATGATCTTGATGTGGCGGACTCCGTTCAGCGTTTTACTGTCCGCACCGTTATAGCGACCGAGGCGCAGTAACAGCGCCCGCCCATGCTTCAATGCGGTCGCCAGCTCTTCACTCAACAATTGACGCAGACCTGTCAGCCATCCGCTGTCGGCAATCCCCAGGATGGCGAGGTTATCCAGCTCAGTCCTGAGCAACGGCAGATGAAAGCGGTTGCAGACCTTTGCAAGCTGCTCGAGGGTGTCAGCCCCGGGCAACCCCTGTGATGAGAGCTGCCAGTCGAGTGAAAAGGCATTGTCAAGCCCGGCGGCCAGGCTCTCGAGCAGATTTTCCGGACCGCGGTTGGCTCGGGATTCCTGCTTGGCCGGTTTGCGCTTGCGGTTGACGGCATAGTGCACCCGGCAGCGGGGCAGGTCATTCGCACACTCACTAACGCCATCGGACACCTTGAGGTGGCGCAGTGGATCACTCTCTACCCGCTCATAGTCCAGCAATTGCTGCTGCAGCTCGCGACTGCGCGGCATGCGTACTTCTCGGTATTTCTCGGCAGGCGGTGAAAGGGCGGCACCAGCATTGATCGCGTCCAACAGCGCGGTCCGGATCGCTCCCTTGACGCCGCTACCGGGGATAATTGGTTGCTGACTGTGGGGATTGAAAGCGGTGCGCTGAATTTCCAGGTTGTTTTGAACCCGACGGCCCCGGCTTTCCACCTGGGCCGCCTTGTCCACGACCTGCTCGTAGTGACGCTGCAATGCGGGTGAGCAGGCCACAACATGGCGCGCATGCGGCATTAGTTGCATGCGCTGGCGATACAACAGGCTCCGCAGCGCCACTAATGAGTCGGCGCCGCAGGCCGAGGCCAGCTGCTCCGGAGAGAGCGCGGCAAGCAGCGCTCGCTGGCCGAGCGCGTAGAGGTTGCCGTCCTCCATGACATATTCGGTGGGCTGGTAGTGCTCGTCACAACCGAGGTGGACCGGGCTCAGGGTGCTCAGTGTCAAAGTTTCCTGCTGGAAGAATGGCTTCACGGGGAGTCCTCCACATAAACCGGTACAACCGGTGCATAGCCCTGCTGTACTGCGCCCGGCATCGCAGCGGACACGCCGCCGAGGCCACTGCCGGCCAAAAAGCGCCCGATCTGCCATTCGGCTGGTGCCAGCACGGCGCCGGTATCCGCCATCAGTACCGGATTCTTGAATGGCCGACCAGTCTGTACGGCGCGATCGCCGTGGCGCCCGTAACGGACAAAACGCCGGTAATAGCAGTGTTGCGTTAGCCATCGCTGCCCCTGCGGGGCGCAGGGGGCAAGGGTAAGCCAGCGGTTGGCATGGCTATGTGCCTGCCACTCCCACTCACGACACTCCAGTACCGCAAAGCGGCCTCGACCACTGGAGGCATCGCGGCCGTAGCCCCACTGCCCAACACTGCTCAGCAGCGAGCACAACAACGTCTGGTCGCAACGGCTGCCATCGATGAGCGCATACACGTGCAGCCTGGTACCGGGAGCGAACCACTCTTGACTAACGCTGTAAGGGGCAAAACCCTGTTCGCCAGAGCTGGTGGTATTGGTCAGGCGGTTGAGGCTGTTGTGCCCTCGTGGCAACTGCCTGCGCTCCACTGGATCAGGCTGCAGATGCCGAGACCAGTGTTGTAGGGGTTCGCTCTGGCTTGCCAGTGGCAGCCATTGCAGCCCTTTTTGCGCTTTACGGGTCGACACGTCCGTGAGGTCGAACCCCAACTGCGCCGCCGGCATCGATGGACGAGGCAGATAGCCCTCCGGCAGGGGGTCAGAGAGCACCATAAACGGTGCATCCTGCTGATACCCCTCCAACGCTTGTTCCAGTACGCTGGACCCGCGATCATTGCGAAGAGCCCAGCAGCACTGACCAAACAACGTGTCTCCGCGCAGGGGAGTCGCGAACGGGCTCTGCGGCTCGATGGTCACTTGGAATAGCTGCATAGTGCGATCAACCCGCAAAGGGATCCAGTTCTTCGAAGCGCGCATCCGCGCTCTCACCATTAATCTTCAGGCCCTCGAATCTCAGCTTACCGTAGCCGCGGGAGCCAGAGCCGCCGAGACTGTCCTGCTCGAGCAGCTTGAGCCCCGTCAGCAGCAAATCGACCAACGCCTCATCGCCCTCCTGCAGGTGGCGAATATTAACCACCAAATCAAAACGGGCACCGGCCGGCACGCGCTCGGTCCAGCGCGGGTTGTCTGCCACACCAGAGATACGGTTGATGCTATTTTCGCTCTTGGCCTCGGTGAGTAGCTGACCCTCTTCGCGGCGCTCGTCAAGCCACTGCGACTGCAAGGCAGCATCGGCAAAGCTGATGCGTGTAGGACCAATCTCCTCGGCGAGCTCGATGTTGCTGGAGTCACCGGCGAGACCAAACAGACGTGCAATCTGCGCGGCGGCCTCGCGCTCGCTGCCAGAGAGCCGAGTGAGCATTTCAGCAGAAACCGGCTTGCCTTTGTTCTGCGTGGCAACTCCAGCGCGCCATTCCAGCAGGCTACGCAGCTTGCCCTTGAGGGAGGAGCCAGGAATATAGGGCTCATCCGTGTATGGATGCTTGACGACGGGGTTGTCCGTGCCCCCGATTCGGATCTCGTCACGACCAGCACCGATGTGCAGGCCGGAGTGCAGCTCGATGGTGGCGGTTACCCGGGAGATATGATTGAGTTGCATAGCGGCCTCGTCAGTCTTTTTTGTGCATTTTGTAGAAGCCCATGAAGGCTTCCATAAACAAGCGGAAGTTCTTGAAGGTTTCTTGCTGCTCTATCTGCAGCTGGCCCAGACAATGGCGCAACAGATTGACAAAGTTCTCGCAGACCAGGTCACGACTATGGGCGTACGAGACCTTTGCATTGAGCATTTTCACCAGCGGCAGCTGCTCTGAATAACTCTCAGGGTGCTGCCGGAAGCGCTGGTCCCACATCACAATTTCATCGTAGAAGCGACGCAACTGAGTGCTTTTATTCACGCCAGAACTGGTCTTCTTTCTCAGCCCGCGTGTACTGCCGGCGATATGCTTGGCACAGCCATCGGCTACACTGTCAAATAGCTCCATACTCACCTTTGACAGGTCGATGCCGCTGAGCTCTATTGGGTCGGTATTACCCTCATTTACTGGATGTCGGTTCATTGGGAATCCCCCGGGTTTATCTCAAACGGTATAAATAGCTTTGCAGTGCGAGCCGATAAGCTCGGCGGTACTGGGCGATGGCATCACCCACCTCGTCGGCCAGACGCTCGTAAAGTTTTTTGACGGCCTCTGAATCAGCACGCCCACGATGGCGCTCTACCACCATGCGCTGAGTGCGGTAGGCAAACCGCGAGCGCCAGATACTGGCACTGGGGTCGCCCGCAGCCGCAGCTTCCGCCTGCTCGGACAGACTTAGCAATCCGTATACGTAACTGGTAGAGAGGTTCACTTCATTCCGCAATGTGAGCAATTGCTGTTCACAACCCTCCTCGCCCACGAGCGCCTCAAATTTAGGCCAGCCCAGCACACTGTCGAAGCAGCACACCGCATCCTTGTGTTGTTCATGATGGCGGTAGCCCTTGGCACGCTCCAGAGCCTCCTCCCCCGCTGCGGAGAGCTGGGCCAGCGGCAGACCGGGCTTGTGCAGCGCGATTCCGGCTGAAAAATGCAACTGCGGGTTTTCTGCCACATAGCGTTTAAACTCTGCCCGCATACTCTGTGCCAGACGTATCTGGCTGCGCCAGGGTCCGATCAGGAAGAAGTCGTCCCCGCCGGCAAAAACCGTGTAGGTATCGGGGAAGTGGCGGGCACAGTGCCAGGGCAGAAAGACGGTAAAGAACTGATCAAGCTGCCGGGACAATGCCGACATACGTGCGAAGCTGTTTCCCGGTAACCCCGCTGCAAAAATGCTGCCGAGGTTGTCGACGTCCCCCTTCAATATCCCGAGCGCGGCGATGCCTGCCCACTGCCCCTCCTGTGCGGGGTTGGGTGTGCGGTCTTCGCAAGCAATGTGATTGAAGGTTTTGACCGCACCGGACTCAATATCATCACTGTCACAACCTTGGTATTTGCCATCGGCATAGTGTGCCGAGCTATCGAAACGGGGAACATAACCGTTGAACGCCCGCCGTCCGTAGCCCTGCCACAGAGGCTCCGCTGGGTCTTCTGGCGGCAGCGAGAAGTCCCAGGCACGGCGGAGGTTGCCGCTGCTGGCCTCAGCGCCAAACTTACCGCTACTCTCTTCGGCAGCGGTGAAATAGAGCGAATAGCCGAAGATAGCCACAGAAAGCCCACCACGGCCCTGCAGCGGTTTGTTTGTCAGCAGCAGCCGCTGAAAGCGATCGCTGACCAGCATCTCGCCCAGACGGACCTGATCGGCGGCTAGCGCACAGACTCCATCAAGGTCAGCCCTGCCGGGGGCGCGACCGCTAAGCCGGCAGGCCCCCACGGCAGGATCGAACTGCTCGAGGTACTCAGTGAAAACGGGTGCGGGTGCCCCGCTACCACAAAGGGAAAACGCCTGGAACTTGGCACGCTCGAGTGACGCCATCAGGCGGGCCATCAATTGCTGGAAAGGTGCCGCCCCATCGCTGCGGGCGACAAAGTCGTTGCAGCTGGCGGCCTCCCACGCGAGACCAAGTCCGGCCTGGCCATAACTTTGCTGCAGGAACCAGTCATTGATGCGCCGCTGTGTCTCCATGAGCTGCATGCGGACTGGCTCGGTGTTAGGCGCGAGAATGAGGAACTTGCCCGCGGCATTGATCACCTGGCTGGTGGGAGGCAGGCCCAGGTCATCTAGCACCCGCAATGCCGCGCACTCAGTCAGCAACGAGACATACGCCGAGCGGCCACGGAGGAGTTTGGCAGCCTTCTTGGCACTGTCACCCCCGGTCGCGAAGATAAATTCCTGGATGTTGAAAAAATCTCCCTGAACCAGCAGGAGTTTTTGCTCGTCCCAGTCACTACCGAGGCGCATCTGCACTGCCACTTCGGCTTCTTCATGGCCAAGGTCGTGATGGTAGCGCCATAACGCCGCAGCCAATGCCGCTGTGGTCCTGGAGTGGTCGTACAGGGAGACATCCGGGCGCACCC
The DNA here is from genome assembly GCF_001641755.2 of Microbulbifer flavimaris. Classification (GTDB taxonomy): domain Bacteria; phylum Pseudomonadota; class Gammaproteobacteria; order Pseudomonadales; family Cellvibrionaceae; genus Microbulbifer; species Microbulbifer flavimaris. The sequence continues at coordinate 302,908 of NZ_LRFG02000002.1, forward strand.
CGAATGCGGTGGCAGAAGGAATCGCTTGCGCGTAGCACTGCCACAGGCTGTCGAAGTGATCGAGCCACAGGGGCAGCTGTCCTCGATGGCTGGCAGGGATCTCCTCGAGCGCAGTGCTAAACCCCTCCCACAGTCCGAGATACTCAGCCTGGGCCAGGGTATTGTCCGCGGGCTCGCATGCAGCGCGAGACTGAGGAAACAGGCTGCTAACCGACAGGGGTTTGAGAGGGTAGCGAAACTGTAACTCGCTGGCTTGCCCTGCCGTTTTTCCGTCAAGCCGGATCTGCTCGAACAGAGTCAGCTGCCGAGCCTGGAAGTGGTTCTTGCCGGTACTCGTACCCTCTTCTGCGGCGTTGTATTGCTCGAATTTTTCTCGATCAAAGCCGGAAGCCACCCGGTCGGCAGTGGCGATAACCCACTGGAGAAAGGTCTCCGGCTTGTGATGGCGTGCCGCGGCATTTAGCAAGGAGTCGTCTGCCTCCTTGCTTCGCCAACTGGCAAATGGAGCCATTTCAGGCCCGATTAGCTCTGGGAGGTGCTGTTCCAACAAGTCAAAGCCCAACGCCGTGTAGGCAGCGTGGCGATGGGTATACCAGGTACGGCCGCCCTGCTCCTTACGGGGACAATACTCCTGGAGGTGAACTGCCAGCGTTTCCTCATCCATCGGCAATTGCGCGCGCTCGGCAAACTTGCCCAAGTCGTGCAAATAGGCTGCAAGCGCCACCCGCGATGAAAGCAATTGCAAGTTGTCTTGGTTCATAGGCACCTTGGTTACTTGATCTCAATCTCTTCGGGAGCGAGGGCAACGCCATACTGCTTTACCCCCCTCTCGGTATCGATGTACTTCAGCGTATACTTTTCAGCCAACCGGTTGCCCAGTGCGTTACGCAGTGCAGTGTTGACTCGTGAAAGGCGCACCTCGAAATTCCTACGGTCCATCCCCTCCACTTCATCCCGAGCCGTACGGTCGTTCACCCGCATTTCCCCACCAGAGACCGCCTCATAAAAGCGGGTAAATTCGAGCCCATACACCCGGTTTGGCTCATGCTCGAAGGGGTACGCAAGCCCTCCCTGAGCTGACTTGGCCCGATCGACCATCCAGGCGTAGAAGGCGAGGAGACTGTTGCTCATGCTGATGTCGATGCCGGAGGCTCGTACACGCTTGCCGGCCATATCCACCTTGAGATCTGCGGGTTGCTCTGCCGCTCGGATGATCTGCACAGCCTCGCTATAGCTGCGCTTATGGGTCAGGAAGTTCTTCGGGAGCTCTTCACGCATGGGCACAAAGGGAATGTCGGCCAGCATGACTTCAACGGTGGATTCACCGCACAGTCTGTCGCTGGGCCGGGGGTAGAAGAAGTCCGGGCGGGACTCGAACCCCTCTGACACGAGCACATGGCTAAGTTCATCACCCGGTCGGCCAAAAAGACTCATGGCATAGCCAAGGAAGAATCCCATCGTCTTGCGCCCTCCCGCCAGGGAAGCATGAAGCTGAATATCGGCATCTTCACTGAGACGGCGCACGGTCTCACAGATGAAGTCGGCCATCGCGGTATTGTCATGCTGGGAAAAAATATCAGACAGGGGTCGTCCATCTTCAGCCTGCGCCACATGGATATGTTGCGGGGCTAGCGCTAGGCGATCTTCCAGATCGTAATCGCGGCAAAAGTGGTGAAAATGCCCGAGAATTGGATCAAGCAACGCCCTGTGAACACGCTCGGCCCCCTTTGCCGTGGTCAGAATATGGATTTCCGTCGGCAGAAAGGCCTCGCCCTCCCGTTGCAGGAGGCCATAGAGGGTTTCCGTCACAACCTGTGGGGACATCCCGGAGAGAGCTACTAAGTAACGCTTGGGCTGCATGGTTTATCCTTATTATTGTGACGGTTTTAACAGCCGCCATTCAGTGAAGTCAACTGGTGTTGAATTACAGGCGATAACATGGACCACATGAACATAATTTCACCAAGCGAGTTGTCTGCACGCGACAGCAGTTCAGCTCAGCCAGCATGTTAAGGGCTAGGGGACGGTGTGGGGGTATGTCGCAAGCTTGCAACATTACAGATAAGGAAATAGGGAGCCAGGCGACTTGCAAGAGGCGCCGATAACCCCCTCCAGTGTGGAAAGGGGCTATGTGACGGAGGCGGAGGCGACCCTAACCGGGCAGCCATGCGGGCATTTCTAACCTACGGTGATGTGCCTGGTAGGCCCCAGCAAAAGAGCTCCTGCCGTCTTTCTCATGGGGAGGGCCGATAATTCTCGTGGGCGTCCGCGATATACAAGAATCGCCTGATTTGTCGCTCTCCTGTAGCGCTGTGTCCGATCGGCCAACGCAGGTCTTTGAACTCATTCAACAGGTGCTTCTCCAGCAGCAACCTCAACAGGCAACCTTTCTTCACGAACGTGGAGTAGCTGCTCTTGCCGCAGCTTTTATCATCGGCCCACTTGAACTTCATTCTATCGATATCTAAGACTTCGTCGACCAGGCCATTCTCTCGGGCAAACTCCTTTAGATCCCTCATAGGGACTTCTTTGATCCGTTCTGACATTTCACAGCACCCAAACTAAAGGAAAATCAAGGCCGCTAAGATAGCTGATGGGTGTGATTCTGGGTTCGATGTAGCGCCTTTCGGAGTAGGAAGGGCACTGACAGCTTCAGGCTGGACGATGCTCTCAGCCTTGGCCTCCACGCTACTGCCGACAACAATATGAATACCTACCAGCAAAAGGCTGAGGGCGACTAAATTATTACCTATCAACAGCTTACGAGCGATGATCCAGCGGTGTGATAACCTGATCATACATCTCCCTACCCACCTCGCACACCAAGCACCAGTACTGACCAAGAAATCAGGGCAAGACGCATGCCACCTCTAGAAAAATGAATATTATGCCAACGCTTTACGCCTGAACGAACTGCGACTAAATATTTCTTTTCCCTTGGGGATGAACGACACTCCCAGTCGCCTAAATCAAAATCACTGATTCATTAAGAGGACACAAAATGGCGCATAAGGTACATTTCTCAATTCCGAAGAGAGAACTGGGCACCGCAGATGTTGAATTTGACGTTCATCAAAATGATGGAAAGCTTGGAACATTAAGAATTTCTCGAGGATCTCTGGTGTGGTTTCCAACTGGCTCAACTATTGGCAGGAAAATCGGCTGGGGAAAATTTGATAAATTGATGAGCGAGTACACAACTTGTATTGAAGCTCGCTGACATGCACATTCAATACAGCGGGAGTGCATTTGCAAAATAACCAACTAAAGACATTCCTGTTTGTTTGGATATTTGGAGGAGGAACTCTAGCAGCAGCGCTGGATACAGATAAGCCCTATATTGCCTGTTTAATCACTTTCTGACTTGCAAAGTTGTTGATAACCCGACGGAAACAATAAACATTTTCGTTAAGGGCTAGCAGTTTCTTCCTGGCTTGCTGCCTTTCATCGCCCTCTCCAAGGCCGGCTTCAACAGTCACAATACTCTGGAACGCCTTACGTAAATGGGCTACAGGCGATACTATTTTACCCGAATACTCCCAGATCGATAGTGAGAATCGCTTCCTTCAGGTCAGCAGGCTGCACTGCTCCTCCATCCCGCCTCGGCCTCACAAGAGGGTTTTCACGTCAACCGGGCACATTACTCAGCTGGACGGGTTTTGTGACGGGTTCAATAGGCGCAAATGAGATAACACTAAATAAATCAATAAGTTGCAGCCTAATTTCGACTCCCGCCATCCCACCAAATTAAAAAGGCCCGTTACCGCAAGGTAACGGGCCTTTTTAATTTGTGGATCTGACGCGAGTGGAACGCTTAGCGCAGGGTTCGATCGATGCGCGCAAGCGCATCAAGACAGCCAAAGGCTGCCCCGAAGGGGTGAGGAGCGCAGCGACGAATCACTCCCGCCACACATACTTCCAGCCCCCACTCTAAGCCTAAAGGTAACCGGCCTTTTTAATTTGTGGATCTGACGCGAGTGGAACGCTTAGCGCCGGGTTCGATCAACGCGCAAAGCGCGCTAAGACAGCCAAAGGCTGCCCCGAAGGGGTGAGGTGCAGAGTACCGAACCATCCCCCATCAGGCATCTCCAGAGCACCCTCACCTCCCGCTGAAGAAACCACCCCTAAACACACAGGCATATCAGCGAGCAACACGCGCCAGGCCGTAGTTGCCACTCTTGGGCCCCGAAAGCACCGCATGTCCAGGCAGCACGGGAGGTGGCTGACACACCCAGGTCGCCCCGATACCGCTCAAAGTCGAAATACTTTGACTTGGCTCCAGTAACGCCCTACAGTGCAGTCAGTCAAAAGTAAGCCTCTTGTTTAAAATCCTCAGTTTCGTCGCATCCGTAGTACTTCGTCCTGTAGCTTCTAAATTCCAGTCTTTTTTTGCTATCCATGCCTCAAGAAGGCTAGTTTCTATCGTTTACAGGAAATCACCATGTCAAACACTACTACCGGCACCGTCAAGTGGTTCAACGAATCCAAGGGCTTTGGCTTTATCGAGCAGAAGTCTGGCCCTGATGTGTTCGCACACTTCAGCGCAATTGTAAGTTCCGGCTTCAAGACCCTGGCCGAAGGTCAGGCCGTAGAGTTCTCAGTCACCCAGGGCGCCAAAGGCCCGCAAGCTGAAAACATCGTTTGTGTCTGAACCAACATTCTCAAGATGACAGTTGACCCAACACAGGTCCGCTACTGAGTGGCCCCAAAGCCACGTCGGTTGAGAGTCAACCTCCGGGTTTCTCAATCTGAAACATCGGCCTTCAGACTGGTGACAGCCTGAAGGCCAATTGCAACACAAGCTCAGCCCCGTTGAGCCTATCCGCCTGCATACCTTGCCGAGTAACACCTGATCTGCCCTGCCTTATCACTCGAGTTTTTACCCAGCGCAATTTTATTGGCGGTTTTTCCGAGAGAAAATCATGAGCAAAGCTCCAATAGCCAAATTTAATTCGCTGGACGCCGAAAAGTACAGCAACCCGATTCCCGCCCGCGAGTTCATTATGAGTTTGCTTGGAAAGAGTGATGAAGTGCTTGATCGGGAGCGACTGGCAAAAGTCCTGCACCTCTCCGGTGATGCGGAAAAAGAGGCATTGCGTCGCCGCCTGCGTGCAATGGAACGCGATGGGCAGATCCTTTTCGATCGCCGCCAGGGTTACAGCCTTATCAAACCCGAAGAACTTTTGACCGGTCGCGTAATCGGCCATCCGGACGGCTTCGGCTTTCTGACCTGTGACGGCGCGGAGGATGACCTCTTTTTATCTGACAATGAGATGCTAACCGTCTTCGATGGTGACCGCGTGCAGGCACGCATCAGCGGTACAGACCGCCGCGGCCGCAAGATCGGCGTTATTGTCAATGTGCTGAAACGCAACACCTCGCATCTGGTGGGCCGTGTCCAGTTTGAAGATGACCACTATTTTCTCAAGCCGGAAAATAGCCGGATTGCCCACGAGATTGATCTTGATCGTGACGAACTGATGGGCGCAAAGGCCGGGCAGTATGTTTCCGTTGAAATCATCGACTTTCCCAGCCATCGCTATAATGCCTTCGGACGCGTGACCGAGCTACTGGGCAATGCCATGGCCCCGGGCATGGAGATCGACGTGGCAATCCGCAGCCACGACATCCCCCATACCTGGCCCAAGGCTGTAGTACATGCGGCCAGGCAGCTGGGCACTGAGGTACCCGAGGCAGACAAGCTGCATCGTGCCGACCTGAGGCAACTGCCGTTTGTGACCATCGACGGTGAAGACGCCCGCGACTTCGACGATGCCGTATATTGTAAAAAAGAGGCATCGGGTAATTGGCGGCTGTTCGTTGCGATCGCGGACGTTTCCCACTACGTGGCGCCAGGCAGTGCACTCGACCTGGAAGCACAAAATCGCGCTACTTCCGTGTACTTCCCCGGGCGCGTTGTCCCGATGCTACCGGAATCACTGTCTAACGGTTTGTGCTCGCTCAATCCCCGGGTTGACCGACTGGTAATGGTCTGCGAGATGACCATCAGCAAGTCTGGAAAAATGACGGACTATACCTTTTCAGAGGGGGTCATTCATTCGCATGCCAGGCTCACTTATAACCAGGTGAACGCATTCATAAATTCACCAGATTCAGGCCCGGGGCGAAAGACCGCTCGCAAACTTGGTGAGATAGGACCGCACATCCACGCGCTGCACCAGCTGTATTCGGTATTGAAGAAAGCCCGAACAAAGCGTGGCGCAATGGACTTTGAAAAGCCGGAAGTGCAATTCAAGTTTACCCAAGACCGCAAGATCGAACGCATCGTACCCGTCAACCGTAACGACGCGCACATGATGATTGAGGAGTTTATGCTGAGTGCCAATGTGGCGACCGCAGGCTTCCTCAAGCAACAGCAGATGCCGGCACTGTACCGCGTGCATGAAGGCCCACGGGACAAAAAGCTGACCACATTGCGCGCCTTCCTTAACGCCAATGGACTCAAGCTGGCTGGAGGCAACGAGCCTCGCCCCAAGCACTACGATCAACTACTGAGCAGCATCGGGCAGCGCAGTGATGCGCAGATCATCCGCACCATGATGCTGCGGTCACTCAGCCAGGCGGAGTACAGTCCGGATAACCGGGGCCATTTTGGCCTGGCGTATTCCGCTTATGCGCACTTTACCTCACCCATTCGCCGGTATCCGGATTTGATGGTACACAGGGCAATTCGCTCAGTGATCCGAAAGCCAAAGCAACGCGCCAAGCTCCCCCAAGCATTGAAGCTTATATTTGGCGGGAGCAAGGCAGCGGTAAAACGTTTCGACGGCGCGGCGCTACTCCCCCCGCAAAAGAGCTATCCCTATGACAAGGCGGCAGTACAGACTCTTGCAGAGCACTGCTCTAACGCCTCACGCCGGGCCGACAAGGCAAGCTGGGATGTAGAGGCCTGGCTGAAGTGTGAATATATGCAGGACTTTGTCGGCGAGGTTTTCCAGGGTCAAGTCAGTTCCGTTACGCACTTCGGGCTGTTTATTGAAATCGATGACCTGCAGGTTGAAGGACTGATCCATATATCGGCACTGAAAAAGGACTATTACAACTTCGACGCGGCCAATCAGTACCTGACCGGCGAGCGGAGCAATACCCGCTTTGCCATCGGCGATGCCATCAGAGTGCGCGTTGCGAGGGTCGATATGGAGCGACGTAAAATAGAATTTGCGCTAGCTGACTAGCGCAATTCCAGTACATGTTCCAAGTGTTCACTCCTACAAGTGCGCCAGTCTCAAAGCTGCTTGATCACTTTGAGCCTGGCATGAACCAACAGGACTAGCGGCCTGATCCGGAGATATCGTCGCTGCCATGAAATCCCGCCCCTGCCGCGCACAAACCTTGCCCTTTGCGCTCCGTCATTGATTCGGGGGCCTACCAGGCGGGAATATTACTCGACGCAATCATCAATACATCGACTCCATCACGGGAACCCCCCCGTTTTGTGCCCAAGGTCAGACTCCCACGCACTACAGCTTAGATTCGGCGGCTTTCCCACAAGGCGCTGCAAGCTTTATATGTGTGAGCGAGACAGCTTCGGGATCTATCCTTATACCATCGAGGTAAGCCGGGTTCGAAGATGCGATCAACAGCTAGCGCTTACCAATAGCAAACTTCACCTCAATGAGAGGAAGAGCTCAGATGACATCCAAAGTAATGCTCATTACCGGCGCATCTAGTGGCATCGGCCGCGCAACGGCGCTCAAGGCTGCCCGTGAAGGCTTGCAGCTGGTACTGACCGCCAGAAGTGCCGCCCCCCTGGAATCCCTTGTACAGGAGATTGGGGCAGATAAAGCCTTCTCATTAACCTCGGACGTCTCTAAATTCGACGAACAGTCAAAGGTTGTTGAGCAGGCTATCGATAGATTCGGGAGACTTGACGCGGTATTCGCCAATGCCGGTACCGGCGTCGACCAGCCCGGCACGGAGAATGGGGATCCCGAGGAGTGGCGCCAGATGCTGGACGTCAACATCATGGGTTTGCTGTGGACGGCCAAGCTGACCCTGCCTCACCTTCGTGCCACCAAGGGCCACTTCATCATGACCGGCTCCCAGGCCGGCAGGATCGCCCTGAAAGGCTCTATCTATGGCGCTTCCAAGTGGTTCGTGCGCGGCTTCGGCGCCAATCTCGCCGAGGAGATGGCAGAATGGGATGGACGCTGCACCGTCATCGCCCCGGGCATGGTCAACACGGAATTCTTTGATGAGCCCAAGCCGGACAAGCTCGATCCCCAGGATGTGGCCGACGCGGTATTATTCGCCATCAATGCGGAGCCGCGCTGCAATGTCCGGGAGATATTCCTGACCCCCACCTTCTAGATTGGGTGACTTTTCCCCGGGGATGCCCGTGGTGTGGTCACCGATGAACGATCAAGCTCCAACCATGGTTTCCCGGCGTGCGCGAGTATCGGCCCCCTACTGATCCCTACCTCACGGTGGTTCACAGCGACCAGTCCCTGCTGGTGCTGGACAAGCCCAGCGGCCTGCTGTCTGTGCCCGGTCGCGATCCCGCCCACCGCGACAGCCTGGCCAGCCGCGCCCAGGAGCGTTTTCCGGGCGCGATGACGGTCCACCGGCTGGATATGGACACCTCCGGGCTGGTGATCATGGCCCGCAATCCAATCGCGCACCGGCAACTGAGCCGCCTGTTTCAGGATCGGCAAGTGGAGAAGGTCTATTACGCAAAAGTCTGGGGAGAGCTGGCAGAGGAATCCGGGGAGATCGACCTGCCCCTGATCTGCGACTGGCCGAACCGGCCGCGACAGAAAGTGGATTTCGAGGTGGGTAAACCCTCACTCACCCGATGGGAGCGTGTTGCCGTGGGTGATGGTTATAGCCTGGTTCGCCTGAAGCCGGTTACCGGGCGCTCACACCAGCTGCGGGTCCACCTCCAGGCTATCGGGCACCCCATCCTCGGCGATCCCTTCTATGCCCATTCACAGGCGCTCAAGGCCGCGCAGCGACTATTGCTGCATGCGACGACACTGAAGCTTCAACATCCGCTCACCGGCTTGGAAGCGCATTTTGAGAGCAAACTTGATCTTCAGCTCTTCAGTATCTGAGCCCACCTCCTGACACCCAAAGATAAAAAACCTCCCAAGCCAAACCGTTCTATTGTGATGCGCATCACAGAAACATCTTCAATTTCTTTTTTAGGAATACCTCTGTGATAAAAAAAACATGGATATTTGAAGTACTTCAGGATTTATGGGGTCGCAGCTTACCCCTTAGATTGAGACAAACAAAAATAACCCAGTTCGCAGCTGGGCCGGGGGAACAATGAAAAGGACTTTAATTAATACCATTACGCTGTCATCAAGCATCCTACTTGTCGCATGCGGCGGAGGGGGCTCTGGTGACGGGGCAACTCAAGATAGCAACCCTCCCACCAGCACCTCCCCGACTGTCCTTATCGGCTCGATCATCGATAGTCCAATCCAAAATATTCAATTCAAAACCAGCTCAAATCGAGAAGGTACAACTGACAATAATGGTGAATTTGAGTTTGAAGAAAATGACACCGTTGTCTTCTCAATCGGAAACATAGAGTTTGAAGCTATCGATGCAAAGCAGGGCCTGACCCCCCTGGAGCTGTTCGGAACAGGTAACCTTGAAGATCGTAGAGTCATCAATTTCACGCGATTTATCCAGACTCTCGACGACGATGGCGATATCAGCCTGGCCATTACTATTACCGAAAGAGCTGCCAGTGCAGTAGAAACGTCAAGCTTAGTCCTTTCTGATTTTGACAGTGAACCCGCTGACTTTTCAGCGAGTGAAAAAGTCCAAAATTTACTCACTGAACTTAACTTGAGCGAACTGGTTAGCATCGACAATGCCAACACGCACTTTAGTGAATCACTAAGATCCTCCGATATCATCGATACCGACGATGACGGCTCCCCCAACAAAAATGATACCGACGATGATAATGATGGCATCGAAGATCAACATGATGAACACCCCTACGATGAACAGGCCAGTGGGGATTTCGACGGTGATGGCATAGATAACATTGATGATAATGACGACGATAATGACGGCACTGATGACTCCGCTGACGATTTCCCTTTTGACGGTTCTGAAACCACTGACTCCGACGGTGACTCAATCGGTGACAATGCGGACACCGACGATGACAACGATGGCTTTTCAGATGATATCGACGAATTCCCTTATGATCCGGATAAGAGCGGTGATGTAGATGGGGATGGCATCGACAACCTCAGCGACGATGATGATGACGGTGACGGGGTCTTGGACATAAATGACCAGTTCCCTTTGGACGGCTCGGAAACTGAAGACTTTGACAGTGATGGCATCGGTGATAACGCAGATACTGATGATGACAATGACAACATCATCGACTCTGAAGACAGACTGTATGTCACTGGGCAAAGGGACTCATATCTCCAGGAAGAAACCATCAAGCTCACGGCAAAAGGATTCGATCCCAATTTTGAGATAGCGCTTGAGTCCGACGGCTGGCACATCCAATTCTACACGTACAGCGTGGAAGAACCTGGAAACTACCTGACCGAATATGTAAATGGCGGTGCCTACAATGCCAATTTTGATGCATTTTCAAAGCTTTGGACTATCGAATACTGGGCGCCAAGAAAACCTGGTAATTACCGAACAGAGCTTTCCCTCTACTGCAGCATGAGCCCGAGCGCCTGTGAGAGCTTCCCCTACGAAGAGGTGAAACAGAATATCTTTTTCGCCAGTACTTGTGAGCAGGAACCGTGTACCTATGAGCCACTGCCTGCAAGAGGAAACTACGTCACCAATACGGCAACGTCCTCAGTGCAACCAGGGTTCGCACAGAAGAACGACGGCAGTCTCATTGCGATCTATTCAGTGAATAGTGAGTTCAGCACGCTGAGCACGGAATCACTTGATGGGGGAGCCACATGGGAAGACAAGGCTACTTTACCAGAAAGGGTTTATGGTGACCCTTCAATCATTGAAACTGCTGGTGGCTCACTAATATTCGCCGCGCTTTGTAATGGCGGTGGCGGGGTCTGCCTTTACTCCTCATCAGATGGCTCGCTATGGTCAAAGCAGGATATATCACCTTTACTTAACTTCGAACGATGCACCACCTCTGAGTGCACTGAGGAAATTACCGCGGACTCCATAATCCAGCTTTCCAATGGAAGCTATGCTATTTCCTATTCGCACAGGCTCGAGGAAGGCAATGAAATCAAATATGATGTTTTTGTTTCCTCAAGCGAGGACCTGCAGAATTGGAGCAGTCCCGTACAGGTGTCAAATGGACCAGGATGGGAGTACAGCTCCAGCCTACTTCAGACTGAAACTGGTAAGTTTTACATTGCTTATCGTTCAAACGACAGCCAGACAACTACCGTTGCAGCATCTGATGATTTAGCCGACTGGAGCCAGAGGTTTACCCTTGGCAGCTATAACTATGGCTCAAATCCAACGCTGGTAGAGATATCGGGCAAGCCCACGGTTTTCTATGCGAGGAATTTTAACCTTTATTACAGTTACCTGATGTCGAGTGGCACTTTCTCTGACCCATCCATTGTTGCAGATCAGATACCATTTGGACCTGATGTTAAACTTCTTCAAAACGGGAAGCTCGGCATAATTTATGAAATGGATCTTAACAACCAGAGGGATATTTTCTACGAGGAGCTTGATGCTCCGCCGGTAGACGGCTAGCCATATCAGCTGGGATATTTTTGAAAGGGCTGCCTCCGGGCGGCCCTTTTTTTATTCGGAACCCGAAGTCAGGCGCTTGATCACAACACCTCTAATCGCTCTGCAGCGCGTCGATCGGGTTGAGCTTCGATGCCTTGATGGCCGGGTAGACCCCAAATACCAGCCCGATCAGGGCACAGACGGAAAACGACAGCACAATCGCCTGCAGAGACCAGGACACCGCCCAGCCCGCATAGAGTGCGATCGCCTCAGAGAGCAACACCCCAAACAGAATACCCAGTAATCCGCCGAGGATGGCGATGGTAAAGCTCTCCACCAGGTACTGGGTGCGGATATCCCGCTGGGTGGCGCCCACCGCCCGCAGCAGGCCGATCTCACGGGTGCGCTCCAGCACGGTGGCCAGCATGATGTTCATGATGCCGATCCCCCCCACCAGCAGTGAGATACCGGCGACACAGGACATGACGATATTGAAGATGGTCTGTGTTTCCATCTTCTGTGCCATCAGTGCCGCGGGCACCACCATGGTGAAATCCTTGACGTTGTTATGGCGGCGATTGAGAAGGTGAGTGATCGCCCGCGCAGCCTCATTGGCGTCGGTGCCCTCGGCCAGCTGGAACTTGAGCTCGCTGACTTCCGCCGCCAGCAGCGGATGCGGAAAGCGCTGCATGGCGGTGGCGAAGGGCACAAAGATCTGGTTCTGTTCGGCTCCCAGGCGGACCCCTTCGAACTCGGCACCATCGACGAAGGGCGAGTCGAGTACACCGACCACCGTGAACCATAAATGATTGACCTTGATGCGGCCGCCGATCGCTGGCTGACCCGGGAAAAGCTGGCGGGCGACAGACTCACCCAGCACCGCCACCTGGCTCAGCTGCAGCTCATCCTCATCCCTAATCAGGCGGCCGGCCGACAGCTGGAATGGCGACATACGGAAATAACCGGGACTGACGCCTGTGGCCGCTGCCTCATTCTTGCCGTATTCGCTGAACACGCTGTAAGTTTCGAGCGATTTCTGCGCCGCGAACGCCTCGACAAAACCTAGTGTCGCCAGTGCCGCCTCACCGTCGCGCAGGCTCAAGCCCGCTGACTGCTTTCGCTGCTCGTAAAGTTCTTCCTTCTCCAGCTCCGGGCTCTGCACGATCAGGTTGTTGAGGCCCATGGTCTCGATCATGCGCAGGGCCTCCTGTTCGGCGCCCTTACCGATGTTCAGCATGGCGATGACCGCTCCCACGCCGAAAATCATCCCCAGCAGGGTAAGCAGGGTGCGCAGCTTGTGCTGTGACAGCTCGGCCAGGGCCTCGCGAAAGCTCACCAGCAGTGCCTGGCTGCGACCAGCCCGGTACCCGGTCAGGGGTCGCTGTTGCGGGGTACTTTCTCCGACCGGATCCAGTAGCGATTCGCTCATCGGCTCTCCTCCCCCCGCGCGGTATCGCGACTGTCGACCTCGTAGAGTGCGATTCTCTCGCCGGGCTCTAGCCCGCCGGTAATTTCGATATGGGTCGGGGTCACTGCGCCCGTCGTCACTGGCCGGCGTTCGAAAACACCGTCCTGGTATACATGTACATAGCTACCGTCGGCATCACGGAACAGGCTCTGTACGGGTATCTCGATGCGTCGTTCGGGGTCCGCCACGCGGATTTGCGCACGGATGCCACGGCCCAGCTTGAATTGCTCCGGGTGCTGCTGCGCGAAAGTGGCGGTGACCTCGTAATACTTTTGCGGGTTGCCCCGTTCGATGGAAGACGGGGCAGCACTGATACTGGTGACGGTGGCACTGAACTTGCGGGCTGGCTCTGTCTCGAACCACAGGGTGACCGGCTGCTCCTCCGCCAGGCCGGCGGCCTCCCGGTCCAGTACCAGTAACCGCGCCTGCATCAGGCTGACATCGGGCAGGTCGCCCACCTTGCGGCCCGGCCAAATGCGCTTGCCGACCTGGGGCTTTTCACCACGCCAGTTCGCTTCATAGGTGATAAGGCCGTCGTGGGGGGCAATAATTTCCAGCTCGGCGAGGCCTTCGTCCAGCCGTTCGATTTTCGCACTGTGCTTTTGTCGCTGTACCGACAGCACGTCCATTGCACCTTCGGCACTGGTTGAGAAACGCTCGTTTTTCCAGTCGAGGAATTCGAGCTTGGATTGCAGAAACTGGGTATCGAGCTGGTCATCAAGTATTTCCAGGCGGGACTTGATACGGTCGTCATCAATTGCAAACCGCTCGGCAAAGTTTTTTTCTGCACCCACCTGATCCATATCCAGCAGGATTCCCTTCTGCTCGGTGGTCAGCGCGCCTTCTTTTTCCCGCAGGTCTTCCGCAACCAGCGACAGGTCGCCCCGGGCCCAGCGCCGCTGTTGACGCATCAACTGGGCATCGAAGCGGACGATGACATCCCCTTTTTTCACCTTCGAGTACTCGGGCGCCATCCACGCAATCACTTTGGACGGACCGGCCATCGGAGCTTGGATCGCCGTCGCCTCCCTGGCCTCTAATTCGCCCCGGGCAAATACCAGGGCCTCGCGCTCGCTATAGGAGACCTGGTACAACAGTGGCTCAGACATCTCGTCAGCACAGCCGCCCAGCAGCGTGCCCAAACCCAACAGTGAGCCAATTAGAAGCCTTGTCGTCACGGCGTGTTTCATCGGCCCTCCCCGGCTGTGGTCGCGATCGGCTTCGCGGCATTTACCGCTCCCAGAACAATGGAGGCCGTCATCCCCGGTTTCAGGTCGGCCTCTGTTCCCGGCTCAATGCCCACCAGCAGATCGATCACCCGCCGTCGGTCTCCGCGGGCGCGATCGCGCACCACGCTACCCAGTTCTATGATCGTGCCACTGAGCGTGCGCGCCTCGGCACTATCGATGGTCACGTCCACTTCGGCACCGACATACAGCTGCCCCTTGTCCACCTCATCCGCCTGCGCGCGTACCTGCATCTGCGACAGATGAGAAATCTGCAGCACGGGCTGACCGAAGCGCACCGACTCCCCCTCTGAGGGTTTTTCGCCCTGCCAGTTGGGCAGGTACTGGACCAGCCCAGCGATAGGGGCTGTCACCCTGAGCTTGTTAACTTCTGCCTGCAGGGAGGCGGTTTCCGCCTCCAGCTGCTCCACCTTGCCCTCGGCAAGGGAGATATTGAGCACACGGGTACGCCGATGCAGTTCCGCCAGCTCGCGGGCAAGCTGCAGATCGTTAGTGGCAATCTCGAAATCAATCGCGGCTTTCTGCCGCTCGTTTCTCGACATGGAGTGATCGAGGATTTCTGCACGACGGCGGGCCTTTTCATATTCGGCCCGCTTTTCCTCGATGGCCAGTTTGTCATCCTCGGCAATCTGTTCTTCAGTCAACACTATGTTACCGAGCTCACTGCGGGCCTGCTTCAGCTCGGCCTTTTTTTCGATCAGGCGCTCCCGCACCGGCTTGTCATCAAAAGCGACAACAATATCCCCCTCCTCCACATGGGTATTTTCCGGCACCAGCTGCTTGATACTGTATTGCCACATCCTGGAAATGGATGGCGGCGCCACCATAACCGCGTTGGCGGATTCCAGCTCGCCGGCGATCGGCGGCAGCCCAGAGTCACTCCCCACTGCATGCCGCTCATCCGGTGCATCCGTACAGGCGGTCAGCAGCAGGGCGAGGCAGGCGAGAGAGCGTTTCATGAATCCACCTCCGGAAACTCGATCCGTGCACCCATGCCCGGCAGGATTTGAAACTCCGGCGCCTCCGACAGGGAAAATACCAGGCGGTAGTACAGGCCACTGCCCCACTCCTTACGTCTCTGCGGCTGGGTGGCGATCTCGGTGAGTGTGGCTGGCAGCTCACTTTGCAGGCGGGAATCAAATGTGAGGACCGCTGGCTGCCCCTCGCGCACCCGGTCGATATCGATTTCGTGCAGCCAGGCTTCAATATAGAGATCACTCAGCGAGGGGATTTCTGCGATTTCCCACGAGGGCTGCGCCGTCATACCCACAAATACCCGCTCACCGGTCCATGGGTGCTTGCCATAAAGCACCGGTCCGGCACGTTCAGCGCGCAGAGACATCGCCGCAAGCCGCTCCCGGTTCAATTTCAGTTTATCGAGGGATCGATCGATACTGATCTGCTGCTTCTTGATAGCAACATCACGGGCCAGTTTCGCCTGTGCCAGTTCCTTGCGCGCTTTCTCAACCTTTGCCCGGGCCTCCGTTTTGGCTACCTGGAACGACTCGTATTCGAAAGCACTGAGAAACTGCTTCGGCACTGCCGCATCAATGGCGGCTTTTTTCAGCAGCAATTGTTCACGCTCGAGGGCAAACTCTTTTTCCAGCACTGTCTGGGCGTGTTTGTTTTTCTCCTGCTGCAGCTTCTCCCTAGCGGTATTCAGGGCCACTGTTTCCGTGTCGATGGCGCCCTGGATTGACGCCCCATCGAAAACCACGACGATCTCACCCGGCTGCGCCACCTGGCCCTCGGGCATCAGCCACTGCACTTCCACCCGCCAGTTGTCAGTCATGGGGGCGTAAAATGCCTGGCTTTCCCTGGCCCGCAACTCTCCGCTCAGCAATAGCGGTGGCCGCGGTTCTGCAGCCACCGCCAGCAGGGATACCGAGCAAAGCAACAGCAGTATCAGGCGTGACACGATGAGTCCTCCACCACCTTGCCATCGCTCATGCGAATAATGCGCTGGGCGTGGGCGGCGATCTCCGGCTCGTGGGTCACCATAACAATGGTCTGCCCCTGTCCGTGCAGCTGCCTGAGCAGATCGAGAATTTCTTCAGATGTTTTACTGTCAAGGTTGCCGGTGGGTTCATCGGCAAAAATCACTTTGGGCCGATTGATCAGCGCGCGGGCAATGGCGACGCGCTGCCGCTGGCCACCAGACATTTCGAACGGACGATGCGTGAGGCGATGGCCGAGTCCTACCCGTGCAAGCATCTCTGCCGCACGATCGCGCGCGCTGCTTTCATCCAGATTGGAATAGCGCAGCGGTAGCATGACGTTCTGCTGGGCCGTGAGCCGGGGCAATAAGTGAAAGGTCTGGAAGATAAAACCGATATGGCGGTTGCGAATGGCGGAGAGCGTGTCGTCATCAAAGCTGCCCACCTCGCGTCCATCGAGCCAGTACTGGCCCGCGCTTTGCTGGTCCAGGCAACCGAGAATGTTCATCAGTGTCGATTTACCGGACCCGGATGAGCCCATAATGGCGACAAATTCATTTTTCTCGATCTGCAGTGAGACATCTGCGAGCGCCACTACCCTGGCATCGCCATCGCCGTATTCCCGGCGCAGGTTTTTTATCGTTATCACGTCCTGTCCCGATACGGGCGTGAGCCCGTCGGACTCCCTGTCAACAAAGTGGTTATCGGCAGGTTAATCATCCTAGTCTGGTCTGGCAAGTAATCTCACGCTGTACGACTTTCATTGCCCCCCCATAATAGTCATATCATCGGGCCTGACTTTCAGCACAAGCTTCAGCTGTTTTCCTGTCAATGCACACAGGCCAAGCATGGAATAGGCTGTAACCTGGCGCTCCATAGTGAGGGGACTGGTCCAAATGCGTGCTATTCAACGTATCAGAGAGGTATGCAGGGTGCCTTGCACCAAGGGGACCAGCCCCATTGATTCATTCGGCAGCAAGGGCTCGACTTCATGACAGGCCACCGGGACACGGAGGACGCGGAACCACGCCAGACGCTCATAGCTTTGGTCGCGCCACTGGTGCCTGCCGCCATTACCCTCCTCCTCCTCACGCAGCTCCCCCGGGTGATGGCCGGCGAAGTCCTGACATTCGGCTGGGCCTGGGTCCCGAGCCTGGGTATCTCCGCCAATTTCTTTGTCGATGGCCTGAGCTCCCTGTTCGCGCTGCTGATCAGCGGTATCGGCGTATTTGTTGCCATCTATGCTGGCAGCTATCTTTCGGGACACCCCCACCTGCGCCGCTTCTACCTCTACCTGCTGCTGTTCATGATCGGCATGCTGGGGCTGGTCATGGCCGCGGACCTGATCACCCTGTTCGTGTTCTGGGAACTGACCACGATCTCCAGCTATCTGTTGATCGGCTTCAACCACAGCAACAGTGCCGCGCGCCGCTCGGCCTTGCAGGCGCTACTGATCACCGCGCTCGGCGGGCTCTGCCTGCTGGCAGGCTTGATTCTCCTAGGTATCACGGCCGACACTTTTGACCTGCGCGAGATTCTCACCCTCGGTGAACAGGTGCGTGCGAGCACACTGTATGTGCCAATCCTGATCCTGGTTTTACTGGGGGCCTTCACCAAGTCAGCTCAGCTACCGTTCCACTTCTGGCTGCCCAATGCCATGGCAGCACCCACTCCGGTCAGCGCTTACCTGCACTCCGCCACGATGGTGAAGGCGGGTATCTACCTGCTGGCGCGACTGCATCCTGTGCTCGCCTACACCGAAGCCTGGCAGTGGACCCTGACGCTGGTCGGTGCCGCCACTGCGGTGGTGGCAGCGGTGCTGGCCCTGCGGCAGACAGACCTGAAATTGAAGCTCGCCTACACGACAGTAGTGGCTCTCGGCACGGTCACCATGTTCCTCGGCGCCGAGGCTTCAGTCGCCATCGCCGCCGCAGTGACGTTTATCCTCGTGCACTCTTTCTACAAGGCAGCCCTGTTTATGCTGGTGGGTATCATCGACCACCGGACCGGCACCCGCGAGCTGGACCAGCTGGGCGGGTTGCGTAGCGCAATGCCCATTACCTGTTTCGTCGCCGCTGCAGCAGCGCTGTCTATGGCAGGCTTCCCCCCGTTTCTCGGCTTTATCGGCAAGGAGCTGAAATATGAAGGCGCGCTGGCAATCGCTTCCGAACCCCTGCTGGTGGCAGGAGCGGCCGTGTTTGCCAATGCGTTGATGGTGGCAGTGGCGGGAACCGTGGTATTGAAGCCCTTCTTCGGCCAGCGGCGGCCGGCGGACATCCCGGTCACGGAAGCGCCACCGGGACTGTGGCTGGGACCACTGGTGCTGAGTGGTCTGGGGCTGGCCTTCGGGGTCGCCACACCGCTGGTAGCAGACACCCTGATCCAGCCCGCGGTAACTGCCATCCTGGGGCGACCGGAAGTGGTGAAAATGAAGCTCTGGCACGGGATCAACCTGCCGCTGATCCTGAGCCTGCTGACATTCACACTCGGCATACTGGTCTACCTGGCCCAGCGCCCAATACGTGCGGCACTGGCCGCATTCTTCTCGCGCCTGCCGCTGAGTGGCGACCGCGCCTGGGACCGACTGCTGGAAGGCCTCAAGACCCTGGCGGCAGTGCAGACCAACCTGCTACAGCACGGTGTCATGCGTCGCTACCTGACGGTGATCTTCGCCACCGTGGCTGCGGCACTGGGGTTCGTCCTGTTGCGAGCGGGAGAGATTCCGCTGGATATCGACTGGCCACAGCTGACCATCAAGGAGTGGGCCGCGCTGGCCCTGACCCTGGCCGGAGCCCTGGTAGCCGCTACGGCCCGTGCACCGCTGGCGGCCATCTGTGCACTCGGTGCCCTGGGGGTTGGCCTGGCACTGATCTACCTGTTCTTCGGTGCGCCGGATGTCGCCATCACCCAGCTGTTGGTAGAAACCCTGTTCCTGGTGCTGGTAGCCACCACCCTGCACCGCCTGCCGGTTTTTTCCGGTGCTCATAATCCCCGCTTCCGTCCGCTGGACGCATTGCTCGCGCTTTTTGTCGGCGCCCTCGTCACGGTGTCGATACTTGCGGTCATGCAGACACCATTTGATGCCACCACCAGTGAATACTTCGAGCGCACCGCGGTGCCTGAAGCCTACGGACGCAATATCGTCAACGTGATTCTGGTGGACTTCCGCGCACTGGATACCTTCGGGGAAATTGTGGTGGTCTTCACCGCTGCCATCGCCGCGGCCACACTGATCGGCCATCGCCTGCGGAGGAAGAAATCGTGAATTCCGTCATTCTGCAAACTGCCACTCGAGCCCTGGTGGCGCTGATCCTGGTATTTTCCATCTATATGCTGCTGCGCGGGCACAACCAGCCCGGCGGTGGTTTCATCGCGGGGCTGATCGCCGCCGCCGGGTTCGCACTGTTCGCCATGGCCTGGGGTATTGCCGCAGCGCGCCGGGCACTGCGCGTCGAGCCGGGCAAGCTGGCCGCGATCGGCGTGTTACTGGCGGGAATTTCCGGCGCCGTGGCAGCTCTGCTGGGACAGGCCCCGTTTACCGGTCAGTGGCTCTTTATCGGCGCGACAGAGGGAGACAAAGGACTGCCAATCAGCACCATCCTGGTCTTTGATATCGGGGTTTACCTGTCTGTGCTGGGTGCCGTAGTGGCACTGGTTTTTGCACTGGAGGAGGACGCCTGACCATGGAAACGGCTCTCGCAATGGTTGTGGGGATTCTCATCGCTACCGGCGTCTACCTGATGCTGGCACGCAACCTGCTGCGCTACCTGTTTGGCCTGATTCTGCTCAGTAATGCCGCCAACCTGGCCATCTTCACCGCCGGCCGTCTCACCCGCGCATCACCGCCACTGATCCCCGAGGGATTACAGGCTCCGGAAGTGGCTGTTGCCAACCCCCTGCCCCAGGCACTGATCCTGACCGCCATCGTCATCGGTTTCGGCCTGCTGGCCTTTGCCCTGGCATTGATCGTGCGGGCCTACCGCCAGCTTGGAACACTGGACGCGGACACCATGCGCGTCGCCGAGCCCGAGACAAAACCCAAACGGGGGAGAAAGCGCTCTTGAGCTGGTTACTGGCATTTCCCTTCCTGCTGCCCACCCTGGCGGCACTGCTGACTTTTCTGGCCAGGGAGCGGGCCCGCCTGGCCCGAGTCCTGTCCGTGGGCAGCTGTGGCCTGTTGCTGCTGGTGAGCCTGGCGATCTTTGCCCTGGTGGAAAGCGAGGGGGTGCTGGCCGCGCAAATGGGCGGTTGGCCCGCCCCATTCGGGATTACCCTAGTGGCGGACCGATTGAGCGCGGTGATGTTGCTGGTGGCAGCAGTGGTGGGTTTGACCGTGGCTGTATTCGCGCTCTCGGACATCGATCCCCTGCACGAGCAACTCGGTTTTTACAGTTACTTTCAGCTGCTGCTGGCCGGTGTCTGTGGCAGCTTTGTTACCGGCGACCTGTTTAATCTCTATGTCTGGTTCGAAGTGATGCTGATCGCTTCGTTCGCCCTGCTGGTACTGGGCGGTGAACGCATTCAGCTGGACGGCGGTATCAAGTACGTGGCCATGAACCTGGTATCGACACTCTTGATGCTGACCGCCATCGGCCTGTTGTATGGCCTGACCGGCACACTCAACATGGCACAGCTGCACTTGGCACTGTCGGAGGTCGACAACCCACTGGCGCTGGACCTGCTTGCGGTGCTGTTTATCTGCGCCTTCGGTATCAAGGCGGCCATTTTTCCACTCTTCTTCTGGCTGCCTGCGTCATACCATGCGCCGCCGGTCGCGGTGACCGCCGTATTTGCGGGCCTGCTTACCAAAGTGGGTGTCTATGCATTGATTCGCACGTTCACCTTGATCTTCCCGGCCGGCGACGGGCTCGCCCACGATATTCTGCTGGGGGCTGCATTGCTGACCATGCTGACCGGCGTTCTGGGGGCCGCGGCACACTACGAGTTCCGTAAGATTCTCGCTTTCCATATCGTCAGCCAGATCGGCTTCCTGATACTGGGTCTGGCATTACACAGCCCCCTGGCACTGGCAGGCGCCGTGTTTTACATGGTGCACAATATCGTCGCCAAGACGAACCTCTTCCTGATCAGTGGCACCGCGCAACGCCTGACCGGCAGCTTCGAACTGGCGGAGATCGGTGGACTGTATCGCGCGAGCCCGCTGCTGGCGGCGCTGTTCTTCATCGCCGCCTTCAGCCTGGCCGGCTTTCCGCCGCTATCGGGCTTCTGGGCCAAATTCCTGCTGATCAAGGCAAGCCTGGATCAGGCTGCCTACTGGGTGGCCGGCGTGGCACTGATCACCGGAGCGCTCACTCTGTTTTCCATGAGCAAGATCTGGGCCGAGGCCTTCTGGAAGGATCACCCAGCGAATGCCTGCGCCGGACTGGCGACACTGAGTGGCGCGGATCGCTTGCAACGGTTGTTACCGGTGGTTTTGCTGGCGCTGATTACGGTGGCACTGGGGTTTGCGCCCGAGCCATTTATCGACTTTTCCCTGGCGGCGGCAGCCCAGCTGCTGGACCCCGGGGCGTACCTGGCAGCGGTGCTGACACCGCCTGCCGATTGAGTCAGGGAGGAAGCTAGCGTGGGATTGTTTCTGCTCAATATTCTACTGGCCATCAGCTGGTCGGCACTGACCGGCAGCGCCACACTACTGAACTTTTTCGCCGGCTTCGTGATCGGCTATGCGGCGCTGGCGCTCTCCCATCCGCTGCTGGGTGATCGCGAATATTTCCGGCGGGTGCCGCGGGTATTGAGCCTGATCCTTTTTTTCCTCAGGGAGCTGGTGCTGTCCAGCCTGCTGGCAGTGTACGAGGTGCTGTCGCCGAAATTACACAGCCGGCCACGCATCGTGCGGGTTCCGCTTGAGATCCGCGACCACAACCAGATACTGGTACTGGCCAACCTGATTTCCCTGACACCGGGTACGCTGGTACTGGATGTTTCGCCGGACAACGATGCCATTACGGTACATACCATGTTCGTCGACGATCCCGAGGCGTTTCGTCGGGATATCCGCGACGGTTTCGAGAAGCGGGTGCGGGAGGCCATGTCCTGATGCCGATCAAACTTGGAGCGGAGCTATCGCCGATGTTGACGGTGGCCGTTGAAGGGGCCTCGTGGTTGCTACTGTTGGCCCTGGCCCTGTGCTTCCTGCGCATCGCCCGCGGACCGACACTCGCCGACCGGGTGGTGGCGCTGGACGTGCTGAACATTCTCGCCGTGTCCTACTGCGCACTTCTCGCCGTTGCCTCCGGGCGGGCCGTGTACCTCGATGCCGCCATCGCGCTGGCACTGGTGGCCTTTCTGGTTACCGTAGCTTTCGCCCGCTTTATCGAACGGGGCCACCTGCGCGAGGTGCGCAGTAAGGAGGGAAAACCCGATGCCAGTCGCTGAGATCGTGATCGCCACACTGCTACTGGGGGGCAGCTTCTTCGGTTTTACCGCCGCCCTGGGCCTGATCCGCATGCCGGATATCTATACGCGCATGAGCACGTCGGGCAAGTCGGCCACACTCTGCTGTGGGCTGCTGCTGGCGGCGGTCGCACTGCTGTTTCGCGATGCGCAGGTGACCGCGCGCGCGGTCGCGGCGATCCTGTTCTTACTGCTTACGGTTCCTGTCGGCGCCCACATGATCGCTCGCGCCGCCTACCGGGTTAACGACCCCATGTGGGAGGACACCACGATCGATCGCGAGCTGTGGGAGGACGACGGAAGGGGAGAGGCACCGGCCGAACCCGGTGATCCGGGCAGCTGAATCACGGGTTGCAGATCTGGCAACTGCCCGGGTCGGCAAACTTTTCCTCCACCGGATAACAGGCCTCTGCCTTGCAGTGCGCACAGACTGCCCTTCTCTGGCGCAGGCAACCCGTGGCGAAACCACAGGCACTGCAGGGCAATCCATAGTCCATCAGGTCCGGCCAGAAACCGGGCGCCGCACAGTCAGGGCAGAGGCTCAACAGGCGCTGCCGTAAATTGATCGCGGCCTCGCGGATAAACGCTTGCCGGGCCGGACAGTGCATGGCGCGCAAGTCCGGCTGAACGTTCAGTGGCCAGGGAAAAGCTTCGCCGTTAATCAGCGCGCGGCCCCGAACCTGCCGGTAAAGTCCTTCCGCCGCCTGCAATAGAGCGTCCGCATCCTGCAGTCCCTTGGCCAGATAGCCGTTCGCCTGCAGCAACCAGCCCTGCCCCGGGTCCTGCTCGCAGAGCCCGGCACGCAGCTCGTCAGCATCGCGGGCTTCCCACTCCCGTACCTCGAAAGGCCCCTGGGCACTGGCGACAATTTCCAGATCCCGTTCCAGGTCCACCAGTACCAATAACTCATGGTCCCAGCCCACCAGCCCCGGCAACGGACCGGCGCCGAAGCTGCCCTCACTGCCGAGGCCGATGGAGGCCCCGCTCAATTCACAGGCGAGACGCGCTTTATGCCGGGCACAGTCGATGGGGGAAAGTTTGCGCTCTATCTCACCAGAGAAGGTGCCGAGCGTGTCGGTGTCGAAAGCGTCGGTGTGCTGAAGCGTAAGGAGCCCGTCCTCGGCGAGGACAGGGCCAATCACAGACTCTTTGCCGTGTTGCGTGAGCAAGACCGCGAAATCCGCAGAGAGCCCGCTCGGCTGCTGGTGTGACATCCGCTTTCCCTACCTCCGGTCATCTGACGTCGGTCAGTGCAGCATCGACCTCTCGAAAAGGTCATCACAGTATGGAAGTCGAGGCGCATCGCCGCTCAGGCGAGCGGCAATGCGCTCCGGGTCGGCGACAAGCTGGTTCAGGCCGGCCGCCTGGATTCGCCGTAAAGCTCCGCCAGCATATCATCAATGCGTGCGGCGAGCGCTTCCTGGGTGTCGTCCAGCAGAATGACATGGCCCATCTTGCGCCCCGGGCGCAGGCCTTTGCCGTACAACCAGACACCCTCATTCGGCTGGGTCGGCTCTTTATCGACGCCCAGCATGTTGATCATCACGGCGGGGCGCCCGGCGTGGGTTTCCCCCAGCGGCATGCCGAGAATCGCGCGAATATGGTTTTCGAACTGGCTGGTTTCGGCACCAGCCAGGGTCCAGTGGCCGCTGTTATGCACGCGAGGTGCCAGCTCGTTGATCAGCAGCCCGTCTTCACTGACGAAGCACTCCATGGCCAGTACACCCACGTAGTCCCACGCGTTCAGCAGGGTCGACAGGTACTCCTGTGCGGAGCGCTGCAGGGCCTCGTCCGCATCCGGTGCCGGCGCCTTGGAAACCAGCAGTGTGCCTCTGTAGTGATCGTTCTCGGCCAGCGGATAGGTGCGCACTTCGCCATCGGCAGTGCGGGCACCGATCAGGGATACCTCGCGGGAGAACTTGATTCCCTTTTCCACCACGTATTCCTGCTCGGCTTGCTGCTCAAGCACCTCGTCGCGGATCGCGGCCAGCGCCTCGTCGCTGTCGACGCGCCACTGGTTCTTGCCGTCGTAACCGTTCTCACAGCTCTTGATAAAAGCCGGGTATCCCAGCTTCTCCACCGCTGCGCAGATCTCGTCGTAATTGTTCGCGGGCTCGAAAGGCGCTACCGGCAGACCGGCGGCAGTGATTGCGGTTTTTTCCCGCAGCCGGTGCTGGGTCTTCTCGAATGCATCCGGGCGCGGGTAGACGGGGCAGAACTTTTCCAGCGCCCGCAGCAAGTCCACAGACACCTGCTCGCGCTCGGCGGTGATCACTTCAGGGCTGCCCATGGCGCGGTACAACGCCTCCACGTCGGCGTCCTCCCGGGCGTGCACGACCGTACCCAGCCCATCCACACAACCGGTGTTCTCGCCGCCCTCGGCGAGGAAGCTGAATGCGATTCCCAGCGGGCGCCCTTCCTGGGCCATCATCTGTGCCAGCTGGCCGCAACCTACTATTCCAACGCGCCTGACAGTCATCTCTGGTACACCTCGATTATTACTCGCCTTCTCTCAACCGGCATTAACCGGCAGATGTGTCTCGACCTCACTCGACCTCGAACGGCACCTGAGCGCTCTGGCGCTCGCGCCAGGCGATCAGGCGCTGCTGCAGTTCCTCGTCGGTCAGCGACAGCATCTGCGCCGCCATCAGGCCGGCGTTGAAGGCGCCGGAGGCGCCGACGGCCTGGGTGGCAACCGCCACGCCCTTGGGCATCTGTACGATAGACAGCAGACTGTCCATTCCGGTCATGAATTTGCTTTCCACCGGCACGCCGATAACGGGCAGCGGAGTCATGGCAGCAATCATACCCGGCAGGTGGGCGGAGCCACCGGCGCCGGCAATGATTACCTGGGTGCCGTTCTCGTGCGCAGTGGTGGCAAACTCAACCAGCCGCTGCGGGGTGCGGTGGGCAGAAACCACCGCCGTGGCAAACGGGACTTCCAGCTCAGAGAGGGGCTGAGTCGCCTTTTGCATGGTCGGCCAGTCAGATTGGGATCCCATTACGATGGTGACCTTTTCGAAGGGAATCTGTTTCACTTACGGTTCACTCCAGTGTTACACGAGCGCCAGATCAGCGGGTATCGCCACCAGCGTTTGAGGGGGAAGGTAATCGCCGGGGCAGCGCAATACTGGAAGTGCTGCACCCGGGACCGCCAGCGAGAATCCGCCGTCGAGGACAGTTCCTGCATTATACCCGAGCCGGCTTCGCCGACCGCCCCGAATTAAAGGGCACGAAGGATACCAAAACTCGGCAAGAAAGCACGCTGTAGAAGGGCTTCTGGGCCGTTCAGCAGCGTCTTGAACGCCGCAAACGGGCGAATTCCAGCCTCAGGGCACCATTTCCGCGGTCAAACCTCTCCGGTTGGTCATTCCCGGCCAAGTCGCAGCTCTCAACCCATACCGGCTTTACATCTGCTTCCCTGCACAATATCCCGGCGGTCGACGCCCGAACTGCTACTTTTGTTCATTGGACCCTGGTGGCGACCGGTCAACGCGTCACGCGCACTGCCAGCACCCAGCGGTCACTGGCAATCTAATCATAAAGACAGCATCGGAGCCGGCGATGGAACGCCACACACTCTCTCATTTCCACTCCCTGTTGCGCCCTTGGGCGCCGGCATTATTGATTATTGTCTCTGCAGCACTGTGGTGGCCCTCGCCCCGGGCAATGGCCCAGCCGGACTGGAGGGAAGCAGACTGGGGGGATGTCATCCTCAGGGTTGGGGGCAGCTACGTGAGCCCCGACGACGAATCGACGCCGTTCAAGTATGCGGTTTTGCAGAACTGGGATCTTTACAACGCCCGCTGGGAGATCGACAGCGAAACCAGCTGGAATCTCTCCGCCGTGTGGCAGCCCCTGGACCACTGGGGCGTTGAGCTCCTCTATATCGGCAGTACAGGGTTTGACGCTGACCTCCAGGGCTTCCGCGCCCTGCCGGGGCGCAATGCTATCCCGCTGGGGGATTTCGAGGTCACCTCATCCAATGCCCTCATCAACTGGTATCCGCTCGGAGCGGAATGCCTGGGGCGACCGTATGTGGGTATCGGCATCAATTACACCGATTACCACGATGTTTCCCTGAACGGCGAGCTGTCGGATTTCCTGATCGATTCAGGTGTCGCCACCGGACCCGGGCGGCTGTCCCTCAGTTACTCCTGGGGTGTCGCCGCACAGGCGGGCCTGGATTTTCACTTCGCTCACGGCAGTCCATGGCTCGCCAACCTGTCGCTGCTCTACTTCAAGTCGGATACCGATGCGCGCATCACCTTTCCCACTGAGCCGGGCTTTGACCGTCTTTACTCGGATTTTGATTACGACCCCTGGATTGTAAATCTCGGTATTGGCTACCGATTCTGAGTCGCCGGCCGCAGCAGCGGCAGCCCTGAAATAATTTCATAAGGCGGGGAAAATACTTGGCCAGATTTAACAGACAACAATTCCCTCTGTTCCCTCTATCCAAGCCGCAACTTGTCAGTGCGTGTGCAGCTTTAGTCCTGCTCAGTGCCACAGCGCCGGGGTTAGGTGCCTGCCTGCCCGACAATATCGGCACCGAGGGACCAGACGATATCACCTGTGATATCGACAATGATGCAGTGGGCGCCGACGTCAGCGGACTCGGTGGTGACGATACGCTCAACCTGCTCGGCGGCACCACCGGCACCGTGGACGGCGGAGACGGTGCCGACACCATTCTTTTAGATGGTGTCATTGTGGAAGGCGACGTCCTCGGCGGCGTCGGTGACGACACCATTATCATGGACAACCGCGACACCCGCATCGGTACGCCTCTGGATGAAGGGGCCATCGACGGTGGTGCCGGCAATGACACCATCGAGCTACTCGATGGCCTGACATTTTTTGCCCTGGGCGGGGATGGCGACGATGACATCCTGCTCGATGGTGGCTTCGTGTTCCGCTACATCGACGCTGGGGCCGGCGACGACAATATCTACTGGGATGAGGGTATTGCCAACGAGGTGCGCGGGGGGCCGGGCTCCGACACACTGCTGATCGATTCCTTCGCCTACGATGGTACCGCTCTGCTCGACGGCGGTGACGACCTTACCAGCACCGACGGCGCCATCGACACTCTGACTTTTGTCCTCGATCACGAGATCGACGGCAACCTGCTGCGCAACTGGGAACGCATCGTTATCGAGGGCAGTTCAAAGATGATCTTCTCCGGCACCCTGGCGGTTGGCGGCGGCAGGGACGGTGATGGCAATGACCTGGGGCTAGAAATTTTTTTCGGCGGCCTGGTGGAGTTCGTGCCGCGCAACTACCGCATTAGCGGCAATGTCACCAATGCGGGGACGTTAAACCTGCAGAATGCGCGCTATGACAGCCTGACCCTGAGCCCGGACAGCGAGGGCAGGTTCGGCAACTACCGCGGCAAGGATGGCCGCCTGTGGCTGGACGCGCGACTCGGCGGTGACGGCGCACCGGCGGATCTATTTCGTGTCGAGGGCAATGTCACAGGCCGTACACTTGTCGATATCGCCAATCGCGGCGGGCTCGGTGCGCCAACCTTCGGCGACGGCATTCGCGTGATCCAGGTGGATGGCAACTCGCCGGACAGCGCCTTCACACTGGCCGGCGACTTCACCACACGGGATGCCACTCCTGCGATCGTGGGCGGCGCCTATGCCTATACCCTGCAACAGGGTGGCCGCGACACGCCTGAAGACGGCGACTGGTATCTGCGCTCCACCTTCGACAGTCTCGATGCGGATTTCCCGGGGCTGCAGGTTCGCTGGCAGCCCGCAGCCGTACTTTACGAATCCCTGCCACTCCTGCTGCGGCAGCTGAACCAGCCGGAAACCCTGCGCCAGCGTGTGGGCAACCGCTTCTGGATGGGGAGCAGTTACCAGGACCTCGGCAACTGCGACTTCCCCTCATCCGTGGAGCAGACGATCGATGGTGGTGGAGCCTGGATTCGTGTGCGCGGCGACTATGGCGAACTGGCGCCAAAGATCAGTACCACCCGGGCACAATGGGAGCAGGATGCCTGGCGAGTCCAGACCGGCATCGATGTCCCGCTGGGATTCACCGTCCGCGGTACGCAGCCCCTTGCCGGCGTGGCCCTGCACTACAGCGAATCCGATACCGATGTGGAGTCCTTTTTCGGCAACGGCAATATCCAGCTGGAAAACTATGGCACAACCCTTTTTGGTACCTGGTACGGAAACCGCGGGGCATACTTTGACGCACAAATACAGCTGAACTGGTTTGAAGCGGAGCTGGATCCCGATGACCTGCGTCCGCTGGCCGAAGACAGCGAGGCCTTCGGCTACTCGCTGGCCCTCGAGGGTGGACGTACTTTCAAGTTGTGTGACTATTACTCCGCAACCCCCTTTGCCCAGCTGGTGTATTCCAGCGAAGACATCGACGACATCATCGACGACTACGGAGTGAAGTTTTCCCAGGCAGACAACGATGGCTGGCGTTTCCAGTTCGGCTCGGCGTTCGAACAGCGCATCAGTCGCCGTAAATCCCAGCGCAATATGTTTGGCGACAGGCCGCTGGAGCGCATCGCTTTTTATATCACCCCCAGCGTCAACTACTTCTACGACGATGTGGCCACTGTCGACGTCTCCGGGACCCAGTTGCGCCAGGAGGGGGACAACTGGTACGGCCAACTCGCCCTGGGCGCCACCTACGACGAGTGCGGCGATGAATGCTCCGTCTATGGTGAGCTGAATCTATCCTCCAGCCTCAACAACTTCGGCGACAGCACCACCGCAGGACTGATCTTCGGTTTCCGTTTCAAGTGGTGAGTAGCGCAGCGACCCTCTGATGAAATACGACAGACGCGTCTGGGGCTGGGCATTCTACGACTGGGCCAATTCGGCCTTCGCTACCGTTGTGCTCGCGGGTTTCTTCCCGTTGCTGTTTCAGGACTACTGGAGTGCCGACGCAAGCGCCGAAGCCGCCAATCTGCGCCTGGGCTGGGCCAACGCCGCCGCCTCACTGATCATCGCACTTTCGGCTCCCTTCCTCGGCGCCATTGCCGATCGCAGTGGCGCACGCAAGCGACTGTTGCTGCTGTTTGCCGTGGGCGGCATGCTCGCCACCGGACTGCTGGCCGAGGTCCCCCAGGGCAGCTGGTTCCCTGCGGCGCTGCTGTTCGTCTGCGGCACGATTGGTTTTCTCGGCGCCAACCTGCTCTATGATGCGCTACTGGTGCACGTGGCTCCGGTCGAGCGCTGGCACGCCGTATCCGGCCTCGGCTTTGGGCTCGGCTACCTGGGGGGCGGGTTGCTGTATCTGGGCTGCGTCGCCGCCGCACTCAAACCGGCACTGTTCGGTTTTGCCGACGGCACCGAGGCGGCCCTGGCCGCTTTTGCCATCACCGCCCTCTGGTGGGCCCTGTTCTCCCTGCCGCTGCTGCTACTGGTGCCGGAACCGCCGGCCACTGCCGCAGCAGCCACCACCTCGCTGTGGAGAGACAGCGGTGGGCAGGTAATCGACACCCTGCGTGCCCTGCCCCGGCACCGCCACCTGCTGTTGTTCCTGATCGCCTACTGGCTCTATATCGATGGTGTCGGTACCGTGATTCGCATGGCCGTGGCTTACGGGCGCGCACTGGAATTCGAGCGTTCCCACCTGATTCTGGCGTTGTTGCTGGTACAGTTTATTGGCTTTCCCGCCGCCATCGCTTTCGGACACCTGGGCAACCGGATTGGTCCGCAACGGGGGATCTATATCGGCCTCGCCATCTACACACTGGTGTGCATCTGGGGATTCTTTATTCGCGCACCCTGGGAGTTTTTTGCCATTGCCGTGTTGATCGGCCTGGTGCAGGGTGGCGTGCAGGCGCTGAGCCGTTCCTGTTACGCACGGTTGATACCCGCCGAGCAGAGCGGCCAGTTCTTCGGCTTCTACAACTTGATGGGGAAGTTTGCCGCACTGATCGGACCGCCGCTGTTCGGTCTTTTCGGCACCTGGTTTGGCGATGTGCGCTATTCGATGCTGTCGCTGATCATCCTGTTTGCCGCCGGTGCCATCCTGCTCTCGAGAATCCCCGCTACAGCATTCAAATAGCATTGCGACTTCTGCCGGAGCGAGCCCGTCACACCGGAACAAACACCTGAGTCCAATATTTTACTCGGCACGAAGCACCGGGCTTTGACAGATCTCGGAGCGCGAGACTTGGCAGAACTTGCCGACGCCCGCGTGCCCCCAAACACCGTGCCACAAAAAATCTGAATCGAAACACTTGAATAAGCCGCTGCGCCCTTCACGGCACAGCGGCCCTGCGGAGTGGCTTCAGCCGGCCTCGGTAAGCCCGGCCGCTGGAGTGTCAGCGGACTTTTTCGTGGAGGGAATCACGCGGCGGCCGTAGGCGGCGAGCAGGAAACCGATCGGGAACATCAGTACACCGTAGATGGCTGACGGCACCGACATCTCACTGGAGTGCAGCAGTGTCAAAGTGACCATCAAACCCAGGGTGCCATTCTTGATCCCCAACTCTGTTGCCACCGCCAGCGCCTGTGGGCGCGAGAGTCCGCAGGCGCGACTGCAGAGCAGCCCCAGGCCCACACCCAGCAGATTGAGCAGGATGGCGGAGGGTCCGGCCTGGGCCATCAACTCCAGGAAGCGATCGCGAATGCCGTAGACCAGGGCAACCACCAGCACGGCCAGCACCAGACCGCCGAAAATACTGACAACCCCTTCGGCACGGTGGGCAAGCCTGGGCTGCCAGGCCCGGATTCCCATTCCGATCATCACCGGCAACAGGACGATCGCCGATAGCATGGCGACAGTGCGGCCGAACGGCAGCACGATTTCCCGCTCGGCGCCAAAGTACAGCTGCAGCGCATAATTGGCGAATATCGGCAGGGTCATCACGGTAATCAGGCTTGCGCACACCGTCAGCACAATCGATAGCGCCACGTTGCCACGTGCCAACAGGGTGAAGAGGTTGGAGGTGGTACCACCGGGGCAGGCGGCGATGATCACCAGCCCGACCGCAATTGCCGGGGGCAGGCTGAGCAGCCAGCAGAGCGCGAAGGCAATCAAGGGCATCACCAGTATCTGCGCGACACTACCGATAATCAGCCCGGTGGGTTTCACCGTCACCTGGTGAAACTCCCTGGCTGTCAGCGTCATGCCAATGCCGATCATGATGATAAACAGGGAGATCGGCAGACCGATCGAGATCAATGGACCTGATTCCACGGGGGGCTCCTCACATCATTCGTCGTTATTATTTTGCTTGCGTTTGCCAACGCATTGGCAAACCCTAGCATAGGCCTCCCTGCTGCGCCGCTTTTTTGAAGCGCCTACGTTCGGGCAACTGAAACGCCGCACCGGCATGGCAACTCCATGACTGATTACTTCACAAACGTCCAACCGGACCACTGGGCAAACCTGCTCTGGGCTGTGAGTGCACCCCATATCGTGCGCGACTGCGGACTGCCCCTGCTGCCGCCGGAGCGGCAGGCGGCACTGCGGGAGTATTTTGCCGCCGGTGAAAACCGTGCGCGCCTGGAGCCGCTGCTCGCCACTTACCTGACCGAGCGACCGTCGGGGCGCCTGGGCATCTACTTCGAGGACCTGTGGGGCTTCGCGTTCGAACATCACCCCCAATACCAGCTGTTGGCACGTAATCTGCCCCTGCGCGAGCAGGGTCGGACCCTCGGCGAGCTGGATTTCCTGGTGCGCTACCTGCCGGAAAGTTGTGTCGAGCACTGGGAACTGGCGGTGAAATTCTACCTGCAGGTTGACGGGCGCCACTGGGTAGGCCCGGGACTACGCGACCGGCTCGATGTGAAATTGGCTCGCATGCGCAACCACCAGCTTCCGGTGGCACTCGGCTCCACCGCCAGCGCCGAACTGGCCCAACACTTGTGGCAGGTGTCCCGGCAGTGGGCCCTGGTGCCGGGAAGGCTGTTCCGCCCACTCTGCGAGGCGCCACCGGTTTCCGCCGAGATCAACCCGCAAGTCAGCAACTACTGGTGGGCAACACCCTCGACCCTCGGTCGCGAATTCGCAGTGGCAGCACGGGAGGCGGGGATGGGGGAAACGCACAACTGGCGCTGGACGCGGTTACCGAAACAGGCCTGGCTGGCCGACGGGGGCTATGCTGTTGCCGAAGACGTCGGCATCCATACAGTCATCGAGCAATTCTCGCAGCAGGCGGCCTTCCGGCCCTGGTGTATTGCTGCCCGTTACCATGGCAGCGAGCAGAGCCGCGGCTTTATCGTTCCGGAAGACTGGCCGCACCGCGCCGCGATACCGCCCCCCTCCGCACCTGACTCTGACTCCAACACCGACACGGACACTGGTAACAGCAAGCCACCACAACATTGACCGCGTGCTGACAAAAGGCTGCCGGGCGTCGCAAAAGGCCCATGAGACAGAGAGGCAGCAATAGCGGCTTGCGAGCGCAAATGGGCTATGAATGCCTGGTCAGGTCAAAAGCTTGGCTATGCAGCCCCTGATTTAACCTGAATCAGGACATTATTTTCTGTCATCGATTGACAGGAATGGCGCAACGGTTAGAATTTTCAAAAATTTCTGAAAGTTCAAAATATAATGGATCTACTGACAGGCCAGACCAGGGCGTTCGTACTGCACTTTGGCGAGATGGGCAGCCGCTGGGGCTTCAACCGCACCGTTGGGCAGATGCTGGCCCTGCTGACTGTGCACGGCGAGCCGCTGAATGCGGACCAACTTGCCGAGGCACTCCGTGTGAGTCGCGGCAACGTGAGCATGGGTCTCAAGGAGCTGCAGGCCTGGCGCCTGATCGAACTGCGTCACCGGCCCGGAGACCGTAAGGACTATTTCACCGCCGCGGGCTCGATTTGGGATATGGCGCGCACGGTGTTCGAAGAGCGCCGCAAGCGCGAGCTGGACCCGACACTGTCCCTGCTCCGCCAACTGTTGTTGAACGAGCCAGACAACGAGCGGGAGGCGGCAGCCCAGGAAAAAATGCGTCAGGTTTATGACCTGCTCGAACTGCTGGACCAGTTTGCCAACACCCTGAGCCGGCTTGATGAACGAGACCTGCTAAAACTGATGAAGCTGGGTTCGGGCGTCACCCGCCTGCTCGAGCTGCGGGAAAAAGTAAAGGGAGGTGTCGCCGGCAAAACGGATCGCTAGGGGCTGGGGCGCCCAATGCCAGTCCGCCACGGGAGAGCCATTCGCCAACTACAGAGGTTCCCATGCTCGATACACTGATGCTGTCGAGAATACAGTTCGCAGCCAATATCAGCTTCCACATCCTGTTCCCCGCCATCACCATCGCACTGGCGTGGATACTGTTCTATTTCAAGCTGCGACACGACCAGACCGATAACCCGATCTGGATGCGCGCCTACCGTTTCTGGGTCAAGGTGTTTGCACTCAACTTTGCCCTGGGTGTGGTGAGCGGCATCACCATGTCGTTCCAGTTTGGTACCAACTGGCCGGGCTACATGGAAACCGTTGGCAATATTGCCGGTCCACTGCTGGGCTATGAGGTCCTTACCGCGTTCTTCCTGGAAGCCACCTTCCTCGGCATCATGCTCTTCGGCATCAACAAAGTACCCAGCAAAGTCCATACGTTTTCCGCCTTTGTCGTGGCTGTGGGTACCATGCTGTCGACATTCTGGATCCTTGCACTCAACTCCTGGATGCATACCCCCGCCGGATTTGAAATGCGCGACGGTGTCGCCCATGTCACCAGCTGGATGGAAGTGATTTTCAATCCCTCCTTCCCGTACCGCTTCGCCCATATGCTGATCGCCTCTGGCCTGACCGGGGCATTCTTCGTGGCGGGCCTGTCTGCCTACCGGATCCTTAAAGGCGACCATAAAAAGGCGCCGCGGCTCACACTGAAAACCGGCCTGGTCATTGCCGCGGTGCTTGCGCCGATCCAGGCCTATGTGGGCGACCTGCATGGACTCAACACACTGAAACACCAGCCGCAAAAAATCGCGGCAATGGAAGGAGTCTGGGAGACCGAGCGAGGCGCTCCTCTGTTGCTGTTTGCCATCCCCGATGAGGAAGAGCGCACCAATCACTTTGAAATTGGCATCCCCAAACTGGCCAGCCTGATCCTTACGCACGATGCCGATGGTGAGATCGTCGGACTCAACGAGTTCGAGGGCGATCACCCGCCGGTCAAGCCGGTCTTCTTCGGTTTCCGGCTCATGGTCGCGATGGGTCTACTGATGATCGCGGTTGCCTGGACCGGCTGTTACTTCCTGCGCCGTCGCGGGGAGCTCCCGCAGTGGCTGCTGAAAGTCGTGGTGGGCATGACGTTCTCCGGTTGGGTTGCCACCCTGGCGGGCTGGTACGTCACCGAGATCGGGCGCCAACCCTGGCTGGTCACCGGCGTGCTGACCACCGCCGACGCAGTGACCCCGCTGGCGGCCGGCAACGTGGGCTTCTCACTGGCCATGTACCTCACCATTTACGTGATATTGCTGTGGGCCTATATCCATACGCTGAGGGTCATGGCCCGCAAGGCGGTCGAGGTGGAGGAATTCGAAACCACCACGCCTCAGAAGGAGGGCACCATCACCAACCTGCCCGGCGCAACCCAGGAGGGACAGGCATGAACCCTGAGACGATGACTTTCAACGAGTGGTTGCCGGTGATCTTCATCGGCATCATGGGCCTCGCGGTACTCATCTACGCCGTGTTGGACGGCTACGACCTCGGGGTGGGCATTCTGCTGCCCATGCAGACACAGGATGAACTCCAGCGGGATACCATGATCGCCTCGATCGGCCCCTTCTGGGATGCCAACGAAACCTGGCTCGTGCTGGCGATCGGAATTCTGCTGATCGCTTTTCCCGCGGCGCTGAGCCAGATCATGTTCAGTCTTTACATCCCGGTAGCGATCATGCTCATCGGGCTCATTTTGCGTGGGGTTGCATTCGACTTTCGCGCCAAAGCCGCAGTGGACCACAAGCTCACCTGGGACCGGGTATTCAAGAGCGGCTCCCTGCTCACCACTCTTTCACAGGGCTATATGCTCGGTCAGTATGTGATGGGTTTTGAAAGCGGCTGGCAGGCGCAGATGTTCTCCCTGCTCAGTGCTCTCGGCGTGACCGCAGCCTACAGCTATATTGGTGCGGCCTGGCTGGTGATGAAAACCGAGAGAGACCTGCAGAAACGCGCGGTGCAGTGGACCCGCAAGGCGGGGCGTGCCACTTTACTCGGCGTGCTGGCGGTGTCGCTGATCAACCCGCTGGTCAACCCGGGCGTGTTCGATCGCTGGTTTACCTATCCGCTGGTGATGTTCGTACTGTTGATTCCCACGCTGACCTTTGCCGGATTTGTGGTCAATGATCGCCTTCTCAAGCGGCTGCCGAAGGAAAATGATCGCCACTGCCGGGTGCCCTTTTTCCTCACGGTTGGCATCTTTCTGCTGTGCTTCTCCGGCCTGGCGTTCAGCTTCTTCCCGGAAATTGTGCCCGGCGAACTCAATATCTGGCAAGCTGCCAGCGCCCCGGAATCCCTGAAATTCATTTTCGTCGGCGCGGCGATCGTGGTCCCCCTGATTCTCGCCTACACCGCGTTTTCCTACTACGTGTTCTGGGGCAAGGCGACTGAACTGAAATATCACTGAAGATAAAAGCGAGAGAATAGAAAGGGGAGCCAGTGGCTCTCAAACTGTGGAAAAGTAGGGGCCTGTCGGCCCCCTTTCCTCTGGTGTCGGTGAGTCAACAGTGAGACTACTCCTCACTCACCCACTCGTCCTCGTCCAACCTCCGCGCCGCGTCATCAATGGACATGCAACTCGAGCGACCCCGCGGGAACCGGAAGGGAATCACTGGCTCTTCCTCCGCCTCGGCGAGATCACAGATGGTCTCATACAGGCGCATATCCATGAACATGCTGGCCGATGCACTGGGCTGGGGCTTCAACAGCTCCGGCTCGTCCGCGCTGTGCAGGTCCGTCAATGTCTGTAGATAAGCCACGATGGCGTCTTCCTGCGCATCGGTCATGCCCAGCGCGCCAACGAGGAACGGCGGCGACTGTGTAGCAGGAACATCTGCGCGCGGCCAACAGTCGTTGGCCAAGGCCACGGCCTCGGTCAATACCGTTTCCGCAGGCAGGACATCCTCACAGCGATCCTTTACCTGGCTCGTGTTGTAGAAGTGCACGATGGATTTCATGCTCTTGAAGAAACCGTTGTGCGTATACGCCTTCACGAATTGTCGGTTGGGACGCTTGTCGATATTGCGGATCGTGGGTGTACGAAAGAAGCCCGGACGATGAATTGCAGTAGTTTCAGACATACCGCCATCAAGGATACCTCCGTTCAGGGGCACTTCTGGGTTCGGCGGGGTGCCGATGTTGTGGTACGCTTGGTCCATGTATGTCTGCAGCAGCTCCGAGCCGTCATCGGTGTCCGGGTTGTCACTGTGGCAGAAGGCGCACTGTGCCGCCGGAATATCATCCCTAGACTCCCGCGGCGAGAAGGGCAGGTCCACGTTGTAGAACAGGTCGTGGCCCAGGTTTTCCTGATCCGTAAAGAGTACCAACGGGAACTTGCCATATTCTTTGTCAGGATTAGAGGCCTGCAATGTCTGCACGTCCGTACAGACACTGGGGTTCCAGTAATCACGGAAGTCGCTATCGATACAGGCCAGCTCAGCGCGGATTGCCAGATCCCGCTTGGAGGTAAACGAGTTGATATCCTTGGAATGCTGGTAGGCACCGACAGACATCATCAGCCGCTTGAAGGTGATATCCAGATGCCGCTCGCCGTTATAGGCAATCACATTGCTGCAATTCAGCGGTGTATCCCAGGCCAGCTCATAGAGCCAGGCATAATCTGAAGACTGCACGGTCAGGCACACCTGGTCCCGCGGCATATTCTGCTCGACCGTATTGGGGATGGGGTTGATCGCCTGGTCAGTGGTGGCGCCAATATATTTGGCATAGCCCAGTACCACCGGGTTTTCGATATCGTGGAACACCTCCTCGCCGATATGCGGCGCAGCGCCCGGGAAACCCTCTATGTTGGGTCGCCCCAGCGCGCGGCCATCCCAGAAGTTACCGCCGCAATACTGCTCCACCCCCGGAGGGTTGTTTGGCCCACCAAGGTCGCAGGGCAGGAACGGCTCCACGAAACTGGCGTAGGTATTACTCGGGGGCTTACGCCGCCCGACCGTAGCGGGATCTGCCCCCGTAATCGCCACCTGCGTCAAATTGACGTTTGAATCGCCGCCGGTGCCGCCGGTTTCCGGGGTATGGCAGGTCACGCAGCCCATTTCCCCTGAGCTGGAAAGGCTGGTATCGAAAAAGACATGCTTGCCCAGCAGCTTCAGGGCAATGTCCCTGTCATCTGCCTGTACGGCTGCCGTCTGTGCGCCAAATGCGAGAGACAACACC
Organism: Microbulbifer flavimaris; assembly: GCF_001641755.2. Taxonomy (GTDB): domain Bacteria; phylum Pseudomonadota; class Gammaproteobacteria; order Pseudomonadales; family Cellvibrionaceae; genus Microbulbifer; species Microbulbifer flavimaris. Next base: position 340,992 of record NZ_LRFG02000002.1, read on the forward strand.
CCCGCGACTATCCAATTTCTGGAAGGGCGCCGTGGCCCTCCCTCCCCTAGTGAGCTGACCACGCTGTACCTCCTGTACATCCCGCTACCTCTTCGCACGGCTCGACAGAGTTCCCCATGAAACCGCGGCGAAATTACCCTAAAGAAAACCCAAAGTTGCGACTCACCGGGAGAGCACCCACCAAATCAGGCTGTCACTGCCCCACGGATGTCGCTACGCACAATCCTAGCGCCTGCACAAAAAGTGACCGCAAAGGCTGCGCCAATAATTTCCGCTCAATTCGCAGGGGTTTGTCTCCATCGATGTCCGCCGCTGCCGCAGGGCAAAATATCCGAATAGTTTCGAGTTCCCCCACGCAAAACCCGGGTTTTTATGATCCAGCTCACGCGCAAAGTGCTCGCCGGTTGCGGCTGGACACTGAGTGCAAGATAATCCGGTGTCACCAAACGCCAAAAAGAAGACTCGCGTGCGCCAGGTCAGGCCAATAGTGCGAGCCGAGGTGATAACTACAAGGTAAAAATGCCACGACCCGAATGTGATGCCCTCGGGTTAAACAAGAGAGTTACCGAGCGTTGACTGATCCCAGCCCACCCCTGCCACGAAGGCGGTATACAACCCTGCCCCGAAAGCCACAACGAAAGAACGGCCGAGAGAAGTTCGACACACTGCTCGATGCCCTCGACGGCCTGCTGCAATTTCGCGAAACCAGCGAGATCAGCCTATCGGACCTGAGCGAGGCCGCAGGCGTGCCCGCCGCATCGGTTTACCACTTCTTCCCCAATCGCGAGGCGCTGTTTGCCGCTCTGATGCAGCGGCACCTGGATTCGCTGCCCGACGTCAGTGCCGGCTCCAGCCCCAACTGGCAGAGCCGCACCGAGCACTTCCTGGATCAGCTCCAGAAACAGCTGTGCGCCAGCGAATCGGTGATGAAAATGCGCTTCGGTCCCGCCCCCGGCTGGGCGGTACGGGAACTGCTGCTGGAAGACCGCAACCGCCTGGGGCTGCGTCTACTGGATTACCTGGATACGGACTTTGAGCTGCCGGCCTCACCCCGCTGGCCGGAGCGCTTTCGGGTAGCACTGACCATCGCAGAGGGTATCTGGTCCGGCGCCTACGGCCGCTTTGGCCGCATCGATGACTTCAATATCGACGAAGCCAAGCGGGCCGTCATCGCCTATCTCGAGTATTTCTTCGGGGAACGGCTGCCCCTGCGCATCCGTGAGGAGGAAGAGGCCCTGCTGGACTGAGCGGGCCTGGGAATCGGCCTCAGAGGTGGCCGGTCTTCACATAGATCAGCGCCCCGTCTTCACGGGTAAAAGGCGTGTGCTCACTCAGGTGTGGGCTGCGAATCCAGCTGCCCCGGGGATACTCGCCATGCTCGTCAAAAAAAGTCCCCTCGATCACGAAAATCTCTTCGCCGCCCAGGTGCATATGCTGCTGGAATTGCGTGTACGGGGCCCAGCGCACCAGTGCCACACGTTCTCCCTCCAGCTCGTGTAGCCCCAGCACCGAGAGCCCCGGCACCAGCCCGGGCTGCCACTGTGCCGCGCGGGTATCGATGACTATCCGGTTCTTTTCCTTTTCGCTGTGTTGGTGCAGTTTGACAAAGATGGTACAGCCTTCCGGGCCCACGCTCGGGCTGTGGCTGGAACCGATCGGGTTGCGGATATAAGTCCCCGCCGGGTAACTGCCATATTCATCCCCGAAAGCCCCCTCGAGCACCAGGATCTCCTCACCGCCGCCATGGGTATGCTCGGGAAAGGTGCTGTTGGGCGCATAGCGGACGATCGAGGTCGCGCGCGCCACCTCATCGCCAATACGATCCAGCATCATGCGCTCGACGCCTGCCACCGGCGACGGGCGCCACTGGTATTCACCCGGACGGATAACCGCTCTGCGATCAAAGTTCGCATTCAGATCCACACTACAACTCCCAAGCAGTCCACATTGACTATAGTGATCCAGTCCCACGTCTCCGACCGGAGACCTGAGACGCTGCAACGCGCAGCTCGTGAGCCAGTACTTACGGCACAGGCCTGGATTGGATCAAGTGATTGGATCACGGGCCCGTAAGATTAGCTATAAAAAGAAAGCTCATTAGGTCGGTTAGTTAGATTGTCATGGGGAAGTCCCAGGCCTGTTCCCCGCTATACCGCTGCGCCAAATTCAACCCAGAGGCTACACTTACGTCGTGGCCGTTCGATAATTTCGCAGGAGCTTGCCATGCCAATACCTTCCCACTCCCTTGAGAACGACTTTCCCGAATTCAGTGACACCATCCAGCGCCTGAACCGTGAAGACCTGAGGTTCAAAACCGAAAGCGAAACCTACCACAAACTCGACAAACAAATTCGCGGACTGGAAGAGCGCGGGGTAGCTACCGACGATAACCACTTCAATTCCCTCAAAATCCAGCGGGCCCACCTGAAAGACCGCTTGTATCACCGGATCACAAACAGTCACCAGCCGCCGTTGCACTGATCGCGCCAGCTGGACAGTACGGGCGCCCTCGCGCAGACTCTGACTTTCACAGTGATCGCAGCAGGGCGCCATGCAACTCTACCTGACCAACTCCTCACCCTATGCCCGCAGTGCCCGCATCGGATTGCGCGAACACAACCTGCTTGCGCAAGTAAGGGAGACGGTATCCCACCCATTCAGTAACGAGGCGGATTTCCTGAACGCAAATCCGCTGGGCAAAGTGCCGTGCCTGGTCACCGACGCCGGTCACAGCATCATGGATAGCGAAGTCATCTGCGCCTACCTGGACAGCGAGCTGGGCAATGGCCAGCTCGGATCGGCAGTGGAAAAAAGCTGGGAGCTCAAGACGTTCTCTTCCGTGTGCTCGGGGCTCATCGACACCCTGGTACTGCTGCGCATCGAAAAAAGCCGGGAGCACGACGGATTGCGCTCAGAATTCTGGTGGCAGCGATACCAGGATGCCATACAGCGCACTCTCGATTACCTGGCGCAGCATAGCGGGCTGTTGCCCGGGGAGCTGTCCCTGGCGCATATCAATCTCGCCGTGGCGCTGGGCTATCTCGACTTCCGCCACGCCGAGATCGATTGGCGTAGCAGCCACAGGCAGCTGGCGGAAATAGCGGCCGGACTGGAGCAACGCCCGGCCTTTCGGGAGACGGTCCTGAGAGACTGATCCACCAGCAGCCCTCTGCCACCTGCCCCCGGTGGCTCTGTTGAAAGAACCTCCGCCAGCCTAACCTGCACTGCAGGCAACCGCGGAGAGAGCCCATGACTTCCCCGATGTTTTCTGCCTCCGAGCTGGAAACGCTCGGCCAGTCTGGCCTGGAGCGCATGCAGGCGGCGATTCACAGCGACGACCACGACCGCATCAAGACCAGTTTCCAGCATGTCACAGCCCTCTACCATGAGCTGCACGTGCTCTTTCACGGTTGGATGACATCCATCATTGCCTACAGCAGCGACAAGCTCGGCCATGAGGCCGCCAAGCACCTGGTACCCATGGAATCACTATTCTCCAACTTCGCCGGAGAGGGCGTGAGCCTCGCCAGTGTGCGGCCGTTTATGGAAGATCCGCTTGGAGTCTTCACAGAGAAGCTGGAACATGGAGATACGGACGGCGCCTTTGAGTTCTATCGCACCGTCGAAAGGGGTGCTCGGGATCTGCACGACTTCTACCGGGACTACTGCGCACTGATGCTCACCCGCCTCTACCGGCAACACGGTATCGAACACCTGAATGACTGCCTGCGCAACAGCTGTGAAAAGGATTGGCTGAGCTGGTATGACAGCGTCAACAAATTGCCGGACAAGGAGCGCGTTATCCGCACTGTTGAGTTCTACGCCATCGCCAATTTCGGCAAGGTGACAGTGCGGGAAGACGAAGAGTGGGTTCACGCCGTGCAGAATCCCTGCGGCAGTTGCGGACGCCAGCAGCGCAGCGGCCGTTACGAACCACCCTGGAATTTCGCCATCATCGAGGAGGAGCACCCCCTATCTTACGAGATGGGCGGCAACACCGTGTACCGGGCACACGTAGCGATGATGCACCACATTCTGCCGATCGAACTGCACGGCGGTCCCTGGCCCCACAAGCAGTGTCCGCGCTCAAAGTACGGGCGCTGCTATATCTCCATCCACAAACGGAATCCGTTCGAGCCAGTTCCCCGGGAGGAAATTCGCTGGTCGGACTGATCGAGATTACCGGAAGGGCTACCAGGCCATCCAGGCGGCGATCCCCGCGGCCGCCAGCAATGCGAACGCCCAGATCAGGTCGAAATTGATCCAGTGCTGGCGCAGTATCGTCAGGCCGAATTTCCGGTATACCACCCAGGCCGTCGCCCCCATTACCAGCAACATGGCGGCAGTATGCAGACCCACTGCCAGCACCATATCCATACCCGCTGCGGAGACATGGCCCGCATGACCACTGTGATCCATCCCCGCACCCGTCACACCCATCAACGCCGGAATCACCATCAAACCGGCACCGTGGGCAGTGGCCATGAGGAAAGACCAGAGGAACAGATCCCCGAAACCCACCTTCATACCCACCCAGCGAGGGTGTCGGTAGTAGTTGAACAGCTTGTAGAGGCCGAAGAGCAATAACAGGCCTGCGGTGAGCCACTGCAACACGGATAGAGAGATGAACTGCAACCCCAGCAATACCAGCAGCGCCGCGAGGCCAATCGCGAGGGCGTGGCCTGCGGCAATGGGAATCAGGGATAGCCAGATCACCCGTTCGCGCTGCTGCTGCAGCCCGAGTGACAGCGCAAACAGCCAACCCATGCCCGGGTTGAGACCGTGGAAGGCGCCAAAGCCGAGCATGGCGAGCCAGGGGCCGAGAGGCCCTAACACCTCGTTCTCCACGGGGTCATGACGGGTAGCAGAAGGAATCCGTGGAGGCGTCGCCACCCTCCAGGCGGATCTGGTGGACCCGGGTCTCACCAAAGTCAACGAAGAAATCCGGATCCAGAGCGATGCCGCCGTCGGGATCCACATTGACCTTTACCATCCAGCCTCCCATTTTGTCCGGGTAAAACTGATCATCCCAGCTGCTGTAGAGGGAATTGGTAAAGTAGACCCGTTTGCCATCACGACTGATCTCCACCATCTGCGGCCCGCCCAACAGCGGGCTGTCTGATTTGGGGTGCGCCTTTTTGTTGACGACTCCGCCGATGGCAACCTTGCCGGAAAGCTTCGGGTTGAAAGGATCGGAAACGTCGTACTGCAGCAGCTCACCGGTGCCCCAGCAGGACACGTACAGGAAACGGTCATCGAGGGAGAGATCGATATCACTCACCAGCGGTGGCACAGCGGCGAAAGGCTTTAACGCCGGAGGCAACTGCTCCTCTTTCACGGGCACCGGTGGGATCGTGATGACCTTTTCCATTTGCCACTTTCCGTCCTTCTGGTGCCATACCCAGATGGAGGCGGAGAGGTCCTCGGTACTGATAACGACACCGGCAAACCCGTAGCTCTTGCGCGGATCGTGGGCCGGGCGTAACTCCAGCACCATTTGATGCTCGGCACCCAGGTCAATGGTCTGGGCTAGTTTGCGCTTGCGCAGGTCCCAGAAATGCAGGCGGTGCCCGTATTTATTTGCGAGTAAATCTTCCGGTACCAGTCCGTTTTCAAACTGGTGTGGCTTGGCCCACTCGCTGCTGACCAGCACGTCCTCCGCCAGGTGCCACCAGAAATCGTAGGCCAGCTCCTGGTCGCCACGATCTATCTCCCACGGGCCTTTCACTTCGAAGCTGAAGTGATCCAGCATGAAGATACCGCCGGGACCATCTTCGCCACTGGCGGTACCCATGGCACTGACGTAGATCGCATCCGGACCACAGTGCACGGTATGGGGACGACTGTAGCCGGACTTGGCCATCACTTCTTCCGGCTCAATCACCTTGGTAATCTGCGGATTGGTCGGGTCCGGTTTGGTATCGATGATATAGAGGCGCGAGCTGCGAATACCGGGCACCACCAGATAGCGGCGCTCAAGGTGCGGATGGGGAGCAAAAGGACACAGGGCCGAGCTACAGGCATTCCAGCCGAAGTGGTGCAATTCATCGCCAACGTGTGGCAAATCCATTTTGTTGAGCACCGTGCCATACGAATCCGAACTCTCATCCAGGTCCACAACACAGATGGCATCCGGCTGATCATTACGCCCGTAGTTCAGTGCAGCAACATACGCGTGGCGCTCCGGCGGTGCCTGCATTGCCATTTTGGGGGAGGGATAGAAAGAGGGGTCGGGTTTCCAGAGCGCCATGTCTTATCCTCGAATGGTCTGAACAGACAGGATTGATCGAAGCGCAAGCAGTATAGGGAACACGCCGTTGCTATAGACGACGACAGATAATTCACAGGCAACAATGGGCGCGCACGTTACCCAATGACCGAGCCCTCCGGTATTGACCGATGCTGGCCACTGCCGTTTTTTATCGGTCTAGCAAGCAGACAAAAGCAGCAAGCCGGGCAAAGCCCGGCAATTCAACAGGTAACAAACGACCGGTGACTCGCTACGGTGTTGAAACAGCGACGGCCGGAGCGCGTTTTTTCCATTGCCTTTTTTCCCGCGCCTTACGGCGTTTCTCCCGACGCCTGTACCAGAGGGTGAGCCCGGTAACCGACAGTATCAAAGGACTCAGGCCCAGTATGCACCAGAGTACCCGGCTCCAGACTCCGGCAAAGTCCCCGAAATGCAGGCGGCGGTAGCTGTCGACCACTTTGACACCAAGACTCTGCTCCCTGATATCCGCTGCCGCCTGAAACTCGCCGCTGTGCGCATCGAAGGTCACACTGCTGGCATACTGGCTCAGCAGCGGGTTTCCGCTGGGCACGTCACCCCAGAAGGTGATATTCACTCCCGGCTCCCACGGCATGGTGATATAAGTTGGCTCGAAACCGGCGATGTGCTCACCGGCCTGATCATGCAAGGCCTGTAGCGAGAGCCTGTCGCTGTATAGTCGCTGCTCCATGACCTGATGCGCGTGGCCATCGGCGTGCTCTTCCATTTCATGGGCAAAGTGCGTGATATTCCACCAGGCCCCGGTGAAGCCGAGAATGAGTAAAACCGGCGCACCAATAGTGCCAACCAGTTTATGCAGGTCAGAAAAATAGACCATTAGTCGCGCATCCCAGCACAGGGTGAAAAATCGCTTCCAAAAATTGCGATACAGAATCAGGCCGGTGATTCCCAGCAGGCACAAGAGAATCGAAAACACACTACTGATCAACATACCCCAGTCACCTAGCAGCAGCGTATAGTGCAGGTCCAGCAGCCAGTCGGTCAGGTGATGCGTCAGGCCCATGGGTGGCCGCAACGGCTCACCGGTGTACTGATTCAGCAGAGCATAGGTCCATTCGTCCGTGCCACGTTCCATGGTGTAAACCAGATCTGCCCGCCCCCTATCCTGAAATAGCGCCCATCCGACAATTTCATGATTGGGAAAGCTGCTGTTCACCGAATCAGCCAACGCATCCAGGCTCAGGCGCTCGCGACCCGCGGCATCTACCCGAACCCGATCTTCGATCAACAGTGCGTCAATCTCATGCTTGAACACCAGAATGCTGCCGGTGATACAAATCACCAGCAGTGGGACAAAGGCAATCAGGGCCATCCAGCCGTGCAATTTAAACAGGATTTTATTCATGCTTTTTTCGGGGTCATCAAACCAAAAAGGGAGTGGCGGGAATTCCGCCACTCCAATGCTGAGTCAATCAACGTTGTGGATACTCTGAATCAGTGACGCCAGTTAACGGAGGCGCTGAAATTGCGCGGTGCACCGTAGAAAGCCTGATCCCAGTAGAGGCTGTTTATAAACTTTTCGTCAGTCAGGTTGGCGGCATTCAGGGCAAAGCTGAGATTCGCGCTATATGCATAGCTGGCAAATGCGCTGACATTGGCATAGCTCTGCTGGCGCACAGTGATGCCGTAAGCCGTTGTGCGTTCGATATCGTCCTGCCAGTTAACACCGGCACCGACTTTCAGCTGCGGCATTGCCGGCACTCGGTAATTGGCATAGGCGCGCAATACCCGCTTGGGAACGAAGCTGCGAGCTTCATTACCCTCACGATCCTCGATATCCAGCTCGGTATAGCCCAGACTCGCCTGCAGGCCCTCGCTCAGCTGGCCAACCAGCTCCAGCTCATAGCCCTGGCTCTCATAGTCCCGCCCCTCGTAAATCGTTGCACCGAGGTCTGCATCAAAGTACGCGGACTCCGAGACATTCCGGTGTTCGGCGCGGAACACTGCGGCTGTGGCAACCAGTTTGCCGTCCATCAGCGCGGCCTTGACCCCCAGTTCGTCATTTGTCCCCTCAGCCGGATCCAGGCGCTTCAGATCGGCACCAATATCCCGATTGGGCATAAAGGTTTCGGTGTGACTCACGTAAGCCGAGACAGCGTCAGAGAAGGCGTAAACCAGACCGGCATAGGGCAGGACCTCTCCGCTAGCCCGCGCACCGTGATCCTCTCCGTAACTCTCACCCTCACTTTTCCAGTCGGTGACCCGCGCACCTGCGATCAGGGACAGGCGCTCAGCGAGCCTGAGGCGGGTGGCTGCGTACAGTGATTGCTGGCGATCACTCCAATCGCTACCGCTGAGCCCATCTGTAAATACAGGGCGCACCGGTGTTACGCCCGTCCACTCGGTAAAATCGCCAATGGCGGGAAACCCGTTGGTGTAATCGAACAGGGAATAGTCTTCTACTGAACCCTCGGCCCAGTTGTAGCCGACCAGAAGATCGTGATCCCGACCGGCGAGGGGAAAGCTTCCTGACAGGCGCAGATCGAGCAGGTCACGGCTCTCCTCGAGCCCATACTCGCTGGCGTAGCCGATCAGGCCTGCGTCGGTCGCTGAGTCGGGCAGGCTGTACTGGTAGAAGAGCTCGCTATCCCCCTCCACCTCGGTGTGGGTGTAATAGGCCCTCGCCTCCCAGCCGTTTGCGAACTCATGCACCAACTCCGCAAATGCGGTGGTGTCGGTATTGTCCCAGTAGGACCACTCGGCAGAAGTGCTGGCGGACACGTCGTAATCGGTCTGGGTGCCGTCGGTATAGTGCATCGGCAGCGCACCCCACAGCGGGCTGTCAGCATTGCTCTCCTGATGACTGATTCCGACAGTGGCCAGGGTGGATGCACCGAGAGCCCAGTCCACCACACCGTAGGCGACGTTCTTCTGCATGCCATAGCGGTCCAGGTAGGACTCCCGGTCTTCGCCGGCGACCACAAAGCGCCCGCGGACACCGCCCGTGAGGGTGCCGGAGACGTCGGCATCCAGCCGCTCCTTGTCCCAGGAGCCGGCAGTCGCGCCAAGCTGCAGGTTGAAATCATCGGTGGGGCGCTTGCGCACCAGGTTGATGGTGGCAGAGGGGTTACCTGCGCCGGCCATCAGGCCACCGGCGCCGCGCACTACTTCAATGCGTTCGAAGATGGCGGTATCGATTTCGCCATTGCTGTTACCGTAGGTGGCGGGAACACCGACGCCGTCCAGCTGGAAGTTAGTGATATCAAACCCGCGCGCGGTGTAGTAAGTGCGGTCGGTTTCGACACTCTCCACCATGATACCCGGAGTGGTTTCCAGCGCCTCGTTCAGGCTGTCGATTTCGAAGTCATCCATCAGCGCGCGACTGATCTGCGAGACCGACTGCGGTGTCTCCAGTGCACTCAGGCCCAGGCCCGTCGCGGTGCTCATTTCTTCGGCCAGGTAGCTACCCGCCTGCTCGCCGGTTACCTCGACGGTTTCCAGGCGCGCATCGGATTCTGCGGCAATCGCAGCATTCGTTACACAGAGTGCGGTCGCCAGCAGCGCCCGCGGGAAGATCCTTGTTGCCTTATTCATCTCAGTTCCCCTGTATTTGCCCCAAGTGAGTGGAGGCGAGTCTAGCCATACCGCAAACTTAATGCAACTCATTATCATTTGCATTGCCATAATTACAACAGTGAGCGACAGAGGGCCCAGGAGGGGGAAAGGTGGCGACAGGGGCGGGACCGAGAGGGAAATAAAAAAAGCCGGGCAAAGCCCGGCTCACGAAGTCATGGGAAAGCCGCCGGTTCAGTCGGCGTTTTTCAGGTGACGATCAAAGAAGTCCCGAATCATGCTGTACTGGTGAATCCGGGTCTGCTTACCGCGCAGGCTGTGCTTCTTACCCGGGTAAGTCATCAGTTCAAACTGCTGGCCGTTGTCCTGCAGCTCCTTGATCAACTTGGTGGTATTGGTGAACAACACGTTGTCGTCCGCCATGCCGTGGTAGATCAGCAGTGGCCCTATGAGGCCCTCTGCGTATGGGAATACGGAGGCGGCCTCGTAGGCCTTGGGAACCTTGTTCGGGTTACCCATATAGCGCTCAGTGTAATGCGTGTCGTAGAGCCCCCAGTCGGTCACCGGCGCACCGGAGACACCGGCCTTGAAATGATCGCCAGCCTTGAACATGGTCATCAGGGCCATATAGCCACCGTAGCTGTGCCCGAATACACCGATGCGCTCCGGGTCGACAAATGGCAGCGTGCGCAGGAATTCCACGCCCGCCACCTGATCGTCCACCTCCACGGATCCCATGGCCTTGTAGATGGGGTTTTCAAACTCAGTGCCCCGGTTGGCGGAGCCGCGGTTGTCCACGGTAAACACCACGTAGCCCTGTTGGGCCATGTACTGGTTGAACAGCCGGTCCCAGCTGTTAGTGACCAGCTGCACGTGCGGTCCGCCATACACGAACACCATCACCGGGTAGCGCTTGGTAGGATCGAAATCCGCCGGCTTATACAAGCGGTAGTAGAGCTGGTGCCCCTCCGGTGCACGGAAGGCACCAAATTCCGGCTTGATCCAGTCTTGCTTGTAAGCAAACAGCGGGTGATTCTCATCCACCCGGTTCTCCTCGATCCAGGTAATACGCTCGCCATCCGTGTCGTGCAGGCTCACCTGCTTTGGAGTCTGCACGTTGGAGAAGGTATCGATATAGCCGGAGGCATCATGGGCAAACTCGACCGAGTGCATGCCGGCGCGCTGGGAAATACGGCGGGGAGAGTCCTCTCTGGCTGACTGGAGATCAGTGACATACAGGTGACGTTCCATCGGCGTATTTCTGCGACCGGTGAAGTACACGCGTCCCTTTCCTTCGTCCACCGCTTCCAGCGCGTCTACGGTCCAGTTGCCGGTTGTCAGCTTCTGCAGCAGCTTGCCAGTCAGGTCATAGAGGTACAGGTGGCGGAAGCCATCGCGCTCCGAGGACCAGATAAAACGATCGCTGTCTTTCAGGAAATACAGGTCGTCATGCAGATTGACCCAGGTGTCGCTCTTCTCTGTCACCAGGGTGCGGCTGTCGCCGGAATCGATATCAACCAGGCGCAGTTCCAGTGTCTGTTGGCTGCGGTCCTGCCATTGATAGCTGAGCAGATTGTCCCGCGCCCACTTGACCCGCGGAATGTAGATGTCTGTCTCTTTGCCGAGATCGATCCACTGGGTTTTGCCCGTATCGATATCCAGTACACCGAGCTGGATCTTTACGTTCGGGCGCCCCGCTGCGGGGTAACGCTGCTGGATCATGTCGATACGGTCTGCGTAGATCTCGCTGCGGGTTACTTCATCTACCGGACTCTCGTCCACACGCAGGAAGGCGATATGTTTTTCGTCCGGTGACCACCAGTAACCGGTCATCCGATCCATTTCTTCCTGGGCGACGAACTCCGCCATACCGTTTTTGATCGGTCCCTCACCATCGGTGGTGAGCTGTCGCTCCTTCCCGGTCTCGAGATCGACAATGAAAATATCCTGCTCGCGGATAAAGGATACATAGCGGCCCTGCGGGGAAACCCGCACGTCGGTTTCAAACGCTTCGGTCTCCGTCAGGCGACGCGCCTCACCCTTGGCGAGTTCGTAGTAGAAGACATCACCGGCCAGGGGAAACAGCAGAGAATCCCCCTTTTCCGACCAGGTGTACTCCATGATGCCGGTGCCATAGATACGCTGGCGCTCACGACGGGCCTTCTCCTCGTCGGACAGGTTTTCCTCGCCCTGGTGCAAGCGGTCAGAGTCGACCAGCATCCGGGTTTCACCATCGGCGATGTTGTATTCCCACAGGTCATAGCGGTCGTAATCCTCCTCGCGCCCTTTCAGGAAGGTGACACGCTGGCCATCGGGGGAGTACTCCAGCGCGCGGGGGGCGGTGCCGTCGAGGGCGGGATCGGAGAACATCCGCTCAATGGTGAGCTGCTCGGCAGAAGATTGCGCGGCAATCATCCCCCCGAGCAGACAAAGAATCTTCTTATTCATAGTGCTCTCGTTTTCTACTTGCGGTGTGTCGCCAGGGTTTTCACGGACACGAGCAGCACAGTTTAATCGGCGACGGATTTGGCGGCCAGTTCGCTGACAAGAGGTCCCACCGCCCCACATCACGGCCGCAGTTGAAGCCTTCGCACTGCGCTGCTGTAATCACCGAATCACTCGGCCTTGAGACATTAAAGAAATGAATATCTCATCGAAGGACCTGAACCTGCTGGCGCTGTTCAAGGTGCTGTATGAAGAGCAGAACCTCTCGGTTGCCGCCCAGCGCATGGCCCTGAGTCAGCCGGCGCTGAGCCACCGCCTCAACAAGCTCCGCGATGAACTCGGGGACCCGCTGTTTGTACGGGCCGCGAGGGGACTCACCCCAACCCCCAGGGCCCACGCACTGGCGCCGGAAGTGGCTCGACTGGTGGCCGAGATCGAGGATTTTTACCAGTTCAATGAAGGGCGGGATTTCCTGTCGCAGCCGGACATCATTCACATTTACAGCACGGATTACGTGGAGCAGCTGTTGATGCCGGCGCTCATTCACCGCATTGCCGAACAGGCGCCCCAGTTGCAACTGGTCACCCACAACACTCGTGGGCAGCTACCGGCGAGGGAGCTGGAAAATGGCAGCTGCGACATCGCCATCGCTGGCTTTTACACCGACCTCCCCGGCACTTTTTACCAGCAGGCACTGCACTCTGAGGAATTCGTTGTGCTGGCCAGCGGGGCCAATCGGAACATCAAAAAGCAACTTACGCTGAAGATTTTCCTGGAGTGCCGGCACCTGGTGACGACATTGACCGGTGATCTGAATGGCGTAGTAGACCGCGCACTGCAAGCTCAGGGGAAAAAGCGCAGAGTGATCGCCGGACTGTCCAGCTTCCTCGCCCCGCCGGCTGTGGTCTGCGGTACCGACATGCTACTCACCTGCCTGCGTAGCATCGCCGAGGAGGCCTGCGAGCGCTATCCGGACCTGAAAATCTACCCGGTGCCGCTGCAACTGGAACCAGTGCAGGTGGTGCAGACCTGGCACCAGCGCACCCACCAGGACCCCATGCGCCAATGGTTGCGACAGCAGATCAAGGAAACACTCAGCACCTAGCCACTAACTGCACTCTGCGCATCTACATTCCGGTGGATTGCGACTCTCCGCCATCCACACCTGCCCGAGAGCATAGTCGCAAACCGCCACGCCATCGCCCTGTACTAACGCCTCGCCAAACGAGCACTCCAGTGATCATTGCGTGCTTCAACGCCCTCAGCGGTCTGGGCACTTTCTGCATGATCCGACAAGTCCACCCGGGCAGCTGGCGCCCGACCGGATTTATCCTCGCCAAAATAGAGCGTCTGGTGGGGGAATGGAATCTCGATACCCTCGCGATCAAATTTGAGCTTGATGCGGCGATTGAATTCCCGCCCCACTCGCCACTTCTCGTGCGCCAGGGTTTTTGTCCGCGCTTTGATCATGACTGCACTGTCTTCGAATGCGTCCACACCCAGCACCTCAAGCGGCTCCAGGATAAGCGCACCGAACTCGTCACTCTGCCGCATTTCCTCATCCACGGCATGCAGGCATTCAATCACCTCGTCGGTGTTCTCGCGATAGGCCACGCCGATATCCAGCATGTAATAGCTATAGTTCTTCGTCAGGTTATCAACCACAGAAATCTCACTGAAAGGAATGGTGTGGACAGTGCCGTCCAGTGCCCGCAACTCGATCTTGCGCAGTGAGATATTGGTAACCTCGCCGGTGCGGCCACCAACCGTCACGATATCTTCCACCTGCAGAAGATCCTCGAGCAGAATCGTAAAACCGGTGAGGAAGTCCTTGACCAGGGTCTGGGCACCGAAACCGATCGCAATACCGAAGACACCGGCACCGGCCAACAGCGGCATGACATCCACATCGAACTCCGACAGGAGCACCAGTATGGTCAATACCGTCAGCACAAATAACAGCAGGTTTCGGATCAGCGGCACGAGGGTTCGCACGCGGGCATTGGCTGACAGCATTTGCCCACCGAAATAATGCTCGATCACACTATTGATCGTCTCCCAGAGCGCACAGAACACCGCCAGCACGAGAAACAGTGACAACGTGACCTGGGCCATACTCTGCAGGGTTTCCCTGGAAATAAACGCAACCAGAGCACCACCAAAGAGCTCCACTACGGTATAACCAAACAGGATTACGGCCATGGCATAACCAAGCCAGCGCTGCAGCCTGAACAACACTGAAAAGCGTGAACGCGCAAGTCTCAGTCGCTTACGCGCCGGTCGCAGCTTTCCATCAATAAATGAGGCGATGTGATTATTGAATGCTACGCCCAGTAGCAGAATTGCAGAGGCGATGACCAGTAGCAGTAACTTCCCCGCTTCATTGGCAGAAAGGCCAATCCCATTGAGGAAGGACGAGTAGTCGCGCACTATTTCGGTGGCCACATCATCTACCGCGAGGGCATCACTGATTTTAAGCGCACCCCCTTCTGAAGTGGCCTCACCAGCCTCGCGAAGCCGCTTGAGGTTATCCAAAAATTGTTGGCGCCGGGCTGGATCTTCCAAAAGTGAAACCAGCTGGTCGATCTGGCCTGGGGACAGGCTGGCGTCAGCATGGCTGGCGCTTCCCGGAGACCCTCCATCCTTATTTCGCGGCGTTTCCGCCGCAACGTCAGGAGCCGCTTCAACAGGACTCCCTTCGGATTGGGCGGCGCTTTGCAGAGAAAAGACCAGCGAAACTAATAGCAGCAACCGCAAAAATATCACCATCCCAAGACGCTCATTCCCGCGAGTGAAAAAAATATGTCCCCCTTCAAAAGAATGTGATTAACCACCTTTCGGGTTCTCGAATGTCGACAATCCTGTCCGCCCGGAAGTTCAGCGAGAATTTACTCGAGTACTAAATCCACTCGAGTACTATCCGGCTCTCACTGAACAGATTTATCCTGAGCTCTTTATTCATGAGGATAACCGGCCATATATTCAACCCCCTTCCGGGGAATACACCACATATCACATTTTCATAAGCGCGGGGTAGCCCGCGGAATCCAGGCTAGTTACCATGGTGAAACGTCGAGCAGTCGATTGCTCCACGCTGTGCCGGGGCGAATCCGGCACCAAATGGTTCACCAATCGAGGAACTAAAGCATGATTATCATTAGGAAAATGGCACTGGTATTTTTCGCCGCACTGTTGAGTGTTGGCATCGCTGGCTGCGAGCGTGAAACCGGTGCAGAGGAAGTTGGTGAAACGATCGACGAAACCGTCGAGGATGTAGGTAATGCGGTGGAAGATGCCTGCGAGGAAGTGAAGGAGGGAGCCGACGTCGCAGATACCGACTGCTAACGGCTGACGAGGTCGCCACTGCAGGGAGAGCGGTGGCGACAGTTACTTTGCGGGCTTGCACTCTCATACTCCCCGCACCATCCGCCCGCCGCTGCCTGGTCTTAAGCCTGCAAGAGTCATTACCAGGTGATCACGGGCATAAGGGCAGAGACTCCCCCTGACTCCGCTAACCCTCAATCCGCTGCGGAAGCCTGCGCCAGGATTCTATCGCGAATTGCTTCACCCACCCCCTGGGCCGAGGCGGGATTCTGTCCGGTCACCAGGTTGCCATCCACCGTCACCGACTTGGCGAAGTTATCGGCTTTTTCGTGTATCGCGCCGCGCGCTTGCAATTTTGAAGCGAGCATAAAGGGCACAATATCGGCCTTTTCCACTGCCTTTTCTTCTTCATCGGTAAAAGTCGAGAGCCGTTTGCCATCCACAAACCAGCTGCCATCGCTGAGCTTGACGTTGACGAAGGCGGCCGGGCCGTGACAGACGGCGCCCACCACTTTACCGGCCTCCGCCATCTCGCGTACGGCATCCTGGACGGCACTGCTATCCGGCAGGTCCCACATGGTGCCGTGACCGCCGGGAAAATAGAGTGCCGAGTACTTTGTCAGATCGAGACTGCCGACCGCCGGTGTCGCCTTGATCTGATCAGCGACACCCGGGTCAGACAGAAACGCTTTGTTGGTGTGGTCTTCCAAATCCTCACTGCCGGGATCTACTGGTGCAGGTCCGCCCTCGGGTGTGGCGAAATCCACCCGAAATCCCGCCTCGCGAAGCACCCGCCATGGATAGGCCGCCTCTGACAGGTGGAACCCTGTTTTCTCACCGGTATCACCGAGCTCCTGATGCCCGGTCAGCACAAACAGCACGCGATGGTTTGCCATACTGGAACCCCCTGATTGAAATGATTGATCTGCCATTGACGGACTGGTCTGCCCGTCAACGACGCAACACCTCGCTGAGGCAAGTACAGCAAACCCTTCGATTTCTTCCAGTTTACCCTTTCAATAAATGCGATTTTCCGACACCGGCGTGCTTCATAAGATAGGCGCCAGCTAACAGGCAAAGGGCCTACGCCATGGATTACATTCGCCGGGCCGGTGAGCGCGGGCGTGCCAACTTCGGCTGGCTGGAAAGCAGACACTCTTTTTCCTTCGGCAGCTACTTTGACCCGCGCCATATGGGCGTTTCCGCACTGCGGGTCATCAATGACGACCGTGTACGCGGTGGGGGCGGTTTCCCAGCCCACGGGCATCGGGATATGGAAATTATCTCCTACGTGCTCGAGGGCGCGATCGAGCACCGCGATAGCACCGGCAACCGTTACGTGGTGCCTGCGGGTGAAGTCCAGCGCATGAGCGCCGGCCGCGGCATAAAACACTCGGAATACAACAGCTCCCGCAAGGAGAACCTGCGGTTTCTGCAGATCTGGATCGAGCCCAATGTCACTGGTATCGAACCCGGCTATGAACAGGCCCGCATCCAGCAACAGGGCCCACTGACAGCGCTGGTGACGGCGGATGGCCGCGATGGTTCACTGTCCATGCACCAGGATGCCAGCCTCTCACGATTGCGGCTTGCCCCCGGGGAGGAGTTCACCCTCGAAACCGGCGGCCGCACAGGCTACCTGCACCTGATCGATGGCGGCGCCCGCATTGGCGGAGACACCTTCAGTGAGGGGGACGGTATCGGTTTTATAACGACCCGGGAACAGTCAGTTATTGCTGGCAGCGACGGCGTTGAGGCGCTCTGGTTCGATCTACCGAAGAACGGTTGAGGGTGGACTTTACTTGGAAGGAGTCATCGGTTCCCCACTATTCTGGCTGTTTGCAGCCACCGGCATTGTCCTGACTGGCATTTCCAAATCCGGATTTGCCGGGGGCGCCGGGGTAGTTGCAGTCCCGCTGCTGGCGCTGGTCATACCGGTACCCACCGCGGTTTTCCTGATGCTGCCCTTGCTGCTTGTCATGGATGTGCGCACGATCCAGTACTATCGCCGGCACGCCAGCTGGCGCGAGCTGCGGGCCATACTGCCTCCGGCCATGGCCGGCATCGTTGCCGGGGGCCTGCTGCTGGGGGCACTGCCGGATACACTGCTGAAACTGCTGCTTGGTCTGGTGTCGATCGTATTTGCCCTGTGGCAGCAACTGGCGCCCTGGCTCGGCAACATGCGCGGGGCCAGCTGGTTGTGGGGCGGTATCAGCGGGCTCACCAGCACCCTGCTGCATGCGGGCGGTCCGCCGATCAATATCTACCTGATCGCAAGAAACCTGCCCAAACTTACCTGGCTGGCCACTGCGGGCATATTCTTCGGCGTGATGAATGCCATCAAGGTGGTGCCCTATGTGCTCAGCGGTCAGTGGCCGCTGTGGCTGGTGTGGCTCTCGCTGGCGCTGGTACCCATCGCATTGCTCGGGACCTGGCTCGGCCGGCGCATTCAGGGGCGCATTTCCGATCGACAGTTTACGCTCAGCTGCCGCGTCCTGCTGCTGGCTTCCGGCCTGCTGCTGGTGCTGCAGGCGCTGGCGCAGTATTGACTAGAGTAAAAAGAGTTAGATGGAGGCCTTATGTCCAAGTTGCCACTTCGAATCGATCTCGTCTCAGATGTGGTCTGCCCCTGGTGTGTGATCGGGTATCTGCGCCTGCAGCGTGCCCTCGCTGACTATCGGGAGCAGTTTGAAACCTCCCTGCACTGGCACCCGTTTGAGCTGAACCCTCAGATGCCTGCTGAGGGGCAAAACCTGCGCGAGCACCTCGCGGAAAAATATGGCACGACCCCTCAACAGAGCATCGACGCCCGACAGCGCCTGACGGATCTTGGCGCCGACCTCGGCTTCACCTTCGATTACAGCGACGACATGCGCATGTACAACACCTTCGATGCCCACCAGCTGCTGCACTGGGCCCACCCCTATGAAAAGCAAACGGAGCTTAGCCTGCGACTGTTTGAGGACTTTTTCGGCCAGCGCAAGGACGTCTCCAATCGCGATGTACTGGCGGATGCCGCCCAGGCCGTTGGGCTGAATCGCGATGAAGCGCTGCAGGTCCTGGAGGCCCAGGCTTATGCCCAGGAGGTGCGGGCCCAGGAGCAGCAGATCATGGCCCAGGGCGTGCAGGGCGTGCCGCTCTTTATCTTCAACCGCGAGTATGGGATAAGTGGCGCCCAGGAGGTGGAGACCTTCAAACAGCAATTGCAGCAGATCATTGATGAGCAGGATGCCGGCTGAAGGCCATCGACAGGACACACTTGAAACAGGACAACACGTTAAAAAGAGAGCTGAAAATGCCGGTGCAAAATAAAAAGGTGCTACTGACGGCCCTGGTCGCTACGCTGATCACCCTGCAGGGCTGTGAAACGGAAGAGAAAGCCACGGAGGCGGCAAAGCGCAACGGGCAACCCGCCGATATTTTCCTCGCCAACATTGCCGCACTCTGTGGCAAGGCTTTTTCAGGACGTATTGTCGCGAACGAGCCACGCACCGACCAGCCGGACTCCTTCGAGGGCAAAGCGCTGGTGATGCACGTGCGCGGCTGTGAGGAGCCTGCGCGGCAACTGCGCATCCCCTTCCACGTCGGCGACGATCACTCCCGGACCTGGGTCCTGACCCGTACCGATAACGGCCTGCGCCTCAAGCACGACCATCGGCACGAGGATGGCAGTGAGGATGCGGTCACCATGTACGGTGGTGAAACCAGCGATCCGGGCAGTAGTACCCGGCAGGAATTTCCGGTGGATGCGGAATCCATCGCGCTGTTCCAGCGGCAAGGCCTGGGCGCATCGGTGGAAAACACCTGGGCCATGGAGATCCATCCCGGTGAGATGTTTGCCTACGAGCTGACACGCCCCAGCGGGCGCCGGTTTCGGGTGGAATTCGACCTGACCGAAGAGAGTGACCTGCCCCCTCCGCCCTGGGGCAGCTGAATCACACCGAAGTGGCCAGGCAGGTCAGTCGCGCTTGGGCAGCCCGTCGTCAATATCGACTATACGCTGCCCGTAATAAAAGTGGCTCTTTGACGCCAGATCCTCCGGCATTTCCCCCTGGTTCTGCCGCCGCACCAACAGCTGCGAGACGATGCGCCAGTCCATGGCGTTGCTGTTGAATACGGTCTCGCCACAGTTCTTGCAGAAAAAGCGTTTCATCTTCTTTTCCGGGTGCGGGTAAACGGCGAGCTGATCTTCACCTTTGGTCACAGTCACCTTGTCCGCTTCCCAGGCATCCACCGAATGGTAGGGCACCTTGAGAAAGTTACGGCAATCGTCGCAATGGCAGAAGCCCTGGACTTTCGGTGGTCCCACACACTGGAATTCGATCGCACCGCAGTCACAGGAAAACTGGTAAGCCTTTGTCATATCGGCAGCTCGCTGTCAGCAACTCAATGTTGCCCTGCAGCTTAGCAGGTGCTGGTCCATCCCCGGGGCTGCTGGCCCAATGAGCATGACAGCTCCTGCGCAAGATGGCACTCAACTTGCTCTCTCTGGAAATTGACCGCGACCGGCAACTCAGGGCTTGAGCAGATAGTCGGCGTGGAAACGCAGGTGCTGCTCGATGAAAGAGGCAATAAAGTAATAGCTGTGATCGTAACCGGCATGATGCTCCATCTTCAGCGGATAACCTGCGGCTTCTGCAGCCGTTTCAAGCGCGTTGGGCTTCAGCTGCTGCTCGAGGAATTCGTCGTCTTCACCCTGGGAAATCAGGATGGGCTGCTGCTCCGTGGCCCTGCTCAATAATACCGTCGCATCGTACTCTTCCCAGCTCTGGCGATCGGCACCAAGGTAGGCACTAAAGGCCTTCTCACCCCAGGGACAACTGATTGGATTGCAGATTGGGCTGAACGCGGAGATAGACTCGTAGTGCCCCGGGTTACGCATGCCGATGACCAGTGCGCCGTGCCCGCCCATGGAATGCCCGGAGATCGCACGGCGGTCGGTCACTGGCAGGTTCGCCTCCACCAGTTGCGGCAACTCGTCCACGATGTAGTCATACATGCGGTAATGCGGCTTCCACGGCAGCTGGGTGGCGTTCAGATAGAAACCGGCGCCCTGCCCCAGATCGTAACCCTCGTCATCCGCCACATCATCGCCCCGGGGACTGGTGTCCGGAATCACCAGGGCAATGCCCAGCTCCGATGCCATCCGCTGCGCGCCTGCCTTCTGGCTGAAGTTTTCATCCGTGCAGGTCAATCCGGACAGCCAGTAGAGCACGGGGAATTTCTGTGACTTGTTCTCGGCCTGGGAAGGCAGGAAAACCGAGAAACGCATGGTGCAGTCGAGCACTTCGGATGCATGCTCGTAGCGTTGCTGGTGGCCGTCGAAAACCTTGGTTTCGCTGATCAGTTTCATGGATTGTTCTTGTTTCCTTTATTCCTGATGATCTGGTGACCTCAGTGCCGGTCAAAGTGAACCACGCTTCGGATACTGCGGCCCTGATGCATGAGCTCGAAGGCCTCGTTGATATCTTCCAGCGGCATGGTATGGGTAATGAAATCGTTCAGGGAAAATTCCCCGGCCAGATAGCGCTCGACAAACCCCGGTAGCTCGGAGCGGCCCTTGACGCCGCCAAACGCGGTGCCGCGCCATACCCGGCCGGTCACCAGCTGAAACGGCCGCGTGCAGATTTCCTGATCGGCTCCGGCCACACCGATAATCACCGATTCCCCCCAGCCCTTGTGGCAACACTCCAGTGCCGCACGCATCACTTTGACATTGCCGATGCACTCGAAGGAATAATCCACCCCGCCGTCAGTCATCTCGACAATGACTTCCTGGATCGGTCGATCGTGCTCCTGGGGATTTACACAGTCGGTGGCGCCAAGCTTTTTTGCCAGCGCAAATTTGCTGTCATTGACATCGATACCGATGATCCGCTCGGCGCCGGCCTGCACTGCACCGATTACCGCGGAAAGACCGATTCCACCGAGACCAAATACCGCAACCGTGGAACCCTTTTCCACCTTGGCGGTGTTTGTCACCGCCCCCATGCCGGTGGTCACACCACAGCCCAGCAGGCACACTTCCTTGAGTGGCGCCTTGGGATTGACCTTGGCGACGGAAATTTCCGGCAGCACTGTATATTCGGAGAAGGTGGAGGTGCCCATGTAGTGGTAGATGGGTTTGCCGTCGATGGAAAATCGGGTGGTGCCATCGGGCATGACGCCCTTGCCCTGGGTCTCGCGGATTTTCTGGCACAAATTGGTCTTGCCGGACTGGCAGAATTTACACTCGCCACACTCGGGGGTGTAAAGCGGGATGACATGATCGCCCACCTGCACACTGGTAACGCCCTCGCCCACCGACTCGACAATACCCCCACCCTCGTGGCCGAGAATCGTGGGGAAGATGCCCTCAGGGTCCTCACCAGACAGGGTAAACGCATCGGTATGGCAGACGCCGGAGGCGATCAGCTTAATCCGTACCTCGCCTTTTTTCGGTGGCGCCACCTCCACCTCCTCAATGGTCAGGGGCTTGCCGGCCTCCCAGGCCACCGCGGCCTTGCACTTGATTGGTGTGATGGTCATTGCGTCCCTCGCTGGCTGAGTGTTTCCCGACGGTAAGCGCTGTTGATCGCGGGCTACCGTCACCGGATCCTCCGTCCATGATACGCGGGTTCGTTGGACAGGAATGGGGATTGGCGCGCAAAGCCACTCCAGATTGCCCGGGCCGAGAGGGGATATCTATTGGGGAGAGAAAGGCGCCCGGAACTCAGGCTTCGGCGTCCCGCTGCTGTTTGCGCCACTGCAGCGGCGAAACGCCGTGTACGGCGCGGAAGGCCTTGGAGAATGCGCTGATATCGGTGTAACCGAGGGTGGCGGACAGCAGGTTGATATCGATACTGGAGGCACGCAGATGCCAGCGCGCCGTTTCCATACGGGCATCCTGCAGTAATTGCTTGAAGGAGGTGCGCTCCTCCGCCAGGCGCCGCTGCAGGGTGCGCCCGGGCATTTCCAGCAGCCCCGCCACCTGGGCAAGCGTGTGGCGCTGGGCGCCCAGGGTTTGCAGGATCAGGGCCTTGACCTGGGCGGCGACGCTGTGGCGATGTTTTTCCAGCAGCTGCCGGGTGAACTCCTCAAAGTACAGGCGCAGGCTGGTATTGGGTGCGCAGAGTGTGCGTTCCAGCACCTCAGCGTCGAACACCAGGGCATCGCACTCGCGCCCAAAGTACACGTCTGCATTGAAAAACTCCCGGTAGCGATCCGCCGCTGACAGGGCATCCTGACGGAAGTGCACCTCCCGCGGACGGATATCCTGCCCGGCCAGGTCCTGCACCAGTCGGTAACAGGCGCCGACAGACAGCTCCCGATACTGGATCGCGGCCACCGGTTCGACAAAATGGTCGAAGCGCTGGGCCAGCAAGGCATCACCCTGCGCATCAATGCGCCAGAATTCCGCCTGGTTATGCAGGGCCATATAACGCTGGGAACTCTCCAGCGCCGTGCGCAGGTTCACCGAGCCCATCAATAGCTGCCCCAACACCCCCAGAATCCGCACGCCCTGCATATCCGCCAGGCGCAGGCCAAAATCCGCACAGCGCAGCCGGTCAGCACAAAGGTCGAGCAGCTCCGACAATGTGGCGATTGGGATCAGCAAGTCCGGGCGGCGCATACAATCGGCGGGCAGGCCCACCTCCGCCAACAGCTCAGCGGGGTCGCCACCCAGTCTTGGCACCAGCAGGTTGAAC
This sequence comes from Microbulbifer flavimaris, assembly GCF_001641755.2. Lineage (GTDB taxonomy): Bacteria > Pseudomonadota > Gammaproteobacteria > Pseudomonadales > Cellvibrionaceae > Microbulbifer > Microbulbifer flavimaris. Next base: position 364,251 of record NZ_LRFG02000002.1, read on the forward strand.
CCCGCCAGGGCGCCGCTACGGATTTCGTAAATGGGCTTCAACGCTGCGTCCTATGGTCCAGGTCTTCTCACCGGCGAGGTCGAGCAATCACGACTTCTTGACGAACTTGGTCAGGATCACGATGCGCTGGCCATTGACCCGACCCTCGATATGCTCCGGGTTGTCCGTCAGGCTGATACCCCGCACTGCGGTACCGCGCTTGGCCACCAGGCTGCTGCCCTTCACATCCAGGTCCTTGATCACTGTGACGGTGTCACCGGCCTGCAGCACAACGCCGTTGCAGTCCCGCTGCACCACCCGTTCGTCATCGGCGGCCAGTGGTGCCGCCTCGGCCCACTCGCGCAGGTCGTCGTCCAGATAGAGCATGTCGAGCAGGTCCTGGGCCCAGGTTTCACTGGAGAGAGCTTTCAGCAGCCGCCACGCAGCCACCTGCACCGCCGGGACCGGGCTCCACATGCTGTCGGACAGGCAGCGCCAGTGGTTGCTGTCCAGCGCCTCGCCACCGGATAGCTGCAGACTGCAGGTTGGACACAGCAGGATATCCGCGTTGGTCCGTCCCCCGGAACCCGGCAGGGTGTAGGCACCGAGGCCGGCATTTGCCGCGCACAGCTCACAGCGGCCTCCGCTGCGCTCCATCAGTTCCCGATCGCTGCTCATTCCCCTTTCTCCCGGGTGACGGGCACCCTGCTTGTCACCCCACAATCCTTCTGACTTTGGGGGGCGGATTAAAAAAACGGGCGCATTATGCGCCGCCCGGCACTATCTGCCAATGCAGGCTGCGCCGTCGGTTTGCAGAGCCGGCGGGAACTATCGCCCCGCTATACTGATGGAGGCGCCCGCGCCAACTCACTTCGGTAATCGAGACCGCATGCAAGCCATTCCACACCGAATAACGGCGACATCACTGCTCTTGGCCCTATCAGTATTGTCGATACTGTCGTCAGGCTGTACCGGACCGGTCCGCTTTCCCGAGCCCCCGCCACGTACCGAAACCCTGCATCAGCCCGGCCCCTCGAATTCGGAACTGGCACGCGTAGTGGACCGCCTTACCGCTGCGCATCCCGGCCAGACTGGCGTCTACCCGGTGACCACCGCCCAGGATGCCCTCGCGGTCCGGCTGGCGGCAGTGCGTGCGGCACAGCGATCTGTGGATATCCAGTATTTTATTTTTCGTCGCGATGAAAGCGGCCGGCTGCTGACCCACGAACTCGTCGACGCCGCAGATCGGGGGGTGCGCGTGCGCTTCCTGCTCGATGATTTCACCACCGGCGACAGCATTCCGCTGCTGGCTGCCCTGGACCAGCACGACAATATCGAAGTCCGCCTGTTCAATCCCTTCCCCAAACGCAGCACTCGCGCGATTGAATTACTGGCCGACTTCTGCCGCCTGCAGCGGCGCATGCACAACAAGGCGTTTACCGTCGACGGGCGGGTAACCTTTATCGGCGGTCGCAACCTGAGTGACAAATACTTCGGTATCGACAACCAGCAGGTATTCCACGACCTCGATATGATCACCATTGGTGCGTCGTTACCGGCAATCAACCGGCAGTATGATGTCTACTGGAACAGCCCCTTCAGCTTCCCCCTGCGCACCGTCGTGGCCGGCAGCCTGTACCGCAACCACCGGGCAGAGCGCTACTCAGAGCTCCAACAGTCTGCGCATCGGTTGCTGTCGAGTGAATATGGGCAGAGCCTGCAACAATCACCCATTATCCCGGCACTCACTGCCAGCGACGAGCTCTGGTACTGGGGCACGGCAGAAGTTCTGGTAGATCCGCCACAAAAGATCGCAGCACCCGCCGGAGGCAGGGCGCGCTACGCGAGCGATCGACTGATGCGAGCCATTACCGGCGCGGATCACCGCTTGATCATCATCTCCCCATATATGCTGCCGGGCCAATACTACTTTCAGGCACTGCTCGAGGCGGCCAAACGGGGGGTAGAGATCCACTTGCTCACCAACTCACTGGCCTCGAGTGACCTAGTTCTTGTGCACGGGCCCTACCACAAATACCGTATCCCCATGCTCCGTGCAGGCATCCACTTGTACGAAATGTCTGCCACGCTGGACTTCGAAAACAACCACTGGCACGAGGATTCGCGCTCCCTCCTGCACGCCAAGCTCTTCGCTATGGATGAAAGACTGATCTATGCCGGATCCTTTAACCTTGACCAGCGCTCGCTCTACCTGAATACCGAGCTGGGGCTATTACTGGACTCGCCAGAACTCGCGGAGAAGATCACCAATAACTTTGTTGCCAATATCAAAGACAACGCCTTCGCGCTGTCACTGCACGAAGGCGCTCTGGTTTGGACGGCCCCCGACGGCAGCATCCTGCATCGCGATCCCGGTGCCAGCTCCCTGCAGAGGCTGGGGGCGCGATTAAGCAGCTGGCTGCCTATCGAGCATCTCTTATAAAACCCCGCCTGCCTCTCTGCGGTGGTTTAGTTTCCGACTGTTCAGGACACCTCACAGCTCCCTTCAGCCGCCTCCCTTCATCGCTCATCGCTCATCGCTCATCGTTCATCCCGAGGATCATCGTGAGCTATCAATGGTGCGCAGACACGGCTGAGGCAAACTCGCCGGACAGGTCGTGATTCACCGCATGGGAGATGTCCCCCATACTCAGAATTCCGACCATTCGCTTGTCACTGTTCATGACCGGCATACGGCGCAGCTGCTGCTGCTCCATCTTGCTGAGGGCGGCTTCCATGTCATCATCTTCCCAGAGCCATTCAATGCCTTCGGTCATTACGTCGCGGGCGGTTAGCATAGAGACATCACTCTCATTGGCCACGCCGCGGACGGCGATGTCCCGGTCTGTCACCATCCCGATCAGGCGATCGTTCTCCCCGACCGGAACAGCACCGATATCTTCCTCCCGCAGGATCTGCGCAATTTCGCTGAGGGGCGTATCCGGGTTGACCCAGGTGCACCCCTGGTGCATGGCTTCACCGACTCTCATGGCAGGCCTCCTTCATAATTAACCTTCTCGGGTTGCACTCTAGGGTCGACTGGCCGCCCCCGCGACAGCAGCCCGGGCTATCAGTGAATCTCAATGCGTTGCGTGCGCGGTTGGGTGACCTCGCGCTTCGGTGCCTTCAGTGTCAGCACCCCATCCCTGAAGCTCGCGTCAATGTCGCTTTCACTCACATCAGCCCCCAGATTGAAGCTGCGCATGTACTTCCCGTAGCGCCGCTCCTGACGAATTACACGGCCCTCCTCTTCCTGTTTTTCTTCCCGGTGTACTTCCGCTTCCAGTGTCAGCACGCCATCCTCAAGCGTTACGCTGATATCGTCCTTGGTCACTCCGGGCAGTTCAGCACTGATCTCATAGCTTTTCTCTGTTTCCCGGACGTCGATCCGGGGAGAGAAAAAACCCTCTTTCGCTTCGCCGCCCAACCGTGAGGGCGAGAGCATCTGTTCAAACATGTTGTCGAGATCCATCAGGGATCCCCTCGGAATCAGGCTCATGGTGCTCACCTCTCTTCAAGCTGCCTTCAAGCTGCGCTTTATTAATTGCGCTGTTCGTTCACCAATTCTGGTGATGTGCTCCTCCTGATGCCCCGATGCCTGCGACGGCAACGAGGCACCCAGAGCCCTCTCTTATCCGGATTTTAATCAGCGAACGGTTGATCCGTAGCTGCGTTCGATTGGCATCGGCACAGGTTTTAAGAACGGAGAGTTTTAAACCGGCAGTGCGTCTGCGCAGGTTACCGCACACAAAAACTGACCATGAACCCGATTGTCGTCACCCACCCCACCGCCGTTGCTCTCTCCGAGCACATCCCGGGGTGAGCCAGCCTCGACCGCACTAGAATGAATCTGTGCAATAAAGGAGGTTCCACCATGGCCAAAGCCTGGGTTTTAGTCGCCAATCACACCGATGCCCGCATGTTTGAAGCCGAGCACCGTACCAGCGCCCTGAGGGAGCTGGACGCGCTGCACTACCCCGAGGGACGTATGAAGGGGCGGGAATTGCTCGCCGATGCCCCCGGACGGGTTTTCGACCGCTTCGGGCACGCTTCCCGTGGCATGGGCAACATGGGTGACCTGCGCCGCGACGGTGCCGAATCATTTGCCCGAGAAATCGCTCACGCCCTCGAGCGGGGCCGCGAGGAGGGGCGTTTCGAAAATCTCTACATCGTCGCAGAGCCGAAAATGGTCGGCCCGCTGCGCAACGCACTGTCTGCCACCACCCGCGCGGCGATACAGGGCGAAACCGCCAAGAACGTCATCCACGACGCGCCCGAGAAGATCCGCAAGCAGTTGCCGGACTTCCTGTAATTCAGCTTGGCAATCAACTGCTCGTTTTCCTGACCGACACCGGCCGCTCCGCGGCCGGTGCTGTTTTTGGCTTTTCGCACCGCAGCGCTGGCAGCTTGGGCCAAACCAGCAGATCCGATACCATTGGGTCACATCCAAGCTAGGGAACAGGCAATGTTGCGACTCTTCGAAATCAACCGGGGCGCCCTGCGCGAGCAGTCCATCGAGGAGACGATGAGCCGGCAACAGCTGTCCGAAGCTGTCTGGATCGACCTGCAGGAGCCGGAGGAAAACGAACGGGACCTGCTGGAGCAGCTGCTGCGCACGGAGCTGCCGGAATCTGAGGATGTCGAGGAAATCGAGGCCTCCGCACGCTACTTTATTGACTCTGCCGGCGTGCATATCCACTCCCTGTTCCTGTCCCAGAGTGAGGGGCGCCACGACACCACCACCGTGGCCTTTATCCTGCAGCCACAGCGGCTGATCACTGTCCGCGATACCGACCTGGCAGACTTCCGTTTATTGCGGATGCGCGCCCGGCGCCGTCAGGTGGAAGCCCACAGTGCACAGGAGCTGATGGTTCAGGTATTCGACCAGAAGGTGGAGAACCTGGCTGACGCGCTGGAAGATATTCACGTCAAGCTGGGCGAGGTGAGTTACCTGGTGCTGGAAGACGAATCGGCAGAGCTGGAAGACGCCATCGACTACCTGGCCAAGCTCGAGGACAGCACCGGTAAGGTGCAGCTGTGCCTGATGGATACCCGGCGCTCCATTACGTTTCTGCAGCGGCATATCCGCATTGATGGCGATTTGCAGGAAAGTTTCCGCGACATCACCCGGGATATCGACACCCTCATGGCCCACACCGGGTTTGTCTTCAACAAGATCAACTTCCTAATGGACTCCACCCAGGGGTTTATCAATATCGAGCAGAACCAGATCATCAAGATCTTTTCCATCGCCGCGGTGGTGTTTCTGCCGCCGACCATGGTGGCCAGCATTTACGGCATGAATTTCGACGTCATGCCGGAACTGAAATGGGTCGGGGGCTATCCGTTTGCCCTGTTCCTGATGCTGCTGGCCGGCGTGGCGCCCTATGCCTACTTCAAGAAGAAAGGCTGGCTGTGAGGAAAGCAGGTTCCTCGGCAATGTCACCGAACTGCTAGAATTGAAGCACGCATACAGATAAATTCTCGCCGCCGGTCTCGCCGCAGTGGAGCGCTTTATGGGCACTGCCGTCAACAAACCCTTCCACCTCAGACAATGGCTCAGCGTGCAGCAGGCGGTCACCCACCTGAGTGCCGTGGCGGAGGAACCCTTTACCAGCGCCGACCTGGCAGATCTCGCAGAGCAGCATCAACTCGACCTCTACTGGTATCGGCCCGGGCAGCAGGTTGCCTACCTCGACCGCCCGGCAGTACTGGAACTGAGCCACCCCCTGCGCCTGTGCGCGGAAAACCCCAGTGACTGGAAAGCCATTGTCGGTATTCTCCGACAGCGCCCCGCCCTGCCCGCCTACGAGCAGGATACGCCACTGTTGGAGGACGAGGACGGTAACCGCCTGCGTATCAGCTTCGACCACCGCCGGCGCCCGGAGCCTTTCAGCGGGCGCTGGTACCCGAGCCTGGCCGAGCTGGTGGTCAGGCGCGGTGATATCGAGCAACTGGAACCCACCCTGTTTTCTGCCTCAGAGGCAGAGCACGCCCTGGAGAAACAGCAGTTGCTCAATGTGATCTGGGAGCTGGAGAAGCTCGCCCTGGACGGCGAGCACCATTCCACCAGCTGGCTCGCCGAGCAGATCGCCCGCCGCTCCAGCGCCCTCGACCGGCAATCCCTGGAGCGCATCCTGACCGCAGCGGAACGCGAGGGCTCCCGGGGCACTCCTCACTGAGCCAACACGGATTCCGCTCGCCCCTCGCACTCCCCCGCCACAACCTGCGAAATTATCGACAGGATCATTCGGCTTTTTTCGCTTTTACCGAATCGAGTAATTTTTATAATCGTTGCCACTGTGAAAACCTTTCCGGCAAGATCGCATAATTTTTAAACGGAACGAATAAAAGTGGCAGCGAAAAACAGCGAATCCGCCTACGGCTGGGTGGCCATAGCACTGCACTGGCTCATGGCACCGGTAGTGATCGGTCTCTTTGCGCTTGGCTGGTGGATGCGTCAGCTCTCTTATTACGACCCCTGGTACCGGCAGGGCCCCGAGCTGCACAAGGCGATTGGCATCCTGCTGCTGATCGCACTGCTGCTGCGCCTGGCGTGGAAGTTCCTGAATATCTCCCCGGCCGATGTTCCGGGCACACCGCGCTGGCAGGCTCTGGCCGCAAGACTTGCTCACGGCGGCATCTACCTGCTGCTGTTGGCCATCATGACTTCCGGCTACCTGATTTCCACCGCCGACGGCCGCGCAATCGACGTATTTGGCCTGTTCAGCGTACCGGCCAGCATCCAGGGCCTGCCCAACCAGGAGGATATTGCCGGCGAGATCCACGAGATCCTGGCCTGGACCCTGATGGGGCTGGTCGCACTGCATGCCCTCGCCGCACTGAAACACCACTTTATCGACCGCGATGCCACTTTACTGCGCATGCTGGGCAAGCCCGGCAAGCCAGAAAGGCAGCGCTCGATAATCGATGAACCGAACCATGAATCGAAACATAAACCAACCCAAGACCTGAGCGCCTCAAAATAAAGGAGCATTATCCATGAAGAAAATTGCCATTTTCCTGTTCGCCTCACTGCTGGGCGCCACCGCCCAGGCAGCCGAGTATGTGATCGACACCAAGGGCGCCCATGCCTTTATCCAGTTCCGTATCAAGCACCTGGGCTACAGCTGGCTGTATGGCCGTTTCGACGACTTCAATGGCTCTTTCCAGTATGACGAGAGCAAACCCGAGGACTCCTCCATCAATGTGAATATTGATGTGAGCAGCCTCAACAGCAACCACGCCGAGCGCGACAAGCACCTGCGTGACGAGGACTTCCTGTACGTGGAGAAGTACCCCACCGCCACTTTCAAGAGCACCAGCTACGAGCCACTGGAAGATGGTAAAGGCAAATTGACCGGTGACCTGACCCTGCGCGGCGTCACCAAGCCGATCACCATCGACGTCACCCACGTTGGTGGCGGCAAGGATCCCTGGGGCGGCTTCCGTCAGGGTTTCACCGGCTCCACTGAGTTCAAGCTGAAGGACTTCGGCATCGACTACGACCTGGGTCCGGCTTCACAGACCGTGGAGATGATTCTCGACGTGGAAGGTATTCGTAAGTAACACACGCGCGATCTTACGCACGACGGAGCCCGGCACTTGCCGGGCTTTTTTGTGTTTGGGAACAATAGGTAACGGCGGCCAGCGCGCTTCTCCTCAGAGGCTCAGTAGTCGGGATGAAGCCGACCTCTTGGGCGGTGAAGCACCGGGTTCCAGTATCTCGAAACGCTGTGAATACGTCCCTGTACGCTCCGTCGGCGGCGTCCCTGCCGCCGACGGTTCGAGATACTGGAACCCGGTACTTCCCCTTATATTCTGACCGAAGGCGCTCAAAAGCGAATTACCTGACTTTCAAATGTCACTTTGATTTTTTAGTTGGCTTCAGGGCGGCTGAGCTGAAGCAAGGCAAAAACACTGGATGCGAAGGGCAAGTGCTTGGCTTGGCGTTTTAAAACCTTCTGCACCAGGGATGGTGCAGAGGAGCTACAGGGAGGTATTCATGCGTTTTTAAAACGCCAAGCCAAGTGGTTGCCCGCCACCAAAGGCTGGACCTGGCAACCACGTTCAAAGGAGTTATGCACTAGCCCGACTCGGCTCCGGTACGCCCACCGCAAAGCGCGCAATCCCGTACACAGCGAGACCCGCCAGAATACCCGGCATGCCCTCGTAGATATGGCTGTGCCAGCCCACCCAACGCCACAGTAGCGCCACCGCGAGCCCGACCAGGCTCATCAGGATATAAACACGCTGTGTTGGTCGACCACCCAGGGCAAGTACGATCAGAACCGGGGCAAAGGCGGAAGCCAGGGACGACCAGGACATCACCACCAGGCTGAAGACACTCTGTTGATTCACAAGCGCCCAAACTACCGCCGCCGCGGTGATAGCCACCGTGGTCAGTTTCAGCACCCAGGTTTTTTCCGTGCGCTGCGGGTGAATGTCGTGGGTAATGGCCGCAGAGCAGCTGAGCACCAGGGAATCTGCCGTGGACATGGTGGCTGCAAATACCCCCGCCAGAATCAGGCCCACCATCACCGGGGATAGCAGTTCCATCGCCATCATCGGCAGCGCCAGCTCCGCATCAAAGCTACCTGCATCGGTCAGCATGATCCGCGCCAGCATACCGACGCCGGTGGCCATGAAATAGAAAGCAGTGAACCAGAGGTAATACCAGATGCGCGCATGAATCATACGGTGATGGGATTCGAGCGCCATAAAGCGCACCATTACATGGGGCTGACCGATCACCGACAGGCCGGCAAACAGCCAGCCCACCGCAAACAGCACACCGCCCGCAAGCCCAGGCAGCAGCATATTGTCCGGATACCAGTCCAGGAAGCCGTCAACCTGACTCATGGACTGCACTGCAGCGCCGATGCCGCCGACGGACTGCGTCGCCACTACCAGTAGCGTTCCCATGGCCACAATCATCACGATGGATTGTGCCGCGTCGGTCCAGATAGAGGCTCGAATACCGCCCGCCAGACAATAGGCGGCCACGATGATGCCGCCGATCACCGCCCCGCTCCAGATGGGCAAGTCCAGCAACACATACAACGCCTTGCTACCCGCCACCAGCTGGGCGCTGGCATAGGCCAGCAGGAAGATCAGAGAAAGCACCCCCGCGAGGCGCTGCCAGTAAACAAAGCGGGGACCGGTCCAGCAGCTGATCACCCCGGCGTAGCTGGATTCCCCGGTCTTGTGCGTGGCACGACACAGGGACTTGTGCACCCACAGCGAGCCGAGAAAATCACCCAGGATCCAGCCCACCATCAACCACACGGACGCGAGGCCGGTAGCGTAGGTGTACCCGATGACACCAATAAACATATAACCACTGTTATTGGTGGCGACGGCGGAGAGCCCCACCAGGAACGGGGAGACATCCCGGCTGGCAAGGTAGTAGTCCTGCTTGGTGCCGCGGCTTTTCAGATAGGAGCTGACGCCGATGGCGGCAAACATGGCGAGAAAAAACAGAAAACTGGCGAGCACGGGTCTCTCCTTTCGTCGTTATTATTTTCGGGATAGGCGGGCTTCCCTGCGCGCCCGCCGTATACGGCCACTGCCGGTATACGGTATCAGGAAACTTCCTGCTTTTCGGCATTCTCTTCTGAGTCACGTTCCATCCCGGTGGACTCAATGCCCATCAGGCGCGCAAACGGTGGATACTCGTGCAGCCCGTCCAGGGCTTCGTCTTCCATTGCTTCATCACGGTAGGCCGTGGAGATTTCCAACGCCTTGGACAGGTAATCCACCGCTTCCTCCCAGTGCTCCTGGCTGGCATGAGCACAGGCCAGCTGGTAATAGGCATTGCCATTCTCCGGGTCGATTTCCAGCGCGCGCAGGCACAGGTGGATGGCCCACTGGGGCTCGCCCAGTTCCAGCACCGCATCGGCCTTGTAGGTGAGCGCCTCCCCGTCGTCGGCGCGCACAGCAAGAATCTGGTCGTAAACCGCAATCTTGCCCACTGCCGTGTGCTCGCGGCCGGCCCGCAGCCACAACGACTGGATCTCTTTGGTCAGCTCAATCTCGTCCCGGTTGTCTTCGATATGACGCGTCTTCTCGCTGAGCTGCTCCTCGATGCTGCGCAGGCGCCCCTCATACTCACTCACCAGCTTGGAAATCTCCTCGTTGGCGAGTCCGTGCACCTTTTCCTTGATATCACGAATCGAGGTCCAGCCCACCAGCACCAGCAGGGAACTGACGCCGGCAATCAGGTAGAAAAAATAAGTGACCGTATCGGTGGCGTAACTGATGGCCTTGTCGGCAACGTTGATCTGCCGGTCGACAAACTGCTCGGTGAGGTTTACCCGCTGCGCAGCCATGTCCTTGCGCAACTGCTTGAGTTCATCGAGCACGTAGCGCTCTACAAACGGGTTGTAGAGCGGCTCCTGCAGGTTGTCGACACGCTCCTGCGCGGCCTGTTGCTGCGCGCCCTGCGGCTCGGATTGCGTATCATCCTGCTGATCCTGGGCCCAAACGGAAAGCGGCAGCCAAAAGGCTGCCACTGTGAACATCAATGCGGTAATCAGGCCGCGCATATCGCCTCACCGTGGTCGTAGACTTCAACCAGGGCGTGGTGAAGACTTTTCACCGCTTCCTCGTAGTCGCTTTCGTTGACCACGAACTGCATATCCACCTGGCGCATGGACTGGTGCACCGCCAGTACGCTGATACCGGAACGGGCCAGTGCCGCAACGGCGCGGGACAGCATGCCCGGCACCTTCATGTCACTGCCGATAGCGGAGACAACCGCCACTTTGCGCACCTGAATATCACAGTCCGGATACTCCTCACAGACCGCCGCGCGAATACGCTTCACCGTCTTCAGGTTGGTAGCCAGGAAGTTGGTGATGGTGTTCGCGTTGATGTCCTTGGTTACCACGCTCCCTTTGAAACGACGGATGATGTCGTTAATGGTGCGATCGTAAGTGGTCATCAGGCCCATCATGTCCTGGTCAAAGCACTCCACCGCATAGATATTCTTGCGGCCGGCAATAATCTCGACACAGGGCGTCTCACTCACATAATCCCCTGTCACCAAAGTACCGGAGTGCTCAGGCTCAAAGGTATTCATGATTCGCAGCGGAATTTCCTGCTGGCGCAGGCCCTTGGCCGCGCGGGGGTGGATCGCCTCCATACCCAGGTTGGCCAGCTGATCTGCCACGTCATAGTTGGTGCGGCCAATCGGAACCGCTTCATTCTCCCCAACCAAGCGCGGATCGGCGCTGCTCAGGTGGTATTCCTTATGAATGATAGCTTCTCTTGCACCGGTGACCACCGCGATGCGGCTGAAGGTCATCTCGCTGTAACCGCGCGCAAAGGTACCCATCAGGCCCTCGCGGGTATGGGCATAACCGGTAGTAATCGGCAGCTCGGTGGCCAGGTCGATATCCTTGAACGCGCGTTCGATACGCTCGTCCAGAGTCAGGTGCTCGCCATCGCGCCAACCGGTCAGATCCACAAAGCGCGCATTGACGCCCTCCTGCTGACGCAGCAGTTCAGCGGTATTCCAGGCACTGTGCGCCTCACCGATGCTGGCCAGCATCTCGCAGACAACATTCAGGTGCCCTTCCAGGGCGAAGTGACCGTGCTGGCAGACCCGCTCAAGGTCCCCCAGGCAACGTTCGGCATCTTCCAGGCGCTCACCGATAAAGTCGTTGGCGCGGGCCAGCTGCTCGGCATCGGTAAACAGCTCGGCATTGATCTCGTGCACGCGGTTGCGCACCGCCTCAATGGCCTCAACCCAGCTGTGATCCTCGTTGGCATCGGCAAACAGGGCAAAGATACCCGGGCGACCGGACTTCTTGTGCTCCAGCAGCATGTCGGTGATGCCACCGTATGCGGAAACCACAAAGACGCGCTGATAAAGCCCCTCTTTGTCGGTCTCGCCGTTTTTGAAAATGATGTTGTCGCGAACTGCGGCATAGTCACTCATTGACGTGCCGCCGATTTTTTCTACCGTATGGAGATTCATGGTCTTCCTGTAAGGTTTGTCGTTGTCTCGGGTGAAAAAGCGGCGCCCTCAGGCGCCGCTTCAGGACACAACACCTTTACTTGTTGTCGGAAACCTCTTCGGCTTCCAGTTCGTAAGCGCCTTCCGCGTTGTGGACTTCCTTGCCGTGCAGCGGTGGGTTGAAGACGCAAGCCATTTTCATTTCTTTCCGGGCGCGCAGGATGTGCTTGTCATTCTTGTCGAGGATATAAATGGTGCCCGGCTGGATCGGGTAAACCTTGCCATCCTCTACCGTTTCCACTTCACCCTCACCGGAGATGCAGTACACAGACTCCAGATGGTTCTGGTAATGCAGGTTCAGGTTGGCACCTTCGTAAATCGTGGTGATATGGAAAGAGAAGCCCATGTTGTCGTTTTTCAGCAGCAGGCGGGTGCTCTCCCAGCCCTCCGAAACAATACGACGATCACTTTTTTCGGCTTCGTGAAGATTTCTAACAATCATTACTGGTCTCTCATCAAATCCTGTTAATTCGGCAATCTCAATGGCTGGGCGCTGCGATCAAGCAGCACCAGCCAGAGTCTCTTCGATGCTTTCATCGGAGAAGAAGTCGTGCTCTTCCGGCACGTCATTGCTCTTCAATACTTTCTGTACAGCGGCTTCAACGATGTCCAGGCCGCGTTTCAGGTTTTCGTCGCTGGTGGTCAGCGGGCACAGGGTTTTCACAACCTGGTCGTCAGCACCACTGGTTTCGATTACCAGACCGTGCTTGAAAGCTTCCTTGGTGATCTGGCCAGCCAGGTCACCACTGATGCAGTTCAGACCGCGCATCATGCCGCGACCGCGAGTGGTCATGTTGCCGTCACCGTATTTCTCGACGATGGCTTCCATGCGCTGCTCGATGTACTCACCCTTGCGCTGGACTTCTTTGGCGAACTTGTCGTCGCTCCAGTAATGATCGATGGCAGCCTTGGCGGTAATGAATGCCAGGTTGTTGCCACGGAAAGTACCGTTGTGCTCACCCGGCTTCCACTGGTCCAGCTCCGGGCTCATCAGTACGACCGCAAACGGCAGGCCGTAGCCACTCAGGGATTTGGACAGGGTAATGATGTCCGGCTTGATGCCCGCTTCCTCAAAGCTGAAGAAGCTACCGGTACGACCACAGCCCGCCTGAATGTCATCGACGATCAGCAGAACGTCGTGCTTGCGGCAGACTGCTTCCAGGTTGCGCAACCATTCCATGCTGCACGCATTGATACCGCCCTCGCCCTGCACGGTTTCAACCATGACAGCTGCCGGGTGGTCCACACCGGAGGAGGAATCGGACAGCACTTTGTCCAGGTAGGCAGTAGTGTCGATGTCCTCACCCAGGTAACCCTCGTAAGGCATGCGGGTGATGCCACTCATGCTGACGCCGGCCGCACCGCGGTGGTGGGAGTTGCCGGTGGCAGCCAGTGCACCCATGCTGCAGCCGTGGAAACCATTGGTGAAGGAGATGATGTTCTCGCGACCCTTGTACTTACGGGCGATCTTCAGCGCCGCTTCGACGGCGTTGGTGCCGGTAGGGCCAGTGAACTGCATGACATAGTTCATGTCGCGCGGCTTCAGGATCTTCTCGGAGAAGGACTCCAGGAACTCGCCCTTGGCCTTGGTGTGCAGGTCCAGGCCGTGGGTAATGCCGTCGGCCATGATGTATTCCAGCAGGGCTTCCTTGAAGACCGGGTTGTTATGACCGTAGTTCAGGGTGCCGGCGCCGCCGAGGAAGTCCAGGTACTGGTTACCTTCCTCGTCATACAGGTATTCGCCCTGTGCCTTGTTGAAAATACGCGGGAAAGCGCGGGCATAGCTTTGTACTTCTGATTCGATCTCGTCAAAAACTTTCATGTTGGCAACCTTTGGTTGGTTAATTTCAGTTCGCAGTAATTAAGAAAAGGGGTGCGTGTTACCCGCCTCAGCCCCGGGTCTCTACGTCGAAGGGGCCGATTCGGAGCAGCATCTCGCTGTCGTGGGCGCCCTTGAAGTGACGCTCGCGGTCGAACATCACAGACTCTTCAAGCTCGGCACCCAGCTTGCGGGCAAGACCGCGGAACAGGGCCCAGGAGGCTTCGTTGTCGGGGGTAATCGTCGTTTCCAGGTAGCGGACCTTTGCGCAACCCGAGCGACCGAGGATGTCGCGAATCATGCGGCCGGCGAGACCCATGCCGCGGCCTTCCTCTGCTACCGCCACCTGCCAGACAAACAGGGTGTCGGGACGCTGTGGGATCAGGTAGCCGGAGACAAAGCCTCCCAGTTCACCGTCAATTTCGGCGGCGACGCTGGTGTCGGCAAAGTGGCTGGCCTGCAACAAATTGCAGTAGATGGAGTTTTCATCCAGTGGAGGGCAGCGTTTGATGAGCTGGTGCACTGCGGCACCGTCTTCACTGACCGGTCTGCGCAGCAGGGCTTCCTTCTTTGCGGTGGAACCCTGCCGCGCGGTGACCTTTTCTTCCGGAGACTCGTCAGATTTGCTATCCGAGCTTCCGCTCTGCGGCTTGCTAACGCTTGTGGCGCTCAAATCAATACCTTTAGTTGTCAAATAGTTCGTTGTCGTTCAAATGAGGCCTTTTGCGCCTCACCTTAAACAAAAAAGGTCAAATTTGACCTTTTATGAAGATAATTGTTTACTGCTCTAAACAATTTTTTGCATAGTACTCTAAACAACGACGACAACGCAAGGCGCGCCCCAATGGAAGCTGATCAAAAAGTACGCAACACCCGCAGTGAGACAGACGCCTCAGCGCCTGCCAGCGGCACTGCGCGCAGAAGGGATTCAGCAGCGCACACAACAATTGACAATCTCCGGGCAGGGCATAAAGTCGCGCACAGGCAACTTTCCCGCCGCGAACTGCAGAGCCTGCTCCTGATGGACAAAATTGAAGAAGTATTGATCACCCTGCGGCGCCTGATCCGCGCCACCGACCTGCACTCCAAACAGCTAGTAAAGACCGCCGGCCTGACCGCGCCGCAGCTGTTGCTGCTGCAGGCGATTCGCGAGAAGGGCCAGGTGACCATCGGCGCCCTGGCCAAGGAGATCAGCCTCAGCCAGGCGACCGTGACCACCATCCTCGACCGCCTGGAGAAACGCGGCCTGGTCTACCGGGAGCGCTCTTCCGAGGACAAGCGCAAGGTGCACGCCTACCTCACCGATAAGGGGATGGAGTTCATCCGCGATGCCCCCACCCCTCTGCAGGAGCACTTCGTGCGACAGTTCCGCGACCTGCGTGACTGGGAACAATCCATGATCATCTCCTCCCTGCAGCGGGTGGCCCTGATGATGGACGCCGAGCATATCGATGCCTCGCCGGTGCTCGATGTGGGCGACCTGGACAGAAAGGACAGCCGCCAGCTGCCGCCGGAGCAACAGGCAAAAACGGGTAGCGGCGATTCCTGACCGTCGTAAAATTCCTTGCCATTCAGTGACATAGCCGAACTTTTATTCGGATAACCACCTCGTTGATGCAAGCTTTCGTCGATTTATTCAAATTGCTTAAGCAATCATTGCATTCCCGCCCGAGTCCGGTATAAAAAGGCCCAACAACACTGGGCGGCCTCCAGTCACGTACTGCAGCCGCCGATCAAGACAGGGCGCGAAAAAACAAAAAATGTCCCGGAACTGCAACTCCCGATAAGAGGAACCAGTCTCCGCAAGAGGCCATGAGCCTCGCTCAAATGGGACCAGCAGCGCCAGCACAAGGCCCGGCCGGAAATAGCCGGCCACTCCAAGACCCTACGGGTTACCCCCGTTGCGCGCAGGCTATAGACCCGCGGCCCTGATCTGCCCAGTGTGAACGGAAATCGCCAACAAAAAGAGTTCCCGGCACCAAGCGGGATCTCAAAAAGAAGGCAGGGCGAGGGGATCACATCATGGCCTGTTTACAGCATCCGGACACGGAGCAGTCCGTCTATCTGCTGGCACACCACACCATCGGCCGCCGCCAGGGCGCGGCGGACACCCGCATTGCGAGCGCGGAAATCTCCGGGATTCATGCTGCCATCCAGTGGACCGGTACCCACTGGAATATCCGCGACCTGAGCCGCAACGGTACCTGGCTCAATGGTCAGCAGCTGGTGCCGGCGCGCAATTACCAGTTACAGCTGGGTGACAAGCTTGCCTTTGGCCGCGCCAATAATCCCGCCTGGCTGGTAGAGAACCTCGATCCGCCTGCAAACCTTCTTGTCGACCTGATTTCCGGGGATGCCCAGGAACTGGAGCAGTATCACCTGCTGCCGGATGAGGACGACCCCATCGCCAGCCTGCACTTCAATCCGGTCTCCGGCCAGTGGCTGTTCGAACTGACCGGTCATGACGGTGCGGGCGAACACGCCGCCCCGGTCAAGCATGGCCAACGGCTCGACTGTGGAGCCCACAGCTGGCAGCTTTTCCTCGCCAATAACGAGGGCGCCACCAGCGAGGTCGCCCTGCAGCAGCTCTCTGTGGCCGATTTCAACCTGCGCTTTGCCGTCAGCCACCATGAAGAACACGTGCAGCTGCGCATCGCCCGCGATGACATCGTCATCGACCTGCCAGCCCGCAGTCACAACTACCTGCTGCTCTATCTGGCCCGGGCGCGTATCCGTGATATGGAAGACGGCGCCGACCCGGACGCCCAGGGCTGGATCCCGATCCAGGTGGCCACCCGCGAGCTGGGGATTACCGTCAATCACCTGAACACCCAGATATTCCGCGCCCGCAAACAGATCGGCGACGCCCTGCCCGACGCCATCGACACCTCCAACCTGGTGGAGCGGCGCTCCTGGGAGATGCGCCTGGGCTGCCGGCAGCTGGAGATTTACAAGGGCTCCAGCCTTGAAGCGAGTACCGCAGCAGAGACAGAACCCACCGCCTGACAGCGGTGATACCCGGCTGTGGGGAGGTCGGAACAGGAAAGAGAAATACTCATGGCCAGGGATGGCAGAGCGCAGCACAAGGGCAACTCAGCCAGACCATGACGTCAGAGCAGCAACCGTTTTACATCGGCCGCTACAAGGTGACTGCCCGCCTGGGTGCAGGCGGCATGGGCGTGGTTTACCTGGCCACCGATGAACGCCTGCACCGGCAGGTCGCCATCAAGTGCCTGCAGGAAAACCCCACCAGCACCAACGCGCCGCAGCGCATCCGCCAGGAAGCGCTGCTGCTGGCGCAGCTCAACCACCCAAATATCGTCCAGATCTATGACGTTGTAGAGAACGGCGACGACCTCGCGCTGGTGATGGAGTATGTGAACGGCTGTACCCTGAACCTGTGGCAGCGCGAACACACACCCAGCCTGCGCCAGATGGTGGCCCTGCTGAAACAGATCTGCCACGGCCTGGCCCGCGCCCATGGTGCCGGCATCATCCACCGGGACCTGAAAGCCGACAACATCCTGGTGGACGAAAACAATACCGCCAAGATCACCGACTTCGGCATCGCCAAGCACTGGCGCGAGCACAGCGACCTGACCCGCGAGCAGCACATCGCCGGCAGCTGGGGCGCCATGTCTCCCGAACAGGCACTGAACAAGCCGCTGGATAACCGTTGCGACCTGTTCGCCCTGGGCGTGCTCGCCTACCGCCTGCTGTGCGGCCAGAACCCGTTTGGCGACCATGAAAGCGCGTTCGTGATCGTCGATCGCATCGTCAACAATCCACATCCACCCGCCAGCAAACTGAACCCGGACCTGCCCGCGGCACTGAGCCAGCTCCTGGACTGCCTGCTGGCCAAGGACCCGGACAAACGGCCACTGCACGCCAGTGCCGTGGCCGAGGAGCTGGGCAACATCCTGCAGCAACTGGCCGGCGATGCCGGCGAGCGCACCGTCAGCCTGACCGCCACCGTCACCGCCGAAGCCTTTCACTCCCGTCGACGGCGCTTCGGCAACCTGCGCCACTGGCTGGCGGGCGGTGGCATTGCCGCCGTCGCCGGTTCTGTCCTGGCCGGCGCCCTGCTGCTGGGGCAATCGAAGCCTGCGCTCTCCGGGCAGTACATCGCCATCGTCGCGCCGGCAGAGAGCCAGCTGCAAACCCGCGAGAGCCGACAGCTTGGCAACAATGTGCTCAGCGCCCTGAAGCAGGACCTCTCCAACCGCGAGGGCCTGCTGCTGGTGCCCTATTCCGAATCCCGGCAGCTCGCCGGCAAGCCATTGCGGGATCAGGCCGAGGCGCTGAACGCCGACCTGCTGCTGCACCCCTCCCTGAATTGCAATATCGAGCAGTGCGAAACGTCACTGGAACTGATCGACGCCGACAGCCTGGCGGTGATCGCCAGCCGCAGCACTTTACTCGCCGTGGACGAGAGCACCGAGAGCCGCGCGCGCATGCTGCAGCAGATGAACAAATTGCTGCCGGCCCACACCCCCCGCTCCCGCACCGTAGCATTTGATCTCAGCGACGCCGATTACCAGCGCTACCTGCGCGTGTTCGAACACCGCGATGACGACGCCCATGTGCCGCAATATCTCGACGAACTGGAGCAACTGCAGCAACACTCGCCCGCCTTCACACCGCTTTACCGCCTGTTCGCCGAGCTGGCCATCGACCAGCGTTACAACAGCCGCGACCCGGCAACTACCCAACGGCTGCAGCGGTTTATTGACCGCGCACCGGCAAAAATCAGCGATCACCCGGATGTTATCAGCGCACGGCTGCGCCTCGCCGTCTACCGCGAGGACCGCGCGCAGGCGGAGCACCTGCTGGAGCGCCTCAAGCTGATCCTGCCAGACCGGGCCAACTACCACTTCCTCAAGGCCGCCTTCCACCAGCACCTGGGGGATTACGACGAGGCACTGGCCAACGCCGATCGCGCACTGACCCTGCGTCGCAGCTACACCCATATGGTGCAGAAAGCCATGGCACTGAGCGCGGGCGGACAGATGGATGCTGCCAAGCCGCTTCTGCAGCAGGCGCTGGCCATGAGCGAAAACAACATCGACGCCCTGTCGCTGCTGGCCGCCAACGAGCTGGACGCCGGCCGCCCGAAGACAACGCTTCGCCTGCTGACGCGCGTGGGGCTTGAAAACCTGGGGCCGATGGATCTCTACAACCTCTGCCTGGCCCATTACATCGAGCGCCAGTTCGAACGGGCGGACCAGTGTTTCGCCAACCAGTCGGAACGATCGCCGGGGGATGCCGAGACCCTGCTCTACCGCGCCGAGATCGCCAACGCGCAACAGAAACCCGAGCGCGCCAGAACATTCGCCGAGCAGGCCCTGGCCACGGTGAAAGGGCGTGACGACTGGGAAGGACTGCTGATGCAGGCCCGCGCCCATGCCGAACTGGGCGATGCCGCACCGGCGATCGAGAAACTGATCCGTATCGGGCGCGATGCCCCGGATGATATCTACGTGAACTTCGCCCGCGCCCAGGTGTACGTCACCACCGGTGACCTGTACTCCGCCAAGGCGCACCTGCGCAAGACCCTGGACCTGGGGCTCTCCCCCATCTGGTTTCAGACCGCGCCGTTTGCGCCGGTGTGCGGGCAGGAAGGGTTCGCCGACCTGCGCCGGGACTACCCGGACCTGTGCAGCGGCACCCGCATCGCCGACAGCCAGGTAGCGGGCACTGGCGGGGGCTGAAATTAAACGGCGCTGTGGCACGCTTGCGCAGAATTAGTCGCCACGGCAGAAAACAGTTAAACTGGCGCCTGCTCTCTCAGGGACGACGGGAGCACCCAAACAGGCTGGCAAGAAGAATAAACCGCCATGGAAATCGCCGAACCCGAACAACAGCAGCTTGGCCGCTACCGCATCGAGCGCACCCTGGGCGCCGGTGGTATGGGTGTGGTTTACCTTGCGCACGACACCAAGCTGCACCGCCCGGTGGCCATCAAGAAACTGCGCGACGACGCCACCAGCGCCACCGCCCGCGCGCGCATCCAGTCCGAGGCGCAGCTGCTCGCACGCCTGAACCACTCCAACATCGTGCAACTGTACGACGTGCTGGAAGAGCGCGACGGCATCGCCCTGGTGATGGAATACGTCGAGGGCACCACCCTCAAGCAGTGGATGCGCGAGGCCAGCCCCAGCCTGCGGGACAAGCTCAGCCTGCTGATCCAGCTCTGCCACGGCCTCACCGAAGCACACTCGCTCGGCATCATCCACCGCGACCTGAAACCGGACAACATCCTCATCACCCGCGGCGGCGCCGACGGCTTTACGGCCAAGATCACCGACTTCGGCATCGCCAAATCCCTGCAGGCGGACGAGAGCATCACCCGCGAGGACCACGTGGCCGGCACCGTCGAGGTTATGTCACCGGAGCAACTGCAGGGCTACCCGCTGTGCCCGCGCAGCGACCTGTTCAGCCTCGGCACCATCGCCTACGAACTGCTGTGCGGCAGCCGCCCGTTCGATAAAGGCGACAGGGGCGAAAACGGCCCCATGGCCCTGGCCCAGCGCGTCGTGCACGACCCGCACACGCCGCCGCAGCAGGCCAACCCGGATCTGCCGGAACCCTTCGCCGCCCTGCTCGACCGATTGTTGAGCAAGAACCCGGAGCAGCGCCCGGAGTCTGCCGAGCAAGTGGCCGAAGCGCTGGGCTTTTTGCGCACCGAGGGCTCCAACACCATCACCGGCGACTACTCCGAAACCGTCACCCGCCTGCTGCGCAAACCGCCCAACAAGCGCAAGCGTCTGCTGGCCACACTGGCCGGCCTAGTCGTACTCGGCAGCGCCGGCTACTGGGGCTGGAAGGAAATTACAAAATTAGAGCCGCAATATATCGCTGTGCTACCGGTACAGATCGAAGGTGAGATCCGGGGAGGCCAGGAACTCAAATCCCTTACGAAAACAATGGTTAAGCAGGCACTAATCGGTTCAACATTGAACTTAAAGACCTCAGCACTTGTTGCTTATGAACCAGAGAAAGCTTCAACCCTCGAAACACAGCTCAGCGCCCTCAGGGATAAAGGGGCTACTGGTGCTATTTCCGCGAAACTTGATTGCGCACAGCAACGCTGTGACATCAACATAGAATTGATAAACCCAGCTAATGAAAAAATAATCAATCAAGCCGGATTCACCATTCTCCCACTTAAGAGACCGGAATCGTCCTATCGAATATCAAGCGCTGCGCGGGAGCTTTTTACCAAGAAATACCGAAAAGAAACGCTCCCCCCTCCCATGCAGAAAGACGATTACGATACCTACCTTGCTATTGCTTCTCGAATAGAGAATAAAAATTCGTTCGCTTCGGATGAAGCCAGCCTTGTAAGGCTACTCAACAAGTACCCAACCCACCCAAACCTCTACAGAGCAGTTGCGTGGCTTGCCATCAATCTATATATCGCGAATAACAACCTGGACTTTATTACTAAAGGCTTGGTAAACCTTGAAAGGGCGAAAGCACACAACGTCGATCAAGCACTGATTCTAGAGCTGGAGTTCCTGCTAAAGAGCCAGCAAGAAAACCCAGAAGGTCTAGACAGAATGATTGCAGACCTTCAGGCTCTAGACTTTCCATCTGCATCCTTACTGACAGAATACGCTCGACTTTTGTACAGAAAGGGAGACCACAAGGAAAGCCTTCAAATTGCGAAAGATGCTTCCGTAATTAACCCTACTCCCGAAAGCCTCTACTTATTGGGTATAAACCAGTACATTCAGGGGGAGTACGAAAAGTCCATAAATACACTAATGAGGTGCATAACACTTAACCCACAGCACTGGAGTTCGCAGTCGCTACTGGCAAGCATTTTTGTTGAGCAAGGTGATTACTTCAAGGGAGAGCAAGTTCTACTTAAAATACCAGCTGAGCAACTGACATGGTATGAGCATACAAATTTTGGCACCATTTATTTTTTCCAGAAAAAGTACAAAAAAGCGCTTCAATCATACAATCAAGCGCTAATCATATCGCCTGACAACGCGACAACCCTCGGAAATATAGCGGACACTTATTTGTCGCTAGGTGACCATGAAGCGGCAAGAGAAACATTTCTGAAGTTGAAAAACGTTACCGCCAGCGCCAGCGACGCAGAAGGGAAAAAGTTCTTTGCGTTATCGTTGGCATATCTCGGAGAAATTGACCCCGCTATCAAGCTCACACATGCTCTAATCCAAGAATATCCAAACAACACAAACATAAAGTACATGGCGGCGCAAATATATGCTCTTGCGGGAGAAAACCGCTCAGCATCTTATTACATCGAGGAGCTGATAAACCAAGGCATGGACAGAGAGTGGTTCTCACTGCCAGTATTTAGCCAAGCCTGTGTAAGCGCGAGCGCAGCCGTAAAGGCTGCGCTATGCCAGTAATTAGACTGGCCTCACGGCCATGGTAGGGTCTGCCGACAATACGACAGCTCCAGTAGCATCTTGAGCGGCCCACTTGAAGGAAAAGCCATTGGCGGACTGCTTATTGGCCTTCAGCTCAATCTCGAGGAACTGCGGACTGCCGTTCATCTTCTTGGCTTTCTTGATCGCGCCCAGACCACCGTTCACTTCGTCATAGGTCTCAATGCCATCGTCATTGCCGCCGATCTTCTGGTGATCCGCAAAGACCTGCTCGGTACCAATTAGCTCAACGACCAGCGTGGCCTTGCCGGAATTGCCCGGATTCGCCTTTGCACCTTCGAAAATGATGTGGATAGTCTCGATGGCTTCACCACTGTTCTTATCCTTGAACTCCCACTGCTGGTCAGCGCCGGTGGGCTTGAGGGTGAAGTTGAAAGTTACATCCTGCTTTTCCGGTACAGTGTAAGCGGTTGCTACGTCTGTCATGTTCCACTCCTGGAAATCTTCTGGTTGTTGTTTCCCTGAATACCGCGCAGGGCAATGATTCTGTTCGTCACCGGCGCCCCCAAGACCCCGGTGGAAATTCGCGCTGGATAGGATAATGCTAACCGCGACCGGAACTCCATCACAAATTCATAAAAAAACCGGCAGTCAGAAGCCTGACTGCCGGCCTTAAATGATGGTCCCAGCCATCGACGGTTACAACAACACTATCAAGAGCGAAATGGAGCCTCCTTGCCCCCGCCAGGCCCTTCCCCATAACGCCGGCAGCTTGGGCTCTGTGGTTGCCGGGCCGGCCTGGCGATCCAGCTTGCGCTGAATCCTTTTTCCTTTACCGAGCTGTGCCACTGGGTGCACAGGATTCCGGTCCTTCGGAAAAGCGTTGAGGAGTGGCATCCTGCCGGGGCACCGCGTAAACCCCCTACGCTGCCCGCTCCTCAACCTCGATGTGTACTTTACGGATGGAGCCATTACAGGTCGATCACACGCCATTACACGCCATTACACGGCACCACTTTCGGCCAGTTCAGCACGAATAAAGTCACAGCACCCAATGCGAAGGCGGGGCGCTGGGGCGGGCATTTCGAAACCGTCGGTGCCAGGGACGGCACCGACGGAGCTACAGGGATGTATTCATGCGTTTTCGAAATGCCCGCCCCGGTGCCCTGCCGCCACCCCGCCCAGAACAAACACCGAACCAACGTTCCCCGCCAGCCAGCTATAACAAAAGGAAGGACATTCACTGCCTGATCCCACGCAGCACGGACAGCGAGGCCATGACCGACCCCATCGACGACGCCAAACGCCTCTCCCCCAGACGCAACAGCTCCCACGCCACCAGCATGGCCGAGCTCGCCTATGAACAGCTGCGCCATTTCGGCATTGCGCCAGAGAGCGAGCACGGCGCCCTGCTGCAGGATGCGGCGCAGCAGCTGTACCGCGCCCAGGGTAGCCTGGCGGAACTGTGCGCCCGCAGCGCCGAACTGCTGAAAGGCCTCGATCGCAACGACCGCATCGCCTATTTCAACGCCAAGCGCTTTATGAGCTTCCAGCTGGCCAAGATGCTGCATGATCTGCAGGGTCCACTGCGGGAGAGCTTCCGTGCGTTACAAGGGGAGGAGGATTTCAACGCGACGACAAGGGGCGGCTATCCGCTGTTCGACAATATCCCCGCGATCTTTGCCGCCACCCCGGTGATCGCCCGCACCGCCACCTATATCTACGCCTGCACCGAATGGATCGACGACGCCTTTCGCGGCCGCGAGCCCAGCCACGATATCTATTCGCGCCTGCTGAACCCCACCTCCATCGCGCTCGCCAACGCCATGGTCACGCTGGAATGCGGACCGTATGCGGGGGAATACCTGGCGTGGAATTTCAATTCCGGCATGGCCGCCATCGACGCGCTGCTGGCCAACCAGCTGTGCCGTGGCGACATCCTGATTGTCTCCCGTCATATCTACGGCGGCGTGCACCAGCTGCTGTGTGACCACTATGCCCGCGCCGACAAGCTGGGAATTATCCTGGTGTGGTTCGATGGCATCACCGGGGAGGACTTCCAGCAGTGCCTGGACGCCGGCCGCCACACCCACCGGGATGCGCTGGCCAATGGCGCGCGGATGCACGTGTATATCGAATCCCCCTGCAACCCCCACGGCACCATGCTGGATGTGCCGGATATCTGCACCATCGCCCACGACCACGAACTGCTGGTGACGTTGGACTCCACCCTTGCCACCCCCTACCTCCACCAGCCCCTGCGGCGCACCGACCGCAACCGGCGGCCGGATTTTGTCGTGCACTCCTACACCAAAGATATCGACGGCGGCGGCACCGCTACTGCGGGCGTGGTGATCGGCCCGGTGCACCGCATGTTTATCCCCAAGGGCGACACCGTGCAGGGGCTCGACTGGAGCCAGTGCCTGTTCTGGGACGTGTATTACATCAAGGGCGCCTTCCTGGATGCGGACAAGGCCTGGCAGGTGCATGAGGGTATGCGCACGCTGGAAATGCGCATGTTGAAGAAGTGCATCAATACGCTGTGCCTGAGCCACTTCCTCGCCAGCCACAGCAAGATCCGCGTCAACAGCCACGCGCTGGAAACCGACACCAACGCGCCGCTGCGGGAAAAACTGCTGCGCTTCAAATTGCCGGTGCCGCTATTCACTATCGACATGGAAGCGGCGCAGATTCCCACCGATGCCTTCAAGCGCTTCTTCGACGCGCTGGAACCGGCCTTCGGCCAGATGGTGAGTCTGGGCCAGACCAACACCATGGTGCTGTGTCCGGCGTTGACCTCGCATTCCGAGCTATCGCCGGAGGACCAGCGCGCGGCGGATATTTACCCCACCACGCTGCGGATTTCTGTCGGCGACGAGGACATGGCACAGCTGGTGGCACACCTGATCAGCTGCGCCAAGCTGCACCTGGACCCGGTGAGCCCGCATTTCAGCAGTGGCTTTATGGGGCCACGGGAGGCGGACGAGATTTTTGCGCGCTTTTACCTGGAAGTACACGAACGGGTAGCGCGGCATTTTCCGCGGGTGGCGGATTATTTGTGAGTGATTACTTGAGGGTGCAGTGCGCTGTTCACTGGATACCGGCCTTCGCCTGTATGACGATATTCGTTGTTTGCCACTTCTGTCGTCACCCCGGCGCAGGCCGGGGTCCAGGTGTCGCGGGGTTGCGACTTTGCACAGGGTCTTGTGCCACATCCGCTGGATACCGGCCTTCGCCGGTATGACGACATAAGTAGTTAATCACTCGCGCGGTAACGGCCATTACTACTCCGTCATCACCCCGGCGAAGGCCGGGGTCCAGGTGCCGCAGCGTCCCGACTTCGCACAGAGCCATGTGCCCCATCCGCCGGTATGACGGCATTCGTTGATTCCCTCTCCCCTCGTCACCCCGGCGCAGGCCGGGGTCCAGGTGTCGCCGCGTTCCGACTTTGCACAGGGCCTTGTGCCACATCCGCTGGATACCGGCCTTCGCCGGTATGACGATATCCGTTGTTTGCCACTTCCGTCGTCACCCCGGCGCAGGCCGGGGTCCAGGTGTCGCGGGGTTCCGACTTTGCACAGGGTCTTGTGCCACATCTGCTGGACACCGGCCTTCGCCGGTATGACGATATCCGTTGTTTACCACTTCCGTCGTCACCCCGGCGCAGGCCGGGGTCCACAAACCCGGTGCGAGGACTGACAGTCACTGTGCTAAATGCCGCCAGTAAGTACTCGCTTTACACAATCGACAGGAAACTCCGCGCACTCTGAACTAACTTATGGGTGCACGCATTACCGCCACCGCACGCAGTGAGTGCGGCCTGGCGGAGCATAGAGCAAAGATAAATTGGACGATGCCCGACACCGGGGCGATGCTTGTTGCGCCTGCCCTTATCCCGTAAGATCAAAGCCTTTCTGCCCATAATTTAAACAAAGCAATGCCGAATCTTCGCGCCCGACTGCTGGCCCTGTTGTTGTGTTGGTTTCCCGGCTTCGCCCTGGCGCAAAGCTACGAACAGCTTTACAGCGACTACCGCGGTGCCCTGTACCAGATCCGCCTGATTGAAAAATCCTCCAACTCCAAAGCCGGGCTCGGCTCCGGTTTCCAGATTTCCCCCGACGGGCTGATCGCCACCAATTACCACGTGGTGGCAGAAGCAGTCAGCGATCCGGAAAAATACCGGCTGCAATTCCGTTCCGTGGACGGCGCTGAGGGTGCGCTGACCCTGCTGGATATCGACGTGATCAACGACCTGGCCATCCTGCGTATGGACAAGCCCGGCAGCCAGCACCTGATTCTCGCGGATAAAACACCACGCAAGGGCGAGACCATTTTTGCCCTGGGCAATCCGCTGGACCTGGGCATGACCCTGATCCCCGGTACTTATAACGGCATCGCCAGCGGCAGCTTTTACGACCGCATCCACTTCGCCGGCTCCATCAACCCGGGCATGAGTGGCGGCCCGGTGATCAACGCCGCCGGTAAAGTCGTGGGTATCAATGTGGCTACTGCGGGCAACCAAGTGAGCTTCCTGGTGCCGGTGGAAAAACTGGCCTCACTGCGCCAGCACCTGGGCATCGAGGGCAAGGCGAAAAACCTGCAAGAGGTGACCCACGAGCAACTGCTGGAGAACCAGCAGGACATCATCGACCAGGTATTGACGGCAGAATGGAAACTGCGCCCGCTGGGCGATGCCGAGGTGGTGGGCGAAATCGTCCCCGCCATCCAGTGCTGGGGCAATACCCAGGAGGGGGACGATAATCCGGTCACCCGTATCGACAAGGGCTGCACTGGCCAGGATGTGGTGTACCTCTCTGAAACCTTCAATACCGGCCGCATCGAGTACGAATTCTTCTGGCTGGAAGCGAAGGACGGCCTGCTACCGACACGCTTCTACAACTATTACGAAGAGCAGATGAGCCGCTTCGCCCCAGGTAATGATGCGGGCGAGGACGATGTGACCGAATTCAAGTGCCGCCAGGCCTTCACCGAGCAACCGCGACCCGCCGGTGAGAACGGTGAGGAGGGCGAGCCCATCGTCGCCCGCACCAGTTATTGCGTGCGCCGTTACAAGGAGTTCCCGGATCTGTACGACGTCTTCTACCTGAGCCTCAGCGTCGACAAGGAAGACCGGGCACTGGTGAGCCATTTCACCCTGTCCGGTTTCACCAAGGAATCTGCCGCCGCATTCTCTGAGAAGTTCACGAGCGAGATCCAATGGCACTGATTATCGAAGAGCTGAACCGCGCCCAGCGAGTGCAGGCCCGCTACCGCATGGACGGCGACCGCTTCACCATCGGCCGCGGCTATGACAACGACGCCATTCTCGAAGACGCGCATGCCGACGCCCACCATGTGGAAATCGTGCGCGGCGAAGACGGCGGTTACCTGCTGCGGGACAGGAACTCCACCAACGGCACCCAGCTGGTGCGCAACCAGCGCGACGCCGATGTACAGGCCGGCGAGGTACAGGAGCGCCGTATCGTGTCCGGCGACGAGATCCAGCTGGGCCGCACCCACCTGCGCCTGGTGGACAGCGAGGCGCCGATGGCAGAGGCCGTGCCCCTGCACTCGCTGGAAAACCTGTTCTCGCGCCTGGCCAGCCCGGCCAAGGCCGTGACCCTGCTCATCCTGGCGGGCCTGACCACCCTGCTGATCGCCTACCTGGGTACGGCGGAGGAAGTCCGCTGGACCGGGGCGATCAATCTGTTCTTTGGCAGCATTATCGGCCTGCTGATCTACGCCGGCGCCTGGGCGCTGATCGGGCGCGTGGTGCACCACGAGTCGCTTTTTTTTACCCAGCTGGCCATTGCCGCCCTGGGGGCGCTGCTCTTTGCCGGCTGGGAATGGTTCAGCACCTTCCTGGATTACAACTTCGCCATGGGCAACCTGGTGGAAATCATCAATGTGGCCATCCTGGCCATACTGCTGCCGGCGATGCTGTGGTCCGCTATTTACCTGGCGACGAATATAACGCCGAAGTGGCGGCTGGCGGCCGCGGTGGCCCTGCCGTGGGGCTTCCTCGGCCTGACGCTGATGGAGCAGATCGGCGATATGGCTCAGTTCGACGGCATCCCGCAGATCAGCACCGAGATCAAGCACAAGGACATGCTGCTGCGCTCGCCGGTGCCACTGGACGAATTCGTCGCCAAGAGCCCGTCACTGTTCGATATCGAGATCGAGCAGGAGGAGACGGGCACCGAGGCCGAGAGCCAAGCCGAACCGGAAGCAAAAGCCGCCAGCGGCGACGACAACACCTATCACCACACTGCCGGCAGTCGAGAGGAGGCAGCGACTTGACCAACCCATTCTGGAGCCCCGCCCTGGCGGACCTGCAGCCGTATGTCCCCGGGGAACAGCCCCGTGGCCGCAAGCTGATCAAACTGAATACCAACGAAAACCCCTATCCACCCTCGCAGCACGCCATGGCAACCCTCGCCGACCCGGCGCTGCCGGAGGCCCTGCGCCGCTACCCGGACCCGGAGTCTGTGGACCTGTGCGCGACCATCGCCACGCACTGTGGCGTACAACCGGAACAGGTGTTTGTGGGCAATGGCTCCGACGAGGTGCTGGCGCACGCGTTTTACAGCTTCTTCCGCCGCGAGGAACCGCTGCTGTTCCCGGACATCACTTACAGCTTTTACCCGGTTTACTGCAATCTGTACGGCATTGAGTACTGCACACCGGCACTGCGCGACGACTTCACCGTAGATGTGGATGACTACGCCGGTCCGGCGGCCGGTGTGATCCTGCCGAACCCCAATGCCCCCACCGGCCGTATTCTGCCGCTGGAGGAAATCGAGCGCCTGCTGCAGCTGCACCCGGCCCGCGTGGTGGCGGTGGACGAAGCCTATATCGACTTCGGTGGCGACAGCGCCGCCACATTGATTGATCGCTACCCCAACCTGCTGGTGATTCGCACCCTGTCCAAATCCCACGCCCTGGCGGGACTGCGCCTGGGTTATGCCCTGGGTCAGGCCCATCTGATCGAGGGGCTGCAGCGCACCAAGAATTCTTTCAACTCCTACCCCATCGACAGCGTCGCCCAGCACCTTGGCGCTGCCGCCATCAGTGATGAGGCATGGCTGCAGGAGAGCAGTGGCAAGGTTATCGATACCCGCACCCGGGTTGCCGAGACGCTGCACGAGCTGGATTTTGAAGTGGTGCCGTCCATGGCCAATTTCGTTCTGGCCCGCCCGCGCGGCATGGGAGCGGAGGCGGTCTATGGCGCACTGCGGGAAAAGGGCATACTGGTACGGTATTTCAACAAGCCCCGTATCAGTGAGTACCTGCGCATTTCCATCGGTACCGATGAAGAAATGGATGCTCTGCTCGGGGCGCTGCGGGAAATCCTGGCGGCGCCGGGCACTTCGCAGAATCGCTGAGGTCTGTTCTTATAATGGAACTGCTGGCGCGTATTGATACGCAGCACCACCCGGCTGTATCGCTGGCATGACTTGTACTGCTTGTACTGAAAAGGAACCTTACCCGCGGGCCTATGCTATTTAGACACCTCACATCGCTGCTGACAGCTCTTCTGCTCGCCCCTGCCGCGCTGCCCACCCAGGCGCAGCAGCAGGAAGGCAACCCCTGGGCAGAAGTGGAGCGCCCCTCCTCCCAGCAATCCGCCAGCATCGGCAGTTATACCAACGGCTGCCTGGCGGGCGCCGAGCAGATGTCAGAACGCGGTGAGGGCTTCCAGCTGGTGCGCACAGGCCGCAACCGCCACTTCGGCCACCCGGACACCATCCGTTTCCTGGAGGAATTTTCCCGCCGGGTCGCCCGCAACGACCTGGGACGCATCCAGATTGGCGATATGTCCATGCCCCGCGGCGGCCCGTTTAATTCCGGCCACCGCAGCCACCAGATGGGGCTGGATATCGATATCTGGTACAGCCAGGACTGGCGCGCGCAGAAGCGCCCACTGACCGAATGGGAGCGGGATAATATCTCTCCCAAGCCGCTGGCGGATGAACAGGAACACCGCCTGGTGGACGAAAACTGGGATCCGCGTATACCCAAAATCCTGCGCATTGCCTCCGAGGACGACCGGGTCGCGCGCATCTTCGTCCACCCCACCATCAAGCGCAAAATGTGCCAGCTGGCCGGCGACGACAACGAGTGGCTGCGCAAGGTGCGCCCCTGGTGGGGGCACAATTATCATTTCCACGTGCGGCTCGCCTGCCCGGAGGGTGACCGCAGCTGCAAACCACAGCGCCCGCCCAGCGGCGATCCCTGCGGACCGGACCTGGACTGGTGGTTTAGCGATGAGTTCTACGCCATGCTGCGCGGCGAAACACCGGCGCCGGAGCGGCCTGAGCCCAAGCCCCTGCCGCGCCAGTGCCAGCAGGTGCTTATCTCCCCCTGATTCCCCGGGGCGGCAAACTCCGACTAAGCTGAATCTCGCCGACAGGCCACAGAAACAAGGCCGACGATAAAAGGGAATTCCATGAGCCAGCTAAATCCGATCCAGACGCTACTGATCTGCGGCGGTGGCAGCAGTGAGCACGACGTGTCACTGCGCACGGCGGACTTTATCGAGCAACAGCTCCAGGGCTTCGACGACATTCACATCACGCGGGTGGAGATGGACGCAAACGGCCGCCTTACCGATACCAGCGGCGGCGTGCACTACCTGAGCCAACAGCGCCAGCTGGTGGCCGAAGACGGCAGCACCCGGGATGTGCACTATGTAATCCCCGCCATTCACGGCTACCCGGGGGAGACCGGCGACCTGCAGAGCCAGCTGGAACTCTTCCGCATCCCCTACTTCGGCTGCGGGCCCGAGGCCAGCAAACTCTGTTTCAACAAGATCACCACCAAGCTGTGGCTGTCGGCACTGGGTATCGACAACACCCCCTACCAGTTTCTGTTCAGCAACAACGGCGAGGAAGCTGCCAAGGCCACCATGGCCCTGCAGGAATGGGGCGCGGTATTTGTGAAGGCCTCCAACCAGGGCTCCTCTGTCGGCTGTTTCAAGGTGACGGATGAGAAAGAGATGGCGGAGGCGCTGGAGCAGGCATTTGCCCTTTCCCCCTATGTACTGGTGGAAAAGTGCCTGAAAGTGCGTGAGCTGGAAGTGGCCGCCTACAGCTACGAGGGCGAACTGGTGATCACCCCGCCCGGCGAGGTTTGTGCGCCGGAGGATACTTTCTACAGCTATGAAGAAAAATACGCCGAAGCCAGCCGCGCCAAAACCTTCGTCGAGGCAGAAGGCCTGAGCGAGGCACAGCTGGGCTGGATTCACGAAGCGTCCAGGCGGGCGTTTATGGGGCTACAGCTCAAGGACCTGTCGCGGATCGACTTCTTTCTCACCGATGAGGGCGATATCTACCTCAACGAGGTGAACACTTTCCCCGGCATGACGCCGATTTCCATGTTCCCGAAAATGCTCGCCAATGCCGGGCACGATTTCAGCCGCTATCTCTCCAACCTGATCCGCGCAGCTGTCGCAGCCTAGTAGACCACTCGCCAGCGATGCGTGTTACCGCCACCACATACTGGACCCCGGCCTGCGCCGGGGTGACGACGGAGCGAGTGAAACGCCACCGCCTACACACCGATCACCAACACACCGATCACGC
This sequence comes from Microbulbifer flavimaris, assembly GCF_001641755.2. Lineage (GTDB taxonomy): Bacteria > Pseudomonadota > Gammaproteobacteria > Pseudomonadales > Cellvibrionaceae > Microbulbifer > Microbulbifer flavimaris. The sequence goes on from NZ_LRFG02000002.1 coordinate 396,024, forward strand.
CCAGCCCTCGTCATACCGGCGCAGGCCGGTATCCAGTGAATCTGGCACCGGGCTGACTGCAAACTGTGGATTAGATCGGCCCCGGCCTGCGCCGGAATGAGGAAGAGTCCAGGTCGCTATCCGGCGTTCAGACCAGCCAGCCCTCCTGACGCACGTTGGCAAACTGGCCGCGCAGGAACTCCATCTGGTCACCGCGGATCCGGTCGCTGTTGATCAGGGCCAGATACTCGGCCGGATTGGGGCAGAACGGCAGGGCCAGCAACTCCATATCGATATCCTGCAGCAGACGGTTGCCCTTGTGCTGGTTACAGCGGCGGCAGGCAGTCACCACGTTCTCCCACACATCCTTACCACCGCGTGAGACCGGCTGTACGTGATCGCGGGTGAGCTCCGCCAGGATGAAATCCTTGCCGCAGTACAGGCAGGTATGGGCATCGCGGAAAAACAGCGCCCGGTTGTTCAGTGGCGGGCGACGGCGCGGGCGCGCCATGCGCTCACCGCCACAGGCGATGATGGCGGCCAGGTCCAGCGTCGAGCGCTCGCCCAGGCGATTGATACCGCCGTGCACACGCTGCACCACACCACCCAGTGACCAGGTCACCAGCTCACGCACATAGAGGCAGGCCGCCTCTTGCCAGTTGAGCCATTCCAGGGGCTGCCCGGCCAGGTTCAGCCGCAGGATTCTCGCTTCTCTCACTTGCATGTCCGCTACTCCCCGGTTTCCCTGCTCCACGTTAACCGTTTCCCTGCCCGGGCTGTGCGGGCCGGTACAAGGGGCGCAAAAAGTGCGCGCCTGAAAAGCAACAGGGCCCCACCGGTTGACCGGCGGGGCCCTGGATAGAATTCGAGGTAGAAAGGGCTGCCACTCGCGTAGACATTGTGCGCGAGAAAAGGACATAACCTATCGGCGCTGACTTACTGAATGCTTCACCCTCCGCCGGTCGCCTGAAAAAAACTGACCGGTACGGTTTGATTAAAGCGGATAATTATTACAGTTTCCAGACCGCCCCTCCCCCGCGTAGCCGGGATATGGCGGCAGATTCATGCTTTTGGAATCCCGGCGTTGTATCCGGGGCTGAATGTAAAAACACCGCCGGGGCAATCCGGCCCGGGCGGTGCGTCTCACAGGATGGTGCCCGGTTCCCTTGGGCAAGTGGCTCAGTCCCTTTGAGCCTGTCGCTCAATTCCCTTGAGCGTGTAGCTCGTTTCCCTCGAGCTTGCGGCGCAATCCCTATTTCCCTTGCCGCTGTACTGCAGTCCCTTTTGCTTCCGTGCTCCTTTATCGTCCCTGACGTTTCGCTTCCATGCTTGCCGGCGTCCTTGCCTTGTTTGCTTCCGTGCTTCCTGGCGTCCCTGCCTTTCCGCGTCCTTGCAATTTCATTATCGGCAACCCGGCAGAAGCTGCCAGAGGAAAAAAGCTGAATTTGATGTGCGAAATATCGCGCAGGCTGCGGATATTGGCTTGGCTATACAAGATAAGCGGGAGGGTAATACGAGAAGAAAAGCGAGGGGTAAAATGTAAAACACCGCCCAGGCAATCCGGCCCGGACGGTGCGTCTCACAGGATGGTGCTCAGTTCCGTTGAGCTGCGGAGCAGTCCCTTTTTCCCTTGCCGCGGTTTTTGCAGTCCCTTAAGCATCCTTGCACCTTCATTATGGACATTAGCGGAAAGATTTGTAGGGGAAATCGGCTGAATTTCTTGTGCGAGATATCTCACAAGGTGGAGACATGTCTCACACGAGCCTGGAGGAAGGACGAGGCGACGCCGCATGTGGTACAAAAGGCCCACGTCGCGAACGGCCTTACTATAGGCGTAATAATTACCGGATCAACCTTCACCGTGAATAAACTGTTGAAATACGCGCTCATTTTTATCGCATTTGTCATCCTGGGCGTAGTATCCCTCGTCGCATTTATCCCGGGGGTCAATGTGCCCTGGCAGCAACTGACGGGTACCGCGGACACCGACGATGAGACGGTGAAGCGCCAGCTGAGCGCAGCAGACGGCTTTGGCGTCACCCTGTTTGCCGATGACGTGCCCAATGCACGCTGGCTGGCAATCACTCGCAATGGCGATGTGCTGGTCTCGCAACCGAAGCGCGGACAGGTCAGCCTGTTGCAGGCGGATGCCGATCAGGATGGCCGCACCGATGGCCAGCGGGTGCTGATCGACGGATTGCGCCGCCCCCATGGCCTGTTCCTGCACGAGGACTGGCTGTACATCGCCGAAAGCGATGCTGTGGGCCGTGTGCCATTCGACCACTCCGACGGCCGGCTCGCCGGGCGCTACCAGCGCATCGTTGAGGGCCTGGACGACAGTGGCAACCACTGGACCAAGACGATCGGCCTGGGCCCGGACGGCCGGGTCTACCTGAGCAGCGGCTCCAGTTGCAACGTATGTGAGGAAGAGAACCCGCGCCGGGCCACCATCATGCGCTTTGATCTCACAGGCGGCGAGCCGGAAATATTCGCCAGCGGCCTGCGCAACAGCGTCGGTTTCGACTGGTCGCCGGTGAGCGGTGAACTCTACGCCACCGACAATGGCCGCGACTGGCTCGGCGACGATTTCCCGCCGGACGAATTGAACCGGGTACAGCAGGGCGCCTTCTACGGCTGGCCCTATGCCAACGGCAACCGGGTGCCAGACCCGGACTTCGGCGCAAACGCTGACGCGGAAATCCAGCAAAAGATCGCGGAGTCAGTGCCGCCGGTGCACGGCTTTCCCGCCCACAATGCCCCGCTGGGCATCCACTTTCTGGAGAGCCCCACCCAGCCGGCACAGTATCGCGACGCGGCTCTGGTCGCCCTGCACGGCAGCTGGAACCGCAGTGAAAAAGATGGCTATAAGGTGGTCTCACTGCACTGGAATGACAGCGGCGACATTAGCCAGCGTGATTTCCTCTGGGGTTTTCTCGGTGACGACCGGGAAACGGTCTATGGCCGACCGGTGGCATTCGCCGAGGATGGCAATGGCAACATTTATGTCTCCGACGATTACGCCGGGGCGGTCTATCGCGTAACCCCGGGCAGAAAGGGCAGCGGCGCCACCGTCGCCGCTAACCGGCCGCCAATTCAGGCACCGCCGAAACCCCAGCCGATCGATAGCGGCGCCGCCCAGCGGGGCGAGGAGCTCTACCAGCGCTTTGACTGTGCCCGCTGCCATGCCGAACAGGCCCCGCTGCGAAACCTGACGAAAAAGTACACCGTGCAGACGCTGGCGGACTACTTCGACAGCCCCACACCGCCCATGCCCAAGTATGATTTCAGCGCGACACAGAAACGGGCGCTGGCCCACTACCTGATCTCCCGCGAGCACGGGATCGACAACATCAACCCACTCAATTGACCACCTGTGCGCCAGCGGCTAAGGTTGCGCGCACGATGAATCCCGGGCATTGAGGTCTCAGTCACCAGCCCGTTGCCAGAGACAAAGGCAGGAACCCAATGGCGGCAAAGAAGAAAGCAGCAACCTTCGAGCAGGCGCTGGAAGAACTGGAACAGCTGGTGGAACGGCTGGAGGCGGGTGACCTGCCCCTCGAGGAAGCCCTTGCCGACTTCGAACGCGGAGTGAAACTCACCCGTGAATGCCAGCAGAAGCTGGCCAGCGCCGAGCAGAAGGTCAAAGTACTGATGGAGCAGAACGGCACCGTGCAGGAAACGCCTTTCGAGAACGGCGACAACGGCGAAACCGGGCAGGATCTCTAACGCGTGACTCTCACCAACCAGGCGTCCCTGCCAGCTTTCCTGAAGGCAGCGACCGAGCGGGTGGAAACCCGCCTCAAGGCAGCCCTGGCGCCCGCGGTGCCCGCCGCCGATACGCTGTTTGCTGCCATGCACTACGGCGCCCTGGGCCCGGGCAAGCGGCTGCGCCCGGCACTGGTGTACGCCTGCGCGGGTATCGTGCAGGGTGAGCATTTCGATCCGGCCCGCTGCGACAGTGCCGCCGCCGCACTGGAGTGCATTCACGCCTACTCCCTGATTCACGACGACCTGCCGGCAATGGACGATGACGACCTGCGCCGCGGACGCGCCACCTGCCATATAGCCTACGACGAGGCCACTGCGATTCTCGCCGGCGATGCACTGCAGACCCTGGCATTCGAGTTACTGCTGCACTCGGAGGCGGAAGCCCACCTCAAGGTGCGGTTGATGGAAGAACTGGCCGCCGGCTCCGGCGCCCGCGGCATGGTATCGGGCCAGGCCATCGACCTGGCGGCGGTAGACCACCAGCTCGACCTCGAGCAGCTGGAGCAAATGCACCGCCTCAAGACCGGCGCCCTGATCTGCGCCAGCGCCCGTATCGGCGCCCTGCTCGGCGGTGCGGACGAAGTGCAACTGGGGGCCGTGAGCCGCTATGCGGACGCCATCGGGCTGGCCTTCCAGGTGCAAGATGACATTCTCGATGTTACGGCTGACACCGCCACCCTCGGCAAGACCCAGGGCGCCGATGCCGCGCGCAACAAGCCGACTTATGTCTCCCTGCTGGGGCTCGATGGTGCCCGGCAGAAGCTGGAGGGACTCTATCAAGAGGCCCTGGACGCGCTGGACGCCGTGCGTGGTGATACAACCCTGCTGAAGCAGCTGGCCGACTATGTTGCCCATCGCAGTCACTAATACCGTTAGTTAACGGCTACTGGGGACAGGCAGCGCCGGTTCCGGCCCCGCCACCTCGCGTCACAGCAGGTGGCGCAGTCCGCCCCGTGGCCCGTTCAGGATGCAATCTCCCCCCTGCGGGCATACAATCCCTTTTCACACTTTTGTTGCAATTGATACGTTCGATGTTCGACGAAATTCCCCGTACTCGACCGCACACGCCGCTGCTCGATGCTATCGACAGCCCGGCCCAGCTGCGCGCCCTCGATGAGCGCCAGCTGCCGGAGCTTGCCAGCCAACTGCGCGAGTACCTGCTTTACTGCGTGGGCCAGACCGGCGGCCACTTCGGTGCCGGCCTCGGCGTGGTGGAGCTGACCATTGCCCTGCACTACATCTACAACACCCCGGACGACCGGCTGGTGTGGGATGTGGGCCACCAGACCTACCCGCACAAGATCCTGACCGGGCGCCGCGAGGAGATGCTGTCGATCCGCCAGCAGGGCGGCCTGTCCGGCTTCCCCAAGCGCAGCGAGAGCCCCTACGACACCTTCGGTGTCGGCCACTCCAGCACGTCCATCAGCGCCGCCCTGGGTATGGCGCTGGGCTCACCGGACGAGCGCAAGGTGGTGGCAGTGATCGGCGATGGCGCCATGACTGCGGGCATGGCCTTTGAAGCACTGAACCACGCCGCCCATACCGGCAAGGACATACTGGTGGTGCTGAACGACAACCGCATGTCGATCTCCAAGAATGTGGGCGGCCTCGCCACCTACTTCGCCAAGATCCTCGCCAGCAAGACCTACCTGTCCATGCGCGAGGGCAGCCGCAAGATTTTGTCCAAGATTCCCAAGGCTTGGCAGCTGGCACGGCGCACGGAAGAGCACGTAAAGGGCATGATCACCCCCGGCACCCTGTTCGAGGAGCTGGGCTTCAATTACGTGGGTCCGGTGGACGGCCACAACATGCACGATATGGTGCACACCCTGCGCAACCTGCGCAGCCAGCGCGGCCCGCAGTTGCTGCATATCGTCACCACCAAGGGCAAGGGCTTCGGCCCCGCCGAGGAAGATCCGGTGGGCTACCACGCACTGAACAAGCTGGAACCGGAGCCCAAGGTACAGGTGGCCGTTTCCAATAGCGGCAAGCGGAAGCTACCCAAATACCAGGACATCTTCGGCCAGTGGCTGTGCGATACGGCCGAGCAGGATGAGCGCCTGGTGGGCATTACCCCCGCCATGTGCGAGGGGTCCGGCATGGTGGAATTTGCCGATCGCTTCCCGGAGCGCTTCCACGATGTGGCAATCGCCGAACAGCATGCGGTGACCCTGGCTGCCGGCCTGGCCTGCGAGGGCCAGAAACCGGTGGTGGCGATTTACTCCACCTTCCTGCAGCGCGGCTACGACCAGATGGTCCACGATGTGGCCATCCAGAACCTGGATGTCACCTTTGCCATCGACCGCGCCGGGCTGGTGGGCGAGGACGGCCCCACCCACGCCGGCAGCTTCGATCTCACTTTCATGCGCTGCCTGCCCAATATGGTCATCGCCGCGCCCAGTGACGAGAACGAGTGCCGCCAGCTGTTGTTCACCGCCTATGCGCACGAGGGGCCGTCCGCGGTGCGCTACCCGCGTGGCACCGGCCCCGGCGTGAAGATTGAGCAGGACATGACGGCACTACCCATCGGCAAGGCCCGCCCGGTGCGCGAGGGCAGCCAGGTGGCGATCCTCAATTTCGGCACTCTGCTGGAACCTGCGCTGGCCGCAGCGGAGAAACTCGGCGCTACCGTGGTGGATATGCGCTGGGTCAAACCCCTCGATGAGACACTGATCGACCAGCTTGCCGCAAGCCACCAGCTACTGGTGACTCTGGAGGAGAACACCATTGCCGGCGGCGCCGGCAGCGCGGTGATGGAATACCTGAACAGCACCGGCACACTGATCCCGCTATTACAGCTCGGCCTGCCGGACAGGATCATCGAGCACGGCAAGCATCCCGACCTGCTCGCCGGTATCGGCCTCGACGCCAAAGGCATCGAGGAAAGTATCCGTCGGCGCCTGCAACAACTCGACGACAAGCATTTTCGCGGACAGGCCGCGGCGCTCTGAGCTCTTGGCTCTCAGGCCGCGGGCTGGCCGCAGCTCTGCCCGAATTACATCAAAAAATATCTTCATAAGATCCGATCGCTTCAGAGAACACTGCGATCGAACTGCGACCAGATTGAAGGGGGGACCATGTCCTTACTGCGCAAAACCGCACTGGCCGCGGTGGCCTGCTTTGCCACCGCCGGCGCCGCCGCCATGGAACAGGAGGCCTTTGACAAGGCTTTTGACGCCCTGCCGAAAAAAGGGGCCGAGGCGAAGCTGGAGGCCCTGCAGGACCTTCGCTATCAGTGGCTGATGGAGAGCTTTCCCAACTGGGCCACCTACCAGGGCTACCCCGGGGTCAATGACCGCTGGACGGATGTCTCTATCGAGGGCATCAAGCGCCGCCGCGAACAGACCCGCCGCCTGCTGGCCGCCAGCCGCCATATCGAGGCGGACAAACTGCCGGAAGCGCGCCAGCTGGATCACCAGTTGCTGTATCAGGACCTGCTCACGGAAGTAAAAGGTTTCCAGTTCCCGGAGCACCTGCTGCCGGTAACCCACATGTCCGGTATTCAGCGCAACGTCCCCGGTGTGCTGGCGGCCATGCCCAGAGACAACGCTGCAGATTATGACCAGCTCATCGTGCGCCTGGACGGCCTGCCGCGGTTGATTCAGCAGACGCGCACCCTGATGGAAGAGGGACTGGAACAGCAGATCACTCCGCCGCAGATCACCCTGCGGGACCTGCCGGCGCAGATTCGCGCCCTGATTCCCGCAGACCCGAATGAAAGCCCGCTGATGAAGGCTTTCGTGGAAATGCCGGAAACCATATCGGCGTCACAACAGAAGCGCCTGCGCAACCGCGCTTTCGCCCTGTATCACCGTGAGCTGGTACCCGCCTGGCGTGACCTGGCGGAGTTTGTCGAGCGCGAGTACATCCCCGGCGCACGGGTAAATACCGCCTTTACCAGCCTGCCGGACGGCACGCGCTGGTATGCCCACAAGGTGCGCGACAATACCACCACCGCCCTGAGCCCTGCGGAGATTCACCGGATTGGCCTCGAGGAAGTGAAGCGCATCCGCGGTGAGATGGACAAGATCATCGCCAAGACCGGTTTCGAGGGCGACTTTGCCGCCTTCACCGACTTCCTGCGCAATGATCCGCAGTTCTACCACAATAGCCGCGAAGACCTGATGCGCGACTACCGGGATATCGCCAAGCGCATCGACGGCGAGCTGCCCAAGCTGTTCCGCACGCTGCCGCGCCTGCCCTACGGTGTTAAGCGCATCCCCAGCTACTCGGAAAAATCCCAGACCACCGCCTACTACCAGCCGGGCTCCATGGAAGCCGGCCGCGCGGGCATCTTCTACGCCAACACCTACAACCTGGCGAGCCGCCCCAAGTGGGAGATGGAAGCACTGACCGTGCATGAAGCCATGCCCGGCCACCACCTGCAGATCGCCCTGGCCCAGGAAATCGAGGACGTGCACCCGCTGCGCCGCCTGAGCATGTACACCGGCTTTGTCGAGGGCTGGGGACTCTACTCGGAGAGCCTTGGCTACGACCTGGGCCTGTATACCGATCCCTACAGCGAGTTCGGCGCCCTGACCTATGACATGTGGCGCGCGGTGCGCCTGGTGGTGGATACCGGTATGCACCAGCTGGGCTGGAGCCGCGAGCAGGCCATTGAGTACTTCATGAATAACAGTGCCAAGCCACGCCACGACATCACCGTGGAGATCGACCGCTACCTGGTGTGGCCCGGCCAGGCACTCGCCTACAAGCTGGGCCAGCTGAAGATCAAGGACCTGCGTGCCACTGCCGAGGAGCAGCTGGGCAACAACTTTGATGTCCGCAGCTTCCACGACCACCTGCTGGGTGCCGGCGCGCTGCCGCTCAACGTGCTCGAAAGCCGTATGAATGACTGGATCGTGGCCCAGGGCGGCGAGACGGCCGCCACGCCCAGCGAGCCGGCCCAGGCGGGCGAAGTGACGCCCAGCAACTGATCCTTTCTCATCTTTTCACTGCGTAGGGCGAACCTTGTGTTCGCCCTTTTTCGTTTTGCAGCTTTCCCGATCGCCGGTAGAGCTATATCCCCGATGCGAAGGCGCTGAAGCCGATAGGTGTTTGCCAGACCTTATGAGGCAGGGATGCCGATTAGAGCGCACAGGGACGTGTGTACAGCGTGTCTGGCAAACACCTATCGGCATCAGTGCCGCCACTGCTCCCACTGACGAGCCCCACGACCCGGAGCCAATCAAAAAAGTGTAAGGCTTCGCCTCTACATCGACAGCAGCTGCCCCACCATCGCCCCCAGTTGCATATCACTCAACGTACCGAAATGGCTGAAGCGGATATTGCCGGCGCGATCCACCAGTACCGTGGAGGGTGTGCCCTGCAGCCCCAGTTTGGCCATGGTGACCGGCACCGGGCCATTTTCTGCGGGCTGGTCGATCGCGATGGGGAACTGCAGACGGAACTCCGCCGCATAGACGCGCAGGGCATCAGGGGTCATGACGCTGTGATGTTCGAACACGGTATGCAGACCGATCAGCTGAAAGTCATCGCCGGCGAAGCATTCCGCAACCGCCGCAGCCTGTGGCGTGGCCTGGCTGACACAGGCCGGGCACAGCATCTGGAAGGCGTGCAGCATCACCACGTTGCCCTGCAACGCCTGCATGGAGAGCGGAACGTCGACGTTGAGCCAGGCAGCGGCGGTAATTTCGGGAGCGGCTGGGAAGTTCATCGCAAAGTGGCCTCCCGCACTAACGGAATGATGCATTCATCCCAATCAGTTTAGGCGGCCACGTTTGCCCGCTGCCTGTCAATCCCCGCCCTGCTTGCGCGACCTGGCGTGCCCCTGCACCTCCCGATAGAACTGCCCCAGGGCGCGATCGTCCGCGCGCTGTTCGGCCAGGGTCCGCTGGTTGCGGGCGATCTCCCGCAGCAGTTTGCGCCAGTTATTCAGGCGCCGTTCGTCCAGCTCACCACGCTCGAGGGCGGCCTGCACCGCGCAGCCGGGCTCTGCGCCGTGGGCGCAATCACTGAAGCGACACTGCTGTGCAAGCGCATCGATATCATCAAATGCCGCGGCAACCCCCTCTTCCCCGCTGGCCAGACCCAGCTCCCGCATACCGGGACTATCCAGCAGGAGGCCACCACCGGGGAGCACATAGAGTGCGCGTTGGCGGGTGGTATGGCGGCCCTTGCTGTCGTCCTCGCGAATGGCAGCGGTCTGTGCCTGCTCGGTGCCGGAAAGGGTATTCAGGAGTGAGGACTTGCCCACCCCGGAAGAACCCAGCATGGCCACGGTCTCACCGGGGGCCAGCCACTGGCGCAGGGAGGCAACACTGTCAGCCTGCAAAGCATTGACCGCCAGCACCGGCAGGTCGCGCAGACCGTGCAGTGCATCCAGGTATTGCCCGGTGTCGCCACAGAGATCGGCTTTGGTCAGCACCAGGTAGGCGCGGCTGCCCGCCGCACGGGTCAGCGCCAGGTAGCGTTCGATCCGCGACAAATTGAAATCCTGGTTGCAGGACGCGACGATCAGCACGCTATCCACATTGGCGGCGATCAACTGTACCCGCTCCGCACCCGGCGCCATCCGCTTGAACAGGCTGCTGCGTTCCAACAGCCGTACAAAGCCGCCACTCTCTTTTTCCAGCAGCAACCAGTCCGCCACCGTGGGGCGCAACTCCGCTGCCGCCGCCAAATTGACACCGTCCAGGGAAAGGGATTTCTCCCCACCTTCACCGGCGACTTCGAGACGGTTGCGATGCACAGCCATGACCCGCACCGGCTCACAGTGCTCGTATTCATGCAGGCTCAGCTGCTGCTGAAAGAAAGGTTTCCAGCCCAGTTTGCCCAGGGGGGACTGCTCGTGCGCTTCCGGGGTGCGCCCGGAAACAGTTTTGCCGCGCCCGAAGGGGGAGCGGCGAGAAATCGAAGATCGACTCACGGTACTTAACCTCATTGCGCTCACAGCGCACTGGTTGCCACTGTCCTGCTGACAATGGCAGAGGATAAATAGGATATAAGGCTTCCGGAGAGGGGAAACCCGACGTCAGGAAAAAACCGTAATGCCGGGCTCAGACGCAGTTCAGCGGGGAACCCGGCGAAGGTTACACACAATCATTTGCTGTCCTCCGCTGGTAATAAATTCTGGGGAGAATGTACCACCACCTTCGATGGTGGACAATTCTTCAAAAAGCGAAAAGCCGGCAAAAGCCGGCTTTCGTTATCCGACCTCCGCGAGTGCATCACCTTTCTCGACTCGCGACGATCTGATGGGTTTGAGTGTAGACGCTGGGAGAAGTTCCGTACGAGCTTCACTCGATACTCAGCATCACTCAGGCAGATTGCGACGCCGTGACGTTTTTATAAAAAATTTGTGACACACCTCAAACCTTCTGTGTGCCCCCGGCAAATTCTCGTCTCCCTCCCCCGGGGGTGGGAGGCCCGGTCATCACCAGTCGGGTTTCAATGGGCCGATAGGGAGAAATACGCGGTACCCCAATACCCGAACAGCAATAACGATAACCCCGGATTCCTATTATGCGATTGATGAAAACCCCGCTGGCAGCCGGCCGCCTGCCCTTTGCCCTGGGCGCGCTGGTGCTTGCCTTTCACCAGAGTGGTCATGCCGCCGACACGCCAGATCCCTCTGCCGTCAACATCCCCGGCACACTCCAGAGCCAGATCGGCTGCCTTCATAACTGGCAGCCGGAGTGCGCCGCCAGCATGCTCAGCTACGACAGCAATGACGACAAGTGGCAGGGCAGTTTTTTCATCCCCGCCGGCTACTGGGAGTACAAGGCGGCCTTGAACGGCAGCTGGGAAGAGAATTACGGCCTCGGCGGCTGGCGAGACGGCGCCAACATCCCGCTCAACCTGGATACGGGCCGTGAAGTGAAATTTATCTACGATCACGAAACTCACTGGATCACGGACAACGTCAACGCCACCATCGCCACCGTTGCCGGCAATTTCCAGGACCAGCTGGGCTGCCCCGGCGTCTGGCAGCCGGACTGCCTGCAGAGCTGGATGCAGGACGCGGACGGCGACGGTATTTACACATTTATCACCCGCGGCCTGAAAGCCGGTAATTACGAGTTCAAGGTAGCGCTGGATGAGGGATGGAGCGAAAGCTACGGCAGCAATGGCGGGAACGCGTCGTTCACCGTGGCCAATGACAACGACGAAATCTATTTCGCCTTCGACAGCATCAGTAAACAGGTCACCGTCAGCGCCGATGGCATCCCGCGCGGCGACCTAACCCTGGACAAGGCCCACTGGGTCGATGGCGACACCTTTGCCTGGAATATTCGCCTGCTAGAGGGCGAGACCGTCAAACTGCATTACAGTGCCGAAGCCGAGCTGCAACTCACTCCTGACGGTGTCAGCGGTGATGGCGAGGTAGTGCTGCAGTATCGCGCTGACAATCTGCCGGAAGAAGCCGCAGAGAAATTCCGGCACCTGAGCGACTTCACCAGCTTCGAGCTGCCGGCGGAAGCGCCTTCAGCGGCTGAGCTCGCCACCCAACAGCTGGCGCTCGCGGTTTACTCCGCCGACGGCAAGGTGCGCGACGCGACAGGTATCCAGATGGCGGGTGCACTGGATGACCGATTCTCCTACGACGGTGCATTGGGGGCCAGCGTTGGCGACGCCGATGTGGGCTTCAAACTGTGGGCGCCCACGGCCCGTTCAGTAAAACTGCACTTGTTCAGCGAAGCCGGGCAGGAAACCGCTGACATGGTTGTACCCATGTCTCGCGACGATGCCACCGGCACCTGGTCTGCCAGCGTCGGCAAGGACTGGGACCGCAAGTTCTACCTGTACGAGGTGGAAGTCTATTCCTACTTCAGCCGACAGCTCGAAACCAATCTGGTGACCGACCCCTACTCAATGAGCCTGTCCATGAACAGCGGCAAGAGCCAGGTGGTCAATCTCGATGACGCCGACCTGAAACCCGCGGGCTGGCAGCAGGTGAAAAAGCCGGCGCTCGCCAGTGCGGAAGACATTTCCATTTATGAGTTGCACGTGCGCGACTTCAGCATCGAGGATGAAACCGTCCCCGAAGATGCCCGCGGTACCTTTGCCGCCTTTGGCGAGCGTGACAGCCTCGGTATGCAACACCTGGGCAGCCTGGCCCGCGCCGGCCTGACGCACGTACACCTGCTGCCGGCCTTCGACTTCGCCACCGTCAACGAGGACCGCAAAGCCCAGGCGGAGACACCGGACTTATCCGCGTTCGCATCAGACAGCACCGAGCAACAGGCGGCGGTCAACGCCATCCGCGATGCAGACGGCTTCAACTGGGGCTACGACCCGTTGCACTTCACTGTGCCGGAGGGCAGCTACAGCACCGACCCTGACGGCGTTGCGCGCATCCGCGAGTTCCGCGAGATGGTGCAGTCCCTGAGCCGATCCGGCCTGCGCGTGGTGATGGACGTGGTCTACAACCACACCAGCTCCTTCGGCCAGTACCAGAACTCGGTGCTCGACAAGATCGTGCCCGGCTATTACCACCGCCGCAATCTGGAAGGCGGCGTGGAAATGAGTAGCTGCTGTGCCAATACCGCCAGTGAGCACATCATGATGGAAAAACTCATGGTGGATTCCATGGTGACCTGGGCCAAAGCTTATAAGGTGGACGGCTTCCGCTTCGACCTGATGGGGCATCACAGCCGCGACAATATCCTCAACACTCGCGCAGCCCTGCAAACGCTCACGCTGGAAGAGGACGGTGTCGACGGCGACAGCCTCTACCTGTACGGCGAGGGCTGGAATTTCGGTGAGGTAGCCGACGACGCGCGCTTTGACCAGGCGCGCCAATCCAACATGGCCGGCACCGGTGTGGGTACCTTCAATGACCGCCTGCGGGACAGTGTGCGCGGCGGCAATCCGTTTGGCGGCTTCGAGGAACAGGGCTTCGGCACCGGCCTCTTCACTGACTCCAATGGTAAGTTCGGAGGCTGGGATGAGCGCGGCACGCTGCTGACCCTGGCGGACAAGGTACGAGCCTCCCTGGCCGGCAACCTGCGCGACTATCCGTTGCAGGATTCCCTCGGCAACGTCATCACCGGCGAGCAGCTCATCTACAACGGCCAACCTACCGGCTACGTGGACGACCCGCAGGAATCCATCAACTACATCGCCGCCCACGACAACGAGACCCTGTTCGACGGCGTGCAGCTGAAAGCCAACAGCACGGCCTCGCTGAAAGAGCGGGTACGCATGCAGGTATTCAGCAATTCTCTGGTGCTGTTTGCGCAGGGCATTCCGTTTATTCACGCGGGCCAGGAATTTCTGCGCTCCAAGTCCATGGATCGCGACAGCTACAACTCCGGTGACTGGTTCAACGCGCTGGACTGGAGCTTCGAGAGCGGCAACTGGGGTGTGGGGTTGCCGGTCGCGGACAAAAACGAGGATAAGTGGCCACTGATGGCACCGCTGCTGGCGAACCCGGACATCGCGCCGCAGAAATCACACCGCCTGTGGACCAGCGCCATGTTCCGCGAGCACCTGGCAATCCGCAACAGCTCGCCGCTATTCCGCCTGCCCACAGGGATGGCCGTCATCGACCACGTCAGCTTCCTGAATACCGGACCGGAACAGATACCGGGGCTGATTGCCATGCAGCTGGACGACGCGGTGGGCACGTACGATGACAAGCATCGTCGCATTCTGGTCCTGTTTAACGGCGACGACGACCTGGTGGAATTCAGCCATGATGCCGTGGCCGGTCTAGCCTATCGCCTGCACCCGCTGCAACAGGACAGCGCTGATCCACGACTGGCTAATGTGGCCCTCGATAGCGAAACCGGCACCTTCTCCCTGCCGGGCCGCACCACGGCGGTGTTCGTACTGGGACGCAACCAGCGGGTGGAAAAGCTGCTGGCTGAGTAAACACTTCTCCCTGATGAGGAGGTATGGAGGGCGGCCCAGTGGCCGCCCTTTCTTATTATCGAAGCGCGAGTTTTGCTGTGAAGGCAGAGTGGCGGGGCAAGATTTTCGAAACCGTCGGCGACAGGGACGTCGTCGATGGAGCGTGCAGGGATGCATTCACAGCGTTTTCGAAAGTCTTGCCCCGGTGCTCTGCCGCCACCACACCGGTTCACAGCCAACCAACAAAAAAGGACGGCCATTGCCGTCCTTTTCTCTTACCCATCAAGACGCGAAGGCCTTACTCTTTCTTGCCGGCCTCGTCCTCATCCTCAAACAGGTGCCCCAGCTTGCCCTTCTTGGTGGACAGGTATTTCACATTGTGGGGATTGCGCCCGGTTTCGTGGGGCAGACGCTCGGTAACCTCGATACCCAGTTCCTCCAGCGCCTTCACCTTGCGCGGGTTGTTGGTCATCAGGCGGATGGATTTTGCCCCCAGATGCTTGAGCATTTCTCTCAGAATCGAGTAATCGCGCATGTCGGCACCGAAGCCCAGCTGCTCGTTGGCCTCGACGGTATCCGCACCACAATCCTGCAGGTGATAGGCGCGGATCTTGTTCAGCAAACCGATACCGCGGCCCTCCTGGCGCAGATAGAAAATCGCCCCGCGCCCCTCCATGGCAATGCGATGCATGGCGTGCTGTAACTGCGCACCGCAGTCACAGCGCAGTGAGAACAGCGCATCCCCGGTCAGGCACTCGGAGTGAATACGGGCCAGCAGTGGCTCGTCCGTATCCATGTCTCCCATAGTCAGGACGACGTGCTCCTTGCCGGTTTCTGTCTCCTCAAAACCGTGCATTTCGAACATGCCCCAGGGCGTGGGCAGTTTCGAGGATTCCACGAAACGTATGGTCAAATTCTTACCTCATTCACTCACTGGCGGCGCCGCAAAACTGCGCCAAGTTATTCAGTTGCGGGCGCGGAGAATCAGCACACCGCGCTGCTGCTGCATCTCCACCCGGCTAAGGAAGCTGTTACCCAGCAGGGTGATCTCCGGGAAGTCGCCGCCGTGCACTGTTGCGTCCACGTTATGCAATTTGATTCCCCCGATCGTTACACTGTCGAGGGTCAGGCGATATGCCCTGGCGATACCGCTGGCGGTGGAAACCCGGATCGGTTTCGCCCGCTCCAGGTTGAGCCCGAGCCGACGCGCCGTCGGATAGTTAAACGCGATACTGGTGGCTCCGGTATCCACCATCATATTGACCCTGCGCCCGTTGACCCAGGCACTGGTACTGTAATGACCACGGCTGTCGGGCATCAGGCGTACTTCCGCTCGCGAGGCTTCCGCATAGCGTGCCGCCACCGGTGCGTCGAGGGTCAGCTTCTGTTGGCGACCACCGACGCGAACCACGGCAAAGCCGGCATTAGCCTCCACCAGCTTTACCCCCTCGGGCGAGGTCTGCCCCGATTTGAGCAGTCGCTGCTGGCCGTCCACCTCAAGCATCGCACTGGTGCCAAACAGGGCCTTCAGTTGCACTTCCTGGGCCGCTGCAAGGGAAGCGAACAGCAGGGAAAACAATAGAAAAGCAAGTTTATGCATCGGTCTTTCCTAACCAATGAACCACGCGGTGAGCTGCAGGACCAGCGCCGCATAACCGGCCGCCAGTATATCGTCCAGCATGATTCCCACACCACCGTGCACCCGGCGGTCTACCCAGCCGATGGGCTGGGGTTTGGCAATATCAAAAATCCTGAACAACACGAAGCCATATAGTGCCCAGCCCCAACCTGCGGGCGCCATAAACATGGTGAGCCAGTAGCCCACCATTTCGTCCCAGACGATACCACCGTGGTCGTGCACGCCCATTCGGCGCGATGCCGCACCACAGAGGTAACAACCCAGGATGCCCGTGACGACCACTACGCTCAGATACAGGGCCGGCGACAAATGCTGCAGGGGCCACCAGAGGGGAATTGCAGCCAGGGTGCCGAAGGTACCCGGGGCTTTTGGCGAAAGACCCGAGCCGAAACCGAACGCCAGCAGCATGGTGGGGCTGCGCAGCAGCTGGGAAAAGGTTGGCTGATTCATGGAGATTTGCTGTTCCGTTTCCGCAGTGCGCCCACGGCGCAGGACCAATGCTTCAAAAATGCTGGTAGCCAGACTCTTTGGGCGACCAACTTTGCCCACGCCAGCGCGTCAGCACTTGCGGCTCGCCGGCGGCGTCCACCAGAGTCCCGATACGCACGGCGCCACTGTTCAGCTGTTCCAGCTCCGGCACCTGTGCTGCAGGCACGGTGAAACAGAGCTGGTAATCGTCGCCACCGGTGGCGGCCAGTTCCCGCGCGGACTCTCCGGCCAGCTCCCGCGCCAGCGCCGCCACCGGCAGCGATTCGAGATCCACTGTTGCCGATACACCGCTGGCGCGGCAGATATGCCCCAGGTCGGCAAGCAGCCCATCCGAAATGTCGATGGCGGCAGTGGCCAGCGGCGCGATGGACTGTGCCAGCTGCAGCTGGGGTTCCGGCCAATAGAATGCCGCCTCCGCCGCCTGCTGCAATTCGGCATCCACTTTCCGCTTCCGCTCCACCACCGGCAATGCCGCCGCCGCGGCGCCCAGCGGTCCGGAGACGTACACTGCGTCACCGACACTGGCGCCATCGCGGCGCAGCGGTTTTGCTGCATGTCCGGTCACCTGCACGGTGATCGACAGGGGACCAGCTGTGGTGTCGCCGCCCACCAGGGAAATCCCGTACTCCCGCGCGGTTTCCAGTAGCCCGTGGGAAAAACCCCGCAGCCACTTCCGGTCTGCAGACGGCAACGTCAGTGCCAGCGTGAACCACAGCGGCGCGGCCCCCATTGCCGCCAGGTCACTCAGGTTGACCCGCAGCGAGCGGCTGGCAACTTTGGCTGCATCGGTACCCTCGGGAAAGTGACGGCCCGCCACCAGGGTATCCACACTGGTGGCGAGTACCGACCCTGCCGGCGGTTGCAGCAGGGCGCAGTCGTCACCGATACCCAGCAACACACTCTCGCCCGTGGGGGCGCCGGCAAAATAGTCACGGATAATGTCGAATTCACCGACGCCGGCCATGCTGGCTTACTGCTTGTCCGCCTTGACTTCGGCGGCGCGGAGATCCGCGGCAGTCTTGTCGAGGATACCGTTGATAAACTTGAATGCATCGGTGGGACCGAACTTCTTCGCCAGTGCCACCGCCTCGTTGATCACCACCTTGTAGGGGACGTCGATACGATTTTTCAGCTCGTAAGTGGACATGCGCAGCAGGGCCCGAGAGACCGGGTCCAGATCATCGATATTGCGATCCAGGTGCGGCTCGAATGCCCCCTCCACTTCGTCGAGATTTTTTGCCACGCCTTGGAACAGGTCGTGGAAGTAGTCCACGTCAGTTTTGCTCATATCGTTATCAGTGCGGAACTCCGCCTCAATCGCATTGAGGCTGGCACCGGCCATCTGCCATTGATAGAGCGCCTGCATGGCGTAATGGCGCGCCTTACGGCGCGCAGATGCGGTAACGGTCATAACCTTCTATATCCAGTAAAAGCCGTCTTCAGACGGTTTAGATCTTGCCCAGCAGGGAAACCATCTCCAGCGCGGTTTCCGCTGCTTCGCAGCCCTTGTTACCGGCCTTGGTGCCGGAGCGCTCGATGGCCTGCTCTATGGAGTCAACGGTCAGCACGCCGAAGGTGACCGGGATGCTGGCGTCCAGGGACACCTGGGCCAGACCCTTGGTGCATTCGCCCGCAACGTATTCGAAGTGCGGGGTACCGCCGCGAATCACTGCGCCGAGCGCGATGATGGCGTCGAACTTGCCGGAGGCTGCCAGCTTCTTGGCCGCCAGCGGAAACTCGAAGGCACCGGGAGCGTAGTAAATGGTGATGTCCTCGTCCTTGATGCCCTTGCGGCGCAGTGTGTCCAGGGCGCCGTCTTTCAGGCTCTCCACCACAAAGCTGTTCCAGCGGCTCACCAGCAGTGCGTACTTACCGCCGCAGTTAACGAAATCGCCTTCGATGGTTTGGATATTGCTCATGGTCTGTTTTCCATTTCTCAGCGGGCGGGTTCAATATCAACCCTGCCCGGCGCGGTTCCCGCGCGGGGCTCAGGCGTCCCCGGCGTTGATGATTTCTTCCACTTCCAGGTCGAAACCGGAGATGGCGTTGAACTTGAACGGGGCGCTCATCAGGCGCATTTTGCGCACCTTCAGGTCCCGCAGGATCTGGGAGCCGGTGCCCACCTGCTTGTAAACCAGGTCGGAACTGGGCCGCTGCTGCTTGCCGCTGATCAGCCAGTCGATACTCTCCTCGATCTCTTCGGTAGTCTCGTTGTGGCAGATCACTACCACGACTCCCTTGCCCTCTTCAGCCACCCGCTTCATGGCGCGACGGAAGGTCCAGGGCTCAAATTTTTCGTCCCCGCGACGGATGGTGAGGATGTCCTTCAGGGTGTTGGCCACGTGCACCCGCACCAGGGTCGGCTCTTCCGGGGTCGGCTCGCCGAGGACAAAGGCAAAGTGCCGCTCGCGGCGGGCCTTGTCGAGGTAGGTGCGCAGTTTGAACTCGCCGAACTCGGTGTGCACCTGGCGCTCGTTGGTGCACTCGACGGTCTTTTCGTTGAGGGCGCGATAGTTAATCAGGTCGGCGATAGTGCCGATCTTCAGGCTGTGCTTCTTGGCGAAGGTCTCGAGATCCGGGCGGCGCGCCATGGTGCCGTCCTCGTTCATGATCTCGACGATCACCGCCGAGGGCTCGAAGCCTGCCAGGCGGGAGAGGTCGCAACCGGCCTCGGTGTGGCCGGCGCGGCTGAGGACGCCGCCGGGCTGCGCCATGATCGGGAAGATATGGCCCGGCTGGACGATATCGCTGGGCTTGGCATTGCGGGCCACCGCGGCGCGCACGGTGCGGGCGCGATCGGCGGCGGAAATACCGGTGGTCACCCCTTCGGCGGCCTCGATGGACACGGTGAAATTGGTACTGAACTGGGCGCCGTTATCGCGGGACATCAGCGGCAGATCCAGCTGCTCGCAGCGCTCGCGGGTCATGGGCATACAGATCAGGCCGCGGGCGTGGGTGGCCATGAAGTTGATGTCTTCGGCGCGCACCTGTTCCGCCGCCATCACCAGGTCACCCTCGTTCTCGCGGTCTTCGTCATCCATCAGGATCACCATCTTGCCCTGGCGGATGTCGTCGATCAGTTCTTCAACCGTATTCAGTTCCATAAAACTCTCTAGTCTGTGATTTTCTGCCTGCAGTGCAGGCCTTGGCGGCTCTGCTACCGGAGCTTGCTTGCGGAACACGCCGTAGATCCATCCCTGGTGGCTTGTCGGCGAGGTCCCTCCCGCCGAGAGTCCCGCAAGCAAGCTCCGGCATCAGCGCCTTCGCATCACCTGCGAGTGTTCGTTCAGGGTTTGTAAAACCCGTGTTGTGCCAGAAACTCCACTGTCATCCCCTCGCTCTGGGGCTCGGCGGCCTTGTCGCCCAGAAGCAGCCGTTCAAGGTAACGGGCAATCAGATCCACTTCCAGGTTCACCCGGGTGCCGGCCTGATAGCCGCCCATGATGGTTTCCTGAAGGGTGTGCGGCACGATCGTCAGCTCGAACTCGGTGCCTTCCACCGCATTCACCGTCAGGCTGGTGCCATCGACGGTAATGGAGCCCTTGTGGGCAATGTATTTTGCCAGCTCATCCGGGGCCCGCAGACGGAAGCGCTCGGCGCGGGCTTCCCGCTTGCGCCATACCACCACGCCAATACCATCCACGTGGCCGCTGACGATGTGGCCGCCGAGACGGGTCTGGGGCGTCAGCGCCTTTTCCAGGTTGACCAGCCCCCCCTGCTTCCAGTCGCCGACCGTAGTCACCGCCAGGGTCTCGCCGGAGACGTCGGCCCAGTAGCCGTCCCCCGGCAGGTCCACCACGGTCAAGCAGACGCCGTTGGTGGCAATGCTGTCCCCGAGCTGGACATCGGACAGGTCGAGCTTGCCGCTCTTCACTCGCAGGCGCAGATCGCCGCCCTGGGGCTTGAGCTCGGTGATTTGGCCGACGGCCTCGATAATGCCGGTAAACATCGCGGGCACCTCTGGGTTATTCGGTTACGGTCGGGCGCTAGCGCTCGATATCCGTAGTGGCGGTAATCCGCCAGTCGTGCCCGACGGCACGCATATCTGTAATGGTAATCGGCAACACCGAGCCCATACGTTCGATCGGCAGTTCAAACAGGGGCCGGGCGGTGCTGCCGAGCAGTTTGGGCGCCATATAAACGATCATTTCATCCACATGGCCGCGGTAAAGGAATTCACCGGACAACGTGGCGCCGCTCTCCACGAGCACCTCGTTACACTGGCGCCGCGCCAGCTCCTGCAGCAAAGCCAGCAGGTCCACACGGCCGTCGGCACCGGCCGGCAGCTCGATGACTTCGGCGCCGGCCTTTTCCAGGCGCTCGCGCCGCCCGGCGTCAGCGCCCGGTGTCGTGACCACCAATGTGGGGGCATCGCCCTGCAATATAAAGGCCCGCGCGGGCGTGCGCAGGCGGCTGTCTACGATGACCCGCAGCGGTTGCACTTCTGCCGCGGATTCTGCCGCGAGCAGCTCCAGCGCCATCTCGTCTGCGCGTACATTCAGATTCGGATTGTCGAAGCGCACCGTCTCCACCCCGGTGACAATGGCACAACTGCGGGCCCGCAGCCGCTGCACATCGGCGCGCGCCGCCGGGCCGGTCACCCACTTGGACTCACCACTGGCCATGGCGGTGCGGCCGTCGAGACTCATGGCGGACTTGCTCCGTACCAGTGGCAGCCCCAGGGTCATGCGCTTGATAAAGCCCGGGTTCAGGGCCCGGCACTGCTCTTCCAGCAACGGGCCCTCGACTTCGATGCCCGCCTCTTTCAGCTTCTGCAGACCACTGCCGGAGACAGCCGGATTCGGATCTTCCATGCCGTACACTACCCGGGCGACCCCCGCCTGGATCAGCGCGTCGGCGCAGGGACCGGTCTTGCCGGTGTGCGAGCAGGGCTCCAGCGTGACATAGACAGTGGCGCCGCGGGCCCGGTCGCCGGCATCCGCCAGCGCCTCGATCTCCGCATGGGGCAGCCCGGCACGGCGGTGCCAGCCCTCGCCGAGGATGTTACCTGCGGCATCAGCAACCACGCTGCCGACGCGGGGGTTGGGCATGGTGGTAAAAAGACCGCGCTCGGCCAGCTGGATTGCACGGGCCATCAATTCCTGTGGGGAAAAGCTCATGGTGTCTCCGTGCGCTTCTTGGTGGTCAGGCGGTCGATCTCTTCCGCAAATTCACTGACATCCTCAAACCGACGATAGACGGAAGCAAAGCGCACGTACGCGACCTGGTCCAGCTCCCGCAACTGCTCCATCACCAGCTCGCCGACGGTGCGGGCCGGCAGCTCACGCTCACCGGTGGCCTGCAGGGCGTGCTTGATCTGGGCCACTGCGGACTCCACGCGCTCGGTGCTGACCGGGCGTTTCTCTACTGCCCGCTGGATACCGGCGCGGAGCTTGTCCTCGTTAAACGGCTCACGCTGGCCGTTTTCCTTGATGACGCGGGGTAGCAACAGTTCGGCGGTTTCGAAGGTGGTAAAACGCTCGTGGCAATCGAGACACTCGCGCCGCCGGCGCACCTGGTCGCCCTCGGCCACGAGGCGCGAATCGACCACCTTGGTTTCTTCTGCGCCGCAGAAAGGACAGTGCATGGGAGTTAGGCCCTTGGGGAAATGGGCCGCAGTTTACCATAGCCGGCGCCCGACAGGGCGCCGATAGATCGCGGGCAAAAGCCGTGATTACAGGTTTTCGCGCTCGATGATGCGCTGCCAGAGCCGGTGGCGCAGGGCCAGCACGCGGCTCTTGGTTGGCTTGGGGATCCAGGAGTTGGCGAGACTCTGCGAATCCGGGTAGACAACGGGATTGCGCAACAGCTCTGGATCCACCAACCCGCGGGCTTCCAGGTTGGCATTGGCAAACTGGGTCTCATTGGTGATTTTGGCGATCACCTCCGGGCGCAGCAGGTAGCTGAGGAACTGGTAGGCGTCACTCTTGTTAAGGGCGTTACTGGGTATCGCCAGCACATCGATCCAGAGCGGGAAGCCCTCGCGCGGGGTGATGTAGCGAATATCAAACGGCTGGCCCGCCTCCCGCGCCATCTCCTGCGCTTCGAGAATGTCACCGTTCCAGCCATGCACCATGCAGTGTTTGCCACTGGCCAGGTTTTCCACGTAATCACCGGAGTCAAAATCCGTCACATGCAAGCGCACCTTGGCCAGCAGGTTAGCCACCATGTACTGGTGCGCCATGCTCATGCTGTTCGGGTCTTTGTCGAGGAACTTGAGGCCCACATCAAAAATCTCTTCCGGCGAGCGCATCAGGGTTACGCCGCAGTGGTCGAGTAGTGCGAGGCGATCAGGATCGAAGAGCAGATCCCAGCTGTCCTCGGGCAGGCGGCCACCAAAGGCTTTCTGCACTGCCTGCACGTTGTAACCAATACCTACTGTGCCCCACAGGTAGGGGAAGGCGTATTTATTTTCTGGATCTGAATAATGCAGCCGCTGCATGAATGAAGGGTCGTTACGCCCCCAGCCCGTCAAGCGGTTGCGATCGAGCGGCTCCAGCAGGCCGGCACTGATATAGCTGGCGATGTTGTCAGAGCCCGGCACAATCACATCGAAACGCTTGCCCTCGTCGATCCACATCTGCTCGAGCTCTTCAATATCATCGAACTCGGTGTAGTGGACTTTGATCCCGGTCTCCGCCTCGAACTCTGCCAGTGTGTCCTCGGCGATATAGTAAGACCAGTTCGCAACATGCAGCTCCCTGGCGTCGACCTGCAGGGCAGCAGCCAGTGTCAGCAGAAGTGCGTACGTGAGCAATTTCAGCGCTTGCATGATGTCCTCCTGTTTGCGGGCCAGCAAAGATTTTTCAGCGGCACCGCAACCGACCTCGGGCGCTCCGGCCGGTCGTCCAGTCCGAGTGAAAACGCCACTCGGCAGAAAAGCCTGTGGCCCTCACCCAGGTGAGAGCCACAGTTTACATCGTTTTTATTCAGGAGCTGCCAGCCGACGCCGGCAACTCCTGCCTCTCCCACTTCGATTGCGGGAGGCTGGTCAACCCTGGTGAATCTCCTGGGCAGCACGCTCACCGGTGCTGATGGCACCGTCGATATAGCCGAACATTTCCAGTGCGGTGTGCTCACCACAGAAGTGGATGTTGCCTTCCTTCAGGCCAGCAGCGCCCCACCATTCGGTGTAGTCACCGAAGGTCTGGGTTGAGTAAGAGCCCTTGGACCAGGGGTTGGCAGCCCATTTGGACAGCATGGCCTTGCCGGTAAAGGCGGCGCTGGTACCCGGGAATACGTTGTCGACGATTCCAAAGAAGTGATTCAGGTCCTCGGAGGACGGCGCCGCAAACGGGGTGTCACCGCCGATCTGCTTGCCATAGTCACCACCAAAGAAGTTCACCAGGATACCGTCGGTGGAACCGGTGATGGAGGTGGAATCCCAGGTGTCGAACAGCTCCGGACGGCCCACATAAGTGACGCCATTCGGGGTGAACTGCTGACCGTTGATCACGCTCGGCTGGGTCCAGGGTCGGGTGGCGCCGTGGATGGCCAGCTTACCGTTGGAACCAAACGCCATACGCTCGATGGCCATGCGCTTCTGCGGGCGGAAACCGTTATAGATGCGCGGATCGATATCCACGTCTTTCAATACGGAGAACGGCATCGCCAGCACCAGGCGATCGCAATTGTATTCGTAACCGTCTTCGAAGCTCAGCTGGTAGGGGCCGTCCAGGTCACCCTTGATGGCCACCAGCTTGCGACCGGTTTCGATGGTGCCCTCCGGCAGCTCCTCGACCATACGGGTTACCAGCTGGTCGTTACCGCCGGCAATGCGGAAGCGCTCATCGGTGCCCGCCAGGGGCAGTGCGGTATTGATAGGGTTCCATGCCAGCAGGTAAATCAAGTTCAGCGCGGTGGTGTGCTCCGGCTGAATGCCGTACTCGGCAACGATGTCCGCCTGGAAAACCTGGCCCATATTGGAGTTGGCACCGATACCCACGTGATCCAGCCAGCTGTTTACATCGATGTAGTCCAGCTCGCGGTGGAAGGCGTTATTCCACTCGTATGTCGGTACCCACGGCGCATCCTGCTGGGCGCGTTTGAAGATCTTGTAGACCTCGCGCCACTCCTCATTGAGCTGGTGCTCGGTATAGCGCTGGCCATTCACGTAGTAGAGCTCGTTGCCACCAGGCACCGCGTTGCCGTTTACGTCTTCGACATCCAGGCCGAGATTGTTGGCCAGGTTGCGGGCGTAGCTGTGCTCGGTAGAGATCAGCTCACCACCGCGCTCAACCGGGCGGCCGAAGATACTGCGGTTGGTATTCACGCGGCCACCGAGGCGAGTATTGCCCTCGAAAACCTTGGAGGTGGCACGGTTGTACTGGTAAAGGCGGTGGGCACAGCGGATACCGGCAATACCGCCACCGATAATGGCCACACGCCCAGGATCAGTGGCGCCCCCGGCAATCGCCTGTGCAGGACGGGATACCGTGCTCGCAGCGCCTGCAGTACCCAGCACCGCCGCACCCAGGCCCAGCTGCTTGAGGAACTGGCGACGCCCCTCTTCCGAGGCATTCTTGCCAGCGAACTTGGTACCCTCGTTGATGATGTCGAGACTCTCGTCGGCGGAGATGCCGGTCTTGTCGGAGAGTTCTTCGGCAGCGCTCAGACGGCGCAGGAGCCCCGCGATGGAGGACTGGGACTTTCGGCTCTTCATTTTCTTCTTCCTAAAGCCAGTAAGTTTCCGACCCCCGAACCGCGGGGCCGCTGGTGAATCTGATCCTTAACGCTGAGCACAAGCTGCGCGTCCGGGAGGAATAGCTTCCCAACGCCTCTGCAGTCATCGCGATATCAGGCTTATTTTTTATTCAGATTAGAAATATGTTGCGCTAGATTCTACATAACTGCCCGAAAAAATCGAACAATGATTCGAAAAAGTTCACAAATTGAAAAATTCCTGAGAACAGAAAACTCGTCGCGGGACGGCGGATAGCCGGCGGAAAGGGAGGCAAGATGGGCAGGGAAGCTTTGAGCAGCGGAAAGGCGGATGCGCCCAACAGGACAAAAAAAAGCGGCTCATTGAGCCGCTTTTTGACCGAACAGAAAAGGATCAGCCTTTCTTGTACACGGGGAACCTGGCGCAGACATCCAGGACCTTCTGCTTCACTTCCTCGATAGTCGCCTCGGCCTTACCTTGCTCCAGCGCGTCCAGCACATCACAGATCCAGTGAGTGAGCTGTTTGGTCTCTTCCACACCGAAGCCGCGGGTGGTGATGGCCGGAGTGCCGACACGCAGGCCGCTGGTGATAAAGGGCGAGCGCGGATCGTTGGGCACCGCATTCTTGTTCACGGTAATGTTGGCACGGCCCAGGGCCTCGTCTGCATCCTTACCGGTGTACTCCTTGCCGATCAGGTCCACCAGCATCAGGTGGTCGTCGGTACCGCCGGAAACGATGTTGATACCGCGATCCAGGAAGGTCTCCGCCATAGCGCGAGCATTTTCCACCACCTTCTTCTGGTAAGCCTTGTACTCGGGGCTCATGGCCTCTTTAAAGGCGACTGCCTTGGCGGCAATCACATGCATCAACGGGCCGCCCTGGCCGCCCGGGAATACCGCAGAGTTGAGTTTCTTCTCGATCTCGGCGTTGGCGCGGGCCAGGATGATGCCACCACGCGGACCGCGCAGGGTCTTGTGGGTGGTGGAGGTTACGACATCGGCGTAGGGCAGCGGCGACGGATACTCACCGGCGGCAACCAGGCCGGCCACGTGGGCCATGTCCACCAGCAGGTAGGCGCCCACTTTGTCCGCGATCTCGCGGAAGCGCGCCCAGTCCATGATGCGGCTGTAGGCGGAGAAACCACCGACAATCATTTTCGGCTTGTGCTCCAGCGCCAGGCGCTCCACTTCCTCGTAGTCGATCTCACTGGTTTCCGGGTTCAGGCCGTACTGGACCGCGTTATAGGTCTTGCCGGAGAAATTCACACGGGCACCGTGGGTCAGGTGGCCGCCGTGAGCCAGGCTCATGCCCAGCACAGTATCGCCCGGTTCGCACAGCGCCTGGTAGACCGCGGCGTTGGCCTGGGAGCCGGAATGCGGCTGCACGTTGGCGTAGTCGGCGCCAAACAGCTCCTTGGCCCGCTCGATCGCCAGCACTTCCACCTTGTCTACAAACTCACAACCACCGTAATAGCGCTTACCCGGGTAGCCCTCGGCGTACTTGTTGGTCATGGAGCTGCCCTGAGCTTCCATCACCATCGGGCTGGTGTAGTTCTCGGAGGCAATCAGCTCGATATGCTCTTCCTGGCGACGATTCTCTTCCTCGATGGCTCCCCAGACTTCCGGGTCAAAGGAGGAAAGTGTGACTGATGAATCAAACATGGTTTTCCCTCGGTAAAGCGAGCTGATGACTGACTGGATCTAACGGGAGCGGCCACACCACGGGGCCGGGATCGCAAGGGCCGCTGAATGCAGAGCCATGCGGGCCGGAGCCGCTACCGAAAACTTGGGTATTTTAGAAAGGCGCGCATTGTACACCAAGGTGGGGGCCAGTGCGCCAGAACGAAAACGCGGCCCGGAGGCCGCGTTGAGGGGGCAGTTTAGAAGGTCAGGGTCATGGTGCCGGACCAGAAACCGATGTCTTCCTCGATCATGGTGTACTCCAGCTCCACATTGGTATTCGGGCTCATGTCCAAGCCGATGCCACCACCCAGGGAGATGCCGGTGTCATCGCTGCTGGCGCTGCCGACAGTCACGTCTTCATACAGCAGGCCAAAACGGCCCTTGAAGTAGATATCGCCGTAGGAGCGGTAGGTGCCGTAACCGGCCAGGGTCTGCACGTCGACGTCCACATCGTTGTCGAATACGTCCGCTTCACCGCTGATCAGGGAGTTGGTGTATTCGGCCTCAAAGCCCCAGCCGGACGGCAGGGTGTAACCGCCACGCAGGCCGACGTTGATCGGGCTGTCGGCATTGCGGAAGTCGATATCCATCAGGCCGGCGGTCGCGCCCCAGTAAGCAGTGCCCTGGCTCTGGGCGTTGACGCCAGCAGAGCAGGCCAGCAGCAGCGCCGCGGCGCCAGTCGTAATCTTACGCATAGGATTTCCCCAATACTTGTTGTTCATGAAATTTGCGCGGATTCTAGCCGCGTTTCATCCCGCAGAACAGTTACCAGAGTCACAGTCGTGCGCAGTAATCGCCGCAGGGCACTCTCTGACTGCCCTCAGTCAGGATTGGTTCCCCCCGCCAAACTCCCTTTTCCGAACCCAAAATGAAAAGCCCGGGTACTGGCCCGGGCTTTAGGAAAAAGTTCCAGGCGATCAGAAGCGGTAACCGATACCCGCCATGTACACCAGGGGATCGACTTCTACATCCGCCCTGATAGAGCCCACACCCGGCACCTTCACTTCGGCGTCGGTGTCGATATCCATCCACCACACCGCCACATTGAACAACCAGCGCTGGTCCGCACCGAAGGCAAAGTCCACACCCGCTTCCGCCGCGAGGCCCACAGAGTCGCCGAGGGTCAGGTCTGCGCCGCCGCTTGCACCGAGGCCGGCAAACAGGTCGTTCGCTTCCCGGCTCACCTCTTCTTCAAAGAAAATCGTGTAATTAACTCCCAGACCGACATAGGGCTGCACACCGGCAAGCGGCAGATCCGGGTAGTACTGCAGCAGCAGAGTCGGGGGCAGGTGCGTGGCCTCACCGAGGTCAAAAGTTTCTCCCAGTCCGGACACCGACAGATCGTGACTGAACGGACTCGCGGCTACCAGTTCCACCCCCCAGCGATTATTCAGCATCAGAGTGGCGGTGATGCCCATTGCGGAGCCGTCGTCCACATCTGCCGCTGTACCGGCCAACTCGGTATCACCCAGGGAAAGTGTGCTGGAACTCACATCGGGGCTCACAGTGGCTGCGCCACTGCGCAGGATGACTTCGCCCGGCTGGTAGGCCAGCGCCGGCGCGGTCAGAAATACGGTTGCCAGTACAGCAAGAAATCTCATTGGGTTCTCCAGTAACCTGTTCAGGATCAATCTAAATAGATCGTCCCGCCCGCTCAGAGACACCCGTTATTTTTATGTCGATGCCATCGACCCGGGCGAGACAGGGCTAGAGTAATTCCGGCTGCGATATCGTTCTTGATGCAAATCAATGGCACGCCACCTCTGCAACAAATCTGCCATCAGGCAGTCACTTCCCAGCGCTCTCCTGTCACCGCCGCAATCTTAGCCATAAGACTCAGAGGGCTAGTCCGCGCTGACTGCGCGAACAAATGAAAAATAACATGATCAACAAAAGGTCCTGCCATGCGTATTGCCATCCCGTTGATTTCCGCCCTGATTTTTACTGCCTGTGCAGACAGCCCGGTTACCGAGGTAGTGACCATCAATGGCACTCTGACCGAGCGCAGCGGCCAGTGTTATGTACGCACCGATGAAAACGGAAGCAGCATCACCCGACTGGCTGCCATGCCACAGCTGGATTACAGCGACTACCTGGGCAGAGAACTCTCCGTTGAAGGAGCGAAATGTATCAGCCCCCTGCCGCAAACTGCCTGGAACCGCGAAAAGTCAGGCTGGTGAATGATGATCGACTGGAGCTGGTCTACGACTGGCAGCAGATCGACCTGGAAGACTACTTCTTTTAATTGCTCCAGCTGCCCAGCTGCCGGCACCACTTGGGGTACAAAACTGAAATGCGTACCAGCCGCCGCGGCAATGGCGGGTACAACTTCTCTCCTCAGCCATCGGGATTCGCTGCTTACGACCATGCCTGGCGCAAGGAACCTCGAGTGCCGGCATCACTGAAGCGCCGATCCAACGGTGAATTGATCCAGGTCAAGCGTGTCCAGCCCCGCTCTTCCAGAATGATGGTAAATCACTAGCGCTGACCTCTGGGGAGATCGCCATGCACACCCTTTACCGCCAACTCTGCGATGACCATCGCAACATGCAGCGCCTCCTCGACGCGTTCGACCAGCTACTGCGGGATCTTTCCCGCAGAGATCGGGATCCCGAAACACTGAGCCTGATTCTCGATGCACTCGATTACATCAGCATCTATCCCGACCGCTGGCATCATCCCGTGGAAGACCTGGCAATGAAACAGCTGCTGGGACATGCCGACGCGGATCGCGAGGCCATCGAAATCACTCAGCGGGAACACCGAAGCATCACCGCCACCACCCGCCGCATGAACGCACTTTTCTACGCCGTCGCCAACGATGCAGCGGTAGAGCGCAGCCAGCTTTTCCGCGCGACCCGGGATTACCTGCAACTACAACGTGCCCATATGCAGCGTGAGAACGAGCGTATTTTCCCGCAGTTTGCCAGCCTGCTTACCGCGGAGGACTGGGCGCTGGTGGAAGCGCAACTGAAACGCCAGCAGGACCCGCTGTTCAGCTCCGACCTGAAACGCCTCTATGAATCTCTGCATCACTACATTGTTGGTTTATATGAACCCAAACGGGCCAGCGCCTGAATTGCTGCGGTGCAACGCAGTTCACTCCCATCACAACCAGGAAAAGAAGCCATGACGACGAGCACAATAGAGAACCATGGACTGTCCATCGGCATCGAGCGTATCGGTGCAGATTTTTTCCTTTACATCAAAGTGGTGGGCAAGCTCACTCACGAAGACTACGAGATCATCACCCCCATGCTGGAAAGTGCGCTCAGCGCCGTGGCCAATCCCCGCGTGAAGGCGCTGGTGGATGTCACCGATCTGCGCGGCTGGGAACTGCGGGCAGCATGGGACGACCTGAAGCTGGGCCTGCGCCACGGCAGCGAGTTTTCACATATTGCCGTAATCGGAGACGAGGGCTGGCAGCAGCTGGCAACCAGGGTAGCCGGCTGGTTTACCGCAGCAGAAACCCATTACTTTGAGAATCGCAGCGACGCGCTGGAATGGCTGGCAGATCAGGAAAAGACCGGAGAGAAAAACGAACAGGAACAAGCCGGCGCTTAAGCGCCGGCATCTTCGTAGCTGCAGTGGGTACCGGCCAGTTCGCTCAGCGCAATCAGGTCGAGGATCTCCACCTCGCGACCGCGAACGGCGATCAATTGCTCGCGCTGGAACTTGCTCAGCAGTCGACTGACAGTCTCGGCAGTCAGGCCGAGATAATTGGCGATATCTGTCCGCGGCATCGACAGTACAAATGCGGTGGCGGAATAGCCACGACGGGAATAGCGGCTGGAGATATTCATCAATAATGCCGCCATGCGCGTCTCTGCCGAGCGCTTGCCCAACAGCAACAGCGTTTCATTTTCCTTCTTCAATTCTTCGGAAAATATGTTGTAGATCTGGTGCTGCAGAGCGGGCACTTCCTGGGCGAGGCTCTCCAGCTGGGCAAACGGCATTACGCACACGGAGCTGTCTTCCAGCGCTTCGGCAAAGCTGGAATGCATGCGGCCACTGTAGGCGTCCAGGCCAAGCAGTTCCCCCGGCAAGGCAAAATGCGTCACCTGGGTATCGCCGTCGGCGGCGATGACCGTGGATTTGAAACTGCCGGAGCGGATCGCATACAGGTTGGCGAACGGGTCGCCGGCCCGATAGAGGGTCTCTCCGGCCCGCAGCAAGCGCCGCTTGCCGGTAATGTTTTCCAGGCGGTCGATCTCTTCTGCAGACAGGTCCGCGGGCAGGCACAGGCGCCTGACCGAGCAGTTTCCGCAATTTACCGCTGAGAGTGACTCTTTCATGGGTGGGCCATCGACAGAGGGTGTAAAAGCGCCATTGTAACGCCTCGGCGCAGAGCTGTCGCAACCCATCAGATGACCTTCGAGTAGCGCGGTGTTTCATCCCGGCGAGCCAGGTGGGCATCGAACGCCGCCGCCACATGCCGGACAAACCAGCGCCCCAGAGGGGTTATCCACAGCCGGTCGGCATCCTCGTCGATCAGACCATCGGCCTTGAGGGGCGCCAGCCGGGCCCGCTCCAGGGCAAAATAGTCATCGAAAGCGGCACCCGCCCGGCGCGACACTTCAGCCTTGTCGAGACTCAGACGACACATCAGCTCAATGATCACGTACTGGCGCAGGCGGTCGTCCGCGGACAGCTGCCAGCCGCGGAACACGGCGGAACCCCGTTCGGCAATGGCAGTGTTGTAGTCCTTGAGGCGGTGATGGTTCTGCCAGTAGCCGTCGGCGCTGTAACTGATCGCCGAGGCACCCAGCCCCACCAGCGCATCCGCCGGCATCAGGGTATAGCCCTGGAAGTTACGCTGCAGCTCACCATCGCGGGCAGCCCGGGCCATGGTGTCCTCGCGGAGGGCGAAGTGATCCATCCCCAGATAGTCATAACCGGCCTCCTCCAGTGCCTGCACCGCCGCCAGCTGCATCTCCACCTTCTCCTGCGCGCCCGGCACCGCATCGGTGTCGATCAGGCGCTGGGCCTTGAAGCGCTCCGGCAGATGGGCATAGTGATACAGTGCGATGCGGTCCGGTGCCAGTTCCATCACCTGCTCGATGGTGCCGCGCAGGGTCTGCAGGTTCTGGTGTGGCAGGCCGTAAATCAGGTCGTAGGAGATGGACTCGAAACCCTGCCGCCGCGCCTCCTCGGTCAGCTCGCGCACCTGCTCGGCAGTACAGATTCGATTGATGGCCCGCTGCACAGTCAGGTCGAAATCCTGGATGCCCAAGCTGAGCCGGTTGAACCCCAGCTCCCGCAGGGTGGCGAGGCTCTCCAGCTCCAGGGTGCGCGGGTCAGCCTCGATACCATACTCGCGCCCCTCCCCACCCAGGTTGAAGGTCTCCCCCAGCCCCTCGACCAGCCGTCGCAAGTCGCCGTCATTGAGGAAGGTCGGCGTGCCGCCACCCAGGTGGAGCTGCACCACCGGCACATCGGCCACACGCCCCCGATAACTGCGCGCCTCCGCCAGCAGCTGCTCCAGGTAGCCGGACGCCAATCCGTACTGCTGGGTCACCACTTTGTTGCAGGCACAGAAATAACACAGCGAACGGCAGAACGGCACATGCACATAGAGCGAGAGCGCACGGATATCCGCCAGCGCCGCCCAGGGCTCGGCCCCGTCCAGGTCGCGGAACCGGTCGGCGGTGGGGTAGGACGTGTAGCGCGGGCAGGAGGCGCCGTAGCGATTGAGGAGCGCCGCGCTGGGTATGGAGTCGGCCTGCAGCATGTCTTTACACCTGTGGTAAATCGATGCGGCAAGCCTAAGCGGGGGAGGCGGGGCGGCTCTTGATACATATCAAGCCCCCGCAGAGTCAGTCCCCGGCGGGGCGGCGGAACAGGTTCTGGATACTGGAGAAGTCCAGCCGGCGATTGACTTCATCGCCGCCGTGCAGCTGGTACAGGTTTTTGGCCAGGGCACCCAGCGGTGTGGAGGTGGCACTACCGGCGGCAGTGTCCATGGCCAGCCCCAGGTCCTTCAGCATCAGTGCCACGGAGAAACCGCCACTGTAATCACGGGAGGCGGGCACGCCCTCCATCACCCCGGGATAGGGGTTGTACTTGTCCAGCGACCAGTTGTCGCCGGAGCTGGCTTTCATGATATCGGACAGCACCCCGGGGTCGAGGCCGTTATCCACGCCCAGTTGCAGCGCTTCCGCGGTGCCGATCATATGAATGGCCAGCAGCATGTTATTGCAGATTTTGGCCACCTGGCCGCAACCCGCTGGCCCGGCATGAAAGATGTTGGCCCCCATGGCCGCGAGCACCGGGCGTGCGGCCTCCACCGCCGGCGCTTCGCCGCCGCACATAAAGGACAGGCTGGCGCCGGCGGCGGCCGCGGTGCCGCCGGAGACCGGGGCATCGATGGCACGGATACCCCGTTCACCGGCGGCAGCGATCAGCTGACGGGCATCGCTGGCGGCGATGGTGGAGCAGTCGATCACCAGCGTGTCGGTGTCCAGCGCCTGCAGGATGCCGCGCGCGCCCAGGTAGAGCTCCTTGACGATAGCGCCACTGGGCAGCATTGAAATCACGGCGTCGGCACCGCCAACAGCATCGTGCGCACTGGCGACCGTTTCGCAACCATTCTGCCGCGCTTGCTGCAGCGCCGGCTCGGCGGGATCGAAAGCGGTTACGGTAAAACCCGCCTTCACCAGGTTCGCGGCCATCGGGCCACCCATATTGCCCAGGCCGAGAAATGCGATTTTTTCCATGAGGCTCCTCCTCGTTCTTTTATTCTTTTCTTCCTTCTCTCCGGCAGCTACGCCTGCGTGATGGAGTTTAAAGGTCAGCCAGCGGGTGCTCCCCCGGCCAGGGGGTGGCGAAACAGCGCTCCACCTCTCTCCATTCGATGTCTTTGAGGCTCGCCGGCTGCCACTGGGGCGAGCGATCCTTGTCAATCAGCAGCGCCCGCACCCCTTCGCGGAAATGCCCGCTGGCACACAGGTTCACCGCCAGCGACAGCTCCATGCGGAATACCTCCGCCAGGGACTGGTGCCGTCCACGGCGCAGCTGCTCCCAGACAACCCAGGGAGTCAGGGGAGAGCCCCCTGCGAGGGTTTTGGCCGCCTTTTGCAGCCACTCGTCGTCACCGTCATAGCCGGTGATGGAGTCGCACACCTCGGGCAGGGTGGAAAAGTCCGTGAGCGCCTGGATCTGGTCGTAGTGGGCGCGCAAATTGGATGCCGGCTGTCGGTCCTGGCGCAGCTCCTGGCCTTTCAGGCAGTCACTGACAAGCCGGTGATTTTCAGCAGCTTCTCGAGTAAACGGTAGGTCGGCCAGAACATCGAGGGTGGCCAGGCGCTCATTGTCGGCGATCAGGCGGTCGGCCAGCCCGGCAAACAGGGCATCGCTGCCATTGAACTGGGCCCCGCTCAGGCCGAGAAACAATCCCAGTCGACCGGGCATGCGATTCAGGAACCAGCTGCCGCCCACATCCGGGAACAGGCCAATTGTCACTTCCGGCATGGCCATGCGGGTGCGCTCGGTGACAATACGGTGGCTGGCGCCGGCCATGATGCCGATACCGCCACCCATAACAATACCGCCCCCCCAGACCACGACCGGCTTGGGGTAAGTGTGAATGCGATAATCCAGGCGGTATTCCCGGGAAAAGAACTCGGTGGTGTAGTCGGTTTGCGGCGCTTCGCCGTAGGCGCTGGATGCCTTGTACAGGGAGACCACATCGCCACCGGCGCAAAAGCCCTTTTCGCCGCTGCCCTCGATCCAGACACAGGCGACGCTGTCATCCTCTGCCCACTCCTGCAGCTGCCGGTCCAGCAGTTTGATCATCTCCAGGTTCAGCGCGTTGAGCGCCTTGGGCAGGTTGAGGGTCGCCAGCGCCATCGCGCCGCGGCGGGAAAACAGTACGGGGGAATCCTGATCCATCGCTCTTCATTATTCTCTGCTGTGGCGGGCAGAAGAGTTAAACATACATAGCCCCCGCCGTCAGCCGGGCACCATAGTCCGGGGCCGGACGGGGCCGGTTGCACTTTTCCCGCAACCTGATAAGTTGCGCGCAAAATCTGAGCGATTCCAACCGTCTTCTTATACGGAACCCCTATCAATGGCTGAATACGTATACACCATGAATCGGGTGGGCAAGGTAGTGCCGCCCAAACGCGAAATCCTCAAGGACATCTCCCTGTCCTTTTTCCCCGGTGCCAAGATCGGCGTGCTGGGCCTGAACGGCGCCGGTAAATCCACCCTGCTGCGCATTATGGCCGGTGTCGACCAGGACTATAACGGCGAAGCCCGCGCCATGCCCGGCATCAAGGTGGGCTACCTGCCCCAGGAACCGCAGCTGGACCCGGCCAAGACTGTGCGCGGCAACGTCGAAGACGGCATGCGCGAGGCCATCGATGCACTGGCCGGCCTGGAACAGGTCTATGCCGACTACGCCGAGCCCGACGCCGACTTCGATGCCCTGGCCAAGAAGCAGCAACAATATGAAGACGTGATCCAGGCCTGGGACGCCCACAACCTGGAGCACCGCCTGGAAGTGGCCGCCGACGCCCTGCGCCTGCCGCCGTGGGATGCCGATGTAAACAACCTGTCCGGTGGTGAGAAGCGCCGTGTGGCCCTGTGCCGCCTGCTGCTGTCCCGCCCGGACATGCTGCTGCTGGACGAGCCCACCAACCACCTCGACGCAGAGAGCGTGTACTGGCTCGAACGCTTCCTGCACGATTTCGACGGCACTGTGGTGGCCATCACCCACGACCGCTACTTCCTCGACAACGTCGCCGGCTGGATCCTGGAACTGGACCGCGGCCACGGCATTCCCTGGGAAGGTAACTACACCACCTGGCTGGAACAGAAAGAGAAGCGCCTGGAGCAGGAGCAGAAGGGTGAACAGGCCCGTGCCAAGGCGATGCAGAAAGAACTGGAGTGGGCCCGCCAGAATCCGAAAGGCCGCCAGTCCAAGAACAAGGCCCGCCTGTCCCGACTGGAAGAAATGCAGTCGCAGGAATTCCAGGCCCGCAACGAGACCAACGAGATCTACATTCCGCCCGGCGAGCGCCTCGGCGACAACGTGATCGAACTGGTCAATGTGAGCAAAGCCTTCGGCGATCGCGTACTGATCGACGACCTGTCCTTCCGTGTACCGAAAGGTGCCATTGTCGGTATCGTCGGTGGTAACGGCGCGGGTAAGTCCACCCTGTTCCGTATGATCAATGGCACCGAAAAGCCGGATTCCGGTGAGATCAAGATCGGTGAAACCGTACAGATCGCCAGCGTCGACCAGAGCCGCGAAAACCTGGACGACAACAAGACCGTGTGGGAAGCCGTGTCCGACGGTCACGACATGCTCAAGATCAACAACTATGAAGTGGGCTCGCGCAACTATATCGGCCGTTTCAACTTCAAGGGTTCCGATCAGCAGAAGCGCGTGGGCGAGTTGTCCGGTGGTGAGCGCGGCCGCCTGCACCTGGCCTACACCCTCAAGCAGGGCGCCAACGTACTGCTGCTGGACGAACCGTCCAATGACCTGGATATCGAAACCCTGCGCGCACTCGAAGAGGCCCTGCTGAGCTTCCCCGGCTGTGCCATGGTGATCTCGCACGATCGCTGGTTCCTGGACCGGGTAGCGACTCACATCCTGGCCTACGAAGGCGACAGCAACGTGGTGTTCTTCGAGGGTAACTACACCGAGTACCACGAGGACTTCGTCCAGCGTAAAGGTGAAGATGCGGCGCCGCACCGCATACACTACAAAAAGCTGAAGACTTAAGTCACCTCCCCTGGAAGCCCGCACACTGCGGGCTTCTTTTTATCCTCTGCTTTTTCGCTTTCTCGCCCTTCAAGCGCGCCCAGAGCTGCCTCCGGCCGATCGCTAACACCAATCAAAGTATCTGCGCACCGGACAGAGGGTTTAGGCGCCAGCAAAATCGGGATGCTGTCAGCGCACTGTCTGCCGCATTGCAGGGATTATTGAGTTTGGGTAGGGTTACCGGGTGGTACAAAAATCAACCTGCGCACGCCCCCCAACACAGGAGTGGTTGCCCCTTGCATCGTACCCGACTTGTTTTCGGGCCACTCTTTGTAGTCGCCGCAATAGTCCTTTTTGGCCTCGCCGAGTGGGGCATGCCTGCCTATCTGCCCCAGGAGCCGGGGTGGCTGGTTCCCACGTTCAGAATCTTACTGATGGGCCTTGTGGCCGGTGGCGGCTTTTACTTCGCGCTGCGCCAACAGCAACGCATTTACCACCAGCACCTGCAACAACTTGCGGAGCAGGAAGCTGCCCGCAAAGCCCTTACTGATCACCTGCAGTTTTTGCAGACTCTCATCGATTCCATCCCCGCGCCGATTTTCTACAAAAATGCCGAGGGAATTTACACCGGATGCAACCGCGCATTCGAGGCATTCCTGGGCAAGCCCCGCGAGGAGATCGTCGGCCGCTCGGTTTATGGGGTTTCCCCCGGGCCCCAAGCCAGTGTTTACCACGAGAAAGACCTTGAGTTGATGCGCGAACGCGGTCACCAGGTCTATGAATCCTCTGTGGTCTACGCTGACGGCAGCCTGCACGACGTCATCTTCCATAAAGGCGCCTATGAGCTGGAAGATGGGCGGCTTGGCGGGTTGATCGGTGTGATACTGGATATTTCCGAGCGAAAGGCACTGGAGCGAGAACTGGTACAGGCGAAGGAGCGGGCAGAATTTTTCAGTCGCTCCAAGACCCAGTTCCTCACCAACATGAGTCACGAAATCCGCACGCCGCTAAATGCGATCGTTGGATTCAGCGAGGTACTGCGCAACCGCAGCAGGGAAATGCAGCTGCCTGCGGATTTTCATGAATTCCTGCACAAAATCGACATCAGCGGCCAACGGCTGGCAGAGCTGGTCAACGATGTACTGGACATCTCCCGTATCGAGGCGGGCAAGATCGAGGCAAGCGAGGAGGACTTTCATCTACGCCGGCTGCTGGAGTGTATCCTCGTCTCCTGTGAAGTTCTGGCGAGCCGCCACAACATCACATTTGACTGGAAGTTAGACCCGGAGCTCCCGGCATTCATCCGTACGGACAGGGGCAAGCTATCGCAGGTTCTCATCAACCTCATTGGCAACGCGATAAAATTTTCACCATCCAATTCGTCAATCGACATCAGACTGGAGCGCCTCTCCGACAGGGAATTCACCATCGAGATTGCCGACAAGGGAATCGGTATCCCGCCTGAGCAACAGGCGATCATCTTTGAGCCGTTCGAACAGGTCGATAAATCAACCGACGGACAGTCACGGGGTACCGGCCTGGGCCTTCCAATAACCCGCAGCCTGGTACAACTGCTCGGCGGTGAAATTTACCTGGTGAGCCAGGAAAACGTCGGTACCCGCTTCCGCGTCAGCCTGCCCCTGCGAGAGGGCAAGGCAGTGACCCCCGGCACCACCGAGCTATCCATGTCATCGGGCCTTCTGCAGGGTAAACGGGCAGTCATTTTCGAGGACAATCCTCTCAACCAGGCTCTGATGCAGGCCTTCTGTGATGATCTGGAGCTTGATGCAGTTTTCGTGTCCGACGGGCGCACTGGCATCGAGCGGGTGCTGGAGATCCAGCCTGACTTGATCTTCATGGATGTCCAGCTGCCCGGTCTCAATGGCCTGGAAGCCACCGAACAAATTCGCAAACACCCGGCCATCAGTAATATACCGATCATCGGGCTGTCAGCCGCCGCTTTCAGCGAGCAGAGAGCAGCGGCTTTGCAAGCGGGGATGAACGACTACCTGAGCAAACCGGTCAGCTTGCCACAGCTGGCAGCTGCCATAGACAGGCAGCTTCGCGAGCCTGTCGCGGTGCTGGATGCGAACGACGAGAGCTGACGTGCTGGGAGTTGCGGCTGAGCACTAATGGCGCTTCGCGAGAACCAGGATGTTACGCGGTGTAAGCTCGCGATCACAGAATTCTCCCAGCTCAACCTGCGCACCGGATTCGCAGAGAAACAGTGCCCGGTCGAGAACCAGCCACAACTCCAACGGCCGGCGGAATACATGGGTTACCAACTCCATGCGTCGCACCTGACGCAGCCGCTGCAGGCCGCGAGCCAGCCAGCGTTGCTCGTCGATGACCGCCGGCAGCTCCAGTTCCTTTCGCGCTGCGGCCCAGCGGGCAAACTCCGAGAAGCTCCCCTTTAACAGGCTCTTGCGGATATTGGGCACCGGCAAATAGTGGTCTTCACCGCGGATCTCCCGCTGCAGCTCATCGAAGGCCAGTCGCCAGTGCAACTCGCTCTCCCTGAGTCGGCGTACGCCAGCCCCCGCGGTCACCGTTTCCTGCAGCGGCAGTTGCAGGTCTTCCCTGCCGAGACGCACTGCCGCCATTCCACCGGCCTGCGACATCGGTACGTACTCCTCTGAGCGGATCAGGTGATAACAACAGGGGGACAATGCCAGCTGCGCGCCGCCGTTTTCTGCCCAGTGTTGCATCAGGGTGGTGTGCAGGTCGCCGCAGGCGTGCAGGGCCACGGCGTGGCCGCCGGGCCTGACCCATCCGGAGGCATCGGAAGAAAAGGCATCACAGTGCACAAAGCGCATTGGTATTGCCAATCGCCGGGCCAACGTCTCGCCCTCTTCACAGAGGCGGGATTGCCATTCCAGGCTGGTGACCGGCCGCTGATCCAACGCGGCCAGCAAACGGCCCAGATGCCCCTTGCCCGCGCACCACTCCAGCAATGGGGCAGAACTTGGGGCGAGGCAACCAGCAAAGGCGAGGATCTGCTGCCACTTGCGCCCGGGGATACCGTGATCGAGTCGCTCGGGTGGGGAGACTTCACGGGTAGAGAGGCGCGGCAGTGCACAGAGCGCCTGCAATTGCCCGCCTTCCGCGATCCAGGGGGACAGCCAGCGCACGGCCGCCACCGGATCACGCTGCAGGCTCAGGAGCTCCGCATCCGGGAGGGCATCCAGCGTCTCGCACAGCTGCGGGTGACTGCCCTGCCAGCAATAGCCACGGTGATGGAAGGGGCGCACCTGCCACCAATGCGCACCGGCGGCCAACAGCGCATCCAGCTGCCGGAATTGTCGCAGTAGCGCCTGCGCTTGAGAGTCTCTCGCTGTCTGCCCCATCGATACCTCTGCCCCGAATACCCGGAGCGCTTTACAGGATTCTATTTTACCCGTCCACCGCTCACAGCGAGTATCCCACTCAACTTCATTGCTCGACACTCTTACTCTACAGTGATCGAAGCCATGGCTTACCGGGGCGCGAGGGCATACACTGGAGCCCTATCGACTGCCCAAAACTCAAGGCTGCGGAGGGAACCCGCCATGAGCATCAGCCGCTACTGTGTCGAACTTCTGGAGGCTGCGAGTGATTACCACGTGCGCTACGGGGACCGTCTCGCCAATCACCTGCCGATGGTGCTGATTGCACTGGACAAAATGGGCGCCAGCCGTGAACAACTGCAAGACGCCTTCGACCGCTCCGCCCTGCACCTGGAGCGCCCACAGCTAGAGCCCGCTGAGCAGCTCGAAAGTGGCGAGAGTATCGCCGACCTGCGCAACAATGAAGCGCGCTTCCCCAGCGCCCTGGTCTACTACCAGAACCAGCTGCGCCAGCACGGCATGACCGAGTGCCTGCGCAGGGAGCTGCCCCCCCTTCTGCCATCCATCGGTACCGCTGCGTTTCACGGGCTGATCCGCACCGCCTACGGTATCGATGCCGGTCACCTGCAGGAGGTTGCCACCGGCCTTGCCTACTGGAATATGGAATATCGGGAACTGCCTGCCAGCGAAGAGCGACTGTCCGTTGCAGCCGCCGAAATACCGGCCATAGTCGCAGAGCGATACCCGCTGATTTCCCTCGCACCAGGCAATATCAGTGACCATATGGCAGCCGTAAGCCGACAGGAGGGCTGGCAGGAAACAGCAATCCAACCAGAGCTGTTGGGCCTGCAGGACATCGCCGAGGTAGCGCTAGCAGCCTACCGCGGCACCGGTGACTTCACTCTGTTACACGGTATCACCGGCTGCCATGCGCTAAGGCTGGTATTGCCCTATTGTCCGGAACCTGAAGTGGCGCTGAGATATTTCTGGCGGGCTCTGGTGATTGCCTACTTGAGCACCGGCCCCAAGGATATTGGCGAACCCGATCAACCCCAGTCCAATAGGCCGGAGTGGGACACGCTGCTCAAGCAGGCCTGCCGCAGTGACGACGACCACGTCATCAAGCTCTGCTATAGCTGCTGGCGGGAAGCGGAGCATTACGGCAACGACGACTACCGCGCGGCGGCGGAGATGACCGTCCTCAATTAGGGCCTGGCCACAGCAGAAGCACTTCAGTTAGCGAACCCCCAAAGACGAGAGAGCTCCCGATCCATGGCACTGACTCCATCCAACATGACTCCCCTGGGTACATCGATGCCCTCCTTCTCCCTGCCGGATGCCTCCGGCACCCCGCTGAGCAGCAAAGACCTGCCCAGAGGGCCGGTGCTGGTGGCCTTCATCTGCAATCACTGCCCGTTCGTGAAGCATCTGGCAGCGGAGTTCTCGGAGTTTGCGCGGGAGTATCAAGAGGCCGGACTCACCGTCATTGCCATCAACAGCAACGATTACGCTAATTATCCGGACGACAGCCCGGACAAGATGCAGGAGGAAATCGCAGCGCGGGGCTATGTCTTTCCGTATCTGGTGGACGAGAGCCAGGAAGTTGCGAGAGCCTTCGGCGCTGCCTGCACACCGGATTTCTTTCTGTTCGACGCAGAGCGCCGACTCGTTTATCGCGGGCAGTTCGATGATAGCCGGCCGGGCAATGACGAACCGATCAACGGCAAAGATCTACGCGCAGCGACAGACCTGGTGTTGGCGGGAAAAAAACCAGTTGAGAATCAGAAGCCCTCGGTGGGCTGTAACATCAAGTGGAAGTAGGAGGGGGGTATGTCATTCGCTAGCGAGAGCGGCAGAGGCCGCTCTCGACTTTGGACACCTGCTTATCAACGGCGCAGGAACTCCAGCATCCACCTGGCGACCGCACTCTCGTGGATGTCGTTTTGCAGGGACGCTTTGCCTTTCTCCACCAGCTCCTCGCCAAACACCTCGCCTCGCAGCTCCATCAGGCTGTTGGAGTAGGGCTTGGTGAATTCCGGATGGGCCTGCATGGTGAGGATGTGGTCGTCCACCTGCACCATGGCGTGGGGGCAGAAGTCGCTGGCCGCCAGCACTCTGGCACCTTCCGGTAGCTCTTCCACCTGATCCTGGTGACTCACCAGCAGACTGAAGCCGTCGCGGGGTTCGGACATCCAGGCCGGCATCTCCTGCATCTCGTAGCTGTGCACACCAATGCCCCAGCCCTTGCCAGATTTGCGGGTCTTTCCCCCCAGCGCTTCGGCAATCAGCTGATGACCGAAGCAGATACCGATGGTGGGCTTCTTCTTGTCGTGCAGCTTGCGCACGAAATCCATCAGCGGCGGGATCCACTCTTTGTCCTCGTAGACACCGGTTTTGCTACCGGTCATGAGGTAGGCATCCACCTCATCGATATCCTCGGGGTAATGCCCGCGCTGGACCTCGTAGGTCACGAATTCCAGGGTCGGATCCTGGGCGCGCAGCAGATCGGCAAACATCTCCGGATATTCGCCGAACTCTC
Source organism: Microbulbifer flavimaris (assembly GCF_001641755.2). GTDB lineage: Bacteria > Pseudomonadota > Gammaproteobacteria > Pseudomonadales > Cellvibrionaceae > Microbulbifer > Microbulbifer flavimaris. The sequence continues at coordinate 438,639 of NZ_LRFG02000002.1, forward strand.
CCACCAGTTCCTTGCGTACGTCGTCGGTTTTCAACACACCTATTTTCATTATTCCACCGCTGGTTGACTGCAGAGTGCGCGGATTATGGCATATTCCAGGCGCGTTTCAGCCCCCCAGAGCGGTATGGCGAGTAGACGCCCCGGTCCTCTTGTGGCCCCCGGGAGGGTCTAGACTCAAATCAGGAATCCCACCTTTTCATGGAGCGAATCCAATGAAGCCAGCCCTCTCCTGTCTCCTTCTGCTCGTCGCAATATTCACCGCTGCAACAGCCGCTGCGGAGCATCGCGGTGGCGACTTCATCGTGCGAATCGGATATGGGGAAGTGAACCCTAATGATGACTCCAGCTGGATTCGCCTCGACGGCACTGCGCTGGAGGACACCCGCGTCTATGTGGATAGCGGGCAGAGCGCCACCTTCACTGGCACCTGGCTGTTCGCGGACCACTGGGGTGTGGGATTACTGGCCGCCCTGCCATTTGAGCACGACCTCGATGTACGCGGCCTGCCGAACCCGGAAGGAGGGCCGGCGCTGGGCAAGGTGTCACTGGGGGATATCGAGCATCTGCCGCCAACGGTGACACTGCAGTGGTTCCCGGTCTGTGTCGAATCCTGGATCCAGCCCTATGTGGGCCTAGGGGTGAACTACACCACCTTTATGGACGAGAATATCTCGCGGACTGCGAATGACTATTTCAGCAGTGTGCTGGGTGCAACCAGAGGCGCCAGCCTGGACCTGGATTCTTCCTGGGGCCTGGCCGGTGAACTCGGCGTCGACATGGAACTGGGGCGGGGCAATCAGTGGTTGTTCAACGCGGCACTCTGGTACCTGGACCTGGATACCGATGCCTCCATTCGCTTTCCTACGGCGTCCGGGGTCAGTCGCATCAAGGCCGACGTGGATATCGACCCCTGGGTGTACACGGTCGGTATCGGCTATCGATTCTGAAGGAACAGCACATCCATTGCGCATACAGGGGGAAAAAACACCCCCTGTTGCACACCTGGCAGAAAAACTACATAAAGTTGCTGCGCCGGGACAAAAAGTTACAAAAAATTTCGTTCTAACACTGCCTGCCATTCCTGACGCGATTAAAGTTTAACCACTCCAGGCCACACCTTTGTTCTTAGCCTCCACGCTTTAAGGGGAAACTTTTCCAATCCGGCCTTTCGCACCGCCCCGTGACCGGTGAACCGTGTCGCGTAGTGCCAAAACAAACGCCAGAAAAGTTATTAGGATTGCCGCCCTTCAACGCTTATGCCCTATTCGCATAAGCATGGTTCATTCTGGACATAGATCGGCAGCAGTCTGTGTTGTTTTCTGGAGGTTGGTACATGACTCCCTTTCTGCACGCTGAGGTTCTCGGCGGCACCGGTTGGATTCCCGCAATTCGCTCTTCCCTGATTCCCAGCGTTCATCGCTGTGGCTCTCACGTGCGTATTTTGAGAATGGAACCAGCGAAAAAGTCATGACACTGCTTATCAGAACCTCCTCCCTGACCGGCTACCAGGAATTGGCCAGAGAACTTGGTGGCGACCCGGATGCACTGCTGCGCCGCAGCAGGATTGATCCCGACAAGGCACGCAGTCTGGAGGGATTCATCCCTCTTACAGCCCAGGTGGCAGCGCTCGAGCTCGCCGCGGACACGCTGAACTGCTCTGACTTCGGGCTGCAGCTCTCCCAGCGCCAGGGGCCCACCATCCTTGGTCCGATGGCAGCTATTGCGCTGGAGGCAGGGACCGTGGGCGAGGCTCTGGAGAGCCTGACAGACTACCTGCATCAATATTCGCCGGGTTTGAACCTCAAGCTGCTGCCCTGCCCGCGCACGGGTGGCGCCAAGGTCGCTTTCTCCTTCGATCCGAGCCTGAAGAAGACTCGCCAGGCACTGGAACTGGCTCTGGGAGTCACGCAGAACTCTCTGCAGATGGTGTGCGGCGCCGACTTTCGCGCCGCAGCGCTCGTGATGCGCGCCGCCGGGCCCCTGCCCCACGGACGCTATCAGGAGTTCTTCCAGACCGAAGTGCGCTTTGGAAGTGACTGCGATGCACTGGTACTGGCCCCGGAACACCTCTCCAGCCCGCTGGATCAGGAACGAGCGGAGCTGCAGCTACCCAAGAAAATGTTCATCGACAGCGTCACTCTCGACGGCTCGCTGCCGGTGATCCAGCAGGTCACTCACCTGATTCACCAGCTGCTGCCCGCTCAGCGCTGCAGCCTGCTGGAAATTGCCGGTTTCCTGGGGCTCAACAAGCGCACTTTGCAGCGCCGCCTGGCGGAGCAGGGAGTTGTGTTTGAGGAGGTGCTGGACAACATTCGCCGCGAACTGGCCGATGGCTACCTGGCGAACTCAGATATGCCGATGACTCAGGTGGCAGGACTACTGGGCTACCGGGAGCAGAGCTCTTTCAACCGCGCCTGCCGCCGCTGGTATGACTGCACCCCACTGCAAAAGCGACGGGAGCTGTCCCAAGCAGCGAAACATCATGACGTGTGCCTTCAGGGCTGACTGATCGGCTGCTGCCTGCCGGATACCATGTCACTCAGCGGCTGGTGGCGACACCCCAGTAGTTGAAGCCCGCAAACCGTGGCGACAGCAGGTAGTCGCTCTCCAGTTCCCGCAGGCGAAAGCCGCCATTCTCCAGCAGGCGGGGTACCGGCCGGTTCAGGTTGCAACCGCCAAAGGCACGCCGCCAGAGTGGGTTGATGCGGTCCTGCCAGTGCCGAACCCCCTCATCTGGCGCTGCGCCGTGCTCGGAGAACAACAGCACACCCCCCGGCTTCAGCACCCGCCGCATCTCTTCGAGGGCCCGCTGCCAGTCGGGAATGGTACACAGGGTGTAAGTGAGGAGTACCGTGTCGACACTGTCGTCCTCGAGGGGTATCTCCTCGCTGGGCAGATCCAGCCAGCGCACGGGCACCCCGGCATCTGCCACCCGCCGCGCCGCCCGCGCGCGCATCCCCGCAGAGGGCTCAAGGCCCCAGACGAACTCCACCCGCGCGGCATCATAGAAAGGCAGGTTGAGCCCCGAGCCCAGGCCGACTTCCAGCACCCGCCCCTGCGCCGCCGGTACCACCCGCCGTCGCTGCTCCTCAATTGGCCCCATGCCGCAGGCGAAGTCCAGCAACCGGGGTAGGCAGTGCTCGCTGTAAAAGCCCATGCTGTGCTCCTCCTGCTAAGTATTTTGGATGTTGTGCAGGAGAGGCTACCACTCAATCCCGCGACGTGCCGCAATGCCGGCCTCGAAGGCATGTTTCAGGGGACGCATCTCAGTGACCGTATCCGCCAGATCGCGCAGATACTGTTTGGCCCCGCGACCGGTGATAATCACCGTCTGTTCTGGTGGCCGTCCCTCGATAGCCGCCATCACTTCATCACGATCCAGCCAACGATAGTTGAGGGCATAGGTCAGCTCGTCGAGCACCACCAGATAGACACTGTCGTCGGTCAGCGCTGCCTTTACCTTTTCCCACAGATTTTCCGCCGCCGCTTTGTCGGCCTCGAAATCTTGGGTTTCCCAGGTGAAATCTGTTCCCATCTGGTGCCACTGCAGCGGAAACTGGTCGGCGGGTAGCTGCTCCAGCAGATTTTTCTCGCCGCAGTCCCAGGCCCCTTTGATGAACTGAGCCACAAAGGCACTGTAGCCATAACCCAGTGCGCGGGTCACAGTGCCCACTGCCGCAGTGGTCTTACCCTTGCCATCGCCGGTGTAGAGCAGGACGATACCGCGCTCCGTCAGCGCGCGGGCAACCCCCTCATCGACAATTTTCTTCCGCTGCTCCATGCGGGTTTTATGACGCGCCTGCTTTTCCTGTGATTGTCCTTCCTGTTCGGATTTCCTCATTGCTTCACTCCAGTTCTTCCCGGTTTTTTTCACGCGGCATTCTTACGGGAAAGTCGTGCGTGTCGATGCATCAGAAGCCCGCCGCAGCTTACGCTGCAGCGGGCTTCTGTCACAGCCGGACTTCGAAACCGGCGTACAGCGCAGCGCCGGTGGTGTTATAACCGGCGACTTCGCGGTAGTCCGTGTTCAGCACATTCTCGCCGCGCAGACTCAGCAGCAGCGCTTCAGACCACCGGTAGCGGGCATTGAGATCCAGCTTGCTGTAATCATCCAGGCGCTCACTGGCAGCCCCCCAGTTCGACGGGGGGCTAATCCGGTCTTCCACCCGCTGCCAGTTGCCGCCCAGCGTCAGGCGACCATCAAGCAGGTCATGGGCTAAACCCAGGTTGAATACCCGCTGTGGAACCAGCAACCGCTGCTCACCGCTGGAATCCGTGGCATCCAGCCAGGTACCGCTGAAGTTCCACTCCAGCTGCGCTCCCAAAGCGCCCGCCAGCGACAGCTCCGCGCCGCTGGATTCGCTCTCCCCGTCATCCTGACCATAGGCACCCCAGCCGCTCGTGCCGAGGCTGTAGTCGTAAACAATGGTATCGGTTACCCGCTGCTGGAACAGGACCAGCTCGGCGCGCAGTCCCTGTGCCCGACGGTACTCCGCCCCCACTTCGATTCCGCGGCTGCGCTCCGGCCCCAGGGGTGCTACTCCCTCAGCCAGGTTGTAAGCCACCTCAAAGGGACTGGGGGCGCGAAAACCGGTGCCGACACTGCCTCGCAACTTGAACTCGCCACCGTCAGGGAGCGACATCGGGTAGCCCAGTGTCGCCCGCCAGGTGCTGTGGTCTTCATTCTCCAGCTGGTCCCGGCGTACCCCGACGGTGTAGAACAGAGCCCCGGCAAACTCACCGCGCCACTCACCAAAGACGCCAATACTGTCCAGGGCAAGGGCGCTGGCACTGCCGCGATAACCCTGCTGTTCAAATTCAGCACCCCAGGAGAACTCACCGGCAGCCAGTGTCGTGTGGCCCAGATAATTCAGCTCGTCAATCCGGCCGTTGACGGCAAAGCTGCTTACTCCCTCACTGAGACTATCGCGATCAATTTCCTGTCGAGAGGCAGCGAACTCCTGGTCCGTTTGCCCCTGGCGATATTGCGCTGCGAGGCGCACGCTCTGCTGAGTAAATAGGTCGAGGCAATCGTTGGAAGTTAGGAATCCACTGTAGCAACTATCGAATTCAGTCTCCGCGTCCTGGTGGCGCAACTGGGCCTCCAGGTTGAGGGCATCGCTCGCAACAAAGTTCAGCCGGGCACTGGCAGACTGGTTGTAATAGCCATCCCGCTCACCGTCAGTGTCGCTCTCGCGACTATTGAATCCCGCGCTATCGTGCTGTGCCAGATCGACAGCGTAATGCAGCCGCTCGCCTTTGCCGGCAACCCTGACACTACCCTGCCGGGTGTCGTGGCGACCGGCCTCGATGGCGGCTTCGATTTCCAGTGGTTCATTCGCCCGGCGGGTAATGATATTGATCACACCGCCGGCACCGGCGCCGTACATCATGCCCTGCGGCCCCCGCAGCACTTCCACCCGTTCAATGTCACGGGCACGAATATGCTGAAATTGCGCCGCCACCTGGGTATTGGCCGGATCGGCGATATTCACACCATCCAGCAAGACCAGGGTTCTGAACTGGCTCTCGCCGCGCAGGTAGACCGCGCTGACCTTGCCGGGTCCACCATTGTTGCTCACGGAAACACCGGGCAGGGTGCGAATCACATCGAGCAGACTCGCGTAACCGAGCCGTTCGATATCAACTCTCGTCAGGACGCTCACGGACACGCCCAATTCCGCTTTGGGAATTTCCGTGCGACTGGCGGTAACGGAAAGCTGCTCCAGCGGCTCTGCAGACGTAGCGGCAGCGGCGGGTGCGATTGCGGCAGTTATTGCCGTCGCATAAAGGATTTTATTCACAGTAGGTTCCCCAATCTCGAAAAAGAAGACGGATTGAGGGAGGGTGAGTGCAATCAGCACGCGAAAAGACAACCATCTGAAAGATGGCAGTGAGAAGCGCACAGACCAGACAAAGCCCTCCGCTTTATCCTCGAACTTGCTGAGGGCCGGTATCGGGCTTGCCTTCAATTCAATGAATTGGCTCACCGTTGCGGGGGCAGCGCCGGACTGGTCGATAGACGTCACCGGACTTCCCGTTTAACCCAGCCAAGTGCAATTGCACTACTGGGCACCCAAAGCGCGGGGGAGTATATCAGGCCGGGGGAGCGATGACCCGGCCAAAGAGGTGAAATGCCGGCTCAATAATTTTCTGAGGTGTTGCAGCGCGGCAATTCTGCCGGAAATCAGATCAAATCAAAAACCACAAATTCCGCTTCGCCATCGCGCCAGCGAAATTCACAGCTGACACCATAAACCTCACCGATCATGGCGGGAGTAAAAACGTCCCGGGGCGTACCCTGGGCGCGCAGGCGGCCGCCTTCAAGCAACAGCACGCGATCGCAATACCGTGCCGCCAGCGAGAGGTCGTGCAGCGCCAGGACCACGGTCTTTCCACTGTCGGCAATGCCGCGCAGTGTCTGCAACAGCTGTAATTGATGGCGAATATCCAGCGCTGCAGTGGGTTCATCCGCGATCAAGAGCGGGGCCTGCCCCACCAGTAATCTTGCCAGCTGCACCCGGCGCAACTCGCCTCCGGAGAGCTGGGTGACAGGCCTCTGGGCAAAGTCTTTTCCATCCACCCGCTCCAGGGCCGTGCGCACTCGCTCGTCGCGATCGGGTACCCGCCCCCATGGCAACAGTCCCAGCGCCACCAGATCCGCACCACTGACACTCCAGGACGGCAGCTCGGATTGCGGCAGAAAGGCACAGAGACGTGCACGCTCCGCGGCGGGAATACTTTGCGACGGCTGCTCATTGATGGAAACCGTACCGCCCGAGGCATCCAGCACACCGGCCAGCACCTGCAGCAGGCTACTCTTGCCGGCCCCATTGGGGCCCACCACCGCGGTCAGCTCTCCCGGCCGGAAGGCACAGGTGATATCGTCCAGTACCCGCTGGCCGTGGCGCAGGAGACCAAGTTCGCGGCAGGTCACATCGGCGGAAAGCGTCATTACAGTGCCCCTCCCCTGCGCGCGCTGACAATCAGCCAGAAGAAAAAAGGTGCCCCCAGGAATGCCGTTACGGCGCCGATGCGCAACTCCTGCGCGCCGACAAAATTCAGCACAAAGATGTCAGCCATCAACAACAGCAGAGCACCACATAAAGCACTGGCCCAGAGCAGCCGCGCCGGGTCCTGACGCACCAGCGGCCGCACCAGGTGTGGTACTACCAGGCCGATAAATCCGATCGTGCCGGCGACCGCCACCGCAGCGCCCACCGCCGCGGCGATACCCAGCAGCAGCGCCAGGGGATAACGTCGCCCGCCGAACCCCAGCGATACCGCCGTGGCCTCCCCCAGGGTCAAAGCCCGCAGGTAGTTGCGGCTGGCAAACAACAGCAACCCGCCCGCCAGAATAAAAGGCAGTGCCAGTAGCAACTGATCCCAACCGCGGTTGGCCAGAGAACCCAGGAGCCAGAAAACAATTTCCTGCATGGCAAACATGCTGGGCGCATAGTTGAGGGCCAGTGCCATCAGCGCTGACAGAAAGGCGTTGATGGCTACACCGGCCAGCACCAGGCGACTGGCACTGGCACCCCGGCCCGCCAGCAGCCAGACACTGAGCACCGCAATAAAAGCACCGCCAATGGCGAGCAGCGGCAGCCACCAGCCGGACTGCCAGGCGAGGCCGTAATACAGCAGCAGGATGGCCGCGAGCGCTGCACCACTGCTCACCCCGAGCAGCGCCGGCTCCGCCAGGGGGTTGCGTAACATGCCCTGCATGGCAGCCCCGCCCATGCCCAGGGCGGCGCCCACCAGAATTGCCAGCAGTGCCCGCGGCAGGCGCAACTGCCACAGAATGACGGCATCGCTGTTTTCGCTGCGCCAGCCCTGCTGCAGTGCTGCGGCAAAGTCGATATTCACCGGGCCACTCAGCAGCGCCGCGACCAGCGCCAGTGGCAGTGCGCCCGCCAGCAGACCTAGCGCGATCTTATTGTTATCGAACAAGGCTCTCTCGCTTCTGTTTGAGGGCTTCCAAAACGTCTGCAGCCACCAGCGCGGGGCAGAAACCCAGTTCCGCCGGCAGTGTGAACACGCGGCCGCTATCCACATAGCGGCGAATGACCGGATGGCGAGCGGCCAGGTGTGCGAGGGCGAAAGCCTGCTCCCCACCGTAAAGCACCAGCAATTGCGGCTCTGCGGCAATCACCTCCTCCAACATCACCCGCCGCAGTTGCTCACCTGCACCTTCAGCAGTCCCCGCCGCTAGGTTGCGAAAACCCGCGCGCTCCAGTAATTCGTGCTCCAGCATGCCGCTGCCGTAAGTGATGTTGTTGGCCGACAGGATCATCGCGGAAACCGGCTCGCCCGGAACCGGCTGCTGCAGGATACGCTCCAGCCGACGGGCCTGGTGGAGTAGCTCGGCACTCTCACCCAGCTCAGTCCCCAGCGCTTGCAGCTGCTCTTGCAGCTGCGCCAGGTTGTAGGCGTCGGGGATGATCACTACCCGCATCCCCAGTTCCTGCAGGCGCGCCGCTGCACGACCGGCACCGAATTGCCCCGCCAGGACCAGGTCCGGGGAGAGGCTCAGCAGCTCCTCGGCCCGTCCGCGATTCAGGGTTACGTGATCCGGCAGGGGCGCGCGGCGATAGTGTTCGTTGGCGGAGAGCCAGGTCACCGACACGATGCGCCGGTGGTCTACCCAGTCCAGCAGCAGCTGGTCGAGACACAGATTCAGTGATGCGATCCGCTCAGCCGCTGCCACCGGCATGGCGGCAAGCAATACCAACAGGCCCAGCCAGCGAGTCGCGCGCGCGGGGGCCCTGTCGACAGAGTCCTCAGGCGGCATCGATGGCCGCCAGCGCCTCCGCCAGCGTCTTCACCGGCACCATTTCCATGCCATCGATATCGTTCTTTAGGCGATTGGCGGCGGGTACGATGGCCTTGCGGAAACCGTGCTTGGCCGCTTCGCGCAGGCGCTCCTGGCCGGAGGGTACCGGGCGGATTTCACCGGCCAGGCCCACCTCACCGAACACCATCAGGTCCCGAGGCAGCGATCGGTTGCGGAAGCTGGATACCACCGCCAGCAACAGCGTCAGGTCGGCGCTGGTCTCCATGACCTTGACCCCACCCACCACATTGATGAATACATCCTGGTCACCCACCAGCACGCCACCGTGGCGGTGCAACACTGCGAGCAACATATTCAGCCGGTTCTGGTCCAGGCCCACGGCGACTCGGCGCGGGTTGCCCAGACTGCTGTCGTCCACCAGGGCCTGCAGCTCCACCAGCAGCGGGCGCGTGCCCTCCCACACCGAGGTCACCACCGAGCCGGCCGCCACTTCCTCGGCCCGCTGCAGGAAAATCGCGGAGGGATTGGAGACCTCCTTGAGGCCCTGCTCGGTCATGGCAAAGACACCGAGCTCGTTGACTGCGCCAAAGCGATTCTTGTGGGCGCGCAGGGTGCGAAAGCGGGAATCGTGAGTGCCCTCCAGCAGAATGGAGCAATCGATAATGTGTTCCAGTACCTTGGGGCCGGCGAGGCTGCCGTCCTTGGTAACGTGGCCGACCAGAATCAGCGCGGTTCCGGTCTGCTTGGCATAACGGGTCAGGTAAGCGGCGCTCTCGCGCACCTGGGCCACCGAGCCCGGTGCGGACTGCACCTCACTCATGTGCATCACCTGGATGGAGTCCACCACCATCACCCTGGGCTGGACCTCCTTGGCGATATGGCAGATACGCTCCACATCAGTCTCGGAGAGCATCTGCAGCTGGTCTGCAGGCAGCCCCAGGCGCCTGGCCCGCATGGCCACCTGTTGCAGGGATTCCTCACCGGTGATGTAGAGGGCCGGCATCTGCTGGGAGAGATGGCAGAGGGTCTGCAGCAGAATGGTGGACTTGCCGGCGCCCGGGTGGCCGCCGATCAGGACCACGGAACCGGGCACCAGGCCGCCGCCCAGGACCCGATCCAGCTCCCCGGCGTTGGTGGGGATACGGGGCAGCTCGCTCAGGTCGATTTCGGAGAGCTTCTGTACCTTGCCGGCGCCGGCGGCGCCCGCATAACCCGCCTGGGCATCGGTGAAGTTGGCCGCACGGCTGTCCTTGTGTTCGGTGCCCAGGCGCACCTCGCTCAGGCTGTTCCAGGTACCACAGGCACTGCACTGGCCGGCCCACTTGCTGTAATCAGCCCCGCACTCATTGCAGACATAGGCGGTTTTGCGTTTGGCGGCCAAGGGAGCTCCTCCGGTTCGACGTTCTTACGGGACGGGTCACAATCGCCGCACAGTCTACCAGCCCGTCGCGCTGCAGACACCGCCCCGTGTGCCCCTCCGCAGGCTTACAACTCGTGCAGGCGGTTGGCCCCCTGCGCCATGCGCCGGGTCTCACTCTCCTCCAGCTCACGGATGTCATGCAGCAGTGCCCGGGTTGGTTCCGTATCGGCCTTGGCGTGCAGCCTCTGGAAAAGTGCCACCAGCTCACCGTGAATGCCCACTACCTCTTGCAGGAGGCCCTCATCGGTTTCCACCTCGCCCGCGGAAAAGCGCTGCGCCATCCTGTCGATGGAATGCGAGCGCAAGTATTCATAACACCAGGTGTTGAGCGCCCGGTCGGCGGCATCGCGCCCATGGGCCTCCACCAGCCGCGATAGATTGCCTTCACTTTGCGCCAGATACTCACGCAGCAGGTCGATGCGCTCACCCGCTCCCGCGGGACTGCCACTGCGCAGCTCGGAAGCCAGGTTGCGGTGCAGCCTGCCGGTCTGCTGAATAACATCGCTGAGTGTCTGCGCTTGCATAAAACCCTCCGTTCGCCAAACTCTGGTTTGCAGCTCGATGACCGACCGGTGTCCGGCGACCATTGAACTGCCCGTACACCAGACCTGATGGTGCAGAGGAAAATTTCAACCGTTGTCAGGGGGCGATTTTGCCGCTCAGCAGGTGCCGGCCATCGTAGGGAAAGACAATGTCGGAATCCGGCAGATCCTCCCGCCTGTCGTGCTCGGGGCACTCGACGGTGGCCAACAGGTGCCTGATGACGTTGAGCCGTGCCGTTTTTTTGTCATTCGCCCTCACCACATACCAGGGCACCAATTCACTGTGGCTTTTGGCAAACATCTCATTGCGGGCAATGCTGTACTCATCCCAGTGTGATACGGCCGTCTCATCGATGGGGCTGATCTTCCACTGCTTGAGCGGATCCGTATGGCGCGCCTCGATCCGCGCTTTCTGCTCTTCCCGATCGATGTCCAGGTAGTACTTGATGATCTGGATGCCGGAGCTGGCCAACATGCGTTCGAAGGGCACCACTGACGCCATGAACTCCCGGTATTCGTGGTCGCTGCAGAAGCCCATCACCCGCTCCACACCGGCGCGGTTGTACCAGCTGCGATTGAACAGCACCATCTCCTGCTTCGATGGCAGATGTGGCACATAGCGCTGAAAGTACCAGCTGTTGCGATCGCGATCCGAGGGCTTGCCCAGCGCCACCACCCGGGTCTCCCGTGGGCTCAGGTGCTCCACAATACGCTTGATGGTGCCGTCCTTGCCGGCCGCGTCGCGGCCCTCGAAGAGAATCAGGATCTGCAGATCGCAGGCAATCAGGTGTCGCTGCAGCTTGACCAGCTCAATTTGCAGGTGACGCAACTCTTCCTTGTAATTGCCGCCCCCGCCCTTCCGTTTTGCCATCCTTTTCACCTACGGTATCCACGGACTCACACGGCAACGCCCAAGCAGACCTCCGCGGCATTGCCCCTACCAGCCTGACTATAGCTCCCGCTAGCCTCCCTCTGCGATGAATGCATCACCTTCTGATCACGTTACGGCTGCCCCGGCATGACTTTTCACATCGCGCCGCGCGAGGGGTATGATCGTTTCAATAGGCGCCACGCGCCCGTGCCCGATTCATCCAGAGAGCAACCATGAAGCTGGCATCCCGCCTCAGAAAACTCCACCAGTGGATTTTCCTCGCCATTGGCCTGCAGGCCCTACTCTGGGTCGCCAGTGGCTTTTATATGGTGGTGGTGAACCTGGACTTTATCCACGGCGACCACCTGGTGCGGAACCTGCGCGAGCCCCTGCCCGAGTTCTCCCGGCCACTCTACCCCACCGCCCAGTTGATCAGCCGGAGCGACGGGGTGAAATCAGTGAAACTGAAAGCGATTCAGGGGCAACCGTTTTACATTATGCAAAACAGCCAGGGCGAGCACCTGTACGACGCATTTACCGGCAACAAAGCGCCGACCATCGATGCCCCACGCGCATCCCAACTGGCCCGGCACTTCTACGCGGGTGAGGGAATGGTGACCAGCACGCGCCTGATTACCGAAAACCCACCTACGGAAATTCCCGCGAGGATACTGCCGGTCTGGCGCATCGATTTCGATGATCGCTTTGGCACGAGCTTTTACATCGATCCGGATACCGGAACGCTGATCACACGGCGCCACGACTACTGGCGGGCTTTCGACTTCTTCTGGATGTTGCACATCATGGATTATGACGAGCGCGCCGACGTGACCAACCCGGTGTTACGCCTGTTGATCCTCTCCAGTCTTGTGGGGGTTCTAAGTGGTGCAGCGTTGCTGCCCTACAGCTTTCGCCTCGTCCGCGGGAAAAGGGCGCGCAGGGGAAGAGTACGCAGGAGGGCAGCCGCGTGATTCGTATTGTCGCCCGCGTACACAAGTGGCTTGGGCTCCTGGTCGGGCTGCAGTTGCTGGTGTGGCTCATCAGCGGCCTGGTATTCAGCCTGCTCGACCCCAGACTGGTTAGCGGTCGGCATCTGGTGGCCGAAGAACCGCAGGCAAAGAGCCTGATGGCCCCCAGGGCGCTGCTCGGCCACGAGGCCATGGCCGCCCGCTACCCTGCCGACACCGTGCTCAGCATTGAACTCACCCACCAGCTGGGGCGGCCGCTGTATCGCATTGAAACGGCCCGCTATATCGAGCTACGCGACGCCCGCAGTGGTTTCCTGTTCGAGATCGACGCTGAGATGGCCGCGAGGGTCGCAGCCAGGGACTACGCCGGTGATGAGCGGCTGCTTGGCAGCCCGATCCGACTGGAAGCCCCTACCCTTGAGACCCGCAAGCATACCGGTCCCCTCTGGCGGGTGAACGCGGATGATGAGTTCGGTACCTCACTGTACCTGTCGGTGGAAGACGGCCAGATCCTGGAGCGCCGCACCGACACCTGGCGACTGTTCGACTTCTTCTGGATGCTGCACACCATGGACTACCGGGGGCGTGACAACTTCAACAATCCCCTGATCATCCTGGTGGGGTTTGCCAGCCTGTGGCTGGTGCTTTCCGGGGTGTATATGCTCGTGCGCTTGGTGTCCCGCCTGCGTGCTGCGAGGCGAAACAAACGCGCCGCCGCGCAAACCGCTTAGCGGGGGACCAGCCCGGTAGCTCCCTGCAGAAACCGCCGGCAGCCACCGCTATTTTATTTCCAGTAGCCCGCGGTACATCTGCATCTGGCAGGTAAACGGATATTTGCCCGGCCCCGCCGCCGGCAGCTGCACCTCGGTCACCTCATGCACCGCCAGTTGCGCACTGACCTCCAAATCCGGGAAAAGCACATACTCCGCACAGGGGCTGGGATCCTCCCGGCGAAACTGCAAGGTGGCCGCGCTACCGGCGGGCAGGGTGATGTGGTCCGGGTCGTAAACGCCGTCTTTCACCAGGATTTCCACGGAGGTTGCGGGAACCGGGCCGGCGGCAGCCGCATCACCAGTGCGTCCGGTTAACCAGAACCACCATACGATGGCCGCGATCAATAACAATCCGGCAAGATTCACTATCAGTGTCAGCATCAGGCAGTCTCCTCCGGTTTGAACCAGCGCAGCCGGTTCGCATTACTCACCACGGTCACCGAGGAAAAGGCCATGGCCGCGCCGGCAATCACGGGGCTCAGCAGTGCGCCGGTGAATGGATAGAGGACGCCGGCGGCAATGGGAATCCCCAAGACGTTGTAAATAAAGGCCCCGAACAGGTTCTGCTTGATATTGCGCAGGGTGCCCCGGGACAGCTCGATCGCATCGGCCACTCCCTGCAGCGACGAACGCATCAGGGTCACATCTGCGGTTTCGATAGCCACGTCAGTACCGGCACCAATGGCAAAGCCCACTTCGGCCCGCGCCAGTGCGGGCGCATCGTTGATGCCATCGCCGGCCATGCCGACATGGGCACCCCCGTCCTGCAGCTCGCCGACGATGCGCTCCTTGTCTTCCGGCTGCAGTTCCGCGTGAACGCTATCGATCCCCAGCTGACGCGCCACCGCGTTGGCCGTGCCCTCGTTGTCACCAGTGAGCATGTGAATCTGGAGGCCCAGCTTTTGCAATCGCGCAATTGCTGAAGCAGCGTCCTCCCGCAACGGATCGGCTACCGCAATCACACCGGCCATTTTGTTATCGACGGCCGCATACATTGCGGTGCTGCCTTTCTCCCCGAGCTCCCGCACCCTCGCCTGCCATTCACCAATGTCGATGCTTTCCCGCGCCATCAACTTGCGATTGCCAAGCAACAACTTTCTGCCGTTGACCACACCGCTGACACCGTGGGCCGTGATTGCCTCGAAGTCCCTGGTTTCCAGCAGTGTCAGGTCTTGTTCCCGTGCTGCGGACAGCACCGCTTCCGCCAGCGGGTGCTCAGAGCCCTGCTCCAGGCTGGCCAGCAGTTGCAGCAGGTCTTTTTCACTACCAGCAAAAGCCGCATCAGTCTCGATGCTGGTCAGGCGCGGGGCGCCCTCGGTCAGGGTGCCGGTCTTGTCCACTACCAGGGTATCGAGCCCACTGGCCTGCTGGAGCGCCTTGCCGTTGCGGATCAGCACGCCGTATTCGGCCCCTTTGCCCACCCCCACCATCACGGACATGGGCGTGGCCAGGCCGAGAGCGCAGGGGCAGGCGATGATCAGTACAGAAGTGAGCACCACCAGAGTGTGAGCGGTGCGGGGATCAGGACCGAAGTTGAACCACACCAGCGCCGCCAGCACCGCGATAATCATGACGGTCGGCACAAAGATCGAGGAAATTTTATCGGCGAGTCGCGCAATGGGTACCCGCGAACTCTGGGCGTTTTTCACCATCTCGATGATTTGCGCCAACCGGGTTTCCGCCCCCACCTTTTCGGCCCGAAACAGCAGCGTGCCGTTTTTGTTGAGGGTACCGGCAGAAAGGAAATCCCCCTCCGCCTTTTTCACTGGCAGCGGCTCCCCGCTGAGCATGGATTCGTCCACCAGGCTGCTGCCGTCTTCAACGGTGCCATCCACCGGGATCTTTTCACCGGGACGAACCCGGACCAGGTCCCCCACCACAACCTGCTCCAGCGGCAGGTCCTGTTCCTGTCCGTCGCGCACTACCCGCGCGGTGGGGTCCTGAAGATCAAGAAGCTTTTCTACCGCCGCACTGGTGCGACCGCGGGCTCGCAATTCCAGCGCCTGCCCCAGGTTGATCAGGCCGATGATCATGGCGCTGGCCTCGAAGTAGACGTGGCGCGCCGCCTCCGGCAGCAACTGTGGAGCGATCACCACCAGCATGGAGAAAGCCCAGGCGGTACCGGTGCCCAGTGCCACCAGGGTATCCATATTGGCGTTGTGGTGGAGAAACGCCCTCCAGGCGCCGGTAAAGAAATGCCCCCCGCAATAAATGAGCACTGCCAGGGTCAGGAGCCCCACAACACCCCATGCCAGTTGTTGGCCGGGGGAGCTGACCATCATTTCACCCCCCAGAAGCCCCCAGGCCATAAGGGGAATACCCAGTCCCAGGGCGATAGCACAGCGCTTCAGCAGATCGCGGTAATGGCGGTGCTCCTCGGCTCGCTGTTGCTCCCGGCGCTCGCGTTCGCTGACACGCACCGGTTGCGCGCCATAGCCCGCATTCTCCACCGCAGCAACACAGGCTTCCGGCGAGGCCTCGCCGTGCACGATCAGTGTCTTGTCGGCGAGATTGACCCGCGCATCCTCCACGCCGGCTACTGCCGCCAGCGCGCCTTCAATCTTGCGCACACATCCGGCACAGGAGGCGCCTTCAAGAAGAAAAGTTTGCTTGGCCTCAGACATGCCCTCTCCGAATCCTTGTGTGGATCTGAAGGATAACGCCAAAAGCCCCCTCGATTGCAATCGAGGTCGAGTCAGACTGGTAGCAGAGTGCCAATTACCAACCAGGTGATTGCCAGCGTCGCCAAGGCCAGAAGGATTCGTTCTGAGAGGCTGTCAGTTTTCAGGCCCGGCAAACCCTTATCCCGCCAGCGCCAGATCAGGAAGAAGACGCCGACAGCCGCAAATAAAAGGTTCAAAAACAGGGTGTAATCGACCTTGAAGAACTCGCGGTCGGCCATCTTTTTCACGCTGTCGTGGCTCGGCAACAGATCGAAAAAAGCAAAGCCGTAATGGAGCATCAATGCCGATGAGACGAGGATGACCAGGAATACCCCGAGGATGTAGAGGGCCATCTTCCAGCCATAGTACTGCGCCTGGATGCGCAGCACCGGCAGCACCACCAGGTCGCTGAAAATGAATGCCATGATACCGGCGAAAGCCACGCCGTTATCGAACAGCACTGCTGCCAGGGGAATATTGCCCATGGAGCCAATAAAGGTGAAGAAGGCGGCAACCGGGCCCACCAGGCACTGCAACAACACTTCCCAGAATGCCGGGTCGGGCTCCCCGGCACCGACAAACAGGCTCTGGAAAAAGGACTTGGGCACAAACACGGCAATGATGCCGGCGACGGTGAAACCCACGGTGACGTCCTTCCACACCATGTGCCATTCCATCACATAGCGGTTCGCCACCCGACGCCAGCCCTTGCGACTCTGGATGAGTTTTTTCCAGTCAGGAATATCCTCATCTCCATCGCCGCCGCCCTCTGCCTCCCGTGCCCGTTCACGGGCTTTTTTGACCAGCTTGTCTGGCACAGTGAGCCGCACCAGCAGCCACATCAACAGAATCAGGAGAACACCTCCCAGGTATTCCCCCACCACGAACTGCCAGCTCAGGAACACAGCGATCACGATACCCAGCTCGATCACCAGGTTGGTGGAAGCCAGCAGGAAAGCGAGGGAAGGCACCAGTCCGGCGCCCTTGGCGAACAAAGCACGGGTGGTGGCGAGGGCGGCAAAGGAACAGGAACTGGAGATAAAACCGAAGAAGGAGGCCAGCCCGACACTTTTTGCCCCCGCCTGGCCCATGCTCTTCTTCATTCGCTCGCGGGTGACGAACACCTGGATCATGCTGCTGATCAGGTAACCCAGTCCGAAGGCCCAGAAAGCCATCCAGAACAGCCCCAGGGTGGTAATGGCGGCCTGGTGCCAGTTGTCGAGGAATGCCTGCATCTTTCCCTTGTCCCTGTTCCTGCCTGGTTGCCCATGGCGGCGTTGATTCCGTCCAACTCTGGAGTCGCCTCCTGGAGAGGCATTCCTGAAGAGCGTAGCAATACCCTGAACCGGCGGTCAGTCACGCCAGCCTGGCAACCGCCGCGCCCCCCGCGCAAAGGCAGTGCCGGGGTGTTAGAATCGCGCCATGAAACACCCCCTGCTTCCGGAACGCCCGCTCTGCCTGTCTCCCACTCTGGCCGCCACACTCGGCCTGGAGGAGGCAGTGCTGCTAACCGCACTGAGCGACATGCTGCCGTTTCTGGCGGTGGAGCCCCACCCGGGGCGCGACTGGTACAGCGTTGAAGCGGAACAGTTGCAGCAACAGCTGCCCTTCTGGCAGCCGGCGGATATCCAGCGGGTGGCCACCAGCCTGCGCAATCACGGCGCCCTGCTGCTGGGTTCAGCCCCCTACGGTAGCAGCGGCCTGCTGAAGTTCGCCCTCCCCGGCGAGCACCGCGCGCCGGAAGCCGTGCCCTCCGCGCCTCCTGCGCCCCCCGCGCAAGCCAGCCGCAGCGCCAATAGCATCGGCCCCAACTGGCAGCCGGACCAGGAGACCATGGCGCGGATCGCCCAGCTGGGTGTGCCGGAGCACTTCGTGCGCGAGCAGTTGCCCGAGTTTGTCACCTACTGGCGCGAGCGCGGCGAGTCCCGCCACTCCTTCGGCTCCCTGTTCCTGAAGCAGGTGAAGAGCAAGTGGGAGGCCTACCGGGCCACCGCCCAGCGCAAGCAGCCCCTGCCGGAAGGCTGGTACCCGGGTGAGGACACCCTGCGCAAACTGGCGGACGAAGGGGTGCCCAGCACTTTCGTACAGAGGGGCCTGCAGCGCTTCCTCGACTACCACCGCTCCAGTGGCAAGCAGTCCATCTCCTGGGACCTGGAATTCAATGACTGGATCACGGAGGACTGGGAGAAGCAGGACACCCCCTTTATCGAGAAACGCAAACCGACGGCAATGACCCGCGACTGGCAGCCCAGTGAGCACACCTGGGAGCAGCTGCGCCGCCTGGCCATCAACCCCAACTTTGCCGCAGAACTGCTGCCCGAGTTTATTTACAAGTGGCTGGAGCGCGGCGGCCACAGCGCCCGCTGGGGGGAACTGTTTATCGAGTATGCCCGCGAGGAGTGGGCCTATTACTGCCAGGGTATTGAAAAGAACCCGGTGGCCAAGCCCATCTCCCGCAACTGGCAGCCCAGCAGTGACTGCTTGAGTCACCTGGTCAACCAGTGTGAAATAGACCGGGACTTCGCCCTGTCCCTGGTACCCGAATTCATCATTTACTGGCGCGGCCAGAACGCCGCGCGCAAAAGCTGGGACGCCATTTTCGTGCGTCACGCGCGCTACCAGTGGGCAGAGC
The DNA here is from genome assembly GCF_001641755.2 of Microbulbifer flavimaris. Classification (GTDB taxonomy): domain Bacteria; phylum Pseudomonadota; class Gammaproteobacteria; order Pseudomonadales; family Cellvibrionaceae; genus Microbulbifer; species Microbulbifer flavimaris. Next base: position 457,302 of record NZ_LRFG02000002.1, read on the forward strand.
GCAACAAGCTGGCGATAGGACAATCTCATGGCAAGCAGCAACACACCAACAACGACAACCAGCGTACCCGCGACAGGTCAGTCATCGACATCGTCACGGACACAAACTGGTAGCGGTGACGCCAATCCTCAGCTGAGCGAGCGCAAGCGCGCGTTGAATGAGGTATTCGGATTGCTGAAACTCAGCTACCACAACCAGTTCAATGCCGCCTTCCCCGATACCGAGACCCTGCACCTGGCCAAGCGCCTGTGGCTGGAATCCCTCGAGGCCTTTACGCCGGAGCAGATCGTCGCCGGTGCCAAGCGGGCCATCAAGCAGAGCGAATACCTGCCCACCGTGCACAAGATGCTGCAGTTGTGTGCCGCCGGGGACAATGGCCTGCCGGAGGCGCGCGCCGCCTACCGCGAGGCCTGCAATGCCCCCAGCCCCAAGGCCAACTACAACTGGAGTCACCCGGCGGTCTACCACGCCGGCCGCGAGGCCAACTGGTTCTTCCTCGCCAATAACGCGGAGTCCGTCGCCTACCCGGTGTTTGCCGAGCACTACCGCAAGATCTGCGCCCGCGTTCTTGAAGGTGAAAAGCTCCCGGCACCGGAACAACTGCGTCTGGAAGACAACCCGGGCAAGCCGCTCTCCAAGGAAGAAAATGCCGAGAAACTGGCGGCGCTGCGGGCGGAACTGGATCTGTAACGCGCCTCGATTCCCGGGTTCATCTTTTTTACCGGCGGCGGCGTAAGGAAACCAGACCGGGCGCGACTGTCGCCCCACAATAACAACTCATCCTCGAGCCAGCAGGTGACGCCATGAACCGGCCAACTTTTCTGCTAGCGGTACCCCTGATGGCGCTGCCCAACCTGGCCAGCGCCGACTTCTACTCTCACCGGTATGCCGGTATCAGCTTCGGCAATGCCGAACAGCAGGGCTTCTGCACATCGGTGGACGCCCAGATCAGCCGCTTCGATACCGACACCCAGGACGTCCCCGAGCGCAGCTGTGAGGGCGCCGGCAACCTGATCAAGCTTTACGGCGGCTGGCGCTGGACGCCGAACCTCGCCGTCGAAGCCAGTGTGCGACAGCTGGACGACAACCGTGTCGGCTTCACCCTCACCAATGACCGGGGCGAGTTCCTGCAGGTGGAGGATGAGATCAAGACCCGGCTCGCCACGGCTTATGTCGTGGGTCACCTGCCTTTCTTTGGCGGCGCCAGTTTTTTCGCCAAGGCCGGCGGCGGTTTCTGGATGGGGGAACTCTCCGGGCGCCAGCGGGGTGAGGTGCTGGTGGCCGTTCAGGAGGATGGTGTGATCCGGGAGGTGCCGGTAGAGGTCCGCGGCCGCGGGGCGGAAGCCGATAATGGCTTTCACTGGAGCTATGGCGCCGGTATCAGCTACCGCAACCACAACAACTGGACCGTGAGAGCGGAGTGGGAAACCTTCCAGGATATCGGCTCTGAAGACCTGCGGGGCAGCTACGACCTGGAAACCGTCTCGCTCGGCTGGAGCCTGCACTTCTGACCCACCAATGGCGGGACGGCCGTCGTCACCACTTCATCATGGGCGCGGGGTTGAGCGGGTGCTTCAGGAACCAGCGCCAGCCACGCTTGCCCAGATTGCGGTGGAAACCGGCATTGGGGAAGGCGGCACGCAGGCTCTTCAATTCCTGTTTGTCGATCCCAAACGAGACCAGTCCACCGGAAAAATCCACCAGGTCGCCGCGACGGAACAATTCCACCAGCCGCTCGTGCTCGCCGTGGTACGGCCGGACTTTGTGGTGCTCGGTGATCATCAGCCGAATCTCATCGCTCCACGCCTCCAGATCATTTTCGCGCAGATACGCCATGGCAGGTGGCACCGACGGCTCGATATAGTCCACCGTGTCCTCGATCCAGATACCGATATCGTGAAAGGCAGCGGCAATCAAGATTTTCTGCCGCTCCTCCTCGCTGCAATCCCCCAGCCTCAGGCAACAGTGCGCCATCCGGTACACATGATTGCGATAGCCGAGATACTCATCCCCGATGGTGGCCTGCCAGGGGGCCAGCAATGCATCCAGAAACGGAATTTGTGTTTCGATCTTCATAGGGGAATCAGTTTTGCTATCCAATGCTGGCATTGTATGCCGACCCGCCTCAGTAACAAGCAGCTGGCAATGCCTCCAACATCCTGGCATCGGGCAACTCCCCCGTTGCCTCGGAATTCAACAACGCAAGTGCCGTCTTCGGTAGGCCGACAAGTGCGAACTGATTGCATCGTTTGTCCATGACGCCCCGTTGCCTTGTATGTCGAGCGCTTTTTGTTGGGCCCGCAGAATAAACGTGGCTGATAAGCCCACAGTGGCGTTTTTTGACGAGGGTCACATGCCTGTGGCGCTCCTTTATTTTCATCTGGCTGTCACTGCCCGCGGTCAAAATCCGGGGCCACTAAACTATCAGTACGTTGCCACATCGTTATGGCGACAAGGCACCCCACCGCACAACAGCCAGAGCGATAATGAAAAAGACGCCGATCAATCCGTCCCGCCGTACACTGTTCAAAGCCGTTGGCGCGTTGACTGCCAGCACTGCTACCGCGAGCCTGTTTTCCGCCTGCAGCCGCGATCCACAACGCCAAAACAGCGCGCTTTCGTTCAAGGAAATACCCCACGGTCTGGATGCCCATCACCATCTCCCCGAAGATTATCAGGCGGAAGTGCTGCTGCGCTGGGGCGACCCACTACACCAGGGCGAAGAGGAGTTTGAGCCGGCCAGACTCGATGCAGAATCCCAGGCGCGGCGCTTTGGTTATAACAATGACTTTATCGCGTTTATGCCGCTGGACACCGATGCGGGACCGGGAGAAAACATACGCCACATGGCGAGCGGAAACAGCGAGCGGGGTTTGCTGTGCGTGAATCATGAATACACCCAGCCTCACCTGATGTTTTCCGGCTACAACGATGAACACAGCGCCACTCGCGGTGTCAGTGCCAAACACGTGGCCATAGAGCAGGCCGCCTGCGGCCATGCCATTACCGAGATCGAGAAAACCGCAAACGGGTGGCAGCCGGTGCTCGACAGCCCCTATAACCGCCGTATCACACTGTCTACTGCCATGAACATCGTCGGCCCCGCCGCCGGCGACCGCCGGTTACAGACCGCGGCCGACCCTGCCGGCAAGACTGTGCTCGGCACTGTGGGTAACTGCGCCGGTGGCAAGACGCCCTGGGGCACGGTGCTGATAGCCGAGGAGGGTTTTGGCGGCGCCTTCCAGGGGGATCCGGACAATATTGCCGATCCGGTGGAGGCACTGAATCACCATACTTTTGGTATTTCTCCGGAAAACCGCAATTGGGGCGATTACGATCATCGTTTCGATATTGAGCGGGAGCCCCATGAGCCCAACCGTTTCGGCTGGATGGTGGAATTCGACCCCTATGATCCACAGTCACAACCGCGCAAGCTCACAAGCCTGGGCCGGTTCGAACACGAGGGCTTTACCCTGGTGTGCAAGCCCGGCCAGCCAGTAGTCGCCTACGGTGGTGACGATGATGAACACCAGTTCGTCTACCGCTATGTCTCCCGGGACAATTACGAACCGGGCAACGACGGCCACAACCGCTCCCTGCTGCTGGAGGGCACCCTGTTTGCCGGCCAGTTCAATGAGGACGGTTCCGGCGAGTGGTTGCCGCTGGTGTTCGGTCAGGGACCACTGACGCCGGACAATGGCTTCCACAACCAGGCGGATGTGCTGATCGATGCGCGCCGCGCTGCGGCACTGCTGGGAGCGACCCCCATGGATCGCCCCGAGGACGTGGAAACCAATCCGGTCAACGACTGCACCTACGTGATGCTGACCAAGAACAAGCGGCGCATCGTGGCCAATGCAGCCAATCCAAGACAGAAAAACGCCACGGGCCACGTGCTGGAAATCGTACCGCCGGGCCAATACGGCCAGCGCGATCACGCCAGTGATACCTTCCAGTGGACAACCTTCCTGCTCGGTGGCAACCCCAATGCCGAAGAGCCAAACCAGCGCGGCGCCTACGGGCAGCAGACACCCGGTGCCATCTCACCCCACGGCTGGTTCGCCAATCCGGACAATGTCGCGTTCGATCCCCGCGGCAATATGTGGATCGCCACCGACGGCTGTGAAGATTTTGGATTCCACGACGGGCTCTGGGCCATGGCCACCGAAGGCGATTTGCGCGCCGCGCCCAGGCACTTTTTCGGCTGCCCCGAGGGGGCCGAAGTCTGCGGGCCGGAATTTACTCCGGATGGCTCGACGCTGTTCGTGGCCGTGCAGCATCCGGCGGATGGCGGCCGCTCCACCTTTGACAATCCCATGCACCGCTGGCCGGACAATGACCCGAAGCTGCCGCCACGCCCGTCCGTTCTGGCGATCCATCGTCCCGATGGCAAACCGGTGGGCAGTTGATGGGAAAGGTACTTGCAAGCGAGGGAGCCATATCCAGCGAGAGCCCCGGTTAAGCGGAGAGACCTCCCATAACGAAGCGGAAGGCATTCATTTAAAAAAGCTAAACGCTCAGGACTCTCAAATCGAGAAAAACTGCTGGATGCCCAGCAGCACATTGGTGGTCGCCACCGAGGCAAGAATCAGGCCCATCACCCGACTGACAATGCTGGCGCCGGCCTCGCCGATAAAGCGGAAAATCCACTGGGCAGTGAGCAGTATTGCCAGCACGATACCCAGCACGGCGAACATGGCCGTGGCGGTGCGGAACTGGTGAATCGGGTCGAAGCGGTAGTTATCGGTCAACACCACCGCCGCCAGCATGGCGCCGGGGGAGGCGATTGAGGGCACCGCCAGGGGAAAGATCGCCGTCTCATGACCACTTTTAACGATCCCCACCTCCTGCTCCGGCTTGCCCTCGCCAAAGATCATGGTCAGGGCAAACAGGAACAACACTACACCGCCGGCGACCTGGAATGCCGATAACGGCACGCCGATCGTCTCCAGCAGGTACTGCCCGGCCATCAGGAAAAACAGCAGGATCGCCGCCGCAACCAACACCGCCAGCAGCGCGATCTTGCGTTTCTGCCACTCCGCATGGCGGGCAGTGACGGCAATAAACACCGGCAGGGTACCCACCGGGTCGATCACAGCAAAGAAAAAGACAAAGCTGCTGATCCAATCGTTCAAGGGAGGCTCCGGCGCACCGTGCTACTATCGGCTTGATTCCTGCTCGCTTCGGGCTGCAGGAATTCCTACAAGGGACCTGAAACTGAAGTCTAGTGCATGACCAATCACTCACCGACCGCGCGCCGCATCGCCAAGACCATTCTCAACGGCTTCGATGCCTACTTTGCCGATTACCAGAACATCACCCTGGGGGCCAAGGCACGCTTCGAAACCGCCTCCTGGCAGGCGGTGCACCAGGCCAACAAGGAGCGTATCGACCTCTACAAGACCAAGGTGATGCAGGTCCTCAAGCTGGTGCACGCGGTGACCAGCAAGGACACCACAGACCTGGCGATCTGGCGTGAGGCCCGAGCCACTTTTGCCCAGCTCATTGCCAACCACAGTAACTACGAAATCGCCGAGACCTTTTTCAACTCGGTATTCTGCAACCAGTACAAGCACGCCCATATCCACGACAGCAACATTTTCGTCAAGCCGTCCCGGCCACCGGACGAGAAGCCGCTGCGGGATTACAGCATCTATATCAGCTACAGCGGCCGGGACGGCCTCGAATACATGATCGAGGACATCCTCAATGACTACGGCTTCTCCGTGCCGTGGGAAGACCTGCAGCGGGATGTGGACAATATCTGCCGCGCCCTGCGCGAGGGCCCACTGACGGGGCTGGAGAACGAGAAGCAGCTGCGGGTGGATATGCTGGAGTCAGTGTTTTACCGCAACAAGGCCGCCTACCTGGTCGGGCGCATGATGTTTGGCGGCCAGGTAATCCCCCTGCTGTTGCCCTGCCTGAACAACGGCCGCGGTGGTGTATTCGTTGACACCGTGCTCTACAGCAACGATTCCGCCAGCATCATCTTCAGTTTTACCCGTTCCTATTTCATGGTGGACGCGCCCATTCCGTCACGCTTCGTGCGCTTCCTCTCCACCATCATGCCGCTCAAGGAGCGCTCGGAGCTGTACAACTCCATCGGCTTCCACAAGCATGGCAAGACCGAGTTCTACCGCCATATCCTCGCCCATATGAAGGTGAGCAACGACAAGTTCATCATCGCCCCGGGCATCAAGGGCATGGTCATGAGCGTATTCACGCTGCCTTCCTACCCGGTGGTATTCAAGGTCATCAAGGACAAGTTCGACCGCCCCAAAACGGTGACCGAGGAGATCGTGCGGGAGAAGTACAAGTTCGTATCCCGCTCCGACCGGGTCGGCCGCATGGCGGATACCCAGGAGTACACCAACTTTATTTTCTACCGCAACCGCTTCAGCGAGGAGCTGCTGGCGGAGCTGCAGGAAGTCGCGCCCTCCAAGCTGGTGATGGACGACAAGTGGATCATCATCAAGCACCTGTACGTGGAGCGCCGCATGGAGCCGCTCAACCTCTATCTGCAGCACGCCAGTGACGAGGAGACCCGCGAGGCAATGGAGGAGTATGGCAATGCCATCAAACAGCTGGCGGCGGCGAATATCTTCCCCGGCGACATGCTGCTGAAGAACTTTGGCGTCACCCGCCATGGTCGCGTGGTATTTTACGACTACGACGAGCTATGCCCGCTGACGGACTGCCACTTCCGCAAGATCCCGGAGGCGCGCACCGCCGAGCAGGAACTGTCCGACCAGCCCTGGTATACGGTGGATGAAGCCGATGTCTTCCCGGAAGAGTTCCGGCTGTTCTTCTCCGGCAATCCCGTCGCCCGCAAGGCCTTCGAGGACCAGCACAGCGACCTGTATGACTACCGTTACTGGCAGCGCCTGCAGGAACGAATCCGCGCCGGCCATATTGAGAGCGCCTTCCCCTACCGTCGCAAGTGGCGCTTCAAGCGTCGCTCCCACCGCAAGCCCAAGGGCTAAGTTAGCGACTATAGTGAGATGAAGGGCCCTGAGGTAAGGAGATGGTGGTGCGGTTCAGCAGTCTTACAGCGATCGTCGGAATTCTGGCTCTGGCGCTAACCAGTGGCTGCGGCTACCTGCCCAGTGAAGACACGGTCCGCACCGCAGGCAAGCCCGGCGCTCATGCACGAGTCACAGTGAAAACACAAACCGTCAGTTGCGGTACCCCGGCCCGGGGTTTTCGCACGATGGGCTTCAAGGAAATCTTCACCTTCAACCGCAGCGACAACCCGGCCTTCAGCGAATCCGGCAAGTTACCGGCGCAGTTTGATGTCTACGCCTATGTCTGGGGTCATCAGGACTGTCGCAAGACAAACTCCTGCGGCAAGGGAGACTACTACTGGCTGATCGAGCGCGGCCCCGGGAATGACTTCAGCACCTGGGTGGTCACGCCCCAGCACCCCCATTTCACCATCCAGTCCAGTTGCCGCGGCCAGCTCAAAGTGGGCGAGCGCTATCGCTTCTCCTTCAGTCGCGGCAAGCTGGTCGGTTTCAGTCGCTAGCCCGGATATGTCACCGGCAGCTTCATATTCAACGTTACTCTATGTTTTCGTTGATGTTATAGCCCCCCTGGGGACAAACTTTCACCGGGCATCGCGGCCCAGGGCGACATATCCGGGCTAGGCCCGCTCGGTCTCTTCCGTCTCGACTGGCGCCAGCTCCGCTGCGCGTCGCTTGAGGTAGCGGTAGATCGCATCCTGGGCCCGGCAGTCCCGATCGCAGAAATCCGCGATGCGGGTATTGCTCTGGTCCGCGTCCAGTACCCGCGCTTTGTGGTTATCGCACCACTGCAGCTCCATGATCTTCCTCACCGTCTGCCGGTGCCGCTCGTCCATGATGGGGAAAGTCACCTCAACCCGGTGATCCAGGTTGCGCGTCATCAGGTCGGCCGAAGAGAGCCAGATCTGTTCATCGCCACCGTTGTGGAAAATATACACCCGCGCGTGCTCAAGGAATTTGTCCACCAGGCTGATCACCTGGATGTTCTCGCAGCAATCAGGGACCAGCGAACACATGCTGCGCACGATAATACGCACCTGCACACCGGCGGCGCCCGCGCGACAGAGCCGCTCGATCACCTCCTCGTCCACCAGGTTATTGCACTTGAAGAACAGCTCCGCCCGCTGCCCCGCCTGTGCGGCCTCAATCTCCCGGTCGATGGCCTGTAATAGGGCCGGCCGGGTGGTATAGGGGGAGACAGCGATATTCTGGTAATCCGGGCGCAGGTGGGGCTGCTGCAGAAATTCGAACACATGAAAGGCATCGCGGCCGAGCCCCTGGTCACTGGTCAGCAGGCTGAAGTCACAGTAAACCCGCGCGGTGCTCTCATTGAAGTTGCCGGTGCCAAAGTGGGTGTAGTAGCGCGGCTCGCCCTCCTCATCGCGCAGGATAGAAATCAGCTTGCAATGCACTTTCAGGCCCGGCACGCCGTAGATTACCTCGACACCGGCATCCTGCAGCTCGTTGGACCAGTGAATATTGGCCTGCTCATCGAAGCGCGCCTGCAGCTCCACTACCGCCACTACTTTCTTGTTGTTGCGCACGGCATTGACCAGCGCCGCTACCACACGGGAGTTCTTTGCCACCCGATAAAGGTTGATGCGGATCTCGCGCACCGCGGGGTCGATGGCGGCCGAAATCAGGAAGTTGGTGATCGCGCGGAAGTCGTGATAGGGGTAATAGAGCAGCTGGTCAGCGGCGCGCAACTGGTTGAAGATGCTCTCACTCTCCGGCAAGGTGGGGATCGGCTTCAGCGGCTTGTAGCGGTGCCTGGCCGAGTCCGCCGGAAAGGTCATGAAATCTTTGGAGTTATGATACCGGCCGCCGGGCGTATAGCTGTCATAGCGGCCCATTTTCAGCTTCTTTTTCACCAGGTTGAGCAGCACCTCCGGCATGGCGGCATCGTGGGCCATGCGTACCGGGTCGGCCTTCTTGCGCTTTTTCAGCGACTTCGCCACCCGGTCGACAATATTCTGCGTAATCCCCTCACCCAGCTCCAGTTCCGCATCGCGGCTGATCTTGAACATATAGGCTTCCGCCCGCCGGATCGGCAGCACATTGCGGAACACTTCGGCCAGGCAGGCCCGGATGATATTGTCGAGAACGATATAGACCTTTTCCTGCTTGCCTTCTCTCGGCGGAATCACCACGAAACGCGGCAGGGTCTCGGTGGGGATTTCCATGGCCGCAAAGCGCTCGCGGCCGTCGTCCAACTGCAAGTAGATCGCGAAGTAAATGCTCGCCTCGTTCAGCAGCGGCATGGTCTCACGGTCATCAATGAAAAAAGGTTCCAGCTCTGGCAGGACCTCATCGTGAAAATAATTCTCCACGAACTTGCGCTGGCGCGGCGTCAGCTGGGTTTCGTTCACCAGGTGGATATGGTGCTTGTCGAGGTCGGAAAGCACCTGGGTGTAGGCGGCAAAGGAGCGCCGCTGCAGCCTCAGAACCCGATCATTGATGCGATCCAGCAGCTCGCCAAAATAGGATTTTTTCTCTTCGGCCTTGGCAAAAGTGGCCACCCGCCGCACATCCGCCACACGCACGCGGAAAAACTCGTCGAGGTTGCTGGAAAAAATACCGAGGAAACGCACGCGCTCAATGATCGGGACCGAATCGTCCTCGACTTCCTGCAGCACACGCTCGTTGAAAGACAGCCAGCTTAGCTCTTTGGGGTACAGGTGCGTATTATCGGCCATTGGTATACTGCTTTGGCTTGGATCCTGCCCGGAAGCCAGCACTGTGCATCCGGGCACTTTTGGTCTAAATAGTAGGGCATTTTGCTACATTCAGATGAAACTTTAGTGACAGGGTGGAAACAGGTGCAAGACGCAGAGCGCTACGCGGCGCTGGATCTCGGTTCAAACAGTTTCCACCTGTTGCTGGCGGAATTCCGTAACCAGCGCATGGTGCGGCTGCACACCGACAAGGCTATGGTCCGCCTGGCCGCCGGCCTCGACGAGGAGCGCAACCTGGATCCGGCGGTCGCGGAGCGCGCCCTCGAAGCCCTGCACCGTTTTCGCCCGGTTCTGACCGACCTGCCGGCGGACCACGTGCGGGTGGTGGGCACCAACACCCTGCGCGCAGCCGCCAATGCGGACGGTTTTCTCGAGCAGGCAGAGTCCACTCTCGGCGTGCCCATTGAAATCATCAGTGGTATCGAGGAAGCGCGGCTGATTTTCAGTGGCGTGCTTGCCGCCGGCGACGGTCCGCCCCGGCCCCGCTGTGTCATCGATATCGGCGGCGGCTCCACGGAACTGGTGCGCGGCGAGGAGAAACCGACAAAGCTGGAAAGCCTCTACATGGGCTGCGTCTCTTTCTCGCGCCGATTCTTCCCTGAAGGTGAAATCCGCGACAAGAAGACCAATCATTTCGAGCGCGCCCGTCGTGCCGCCCGGGCGGAACTGCAGGGCCTGCAGCATATGGCCGCGGACGTGGATGTCGTGGGGGCCTCTGGGACGGTGAAATCCGTTGCCCGGGTGCTGAACGGTGGCGACCTGGGGACAATCGAAAGGGATGCCATCGACCGCCTGGCTGAGCAGGTGGCGTCGGCCAGGCGTGTAGCGGACCTCGACCTCCCCGGTCTGGAAGAGGAGCGGCGCCCGGTTTTCGCTGCCGGCCTCGCTGTTCTGCACGCCATTTTCTGCGAACTGGATATCCGCACAATGTCCGTCTCGCCCTACGCCATTCGCGAGGGCATCGTCCACGACCTGGCCGGCCGCCTGCACGGTGGGGACCGCCGCGCCGATACCGTGGCCGCACTGATGGAAAGCAGCCAGATCGACGCCGCCCAGGCTCGCCGCGTCGGCGATACCGCGGTGGCGCTGCTGTCGTCGCTGCGCGAGGATGCCCCGCGTGAGAAGACGCAGCGGCTGCGCTGGGCTGCCGACCTGCACGAAATCGGGCTCGCCCTCTCCCACAGCAACTTCCGCAAGCTGGGGGCCTATATGGTGGAAAACGCCGACCTGGCTGGCTTCAGCCGCAGCGAGCAGGAACATCTGGCACACCTGATCCAGAACCAGCGGGGCCGCATCAAATCCCCGCGGGAGCACTATGGCTTCCACCCGGACCCCAGCCTGCTGCTGAGCCTGCGCCTGGCCTGCATCGCGCACCGGGACCACACCGACCGGGACATCGGGGACTGGCAACTGAGCGCGAGGAAGAGCGGCTTCCGGCTCAGTATCCCCCAGGTGTGGCTGGATCGACACCCCGCCATCGAAGACCTGCTCTACCAGGAAGCGGAACACTGGCGCGACCAGCCCCAGGCCCTGAGGCTGCAAACCGACTAATCAGTGCGGGCCGGCTAGCTGGCCCCTGCCCCAGCCCCCTACAATAAAACATTATGAAGCTCAGTGACGTCTCGTTAAGCCACCGCTACGCCGATCTCGGTGAAGCCTTTGGCACGCCGGTGGCACCCTCGCCGTTTACCCACCCCAGGCTCATTCACGTCAACCCGGCGGTACTGGAACTGCTGGGCATCGACGTGACCGAGGCCGATAACCCCGCCTGGGCGGAGATCGGTTGCGGCGCCAGGCTGCTGCCTGGCAGCAAACCCTTTGCGATGAAGTACACCGGTCACCAGTTTGGCGTCTACAACCCGGACCTTGGAGATGGCCGCGCACTGTTACTGGGAGAGCTTGTAAACGGCGACCGCAGCTGGGAGCTGCACCTCAAGGGCGCCGGCAAGACACCCTACTCCCGCTTTGGCGACGGCCGCGCGGTGCTGCGCTCCACCATCCGCGAGTACCTGGCCGGAGAGGCGCTGCACGGCCTCGGCATCCGCACCACGCGGGCACTCTGCATCGTCGGCAGCGATGAGCCCGTTACCCGCGAGCGCATCGAATCCGGCGCCATGCTGATCCGCGTGGCAGAGAGCCATGTGCGCTTCGGTCACTTCGAATACTTCTTCTACACCCGCCAGCTGGAAGCGCTGCAGAAACTGATCGGCACTGTCTGCGACCGCTTTCTGCCCGAGGCGAAGGCGCTGCCGGTGGCGGAGCAGGCCGAGGCGCTGCTGCACTTCACCGTCGCCCGCACCGCCGAGCTGGTGGCAGCCTGGCAGGCAGTGGGTTTCGCCCACGGAGTGCTAAATACCGACAATATGTCGATCATCGGCGACACCTTCGACTTCGGCCCCTACGGCTTTCTCGACGACTACGAGCCGGAATTCATCTGCAACCATTCGGACCACACCGGCCGCTATGCCTTCGAGCAACAGCCGGGGGTGGCGCTGTGGAACCTCAATGCCCTGGCCCACTCGCTCTCGGCTTTTGTCAGCGCGGAAACCCTGAAGGACTGCCTGGAGGAGTTCCAGCCGCGTTTGGTGGACGCCTACGCAACGCAGATGCGCACCAAACTCGGCCTGGAGCAAAGGGAAGACGGCGACCAGCAGCTGTGCGCCGACCTGTTGCAGCTGCTGGCCGACGCCCGCGCCGATTACACCCTGTTTTTCCGCGCCCTGGCCCACTACCGCGGCGAGCGCCCCGCCGCAGCCTTGCAGGAGCTGCTGCCCGAGGCGCAACATGACGCCCTGGAAGCCTGGCTGCACCACTACGATCAGCGCCTGGCCCGCGACGGCGGCGATTCCCGCAGCCGCAACCGCGCCATGCTGGCGGCCAACCCTAAGTTCATCCTGCGCAACTACCTGGCCCAGCGGGTGATCGAGGCGGCAGAGGACGGCGACTACCGGCCGCTGCGTACACTGTTCACCCTGCTGCAAACGCCTTTTGACGAGCACCCGGAGCACGAGACCTGGGCCGCCGCCCCACCAGCGTCCGGCAAGCATATGCCCATCAGCTGCTCATCATGACAACGAGGCTTCTACCGCCAGCGGCTACACTGAAACAAGATTCCTTTTTTCATTGATGACTTCGTGTAAGATCCGGGTCACAAGCTTTTCAAGGGGCAAGCACAATGATGAGAAACCTGCTGCTGGCAGCCTGCTGCCTGCTATTCGCCGTACAGGCCAGCGCCGCCGACGTGCTGGGCAAGTGGCGCACCATCGACGACGAGACCGGGCAGCCCAAGTCGATCGTGGAGATCTACCAGAAGGGCGGTAAGTATTACGGGCGGGTGGTTGACCTGCTGATGAAGCCCGACGACACCGTGTGCGACAAGTGCCCGGGCCCGCGGAAGGGCCAGCGTGTGGTGGGTATGGACGTCATCACCGGCATGGTGAAAAACGGCGATGTGTACGAGGGAGGCCAGATCCTTGACCCCACCAAGGGCAAGATCTATGACTGCAAGTTCTGGCTGGAGGGCAAGGACCGCCTGATGGTGCGGGGCTACCTCGGCTTCTTCTACCGCACCCAGACCTGGTACCGGGTCAACTGAACCGCACTGATCACTACCCGCGGCGGCCACCATCTCAGGCCGCCGCTTTCTCTCCGTCTTCTTCCCCTAGCTCTTCCCCGGACCGCGGGTTCGCCAGCAGGAATACCAGCGGGATCGCCGCCAGGCTCACCCACATCAGCAGTTGGAAATCGTTCACATAGGCGATCTCCGCCGCCTGGCGCGCCACTTCCTGCATTACCGCCTCAGGCAGTGCCGCCAGTGCCTCACCGTCGACATGCCCGGTGAGCAGGTCATCGGGGACGGCGAGGCGCTCACCCAGCTGCTGCTGATTGATCCACAGGTTGCGGGTCAGCAGCGCTATCACGATCGACACACCGATACTGCTGCCCAGGTTGCGCGACAGGCTGAACAGCGCCGTGGCCTCACCGCGCAGCGCAGCGGGCAGGGTGGCATAGGCCAGGGTGGAGATGGGCACGAACACCAGCCCCAGGCCCAGCCCCTGCAGGGCGCCGGTCCAGACCAGGGTCGACTGGCTCACCTGCAGGTTGAAGCCGGCCATGACCTGTAAGGAAACACTCACCAACAGCATGCCGACAATGACCAGCGCGCGGCCGTCGACAAAGCGCAGCAACCGCCCCACCAGCATCATGCCGAGCATCACGCCGACGCCGCGCGGCATCAGGATCAGGCCGGTGGTCACCACCGGATAGCCCTTCCACTGTTGCAGGTAGGACGGCAGCAGGGCCATGGTGGCGAGCAGGATGATGCCCACCACAAAGATAAACAGCAGCCCGGAGACGTAATTGCGATCCCGGAACAGGGCCGGGGTCAGGAAGGGCTCGCGGCTGGTAAAGGAGTGCACCAGGAACAGCCACAGCCCCAGTGCGGAGGCGATGGCATACAGCTGAATCTCCAGGGACTCGAACCAGTGCACCTGCTCGCCCCGGTCCAGCAACATCTGCAACCCACCCACCGCCAGCGCAATCAGGCCAAAGCCGAGGGCATCGAAGCGGGTTTTGCTGGTCTTGTCGGCAGGCAGGTACAGGTAAATACCCACAAACGACAGGATGCCCAGCGGCAGGTTGATGTAGAACACCCAGCGCCAGGAATAATATTCGGTCAGCCAGCCCCCCAGGGTCGGCCCGAGAATGGGCCCCAGCATCACACCCATGCCCCAGATACTCATGGCCGAGGCGTGGCGCTCGCGGGGGTAGGTATCCAGCAATGTGGCCTGGGAGAGCGGCACCAGTGCGGCACCAAAGACGCCCTGCAGCAGGCGCCACAGGATCATCTCGTCCAGGCTGCCGGCCTGGCCGCAGAGCATGGAACTGACCGTGAAGCCGGCCACGGACCAGAGAAACAGCCGCCGGCGGCCGAAACGCTGGGACAGGTACCCCACCGGCAGGGTCATGATCGCAGCAGCGACGATATAGGAAGTGAGCACCCAGGTGATCTGGTCGCTGCCGGCACCGAGGCTGCCCTGCATATGGGGCAACGCCACATTGGCGATGGTGGTATCGAGCACCTGGATCACCGTGGCCAGCATGATACTGGCGGTGATCATCTGCCGGCGCGCGGGGCTCACCGGCTGCGCCGCATTCATTAAAACAGCACCACCCGACCATCCGCTGCGCCGGCGGCACGGGCGGAGACCAGCTTGGCGTCTTCACTGGTATCGATACGTACCCGGGCACTCATACCCGCACGCAGGGTGGGCGCTTCCTTGGCGGGCAGCAGGCGCAGGCGTACCGGCACCCGCTGTACCACCTTGACCCAGTTGCCGCTGGCATTCTGCGGCGGAATCAGGGCGAACTCGCTGCCGCTGGCCGGACTGACACTGTCCACCTGGGCCTGCCACTGGAAGTCCGGGTAGGCGTCCAGCACCACTTCGGCCTGCTGGCCGGCCTGAATACGGGCCAGCTCGGTTTCCTTCAGGTTGGCCTCCACCCACAGACCATCGGTGCCGAGCATACTGATCAGGCCGATGCCGGCGCGGGCCATCTCGCCCGGCTGCGGAATGTCGTTGGCGATGACGCCGTCCATCGGCGCCACGATACGGGCGCGGGACAGCTGGTAGCGGGCCTTGTCCAGTTGCGCCTGGGCCACCTGCAGGTCCGCCTGCTCTTCCAGGGGCAACTCGGGATTACCGCCCAGCTCGGCTCGGAGGCTGGCGAGCTTCTCGGTATTGATGGCGATCTGCGCCAGCGCACGGTCCAGCTGCTGGCGGGCTTCGTCGAGTTCCGCCTCGGAAAGGGCGACGCGGCCCAGCTTCTCACTGCGGTTCAGCTGGCGGCGATGATAGTCGGCATCTTTTCGCGCCTGCTCCAGCGCAGCGGCAGATTCGCTGAACTCGGCGCGCCGTGCCAGTAGCTGGTTGCGTACCTGCGCCATATGCGCCTCGGCTTCCGCCACCGCCAGCTGGAAAGGCGTCTCGTCCAGCTGCACCAGAAGCTCACCTTTCATTACCTGCTGGTTTGCGCGCACGGCCACCTGTGCCACTACGCCGCTGACCTCCGGTGACAGGGAGACCTTGTCCGCCTTCACGTAGGCATTCTCGGTCTCCACGCTGCTGCGACCCCCGAACAGGCTCCAGGCGAGCACTGCGATCGCCACCGCGATACCGGCCCCGATGCCGATCTTGCGCGCCGGCAGTTTTGCCAGTTGTTCCACCACTTGCCTACCCCTAATCATTCTTTCCAAGGTCCCCCGGCTCACACCAGGTTCTCCCGCAGCTTGCCCAGCAGGCGCTGCAACTGTTCCACTTCCACCAGGGAAAAGCCCTCCAGCGCCTGCGAACGGGTCTCCCGTGCCAGGCCGCGCAGGACCTCCAGCGCAGGCTTCGACGTCTCGGTCAGGAAAATACGGAAACAGCGCCGGTCTGCGGGATCCTGGCGTCTTTCCACCAGCCCCTCCTCCTGCAGCTTGTCCAGCTGCCGCGCCAAGCTGATGGGCGCCACATCCAGCCGCTCCGCCAGTTCCGCCTGCTTCTGCCCCTGCTCCCGGGCCAGGTGCCACAGCACCTGCCAGCGCGAACGGCTCAGCCCATGGGCCCTGGCCCGCCGGTCAAAGTTGCGCCGCAGCAGGTGCGCGGCGCTGTGGAGCTCGAAACTCATCTTCGCGGCGGTCTCGTTGACTGGCTGTTCAAGCTCTGAAGCCGCTGGCTCAGGCTGATTATCGGTACCCATAGGCTCCCCTTTTTATGAGGGCGCGCATTATAAGCATGCTTATGATGTATGCAAGCTGGCGGGCATCTGGCACAGGCCAGTTGAGTGGCTCACCATCACCGGACTGGACAGCACGCAGCTGGTGAGGAAACGGCGGGGTCTCTATTTTCTGCAGCAACCCGGGGAAGAAAGTTGGCTTGCCAATTTGGGCGCTGGTGAATCACATACGTTTGCTAGGCCCTCGAGGTATTTTGATTCAGGAGTCGGCGCAGCTCCTCTTCAAGCTTCAACAGATTCCCCAAGCCCCTCTTTTCAGTATTCTCTTGCGGTGTCCATATAGAAAGATTCACGGATTGATGCCGTGAAGACTCAAGTACATAGGTCACACCATCGAGCCCCAGTGTGTCGTCGAGAAGTGAAATTGCCCCCAGGGCCGCATCTATGGAATCCAGTATTTTTTTATACTGCCCCTCTGACAACGGGACAATCACCTTGGATGGAACTCCCCACTCATCGCCGCCCGCTCCGTAACAACTTGTGTATTCGATTCTGTAATCGGGAACATTGGCAACCTCAAACTTTTCAGGGAGGTCAAAGCTTGGGGAAATTTGGAGTTTAAAAAGCGGAGCGTTTGACATATCAACAAAAGGCTTAACCACCTGGCAATACATTCCGACACCCAAAGTTCGGCGCAGACTCCAGCAACAAGAGAATGCCAGAAATATTGGCTGACACATCCCTGTCACAGCACTCCATTCGCACACCTCTCGAGCAAAGGATAAAAAGTATCAGAGCGTGCTCCGCGGCGACTACAGGCGCTCGCTTTGACTTCTACTCACTGCGTTTTTTTGCAATATACATACCGTAGCTAAAGTACGCCTTGTATTTTTCATAAAGCTCAATTTCACGGCGCTCAGCCTCAACGATTGCCCGAGCCTCTTCACTATTTTCATTCCGAGTCAGGAAGGCATCAAAGCTTCTGCGCATTGGCTCATAATAATTATCGAGCCAGCACTGTTCTGGCAGCACAAAATATCCAATAGGTGTATAGCCGCTATCCTCCAAAACTTTGATCTTTGCCGATGCTGCACCTATCTCGGGATATTCATTGTTCCAGTGATGATGGAGCTTCGAAGGGCGCGAGTTCGTAAGCCATGTAATTTCTGAGGCAACAAGCAGCCCTCCTGGCTTCAGGTAGCGATTCCAGTCTGCTACACCCTTTGCAAACCCCATGTTGTAGATGGCGCCCTCAGACCAGATAACATCAAATTCCTCGTCCTCAAACGGAAGCTGCTCCATTGAAGCACAAATTGGCGTGATTTTTTCAGCAACGCCGCCACTCTGAGCCCTGCCCGCCAGAGCATCTAAAAAGTCCTGAAGAAAGTCGACAGCGAAAATTTTGGCATTCAACAGGCGGGCCAAAGTCAGTGTTGAGGCGCCAGTGCCACAACCGATATCGGCTATTTTCAAAGAGGCATCTCGATCAATCCCTGCAAGCCCGATCGCCTTTTCTACCTCAGAATCTCCCCCCGGACCTTGACGACTAGCGCCCCTGTGCAGGTCTAAAAGCAACTCTAATTCGTCCACTACCGTGCCCTCTCAGGCTTTTAGTCATAACGATATAGCCAACGATCGTAGCGCTTGCGCTGCACATCGTTCGGCGTCTTGTAAGATTTTGCCGCAGCGAACATTATTAGCTCGCCTCTGGCACCTAGCAAATTCCCTCTGCGTAAGCGAGGCCCGTCAAACTGTGTGGAGGAGAGGTTATTACTGGAAGGGATAGTAGATACGGCAAAACGCGCTCCCGTGGTGAGGCTTACACCCGCAACCACTCGCGCTTACGGGGGAAGCAACGTTTCACGGTAACATGAAAAATTTTTGACGGTAATCTTTCTATTAGAAGCAATTCCACTGTCCATTTCCATGATCACCGCCGGCGGTGGCGGCATGCACTGTATATGCGAGCCGCTGGCAAGAAAGCCCGCGTAACCCGCTGCATAAACGAAAAACGGTCGCCCCGGGCTGACCTTTTTCGTTGCAGAGCGCTCTTTCGTTCCGCACGTTTCCGTACAGCCAATTCAGCGCGCCGCCTTGATTTCCTCTTCACTCACCAACAACACCTCATCACCCCAGGTATTGGTAATAAACGCGATGATCGCCGAGATTTCGCGGTCCGTCAGAAACTCCAGCGCCGGCATCAGATCCTCCTCACCGCCATTGCGGCGGGGTGCCGAACGGCCGTGCAGCACCGTGTCAATGAGTAGTGGCTTGTTTGCCAGCAACCCGGGATCGCGCAGAGATGGGTACAGCGCTTCCTCACCATAGCCGTCTATCTTGTGACACTTCATACAATTGTCGGCAAAGGTAAGGGCACCCAACCCAATAAGGTGACGGGTCTCCTGCTCTGAAGCAACCGTCCCCAGCGAGAACGTTGCCAACAATGTTGCGATGGATAGTGTGTGTTTCATGCAGTGCATCCTGTTGCCAGTCAATTGAGCCAGATTATTTTCCCTGCGCGGGCAGCCAGCCTGAATCCGCGACACCACCTGCAGCACAAGCCAGAATGATAACCAGGGGTATCTGTGTCCCCAGTGCCAGCGCACCGACACCAAAGCCGCGCATCAGCAAAAGCACCAGCAACAAAATGCCGGCGGGTATCAGCGACAGCAGAAAACCACGGCTAATCCATTTCTTGCGCCACGGTAGCAGGAAGATTAGCCCACAGATTCCGTTCCATGCAACCCGCTGGACGATACAGCCATTTTAATTTTTATCTCGCAAGTGCATTTATATACAGTATTTTATTTCTACTAAAACCCAAGAGACAGTCACTCCGAGGCGGACAGAATCCAACGCCCGCGTCAGGCACACCAAGTGACGCGCCGCTTTTGTGTTAATTTGTGAGCGCAGCGAACAACACAAAAAGCGAAGCAAAGCTTAAGGTGCTACCCTTCACGTGCTTGTTACATGGCCAGCCCAAACTCCCGTTAGATCCGGCAATCATGGTACGCAATGGAATATGATTTCCCAATGCAAGCCATGAACGCTTTAACCACATCTAGATTTATTTTCTTTCCATACAAATGCGAGGGAAAGTTTGGATAGGCTCCTTCTGTAATTGTTACTTGCTGCTCTATTTTGCTTTTCGCACGCTCTAAATCTGAGATGTCCGAGTTTATAAACGCAATATTGGCATCAACAAAGGCGTCCCAGTTACTCCAGCTACTGACCCTGCCAGAATAGCTCTTACGGAAATAGGTTTCTGCAGCCTCATAATCGCCCGTAAATGCGCACATTTGGCCAGCATGGAAATTAAGCATAAAGTTTTTCTTTGCTACTCCCGGGTTACGTTCAATGTACATAGACAGCAGCTCTTGGGCAGCGCCAAAGCAACGTTTTTCATAAAAAGGGCGCCAGCCTTTTTCTGGGTCCTGATCAAACTCAGCGAAACTCAGCCGCATCAGTTCTGCCCGCTGCTCCAAACCTATAGAGCAGCCACCCTCACTTTCCTGAGCGCATACTGCAGCAGAGGCCATAAAGAATACAAAAATTATGCTTCTCAAACTGCCTCCTGTAGCTTTTGAAAGGGCGTGTAACGCCCTGCGCAGGCGCAGACAGCGTGGAGCGCGTTTTTTGTTAACTTTTGAGCGCCAGCGAATAACACAAAAGCTACAGGACGTTGGCACTCGCTCTGCCGCTGCTTCTTATGAGTTTTAACGTAGCTCATAAAGAATGTACGGACCTTCAGGACCGATACTTTCTTCTCTCGGCTGCCACCCTAACTTTTCATAGAAACGGCATGCTTGTGTATTTTCTTTAATACACTTTAAAGACATAGGCAAACCAAATTCACATACAATCGCAGAAATTAGCGCTTTACCAATACCTTTTCTCTGATGCTTGGGTGACACAAATAAGTGATGGAGAAAATTACTCTGCGCCCATACTGACACAAAGCCTGCCACTTCACCTCCTATGCGGGCAACCAGAATTTTCTCTCCCTATATAGCTTCTTGAAAAGCACCCATGCAATAACTGCGACTAGGAAAGCTTCCATTTGCCTCTCTCGATAGATTGAATATATCCAGAATTTCGGGCAAATCTTTTGGTGAACTTGGCTCAATCTTCATTTATGCGTAACACCTGGATAAGGCGCGCCAAGCGGAGCGCCACTTTTGTGTTAATTTGTGAGCCCGGCGAGCAACACAAAAGTGAAGCAAAGCTTTGGGCGTCGTGCTTCATTCATTTGTTATACGTATGCCCCGTGCTAGAACCCGATCATTATTGAGGCACCAATGGCGGCCATGATTCCGCATATTAAATATGCACTTCCGACGAGCAGAGCCGTTTTACCGCCACTAAATTCTCTAGACTCTAGCGCGGCAATTGAGTCTATACTTACCGAATCATCCGCACCGTATATATGGGTTGGAGTGACTTCCGCAACTTTAAAGGATTTCCGCTCCCCTGAATCAAGTACAACCTTGATTCTATCTCCGACAGCGACCAGATCTTCCTTTACTATTTTCTCTTGCAACTCAATAGAACCGAGCTCTACGGGCTGCAGCGATGTGCATCCGGACAGGAAAAACAAAACGGAAAAAACTACGACCACGCTGTATCTCATACTTCCTCCACTCTTGTTTTAAAATAAATAGGCATAACGAGCCTGTAGAAATACAGTTTTAGATCCTGATGATTCCACGGCCCTATTCTTGTTCATAGTGATGGTTACGATTTAAGCACATTCGTTTTACATAATCACTCATTCGACGAGATCGTAGTGATGTTTCGCAAAGCGAGTGTGGATATCTCTGTGAATCAGTGAATCGCCCCGTATCTCATCAATTTCTCGATGTTATGTATCAAACAGAACAGTCGCCATTGCCCCTGGACCTTCTCTTTTCCACGCAGGGAGAAGCGACTCAAGCGCTTATTAGTACCGATGTTCCCAAAGACGGGCTCGACCACCGACATACGATGACTATAAATTGTCTTGCCTTCGATACTGTCGACGCGCTTTTTCATCCAATCGGTCGCCGTCCGGCCATTAGTCCAGGTCGCCGACACCTGACGCCCATGTCCGTCACGGGTATCGGCTGAACTGGGATTGCGCATGCACTGGTGTTTCAGGTGGCAGTGACGGCAGTCCGTTAGCCGTCCTTCGAAGAAGAGCTTGCGCTTGCCTTGTCTCACTCGCTCCTCTCTATAAAGAAGCAACTCTTTGCCCGCGGGGCAGACACAGGTCTTGTGACGCTTGTCGAACTTGAACTCGCTGGCGGGGATCACCTGCTTCACGCCAACCAGCGTGTCGCGGTGGCGCTTGCCGTACTTGTCTTTTTGCTTGGCGAAGGCTTTGTCCCGAGAGCGGAACTGATTGTCAGGAATATAGGCATTGATACCTGCGACTTTTAAATACTCGTTGTTAGCGTCATTGGAGAAGCCGGTGTCCGCAGTGACAATGACCTGCTCGGTGAGTATGTTGTCGTGAATGCCGGCCTTGCGGTAGTGGGAGCTGAGCCCATCGAGTATGGGTTTTAAAGTATGGTGTTCCTGGCCCTCGCCAAAGGCCTGGGCCTCGATAATGATCTGGTGCTTCTTGTCCACCGCCGCGACACCGTTGTAGCCCTGGATGGTGCCCTTGCTGGTGGTCATCTTCGCCGACTCATTGTCGGTGATGTTACTTTTGACTTCTTTCGGTTGCTTGCCTTGCCCCATCCTTGGGGCTGCCGTCTTTAGAAACTGATCAATCTTGTCGAAGTGTTTCTGCAGGGTTTCGGCGGCTTGTGCCAAGCGCTGCTTACGCTCTCGCTCGGCGGGCTTGCGGCCGTCAAGCTTCTTGTGCTCCTTCAGGCAGTGGCGGATTTTCTTGCGGATCTTTGTCCTCTTCTGCTCCAGCTCCCTGAAAGTACCCGAATGCTCCTTACTGGCATTCGAAGACATCTTGCAGCCGTCGATAGCAAAAAGCTCATTACCAAGCAGGCCTTGCTGATCACAGACCATCAATACCTGCTCAAAGATCGCCTCGATCGCATCGGGGTAGCTGCTGACGAAACTGGCAATACTGGTGAAGTGCGGCACCGAGTCACAGGACAACGCCTTGAAGATGATGTTGTGTTCGCACTGCCACTGGATCTCTCGGCTGGAAGTGATGCCCTTCGAGTAGGCAAACAGGATGATCTTGAGCAAAATCGCCGGATCGTAGGCCGAGCGGCCGCCGGCATCATTCTGGTACTTATCGTAGAAGGCGCAGAGATCGATATGGTTGTCGATCAGGTGGTGGAGAGTGAATTCGAAGGTGCCAGGCTGCAGCTGTTCCTCGAAATTAATCACAACCATGGCATCCTGGTTGTAGTTATACCGCTTGAAATTGGGCATGGCGGATATCCCTTTTTATGATCCGCCAATCCTATCAAAAGAGACTGGTTTTACAGAGTTTTTCTACAGCCAGAACGCCCAGCGCAGGCGCAGCCAGCGCGGAGCGCCTTTTGTGTTAATGTTTGAGCGACAGCGAGTAACACAAAAGGTGCGTAGCGTTGGCTGTCGCTCTGCCGCTGTTTGTTAACACTGGTACTCTACGGACTCTCCGTTTAGCACCACTTTCTTCTCTTGGACCAGCTTATTTACCTGGCCTTGTACAGCAACTTCATTGCCTTGCAGTTTCAAATGCGCTGCAATGTGATTCTTCAATGACGATACGGTTTTCGGTCGCTTTTCCTTCGGCGATTTAGTTAGTGAACTCAATAGCTTTTGAGTGGAAGCCGCTACCGTAACATGTTTAATGTGCTTGCAGGTTCTGCCATTTGATTTAAGGTGGGATATCAACGGCGCAAAACCATTGTCATTAGTAATCACCTCAAATACGACCTCTTTAGCTGCTTCTCGATCGTACTTACCTAAATAATATGCCAAGTGGAAATCTAGATTATTTGCTTGAGTGGCTTTTATTTGAACGACAATGAGATTGATTGGGGAATCATACTTTGATGCACCAAAATCTAGCTTTGGTTGTTTCGCCCCAAGAAATACGATGACTCTCTCGTACTGCGAAAGATCGATTTTTTCCATACCACCGACATTTTCATAGTCGATAAATGCCCACTTCATTGTGGAACTCCTTGTTGTGTTAACAGTTTATTCAAAAGCCTGCGGCTTCATATCTCTTTCGCCGCTATTTCTATGCCCTACTGCCGGACCACATCAAAAACTTTCCTGATTTCAAGCAGTTAGGATTAGTCGATTTATTTTGCTAGAAATAACTAGACGCTGGCTTCATTTGGCTTGTTCATCACAGGTCCGCTGAGCATATTTCAACCACCTTATAAGTCAATAACTTAAGGCTTTACGTGATAAATAGCAGACTCGGCTGTATATTTCGGCCGCATGCAGGGTGGAAGGCATGAGAAATTCAATAAAAAAGCCCTGCCGACAAGGGCAGGGCTTTTCGTTTCCACTCGGGAAGGTGGAGTTTTTTACGCCAACAAATCAAGTCACGGTGTCGCTACTTTTCCACCACCTCGATGCGATCCACCTTCTGGAAGCCCCGCGGCAGTTTGTTGCCGCGTCGGCCGCGTTCGCCGATGTAGTGGTCGAGTTCAGAGATCTTGATCTTGGTGTGGCGCTTGCCGGCGTGAATGACCAGCTGGGCCTTGCCTTCCAGCACCGCGACACCGACGACGATCTCATCCCGGCTGGCGGCGCGGGCGGAGGGGATGTTGACGATCTTGTTGCCCTTGCCCTTGGACAGCTCCGGCAGTTCCGATACCGGGAACACCAGCATGCGGCCCTCGCTGGTGACGGCGGCCAGTAATGCTTCATCCGGGTTTTCGATCTCCTGCGGCGGCAGCACACGGGCGTTCTTGGGCAGGGTCAGCATGGCCTTGCCCGCCTTGTTGCGGGACTGCAGGTCGCCGAGCTTGGCGACAAAACCGTAACCGGCGTCAGAGGCCAGCAGTATGCGCTGGTCGTCCGCGCCCATCAGCAGCCCCTCGAAGGTGGCGCCGGAGGGCGGATTGATGCGGCCGCTCAGCGGGTCGCCCTGGCCGCGGGCCGAGGGCAGGGTGTGGGTGGCGATGGCGTAACTGCGGCCGGTGCTGTCCAGCAGCAGCGCCATCTGGTTACTCTTGCCGCGGGCGGCCAGCTTGAAGTGGTCGCCGGCCTTGTAGTTGAGTGAGGCGGGGTCGATCTCGTGGCCCTTGGCGGCGCGGATCCAGCCCTTGTCGGACAGCACCACGGTAATGGGGTCGGAAGACAGCAGGTCGGCGGCATCGAAGGCTTTGGCCTCGCCGCGCTCTACCAGCGGTGAGCGGCGCTCATCACCGAATTCGTCGGCGGCCGCCAGCAGCTCTTTCTTGATGAGGGTCTTCAGGCGGCGGGCGCTGTCCAGGGTCTTGGTGAGCATGTCGCGCTCTTTTTCCAGTTCCGCCTGCTCGCCGCGAATCTTCATTTCCTCGAGGCGCGCCAACTGGCGCAGCTTGGTGTCGAGGATGTATTCCGCCTGGGTGTCGGTGAGTTCGAAACGCTCCATCAATGCCGCTTTGGGCTCGTCGTGGGTGCGGATGATCTCGATCACCTCGTCGATATTGAGGAAGGCGATCAACAAACCGGCCAGCAGGTGCAGGCGCTTCTCCACTTTGTCGAGGCGGAACTGCAGGCGGCGTCTTGTGGTGACGGTACGGAAGCTGAGCCATTCGCCCAGGATCTTGTCCAGGGATTTGACCTGCGGGCGGCCGTCGATACCGATCATGTTGAGGTTGATGCGGTAGCTCTTTTCCAGGTCGGTGGTGGCGAACAGGTGGTTCATGACCTGCTCCAGGTCCACGCGGTTGGACTTGGGCACGATGACCAGGCGCGTCGGGTTCTCGTGGTCCGATTCGTCGCGCAGGTCGGTGACCATGGGCAGTTTCTTCGCCTGCATCTGCGCGGCGATCTGCTCCAGCACCTTGGCACCACTGGCCTGGTACGGCAGCGCGGTGATGACGATATCGCCATCTTCCTTGCCCCATACTGCGCGCATCTTCACTGAGCCGCGGCCGGTTTCGTAGACTTTCTGGATGTCGGCACGGGGCGTGATGATCTCCGCCTCGGTGGGCATGTCCGGGCCCTGGATGTACTCGCACAGCTCGGACACGGTGGCCTTGGGGTTTTCCAGCATATGCACGGTGGCATCGACCACTTCGCGCAGGTTATGCGGCGGAATGTCGGTGGCCATGCCTACCGCAATACCGGTGGTGCCGTTCAGCAGGATGTTGGGTACCCGCGCCGGCAGTACTGCCGGCTCGTCCATGGTGCCGTCGAAGTTGGGCTGCCAGTCGACGGTGCCCTGTCCCAGCTCGGACAGCAGCACTTCGGAGTATTTGCCCATGCGCGACTCGGTGTAACGCATGGCGGCGAAGGATTTGGGATCGTCCGGGGAGCCCCAGTTGCCCTGGCCATCCACCAGCGGGTAGCGGTAGGAGAAGGGCTGCGCCATCAGCACCATGGCCTCGTACACGGCGCTGTCGCCGTGCGGGTGGTACTTACCAATCACGTCGCCCACGGTGCGGGCGGACTTCTTGTACTTGGCGGTGTTCTTGAGGCCGAGCTCGCTCATGGCGTAGACGATGCGCCGCTGCACCGGTTTCAGGCCGTCGCCGATGTTCGGCAGGGCACGGTCGAGGATGACGTACATGGAGTAATCCAGGTAGGCCTTCTCGGTATATTCCTTCAGCGGCAGGCGCTCGGTCGCCTCATACACGGAGGGTTCGGTCATACTGCGTCCGTCTCGTTATTCTCTTCGGAAGAGGCGGATTATGGCGGCAAGCGGCGGGCGGTTCAAAGGGATCACCGCGACATAACCCTCTGACAGCCAATATGCATTGGCCGTACAATCCTCGCAAAGATGGCTCGCACATGGGAAAGAAAGCCTTGGCAGCAGGCAAACTGACACTCGACCGGATCAAGGCCGGCGACCTGGAACCGGTTTCCGAGACGATCGATCCGGGAGAGATTGTCTGTCTGTCCGGCCCCTCCGGCAGCGGCAAGAGCCGCCTGCTGCGCGCCGTCGCCGACCTGGATCCCCACGAGGGCAGTGTGAGTATTGCCGGCGAGTCCCAGCAGGATCTCCGCGGCCACCGCTGGCGGCGGGCGGTAACGATGGTGCCGGCGGAGAGCGCCTGGTGGTTCGATACGGTGGGCGAGCACCTGCCCGGCCCCATGACCGAGGCGCTGGATCAACTGGGTTTCAAGGCCGAGACTCTCGACTGGTCCATCGACCGCCTGTCATCCGGCGAGAAACAGCGCCTGGCCCTGGTGCGCGCCCTGGCCCATCAACCCCGTGCGCTGCTGCTGGACGAACCCACCGCTAACCTCGACCCCGATGCCACTCGCGAGACCGAACAGTGGTTGTGCAAGGTGATCCGCGAGCGCGCGCTGCCGACGCTTTGGGTCGCCCACGACCGCGAGCAGATCGCGCGGGTGGCCGACCGGCACCTGCATATCGAGGG
Source organism: Microbulbifer flavimaris (assembly GCF_001641755.2). Classification (GTDB taxonomy): domain Bacteria; phylum Pseudomonadota; class Gammaproteobacteria; order Pseudomonadales; family Cellvibrionaceae; genus Microbulbifer; species Microbulbifer flavimaris. Next base: position 484,263 of record NZ_LRFG02000002.1, read on the forward strand.
CGATCGCCTTGTGAAAACCAGCGGGGATAAAGACTGATGGATGTGATCGAACTCAGCTGGTGGCAACTGGCGATGGCCGCGGCGCTGGTGCTGGCACTGGCCATTTGTGTTTACTGGGCACGACTCGGGGTTGGCAATTCCCTGCTCCTGGCCGCAACGCGCACCGCCGTGCAGCTGACGCTGGTAGGCTTTGTGCTGGAGGCGCTGTTTGCCGTGGGCAAACCCCTGTGGATCGCGCTGATGGGTCTGGCCATGCTGTTGCTGGCTGGCCGGGAGGTAATGGCGCGGCAGAATTATCGCCTGCGCGGGGGCTGGGGCTTCGCCATCGGCACCGTGGCCATGTTCGTGTCCGCCTTCAGTGTCACGGTGCTGACCCTGATTGTCGTTATCGGGCCGACGCCCTGGTATTCGCCGCAGTACGCCATCCCGCTGCTGGGAATGCTGCTGGGGAATACCATGACCGGCATCGCCCTGGCCCTGGACCGGCTCACCGAGAGCGTGCGGCGGGAGCGGCAGCAGGTGGAAGGGCGCCTGATGCTGGGACAGACCTGGCGCGAGGCCTGTGGCGAGCTGCGCCGGGATGCCATGCGCTCGGGGTTGATGCCCATCATCAACGCCATGGCAGCGGCGGGGATTGTGTCACTGCCGGGGATGATGACGGGCCAGATCCTCTCCGGCACCGCGCCGGCACTGGCAGTGAAGTACCAGATCCTGATCATGTTCACCATCGCCGCCGGCACCGGTTTCGGTACCTTCCTGGCAGTCAGTGTCGCTTCGCGCCGGCTGTTCGACGGCTGTGAACGGCTGCGGCTGGACCGGCTGACAGCATCGTAATCCCGCGCCGATCTGGATTATGACTCATCAATATCCGGGTGCTCTTTGCGTGTCTTGTTGATCAGGCCACCCAGGCGCAGGGTGTCGATCTCCTGTTCGGACAGATCGTGTTTGACCTTGAGCGAATCGCCGGACGCCTTGAGTTTGACCTCCACTGGCTTGCCCGGCTCCAGTTGCCCCACGGGATCGTCAATCTCCAGCTCCGCATCCTGCTCGATCTTGTCGTAATCCGCCGTATCGTCGAATAGCAGCGGCAGCACACCAAAATTAATCAGATTGCGGCGGTGGATGCGCGCCATGCTCTTGGCGATCACGCAACGCACGCCGAGAAAGCGCGGGGCGATGGCGGCGTGCTCGCGACTGGAACCCTGGCCGTAATTATCACCCCCCACCACAAAGCAGTCGCCGTCCAGGTCCATGGCGCGCTGATAAAACTTTTTGTCGACACGGGAAAAGGTGTAGCGGCTGATCTCGGGAATATTGGAGCGCAGCGGCAGGATTTCGGCACCGGCGGGCAGGATCTCATCGGTGGACACATTGTCGCCCGCTTTTAGCAGCACCGGGGCAACCAGCTTGTCGGGCAGGCCCTCGAAATCCGGCAGTGGCTGGATATTCGGCCCCTTGACCAGCTCCACTTCCGTGGGGATTTCCTGTGGCGCCAGCAACAGCGGCCGCATATCCGGCAATGCCTCCGGCTCATCAAAGGCCGGGTAGTCCATGTCCATATCGCGGGGGTCGGTGATCTCACCCGTCAGCGCACTGGCGGTGGCGGTCTCCGGACTGCACAGATAGACCTCATCCTCCTCGGTACCGGAGCGGCCGGGGAAATTGCGCGGCACCGTGCGCAGGCTGATACGCCCGCTGGCCGGCGCCTGCCCCATCCCGATACAGCCGCCGCAGCCGGTCTGGTGCAGGCGCGCGCCGGATTCCAGCAACTTTGCCAGATCGCCGCTGCGGCTGATCTCCTCCAGCATCTGTCGTGAGCTGGGATTGATATCAAAAGAAACCCGGTCGTCTATCTGTTTCCCCGCCACCATCCGGGCAGGCACGACGAAATCCCGCAAGCCCGGGTTGGCGGAGGAGCCGATGTAACTCTGGTAGATGGGCTTGCCGGCCACCTCGCTGACCTTCACCACCTTGTCCGGGCTGGAGGGGCAGGCAATCAACGGCTCCAGCGATGACAGGTCGATGGTGTCCTCTTCGTCGTAAGTGGCGCCCTCGTCTGCGGTCAGCTCGGTAAAATCTTCCTCGCGCTGCTGCTGGCGCAGGAACGCGCGTACCGCTTCATCCGCGGGAAACACACTGGAAGTGGCGCCCAGCTCCTGCCCCATGTTGGCAATCACGTGGCGATCCATGGCGGTGAGATTGGCGAGCCCCGGGCCGTGATACTCGACGATTTTATTGACGCAGCCTTTTACGGTCTGGCGACGCAGCATTTCCAGAATCACATCCTTGGCACTGACCCAGGGTGGCAGCTCGCCCTCGAGGCGCACGCCGAGCACTTTCGGCATGGTCAATGAGAAGGGCATGCCCGCCATGGCCAGCGCCACCTGCAGGCCGCCGGCGCCGATGGCCAGCATGCCCATGGAGCCCGCCGCGCACGTGTGGCTGTCGGACCCCAACAGCGTCTTGCCCGGCTTGCCAAAGCAGGACATATGCACCGCATGGCTGATGCCGTTGCCGGGGCGCGAATACCAGATATCCCACTTGCGACAGGCACTGCGCAGGAAAAGGTGATCGTCGGCGTTCTTGAAATCCGTCTGCAGCAGGTTGTGGTCCACATACTGGGCCGACAGCTCGGTCTTTACCCGTGGCAGGCCCAGTGCCTCGAACTCCAGCATCACCATGGTGCCGGTGGCATCCTGGGTCAGGGTCTGGTCGATCTTCAGCTCGATCGGGGAGCCTGGCTCGAGGGACCCGCTCTCCAGGTGCGACTCGATCAGCTTGTGGGCGAGATTCTTGGCCATGGAACTGGCTCCTTGAGTTGGAAAATTGTGAAAGGGCGGCTCACCGGGAAAACTCTACCCGGGGCAGCTCGAAATCACTGCCGTCGTAGTCCGGTGCGCACTGAATAAATTCATCTGCCGAAACACCGCGGTCCAGCAGGTAGCGCTCTACCTGCCGACTGCGCCTTTGCGCCAGCTTCTGTAGCTCGTCATGAATCTCTACGGGCGGTTCGCGGTAAAAGTTTTCCCGCACCCTGCGACTGCCATTCATGCCCGGCGTACTGTCCGGGTAGAGCGTCATCCAGTCGCGGGCATTGGCAATACCACAAATGCCCGGGCGCGCCTCCGGCTTTTCCTCCAGGGTCTCCACGACTTCGTCGAGGTGCTGGCGCGCGATGGCACTCAGCTCGACGCTACCCGGCGAAAATTCGACGGTGTCGAGAAACACCAGTGTCCTGAACCGGGTCCATGCCCGGCTCGCCAGTGTGTAGAAGCCAACCGGACTGAAGTAACTGAACAGCGCCTCCAGGATCGCCTGTTGCAGCAGGTCGCTGAAAATGTAGCTGAAAGAAAATTCCGGGTCGTACAGGTCACCGCTGACCGGCATTTTGAAGTTCACATTCCGCTTGGCATCCTCCATGACCAGCAGGGCAATATCGAGCGGGATCATCGGCTGTTCCACCGGCAGTTGATCGCTCTCTCGTACGCGGCGCAGGCGGATTTTGTTCAGGCGCATATGTGCCAGCGCATCCACGTCGTTGGCACGCACTTCAATATTCACGCGGGCGTCCAGCTGTCCCTGCAGGATCTTGTAACCGAGCAGGTTGGCGATATAAGGCTGTGCCGGAATCAGGTTGGCATTGGCTACGTAACCGAGAAGAGTCGCATCCCACTTCTCGATATCCAGGTAATCCAGCTCACCGGCCAGGTGCATTTCACCAAAACCGCCGGGGCGCGCGCCGAGGAGGATTTCTGCCGGAGGGTCCTCCGGATAATTACTGGCGCCGCGCAGCAAGACATTGACGTGCCGAATCGGCAGCTTTGCGCGCATGAGCCCCTGCCGGTCGAGCCAGGTAAAGCGGCCGCGATCCACATACATCTCGCCCAGCCGGTAGCGGAATGGCGTGCGCTCACTGGCTGCCCTGCCTGCTTCTTCAGCTGCCTCGGCCACGGGCTCGCCGATCAGGTCCGCAAGCCCTTGCTCCATGGAGATATTGCCCTGGTCGTCGCGGGCGAGAATGATGCGCGGCTTGGTGAAAAAAGCGCGCGGCACTTCGAGTTGCTGTTGCGCCAGGTCGAAGAAAACATCCTGTAACACCGCGTCACCGCTCTGTACCTGCCAGGCATGGAGCTTGTATTCCGGCGCATTTTCGGCGCGGCCCAGCAGGCCGAAATCCTGCATAAACAATTCCGTCAACGCGAAACGTCCGCCCTCCGCGGTGAACTGATGGAGCAGGGCCGAATCGGCACGCAGCAGGCGCTTGCCGTCTCCGCTCAGCAGCTGTAAGTCGGACAGTTGCAGCCGCGACAGCTCCAGCTGGTTGCGCCCCGTGTCGACCGTGCCGCTGGCATCGACGCTCTCCAGCATCAGGCAGTGATCGAGTCGCTGCACGTATCCCGCGGGCAGGCAGCCGGCAGCGCCCTCGACAGAAAAACCGCTGAAGGCAACGCGCCCGGCCCCGAAGGCGAGCCGCTCCACTGAGGCCTGCTTCAACTGCAACAGTTCCGCCGGCAGGCCGTCGGGGAAACCCTGCTGCCGCAGGCGCACCCCATCGATGGACAGCCCCACCAGTTCTGTCACCGTGCCGCTCTCGGTCTGGCGCCGCTCGATGCCCTGCAGTTCCACCCGACCGAACTCGTAACAGGGCGAGAGACGGTTACCCGCAAGCCAGGCCGCAGGCAGGCAACCACTGATCTCTGCCAGCTCGCCAACGGCGCGCTCCATGCCCGTCTGGGTGCCGGGCTGGCGATAGACGGGTTCGCGCAGGCTGACTGAAGCGGCGGCCGCACCAGTGCTGTCGGTGCCGAACCCGAGCCCGCTGAGACGAATGGCACCACTGACGGAGAAGGGGCGGCTAAATGAGAGCACCTCGGCACCCGGCAGCGCCAGCTCGCGCAGGAACAGGCAATTCTTCCCCCCTCCACTGCCAGGCCGGCAGGCGCGAATTCCGCGCAGGGCGAAGTCGGTCACCCCGACAGTGGTGCCGCCGTCCCAGCGCAGTTGCTGCCAGCCGAGACTGTCGAAAGACAGGACAGGATTTTCTGCACCGCCCAGTGACAGCGGTGCCGAATCCAGGGCCGCCAGCTGCACTTCGGGATCCCCTTCACCGAAGGTGACGCGACTGCCCGCTGCCAGCTGCAGCCAGCGCCAGGTGAGGCAACCCCCACCGGACTTGCCCGGCAGGACCTCTGCGAGACCGCAGGCCTCGATACCCTCCAGCCTCAGAGTGCCGAGCTGGACGGTATCCGAGGTGAAGGCGAGTGCATCCAGGGCCAGATCATCGATCTGCCACAGTGGATCCGTGCCAGGCGCAGGAAGAAAACGGATCGGCCCGGCGGCCAGGTTATTGGCACCTGCTGCGCTATTGAGGTCCCGCAGATCCAGGCAGCGGGGTATGGCAACGCCGCCCGCTTTGATCGACGCTTCCGGCGGCAGGCAGGCGCTCAGCTGCGCCAGCTCCAGTCCGCCCAGTTCCAGCACATCGGCGGCCGCAGGCGGACCGGGCCAGTCCACCTGCAGTCGATCTGAGGAAAATCCGCGCAGGTCCAGGGCCAGTCTGTCCCCGAGGCCTGTCAACTGCAGCCGCTGCAGGTCGGTGCCATCCAGGTTCGCCGCCAGGCGCCGCTCGGACAGGGTAAATCGCGCCTCGGCTCCGAGCTGCAGCGCCACCACGTCGATACACCGGACCGACATCGGTGACACCAGGGAGCCGCCCGGCAGGCAACCATCGAGGGTTTGCAGGGCGAAGTCCGGCAGCGAGAGTTGCAGGCGGCGCCCACCGCTCCCCACCCGCATTTGCCCATCCGGTAACGAGAGCTGCTCCACCAGCAACAGGGATTCGCCATCAGCGGTGGCAGCTTCGGCCCGCTCCAAGGCCAGGGCGCGCGCCCGTAAACCCAGCCCCCCCTGCCATGCCAGGCGCAGCGGCTCATCGATTGCCAGCCCGCGCAGATCGAAACAGGTGGGCAGGGACTCCGGCTGGCGGAAGAGCAGTTGCGCCCAGCTGTCCGGCAGACAGCCATCCAGTTGTTGCAGTGCGGCACTGGATAAGTGCAGATTCGGATCCGTGAGGTCGGGGAGCGCTGCGGTGCCTGTAGCAACAACGTCGCGATTTTTCTGCTGCTGTTCTCCCCGGCTCTCTCCATCCTTTCTAACCTCTCGACCATTTCCTTCGAGCAACCGACCTTTTTCCAGGCCCTCGTCATCCAGAAACTCCTCGCTGTTGTTGCCAGACGCGATCAAATCATTGCTCCCGGGATCAGTGGCGCTGGCGTCGGCAGAGGCCCAGGAAATACCGCCACCCACTTTCGGGCGCAGGAAACCATTGCCCACCGCCAGTTGCTGCAGTAGCAGTCCATCGCTGCCACCGCGGCGATCTCCCAACAGCAGGCGCTGCAGCTGTAGATCACCGAAAATCAGGTACCCGTCTTCGCCCCCCGCCCAGGCAAAAGTGCCCTGCCCGGTGAGGCTCTGCAGCTCTGTACACAGGGGGCGCAGCCGGTCCGGCAACAGGGTGTCCGGCACACAGCCCTGCAGGGAGAGAAGTTCCGGGTCCCGGACCAGCAGCGGCTCCGCCATGGAGCCGGATCCGCCGAGGGCCCGCAACTGTTGCCAGCGCAGCTGTCGCAATTGCAGCGGCTCCTGCCCCTCGCGCGCCAGGTGAAACTGGCCAACAGTCAGCGGACCACTGGCGACACCCCAGGGCAGCGACTGACGGCTGTCGGCAAATTGCACCTGCAATTCCTCCTCGCCGCGCAGGCCCGCCAGGCGCACACAGTGATCCGGTACCTGCCAGAGAGCACCCGGCACGCAACCGGAGCCGCTCTCCATCTGCAGGCGTGAGACGGTCAACCGGCGATCCCGATAACCCAGTGCCGCCAACCGGATATCGTGCAGGGTCAGCGGGTTGCGGATCTGCCCGGCCAAGTCCAGCAGTTGCGTCTGCTGCAGGCGACCGGAGCCCACCTCCACCGCCATGCCATCAGTCCACTCAAATGTCACTGGATCCGGCAGGCCCACACTGCCAGCGCGCAGGCATAGATGGTGTTCGGTATCGCGCAGACCCGGTGGGCACCAGTCGAACCCCGAGGCGCCGGCTTCCGCCCAGCGCAGGGATTTCTCCCGGCGGCTGAAGTGGGCTTCTTTCAAGGCAATGGTTTCCGCTCGCCAGTTCTGCCAGCGGCGGTTGGCATAGCGCAGCTGCACTGCCTGGCCCTGCCCCCGCTGCCAGCCGACCTCCGCCTCGGCACCAAAGGCGGCCACCACGTCGCCGGCCAGATTCAGTCGGCGGGCAGTGGCACAGTGGCCAACCACCCGCCCCAGAGCGGGAATCGCCTCACCCCAGCGTGCGGGCAGGCAACTGCCAAAGCGACGCACTACCAGCTCGTCGGTGGTGATGCGATTTCCCGGGCGGGCAAACAGCCCCTCTTCCAGGGCCAGTTTGACGATCACCGTGTGGTCCCGCTCGCCGCCCTCGGGCCGCACCAGCAGATTGCGAATATCCAGCTGCCCGGCGCCCACCTGCAGTTGCAGGGGCTCGTTGCCGGTACGCTCTAACGACAGAAACCAGTCGCGGGTGTGTAGTTCAGCAAAGCGCAGGCAGCTTGGCTTCTGCCACGCGGGTCGGGCCAGGTAACAGAGCCGACTGTCGCGAATATGCAGGCGGCCGATGCCGAGCCACAGGTCCCGGTCGCGGCGCTCGCCTCCGGCCCCCAGCGCCCAACCTGCCACCTCCCAGCGCCGCCCTGCGTCCGTGATGGTGGACGCCAGATCCATATCGACGCCAACCAGCTCCGCCTGTTGCAGCCGCAAGCGACCGCGGAGTAGGTCCAGCCAGCCGTAGTCCAGCACCAGCTCCTCCGCGTCCAGCCCGCGTCCCTCACTGTTCTGTACCCGCACATTTCGAAGCTCCAGCGCGAGGCGCGGGATCGAGAACCAGAGCCGGCCGATTTCTGCTTCAAGCCCGCGCTGCTGCAATTCCCGCTCTAGCCGGACGTGCAGCCACGCGGACAACACGAGAGAGAGCGCACCAACAGACAAGACGATGCCCAGCAACCACCACATCAGGCGGTTGGAGGAAGCGCTGGATCCGTCGGACAATTTGGGCATGGAGTCAGATTGTCGGCTTGCCGTGAATGGGCGCACCGTTTTTGCCGGCGGTCTTCAGGCACTCAGGGCAATGCTGGAAGCCTGACGCTGAAATTTACCGGGCAGCAGTCGGGTGCATTTATGCCCCGTAAGTAAAGACCAGCACCGGTGACTTTAGGTATGCTCTTCCGCCTCAGTTCACCCGCGGGTCGGCAGCGACGCGGGTCCAAGGAATCCGGCGCGAGAAGCATGCAGCAATACCCCCATTATCAGGATCTGGTCCTTGTCGGCGGCGGACACGCCCACGCCATCGTTCTGCAGATGTGGGCCATGCGCCCACTGCACGGCGTGCGGCTGACGCTGGTGTCGCCGCAATCCCAGACCGCTTACTCCGGCATGCTGCCGGGCATGGTGGCCGGCCATTATGATCACGACGACGCCCATATCGATCTGGCGCGCCTGTGCCGCGCCGCCGGCGCCCGCTTTATTCGCGCCCGGGTGGAGGCCATCGACCCGGAGCTGCGCACCATCACCATGCCCGGGCGTCCCGACCTGGAATTCGACCTGCTCTCCATCGATGTGGGCTCTGCACCCGCGCAGAAGATACCCGGGGCGGACAAGGCCACCCCCATCAAGCCGGTGGACGCTTTCTGGGGACAGTGGCAGCAATTGCAAAAAGAGATCGGCACGTCGAAAAAAACACTGGCAATTGGCGTGGTGGGCGGCGGCGCCGGCGGCTGCGAGCTATCCATGGCAGTGGCGCATGCGCTGCGTGAACCCATTGGCGACGGCAGGGTTTCGGTGCACCTGGTCACCCGCGGCGAGCAGGTGCCCGAACAGTTTCCGCCCATGGCACAGGCCCTGGTGGCAAAGGAGATGCAGCGGCTGCAGATCCAGGTGCACGAAAACTGGAGTGTGGCTGCCATCGAAACCGATGGCGTTCGCGCCAGCGATGACCGCTTCCTGCCACTGGACAGCGTGATGCTGTGCACCGGTACCGGCGCCCCCGGCTGGCTTGCCGACAGCGGCCTCGAGAGGGACCAGGCCGGCTTCCTGCGGGTAGACAATACACTGCGCGCCCCTGGCCACGGGCACATCTTCGCCGCCGGCGATGTGGCCAGCTTTGCCGACCGGCCCTTGCCGAAAGCCGGCGTCTACGCAGTGCGGCAGGGGCCGATCCTGTTTCACAACCTGCGCGCCACGCTGACCGGAAAACCCCTGCGCCCGTTCCGGCCGCAGCGGGACTTCCTGCGCCTGCTGTCCTGCGGCAGCCGCCGCGCCGTGGCAGTGCGCAACGGCCTGGCCCTGGCCGGCGGTGCCCTGTGGCAGTGGAAAGACCACATCGATCGCAAATTCATGGACCGATTCAGCGAGCTGCCACTGGAAATGGAGAGCAGCCGATCAGGTTCCGACGAAGTCATCAGCGAGCGGGACGGCCAACACCTGGCGCCCATGCGGTGCAACGGCTGCGGGGCCAAGGTCGGCGCCGACGCCCTCTCCCGCGCGCTGGCATCCCTGCCACCGCAGCAGTCGCCCCTGCTCCACCGCGGTATCGGCGACGACGCGGCAGTGATGCAAGTACCAGCGGGCGAGCTGCTGGTGCAGAGTACGGACCAGTTGCGCGCACCGGTGGACGACCCCTGGTTGTTCGGCCGCCTGGCGACTCTGCACGCCCTGTCGGACCTGTTCGCCATGCACGCCCGGCCGGCGACGGCGCAGACGCTGGTGACCCTGCCGCTGGCCGCGGAGGCACTGACCCGCCGCGACCTGCACCAGCTGCTGGCCGGCGCAGTGCTCGAACTCAACCGCCACGGCTGTGTGCTCGGTGGCGGACACACTTCCGAGGGCACAGAGTTTCAGCTGGGGCTGTCCGTCAATGGCTTCGCCCCCGAAGAGCAGCTGCTGGAGAAAACCGGCGCGCAACCCGGTGACTGCCTGATTCTGTGCAAGCCTCTCGGTATCGGCGCCATCCTTGCTGCCGAGGGCCAGGGTAAGGCGCACCCGAACTGGGTCGAGGCCGTGCACGCAACCATGCTGCAGAGCAATGCGAGCGCCGCCGAAATCCTGGCCCGGCACAGTGCCCGTACGCTGACGGATATCACCGGCTTTGGGCTGCTCGGGCACCTGCTGGAAACCCTCGGTGGAGAAACCCCACTGGGCTGCACCCTTTATGTGGATGCCCTGCCGCTGCTGCCGGGCGCGCAAACCTGTGCCCGCGAGGGCTGGCTGTCCAGCCTGCAGCCGCAAAACGCCCGCGCCCTCGCCCAGGTGGCCAACCCCGCCCCGTGGCAAGAGGGCCCCCGCTGGCCACTGCTGGTGGATCCGCAGACCTGCGGCGGCCTGCTGGGCTCGGTGCCCGTGGAGCGGGCCAGGGCGTGCGTTCAGGCATTGCACGAAGCCGGTTACTCTCAGGCCGCGGTGATCGGGGAAGTGGCGTCAGTGACACGGGAAGAGCGCGGCACACCAGTGCATCTCGCCGCCACAAATCCGCAGAAAAACTGCGGGTAAATTGCCATCGGGTGTCACAACGGGGATACTGTGGCGCGAAACGCCCGTATAAAAACCGTTACCAAGCGGTAGCGGCGTTATCCTTAAGGGCACCTCTGTTAATTCCGAGCTAGCTCTGGATTAACAGAGGTGCCCTATTGGTCTTCACAGAGTGGGGAGTCGAGTTTTCAGAAACCGACAGGAAGACCTCCTATGAAACATATCGTGATTGTTGGCGGTGGCGCCGGTGGCCTGCAGCTGGCCACGCGGCTCGGCCATTACTTCAGCTACACGCCCGTCGTGCATCGTCAGCGCAAGGCACCCGAGGTGCAGGTCACGCTCGTCGACCGCAACCGCACCCATATCTGGAAGCCGCTCCTGCATCAGGTGGCCACCGGCTCGCTGGATTCCGGACTCGATGCCCTCAACTATCAGGTGCACGCGCGCAAGAACGGTTTCCGCTTCGAGCTGGGCAGCCTGCAGAAGCTGGATCGCAAGCGACAGGTGATCGAACTCGCGCCGGTCGAAGACGCTGACGGTCGCCAACTGGTACCTGCCCGCGAACTACCCTACGACTACCTGGTGATCTCGCTGGGCAGCCAGAGCAACGACTTCAACACCCCCGGGGTGCGCGAACACTGCGTTTTTCTGGACAGCACGCTACAGGCGCAACGCTTTCATCAGCAGCTGCTGGACCGCTTCCTGCAACTGGAGACCCACACCGCCACGACCATCGAGATTGCGATTGTCGGCGGTGGCGCTACCGGCGTGGAACTGGCGGCGGAACTGGTGGAGGCCACCCAACAGATGGGACGCTACGGCCATATCCCCAAAAAGGCACTCAAGGTCACCATTATCGAAGCTGGCGCCCATTTGCTGCCGGCACTGCCGCCGCGGCTGGGCAACAATGCGCAGCGGGAACTGACCCGCATGGGCGTGCGCGTTCTGACCGGCTGTGCCGTCGCCGAGGCCAATGAGGATGGCTTTATCACCGCCGGCGGCGAAAAAATTCCCGCCGCTATCCGGCTCTGGGCAGCGGGGGTCAAAGCACCGGACTTCCTCACCCAGCTGGACGGCCTGGCCACCAACCGCATCAACCAGATCGAAGTCACCCCCGAACTGCAGACGGTGAGCGACAAGAAAATTTTTGCTCTCGGCGATTGCGCCGGCTGTGTCGATATCGCCGAACAGCGGGTGCCACCGCGGGCCCAGGCTGCACAGCAGATGGCGGGCGTGGCCGAGCGCAACCTGATCGCGCAAATCGAAGGGCGCCCAATGAAGCCATTCCGCTACCGTGACCGCGGCTCGCTGGTGTCCCTGAGCAAGCACACCGCCGTTGGCAACCTGATGGGCGCACTGGTCAAGGGCAGCCTGACGGTAGAGGGCCGCCTCGCCGGCGTTGCCTATCGCTCTCTGTACCGGATGCATCTGGCGGCGGTGCATGGCTGGTCCAAGGCGATGCTTATTTACATGGTGGGCCAGGCCAACCGCTTCGTGAAACCGCGGATGAAACTGCACTGATCGACTCTGCAGTGATTGGAGAGGGAGGAGCGTGACGGGCATGAACTACCAGCAAATCGTCGTCCTTACCGGCGCGGGCATTTCCGCCGAGTCAGGCATCCGCACCTTTCGCGGTGCCGACGGCCTGTGGGAAAACCACCGGCTGGAGGACGTTGCCACACCGGAAGCCTTCGAGCGGGACCCGGAACTGGTACAGCGCTTTTACAATGCCCGTCGCCGCCAGCTGCTCTCCGGCGCGGTGATGCCCAATGCCGCGCACCAGGCACTGGCAGAGCTGGAGGCACAATTCCCCGGTGAATTTCTGCTGGTGACACAGAATATCGACGACCTGCATGAGCGCGCCGGCAGTCAGAACCTGATCCATATGCACGGCGAATTACTGAAAGCCCGCTGTCGCATTACCGGTGACCTGTTCCCGGTCACAGACGACCTGACCACGGAAATGCCGTGCCCCTGCTGCAATGCGCCCGGCAACCTGCGCCCGCACGTGGTCTGGTTCGGGGAAATGCCGCTGCAGATGGAGCGCATTTACGACGCGCTGAGCGCCTGCGACCTGTTTATTAGCATCGGCACCTCCGGCAATGTCTATCCGGCAGCCGGTTTCGTCGAGTGCGCCAACCTGGCTGGCGCCCATACGGTGGAGCTGAATCTGGAACGCAGCAGTGTGGGGGATGCCTTTGCCGAGCACTGGCAGGGCAACGCATCGGAAATCGTGACGGACTATGTGCGCAAACTGATCTCATGATCGCCGCGCACATAGACACCGTTTAGCAACGCGAACAGCCCCCGTAGCGTTGCAATAAGGTGGTTACCTGCCGGGCGTCGATCACCAGCAAATACAGGCGGTCGTATTCATCCGCCTCCCGGATTTCTTCCCCCGCCTCACCACCGAGCGAAGCGACCAGCTCCGGCGTGGTGTTGCTGTGGCCGACCACCAGTATCCTGCTCGGCCCGCGCCGCAGCTCCGACGAGAAGGCATCGAGATCCCGGGGATCGTAAAGCTCCACCGGCAACCCCAGTCGCTCTGCCAGCGGCGCGGCTGTTTCACGGGTGCGTCGGTAATCCGTGCTGTAGATCTGTTCGATACCGACATCGCGCAATACCCGCGCCAGTTGCTGGGCGCGGGCCCTGCCAGCCTCTGTCAGCGCCGGGTCCCGTTCCGCCGGATCTGCGGTCTCTTTTTCCGCATGGCGAACCAGGTAGATGATCTGCGCCGCCTGGTCATGCCCGACCTGTTCGGCTGGGGTATAGGAGGCGGTGGCCGGATGGGCGATACCGAATAATATCGGCAATAGACAAGCAATTAGCCTGGAAAAAATCGTCATTATGATGCTGGTCCCGGTTTGCAGTGGTTGGACCAGAATATTGGAAACTGTCGTCTGTCACCAGATAAGTCAGTTACCGAAACAGCAAATACCAGGGGACGGTAGAGCAGGCAGGGAAAAGGCAAAAGCAAAGAAAATGGCGGTGCGCTTGACCCGCATGCCGCCATTTACTCAGATTAAATACTGCGAAATCAGATCTTCCAGGTTTTCACGGTTTCCAGACCGTGCTCTTCAATCCACTGATTCAGCTGCTTGGGGTTGCGCTTTTTCTTCTCGATGGTCGCGCCGGTATAGGGGTTGCGGTAATGGCCGGTCTCCAGCTTCGGCTCGCTACCTTTGGCCACAGCTCGGCGGCCACGGCGCGGGGTATCACCGCCTTTTTTCAGCGAGCGGGCAACGCGGGCCTTGAGAGTCTTGATGTAGTCCGGCGCATCCTCATCATTCAGCTGGCTTACCAGCCATTCAACGATTTGCTCGCCGCGGGCGACGTAGAGCTCTTCCTCTTCCATCTGGTGCTCGGCGGCGATATTTACCAGCGCCTTGTCGAATGCAATCACGCCGTCTTTTTTGCGCTCTGCACGGGCCTTCTGCTCCTGCAGCTCTTCGATTTTTGCCTGGTGCTCGGCAATTTGTTGTTCAATCTTTTCGTAATCCTGAAACATCTGTTTAACAGACCTCTATCAGTGTTGCTGTAATAAAATAATATTGGCGTTGACCAGATCTAATTGGCAACTGCGAGCGCTTCTTAATCGCCCTTCGATATTCTTTTTTCGAGGATACTGAATAGCGGCAGCGGGATATCCGCCTTATCAATATCTCACTGCCGGAAACGGCAATATCCAAACTACGCAATAACCAGACCGGCACGAAATACAGCATTTACGCAAGCCAGGCCAACAAACCCCGCATACTGGGTGCGGAAACGCTCTCGACGCACGGGCGCCGGCGGGTGGGGCGGCAAATGATAAGTGTTCGGCGCCAAATATCAACCTTGCCGCCAACTCCAGCAACATTTATATCGGTAAGTTACGGCACAGGGCTGATAAACAGCATATAAGCGCCAGCCGCAGCGTGCCCGGTTGGAGTCTTTGCGGGGCTGACCTAAGCTATACGGGCCGCGCTAACCCATAAATGGCCTGCACAAAGGTTATGAGCAAGATACACGATATCCACCATATGCCGACCCTGGCGACGCTGATGACCCCGTTTCCGTACCACGTTGATATCAACGCTACCGTTGAAGAAGCGCTGGAACTGATGGAGGAACACGAGGTTCATCACCTGCCCGTCACCCGCGACGGGGACCTGGAGACCGTGATTTCCCGCGGCGATATCGAGCGCGCCAATGCCCCCGGCCACCGGCTCGAAGAACAGCAGCTCTATGTGCACGACCTCTGCGCACGCCGGCCCTATATTGCCGATATCCACGATCCGCTGGACAAGATCCTGCTGGCCATGGCCGATACCGGCATCGGATCGGTGCTGGTCATGCGGGAGGGGGAGCTGGCCGGGATCGTGACCATTACCGATGTCCTGCGCTTCTGCGGGCGCTTTCTCGCCGAAGTAGCGCAGCCGGTGGACGATTCCATCGCCTGATACCGGCCACCACACCTCTCGTAACCCGCCGGGCGGCAATGCCCGAATTCCACAGCCGTGCAACAGGGCCGCTCCAGCCGCTCAGAGCGGCCACACCCATAACAGCATCGGCACACTGACGAGCACCACCATGATCTCCAGTGGCAGGCCCATGCGCCAGTAGTCACCAAAGTGAAAACCGCCGGGCCCCAGAATCAGGGTGTTGTTTTGATGGCCCACCGGAGTCAGGAAAGCACAGGACGCACCAATGGCTACCGCCATCAGGAAACTGTCAGGGTTCACCCCCAGCTGGCTCGCCGCACTGAGGGCGATGGAACACATGACCGCGGCAGTGGCGGCGTTGTTCATGAAATCCGACAGGGTCATGGTAACCACCAGCAGGATCACCAGCGTAATCACCGGGTCCCCCTGGGCGATGTTGTTAAGCATCCAGCGGGAGATCAGATCCGCCGCGCCGGTGCTTTCCATCACCTGAGCGACCGCAATCAGGGCACCCAGCAAGACGATCACCGAGCCATCGATGGATTCGTAGACATTGCGCAGTGAGACCACTTTCAAGGCCATATAGGCCAGCACACAGGTGGCAAAGGAGATGGCGGCGGGCAGGAGACCGAAAGCGGCACCGGCCACCGCCAGCGCCATGGCCACCAGGGCGACGGCCGCCTTCTCCTTGTTGGGAATGGCGATATCCCGCTGGGCCAGGGGCACACAGCCCTTCTCGTAGGCAAAGGTATTGAGGTTGTCGTCGGTGCCCATCATCAGCAGCGCATCGCCGGCCATCAGCGGTGTCGAGCGCAACCGCCGCACCGAGCGCCGGCCCTGCCGGGAGAGTGCCAACAGGTTGATCTCGTAATGCGCCGGCAGGCGCAGAAACTGGATAGTGCGGCCCACCAGGCTCGAGTCGGGCATGACAACCAGCTCCCGCAGCTGCAGGTCCTCGCCGCGCTCCTTTTCTTTGTCTTTCTCCTTGTCTTTGCCCTTTTCCCGCTCCTTGTCTCCCTCACCACTACCATGCTCTTCCTTGCCGCTCCCGACCTCGCTTTTATCGTTCCGCTGCTCCCGCCTGCGGGCTTCGGCCGCCTGTTGCTCCGCGCGCTTTTCCCTCAGCCCTGCCTGGCGCTCGGCGACGGGGCTGCCGTGTTCCTCTTCGTCTTCACTGGACTCCCCCTCGAGCTTTAGCCCCAGCTGGCTGATGGCTGCCGCCAGGGATTCGGGTTCCGCCTCGATCACCAGTATGTCACCGGTTCGCACCCGGTGGCGGGGCCTGGCGGGGGAGACACGGCCATCGTCGCGCACCACCCCAACCACCTGGGCGTCCTCGTCCTCCAGCATGCGCGCGATTTCCCAGATGGTCTTACCCGCCACCGGGCTCTTTTCCGGTACCTGTGCCTCGGTCAGGTAGGTGCCCGTATCGAAGGTGGCGGCACCCGCCTGGGTCCGCTCCGGCACCAGCCTCCAGCCGATCAGGCACACAAACAGGATCCCCACCACCGCCACCCCGAGCCCCACCGGGGTGAAATCGAACATGCCGTAACTGCCCGCACCGGCGCTGGCGCGGAAGCCGGACACGATCAGGTTGGGAGGCGTGCCGATCAACGTCGTCATGCCGCCGAGAATGGTGCCGAAGGACAGCGGCATCAGTACCTTGCCCGGTGGCAGGTGGTGTTTTTCCGCCACCCCCGATGCCACCGGCAGCAGCAAAGCCATGGCCCCCACATTGTTCATGAACCCGGACATCAGGGCGCCGACACCGGTGAGGGCGCCGATGGCCAGGGTGGCACTGCCGGTCTTGGGAATCATGCGCTGGGCGAAGGCGTCCATGGCCCCGGTGCTCTGCAGACCGCGACTCAGGATCAATACGCAGGCGACAGTGACCACTGCCGGGTGGCCAAAACCATCGAAAGCGTGTTCGGGGGGAATCAGGCCGACGAGGACACAGGCGAGCAGGGAGGCGAGCGCCACCATATCGTGTCGCCAGGATCCCCAGATAAACAGGACAATGGTGACAGCGAGGATGGAAAGGATTGTGATCTGGTCCAGCGTCATGCGGAGCACTATCCCGGCGGCAGCAAACGGTCGGAGGGATCCATCTATTCAGGTTACACTGCGCCCCGGAATTACGGAGACATGATTTGCGCCAGAACATTTCCCCCGATCAATACCGACAGCTGTTTCTCGACGATACGCCGCTGATGGATGTGCGCGCACCCGTCGAGTTCAGCAAGGGTGCCTTTCCGGCGGCCACCAACCTGCCGCTGCTGGACGACCGCCAGCGGGAGCTGGTGGGTACTGAATACAAGCGCGCGGGCCAGCAGGCGGCCATCGAGCTGGGCTGGCGCCTTGCCACCGACGAGGTGCGCAGCCAGCGAATCGCCGCGTGGCGAGAATTTGTCGAGCAGAACCCGCAGGGCTGCCTGTACTGCTTCCGCGGCGGACTCCGCTCGCAAACGACCCGGCAACTGCTGCGGGAGGCCGGGGTCGACTACCCGCTGGTGGAGGGCGGCTACAAGGGATTGCGCAACTACCTGCTGCAAGCCCTGGACGAGGGAGCCGGGCAACTGCCTCTGGTGGTGATTAGCGGACACACCGGCAGCGGCAAGACCGAGCTGATCCAGAGCGCGCCCAGGGCCATCGACCTGGAGGGTATCGCCCACCACCGGGGCTCCAGCTTTGGCGGCACCGGTCGCCCGCAGCCGGCGCAGATCGACTTCGAGAATCGCATCGCGGTGGACATGATCAAACTGTCAGAGGCCCCGGGGCGGGTCTTTGTGGAGGACGAGAGTCGCCTGGTGGGCCGCTGCGCGCTGCCGCCGGTGCTGCA
Source organism: Microbulbifer flavimaris (assembly GCF_001641755.2). Lineage (GTDB taxonomy): Bacteria > Pseudomonadota > Gammaproteobacteria > Pseudomonadales > Cellvibrionaceae > Microbulbifer > Microbulbifer flavimaris. Next base: position 502,101 of record NZ_LRFG02000002.1, read on the forward strand.
GGAGGCCATGCAGGCCGCGCCGCGGGTGCTGGTGGAGGAGCCGGTGGAAGCCCGCGCCCGGCGGATCGTGCGCGACTATGTCAACGAGGCCCTGCCGCGCTTCGAGGGCGGCGAACAGCACCCTGCCGAGGCGCTGGGGAAATCCCTGCGCGAGAGCCTCTCCCGCCTGCAGAAGCGGCTCGGTGGGCTTCGCTACCAGCAGCTGGACGAGCAGCTGCAGGCTGCCAACCGGGCGCTTGCCGATAGCGGCAGCGCCGAGGCGTATATTCCGGTAGTGATGACATTGCTGACGGACTACTACGACGGCATGTACGACCACCTGATGTCCAAACGACAGACCGAGGTTTTATTCCGCGGCTCTCTGCAAGACGTCGAGCAGTGGATTCAGCACAACACCCGGGGCTGACTATCCGTCACGCCAGGATCAGGACTTGAGGGCGAGGCGGCGCAGGCGGAAGCGCCGGGACAGGATCCAGTCCCGCAGGCGCCGCGGCAGCCAGCGGGACATCCACGGCAACAGGCGACTGCGGTTGCCCACACGCAATACCGCAGGCGGCCGCTTGCGCAGCAGCTCCTTTACCACCTTGCGCGCCAGGGTACTGGCCAGGGTGGCATTCTGCTGCGACTCCAGTGCCCGCGAGCGCACTGCCTCCTCCTGGCGCTTGTACCAGGAGTCCGGCGCCAGCAGCCCGCGCAGGGAAACCTGTGCGTGTCGGCCGAATTCCGAGGCAATGGCCCCCGGCTGTACCGTCATCACACGAATTCCAAAGGGTTTCAGCTCCAGCCGCAGAACGTCGGACAGCGCGTGTAACGCAGCCTTGGAGGCGCTGTAAGCCCCGGAAAACGGCGTCGGCATAACGCCGGAAACAGAGCCGATATTGCACACGACCCCTCGCTTGGCAGAACGCATCAGCGGTGCGCAGGCCCGGATCAGCGCCATGGGCGCGAACACATTGGTGCGGAACTGCTCCTCCAGCACCCGGGTATCCAGCTCCAGCAGCGGGCCCATCTGGCCGTAGCCGGCATTGTTAATCAGGATATCCAGGCGGCCGTAAGCGGCCTTGAGGGCGTGCACCACCCGGTTGATATCCGCCTGGGAATTCACGTCCAGGGCCTCGGTGGCAATCCCCAGGTCGGCCAGCTCCTGCAGGCTCTCGGGGCGCCGCGCGGTAGCAATCACGATGGTGCCGCGGCGATGCAGCGCCAGGGCCAGCTCGCGACCGATACCACTGGAGCAACCGGTGATCAGCGCCACCCGGTCCGGCACCACATAGCCACGACCGATCTGCGCCAGGCTCTCGGCAGCGAAGGTGTGGTCTGACGGGCGGAACCTGGAAGCAGGTGGCTTGCTCACGAACGACTCTCCTGGCGGCTACTCGATACGAAAGTGGGGGTTCTGGATCAGGCCAAAGATGTTGCCGTCGCGGTCCAGAAAAGAGCTCATCAGCACACCCCCGCCTACATCGGTGATTTCACTGTGCTGACGGGCACCGAGGGCATTGATCCGCTCCACCTGGGCGGCCATGTCATTGACCCCCCAGTAGGCGACGACACCATCGGCGCGGCTGGTCGCACTGCGGGCGTCAGGATTGAGGCCCAGCTCGAAACCACCCACGTTGAATCCCACGTAAGTCTCCGAATTAAAATAGGGTTCTGTCTCCAGCAGCTGCTGGTACCACTCCCGGGCCCTGGCCAGGTCGCTGACACCATAAATCACGCTGCGCAGTCCGAGAAACTGTCCCATCCCTAGGCTCCTTTTCTTATCGTTTCTTACACTTCTTTTTTTGATGTGCACCGCGCTGGATACACCGCTGACAACCTCGCCCGGGCTATTCCATCGCCCAGTACTTGCGCAGCGCTTGACCGGCTACCTCCCGACTGAATCCGCACCCCGGCCGTGCTTTTTCGCCCCTGACAAAAAAGCCTGGCGGGAACTCTGTACTGCCTTTAAGCGCCGGCCTGTCACGGCCGGACGCCAGAAGAATTACTGCAGCTCCTGCTCCAGTTGCTCGAGCAGGTCCAGGGGCTCCAGCTCGATACCCTCCAGTTCGGCATTCCAGTTGATCCCGACCAGGATCACATCGTCATGCATGCCGGTAAGCCAGTCGTCCATAAACTCTTCCAGGTCGACGGGCACTACCCGGTAGTCCTGCCATTCGCCATCGACCTGCTGCTCCGCGAATTCTCGCTGGGACCAGAACGGCATCACCTCCGTCTGCGGGTATTTCTCCGACTCACACAGGGCAAAACCCTCGTCCCCCTCCAGGGCCCAGACGCAGCCCTGGGCTGCACTCTCCGGCAGAAAGCGCGCGCAGTTTTCCTCGAAATCATCGCTCAGGGGTTCGACTTGCATGGTTCCAGGGCCTCAGGGGTTTCACGGGAGTTTACGCCAGTTTATCGGTGGCACCAAAAAACCCACGGCGAATCCCGCACCCGGCAACAGCCCCTTTCCCCAGCGCTTATAAGACGGGCTCAAACACGGCAATGGATTCAACGTGCGCCGTATGGGGGAACATATCCATCACTCCCGCCCGCTGCAGGTGATACCCCAACCGCGCCAGTTCACCGGCATCCCGCGCCAACGTGGAGGGATTACACGACACATAGACGATGCGCTGCGGCTGCAGGCGGGCCAGCTGGGGCAGTACCTCCACAGCCCCGGCACGGGGCGGATCCAGCAGCACCTTGTGAAATCCACCGCTCGCCCAACCGTGGCCGCGCATATCCGCGGTCAGGTCAGCGGTGACGAACTGCGCGTTGTCGATATCATTGGCGGCGGCATTTTCCTCTGCTCGCGCAGTGAGGGCTCCCTCCCCCTCCACGCCGATGACCTGCCCGGCGTGCCGGGCCAGGGGCAGGGTGAAATTGCCAAGCCCACAAAACAAGTCCAGCACTCTCTCCCCGGGCCGGGGATCCAGCAGCGCCACCGCACGCGCCACCATCTGCCGGTTGATTTCAAAATTGACCTGGACGAAGTCCAGCGGGTGGAAACCCAGCGTCAAATCGAACTCGGGCAGGCTGTAACTGAGTCGCTCGGCACCCCCCTCGGGCCAGACCCGGTGCGCACTGGCAGCCTCTCCGGGCTGCAGGTAGAGGTGCAATCCGCTATCGACGGCGAACTGACACCAGCGCCGGCGGTCGGCTTCCGATAGCGGCCGTGTATGGCGCAAAACCAGTGCTGCGGCATCCTCGCCCACCGCCACTTCCAGATGGGTAAAGTGCGCACGGCCCTCGCTGCCGGCAACCAGCTGGCGGAGTTCCGGTATGCGCTCAGCCACTGTCGGATGCAGCACATGGCACTCGCGAATATCCACCAGCTCGTTGGAGCGCTTGGCACGGAAACCAAAGACCGGACTCGACTTGCTCTCGCCGCGCCCTTTCGCTGGTCGCTGCACGCGAAGGCCGATTCGCGCCTTGCGGCGATAGCCAAAACTTGCCCCGGTCAGCGGCGGCAGCAACTCCGGTACCGCTACCTCGCCGATGCGGGACAACTGGTCGAGCAATATGCGCTCTTTCTCGGCAATCTGCGCCGCGGGCTGCAGGTGTTGCAGGGAGCAGCCGCCACAGGCGTCAATATGCGCGCAGCGCGGCGCACAGCGATTGTCGGCCGGCTCGAGCACCTCGAGCAGTTGACCCTCGTCGAAGCGTGCGCGGCGATCAGTGTAGCGAAAGCGCACCCGCTCACCGGGCAGTGCATTATCGATAAAGACGGGCTTGCCCTCGATCCGGGCGACACCGCGCAGGTCGTGGCTGAAGTTGAGGATTTCCGCCTCGACAGGCTTCGCCGGCAGCTGCCGTTTCGCCGTTTGCCGGGACGGTTTGAAGAATCTGGGTTTATTGGCCATCGATGTTTTCGATCATAGCGGGCCAGGGGTGGGCCCGGTTGTGGGAGAGAGCGGATTCACGGGAGGCGTCAGAGCACCAACTGGTGCCCGTTCTCCCGCAACCAGCGGCGCAGCGTTTTGTAGTCGGGGCAGAACTCCTCCACCAGCTGCCAGAAGGCGCGGCTGTGATTGTGATGGCGCATATGACAGACCTCGTGTGCCACCAGGTAATCCACCACCTGCTCCGGCGCCAGGCACACCAGCCAGTTGTACTGCAGCTCACCGCGCACAGTGCAGTGCCCCCACTTGCTGCGGGTGCGCCGTACCCGCACGGCCGCCGGCCGCAATCCGAGGTGGGCGGCCAGGTTCTCCGACTTCCGCGTCAACAGGGCCAGCGCCTCGCGCTGGTAGAGTCGCTGCACTGCCGCCTGCAGTCGCGCGGGCTCCGGTGCTTTTTCACGAGTGAAGACGCGGATACGATCCCCGTCGATCACAGCCTCAGCGGATCGCTCGGCCCGTCGCAGCGGCAGCTGCCGCCCCAGCCACGGAAATTCCTCCCCCCAACGATAGCTGTACTCCGGCACCTCGGCGGCCCGCTGTCGGGATCGCAACATCTGTGCCCGCACCCACTGCGCGTTCTCCTGCAGAAAACGGTGCCCGTATACCTCGGCGCAGCGCTGGGGAATGCGCACCTCGACACCATTGCGCGCCATGACCAGCCCCACACGTTTGCGCCGGGGCGAGCGTACCAGGGTGTAGGGAATATCCTCGTAGACGAAATCGGTCGCGCTCCCCATCAGCCGTGAGCAACCACCGCCATGGTGAGCCGGGAGATGCAGCTGAGCTTGCCGTTCGGTGCAGTGATGCGAATCTCCCACACCTGGCTGGTGCGGCCCAGGTGCACCGCGCGCGCAACGCCGGTCACCTCCCCGTCCGCCACCGGGCGCAGGTGGTTGGCGTTGATCTCCTGGCCAACGCAGTAATATCTGGAACCATCGACCACCAGGTTGGCGGCAATGGAACCCAGAGTCTCCGCCAGCACGACGCTGGCACCGCCGTGGAGGATACCGAATGGCTGACGGGTGCGGGCGTCCACCGGCAGGGTACCCGCCAGGTAGTCGTCCCCCACGTCGGTGAGTCGCATATCCAGATGACCGGGCATACAGCCGGTAATACTTTCATTCAGCTGTTCCAGCGTGGGCTGGACGTGCCAGATACTCATGGGATGCTCCCCTCAATATGTGTGCGGCAGAGCCGCACTCAGAAAAACAGACCGAAGCCGGTGCCGCCGAAGCGGAGCAGTTCCAGGTCGAGCAAGCGCAGCTCACGGGCGACGGCGCGTCGCTGCAGGCGTAGCTCCTGCAGGCGGGACTCGTTTTCTTCTGCGCGAATTGCCGCCTGCAAAGCCCCCAGCTCGTATTCCAGGTAATCCTGGCGTTCCTGCAGTTGCCGGTATCGTTCTTCGACCTGGAAATGGGCGAGCCCTCGCTGGTACTCGCCCATAAACAGGTCGGCGGTCGGACCGGTGCAGACGCCCTCGTAGTTGTGGCCGCGACGACCGAGGTAGTAGCCATTTTCCGGCGTACAGAACTGCTCGACCCCTATTTCGTGTCCGCGCAGCCAGGCCTCGCTGTCTGCGCGCACGCCATGCTGCTGGCATTCCTGGGCGATTTCGTAGATGAGCGCCTGGCTGCGACCACGGGCGCCGTCCTGCAGTCCCCGCTCGTACCAGAGACCCGCATGGCACTGGTCCTCGGAAATTACCGCGCAGCCGCCGTTGAACAGCAGCGCCATCGCCGCCAGGAGCCACGGCAGCCTGCGTTCGAGCGACTTCAGCGCGGCGCTCACGGCTTCACCCGAAGCGCTTGTCGGCCACAAACGGATTGGTCTGCCGCTCCTGTCCGAAAGTGGACATGGGGCCGTGGCCGGGAATGAAACGCACTTCATCCCCCAGCGGCCAGAGCCTTTCAGTAATGGAACGGATCAGGGTGTCGTGATCGCCCCTGGGGAAATCGGTGCGACCAATGGAGCCGGCAAACAGCACATCCCCTACCAGGGCCAGATTGCTCGGGCGGTGGAAAAAGATTACGTGACCGGGCGTGTGGCCGGGGCAGTGATGGACCTCCAGGGTCTCATCGCCCACGGTGACGGAATCGCCCTGCTCCAGCCAGCGATCCGGGGTGAAGGTTTCGACCGCCGGGAAACCGAACATCTGCGCCTGCATGGGCAGCTGCTCGATCCAGAAGGCGTCTTCCCGGTGCGGCCCCTCCACCGGCAACTGCTGCCGGGCTACCAGTGCCGCGGTGCCGCCGACGTGATCCAGGTGGCCGTGGGTCAGCAGGATTTTCTCCAGCTTCAGGCCCCGCTCTTCCACCGCGGCCAGGATGCGCTCCAGGTCACCGCCGGGATCCACCACCGCCGCCCGCTTGCTCTGGTCGCACCACAGGAGCGTGCAGTTCTGCTGAAAGGGAGTGACCGGTACGGTGTGAAATTGCAGTGCCATGAAAAATCCGCTGCCAGAAAGTTTGGGCGGGATTATACCGTGGCAGCGGCCCGAGTTCGCGTCGGCACCCTGACCCGGCGTCGCGCCTGCTTTTCCAGCACTTCGCGCACATCCGCCAGCAGCTTCTCGTGCACTCGCGGCGAACTCCAGTACTCGCCGTGCGCGCCCAGCTGCGGCCCCCAGTTGGCCGAGCGCCAGTCCGTCAGCGGGACCGTTTCATAATCGCGGTAGACTGCCTGGTTGTAGGACGGGCTGAGGGGCTTCAGTGGCCAGCCGAACAGGTCATCGGGATGGTAAAAGTTCTTCCACTGGAATCGATAGCCGCGGGTCTCGGTGATCACTGCCTGGATCTGGTCCCGGGGCAGGTCAGCGCACCAGAGCGGGTTGGTGGGACCGAGGGTATACCAGTAACTGAGGGTTTTCAGGCGCAGGAACAAATCTTTCGCCGAGCCCTTGTGAACACCGCGAGGCCCGCCATCGCGCCAGATACCGTGGTTGACCGATGGGCGCTGGGCATCCCAGAGGTAGTTCGACAGGCTCACGCAGCTGACCGAATGGCTGATCAGGACCACCGGGGTGTTTTCCCCGGCAGACTTGGCCGCCTGCTCCAGGGTGCGGTAGATCGCCTCCTGGCTCTTCTCGTAGTTACCGCCATGCTGCTGGATATCGGTGAGCTGTGCTGAAGTCTCGGCCATGCCGTACAGCATGAACTTGCGAGCGCGCAGGAATTCCATATCGCGCTTCTGCATGCCCTCAAAGACCCGCTCGATATTGGGCTGCAGGTGCTCCTGGCTAACCAGTGTGTCGCAATAGACCCGCGACCAGTCTTCGCCGAGCCCGTCGCGAAGCGCACTGAAAACCGGCTCGGCAAAGTCGCTGTCCACCGCGCCCATGCCCGGCGCCGCCAGAATGATGATGTCCGCCATGATCCGCCCCTGATTCTTGTTCTGTTGCAACGCTCCGCTCCACCTTAGGAAAAATCCGGGGGCACTGCGTCATCTTATATTTAGTGGGCACCGCTGATTCGGTCAAAAGTACCATTTGCCCCGCGCTTTGCAAAGAAAGGTACTTCTACGCCGGCCAGCAGGGGGAGGCCGAAGTTCTGTCACCGTGGCAGAGTTATGGTGCATAATCACGTCTGTACAAAAATCAATCATCAAAGACGGCCCTGCACTCAGCGATGCTATTGACCTCTAAATACAGCCTGCCGGACTGCCCCGAACACACGCTCGCGCGGCCGCGACTGCTCAGCCTGCTGGAGGAGAGCTCCAGCGAGCAGCTGCTGCTGGTCACCGCCCCCGCCGGATACGGCAAAACGACCCTGGTCTCCTCCTGGGCAGCGGCACAGGACACGCCAGTGGCCTGGTATTCGCTCGACAGCAGCGACAATGAGCCGACGCAATTCTGTCGCTACCTGGTGGAGTGTGTACACCGCGCCACTGGTAACGGCACCCCCGAGACCCACGCCCTGCTGGCAGCCCAGCAGCGCCCGGACCCGGCGCTGGTCATCAGCCAGATGCTGTCGGAGTTGCGCGGGCTGCCCAGCGAACTGCGCATTGTCCTCGACGACTACCACCAGATCGACAACGAGGCGGTGCACCACGCGACCCGCTTCCTGCTGCGCCATGCACCGGCCGGCATTGGTATCGTACTCACCAGCCGCAGCCAGCCACCTCTGGGTCTGGCTTCCCTGCGGGTACAGGGCCGCCTGCTGGAACTGGGCAGCGAGCAACTGGCATTGAACAGCGACGAGATCGCCCAACTCCTCAACCAGCGACTGCCCTTCGCCCTCGACAGCGACCGCGTGCAGCAACTGCACCAGCTGAGTGAGGGCTGGCCGCCGGCCGTGCAACTGTTCGCCCTGTCCGTGCGCGACCGCGAGGAAGTAGATCGCTATCTGGGAGAACTGGAACAGGGGCACAGCCACATTCTCGACTACCTGGCGGAAGAGGTGCTTGAGCGCCTGGAGCCGGACCTGCGCGAGCTGCTGGCCTGCACGTCGATCCTGACCCGCGTGAACGCGCGCCTGGCGGAGCAGCTGACCGGCCTGGAGGACGGCCAGCAACTGCTGGAACAGGTGGCCCGGCGCGGCCTGTTCCTGCAGGCACAGGATTCCAGCCGCCAGTGGTTCCGCTACCACCCGGTTTTCGCCCGCTTCCTGCAGCGCCAGCTGACCGACAAACAGCGCCGCTATGCGCTGCACCGCATCGCCAGTGACACCTGGCAGAGCCTCGACCAGCCGCTGGAAGCCCTGCGGCATATCCTCGCTGCCGAGGATGGCGAAGGCCTGCAAAAACTGCTGACCACCCACGGCGAGCAGCTGCTGCGCGAGGGCCAGACCCGGGTACTCAACGACTGCCTGGACTGGCTCGGCCGCGAGACCCTGAAGCGCAATGCCCGCTTTACCCTGCTGGCCGCCAAGATGGCCCGGGACAGCTTCGATTACGACCGCTGCAAGAAATACCTGTCCGCCGCGGAGAGCTGGCTGCAGCGGGAGGACCCGGCACAGTGGAGCGAATTCGAGGGGGCGTTTGCCACCATGCGCGCCCAGACCGCCGTCGCCCGCGGTCGCACCCTGGTCGCCAAGGAATATGCCGAGGAGGCCCTGGAGCTGCTGGGCCCGGACCAGCAGGGCGAACGCATCGCTGCCCTGCTGGTGACCGGCGAAACCAGTTTCTGCCTCGGCGAGCTGGAGGAAGGCTGCAACTATATGCGCGAGGTGGAAGCGCTGGCTATGTCCGAGCAGGATTTCCCCAGCGCTGCCTGGGCCATCTGCCAGCAGACGGAAATTTCTATCGCCCAGGGGCTGCTGAAGAAAGCGGCCGGCCTGCGCGAGCGCGCCGCCAAGCTGGTGGAAGAGCAACACCTCACCGGCCTGCCCATCTCCGAATTTATCTGCCGCCTGCGCGGCCAGCTGGCCTGGGAGCAGGGCGACCTGGACGAAGCGGCCGCCGCCGCCCGCCATGGCATGCAGATCAATCGCAAGGTGGGTGAGCGCTGGCTGCTGCCGGAGTACACCCTGCTGCTCAAGGTGGCGCAGGCCCGCGGCGAGCGTGAGGAGTCCCTGGAGTGGCTGGCCCGTATCGACAATCTGCTGAGCGGTGAGCAGTACCACCGCGACTGGGTCGCCAACGCTGACTCGGCACGTATTCGCGTATGGCGCGCCCTGGGCGACCAGAAATCCATCGCCGCCTGGCAGGAACAGGCACAGCCGGTGGCAGATCGCCCCAGCAACCATTTCGAGCAGTGCCACGGCCGCAACCACGTGCGTGCACTGATCGAGCTGACCCGCTGGTCCGACGCCAACCGCCTGATTACCCGCCTGCAGCAGGTGGCCCGCGAATGCGGCCTGGTGACCGACTGCCTGCGCAACCTGGTACTGGAGGCCCACCTGCTGTGGTTGCGCCAGCAGCGCGAGAGTGCCGTGCAGGCCATTCGGGAGGCGCTGAGCATCGCCGTCGAGCGCGACTTCACTGCCAGCTTCCTGCAGTTGGGCAAGCCCCTGATCGTGATTCTGAAGGCGGTCCTGGAGGAGGAGCTCACCGATGCCGAACGGGACAAGGCCCAGGAACTGATCCGGCTGGCCCAGTCACAACCGGAGCTGGACGGCGGCATCCGCATCGAACTGGACGAGACCATCATTCGCGAGATCCTCGACAGTGACGCGGTGCCGGACTTCCTGCGCCACTCCCCCCTGACGCCGCGGGAATGGCAGGTGCTGAATGCGATCCATTCCGGGCTCTCCAACGAGCGCATCGCCCGGCACTTCAAGGTGGCCCCCAGCACCATCAAGACCCACATCCGCAGCCTGTACCAGAAGCTGGATGTGAAGGACCGCCAGGAGGCCATCGCCCTGGCGGAGCAGATGCTGCGCTCGGTGCAGGATCAGCCCACAGACCAATCCTGACTTTCGGCGACCCTCCCCCCCTGTCAGGGATGAGGCGCCGGGTCGCCGGCGCCTGCATACTCCACCCTATCCTAATGAACGACAATCCTACGGGCTGTAGTTATGAGCGGTAACAACACAAGCGCCACCAACGGGGAGTGGTGGCGTAACAGCGTTATCTACCAGGTCTATCCACGCAGCTTCTGCGACGCCAACGGCGACGGTATCGGCGACCTGCCCGGTATCACACAGAAACTCGACTATGTGAAATCTCTCGGTGTGGATGCCATCTGGATTTCGCCGTTCTTCAAGTCGCCCATGGCAGACTTCGGCTACGACGTATCGGATTACCGCGACGTCGACCCGCTGTTCGGCAACCTGGAAGACTTCGACCGCCTGATCGAGGCGGCCCACCAGCGCGGCCTCAAGATCATCATCGACCAGATCCTCAGCCACTCATCCGACCAGCACCCCTGGTTCGAGGAGAGTCGCTCCAGCCGCGACAACGCGAAAGCCGACTGGTACGTCTGGGCCGACCCCAAGCCGGACGGCAGCGCGCCCAACAACTGGATGTCCAACTTCGGCGGCAGCGCCTGGCGCTGGTGCACCCGCCGGCGCCAGTACTACCTGACCAACTTCCTGAAAGAGCAGCCGGACCTGAACCTGCACAACCCGGAAGTCCAGGAGCAACTGCTGGCCGACCTGAAGTTCTGGCTGGATCGCGGTGTGGATGGTTTCCGCCTGGACGCCATCAATCACGCTTTCCATAACCAGTCCCTGCAGGACAATCCCGCGCGGCCACTGGAGCTGGACGAGAAGGGACTGCCACCGGTAAATACCTACCACTACCAGTGGCATGTTCACGACAAATCGCAGCCGGAAAACCTGGTATTCCTGCAGCGGGTGCGCCAGCTGCTGGACCAGTACCCCGAGACCGTCACCGTCGGCGAAGTGGGCGATGACAACACCCACAAGATCATGGCCGATTACACTACCGACAACCGGTTGCATATGGCCTACTCCTTCGACCTGCTGTCGGAGGACTGCAGTGCCGAGTTCCTGCGCGATACCCTGCGCAAGAACCAGCGCGTGATCGAAGAGGGCTGGCCCTGCTGGTCCATCAGCAACCACGATGTGCCGCGCCCCATGAGCCGCTGGAATAAAGGCTTCGACAGCGAGCAGGCGTTCGCCCGCGTGCCCCTGTTCCTGCTCATGCAGCTGACGCTGCGCGGCAGTGTCTGCCTGTACCAGGGTGAAGAGCTGGGCCTCGAGGAAGCGGAGATCGCCTTCGAGGACCTGCAGGACCCCTACGGCATCAACCTGTGGCCGGAGTTCAAGGGCCGCGACGGCTGCCGTACTCCCATGCCGTGGGTCAATCACGGCGAGGTGAACGCCGGCTTCTCCAAGGTGAAGCCCTGGCTGCCGGTACCCGAGGAGCACCACCACAAAGCCGTGAGCGTGCAGGAGGACGACCAGGATTCCATGCTCAACCGCTTCCGCAGCCTGCTGGACTGGCACCGCCAGTGGCCCGGCCTGGCCAAGGCCGAACAGGAAGTTGTGGAGACTGGCAACGACCTGCTGGTGTTCTACCGCCGCACCGGCACCGAGGAATTCTTTGTGGCGCTGAATCTGGGCAAGACTGGAGAGAACCTGGAAGTGCCCGCGGACTTCGCCGGTGCCGAGGACATCACGCCAGCCAGGTTTGGCGGCGCGGTGGAAGACGGCCAGCTGGCCCTGCCGTTGGCCGGCGCCCGCGTACTGCGCCGCAGCGTTTAAGTTATTCGAAGTGCCCCGGCGCCGCACCGCCATTCGTCAGCCGGGGCATTTCACCTTTTTTCCTTGCTCGAACTCTTCCCCGAGTTGTTTACGCAAGCTTTAGCTCTCTTTCCGAGCTTTTTATACGCCGGCCCCGTGCCGGCTTTTTTGTGCCGCAATTTCCCTGTTAATGCCCATCTACCCGGCTCACCCGGGTCACTTGAAAGCCACGTAGCCGCAACTTACTCAGCACCTTTGCGTCTGCGACGGCGAAGCCCGATCCAGAAGCCCGCCTCAAACACCATGCCCAGCGCCAGAAACACCGCACTACCCTGCGGCAGGCCGTAGATGTAGCAGGAGATGGCGCCGAGAAGGCACATCAGCACCAACAGCCACCGTTTGTGTGTACTCATCGTTGTTATCCCATTTGTTGAGCATCTGAACCCGGGAAACGGTACCCCAGGAGACTCCGGGATGAAATATAAAATCACGCTTGCCGGAAAGCCTGTTACAAAACTGCCGCACATTAACGGTTGCCCACAGGGGCCCCGACCTGTCTCTGCGGGCCTCACCCGGGACACTGACACCCGCCAGCCCGCAGTGCCCCAGCCAGGGCTACCTGCCTCCACCAGCCTGTTCCAATCGGCCCCAGGCACCTGTCGTCCCCCGGCTTGCCCATCAGAAGCTTCCCTATCACCTATCCACCAACGGCATGCAGGGCTGACACCGTGCGTGAGAGCACAATCATGCGGACTTGATCGATTCATTTGCTCTATCAAGAAAAGCAAAAAGATCGAAACGATGTAAGACGGCGCATTTTTCCACTTTAGCCTTGAGGCCACTCGCTGCGGCAATCGCCGCTGCGTGCCCACTCTGCAGCCAAGCCGGGAAACATCGGACCGCTGCGCTGGGGAACATCCGAAGAGCCGTGAACCGCTGCCCGCGGTGCGCACTGCTGCGCCCCGCTGCCGGAAACGGCCACTCGGATTGGCAACTCGCTGGTGCTTGCAAAAAGAGAGGTGCGCAATGCAAAGCTACTTTTCACTGCTGATACGATCTTCGTTGGTCGCGCTGCTGTTTCTCGGCGGCATACCCCTTACCACGCCGATGACAGAGGCCAGGGATTACAGGGATCCCAACAATCCACCGCCTTGGGTGCGCGACTATTACCGCAATAATCGCCAGGCTGCCTCGCCACAGATGCACAGGGACGCCATGAGGTTCACCAACAAGTCCTGGTGGCGGCACGATGTGGCAGGGGGAACACCGCATATCAAGATCGACCTGAGTGAGCAGATGGCCTACTTCTACAAGGGCGGGCGCCTGGCTGGCATGTCTCCGGTCTCCACCGGTAAAGCCGGCCACCGTACTCCCCCCGGCACATTCCGTATCTCGGAGAAAAAGGTCAACCACCGCTCCAACCTGTACGGTCACTACGTGAGCCGCAGCGGCTACGTGCTGCGCAGCAACGTGGACGTGCGTCGCGACCGTCGCCCGCCGGGCTCCGTATTCCGCGGGGCGTCCATGGACTACATGATGCGGGTTAACGGCCCAATCTCCATGCACGCGGGTTATGTGCCCGGCTACCCGGCCTCCCATGGCTGTATTCGCCTGCCCTGGCATATGGCAAAAATCTTCTTCGCTCATGCGAGCGTGGGCACCAAAGTGAGCATCGTTCCATAACTTCAATGCCCTGGAAACGAGAAAGGCCGCAGGAGACTGCGGCCTTTTTCGTTTCTGCTGAGGTTAAGGGGTCAAGCCCGTTTGGCCTCGGCCTTTTCCTGCAGCTCCTGCGCTGTAAAGTAGTCATGTGCGGCGCGATTGACGCGCTTCGCCAGTAGTAGCGTCGATGTCATGGTGGGAATCGCCATGATCGCGTACATACCGATAATGATGCTGTTGACCGCATTCAGTGAGGCCACTGCTCCGATCACAATCAGGGCAATATACGCCGCCGTGTAGAGTCCCTGCCAGCGCGTGCCAAACAGGAAGACAAAACACTTCACGCCGTAGTACCAGAAAGTGACGATGGTACTGAACGCCAGCGGCAGCACCATCAGCAACAGCAGCAAGGGCCCCCAGCCACCAAACACCTGGGAAAACGCCTCGGCGGTCAGGGATACCCCCTCGATGCCGGCGCCGTGCTCCCACACACCGGTGAGCAGAATGACCAGCGCGGTACAGGTGCAGATCACCAGGGTATCAATGATCGGCCCCACCATTGCCACTACGCCCTCGCGAATGGGCTCGCGGGTTTTGGCCGCGCCGTGGGCCAGGGACTCGGTACCGATACCGGCCTCATTGGAGAATGCCCCGCGGCTGATGCCCGTGGCGATGACCGCCCCCAGTGCGCCACCCGCCACTGCCTGACCGCTGAAGGCATCGGTAAAAATCAGCGCAAATGCCGCCGGCACTTCCTGCCAGAAATAGCCGATCACAATCAGCGTCAGGGCCAGATAGAAAACCACCATGCCAGGCACGATACGCACGGCAAACTTGCCGATACGCTGAATACGGCCGGCGATTACCACCAGCGCCGCGATGGCCAGTACGACCCCGACAACAAAGTCGAACAGCAGTGAGCCCTCACCGCCAACCATGCCGAGCGGGATCGCAAAGGACTCACGCAACAGCTGTACCGTCTGGTTCGACTGGAAGACCGGCAGCATGCCGCACAGACCCGCGATAGCAAACAGAAAAGCCAGTGGCATCCATCGCCGTCCCAGCCCCTCGCGAATGACATACATGGGGCCGCCCTGCAGCTCGCCATCGGCATCACGCCCCCGGTACATCACCGAAAGAGTCGCGGTATAGAACTTGGTGGCCACCCCCACCAGCGCCGTCACCCACATCCAGAAGATGGCCCCGGGACCACCGGTGCTGATGGCGATGGCAACACCGGCAATGTTACCCAGACCCAGGGTTCCCGACAGGGCCGTGGACAGCGCCTGCCGGTGCGGCACCTGACCGGGATCATTGGGGTCGTCGTACCGCCCCATCAGCAGGTCGACACTATGCCCAAGGTGTCGATAGGGGCGTGCACGGGAAACAATCAGCAGATAGAGCCCCCCGCCCACCAACAGTACCAGCAGCGGAGTTCCCCAGACGAAGGAGGCAAACGCGGCCAGCGCCGCATCAATGGATTGTAAAAATGACATGCAGATTCTGGTCAGTAATTATTGATTCGCCAGTCTATGAAGCCGGCATTGTCGTTGTCAAAGCAACGCCACATCGCCCAGAGGGAAAACCATCCACTGCCAAGCGAATGACTGACTTGATTTACACATACAAAAAAGCCCCTCGGGGAGGGGCTTCTGTGCAGACATTGCCTGGCCTTCTCAGTCCGGTCAGGCAACTACCGGCTCGGGCTCCAGTGTGTCAACTTCCACTTCCGGCTCGCGGACGAAGAACACGGACATCGCGCCGAAAATCATGAACACACCTGCCAGCACGATGATGTAGATCGCCTGGTTGTCGAATACGCTGTGCAGGATCGGGCCGGCCACCAGGGCGGACAAAATCTGCGGCGCTGCAATGGTGAAGTTGAAGATCCCCATGTAGACACCGGTCTTACTGGCCGGCAGCGAGTCGGACAGGATCGCGTAGGGCATGGCAAGGATCGCCGCCCAGGCGATGCCCACGCCGATCATCGGCAGCAACAGCCCCAGGGCCCCACTGGGCACAGTGACCTCGGTAATCAGCAGATTGACCTGGGTCAGCTCGCCGCCCTGGAACATCAGGAAGCTGATATAGCCGAGCCCGCCCAGCAACAGGGACAGCGCATAGGTGGGCTTGCGGCCCAGGGTCATGGCGATCTTGGTCAGGGCGATGGAGAAGATGGCGGCGAAAAGGGAGTAGGCCGCGAAGATGATCCCCACCCAGTCACCGGCAGCACCCTTGGCGGCGGCGATGTGATCAGGGATCTGGCCGACGGTAGCCAGGTAATCGTGGTCGAACCACTTGGCATCCACGCCCCAGACATGCTGGGTAATGGCCGGGGTGGTGTAGACCCACATAATGAACAGCGCGAACCAGGAGAAGAACTGCACCACCGCCAGCTGGCGCATGGTCTTCGGCATATTGAACAGCAGCCTGGTGAAGCCCTGCAGGCGCTGCAACAGGGTTTTGCGCTCCGCCAGCTCACTGGCCAGTTCCGCCTCATCGATTCCTTTGTAAGCGTTGTACTCCTTCGGCGCGTACTCCTTGGTGCGGAACACGGTCCAGAGCACCGAACCCAGCAGCACAGTGGCACCAATGTAGAACGCCCAGATGACCGACGGAGCCACACCACCTGCCTTGGAGG
The DNA here is from genome assembly GCF_001641755.2 of Microbulbifer flavimaris. Taxonomy (GTDB): domain Bacteria; phylum Pseudomonadota; class Gammaproteobacteria; order Pseudomonadales; family Cellvibrionaceae; genus Microbulbifer; species Microbulbifer flavimaris. The sequence continues at coordinate 518,372 of NZ_LRFG02000002.1, forward strand.
CATTATCCAGGCCGATCACGTTGGTCAGGATGAACGGGAGCATGGAGCCCATCACTGCGCCGATATTGATCAGCAGTGACTGGATGGAATAACCCAGCGTGCGCTGCTCCGACGGCACCATATCAGATACCAGAGCGCGGAACGGCTGCATGGTCACATTGAAGGCCGCATCCATCAGCGCCAGCATCACGCCACCGAACAAAATCGGTGCCACAAAGGCGACAACAATCGCCGAATTGGGCATAAAGGCCATACCCAGCGCGGCGGCGATAGCGCCGAACAGGATGTAGGGGTTGCGCCGGCCGAAACGGTTCCAGGTGCGATCTGAGGCGGAGCCGACAATCGGCTGCACAATCAGCCCCATCAGCGGCGCCACGATCCAGAACAGCGACAACGAATGCAGGTCCGCGCCCAGGTCGGAGAGAATCCGGCTGGCGTTGGCGTTCTGCAGGGCGAAGCCAAACTGCACACCGAGAAAGCCGAGGCTGACGTTCCATACCTGCCAGAACGGCAACTTGGGCTGTTTCACTGACTGCGCTGGGGCGCCGGACGCTGTTTGGGTCATAAGATCACCGCTGTTCTTCCGAGGTTTGCTCCGCAGTCAGCGCCGAACCAGGGGTTGGGCTCGCAACGGGCGTGTGATTATGGTTATGCGGCGATTCTGACAGAGGGGCCAGCCGACTCCCTCCCCCCTTGCCGGGGGAGGAGAAGCCCCTCAGCCCTTTCCTTCGACCAAATCTGGACCAACAGTCACAGCTTTTCACCAGCGTTGGCGAAAACCGCAAACATTGCTACCAGTCTTGATATCCCCCTGCCACAGGGGGGAGTCAAAGGCGCGGCCTCTGCGCGACAATACGCAGTTACGACAAGTTTGCGCACAGTGGAGCCCATCATGCGGCAGCTTTACCTTTTGGCCCTGACTTTTGCCTGCCTGTCGGGCATTGCGACGACAGCATCAGCCAGCGAACCGGAGCGAGTAGAACCACCCTTCTGGTGGGCGGGCATGGCAGAGCAAAGCCTGCAGCTTTTGGTGTACGGACGGGATATCTCCCGGCTACAACCCGAGACGGACTCCGCGGATGTGACAGTGCTTGGCACTGAAAAGGTAGAGAACCCCAATTACCTGTTCATCAACCTCAATATTGCCGCCGATACCGATCCAGGCACCTTCACAATCGCCCTGAAGGAAAGGGGCAAGGCGCGCTTCCACTTCAGTTACACCCTGCGGCCGAGAAACCCCGGCTCCGCCTCCCGGCGCGGTTTCGACAGCCGGGATGCCATCTACCTGATTACCCCGGACCGCTTTGCCAACGGCAAACCGGAAAACGACAGCACGGCGGACACCCTGGAGGGCCCCAACCGGCAGCATCCCGGTGGTCGCCACGGCGGTGACATCGCCGGGATGCAGCAGCACCTGGATTACATCGCCGACATGGGCTTCACTGCCATCTGGCCCAACCCACTGGTGGAAAACAACCAGCCCACCTACTCGTACCATGGCTATTCGGCCACCGATCATTACCGTATCGACCCGCGTTTTGGCTCCAACGAAGAGTTTCGCAACTTTGTCGCTGCCGCAGGTGCCAGGGGCCTGGGAGTAATTCAGGATGTGGTGCTCAACCATATCGGCAGCGGTCACTGGTGGATGGAAGACCTTCCCGACGGTGACTGGCTCAATGGCAAGGGCATCAAAAAAGGCGAGTTTGAAATCACCAACCACAGCCGCTTTACCCCCGTGGATCCCTACGCGAGTGAAGTCGACAGGCGCGGCTTTTTGGACGGGTGGTTCGTGGATTCCATGCCGGACGTGAATCAACGCCATCCACTGGTGGCAAATTACCTGATCCAGAACACACTCTGGTGGATCGAGTACGCGGGCCTGAGCGGTATCCGCGCAGACACATACGCCTATTCCGATCCAGCGTTCCTGCAACAGTGGGCCTCAAGAATTCACCGCGAATACCCCAACTTCAATATCGTCGGGGAGGAGTGGACCCGCAGCCCTGCACTGGTCTCGCACTGGCAACTGGAAGAGGGTGAGGCAGTGACGGGAGGCCGCCTCAAGAGCATGATGGACTTCCCCCTGCACTATGCGCTGCGTGAGGGGCTGGCGGACAGTGAGAGCTGGAACAGCGGCCTTATCACCCTGTATGAGGGCCTGGCCCACGACTTCAAATATCCGAACCCCGATCGGCTCGTTATCTTCGGCGGCAACCACGATACCAGCCGCCTGTACAGCCAGCTGGATAAAGACCTGGACCTCTACCGCATGGCGGTCGCATACATTGCCACCATGCGCGGCATCCCGCAGTTTTTCTATGGCGACGAGTTGCTGTTTGAAAGCCCCAAGCACCGGGATGATGGCATCGTACGCAGCGACTTCCCCGGCGGCTGGCAGGGCGACAAAACCAATGGCTTTACCGGCTCCGGCTTGAGCGAGGCCCAGCGCCAAGCCCAGTCTTTCACCAGGGCGCTATTCACCTGGCGCAAGGACAACCCGGTGATCCACAGCGGGGCCCTGATGCACTTCGCCCCGTTGAACGACACCTATGTCTACTTCCGCTACAACGACGACAAGACCGTAATGGTGGCAATGAATAAGGGCCAGGAACCATTCTCCTTGCCCGCCGGCCACTTTTCCGAAGCAGTTAAAGACAAAAAGTCTGCAACTGACGTCATCAGTGGAGAGCAACATGCAATCGACAACCTGGTGATTCCTGCCCGTGGCGTGATGGTGCTGGAACTCAAGTAGACCGGGACAAATACTGTTGACCGATGCCGGGCTCCGGATCGGTTTACAACCTGTAGATCAATGGAGTAAAGCCCCGCAAGAGGGTAATAACCATAAGAGGCAATGATGATAGCCAAACCCCTAATGCGCACGTGCGCACTGATTGGCCTGGTAGGTGCTGGAGTTTTCCAGGCCGCTGTGGCCCGTGACTATATCGAACACACCCTGGACGGTGACGTTCTGAACCTCAGGCTCAGCGACGCGCAGGTGTCACTCACCCCGCTCAACGACGCGGCCATCGAGGTGCATTATCAACGCGAGGGCGTCAAACAACTGCCTTCGTTCGCCATTGCCTCGAATGATCATGCAGACGTCGATACTCACCTGGAGGAAACTCCTGATCAACTGATTTACGAACTCGGCGACCTCACCGCAGTGATCCAGAAGTCGCCGTTTGCGATTCAGTATTTTCGCGGTGAGGAGCCGTTGATCCAGGAGGAGAGCGGCTTTTTCGCCACCGAAACCATCCGCGGTTTCCGCTTCACCCTGGAAGAGGACGAGAAGCTGATTGGCGGTGGCCAGCGGGTGCTGGGTATGGATCGCCGCGGTAAGCGGCTGCCGCTGTATAACCGTGCTCATTACGGTTACACCACTGAATCCGAGCAGATGTATTTCAGCCTGCCGGCGGTCATGAGCAGTAACAAGTATGTGCTGCTGTTCGATAACAGCGCCACCGGCCACATGGACCTGGGTGCCAGCCGCGCGGACCTGCTCCAGTTCGAAGCGATGGCTGGCCGCACCGCCTACATCGTGGTGGCGGGTGAGAGCTATCCAGAGCTGATCGAGAACTACGTCGACGTCACCGGCAAGCAGCCACTGCCGCCGCGCTGGGCACTGGGCAACTTTGCCTCCCGCTTCGGCTACCGCAGTGAAGAGGAAGTCAGGGCGACGGTCGACAAGTTTGCCGAGGAGGATTTCCCTCTCGATGCCGTCGTGCTCGACCTCTACTGGTTTGGCCCCGACATCAAGGGCCATATGGGTAACCTGGACTGGGATCGCAATACCTTTCCGCAGCCGGAAAAAATGATGGCCGATTTCAAGGATCGTGGCATCAACACCATCCTGGTCACCGAGCCATTTATTCTCACTACCTCCAAGCGCTGGGACGAAGCGGTGGAGAACAACGTACTGGCCAAAAACCTTGCCGGAGAGCCCAAGCGCTTCGATTTCTATTTTGGCAACACTGGCCTGGTGGATGTTTTCTCCGGGGAGGCTGGCGACTGGTTCTGGAATGTCTACGACGGCCTGCTGAAGCAGGGGGTCGGTGGCTGGTGGGGTGACCTGGGTGAGCCCGAAGTTCATCCTTCCGACACCGTACACAAGATTGGTATGGCCGACGAAGTACACAATGCCTACGGTCACACTTGGGCGCAGCTACTGCACGACAAGCAGACAGCCCAGTACCCCGAGCGCCGCCCGTTTATCATGATGCGCGCCGGCTTCCCCGGTTCACAGCGCTACGGCATGATCCCGTGGACCGGCGATGTGGCCCGCGAGTGGGGCGGCCTCAAGCCGCAGGTAGAACTCGCCCTGCAGATGAGCCTGCTCGGTTTCGGTTACACCCACTCCGATCTGGGCGGCTTTGCCGGTGGCGAGGAGTTTGATCGAGAGCTCTATATCCGCTGGTTGCAGTACGGTGTCTTCCAGCCGGTCTACCGCCCCCACGCGCAGGATCACATTGCGTCAGAACCGGTCTTCCACGATCGCAAAACCCGCGATATTACCCGCGAGTTCATCAAGCTGCGCTACCGCTTGTTGCCTTATAACTACACGCTGGCGTTCGAAAACAGCCAGACCGGCCTGCCACTGATGCGCCCGCTGTTTTTCTCCGATGAAAGCAACCTGGAGCTGATCGACTACAAGGACGCCTACCTGTGGGGCAACGACTTCCTGGTAGCACCAGTTACCGATGCCGATATCGATGAGGTGACAGTGAAGCTGCCCGGCGGTGTCTGGTTCGACTACTGGAATGACGAGCAACACAGCGGCAACGAAACAAAAGTCGAGGTAGACCTGGAGACCATCCCCGTGCTGGTCAGAGCCGGCGCCTTTATTCCCACCATCGACGATATTGCCACTACCCGCGACTATTCCAGCGAACAGCTGACGCTGGATTATTACGCCCACCCCACGGCAGTAGAGTCGGAGAGCTATGTCTACGAAGATGACGGCAACACCGTCGACGCCTTCAACCGCGACCGCTACGCCAAGCTGAAGTTCTCTGCCAGGCGCGACGCCGACGGCATCCGTTTCGATTTCCATCGCGAGGGCGGTGGCTACGAGGGCGAGCCGTCACAGCGTTCCATCAGCCTCAATATTCACAACTGGACCGTGCCCGCCTCTCAGGTACAGCTCGGCGATCGGGCGATCGAAATCCATCAACGGGAAAGGGATTTCGAGCGCGCAACCGAGGGGGCCTGGCTGGACGCGCGCGCAAACCAGCTGCATGTGAAATTCTCCTGGGGTTACAGCCCCCAGTCACTGATGGTCAGCCACTAAGAATTCCCTGCCCTTCCCCTCGCGGGTGAAGGGCGCATGAGAAAATTGCAAAGGAAGGATAATGAAACTCAAAACCCTATTTGCCGCCAGCCTGATGCTCTCTGCGCTGGGCTGCAGCCAGGAAGAGCGCCCGGGCTCCGACGCGCAAAATGCACAGCCGCAGGCGGCACCCGAAGCGGTGACGCTGGTGGCAGAAAAACCGGTGATCTACCAGGTGATGACCCGCCTGTTTGGCAATACCAACGCGACCAACAAGCCCTGGGGCACCCTCGAAGAAAATGGCGTTGGCAAGTTCAACGACATTACCCCGCAAGCCCTGGAGGAAATCCGTGCGCTGGGCGCCACCCATATCTGGTACACGGGCGCCCTGCATCATGCACTAGTCGGTGACTATACCGAGTACGGTATCAGCAACGACGACCCGGACGTGGTCAAGGGCCGTGCCGGCTCTCCCTATGCGATCAAGGACTACTACAGCGTCAACCCGGACCTGGCGGAAAATCCGGCCGAGCGCCTGCAGGAATTCCGCGACCTGATCCAGCGCAGCCACGATGCGGGCCTCAAGGTCATCATCGATATCGTGCCCAACCATGTGGCCCGCGCTTATCAGTCCCTTGACAAGCCCGAGGGCGTGCGTGACTTCGGCGCCGATGACGATAAGTCCGTGACTTATGCCCGTGACAACAATTTCTATTACGTGGTGGGTGAGGACTTCAAAGTACCGGTGGGCGACGACTACCAGCCCCTGAACGGCGAGGCCCACCCGCTTGCGGATGGCAAGTTTGAAGAGAGCCCGGCCAAGTGGACCGGCAATGGCGCCCGTGCCCCGCAACCGGATATCAACGACTGGTACGAAACCGTCAAGATCAACTTCGGTGTGCGCCCGGATGACAGCAAGGACTTCCCGGAACTGCCGGAAAGCTTTGCTGAAAAGGGTTATGAAGAGCATGCAGCCTTCTGGGCCGATAAGGATGTACCGGACTCGTGGGAGAAGTTCCGTGACATCACCCACTACTGGCTGGATATGGACGTCGACGGTTTCCGCTACGACATGGCCGGCATGGTGCCGGTGGAGTTCTGGAGCTACCTGAACTCCTCAATCAAGTCCCGCAAACCGGAAACGCTGCTTCTTGCCGAGATCTATACGCCGGAGCGCTATCGCGATTACATCCACTTGGGCAAGATGGACTACCTCTACGACAAGGTGGGCACCTACGATGCCCTGCGTGCGGTCATGGAAGGCAAGGGTGAGATGGGCAAGGTTGTAGAAGTCCAGGAAAGCCTGACCGACATCGCCCCGCATATGCTGCGCTTCCTGGAAAACCATGACGAGCAGCGCATCGCCAGCCCGGAATTTGCCGGCAACGCCGAGATGGGCAAGCCGGGCATGGTGGTCTCCACCGCGCTGTCCGCCGCACCCACGCTGGTCTATTTTGGCCAGGAGCTGGCCGAGCCCGCCAGTGAGGATGCCGGTTTCGGCAAGGCCAGTCGCACCACCATCTTCGATTACTGGTCAGTACCCACGGTGCGCCGCTGGGTCAACGAGGGTGCATTCGATGGTGGGCAGCTGACTGACGAGGAAAAATCACTGCGTACCTTCTATCAGAAACTACTTAACTTCTCGATCGAGAGCGAGGCTCTTCGCGGCCAGTTTGCCGACCTTCACGAGTTCAATCGCGAGCAGGGCAAGGGCTACGGGGAGCAGCAGTACGCGTTCGCCCGCTGGTCGGACAATGAGGAGCTCGTGGTCGTTGCCAACTTCTCAGGCCAGGAAAAGGATGTGACCCTGGGCTTGCCGGCTGAGCTGGTGACAGCGTGGAAGCTGGATGACGGTAGCTATCGCCTGGTCGATCAACTGGATGAAACGACCGGGGCAGAGCTGGTCGTGAGCGAGGGCAAGGGCACCATTCAACTGCCGCTGGCACCTCTGGCAGGATACATCCTGAAAGTGCAGCGCTAGCACTGCTCTCCCTCTGCCGGAAATACGGGGCACCTGCCGGTGCCCCTGACTTTCGCTTGGCTACATCTCTCAGTGCCCCGGAGCACCCACCAAGCCCCCAAACACTCACTCTCCGCAGTGCTGTTCAAATCTTTTCCAGACCAGCATCTCGATCGCGCTCAGGCCAAGTCCGCTCACCATTGATTTCCCTCAAGGTCGACCCCACCTCTTGAGGCAGAATGGACCCCAAGTTGTCACGTGAGCCGGACATAATAGCCCTCACAGGCAGTCCGCTCCGCCGGCCTGAACCGGGCCGGATAGCTTTTTTATTTTCTTGCGTTGTAATCAGGAGGAAACATGCAACAGCAATCCACGATCTTTGTCGTCGTCGACCCCAATGATGAGCGCCACGTGGCTCTCGAGCGGGCAATTACCATCGCCGGGCTGCGCACGCCACAGCCACGGCTACAGATATTTGTCGCTGTCGACGGCGAAGCGGTGGATACCCGCGCGGTCAACGATCACCTGTTTCGGGACGAGTCCTGGTTCCGCGAGCAGATTCGACAGCCAGTGGCGGCAGCCGGCCTGGAGTGCGAAATTCAGGTGTGCTGGTCCAGTGACTGGCAGGGGGCCATCATCCAGGAATCCCGTCGCTGCAATGCGGAAATGATCTACCTGCCGGTGCACGCCAAAACCAGCCGCCGCTTCACCTTTGCCGAATCCAAGTGGCAGGTGCTCAAGCAGGCCCGCTGCCCGGTGGTGCTCATTCGCCCCGGAGCCAAAGCCCAGCGCAAGGTGGTACTGGCGACGGTGAATTACCAGGCCAAAACCGACAAACAGCGCCAGCTCAACCGCCAGATCACTGAACGGGCCCGCTATATCGCCGCCTGTTATGGAGCCGAACTGCACCTGGTGAATGCCTTCCTGGATTCTATGCTCTACCCGGACCGTGGCGCCTTGGCCAAGCTGGCCCGCAAAACCGGCGTACCTACCGAGCGCATTCACGTACAGCGTGGCTATACCAATGAAGTGGTGTCACGAGTCGCTGGCGAGGTCGATGCGGACCTGGTGGTGATGGGTACCCTGAACCAGTATGGAGAAACTGGGTCGCTGCTGCGCGGCAACACTGCAGAACGGGTGATCGGCGGCGTGGAAGTGGATGTGATGGTGTGCAATGAATTCACCAGCACAGAGGGCGTGGCAGATACCACCGCCCACAATACGGAAGAAAAGTTGACGGCCGTCAACTGACCGCCGCCATCGCATGAACGGGGAGCGCGGCCTTTTAGCCGCGCTCTCTTTCCGGAGCCAGGAGCACGAGCTCGAATCTGGTATTCAGCTTCACCTTGCCATCGCGAACAGTCACTCTTTTGTCGGAGTAGTGATCCCTCAGGCTGGTGCCGTCGGCAAAGACACCTTTCACCGAAACAGTCTTTGGCCCCCGCGGCGCATCCAGTGCTACCACTACTGAACTCTCACCCTCCAGGTTACGAGTGAAGGTGTAGGGTATTTTTGCAATCATGCGGTGCTCACCGGCCCCTACTGCAGGATGCGCCTGGCGGAACTGGCCCAGTTTCTGCCAGTGGGCAAGCAGTTCCCGTGTCTCCTCTTTCTCCAGATCCTGCCAGTTCATGGCACTGCGCAGCTGGGCGTCGCCCTTGGCTTCAGAGACGTTCAGCGGCCGCGCCAGTTCGTCACCGTAGTAGATCTGTACTGCGCCCGGCGCCAGCATCAGTTTGGTCGCCGCGGTGCGCGCCTGCTTTCGGTCACGATCGAAGGAGTTCATGTCGTCGTGGGAAGTCAGGTAGTTAAGCAGGCCAAGGCCGTCGAGGGGACCACCGTTCAGGTTCTCCGAGTAAGTGGAAAATAGGTCTTCCCAGTCTTGACCAGCACGCTGGGAGAAATCGAAATTGATCAGGCTGTCAAAGCCATAGCGGTAGAAGTCCACTTTGCGATCACCGAAGTCGTAATCGCGACCACGTGTCACACCAAAATCATTGGCGCCAAAACCGTAGACTTCGCCCACCATAAAGAAGTCATGATCGTCGAGTTCTCTCTGCGGATTTTCCGCCCGCCACTGTGCCAGTGCGTGACTCGCCTCTTTTTTCAGCAGCGTCCACACCTCTGGCTCCACATGCTTGGTGGTGTCGACGCGGAAGCCGTCCACACCGTAATCACGCACCCAGTCGGTGGCCCATTTCACCAGATAGTACTTGGGTGCACGGGGATATCCGGTACGCTCGAAAAACGCATCCAGCTCCGCCAGTTCTTGCTCCAGCCGTCCTTCGCGCTCCCACTTCTCCACCAGGTGCGGCGGCAGCTCAACCGGTTGCTCGCTCTCGGTCAGGATGTCCGGCAGGTTATCGACCAGAGTACAGCTGACGGTGCCGGCAAAGCCGGTCCAGTCACACACAGGAGTCGGGCGCACCCAGGATTTCGGAGCCAGTGGATCCTGCTCGGTCACCGGCCCGGTGTGGTTGATGACGATATCCAGCAGTACGCGAATACCGCGGTCACGCGCTTTCTCAATCAGCTCGGCCAACTCCGCCTCGGTTCCAAAGTTCCGATCAACCGCGGTCCAATCTCTGGGCCAGTAGCCGTGATAGGCATAGGTGCGCCCAGTGCCCTCATCGGTGGAGCCCTGGATCTGCTCGTATACCGGTGACATCCAGAGGGCGTCGACCCCCAGGTCATTGAAATAACCGGCCTCGAGTTTCTCGATCACGCCCCGGAGGTCACCGCCCATAAAACCGCGCAGGGGGTCGGCGTCATTTTTGCGGCCATAAGTGAGGTCATTGTCCGGATTGCCGTTGGCAAAGCGGTCCGGGAGCATGAAGTAGACAGTGGCGTTGCGCCAGAACGGCGCGGTTTCCGCCTTGCTCTCGGCCGACACGGCGGGAAGGCTTTGCGAAGCGGCCAGTAACAGGCCGGCACAGAGGCTGGTCAGTTTTCTCATTATGGGTCTTCTGCTCTCTCATATATGGCGGTGATGGGCGTTCCAGCACTGTCGCGCCCATAAATTGACCAGCCTACTGTAAACACCAGCCAGCCTATCGCATCCCCCGCTGTGGGGGCGTAGGAGGGTATGCCTTCGCGGGGCTAAGATGACCGCTTTGTCATCTTGAGATCCCCGCCATGCTTCGCCTGAATCGAGTCCAGCAAACCTCGGCAATGCTTCTGAGCCTGATTTTGCTTCTGGGCACGGGTAGTGCCTCGGCCGTAAACACTACCGCCAGCACACAGGTGCAGATACTGCCGCCCGTCCAGATGGGGCAGCTTGAGCGGGAACGGACTATCCGGGTGTATTTACCGGCCGGTTACCACACCTCCGGGCAACGCTATCCCGTCCTCTATATGCACGACGGCCAGAACCTGTTCGATGATGCCACGGCCTATGCCGGTGAGTGGGGCGTGGACGAAACCCTGGCCGCACTGCAGGCCGATCGCGGGCTCGCGCTGATCGTGGTGGGAATCGACCACGGCGGGGAAGCCCGCATCAACGAGCTCAAGCCATTCGATCACCCCGAGTACGGCCCCGGTGAGGGCGAGGCCTACCTGCACTTCCTGGTAGAAGAGCTCAAGCCACGCATCGACACTGAATTCCGGACACTGGCAGATCGGCAGCACACGGCCATTATGGGCAGCTCCCTCGGCGGCCTGATCTCGCACGTGGCCATTACACGCTACTCCGGGACCTTCAGTCGCGCCGGTATCTTTTCCCCCGCTTACTGGATCGCTCCAGAATTTTACCAGGAAGCCCGTCATCCCCTCCCGGCAGATAGCCGCCTTTATCTGCTGATGGGTGGCCGTGAGGGGGATGAAATGGTGTCCAATTACCGACGCATGACCGCGCTGCTAAAGGACACCCAGGACGCAGCCATTCTCCACCGCCTGGTGCCCTCGGGTGAGCACACAGAGCAATTCTGGCGGAACGAGCTCAAAGCAGCGATCGAGTGGCTGCTTTTCCACGAGAAGTCCCCGCGCTGACTGCATCGACTCAGCTTTTGCGGACTGAAGAGCCAGCCGTAACGCGGCTCCGAGCACAGTCTCCCCGACAGCTGCCCGCCACCGGGAACATTGTGCTGTAATGCGGTCTAAAGGTGCTGCAAGATGGCATATTGTTGCACCGAGCTATCGTTAAAAGGTCGACATCGCAACTGACCAGATAAAGCTGAGGAGACGGGGAATGTCGCAAGAGCAGTCAAGCAGGGGATGGATACTGGGGCTGGTTGTCGTGGCCGCCATTGCAGCTGGCGCTTATTTCCTTCTACGGGGTTCGCCAGAGCCAACGCCGCCCCCGGCGCCGGTTACCGAACCAGAACCGGAACCCGCCCCGGAAGTTGATCTCGAGCCGGAGCCTGAACCAGAGCCCGTACCCGAGCCGGCACCGGCCCCGGAACCGCAACGGGAGCTGCCCCCGCTCAACCAAAGCGATCAAGCTGCCCGGGGCGACCTGCTCAGCCTTGCACCTGATGGAGCACTGGGCCGATGGATCGTGTCAGATGAGGTAGTGCGCAAGTGGGTCGCCGCGGTGAATGCCGCATCCAGCGGCGAGATGATGGCCAAGAACCGTCCCTACAATAATCCTCCCGGCGATCTGGCCATCTCTGAGGAGGGCCCGACTGGCATGGTCCTCTCGGAAGAGAATTACCAGCGCTATGACCTGCCGGTGCGACTGTTCGCCATGGCCGATACCGGCAAGGCCATCAAACTTTACCAGTTCTGGTATCCGCGCCTGTCCGAGGCTTTTGGCGAGCTTGGTATGCGCGACAAGAACTTCCACCAGGTATTCCTGAAGGCCATCGACGTCGCCCTGGCCGCACCTGAGGCTGACCAGCCGATCCAGCTGGTGCGACCGTCGGTGTATTTCAAGTTCGCCGATCCGCAGATGGAAAAATTACCCGGGGTGCACAAGCTGATGATTCGTATCGGGCCGGAAAATGCCGCACGGGTGAAGGAGAAGCTGCGCGAGCTGAAGGCCGCGCTGGACAACATGCCGAAGCAAAACCAGTAATGTGAAGCGTGCCGTACTGGCTTGGCCGGCAGGCTCTGGCGGAAGCAGCGTCAGAGCCTGTCTGGCCCCCCTGCCAGCTTCTCACAGACTAGCTGGCCAACTTTCCGGCCCCACTGCTCATAGACACCCGGCCCCGGGTGAAATCCATCGCTTGCCATCAGGGTTTGGTCTGCAGAGAACCGCAGACTGAGAAATTCTACGTTGTTCTCTCCTCCCGCATCATCAAGAAGGCAAGCGTCCAGCTGGGTCGCTCTGCGCCCCAGGTACCAACGCAACGGTTGCGGCAAGGCGGGAAAGTCATGCACCGGCGGCAGACCGGAACAGACAATAAGCCGGGCACGGAAACGCGACCTCAGAAGCGCCCGCAACCGGCGCTGCTGCGCCCTCCACTGCTCTACCTGCAGCCCACTGGTCACATCATTTACACCGAGGGAGGTAATGACAACATCAAAGTCCCTGGACTCCATCTGCTCCACGGTCTCGATGGCTTCAGCCGTAGTCGCACCGGTGCGCGCAACCAATGCCCAATCGAGCCGATAAAAGGGTGATAGTGCTCTGATCACCTGCCCGAGCAGTGCCTCTGACTGGCTCGATGCTCCGACCCCAGCCGCGGCCGAATCGCCCAGAACCAATATACTCAGTTCCGCCCCCACACCCGAGCGTCCCCGGCGAGCTCCGCCCGGCTCAGGCAGGCGCGGTGTTCGCCTGCGCACCCACTGCCCCTGCAACAGAAGCAGTGGACCAAGCATCAGCGTGAGCAGCGTATCAGTGGTCATTTAGTTGCGTCCTGTCGGCTTGAGCCTGCCTGATGGCGCCCAAGAGAACTTCCCCTCATTAGCACCCCCGGGAGTTTACTCCAGCAAGTCCGACTTTAAGCGGACAAAAACTGACGGGAAAACTCGCAGGCTCTCCCAGCATCAATCACTGGGTTGCGAAACCAGGTCTTTTCACTGCGGTTGCAAATCAAGGCGAAAATACCGGCAGGCCGGATATCTCAATTCAGGCTCGCCAGAAATTTCTCGTGATCAGGAAGAGACTTCACTGTTCCATCGATGAGGGTGCGGAGGCTACCCATCAGGTCGCGGAGCTGTTCTTCCGAGAGATTGTCCGCAATCGTATGGTGATCCTGCGGGAAGATGCCCTGCCCGATCATCACCTGCTGCCAGGCCACCTCCGTAAACAGGTCATCATAGTCACGGAAGACCTTGCCCGTACGACGGAAAAGCTCAATTTTATGCTCCAGTGTTTGCGGAATGCTCATCGATTCACATTCTCGCCAGAATTCACTATCCCGCCGCTCATTGAGCTTATAGTGCAGGATGATGAAATCGCGAATCCGCTCAATCTCCACTTGCGACTGACGATTGAATTCAGACACTTCCTCCGGCTTGATGCCTTGGTGCGGAAATGACTTGATCAAGCGCGTCGCAGCGGACTGAATCAGATGGATGCTGGTCGATTCGAGCGGCTCGAGGAATCCACTGGACAGCCCGATGCTGACCACGTTTCTATCCCATTGCTTCTCCCGGCGCCCGGTGCGGAACGGTATAACCCGTGGTTCGGCCAGGGCCTCGCCATCCAGGTTCTTCATCAGCACTTCCCGCGCCTCATCATCACTCCAGTGTCTGCTCGAATAGACAATACCGTTACCGGTGCGGTGCTGAAGTGGAATACGCCACTGCCAGCCTGCGGCATGGGCGATCGACCGGGTATAGGGCACGATTGGCTTGCTACCGGCGCTGGGCACGGCCATTGCCCGGTCGCAGGGCAACCACTGTGACCACCCCTCGAAGCCGACCCCTAACGTTTTTTCGATCAACAGCGCAGCCAATCCGGTACAGTCGACAAACAAATCTCCCGACACGCTCTGCCCATCTTCCAGAAGAAGACTTTCTACAAAACCGTCCTGCGGGCGCACCTGAACACTCTTAACGGTCCCCTCGATGCGTCCTACACCTTTGCTCTCACTGTAATTCCGCAGGTACTGGGCATAGAGCCCCGCATCGAAATGGTAGGCATAGGAGATCCCGGGCAGGTTGGTACCTTTGATTTGTGCCAGATGCGCAAATTTGTTGTGAATGGCCGCCTGATAATTCAGGGAATAGTCCCAGAGGCTGGATTCATCGCCACTGGCCCGGCTTCGGCGCCAGAAGTGGTGAAAATCACAGAAGGGAAAGTTCTTACCGATGCTACCAAAAGCGTGCATGTAGCTATCGCCCTGACGCAGCCAGTTTTCAAACTGGATTCCCAGCTTGATCGTGCCCCTGGTGGCCTTCAGGAAATCCCGCTCATTGATACCAAGCGCCTGGTTGAAATTGATGATTGGCGGAATGGTGGCCTCGCCGACACCGACTGTGCCGATCTTGTCGGATTCCACCAGGGTGATATTGAGACTTTTACCGAGGACCTTCACCATCAGCGAGGCTGTCATCCAGCCGGCAGTGCCTCCACCCAGGATGACGAGGTTTTTAATATTCTGGTCGCTCACGATTTCCACCTGAAATACATATTTCGAATCAATGACTCAAGGCTAGCGAATTCCGCACAGGAGCGGTACCAAGATCCGAAATTTCAAAATCTGGAATTAGAAATAAAAAAGCCCTTGTAATACTGCTATTACAAGGGCTTTAGGTGGCTTAACGCCTAACTACCGGAATTACAGCTCGTAGCTGAAGCCCAGCAGGTAGATGCTGCCGTAGCTCTGGTAGTCACGAACCTGCAGAGAGTTATCGCCACTCAGGGTGGTGAAAGGCTCATCGGTCAGGTTCTGACCCTGCAGGTATACAGACAGACCTTCCAGGCCGCTGATGCCGGCTTCGGCGAAGTCGTAACCCAGCTGGACGTCGACGATGGTTTCACCAACCACGTCAACCTGCTGGGTGTCGAAACCTACACCGTAGACTTCGCCCTTGAAGTCGTCACGCTTGCGCATGCTGGCACGGGCGGAGAAGCCGTAGTTTTCGTAGTAAGCGGTCAGAGTCTGGATGCTCTCGGACAGGCCGGGCAGCTGGTAGTCGTTGCCATTCTGGTCCTGAATGTCAGTTTCCAGGCCGGTGTGGCTGGCCAGCAGACCGAAGCCGTCCAGGCTCTCGGAGAACATGTTGAACGGAAGCACTACAGACAGCTCGTAACCCTGCAGGGTGCCGCCACCGGCATTTATCTTGCCGTAACCGGTTGCGGTGGTGTTCTCAGGAACGATACCGGTCTCCGGGTCTGCTACACCTGCCAGGTCGACAATGTAGTTGTCGTCGAAGTGCCAGTTGCTGAGATCCTTCCAGAACAGCGCCGCCGAGAAGTAACCCTCTTCACTGAAGTAGTTCTCGTAGGACAGGTCAAGACCAATGGCTTCCTTCGGCTCAAGCTCCGGGTTACCACCGCTGACGCTCCAGAAATTGCCATTCTCATCAGGACGAGCGTTTTCGCCGCCACCGAAATAGTCAACCAGGATAGAAGCGTTCATCTCATCCATGCGAGCGCGGGAGATGGTCTTGGCGGCACCGAAACGAACTGTCTGCTGCTCGTCGATGGCCAGGGCCAGGTTCAGGCTCGGCAGGAAGTGGCTGTAATCGTGGGTGATATCGGTGGGAGAAGTCACCACCAGGCCATCGATGATCTGACCAGCTGCACCCTGGGACTGCTGCTCGGTGTAGACATAGCGCAGGCCAGCGTTACCGGTCAGCGGCAGGCCGGCCACTTCAGTCTCGAAGCCCGCCTGGGCGAATGCTGCGGTCACTGCCTCGCTCACAGACCAGGACTTGGTCAGGTGGCTGGTGTTGGTCAGGGACTCTGCCAGCAGGCTGTAGTAGCCGTCTTTGAGCATGGCAGCTGCGTCATAGGCGATCATGTCACCCATGCCGATGAAATCCAGTGACGCTGTACCAAGACGGTACTGCTCCGGCACTTCCAGCATTTCCGGGAAGTTGCTCAGGGTCATGAAGTAACCCTCAGACTTCTTGGTCTTCTCGCGGTCGCGGTAAGAAACACCGTAGGAAATTTCATTGACGATACCGGCTTCCACCATCTGGGTAGCTGCCAGTTTCAGGGAAGTCAGTTCATCATCGATTTCCGGGGTGTTCAGGAAGCCGTCCTGTCCGGTGTTTTCCAGCGGAGTACCGGTGATGCCCAGGCTGTCGTTCAGCGCTGCGCTCCAGCCCCAGGTCAGCGGACCGCCCAGCTGGATCAGGCTGTAGTCACTGTAATCCAGGTTGTGGTCGAACTTGGCACCAGTGTTGCCACCGTCGAAGGTGTAGCTCAGGTCGTCGGCGACACCGGCGTCGTTACCGCGGCCGGTACCGGCGTAGCTTTCGAAGCTCCAGATGTCACGCTCTACGGCTGAGTAGCTGGCATCGAACTCGAGCTGCAGGGTGTCGGAGAAGTCGTACTTGGTGTTGAAGCCGAAGTTGTTCAGCTCTGCTGCACGGGTCTCCAGATCGTTACGAACGACTACGCGCTGCCCTTCTGTGGTGGCGCCAGTGATGAAGCCGCTGGACGGATCAACAGTGGCGCTCTCCGGGCTGATGGAGCCCTGGCCCCAGGCAAACGGGATCTCGATACCGCGCAGGATCTTCTCGTCGGAGAAGTCTACGTACAGGGCATCGAAGGTCATGTTCAGCTTGTCATTCGGCTGCGCCTCAACCACCAGCATTACGCTGTCGCGATCCAGAACGGAGGAGCGCACGAACGGCTTGGCACCACCTAGGATGGAGTAAGTGTTGCCATCTTCAGCAGTGAATTCCGGGTAGCCCCAAGCATTCCAGCGCTCTTCCTGGTTCGGGGAGCTCATGGTGTTGAAGGCGAACGCCACACCAATGGTGTCGTCGGCGAACTGGTCGATGTAGGAAACGGTGGCGCGGTGGCCCTGGTCCTCACCATCGGGATTCAGCTTGTCGAAGCTGGTCATCTCGTACTGGGAGTTCACCTTGATGACACGCTCACCGCGCTCCAGCGGCTTGACGGTCTGCATGTCGATCACACCGGCGATGCCTTCAGCTTCGATGCTGGCAGTCGGGGTCTTGTAAACGGTCACACCGCTCATGATCTCAGACGGGTACAGGTCGAATTCCACACCGCGGTTGTCGCTGATGGAAACCTGCTCACGGCCATTGAAAGTGGTGGCACTTTCGTTTTCACCGAAACCACGAATGGAAACGCGGCTTGCGCGGCCGTCCAGGCGCTGAGCGGCCAGGCCGGGCAGGCGGGCAATAGACTCAGCAATAGAGGAATCGGGCAGCTTGCCGATATCTTCGGCAGAGATGGCCTCAACAACGGCCTTGGCGTCGCGCTTGGTGTCGATGGAGTCCATCACACTCTTACGGAAGCCGGTTACGGAAACTTCTTCCAGCGACGCTGCTCCTTCCTGTGCTTCCTGTGCGAAAACACCGACGGAGGTAACGGACGCTGCGATCGCTGCGGACAGCAGGGCTGGCCGGAAGCGCTTGTTGGATAGACTCATCATCTTCTCCCTGGACTTATCGTTATGGTGAGACCCTGCATCCTAGGCCCGCCTGATGTCCATATCATCCTCCCCCCATGGGGGAGGAGGTGGGAGGAGTCGCGCCGCCCCACAAGGGGGCGACCAGCACCACTCTAAGTCTTTGATTTGTTAAAGGTTTCTGTTTTTAAGCTCAGTTCTCTAGTGCCGCCGCCGCGCCGATCAATGCCTGGTAACCGGCATTGAGGGCGTAGAGGGGCACCGTTTTTATCCATTGCTCCACCCGCCCCTTGGCGAGAAAGCGCTGTTCAAATTCACTCTCCGGCAGCAATTCCGCGATGCGCGGCAGGATACCGCCGCCGATAAACACACCACCGCGGGCGCCCAGATACAGGGCGGTATCGCCGGCCACGCTGCCGAGAAAGTTGAGGAAATCCAGCAGGGTTTCCCGGCACAGGGCGTCGGAACCATCCAGCCCGCGCGCGCTCACATCCTGCGGCTGCAGATCCTCCGGCGCGCGACCGTGCATCTCACACACCGCGCGGTACAGGTTGACCAGGCCGCTGCCGGACAACACCCACTCGTTAAATACCGGGCGCTGGCTGCGCATCATGATCTGCAACAACTGCAGCTCCCGCTCGCTGACCACACCGAGGTTGGCGTGCCCGCCTTCACCGGCGATCACCTGCGGCTTGTCACCGGCAAATGCCAGTCCGGCCACACCGAGGCCGGTGCCCGGGCCGAGCACTGCCATCGGGGCGCCTTTCATTCTCGGCATATCCCGCAGTACGGTGTAGTCATTACTGCTGAGACGCGGCAGTGACTGCGCCAGCGCGGCAAAATCGTTGATCAGCAGCATCTGCTCCAGCCCAAAGGCAGACTGGAGCTCCTCGGCGCAGATCTGCCAGCCGAGATTGGTCATGATTACCCGGCCACCGGCGGCGTTGTGCTCTACCGGCCCCGCTGCGGCAATGCTGGCGCGCTGCGGCCGCGGTTGCTCGAGGCCGTCGAGCCAGTGCTGCAGGGCACCGGCAAAGCCGTCGAAGCGCTGGCAGTCCACCACTTTCAGCGCTTCCAGCGCGTAGCCGCCCTCTTTGGGTACGGCGATGGCAAAGCGGGCGTTGGTGCCGCCGATATCCGCTACGATGCTTGTCATGGCTTCTTGCTAATCCTTACTCACACTGCCTGTCACTGACTTTGCCCGGACACACGGGCGCTGCTGCCCGATCCGGCAAAGGCCGCGCAATTTACGCGGCTTCTGGTGAAAAATCCACCACCCCCAGGGGGCGTAGGCGCCAAAATTTGCTACCCCTTGACCGCACCGGAGGACAGACCGGAAACAAGGAAGCGCTGCAGGGCCAGAAACAGGAGGATCACCGGCACGGAAACCATGATCGAGCCGGCGGCAAAATAGCCCCACTCGGACGAATAATCGCTGACGAAAAACCGCAACCCCACCGGCACGGTATAGAGCGATTCATCGTCCATGAAGATGGAGGCCAGAATGAATTCATTCCAGGCGGTCATGAAAGAGAAAAGCCCGGTCACCGCAATCGCTGGCCGCGCCAGCGGCAGGATAATGCGATAGAAAATGGTCATCCGCGACGCGCCTTCCAGCAGTGCCGACTCCTCAATCTCGTAGGGCAAGGTGTCGAAGTAGCCTTTCAGCATCCACACGCAGAACGGCAGTGCGGTAATGGCGTAGACCAGGATCAAGCCTAGCCAGGAATTACCGAGCCCCAGCCACTGCACCACGATGACGTACAGGGGGATCAACATCAGCACCGCCGGGAACATCTGCGATACCAGGAACAACATCAGGCCGCGGTTGCGGCCCGGGAACCTGAAGCGGGAAAAGGCGTAGGCGGCGGTGCAGGAGAGCACCAGCCCGATCACCGTGGTGCCACCGGCCACCACCAGGCTGTTCAGCAGCCAGCGTATAAAAGGCTGCTCAGTAAGCACCGCGCGGAAGTTCTGCAGTGACCACTGCTCCGGCAGCGGCACCAGCGCCGCCATCTGGGCCCAGAAGCCCATATCCCGGGTGTCCTGCGCCAGCTGCAGGGACTGCTGGCCAGAAAAAGCGAGACTCACCACCCACAGCAGCGGATAGATCACCACCAGGGAGGCAAAGACCAGCAGGGCAAAGCGCCAGCTCAGCACATCCCGCAGTGCGCCCCGCAACACCCCCTGCGCGCGCTCGCGGTACGGCAAATCCAGCTCGGCCGCCACGGGCCTGCCCTGCACTTGGGAATTGCTCATCGGGCCGCCCCCCGGCCAGTTTCAAAAGCCCCACTGACCCGCGTCTGCCAAACGGCGTACATAAACAGCAGCGCCAGCACCACGATGGAATAAGCCGCGGCGTAAGCGTACTGGTATTTCTCGAAGCCGATGCGGAAGGCCTTGGTAATGAGAATATCGTTGGCGCCCGCCGGCGCACCGTCACTGACGAGGTAGATAACGTTGAACATATTGAAGGTCCACACCACCGACAAGATCACTGCCGGCACCAGCACGGGCCTCAGCAGTGGCAGGGTGATAGCGCGGAACTGGTACCAGCGACTGGCGCCCTCCACTCGCGCGGCCTCGTACAATTCGCGGGGAATGGCCTGCAGCCCGCCGAGGATGACCACCATCATGAACGGGATGCTGAGCCAGACATTGGTCACCAGCCCGGTGAAGAAGCTGGTACCCACGGAATCGAACCAGGCCACCGGGGCGAAGCCGAAAACCTGCAGCCCCTGGTTGATCACCCCGAACTGCGGGTGGAACATCCCCTTCCAGACAAGGGCGGTGATGTAATTGGGGATCGCCCACGGCAGGATCAGGATCAGGCGGAACCAGGTGCGACCGAATATTGGCTTGTTCAGCGCCAGTGCCAGCAACAACGCGAGCCCCACCGAGATGACCACATTGCTGGCGGTCCAGCAGACGGTCATGAAAAGGGTCCAGTAGAAGTTGTCGTAGTTGATGCTGCGCTGGCCACTCTCCCCATAGAAGAGATTCCAGTCGCCGAGGATCGACAGATAGTTATCAATACCGAGCCAGCGGGAAGCCAGCGGTGCGCTCTCGTTCAGCAAGGTGGTATCGGTAAACGACAGCAGGAAACCGTACAGGAGGGGAAAGAAGACCAGCAGCAGCATGCCCAGCGCTGCGGGCAGGATATAGAGGTAAGCGGTGCGATGCTGGCGCCAGCTACCGGCAATGGTCTCGCGCTGGCGCCACAGCGCCATGACCGCAACCAAAACCGCCAGCAGCAGGGCGAGCGACAGCCACAACGGCAACTCTTCGGACTGCGCGACCCGGCGCTGGGTATTCTCCAGCGCAGCCAGGTCCTTCGACAGCTGTTCCTGCAGGCGCTGCAATTCATCTGCGGGTTGTGCCGCCCCTTTCACCACTTTTTTCAGCACCGTTTCCAACGGCTTCCACAGCAGAGTCATCGCCGGGTGATTGGGGATCGGCACTGCCGTATCCAGCTGGCGACGGAAGGCCATAGTGACCGGATCGCTGGCGAGCTGAGGATTATCAAACGCCGCCAGGTTGGCCGGCAGATGGCCGCCCTCGAGGGCCAGCCGCTCCGCCGACGCCGTGGAAGTCAGGAAAGCCATCAGGCTCACTGCCGCCTGCTGCTGTTTGCTCCAGGGAGAGAGAAACAGCCCCTCTACCGCAATCCAGGGCGAGAGTGGGCGCTCACCCACCAGCCTGGGCAAGGGCGCCACACCAAAATCAATGGACGGATCAATTTCTCCCAGCAGCCACGGGCCGCTGATCACCATGGCCGCTCGGCCCTGGTTGAAGAGGTTGGTCACCAGGGTGCTGTTGGGCTCCTCCGGCAATACCCGATCATGGCGAGCCCAGCTCTCCAGCAACTCGAGGGAGCGAATGTTGGCCTCGCTGTCGAGGGCCAGCTCGCCGCTGTTATCGAATGGCCCCCTGCCCAGAGCGTTCATCAGCGCACCGTGGAAGAAAGGCTCCGTATAGCTGTAGGCGAGCCCGAAACGGCCACGCTCGCGACTCGTCAGCTGCTGTGCGCGGTCAATCATTTCCGCCACCGTGGCCGGCGGAGCGGACACCAGCGCGCGGTTGTAGATGAGCGCAGTGCTTTTGAAATTGAGCGGCAGACCGTAAAGACGCCCTTTGTAGCTCATGGCATCCAGCAGGCTCGGCGGGAAACGCTCCAGCACCCCTTCCGGCAGCAATGCCTCCATCGGCGCGATCATATGCCCGGTCTCCGACCAGCCGCCGATGCGATCATGGGCATATATGAAGAGATCCGGCCCCTGACCGCGGGGGAGGGCGGCAGAGAGCTTGTCGGGAAAACTGCCAAAGGGCACGGCGAGGGCGCGCACCGGCGTCTCGGGATGCGCGCGGTTAAATTCCTCCAGCAGCGCGTCCAGTGCCTGCCTCTCGGCACCACGATAGCCGTGCCAGAGCAGCAGCTCACGGGAATCCTGTGCGCCGACCTGCAGCGCACCGAGTCCCAGCAGCAGCCCCAGCAGCGGGGCCAGCAGACGCACCATCACGGGGTAATGAGCTCCGGCTGAGGGACAACCGCGGCACGCACTTCGCGCAGGCGCTGGCGACTCCGGGCATCGAACAGGTAGAGCGCAGCGGGATCAAAAGCCAGCGTCAGGCTCTCACCCGGGGTGAGCGCTCGCAGACCCGGCAGCCGCGCGACCAGGCGCTCGTCATCCTGCCCCAGGTGCACGAGCATTTCCGCTCCCAGGGTTTCCACCATCTCCACCGGCGCAGAGAGCCGCGGCCAGTGCGCCGGCGCCTCGGCGGCGGGACAGAGGGCTTCCGGGCGCACGCCCACCAGCAACTCTGCCCCGAAGCGGTCGAGCCCCTCGCGGGGAACGTGCATCAGGCGGTTTTCGAGGGCGTGCCCCAGATTGCGCACCGGCAGGATGTTCATGGGCGGCGAGCCCATGAAGCCGGCCACGAAGACATTGTCCGGATCGCCGTAGAGCTCCATCGGCGTGCCCACCTGCATCAGCTCACCGCCATTCAAAATGGCGATGCGGGAGCCGAGGGTCATGGCCTCTATCTGGTCATGGGTCACATAGACGGAAGTGGTGCCGAATTCCCGATGCAGACGGCCAATACTGGCGCGCATCTGTACCCTCAGCTCCGCGTCCAGGTTGGACAGAGGCTCATCGAAAAGGAATACCTGCGGATCCCGCACCATGGCGCGGCCCAGGGCCACGCGCTGACACTGGCCGCCGGAAAGCTGGCCCGGCTTGCGTTCCAGCAGGTCGGCAAGGCCCAGGGTTTCCGCCGCGGCCTCTACGCTGGTGCGGATCTGGCTTTCCGGTTGCTTGCGCACTCGCAGGCCAAATGCCATGTTCTCGAACACGGTCATATGCGGGTAGAGGGCGTAATTCTGGAAGACCATCGCCACATCGCGGTCTTTCGGCGGGACGTCATTGACCTTGCGGTCGCCAATCAAAAGTTCGCCGGCGGTCACCGACTCGAGCCCGGCGATCATGCGCAGGGTGGTGGACTTGCCGCAACCGGAGGGGCCGACAAGCACCATAAACTCCCCGTCCCGGATATGCAGATCGAGACCGGGCAGCGTCGGCGCACTATCGGCGTAGCGCTTCACTACGCCCTTGAAGTCAATACTGGCCACGGCAATACCTGTCACGGGCCCGCGGTCCGTCGGCAAGCGGCATCTGTCGGCTGGAAACGGTCATGGGCTTTTAGCTTTAAAGACTTGTTGTTGTCCGGTGCTCTGGGCAGTCCGGGCCGGTATTCATTCTCGGTCAGCCCCCCTGCTGGCGGCATCACCCCCTCCCGGGGCGTAGCTGGGCGGAATCGAACAATAATTGATCAACCCGTAAAAAGCAAAATGCGCCTCGTCCGACCGGTCATAGTCTACGCGGTCCGGCAGGCCCAGGCCTGTTCCTGTGGGGCAGACCGTGCCGGTCAAGAGAGCTTCTTCAGAAATACGCCGATCTCGCGCTCCACCTGAGCATCCCCCTTCTCCCGGGCGACTTGCAGCCCCCGCTCAAAAGCTTCCCGCGCCCTGGCTGTGTTACCGAGCGCCGCATGGCTGCGCCCCAGCAGTTTCCAGGCTGCCGAGTGATCCGGCATCTGTTCAACGCACACCGCCAGATGTTCAGCCGCCTCGCGGTATTCCCGCTCATTAAACAGCGCACTGCCCAGCCCGAACCGCAGCAGCGGCGCATCCTTACCCTCTGCCAGTTGTTTTCGCAGTCGCTCGATGATCGGATTGGTCATGGGGCCTCGCTCTGGTTCCGCGCTAGAATTTGCCAAGAATAACGCACAACCGGGGATCTCCATGAGAAGACTGTTTATGCCGCTGGCACTGGGGCTCGCCCTGAGCGGCACCGCTGCCGCACAGGAAAACACAAACCTGGAGCGCATGCTGGCGCAGACCGAAGACAAGGTCATCGAGTGGCGCCGCCATATCCACCAGAATCCGGAACTGGGCAATCGCGAGTTTGAGACGGCCAAGTATGTGACCAGGCATCTGGAGTCGCTGGGCATGGAAGTGGAGACCGGCATCGCCCATACCGGTGTCGTCGGCCTGCTGAAAGGCGGCAAGCCCGGCCCCACCGTCGCCCTGCGTGCCGATATGGATGCACTGCCCGTGACCGAAGAGGTGGACGTGCCCTTCGCCTCCAAAGTGACCACCGAATACAACGGTGAAGAAGTGGGCGTGATGCACGCCTGCGGTCACGACACCCATGTGGCGATGCTGATGGGTGCTGCGGAGATTCTCGCCGGCATGCGCGACGAGCTGCGCGGCAATGTGCTGTTCGTGTTCCAGCCCGCCGAAGAGGGTGCCCCCGAGGGCGAGGAAGGCGGTGCAGAGTTGATGCTGAAAGAGGGCCTGTTCAAAAAATACAAACCCGATGTGGCTTTCGGCCAGCACGTGACCTCCAGCCTGCCGGTCAACGTGATCGGTTACCGCTCCGGACCGCTGATGGCGAGTTCAGACAGATTCCGCATCATGGTTGAGGGCCGCCAGACCCACGGTTCCCGCCCCTGGGGCGGCGTCGACCCCATCACCACGGCAGCACAGATCGTGATGGGCGTGCAGACGATTGTCAGCCGCCAGATCGATATCACCAAAGAGCCGGCGGTGGTGTCCTTTGGCAAGATCGACGGCGGCGTGCGCAACAACATTATCCCGGACAATGTGGAACTGGTGGGCACCATCCGCAATTTCGACATGGATAACCGCCAGCAGATCTTCGAGCGCCTGAAGATCACTGCTGAAAACATCGCCCAGAGTGCCGGCGCCAAGGCCGATGTAACCATCTTCGAGGGCTATCCGGTAACAGTGAATGATCCGACTCTCACCGAGATGGCGGTGCCGGCGCTGCGTGAGGTGGCGGGGGAGCGGAGAGTGATGGAAATACCGAAGATCACCGGTGCGGAAGATTTCTCCTTCTTCGCCAACGAAGTCCCGGGTTTTTATTATTTCCTTGGCGTAACACCCAAGGGCACCGACCCTTCCAAGGCTGCCAGCAATCACTCACCGCGTTTTTATGTCGACGAAAAAGCGCTGAAAACCGGCACCGAGGCTCTGACCTTGCTGGCTCTGACTTACATGGCTAACAACAGCCAGTAAAGACTGGCCTCACTAACGAACCTCGAACAAAGAAAAAGCCACCGCAGTCCCCCGCGGTGGCTTTTTTATTTCACGAGCCTGTCGCCCTGTCGATAATCAAACGTCAGGCCGTGCTCTTCTGCGACGGGCGCCGACGCCGGCGTCGCGGCGTATCCTGGCCACCGTTGCCTGAGTGGCCACCGCGATTCCTGTCACTGCGACTGCGGTCTGCGCGACTGCTGCCGTTACGAGACTGGTTGGAACTCTTGCCGGCTCCGTTTCCACCATTACCTCTCGCACCCCGCCCGGCCTGCCCACCACGGGAACCGACCTTGCCAGACTCAGGGACCACATGATCCGGCTCAAAGCCGTCGATTTCCTCGCGGGCAATCGGCTTCTTGATCAGGCGTTCGATGTCGCGCAGTTGTTTGATCTCATCGGCACTCACCAGTGAGACCGCCTGCCCGCGGGCACCGGCGCGGCCGGTACGGCCGATACGGTGTACATAATCCTCCGGCACATTCGGCAGATCGAAATTCACCACCTGCGGCAACTGATCGATATCGATACCACGGGCAGCGATATCGGTTGCCACCAGAATCTGCACCTTGCCGCTCTTGAACTCTGCCAGTGCTTTGGTACGAGCATTCTGGCTCTTGTTGCCGTGAATGGCTGCGGCACGGATATTATCCGCTTCCAGCTGCTTCACCAGCCGGTTGGCGCCATGCTTGGTACGACTGAATACCAGCGCCTGATGCCAGTTATTTTCGCGGATCAGGTGGCTCAGCAATTTCTGCTTGCGGGCCTTGTCCACCGGATGCAGCTTCTGCCGCACAGATTCGGTAGTGCTGTTGCGGGGGCTCACATCGATTTCTACCGGATCATTGACCAGCCCTTTGGCCAGCTGGCGGATCTCCGGAGAGAAAGTTGCAGAGAACAGCAGGTTCTGACGTCTGGCCGGCAACACCTTCAGGATGCGCTTGATATCGTGGATAAAGCCCATGTCCAGCATGCGGTCGGCTTCATCGAGGACCAGCGCTTCCAGTTTGTCGAACCGAATCGCACGCTGGTTGTACAGGTCCAGCAGGCGACCTGGAGTGGCGACCAGGATATCGGCACCGCCGCGGAGGCGCTGCATCTGCGGATTGATCTTTACTCCCCCAAACACCACCGAGTGGCGCAGCGGCAGGTACTTGCTATAAAGCTGCACATTGTCAAAGACCTGTGCCGCCAGCTCACGAGTCGGCGTCAGCACCAGCGCGCGCACCTGGTTATTGCGCGCCGCGGTGCCCTGGGATAGCCGGTGCAGCAGCGGCAGGGTAAAACCGGCGGTCTTGCCTGTGCCGGTCTGGGCGGCGGCCATAATGTCGCCTCCGCGCATCACTGCCGGGATAGCCTGACCCTGAATGGGTGTGGGTTTCTCGTAGCCCTGCTCGGCCACCGCACGGGACAGCTCCGGAGCCAGTCCCAAATCTTCAAACAACATAAATTTCCTCAGGCCACATTTGCTCGCAGCCAAAGTGCCCCGCCAAGCAGCGGAGAAAGAATGAATCAGAGAAGCCGGGCGCTCTTGCCCGCTCTGCCGTCAAATAGCGGCCATACCGAGACCGAATCGGTGCGGCATTCAGTAGGGGTCCGGGGAGACTTCGTGGAGTGTTCCAGGGAGGGTACCGCCGGGTCACGGCGGTCTACAGATGACGCAGCTGACCTGTGGTCAGCGCGGGCACTATAGCACAGCCGCCCCGACTGCAAAGTTTTATTTTTTCTTTGACGGTCACCGCTTAGAAGCGGGACCACATAGCGAGGGACTGGTTAGTACCTAACGGCCTTGGCAGTGCAGCCTCAGCAGCTTAGTTTTCAGTCGAGACCGCAAAGCGGTCGGGACAGTAAGAAAGTTGATTTTTAACAACTGAACCAAGAAAAATTGCCAAGAATTGGCAGGGAGGTAGATATTATGTCTACCCATTATTATTGCGAAAACTATGAGCCGGAGACGGTCACTTTAGATGACGGCCGCAGCGTACAGATTCGTGCGGTTTGCCAGACCGACGGCCAGCTGGAAAAACAGTTGTTCGAAAGTCTTTCGCCCGAATCCCGCCGCGATCGCTTTATCGGTGGCAGCCACAAGGTCAGCAAACAGCTGTTATCGCTACTGACCGAAAATGATCACGATACGCATGAGGCCCTGATCGCCGTCACCGATGTCGATTCCAATCCCAAGGCGGTGGGGGTAGCCCACTACGCCTGTGACCCCGGCGGGCACTCCTGCGAGTGTGCTGTCGTGGTAGCAGACGACTGGCAACATCACGGGCTCGGCTCAATCCTGATGCAGCGCCTGACAGATATCGCCAAGCATCATGGTCTCGACCAGATCTATTCCATCGACTCGGCAGAGAACCATGCAGTAGAGCACTTGGCGAAGTCCCTCGGATTTCAATGTAAAGCTGATCCCAGGGATTACACGCTGCTGACTTACAGTAAGTATCTGCACCCGGATTACCTGGTAACTCGCCAGGCGGCATCCAGTGCGGCTTATCAGCGCTAAGGCAAGTATGTAAATGAAGACAACAGCCAGCGCCCATCCACGTCGCGGTGACGCGCTGGTAAACCCAGGTGAGGAAGATACAGACCGCAGTGAAAGAAAGGAGTTAATAAGGGCCCCAATTCCGGGGCCTTTCTATAAGCGAAAGACTGCGGCTCTAGCCAACCTCAGCGAGATTGCCCTTGCTCTCCAGCCACTGCTTGCGGTCCCCCGCGCGCTTTTTCGCCAGCAGCATATCCATGATCTGGTTACTGTCATCGCCGGCATCCACATACAGCTGCACCAGGCGACGGGTGTCCGGATCCATGGTGGTTTCCCGCAGCTGCAGCGGGTTCATTTCACCGAGGCCCTTGAAGCGGGTGACCTGCACTTTGCCCTTTTTCTTTTCCGCGCTGATGCGGTCGAGGATGCCCTGCTTTTCCGCTTCATCGAGCGCGTAGTAAACATCCTTGCCAATATCGATACGGAACAGCGGCGGCATGGCCACATACACATGGCCATTGGTGACCAGGGCACGGAAATGGCGCAGGAACAGCGCGCACAGCAGCGTGGCGATATGCAGGCCGTCGGAGTCGGCATCGGCGAGGATGCAGATCTTGTTGTAGCGCAAGCCCTCGAGATCATCGCTGCCCGGGTCGACCCCCAGAGCAACGGCGATATCGTGCACCTCCTGGTTGGAAAAGATCTCACCGGAGTCCACCTCCCAGGTATTCAGGATCTTGCCCCGCAGGGGCATGATGGCCTGGAAGTCGCGGTCACGGGCCTGCTTGGCGGAACCGCCGGCGGAATCACCCTCCACCAGGAACAGCTCCGAGCGGCTGGCGTCGCCGCTGGCACAGTCAGCCAGCTTGCCCGGCAGCGCAGGTCCCTGCGTGACCTTTTTCCGCGCGACTTTCTTGGCGGAGCGCAGGCGCTTCTGGGCGTTACTGATGCAGAGCTCGGCGAGCCGGTCGCCCTCTTCCGTGTGCTGGTTGAGCCACAGGCTGAAAGCGTCCTTGGCCACACCGGAAACGAATGCCGTCGCCTCGCGGGAGGAAAGTCGCTCTTTGGTCTGGCCTGAAAACTGCGGATCTGCAAGCTTGGCGGAGAGCACATAGGAGCACTGCGCCCAGATGTCCTCGGGGCCCAGCTTGACGCCGCGGGGCATCAGGTTTCGGATTTCACAGTACTCGCGCATGGCCTCCAGCAGGCCGGTGCGCAGACCGTTCACGTGTGTGCCGCCCTGGGCGGTGGGGATCAGGTTGACGTACGACTCCGCCGTGACCTCGCCGCCCTCGGACAGCCACTGTACCGCCCAGTCGGCGGCCTCGGTGGAGGCAGAGAAACTGCCCACAAAGGGTTCGCCTGGCAGGACTTCCCAGCCCTGGTTGGCAGCGGCAAGATAATCTTTCAGGCCGTCTTCGTAGTACCACTCGTCGGACTCGCCGTCCTGCTCGTTGATGAAAACAACCGTCAGGCCCGGGCAGAGGACCGCCTTGGCGCGCAGCAGGTGGCGCAGGTGGCGCACGGAGAACTTGGGCGAGTCAAAATATTGCGGATCGGGCATAAAACGCAGGCTGGTGCCGGTGGTGCGCTTGCCGCAGGTGCCGATCACTTCCAGATCCGAGGCCTTGTTGCCGTTCTGGAATCCCATGCGATAGACCTGGCCATCCCGCTGGATGGTGATTTCCAGCATCCTGGACAGGGCGTTCACAACAGAAACCCCAACGCCGTGCAAACCGCCGGAGAACTGGTAGTTCTTGTTGGAGAACTTGCCGCCGGCATGCAGCGTGGAGAGGATTACCTCCACCCCCGGGCGCCCCTGTTCGGGATGGATATCCACCGGCATACCGCGACCGTCGTCACTGACCGAGAGGGAGTGGTCCTTGTGCAGCACCACCTCCACCTTCTTCGCATGACCGGCGAGCGCCTCATCCACACTGTTATCGATGACCTCCTGGGCCAGGTGGTTGGGGCGGGTGGTATCGGTATACATGCCCGGGCGCTTGCGTACCGGGTCCAGTCCCGTGAGGACTTCAATATCTTCGGCAGAGTAATTGGCCATATTGTTATTTGTTTACTGCTGGTTGAATAAAAAATCGATGATGGCTTGGTGGTAGCGCTCAAAGCCCTGGAAGCTGTGATCGCCCCCCTCTTCGATGGTCTGGTGCTGATCCCGGTAAAAGGCTTCAGCCTCGCGACTGTCCAGGGTCTCGTCACCGCGCTGGGCGAGCAGCCAGTAGCGCCCCTTCAGCGGCCCGGAAATCTGCTGCTCCAATTGGCGCATGGTATCAACGTCCGCCCGGGTAAGGCGATACTCTCGATCCTCACCGCTGTATGGATGCAGTGTCTGTCCGAGATAGGCGGGCATAAAGCGCGCCGGATGCACCGCCGGGTTCACGATCACTGCCGGCAGACGATAGCGCTCACCGAGCACCGTGGCCAAAAAGCCCCCCATGGAGCTACCCACCAGCCCAATGGGTAGTCCCGCTTGCTGCTGGCGAAACCGTTCCAGCAATGTCGTCAGCGCTTCCATGGCAATGCCCGGGTGCGGTGACAGGTGTGGGGCGCAGAAGGTGACCTGTGGCTGGGCATCCGCCAGCCAGGCGCGCATCTGCTGGCACTTGAAAGACTGGGGAGAGGAAAGAAAGCCGTGCAGGTAGACCAGTAGCGGCCGCTGCTTGAGTTGTGATTCTGACATGGCCGGGGATTATATCCCGCCCACAGGGATAACAAAGCCCGGGGCTCAGATCCCCTTTGCTCCGGCGTCAGCGCAGGCTTTGATCGAGGCTGTCAAAAATGCGCCGGATATCCATGCGCATATCGGCCCAGAAGGCCGGCGGACTGAAGCGCTGCAGGCGTTCGCCGCCGGCACCGGCCAGGGTGCCACCGAACTCCCGGCGGTCGCGGAATTGCAGCACCGCATTGCCCTGACGATCGTAAAGCGTCCCTGCCAGAGTGCCGTAGGCGACGCTCTCGCTGAATACCTGTCGCAGACGGGTGGTCTGCTCCAGGGGCGCGGGCAGATAGAAGTTGTCCAAACGCAAGCGCAGCGTGTAGTCCGCCGTGCGGCTGTCGGGGGTCAACCGTCCGCCACGGCGGCCCAGAAACCGTTCGGCAAAGGCCTGCTCCATCACCTCCTGCAGTCGCGCGCGATCGCCGCTGCTCAGCTCGCGGTTGCGCAGTCCCAGAGGCTGCATCGACGAGGGTCTCTGCCGGCGATAGTCGATCTCCAGGGGGGCCACATAGACCCTGGCTCCACTCAAATCGAGGGCGAACACCGCGCTCACCTGATCCAGGCTGCTCGAGCGAGGCTGGAGCCCGTCAGAGCGCCCGCGGGGACCGGCATCCCCGATCATGGTGAGATGGGCAGAGGGGGCGGAGGCAGTCGCCGATCGCGACGTGGGTTCGGTGGCACAACCCGATAGCAGCGCCACTGTCGCCGCAGCGAGGATTCCGGAACCCACCCTGATCTTATCCAGCACGGTATCAGCGCTCCCATCAAAACGGCATTTAAATCATTGTAGGGCTTAATGCGCCAATCCACAGGCGAGGGAGGTTCGACGCGCGCGTCCAGGGGCCGTCGCCACTGTATCGGGGGGATCACAAAAAGGGGGAAACCGGGGGGCTCCGGCGCTTGACCGAAGGGTATCAATAACCGCCAGAAGTCAGGTCCACGCTGTACTCGGACACAACGACTCGCTCGACCCCGGTTTCATAGGAGCCATCATCGAATAGATCCAGCCAGCGATAACCGGGCATCTCTTCATCAACGGCGAAAGGACCACTGCCGGGGGTGAACTGTACTGACGTGGAGGGGGTGGCATGGAGACCGATGTGGCCGATGTGGCTGTCGAACTGCTGGTGCACATGGCCCCACACGATAGCGCGGACCTGGGGCGCTGCACTGACCACTTGCAGGAAGCGCTCGTGGCCCTGGCGCAGCATGTGGCCGTCGATCCAGTCGCTACCCACTGGTACCGGCTGGTGGTGCATCAAAATCAGCACCGGCCGCTCCGGTTCGCGCTGCAACAATGTCGCCAGCCGATCCAGCTGGCTCTGCGCAAGGCCGCCGCAAATCTGGTTCTCGACGCTGGTATCGAGCAGCAACAAGCGCCAGCGCCCCAGGGCAAGCTCCTCGGCGAAGCGCCCCGGTGCCAGCTGTTCCATGCGCCTGACCGCGTCATGATTGCCCGGCAACCAGTGCCAGGGCTTTTTCACCGATTCCATTCTCCTGAGGAAGCGGCGGTAGGCGGCCTCGGAGCCGTTGGCGGTGATATCGCCGGTGGCCACCAGCAGCTCTGCCTGCACCTGATCCCGCTCTATGCGACGCAGGACCTCATCCAGGGTGCGCCCGGTATCCAGCCCCAACAACTGGTAATCCGGCCGACCGCCGATATGGGGGTCAGTAAATTGGACCAGTCGATGTACGCGCCCTTTAGACTCTTCACTCACTTGTTTTACTCGCTTTTCAGTTCCCTCTGAGTGCCGCCCGGGGCGGCAGGAGGGAAAAGCGCAACTGGCTCCGCCCTCCGCACCGACAGCAGTCCCTTAAAGCCGCCGGCCATCCAATACCAATTCAAATTCAGTGCGACCATTGGCCAGGCAGTGGCCGAGCCATTCTCCCAAAAAGCGGTTGGCCTGCTGTCGCTCGTCCGCGCCCTCCATTCTCGCGCCCGGCCCCTGCTGGCCTTGCTTTCCGTGACCTCGATGCCCCTGGCGGGCAGCCATCGCCACCGGTTCCGGCAACGGGCCGCGCCCATCCACAGCTACTACCTCTGCCATACGGGCATCGTGGTAGAGCCGCACCGTCAGTCTCGGCGGTGCCATCCAGTGCTCCCCACCCGAATCCACCGTGGCGCTCAGGCTTACCTCCGTGGTGTAGCGGGAGCGCTCGAGCACGGCCAGTTCCAGAGCGCCGTGGGGCATCTGGTAGCGCCAGTGCCCCCTGGTGGGCAGCTCCGGCAGCAGCTTGCAAAGGCGCAGGTAGTTGGCATCACAGTCGGCGTGGTACGCCGGCAGATCCACCGTGTAGGCGGAGTTTGCGCGACTTTTGCGTACCAATTTGTCGACTTTGCGCTCAATGGTCGCCAGTTGTTTCCGTGGGGTCATTATTGACACTCCGGTTGGCTTGCCGCCGTGATTCAGATCTCAGTTTATGTGCGCGGCACCGTGTTTCAGCGCCCGGGCACCTCGTTGTGTGCGCCCGCACGCAATCGTGCTCGGTGACGCTCCAGCCACTGCAGGCTGATGATACTGGCGGCGTTATCGATGGGTGATCCCTCCGGCTCCCCTCCCTCCATGGCCGCGAGCACCTGCTCACAGGGCAGGACCCGCAGGCGTATATCCTCGTGTTCATGGGACACGCCAAAGTGGCCGCCCGCTTCGCTCAGGTCCACCAGGGCGCAGAACAGGTGCATGCGCTCGCTGCTGCCCCCGGGGCTGGGCAGGTAGCTGCGGATATAGCGCAGTTCCTCCACCGCGATTCCGGCTTCCTCCAGGACCTCCCGGCGGGCAACCTCCTCGAGCGTTTCGCCCTCTTCCACCATACCCGCCACCACCTCCAGGCACCAGGGGCCGCCGGCGCGCTCCAGCGCCCCGATGCGGAACTGCTCGGTCAGCGCCACCATGTCCCGTTCGGGATCGTAAAGCAGCACCCCCACTGCCGGGTCTCGCACGAATAGTTCACGCTGCATCTCGTCGCTCCAGCCACCCCGGAAGAGACGGTGCCGGAGTTTCAGCCGCAGCATGGTAAAGAAACCTTTGAAGACCGATTCCCGCTCC
This sequence comes from Microbulbifer flavimaris, assembly GCF_001641755.2. GTDB lineage: Bacteria > Pseudomonadota > Gammaproteobacteria > Pseudomonadales > Cellvibrionaceae > Microbulbifer > Microbulbifer flavimaris. The sequence continues at coordinate 551,930 of NZ_LRFG02000002.1, forward strand.
AGCACCTCTACCGCTGCTCGGGAAAAAGGCGGGCTGAGATCAGCGGGTTCCTGTCGACTTTTTTCCTCTACATCCCGATTCATGGCATTACGTCCGTTGCTGGCGTTTCGATTATTGGATTCTGCATGTCAGTATGGCGGGAAGCGGTTCAGTATCAGGGCAGCCTCGTTGTACAGGCGCTGCTGTTGCTCCTCCGGGCTGCGTGCGCCCATAGCGCGGGAGGGGATGCTACCCCGCCAGAGCGGCACCTGTTCCGGACTCAGCGCATCAATCACGAGGTGAACCTGCCGATACTGGCGCACATTGAGTGGCACCTGCCAGCCGAAACCCAAGGGGCCATGGCCTCCGTAGACGCCAAAACGATCTTCGTAGACCGCGACGCGCTCGGTCCCCTGCAATTGCACACGAACCAGGAAATCAGCCGCATCGGCGCTGGCGGCTGGGCGATAGCGCAGCTGCAGCTGTCCCTCAACCGCCTGGCGGGCGCGCTTCAGCTCCAGCGGCGCAACCGGGCCGCTGGCCAGGGGATCCAGTAGGTAATAGGTCTGCAGGCGGGAAAAATTGGCCTGGGGGTCGTAGTCGACCGCCACTGGCGGCGCCGAAGCGCAGCCGGCCAGCCACAGGCAGGCTGCTGCCAGCAGGGCCAGGGCGGTCCGCGGCGACCAGCTGGTACCGGCCGCCGGCTCAGCAATGACAGGGTTTCGAAAAAGCATCGGGGATCTCCTACGCACACTTCAGCTTAAGGAGCTCCGGCATCCCTGTCCGGGTTTGGGGCATTGTCCGGTTTTCCGCACCGGCAGGCAAAAGGCTCAGTAAGCGGGGGGCACATCTCGCAGCAGTTCCTGCACCGCAGTGTTCAGGACCCGGCGCCGCTCGTCGCGGTTCTCTGGACGGGCCAGCAACTTGGTGGCGTTACCGCCCCAGATCACCCGCCCACCGAGGCGACCCAACCCCAAAGTCAGCGTCACCCGCGGTGCACCCACCTGACTGGGCAGTTCCACCACGCCGCGCTGGGCATTGGAGTCAAACTGGGCATCCCAGCTGGAGTTCTCGGAATCGCTCGCGAACTCCTCATCGACAATGGCGACCTGGTAGTCCATCACCATGTCCGCCGCAGTGGGGTCCTCCACCAGACGGTAGCCCCGCGACTGCATCAGCGCGGCAACGGTGGCGCGCAACTCCTCGTCCAGTTCCACCAGCTGCGCCGCAGCCCCCGGGGTTTCACTCAGCGAGGACTGGCCCCAGGCGTAGGTGGAAAAAGCCACAGGCGCCTCTGCAGGCTGCACCCGCTCTACATCCATGGTTTCGCAAGCCAGTAGCGCCAGCGCGCCAAGCGCCAGAACGGCCAATCGACCGAGGGTTCCAAATTGCATAACGCTCTCCCTGTGTGTTCCTTGTCTCAAGCATCCAGTGACACTGCTCATGGGTTAGGTTGCAGTGTCATTTTGTCGGCGCTTCGCTGGCATATAGTTCTATTTTAGGACGCCAACCAAGCCACTCGGGTTCCGGTTCGGGATACAGTGGGTAATGACTGCCGGATTCCACCTCCCGCCCCATGGCCGGCCGCTCCGGTGTCGCAAACGCGATACCGCCATCCAGCAATGCCCGCGCCGACTCGGTATGGACTGTGATTCCGGTTCTCAGTCCGAAGTTCATATCGATGCCACTGGCGTTCCAGAATACCGTGTGCTCGCGCACCAGTGGGCGATAACGCGGTTCGATATAGACGTAGATGTACACCCGGTCCGCCAGCTCCCCCAGCGCGTAGCCGGTGACCTCGCCCACCTGCACCTGACGGTAGTAAACCGGGCTCCCGGTGCGCAGGGAGCCCCGTCGCGGCGCATTGAGAATGACCGTCAGCCCCGGGCGCATCAGGGTCTCCGCCAGATCCTGCCGGGGTGGCTGCAACTCGGCGGAAAACTCGGTCTGCGGCGCCCCCAGTCCCGGCTCGATGGCCAGGTAGCGGCCGGTGATCAGAGTGTCCACGTTGGCGACATTTTCCAGCCCGATTTCCGGCCCCACCACCCAGAGGCGAGCGCCCTCCCGCGCAAACTGTTCGGCGCGGTGAAACAGCGTGGCCCGCGCCCGCACTGTCGTCAGGTCCCGACCCAGCCGCAGGCGCCGTACTTCGCCCACCTGAATGCCGCGATAGCGAATGGCCGCCCCCTCCTTGATCCCCTCGGCCGAGGGCAGCTCGATGGTGATATCGAGCCCTTCCTCGAAGGCGTCTTCGCGACTCGGGTACAGTGGGAAGGTTTCGCCGCTCTTGGCCGGCGCAGAGTTCTCGCGCGCGCGACGGCTGCTGCCAAACGCGATCCCCCCGCGCACCAGTGACAGCAGGGAGTCCGCCTCCACCTCGAGCCCGGACAGGCTGGCACTGGCGCGCAGGCCGCTCACATTCCAGAAGCGCGTGCGGCTGTGCACCAGGTGCGCATAGCGAGGCTGGATGACCACAAATACCGTGACGCCGGAACCATCCCGGTTGAGCTCCAGGCCCTGCACGCGCCCAACCTCGATGCGGCGAAAGTAGACGGAAGCGCCCCGCTGCAGAGAGCCGGGGTCGCGGGCATTGAGCTTCAAATGCAGACCGGGTACACGGGGATCCCGCTGTGGCGCGTCGGCATAGGCGGAGAACTCCCGCACCGATCGCTCCCCACGCCGCAGGTCTACCTCGATGCGATTGCCCTCCAGCAACTGGCTGAGCCCGGAGGAGATATCGATGGTGGGCGAGGCCATCCAGAAACGGGTGTTGTCAGTGAGCAGGTCGTCGGTGATGGGGTCCATCAATACCTCGACCGCCATGCCGCTCAGGGTTGGCCTTGCCTTGGTATCGCTGACCTCGCCAACCTTGATGCCCTGATAGACCACCGGGGTACTGCCCGGTGTGACATTGACGCCTCGATCGAAATTGAGGGTAATGGGAATCCCCGCGTCGGCGTCGGCGAAACTGTCGTAGAGTGAAAATTCCTGGCCGTTCTTGGCCAGCGGTGACTGGCGCTGCTTTTCGGGCGTATAGAAGCTGACCCCGCCGGCGAGCAGGGATGCGATGGACTCCACATCCACCTTCACCCCACTGATGCCGCCCTCGATCGAGACACCCGAGCTGTTCCAGAAGCGGCTGCCACGATGCACCAGGTGGGCATACTTCTTGCGGATGAACAGCTCGATCTCCACTTCGGTATCGTTATCCGAGAGCCGGTAACTCTCGACCTCACCCACCTCCAGTTGTCGATAGTAGACCGGCGAACCCCGGTTGAGGGAGCCCAGTCGCGGGGCCCGCACCAGAACACGCAACCCCTCCCCCGACACCTGCGCCGGTGGCTGCGCGAGGGCGACGAACTCCCGCTGCGGGGCACCTGTACCGGGTTCCACGGCGATATAGTTACCCGACACCAGGGTCTCGAGACCACGGATCCCGGTGACCGAAAACTCCGGCCTCACCAGCCAGAAGCGACTGCCCCTGACCAGCAGGAATTCGGCACTCCGGTTGAACTCCACCTCGGCAAGCACCCCGTCGGCACCATCCAGCTCTTCGGCTCCCGGCACCAGGCGAAACTCCCGCACGACACCGATATCGACACCCGAATATTTCACCACCGTCTTGCCCTGCACCAGGCCATCGCCAGACGGGAAGAGGATCTCTGCGCGGATATCCCCCTGGGTAACGTCCTTGTACAGAAGCCAGACGGCGATGATGGCCGCAATCAGTGGCAGCAACCACACCAGCGGCAGGCCGCGGCTGCGCTTCAATTGCGCCTCGGGAATCTGCGACTCAGCCATCGCCCACCTCTTCGGCAGGCTCTCGGTCTCCCCCCGCACGCCAATCCTCAACCGGTTCTGAATTGCGGCGATATCGGGCATCCCAAAGCAGGCGCGGATCGAAGGTGCGCACCGCCATCATGGTCACGACCACCACAGTGGCAAAGGCAGTGCTGCCGGGACCGGCACGCACCTCGGCAATAGCGCCCATATTCACCAGCGCCACCAGAATGGAAATCATGAACAGGTCCAGCAGGGACCAGCGACCGATGGCCGCCACCACCCGGTAGACACGCATGCTCTGCATCGGGTTGCGCGGCCCGCGCCACTGAACCTGCAGCAGCAGGATCACCAGCCCCACCAGTTTCATCACCGGCACCGCAACACTGGCGATAAACACGATCAGGGCGATGCCCCACAGGCCATTGGCATAGAGCTCCAGGGTGCCGCCAATAATCGTGCTCGGCTCCCCAGAGCCCAGGTAAATGACCGTCATCACCGGCAGGATATTGGCGGGCACCAGCAGGAAGGTACCGGTGAGCACCAGCGCCCAGGTCAACATCAGGCTGCGCTCAATACGATCATGCACGGTGGCTCCACAGCGAGTGCAACGGCCGCGAGTCTCCCCGGGTGGCAATCGCATCAACTGGTGGCAACACAGGCAGGTGCAGAGGCCATTTTCCAGTGCGGCTTCCGCACGGCTCACGAGGTCACCTCTCCGGCCTGACTGGCCGCAGCCGCGGCCCGGCGTCGCGCCATGCGCCGCCACACCGATTGCTGGTCGAAGGACAGTAGCGTCAAGTTGGAGAGCACCATCAGGCCAACAAAGCAGTAGAGCCCGCTCTCCACCACCATCTTACCCAGGCTCTGCATCTTGATCAGAGCCACCAGCACACCGAGCATATAAACATCCAGCATGGCCCACTCCCTGATGTGCTGATACCAGCGCACCGCCCGGGATACCGGTCGATCCAGCGCTCCCCAGAGGCAGCCGAGACTGATAAACGCCAGCAGCAAGAAACGGGTAAATGGCGCCACCACACTGCAGAACAATACGAGAGAAGCCAGCCAGATGTAGCCGGCTTTAAACAGGGAGAAAACACCATTAAACAGCGTGTTTTCCGAGCCGACGATAATGATGGAGAAGTTCAGCAGCGGCAGGGTGGCGGCGGGAATGAAAAGCAGCAAGCCACTGATACTGAGCGCCGCTGTGTAGTGAATGCTGCGGGCAGGGTTGCGATTGATCAACGCGGCGCAGCGGGGGCAGACCAGCTTGCCACCGGGCGGGGCGGTGCAGTTGCCGAGCAACAGGTCGCACTCGTGGCAGGCTCGCTGCCAGCCACTGGCGGAATCGGTAGCACCCTGCTGCATCGGTGAGAAACACCCATTCGAATCGTTCGTGCATCCAAACGCAGGGCGGCGGCGTCTATAGAGGGACCACAAGCCGCCAACTGGCGTCGCCTGTGTCTCCCGGCCGCCCCCGCAGTGAGTAACCGCACATTCATGTCGGTTCAACGAAGATATACCAAAAAGGGGGCTCCGTCGCCTCGACGCCCCCACAGGTGGGGGGTACACTCTCGCGACTTGAAGGCCCGCCAGCGGGCCCGGCCAGTGGGGAGACTGGCATGTTTGAGACCGCATCCACCACAGGAAGTAGAGATCAATGAAAAGAATTGAGTCCACCCGCAGGCGCAGCAACAGCGCCCGTCGCCCCCTGAAATCACTGCTGGCGGCCGCCCTCCTGGGCCTCAGTGGCATGCAGGCCCAGGCCGACACCCTGTGGGAGATCTACCTGCAGGCACTGGACAACGACCCGCAACTGGCGGCGGATCGCGCTGCCTTTGAGGCTGGCCTGGAAGCCAAAAACCTGGGCCGCTCCGCGCTGCTGCCGCAGATCAATGGTAATGCCGAACACAGCAGCACCAGCTCCAACTCCACCCAGTTTGATTACACGTTCGGTCCGAACAACGTGATCTCCATCCCCAACAGTCGGAATACCGACGTCGATGATGAGGTGTACTCTGCACGACTGGACCAGGCCATTTTCGACCTGCCGGCCTGGTTCGGCTACCAGCAGGGCAAGTCCGTCAGCGAACAGGCAGCAGCAGAGTTCAGTGCCAACCAGCAGGAGATGATGCTGCGGGTGGCCACCACCTATTTCAATGTACTGCGCGCCTACGACGTCCTGGAAGCCGCCAAGGCGGAGGAGGAAGCCCTGGCCAAGCAGCTGGAGCAGACCCGCCAGCGCTTCGAGGTGGGCCTGACCGCGATTACCGATGTGTACGACAGCCAGGCGGCCTACGAAAACGCCGTCGCCCGCCGCCTGACCGCGGAAGACAACCTGCTCAGCAATTTCGACGCCCTGTCGATTCTCACCGGTACCGAGCACGACCAGGTGGCACCACTGGAGGACGGCTTTACCGTCGCCCCGCCGGAACCTGCCGAGCGCACCGCCTGGGTGGATTTCGCGTTACAGAACAATTTCGACCTGAAAGCGGCCAGCCTTGCCGCAGATGCGGCGCGCAGCAGCGCCCGCGCCGCGGCGGCCGAGCACCTGCCGACGCTGTACGGTTCCGTGAGCTACTCCGACTTCAGCCGTGAAGGCAGCTCGTCAACGTCTGTGCCCGGCGAACCCACGGTTGAACTGCCGATCAACACCTCGACCGAGAGCACCGTCACCGCACTGACCCTCAACGTGCCGATCTTCACCGGTGGCCGCCTGAGCGCCAGCCGCCGCGAGGCCCGTAACCTGTCGTTCCAGGCCCAGGACCTGCGCAACCTGGTACAGCGCAACACCATCCAGGATACCCGCACCCTGCACCGCAACCTGGTGACCGACGTGTCCCGGGTCAGAGCGCGGGAGCAGGCGGTGATTTCCGCCCAGGCGGCCCTGGAAGCGAACCAGGCGGGCTACGAGGTGGGCACCCGCAATATCGTCGACGTGTTGCTGGCCCAGCGGACCCTGTTCCAGTCCAAGACGGACTACGCCAACGCCGTTTACGACTATATCGACAATACCCTGCGCCTGAAGCGCGTGGCCGGCTTGCTGGCCCCAGCGGACCTGCAGGAGCTGGAAGCGAAGCTAAACCCGGCGACCCCGGTTGTCCGGGTCGGCGAGGCCGCTGCCACTGCAGCCGAGCCAACCAAGTAACGGCGCAGTGCGGCTGGCGATCAAACGCCAGGAACCAAAAGCGGGGCCCAGGCCCCGCTTTTTTGTTTCGCTCACTGACAGCTATTCAGCCTCCCCATTCCCGGCGATCAGAGCTGCACCGCCAGCGACTCGATTTCATCCACCAGCCGCCCCAGGGCACCGGAATTGGCCTCAGCGACCCGGCGACCGGCCGCACCATCCTGGCGCCGCTTCTCCGGATCCTGCAGCCACTCCCCCACGCTATCGGCGATCTCCTGTGCCGACTCGGCCACTCGCAGCGCCCCCGCGTCCATCAACAGCTCTGCCACCTTGCTGAAGTTGTGCAGGTGGGGACCACATACCACCGGGACGCCCCAGGCAGCCGGCTCGATCATGTTATGACCGCCCACCGGCACCAGGCTGCCGCCGATAAAGGCAATATCAGAGGCACCGTAAAAGCGCAGTAGCTCACCCATGGTGTCTCCCAGTAAAACCTGCTCGCCGGCGCTCACCCGTCCGCCGTCACTGCGACGACGACAGACCAGTCCACGGTCACGGCACAGCCGCGCGACGCTGTCGAACCGCTGTGGATGTCGCGGGACCAGCACCAGCAGCAAATCCGGGAAACGCTCGCGCAGGAGTGCGAAGGCGTCGAGGAGCAGCTCATCCTCTCCCTCATGGGTGCTTGCCGCCAACCAGACCGGGCGATTGCCACTGCCCCGCCACTGGTGACCGATGGCCTGGGCTTCGCTGGAAAGCCCGAGATCAATGGTGAGATCAAACTTGATATTGCCACTGGTGAGCAGACGCTCCTGCGGCAGCCCCAGGCGCACAAACCGCTCGGCGTCCGCAGGATACTGGGCGACCACCCGCGTAAGCCGGTTGAGCATGTTATGCGTCAAGCCCCGAAACCGGCCATAGCCTTCCGCCGACTTCTCACTGAGGCGCGCATTGGCCAGCAATACCGGAATATCCCGCCTCTCACACGACCGCAGCAAGTTGGGCCACAGCTCTGTCTCGATAATGATCAGCAGCCGCGGGCGCAAGCTTTCGAGAAAGGGCCGCAGACACTCCGGAAGGTCGTAGGGCAGGTAGAAGTGCAGCAGGCGCCCACCCAGTTTTTCAGCCAGAGCGGCACTCACGCGCTCGGAGCCCGTGGGCGTGGTGGTGGTAACCAGCCACTGCCAGTCCTGATGTCGACTGGCGAGGGTTTCGATCACCGGCACCGCGGCGAGGGTTTCCCCCACGGACACCGAGTGTACCCAGACCAAGGGGCGCTGACTCGCGCGCGGTGGAACCTGCCCCAGACGCTCGCGCCAGCGCTGTCGGTAGGCAGGCATGGAGCGTCCCCGCCACCAGAGGCGCAGTAAAATGATCGGCAGAGCGAGGCGCAGGAGCCAGGTGTAGAGAAACTGCATGCAGGCGTTGTGTACTCGGTTGAAAGCGCGCAAAGAGCGGCATTTTAACCGCCCGCGACCAATGCGTCGCCTGTGTCAGCTGTCGCCAGGGGCAGTCAGTCGAGAATAGCTGAGCCGCAGGGCGCAGGCAGGGTTCAGGAGTGTGCGCGGCGGTAAAACTGTGACTCTGCCCCCAGCACACCACAGGCCATGCCGGCAGAGCGACAGGCCCGCAGCCAGGCGCGTGAGCGCTGGCGGCTGGCGGCGACACTCAGTACGCAGGTCAGAGAGGCGGTGACCAGCTGCAGAAGGGCTGATGCAAACACATCGATGCGGCCGCGACCTGCCAGCAGTTTTTGCTGGGCCAGGGTGATGCCGACTGAATACTTGCGGCGAGACAACCAGCGCAGGGTGGCGCGGCACTCGGGTATATCCTCGTATACCACCGCTTCCGCACAATGGAGGATGGAGACCCCCTGCAGCGCTGCCGCAGTGAAGAACATCACGTCTTCGCCGCCGGCGAAGGGGCGCCCCTCGTCGAACCGCAACTGCAGCCGGCGAACCTCGGCGAGCGGGATCAGCACGTTATTGGTAGCGCAATACGGCAGGCGCTCGCCTGTGCGACGGCGTTTACGGGAAAAGAACATGGTGTAGTAATCAGGTGCCGATGCCGGCAGCAGGCTGATTACGCTGCCGCAGACCACGGTGTTTCCGCCCGCATCCTGCGCGAAGCCGAAGAGTTTCTGCAACCAGTCGCCAGCCACCCATTCGTCGTCGTCAATAAACACCAGGTAGTCGGCGCCCTTGGACTGCGCCTCATCGAGGCAGCGATTGCGCGCAAAGGGGATGCCGCGCCGGGGTTCGGCGGCGTAGTGAATCGGGAGCGGGAAGTCGGGCTGCAATCCCTCAACCAGCGGACGGGCACTTTGCGCGGGATCGTTGTCGACCACCGTCACCGATACCCTGACCCCGTCCGGCAATTCCGTGTTCGAGAGGCTCTCCAGTGCGCGGCGCAGCTGCTCCGGCCTGTGGCAAGTGCAGATACAGATATCCAGCAGTGGTTGCAACGTTAACTCCTGTCACCAGCCAAGCCACGGGAAGTGAGCCCCGATCGAGATTTTGGCAGCCTATACCCCCCCGGCGGGGATGTCTATAATACCCGGCTTTGCTTCGCCATTGGTGACACCGGCTTGCGCCGTGGCTGACCAATAGCGAAGCCCAGAGGCGTCGTCAGGACCAGTCCGGACACGCGCCAAACGCTAGCGCAGGATCCATCTCGCGCAATGTGCTCATTGTGAGGCCCCGATGAAAGTCATGCAGTTGCTGCCAGCGCTGAACTCCGGTGGTGTCGAGCGCGGTACGCTCGACCTCGCCCGCGCACTGGTGGCCGCAGGCCATGAATCCGTGGTGGTCTCCAGCGGCGGTCGCATGGTCGAGCAACTGGAAATCGAGGGCTCCCGGCATCTCGCCCTGCCGATTCACCGCAAGTCCCTACTCAGCCTGCGCCAGGTGCGCCCGCTGCGAGAGCTGATCCTGCGCGAGCAACCGGACATCCTGCATGTGCGCTCGCGGGTGCCCGCCTGGCTGACTTACTTCGCCTGGAAAAAGCTCCCCGCCCGGACCCGACCGCGCCTCGTGAGCACGGCCCACGGTCTTTATTCGATCAATCGCTACAGCGCCATCATGGCCAGTAGCGAGCAGGTTATTGCCATCTCCGAGTGCGTGCGCGACTACCTCACGTCGAATTACCACCGCTACCTGCAGCGGCCGCCGGAAATCATTTACCGTGGGGTCGACACCGCGGAATTCTCCCCCGAACTGACACCCCCCCGGGGTTGGCGGGAATCCGTGGAGGCTGAGTTCCCGGGATTGCGCGACCGTCGCTGGCTCCTGCTGCCGGGCCGGCTGACCCGCTGGAAAGGTCAGGAAGATTTTCTGCAGCTGCTGGCCGACCTGGATCGCGACGACCTGCACGGGGTAGTGCTGGGAGGTGCAGAAGCCAATAAGCAGCACTATGCAGAGGAACTGCGCCAGCGGGCGCTGGAGCTGGGCCTCGGGGAGCGTGTTTCTTTCGTTGGCCAGCGCAGCGATATCCGCTACTGGTACAGCGCCTCGACCCTGGTGTACAACCTGTCCAAGCGCCCGGAGCCCTTCGGTCGCACCGTGATTGAGGCGGCGGCCATCGGCACCCCGGTGATCGGCTACGATGTTGGTGGTCCGGCGGAGTCACTGAAGGCCTGCTTCCCGGAGGGCCTGGTCCCAGACGGCGACATTCAACAACTGAAAGAAAAAACGCTCGAACTCCTGCAGAGTGATGCTCGACCAGTTCTGCAAAGCGAATTCACCCTGCAAACCCAAGCCGAGCGAACCATCGCGCTCTACGCTCGGCTGCTGGCCGAAAAAGGGGGAACCGCGTGATCGACCTCAGTGGCCTCAGCCCATTTGCCAGCGGCGGCAACCGCCACTGTTACCGGCACCCCGGAGATCCACACAAATGTGTCAAGGTCATGCGCGCGGGCCGGATCGAGGAACTGCGGAATCGGGCGCCCTGGTACAAGCGCCTGGCGGGCGACAGCCGCTTTGACGACAACCTGCGCGAACTTGCCGGCTACCGGCAGCGAGCGCTGCGCGGGGCGGGCGATGAGAGCCAGGCCTGGCTACACCTGGCGCGCTGGCATGGCATTCAGGAGACCTCCGAGGGCCCCGGTGCGGTGACGGAGCTGATTGTCGATGAGCGCGACCAGCCGGCAATCACCCTGGAGCGCTACCTGCAGCAGCACGGTCTCGACAAACCCATTGAGGGGGCGCTCGAACGCTTTTCCCAGTGGCTGTTTGAAACCGGCATCCTGACCAAGAATATCCTGCCTCACAACCTGGTCATCCGCGATGAGCAGGGCCAGCCGGAGCTCTGCCTGATCGACGGCATCGGCTGCGCCGCCTTCCTGCCACTGGCGGAATATTTCCCGCGTTCCCGCAGGCGCTATATCCAGCGGCGGATCGATCGCATGTGGCGGCGCATCCGCTGGGAAATCTCCGACCGCAATATCACCTGGAAAGAGGCAGAGCGCAGCAGCCAGTAAGCGCTCACAGGTCAAAGCACTCGCAGGTTGAGAGTCTTGCGGCCACCTTCGATTGCCCGGACAGCAACTGCCCGGCAGATCAAACAAAATGGCCTCGCCAGTAGCGGGGGTCCATAATATTCAGTTCATGAAGGCTTGAATTGGTGCGCTTTGAGGGGCTTCCCACAAATATGATCTTGCCCGTGATAATGGCCGGCGGTTCCGGCTCCCGTCTGTGGCCTCTCTCCCGGCAGCTTTACCCAAAGCAGTTCCTGCCACTATCTGGCGAGCAAACCATGCTGCAGGAGACCTGCGCCCGGCTGTCCGGCCTGCAGCACCTACCTCCCCTGATTGTCTGTGGCGAGGAACACCGCTTTACCGTAGCCGAGCAATTACGCGCAATCCATCAGGACCACGGCGGTATCGTTTTGGAACCCGCCGGGCGCAACACCGCACCGGCAATCGCCCTGGCGGCGCTACAGGCCCTCGCCTCCGGCGAGGGAGACCCGCTGCTACTGGTGCTGGCGGCAGATCATGTCATCCGGGATCTGGACGCCTTCACGAAGGCCATTCAAAAAGCCTGCGAATCCGCGCAGCAAGGTGAGCTGGTCACTTTCGGCATCGTGCCCACCGCGCCGGAGACCGGCTACGGCTACATTCGCCGCAAAAACAGCAACGGCAATAACAGGCTCGACGCCTCGAGAGTGGAGCAATTCGTTGAGAAGCCCGATTGGGAAACCGCACAGAAGTACGTACAGAGCGGCGATTACTTCTGGAACAGCGGTATGTTCCTGTTCCGGGCCAGCCGCTATATCGAGGAACTGGGCCGGCACCGCCCCGCCATCCTGAGTAGCTGTGAGCGGGCCATGGCATCCGCGGCGGTGGATGTGGATTTCGTGCGCCCGGAGCGATCCATTTTTTTGCAGTGCCCGGATGACTCCATCGATTACGCCGTCATGGAAAACACCGCCGATGCGGTGGTGGTTCCGCTGGACTGCGGCTGGAGCGATCTCGGATCCTGGTCGGCCCTGTGGGAAGTCTCGGACAAGGATGACAACGGCAACACCGCCAATGGCGATGTCATGCTGTACGACAGTCGCAACTGTTATGTGCAGAGCGACCACAAGCTCATCGCCGCCATTGGCCTCGAGGACCTGGTAGTGGTCGAGAGCGACGACGCCATCATGGTGGCCGCCAAGGACCGGGTGCAGGACGTCAAGAAGGTAGTCGAGAGGCTGAAGGCAGAAAACCGCCCGGAGGCCATGGTGCACCGCAAGGTCTATCGTCCCTGGGGCTTCTACGATTCGGTGGACGCGGGGGAACGCTTCCAGGTCAAGCGGATTGTGGTGAACCCCGGGGCACAGCTGAGCCTGCAGATGCACCATCACCGCGCCGAGCACTGGGTGGTGGTCTCCGGGACTGCGCGGGTGACCTGCGGCGATGAGCAGCGCCTGCTCAGCGAAAACCAATCCACTTATATCCCGCTTGGCGTCAAGCACCGACTGGAAAATCCCGGTGCCATTCCCCTGGAGCTGATTGAAGTGCAGTCGGGCTCGTATCTGGGGGAGGACGATATTGTGCGTTTTGAGGACAAGTACTCGCGAAGCTGAACAGACCCGCGGTCAGCGCTTTCGCTTTAGGGAGCCGCTGTTAACAAAGAGCGGCGTCAATGCAGTGTTTCGAGGAACCGCTCGACCGCTGCAGCCCACTGTCCACTGCCGTGGGCCAGCTTGGTCGCGTTTTCCCCCATGCGCCGTCGCAGGTCAGCATCACCCAGCAGGGTAAGGATCTGGGCAGTGACATCGGTCTGGTCGCTCGCATCGCAAAGCAGGCCCGTCTCTCCCTCGATCACGGCATCGGCTGCGCCGCCCTCGCGCCCCGCCAGCGCCGGCACTCCGTACCAATTGGCCTCACGATAAACGATTCCGAAGCCCTCGACCGAGTCTCCCTCGCGCCGGGCGGGCATCAGGAACACCTCTGCGCGGGCAAACAGGGCCGCTTTCTGTTCCTCGCTCACAGCGCCGGCAAAGTGCACACAGTCGGCGACTCCCTCTGCCGCGGCCAGCGCCTCGAGCCTGGGCCGATCATCCCCCTTGCCGGCGATGATATAGAGTACATCCGGGTGCTGCTCGCGCACTTCCGGCAGCGCCCGAATCACCGCATCAACGCCTTTGCGCGGCTCCAGGCGCGCAAGCGTCAACAGCACCGGCGCACGCCCCGCAATCACCTGGTCCGCTGCGGCAAGTTGCTCCTGCTGTGCATCCGGCTGCGGACCGATGGGCGGATTGATTACCGTCAGGCGGGCGCTGTCCCCGAGATAAGGGCGGGCGAGATCGGCGGTGTAGGCGGAGTTGGCGATGACCACATCGGCCGCGGATAACGCCTGCCGGATACGCGCGCGCTTGGCATCACTGGGGCGGGCGGGAAATTCCATACCGTGGGCCAGCACCACCAGAGGCACATCCAGGTCGGCAAGCAGCTCGGCACTTTTCCAGGAATCCGCGAAAACGCCCTCGATGCCCCCCGCGCGGACCGCGGACCGCACGGCCCGAGCCTTGCGACGGCGCCGCCAGGATTTCACACCGCCAAAGAAACGCACCTGGTAAGGGCCGCTGACGGTGTCCTCAGCCCCTTCGACACGATCGGCCAACACCAGTACCTGATGCCCTGCACCGCCGAGATTACTGGCCAGCCCTTCCATGAGCATCTCGATTCCGCCCCGACGCGGCGGGAAACACTGGGTGGTAATCAGGATCATGCGTACCTCAAGAAAGCGGCTTCAATCTGTCAGTCGGTCACACCGACGCAGCAGGGCCCGGGCGCAGAGCACCTCCTGAGCGAGGGGTTCCCGCGGACCTGCCACGGGAATCGATACATCCTCAACCCTGTCCGTCAGCTGCTCCTGATCCACCAGACGCTGCACGGCGGCACGCACCTTGTTGGCTGGCCGACGGCTCGGCAAAGGAATCACGCCAACGCGCGCCTCGCTCTGCAGGGCCTCGAAAATCATCGACACACTGTCGCCGGTCACCCAGACCTGCTCCGCCTGCGCCAACTGCTCTGCCAGCCAGCCCGGCGGGCAATCCCGCCAGTGGCAGATCTCGCCCGCAGCAGCGGGCAGGCCAGACAGCGTGCCTTCGGGCGTGCGCCGACTGTCGGACAGGGTCCAGTCGAGAGGTTCAGCCAGCAGGCGCTGCAGGTGCTGGCGCACATCACTCGCGTCCCAGCTGAAGTGCTTGCTCGGCCCTCCAAGTAAAATTAGCCCCTTTCCCGGGCGGCGACGCCCGCGCGGCAGGGGTTCGGTCAGTGCCCCCTGGCTGAGGATCACATTCTGCAGCGGCGGGGGTCGATCGTGCTCAGGGATGATGGCGAAATCGAACCAGTGCAGAGGCAACGAGGGGCGCATCACCACCACACTGCGGCCGCCGAAATAACGGCGTGCAAACAGGACCGACCAGTGACTGCGGTGCCCGGCGCCGACGATGAAATCCGGTTGCGGAAGCGACGATAAATGTGGGTTGAGACCCCGGCGCAGGAGGGTGCCGAGCTTGGCGGCGGGTATGTCGTGGCAGTCCACCTCGCGCCCGCAGGCACGCAGACCGCTGACCAGCGCCGCTGTCTGTTTTTCATGGGCGCGATTACCGTCGAGAAAACGCCAGACCGTCAGCCGCACTTGGGAAACCCCGACTCTAGAGATAGGTATTACGCCGCCTCGGGCGCCGGCGCTCATGCTAACCGATCACCCCGGAGGATTGAAGCCGCCGCAGCGACAGGTCACCAGCGTCACAGCGTTACTATCTGGTCCCGCAGGCAGCTCGCACCATTGCCCGGGCGGTGAACAGCCCGACCCCCTGCAAATGGACGCGCTCTGGGCGCCACCGCTATAATCGCTCCCCTTGAGTCGAGACTATACCGAGACTAGCAAGTCGATAGCCGAGCCCTTAACGGGTCCATGATTTCCCGAGCCCGCTCTCCGGCGAGCCGCTCACCAGATTACCCAGTGTTACCCACCTTATGCGTATCATCCACGTCGATAACCATCAGCAGCGCAAGTACGGTCACACCTCCGTCAGCTGGGCACTCAAACTGTACACGGGACTGGTTCGTGCGGGACACAACGTCCTCGCCTTCAGCGACCGCGATGTAGCCGCGTTCGAGGCACCCTTTCGTATCCGGGAGCTGGTCAGCCGCAAGAAGGTCAACCAGCGCCTGCTGCAGAGCGTGGAGGCCTTCGAGCCGGACCTGGTGATCCTCGGTCACTGCGACCTGATCGACAACGAGACCTTTGCCGAGATCCGTCGGCTCCGCCCGCAGACCGTGATCGCCGCCTGCAATAACGATCCGCTGTTCGTGCCGAGGAACTCGGACAACATCGCCAAACGCTGCGAGATCGCCGATGCCATGTTCGTCTCCACCGGCGTTGAAGACCTGAAGCGTTACGAGGGCAAGCGGGCGAGCCTCTGGCACATGCCCAACCCGGTGGACCCCTCGGTGGAAACCGCAGACTGCAGCGCCCACAGCGACCTGGAGGTGGACCTGCTGTTCTGCAGCAAGGCCCAGGCCTACACCGAGCGCGGCAAGATCGTGCAGTACCTGAAAGAAAACCTGCCGGCGGATCTCAATTTCCGCACCCCGGGCATGTACGACCAGCCCACCCTATGGGGTCGCGACTACGACCATATCCTCGCCAACAGCAAGATGGGCCTGAACCTGAACCGCCAGGAGGGCTACCACTGGTATTCCTCCGCGCGCATGGCGCAGCTGGCCGGCAACGGTCTGCTGGTATTCACCCATGCGGGGGCGCGCTTCGAGGAGTTTATGCCGGCGGAGACCCTGGTCTATTTCGATAGCGAGGAATCTCTGTTGCAACGGATTGTCGAATTCCATTCCGACGACGACAAGCGTCGCGACTGGGCCGGCCGCTGCCGGGAGTTCTTCCATCGGGAAATCAATAACACCCTGTACGCCCAGTACATTGTCGAAACTTCCATGAACCTGCCATACAGCCACAATTATGTCTGGATCAAGTAGTACCACCAATCCACTTCGCGGACTCTATCGCCAACCCGACTCCCGCTGGGTTTCCGGGTTGATCACTTTTACCGGCGTCAGCCTGCTGCTGATGCTGATCGGTTTCCACCTGCTGCCCAACGTGGGCCGCATCCAGACCATCTTCTATCTGACCCTGCTGCCCGCCACCCTGCTGTTACTGGGCTGGCGGCGGGACTGGAGATTTCTGCGCTCCTGGCAGTTTGCCTGCTTTATCAGCGTACCCGTGGTGCTGGCGGTATCGACCCTCTGGGCAGACAACTCGACAGCCACGGTAGAGCGCGATGTCAGCTTCTACTTCAAGGTGCTGGCCTACTTCTTTCTCTTTTACTGCGCCCTCTACCTGGTGATGGAGCAGCGCGGCGAAGAGATGCTGCACCGGTGGTTGCGCTGGCTGATCGCGCTCGGCACGGTTTCCTGTGCCGCTTCACTGGTGGTGTATGGCCTCGATGGTGGCTTCAGCAAGCTCTATCGTATCGGCGGCATTTCCATGCAGAACAATATCGACAAGACGGCCATGCTGTACGGCTTTCACGTCATCTTCTGCTGCTACGGCCTGTCCCTGGACTCGCGTCGCTGGCGCGCACTATCGTGGCTGGGACTGGGCCTCGGCTGTGCCTATATCGTCGTTTCCCAGACCAAGATCCCCATCGTGATGGCCGCCTTTGCCATCTGCCTGGCGGCAGTCGTAAGTCGCTCCGTGGTGCTGCGTGTGCTGGTGCTGCTGGGGGCGGTCGCAGTCCTGCCTGCAGCCTATCTGCTGCTGTATGGCGACCTGCCGCTGTTGCACCGCAGTAATGCCTACTCAATCCGGCTGGAGCTGTGGGCCAAGAGCCTGGAGGGTTTCCTGCAGTCGCCGTGGATCGGCAGCGGCCTGGTGCACAAGCAGTTCATCGAGCTGCACACTGTACTGCCCCACCCACACAATTATTTGCTGGACGTGGCCCGCTTCGCTGGCCTGTTGGGAGTCGCGGCCTGCGTCTGGCAGGGTGTCGCCATCGCCTGGATCGGCCTGCGTAAAGACCAGCTGCTTAGCTGGGTGCCGGGAATGTACCTGATCTGGTTCGGCTTCGGCGTCATCGCCATGCTGATCTATGCCCAGCAACCGCTGGTAAAGCCCAGCTATATCTGGATCTTCTACTGGATCCCGCTGGCTGTACTGCTGGTGCGGGACCAGCTGACCGCCCCGAGAACAGAGACAGCGCGCAGCCAGGAGGCACGCCTGTCACAAACTAGCAATCACGCAACGTTAGAGTCGCACGGATGAATGTAACTGTATTTGGCACCGGCTATGTAGGCCTGGTGCAAGCTGCTGTGCTGGCGGAGGCCGGCAACAAAGTGGTCTGCATCGATATCGATGAGGACAAGATCACCCGGCTGAAGCAGGGTCATATTCCCATCTATGAACCGGGCCTGGAGCCGATGGTGAGAGAGAGTATCGCTACCGGCAATCTCTCTTTCTCCACCGATGCCGCTGTTGGTGTGGAGCACGGGGAATTGATCTTTATCGCCGTGGGCACCCCGCCGGATGAGGATGGCTCTGCGGATCTGCGCCATGTACTCACCGTGGCTGATACCATCGCCACCGACATGACAGTGAAGAAATACATCATCAACAAATCCACCGTTCCGGTGGGCACTGCCGACAAGGTGCGCGCGACTGTCACCAAACGCCTGACGGAACGCGGCCTCGCTGAATTGCCCTTCGATGTGATCTCCAACCCGGAATTTCTCAAGGAAGGCTCGGCCGTGGCGGACTGCATGCGTCCCGACCGCATCATTATCGGCACTTCGGAAAGAGAGTCCGAGCAGAAGCTGCGCCACCTCTATGCGCCCTTCAACCGCAACCATGAAAAAATCCTGGTGATGGATGTAAAGAGTGCGGAGCTGACCAAGTACGCCGCCAATTGCATGCTGGCCACCAAGATCAGCTTTATGAACGAGATGGCCAATATCGCCGACAAGGTGGGGGCCGACATCGAGGCAGTGCGCCGCGGCATCGGTTCCGATCCGCGCGTAGGCTACCAGTTTATCTATGCCGGCATCGGCTACGGTGGTTCCTGTTTCCCGAAGGACGTAAAGGCCCTGATCTCCTCAGCCGAACAGCTGGGCCTGTCGGCGGAAATACTCGCGGCGGTGGAATCCCGTAACGAGCAGCAGAAACACTACATGGCCGAGAAAGTGCTCGAGCATTTCGATGGCGACGTACAGGGTAAGGTGTTCGCCCTGTGGGGACTGTCCTTTAAGCCCAATACCGACGATATGCGCGAAGCCCCCAGCCGCGTGCTGATGGAACGCCTGTGGGAGAAGGGAGCCCGGGTGCGCGCCTTCGACCCGGAAGCCATGGAAGAGTGCCAGCGTATCTATGGCGACCGCGAAGACCTGGAACTCTGCGGCACCAAGGAAGCGGCCCTGAAGGGCGCCGACGCCCTGATCGTGGCCACCGAGTGGCAGCAGTTCAAAGCGCTGGATACCGCCGAAGTCAAAAACCTGCTGAGAGCACCGGTTGTCTTCGATGGCCGCAACCAGTACGAGCCGGAGGAAATGGAAGAGGCTGGCTTCTGCTACTACTGTGTTGGCCGGCCCGACACCAGCGCCTGCTGATTTCTGGTGTTTCGCGATCATCGATTAGCCCGGGTTTTTCCGGGCTTTTCTTTATCTGAATTTCTGAAGGGATGGCCCGGTGGCGGCGAGGCGCCGGGGGCGACCTCTCGAAAACGCATGAATACATCCCTGTAGCTCCGCTGTGACATCCCTGTCACAGACGGTTTCGAAAGGTCGCCCCCGACACCCCGCCTTCGATTCGAAATTGAGCGCACCACTCCACACCTGCAAGATGAAAACGCCACAACCGAACCAGACCGGTAGAGATACAACTCTCTGATCGGACCGGTCTGTAGTTGCTTGAAGAGTTTGCCCTTCGGAGCCACTGAACGATAAATCTAAGGCAGAGTACCGGGTGACTGGTTTCGAAACCGTCGGCGACAGGGACGTCGCCGCCGGAGCATACAGGGACGTACTTGTGCGTTTTCGAAACCAGTCACCCGGTGCTCAGCCGCCACAAAGCGCGCTTGCGGCCCCGGGGAGCAGTAGGAGATCTTCGAGGCTCAACCGCTGAGGAAGCGAGCCTTCCAATCCTGTTGAAACATCCTGCTCGGCACGCCTAAACAAAAAAGCCCGGAAAATTTCCGGGCTCTCGAATAGATCCAAACAATGATCAGGCGATCTTCGCCGTCACCTCCGGCGGCTGATCGACTACATCGGTCAGCCACCCGCGATGCGCCGCGCTGCGACCCTGCACCACGTCAAAGTACAGCTCCTGCAGGCGCCTGGTGATGGGACCGCGGCGGCCCGCTCCGATAGTGCGGCCGTCCAGCATGCGGATCGGCAGTACCTCTGCTGCGGTGCCGGTGAAGAAGGCTTCATCGGCGATATAAACCTCGTCGCGGGTAATACGCTTTTCAACCACCTGATAGCCACACTCGTGCGCAAGCTCGATGACGGTGCTACGGGTGATACCGTCGAGGCAGGAAGTCAGCTCGGGGGTATAGATCACGCCGTCGCTGACGATAAAGACATTCTCGCCACTGCCCTCGGCCACGTAGCCCTCGGGATCCAGCAGCAATGCCTCTTCACAGCCGTTGCGGATGGCCTCCTGCAGCGCCAGCATCGAGTTGATGTAATTGCCGTTGGCCTTGGCCTTGCACATGCTGATATTCACATGGTGGCGGGTGTAGGAGGAGGTATTTACCTTAATGCCCAGCTCCCGTGCTTCGGGGGTCATGTAGCTGGGCCACTCCCAGGCGGCCACGATTACATGGGTCTGCAGGGAATCGGCGCGCAGGCCCATACCCTCAGAACCGTAGAAGACCATCGGCCGCAGATAGGCTTCGCTCAGGTTATTCTCCCGCACCACCATGCGCTGTGCCTCGTTGAGGGTCTCAGCGTCATAGGGCATGGACATGTTCATGATCTTGGCGGAGCGAAACAGGCGCCGGGTGTGATCGTGGAGACGAAAGATACTGGCGCCGGCGTCTGTCTCGTAGGCGCGTACCCCCTCAAACACCCCCATCCCGTAATGCAGGGTGTGGGTCAGTACGTGAACGCGGGCATCCCGCCAGGGAACCAGCTCGCCATCAAACCAGATAACGCCGTCGCGATCGGCAAAAGACATGAGAAACTCCTACAAATCCGCAAATCGGATTCCTGAAAAACAGTTTATGCACAAAGCACAGCATCCGCAGAAGCGCTCACGCTTCAGCCGAAGAGCTGTTGCCAGTTTGTAGAAACGGTCTTTCTTTCCGCTTTGAACTGGTCACCGTCTACCACTCCCGGCAGCTGTTGTAATGCCAGGCGGTGACCCTCAGATCGGTAGGCTTTGTAGGCGTCGATCAGATGTCCGGCTTGGTGGGCCGACATCAGGCCTGCCTCATCGAGGCTTTCGAGGATGCGAATGTTATCGGTGTACCGCAGTATCGAAGGGGCTTTATACGCCCAGGCCAGAGCAGCATATTGAACCATAAACTCGATATCGACAATACCGCCCGGGCCCTGCTTCAGATCGAATGAATCCTTATTGCTCTTATCCAGATGCGCGCGCATTTTATCGCGCATCGCCACCACTTCCTCTCGCAATTTCTGCTCGTCGCGCTGCGAACAAAGCAAGTCGAGGCGCAGCTGGTCAAAATCGCCGCTCAGGCGCTCACTGCCGGCCACGGGGCGCGCTCGCACCAATGCCTGGTGCTCCCAGGTCCAGGCACTCTCCCGCTGGTATTTCTCGAACGCCGTCAGCGAGGTCACCAGCAGACCGGAATTACCCGAGGGCCGCAGGCGGGTATCCACCTCGTAGAGCGGACCGCTCAGGGTGCGGGTCTGCAGGATGTGGATCAGCCGCTGCGCCAGGCGGGTGTAGAAGCTGAGGTTGTCGATGGTCCGCTCGCCGCCGGTCGTTCCCTGGGGGTTGGCGTCATGCACGAAGACGATATCCAGGTCCGAACCATGGCCCAGCTCCAGACCGCCCAGCTTGCCATAGGCAATGATGACAAAGCGCATATCGTCGGCGCTGGCACCTTCCGGCTCGCCATGTTTCTCCACCACCTGCTGCCAGGCGAGTATCAACGCCTGCTGCAGGATGGCCTCGGCGAGCCAGGTCAGGGAGTCGCTCACCTTCATCAGTGGCAGCGCGCCGGTGACCTCCTGGGCCGCGATACGCAGCGCCTGCCCCTGTTTGAAATGGCGCAGGGCTTCCATCTGCGCCTCCAGGTCCTCCGGGTCCACCCGCAGCATTTCCCGGCGCAGCTCATCGGCAATTTCTGCCGCCGACGAGGGCGCCAGCAGGCGGCGACTGTCCAGCAGCTCGTCCAGCAGGATGGGATGGCGGGCCAGCTGGTCGGCAATAAAGGGGCTGGCACTGCAGAGCCGCAACAGCTGGCTCAGCACCGGCGGGTTCTCATTGATCAGTACCAGATAAGCACTGCGGCGCAGGACTGCGCGCACCAGCGGCAAGACCCGCTGCACCGCCAGCAGAGGCTTATCTTCCTGAGCCGCCGCCGCCAGCAGCAGTGGCATAAACTGGTCGAGCCGCTCCCGCGCGGCATTGGGCAGGGCACGCACCATGGGCGAACAGTGCAGCTCTTCGATGGGCTGCAGGGCCTCCTCGGCGGGCTCAAAACCGGCGCGTTGCAGGCTCAACAGGTTGACCTCGCGGCTCGACTCGTTGTCGCAACTGGCCCAGAGCCCCTCCCACTCCTCCGCCGCGCTCGGCTCGGCGATTTCCTCCGGCGGCGCAATGACGATATCGAATTCCCGCTGAATGAGCTGACGCGCCTCGGCCAGATCATCCACTAGCGCCGGCCAGCTGTCCCGGCCCAGGGCATAGGCCAGCGCTGCGCGATGTTGGTTTTCTGCGGGCAGGGTCTGAGTTTGCTGATCGCGCTCCGCCTGCAGCGCGTGCTCCACCCGCCGCAGCAGTGTGTAGGCCTGTGCCAGCGCTCCGGCGACACCCTTTTCCAGGTGGCCGTCCCGCTCCAGCAGGGGCAGCAGCTTGAGCAAGTTGCGCTCTCGCAGGGCGGGCTCACGGCCGCCCCGGATCAACTGGAAAGCCTGGGCGATGAATTCCACCTCGCGGATACCGCCGCGGCCTAGCTTGATGTTGTCCTCGAGTCCACGCGCCCGCACCTGTCGCTGGATCAGTCCCTTCATCTCCCGCAGGGCATCGATGGCACTGAAGTCGATATAGCGGCGATAAGTGAAGGGACGCAGCATTTCCATCAGTTCCGCACCGAGCCCGGCGTCGCCGGCCACCGGTCTCGCCTTGACCATGGCGTAGCGCTCCCACTCCCGCCCCTGGGTCTGGTAATAGTCCTCCATGGCGGCGAAGTGGCTCACCAGCGGCCCGCTATCCCCATAGGGACGCAGGCGCATATCCACGCGGAAGACAAAACCGTCGGCGGTCATGGCGTCCAGGGATTTGATGATGCGCTGCCCCAGGCGCTGGAAAAACTTCTGGTTTTCCAGTGCTCTCTCGCCATCGGTTTCGCCGGGCTCCGGATAGGCAAAGATGAGATCAATATCGGAGGAGAGGTTGAGCTCCCGGGCACCCAGTTTGCCCATGCCCAGCACCACCAGGGACTGCGGGTTGCCCTCGCTGTCACGGGGTTCGCCGTAACGGGCCACGAGGTCGCGATGATGCCAGTCGAGGGCAGTCTGGATACAGGTCTCGGCCAATTCGCTCAACCGGCCGCACACGCGGGGAATCTCCCACTGCCCTGCAAAGTCACGCCAGATCGCCTCGGCGGTCACTTGGTTGCGAAGGCGCCGCAGGGCACGATCCAGATCCGCCTCCTCGTCAATGGTGCGCATCCAGTCCGCATCGAGACCCAGGTCGTCACTCTCGAGCAGTTGCGGCAGCAGATCCGGCTGGCGACAGCACTGCTGTGCAAAGAAGTCCGAGCCCACGAGGCTGCGGGCGACAGCGAGCTGCGCCCCGGGAGCGCCCAGGGCCCGGGACACCCTGTCGACCCGCTCTTCACCCGCCGCCTCACACCAGCGCTGCCAGCGCTCCTCCAGCAGAGACTGCAAATCCGCGGGACAGTGGGCGGCGTCGAACATGGCGTGAATCATCCTTAAAGCATGGCCGGAAACAGAAAATTTGGGGTGCTGTGGTCGTGGCCGTCAGAAGGCAATATCCGGTGGCGGTGCCACTCGCAGCACCTCCGCCACCGTGGTGATGCCGGCAGCGACCTTTCTGGCACCGGAAAGGCGCAGACTGTTCATTCCCTCGCGCATCGCCTGGCGGCGCACCCCCTGCAGATCGCAGTCCGCTGTCACCAGTCCCTGGATCGACTCGGTGAATGGCAGTATCTCGTAAATCCCCTGGCGGCCGCGGTAACCGGTGTTGCGGCATTCGAGACAGCCCTCCGGGCGGTACACCACCCCGGGCTTGGGCGCTTTCCAGGGCTTGGTCAGGGCCTGCCAGTCGTCATCGCTGACACTGTCGGGCTGCTTGCAGGCCGGGCACAGGGTGCGCACCAGGCGCTGGGCCATCACGCCGAGTACGGAGGATTTCAGCAGGTAATGGGGTAACCCGAGATCCAGCAGGCGAGTCACCGCGGTGGGCGCATCGTTGGTATGCAGTGTGGAAATCACCAGGTGACCGGTGAGCGCTGCCTGCACGGCCATCTGGGCCGTTTCCAGGTCGCGGATCTCCCCCACCATGATGATGTCCGGGTCCTGTCGCATCAGCGTGCGGATACCGGCAGCGAAATCGAGACCGATAGCGTGGTGTACCTGGGTCTGGTTGAAGCTTTCCTCCACCATCTCAATCGGGTCTTCGATGGTGGAGACATTCACTTCGCTGGTGGCCAGCTGCTTCAGCCCCGTGTAGAGCGTGGTGGTTTTACCGGAACCAGTGGGACCGGTCACCAGCACGATGCCGTTGGGCCGGCCCAGCATCGTCTGCCAGCGGGCCAGGTCCTCGCCACCGAGACCCAGGTCGCTATAGGAGCGCGCCAGCACCTCCGGATCAAAGATCCGCATCACCAGCTTCTCTCCGAACGCAGTGGGCAGGGTGGAGAGACGCAGCTCCACCTCGCGACCGTCCGGGCGCTTGGTCTTGATGCGCCCGTCCTGCGGTTTGCGCTTTTCCGCCACGTTCATGCGCCCGAGAATCTTCAGGCGGCTGGTAACGGCGGCATTCACCTGGTCCGGCAGGTCGTGGATGGGGTGCAGCACGCCGTCGATGCGGAAGCGGATGCGGGCCACTTCCCGCCGCGGCTCGATATGGATATCACTGGCACGCTGGTCGAAGGCGTGCTGTAACAGCCAGTCGACGATATTGACGATATGCTGGTCATTGGCCTCCGGGTCCTTGAGACTGCCCAGCTCCAGCAGCTGTTCGAAGTTGCCACTGGAGGAGCTGCCCTTGAGACCGCTGGCGCCGGAGATGGACTTGGCCAGGGAATAGAATTCGACGCAGTAGCGCTGGATGTCCGCCGGGTCCGCCACCACCCGCTGCACCGAGCGGCCGCTGGTATGCTCCAGCTGCTCCTCCCAGCCGTGGGTAAACGGCTGCGCCGTGGCCACCAGCAGGGTGTCCTTGCTGGCCTCGACGCAGAGAATCTGGTGGCGCTTGGCAAACTGGAAGCTCATCACCTCGGTAATGGCCGCCACGTTTACCTTCAGTGGATCGATATGAAACAGGCGGTGTGAAGCGCTATCCGCCAGCCACTGGGTCAGGGTCTCGCTGTCCAGGAGCCGCCCGGGTGACTTCAGGTTCTCCAGTTCGCTGCTGGCGATATAGGAAAGCGGGTGCATCTGTGCCTGCTCGGCGGTGCGCGGCGTGCCGATCAGCCGGTTGGCATCGGTGCGGCTCACATAGCCCTCGGCCACCAGGTCCTCGAGCAACCCCGCCAGATCCAGCAACCTGTCCGCCAATTTGCTTACCGCCATAGGAAACACCCATCTTCTATTCTTTTGCTTGGAAGCCCCGGGTTTGCCTTACCCCGGGCGAAGCCGACGGGGCATTGTAGCCCCTATGGCGGCACACAGCAGTGCAATCTGTCCACCGGTTACCGTGATCACCACCGTTTAAGGTACCATGCGCGCCATCCCGATCCCGAGCCAAGGAGCTGACCATGGCCCTGACCAACATTGCCAACCTGTTTGGCCGCTCTCCGATCAAACCGATCAAAGAGCATATGGCGACCGCCCACGAGGCCTCCGCCGACCTGGTTCCCTTCTTCGAGGCCCTGATTCAGGGCGATCTGGCCAAGGCCGAGGAAATTCAGAAACGTATTTCCGCCGCCGAAAACCGTGCCGACGATATCAAGCGCGACCTGCGCCTGCACCTGCCGGACAGCCTGTTTATGCCGGTATCCCGCTCCGACCTGCTGGAGCTGCTGCACGCCCAGGACAAGATTGCCAACACCGCGCAGGATATCGCCGGCCTGTCCATCGGTCGCAAGATGGAGATCCCCGCCAAGCTGCACAACCAGATGGCCACCTTCGTCGAGAGTGCCGTCGTTACCTCCGCCCAGGCACTGCGGGCCATCAATGAACTGGACGAGCTGCTGGAATCCGGCTTCGCTGGCCGCGAAGTGGACATCACCCAGCGCATGACCGAGGAGCTGGACGACCTGGAGCGCAAGTCCGACAAGCTTGAGGTGGAAATTCGTGCCGCACTGTTCGAGATCGAGAAAGACCTGCCGCCGGTGGATGTGATCTTCCTCTACCGGGTCATCGAGTGGATCGGCGACCTGGCGGACTGCGCCCACGGCGTAGGCAACCGACTGCAGTTACTACTGGCGCGATAAGGGGGAAGTACGATGGAGATTATCAGTCAGTACGGGCATATCTTCCTGATCATGGCCTGTGTATTCGGCTTTTTTATGGCCTGGGGCGTGGGCGCCAACGATGTCGCCAACGCCATGGGCACGTCAGTGGGCTCCCGCGCCCTGACCGTCAAGCAGGCGATCCTGATCGCCATGATCTTCGAGTTTGCCGGCGCCTACCTGGCTGGCGGCGAGGTGACCTCCACCATCCGCAAGGGCATCATCGACTCGGAAATATTCTCCACGCAGCCTGAACTGCTGGTATACGGCATGCTGTCGGCGCTACTGGCCGCCGGCACCTGGCTGTTGATCGCCAGCATCCTCGGCTGGCCGGTCTCCACCACCCACTCCATCGTTGGTGCCATCGTCGGTTTCTCCGCCGTAGGTATCTCCGTCGACGCGGTGGCCTGGGGCAAAGTGGGCAGCATCGTCGCCAGCTGGGTAGTATCCCCCGTTCTGGCCGGCACCATCTCCTTCCTGTTGTTCCGCAGTGTGCAGCGGCTGATCCTCAACACAGAGGATCCTTTCGCCAACGCCAAGCGCTACATCCCCTTCTACATGTTCGCGGTGGGCTGGATGATCGCCATGGTCACCCTGACCAAGGGCCTCAAGCATGTGTTCAAGGACGCCAATATCCAGCTGAACTTCCTCCAGGATGCCGGCATCGCCGCCATTGCCGGCCTGGGCGTGATGGGGATCGGCATCGTGATGCTGAAGCGCGTCAAGCGCGATCCCAGCCGGGAGAAGGACAACCGCTTCTACAACGTGGAGCGGGTCTTCGCCATCCTGATGGTCTTCACTGCCTGCGCCATGGCTTTTGCCCACGGTTCCAACGATGTAGCCAACGCCGTCGGCCCGCTGGCGGCGGTGGTGAACACCGTACAGATGGGGGCCGTCACCGCCAAAGCCACCATGCCGTCCTGGATCCTGCTGCTGGGTGGTGCCGGTATTGTGGTGGGTCTCGCCACATACGGCTTCAAGGTCATGGCGACCATCGGCCGCAAGATCACCGAGCTGACGCCGAGTCGCGGTTTTGCCGCCGAGCTGGGCGCGGCGGCCACCGTTGTACTGGCCTCCGGCACCGGCCTGCCAATCTCCACCACCCACACCCTGGTCGGTGCGGTGCTGGGTGTAGGCCTGGCGCGGGGTATCGGCGCGCTGAACCTGCGCATGATAACCACCATCGCCGCATCCTGGGTGGTTACCCTGCCCGCCGGCGCCGGTCTCGCCATCCTGTTTTTCTTCTTCTTCAAGGGCATCTTCGGCTAGCCGCCGACCCCGCAGCCCTGTTAAAAAGGGGGAGCGACGCCAGTGCGTCGCTCCCCCTTTTTTTTACTCACTTTCCGGGACAGCCAAGACAGGACAGGAAATAGCCATGCAACTGCCCATATTCCAGGCGGACGCTTTTACCAGTGCAGTTTTCGGCGGCAACCCCGCGGCGCTGGTGCCACTGGAGCAGTGGCCTGAGGATCAGCTACTGCAGCAAATCGCCGCCGAGAACAATCTGTCCGAGACAGCATTCGCCGTAAAGGTGGACGGCGGATTCGAGCTGCGCTGGTTTACCCCCGTAGCGGAAGTGCCGCTGTGTGGCCACGCAACCCTCGCCGCAGCGCACCTGCTGTGGACCGAGCGAGGTTATCCAGCGGATGCGATTCACTTCTTCACCCAAAGCGGGCCTCTGGTTGCCAGGCGCGAGGGCAACCTCATTGCCCTGGATTTTCCGGCACAGGCACTGCGGGCAGTGGACGTGGAGTCGCCCTTTGCCGAGCCTTTTGGCGCAGCCCCCTGTGAAGCCTTCGCCGAGAATACCGACGGCGGCAAGCTGCTGCTGGTTTTTGCCGACACGGCGACAGTGGCCGATCTGCGCCCGGACTTCCGCGGCGTGGCGGCCCTGCCCCATCAGGGCGTGATCTGTACAGCGCACGGAGAGGACTGCGACTTTGTCAGCCGTTTTTTTGCCCCCAATGTGGGCATCGACGAGGACCCGGTGACCGGCTCCGCCCACACGCTCCTCACCCCGTTCTGGGCCGGTCGCCTTGGAAAAAAAGTGATGCGGGCGAGGCAGATCTCGGCCCGTGGGGGAGAACTGGAATGCGAACTGCGGGAGGATCGGGTCATTCTGCGGGGCGCGGCGGTCACCTACCTCCGCGGCGAAATTGTCATTGCGCGCTGACGTGAGCGGTTACCAGTAGTGATAGTGAAGCCGCTCCTCCTTGTGTGGCCCGGCGATGGTCCAGATCAATTCGATTTCACTACCGTGTAGCAACAGGTCCGCGGTGTAGCGATCGCGCCCGCACAGGTGCGGTGCCACCTGTCGCAGGCCGTGCGCGGTCACCGGTTCCAGTTCAAACAGCAGCACCGGCTCCTCGCGTCGCTGATGTTCCAGCCGCACACGGTGCTCCAATCGGCCCCAGCGATAGCGATTGCGCATCGGCAGTTTCAGGCCATCACTGCGGGTAAACTGCGCTGCTTCATCAAACAGCAGCAGCTCACCACAGCGTGACACCTCGACCTGGCCGCGCCCGTGTCCACGCCAGTCGGTTCCCGAGCCGGCACCATTGCTGGCGGTGAAGCTGAGTTCCGTGATTTTTGCAAGGCGAAACCATAACGCCTCGATGACTTTACGTTGATCAACCACCGGTTAGGAAACCATGTCGCTTCTGATTTTCGTCACTGTACTCTGGGCCTTTTCATTCAGCCTGATCGGTGTATATCTCGCCGGCCAGGTGGACAGTTATTTCGCCGTGCTGACCCGCATCGTGTTGGCGGGCCTGGTCTTTTTACCGCTGTTCCGCTGGCGCGGCTGTGACCGTCGCACGGCGCTGACGCTGGTGATTATCGGCGCCGTGCAGCTGGGGTTGATGTACCTCTTCTACTATCAATCTTTCCTGCTGCTGAGTGTACCCGAGGTTCTGCTGTTCACGATCTTCACCCCCGTGTATATCGCAGTTTTTTACGACCTGCTGGAGCGCCGCTTCTCGCCCTGGAACCTGGCCGTGGCCGCGCTTGCTGTGGCCGGAGCCGCAATCATTCGCTGGGACCAGCCCGCCGGCAGTTTCTGGCGCGGTTTTCTCATCGTCCAGGGGGCCAACATCTGCTTCGCCCTTGGCCAGGTTGCCTACAAACAGTTTATGCAGCGCCGCCCCGGCCTGCAGGCCCATACAGCTTTTGCCTGGTTCTACGTAGGGGCGGGCATTGTGGCCCTGTTGGCGTGGCTGCTTCTGGGTGAGCCTGACTACCCCAGCACCGCCGTGCAGTGGACAGTACTCCTCTGGTTGGGGCTGGTCGCCTCGGGACTGGGCTACTACCTGTGGAACCAGGGCGCCACGCGTGTCTCGGCCGGCACCCTGGCAGCCATGAACAACGCCCTGATTCCGGCGGGGCTGCTGGTAAATCTGTTAATCTGGAACCGGGATGCAGACCTCGCGCGGCTCGGCGTGGGTGGCGCCATCATCGTCACTTCCGTGCTGTTGAGCGAATGGCGAGTCCGGCAAAACAAACCCGGGAATACACAATCGGCAGGGAATCCTCATGGCTGACACGCTTCCATCTCTTAAGCAGCAACTGGCACAGTTGGTGGCGGCCCCCAGCGTCAGCGCCACCGATCCAAAGCTGGATATGGGCAACAGGGGTGTTGTGGAGCTGCTGGCGGCCTGGCTGGAAACCCTCGGCTTCAAGGTAGAACTGATACCTCTCCCGGACCAGCCCCACAAAGCCAACCTGATCGCCACGCTGTCCGCTGGCGGCCCCGCCGACGGTGGCCTGGTCCTAGCCGGACACACGGACACCGTGCCCTATGACGAGGGCCGCTGGAAGACAGACCCTTTCACCCTGGATGACCGGGATAACCGCTTCTATGGTCTCGGCAGCACCGACATGAAGGGTTTTTTCCCCATCGCCATCGAGGCAGCCAGGAGCTTTATCGACAAGCCGCTGCGCCAGCCGCTCATCATTCTCGCTACCGCTGACGAAGAAACCTCCATGGCCGGCGCCCGCGCCCTGGTGAAAGCCGGTCGGCCAAAGGCCCGCTATGCGGTAGTTGGTGAGCCGACCGGGCTGAAACCCATCCATATGCACAAGGGCATGATGATGGAATCGGTGCGGATCACCGGCCAGGCCGGCCACTCCTCCAATCCGGCCCTGGGCGCCAATGCCCTCGAGGCCATGCACGAGGCGATTGGTACGCTATTGCGAGTGCGGGCGGAGTGGCAGGCCCAATACCGCAATCCCGGCTTCGCCGTGCCGGTGCCAACCATGAACCTGGGCTGTGTTCACGGCGGGGATAACCCCAACCGGATCTGCGGCCATACCGAGCTGCAGTTTGATGTGCGCCCCCTGCCCGGCATGCACCTGGACGATCTGCGCGCGGAGCTGGACCGGCGACTGCACGCCGCGATTCAGGATGAAAAACTGACGCTCGATTACGGGCCGATTTTTCTCGGCACCGAGGCTTTCGCACAAGACCGGGAGTCAGAACTGGTCAGGGCCGCCGAAAAGCTCACCGGCCACAGCGCCGAGAGCGTCGCCTTCGCCACCGAGGCGCCCTATTTCAAGAGTATGGGCATGGATACGATCGTGCTGGGCCCGGGAGATATCGACCAGGCGCACCAGCCGGACGAGTACCTGGGGCAGGACAGGATCCAGCCAATGGTGCGGGTACTGCAGGGATTAATCGCCAAGTTCTGCCTGTGAGGATATAGTTTCCGGCTCGCACTTGCCCGAACCGGAATCGAGGAACCTCTGTTCCGGCCGGGTATCGATAAGGAAAATCAGATTGAGCGACAATAAAGCCCCTTTACACTGGTTCCGACACGCCGCGCCCTACATCAATGACCTGCGCAGCCGCACGCTGGTGATCGCTATTCCAGGCGATGCGCTGGAACACAGCAATTTTCGCAGCCTTATTCACGACATGGCCCTGCTGGCCAGCCTCGGGGTACGGCTGGTCGTTGTCCACGGTGCGCGCCCCCAGGTGAATCGTGCGCTGGCGGATCGACAGCTCGAGCAGCGCTTTCATGGTCGCAACCGGGTAACCGACCGCGAGACCCTGGAGGTCATCAAGGCCGCGGTGGGCAAGCTGCGTTTCGATATCGAGGCGGCTTTCTCCCAGGGGCTGCCGGACTCCCCCATGGCGCGCTCCGCGCTAAAAGTCATCTCTGGAAATTTCGTCACCGCCCGCCCGATCGGCGTGCTCGATGGGGTGGATCTCGGCTGGACCGGTCGTGTACGGCGAATGGAGGTCAACACCATCCGCCGCACCCTGGATCAAGGAGGACTGGTGCTGCTGTCACCACTGGGAACCTCACTCACCGGGGAATCGTTTAACCTCAATTACCTGGATCTGGCCGCCGAAGCTGCGCGGACATTGCAGGCCGAAAAACTGGTGATTTTTCGCGAGTCGCCACAACTGCAAGTAAACGACGAGCCGGTGCAGGAACTGAGCCTGGTCCAGGCAGAGCAGGCCGTCGCCAGCACCGACAGCGACGCCCTGCGCTGTGCAATCCGCGCCTGCAATGCCGGTACTTCCCGCACACATTTACTCAGCTACGCCCAGGACGGCGCTCTGGTACAGGAGCTCTTCAGCCGTGAGGGGACCGGGACCATGGTGTACCGGGATAGCTACGAAGTGGTGCGACGGGCGCGCATTACCGATGTGGGTGGCATTCTCGGCTTGATCCGGCCGCTGGAAAAGCAGGGCATACTGGTGCGCCGCTCCAGGGAAAAGCTTGAGGCAGAAATCGAACATTTCACCCTCGTGGAAGTGGACGGCACACCGGTGGCCTGTGCCGCGCTTTACCCCATCTCCGATCCGCAGGGTACGACCGTTGCGGCGGAGATTGCCTGCGTTGCGATCCACCCGGACTTTCGTGGCGGCGGGCGCGGGGCCAAGCTGTTACACCATCTGACACGCCAGGCCAGTGTGCTGGGGATCCCCGAGCTGTATGTTCTAACCACCCAGGCGGAACACTGGTTTATTGAGCAGGGATTTGAGCAGGTGGCGGTGCCGGACCTGCCTGCGGCACGACAGTCTTTGTATAACATTCAGCGCAACTCCCGGGTTTTGCGCAAGGTCCTTTGATTGGGCAACGCACTTGCCTCAACCCTCACGCAACGAAAGAAGCATCCTAATACACCCATAAATAACCAGACTATTTGCGAAATCATCCCGCCAGCGGCAGTTTTTTGTTAAGCTGTCGCACCTGTTTTACTCACCTTGCCGGATGAATTGTTATGCCTGCTTATCGCTCCCGCACTTCCACCGCCGGACGCAATATGGCCGGTGCCCGCGCCCTCTGGCGGGCCACCGGGATGAAGGACGACGACTTCCAGAAGCCGATCATCGCCGTCGCCAATTCTTTTACACAGTTCGTGCCCGGGCACGTACACCTGAAGGATATGGGGCAACTGGTCGCCCGCGAAATTGAGCGTGCCGGCGGAGTGGCCAAGGAGTTCAATACCATCGCCGTGGATGACGGCATCGCCATGGGACACGACGGCATGCTCTACAGCCTGCCAAGCCGCGAGATCATTGCCGACTCGGTGGAGTACATGGCCAACGCCCACTGCGCCGATGCGCTGGTGTGTATCTCCAACTGCGACAAGATCACACCGGGCATGCTGATGGCAGCCATGCGCCTCAACATTCCGGTGATCTTTGTTTCCGGTGGCCCGATGGAGGCCGGCAAAACCAAGCTGGCGGACCACAAGCTGGATCTGGTGGACGCCATGGTGATCGCAGCCACTGACTCCGCCAGTGACGAGGAGGTGGCCGAGTACGAACGCTCTGCCTGCCCAACCTGTGGTTCCTGCTCCGGTATGTTCACGGCCAACTCCATGAATTGCCTGACCGAGGCGCTGGGCCTGTCCCTGCCCGGCAATGGCACCATGCTTGCCACCCATGCGGATCGCGAACAGCTCTTCCTGCGTGCCGGGCGCGAAATCGTCAACCTGACCAAGCGCTATTACGAGCAGGATGACGAATCGGCGCTGCCACGTAGTATTGCCAACCGGGCCGCATTCGAAAATGCCATCGCCCTGGATATCGCCATGGGCGGCTCCACCAATACCATCCTGCACCTGCTGGCCGCGGCCCAGGAGGGGGAAGTCCAGTTCGACCTGTCGGACATTGACCGCATGTCGCGCAAGATTCCGCAGCTGTGCAAGGTGGCACCCAACACGCAGAAATACCATATCGAGGATGTACACCGGGCCGGCGGCGTGATGGCCATCCTCGGGGAGCTGGAGACGGCTGGACTGATCGATGCATCGCTGCCCACCGTCCACAGCAACTCAATGCGCAGCGCCCTGGACCAATGGGATATCCGTCGCACTGACGACCCGGCAGTGCACGAGTTCTATCGGGCCGGTCCCGCCGGCATTCCAACGCAAACCGCTTTCAGCCAGGACTGCCGCTGGACCAGCCTCGATGGCGATCGCCGCAGCGGCTGCATCCGCTCCGTGGAGCATGCTTTTTCCAGCGAGGGCGGGCTCGCGGTGTTGTTTGGCAACCTCGCACCCGGTGGCTGCGTGGTCAAAACCTCGGGCGTGGATGAATGCCTGTGGCAGTTCGAGGGGCCTGCTCACATTGTCGAAAGCCAGGAGACGGCGGTGCGGCACATCCTTGATGGCGAAGTGAAAGGCGGTGAGGCGGTCATCGTGCGCTATGAGGGCCCCAGGGGCGGTCCGGGTATGCAGGAGATGCTGTACCCCACCAGCTACCTGAAATCCAAAGGGCTTGGCCAGTCCTGCGCCCTGATCACCGACGGGCGCTTTTCCGGCGGCACCTCGGGCCTGTCCATCGGCCATGTATCACCGGAGGCGGCTTCCGGAGGCAACATTGCCCTGGTGCAAAACGGCGACACCATCCGTATCGACATCCCTCAGCGCAAGATTGAGATTGTCCTATCTGATGAGGAACTCGCACAGCGACGGGCAGCCATGCAGGAGAAGGGATCCCAGGCCTGGAAACCTGCGGAAAAACGTCCGCGCAAAGTCAGCACCGCACTGAAGGCCTACGCGATGCTGGCCACCAGTGCCGACCGCGGTGCAGTGCGCGAGATTGACTGAGCCCTGAATTCGAGGACTCAGACAGTAAGGCGGCGCACTGCGCCGCCTTTTTTTGTCAATAAAACTTCTGCTCGCTAGGACTTCACTCGGCCAGTTTGAACCGAATCCGATTGCGCACACCGTGGCGTATCACCGCCCTGCCATCTTCCATCTGTGGACGATATTTAAAACGTTGCACAGCTGCCAGTGCCGCGCGATTGAAAATCTCTGTGGCATTGCCTGCTGAATCGTAACCACCAATAACCACCGCGTTCTGCACGCTGCCACTCTTTCCGATACTGAATTCCACCACCACGTAACCCTCAATGCCCCTGCGCAGTGCCGAGGCAGGATAGCGGGGAGCGGGCTTGAATATCGGCACCGGCCCACTGGTAGATAGCACGGGCCCCTCGAACTCTCCGCCCGGGACAGGCGCGGCGATTTTGACCACTGATGTACTCTCCTCCACCCGGGTACGGTTTTTTAGCATGGGGGGTGGCTGCTGGGGGTCCTGCACCCTCACCGGGGGTTCGAATTTCTGCACCGTCGGCTTCAGGTCTGGCAAGTGAATATTCTCGACTTTAACAAAGTCGTCGGTGTCCGGTTCCGTATATTTTTTTGTGATCAACTGACTCATGGCCAGTAGCAACAGCAACGTGACAATCGCGGCCAGCATCCAGTTGGATAGCGAGCGCAGCAGGGGCTGGAAAACGGTGAAAACGGTGATGGGATTTCGCAGATAAGCTCTGTCCATAACACCTCTCCTCATTATTTTTTGGGGTGTCAATTGCGGCTGCCGGAGCGGCCGGATATGGAAAAGCTGATCAGCTACTTTAATTTATTAGTCGAAACTGGCGAATTTGCAAATAATTCTCAGTCAGAAGGTGGAAATCTACCAGGTCAAAGCCCTGATCCTCACCTTCATTGCCCGCACAGGCAAAAAAAAGGCCGCACTGCGTGCGGCCTTTTTTGCGAGAGTCCCTCCGGCAATCACATTACCAGCTGGTCCTCACGCTTCTTCTCGTTCTCTACGTAAGAGATCCACTGCTCGGCGAACTTCTTGGAGCGCTCGTCCTTCAGCGCTTTCTTCAGCTGCTTGAGAGCCTCGTCGTACTCTTTCTGGTTGGCATGCGCCATACCCAGCACGATGTACAACTGATCCGGGCGCTTGAGGCCGCCCTTGTTCAGTGCACGCTTGGCCATCGTTACGGCTTGCTCATTCTTGTCCAGGTCCAGGTAAATACCGGCCAGACGGGAGTAGAGCTCACCCTTGTCGGACAGCTTGGCCGCACCTTCGAGCTGCGGAATTGCCTTCTGCAGCTCCTGCGCCATCTGGTATGCCTGAGCCAGGGTTTCCAGGTTCTTGGAAGTGCGCTCGATCTTCTTCTGGTCGAGGCCCTTCTTGATCACCTTGGCACCCTTGTAAGGCATTTCGTTGCCCATGAAGAGATAGGCCATGTTCAACAGCTCTTTCTCTTTCTCCAGGGCACCCGCGATGTAGGCCGCCTCCATCATGTGCAGCTGGTCTTTTTCACGCTTCAGCTCACCGTACATGCCAGAGAGCTGCTTGTAGTACTCCCCTTTCGGGTAGTGCTTGACCAGCTTCTCCAGGATATCGGTAACCTTCTTGTAGTCGTTCTTCTCAAAATAGAAGTAACGCTGCAAGCCGTACCAGTTCTCCTTGGGCACCTTGCCCTCGCTCTCGTACATCGACACCGCTTTGTTGATGTCAGCGAGAGCCTTGCCTTCCTGGCCAGCCTGGTAGTAGACCTGGCCACGCAGGGCGTAGTCGGGGGCACCGACATTATCGGCACGGCTGAACCACTGGTTCAGGTAGTTGAGCGCGCTGTTCCAGTTTTCGGTAACGAAGTAGAGCTGGGCAATGGTCTTGAGCGTGTTCAGCTCGACGCCCACCGGGATGTTCTCCACACCCTGGGACAGTACTTTCTTGTACGCGTTGATCGCGTCTCTGTACCGCTCCATGCTGTAGTAGACAAAGCCGTAGAAGTAGTACATCTGCGCACGCTCGTACGCGTTGTACTTGTCAGCGCCGGCTTCCATGTCCCGCAGGGCCTGCAGGGCCGCGGGCCAGTTTTCAGCGTCGGCTGCTTCCTGGACCTTACCGAGCTTCTTGAACACGTTCTCCCGCATCGCCGGGACCTTGCGTGTCTCCTCGCTGCTCTGTGCCTCCGCCTGGGCGAAGGGCGCGGAAACGCCTACCGCTTCCAGGACGGTAACACTGACCGCGGGAGCCAAGACCAAGGGCAGCGCCACGGACGTTCGCAAGACGAATTTGGAGAATCCCTTCGTCATGGTCGTCAACTTCATATGCTTCCCCTTTAGTTCTCGGCCATATTAAAGCTGATTTTGGTCTTCACTCCGGGGACCTCAATCGGCTCACCATCGACCACCCGCGGCTTGTACTTGTACTTCAATGCAGACTTGATTGCCGCACGATTGAAGATGGTGGTCGGGCGGCCGTCATTGGTGAAGGCTTCCACAACCCGCGCATCTCGCACAGAGCCATTTTTGGTTACGGTGTATTCGACAATCGCATAGCCCTCGATTCCGCGCTGCAGAGCGCGACGGGGATACTGCGGCGCCACTTTCACGATGGGCAGGTAATCACCCTCGCTGGCGAAGCCGCCGATTCCGCCAACCTGTATACCACCACCGGTACGCGGTGCGGACATATTGATGGTGTCGTCCAGGTTAGGATCGTCGAACTCAGGTTCCGGCATTTCGGGGGGCGGCTGCTCCGGCTCCTCCGGCTTGTCCGGCTTGCTGGTGTCGTACTGGGTTTCGATCTTCTGCTCCGGCATGACGATGTCGGCAACCTTGATCTGCTCCTCCTCTTCGGGAGCACCGAGGTTGGCCTCGATCAGCGCATGCATGGTGAAGATCAGGGCAAAGGTGGTGGCGACTGCCAATACACCCGCCCCTAATAATCTTACCGGGTTCATAGCTGTTAACTCTTTTCTGTCGCGACCGAAACTTTCTCGATACCGATTCTCCTGGCGGCGTCCGCAATCAGGGCAACCTTCTCGATACTTGCTTCCTTATCGGGCTGAATCACCAACCAACCCTTGGGGTTTTCGGCATACAGACGCTCGAGGGTGACCTTCACCAAGCGATCATCTACCTGCTCTTTGGCAATCCAGATTTCGTCGTTTTCGTTAATCGCTACCAGAATAGAGGCGGCTTTGAGTTCTGCGGTTGTCGCTTCCGGCTTCAACACGTCGACGCCCGGCTCCTTGATAAAGGTCGCGGTGACGATAAAGAAGATCAGCATGATAAACACCACGTCCAACATGGGCGTGAGGTCAATTGCTCCAGCTTCTTCTTCTGCCGTTTTTTGTCTCTTGCTCATAGCAACTCTCTTAGCGAACTTCCTCGACGGAGCCCCTGCGGGACTCCGCGAGAGTTTCTGGCTTGGCTAAACCTTCACAGCAAATAAGCTACGCCTCGGCCTGGCTCATTGCCTTATGCGGTGCCTTAGTGATCCATCGTCAGATGGTCTTCCAGCAGCTGGGTTTCGCGCTCCGCTTTACCCTGGAGGTAAGTATTGGCAAACACGCCAGACAGTGCGGTCACCATACCCGCCATTGTCGGGATGGTAGCCATGGATACACCACTGGCCATCTGTTTGGCATCACCACCACCGGTAATCGCGAGAACTTCGAACACATTGATCATGCCCCAGACCGTACCCAGCAGCCCGAACAGGGGCGCCAGTGATACACAAGCCTGAATCATGTCCATGTTGTCCTGAATCTTCTCGGATACCCGGGAGATCAGCGCGTAGCGGATCTGGTGCGCACCCCAGGACTTGCGCTCGGGGCGCGCCTCCCACTGGTCGAGGGCACCTTGCACATCACCCTTCAAGCTCTTGTTGAAGTAGAAGATGCGCTCAAAGATCAGCGTCCACATAAAGAAGGTCAGGATGGCGATCAGAAGCAGTACTGGCCCGCCCGACGCCATAAAGGCGTTGACGGCGGCCCATGCGTCATTTAATGCGTGCATGTTGCCGCCTCCTCTTATTTACGCTCGGCGTTTTCCGCCACGATACCGGCACTCTGCTCTTCCAGAATGTGCAGGATACGCTTGGCGCGGCCGTTAACGATGGTGTGCATCAGTACGGTCGGGATCGCCACACACAGACCCAGTACGGTAGTTACCAGAGCGGAGGAAATACCACCGGCCATGGCTTTCGGGTCACCGGCACCAAAGATGGTGATTGCCTGGAAGGTGATGATCATACCGGTCACGGTACCCAGCAGACCCAGCAGCGGGGCGACCATGGCGATGATCTTCAGCAGGTTCAGGCCGGACTCGATCGCCGGGCGCTCCTTCAGGACCGCTTCTTCCATCTTAAGCTCGAGAGTTTCACCGTCCACGCCCTTGTTCTCTTCGGCAACGGCCAGAACACGACCCAGCGGGTTGTTGGTGTTCGGGGTGTCGGAGCGCAGCTGGGCGTTCACGCGGCTATTTACACCGGACAGCACGATCAGACGCCAGATAGCCAGCAGCATGGCGATCACACCAACAGCGGTGATGATATAACCAACGATCTTACCCTGGTGCCAGCGCTCAACAATGCTCGGGCTGTTGATCATGGCCTTCAGCAGGGAGCCACCGGTAGGACCAGTCGGGTCAACACCGAAAGCGGAGAAGCCGGTAGTGGCATTCTGCAGGTCTTGTGCCATGGACAGGTACTTGCCATCGGGCTGACGGATCAGCTCGGCCATTTTGTTGGCATCGGTCATTTCCAGGTACTTGCCGTTGGAAACCAGGTTGAAGTTACCAACGCGGACAACTTCCTGCTCCACCTGCTCACCGTCGGGCTTGATCACGGTGCCGTTGAACTTGACCACTTTGCCGGATTCAACGATTTCACGCTGCATCTCGTACCACAGACGCTCGATTTCCTCGATAGTCGGCAGCTTGGTCTGGGAGTTCATCTTCTCGATCAGGGTATCGAGGAACTCGGTACGGCCCGGGTACTGTGCGGAAACGATGGAGGACTCCATGTTGCCGCGCAGGTCGCCAGCGGTGGAAGTCATGTGACCGAACAGCTCTTTCAGGGAGCCCATGCGCTCGTCCAGCTGGTCGCGCTTCTGCTGAACCATCACTTCCTGCTCCTGGTACTTGGCTTCCAGGCGCGCGGAACGCTCTTCTTCGGCAGTGCGGGTTTGCTTGGCCTGGTTCAGCAGGGACTGCTGATTGGCCTTCTGGCGACGGAACTCCGCTTCGCGCTTTTTGTGCTCGGCAGATTCGGCGATTTTGGATTGACGCACCATTTGCAGCAGCTGGTCCAGGGACTTGGCTTCTTCCTGGGCCACTGCAGTGCTGTTGATCAGACCTGCCGCCAGTACTGCGGCCGTCATGGATACTAGGCGTTTGGCGATAGTGGTTTTCATTGCGCAGCCTCCGGAGCGTGGATCGGCATTGTCATGATGTCTTGAGTGGCCTGCTTACGAGCAATCTTCAGACCATTCTGAATGGCGCGGCGGTAGTCGCCAGCGTCGATCTCAACCCACGCTTTCTGCTCTTTGTCATACGCCAGGGAAACCTTGGAGTCAGTAGTCTGGGCAACCAGTGCGATACGACCGATTTGCAGAACGTTGACTTCGCGATCCTGACCGTCCACAACCAGGGTATCCCCGTAGCTGTCGATCTTACGCGCGTATTCGGCTTCAAAGTTGTACAGCTCCAGCACCTGACGGAATTTCTCCGCAACGGTGACGTCGGAACGGTCCATATTGTTCTTCACGCCCTGCAGGTTCGCCATGCGCTCTTCCAGCTTGAACGGTGCGTCCAGCTTGATGAACTGCTCCAGGCCGTCGAGCATGCGAAGAATCAGCGGCTGGATCTGGCGCTCGATCACGGTGACGTTCTCGATGGACTCATCCAGGTCCTTGATGACCGCCAGCTGGTTGGCCAGCTGCTTTTCGAGCTGGGCGTTGTAGACGCGCAGACCGTCGATCTCTTTGTTTACCACCTTGAAGTCCTGCAGCAGGCTGGTGGTTTCTTCGGCAATCTTGTCGATGCGCTTTTGGGACGCCTGAGCGGCAGCAGTTTTCTGCTGGCCAACAGCCAGGACGTTGTCGAGTGTATCCGCAGTGGCTACGCTGCCATAGAGTGCGCCGGCAGACAGCGCAGTGGTCAGCGCCACAGCCATGAATCGCTTGGTTTTCATTAGACCCCCCAGTGGGTTCAATATTTCACAACATGGTCGCGATGGTTTAGCTGCCACAACGCGGTGTGATTTTGGTTTGAAGACAGCTAAGAGCCGCACATTGTAAACAGCCGAATTGATTATTCAAATGCCGATTGACAGTCTCGGCCCGCGTGTGTAGCCAGGTAACACTTGGGTAACAAACCCGGGTCTGATGCACACAATTGCGGCGGTGCTCAATGTGAAAGCAGTCACGAAAACTATCAGAAAGGTTAAAAGTTGATCAAGTAGATTTTATTTTGACCTGTCGTACTGGACTAAGCAGTAGTTGTATTCGTCCCTGTCCGACGCCGAGTAACAATCCCGACGGGTTTCTGACCACCCACCCGCAAATTCCGGGAAGAAGGCATCGCCTTCCACGTCGGCATCCACTTCCGTGACATAGAGCCGCTTTGCCAGCGGCAAGGCTTGGCGGTAGATCTCCGCCCCCCCGATCACCATCACCTCCTCAGCGCCGCCCAGCCGGGCCGACTCCCCAGCCAGCCGCAGGGCCTCCTCCAGGCTGGTGACGACAGAGACACCCTCCGCGTGCCATTCAGCGTTGCGGGTGATGACAATGTTTAGCCGGCCGGGCAGCGGTCGACCGATGGATTCGAAGGTCTTGCGCCCCATGACCACAGGCTTCCCCATGGTCACTCGCTTGAAAAACTTCAGGTCGCCGGAGATGCGCCAGGGCAGGGCGTTTTCGCGGCCGATGGCGCGATTGCGCGCCATGGCGGCGATCATGGCAATGGGGACATCCTTCATCTATATAGCCACCGGTGCCGGGATATGGGGATGGGCCTCGTAGCCCTGAAGCTCGAAGTCCTCGAAGCGGAACGCAAAGAGATCATCGACCTCTGGATTGAGCCGCATCTGCGGCAGCGGCAGCGGCTCCCGTGACAGCTGCTCTTCTACCTGCTCCAGGTGATTCAGGTACAGGTGCGCATCGCCAAAGGTATGAATGAATTCCCCGGGCTGCAGATCGCAGACCTGCGCCAGCATCAGGGTCAGCAGGCTGTAGGAGGCGATATTGAACGGCACCCCCAGGAAAATATCGGCGCTGCGCTGGTACAGCTGGCAGGACAGCTTGCCGTCGGCCACATAGAACTGGAACAGGGCGTGACAGGGCGCGAGAGCCATACGGCCGGCGGCGGCATTATCCGCCGGGGAAACGCCCTCATCCGGCAGGTCCGCCGGGTTCCAGGCGCTGATGATCAGGCGGCGGGAATCGGGCCGGGTCTTCAACTGCTCCACCAGCTCCGAAATCTGGTCAATCTGGCGGCCGTCCGCTGTCGGCCAGGAGCGCCACTGGTGACCGTAAACAGGACCGAGATCGCCACTTTCGGTCGCCCAGCCATCCCAGATGCGCACGCCGTGTTCCTTCAGGTAGCCGATATTGGTGTCGCCTTTCAGGAACCACAGCAGCTCGTGAATGATCGAGCGCAGGTGGAGCTTCTTGGTGGTCACCAGGGGAAAGCCCTCGGCGAGATCGAATCGCATCTGGTAGCCGAACACGCTGATAGTGCCGGTGCCGGTACGGTCGCTCTTGCGGGTGCCGTTGTCGCGCACATGGCGCATGAGTTCGAGATACTGCTTCATCTTTATTCAGGTTCCACTCTTGGCCGCGGTGCGCCCTTCGGGCAGCGGCTGGGTACGGTAGCTCCACACCAGCAGGGCAATACCGGCGGCGATCATGGGTAAACTCAACAACTGGCCGCGGGTCATCCAGCCGAACAGGTCGAAGCCGATGTGGCCGTCCGGCTCGCGCACAAACTCCACCAGGAAACGGAACACACCGTAGAACAGCACGAACATACCGCCCACTGCCAACCGCGGTCGCGGCTTGCTGGAGAACCACCACAGTATTGCGAACAGCACCAGGCCCTCGAGAAATGCCTGGTAAAGCTGCGACGGGTGGCGCACCAGTTGCTCCGGATCCCGCGGGAATATCATGCCCCACGGCGCATCCGTGGGGCGCCCCCAGAGCTCCTGCCCGATAAAGTTGCCGAGCCGCCCGAGACCGAGGCCAATCGGCACCAGGGGCGCCACGAAATCAATCAGCGCGGGGAAAGTGGTGCCGATCTTGCGAGCATAGATAGCGGCGGCCAGCATCACACCGATGAGGCCACCGTGGAAGCTCATGCCCCCCTCCCAGACTTTAAACAGCGACAGAGGGTCGGCGACAAGCTGTGGGAAGTTGTAGAAAAACATGTATCCGAAACGACCACCGACCACCACACCGACAGCGCAATAGAGGATCAGGTCCTCCACCTCAGACTTGATCACCGGCGACCAGGACTTGCGGCTGCGGCGCAAAGCCAGCCACCAGGCGGCAATAAAACCGCCGAGGTACATCAGGCCATACCAATGCACCTTGAGCGGGCCGATGGCTACGGCGACGGGATCGATCTGCGGATAGGGAATCATCGGCTGTTCACTATGGTTGGCGTGTAGAATCAGGCGGAAATCTTACCAGAAGCCCGCAGCCGAGTAATGGCCTCACAGTCGCCCGCGCGACTGGCTATCATTCCCCCTCCGGAGCGAAAAGCCTGACGACCTATGTGCCTGCTGCTGTTTGCCTACCACTGCCACCCGAACTACCCGCTGCTGATGCTGGCCAACCGGGACGAGTTCTATCAGCGCCCCACTGAAGCAGCCGCCCCCTGGCCCGGGGGCCAGATGGTAGCCGGGCGGGATCTGGAGGGCGGTGGTACCTGGGCGGGGATTGCACCCGGCAGGGTGGCGGCGGTGACCAATATCCGGGAACCCCATATCCCCGGCCCACCCGATGCCCTGTCGCGCGGCGATATCCCGCGGGGATTCCTGCAGGGCGACAGCGCCCCCCTCGACTATGCCAATTCACTGCAGAGCGACCGCTACCGGGGCTTCAATACCGTCCTGTTCCGGCTGGGCGCGGATGACGAACTGGTCTGCGCCGGCAACCGACACCAGCCGTTTCGCTTCGCCCCCGGGGTTCACGGCATTTCCAATGGCGCCCCCGATGCCCCCTGGCCCAAGGTGGAGCGGGGACGCGCCGCCCTGGCCGAGCTGCTCAATGGCCGGGGCCCCGACCTCAGTCACGACAGTTTTGTCGAGCGGGCCATGGAGCTGCTACGGGATGAGCGGCCTGCGCCCCGCGGGGAACTGCCGCACACCGGCGTCGGCACGGACCTGGAGAAGGCCCTGTCGCCGATTTTTGTCCGCATCGAGCGAGGGGACTTCCCCGGCAGCATCGCCGGCGAGGCTCCCGGCCCCTATGGCACCCGCGCCAGCACAATAATTGCCGTCACCCGGGATGGCACTACCCAGCTCTGGGAACAGACCTATCAAGATGGCAAGCCCGCCGGCCAGATCCGCCAGTTCACCCTCTCCGCGACTCAGCAGGGCCACCTGTGACCAGTATTTCCCAGCCGGGCCATGCATTTTCCTAGGGTGAAATGATTCCAGCGCCAAGCAAATTTCGCATTTGTTGCCATACTTACTTTCACGGGTCCGATTTGGTTGAGTTTCGTGCCGCCAAGCCGGCCCATATAAGGAAAGTCGCGCGGGACGCATGACAATGGCGAGCCGTCGATAGATATCGACGAACAACAGGACCGGCTCGCCGCAGGTTGGGAAGGTATGAACGATCTGGCGCCCGGCTTCTAATCATGGATTCGCAGACCGGGCCCTGCAGCATCGCTGAGGTACCATGTCGTATTTCAACCCAGAGCGCCGCAAACGCAAGT
Source organism: Microbulbifer flavimaris (assembly GCF_001641755.2). Lineage (GTDB taxonomy): Bacteria > Pseudomonadota > Gammaproteobacteria > Pseudomonadales > Cellvibrionaceae > Microbulbifer > Microbulbifer flavimaris. The sequence goes on from NZ_LRFG02000002.1 coordinate 596,148, forward strand.
CGCCTTTACCGCTGCTGATTCTCGGCAGCCTGTGCGTTTTTGCCCTTTATTACGCCTTTAGTGCAAACCAGAAAACCGTTCCGGTGCTACCCGAAAATGCGGTAAAGCAACACCTGATCCGCTGGCTGGTGGACAACCCGGAATCCTGGCCCGCACAGGACCCCATCTTCAACCCGGCAGCGGTCAAGCGTATCTATGAACGCACCGACTACCGGCTGCTCTGGTTCGACAACTACAGCCTGAGCGACACCGCCAATGACCTCATCAAGCAGCTGACTGCGGTCAGTTCCGGCAACCACAGCAGCATGGTGGGCTATCGCTATCACCTGGGCTATTTTGACCGCACGCTGCGGGATTCCCCCCAGCGGTTGCAAATGGCCGCCGTGCTGGACGTGCTGCTGACCGACGCTTTCGTGTCCTATGCCCAGGATACGCAGCTGGACAAGCTCAAGCCCCGCAGCCGCCCCAAGCGCGACGTCACTCCGGTAAGCACCCTGGAGACGGGCTTCCGCCTCGCCAGCCACCGCGTGGGCCGCCAGGGCTCCCCCAACCCGAGTGGGCGCCAGTATTTCCGTGGCTACAATCGCGCCGACACCAGCGGCAATAGCCGCTATCGTCGCGACTCGAACATCGACCGGTCGCAGCACTACTCCGGCAGCAACCGCTCTTCCTACCGCGCGCTGCCGCGCCCCTCTTACCGCAGCAACGCCACTGCGCGCCAGAACAACACCCGCTTTGCGCCCGGCGGCCTGCCGCCCCGCAACGGCTACCAGCGCTACCTCCGCAATGAGGGGGGAATGCCCACGGTGGGCCGGGTTCCGGAAAACAGCGAGGGACCCTATTACCCGGGCAATGACCCCTTTGGCAACGATGCCTCTGCCCTGCGCTATGAGCTGGATCGCTACCGTCAGATCGCTGCCAGTGGCCGCTGGCGCCCGATGCCCCGGGGTCCGGCCATGACCATCGGCGCCAAGCACCCCCACGTGGCCCTGCTGCGCGATATGCTGACCCTGTACGGGGATTACCGCGGCTACTACGGCTATGGCGGCGAACGCGACAAGTTCGATCGCGGCCTGCACGAGGCAGTCCTGCGCTTCCAGGAGCGCCACGGCCTCAAAGCCGACGGCATTGTCGGCCGCGAGACCCGCAAGCGCCTCAACCTGTCACCAACCGCGCGGATTCGCATTATCGAGACCAACATCCGGCGCCGGGAGAAGCTGCCGGCCGAGCTTGGCGAGCGCTTTATTCAGGTCAACATTCCCGCGTACCGCCTCAAATATGTGGAGAACGATCGCGTGCGCCTGTCCATGAAGGTGGTCGTGGGTAAACCCAAGCACGCCACACCGGAAATCAACACCCGGGTGAGCCGGGTGGTCTTCAACCCCACCTGGACGGTGCCGCGCAGCATCCTGGTCAAGGACATTCTGCCCAAGGCCAAGGCCGACCCCGGTGGTATGCAGCGCATGGGTTACCGGGTCGTAAACGGCAGTGGGGACCACCTGCCACTGACCCCGAAGAACCTGTCCGCCGCGCGCCAGGGCTCCTACCTCATGCGCCAGCTGGGTGGCGGGGAGAATATCCTGGGCAGGGTCAAGTTTGAGATCCCCAACAGCGATGAGATCTACCTCCACGACACCCGCGCCCGCAGCCTCTTCTCCCTCACCGAGCGGGGTTACAGCCACGGCTGCATCCGCCTGGAAAAACCCCGCCACCTGGCCGAGGCCCTGCTGAGCCCGGAGGGCGACTGGGACCAGTGGCGCATCGACCAGTTGACCGTGGGCGATGAAACCACCGAGGTGCGCCTCAAGGAGAACGTGAAGGTGTATCTCACCTACTGGACCGCCTGGGTGGACGGCCAGGGGCGCCTCAACTTCCGCCCGGACATCTACGGCAAGGACGGGTTGTCCGCCAACCAGTTCTGAACCCGTTGCCGGGGCGGAGCGCACGATCCGCCCCGGCGCCGATATTCCCACCGCTCGCCCGCCCTGCGGGCAACCCATCGCGCAAAAGACTTGGGGCCACCCCGGTCACAAGTTACTACTGTGAGCACGGCAACCCGTCAGCCTGACGCTTTCCGACTCACAGGGGTAAGTTATGGGTGTTGGCAATTCCCTCAATCACTTCCAGGTGCGCTCTCAGCATTGCAGTGCGGCGGCCCTGGCACTCTTCTTCCTTCTCGGCACAGAACCGCTGGTCGCCGGTGAGACACCGGAACCGGGGGCAGCGGCAGCGACAGAACTCACCAGTCCCGACCCGTTTACCCCCTACGGTCGCCAGCATGCGCTGATGCGCGAAGAGCTGGCCCGCTACCAGGCGCTCGCCGGGGGAGACCTGTGGCAGCCGCTGCCCAAGGGCCAGACACTGGCGCCCGGAGCCCGGGAACCGCGAGTGCTGCAGCTGCGCAGCCTGATGATGCTGTATGGCGACCTGCCCCTGCATGATCACGATGGCGGTGATGGCCGGCATGCCGATGAGTACGACCCCGACCTGCAGGCTGCGGTGCGCCGCTTCCAGCGCCGTCACGGCCTCAGGGAAGACGGCCTGGTGGACGAGCGCACCCGCGCTCGCCTGAATGTCGCGCCAGCCGACAGGGCCCACACCCTGGCGGCCAACCTCAGCCGCCTGCAGCAACTGCCCCGGGAACTGGGGCCCCGCTACATCCTGGTCAACATTCCCGATTTCAGCCTGAGACTGATGGAACAGGGCCGCGAGCAGTACCGCATGCGCGTCGTGGTGGGCAAGCCCAAACACGCCACACCACAGCTCTCCACCCGCATGACCCGCGTGGTCTTCAACCCCATCTGGCGGGTACCCCCCAGCATCGCCCTGAAGGAGCTGCTGCCCAAAGGCAGTGCTGCACTGCGTGCAAAGGGCTTCCGCCTTGTCAGCCACAGCGGCCGCTCGGTACCGTTCACCTCCGGTAATATCGCCGGTATCCGGCGCGGCAAGGTCAGCCTGCACCAGCGCGGTGGACCGGAGAATGCGCTCGGCCGGGTGAAGTTTGTGATTCCCAACCGGGACGCGATCTTTCTCCACGACACCAACAGTAAACACCTGTTCAAGCGCCCGCAGCGGGCCTTCAGCCACGGTTGTATCCGCCTGGAAAAACCGCTGGAGTTCGCCCGCATGATGCTGCTGGAACAAAACGAGTGGCAGCCCGCCCGCGCTGAACAATACCTCAACAGCGGCCGCACCCGCGCCGTTACCCTGAAGAAGCCCCTGCCGGTCTATATCGCCTACTGGACGGCCTGGGTGGACGAGGACGGCTTGCTGCAGTTCCGCCCCGACATCTACGAGCGCGACGGTAATAACAGCCAGAGCGCCAGTGAAAAGAGTGCGGGGCCGGAGCAAGACCAACCGGGGTGATGAGCCATGTCGCGCAAGCCATGCCGCTGGCATTTACTGGCGGCGACTATCGCAATCTCCATCAGCGCCCTCAGCGCCAGCTGGGCCGCGGAGCCTGGCGAGGGCACGGAAGAGCCAGCCCTGGATCCGGGCGCCGCGGCTCCTGCGCTGCACTCTGCCGCGGAACGCTACCGTGCCCTGATGGATCGCTGGAAGCCCCCCACCCCGGGACAACCCCTGTCACCGGGTGACCGCACCCCGCGCGTGGCAGAACTGCGGAACATCCTGAAACTCTATGGCGACTACCGCGGCACACCGGGCCCGCTTGCCGCCGACAGCCAGCCCGACTCCCAGCGCTACGACAGCGCCCTGTCCCGCGCGATCGAAAGCTACCAGCGGCGCCACGGCCTGGAGGTCACCGGTGATGCGGACCCCGCCACACTGGCACAGCTGTCCGTCTCACCCGCAGATCGGGCCGGGCAGCTGGAGGTGAATGCCGCGCGCTGGCAAAAACTGGCAAAGGGGACAGGCGACCGCTACCTGCTGGTCAATGTGCCCGCTTTTGAACTGCAACTGGTGGAGAAAGGCCGGGTAACCCTGCGCATGAAAACCGTGGTGGGCAAGACCAGTACACGCACGCCGATGCTGCGCAGCCGCGTGACCAATGTGGTCTTCAACCCCACCTGGACGGTGCCGCGCAGCATCCTCCTCACCGACCTGCTGCCAAAAGCGCGCAATAACCCGGAGGCCATGCACAAGCGCGGCTATCGCGTGGTCAATTACGGCAGCAGGGAAACCCGTCCGATCTCGCCGGAGACGATTTCAAGTGCCGCCGAGGGTCAGGCTACCCTGCGCCAGATCCCGGGGCACGGTAACTCTCTGGGGCGGGTCAAATTCGTGCTGCCCAACAAGCAGGCCATCTTCCTGCACGATACCCAGGCCCAGAGCCTGTTTGAGCATAACGAGCGCGCCTTCAGCCACGGCTGTATCCGCCTCAAGGAACCGGAGGAGCTGGCCTATGCCCTGCTGCGCCCCCAGGGTTGGGACCGCACGCGGGTAGCAGAAGCCACCACCGGTGACGAGACCCTCAACATTCGTGTCGAGAATCCACCGCGCCTGTTTATTTCCTATCTCACCGCCTGGATCGATGCCGACGGGCGCCCGCATTTCCGCCGCGACATCTATCAACAGGACTCCCGCGAGGCGCCAGAGAACGCCGGAGACCGCCGGGGAGAGTAGCGCCGCGCGCCTGTAAGCCGCCAATTCACTCGCTTACCGCCAAATTGAGTGCCTCCCGCACAAAATAAAACCCAGCAGTCACAGAAAAATGGAATTTCAGCACGAAAGGCCTAAATGACAACGTTGTCGCGGAAAATGGACCTTATTTCGACTGAAAAGCATCAGATGAGTCGGCAGCCCTTAGCCTAAAAGAAAAAAATTCCAAGGCGAGGGTTCAATCAATTCCTGATTACCGCTCTACGGTTTGTAACCAATGGTTATTTTTTGTACATTGACTCCCGAGCCCAACGGCAGTAACGCCACAGAGGGCTTGCCACGAGAACACCGAGAGGCGGAGATTAGGTTATGAAACAGGAAATGAAAAATCCTTCCAGACGTCGATTCCTGGCTGTGACAGGTGCAGCAGCAGCAACCGTCGCCGCCGGACCGACTTTCGCCAAAGTAGGCAACGCGCGTACCCTGAAGATGCGCAACCTGCACACCGGCGAGCGTCTGAGCGCAGCTTACTGGTCTGGTGGTAGTTATGACAGCGCTGGCTTGAAGCAATTCAACCGCCTGCTGCGTGACCACCGCGCCAACGAGGTAACACGCATGGACCCGAAACTGTTCGACATCGTGTACAAGCTGAAAGAAAAGCTGAACTTTAACGGCGAAGTGGAGATCATCTCCGGTTACCGTTCAGCCAAGACCAACGCCAAGCTGCGTGCCGCCGGCCGCGGTGTTGCCCGCCGCAGCTACCACACCCGCGGCATGGCACTGGACATCCGGATGCCGGGCATCAGCACCACGCGACTGAAAAATGCCGCGAAGGCACTGCGTGCAGGTGGTGTAGGTCACTACCCGAAGAGCGGCTTCGTACATGTGGACACCGGTCCCGTACGTAGCTGGTAAGCACCGCGGCCGGCCCGAGGGTCGGCTCCGCAACCAAAAAACCCCGGCAACAGCCGGGGTTTTTTGCTTTTCGCACAGGAGATTACGACCCATTACTGGTCCCGTACAGAGACCGGCGTCATGTCCTCCTCCGCAGCCGGCACCTCCACGGTACCGCTCATCAGGCCCGCGAGCGCCTCAAGTAACTGCCGCGCTTCGCCCAGTTCCTCCAGCTTGGCCAACTCGATGGGATCCTCCATCTTGAGCAAAAGCTCTTCCAGCGCTACGAAGCGTTCGGCCAACGCTTCCTGTTGGTAGCGATCCAGTAACAGCACAGAGAGCCCTGGTCCGCTCGCAGGCTGCCAGTTGGCCTGCAATGTCCTCAAGGCGGCCAGTATCGCCTGTTTGGAGTCCGCAGCCCGACTGCTCTCCACATCACTCTCGGAGCTTTCCGGCAGCCGGCGCAGCAACTCCTCATCCAGGACCTGGGTGTGGATCGCGCGAATCTGCTGGAGTCGCGCCACCGGGTCGAGTGCCAGAAAGGGACGAGAGAGATCGTTGGCCCCGTAGGGCAGACGCCGAGCCAGCTTGTCGAAATCCTCCGCCAGCGCCTCGGCCATCAGTCCGGTCAGCGCACGACGGCGGTTGGCGGCCAGGGCCTCGGGCTTTTCCCCAGCACTCACCGCGGTGAAATCACTCGCAGCACGCTCACTGGTCGGCCCCCAGAGCATCACCTCCAGCGCGTGAAAGCCGGTGCTGGCCTCTTCGTGCGCCGTGAGCCGGTGCTGGCGCCGGAGATTGGCGAGGGTCAGTTCCACCGCCGTGTCGTTGACGATGCCGCTCTCGGAGTACCCGGGCACGGTATCCAGGTAGCCCGGCTGCGCGGGCCAGCTGTCCACTGCCAGCAGGAGCTCACGGCCCTGTTCACGCATTGATGCGGGCGCGAAAGCGAGGCGAATGTAGGGCAAAGCCGCAGCAAACTCCCGGTGGGCATCGAGCCAGGCCAGCTTGGCGGCTTCAAGGTGGTCTTCAGAGGGCTTCTCCAACAGGGTCGCCACGGCACGGTTCAGGGCCTCGACCGCCGCCTGAGTGTCGGCGACCTGGGCCTGACCAGCGTCCCATATGGCGCGGGAAAGGGATTCCGCAGCCTGCGGGTCAACGGCCTCGACCGCCGGACCAGGTGTCTCCTCCGGCGGCGTCTCATCAGTTCGCTTGGCCTCGCAGGCACCGAGACCAGCCAGCGCGACCAACAACAGCGCCGCGCGGGCGCCCCCAATCATCGCTCTTATCACAAAATTCCCCAGTCAAGCCAAAACACGTTTGCCCCCGGACACACAACCGCGGACCGCGGGCAACTCACTCTTCCTCACGCAGGCTGATAATGGGCCAGCCGCGCTTCTCGGCCTCTGCCCGCAGCCGCGGGCAGGGATCCACCGCTACCGGGTGGTCCACCTCCTGCAACAGCGGCAGGTCATTGATGGAATCGCTATAGAACCACTTTTCGTTACCGCCAAACTCGGGGTTGTGGGCGAGCCACTGGTGCAGACGCACCACCTTACCCCCCTGGTAGCAGGGCTCACCGACAACCTTGCCGGTAAACCGGCCCTGCAATTCCTCCGGTTCGGTGGCCAACAAGCTGTCCACACCGAGGCGCTGGGCAATCGGCTCCACCACAAACCGGTTGGTAGCGGTAATGATCATAATATGGTGGCCCTGGCGACGATGCCGACTGATTAACTCTTCTGCGCGTGGCAACCAGATTTCACTGACCACTTCCTGCATGAACTCCCGGTGCAGGTTATTCAGCTGCGCCCTGGTCATCTGGGCCAGGGGCTCGAGGGCGAATTCGAGATAGGCGAAAATATCCAACTCGCCGCGCTGGTAGTCCCGGTAAAAGCGGTCGTTGGCGGAACGATAGCGCTCGCTATCGACATGCTCTCGCTCGACCAGAAACTCGCCCCAGGCGTGATCGCTGTCGCCGCCAATGAGGGTGTTATCCAGGTCAAAAATTGCCAGCTGCACGGCCGTGCCCCCTTTCAATATAGATGCAATGTGTGGTTTTTTCCGCCGGCGCGGTGTGCACCGACGGCGGCCATTTTACCCTCCCAGGGGAGTCCGCACACGACCGCAGTGGCGAATTGCCGTAATACCGTCGCTGTGGAACAATGCGGGACAAGTATGCGCGGCGGCAGGCCGTGCGACAGAGATATCGAGGACAGTATTTTGGGCGACGGTAAGCCGGCATCCGCCGGACGCAAGAACCGCCGCAGGTCCGCCAGGCCATCGAACCGCAATGATGCGCCCGCCAACAGCGGCCGCAAGAAAGGCGGACGCGGTGCCGACAACAGCAGCAACATCGATGCCGAGGGCTTCCGCCCCAATGTCGGCATCATCGTGTTGAACGACCGCGGCCAGGCGCTGTGGGCGAGACGGATCGGCGGCAAAGACGCCTGGCAGTTTCCCCAGGGCGGCATCAACCCGGGTGAGAGCCCCGAGCAGGCGCTCTATCGCGAGCTCTACGAGGAAATCGGCCTGACCCGGGACCAGGTGAGTCTGATCGCCTGTACTCGAGGCTGGCTCCGCTACCGGCTGCCGCAGCGACTGGTGCGCAGACGCTCCGAACCGCTGTGTATCGGCCAGAAACAAAAGTGGTTCCTGCTGAAGCTGGAGGCGGCGGAGAGCTCAATCAGCTTCAATAACGGCTACAAACCCGAGTTCGATCACTGGCGCTGGGTGAGTTACTGGCACCCGCTGACCAAAGTGGTGACCTTCAAGCGGGAGGTATACCGTCGCGCGCTCACCGAATTGGCGCCACAGCAAATACAATTGGAGAAGCGCTGGGAGCGGGAACAGGACTAGTCCCGCGGCACTTCCCCTACTCCATCGTTGGCGAGGACAGGCCTTTGCTCGGATCACTGCGCAGCATCGTTCAGGAAGTCAACGCGGCACGTGACCTGCCCGCAGTGCTCGACATCATCGTGCACCGCGTGCGCGAGGTCATGCAGACCCGCGTTTGCTCCGTTTACCTGCGCGACAAGCAATCCGGCTCCTATGTGTTGATGGCCACCGAGGGCCTCAATCCCGACTCCGTCGGCCAGGTCAGCCTGGAACCCGGTGAGGGCCTGGTGGGCAACGTGGTTACCCGGGAGGAACCCATCAACCTGGAGCGGGCCGAGGCCCACCCCGCCTACCAGTATTTTCCCGCCACCGGCGAGGAGCGCTTCAGCGCCTTTCTCGGCACCCCCATTATTCACCACCGCAACGTGCTGGGCGTGCTGGTGGTACAGCAAGCCGAGCAGCGCCGTTTCGACGAGGGCGAGGAAGCTTTTCTCGTCACTCTGTCTGCGCAGCTGGCCGGCGTCATCGCCCATGCGGAGGCGACCGGCGCACTGGCCACCATTGGCCAGCAACGCCGCGAAGCCAAGTTCACCGGCATCGCCGCCTCCCCCGGTGTCGCCATCGGCAGCGTCCACATCGTCGCCCCGCCGGCCAGCCTTTCCACTGTGCCCTACAGCTGCTGCATGGACGTGGAAACAGAGCTGGAACTCTTTCACCAGGCCCTGGTGGCCGCGCGGGAGGAGATCCGAGCGGTGGGTGAGCGGCTGAAGGACGAGCTCAACCGGGAGGAGCGCGCGCTGTTCGATGCCTATATCAGCATGCTCGACGACAGCTCCCTGGCGGTGGAGGTCTGCGACCGCATCCGCGGCCAGCAACTCAGCGCCAGCCGCGCCTGGGCAGAAGTGATGCTGGAACATGTGCGCCGCTTTGAAGCCATGTCCGACTCCTACTTCCGCGACCGCGCAGCGGATGTGCGCGATCTGGGCGGGCGCGTATTGATGCACCTGCGCCAGCAGCAGCAGAGCGAGCGGGACTATCCGGATAACGCCATTCTGATCGGGGAGGAGCTGACCGCCGCTGCGCTGGCAGACGTGCCACGGGAAAAGCTCATCGGCCTGGTTTCGATCAAGGGCTCCGCCAACAGCCACGTGGCCATTATCGCCCGCGCCATGGGATTGCCAGCGGTCATGGGCGCCCAGGAGCTGCCGTTTGAGCGCATCGACGGTGCGGAACTGGTGGTCGATGGCTATCGCGGTGAACTGTACGTACACCCCTCGACAGAACTGCGGCGCCGCTACGACTCCATCGTTGAAGAAGAGCGCGAAATCGCCCGGCACCTGGACCACCTGGCCGGCCTGCCCGGGGAAACCGCCGATGGGCACCGGGTGCGCCTGTGGGTAAATACCGGGCTGATGGCGGATGTGGTGCGCTCGCTGGAGCGGGGTGCCGAGGGGGTGGGCCTCTACCGCACGGAAGTGCCCTTCTTGCTGCGCGATCGCTTTCCCTCCGAGGAGGAGCAGCGGGAGATCTACCGCGAACAGCTGGAGGCTTTTGCACCGCGCCCGGTCACCATGCGCACGCTGGATATCGGCGGTGACAAGGCGCTGGCTTACTTCCCCATTGAGGAAACCAATCCGTTTCTGGGCTGGCGCGGTATTCGCGTCACCCTGGACCATCCGGAGATTTTCCTGGGCCAGGTCAGGGCCATGATGAAAGCCAGCCTCGGCCTCGACAACCTGCGCATCATGTTGCCCATGATCAGCGGGCTGGGCGAACTGGAGGCAGCCCGCAAGCTGGTGGAGCGGGCGCACCGGGAACTGGTGGACGAGGGCTACCGGATCGCCATGCCCCCCCTGGGAATCATGATCGAAGTGCCCTCTGCCGTGTACCAGGCCCGCGAACTGGCCGAACGCGTCGATTTCATGTCCGTGGGCAGCAACGACCTGACCCAGTATCTGCTGGCGGTGGATCGCAACAATAGTCGCGTGGCCAACATCTATCACGCCCTGCACCCGGCGGTGTTGCGCGCATTGCATCACGTGGTGCAAGCCAGTCACGTGGCCAATACCAAGGTGGGCATCTGCGGTGAACTGGCCGGGGACCCCGGCGGCGCGCTGCTGCTGGTGGCCATGGGCTACGACGTCCTGTCGATGAATGCCACCAACCTGCCCCGGGTGAAGGCGGCCCTGAGGGCGGTCACCAAGACCGATATGAACCACCTGCTCGAACAGAGCCTGAACCTGCAGTGCCCGGAGCAGATCGAGGAGACCCTGAGCAGCTACCTGAAGCGCGTCGGCCTCAAGTCACTTTTGCAGCCGATGTAGTTGCGGCCAGGCAGAATCCCTCCCGCAGCCTGCAAACCCCTTCAGACTGCGATAAAAAAAGCCGCACAGTTTCTGCTGCGCGGCTTTTTTGTTACCGGGACGGTCATCAGGGATGATCAGTCCTCCGCTTCCTCGCGGTAGGCATCGGCGTCCAGCATGTTGTCCAGTTCGCTGGTATCGCTGGGCTTTACGCGGAAGAACCAGCCGTCATCGTAGGGAGAGCCGTTCACGGTTTCCGGTGCGTCCTCGAGATCCTCGTTGATCGCAACCACTTCGCCGGAGATCGGGGAATAGATATCGCTGGCCGCCTTCACGGACTCGACAACACCGGCCTCATCACCAGCGGCCAGGGTAGCGCCCACTTCCGGAAGCTCCACATACACAACGTCGCCCAGTGCATCCTGGGCGTGATCACTGATACCAACGGTGACGGTACCGTCCTCTTCCAGCCGCGCCCACTCGTGACTGGACAGGTATTTCAGTTCGCTGCGAATCTCGCTCATTCTGTGTTCCCTCGATTAAGCTCTCTTGAATTGAGTTGTCAGCTGCAGGGGCGGGTGAGCTCTGGTTACGGCCAGCGCCGCGCCCCTGACAACGCGAATATGGTTTCAGATTACGGATTTCCCGTTGCGGACAAAGCTGGGCTTGACCACCTTCACCGGTACCAGTTTTTTGCGGATCTCCACCTGGGCTGTGTCGCCCACGGCCACCGGTACCCGCGCCAGGGCAATAGAGTAGCCCAGGGTTGGAGAGAAGGTTCCGCTGGTGATGATACCGCGGTCTTCCGTGCCGTCCACCACTACCGGCTGACCTGCACGCAGGACGCCGCGCTCCTCCAGGACCAGGCCCACAAGTTTTTCCTTCGGCCCATCTGCCTTTTCCTGCTCCAGCGGCTTGCGGCCGATAAAGTCACGCTCTTCGGGCTTCCAGGCAATGGTCCAGCCCATATTGGCCGCCAGCGGCGAGGTGTCATCGTCCATCTCGTGACCGTACAGGTTCATACCCGCCTCCAGGCGCAGGGTATCCCGCGCGCCCAAGCCACAGGGGGCAACACCGGCGTCCGCCAGCGCCTGCCAGAAACCGGGGGCGTCGTCGCCCGCGAGCATGATCTCCAGGCCATCCTCACCGGTATAGCCAGTGCGCGCCACGAACCAGTCGCCGCGAGCCACGCTCTCGAACACTTTCAGGCCGTCGATGATCGCGGCCCACTCGATCCCCAATACGGCCTTGGCCTTCTCCAGTGCCTCCGGGCCCTGGACAGCCACCATGGCAAGCTCCGGGCGCTCGGTCAGGGTCACGTCAAAATTCTGGGCCTGCTGCTGCATCCACGCCAGATCCTTATCCCGCGTTGCACAGTTCACCACCACCCGGTAGCCCGGGTCCCGCAGGTAGACAATCAGGTCATCAATAACGCCACCGTCCTCGTTCAGCATACCGGTGTACAGTGCCTTGCCTGGCTTGCCATCGAGCTTGGCCACGTCGTTGGCCAGCAGGTAGCGCAGGTAGTCCCGCGCGCCGTCGCCGTCGATATCGACCACGGTCATATGGGACACATCGAACATACCCGCAGCAGTGCGCACCTTGTTGTGTTCCTCGAGCTGGGAGCCGTAGTGCAGAGGCATATCCCATCCGCCGAAATCAACCATTTTGCCGCCCATGGCGACATGAGTGTCATACAGAGGCGTTCTGTTTCCCATCTTTTGTTCTCGAATCAGTGGCAAATAAAGCCGCGTATTCTACCGGCGCGGCGGCCAGCCTTTCCAGACGGCAATCTTCTGCAAGCCTAGCAGGCGCCGGGATGAAAACCTGCGCCAATCCGGGATCACCGACAAAACTGCTTGCAGTGCCGATGGCAGCGGGGAGAAGGCTTTGTCGAAGCGGCAATCCGGTATATAACGCGCCCCCTGCGCAGCCGGCGGTTGCCGCCCTCCCGCCCTGGAGTTCTCTTTGACCACAACGCTCGATCTGGCCCCGCCAGCACCCAACCCCTCTCTGGAGGAACCGGTGCTGGAGAGCATCGCCGGCGCCCTGCGCACGGACGGTTATATTGTGCTGCGCGCCCCACTGCCACCGGCCCTGCTGGGTGGCCTGCTGCGCCATTTTCGCTCCATCGACGACCGCCGCTTCAAGCGCGCGGGTATTGGCCGTGAGGACGAGCACCAGCTGGACCGCACCATTCGTAGCGACCGGGTTTTCTGGCTGGATCGGGGTAACGCCTACGTGTCGGCGTACCTGAACTGGATGGAAGAATTGCGGCTGGGCCTCAACCGGCAACTGATATTGGGCCTGTTCGATTACGAGTGTCACTACGCCTTTTACGACCGCGACACTTGCTACAAAAAACACCTGGACGCCTTTCACGGCAACACCAACCACGTACTCAGCACCGTGCTGTACCTGACCCCAAACTGGCAGCCGCGCGATGGCGGCGAGCTGGCGATCTACCCCTCGGTGATCCACGGCGATCCGGAGGCGGAAGCCCCGCTCCTGAAGGTGGCGCCGCGTTTTGGCCAGATGGTGATTTTCCTGAGCGAGGAGTTCCCCCACGAAGTGCTGCCGGTGCAGCGCCCGCGCTACAGTGTCACAGGCTGGTTCCGGGTCAACAACAGCACCGCCGCGCACCTCGACCCGGCACACTGAGTCATCCGCTCTTGTCCGTGGGCGGTTCCCGATCTGCCGACTCGCGCGGATCCTCCCCTGACGAAGTCTCCTGTTCACCCGAATCGTCATCGGGCTCCTGGGCGGTCTCATCCACTTTCAGGCCATAGCGCTTGGAACGCCAACGCCACAAGCGGCGGGCCAGGGCCTGGCGGTCAGCCGTCTTGTCTGCCTCATCGATAATCTCCTCGCCCAGCAGGGTCTCGAGCAGATCTTCGAGAGTCACCAGGCCTTCCAGGCTGCCGTATTCATCCACTACCGCGCTGATCTGCACTCGGCGGGCGAGCATTTTCTGGAACGCCTGGTAGATGGTGGCCGTCTCCGGCAGCATCAGCATATCCCGGCGGAATTGCGCCAGCTTTTCGTCGCGATCACCTTTGGCGTAAGCCAGCAACAATTCCTGCTTCAATACAAAACCGACAACGCAGTCGGGGTCGTTGCGCTCGTAGATGGGAATACGGGAGAAGCGGCTCTTCTCCACATCGTCGTAGGATTGTTCCACGGTGTCGTCCCGGGACAGGGAATAGACCACCGTGCGCGGGGTCATCACCTCCCGCACCGAGTGATCACGCAGGGTGAAGAAAAGGTTGCGCAGGATATTTGACTCGCGCTCTTCCAGCTGCCCTTCCGCCTGGCCGAGCTCTGCCATCACGGCAAACTCCTCGCGGCTGAAGCCGGTCAGTGTTGGACCGTGAGATAAACCGCGGGTCATCCACTCGGACATCTTCACAAAGGGGAACAACACCCACACCATAAAGCGCACCGTATAGCCGGTCACCGGTGCCAGCTGGCGCCAGTACACTGCCCCCAGCGTCTTGGGAATAATCTCCGAGAAAATCAGGATCAGCAGGGTAAGCACCGCCGAGATCAATCCCAGGTACTGGCTGCCAAACACCGCCGCAGCCTGGGCGCCGGCACCCGCCGCGCCCACCGTGTGCGCCACGGTATTGAGGGTCAGGATCGCCGCCAGAGGTGCATTGATATCATCCTTGAGACGGCGCAATACCCGCCCGGCGCGGTGCCCTTCCCGTTCCAGCAAACTGATGTAGGGCTTGGTCACGCTCAGGATGACGGACTCGGCGATGGAACACAGGAAGGAAAAACCCAGCGCAATCAGCACATAGACAATGAGCAGAGTCATGGAGCTTTCGTCGTTCCTCTCACTTCAGAAAAATTGCGGGTACCGCCAAACAGGCAGTAGAGCAGCGTCAGCAACAGACCGCTGACAAAGCCTCCCAGATGCGCCGCATTGGCCACGCCGACACCGAATATCAGGGTGAATAACCCGGAGGCACAAATGAGCAGCCAAGCGACTGCCAGTGTCACGATGCCCGGCGGCACATCGTGCCAGGCCGGTGCCATTCGCTGCAGCACCAGCACGGCGCCCACCAGACCGTAGACCACACCGGACATTCCACCGAATACTGTCTCCGGGGACCAGAGGTACTGGGCCAGGTTGGATACCGCAGCGCTCACCAGCACCAGAAGCAATAGCGGCAGGGTACCAGCGCGGGCCTCCAGGGAGCGGCCCAGAATCCACACACCGAGGGCATTGAACAATGCATGGGGCAGGGAAAAGTGCACCACCGCCGGCGACCACAAGCGCCAGAACTCACCGCGGGACCAGTGCCACGCCAGAGTGGAGGAAGCCAGCTCGAAATCCTCTCGCCGGTCGGGAAAAATCACCAGCCCCTGCACCAGGTTTTCCCGCAACAACAGCCAGCCGATAAAGCACAGGCCGATCAGCAACAGGCACAGGGGGGTTGTCCGCAGGGGCCAGTTCGGCAGTGGCGAGGGACTTACGGCATCCACTCTCACCTCTTCACCGGGCGGCGCGTGCCCCGGCTCCTCCCTCACCCCATCCGGTTGGGGAGGAACGTCGACCGATACTGAAGATTGCTCCGCATCGGCGGTCTCTGCCGCGGGCTCGATGCGCACGTCGGCGAGCCGGATTTCCCCGGCATTCCAGCGCTCCAGCACAGGGAGCAACAGCTGCTCGAAGCGCGGGTCCGGCGCCCAGAGCACCTGCCGGTTGTTTTCTTCGGTGATACGCAGGGGCAAGCGGGCGCGCGCGATGAATTGCGCCAATTCGCCGAGGTCTTTGTCGATGGGAAATTGATAGACAGCGGTCCAGTCGCTCAAGAGTCAGTCCGGGCCTTTACAGAATTGAGGCGAAAGCTCGATGACGAGCGCTGCCAGCGATATTGGGTTCGCCCAATGAAAAAACAAGCGCCTTGGCCGGGCTCATACCGCCATCGCGCGCAGGATGATCCTTTTTTTCAGCAGCGGGCTGGCATCCACCATACTCAATCCGGTATTGCGCAGCCAGCGCCAGTGCAGTTCGCCCGCGCCAAACAGCGATTTGAAAGTGCTCATCGCCTTCAGGGTCGCCGCGTTATCACCGCGACGGCGGCGCTGGTAACGGGCCAGCACGGAATGGTCAGATGGCTCCAGGCCACGCTTGAGGGCACGCTGGATTTCCTCGCTGAGAACACGCACATCCTGCAACCCGAGATTGACGCCCTGGCCCGCCAGGGGATGAATGGTGTGAGCCGCATCCCCCACCAGCACGGCTCCGGGGCCATAATACGCCTCGGCATGGCGCCCGCGCAGGGGAAAAGAGAAGCGCTCGCTGACCGACTCGATCGGGCCCAGGCGGCTCTCGAACGCCTTTTCGAGATTGAGCGCGAAGGCCGTGTCGTCCAGCATCAGCAGCTCGCGCGCCAGGTCATTGTCCGCCGACCAGACCACCGCGCAGTGATGCTCGTCGCCGAGACCGGCAAGCGGCAGAAAGGCGAGCGGGCCGGTGCGCAGGAAGCGCTGCCAGGCGGCATGTCGATGCTCCTGTGCACAGCGGGCCACACAGACCAGAGCGGTCTGGTGGTAGTCAGTATCCTTGCAGCGGATGCGCAACAGGTCACGCACCCGTGAGCGGGCGCCGTCGGCGCCGATCAGCAAGCGGGTCTCCACGATCTCGCCCCGGTCCTCGAGGCCTTCCACCAACTGCTCATCCCTGGGGCGGGACTGCAGGTGCCAATGGCCACAGTCGCGCCACCAGCTGTCGAGCCGGAAGCCGTCGATGAGCTCCACATTGGGCAGGGCCTCGAGCCGCGTCCGCAGCGCCTCGCTTACCACGCTGTTCTCGACAATATGACCGAGATTGGGCTGGTGTACATCGCGACAGCTGAAGCTGACAGAGCCGGTGCCCTCGGCATCCCAGACACGCATATCCGTGTAGGGGCAGGCCCGCACAGCAATGATGTCATCCCAGACGCCAACTTCCGCCAGCAGTTCCTGCGAGGCCTGGGTCAGGGCTACCACGCGGGGGTCGTAGTGGTCCGCCGGGACTGACGGGCGCTCAGCAGAGGCTTCCAGCACGGCGATGCGCAGTTGCGGATGCCGTACAGCCAGGAGCGCAGCCTGGGCCATGCCCACCATGCCGGCGCCGACGACAGCGATATCCAGACGGTTTCTGTTCATATTCTGACCATTTCGCGATTCTTGGCGCGTAATTGCCGCTGTTAACTGCACACCATTCACCTGGTAATGATACCCGGCCGACAGCGGTGCGGATTATTAAAGCCCAAAACCGGCTGCCTGACTCAGAAAACTGGCCCGCACCGGAGGCGCAATAGCGAGCCCCAGCAGGCCTAGCTGACGTGAGCCCCGAATCAGCGGATTACCCGAGGCAAACAACGGCGGGATCCGGTCGCTGAAACCAATGGTCAACTGCTGATCCAGTTGCCGCTCGCGGCCATAGCCTTCCAGTAAGTCTAGTGCGCCTGTGGAATCCTGCGCCAAAGACTCGCTACGTCGGTGTGACAGCGCTAGCGCGAGCGCCTCACAGTCCCGCAGGGTCAAATTAAAACCCTGTCCGGCCACAGGATGCAGAAAATGCGCACAGTTGCCCACCAGGACCAGGTGACGGCGCCACTGCTCCCGCGCCACACTGAGACTCAGGCGGTAAGAGGCCACCTCGCCGCTGCGCACCAGGCGCCCGGCCCGCCAGCCAAAGGCCCGCTGCACACGCGCTAGGAATGCCTTGCTGTCGAGGGCACAGAGGGCGTCTGCATCGGCCTCATCACAGGTCCAGACCAGCGCGGCACGGTGGGCGCCCTCCCGATCCGGTAATGGCAGCAAGGCCATGGGGCCGTTCTCGGTAAAGCGCTCGTAGGCCACTCCGCCGTGATCCCGCTGCAGACCGAGGGTAGTGACCAGGGCCTTCTGCCGGTATTCGACCCGCTCCGTCTCGATCCCCAGCTGCCGACACAGCGGCGAGTCGACACCGTCCGCCGCCACCAGCAGAGCGGCCCGCAGGTGCTGCTCTGCCCCAGCGCCATCCCGCCAGGACAGTCGCGCCCCGCGCTCATCAAAGCGCACCTGCCGCACCTCTGCCGGTGCAACGGCCTCAATGGACGTCTCCGCCATTGCCCGGTAAAGCACCGGGCCCAGGGCCGCGTTCTCCACTACGGCGCCAAACATGCCGTCGAACCGGGCGCGATCCTCCAGCGCCGCATCCAGCCGGGCGCCCAGGCCGCGCCCGCGATCACTGACATGGATCTCACGTATCGGCGCACAGTATTTTTTCAGTTCCGACCAGAGTCCGAGCTGTTCCAGCATTTGCAGGCTGCCGGCCGCCAGTGCCGTGGCACGGGTGTCGAAACTGGGCAGCGTCAGTCCGGTGCCGTTGCCGGGTAGCGGTTTCTGCTCCAGCAGCACCACCCGAAGATCGGGGCAGTACCGGGCGAGCATCAGCGCCAGGCTGGCACCCGCCATGCCACCGCCGACAATGGCGACGTCCACGTGCCGCTCCCCCGTGTTTGCGCCCGCGTTTGCGTCCGCTCGGCGGCTGTTTCCCATGTCCGCTGACTTCACCAAAGTGCCTCCTGAAACTCCCCCTGCCCCATGGCGTGCTCGATATCCGCCACCGTTTTCGGCGCCGCTGCCGATAGCACCCGCGCGCCGTCTTTGAGCAGGGCGACGTCGTCCTCGATACGGATGCCGATACCGCGGAACTGCTCCGGCACATCGGCATTCACCGGAATGTACAGCCCGGGCTCGATCGTCATCACCATACCCGGCTCCAGTTGTCGCCACTGCCCGTGCACGCGGTAATCCCCCACGTCGTGGACATCCATACCGAGCCAGTGCCCGGCCCGGTGCATATAGAACTGACGGTAAGCCCCCGACTGCATCAGCTCGCCCGGGTCGCCCCTGAGCAAACCCAGATCCACCAGCCCGCGGGTAATCACCTCGACACTGGCCATGTGGGGCTGGTCCCAGTGGTTGCCGCTGCGGACCTCTTCAATGGCCGCCAGCTGTGCCGCCAGCACCACCTCGTACAGGGCCCGCTGCGCGCCGCTGAAACGACCGTTTACCGGATAAGTGCGCGTGACATCGGCGGCGTAGCCGCGATATTCACAACCCGCATCCACCAGCACCAGGTCACCATTTTTCAATGCCATGTGATTGCTGCAGTAATGCATCACCAGCCCGTTGGTGCCACCGCCGACAATCGAGGGGTAGGCGGGCTCACGCGCGCCGGCGTCGGCGAAGGCATGGAGAATTTCGGCCTCGAGCTGGTACTCAAAAATTCCCGGGCGGCAACGGCCCATCGCGCGCCGGTGTGCCTCTGCGGTAATTTCCGCGGCCCGGGTCATCAAGCGAATTTCTGCGGCACTCTTGAACAGGCGTAACTCGTGCAGCAGGTGATCGAGATCCACCATCTCCGGCGCCCCGCCACTGGAGGGCGCCTGCTCGATCCCGCGCAAATAGCCCTGCAGTCGGCGATCCAGTTGCGGGAAGCGCCCCATGGTGAAGTAAATCCGCTCGCGGCCCTCCAGCAGCCCCGGCAGAATGTCATCGAGGTCGCCAATGGGAAAGGCATCGCAGAAACCGCATTCATCGGCGGCCCGTTCGGGACCGAGACGCGGGCCATCCCACAGCTCCTTCTCCGCATTGCGCTCGCGACAGAAAAGTATTTCCTCGCCGGATGCACGCCCGGGTGCGAGCACCAGCAGCGCCTCCGGCTCACGGAATCCGGTCAGGTAAAGGAAGTCGCTGTCCTGGCGAAAGGGGAAATAGGTATCACGGGAGCGCAGCTGCTCCCGCGCCGCTGGCACGATGGCGAGACTCCCCTCCGGCAGGCTCGCGATCAGCCGCGCACGGCGTCGTGCGTATTCCGCCTTGCCGATACCCATCAGTGCAGCGTGGCCCCTTTGCTGCCGCCAGCGGGCCGGGGCGCGGTCTCGGTAAAAATATTCATCACGGCCACGCGGAGGAACTCCTCAACTTGCAGCAGCTGGTTCTCCGTCTCTTCGCCCTCGGTAGCAGTATCGGCGTCCACCTGGCTGATCGCGCTGATATCATCCAGCGCCTCTTTGCTGGTGGGCGGCAGGTCTCCCTGAAAGCCGCCGACCCCGAAACCATGCAGGAAGCCCTGACACCACTGGGCCAGGGACAACGTGCGCTCGGTAATGCCGGTGTCCTCTGACAGCAGCAACTGGAAGTCGAAATTGCGATCCTCCAGCTGCGCCAGGCTTTCATCTGCGACCCGCTGAAACTCCGCGGACAAATCCGCGGGCACCGCATCCAGATCCAGTAGCTGGCCCAGCTCATCCTGCCAGCGCCCGCGATCGGGGCGGGCTCCTGCGGCTAGCACTCCACAGACGAAACCGTGTAGCTCACTGGGACTGGTATGCCCACCAGCGGCGAGGATTCCGTTGGCGAGTTTGTCGAATTCACTGAGGTTACTGGTCATCGTCACTGCCCGACTCTTGCTGAGACGCAAACACTGTACAGAGTTTGCGCAAACTGTCTTTTTCTGCCGCAATTACCCCGGATGTGGGCGCAAATGCGGCGCAGATAGGGAATGGGTGCACAAATTTGTGATTGGCCGCTCTGGCAGGGCAATTGACCCTCTCATGAGCCGGCAATATAGTAGCGGAATCCCTCGCAGTCTGTCGTGTTGCATGCATAAGTGGGTTGCTGACATCCAGCAGCCCTGGCGCCACGAAGTGCGGTGTCGGATCGGGACACCTCGAGGCGCAGTCAAAAAACGCAGGATTTATGGATAAGTTACAAGCGTTAGAAAGCACCGTGGAGTCGCTGATAACCCGCTGTCAGCAGCTGTCCGAGGACAACCGCGCGCTGCGCCAGCAGGAAGCCGACTGGCAGCGCGAGCGCCAGCGCCTGATTAAAAATAATGAAGTTGCCCGCACGCGGGTAGAAGCCATGATCAATCGCCTCAAGGGGCTAGCGCAAGATTCCTGATGGGTGACTCAGCCACAAAATCCGAAACCGTCACGGTCTCCATTCTCGACAAGGAGTACCGCGTGGCATGTGCAGACGACGAGCGCGCCGAACTCGAGGCCTCCGCACGCCTGCTGCATGAACGCATGACCCGAATCCGCGCCAGTGGCTCAGTGATCGGTCTCGAGCGTATCGCCGTCATGGCTGCACTCAACATCGCCCACGAACTCATCCAGGCCAAGGCAGAGTTGACCCGCGTTCCGCTGGAACAGGAAATGCTTGATCGCCTGCAGGACAAGGTCCAGTCCGCACTCTCCTCCATCGACACGGAAAAGGACTGACCAGCCGTCGAGTTGACAAACGGCGAAATCCTCGCGGGCTGAAAGCTGCGGCCTTAGCCTTTTAAAGGCATGAGGGTTATACTGCGTTTAAGCCCTGAGGTGTTGGCCAGTTGACAATGTCCTGAGCCGATACTTTTACCCTGGAGGTTTCCAGCGGATGTTGGTGTGCAAGTCCGCCATGCAGCGGAAAGCCTTATGCATTCCGGAGACCACCACCTTGAACTTAACGGTTCAAGGCTACGTCATCAGCCGCACGCTCGGGGTGTCCTAATTAAAGCGGTTCTTCCAATACAGAGAAAACACCGCAGCCGGGTTCCTCGCCAACCGTGTCAAAGATTACCGACCGCAGCGCCGACTTCCTCTCCGGCATTGATGCCTCCAGAATCGAAAGCAAGCCCCAGTTGAGGCGCCACATGCGCGCCGCCCGCAGGGCACTGGACGCCAATCAGCAGAGACTCGCTGGCCAGGCCATCGTCAACCGACTGAGTCACCACCCGACACTTCTGCGCGCCCGGCACATCGGCCTGTACTGGCCGATGGATGGCGAAGCGGACGTGCGCGGACTGGTGCAACGCTTTCCCGAAAAACGCTTCTACTTACCCGTCCTGCCCCACGCGCCGCACCCTCAGTTGCGCTTCGTGCGCTGGCACGGCCGGGCCCTGACCTATCGCAACCGCTACCATATTCCGGAGCCGGTGCGGGGCCACAGTCATCCGCCCGAGCAGCTCGACCTGGTGCTGATGCCCCTGGTGGCTTTTGACCCCAGCGGCGCCCGCCTGGGGATGGGGGCAGGCTTCTACGACCGCACCTTCGCCATACAGCACCTGCTGCCCGGGGCCGGCCCGCGCCTAGTGGGCATCGCCCACCAGCTGCAGTGCGTGCCCCGGTTGCCCACGGACAGCTGGGACATCCCGCTGCACGGCGTTGTCACGGAGAGTCACAGCTACCGCTGCCGCTAGACTCCACCGGCCGACAGGGAAACCCGCAGCCCAGATACAAAAAAGCCGAACGCTCGCGCGTTCGGCTTTTTTGCTTTGCGGTGGAGGCGTCGCGCTTAGCGCGTTACGACTCCCTGTTGCAGCGCTGCCGGGGGTTCCGCTTCCTCCGAGGAGAAAACCTCGGTGAGACCGGTACTGCTCAGCAGCACGCCCGCAACAAAGACAACCACAGCGATTGTCAGTGCATCGGGTTTCATGGGGACCATCCTGTAAGTAGGTATTGTTCTTTTGTTATGAGCATTTCACCCCGGGTTGGACTCCCGCTGACACGGAAGTTCCACAGCGGATGAAAATCTTGACCAACGGTGAAATAGTAACCGATTCTCGCTTAAATTTTGAGACACTTGTCTCATTTTTACTCACAATTATTCGACATCTGTGAATTGATGGTCTACCCGAGGGGTGTCCGGGGCCTTCCCGCCTGCCCCAACTGTCCTGGCTGCCCGACCAGTCAGCTGGCCAGAAAGAAGCTGTAGGCCGGGTTGTCGGTCTCGTCCCAGAAGGGGTAGTGCAACTGCTCCAGCAGGGTCCGCAGCGCCTCGCGCTCCTCCGACGGCACCTCCATCCCCACCAGCACGCGCCCATAGGCGGCCCCGTGGTTGCGGTAATGGAACAGGGTGATGTTCCATCGCCCCGCCAGCTGCTCGAGAAACTTGCGCAGCGCCCCGGGTCTCTCCGGGAATTCGAAGCGATAGACCACTTCATCGGCCAGTCCCGGCGCCCGACCGCCGACCAGGTGGCGAATATGGAGTTTTGCCATCTCATTGTCAGTCAGGTCCGTCACCCGATAACCGCCGTCGCTGAGGCGGCCCAGCAACTGGTGGCGATCGGCATCGGCGGCCACCTGCAGGCCAACGAAAATGTGTGCCTCGCCGCCATTGGCGTAGCGATAGTTGAACTCGGTAATAGCGCGGTCGCCGAGATCGCGACAGAACTGCAGATAGCTGCCCGGACGCTCTGGAATGGTCACCGCCAGCACCGCCTCCCGTTTCTCGCCGATTTCAGTGCGCTCACTGATATAGCGCAGGCGGTCGAAATTGGTGTTGGCACCGCTGCAGATGGTCGCGAGCGCCTGGTTACTGCCGCCCTGCTCCTGGATGTACTTCTTGAGACCCGCCAGCCCCACGGCCCCGGCCGGCTCGGCGATGGAGCGCGTGTCCTCGAAGATATCCTTGATGGCCGCGCAGACCTCATCGGTGGAGACTGTGATCACACCGTCCACGGTTTCCCGCAACACCCGAAAAGTCTCTTCACCAATCTGCGCAACCGCCACACCATCGGCGAAGAGCCCCACCTGCGGCAGACGCACGCGCTCACCCGATTCCAGCGCCACCTTGAGGCACGCGGCCTCCTCCGGCTCGACGGCAAAGACCTTCACCTCAGGGCGCACGTACTTGATATAGGCCGCCATACCGGCGGCCAGGCCGCCGCCACCAACCGGGATAAATACGGCATCCAGATGGCCGGGATGCTGGCGCAACAGCTCCATTCCCACCGTGCCCTGGCCCGCAATCACATCTGGATCATCGTAGGGGTGGACGAACACCAGACCGCGCTCTTCCACCAGCTGCCTGGCCAGCGCGGCCGCCTCGTCAAAGGTGTCGCCATGCAGCACCACCTCGGCGCCGCGCATGCGCACTGCATTGACCTTGATCTGCGGGGTGGTGGTGGGCATGACGATGGTGGCCCGTACCCCCAGCTGCGCCGCGCCCAGTGCCAGGCCCTGGGCATGGTTGCCCGCAGAGGCGGCTATCACCCCCTGGGCGCGCTGCTCCGCGGGCAGCTGCAACAACTTGTTGTAGGCACCGCGCACCTTGAATGAAAAGACCGGCTGCAGGTCCTCGCGCTTGAGCAGAATGCGATTGCCAAACCGGTGTGACAGCTGGCGCATTGGCTCCAGCGGGGTCTCGGTGGCGACATCGTAGATGCGCGCGTCTAAAATGCGCTTGATATAGGACTTGGGCATGGCGAAATTCAGCAGCCGTCTTTGTCAGATAGTGGTCGGTAGACAGGCACGGCCACAGACCCTGCCCGGGCTCGCCAGTCTAATCCTCCGCCAGCAGGATTGCCACCAAAAGGCTCAATCGGCGAGAGTTTTTCTCATCAAAAGCGCGATTTCCAAGAAAACATTGCACAGGACCAACAGCACCATGACCCAGGACGAACTGAAGCGCGCCACTGCACGCGCCGCGATCGACTATATCGCCCCCAAACTGGAGGCAGATGGCATCGTCGGCGTCGGCACCGGCTCCACCGCCAACTTCTTTATCGATATGTTGGCGGAGATCAAGGGGCGCTTTGACGGTACTGTGGCCAGTTCAGAGGCCTCCGCGGAGCGCCTCAAGTCCCATGGCATTCCGGTGTACGATCTCAATGCAGTGGATGGTATCCAGGTCTATGTCGATGGCGCAGACGAGGCCAATGCGGCGCTCGAGCTGATCAAGGGTGGTGGCGCCGCATTGACGCGGGAAAAAATCGTCGCCGCCTGCTCTGATGAATTCGTCTGTATCGCCGACGAGAGCAAGTGGGTACCCGTGCTGGGCACTTTTCCGCTGCCGGTGGAGGTCATCCCCATGGCCCGCTCGCTGGTGGCCCGGGAGATCGTCAAACTGGGTGGCGACCCGATCTACCGACAGGGTGTGACCACGGACAACGGCAATGTCATCCTCGACGTGCACAATCTGCATATTACCCAGCCCAGGGCCCTGGAAGAGGCAATCAACAACATCACCGGCGTCGTCACCAATGGCCTGTTCGCCCACCGCCCCGCAGACCTCCTGCTGCTGGGCACCGCCGCAGGAGTCAAGACCTTCACCGCCTCCTGAGGGCGCCCAGCCCGGGGGCAACGCCTGGCCAAGAGGGCCCATTCACAGACTGAGATTCGCCGGTAGCGAGAGACATGCAGCAAAACAATAACAATTGCCCGATCACAAGAGTGCTCCTGTTACTGCTGGCCGGCAGCCTGGCCGGCTGTGCCACCAGTCCGCCAAGCAACCCGGACGATATCTGCAGTATCTTCCGCGAGAAAAAGGGCTGGTACGGCGCAGCCAAGGATGCAGAGGAAAAGTGGGGG
Source organism: Microbulbifer flavimaris (assembly GCF_001641755.2). GTDB lineage: Bacteria > Pseudomonadota > Gammaproteobacteria > Pseudomonadales > Cellvibrionaceae > Microbulbifer > Microbulbifer flavimaris. The sequence goes on from NZ_LRFG02000002.1 coordinate 621,085, forward strand.
TCCCCGGTGGCTACCACCATGGCCTTCCTGCATCAGGAGTCGCGCTTTGTCCACGACGCCAAGCCGCCGCGGACCAGGATTTTGTGGATTTTCCCCGGCCCACGCCCGTCCGACGCCTACGGCTACTCCCAGGCCCTCGGCACGACCTGGCGCGGATACCAGCGCTCCACTTTCAATTACGGCGCCGACCGCGATGACTTCGACGACGCCATCGACTTTGTGGGCTGGTACAACAACACCAGTGCCCGCCAGTGCCGCATACGGCCTGACGATACCTATCACCTGTACCTGGCCTATCACGAGGGCCACGGCGGCTTTAATCGCCGCAGCTTCCGCAACAAGACCTGGCTCAAGCAGGTGGCCAGGAAAGTCTCCGCGCGATCACAGAAGTACCAGCGGCAACTGGCCAGTTGTGAAAGCAGTCTCACGCGGCGAAAAAAATTCCTGGGGATTTTCTGAGTCTCAGGAACTCATCGGCATAAGTGGCGCCCAATGACCCATTGGGGGCCTAAAAACTGTCTACCCTGACGGGACGAATCCCCACTTTTGCCCGGCAAAAGTCCGGCGTTTGCAGACCTGCCGCAGCGGGCACTCTCGCCATCCCCTAACTTCACCGAAGCCCAGCCAAAATGCTCCGAGGAGAGACGCCCATGAAAACCTCCCCTATTCTGTTCACGTTCCTGGCACTGCTGTTTGTGATTCCCCTGGCACAGGCCCAGGGCACCGCGCAGCCCGCTGCTCAGGCAGCGGCGAAATATACCCAGCCGCAACTGGAACAGTTTGCCAACGCCTACCGTTCAATCGTGATATTGAGCCAGGAGTACGCGCCTAAGCTGAAGGCCGCCGCGGACATCCAGGAGGCCGAGGCCATCAACCAGGAAGCGCAGGGCAAGATGGTCTCCGCGATTCAGGATGCGGGGCTGTCAAAAGAGGAGTACCAGCAGATCGCCACCAGCCTGAAATCAGACCCATCACTGGTAGAGCGGGTGAACCAGATCCTGCAGGAAAAGTCGGCGCAGGACTGACTATTCGGTTTCCGGGAAATATCGTATAGAAAAGCCGCGACTCCGGTCGCGGCTCCATGACGCTTCTACAGTCCTCACTCGAGGGTCACGTCCAGAACCTGGCAGATCTCTGCCAGGTGATCCCGCACCCAGTCCCGATCAAAAGACCCCCAGTCGTGCAGCGTGTAATAGCCGTCGTTGTTACGCACCCCCTCCTGCACGAACTCCACCTGCGTGCCATGCCCCGGCAGGCCTTTGGCAATAATGTCCTGCACCGTTCGCCGCGGCCAACCCGTCACCTCTTCCAGCGCGGGGTTGTTCGGCTTTGGCAAAGACTCGATCAGGTGGGCAATCAGCATTCTCCGGCAAATCGTCGGATTCAACTGGCTGGACAGTTCTGCGCTCATTCACGGCCTCTTGATATCGGTATCCGGATGCGGTCTTTGTACCACAGGGATGCCCCCTCCTCACCTCGCAGGCGCCAAACCTGACTTTCCCGCCCGCATTGCGCATAATCCCCTGACTCATCGGCACCAGCGCCGGGATGACAATAACAGCGAGGGCAACGTCGTGGATTCCGAAAACGCTACTGTCCCAGTAAAAGAACCGGGCATACTTGCCGCCGCCATCCGTGCCCAGTTGGCGGGAGCGGATGCCGCTGGCCTGGACAGCGGCCAGCTGTTGCGCGATGCGGGCATCGACCCGGCGGTGCTCGACCAGCCCGATGCCCGTCTCGGGCGCGAACAGGTAGCGCGGCTGCTGCGCCTCGAGTGGGATCTGCTCTCCGACGAATCCGGCGGTTTCCTCGCCCGCCCCTGGCTGCCCGGCACCTTCGCCATGATGGGCCACGCCTGTGTGAGCTGCCCCAACCTCCGCCGCGCCCTGCTGCGATCCAGCCGCTTCATCTCCATGGTCAGCGACGACCTGCAGATCAAATTGATCGAGGACGGAGAGGAAGCCCGGCTGATGATTCACCACGGCAACCAGAAGAACCTGCCCAACCAGATCTTTGTAGAGTCCCTGGCGGTTATCTGGCTGCGCTTCTTCAGCTGGCTGATCGATCGCACCATCCTGCTGGAACGCGTTCACCTGGCTTTCCCGCCGCCGGACTACAACGAGGACTACAGCGCAATGTTCCCGTGCCGGCACTACTTTCACCAGCAGGAAACCTGCCTGGTATTCAATACCCGTTACCTGCAAATGCCACTGGTGCGTGACGAGCAGCAACTGAGCGAATTCCTGGGCCGTGCGCCTGAGTGCCTGCTGACACAGTACAAGTCCGACAACAGCTTTACCGGTCGTATACGCCGCATGCTGATGGGGCAGCACGGGATCGAAAACCTCTCTCTCGATGATGTCGCCGAGCGACTGTTCACATCGCCGCAAACCCTGCGCCGCCGCCTGAAAGAAGAGGGCAACAGCTGGCAGGACATCAAGGATTCCGTGCGTCGGGATATGGCGGTTTACCAACTGAAAAAGCAGGAAACGGCGGTGGCCGAAATTGCCGAGCGGCTGGGCTTTTCCGAACCCAGCGCCTTCAACCGCGCTTTCAAGAAATGGACCGGCCTTGCCCCCGGCGCCTACCGGGAGAAATTCCGCGGCTGAGCGGATTCACCGCAGGAAGTTAACGTCGCCCAATAAAAAATCCCCGCCGTAGCGGGGATCTTTCATTCGCAGGCAATACTTTTTACTCGAAGGTCACCACCCGCACCGTGATTCTGCGGTTGCGCTGTTTGCCCTCGTCGGTGGCGTTATCGGCAACGGGTTTTGCCGAGCCCATCCCGGTAGCAGTAATGCGATTGCCATCGATACCCTTGTCAATCAGCATTTGCCGCACCACTTCCGCGCGCTGTTGAGACAGCGCCTGGTTGCGGATCTCGTCACCCTCGCTGGAGGTGTGCCCCTCGATCGCGACCGTCATACCGCTGCTCTCCTGCAGAATGCTCGCCAGCTCGTTGACGTCGGGAACCGATTCGCTGGTGGGTCGGGCGCTATCCTGGGCAAATTCAATCGTAAGGGGGAATTCCCGATTTGGGTCCCGGGCATCGCTCTTCAGGTAATCGCGGAAGCTACTGGCGAAACCGTCGCTGCTCGCCTGCCCCTCCATCCGGTCGCCACTCATGTCGCGGTCTTCACCGGTCATCACCTGTTTTTCCTCGAGTATCACTGCGCTGGGCTCCTCGTCATCCAGCGCCTCCCGCTTGGCACACATGTTCAATGCGTAGAGCGCGGCGAGCGCAATGAGAATTGGCCAGAACCATTTGGCAAAACCGGAACGGCCCGACTCCGCCTTTCTGACTTTCTGTGGACGGGGTTCCAGCGGCTCTGTGTGACCGTGGGTTTCCAGCGATGCACCCAGATTGCTGAAATCACTCACGCCGATTTCTTTCAGAAGGCCATCGGGAATCTTGTCCTTGATGTATTCCTTCTGACCGAACAGGAACGAGGCCAGGCCGCTGACATCGAGGTTCTTGCTCTTGACCAGTTTACCCAATAGTGACATCGCTACCGGCCCCAGCAGCTTCATCAGGCCACTACCGGTCTTGCCGTCCAGGTTGAGGGCGCCGGCGAGCAAGTCTACGGCGTTATTGGACTTGCCACCGAACAGCACGTCGAGGAGGCCCGCCCCCTTTTCCTGCAGATTGCTTACCCTGGCGGGATCCTGAAAAACATCAGAAATGGAAGAAAAGTCGAAGTCCTCGCTTTCCGTCACATGCTTGAAAACACTGGCCATTCCGGCCTTGCTGGTGGCCTTATTCAGCATGCCGGCAAGGAGGGTGGAACCACCGGTCCTGACTGCCTCCTGTTGCTGGTCCCCGGGCAACCCGATGGCGTTACCCAATGCCTCCAGCCCCTTGGAACCCAATTGGTTCAGGGCCATATCCAGGAAATTATCAGCCATGATGCAACCTCGTCGCTTAAAACCTCTAAACCACTTCCATCAGTGTAAGACAGGGTGGCAGCACACTTAGTCCTTATCTGAATAAGAAGCTCGTACACTGTTCCTCCAGGCTCTGCAGCGTCGCTCTATTGTTCTAACGGAGATTTACGCGCCGCAAGCGGATCCGGTGCCCCGGTGTCACCGGTGCTGTCGCCTTTGATCATTGCGGGGGGCACTCGCCCAGCTATGTTAGGGACACAAACAGAATAAAGAGGCTGCAACCATGACCCGAGAAGCGTTTATCTACGACGCGATCCGCACCCCACGCGGCAAGGGCAAACCCGGCGGTGCACTGTACGAGGTGAAGCCGGTTACCCTGCTATCCAGCCTGCTGCGGGAGCTGCAGAGCAGAAACCAGTTTGAAACCGCCACCGTCGACGACGTGGTAATGGGCTGCGTCACCCCGGTCGGTGACCAGGGTGCGGACATTGCCAAGACTGCCGCGCTGGCCGCCGGCTGGGACTGGGATAACGGCGGCGTGACTTTGAACCGTTTCTGCGCCTCCGGCGCCGAGGCGGTCAACCTGGCGGCGGCCAAGATCCGTTCCGGCTGGGAGGAGCTGATCGTTGCCGGTGGTGTGGAATCCATGTCCCGCGTACCGATGGGCAGCGACGGCGGCGCCTGGGCGGCGGATCCACGCACGGCGCTGGATACCGGCTTCGCCCCGCAGGGGATCGGTGCCGACCTGATTGCCACCCTGGCCGGTTTCAGCCGCGAGGATGTAGATGCCTTCGCACTTGCCTCCCAGCAAAAAGCCAGCGCCGCCTGGTCGCGCAACGCCTTTGAATGTTCGGTTGTCCCGGTGCGCGACCAGAACGGACTGCTGATTCTCGATCGGGACGAGTTGGTGCGCCCGGACACCTCCATGGAGGGCCTCGCACAGCTGAGGCCGGCCTTTGCCGGTATCGGCGAATTCGGCTTTGATGCCGTGGCCCGCCAGCGTTACCCGCAGGTGGAGCGTATTAATCACGTGCATACCGCCGGCAATTCTTCCGGCATCGTCGACGGCGCCGCCGCGCTGCTGGTAGGCAGTGAGGAAGCCGGTCAGCGCCTGAACCTGAAGCCCCGCGCGAGAGTCGTCTCTGCCGCCGTGGTGGGCACCGATCCCACCATCATGCTCACCGGCCCCGCACCGGCCACCCGCAAAGCCCTGAAGCTGGCGGGCCTCAGGGCCGAGGACATCGACCTGTTTGAGGTCAACGAGGCCTTTGCCGCGGTTGTCATGCGCTTCCAGCGGGAACTGGATGTGGATCCGGAGCGGATCAACGTCAACGGCGGCTCCATCGCCATGGGTCATCCCCTCGGCGCCACCGGCGCCATACTGATCGGCACCCTGCTGGACGAACTGGAACAGCGCCGGGACCGCTACGGGCTGGTGACGCTGTGCGTCGGCGGCGGTATGGGTGTGGCCACCATCATTGAACGGTTATAGGCGGGGGAAAAGAATATGAAATCCATTTGCATTGAAAAAGACAGTGACAATATCGTCCACCTGGTCCTCGACAATCCCAACGCTTCCGCCAACGTGATGGACGGCGACTTTACCGACTCCCTGCGTGAGGCGGTCAAGCAACTGCAGGGCGAGGACTACCGGGGCATTATCCTGCGCTCGGCCAAATCCACTTTCTTCGCCGGCGGCGATCTCAACGGTCTCTATGCGGCCAGGCGTGAGGATGCCGAGGCGTTTTTCCACGAATGCGAGGCGCTGAAGGCAGACCTGCGCTGGCTGGAAACCCAGGGCAAGCCCGTGGTGGCCGCCATCAACGGCGCCGCGCTCGGCGGTGGCTGGGAACTGGCCCTTTCCTGCCACCATCGCATCGCCCTCGACGACCGCAAGGTGAAAATCGGGTTACCGGAGGTGACCCTCGGCCTGCTGCCCGGCGGTGGTGGCTGTGTGCGCATGCCGCGACTGCTGGGCCTGCAAAACGCCCTGCCCTACCTGATGGAAGGCAAGCAGGTGAGCCCGCAGCAGGCCCTGGACGCAGGCCTGATTCACCAGCTGGCGGCCAGCCCGGAAGAGCTGCTCGACCACGCCCGCGCCTTTGTGCTGGCCAATAGCGAAAGCGACGATCCGGTCCTGCAACCCTGGGACCAGCGCGGTTATCGCATGCCCGGCGGCGATCCGCGCAATCCGAAAAATGCGCAACTGTTAGCAGCGGCCCCGGCGATGCTGGTTGAGAAAACCAGGGGCTGTTTCCCCGCGCCCGAGGCCATTCTCAGTGTGGCGGTGGAGGGTGCGCAGGTGGACTTCGAGACCGCCACCCGCATCGAGTCCCGCTACTTCGTCGAGCTGGCCTGCGGCCAGGTGGCCAAAAACATGATCGGCACCTTCTGGTTCGGCCTCAACGCCATCAAGGCCGGCGCCTCGCTGCCGGAATCGGTGCGCAACATGAAGACGGACCCGGTGAAAAGGATCGGCGTCCTCGGTGCGGGCATGATGGGAGCGGGGATCGCCTATGCCTGTGCCAGCAAGGGCGTCGAGGTGGTTCTCAAGGATGTGTCGATGGAAGCGGCGGAGAAGGGCAAGGGCTATACGGAGAAATCCCTGCAGAAGCGCCTCGCCCGCGGTCGTATGGACCAGGCGCGTATGGACGCGATACTCGGCCGCATCCAGCCCACGGATAAGGCAAGCGATCTCGACGGTTGCGAACTGGTAATCGAGGCGGTGTTCGAGGATCGCAAACTCAAAGCCAAAGTCACTGAAGAAACCGAGGCCGTACTGGCCGGGAGCGCCCTGTTTGCCTCCAACACCTCCACCCTGCCCATCACCGGGCTGGCGGAGGCGTCGAAAAGACCGGCGCAATTTATCGGTCTGCACTTCTTTTCCCCGGCGGAGAAAATGCCGCTGGTGGAAATCATCTGCGGGGACCAGACCAGTGAGGAAACCCTGGGCCGCGCTTATGCTTTTGTGCTGCAGATCGGCAAGACGCCCATTGTGGTCAACGACAGCCGTGGCTTTTTCACGTCGCGGGTTTTCGGTTGCTTCACCAACGAGGGTATCGCCATGCTCGGTGAGGGCGTGAACCCCGCCACCATTGAAAGCGCCGCCGCCCAGGCGGGCTTCCCTGTCGGACCGCTGGCGGTCAGCGACGAAGTGTCTCTCACCCTGATGAGCAAGATCCGCCAGCAGACCATTGCGGACCTCGAAGCCGAGGGCAAGAGTGCGCCCTCCCATCCGGCAGATAAGGTCATCGACCATATGCTGGAAGTGGGCCGCGCCGGCAAGGCTGCCGGGGGCGGCTTCTACAGCTACCCTGAGGACGGGCCAAAACACCTGTGGAAGGGGCTGGCAAGGGAATTCCCGTCGGAAGAGCAACCACCGTTTGAGGACGTGTGCGAACGACTGCTGTTTGCCATGGCCGTGGAGACCATCCGCTGCTACGAGGAAGGCGTGTTGCGCAGCGTGCGCGAGGCCAATATCGGTTCCATTTTCGGTATCGGTTTCCCACCATGGACCGGTGGTGCGCTGCAGTACGTCAACCAATATGGGCCGGCAGAATTCGCCGCACGCGCGCGGGAACTGGCCAGCCGCTACGGCGACCGCTTCAACCCTCCGGCGCTGCTGCGTCAGCTGGAGGAATCCGGCCAGCACCTTGCCGACGAATAAACACAAGATAACGGACAAAACCGGAGGGGCCGCACCGTGGCCCCGCAACTGTGGAGAACAGCGATGATCCCGAGAACCGTCTTCACCGAGGAGCACGAACAGTTCCGCGATACCGTGCGCAAGTTTCTGGAACATGAGGTTGCTCCCCACCATGCCCAGTGGGAAAAAGAGGGTCAGGTAGACCGCACCCTGTGGACCAAGGCTGGCGAGATGGGTTTTCTGTGTCCGCAGGCACCAGAGGCTTTCGGTGGCCTGGAACTGGACTTCGGCTACAACGCCATTGTCGACGAGGAGATTGGCCGCACCGGCTTCACCGGTATTGGCTGGGGCCTGCACTCCGATATCGCCGTGCCCTACATCGTCAACTACGGCACCGATGAACAGAAGGACAAATACCTGCGCCGCTGTATCAGCGGAGAGGTCGTCACCGCCATCGCCATGACTGAACCGGGTACCGGTTCCGACCTGCAGAGTGTACGCACCACCGCCGTGCGCAACGGCGATCACTATGTGCTGAACGGCTCCAAGACTTTCATTACCAACGGCCAGCATGCCGACCTGGTGATTGTGGTGGCCAAGACCGATCCCAACGCCGGTGCCGCCGGAGTGAGCCTGCTGCTGGTGGAAGCAGACAGCCCCGGATTCAAGAAAGGCACCAACCTGGACAAGGTGGGCATGAAAGCCCAGGACACCTCGGAGTTGTTCTTCGACGACGTGCGTGTACCGGCAGAGAACCTGCTTGGCGCCGAGGGCCAGGGCTTTATCTACCTGATGCAGGAATTGCCGCAGGAACGGCTCAGCGTCGCCATCAGCGCCATCGCCAACGCGGAGGCCGCCCTGGGCTGGACTGTGGATTATGTGAAAGAACGCAAGGCGTTCGGTCGCCCGGTTTCCAGCTTCCAGAATACCCAGTTCAAGCTGGCGGAGCTCTCCAGTGAATGCACGGCCATGCGTGTGTTTGTGGACCGCTGCCTGGAGCTGCACTATAGCAAGCAACTGGATGTGGCCACCGCCGCCAAAGCCAAACTGCTGGCCACAGATTTCCAGTGCAAACTGCTGGACGAGTGCGTACAGCTGCACGGTGGTTATGGCTACATGTGGGAATACCCCATCGCCCGCGCCTGGGCCGACGCCCGCGTGCAGCGCATTTACGCCGGCACCAACGAGATCATGAAGCTGATTATCTCGCGGGAAATGCTCAAAGACGGTTAATACCGTCCGCAGTGATCTAAAGGTGAAGACCAGGTTTCGCAATACACCAATGGATGCCGGCCTTCGCCGGCATGACGGGGTGATTGGTCGCACTTGCTGGCTATGGAGAAAAGCTTGGCGCTCAGCCAGGTCGTCGTCCCAGCGTAGGCCGGGACCCAGCGACACCCTGGCCGGCAACAGCGCTCTTCACTATCGGCATTACAGGTCGCACTGACGGGAAAACCCATCACGGAATTAAACCATGTTGCCAGATTCAGGCCCGCTTGCGGGCCTCAAGGTGCTCGACTTCTCCACCCTGCTGCCCGGCCCCTACGCCACCCTGTTGCTGGCGGATATGGGCGCCGACGTGCTGCGTATCGAATCTCCCCAGCGCCCGGACATGCTGCGCGCCCTGCCACCCTATTTCGGTGAGGGGAAGGATCAGGTGTCCGCGGCCCACGCCGGCATCAACCGCAACAAGCGCTCCCTGGCTCTGAACCTCAAAGACCATCGCGCCGGCGATATCGTGCGTCGCCTGCTGGCGGAGTACGACATCGTCATCGAGCAGTTCCGTCCCGGTGTGATGGAGAAGCTCGGACTCAGTTACGAGACGTTGCGGCAAACTCGTGAAGACCTGATCTACTGCTCGATCACAGGCTACGGCCAGTCCGGCCCGATGACGCAGCGCGCCGGCCACGACATCAACTACCTGGCCCTGTCCGGTCTCGCCAGTTATTCCGGCCGTGCCGACAGTGGCCCCAGCCTTTCCGGCACCCAAGTTGCAGATATCGCCGGCGGGTCCCACCACGCGGTCATGGCTATTCTCGCCGCGGTCTACCGCCGCCAGAACAGCGGCAAGGGCAGCCATATCGATATCAGCATGACCGACTGCGCTTTTGCCCTGAACGCCATCAGCGGCACCAACGCGCTGGCAGGGGGTGATCTGCCGGGGCTTGAACACGAACTGCTGAACGGTGGCAGCTACTATGATTACTATCGCACTGCCGACGGCCGCTACCTGTCTGTCGGCAGCCTGGAGCCGCAGTTCGCAACACGCTTCTTTGAAGGCATCGGCGAGCCGCAATGGGTCGAGCGGTTGATGGCCGACGAGCCGCCGGGGATTCTGAAGGCGGATATCGCCGGAGTCATTGCCAATCGCCCCCTGGAGCAGTGGGTGCAGGTATTCGCAGACATCGATGCCTGCGTCGAACCGGTGCTGGATTTCCAGGAGGCGTCAGACAGCGCCCTGGTGCGGGAACGAAAGATGATTTGCCACACAGACCTGGGCCATGGCGAAACAGTCGAACAGATCAACACACCGTTTTGTTTCGACGGCCACAAACCGGACTACCATGCGCCGGGGGCTCCACTGGGCCAACATTCGCGTGACGTGCTGCTGGGACTCGGCCTGGAGGACACAGAAATTGACTCACTGCTGGCGGACCAGGTTATCGCCTGACTGGCTATAGCGTGCCTGCCGAGGAAAAGGATGCCTTCACCAGTCCATGGCTCACCGTAAACCGCACCTGCCGGAAAAGATCTGTCCCGTCTGCGGGCGGCCATTCCGCTGGCGCAAGAAGTGGGAGAGAGACTGGGATGCAGTGATCTACTGCAGTGAGCGATGCCGCCGGCAGGCGCGCTCATCCGGAAGAGACCCATCGCGTCCCGGGGACTGTGATTCATGAACCTGGTCTGGTACCGCAATAATCTCCGCAGTATCGACAACCAACCCCTGGTAGAGGCCTGCCAGAGCCAGTCCCCGGTGGTCGCCCTCTATTGTTTCGATCCCCGCCAGTTTGAAAAAGACCGCTATGGTTTCATGCGCACGGGAAAATTTCGCGCACGTTTCCTGATTGAAAGCGTACAAACCCTGCGGCAGCAGCTGGCACAACTGAATATCCCCCTGCTCATCTACCGGGAAAAGCCGGAATCCATCCTGCCAAGGCTGGTACAGCAGCTCGGCGTCGAGAAAATATTCCTGCAGCGGGAATGGACCCGGGATGAAGAGCACGTACTGGGCTGCGTACGCCGGGCAGAGGGAATGAGCGCCGTCGAGTTTTACCAGGCCCTGGACCAGTTCCTCCTGCACCCGGATGACGTTTCCTTTGCGGTTCCGGCCGATGTGCCCCGCGTATTCACCAAGTTTCGCAAGCACGTGGAAAAAGAACTGAAGGTGCGCAAACCCCTGTCAGCCCCGTTGCCGCGCCCCACAGAAAACCTGGCCTCAGCAGAGCCGGCACGAAAAGAATCGTCCATACCCGACCTGGAGGGCCTCGGCCTGAAAGCGTTCACCTCCGACCCGCGCTCCGCCTTTCCATTCCGGGGTGGTGAACTGGCCGCACAGGAGCGCATTGACCAATACTTCTGGCAAACGGAGAACCTCAGGACATACAAGCACACCCGCAATGGGCTGGTGGGCACCGAGTACAGCTCCAAGCTCTCCCCCTGGCTCGCCAATGGCAGCCTGTCCGCACGGCAGGTCTACTGGCAGGTAAAAGAGTTCGAACGGCAAGTCGTCGCCAATGAAGATACCTACTGGCTGGTGTTTGAACTGCTGTGGCGGGATTTCTTTAAATACGTGTCACTCAAACACGGCGACCGGATCTTCCAACTGGGTGGCATCCTGCAGAAAGACTACGAGTGGCAGCATGCCCCCGCAGAACTGCAGCGCTGGATAAACGGCGAAACGGAGTATGACTTCGTCAACGCCAATATGCGCGAGATCGCCGCCACCGGCTGGATGAGCAACCGTGGCCGCCAGAACGTTGCCAGCTATTTTGCCCGCGAACGACAGCAAGACTGGCGTACCGGCGCCGCCTATTTCGAGAGTCTGCTACTCGATTACGACGTACACAGTAACTACGGCAACTGGATGTACAACAGCGGTGTCGGTAACGACCCTCGCGACCGCCACTTCAACATCAATAGCCAGGCGGAGCGCTACGACCCCGAGCATGCTTTTCGCAACCTCTGGCTGAAAGAATCCAACGGATAAACCTTAAACGGTAAAAAATGAAAACCCTGCGACTAATCCTGGGCGACCAGCTCAACCACAAGCACAGCTGGTACAAGAACGACAGTGACGAAACCCTGTATTTCATTGCCGAGATGCGTCAGGAGACCGATTACGTCAAACACCATATCCAGAAAGTGGTGGCCTTCTTCGAAGCTATGGAGGCCTTTGCCGGTTGGCTACGGGAGCAGGGCAAGAAGGTGGTCCACTACAAGCTGGACGGCAAGAACAATACCCAGAAGCTGGGCACCAATATCGCGGCGTTGATTAAAGAGCGCGGTATCGAGAAGTTCGAATATCAGCTGCCGGATGAATACCGGCTGGACCAGCAGCTCAAGCAACTGGCGGACGATCTCAGCGTCGAGTGCGAGGCCTTTGACACCGAGCACTTTATCACCAGCCGCGACGAGCTTGCAGAGTTCTTCGACGGCAAGAAGTCCCTGTTGATGGAAAGCTTCTACCGACATATGCGCAAGAAGCACGATGTGTTGATGACCGAGAATGACAAACCCCAGGGAGGCAAGTGGAACTTCGATCAGAGCAACCGCAAGAAATGGAAGGGACAACCGGAAATACCCCACGAGAAGGGCTTCCGCAAGGACGTGCGCAAGACCGTCAAACGCATCGAAGCTGCCGGCGTTGAGACGATCGGCAATATCGACCCGGATAACTTCAACTGGCCCACCACACGGGCAGACAGCCTCAAGGTCCTGCGTCACTTCTGCGAGCACTTGCTTGTGCACTTCGGTGACTACCAGGATGCCATGGATCCGGAGGAAACCTACCTGTTCCACAGCCGCCTCAGCTTTGCCATGAACAGTAAATTGCTCCACCCGACGGAAGTGATTGAGACAGTGATCGACTATTGGGAGAGCAACAAGTCGACAATCTCTCTCAACGAAGTGGAGGGCTTCGTGCGACAAATCCTCGGCTGGCGAGAATATATGCGGGGCATCTACTGGAAAGAGATGCCCGGTTACGCCCGCTGCAACCGGCTGGACAACCAGCAGGACCTGCCGGACTTCTACTGGACCGGTGACACAGAGATGAACTGCCTGCACCATGCCATCAAAAACAGCCTGGACCAGGCATACGCCCACCATATCCAGCGCCTGATGATCACCGGCAATTTTGCCCTGCTGCTCGGCGTCCACCCGGATCAGGTGGAGGAATGGTATCTAGGCATCTACATCGATGCCATCGAATGGGTGGAAATGCCCAATACCCGCGGCATGAGTCAATTCGCCGACGGCGGCCTCGTGGCCACCAAGCCCTATGTCAGCAGTGGTAGCTATATCGATAAGATGAGCAACTATTGCAAGGAGTGCCGCTATAAGGTGAAGGAAAAAGTCGGAGACGACGCCTGCCCATTCAACAGCCTTTACTGGAATTTTCTCGCAGAAAAGCGGAAAAACTTTGAGGGCAACCAGCGCATGGCAATGATGCTGAGCACGCTAGACAAGATGGACAAGGATGACCTGGATGATTTGCGCAAGCGGGCACGCAAGGTCAAACGCAATCCGCAAGAATTTTGACACTGCATTTCTTCAGCCGAAACTGGCGGGCTATACTCTCCACACCAACCACCCAACAGCAAGTTCGCTCACCTGAAGAAAATGGTCACCTCAGCCCATGCAGCAATCCCAGCCCAACAATCCCCTTCACGGCATCAAGCTTTCGACGATCGTTGAAGAGCTCCAGGAGCACTACGGCTGGGAGGGACTGGCGCAGCGGATCGATATCAACTGCTTCAAGAACGATCCCTCCGTGAAATCCAGCCTGAAGTTTCTGCGCCGGACCCCGTGGGCACGCAGCAAAGTAGAGGCCCTGTATCTGGCGACCTTTACCAGCGATAATCCCTGGAAGAAAGGCTGATTCATGTACTCTCTGCGGAGGTAATAGCAGGCAGCGTACTAACAGCGGTAGCCACCGACGGCATAAGCTCACTTCACTATGTCACCACTTCCTAATCCGACCACAACACCAGGACGACTCATCCGTGTCATTACTATTTGAAGAGATCGACAGTCAAGCTTCCCCCCTGGGAGAGATCTCCCTGCGCCGGCGCCGTATCCCGGCGCTGGGCGACCGCGACATCTATGAGGTCAAGCTGGGTGACGAATTCCTGATGTCGAGTATGTTTGTCGAGGCGGAAGAGGCCCTGTCCACACTGGGCCTTGCGGCAGTGCAGGGTGAAGATCTGCGCGTAGTTGTTGGTGGACTGGGCCTGGGTTATACCGCTGTGGCGGCATTGAAGGACCAGCGCATTTCCGAGCTGCTGGTGATCGAGGCCCTGGAGACGGTCATTGGTTGGCATAAGGATGAGCTGGTGCCGCTGGGGAAGATCCTCAATGCAGATGCGCGCAGTCGCTACGTGCACGGCAGCTTCTTCGATCTGGCTACAGCCATGGAAACCGGTTTTGACCCGGATAGCGCGGAAAAGAAGTTTGATGCCATTCTACTGGACATCGACCACTCCCCCACCGAATACCTGAATGAGTCCAACGCGGGTTTTTATACCACCGAGAATCTGGCGCGGATGGCAGAACAGCTAAAGCCCCAGGGTGTATTTGCCATGTGGTCGCAGAACCTGCCGGAAGAAAGCTTCGAGGCACTGCTGAGCACGGTCTTTGCGACAGTCAAATCCCATGTGGTCTCTTTCTATAACCCGTTCCTGAGTGGTGAATCGACAAACTCAGTTTATGTCTGCACCAAAGAGGCTTGATAACGAGCCAGCGACTGCTCGCCGCAGATGTGAGTCTCACGTGTTTTTCACAATGGGGCACCCGCCTCCTGGAACTGCAACTCCGCAAGGCGCTTGTACAGCGGCGAAATCTCTATCAGTTCTGCGTGCTTCCCCTGCGCGACTAACTGCCCACGATCCAGCACCGCAATGCTATCCGCATGCAGAATCGTGGCCAGCCGGTGGGCAATGATGATGGTGGTGCGGCCTTTCATCAGGGTCTGCAGCGCCTGCTGTACGTGGTGCTCACTCTCGGCATCCAGCGCACTTGTGGCTTCATCGAGGAGCAGAATTTTCGGGTCTTTCAGGATCGCGCGGGCAATAGCCAGGCGCTGTTTCTGGCCGCCGGACAGGCGCGCGCCCTGCTCTCCCAGGTGACTGTCGTAGCCATCCGGCAGCTGCTGGATAAACTCGTGGGCGTGGGCGGCCCTGGCTGCCGCAATCACTTCCCCATCGGTCGCATCCGGCCTGCCATAGCGGATGTTGTACCAGACATCGGCAGTAAACAGCGCCGGTTGCTGCGGCACGACTGCCAGTTGCCGGCGCAGGGTTCCCGTATCTATCTGTCGCAAATCCACACCATCCAGTGTGATGCGGCCGCCCTGAGGGTCGTAAAAGCGCTGCAGTAGCTCCAGCAGTGTTGACTTGCCCGCGCCGGAGGGGCCAACCAGGGCCAGGCTCTTGCCCGCTTCCACCAACAGATTTAGCCCCCTGATTGCAGCCTGATCTGGCCGGGAAGGGTAACTGAATTCCACGGCCTCAAATGCCACCTCGGCTTTGGCATCGTGCGGGAGCTGCTCGGTTACCGCCTCGTCCACACTCACGGGGATATCCGCCTCCACATTCAGCAGATCCACCAGCCGCTCGGTAGCGCCCGTGGCGCGCTGCAGCTCACTGTAGACCTCGGAAATGGTCGCCACGGCGGAGCCCATCAGCATGGCATAGAAGACGAAGGCGGCCAGGTCTCCGGCACTCATGCGGCCGGCAATCATGTCATTGCCCCCCACCCACAGCAGACCACTGACAGCACCGAACATCAGCAAGATCACGGTGGCGATCAATAGCGAGCGCTGGCGGATGCGCCGCCTGGCGACCTGGAATGCGGTTTCCACCTCGCGACCGAAGGCCTGCTTTTCATGGTCCTCGCGGGTGTAGCTCTGCACCGTCTTGATGTGCTGGATGATCTCACCGGCATAGCTGCCCACATCGGCAATCGAATCCTGGCTGGCCCTGGCCAGCTTCCGCACCCGACGACCGTAGAGGACGATGGGCAGCAGCACCAGCGGCACGCCCACCAATACCATCAGGCTCAGCTTGAGGTTGGTAAACAACAGCAGGGCCAGCGCCCCGACAAACATCAATGCACTGCGCAGGGCCATGGAAAAGGAGGTGCCAATGATATGCTGCAACAGAGTGGTATCAGTGGTGAGGCGGGACATGATCTCGCCACTGCGGTTGGTCTCGAAAAAGCTCGGGTGCAGGGTGACGATATGATCGAACACCGCCTTGCGCAGATCCGCCACGACTCGCTCACCCAACCAGGACACGAGATAGTGGCGCGCATAGGTGCCCACCGCCATCAGCAGGGCCAGCGCCATCAGCACCAGTACGGCATTCCCCAGCGCTGCGCTCGAACCCGCCATAAAACCCTGATCGACCAGGACCCTGATCCCCTGGCCGATGGAAAGGGTGATACCCGCCGTAAAGACCAGTGCCACACCCGCGGCGAAGAGGACTGCTTTGTAGGGCCGGATGAATTGCCACAACTGCGCCATCATCTCGCCGAAGCTCATGGTGGACGAGCCCCGCACAGTCGATTTTTCGAGCGGGTTGGCCACGTTGGGTTCTGCGGTCGTCGACATAGATTCCTACTGGTTACAGCGTGGTATTTGAGTGTGAGGCCTACCGCGGGTCTGAGTCGCAGGGCCATTCTTGCAGAATATGTATGGCGGTATTGACTTCGACCGCTTTACTGGGAATCAATAAGTCAGCCTGAAGTGCGTTTGACAGCCTGTGGCGTCAAACGTTGATCCGCTGGCGTTGTTTCGCCCTCTGTACTTGAAGCCGTAAACTTCCTCAAAGGAGAGCAATCGTGAAGCCACTGCTCGGCGGCTGCGCCTGCGGCCAGGTGCGCTATGAATGCACAGAAGGGCCCCTGGTCCAGTTTATCTGCCACTGCCGCGATTGCCAGCACACCAGTGGCGGCGCATTTATGGCCTTTATCTTCGTTCCGAGGGACAGACTCACCTACCTTTCCGGCAGCCTGCATCACTATGACGTGAGAGCCGAAAGCGGGCGCGAGTTGCGGCGCCAATTCTGCAGCGCATGCGGATCACCCATATCGGCGTATTGGCCCGGCGCCCCGATGGTCGAGCTACTCACCGTAGCTAGCCTCGATGACCAGAGTATTTTCACCCCCAGCCACGAGCTGTGGATGTCCCGCGCCGAGGACTGGCATCCCGTCCATCCGGAAACCATCAAGTTCAGCGAGGGGCCCGATGAAGAGCTGGTGCGTGAGCCCGTGCGGGCTTACTTCGCTGCGCGCGAAAAATAATGGCTGGAACGCATAGAACGGAATGGCTTTGGTATGGGCTGTGAGACGACTGATGACTTCCATTGATTGCCTGGGCGCCGCCAAACCGCAGCTGGTTTTGTATCTGCCCCACCGTCCCAATGCGCTGGCTGAGCTCATCAAATCACCCGGCAGCCGAGAACTGATGGACGCCAATTCCAACCATTGGCGCAAGATTGTGACGCTGCTGGCCAAGGTGGCGAGCCCCAATGCCGACGACTGGCGCCGCTTTCGGGATGAAGACCTGTTTGCGCACACGGCGCTCTGCTTTGCCCCTGCACTCACCGCCGGTGACAGCTGGCACTGGATCGGCGGGCAGCAAAACCTCAAGCGATTTAACCATCTGAGCCACAACGCACAGCCACTGCCGGATTGCGCATGTGTTCACGTCGACGCCGAAAAACGCCTATTGCTGACGCCCTATCCTGACTACCGGCAGCTCAGCAATGCAGTGGTCAATCACATCCGTACCTTCCTGGGTGAGCGCAGTTTCTACGGCAACTGAACGCTTTTCCACTACCGTTTGATCTCGCCAGTGACTACCTGAACATCAATTCCGGATTCACCATCGACTTCATCTCCAGAATGTTGCCATTGGGATCTTCGATAAAGAATGTCTCCTGCTCATACTCATCCCCCACAAAGCGCCGGTAGGGCTTGTCCAGATATTCCAGCCCGGCGGCCTCGATACGTTTTTTCAACGCCTGTAACTCGTCATCCGGCAGGTGTATGCCGAAATGAGGAACCGCAACGGCGCCCATATCTACATCGTGGCGAACGTTGGGTAATCTCTCCTCGCTCTGGTGCAGGGTAAGCTCATTGCCCCAGAAATTGATATCTACCCAGCGACCCTCTTCACCGTTACCGGGTTTGCAGCCCAGAACATCGCAATAGAAGGTTTTGGCTTTCTCCAGGTCGCCAGCGGGGATCGCAAGATGCAGACAATTAGATTTCACGGGGCCTCCTGTCGTTTATTATTCTTGACCTAGCAAAAGATCAGCGCTCGGTAATGGCGCAAGAGTATTTCCTGGGCTCGAAAAACCAATCATAGGGGAAGCTACCAGACTTCGCTCCTCTCCCCCAGCAAATCCCCCTGCAAAGTAACCGCCTAAGAGGAATAGCGTGCCGGATACTGTTTCACTGAAGCGATCACTCTCCCTGCCCGTAATCAGCTTTTACGGTATCGGCACAATTATCGGCGCCGGGATTTATGTCCTGATTGGCGAGGTAGGCGCTGCCGCAGGGCTATCCCTCCCTTATGCCTTCCTGCTCGCGGGCGTTATCGCGGCCTTTACTGCGCTGTCTTATGCGGAGCTGTCGTCACGCTTCCCCGTCAGTGCCGGCTCCGCAGCCTATATCTGGAAAGCCTGGCGCCGACCCTGGCCGGCCCAGGTGGTCGGCAGCCTGGTAGCAATCACCGGTATTGTCTCGGCCGCAACGATCGCCAATGGCTTTACCGGCTATCTGGGGCTCTTTATCGAGCTTCCCCACGCACTCGCCATTACCCTGCTGGTCGCTTTGCTGACGCTGATCGCGCTCTGGGGCATCAACGAATCCGCGCTCACCGTGACACTGGTGACATTGGTTGAGGTGGCAGGGTTACTGTTCGTGATCTATGTGAGCCACGATGCACCGCCAGCCAATGCGTGGAGGGAGATCTTTGCCCTGCCGGAATGGAATGCCCTGCCCGGGTTGCTCGTGGGCAGCTTTCTCGCCTTCTATGCCTTTATCGGTTTCGAGGATATGGTCAATACGGCGGAGGAAGTGAAGAATCCGCGCAAGTCATTACCGCGGGCGATCCTCATCGCAATCACTGTATCGACAGTGCTCTACATGACGGTGGCAGCGCTGGCCGTACGGATCCTGCCAGTAACGCAACTGGGGCAAAGTGACGCCCCACTGGCAAGCATGGTGACACAGGCAGGCTACTCGCCGGCTTTTATCGGCGTGATCAGTCTGTTTGCGGTCGTCAATGGCGCGCTGGTTCAGATCATTATGGCATCGCGCCTGTTGTATGGAATGGCAGTGAAGAACATGGCCCCGGCGATCTTTGCCCGGCTCAACGCCAGAACCCGGACGCCGATCTTGGCCACACTGTTGATCGGCGCGGTGATCCTGGCGTTTGCACTATGGCTACCCCTGGCCACACTGGCAAAGATCACCAGCTTTATCATGCTGTTGGTATTTTGCCTGGTAAATGCCGCGCTGCTGACCATCAAAAACCGGCGGGAAAAACCGGAAAATGCAGTGATCTGTTATCCGGCCTGGATTCCCGTCCTGGGTTTTCTGTCCTGCCTGGCGCTGATGATATTTGCAGTTGCCAGTTAGCGCAGCCCGGCCATCCGGTTACTGGATCATCTTGCGCAGCGAGCGCTCAATCTGACCGCCGCAATAATCTCTACCGTATTCCTCGCGCTGTCGTTCCAGAAAGTGCTGGATTGCTTTGCGGGATTCCACTCTCTGGCAGAGGGCGGCAATATGAGGGGCGTTTTCCCCTAGATCACTTTTCAATTCCGGGAAGGAGTAAACAAGCATTCCGAACAGCGCCGTAGTGGCGATATCGGCCACCGAGATACGGCTGCCCAGCAGGAAGCCCCCTTCCCCTTTCAGGCCATGGGCCAATCCCGTCTTTTCGAAGACTCGCATCCAGTCGGGTAAGCGGCTGTTGCGGAAACTGTCCCACGCGCCTTTCTCCCACATCACCTGACCGTTGCTGTTGGTGATTTCAATAAGCACATCATTGCAGTCAAGGATGGTTTTCAGGGCCAGCGTCAGAGTTTCGGCGCGCCTGGGCAGGTAGTCGTACTGATGCCCCAGATGCATAAGGCAGGCGGGCATCTGCGCGAAATAGGTTTCGCTTTTGCATTCATACAGATAGGGCGGGGCCATGCCGGGATTGTGGAGTTTGAGGCTGCGCTCCGGATAGATCTCCGAGGCGTCGCGCCGCTCGTACTGCGCACCCACTTCTTCCAGCATGAGCAGAATGAAGTTAGCGCGAAAGGGCAAATCCCAGTAATAGAGTTTGTAGTCCACAGAGCTCCTCCCCTAACCCTTCTCAAATCCAGTGCTTCCCAAAGCCAGCGCTTATCAGAAGACTGGACGACCAGTCCCATTTAAACCGTCCACGTTGCCGGCATCAGGTTGACCATCAAACCAGCCTCTGCGGTTAGGTTAGTTTCCCAAGCAGTCAGATGCCCGAAGGAAATTTGGCAACCCGTTTCTCAAGTTGCCACATTACTGGACCTTTTCATTCTGTTTGAAGGCGCGTGAAAGGCTGGTCACAAATGTGAAATAAATTGGAAAATGCGTCACAGATCCGGTAAATTCCGCGCTCATTTTTTAACCAGCTGTAGGCGGCACCTGCCCGCAGCCCCGGCGGGGTCCACCCTGCACTCCGATTTGCTGTCACCGAGGTACCCCGTGAACCTGTCGAAGTCCCTTCTTTTTGTAACTGCCGGCCTGGTATCCCTGACCGCCCGCGCCGAGATGCTCTGGAATGACAACAGCCTGAGCCTGCTGTACGGCGAGGACTACAAGGTCCACTACAGCCTGGACTCCGACGACTCCAGCCGCACGGTGATGACCTATGAGCATGTCA
Source organism: Microbulbifer flavimaris (assembly GCF_001641755.2). Taxonomy (GTDB): domain Bacteria; phylum Pseudomonadota; class Gammaproteobacteria; order Pseudomonadales; family Cellvibrionaceae; genus Microbulbifer; species Microbulbifer flavimaris. The sequence goes on from NZ_LRFG02000002.1 coordinate 641,754, forward strand.
GCGGCCACAGCTGGGGCGACCTGTTCATGTTTGCCGACTACCTCAGTTCCAACGAGGGTTCAGAAGAGCTCTACACCGAGGTATCGCCGCGTCTGAGCTTGGGGAAACTGAGTGGTCGCGACCTGTCCTTCGGCCCGGTTAAAGATGTACTGGCGGCTGGCACCCTGGAAATTGGTCACTTCGACGACCCAGACAACCTCACTGTCACCGGCCCGAGCTTTATGAACAAGCTGGCTGGCGTTGGCTTTGACCTGGCGATTCCAGGCTTCAGCTTCTTCCAGGCCAACGTCTACCACCGCGACAACGACGACAAGGCGGCGAACGAGCAGCTCACACTGGCCTGGGGTCTGCCGTTCTCACTCGGCGGCGAGAGCTTCCTCTATGACGGTTTCCTCGACTGGGCCAGCGCTTCTGCCGATGCGCACCCGAGCCTGAACTTCACCTCGCAACTCAAGTACGACCTGGGTGCTCGCTGGGGCCAACCGAAAGCGCTGTATGCGGGTATTGAGTACGTGCACTGGAACGACAAGTTCGGCATCAAGGACGGTACTTTCGGTATCGATTCCAACGAGCGCAATGTGAACCTGCTGGTCAAGTACCACTTCTGATTCCCGACCGCTGACACTGGACACGAATATGACTGACATCCGTACTCCGGCATCTGCCAGCTCGCCCGCCCCGAAATCCGCGGCGCAGCCCCCCCTCCTGGAACGGCTGTTCAAGCTCTCTGAGCGGGACACCAACGTGCGCCAGGAAGTGATCGCCGGTGTGACCACCTTCCTGACCATGGCCTACATCATCTTCGTCAACCCCAACATCATGGCCGCGGCGGGCATGGACAAGGGGGCGGTATTCACGGCGACCTGCCTGGCAGCGGCCATCGGCTGCCTGATCATGGGTCTCTATGCCAATTATCCGTTTGCGCTGGCACCGGGTATGGGACTGAATGCCTTCTTCAGCTTCGTAGTCGTGGGTGAGATGGGTTACAGCTGGCAGGTAGCCCTGGGTGCGGTATTTATTTCCGGCGTGGTGTTCCTGCTGCTCAGTATCTTCAAGGTGCGCCAGTGGATCATCGACAGTATTCCCATGTCATTGCGCCAGGCACTGGCTGCTGGCGTGGGCCTGTTCCTGGCCATTATTGCCCTGAAAAGTGCCGGCATCGTGACTGCCAGCCCGGCCACCCTGGTGACGCTGGGCGACCTCACTTCCAGCGATGCCATCCTCGCCGGGCTGGGCTTCTTCGTCATTTCAGCCCTGGCCTATCGGCGCATGCTGGGCGCGGTGATGATCGGCATCCTCGTGGTGACCGTGATTGCCCTGCTGATGGGCAAGGTGGAATATGCAGGCATCCTGTCCGCACCGCCGAGTATGGCCCCGACCTTCCTGCAGCTGGATATTGCCGGCGCCTTTGAAGTGGGCATGATCAGCGTCATTTTCGCGTTCCTGTTTGTGGACCTGTTCGACACCGCTGGCACCCTGCTGAGTACTGCGGACCGCGCCAAATTGCTGAATGAGAAAGGCCAGCTGCCCGGTATGGGCAAGGCGCTGATGGCAGACAGCTCCGCATCTACAGTGGGCTCGCTGCTGGGCTCCTCCACCACCACCACCTACGTTGAGAGCACCGCGGGTGTCGCCGCCGGCGGCCGCACCGGCCTGACGGCCGTGGTCTGCGCGGGCCTGTTCCTGCTGGCCCTGTTCTTCTCGCCGCTGGTGGGGATGGTGCCGGCCTATGCGACTGCTGGCGCGCTGCTGTATGTTGCCGTGCTGATGACTTCCGGCCTGTCATCCATCGACTGGGACGATATCACCGAGGCCGCACCGGCCGTAGTGGCTGCGGTGATGATGCCGCTGTCGTTTTCCATCGCCAACGGCATTGCCCTGGGCTTTATCGCCTACGCCGTGATCAAGACCCTGAGTGGCCGCAGCAAAGATGTCAGCATCAGTGTTTACCTGCTGGCGGCACTGTTTACCGCCAAGTTCATGTTCTTCTGAGGGAGCGCTGTTATGGGTATCAACGTGAAAAAGCACTTTATCAGCGCGCAGCAACTCCTGACGGACTCCTACGCGCTTGCGGGAAAAATCTTCCAGAGCGGTTTTCGCCCCAACTACATCGTCGGTGTCTGGCGCGGCGGTGCGCCGGTGGGCATCGCGGTGCAGGAACTGTTGCATGTGATGGGCGTGGACGCAGACCATATCGCCATCCGCACCTCCTCTTACACCGGTATCGGCCAGCGCGACAAACACGTGCGCGTGCACGGCCTGACCTACCTGATCAAGCGCCTGGAATCCCACGACAACCTGCTGATCGTTGACGACGTGCACGATTCCGGCCTGAGCATCGACCAGACTATCAAGGACCTGCACGCGGCGTGCAAGAAAAACACCCCGGAAATCCGCGTGGCCACGCCCTACTACAAGCCGGAGAACAACAAGACCGAGCGCGAGCCCCACTACTACCTGCACAAGACCAGCGAGTGGCTGGTGTTCCCGCACGAGATCGACGGCCTGTCCCGCGAGGAGATTCTCGAGTACAAGCCGGAGCTGGCGCCTTATATCGACCGGATTGCTACTGCGGTCTAACCTCTTGGACCAGAGGGGCCACATCCGCGGCCCCTCCCTTCCCGCAATCCAGCACGAGTATTCTCATCCCCCGGCGTGCACAGCTGCCAAGCAGTCCCAGAGCGCCTTAACGATCCGCGACGGCTTCGGCGATATCCGCTGAATCGCCACAAAATCACACTGGTACTGATAGCGCTGCGGGCAGATCGCACGAATCTCACCCTTCTTCACAAATGACTCCGCATAGTGATCCGGCAGGTAGCCGATATAGCGGCCGGACTGCAGGCAGTGGACGATGGCCTCCTGGTCGTTGACGGTGATATCCCGCTCCAGCCCCAGTTTGTTGCCCACTTCCATATTTGGTGAGTGGTAGCCGAGGCCGGCATATTTGCAGTTCCTGATGGCGTCATCGTCGATGGAGATATCCGCAGTCTCGAACAGCGGGTGACGGTAACCGCAATAGAGATACATCTGCTCGTAGAACAGGTGCTGGTAGTCGAGACTGGGTGAGGCCCGATGAGTGGGGATCACTCCCAGCTGAAAGCGCCCCTCCATCACCCCGCGCTCGATCTCGTTGGTGGGCTCGATATGGATATCCAGGCTCACTTCCGGTGCCAGGTCATCGAACTGGCGCAGGGCCTCGCCGATCTGGGCGGCAGGGTTGGTGACCATCTTGTCGAACAGGGCGATGGCAATATGGCCGGTCATACGCTTGTGTACATCGGCCACCTCGCCGCGGAACGTCTCCAGGGAGGCGAGCAGTTTCAATGTCGCCTGGTAGATCTGCCGCCCCTCCTCGGTCAGGGCAAAACCGGCGCGGCCGCGCCGGCACAGGGTCACCCCCAGGCGCACCTCCAGATCCTTGATATGACGGCTGATGGTGGAGCGCCCCACGTTCAGCTCCAGCTCCGCAGCCGAGAAGCCCCCGGCCTCCGCTACGGCACGGAAGACCCGCAGCAACCGCAGGTCGATATCACTCAGCTGGCCCAGCAGGGCGGCCTGTTTGCGTCCCATCGGTCATCTCTCAAAACATAGTTTCATAAATATGAAACCAAACGTCGATAAATTGCAATTTATGCAACTTTGAAGCTCACCTAAAGTCACTGCCATTCCACAGTCATACCGAGTGTTTCCGGGAGAATAAGAATGAGTGACAAGTTCGCCGGGCTGACCCAGGCACAGCTGGACGCCCACTGGATGGCCTACACGGGCAATCGCCAGTTCAAGAAGGATCCGCGCATCATCACTGGTGCCGATGGCTGCTACTACACCAGTGCCGACGGCCGCCGCATTTTCGATGGCCTGTCCGGCCTGTGGACCTGCGGCGCGGGCCACAACCGCGCGGAAATTGCCGATGCGGTCAGCGAACAGTTGCGCACCCTCGACTACTCGCCCGCATTCCAGTTCGGCCACCCGAAGGCCTTTGAACTGGCCGAGCGCATCACCCAGTTCATGCCGGAGGGACTGAACCGGGTGTTTTTCACCGGCTCTGGCTCCGAATCCGCCGAGACCTCGCTGAAGATTGCCCGTGCCTACTGGCGCAAGAGGGGCATGCCCACCAAGACCAAGCTGATCGGCCGCGCCAAGGGCTACCACGGAGTGAACTTCGGCGGCATTAGCGTCGGCGGCATTGGCGCCAACCGCGCCCTGTATGGGACCGCCGTGGATGCCGACCACCTGGCCCATACCGTGCTGCCGGAAAATCGCTTCAGCAAGGGCATGCCGGAAGAGGGTGCCCACCTGGCCGATGAACTGCTGGAGCTGATCGCCCTGCACGATGCCTCCAACATCGCCGCAGTGATCGTCGAGCCCATGGCCGGCTCCGCCGGTGTTCTGCCGCCGCCCAAGGGCTACCTGCAGCGCCTGCGTGAGATCTGCGACCAGCACAATATCCTGATGATCTTCGATGAGGTGATCACCGCGTTTGGCCGTATGGGCGCCGCTACCGGTGCCGAGGCCTTCGGTGTTACTCCGGATATTCTCAACACCGCCAAGCAGCTGACCAACGGTGCCGTGCCCATGGGTGCGGTAATCGCCAGGCAAGAGATCTACGACACCTTCATGGAACAGGGTGGCCACGACTACCTGCTGGAACTGCCCCACGGTTACACCTACTCCGCCCACCCGGTAGCCTGTGCCGCAGCGCTGGCTTCCCTGGATATCCTGGAAAAAGAAAACCTGTTCAGCCGCGCTGGCGAACTGGCTACCGTGCTCGAAGAGCGTGTACACCAACTGAAAGGCCTGCCGCTGGTCACCGATATCCGCAACTGCGGTGTCGCCGCCGGCCTCACCATCGAAGCCGCACCGGGCGAACCGCTGCTGCGTCCCTACCAGATCGCCATGAAGATGTGGGAGAAGGGCTTCTATGTGCGTTACGGGGGCGACACCGTACAGCTGGGCATGCCGTTTGTCGCCGAGCCGGAGGAAATCGATCGCCTGGTGAGTGCGCTGGGTGACTGTATCAAGCTGGTGGCCGACAGCCAGTAAGCAGGCGCTAAAAGTAACCGGCCACCCCGGACACTGATACCCAGATTTCAGGGGGTCGAGCGCTTTTTATTTCAGACCACCGTCGTCATCCCGGCGCAGGCCGGGATCCAGTGTAACGAAGCTAAATGCCAGCGGGCATTGGATGCCGGATCAAGTCCGGCACGACGAGAAACAAATTTTATAGATCTAAAAAATAGAGAGGTTTACTCATGAGCATTGTGGGTCATTACATCAACGGTCAGGTCAATGAGGCCGCCGAGCGCACCCAGGACGTATTCAACCCGGCCACCGGGGAGGCGACCAAGCAGGTCGCCATCGCCGCCAAGGAAACCGTCGAAGAGGCCATCGCCGCGGCACAGGCCGCTTTCCCCGCCTGGCGCAACACGCCGCCGGCCAAGCGCGCCAAGGTGATGTTCAAGTTCAAGCAGCTGCTCGAGGAAAACGCGGAACAGATCTGCGCGATGATCGGCGAAGAGCACGGCAAGATCTCCCACGACGCCATGGGTGAGCTGACCCGCGGTATCGAGAACGTGGACTTCGCCTGCTACGCACCGCAGATGCTGAAAGGTGAGCACAGCCGCAATGTGGGCCCCAACATCGACTCCTGGAGTGAAATGCAGCCCTTGGGCGTGGTGGCCGGTATCACCCCGTTCAACTTCCCGGCCATGGTACCGCTGTGGATGTTCCCGCTGGCTATCGTGTGCGGCAATACTTTCGTGCTGAAACCGTCCGAGCGCGATCCGTCCGCCGCTATCTACCTGGCCCAGCTGCTGCAGGAAGCCGGCCTGCCGGATGGCGTCCTGAACGTGGTCAACGGCGATAAGGTTGCCGTAGACACCCTGCTGACTGCACCGGAAGTACAGGCGGTCAGCTTTGTCGGCTCCACGCCGATTGCAGAGTACGTGTACTCCACCGCCAGCGCACACGGCAAGCGCTGCCAGGCTCTCGGCGGTGCCAAGAACCACGCCATCATCATGCCCGATGCCGACATGGACAACGCCGTTGCCGCATTGACCGGTGCTGCCTTCGGTTCCTCCGGCGAGCGCTGTATGGCTCTGTCGGTTGCCGTCTGCGTGGGCGACGAGGCTGCGGATACGTTCATCGAGAAGATGAGCGGCGAAATGCAGAAGCTGAAAGTTGGCGCCTACAGCGATAGCAGCAACGATTTCGGCCCGGTGATCACCGAAGCACATATGAACAAAGTGAACGGCTATATCGCCAGCGCTGAGGAACAGGGTGCGACCATTGTGGTGGACGGCCGCAACCCGAAAGTGAAAGGCTTTGAAAACGGCTTCTTTGTCGGCGGTACCCTGATCGACAATGTGAAGCAGGGCATGACCTGCTACGAAGAGGAAATCTTCGGCCCGGTACTGCTGGTGGTGCGCGCCAAGAGCATGGAGGAGGCCATGCAGATGATCAACGATCACGAGTATGGCAACGGCACCTGCATCTTTACTCGCGACGGCGAGGCAGCGCGCTACTTCAGTGACAACATTCTCGTCGGCATGGTGGGTATCAACGTACCGCTGCCAGTGCCGGTTGCCTACCACAGCTTCGGCGGTTGGAAGCGTTCCCTGTTCGGTTGCCTGAGCGCTTACGGCCCCGACGGTGTGCGCTTCTACACCAACCGCAAGACCATCACCCAGCGCTGGCCGTCCAGTGGCGTGCGCGAGGGTGCCCAGTTCTCCTTCCCGAGTAACTGATCCCCGCACAGGGCTGAACTGCGCTCCCCTGGACCTTCCGGGGGAGCGAGCCCCAACCGAGGGTTTTAACATCAACAGCCACCATTTTGCCCTCAGCAACATTCCCCAGCTGAAGTGGTAGCGCTTGATATTGCTTGCCTGGAAGCTTTCCAGATCAGCAACGACCCGTTGCTACCCGTCTTTTTCAAATCTACCCCCGCACTCAGACCTCTTCTGAAACGCCTCCTTTTATGCATAAGAATAGAAATTTTTAGTATTTCACGGTTATAACGTCAGGCCCGTAGAATCCTCGCCCCGCAAAAGACCTTTTACCAAGCACCAGGCCCGAAAGTAGGATCAATGAGCAAGAAGATCGCCCAGCTGTCTGCCGCAGCACTCTCCGCAGCCGCACTGTTTACCGTGTACTGCGCCGAAGCCACCAATGGTTATTTCGTTGAAGGGGTAGGCCCGAAGGCGCAGGCAATGGCAGGCGTTGGCGTGGCCCTGCCACAGGATGCGCTGGCCGCTGCCAACAATCCGGCGGGTACTGATGGGTAACCGACTGGATGTGGGTTTCACCGTATTCAGCCCCGATCGCAGCGCGCGCATTCGCGGCAACCTGGCCGGTGCGGACGGCGATTACGATGGCAATGAGAAGAGCGATTTTGTCATTCCGGAGTTCGGCTATACTCGCATGCTCTCCTCACAACTGAGCTGGGGTGTTGCGGTTTACGGCAACGGCGGCATGAATACCGGCTACCGGAGCAATCCGTTCGCCGCTTTCGGCTCCAGCGGTGAAGCCGGGGTCGACCTGAGCCAGCTGTTTATCACCCCGTCACTGGCCTACCGCCCGACCCCGGATCACGCTTTCGGTATCGCCACTACCTTCGCGGTGCAGCGTTTTGAGGCCACCGGATTACAGGCCTTTGATAACCCGTTTGTTTCCGCCAGCGCGGGTAATGTTACCAATCGCGGCCATGACACCGCCCACGGCTGGGGAGTGAAGCTGGGCTGGATCGGTCGCCTGCGCGAAGACCTGAGCCTTGGCCTGACATGGTCTTCCCGTATCGAAACCGGAGAATTCGAGCGCTACGAGGGCTTGTTTGCCGACGGCGGCGGCTTCGATATTCCGGAAAACTACGCGGTCGGCCTGAGCTGGAGCGCCACACCGCGCCTGACCCTGGCCGCCGACTGGCAGCGTATCCTGTACAGCGATACCGGCTCCGTGGGTAATTCCCTCAGCCTGCTGTTCCAGGGCAAACCGCTGGGTGCCGATGGTGGCCCGGGTTTCGGCTGGCAGGATGTTGAAGTCTCCAAGCTGGGGGCAGCCTTCAGGGCTACTGATGACCTCACCCTCCGCGCCGGTATCAGCCACGCCGAGCAGCCGATTCCGGCAGAGGAGGCCTTCATCAATATTCTCGCCCCCGGCGTGATCGAAGATCACGTCAGCATTGGTGCTGACTGGCGCACGGCCCTGGGAGAGTTCACCGTGTCCTACGCCCATGCTTTCGAGGAGTCCGTACAGGGAGACAACTCCATCCCCGCTGCCTTCGGCGGCGGTGAAGCGGAGCTGACCATGAGCCAGGATATCCTGCGTTTCGGCTGGTCCCGCAACTTCTGATTCAGGCAAGGCCGCCTATCGGCGGCCTTCGATCTCGCCACAGATACACCCGAGCAAAGGGCAGATAAACCGGCTCATCCAAGCGCAAGTGAGAGCCCGCCTCTTAACTACCCACCTACCAGGCCCACACCTTCTCTTCAGAGTCAGCCCGCAGAGACTCCATCGTTACCGTCCTTTCCGTAGCTTCCATGGTAGCGGCTCGAATGTATGCGCAATTCGACAACCTCGAAGGCCTAATCCACTCGTGATATAAAAAACCCGAATGTAGCCCGGAGGCACCTCTCCAGTACCGCTGGAATTGAGGATGGACCGTCCATAGTTGACGACCAAGGGCAAAGCACCTCGAGACCCAGAACATAAATCGAGCGCTATATCGTCACCAATGAGCAGGCACTCAGCCCAGACTCTTCTGATAGCGATACTGTGTCGGTAGGGTCACTAAAGATCGCCCCAAAAGGCGGTAACAACAATATTCTGCAATTAAAGGACACATTATGATCGACTTTGAAAACAAAGGATTCTTCAAGCTAAAGCAGAATGCTGCCTTCGCGGCGAAAGTGGCACCACTGCTGCTCGATGGCGAGGAAGTGCTGGATTCCTTCAAGTCATTCCGTGATGGAGTGGTATTTACCAGCAAGCGCATTATTGCTGTTAACGTGCAGGGTCTCACGGGTAGCAAAAAGGATTTCACATCCCTGCCCTACAAAAATATCGTCGCCTACTCTGTGGAGTCATCCGGAACTTTTGACCTGGACTCAGAGTTGGAGATCTACTTTTCTTCACTCGGCAAGGTGAAATTCGAATTTACCGGCAGCACCAGGATGTTGGATATCTGTCACTATATTTCCAGGTTTGCACTGTAGTGGATCAGCGTGCTTTTAATCATACAAAGTGTGCAGGAAAATGCTTTGCCTGCCGATCTCGTGCAGCATGGCCAGCAGGCGGTACGGTATCGTTGGCGGTGATCGCCTTCGTGGTGATCAGTGCACTGGCGAACAATGTGGCCGCCTCGGACGACAAGGGGGGTAGTGATCATCCCCCCCTGCGCGTCCATAAAGCGGATGGAAACAGTTTTTTCTTATCCATCCCGGTGGAAGGCTCGCATCTCCAGATAGTTCCCGTACTGTCTGACACGGCAAGAGCCATGGGTGAGTGGGCGAAAATCCCGGCTGCACTTGCTGTCGTCAATGGTGGCTTTTTCTCCGGTGACAGGGCTCTCTCATTTGTTGCCCATCGCGGCCAAGTACTCGCAGAAAATGCCAGCTCGGTGAATCGCGGGGGCACCACATATCCTGTTATGCGCAGCGCTTTCTGGGTCGACCGTAGCGGTCAGCCAAAACTGGGGTGGATTTATCATCATCCCGGCGAATCGATTCCGCGGCAATACCGGACGCCACTGCCCTACTCCGGAAGCGATGATGCACCGTTGACTCCCCCCGCCCGTGCAAATGGACGTTCCCTTGATCTCGACTGGGGTATTGGCGGTGGACCACGCCTGCTCAAAGATGGCAGACCCTACCTGACCTTTCAGGAGGAAATCTTCTGGGGATCGGGTTTGCGGCTGGATGATCGTCGCCCCCGGACGGCAATTTGTATCACCAGCAAACAACATACCCTGATTTACGTCACGCGGAGCGCACGACTGGATGAACTCCCAGATAGACTCCTTCAGGTGGGTTGTGTCAATGCAATGAATCTCGACGGCGGCGGCTCCACAGCGCTGTACGTTAACGGTGAGAAAATCTTCGACCAGGGCCGGGCAGTGCCTGCTGTACTCATGCTCAGCAAGCGATCTACTGGCCGGAAATCCACGACAGAAAGGTAAGGCCTGCAATGCGCCTGATTCTTAGCCGCAAAGGTTTCGACTCCTCCGCCGGCGGCTGTCCGAGCCCGATTTTTCCTGACGGCACCCTGTACCCTCTGCCCATCCCCGATGCCAAATCGCGCATTCAGTACGACCAGATCCAGCATGGTGGCACCGATATCGGCGAGCTGGTGAATGACTTGACCCGGGGGCGCTATACCGGAAAACAGACAGCACACCTCGATCCGGATATGTACCCGGAGGCACTGGCGCGGTCACTGGAGTGGAGGCCATTGCTCGGCCAGACCGGCGCGGCGCAGGGACATTTGCGTCGCCAGGGTGTACAGATTGGAGACCTGTTTCTGTTCTTCGGACTGTTCAGACCCGTCGAATGCTCACTTGGCCACTGGCGGTTTGTAAAGAATGCAGCCGCACGGCATATCCTCTGGGGCTGGCTGGCAATCGGTGATATTCAGCAGGTGGATGAACTTAGCGAGACGAGTCTCCCGTGGGCACGCTACCATCCGCACTTTCAAATTGGCCCCGATCGCGCCAACACCCTGTATCTGGCAGCCGACCAGTTCAGGTTACCACGAGCCAAACAGTTCTTGCCGGGAGCCGGTATTTTTCCATCGGTATCCCCCCGCCTGGTACTGACAGCCCCGGATTCCTCCAAGCCTTCGCTCTGGCGGCTACCGGCATACTTTTTCCCCTTTCCGGACCGAACTCCCCTCAGCTATCACAACAAATGCGAGCGCTGGCTGCCTGGTGCAAGGAACCGGACACGGGGGTTCTGCCAGCTACAAAGTGCGGCAAGGGGGCAGGAATTCGTGCTCGATGCAGACCAATACCCGGAGTGTCGACAATGGATCTCCGGCCTGATCCGTCAGTTTGGCAGGGCGACAGTGGGTGTGTGATCTTGACACCTGAACACCAATTTCCGGAAAAGTAGTTTGTTTATGCGCCAGATAATCCGCACCCCCTCGCAGCAACAGGCGGCCACTGTGGAGCACAAAAACGCCGTGTGATACAACAAAATTAGAATAATGATCACAGGGATTACGCGCATGGATGAACGCTATTACCGGAGTCGACGGAGCCGAAGCGCTTACCGGCTGCTCATCGTATTGATTTTACCCCTGATCTGCTCTGCCTGTGGGCCTGACAATCCATCCGGAAGCACAGAGCAAGCAAAAGTTAATCCAGTGGTCGCCCAAGTTGGCGATAACGCCATCACTTTGGCGGAGGTGGACCAGAAAATCCGGCTCGAAAGGCACGACCTGGCCATCGCCGAATATGAATTGCGCTTCAACACCCTGAAGTCACTGGTGGAAAAACAGCTGCTATCGGCCAGAGAAGCAGGGAACGGTGGGGACAAGCCAACTGTTGACTGGCTACTACCCTACCCCCAGCCGCCCAGACTCACGATCAGCACCAGCGAGCGCAGACTGCGAGGCAATCCCGATGCGCCAGTGATTCTTGCGCTTTTCTGTTCTTATCAATCTGTGCACTGCGCTTCCACAAATCTCGTGATGCGCGAATTGCTCAATCGTTACGCTGGCTGGCTTTCGCTCGTACCTTTTGACTTCCCCATGCACTACCACCGGCAGGGCAAACGGGCCGCGCAGGCTGCTCGCTGTGCAGGGGACCAGGCAGCACCATGGTCATACGCAGATGGCCTCTACGCACGAGCCAAAACACTTGAGGAGAAGAGCTACCCGCTACTTGCCATTCAACAGGGTTTCCATGAAGGCGAGTTTACAAGGTGTCTGAAAAAAGCGGTATTCAGCGATGACATAGAGCAGGATATTGCATTGGCTCGCGATCTGGGGCTTCAGAGTGTCCCGGTTAGCTTTGTGAACGGGCTCTATATCAAGGGCCCCAAAACGCTGGACCACTACGCCATGTGGGTTGATCAGGAGCTCCTGCGCCTGGGGCACGATCCCGCATCACCCCACCCGCAAGCTGCACGCTGGCGACGTTCAACTGAAGGTATCCCCGAGACAGAGCTGCCCCTGGAGCTGACCGGGACCAGCGTCGCTTCCCGGGCGGATCAATCATCCGCGCTGATCCGTGTCCGGGGCGCGCAGGCCAAGTCGTTCACTCCCGGAGATACCCTCATGCCCGCAATCACACTCGAGCGCGTGCATGAACGCCACGTGATCCTGGACGTGGATGGCCGCCGGGAGCGCCTGATGCTGCGTGGATCGGACGGCGATTATGTACATGTACCCAAGACCGGCTCCACAGAGCGGGATGAGGAAACCCTGCGCCGCATTGAGCAGCCCGAAGGGGAGTCACGCAAGCTCGTTGCCCCGTCTGGGGTCTTACCGCTGGGGCAGCAGTGGCTGCAGGAACAGCTTCGCAATCGCGAGGACCTGGAGCAGAAGTTCGTCGAGGCCGAACTTGTGGTGGACGGCTACAATCTGCTTCGGCTTGAGGGTATTGAGAGTAATGAGTTCTTCACTGCCCTGGGGTTTGAGGAGGGAGACGTGGTGGTAAGGGTGAATGATACCTGGGTGCACAGCGGCCAGAATCAGCTCTGGGACGCATTGACCAGCGGTGAAGTCATTGATGTGACCTTTATGCGCAACGGCCTGCCCCAGCGTCTCCAGTATGTCGTCGAGGACAAGGGCTACTTTGAACAGCCCTCAGAAGGCGACAAGGACAGCAGCAGTGGCGACTCTGACTGAGCCTTGTCTGGTTAATTATCCGCTGCCACGGTTTTTCCGCTCCTAAAATGAGTAGGGCCCCGGCAGGGGCCCTGTTCACCGCGCTTCAGTTACTTGTCCGGATTACCGTTCCACATCAGGTCTGCCACGGTATTCTGGCCCTGGATGCTGGGGTGGAAGCAATCGCCACCATCGATATCATCCTTGCCAAACTGGAAGGTACCCACATTGGCCTGGTCCTGCCCGGAGTATTCCGCGACTACTTCAACGCCATTGAGGCCGTTATAGGAAGCAGCCTCCTGTTGCAGCACTTCGTTGTACAGCTGCTGCGCTGCCTCGATACCGGCGGAGCGGGTCGCAAAAGATTCACCGTTCATAGTGCCGCCATCCGTGGCGATCCGGCAAATACCAAATGACGACCAGGCGTTTTCACAGTTAACGCGCCAATTGCCGCTTTGCTTGGCAAGGCCTGCGGCCCGCAGGTCCTGAACCCGTGGTACCGATCCCAGCACGACTGTTGAACCCGCGGGAAGCCCGTTTACCAGCTTGTCGAGTCCCGCCTGTACCGCCCCGCGCCATTCGCTTTCGCTATAGAGTGGGTCCGTACAGTTGGCCGGGTCAATACAATCCCGATTGCAGATATCGTTGCCTCCGAGCACCACTTCAACATGATCCGCGACCACGGTTTCCGTGAGAATACGGTCAGCCTGCACACTGAAACTATCGCTGCCACCGCGCATCTCTGCACCGGAACGGGCGGCATTTTTGTTGGCCGCAACATTGGGGTCCAGCGCCTTGTACTTGTCATGGACACTGTTGACACTGCTATCCCAGCCATCAAACCAACTGTGTTCCGGTTGATCGCCTCCCAGCAGGCAGAAAAATCCGCCAGTGAAGAAGGTATTGCCGGTACAGTCCGCTGCGAACCCCATGGTAATACTGTCACCGGCTGCTGTTCCCTTCGCGGGTGCGGCAGAGGTGTTCAGGGATAACAGCGCAGTGGTCACAGCGAGGGAAATTAACAGACTTGCTTTCTGCATGATGTTTTCTCCGATCATCGGTTTTTATGCTTTTATTTTTCTTTAGCGGCGAACCGTAAAATATTAGCGGCGCTAAACCCGAATAAATAAAACAATCGTGCTGACCAGAGAGTCGACCATGCTGAATTGAGATCGGCCTCGCAAACCTGTCATCAGATACGTTAAGTTGATAGACGCAAAAATTTGAATTCAGCGCCAACTTGGCCGCAACATCCCCACCCAAAAGAAGAATGACCTGCCAACCGCGCGAGTCACGGTTCCAAGGTCAGTGGTACATGCAGGTAAAGAGAGTCGGCGAAACAGGCGGCATAAAAAAGCGCCCCATGAAGAGGGGCGCTGCAGGCCTGGTTGCAGGCCGGGGAAATTCGTCTGAAGTTCACATACCTCAGGCTGTCAGAGCTGTTGATTGCCGAGCTGCTCCTTGCGCGCCACGGAAAGATAACCCAGATAGCGGTCCCGGATCTTGCGGACATACTGGACCGGTTCGCGGCCGCGCACATAGCCGAAACGCGCCTGGCGATAATATTCCGGCTTGCTGAGCAGGAGCATCGCTTCCTCGACATGCCCAAACCAGCGATCCGGGTCCTTGCCGAGACTCTGTGCGAGCTTGCGCGCATCGCGAACATGTCCGTGACCGGCGTTGTAGGCCGCCAGGGTGAAATATATTCGCTGATCGAATTCGAGGCGTTTGGGAAAGCGATCCTCCAGCCAGTCCAGATAGGTAACACCCGCACGGATATTATTTTCTGGCTGGTAGAGGTCGCCAACGCCCAGCTCCCGCGCAGTGCGGGGCAGCACCTGCATCAGTCCGCGGGCATCGGCGAAGGATCGCGCCCGGGGATCGAATTGGCTTTCCTGATACATCTGTGCCACTACCATACGCCAGTCGCGATCCAGCTCGGAGGCATACCGCTTCACAATCGGATCGTATGGCGACAGCCTTTTGGCACTGCGGAGGCGATCCTGCAATGGTTCATGCCTGCGCTTGCTCTCTTTGAAATACTTGTTATAGGTGACGTTAAAGAACAGGCCACGGTATTTTGCGTTGAGGAAGCCGTTCAGCTTTTGCAACAGTTCCGATTGGTCATTGCGCACAGCCCAGGCGATATCCTGCTTTCCCGGAAGGGTCCCCACCACGGTAAAGTCATCGCGATAAGTGCGTTCAATATCAACCAGATGGGAATCGGCCACTGTAAACGGATAGTCCCCATTAGCGACTGCCTCTATCAGGTGCTCGGTGGTTGCACCCTCTACGGTGACAAGCTGCAGAGGCTTCTCTTGATTCTGGGCGAGTGTTCGCAGGTTGTCGTGATAACTGGTCAGAGGATTGACTGCAACCTGCGCTCCGGCCAGCAGTTCCTCTACACGGGTGGGGGAAGCTTTACGGCTCGCATGCGATGCCGCCGCGATAATTTGCTCCTCAACCTGCATATAGGACCGGGTGAAGGCGAGCCCCTGCTCACGACGCGCATCGGTGACGGTCAGGGATGCCGCCACCATATCCCCTAACCCCGCATTCAGCGCTTCCGCCAGGTCAACATCAGGGCCTGGAACAACCATACTGAGTCGTAGCCCCTGCTCTTTGGCAAATCGCTTCAGCAGGTCGTAATCAAACCCCATCAGCTCACCCTTCCACATAAAGTAGGAAGCCGGATGGTTACGGGTAAGGACTCTTAACGTGCGACTCTTTTTGATTTCTTCCCAATCTCGCAGGGGTCGTTCACGCAACTGGTCGGCGATCAGGTGCTCCTCGGTGAGAAACTCATTGAGAGCTTGCTCCAGATCGGGGGCTTTTTTCCGAACCGCCCAGGCAATGGCTCTCTGGGCATGCAGAGTTTCACTCACTGCCAGCTGCGGGTAATAGGGCAGCAGGGCATCAGCCAGGTTGCTATCCACCACGGTGGCGGGATACTCGCCAGAAGCGACCGCGCCCAGCAGGGAATCGTGATCCACCGGTTCGTCGAGATAGCGAATTTCAAACCGGCCGTTATTCGCCGTATCGTCGCCTGTGGCGGATGGAGAGTCACTTTTCTGGACTGCGGAAGCCAGTGAGTGCGCGAAGGCACTGCCACGCCGCACGGCTACCAACAGGGGCTCATCATTTCCTGCCGCTTGCATATCGGCACGAGTGACCAGCAATTCACGGACATATTGAAGCGGGCGGGTGAACGCCACTTCCTCGGCACGAAACTCCGTGCGGGTGAAGTTGATGGCAATGACATCACCGCGCCCTTCCGTCAGCGCCGGTATCAGGTCAGCGAAGCTCTGCACGTATACCCACTGGGGCTCGAGACCGCGGCTACGCGCAAATTTTTCCGCCAACTCGCGCCAGGTACTGCTGGGGAGGCCGTCCCGCGGCAGGGACAGGTCGGTAAGCCCGACCGGTGCCAACAGGCGCAAAGTCCCGTGCTCGCGAATCGAAGCGAGGTCACCTTGCTCGGTATAGTTTTCAAAAGCTGGTGGCTGCGGCTCTGCTGGCTCCACTGCTGGCGTCATTTCCTCTATACCCACCTGCGCGGACTGCCCTTCCTGCCCAACTTCACGGTCGCTTTTCCCACAAGCAACCAGAGTGAGCAGCGCTGCCATCAAGACAGACAGGAGAGTTATGCCTCTAGCAAACTTTCGATCCTTCACGGTTTCGCCTTTATGTTTATCGGATGCATTGTTTTTTGGAGTACCCATTAATGCACTACGGAAGAAATTGTGCAACGTCTCACAATTTTGCTGCCAAGTTTCATCTGGCATGTAAATTGCGGGGAACGCCATACAGACTATAAAAATAAATGTTGCGCTAGACGTCCTTTACTGGTCGGACAAGTACCCTCGCGACGAGTGGAAGGTGCTGCAGGTTGAATAAAAAAGTGGCTTTTCTGGTCGCGGATGTTACTGATCGGCTGTTCCATTCGCTTCACCGACCACAACAAAAGAGCTCACTCCACTTGTCCCTGCAAGCAGTGCACTAATCACTTTGCTGCAACTATTTTCCACCGATCCACGATCTTATTGAGGCACTACAGGGAGGCCTCAACATGATTCGGATTTGTTTACTGCTGGCAACACTGTTCCAGGTTGCCTGCGCATCAAACAATGCAGTGGAAGCGAGCCGCCAGGCTGGTATTGAGCCGGCGGCGCTACTGCAGGCGCCAACAACTTTGCTCGAAACTGCCAACGAGGAGGGCTCGGCAGGTAACAGGCTTTTTCTGGTAAGCGAAGAAATGCGCAGCTATCTACGGTCCAAGGCGAGGGGCAACAGCCCGGTGGAGCGCATGAATGCCGTACTTCAAGATCTGAAGACCCGCGGTGCCTATCTGCAGTACGACCTCAATCGAACGACTTCGGCAGCAGAGGCTTTTGCCCAGCAGCAAGGGAACTGCGTTTCCCACGCCGCGATGATCGTCGCCATGGCACGCCACGTCGGCCTCGAGGCCTATGTCAATCAGGGGGCGATCAATAGCAGCAGCCAGTTTTCGGAATCAGACAGCGGCGTGCGGTTTCGACAGAACGTGTCCCATATCAATGCCGTGGTGGTCATCGACGGCAGGCCATTTATCATCGAGCAGGACTATCGCATTTACCACGGTAAGAACCTGCACCGCCTGAGTGACCGGGAAGCCAAGTCCTTGTATCTAAACAACCTCGCCATGGAGGCCATGCTGCGGGATGAGATGGAGCTGGCTTTTGTGCATATGCGCAATGCGATCAACCTCGATGACGACTCCAGCGTTCTCTGGGGTGGACTCGGCACGGTCTATCGTCGCCTGGGCGCAATGCGACTCGCCCAGCAGAGCTTCATCCACGCGCTCAATCTCAATCCGCAGGACGGTATCGCACAGAACAACTTGCGCCTGGTGCAGAATCGCCTGCAGACGCAAGAAGCCTATGCGGACAGCCAGCTCTCCAGAAACAAAGACTCTAGCGCGCCCCATGCCGAGATGGAGATACAGCTGCTGGCGCAATAAGATCGTATGATAGGATTCAGGCGTTAGTGCTCAGGGCTGAGCGGTTACCAGCTCACGCTGCTCAGCCGTTACCTGCTCTGGGACCCCATCCCGGAAGGTGAAATAGGCCTCTGTCATCGCATCGGGTGCCTCGAGCTGGGGATAGTGCCCGATACCGCTGAGCTCGGTGATATTCGGCTTGTCAATCAACTGCCGAAAGCGTGCCACCATATGGGCGCCCGAGATGGGGTCGGCAATGCCGTTAACCAGCTTGACCGGCACATTGGCTTGCTGCAGTGCCCCCACCCACCGCGCTCGATTTTTTCGTCGCTGGGTCATATAGCCAATCAAGCGATGCATCACTCGATCACCGTTATTACAGCGGATCAACTCCCAGAAGCTCTCGATTTCCTGTTCAGACGGCGGCGTCTTTTCGCCAAAGATTTCCTGCAGATTGCTGGCCAGCTTTGCCTTGCTGGTAAGCCGGGAAACCAGCGGCCCGAGAGGCGACAACAACAAGCGCTGAATAAGCGCCGGACGATGGGTTTCCGGAAACAAGCCGCCATTCAACAGACAGACCGTCTGGATGCGAAGCCGACAACGACCCTGCCTGTCATCCTCACGCCTGCTGTTATCCCGAGCCAGCAACTCCTGGGTGACAGTGGCCCCGTAATCATGCGCGAGAACATGGTACTCCTGTATACCCTCACTGGAGAGCCAGGCCTCGATCAGGTCCGCTTGTTGCGCAATCAGGTAGGCGCAATCCCGGGGCTTGGCGGAGTCGCCGAACCCCAGCATATCCAGGGTGTAGAGCGAATAGCGTTCGGCCAGCGGATGCCAGACCTTGTTCCAGTCCCAGGACGACGTCGGAAAGCCATGTATCAACAGTAGAGGTGGCGCGCCCTCCTGGCCGCCACGACGAGTAAAGATCGAGCGGCCGGAAAAATTGAAAGTTGCACCTGCCGATCGCCAATCATTCAAATCGATCATCCGCCAGATCCCTCTCAGGCCTTTGCTGCATCATCAGCGAGTATTCTGCCTGTTAAGGTATCACAACAAAAAGCCCCGCACTCTCGTGCAGGGCTTAACTAACCACGGAACAGGATCGGGGGGGTTAACCTTCCTTTTGTGCGAGGATAGAAGTCTTTTGCTTCTTCTCCACTCCTTCCATCTCCACCAGCATATCCTTGATCTGCTTGTACTCGTCCTCATCGGTGAGGTCCATCAGCAGGGGCTGGGCAACCTGGGCGAAGTATTCCGCATCTTTTTTCTGGTACAGCTCCATGGCCAGCCACTGGGCGATATGGACCTGGCGCGGGGCGCGCAGATAGGCCTGCTCCAGCATCTCCAGGTATTTGTCACGGGGGTAGTCCAGCATTTCCATGCTCATGGCCAGTCCGTACCAGTGAGACGCAGTGTCTTCGTCGTTGTTAACAAGGTGTACAAACTTGTCGCGCGCCTTCTTCAGCTGATCACGGTCCCGCTCCGGTCCCGGCGTATACATCTGCCGGTTGAGCACCAGCCAGGCATCCGCTTTCTGGAACCAGAACTTGTTGCGGTCGTGCATGGGGATAGTTGAGAGCAGCTCCTCGGCGAACTCGAAGTCCCCTACCTGTATTGCCGCTTCGGCATAGGTAACAGTGAGCTCGGAGCTCTCCAGGCCCTCGGCCTGTGCGTACTGCAGCAATGCACCCAGGCCATCCGGATTGTAGCCCGACATCACCAGGAAGCGAGCCACCTCAGCCACCGCAGTGCGCGGGGAAAGCTGGCGCATGTCCGGGCTGACTTCCTTGAAGTCAGCCGGTACAGCACCGGCCGCCATCTCGAAGCTGCCGTCCTGGAACAATGCGTTATAGCGCTCTTCTACCTGCTCCAGCGTCACGCCGAAACTCTTCTCCAGCGCTTTTACCGGATCGTCTCCTCGGTTGTACGCTTTCACATAATCCTTGAACTGCTCCACCTTGCCGCTTTCCATCAGCAGCCAGTGCGTCAGCATCCACCCGCTGGCATAGACACGACCTTTCTCTTCATCCGGGGTATTGATCACAGTGGCACGCAGCAGCTCTTCCAGCGGCATCGGCGCGGTATAGATCAGGGTCAGGGCCCGTTCCTGGGGAATGGCACCCAGCTGATAACGCCCCGCCTCGGGAAAGGTCATGGTGGACATGAACTCGGCAAAACCCTCGCTGTACCAGTAGGGGTAGTGCACGGTGTTGCCGTTGTAACTCAGGTAGTGGGTGTACTCGTGAAAAAGGAATTCACGTGCTTTCAGCTGGCGCTTGCCGCTGCGGCCATCCAGATTCACCAGTGCATAGCTGCCCTGGGCGGTGGTGTCGAACAGGCCATTGGTGATTTCCGCCAGCTCGGGACCCACCAGCCCGGCGTAGGTCGTGCGGTCTGCTGCGGCATAGATGGTGAGCTTTTTGCCCCGGTCCTCTGTGTGCAGAAGCTTCAGCGCAACGGCGCGGTAGCGCTCCAGATCGCGGGCGAGGGTATCGATGGCTTCCGGGTCACCATTGGTGACGATACGGAAGTTCTCGGTGTCCACCTGGTACCAGGCATCGTCGGCCAGCTCCCGCGCGCTGCAGGCTGAAAGCAAAAAAGCGGAACAAATTACCAGCAGTGTGAGCGTTCGAGAAACCATATTCTGACCACCAGGGTTTGTTTCTTCTATGCCCTCCCTGGCCAGGATGAAGCCCACACATTACAGGTTTTGATTGATCAAAAAAAGAACAATTTTAGACGAGAACTGCACATCCGTCGGACTTTTTCCGACTGCTCAGAGGATGACAGTCCCGGCCACAGGGCAGATACGGGCCCCGCGACTTCGGCAAGAAGCTGACTGAACAGTTACAATCCGTTCAGCTCCCGCGAATGGAAGAGAGATAGAAACACCATGAAGCACACCGCCCTGCGCAGCCTGCTGGCGCTACCCCTCGCGGCCTTACTGGCCTGCAGCCCCGCCGAGGATGCGAACAAGCCATCCAGTAATGAGGAGATGCAGACCGCCACCGAAGTCCCCGAGACAGCCGAAGCGGAGGCACCTGAGAGAGCCGCCGGAATCCCCGACGAGGCTCCCGCCGGACGCCTGCCGGAGGGCGTTACACCGACCGCCTACCGGCTGGATCTGCTGATCGATCCGCGCGAGGACGATTTCTCCGGCAGTGTAGCGATCGATATCGACCTGGATTTCGATGCCAAGCATGTCTGGCTGCACGGCAAAAACTTACAGGTCAGCGCCGTCACTGCGGTGCTGGAGGATGGCAAAACGGTGGACGGCCAGTACAGCGAAGTGCTGGAAAGTGGTGTCGCCAGGGTCAGCTTCGCCGAACCCCTGCCCGAGGGCGCATTTACCCTGCGAATGGATTACAGCGCGCCGTTCGATCGCAACCTGGCGGGTCTGTTCAAGGTGGAAGAGCAGGGCAATGCGTATGCGCTGGCCAAATCCGAATCCATTCAGGCGCGCAAATACCTTCCCGGCTTCGACGAGCCCGGCCTCAAGGCACCGTTCGATATTACGCTGACCGTGCCGCAAGGCTATGCCGCCATCAGCAACGGCGCCGAGATCAAACGTGAGCCCGCGGGCGAGGGCCTGGAGAAGGTGACTTTCGCCACCACGCGCCCCACGCCCACCTACCTGCTCTCACTCTCTGTTGGTCCCTTCGATATGGTGGAGCGCGCGGCTATTCCGCCGAGCCAGTACCGCACCAAGCCCATCCCCCTGCGTGGCTTTGCCCGCAAGGGGCGCGGACAGGATATGAGTTACATCCTCGATATCACCCCGCGCATGGTGGAGATTTTTGAGAACGAGCTGAAGCGCCCCTACCCGTTCGAGAAACTGGATATTATCGCTGCACCGCAGTGGCCCAGCGGGGCGACAGAACTCTCCGCCGCCATCACCTACCGCGAACAGCGCATTCTGGTGGGGAACGACCCGGCACCCGGCGCACGACTGGCGCTGCTGCAGATCCACGCCCACGAAATCGCCCATATGTGGTTTGGCAATCTGGTGACGCCACCCTGGTGGGATGACCTGTGGCTGAAAGAAGGCTTTTCCACCTGGGGTACGCCGCTGGCACTGACCATCATGGAACCGGAGGGCGGCCACGAGCTCAATGCTGCCGAGGAAGCGATCAGCGCCATGCAGCTGGACTCCCTGGCCAGCACCCGCGCCATCCGTGAACCCATCGAGGACAATAACGAGATCCGCAACGCCTACGACGCCATTACCTATGACAAGAGCCTCGGCGTCATTCATATGGTGGACCAGTATTTCCGCCCGGAAAAATTCCGCCCGGCACTGGGCCGCTATATCGAGACCTTTGCCGATGGTGTCGCCAACTCTGAGGATTTCTATCGCGTTATCGGTGAGGAGACCAATACGCCAGAACTGACCGAAACCTTCCGTAGTTTTGTGGAGCAGAAAGGTGTGCCGCAACTGGATGTCACACTGGAGTGCGGTAACGGCGCCGCCCAGGTCAATATCAAACAGCAGCGCTACAAGCCGCTGGGCTCACCCATCGAGAGTGTCGCCACCAAATGGACCATCCCCGTGTGCCTGCGCAGTGATGCCGGCCGGCAGTGCGTAATGATGGAAGAGGCAGAGCAGACCCTGGCCATCAGCGGTGGCATCTGCCCCGAGTGGCTGCTGCCCAATGCCAAGGGCAGCGGCTACTACCGCTGGACTCTGTCACCGGAGCAGTGGCAGTCCCTGTTGGCGACTTTTGATGAGCTGACCCCCACTGAGGCGATGTCCGTGATCGACAGCGCCTTCGCCGCTTTTGAGGCGGGCACCCTGCCGGAAGCGACACTGATTGAAGTAATGAGGAAGTCGGCCAACTCGGATCGCCGCCAGGTGGTCAGTGCACCGCTGGGCCACCTGGAAAAATACCGTCGCAACTATGTGGATGATGAGCAACAACAGGCTTTCCTTGATTTCCTGCAATCCCTGTATCAGCCCGTACTGCAGCGCACCGAAGGAAGTGACGACAACGACGAGAAGCTTCTGCATAGTGAGCTGCAGAGCTTTATGGCCCTGACAGGGGATGACCCCGACACCCGCAAAGCCCTGACCGACAAAGCCATTGCTTTCACCGGCTTCAAGGGCGAGCAGGATAAAGCCGCGCTGGACTCCGACCTCTATGAGGCGGCCCTGACCGTCGCAGTTCAGGATGCCGGCGCCGACTTCCTGCCACATCTGGTGAAGATTCGCAGCGAGATCGACGACCCCCGCTTTGAGAACGCCAGCGCCAACGCCATCGGTGGCAGCAATGACCCCGAGCAACTGGAGCAGATCCACGAACTGGCACTTGGGGATGCGATCGGCCCCCGGGAAACCTTCGGCCTGTTGCTACATGCACTGGCCCAGCCTGCAGTGAAAGACCAGCACTGGCAGTGGTTGCAATCCAACTTCCCCACGATAGTGAAGAAAATCCCCGCCCAGTGGCGTCGTCGCACGCCGGGATTTGCACGCGCCTTCTGTGAGCCGGAGAAACTGCAGCAGTTGCAACAGCTGTTCGAGACACACGGTGCGCAGACTCCAGGCTACCGCCGCAGCCTGGACCAGACCGGTGAACAGATACAGCTCTGCATCGCCCTGAAAGACAGGGGTAAGGCGCTAGTCAATGCGCTGGCGCAGTAAGGAGGCACAGGCTGGATGCCGGCCTGCGCCGGCATAACGACCCCTATCCCGTCATCCCGGACTTGATCCGGGATCCAGTCCGCGGAAACCGATCTCCCGCGCAAAACTGGATATTGGCCTGTGTCGGCGTGACGAGCCTCATCCCATCATCGCCAACCTGACTAGGGGCACGGTTGCGGGGGCTGTCAGTCGAGTTCGACACCGCCAGCCCGCAGGGCGTCAGCCAGCGGTGCGAGCTGCTCTTCGTATTTACGCCAGTGTGCTACGGCCCGCTTGTACAGTGGCTGGCGCACCTGGGCAGAACTGGCAGTGGCTACCGCACTGCGATTCTTGTGGAATTCGCCACAGTCGGTTTCCCATTCCATCCCCGCCGTCTTGACCAGGGCCCTGGCTTCAAGATCGAAACCCTGCACCAGTTTTTCGTAGGACTGGAAGCGGATGCGATCACCCAGTAATTCTTGCCAGTGACGCTTGAGACGGTCATAGGCGAGGTAATAGGCGGCCAGGTCCTCAAAGCTGTACGAGAACGGATAGCCCATCTTGAACAGCGTCTTGTACATGGCAAAGCAGGCATCCAGCGGGTGGCGCTCCATCCAGATCATGGTAGCGCCGGGCATCGAGCGGGCAATCAGGCCCGCGTAGAGAAAATTCAGTGGCGTTTTGTCGATATGCTTTTCGGCACCTGAGGCAAAATTACTCAGCCGCCCGAGGTAACTGCCGGCAATCTTTTCCGGAGCCCAGTGGGCGGTCTCCTGTACCAGTCGCTCTTTCGGCAGGCTGCTACCGGCGAGCACCATCAATGCCATGGGGAGATCGGTGATCTCCCCGAAGCTGTCGCAGCGGCTGTGGCTGGAGAGAATGCGATCGACCAGTGTGGTCCCCGAACGCGGCAGACCAAAAATAAACACTGCTTCCTGCCCGGCGCTGGAATCGCAATTCACTGGTTCAAGACGGTTGTGATGCTCCGCAATAAGCGCCAGTGTTTTTTGATCTGACTCCACTCGATATTTCAGCATCGAGCGACGTTTCTCGGCACCCAACTGGAAATGCCGGAATGCCTGTTCGTACTCCCCGAGATCCTCGAACTCCTTGCCCAGTGCATAGTGAAGCTTCAAGTGCTCCATGGCCGGGAGTTTCTGGTTACGCAAGGTTCGCTGCAGCTGCTCGATATGGTTACTGTCAGCTGTTACCCGGCGCAGACCACTGAGTACGAGCAGTGCCTGTGCATCGTTGGGATCCTCCGCCACCAGGTCTTCCAGCACCTGCTCCGCTTCACTCAGCTCACCGATGGCGAGCAGGTTAACACCGAGATTGTAGCGGGCATCGCGATTACCCCCGCTGGCGAGCGGCCGATATATCCGCACCGCCTCCGCCTGTTTCTGTACCAGTGCATACAGTTCGGCACAGAGTCCACTGTGATGGTCATTCCCCCGGGCAAGCCGCGCATACTGATCGAGGAGGGCACTGGCCTCCCCATGTTCGCCAGTATAAATCAGGGTGCGTATAGCCAGGGGAAACAGGCCCACCTCCCGTGGATAGCTGGAAACTCCCTCGCGCATTATCGCAGCCGCATCGGCAAACATACCTTTTTTCAGCGCCTGATTGGCACTGTCAATGAAGGCTGCGGGGGTTTTATTTTTTTGGGTTTGTTCCACAAGCATATTGTTTCCCGGCAAAAAAAAGGGGCGCGAAGCGCCCCAGTTATAACAGCAAACGAGAGACTCAGAAAGTAATGCGCAGATTCGCACCAATGGTTCTCGGCATGGTCAGGAACTGCTTGGAACCATTACCGAAGTACTGCTGGGAGGGATCCGTGCCCATGTACTCCTCCTTGAACACACCAGTGGTACCCTCCTCATTGGTCAGGTTTTTCGCAAACAGGGTTGCGGTCCACCAGTCACCGGCCAGCCCCACATGACCATCCAGGAGCGAAAAGCCATCCAGCTCAGCAGCAAAGCGGGCGCTATCACTGGCAGCATTGGTGGCATCGGACTGGTAGTAAGCGGCCAGGCGGCTGACAAACTCCACATCACCGGCGCCGATAGGTGTGCTGTAGTCCAGTGCGGCAGTAAAGGTGCTCTCCGGGGTGCCGGGCAGGCGGGTGCCCGCGCTGGCAATCGGCCCATCGTAGCCGGGCGGCGTGAAATCGGAATCCAGTTCCGCATTGACATAGGCGTAGCCCAGGGTGTAGCTCAACTGGTCAGTGAGATCACCCTGCAGTTCAAGTTCCAGACCGGAGGTGCTGGCCGCATCTGCATTGCCTACCGCAAAGAAGCCCCACCAGCGCGAAGCGGTGTTCACCTGCACGTTATCCCAGTCGACGGCGAAGGCCGCGACGGTATAGCTAAATGACTCGGTCGTGCCTTTGATACCCAGCTCATAGTTGAGCACTGTATCCGACTCGTAAACCGACCAGCCCGAGTCCTCGCCAAAGAATCCCTCCGTGGGAACTGCGTTGGAACCTCCACGGCGGTAGCCTTCGGAAACCGTGGCGTAAGCCATGGTATCTTCACTGATGTCGTAAGAGGCGTTGACCTTGAACAGGACACCGTCGTCTTCCGTAACATTGGAATCGCGGAGCACCGGGAAAATGGCCCCAGAGCCATAGGCCGGGAAATCCATGTAAACCGACGACTCATATTCATTATCGAACTGGCGCGCACCGAGGGTCAGGTGCAGAGCATCGAGATGCCAGGTTACTTCCCCATAAAAGGCCAGCTCAGTGAAACTGTCATCCCGGGCGTAATCCCAGTCCTGGTCGCTGGCAACAATGCCCGGGCCCCAGGCTGCATCTGCCCATTGCTGGAAGCCGCGCACATAACTCTGCTGTGCCCCTGCGGTCTCCTGATCCATGTAGAAGGCACCGACGATCCAGTCCACGTTGCCCTCGGTATTGGATACCAGGCGCAGTTCCTGGATAAAGGCACTGTCTTCGTACTGGCGCACGGCCTCAGCCATAGGCCGGTTGTAGTTGTAATAGTAATCAGCAATCCAGCCGTTCTGGGCATAGAAGCCGGTGTTTTCAGAAATGGAGTCACCGGTGTGCTCGTAGTCGGAAGTGGAAGATGTCAGGGTGGCAAAGCCCAGGTCCACTTCGGCTTCAAGACTGGTCAGGCTGGCCTCGCGACTGGAGGGCTCCAGCTGGATGGAACCGTTTTCGTAATCATCATAGGACTGGCCCCAGCCATCCTGGCCGACGGTCTGCTGGCGGCGACCACCGATATCGTCCTCCTGCATCATGTGAGTCAGTAGGACCTCCGATGACTCGGTGGGACGCCAGAGGGCAGCGACTTTGCCGTAAGTGATTTCCACTGTATCGGCATCTTCCACAGACTTGTAGCTGGCATCGGGAGACAACACGCCGCTGGGGGCAGTCGGCACGCCGTTGCCGTCGAGTCGATAGACATTCACGTAATCGACGATACCGGCGTTATCGACAAAGCCACCGGACGCGCGAATGGCGAAATTATCGGAGATGGCAAAGTTGGCCACCATATCACTGGAGTAGTTGAGTCCATCGGAGCCGGCGGTGGAGGAGACTCCGGAACTGATATCCGCGGAGAAGCCCTCGGTGCTCGGTTTACGGGTGATATAGCGCACGGTGCCGCCCAGGGAGCCGGAGCCGTACAGGGTGCCCTGCGGACCGCGCAGCACTTCCACCCGTTCCAGGTCCTTGAGCAGGAAGTTGGCGTAGACCGGCGTGCTGTTCACATAGGTGGAGACAGTCGGTGCCGCTGCCACGGAATAATCACCCAGGGCGGCGCTGTCCACGTTGAGGCCGCGAATCATGATGCCGTTGATCACGCCGGAATTGCGGTTGCCCCGGTCGACTACCGCCACACCCGGGATATTGCGCATCAACTCGGCCTGCTCGGTAATCTGCGCCCGGGCCACATCCTCGCCGGAAACGGCGGAGATGTTGTAGGGCACGTCCTGGATGGTGGTTTCGCGGCTGGTGGCGGTGACGATGATCTCTTCCATCATCTCCCCATCCTGCGCGGTGGCGATCTGGGGCAACGTCAGTACATAACCGGTGGAAACGGCGGCAACCGCAGTTGCCAGCGCCTTTCTGCTGAACCCCTTTTGAGATTGCTCTTTCATGGTTCCCTCTGCTCTTTGCTATCCGGCCGTACCGCGCCGTTTTATGTTATCGGACAATGACTATCGCGCGTACTTGTTTAAAAAATTAGGGCCAGCCGACGCGCACTGACTGGTCCAGAAACTTCATTCACATCACTCACGATCAATCGGGGACTTTCAGCACTCCCAGCTCCCTGTAGGCTGCCGACTCTGCACCCTGCTCGTATTGCGGGAAGCGGACCTTGCCATCGCGGAAGCTCTTCAGCGTCTGTCCCAACCCTTTCATGCCGCGTTCGCGCACGCGCTGGACTTTGTCCAGGTCCACTTCGAAGGCAATGACTTCCTCATCCACAGAAGCCTCATGCACGGTCTCACCCTCCGGCCCCACGATAATCGAGCGCCCCACGCCCTGGGCGCCGCAGGAATTCACGTCTACCACGTAACACTGGTTGGTGATGGCGCTGGCGCGGACGATAGAAAGCTCATCGACGCGGTCGATAGTGTCGGTCTTGGTGGGGTGGATAATGATTTCAGCGCCCATCCAGGTCAGGGCCCGGGTTGTCTCCGGGAACCACATGTCGTAACAGATGGAGACTCCGAAACGGCCCACCTCCGGCACATCGAACACTACAAACTGATCACCGCCGGTAACGCCCTTTTCGTAGGGCAGGAACGGGTAGATCTTGCGATAGCGCGCCACCACATCGCCGTCCGGGTCGATGACCGGCGTGGTATTGAAGACGGCGCTGCCACATTTCTCGTACATGGAACCCGGCACCAACCAGATGCCCAGTTCCCGCGCACTGCGACAGAAAGCCTGCTCCTCCGGTGACGGCAGCTCCCGTGCGTGTTGCACTCCCACACCGCGCAGGGCCAGCTCCGGCAGGACCACCATCCGCACCCAGGGAAAGCGCAGCTTGGTTTTCTGGATCCGCTGTAGCAGCAATTCCAGGTTGTCGGCTTCGGCCAGCTGAAGCTGTAAAGCCGCGATTCCAAAGTGTTTGCGTGGATTGTTCATCGCCTGAAAATTCCTGCTTGTCGCTGCCGCTTTTCAGGGGGTTCGGCCCCCGCGTTTTTTTATCTGGATTTATCTTGGCGGAATGCCCACTGGCCCAATAGGTCCAGATGAGCCCCGACGATGAGTCCAAAGCCGCTTTTCTGGTCCCACACCCCGCCTGCTGTCCGGTTGGCACCATGGTCCCTGGCCATCTGGCCCTATCCTCACACCCCCAATCCGTTAGCGTTGCGCCAGGTGATAGGAATACACTGACCTCTCTGGACTACAGGAAGCAGTGCCATTGAGAGAGGCCTCGACAGATAACAGGGCAGAGCCCAGCCGGAGACAAGATGAGCGAAAATGCAGAGAGCTTGATCGACCGCGGTGAATTCACTCCTGCAAAGGGGATATTTGCCGGCGCACCAACTGTGAGCGCCCAGGGCTGGGCTGCCAGCATCCTGCTGGCCTTCCTCTCCTCAGCGGGCCTTTACTACGTCAACATCGCCCCGGTCATCTCGAATGCACTGATGTCTGGCGCGGGGCTGTCGGCAGCAGAGTCCGGAGATATCCTCTCGGCCAATTTCTTTGGGGCCGCACTCGGGGCTTTCGGTATCACTTTCCTGATTCGCTTTATTCCGCGCTGGAAGCCCGCAGCCTGTGCGCTCCTGCTGTCATCCATTGGCCTGGACCTGCTGACCATTTCTTTATCCGCTCCGGAGTCACTGGTTCCGCTGCGTTTCGTTCATGGGGTGTTGGGGGGTAGCCTCGTGGGCCTGGGTTTTGCGGTCATCAGCCGCAGCGGGATTGCTGGTCGCGCGTTCGGGATGTTGCTCGCTGTACAGTATCTGGGCGGGTTCATCGGTATCATCACCCTGCCTTCACTGGTGCCACAGTTCGGCGCTTACGTACCGTTCTACGCGTTGATTACCTTCAGCACCTGCACACTGTTGATGGTGATCTTCCTTCCCGCCTATCCCCTGCCTGCCGGAAAATCGACTCGTTCCATCCTGCCGAAGAAGCTTGTTCTCCCGGTTACGCCAATCCTGCTGACCCTTCTGGCACTGTTCTGTTTCCAGCTGGCCAACATGGCGCTGTTTGCATTTATTATTGACCTGGGCCACGCTTTTGGCCTCACCCCGGGCTATGTCGACCTCACCGTGGGCTGGGCGAGCTTCATCGCCATTTCAGGCGCCATACTTGCGGCGCACACAGGCGATCGCTTCGATCTCACGCGCCCCCTGGCCATCGCACTGGTCGCAACTGTGGCAGGTATTGCTTTGTTCCTTGCCAGCGCCAGCCCACTCGCCTTTTTCGCCGCTAATGTCATCACCGGCATTACATGGGCTTTCTGCGTGGCCTACTTGTTGACGATGGTGTCTCGCTTTGACGCGGCAGGGCAGATGGGAGCTTTCGGCGGTTTCGCTTCTAAAATGGGGCTGGCATCCGGGCCTGTCATTGCGGGCCGCCTGCTCTCAGGAGGGGGGGACTACTCTCAGCTCATCATCCTGGCATCCGTGTTGCTGCTGGTTTGTTTCGCGGCTTTACCAGCAGCGGTCAAACTGGACCATGCCGGGAACAACAGCGGTGCAGAAACCTAAGGATCTTCCCATGGTGCTTCCCGGGGGCCAACCCCCGGAAAGCACCACGGCTTTCATTGCTCAACATAAGTTGGTATCAGGAAAGGTGGGGACCGGGGCAGGCTGTTCACTCCCGAGCGAGGATGCCGGTATCGATCAGCTGGCCACTCTCGCCAAACCACTTGATCAGGTGGCCGTCCACCACCACGTGGAAACTGGCCGCGCGGCCGTAGGACCAGTTGCGCCACTGGCGCACCCACATATCACCACTCAGCCACCAGCGGCCGGTGTCTGTCTCGTCCACGTCCACGTCGTTGCGCGCATAGCCGAGCAGGGTACCGTCCTCCATCACCTGCACCCGGTAGGATTCGCCCAGTGCGTTGGTACCCAGCAGCACGGCACCGGGGAACTCTCGCTGCAGGTCAGCGGCGTACAGCCGCCGGCCGCGGGCATTGGCCAGCGTCTCTTCACCTGCGGAAACTTCGCCGTTGATCAGCTGCGCGAGGATACGCACCCCGGCCTCAATACGGTCCGCCTCGATGGCCGCATAGCCGAGGCGCAGCGCGTTGGAGTCCTTGACCACTTCCAGTAGCAGACCCTGCTGCTCGGCCTCTTTCTGCACCTGTTCAGCGCTGACATGCTCGGGCAATTCCAGCCAGCAGGCGGTGCCGGAACTGGCGCGGCGCGCCTGTAATTTGGGCAGGTGATGCATCAACGCCTCACCAAGGGCAGTCCAGCGCTCGCGCAACTGGCGGGTAATGCGGAAGATGGCCGCATCCAAGTGACCGGAGGCAATAAATTTTGCCAGCAGGCGCTGGTTGATGGCCGGCACCCGCTCCCGCAGCGTATAGCGCAGTGCCCGCAAACGCTGGATCACCGGCTTGGGCGCCACCACGAATGCCACCTGCATGCCGGGGTCGATGACGCGGGGGAACTGATACAGATAAATCACAGATTCGCCACCGCCCAGGCTTTTCAGTGGTGGCAGTGGATTGCCGTGATAACAAAACTCGTGGTCACAGTCGTTCTCGATAACCACTGCACCCTGATCCGCGGCGGCCTGCAACAACTGCCGGCGCCGCTCGAGACTGGTAGTCACCGCGGTGGGATTGTGGGCACTGGGCTGCAGGTACCAGCAGTGGCTGCTCTCCAGCACATTGTCGAGCAAAGGTCCGTCTGCATCCTGGGCAACCCCTTCAATGGCCGCGCCCGTGCGCCGGAAGATTTCCTCGGTCTCACTGCAGCCGGGTGACACCATCCCCAGCTTGCGGTTATTACCCAGCAACAGCTGCCCCAGGAGGTAACAGGCCTGTGGCAGGCCACTGGCCAGCAGCACCTGGCCCGGGTCCACATAGATACCCCGGCGTGGCAGCAGGCGTGTACAGATCTGCTCTACCAGCTGGCGATCATCTTCATTGCCGCCCAGGGTGGCCCACTGGGCCACCTCGCGGCCGGTGTAGATATCGCGAGTGCACTCACGCCACTCGGCGCCGGGAAACAACCGCGGGTCATATTCGTTGCTGACGAAGGGAAACGGGTACTGCAGCCAGTTGGCGGGGCGCACCCGCAGGGCGCGTCGACTGACGGAAACCGGGTTGCAATGTTGCCGCCAGAAGCTGCGATCAACCTCGCTGCTGGTCGAAGCGGGCAGGGCCTCACTGTGACTGATGACACCCTGCTCCTGCACCGCGCTGCTGACAAAAAATCCACTGCGCTCCCGGGTGATCAGGAAGCCATCGTCCACCAGTTGCTGATAGGCAAGCACGACCGTATTGCGAGCCACCCCCAGCTGTTCCGCCATGCGACGGGAGGACGGCATGCGATGGCCGGCGGGAATACTGCCGGAGAGGATACCCTGGATAATTTTTTCCCGGATCTGGGCCTGCAGGCTTTTCTCAGTCTGCGGGTCCAGAACGATCAGCGATTCGGCCATGACGGGCTCTTGATGGTGTGGGACACCCACTCAACGTGACGGGTATCTCAATTTATTATGCGCTGATAATGCCTTTAAGGCCGCGACCATGGCAAGCGACAGACTAGGCGGTGGTATGGCTCTCCGCCTCCTTGAAGCGCTTGCGCACACGGAAAGCAAACCAGATCAGGGGAAGCCCGAGGGCAATGGCATAGGCCCCGATCAACCACACCAGCGCCAGTGCCCCGGCACCTGGATTGACCAGGATGGCGATACCAAACAGCACCGACAGCATGCCCGCAGCGATCAACAGCCACTCACCGCGAATCTCCTTGCGCAGCCGAACAGCGCCGACGATCTCGAACAACCCGCGCACCAGAGCCCAGGCACCGATGAACAGCACCAGCACCAGTCCGGTTATTTGGGGATAAATAAATGTGATGATGCCGGCGGCCACACTCACCAACCCGACCACGATCAGCCACCACATGGGCGTCGATTTATGCCGGCCCTTGACTGCGGCAATGAGTGCGATGAAACCATCGAACAGGGCATAGACCCCAAACAGGATCACCAGGGTCAGCAGCGTAAGGCCGGGCCAGATGAAGGCCAGCAGACCGAAAATCACCGCGGCGACACCGCGCAGTAGCAGCAACCACCAGTTTTCGGCCAGCACACTCAGAATCGGCCGCTCTGGCAGTGGATAGGGCTCGGCAGGCATCGGGGAATCTCCGCGTTATATAACCCAGATACCCGAAGTGTAGACGGCGGCGCCAAAATACCCCCGCAACAAAAGAAGAGCGGCCCGCGGCCGCGACCACAGTCGACTCTGCAAAGACTGTGGTCGCGGCAACGGGCCGCTTGTTTTCAGTGTAGACACGGGCAGACCAGGCGGTCCACCCGGATAAAACTACGCCATGGACTTGATCACGCCGCGCAGCTTGTCGACGATGGCGTCAATTTCGTGCTCTTCAATGATCAGCGGCGGAGACATGCACAGGGCATCGCCGATGCCGCGCGCCATCACGCCGGCGTCCCAGGCAGCGGCAGAGGCCTTGGCCCCGAACTTGCCTTTCAGCTCCGCGGGTGCGCGCAGTTCGATCGCGCCGACCAGGCCGTAGTTGCGGATGTCGATCACGTTGTCCAGGTCCGCCAGGCTGTGCAGGGCGTTCTCCCAGTGCTTGCCAATATCGCCCGCGGCGCGGGTGAGCAGGCCCTCGCGCTCGTAGATATCCAGGGTCGCCATACCGGCCGCACAGGCCACCGGGTGCGCGGAATAGGTGTAGCCGTGGAAGAACTCCACCATGCCTTCCGGAGCCGCGTTCATCACGGTGTTGTAAATATGGTCCTGAACGAACACAGCCCCCAGCGGTACAGTGGCGTTGGTGATGCCCTTGGCGGAGGTCATCATGTCCGGAGTCACGTCCCACTCGATGGAGGCGAACGGGGAGCCGGTGCGGCCCCAGCCGGAAATCACTTCATCAAAAATCAGCAGCAGGTCGTGCTTGTCACAGATCTCGCGGATGCGCTTCAGGTAGCCCTTGGGCGGCAGCACCACACCACCGGCACCGGAGAAGGGCTCAATAATCACCGCGGCAATCTGGTCCGCACCGTGGAAAGTCACGAGACGCTCCAGGTCCTCCGCCAGCTCAATGCCGTGCTCCGGCAGGCCGCGACTGAAGGCGTTGCGCTCGATATCCAGGGTGTGGCGCATGTGGTTGGCCTTCACTGGCTGGCCAAAGGACTGGTAGTTGGGTGCGATGCCGCCTACGGAAATACCACCGAAGTTGACCCCGTGGTAACCCTTCTCGCGGCCAATGAACATGGTGCGGCTACCCTTGCCGCGCGCACGCTGGTATTGCAGGGCGATTTTCAGAGCGCTCTCCACTGCCTCGGACCCGGAGTTACCGAAGAAGACCTTGTTCAGGCCGTCCGGCGTGTGCTTTACCAGGCGCTCTGAGTATTCGAAGCTGAGCTCATGTCCGAAATTAAAGATCGAGCTGTAGTCCAGCTTTTTGGCCTGCTGGTGAATGGCGTCGGCGATCTCGGAGCGGCAATGACCCGCATTTGAGCACCACAGGCCGGCGGTGGCATCAATAATCTGACGGCCACTTTTCTCCATCAGGTAGATGCCTTCGGCGCGCTCGACAATGCGCGGCGCTGCCTTGAAGGTGCGGTTCGGGGTGAACGGCATCCAGAATGCGTCAGTTTTCATTTCGGACATGGTCTTTACTCCGGGTTTTCCCTTTGCGTTATTTCGTGGCGCAGTCACTGTGCGCCGTTTCATTTCAGTGTATTTCAACCGCCACCCTGGATTGAGTTCAGTGGCGATCACTGTTTTTTTCCGTCACCCCGTACTCGCTCCGGGATCAATCACATTGCCTCTGCCGACTAAAGCGAGACTGGATACCGGCCTGCGCCGGTATGACGATAGGCTGATAATCGTCACCCCGGACTTGATCCGGGGTCCAGCTCATCGCAGTTCCGGCGGGTCCGGTCAGGCGCCGAAACAGCAGTACTTGGTTTCGTAAAATTCCGCCATACCCTCGACACCGCCCTCGCGGCCGATACCGGATTCCTTGCTGCCGCCGAACGGTGCCACGGTCGTGGAGAAGACGCCCGCATTGCAGGCCACCATACCGTATTCCAGCGCTTCCACCACCCGGTTGGCTCGACGGATATTCTCGCTCATCACATAGGCCGCCAGGCCGTAAGGCGTATCATTGGCGCGGCGAATCACGTCGTCCTCATCCGTGAACTTCTGTACCGGCGCCAGCGGGCCGAAGATCTCTTCCCGCGCAATACGCATCTCGTCGGAGACGCCGGTAATCACGGTGGGGGCAAAGTAGTTCTCGCCCTCTGGCAAAAAGTCACCGCCAAACTCAACTTTGGCGCCAGCCCCGGCGGTTTCGCTGACCAGTTGTGCCACACGCTCTGCCGCACGACGGTGAATCAGTGGGCCCACAGTCACACCCTCGTCACAGCCGTGCCCCACTTTCATTTCGGCTACCGCCGCATGCAGTTTCTCCACAAATGCGTCGTGAACCGATTCATGCACATAGATGCGGTTGGTAGACACGCAAGTCTGGCCGGCGTTGCGGAACTTGGTGGCAACACAAGCGGACACCGCGGTATCCAGGTCGGCATCGTCGAACACGATAAAGGGCGCATTGCCGCCGAGTTCCATGGACATCTTCTTCACCCCGCTGGCGCACTGGGCCATCAGGATCTTGCCCACGGCCGTGGAGCCGGTAAAGGTGAACTTGGCCACCTGCGGGTGCTGCGTCAATACCTGGCCCAGTGCCGGGGCGTCGGATCCCACCACCATGTTGATGGTGCCGGCGGGCAGACCGGCGCGGGTGGCCAGCTCACACAGGGCCATGGCCGACAACGGCGTCTCACTGGCCGGCTTGATCACCACGGTACAGCCGGCTGCCAGGGCCGGGGCCGCCTTGCGGGTAATCATGGCGTTGGGGAAGTTCCACGGGGTAATGCAGGCCACCACGCCCACCGGCTGGCGAATGGTCTGCAGACGCATGGCCGGATTGTGGGTGGGAATGGTCTGGCCGTAGGCGCGGCGACATTCCTCCGCATACCACTCGATATACGAGGCGCCATAGAGGATCTCTCCCCGGGCTTCCGCCAGCGGCTTGCCCTGCTCCAGGGTCAGGATGAGCGCCAGATCGTCGATGTTGTCCAGAATCAGCTGATGCCAGCGCTTCAACACCGCCGCGCGCTCGCTGGCAGTCTTGCTCTTCCAGGTGGGGAAGGCTGCGGCGGCCGCCACCACGGCCTCCTGCGCATCGGCAGCAGTACCATCAGCGATCTCAGCCAGCAATTCCCCACTGGCCGGGTCCCGCACGTCGATACGCCCCGCCGCATCGCGCCACTCGCCGTTGATATAGTTCTGGGTTTTCAATAACTGCTTATCGGTCAGCTGCATCTGTGCGCTCCCTGTATTCACTGGCCTTTACCTCTATAGCCGGGATTCTGCAGCCGGCTGCAGCCGGAGAATAGTCATTTTTCTCCAACTAAAATTTACCTTTCTCAAACTTTACTCTAAGCTCGATCCGGCGCGGGCAAGTTGCCGCGAAATAGCAACGAGGAGTCGCGAAATGAGCGTAAAAACAGCCCTGGGCGGGCGGGTCAGCGATATGGACCTGCGATTGCTACGGGTGTTCCGCGAGGTGGTTCGCGCCGGTGGCCTGGCACCGGCAGAAGTCGCCCTTAATATCAGCCGCTCCACCATCAGTCTGCACCTGTCGGACCTGGAATCGCGTCTCGGCATGCAACTGTGCCTGCGCTCCCGTGGCCGCTCGGATTTCAAGCTGACCCCGGAGGGCGAGGCGCTCTACCAGGCAATCAGTGAGCTGGATGGCCACCTGGCCGCCTTCAGGAGCCAGGTCAACGCCATCCAGTCACAGCTCACCGGCAGCCTGCGTATCGTGCTGCCGGACGATGTGCTGGAGATGCCGCAGCTGGACCTGCCGGCCACCATTGCCCGGTTGCGCGAGCGCGCCCCACAACTACAGCTGGATGTGCAGCTGGCGGCACCCCAGGAGCTGGAACTGGAAATCCTGGCCGGCCGTGCCGATGTGGGCATCAACCCCCTGCACTCCCACCGGCCGGGGCTCGAATACAAACCGCTGTTCCAGCACCAGTCGCGGCTTTACTGTGGCAGCCAGCATCCACTGGCTAACAAGAAAGAGGTAAGTGAGGAGTTACTCACTGAGCAGGAACTGGCCGCGCCCAGCCACGCAGTGCTCTCCGGTGCTGCCCACCTGTATCGGCTGTTCCCGCATAAGTCGACCGCCAATCATATGGCGGCGCGCCTGGCGATGCTGCTCTCCGGAAAGTTTGTAGGCTTTCTGCCGGAGTACCTGGCCCGGCGCCATGAGGATACGGGTCAACTGGTGGCCCTGCGCCCGGACCGCTTCCACTACCAGATCCAGAATGCCGCCACCTTCAAGCGCAGTGCGGCGGATCATCCGGCGGTGCAGTTATTCCTGAAGGCACTGGTGGTCAATTCCTGATCGGAGCGGAATGCAGAATCAATTAATGCGTTGGAGCAATGCGCTGGACCTGTGAAGCACGCCGTGCGGCCGTCAGGGTGTTCGCCCGCGAGATTTGTAAAATGCCAGTCGCTGGGCTAAAAAGCGCCCTTGCCACCCCTGTTCCCCCTGTAAAAACAAAAGGCTTCCGCAGATGCGCCTCCTGACCGCAATCCTGACCCTACTGGCTTCGGTTTACACCTTCGCTGCCGATTCCGACCGACCTCAGTTCACCTTTACCGCCATCCCCGATCAGAACGAAGCGGAGCTGGTGCGGCGCTTCCAGCAGGTGGCCGAGTACCTGGGCGAAGAGCTTGGCGCGGACGTAAAGTACATTCCGGTAAAAAGCTACCCCGCGGCCATTACCGCATTTCGCAACAATCAAGTGCAGCTCGCCTGGTTCGGCGGACTGTCTGGCGTACAGGCGCGCAAGGCGGTACCCGGCTCCGAGGCTATCGCCCAGGGTTACGAGGACCAGTTTTTCAAGACTTACCTTATTGCCCACCGTGATGCAGGTCTTGAGGCCTCCGATGAATTTCCCAAAGCGATCGCGGGCAAGACACTGACTTTCGGCTCCAAGGGGTCCACGTCCGGACGCCTGATGCCCGAGTTCTACATCCGTGAGGCCTTTAACGAAGCCCCACGGGAGGTGTTTTCACGGGTGGGCTTC
Organism: Microbulbifer flavimaris; assembly: GCF_001641755.2. Classification (GTDB taxonomy): domain Bacteria; phylum Pseudomonadota; class Gammaproteobacteria; order Pseudomonadales; family Cellvibrionaceae; genus Microbulbifer; species Microbulbifer flavimaris. The sequence goes on from NZ_LRFG02000002.1 coordinate 679,485, forward strand.
AGCGGCGACCACAGCCGCACCATTGCGCTGGTGCAATCCGGAGCCTATGAGGTGGGCGCGGTCAACTATGCCGTGTGGGACAAGGCGGTTGCCAGCGGCGAGGTGGATACGGATCTGGTTTCCGTTATCTGGACCACGCCGACTTATGCCGACTACCAATGGACCGTGCGCGGCGATGTCGACGAGCAGTTCGGTCCCGGATTCAAAGAGAAACTGACCCGGGCGCTGCTGAACCTCGAGGACGAATCAATCCTGCAGAGCTTCCCACGCTCCGGCTTCGTACCTGCAGACAATGACACCTACCAGGCGATTGAGAACACCGCCAAATCCATTGGTCTGCTCGACGACTTCTGATGACCATTCTGGTTGAGCTGAGTCAGTGCCGGCTGACTTATCCCAGCGATACCATGGGTGAAGCCGACTGGCTGGCTCTGGAAGTCGACCACCTGACGGTCCGGGCAGGCGAGCGGATTGCCCTGCTCGGCAAGAGCGGTGCAGGCAAGAGTACACTGTTGCGCCGCCTCCGCCGGGAGCTCGCCGGACAGACGAGCTGGTGCCCGCAGGAACCGGGCCTGGTGCCACAACTGAAAGTTTTCCATAACATTTTCTCTGGTGCACTGGACCGACACTCGGCACTCGTAAACCTGAGAAACCTCCTGCTGCCATCCCGCCGCCATCAGACCGAAATTGCACGGCTTGCAGAACCTCTCGGTATCGCCGATTTACTCTGGAGCAAGGCGGGAGAGCTCTCCGGCGGTCAGCAACAGCGGGTCGCCCTGGCCCGAGCCCTGTACCAGCATAAACCGCTACTGCTGGCGGACGAGCCGGTTTCCGCGCTGGACCGCATACAGGGAGAGGCCATCCTGAGACAGCTGCTGCAGCGTCATACCACCAGCATCATTGCCCTGCACAATGCACCACTGGCCTTGAACCTTTGCGACCGGGTTATCGCGCTGCGGGACAGGCGAGTACTCTTCGATCTCCCCACCAGCGAAGTGCATCCGGACAATATCCAGCGGCTCTACCAATGAGCACGGCAATCGGCTTTCTCACGCAAACACGCAGCCTGCGAAAACTGACCTTTTACTTTGCGCTGCTGGCTGTGGCGTGCCTGGCACTGGCGGATATCGATATCAGCACCGGAAGCCCCGGGCACGAGCTGTGGCTGATGGGCAGGGGATTACTAACCCCACAGGTACCGGACTGGCAGCAGTGGCTGGATGCGGTGATCTATACGCTGACCTTCTCCCTGCAGGGCGTGGTGCTCGCGGCCGCTGTCGGTTTCCTGTTTGCCGTTTACTATCACCTGACTTGGGTGCGGGTTGTGGCGGCACTGCTGCGCTCTGTGCACGAGGTGTTCTGGGCGCTGATCTTTATCCAGATCTTTGGCATTTCGACCCTTGCCGGTGTGCTGGCCATCGTGTTGCCCTTTAGTGGCACCATGGCCAAGGTCTATGGCGAACAGCTGGAGGAAATCGATAGCCGCCCGGCGAGGGCGGTGCACGACCGTGCGGAAAGCGGGCTCAGCCACTTTTTCTATACCCGCCTGCCACTTGCCCTGCATGCAATGCGCAATTACACCGCCTACCGGATGGAGTGCGCCATCCGCTCCTCGGTAGTACTCGGCTTTATCGGCCTGCCGACTCTCGGCTTTCACCTGGAGACGGCCCTGCGCACCGGCGAGTACTCCGCTGCCAGCGCCCTGCTTTTCACACTCCTCGCACTGATCTATTCCCTGCGCTACTGGTTTCGGGCAAGGCTGCTCTGGGTACTGGTGCCACTGGCGTTCTTTGTGCGCCCCGTTTCCGGGGACTGGCACAGTGCCAACTTCGCGCAGTTTCTCCGCGACTGCATCCCGGCCCCGCTGCGTGAAGACTGGGCGCTGGAGAAAAGTGGGCGCTGGTTGTTGTGGCTGGGCGAGCAGATCGGCGCCGGAGCGTGGAATACCGTGCTGTTGGCCCAGATCGTCCTGGTGCTGACCGGACTGTTCGCATTACTGACTTCCACCATGAACTCCTCGCACTTTGTCTCGGGCTGGCGGCGCCGGCTGGGAGACGGCTTTTTGCTGGTACTGCGCTCACTGCCGGAGTACCTGCTCAACTTTATTTTCCTGATCGTGCTGGGCCCCTCTATGTTGCCGGCCATCCTGGCCATGACATTGCATAATGGTGCCATCATCGGCCACCTGCTTGGCAAGCACAGCGATGAAGTGGCACCGGCTGTGATGGAGTCCGGCCCGCTCAGTCGCTTTGCCTACTTTTATGTGCCCACCCTGTACCAGCGCTTTCTCGCCTACTGTTTCTACCGCTGGGAGATCATTATTCGCGAGACCGCAATGCTTGGTGTGCTGGGGATTCCAACGCTCGGTTTTTACATCGACTCGGCATTTGAATTCCTGCGATTTGATGTGGCTCTGATCCTTATTGCCGCCAGTGCCGTGCTGACCCTTTGTGCGGACTCTATTGCCAGGCGTCTGCGACGGCAGTTTCTCCCCGCTTATTGAGGCGGCACAATAGGAGCTTTTGCCGGGCCTCTGAATCGCAGAGTCCAGGCACATTGAACAGGTGAAAGACAATGCTCAGGCTTTTTACCCTCGGCTTCCTGTTAGCCCAGATACAGATCGTCACTGCTATGGAAGTTTCCGCCGGCAAACTCGAGACACTGCCGGATTTCGAGTTCCGTGGCATAGCACCCCGCCCGGTACATATATGGCTGCCCGATGGTTATCCCGATCAGGCGCCTTATGCTGCCCTTTACATGCATGACGGCCAGATGCTGTTCGACGCCGACACAACCTGGAACAAACAGGAGTGGGGCGTCGACGAGGTAGCGTCTCAGCTACAGGCAGCGGGCGAGACGATCCCCTTTGTCGTTGTGGCGATCGAGAATGTGAGCGAGACACGTCACGGCGATTATTTCCCGCAGAAGGCCCGGGTATTGATGCCGGCCGCCGAGCGGGCGAAAGAGCACCCCTTCAATCAGGCAGAACTGCGGGCCGACCGGTATCTGCAGTTTCTCGTCGGGCAACTGAAGCCCTATGTCGACACCCACTATGCGGTTGCATCCGACCGGGCGCATACCGTCATTGCCGGCTCCAGTATGGGCGGCCTGATTTCGCTCTATGCAATGCTTGAGTATCCCCAGGTATTCTCAGCAGCAGCCGCCATCTCCACCCACTGGCTCGGTATCAAGCCTGATGACCAGCTGCCAGTGGCCGCCGCAATCCGCACCTACCTGAAGGAAAACCTGCCGGCGCCGGGCAGGCATCGCTTTTACTTTGACCACGGCACCGAGACACTGGACGCCCACTATCCGCCGTTACAGGAGAAAGTGGACACGATCATGGATCAGGCGGGCTATCGGAGCCCCGCCTGGCAGACACGGGTATTTGACGGCCACGCCCACGATGAAAACTCCTGGCGGGCCCGCCTGGCCGAACCGCTGCGGTTTCTTCTCGGCCGGGATCAACAAGCCACCGATGCAAAATAAACGCCCCGGAGAATTGCAGAAATGAGCCAACAAACACCGGTCACCACCTATTACCTGGAAATGCCCGATCCGGAACAGCTACGGGGAAAACCGCAACCACCCGAGCTCACGGTAAATGAGGCGGTGCTCAAAGAGTTTCGCTTTAATCGCTACCTGTACCAGCTCGTTGGGGAGCCGTGGCAGTGGGTGGACAAGCTCACCCTCTCCGACCAGGCATGGCAGGAATACGCGGAGCGGGACAGCCTCCGTACCTGGGTGGCGTATCACCGGGGGGCCATTGCGGGCTATTACGAGCTGGAGCGACAGAGTGACGGCAGTGTCCAGATCGCTTACTTCGGTTTGGCACCACGTTTCGTGGGCAAGGGGTTCGGCGGCTACCTGCTGACACATGCCCTGCAGTCTGCATGGGCATGGGATAGACCCCGCCGGGTTTGGGTGCATACCTGCAGCCTGGATCACCCGGGGGCATTGGGCAACTACGAGGCCCGCGGCATGAAAGTCTATAACATCGAAGAGGATTAGGCCGCGCGCCCGACGCAGCGCGCGGGCAATACAGGAGCGGCCTCTCGACCATTGAGTGGTCCCGAGCCATACACTAGGCGTTGAAATATCGAGTAAAGCCGAAGCGATGACGCAAAAGAGTAATGTAGTGCTCCTGGTGCCGGGTATCTTTGATCGCGGCCGGTCCATGCACCGGATGCAGGCGGCCCTGCAGGGCGAGGGTTTCTCGGCTCACTACATCCACCTGCGTTACAACTCGGCCTGGTACGGGGTGAAGTACTTATCCCGACAGCTGGAAGAGCGCGTCAGTGAGTTCGTGCAGCCCGGACACACCTTTGCACTGGTGGGCTTCAGTATGGGCGGTATCATCTCACGCCATTTTATGCAGGCGCGCGGCGGGCTGCCGCAGGTGCACAAGTATATCTCCATCGCCACTCCCCACCGGGGCAGCCTGTGGGCCAACCTGCTGCCATATCCCGGAGGTCGCCAACTGAAGATTGGCAGTCCCCTGCTGGCCGAACTGAATAGCGGCCTGGAGCAATTGCAGACCACTGATCCTGTCTCTATCTGGACCCGCTATGACGCTACGATCCTGCCCCACAGCAGCGCACTCCTGCCCCTGGGAGCCCACTATGAGGTCCCGGTAAAGCTGCACCGCTGGGCAGCACTGGATACCCGGGTCATCCAGCTTGTGACCCGGGAGTTACAACAGTCCATGGAACGCTGACAGGGGCCCACAAACTCGAGCGCAGGATTAATCCGGCGACTGATCCAGATCAAGCGATGGTCCGCCTGCTCGGGCTATAAAGTACCCGTGCCCCGTTGCCGCCCTGCGCTCCGTGGCAGTTACAGGAGAAAAACTATGAAGATTCAGAAGAATATGGGCGCGCTTGATCGCGGGCTGCGCCTGGCGGCTGTGGTCGTGATAGCGACGCTCGTCGTTACCGGAACTGCCACCGGTGTCACCGCCCTGGCCCTCGGCACCCTGGCAGTCATATTTACACTGACCAGCTCTGTGGGCACCTGCCCGCTATACCTCCCCCTCGGCCTGAATACCTGCGGGCGTTAAGGCTTTCCATGGGGCCGGCCACGAGCCGGCCCGTGTCGTCAGTTCCCCCCTTTCAGCCCCTCTGGCCCAATCGGCGTCATCGTTCTGGTGCTAACGCATCGGCTTCGTGGACCGCATCTTGTTATTGCTCTGTGCACCGAACCGCCCATCCAGCCTGCTGACTGTATCCAGTCCTGCGCTTAGCGGCGATTGCAGTCGTGCCATGTCGACAACAAGATAACGGGAACACGACCATGCTTCATTTCTCAAGTCCAGGCCGCCGGCCGGTGACATCTGCGCTGCTGCTTGCAGGCGGGCTACTACTCGCTCTGCCTGCCTACAGTGCCACCATATTCTCCGATGACTTTAGCGATGGCGACATCAGCGACTGGTCTACCAGCGGCAATGTGGATGCCTATAACAATGAGTCGATTCGCCTGCGGGATACCTCGACTGCGACACGCGGCCTTTCCACTGCCGGCTTCTCCTCAGTCTCCGTAGATTTCGCCCTGTCCGCATCTTCGCTTGAGAACGGTGAATTCTGCTACGCCGAAGTATCCACGGATGGTGGCAGTAGCTGGAGTAGCGTGCTCACCGTCGAAAACGGCCAGGACAACGGCACCATCTTTACCGGGAGTGGCTCACCGGCCGGAATCGATAACAATACCCAGGTCCAGGTCCGCTTTCGCGGCACGGGCTCGACGATAGGCGACTACTGTTATGGGCAGTCGGTAACTGTCAGCGGCACCAGTGGCGCCACCACCGAACCGGATATCAATGCTCCCGCCAGCCTCGACTTTGGCGATATTGCTCCGGGTAATACCAATACCCTGGGTGCAACTATCAGTAATACCGGCACCGCTGACCTGGTGATCAACAATGTCAGCGCACCATCCGCTCCCTTCAGTATTGCCAGCAACAACTGCGGCACGGTAAGTCCGTCCGCCAGCTGTCAGCTGACCATTGATTTCTCTCCGTCGGCAGATGGCAGCTATAGCAGCAGCATCAGCATTTCCTCCAATGATCCCGATGAGGGCAACGTGACCATCGCCCTGTACGGCAGCGCCAGCAGCGGCGGCGGTGGAGGAGGAGGCAGCGTGGAAAATTTCGATCCGCTCAGTGGGAGCGGCGCTGTCAGCCGCGGTGCACTGTCATTCAATACTCTCATCAACGGCAGCGACCCGGGTCAGCTGGTGAATTACAGCCACTATGCACTCCCCGCGAATGCCGCCATGCCCAGCAACCAGTTTGAAGGCAGCCTGGAGTTATTTGGCGAAGCAACCGGTGGCGCCTTCGACGAGCAAAAAGACACTTACCGCTACACCAGCAACCAGGACAGCACTCGCAAGCACCTGCCGGAATTCGATTTCGAACTGGTACAGACCGGTAGCCATATCTTCCCGGTCCAGCGGGGCTCCATCGCCAGCAGTCACCCGGAATGGGAATACATCCTCACACCCGGACGCGTGTGGGACGAGAATGGCGATAACGGCTACAGCCGTGTTGCCCTGCCGTTTGCATTGCAGCAGAAGAATGCCAACTGTATCCACAACGGCATGATGACATTTTTGTTCAAGGATGACGGCTCTGTGTCCGACGTGGCTTACCAGATCGCCGGGGAGACCTGCCTCTACTTCCAGGTGGACATGTGGGGCCAGCTGGACGCGAGCTATACACCGCACAGCGTCAATAATGCTGCCGCTCTGACTGCCGACTACCAGGCAGAAGTGAACGGACGCATGCCGGTCAAACCACTGAGCGCCCTGGCCCAGGACTACCCCGGCACCGACCCGAGCAAGTTCTCGCTACCTTCGGGTAAGGATGCAGCCAGTATGTCACTGGTGGGTTTCGTCATCGATGGCACCCACTACACCGGGGGTTGCGTATCGCGGCAGGGAGATTATCCCTACTGCGAGTCCATGCCGGTGCCGTCCTATTCCAGTGCCAAGTCAGTATTTGCCGGCAGCGCTCTGATGCGACTGGAAGAGAAATACCCGGGCACCTTTGGCCAGATCATTGGCAACTACGTTCCCGACTGCGCGAGTAACGGCAACTGGGATGACGTGACGTTCGAGAATGCCCTCGATATGTCTACGGGCAACTACAAGCTTGCCGGTTACATGAGTGACGAGGGCGCCAGCCACACGAACGATTTGTTCCTGCCGGAGGACCATGCGTCCAAGATCAGCTACAGCTGTACTGAATATCCGCGCAAGGCCACACCGGGTACCAAGTGGGTCTACCACACCTCCGATACCTACATTCTCGGCCGTGCCATGAACCAGTATGTGAAGGGTATTGAGGGCAGCAGCACGGATATCTTCACCGATATTGTGATCGACGAGGTACTGGCTCCGCTCGGCATCAGCCCCACCGCTCACTTTACCCGCCGCACTTACGATTCGGTGCAGCAGCCGTTCGCCGGCTGGGGGTTGATGTGGTTGCGCGATGACGTGGCCAAGATCGGCGGTCTCTACCGCAGTGGCAGCCAGTCGGTGCTCGATCAGGCGGAACTGGATGCGGCGCTGCAGCGCAACGCCGCGGATCGCGGCAACGACCCACTGGCGGACTACAAGTATAAGAACGGCTTCTGGGCCCACGAGATCAGTGCCAACCTGCCCGGGTGCAGTGGTGAGCTTTGGCTCCCGTTCATGTCCGGTTATGGAGGCATCAGCGTTCTGGTTTTGCCCAACGACACGCTCTACTACTACTTTGCCGACGACGATGCTTACACGTGGATGGACGCAGCCGTGGAATCACACAGTATCCGCAGCCTGTGCCAGTAGACTGATTTTCACACCTCCTCACAGGATAAATCAGGGGCGCATAGCGCCCCTCTTCTAAAAAAACCTACTGTCGATCGTCGACCGCACATTCTTGCCAAATACAATCCCGAATCACTGCGAGAAGAACCATGAAACCCCTCAAATCCCTGGCTACCCTGATGATGGTGTGCGCGTGCACGTCCTCACAGGTCAAGGCAGACACCCTGATGCAGGACAATTTCCAGAATGGCGATCTCGCCGGCTGGTCCACCAGTGGCACTGCCTACGCCAATTATTATTACGGCAACTATTCCCTCGGTCTGCGTGGAGTCGGCAGTAGTGCCAGTTACGCGCTATCTACCGTTGGATATGTGAACGTCAATATCTCCCTCGACATTTCCGCTTACGCACTGGAATACGGTGATCGCTGCATCGCTGAGGTTTCCAACGACGGCGGCAACACCTGGGTCAATGCCATAACGCTGTACAACGGGCAGGACAACAGTGCACTTTATAACGCCGCCAGTGTACCCATCGATGCGGATAACAAGAGTTCGCTATTGATCCGCTACCGCACCAGCGTCAACCAATACTATGACTACTGCTATGGCGACAATGTCTTGGTCACCGGTGACGTGGACACCAGCGGTGGCGACGACCCCGGTGGTGGCAATGACGACTTTTACGACGAGCTGACCGGCAGCGGCAGTGTCACCCGCACACTGCTGAGTTACAGCACTCTTATGAGTGGTGGCGATCCGGGCACACGTATCGATCTTTCCGGCTATGCATTGCCCGCCGATGCCGCCCATCCGCAAAATGCATTTGCCGGTACCCTGACCCTCAATGGTGAGGCCAGTGGCGGCGGCTTTTTTGAGCACAAGGACACCTACAATTACACCGGGGCAGCGGACGACACCCGCAAGCACCTGCCGGAATTCTCCTTTCAGTTTATCCAGACCGGTAGCCATATTTTCCCACTTGAGCGGGGCTCCATCGCCAGTACGCATCCCGACTGGGAGTACGTCCTGGCTCCAGGACGCGTATGGCAGGAAAACGGCGATAACGGCTACAGCCGGGTAGCAATCCCCTTTGCGCTACAGCAGCGCAATGCCAATTGCATGCATAACGGCGTGATGAGTTTCCTGTTCCGGGATGACGGCGCTGTCTCCAGGGTGGCCTACCAGATCAGCAGTGAGACCTGCCTGTACTTCAAGGCTGACTGGTGGGGCCTGCTGGATGCGAGTTACACCCCGGAAAGCATTGCCGGGCAGAGCCAGCTGATTGCCGACTACCAGGCGGAAATTGCCGCGCGCCTGCCGGTGAAGCCGTTATCCGCACTGAACACCGATTACCCTGGCACGGACTACACCTCTTTTGCCAGCCCCAGTGGCACCGATCCCAGCCATATCAGTACTGCCGGCTTCGTCATCGACGGTACCCATTACCGCGGGACATGCACTACCCGCAACGGGGATTACCCCTATTGTGAGTCGCTGTTGCTCCCGTCCTATTCCACGGCCAAATCACTGTTCGGTGGGGTCGCCATGATGCGACTGGAAAAGCAGTATCCGGGGGTACGCAACACCATCGTCAGCAGCTATGTAAGCAGCTGCAATAATGGCACCTGGAGCGATGTCACCCTGGACAATGTCCTCGACATGGCTACGGGCAACTACGACAGCAGCAACTACATGGAGGATGAAGGGGCGGCGCACACAGACAACCTGTTCCTGGTGGATAGCCACGCAAGCAAACTCAGCTACAGCTGCGGTCACTATGCCCGGAAAGCGGCGCCCGGCAGCCTGTGGGTCTACCACACTTCCGATACCTACATTGCCGGTTCGCTGATGAATGCCTATCTGCAGAACCAGCAGGGTGGTGATGCCGATATTTTCACTGACACATTGGTGGAAGATTTGTTGAAACCCATTGGCGTCGGCCCCACCGGGCAGTACACCCGCCGCACCTATGACACTGTGGCGCAGCCATTTACCGGCTGGGGGCTGATGTGGCTACCGGACGACATTGCCAAGATCGCCAGCTTCGTGGGCATCGACGATGGCCAAATCGGTGGGCAGCCTATGCTTGATGCTGCACAGCTCGATGCCGCGTTGCAGCGCTCGCCCACGGATACCGGCACGGTGCCTCTTGCCGACTATCGCTACAACAACGGCTTCTGGGCACATAATGTGGCCGGAAGCCTGACTGGCTGTAGTGGTGCACAGTGGATACCCTTCCTGTCCGGTTACGGTGGCATTACGGTAGTGCTTCTGCCCAACGACAGCGTCTACTACTATTTCAGCGACAACGATACTTACTACTGGCTGGAGGCAGTGCAGGAGGCCCATGGTATTCGCAGCGCCTGCCAGTGACTTTGCCAGCGGCAGTATTCAGCACTCAGATTCCTGTCTGCTGCATAACAAAAGGGGCGATCCATGGATCGCCCCTTTTTTATGTTGCCGGTTTTACCTGGCTACTACGCCTTTTCCTCATGGAATGGCTTGTGCAGTTCCACCGGCTTGGCCTGCTTTTTCCGCAGGCGAATATTGAGCATCTCCACACCCATGGAAAACGCCATGGCAAAGTAGATATAGCCCTTGGGCACATGCACCTCGAAGCCTTCCAGAATCAGCGTGAAGCCAACGAGAATCAGGAAGGACAAGGCCAGCATTTTCACCGTCGGGTGGCGTTCGACAAATTCGCCAATTGGCCTGGCCGCCACCAGCATGACGATCACCGCGAGAATAATGGCGATGGCCATGATGGAAATCTGGTCGACCAGGCCTACCGCCGTAATGACCGAATCCAATGAAAAGACAATATCCAGAATTGCGATCTGTACCAGCACCATACTGAAACTGGACACCTTTACGGCCCCCTCGCTGCCATCTACCCCCTCGAGGCTGTGATGAATTTCATGGGTAGCCTTGAACAACAGGAACAGGCCACCACCCACAAGGATCACATCGCGCCCCGAGATCTCGTGCCCGAACACACTGAACCAGGGCTCTACCAGCCCCATAATCCAGACAATGGAAAACAGCAGGGCCAGGCGCGTGATCATGGCCAGCGCCAGTCCGATAAACCGGGCCGGCTCACGCTGGTGCGGAGGCAGGCGGCCCACCAGAATGGAAATAAAGATGATATTGTCGATGCCGAGGACAATCTCCAGCGCCGCCAGTGTCGCCAGCGCCACCCATGCCTCGGGGCTTGCCATCCACTCAAACATTCGGAAGTTCCTTTTGCCGCCTTTGCTTCAGAGCGGCCTATTCTACGGCGACGATTCCAGCCAGGCCATGGCCTCACTTTCCTCTTCGAAATAGCGCGCTTCGCCGCCGATAAACCAGGAACCCACCTTGGCGGCCAGTTGCTGCCAGCGCTGGTTGCCAAGAATGGCTACTTTGCGGAATTCCCGACCGTGCTTCAGGCCGAGCTTGAGATCATCCCAGGCGGCCCGGGCTTGCCAGCCCTCGAGTTCGCGCGCATCGAGAAATACATCAATTTCGGGATCTTCGATGCCCTCCATGGCGGATTCCAGCATCGGCGCCAGGGACTGGTAGTCCTCATGGGTCAGTTTGCCGTGTACACGCAGGCTCAGGAAGAACTGCTCGCCGGTACGTTCCAGCCCGATCGCCAGGCCGTGTCTCTTGATGGTCATTACGCTCTCCATATCGATTGCAAGGGACTGGCTGGAGTATAAGTGGCGGGGAGTGCGGGGGAGGCGCTGCAGACAGAGTGGGGGAGGAAGCTAACGCCCGCGAAGTGGGTGGCGGGCGCCGGCGACCGGGTCAATGGCTGAGAATATCGACAATCTCGCGGGTGTGATGCATCAGGCGCACGATTTCTCCCTGGATGCTGATGGTGACGATCCCGTGCCGGTCTACCGGCTGGACGATGACGCCGTGGCGGTAGATCTCATGTTCGAGGATATGCCCCTTGCGCAGCTTCTTCTTCCAGCCAGGGGGCAGATCGCCACCGTTTTCGACTTTTTTCTGCAGCCCCGGCGGAAGGTCGTTGCCCGGTTTGGCCAGCACAGCGCTGGCTCCGGCAGCCAGGGAAATACTGATAACTGCTGCAATCGCAGGTTTGATCATGATGGCTTCCTCGCTCAATCAATCTGAGAGGTAATATTCGATCGTGGAGACCACCCGCACCTTTTTTATTTGCGGGTTGTTCTTGTCCCGATCACTGATGCTGAACTGCCCCTGAGAGGCACGCTTGATCTTCCCCAGCACGCTATCGGATCCTCGGCGAACTTCTGTGCGACCTGTCGCGCCTCGTTCGTGGCCTGCTCGATCATTTCCGGCTTGATGTCATTCAGGCCGGTAAAAATATATTCGACCTGACCCTGGTAGTTGTTCTGTGAGAAAGCGATGCCCTCACGCCCCAACTGCGCCAATTGATCCATCACCGCGCGCACCTTATCAACCTGCCGGGAGTACACCGTCACCGTCTGCAGGGCGGTATAGCGAAACTCGGGCCGTGCACCGGAGCTGTATTGCTGTGCCAGCCGGTCTGTCACCGCCGGCAGGGAAGCTGAAATCTCGCCGGCGGAAATGCCCTGCTCACCGAGAAAGCTTTCGATGCGCCCACTGCTGGCCGCGATCTGCCCATATAGCTCCTGCAGGTCATTGCTGGCAGCCGTGAACTGGATCGGCCAGATGACGATATTTGCGGGAACCTCCCGCTCAGCCAGCCCCTTGGCGGTCACCGTGCGCTCATAGCCCTTGAAGCGCTCCACCGCCTGGGTGGCAGACCAGCCCAGGATGGCCAGGCCCAGCAGCAGACCCGCACCCACAAGAAGCGCGGGCAGAGTATTTTTTGTTATCGTCATCGGAATTCTCCAAACTGCAGGCAGCCACTTTAGGCGCGCCAACCTAACCGTTTCTGAACGGTTGTGGTGGCTGGGCCCTTATTCGGCCGGCCGCGACTTTCCACAGTGCCAGCAGTAATCAAACGCTGCCCCGTTGTGCTCCCCACAACCGCGACACTGCCAGTCTGTATCGGGCCCCGGGTCCTCCCGCAGCAGTTGCAGTGCCCGCTCGTAATCCCGCTCCCGCTCGAGCCACAGCTCCGCCCACGCCTGGTGCGGTGCCAGCTCCCCGGTAGCTCCCTGGGCGTATTCGTTCTTGAGGAAAACCGCAATACCTGCGATCTCCAGCTTGCTCTTGGCCAGTTCGACCAGCAGGCGATTTTCGTGGGTGTAAATGAGTTTCATAAATAAAAAAGGGCCGCTGTTGCGGCCCTCAAGATACGTAGAAACAGGATGTCTGAAAAGGTAGATATCAGGAGATATCAATCCAGGTGGATTTCAGCTCGCAATACTTGTCCAGCGCATGCAGGGACTTGTCGCGGCCGTTGCCGGACTGCTTGAAGCCACCGAACGGCACCGTGATGTCGCCGCCGAAATAGTTGTTCACCCATACGGAACCGGCGCGCAGGTCGCGGGCCATACGGTGGGCACGGCTGATATTGTGGGTCCAGACACCGGCAGCGAGGCCGTAGATGGAGTCATTCGCAATCTGCAGTGCCTCCTCCTCGGTCTCGAATTCAATGACGGCCAGTACCGGGCCGAAAATCTCTTCCCGGGCGATGGTCATATCATTGTTCACACCGCGGAAGACCGTGGGCTCGTAATAGTGGCCGCCCTCGACCGCGCTGGAAGCCGCGCCACCACAAACCAGCTGGGCGCCCTCCTCTTTACCCTTGGACACGTAGTGTTCAACGGTATCGAACTGGTTCCTGTCGATCAGCGCCCCCATGACCGTATTCGGGTCCTGCGGGTGGCCGGGCTTGAAGCGCTCGCTGGCCTTTTTCACCTTCTCGATAAAGTCACCGGCGATGGATTTCTCCACCAGCAGGCGGGTGCCGGCGGTGCAGGTCTCGCCCTGGTTGAAGAATACCGCCAGCGCCGCCGCCTCGGCCGCCTTGTCCAGGTCCGCATCGGCAAACACGATGTTGGGACTCTTGCCGCCCAGCTCTAGGAAAGTGCGCTTCAGGTTGGACTGGCCGGAGTACTCGGTCAGGGTCTTGCCAACCTCGGTGGAGCCGGTGAAGGTCAGGCAGTCGATATCCATATGCAGACCCAGGGCCTTGCCGAGGCTGCTGCCCGGCCCGGGCAATACATTCAGTACGCCGTCCGGCAGGCCGGCCTCTTTCGCCAGGCCGGCGAGCTTGAGCGCGGTCAGCGGGGTGTTGGAAGCGGGTTTCAGGATCACGCTGTTGCCGGTGGCCAGCGCCGGGCCCAGTTTCCAGCAGGTGGTGGACAACGGGAAGTTCCACGGCACGATGGCAGCTACCACCCCCAGTGGCATGCGCTGCACCAGGGCCAGCTCGTCGGGACCGGTGGGCGCGACTTCGTCGTAGATCTTGTCCACTGCTTCACCGCTCCAGCGGATGGTGGTCACTGCGCCGGGCACATCCACATTCATGGTGTCGCTGATGGGCTTGCCGGCATCCAGGCTCTCCAGCAGGGCGATTTCGTCCCGGTTGGCCTCGATCAGCTCGGCGAAACGCACCATGACCTTCTTGCGTTCCATTGGCGGCATATGGGACCAGACGCCGGACTCGAAGGTCTTGCGGGCGACTTTGACCGCCAGCTCGGCATCTTCCGGACCACAGCTCGCAATCTGGGCCAGCTCGCGGCCATCGGCGGGACTGCGGGTCGCACGGGTCTCGCCGGACAGGGCATCCACGTACTCGCCGTTAATGAAGGCGCGGCCTTCGATCTGGAGGGATTCGGCCATCGCCTGCCATTCCTGCAGGGTCTGGGGGGTCTTATTTTGTTCCGACATGGCGCACCTCACGGTTAAAATTGAAGGATCATTCGGTTTATACCGAAAATGTGATCACAAATCAAAGAGCTCGGCATTGTAACGCGCAACCACTGCCACTGCGAAGCCGGGAATGACGGATACTGCGCCTTGAAAAGCTCCAGACTGTCGCGCAACCAGGCTCACTGACCGGTGGCAACTGCCTCGAAGGTGCCGGTCTCGCGGTTCTTGCACGCCCCCGGGATGGTGAAGACCCGGTTGTGGAACGCGATATAAAAGCCCGCCGGCAGCAGGCGCGCAGCCAGCAAGGCCTCGGTGACGTTCTGGCGAGCATCGGAGTCGATAAAGCCCATGGGCTTCATGGCGCCGGTAAAAACGACGGCGACCGGTGGCGTGCCCAGCTTCTCGAAGCAGTAGTCGGCGCTGTTGGACATGGTATCGGTGCCGTGCAGGATGACGATGGGGTCGCCGGTTTTCGCGGTGCGGGCCACCGCGTCGGCGATCTGCTGGCGGTCCGAATCGTCCATCTCCAGCGAATCCTTGTTCAGGACACTGTCCAGTTCCAGATGGGTGTAGGGCAGGCGCAGGCTGGCGATCAGTCCATCGCGGATGATGGAGGCGCGGTTGCGCAGGGTGCCGTCCTCCTCACAGTAACTCTTCTCGATGGTGCCGCCGGTGGTGAGGATACGGACGGTCTGGATGGGATTCAGGTCAGTCATCGCGCCACTTCTCTATCGTTTCCCTGGTGCGCCTTTTGGGCGCTGAAATTGGATGGTCAATGGCCGGAGGGTATTCCGGCCGGCGGCATCATAGTTGGCCAGCCCGTTGCTAACAATGGTAGCGCCCGCGGGCACCCGTCGCGGCAAAAGCACGAAGCGACTCAGGCGACGCTCGTTTCGACTCGCAGCCAGTCGTCCTCCAATTGCAGGACAAGGCGGTCACCGTGCAGCAGCTCCCCCACACCCGCCGGCGTACCGGTAAGGACGATGTCACCGGGTTCCAGGGTGAAGTAGCTGCTGGTATAGGCGACGAGGTCGAGGATTGGCGTCAGCATATGGGCAGTCTTGCCCCGCTGGCGGATTTGATCGTTCAGCCACAGGGTAAACGTCAGCGCATCCCAGTCCGGAAGCCAGTCCAGTTTCACGAACGGCGACAGGGGGCAGGCGCCATCGAAGGCCTTGGCTTTCTCCCACGGGTGGCCATCCGCCTTGAGCTGCGACTGCAATTCCCGCAGGGTGAGGTCCAGGGCCAGGCCCAGCCCGGCAATGGCGCCGGGCACCTCGACCGGATTGGCACCGGAGAGTTTCTGCCCCACCAGCAGCGCCAGCTCGCCCTCGAAATGACAACTGCCCCGCCCCGCCGGCAGGTGAATGGGTTCCGCCATCGC
This sequence comes from Microbulbifer flavimaris, assembly GCF_001641755.2. Taxonomy (GTDB): domain Bacteria; phylum Pseudomonadota; class Gammaproteobacteria; order Pseudomonadales; family Cellvibrionaceae; genus Microbulbifer; species Microbulbifer flavimaris. The sequence continues at coordinate 695,451 of NZ_LRFG02000002.1, forward strand.
CACGGCAGCGGTGGCAGGTTTGATAAATAAAAGGGGCTCTTCGGGAATCGGGTTGTCGAGCTCTGCGGCATGCGCTGCGTAATTACGTCCTACACAGACTATTTTTCCAGTGGGCAGGTGACATTCACTGCCGCAGGTATATCGATGTTGGTACATACTACCGGCCCCATTAGGATGAACATTTCGTGTAAAGCTTTTACAGCCCCGTGTGTTATGATCGCGCCCTCGCCGGACTCCCGGTTGAGCGTACTGAATTTTGCTCAGGGGCGGATCGAACCCTGCCCGAATACGCTGCGGCAGGCACCTCGCATTTGATCATTCGTTGCCGGGATCGCCAGCCGAAACCGCAGAATCCAGCGCTTTTACTTTCTCCAAAACCGTTGCCCATAGTAGAGAGTGTTTATGGCTCCGCAAATCTCTTTGCAAAAAGACAAAATCCGTATTCTGCTGCTGGAAGGTGTGCACCAGTCTGCGATCGACCTGCTGGCTTCCCGCGGCTACACCAATGTGGAGTACCTGAAGACTTCGCTGCCGGAAGAGCAACTGATTGAGAAAATCGCCGATGCCCACTTTATCGGCATCCGCTCCCGCACCCAGCTGACCCGCAAGGTACTGGAGAGCGCCCCCAAATTGATTGCCGTGGGCTGCTTCTGTATCGGCACCAACCAGGTCGACCTGAAAGCCGCCACGGATCTCGGCATCTCGGTCTTCAACGCGCCTTATTCCAATACCCGCAGCGTAGCGGAGCTGATTATCGCCGAGACCATTCTGATGCTGCGCGGTATTCCGGAGAAAAATGCGGTGTGCCACCGCGGCGGCTGGCTGAAATCCGCCGCCGGTTCCTTTGAGGCCCGCGGCAAGACCCTGGGTATCATTGGTTACGGCGCCATTGGCTCACAGCTGTCGGTAATGGCCGAGGCCATCGGCATGCGCGTGGTCTTCTTTGACGTGGTCACCAAGCTGCCCCTCGGCAACGCCACCCAGATCCATTCACTGGACGAGCTGCTCGCGCAGTCCGACGTGGTCAGCCTGCATGTGCCGGAGCTGCCGTCGACGAAGATGATGATCGGCGCCGAACAGCTGGAGAAAATGAAGCCCGGGGCCATCCTGCTGAATGCCTCCCGCGGCACCGTCGTGGATATCGAGGCACTGGCGGCGGCACTGAGAAGCGGTCACCTGGCCGGCACCGCCATCGATGTCTTCCCGGTAGAACCCCGGGGTAACGAGGATGAGTTCCAGTCCCCGCTGCGCGGCATCGACAACGCGCTGCTGACTCCCCATATCGGCGGCTCTACCATGGAAGCGCAGGAAAATATCGGCGTGGAAGTGGCCGAGAAACTGGCAACCTATTCCGACAACGGCACCACTACCAGCTCGGTGAACTTCCCCGAAGTGGCACTGCCTGGCCACGCCGGCGTGCACCGCCTGCTGCATATCCACCAGAATGTGCCCGGCGTGCTCAGCGCCATTAACCAGGTGTTCTCGGAAAATGCCATCAACATCTCTGCGCAGTTCCTGCAGACCAACGAGACCCTCGGCTACGTGGTGATCGATGTGGATGCCGAGTACTCCGATCTGGCTCTGGAGAAGATCAAGAAGGTGCCCGGCACCCTCCGCTGTCGCGTGCTCTTCTGAGCGGCCGGCGTCGTTGTAGGCCCCGGCATCTACGCCGGGGCCTCCACTAAGGGCACTGACCCGCGCGGATTTTGCGAGTAGAATCCGCCGCGGCGCCCCATCCGCGCGATCCGCGGTGGCGCCCCTCCCTGTTGACCCAGACCAACGGCCAAAAGCCGCGAGCGACCTGTGCCCCATAAAGATTCTGCTGCCGCCGGCCTGCTTGCCGGTATCACCGCCTTCCTCATGTGGGGACTGGCGCCGCTGTACTTCAAGCTGCTGGACGGCATTTCCGCACCGGAAATCCTCGCCCACCGCAGTATCTGGTCACTGGCCCTGGCGCTGATCATTCTGGTGCTCATCGGCAAAATGCCGGACTTCATCGCCACCCTGCGCGATCGCAAGCGCATGGGGACACTGGCGCTTTCCACGCTGCTGATCGGCAGCAACTGGCTGGTGTTTATCTGGGCAATCACCAACGCGCACCTGCTCGATGCCAGCCTGGGTTACTACATCAACCCGCTGATCAACGTACTGCTGGGCGTACTGTTTATGGGAGAGCGCCTGCGACCGCTGCAATGGCTGGCGGTGGCGCTGGCGACCATCGGGATCGGCCACGAGCTGTGGCAATTCGGGGAGTTGCCGGTGGTGGCGCTGTTCCTGGCGCTGTCGTTCGGCTTCTACGGCCTGGTGCGCAAGCGCGCGCCGGTGGAGAGCCTGACCGGCCTCGCCATGGAAACCCTGTACATGCTCCCCATCGCGCTGCTCTACCTGCTTTGGAGCGACAGCCCCACCAGCAACCTTCTCGACAACAGCCTGCAACTGAACGGCCTGCTGCTGCTCGCCGGCCCGATCACGCTGCTACCGTTGCTGCTGTTCAACATCGCCGCGCGTCGACTGAATCTGTCCACCGTGGGCTTCCTGCAGTACCTGGCGCCAACGCTGATGCTTCTGCTAGCCACGCTGGTGTTCGGAGAGCCCTTCAATGAGGCCAAACTGGTGACCTTCGCCTTCGTCTGGATCGGCCTCGCCCTCTACACCACCGACGCGCTGGCACAGCGTCGCAAGACGCGGGCATTGCGGCGGGCGGCGCTCTAGTCGCCTCGCAGGAGAGACCTGTCCATTAATGTTTGACGGGAAAACCGGGACGGCTGGGGCTCAGCCGGATACTGCAAAATAAGCAGGGCACCGCTCACCGCCGGCTGCGGGGCAACTCCGTTAACCAGTCGTCCAGGGCCTTCAGGATCTGGTGACGAAAGGGTTGGGTCTCATTGATCATCTGGTGGCGGGCGCCACGGATAATCACCCGCTTGCTATTGGGGAACCGATCGCGGATCACGCGCATGTTGTAGCGCCACGAAACCGTCTCATCATCTGTGCCCTGCAGTACCAGGATGCGCTTATCGTTGCGCGCCGTTTTCGGGAAGGCATGCAGCCAGTCCACCATCGCGCCCAGCCAGCGCATCGACATCACATGGGACTGTAACGGGTCTCGGTGAGCCTGACGGCGGGCAAACTCCGCATCGTGAGTATTGATATTGAAACCACGGTTGGGCGCGACCATAAAGAAACGGCCCAGGTAGAACATCCACTTCCGCAGATGCCAGCGGGCCGGCCGGACCAGCGGTGCGAGCAGGAAGACCTTCTCAAACGGCTGCCAGGCGCTGTATTGCAGATACGCCAGCAACGCCGCCCCGCCTGTGCTCTGCCCCATGGCGTGCCAGGGCCCCGGCAGTTTGTCCCGGGCAATAGCCAGCAGGCCACTTAACACCTGCCGATACTGCAGGAAGGTATCGATTGCCACCGGTTCACCACTGGAAAGACCGTGACCCGGGAAATCGAAAATGACCACATTCAGGTTTCTCTCAAGGCCAAAGCGGATCGCCGCACCGTAAATGCCGGTGTGATCAAAGTAGCCGTGGCAGATAAAGAGGGTGCCGCGCGGCTCCTTTACCAGCCAGTACTGGGAAACCAACTCGAATCCCGCCGCCATAAAAGTGCCGACGCCGGTCTTCTCTGCCAGCGGGAAGTGCAGGTTGTAGAAACTGCGGTAGTCCTGCAGTTCAGGCAGCAGCGATTCCTCACCGCTGAAATCAAGGCGGGGCAATTGATCGCGCAAAGCCGTAAAGTCCGGTCGCTTCAGGACCGGGCTGTGCTCCAGGGTGGACAGTTCGCGCATTAATTCCATGGCGCCAATAGTACTGCATTTTGCGCCAGGAGTTCGCACATGAGAACAACGGGCATGGGCAGCCCGGGACTGATAGCGGGTTTGTCAGTCAGCTACAGGGTGGCACTCAGAGCGGCACATGAAATCGGCCAGGATAGATGAAGGGCGAGAGGAAGAGCGGAATGTGAGGAAGACAACCGGGAAGAGGGAGCCAGACTACCCTCGCCGATGCCGGGGGAGGCCCACCCTGTGGTAGGCCCCACCCAGGCGGTTCGCTTTACTTGATCTGCGGATCCAGCTCACCAGCCTCGTAGCGCTGATACATGGTTTCCAGGCTCACCGGGCGGATCTTGCTGGCATTGCCAGCGGTGCCGAATGCCTCGTAACGCGCCACGCAGATATCCTTCATAGCGGTCAGCGCCGCTTTGTAGAATTTGCGCGGATCGAACTCGGAAGGATTCTCGGCCAGGAATCGACGAGTGGCACCGGTGGAAGCCAGGCGCAGGTCGGTATCGATGTTGACCTTGCGCACCCCGTGCTTGATCCCCTCACAGATCTGCTCAACGGGCACCCCGTAGGTTTCCGGAATCTCACCGCCAAACTCGTTGATCACTGCCAGCCACTCCTGCGGCACTGAGGAAGAACCGTGCATAACCAGGTGGGTATCGGGAATCCGCGCATGGATTTCCTTGATACGGTCAATGGCGAGAATGTCCCCTGTCGGCGGACGGGTAAACTTGTAAGCACCGTGGCTGGTACCGCAGGCAATGGCGAGGGCATCCACTTTGGTCTTGGCCACAAAGTCCGCCGCTTCTTCCGGGTCCGTCAGCAGCTGGTCGTGAGACAGCTTACCCTCGGCGCCAATGCCGTCTTCCTCGCCAGCCATACCTGTCTCCAGAGAGCCCAGACAGCCCAGCTCGCCTTCAACGGAAACACCACAGGCGTGGGCCATCTCTACGGCACGACGGGTCACGTCGACGTTGTATTCATAGGAAGCCGGTGTCTTGCCGTCTTCCTGCAGGGAACCGTCCATCATCACCGAGCTGAAACCCAGCTGGATAGAGCGCTGGCACACCGCGGGACTGGTACCGTGATCCTGGTGCATCACCACCGGGATTTCCGGGAATTCCTCGATCGCGGCGAGAATCAGGTGGCGCAGGAAAGGGGCACCTGCGTACTTCCGCGCACCCGCAGAGGCCTGCACGATCACCGGGGAGTCGGTCTGGCGGGCCGCCTCCATGATCGCGCGCATCTGCTCCAGGTTATTGACGTTGTATGCGGGAACGCCGTAATCGTGTTCGGCGGCGTGATCCAGCAATTGGCGCAAGCTGATGAGTGCCATGGAAAATACCTTTCTCGTCTAATTGTAAATTCTGATTACGTTTTTTATTTCGCCCCAGCGGCGCAGGCCACTGAGACGGTATCTGGGTCAATCGTTGGCGCGGGATTCCAGCATCGCCACCGCCGGCAGCTTCTTGCCTTCCACGTATTCCAGGAAGGCGCCACCACCGGTGGAAATATAGGAGACCTGCTCGGCGATGCCGTATTTATCGACTGCTGCCAGAGTGTCACCGCCACCGGCGATGGAGAAGGCGTCGCTCTCGGCAATGGCTTTGGACAGGCGCTCGGTGCCACCACCGAACTGATCGAACTCGAATACGCCTACCGGGCCATTCCAGATAATGGTCTTGGCATCGCGCAGGATCGCCGCCAACTGCTCGGAGGACTGCGGGCCGATATCGAAAATCATATCGTCACTGGCCACCTCATCCGCAGGCTTGGTCTCGGCTGCAGCGGACTCACTGAACTCCTTGCCAGTGACCACATCCACCGGCAGCGGAATATCGCACTGCTCCATCAGTGCCTTGGCCGTATCGACCAGATCATGCTCACACAGGGATTTGCCAACCGGCTTGCCACTGGCGGCGAGGAAGGTATTGGCGATACCGCCACCGACGATCAGCTGGTCGACCTTGTCGGCCAGGGTCTCCAGCACCGTCAGTTTGGTCGACACCTTGGAGCCGCCGACGATAGCGACCATCGGCCGCGCCGGCTCAGCCAGAGCCTTCTCGAGCGCGTCCAGCTCTGCTGCCAGCAGCGGACCCGCACAGGCGACCGGCGCAAACTTGGCCACGCCGTGCGTGGAGGCCTGGGCGCGGTGCGCAGTGCCAAAGGCATCCATGACGAAGATATCGCACAGCGCTGCGTAAGCGCGGGCGAGCTGCTCGTCATCTTTCTTCTCGCCCTCGTTGAAGCGCACATTCTCCAGCAGGGCGACAGAACCGCTCTCCATCTGGACACCGTCGCGCCAGTCCTTGATCAGGGGAACCTCACAGCCCAGCAGCTTGCCCAGGTGGGCCGCCACCGGCGCCAGGGAGAACTCCTCGGCGTACTCGCCCTCCGTCGGGCGCCCCAGGTGCGACATCAGCAGAACACGAGCACCGGCATCGACGGCTTTGCGGATGGTGGGCAGCGCAGCACGAATCCGTGCATCGGACGTCACGACGCCAGCCTTAACCGGCACATTCAAGTCCTCGCGAATCAGCAGGCGCTTGCCCGCGAGATCCAGATCCGTCATCAGCTTGACCGCCATCACCAGTCCCCTCTGTTTTTGATAAACGATAAAAATTGGGCGCGGATTATAACAAGCGGAATGGCCCGCGCCGACCGGGAATTTAGCTGATAACGTTGTCAATAGCGATGAAAATTCTTTGCTGGCAAATTGTTTTCACGCAAGGCATCTCTTACCCTGTTTTTGTAATTTCACTACAACGCATATCCTGTAATTTCACTACATAAAACAGCGGAGACACTCTGGCAATGGGCAAGCGCAACAAGGTGCATTTCACTGGTGCGAACGGCCAGAGACTGGCGGGCATTCTGGAACTTCCAGACGGCGAGCCCCGCGCTTATGCACTGTTCGCACCATGCTTCACTTGCGGCAAGGATGTGCTCGCAGCATCGCGGATTTGCCGGCGCCTCGCAGAGCAGGGACTCGCGGTACTCAGATTCGATTTCACCGGCCTGGGAGACAGTGAAGGGCAATTCTCCGACACCAACTTTTCCAGCAACGTCGACGATCTGCTGAGCGCCTCAGAGTACCTGAAGCAGCAGCACCATCCGGTGGAACTCCTGATCGGTCACAGCCTTGGTGGTGCCGCGGTACTGGCAGCAGCCAGTCAAATTCCAGATGCCCGGGCCATCGTCACCATTGCCGCACCGGCGGACCCGGATCACGTCATCAAGCAGTTTGCCTGTGCCGTGGACACTATCGAGGAGCAAGGCGCGGCCGAAGTGAACCTCGCCGGACGCCCCTTTGTAATCAAACAACATTTTATCGACGACCTGGACCAGCGGGAGATGGGCTACATTCGCGAGTTGGATCGGCCGCTGCTCATCTACCACTCGCCGCTGGACCAGACCGTCTCCATTGATGAGGCCGCCGAAATCTATAATCGGGCCATGCATCCTAAAAGCTTTATCAGCCTCGATGAGGCCGACCACCTGCTCACCCGCCGCGACGATGCGCTGTTCGTTGCGGACACCCTGGCAGCATGGGCCGGGCGCTACCTGAGCGCAGATCAAGATGGAGAGAACTGATGGCGGGACTGGAAGAGCACGCCGCCTCTTGCCCCTACTGCGGCGAACCCATCACGCTTCTGCTGGACATGTCCCAGGGCTCCCACGATTACGTCGAGGATTGCCAGGTCTGCTGCCGCCCAATCAACGTCTCTGTCACGATTGACGGGGATGGCTCCGTATCAGTCACCCTGCAGGACGAAAACAGCGCGCTGTGAGCGCCTGCCCAGCCTGGCTCACTATCCCAATTGCAGCGCCCCCAGTAATGCCACTACATGCCCTCAACGCGCCAATTGAATATTCCCCTCGCCAACAATAAGAAAAATAATTTATTCTCCCTGCTGTCTTGAGTCACCCGGCTGGAAGCCCTGAAACCTTCGGGCAGCCAGTACCGCAATCAGCAGGAGACAATATGAAAACCGGAATCCACAGGACAGCACGGCTGCTGGCGACCTGCCTGGCAACATTAATTCTTGCCCTCGACGTATCCGCCGCAGCCGGGGAGAGAGAAAGCCGCTGCGAATTTCCCGTATTGCGCCCTGCCGAGAGACCGGAAGCCGTTGGGTTTTCCAGCGCGGGGCTGGCCAGGGTGGACCAGCTGATTGAGCAGGACATTGCTGAGGGCTTTCCCGGGGCCGCCCTGCTGATCATCAAGGACGGTCGCATTGTGAAAAACTCACAGTATGGTTTTCGACAGAAGTTCGACGGAGACAGACTACTGGCGAACCCGGCAAAAGTCGGCCGGAATACGCTGTTTGACCTGGCCTCGAATACCAAGATGTATGCAACCAATTTTGCCCTGCAGAAACTGGCCAGCGAGGGACATCTGGATTTGCAGGCCCCTGTGCAAAAATACCTACCGGAGTTTGCAGACCAAAAAGGCGACCCCATCCGCGGCAAAAATAAAGTGCGCGTAATGGATTTACTAAACCACTCAGCGGGTTTCTCCCCCGACCCTCAATACCACAACCCCAAAGTCGCGAAGGCATTGTTTTCCCAGGAGAGAGACAAGACCCTGCGCTTCATGCCCCTGTCACCATTAAGCTATGAGCCCGGCACCAAGACAGCCTATAGCGACACCGATTACATGCTGCTCGGCCTGCTGGTGGAGCGCATCACAGGACAACACCTGGATACCTATGTAGAACAACAGATTTACGCACCGTTGGGGCTGGAAAACACCAAATTTAACCCATTAAAAAAGGGCTATGACGTCAGCCAGTTTGCCGCGACTGAACGGATGGGCAACACCCGCAATGGGTCCATCGACTTCCCCAATATCCGCAGGCATACCCTCATTGGTGAAGTTCATGACGAGAAGGCGTTTTACTCTATGGGCGGCGTGTCAGGACATGCGGGATTGTTCTCTACTACCAGTGATCTGGCCGTACTGCTGCAGGTGATGCTGAACGGTGGCGGCTATGGCGATGTATGCCTGTTCGACCGCCCGACCATCCAACGCTTTACCAGCCCCTCTCCGGCAAATGCCACATTTGGTCTCGGCTGGAGGAGAAATGCCAACGAGGATATGCAATGGATGTTCGGAACTCAGGCGAGTGCAGAGGCTTATGGGCATACCGGCTGGACCGGAACCCTGACACTAATCGACCCGACATTCGATCTTGGCATCGTGCTGCTCACCAATAAAAAGCACTCGCCGCTCGTGGAGCCGGAAAAGGACTCGAACCGCTTTGCAGGAGATCTTTTTGCCACCGGTCGCTATGGTGCCGTGGCAACCGCAGTCTACGAGGCATTGCTGTCCGGAATTGATGAGCCTGGAAAATAATTTCGACAAACCGGGAAGGACAGGGCCTTCCCGATTGTTCGCCCGACCGATAAAATCCGCGCTTTCCAGAAAATCCCTTTGCCACCCACACTTTCCGGAGTACCCCCTGATGGAACAGGCCGCGAGCGATATCGTCTTCCAGAGCTACGGACGCTGCTGTAACAGCGAGCAATTTTTTGTCGACTTTTATGGTCGCTTTATGGGCACGTCGGACGAAATTCGAGCCCTCTTTGCGGAAACCGATATGAAGCAGCAGCGCCACCTGTTGCGCAACGGCATCATGCAGCTGGTTTTGCACGCTCGCGGCATGCCCGATACCAAGCTGCGCGCTCTGGGAGAGAGCCATTCCCGTCGCGGATACGGTATTCGGCCGCAGTGGTACAGCCTGTGGCTGCAGGCACTGCTGGATACGATTCGCGAGCACGATCCGGAGTTTGACTCAAGGGTGGAGTCGAGTTGGCGCGAAGCCATCGGGCCCGGTATCGAAGTGATCCGCAACGCTTATTAAAACTCCGAGGTGAAGCGCACCTCTCAGCCGTTCCGCTCCCGCGCTCTCCATCATCCGGCCGATGCACAGTCGGCCATTTGCCACCCCTCCTTACGCCCTGTATAAAGTTCAGGCACCTGTGATCATTGCCCGCTCCGAGGTTCCGCAGGCAAGCTATTACTTTCTGCCGGTGGCAGTGCGGATGATCCAGTTCCGAGCACAGCAAGAATAAGGAAATCCCATGAAAACCGTACGTCCGTTCTGGATCCCGGCGGCGCTCACACTCGCGTTGTCAGCCTGCGGGGAGCCTCAGCAGCCCGGCAGTGATTCCAGCCAGGCCTCAAGTGCCCCCCAGCCCCCGCTAACTGCCAGCCAAACCACTACCTCTCCGCTAGAAATCCCTTACCAGAAATTCACTCTTGATAACGGCCTGCGAGTAATCGTGCACGAAGACCGCAAAGCACCCATTGTCTCTGTGGGTGTCTGGTACCACGTGGGGTCCAAGGACGAGAAGCCGGGACGCACGGGATTCGCGCACCTGTTTGAGCACCTGATGTTCAATGGCTCGGAAAACTATAACGACGAATTCTTCAAGCCCTTTGAAGCTGCCGGCGCCACCGGCATGAATGGCACCACCTGGCTCGACCGTACCAACTACTTTGAGACTGTACCCAGCAATGCACTGGATATGGCGCTGTGGATGGAATCAGACCGTATGGGCCATCTGCTTGGCGCCATTACCCAGGAAAAGCTGGATGAACAGCGCGGGGTGGTGCAGAACGAAAAGCGCCAGGGACAGAACCAGCCTTACGGTAAAGTCTGGGAACAGATGCAGAAGGCAATTTTTCCCGCGGGGCACCCCTACTCCTGGACCACCATCGGCTCAATGGACGACCTGAATGCAGCCTCCCTGGAAGACGTACATAACTGGTTCAAGCAATATTACGGTGCAGCCAATACCGTCCTGGTGCTCGCCGGTGATATCGATGTAGCAACCGCGAAAGAGAAGACCCAGAAATACTTCGGTGATATCCCCGCCGGACCACCACTGATCAAGAAGGAAGCCTGGATTGCCAAGCGTGACGAATCCAAGCGCGAGAAGATGTTCGACCGGGTAGCCCAGTCTCGCATCTACAAGGTCTGGAATGCGCCATACATGGGTCATGAAGACACCAATGCACTCTCCCTCGCAGCGTCCGTTCTGGGTTCCGGCAAGAACTCCCGCCTCTACGAACGCCTGGTCTATAAAGACCAGATCGCTACCAGTGTGCAAACGGCATTTTATGAGTTTGAACTCGCCTCAGCTCTGCAGATCATTGCCGATGCCAGAGCGGGGGTTGAATTATCCGAAGTAGAAGCGGCAATTGAAGAGGAGCTCGCGCGCTTTCTTGAGGAAGGCCCGACCGAGGAAGAACTTGCCCGGGTCAACATGAGTGAGTATGCCGAAACTGCCCGCAACCTGGAACAGGTCGGCGGCTGGGGCGGCAAGGGTGTGATCCTGGCCCGCGGTGAGCTTTACCACGGCGACCCCAATGCCCTGTTGAAAGATATTGACGAGAAACGACAGCTTTCTCCGGAGCAAGTCCGCACCGCAGCGCAGGAGTGGCTGGCCACAGGCGACTATAACCTCGAGGTCCACCCCTTCCCCGAGTACAAGGTAGCCAGTGAAGGGGCAGACCGATCGAAATTACCCGACACCGGCGAATTCCCGACAGTGCCATTCCCGCAGCTGCAGACTTCAGAGCTCTCCAATGGCCTGAAGGTCGTACTTGCCGAGCGGCACTCTGTACCGATGGTCAACATGCACTTGATGTTCGATGCTGGCTACGCGGCAGATCTGGGACAGACCCTCGGCACCGCCGGATACACCATGTCGATGCTGAAGGAAGGGACCAGTAACCTCAGCTCACTGGAAATCGATGCTCGCCAGGAAATGCTCGGCGCGCGCATCTATGCCAATACCCAAATCGATGTCTCCAACGCGGGCCTCGAGGCACTGACCAGCACTCTGGATGAATCCGTCAAGTTATTCGCCGATGTGGTGATCCGGCCCTCTTTTGCTGAGGAAGAAATCGAGCGCAAGCGCACTCGCTGGCTGGCGATGATCGATCAGGAAAAGACCCGGCCACTGCAGATGGCACTGCGCACGCTGCCACCTCTGCTCTACGGTGAAGATCATGCTTATGGTGTGCCACTCACCGGCAGTGGTACCAAGGAATCGATCAGTTCGCTGACGCGAGAGGACCTGGTAAACCACCACCAGACGTGGATCCGTCCAGACAATGCAACCATGGTGGTTGCGGGCGATATCACCATGGATGCCCTGGTCGAAAAGCTGGAGCAGCATTTCGCAGACTGGCGCGCACCGGACATCCCCCTGCCGCAAAAGAACCTGGCCAGTGTCTCGCTACCGGAAGAGCCCCGCGTATTCCTGATCGATAAACCCGACTCGGAGCAGTCCATCATCATCGGCGGTCTGCTGGGCTCTTCTGACAGGATTGCCGAGAGCGAGGCCCTGGATATGATGAATGACATCCTCGGTGGCACTTTTACTTCACGCATCAATATGAATCTGCGTGAAGATAAAAGCTGGGCCTACGGTGCATTCTCCTTCCTGATCGACGCAAAGGGCCAACAGCCGTTCCTGGTTTACGCACCGGTACAGACGGATAAAACCAGTGAGTCGCTGCAAGAACTGCAAAAGGAACTGCGAGGTTATATTGGCAACGCACCCGCGGAGATGGCGGAGCTGCAAAAGGTCAAGGACAAGCGGATCAATGAGTTACCGGGACGTTTCGAGACCATCAATGCCATCCTCGGCGCAACCCGGGAGATGATCACCTACGAGCGCCCGCTGGATTATATGGATGGCTATGCAGAGCTGATCCGAAACGCCGACCTGGACACCATCCATACACTGGCCCGCGAAACCATCAAGCCGGATCAGTTCACCTGGGTGATTGTCGGCGACAAACGAAAAATCGCTGATGATATTCGCGGACTGGACATTGCCCCGATCGTCGAGATCGATGCAGACGGTAATCCAGTAAAAGAAGGCGACTTGGCCAGCGGCCAATAAGTTCTTTCACTATTCTTGAGCATGCTGCCGGCAAAAGCCGGCAGCATCACCTTTCCCCCTCCACTGCACGACAACCCCAGCTTTCCTTCTCTTAGGCCTGCTTCGGCTCCGCAACCCGCTAATCTCAGCCGTTCGTCATTGGCAGCCGGGCGTAATTGTGTGCATTGATTTCAATGCTTGAAGGTCGAGCACTCTTGAGGATTTAGAGTGGGCAGGAATAACAGGCACAAGTGTACCAATCAACATTCGTGGATCTACTTTCTTAACGAGTTCAACGGCACATTCCGCAAGGATTACCACGCCAATGTTATGGTCATATTTCAGGCTTGCAAAACGCTTCACAGGTTATGAAATTATCCGGCACCACCTGGAAAAACAGTGCTAATTTCAGGGCTCCTCCACCAGAGGTCTGTGTCCAGGAACCCAGATTACCCGCTGGGCAAAGGGGCACTGTTGGTGTGGTCAACAATAAATCATCATAAAGCCCACTCCGGAGCTATTTTCTATGAGTAAACTTTTCTCCGTGTTCACTGCCAGTGCGCTGGCCCTGGCAGTATCTGCGCAGGCCTCCGCCGCCGCAGATGAGCGCTACATCGTCAAATTCCAGGCTGGCAAAGGCGCCGCCATCAAGTCTCAACTGCAGAAGGCCGGCGGCCGCCCAGCGCTGTCACTGAACAAGCACAATGCGGTTGCCGCATATCTCCCGGAGCGCGCCCTGCGCGCCATGCAGAACAACCCCAATGTTGAGTACGTTGAAAAAGACGCCAAACGCTATCTACTGGCCCAGGAAGTGCCTTTCGGCATTCCCATGGTGCAGGCGGACCTGGTCAGTGACATGTCCGCTGGCAATCGTACTGTCTGTATCATCGATTCTGGCTACGACATCAGCCATGAGGACCTGTCCGGCAATGCCGTAACCGGCAGCAATGACAGCGGCACTGGCAACTGGTACGAGGATGAGAACGGACACGGTACCCACGTGGCCGGCACCATCGCTGCGATCAACAACAGCGTCGGCGTTGTGGGTGTGATGCCCGGTGCTAATGTCAATCTGCATATCGTCAAGGTATTCAATGCTGACGGCTGGGGCTACTCTTCCTCCCTGGTTGCTGCCGCTGACACCTGTGCCGCTAACGGTGCCGATGTCATCAACATGAGCCTGGGCGGGTCATTCAAGTCACGGACCGAGGATCAGGCCTTCGGTAACCTGCTCAGCCAGGGGGTACTCTCGATCGCTGCAGCCGGTAATGACGGCAACACCCGCCACTCCTATCCGGCCTCCTACGATTCCGTTATGTCTATCGCGGCTATCGATAGCAACAAGATGATCGCGGACTTCTCCCAGCAGACCAACCAGGTCGAACTGGCAGGTCCCGGTGTGGACGTACTGTCCAGTGTTCCGGTGGGCAGCGCGACGGTAAGCTCGGTGTCCGTGGGCGGCAGTGCCGTGGATTCATCGGGAATGGAAGGCAGCCCGCTGGGATCGGCCTCCGGTGCACTGGTTGACTGCGGCCTGGGCGAGTCTGCCTGTACCGATGCTGCCGGGGAAATCTGCCTGATCTCCCGCGGCAATATCAGCTTTGCCGACAAGGTTTTGAACTGTGAGGCCGGCGGCGGCGTAGGCGCCATCATCTACAACAACGAGCCCGGCATGCTGTACGGCACCATGGGTGAAGTTGCCACCAGTATCCCTTCAGTGGGCATTTCTGATACCGACGGCGCTGCGCTGATGGGCCAGCTGGGCACCTCCGCCACGGTTGCGGTCGAGGCGGGCGACTATGCCTACTTTAACGGCACCTCCATGGCCACCCCGCACGTGGCTGGCGTTGCAGCCCTCGTCTGGAGTCACTTCGAAAGCTGTTCCGCCAGCGATATTCGCTCGGCCCTGAATGCCTCTGCGGAAGACCTGGGCGCAGCCGGTCGCGATGACGCCTACGGTTACGGCCTGGTTCAGGCCAAGGCCGCCTTTGACTACCTCACCGCCAATGGCTGTGGTGGTGGTGATACCGGCGGTGGCGACACCGGTGGTGGCGGCGGTAACGGCGGTGGCAACGGTGGCGGCAAGCCCAAGAAAGGCTGATCGCTGTTGATCTCAGGATCACAAGGGGCCCTCGGGCCCCTTTTTCTTTTGCCTCTATCCTCGCAACGCCGTTATCTCTCCCGTTTTCTCTCCCGTTATCTCTCCCGTTATCTCTCCCGTTATCTCTCCCGTTATCGCGCCCGGACATCCACCCACCGAAAAAAGTTTTCGTCCGGTGCATCCATTCGGCATCCTCACCGCATCCTATCCATAACTGAGAACACAAGTGGATTTATCTGTCATGTGGAAACCCCTGTTGATGGCCGCGGCCCTGAGCGCCAGCGGTGCGGTGAGCGCCGATAACCTGCAGTTCGGCAGCGACGAGAGCGACAACTGCAATATTGATATCCAACACACTGTGCGACTGGGTCCGTCATTCATCGATGTGCGGGAGAGTACTGATGCACCCGACGTGCTGTTCCACTACGAAGTGCCTGGCGCGCTGCTGGTGGATGGAGAGACCATCGCACTGAACGACGAACAGCAGGCATTGATGGCCCGCTACTACGGCCAGATGCATGAGGCCAGCCGCAACCTGAGCCTGATTTCGCTGCTGGCCGTGGATGTCGCGCTGCACGGTGTCAGCATCGCGCTGACCACACTGGCGGGTCTGGACCACCCAAATGCCGAGGAACTGCGCCTGACCATGGCCGAGGTAGAGAAGCGAGCTTATCAGCGCTTCAGCGAACAGGATGGCGTTTACACACTGGGCACTGACGGCGTGGAAGATTTTGTCGAAGAGACGATCGGCGAGGACCTGGAGCCGCGCTTGGAGAAAATTGCGATGGATTCCGCCGGGACCATCGCCTGGAATGCGCTGAAAGCCGCCCTGACCGGTGGCCGCAGCATCGAAGCTCAGGCCGAGCAGGCAGCGGAAGCAGCAGAAGGTGCCATCGAGGAGAAAGCGGAAGCACTAGAAGCGATGACCGATAGCCTCTGTCGTCAGATGGAGGCCATCGACCAGACCGAGACAGAAGTCCATGCCGCCATCCCCCAACTGGCGAACTACGACCTGATTCAACTGGACTGATTTTTCATAGACCATCCGATCTTGACCCCTTCGGCCGCCCTGCGCGGCCTTTTTTTCGCATAAAAAAGGCGCCCCCCTATTCAGTTCAGGGGCGCCTTTTCTGCTTGGGATTCTCGTTCGATCAGATCGGGGAACCCGGCGGCATCGACTTCAGCTTCTCCCCTTCGGGTTCGAGCCTCCCTTCATTGAAGGCTGCGATACGCTGGGCCTGATAGTAATAGTGGGCACTGTAATTCTCGGGGTCATCGCCAAACAGTTTCATGCGCCCGATCCCCTGCAGCAAGCGTGTGAGCTCCATACTGGCGCTGGCCCGTACCGACTCCGGCGCTTGAGCATTGCCGCTCAGTGTCATCAGCTTGTGCACGTAGACATGATTCACCCGCTGGTGGATGGCTGCCTCCATGCCACTGTACTTGCCGGACTGCAAAGCCTTCTCTGTCAGCTGACCGAGCACTGAGGCGAAACCCGGCTGCCGATCGCTGCGGGCAGCCTGCTGCTGCAATCGCGCCGCACGCTCCGGGTTTAACAGGATATCCAGCGTATGACCGGCAGCGGCCTCGGCTGCGGCAATAGCGTCGAAGGTGACCCCGGTATAAGCGGGGAAGCTCTCTCGAGTCCGTGCATAACCATAGGCTTTGGGGGGAAGCAGATTCAGCACCGGCTCCGGCAAGCGCAGGAATTGCGGCTCAAGACTGCCTAACAGGGCGTCGATTGCCTGCTCCTGCCGCTCGGCTGGCACCATGGAGTAGCTCGCCTGTGCAGCGTCGTTCTGCAGATAGTCGTAGTCCAGGCCGCCGATCAACTTGCCTACTGCCTCCGCTTGATAGCGATGGCCGTAGTAAACCGGAACCAGGGTCTCCTCCAGCGCCGATCGGGGTGTATCGGGTCGATTGGCTGCAGTGGAGAAGTTTTCCAGAGCATGGGCGCGCAAGCGGGTCATGCGCTCGAATTCCTGCAGCGGGTCAGCACCGTTATCCCACAAATGAGAGGCTGCGTGGGCGTTATTGATGGTGCGCGAGTCCGGGTCTGAGATAAAACGCAGCCCCTCCTCTTGCGCTAACCTCAGCACGCTTTCCAGGTAGCCTGTCTCGCTTTCACCGCTGCCGTAACCGTACATGATGGCCAGTTTGTCCCAGCGGCCGATACCGGAGTCGTACGCCTCAGCCAGATCCAGCTCGCCGTCGTTCAGGGTCACCAATGGTGCCGGGTAATCCATCACCGAGGCCCGGCCCGCCGCACTGGCGGCAAAGTTGTGTGCCAGCCCCAGCGTATGCCCCACTTCATGGGCGGAGAGCTGGCGAATGCGGGCCAGCGCCATCTCCTTCAGTGCCGAGGTGTCCGCCTCATCCCCGGCATAGGGCTGCAGCAGGCCCTGGGCAATCAGGAAATCCTGGCGCACCCGCAGGGAGCCCAGAGTGACGTTGCCTTTGAGGATTTCCCCGGTGCGGGGATCTGCGATGGAGTATCCATAAGACCAGCCCCTTGTGGACCGATGCACCCAGTTGATGACGTTGTAACGTACATCGAGCGGGTCAGCTCCCTCTGGTAACAGTTTTACCTGAAAAGCATTTTTAAACCCGGCGGCCTCAAAAGCCTGGTTCCACCAGCTGGCCCCCTCGATCAGGGCACTGCGCACGGGCTCCGGCACCCCGGAATCCACATAGTAGATAATGGGCTCCAGCGGCTCATCGCTGCCGGCCTTCTTCTCCAGCCGGTGGCGGTAGATCAGGCGCTGATCCATGGGCTCGTCGATGGCCGTCGCATAGTCGCGATAGGTCATTGGAAAGTAGCCACTATTGCTGTGGAAACGGCGCGGCTGGTAATTCTCATCCGGCAGCTCCACCAGGGAGACATGCTGCCTCAGGGTCACCAGTGCCGCCGTAGGCACGACTTCTCGCACGTATTCACCGGAAGAGGTCCCGGCAAAAGTCAGGCTGGCCTCGAACTCGCTGTTTTTGGGGAAGTTTTTGGTGCGGGGCAGGTAGACTGCGGATTTGCCCTGGTCGAGGGAATAGCTCCCCTGGCCGGTGTCCTTCAGACGCGTAGCGATGCCGTGCTGATCACTCAGCAAGAACGGAGTAAAATCCACCAGGGCGCTACCCTGCTCTCCCGCCAGAACATCGAAGCCCCACAGTACCGACGAGGCAAAGGCCTCCTCAACGGCCCTGCGCTCGGCTGCATTGTCCGATTTTGCACGGAAACGGGTGTTCAGCTGGTGCAACAGGACCTTGTTGCCAACTCGCTCAAAGCGCACCAACCGGGTATCGCCCACCTGGTTGCGATCCAGCCCCACCGGGTTGGAGCCCAGCCCCTGGGCGAGCCCCGTCAGCAGCAGCAGCTCGCGATCAAACGCTTCCACCTGCAGCAAGACCCGCCCGCTGGCATTGTCCCAGTAGAAGTCATGGTAACCCTCGTGCCGTTCCATACCTTCCGTATATTCAGCAATACTGCCTGCCTGGGCCACGGCTCCCGTAAGCATCAGCACCAGTGCCCACAACGTGTTGCGCATGCGCATACACCCTCTCCTCGGTTCTCAGTTATTTATCCGGGCCAGTCTGGTACCCCGGCTCCCGTCAGCTGGCCGACAAGACTACCAGCTTCGCGGGCAAACGGCAGGACCAGCAGCATCAGCACCAGGGTCGCAGGCAGAAGCTATTGCGGCATCTGCGCAGGGCCCGCCCTGCGTGCAACGCTGCTTTGTGATTTAATCGGGCTCTCAAGAGTCTCTGAGTCCAATAGAAGTCATGCAACTGGAATTTATTACCGCAACTCTTTTCAATATCGGTGTCAATATCCTTTATACCGTCCTGGCACTGTTCATCGGCATGATCTCGCTGATCATCATCGATAAAAAGCTGCTGCGGCATGTGGATATCGAAGGGGAGCTCAAGAAAGGGAATATCGCCGTGGCCATTTTTGCCTCGACCATCCTTGTTTTTGTGGCCTTTATTATTTCCTTTGGGCTCAAGGGCTGAGCGCGATCGTCATGCGCACCTGGCTCCTCCTCAGCCTCGTCACCGCCGCACTGATGGCCCCGCACCTGGCCCTCAAGATGGGCGGGTACTACGATCGCTCTCCCGACAAGACGGCCGAAATGCTGACTGCAGAGCGGATGACTGCCACCGCATCAGGACAGCAACACCAAGATAGCCAGCGCGGCGTAGTGCGGGTTCAGGGTAGTAGCGAGCCGCTTACGGAAGACTTCCTCCATCGGGCCATCGCAACCCGAAGTGAGGAGGACAGTGCCTACGTATCCATCTGGCACTGGCGGGGCATTCGGGAGGCGACCGCCTCCGCGCGGGGCCTGGACCAGAAGCACCATTTTGCCAACAGCTACCTGGTGGGCTTCCAGCCCTTCAAGACCCGCGAACTGTGGGTGCCCCTTTATACACTGGCGACCCGCAAGGAGTACCAGTACGACCACCTGCAGTACGCCGGGCTGGCGGATATCTGGCAGACCTCACGGCAGGCTTTTTTCCAGAAACGAGGCGATTGCGAGGACCACGCCATCCTCCTCGCCGATTGGCTGATCAACCTTGGAGTCGATGCTCGTGTGGCCATGGGTACCCTGAAGGGAGAGGGGCATGCCTGGGTAGTGGCGATCGTCAACAACCGGGAATACCTGCTGGAAGCCACCAGCAAGCGACGCCAGAGCAGCTGGCAAGCCATGCCCCTGGCGGCGCTGGCGGAGGGATACGAGGTGGAGTTCCAGTTCAACCGGCACTTCTTCTGGGCCAAGCGCAGCAAAGAGCCCACCCGAACATACCGGGGCAATCACTGGGTAAAGAAGTCACAATTTATCCGGGGATAACCCAGCCCCCACACAAAGCATTGTAAGCACACCTTTTCGGATACCCACTCGTAAAGGAGGCCAGAAGAAGCTGGCCCCTGCTCCCAATGTTACTCAGTCACAGAGACTTCAGTCCCTTTGAGCGGCAAGCCCTCGACGGCCAGGGCTTCCCCCGAATCAGCTCGATTCAGCTCGATCTCTTCAAGCTCCAGCTGGTAAGTCCGGGTTACCGTCGTCGAGCCACCACCGCCACCGCTGCCGGAAGATTCACTACCGCCACTGCCACCACCACCGCATGCGGAGAGTGCAACAGCGAATAGCATCACCAGCCCGGTTCGTATAGTTTTAAGAGCCATTGCTATTCCTCCTTAAGGCGCCAGATCGTAAGCGATGATGAACTCATGCTCACCTGCCGAAAGCTCCAGGGGGTCACCCGTAATCATCAGGTTCAGGCGCCCATCATCCAGATCATAACTCCCTTCACCGAGCAGCTGATCCCCTGTATCGACAGCGCCATCCCGATTCACGTCCAGATACCAGCGGACTTTCTCCACACCGGTACTTTCATCACCCGTACCGGAGGCCTTGAACGTAATACTGCCGAGGGTCGTCTGCAGGTTGGTTGTCAATTGGAAGACCTGGAGCACCACATCCTGATCGCCCTTCACTGCACTTGATTGCTCAAGGGAAAGCGAACTTGCCGTCACACTCGCATCAAGGGTATCCCAATAGTTCGGGTCCAGAGGCTTGGAATCCTCATCATCCGCAACGCCATCGCCATCATCATCGGTATCCGCATTATTGCCAATGCCATCCATGTCGGTATCGACGGTCTCCTCCGGATCCAGAGGCAGGTCATCGTTGACATCTTCTACGCCATCATTGTCATCGTCAGTATCGGCATTGTTACCAATACCATCACCGTCAGTGTCTGCGGACTCTGACGGATCAAGAGGGAAAAGATCCTCAGAATCTTCTACACCATCATTGTCGTCATCAGCATCGGCATTGTTGCCGATACCATCAGAATCAGTATCTTCCCACTCGAGAGGGTCCAGCGGGAATGCATCTAGATCATCTTCTACGCCATCACCGTCATCATCAACATCACGATTGTCCCCGACACCATTCCCATCCGTATCCATGGATTCCGAGGGGTCTTCAGGGAATGCATCGAATTCATCAGCCACGCCGTCGTTGTCATCATCACCATCTTTGTTATTACCGATGCCATCACCGTCGGTATCCTGAATTTCTGTCGGATCAACCGGTAATGCATCGAGGGCATCAGTGACTCCGTCACCATCCAGGTCAACCTGCCCTGACGCACCTGCACCAAGCAGAAAAGCACCGTTAATGGTATTCACCAGCACATTTCCAGAGACATCACTTATGCTGACTCTAAGATTGACCTCCTCTGCAGAATTGAGCGCGGGAAGCGATGCTACATAACGCTCTGCTACCAACTCAGCCGGTAGTACCTGCCAACTACCATCAGAAAAACCAAGCTCTAGAGAGACCGCTTCCAACACCGAAGGTGACTCAACCGATAAGTGTAACTCAGAGACACCCTCTGCATAGGTGGAAAGCTCAGCACCTTCCCTCAGTTCCAGCATCGTAATTCGTGGAGTTTCAGACAGGGTAAGATTCGTTGTCGTCAACTCCGCGGTGGACTGATGCTGGCTACCATTCAGGTAGTTTGGATACTCGAAACGGACACTCAGAGCTGAACAACCGGTAAGCGAAAAAAGAAGCCCACTGGACAATGCACCTGACCCGGCAACCCATCCGTTGTCTAAGCATGTAGCAATATACGAGATGTCTTGGGGGTAATGGTTACCCCAGCTATCCATCACGGATGTCATGGATGCATAACCATTTAGATCAGGCTTGACCGAAACGACATTTTCCCGACTCTGCAACTCTGCCGACCAGAATCTGAACCCCTGACCCAGGATTATTGTTCCATGATCCCGCTCCACAATGAGATCGACCCGATCAATATCTGAATCACTTCTCCTGACTTTTCGGTAGCTTTCCGGTGAAAATGACAAGCCAGCGGTGTGTGCAAGGTTGTCAAAACTCTCATTCATTATCCTTAACTCAGGAAAAATAAGAGATGTATAGGGATTAACTTCATTGCCATTGAAGGTCAACAATAACGGCCCGTAATTGGCAGGCCCAACGCCGCCAGCGCCAGACACACCTCCTTGCACATAGCTCATCCCCATAAAAGTGAGCGAAAAGCCGGAAGCATCCCAACCGGGCCCATTGATCAACATCTTTGAGCCACTACTTTCTGGGAGTATGAAATCGACTGAAGTACTCAACCCCCTCTGATCTGATTTCAGCAAAAAAAAGTTTCGATCGGATGGACTACGATTCGGCTCTTCGAACAGCCCAAAATATTGAACACGGAACCCCTCTGTCAGCCCCACCATATTATGCGGAGCCCAGTCGCCCCCATATCCCACATTCCATAGCATGGTTTCGGGAGATGCCTCATGGGTTATCTGTAGTTTTTGCTCGAAGTACTGCAGAGGTGTACCACTTGGCATAACCGGACGATTGACGCTGTAACCAATATTTCCTGATTCAACGACAATCGGACCCGTTGCTGCCGAAATATTTTCCAATCCATGCAGCACTGACCAGTGGTCAACATTGAAGAGGCCTTGTAGCGGCGCATCCCGCACGGGAATGTAGAGCGCGGGTTCCTGACTCTCATAGCTATCGGTATATCCGGAGTATTCATGAGCGTCGTCGAAGAGCTTTGCCCAGTAGCTCCAGTAATCACCAGGTAGCCAGTTTTCCTGTAGCTTCAGCACCTCGGCACGATGAAAAGCGACAGGGATAGAAACGGAAGCGGCACCGGAAGTTACCGTGAGTCCTGAGCTATAGACTTCTGCAATATCATCCGGGATAGCTACTTGCCCGAGATTCACGTCCACAGACGCTGTCACGACCTGTTCTTCACCCGGCCCTACCTGTACTGGTGTCGGATCGCTGTTGACAGTTACCCCGGAAGGGAACCCACCCTGATCGAAAACGGAAAACTCCTGCGCCCCAGCCAAACTCCGAATCGTAATGGACCTGCTTTTCGATGAACCAGGTGCCTGACCAAAGTAACCCAGGTACAGTGTTGGAGGACTGACGAGATAGGTTGCCTGAGCAGCGAGCGCCACCTGTAATTGCCCATTACCGATTGCTTCGACCGAACCGTTCGCTACATCTGTATTATTGATGAGTAGAGCTTTGATTTCGGCTGAGGAAAGTTCAGGGTATAGCTGGCGCATCAGAGCGGCCGCACCGGCAACATGGGGAGCGGCGAAGGATGTGCCACTAAACCGGCCGAAAGTACCCGCCAGGTCGGTCGTTTCAATATCAACGCCCGGAGCAGCCAGCTCGGGCTTGACGGACGCCACACCCATGTCGGCATTTCCAGCAAACAGCCCGCGAGAGCTCCAGGATGCCACATTGCCATTCGAGTCAATAGCGCCGACTGTAATCACTTTATTGGCCGACCCGGGCGCATTGATCGTATTCACTCCATAAGCACCGTCATTGCCTGCTGCGGCAACAACAATTACGCCCGCATCCATAGCCAAATCGGCGGCCCTGGAAAGGCTCGACGTGCTTCCAGTCCAGCGTGAACCCAAGCTCAAGTTAATAACATGGGCAGAGTCGTCTGTAAGTGGATCACCATCGGGGTCGATCGCATGCTCCATCGCTGCAATTATATCGCTCTCGTAACCCCAGCCTTCCGCATCCATCGACTTGTACGCTAGAATTTTTGCGTCTGGCGCGACCCCTGTTAATGAACCACTAGCTGCTGCTACACCTGCTACCGCTGTTCCATGGGAATTGTCATCCATCGGATCGGCATCGTTATTAACAAAGTCATAACCGCCGATAACCTTACACATGGAACCCAGACAGCCACCGAGATCAGGATGCGTATAATCGATTCCTGTATCGATGATTGCAATCGTTACACCGATGCCGGTAACCGTCCGGTTCTGGGCGTCCTGCATCGCCCAGACAGTTGGCGCTCCCACCTGCTCGACGCTTGCATCGCCCAAAACTTTAAGACGTCTGTCTAGAGTGACGCCACTTACATCGGGAAGGGAGGCGATCTTCTTTACATCACCAGCGCGAATGCGAGTGGCGATGCCGTTTAAAGCCAGGGCGAAGTTTCTCTTGCTGGAGGAAATTAGCTTTTTCTGTTGAAGCTCACTGACAAATTGTCCGTGCTGAATCTCTAGATCTCGCCGAGCTTTGCTTGTTGCGGTGGCTTGTGCAGCCCGGCTGTGTCCCTGAGCCCTCTTTTCTGCAAGCACGGACAGAGCCGGTTTCTGTTTGAAATGGATTATGACCGAGACTTCTTCATCTGGTCGAAATTCCGCCAACCTCTTGGGTTTCTGCAACTCGGCATCAGACTGAGACGACTTTGCTGGTTCTGCAGTCTGCAGACGCTGCCCGCTTGGCTTAAGATCCGATGCAGTACAGACAGGAATCGCGATTGTAGAAACCGCGGAAAGCAAGATTGCTACAGCCAAGTTTCTGGCCATAAATCCCCCAATGTAAATTTTATTCTACGCCTGCCAAGCACATGACAGCCCCCAAGCGAGACTGATAGTACTACACTATTTCTCCGTCAAGCCGGTAGATTTGTGGACTGCATCACAGTAATGGCGCATGTCATGCACATTTGGATCACTAATATCCCCTGCGTCCGCTGCAATGGTGATAGTAGCGAGCCGCACGAGGCTTGCCGCTCCGTCAACTAACATCCCATTCTGGCCACCGGCATATCGAGCGCCCAATGTTGAAAGGAGCTCAAGCTCACCCGTAGGACTACCCCATCGTCCAATAACAAAAAAGCCGGCATCCAGGGATGCCGGCCAAGCAACGACCATCAACGAGGAGAGATTGTTAGAATTTTGCCGAGACCCCGGCAAAGATTCGACGACCGAACTGGTGAACGTCTCCCGGAAGCGCCTGCTCACCCCACTCGATGGATTGTTCTTCATCGGTCAGGTTTAACAGGTTCATAACGAGCGATACGTTGTCGGTCAACTGGTAAGAGAGATTGGCATCCAGCTGCCCGTACCCATCACGATACTGATCCAGCTCATTACGCCTGGTGCCGGTGTAGTACCGTGAGCGGTAGTTGTAAGCGAGCCGTGCAGATACACCGTAGTCCTCGTAATAAGCAGTGAGGTTGTAGGTATCCTTGGAGTTGGCCGGCAACTGCTTTTCAATACCGGCAGCCCGCTCTTCTTCTGTCTCCAGCATATCGGCATCTGAGTAGGTGTAGTTCGCCAGTACACCAAATCCATTACCAAAGTCATGCTGGAAATTCAGTTCTATACCCTGGTTGACACCGCCGATGCCATTTACCGGGATGGTGATGCGGTAATACCCGGGCCCATCTTCGCCGATGAGATCCTCGCCGACATCGGCAGTATCGATATAGGTATCGATGTCTTTATAGAAGTAGGCAACGGATACGATTGAGGAATCAGTGAAATAGTATTCGGTCGACAGGTCGTACTGTGTTGCGCGATAGGGCTCCAGATCCGGGTTGCCGCCGCTGCCAAAGCCATCGTACCCGGGCACCCAGATACTGTTGGCGAAACCACGGGTCATTTTCAGGTTGTCGTAATCCGGACGCGACAGGACCTTGGCCGCAGCAAAGCGCATCACCACATCGTCATTGATATCGTAAGCCAGATTCATGCTAGGCAGCACATTGGAATAATCGTTATCGATTTCAGCCGGAGTCATGGTCCAGGTATCGGGGTTCCAGGAAACAGGCTTGAAGAGCTGGAAGCCGATGCTGGTACCGCTGGTTTTGGCATAGCGCAGGCCGACATTACCGTGCAGCCTTTCATAATCGAAGTTGCCCTGCACGTAAGCGCTTGCTACCTGCTCCTGCAGCTCAAAGCTGTAATCAGGACGATAATTCGAACGGTACGTGGGCGTCTCCGCGGTCCAGGCTTGCCAATTGGCATAATTGAATTCATACAGGCCCTGCTGAGAATCGCTTGACCCTTTGAAGTCATCCGCTACAGATCCGTTGGCATAATTGTCGAGAGTTGTGATCCAGGGATCCAGGAACACGATCCAGACATCTTTATGGAGATTGGAGTCCTTGTTGTGGTCGCGATACTTCGCACCAATGTCAACAGAGGTGAACCATTGGTTGTCCAGCTCCAGATTCAGATCAAGCTGTGCGTAATTCTCTTGCTCGGAGTTATCGAAGATATTGCGATGGGTATACATCGTCGCATAGTCGGCGGGAGCAGGCGTATAAGTAAATGCATAAGTCGGCTCACCGCGAAGGTCAAATGAGGCATCGGCACTGGCCTCAAACTCAATCTGGTCATCGAGGATGTCACCCTTCGCTGCAGTCGTCCCCAGCTGAGCTGTCAGCGTATATCCCGCACCCTCGTATTCCAGCTTGAGGTTGTGTGCCCGTGTCTCATACCCACCTGTATTATTATTCGTGCTATACCACGATTCTTCCCGTTCACGGCCACTATTGGCATCAGCTGACAGGGAACCGGCAACCAGGACACCATCGACCAGAACGGGGTTCTCAATACCAGCTCCGGACGTGGCACCCAGAGTTCGAACACCATTGGTGATGGACTGATTCATCCGGTCCACCTGAGAGAAAAGATTGGTGAATTCGATGTTCAGGCTGTCAGTCGCTTGCCATTCCAGATTTGCGCTGACCGTCGATAGATCCTTTTCAGACTTGTAGCGGGTCGAACGGATGTTGTTGGGCAGGTAATACTGCAGGTTCCCATCTGCATCATTGACCGGCTGGTAGCCCTGATAGCCCAGACCATTGGTATCCCGCTGAATGCGGTTGTCCTTGCGGACGTAGCCCAGGTTGAAACCAAAGTCTCCCGCCTCGTTCTTCCAGTTATAAAAGCCGGACAGCGACGGGCTATTTTCCCCACTCGCTTCCTGATACATGTTCTTGACCGAGAAGGCGATGTGGTTCGATGCTGTTTCTAGGGGGGACCGGGTTTTGACGATCACCGTGCCGCCCACGGAACCCTCTTCAATCTTGGCCTGGGCGGATTTGTGTACCTCAAGTGTATCGATCAGCTCCGAAGGCAGCAGCGAGTAATTGAAGCTGCGGCTGGGCGGGTTGAGCACGCTCGCAGAAGCTTCCGCAGTGGCCACATGCTGGCCATTGAACAGCGTCATATTCAGGTGGGGAGCAGTGCCGCGGATGCTGACACGGTCCGCCTCACCCTCGGACTTCTCCACCGACACGCCCGCTACCCGCTGCAAGGCATCGGCAACCGTCTGGTCAGGGAACTTGCCCACGTCCTCGGCAGAAATGGCATCCACCATGGCATCCGCATTGCGTTTGATATCGAGGCTTTTCTTGACCGAGCCCCGGTAGCCCGTGACCTCGACTTCCTCGATGGCCGCTGCCGAAGGGGTGGTGTCGGTGTTGCCTTGCGCAAACGCAGGAAGCGCTGCCAGGGTGCCAATTGTAAGCAGGGAATAATTTGCGAGACGTATCGCACGTTGCAGTTTGTTCATGGACCACTCCGCTTTTTATCTAGTTGTGGAGGGCAGCCGAACCAATCCGCCCGACACAAATAAACTATTCCCACAGGCACCTTCCGTCAAGAATTATTCATTCTGGATCACTGCTTGTGAATATTTTGGCGCGTAAGTCAACCCATGGAGGCCTCAGGTGACAGTTTATTCGCCCCTGCCGCCCCGCAGCCGCGACAGGGGACACTAAAAGCCGTGCCGGGGAGGGCTCAAGTTGGGGCCGAACAACTGAGACAGACCAACACTCCTATGCTCATTCACCTGCTGGATCAGCGACCTCACCAACCTGCCGCGTCCACCACTTCGTGGCTGTCAACAGCGATACCGCGGCACGTGTCACTCCTGTAGTTAGCAGTTTCCTCTGCGATTTTCTGGGTGCGCACCGAGCTTCATGAGTGCGACGCCACAACGTGGGTTTGTCTCGGCTGCCAGTGGCCGATATGATCAATGAATAAATCGAAAAAAGGGACCGACCGTGAAAGGACGGAGTCTGACGCTGTTACTTCTCACTCTTGGAGCTTCCATGCTGGCCTCTGCCGATTGTGGCTTGTCGGCACCAACCAAAAGCTGTGAACCGATAGATGAGCTGTTGGCGGGAGCCGACGCTGGATATCCAATTTTAAACAGCGTCATGGCCGATCCAGAGCGATATCGGGTTCAGATTCTCTATACCCGGGTAGATCGCGACCGGAACAACAAACCGGTGTTGCGTAGCTATCAGTCCGGGCTAGACGCAAACCGTTACTTCTATCCAGCGAGCACGGTAAAACTGCCAATTTCGCTGCTGGCACTGGAATGGCTGGCTGAGCAGGACATTGATGGCCTGACCTCTGAAACCGGCATGCTCACAGATGCGGCCACACCAGCCCAGACTACCGCGCATCGCGACCCCACCGCAGAAAACGGCATTCCCAGCATCGCCCACTACATCAAAAAGATTCTTCTAGTCAGCGATAATGATGCCAGTAACCGCCTGTATGAGCTGCTGGGGCAGGATTACATTAACCAGAAACTGGCAGCCAAGGGGCTGAAAAACACACTGATCAATCATCGGCTGAGTACACGGATTTCCGAGGAAGAGAATCGTCAGTACAACCCGATTCGGTTTATCGGGCCTGAGGGGAACACCATCCTTGCAATTCCGGAGCGACGCAGCGATTACAGGTATATCAACACTGCCCGACCCGAGCTGGGACAAGCCTATATCAGTGCTGGCGAAAAGATCGAGGCACCGATGGACTTTACCAGCAAAAACCGCCTTGCCCTGGCCGATCTCGATGGCATCGTGAAGCGGCTGATTTTTCCACAGCTCTTTGCTGAAACGGAGCAGTTCCATCTGCGCAAAGAAGACCGGGCTCTGGTAATACGCTACATGTCGACACTGCCACCGCACAGCAAAAGCCCCAAATATGACTCCGGGGAATATCCAGAAAACTATTCAAAGTTTTTGATGTTTGGCGGAGAAGCCCGGAACATCCCTGACCACATTAAGGTGTTCAATAAGTCCGGCTGGGCATATGGGCATGTAGTTGATTCAACTTACATCATCGATCTCGAAAACCAGGTGGAATTCTTTCTGTCGGCCGTCATCTATGCCAATGAGAACGATACACTCAATGACGATGAGTATCAGATAGACGAGGTGGCTAAACCCTTTATGCGGGAGCTGGGCACCTTCATTTATCAGCATGAACTGGAACGCAGGCGCCCGAACAAGCCTGACCTCACCGCGATACGGGAAATCACCGGATCGTAATAAAGGACGCGATCATTCAACCGCAGATAACCGGCGATCGCGCCGGTTTTTTGACCCACGCCCTGCACGCCGCAGGGCATGCCCACCCAAGGCCGCCGGCTTGCCGCGGATTGGATACACTGACCTGAACCCAAGCACCAAATAACACCTTATCCGGGTGAATAATGCGGAGTGATCCACGACAAACGCTGGCTGCTGGAGAATCAAGGCGACAGGGCTTCGACACCCGGACAGGAACAACCCTAGAAAGGATTAATCGTATAGCCCTGCTGCTGCAATAGCGCGTGTGCTGTCATGGCTGAAAGTGCCATTTCGACTTCTGGCAACAGATCTTTAGGCTCGATGCCATGGTAGGCGGCCGACTGGCCACAGAGGATTACCCGGACATTGTTATCTGTCAGCCGAGCGAGCAGAGGCGCGTTGGGGTTGGCAGTTTGATACCTGTCCGCATACGCCGACTCATTCAGGAGATCAAAGCCAGCTTTACCATGCACCACCAGCGCCAGGCGAATCTTCTCCGGATCAATGCCCGCGCGAACATGCATATTCAGGAATCGCGCCAGGCTCTCAAATTTCCGGTTCTGCTTTTCCTGCCCACCCTCTTCAGCCACATCAAAGGCGACCATAAAGGTTTCCTTGCCGGACAACGGCTGGCTTTGCTCGACTTTGGCAACCGGGCCATAACCCTCGATAAGCGGTCCCGTTGTGAATTCGGCTGCGGTCGTAGACATGGCAAGGCTGGCGTATAGCGCCAGGGCAGGAACTTGTTTCAGGATCAGTTTTCGGGCCGGCATGGCTTCCCCTCTGGTTTATTATTTTTGGGTCGGCGGATTAGTAACTTCTCAGTAAGACTAAATCGGAATAGCTAGGGGCAGCAAATGCCAGCGACGGGTGCATCAGCGGCTGTTGAACTCACTGAAGCGCGCCTCGAGTGCCAATGCCAGGTCCACATGGCCTTTGGCATGTAGCAATTCAACCACGCACTCGGCTGTACAGAGCCCGCCGTCGCGCTGGTTTCTGCGCAGCAGGTAGGTGGACACACTCTGCGGCTTCAGGCTGACTTGCGGCGCAGACTGGAGGTAGGGCGTGCGATTGAACATCTTGCGGGCTTCCTGCCAGGTGCCATCCAGCAAAATGAAGTGCTCAAATTCATCGACGTGATGAGTCTGCTGGCCGGATTCTGTAGCGGGATACACCAGTGCCACCTGTCCGGCCGCAGCCAGGCTCTGCAGTTCAAGCGCTGGGTTCTTGCGCTCCCAGACAATCCGCTGCACCAGCATGCCTGCCGCAGCCATGGCGACAGAACCGGTATTCGTTGGCCGGTGGAGTTCCCGCTCGTGGGTGAGGAGGTAGATCTTCACAGAAATGAATTGTGGTTATTGGCGAGCCAAGGGTAGCGACTCAGCGCAATCCTACTGCTGCAGCGTTTTGGCGACATCCAGCATCCGGTTAGCAAACCCCCACTCATTATCGAACCAGATCAGCACCTTCACCAGCTTGCCGCCGGCAATCCGGGTCTGGCTGGCATCGACGATGCCGGAGCGGGGGTCGTGGTTATAGTCGCAGGAAGCGAGGGGCTCTTCGGTGTAACCGAGCACTCCGGCAAAATTGGTCTCTGCCGCCTTTGCCAGGACGCTATTGACCTCAGCCTGGGTGACGTCGCGGTGCAACTGTACAGACAGATCGATCGCTGACACATTGACGGTGGGAACACGCATGGCCTGGGCTTCGAAACGTCCGGCGAGCTCCGGGAGAATGCGCTCGATACCGCGGGCCAACCCGGTATCCACCGGGATAATGGAAGTGACCGCGGAACGGGTCTTGCGCAGGTCCGTGTGGTGGTAAGCATCGCTCACCGGCTGGTCGTTCATCGCGGCGTGAATGGTGGTGATCACCCCCGCATCGATACCGAAGGCTTTATCCAGCGCGGCAATCACCGGCACACTGCAATTGGTGGTACAGGAGGCGGCGGAGACAATCGTTTCCCGACCTGTCAGCACACTGTCGTTCACACCGTGCACGATGGTGGCATCCACATTGCGGCTGGCGGGCTGGGAAAACAGGACTTTTTTAGCCCCGGCTTTGAGGTGCAGTTCAGCCTTCGCGCGCTCGGTAAAACTGCCGGTGCATTCCAGCACGATATCCACAGCGCTGGCGGACCAGTCCAGCTCTTCCAGCTGCTCACGGTGCGTCACCGCGATGCGGTCGCCGTTAACGACCAGCGTGTCGTTTTCCACCGAGACGTCGCCGGCAAAGCGGCCATGGACGGAATCGTACTTGGTGAGGTGGGCAATGGTGGCACAGTCGGCCAGCTCGTTGATGGCGACAATCTGCATCCGGTCGCGCGCACCGGATTCGTAAAGGGCGCGCAGCACAGAACGGCCGATGCGGCCATAGCCGTTGATGGCAAGTCGGATAGTCATTGCGGGTCGGCCAACTTCGGCATCAGCTCTTCACCTCGGATACCGGATCCCGGCCTGCGCCGGGATGACAACTTCAGGGTTGTGCGTCGCGCCGGCGCAAGCCGGCGCCCAGTGACAACCATTTACTTCAGCAGCTTCTCAACAGAAGCGACGACGTTGCCGACCGTGAAGCCGAACTCCTTCATCAGCGCGCCACCCGGAGCGGACTCACCGAAGCTGCTCATGCCAACGATGTCGCCGTCGAAGCCAACGAACTTGTACCAGTAGTCGCGGTGCGCCGCCTCGACCGCTACACGGGCGCGGACATTGGAGGGCAGCACGGACTCACGGTAGGCCTCGTCCTGCTCCATGAACGCCTCGGCACAGGGCATGGAGACCACGCGGATCTTGCGATCAGAGAGCTGCTTTCTGGCCTCGACTGCCAGCTCCACCTCGGAACCGGTAGCGATAATGATCGCCTCAGGCTGGCCCTCGCAGTCGGCCAGCACGTAGCCACCGCGCTCGACCTGCTGCAGCTGGCCGGCGTCGCGCGGCTGCGGGGCCAGGCCCTGGCGACTGAATACCAGCGCGCTGGGGCCGTCGGCGCGGCTGATGGCCATCTTCCAGCTTACCGCAGACTCGGTGGCATCACAGGGGCGCCAGGTGTGCAGGTTGGGCGTGGAACGCAGGGCCGTCAGCTGCTCCACCGGCTGGTGGGTCGGGCCGTCCTCGCCCAGGCCGATGGAGTCGTGGGTGTAGACGAACACCACGCGCTGCTTCATCAGTGCCGCCATACGCACGGCATTGCGGGCGTACTCCATGAACATCAGGAAGGTTGCGCCGTAGGGGACGAAGCCGCCGTGCAGGGCGATGCCGTTCATGATCGCGCTCATGCCAAACTCGCGCACGCCGTAGTAGACGTAGTTACCGGAGGCATCTTCCTTGCTGACACCCTTGGAACCGGACCAGATGGTGAGGTTGGAACCGGCCAGGTCAGCGGAACCACCGAGGAATTCCGGCAGCAGCGGGCCGAAGGCATTCAGGGTGTTCTGGCTGGCCTTGCGGGAAGCGACTTTCTCCGCATCCTGCTGGCACTGCTTGATGTATTCGTCCGCCTTGGCAAGGAAGTCTGCCGGCAGCTCACCGCTCATGCGGCGCTCGAATTCCGCTGCCAGCTCCGGGAACTCCTCCCGATAATCGGCGAATATATCGCGCCACTCTTCTTCCTGCGCCTCGCCCTTGCCGCGGGCACTCCAGCCCTCATAGATTTCTTCGGGAACTTCGAAAGGCGCGTGATTCCAGTTGATCGTCTCGCGCACCAGGGCAATCTCGTCATCGCCGAGCGGGGCACCGTGACACTCCTCGCGGCCCTGCTTGTTGGGGGAGCCGAAGCCGATCACCGTCTTGCAGCAGATCAGGGTGGGCTTTTCGGTCTCCGCGCGGGCCTCTTCAATCGCCGCCTTGATGGCAGTGGAGTCGTGTCCGTCGACGCCGGCAATCACATGCCAACCGTAGGATTCGAAACGCTTGGGGGTATCGTCGGTGAACCAGCCCTGCACCTCACCGTCGATGGAGATGCCGTTGTCATCGTAGAAAGCGATCAGCTTGCCCAGCCCCAGGGTGCCCGCCAGGGAACAGGCCTCGTGGGAGATACCCTCCATCAGGCAGCCATCGCCGAGGAAGCAGTAGGTGTGGTGGTCCACCAGCTCATAGCCAGGCTGGTTGAACTGCGCCGCCATGACTTTCTCGGCCAGTGCCATGCCCACGGCGTTGGTGATGCCCTGGCCCAGCGGACCGGTGGTGGTCTCTACCCCGGGGGCATAACCGTACTCCGGGTGACCCGGGGTCTTGGAATGCAGCTGGCGGAAGTTTTTCAGCTCCTCGATCGGCAGCTCATAGCCGCTGAGGTGCAGCAGGGAGTAAAGCAGCATGGAGCCGTGGCCATTGGACAGCACGAAGCGGTCGCGGTCGGCCCAGTCCGGGTTGGCCGGGTTGTGCTTCAGGTAGTCGTTCCAGAGGACTTCTGCGATATCCGCCATGCCCATGGGGGCGCCGGGGTGGCCACTGTTGGCCTTCTGCACGGCATCCATGGACAGGGCGCGAACGGCATTGGCCAGCTCGGTGCGAGACGGGGTACGGGAAGTCATAGGGCTCAACTCTCTGGATCGGTTTGCGATGCAGGGCAACCCTGAAGATAGGCCAGACAGCAGCATTGAGGCCTGGCAGCAACGACAGGAATTGACCGGCGGTCTCGAAAAAGGAGGCGTATTTTCCCGCAATCAACCGCAGGGCGCAAAGGCAACCGGGCTTTTCGCGGCAATTTGACGCAACAAAGTTGCTCCGGCTTCCTGCCAGCAAGAGGCCGGAACTACATCAACACTTTTTTATACAGCTATATCAAAAGATTTTGATATAGAGGGCGAGCGCTGCTAAACTCGCCGCCATGTCATCCTCGCAGACTTCACCTGACGCACCGGAAACCCTTTCCGATGACCGGATCCCGCAGCTGGCCGCGCGCCTGAAGGCGGCGGGGGACCCCTTGCGCCTGGAGATTCTGCGACTGCTCAGCCAGGACTCTTACAGCGTGCTGGAACTGTGCCGGATCTTCGACTTGCGCCAACCAGCGCTCAGCCACCATCTCAAGGTACTGGCGCAGGCGGGCCTGGTGAGCAAGCGGCGCGAGGGCAACAATCTGTTTTACCGGCGCAGTGGCGACGGGCTGGAGGCGCTGTTTGGCAGCCTCGACCGCCTGCCGCTGCCAGCGGCACGGGCCGATGCCGTCACAGAAATCGCCAGCGAGCGGGCCGAGGCGTCACGACGTTTTTTTGCCGACTACGGCAACCGCTTCCGGGAACAGCAGGAGCTGATCGCCAGCTATGATGTGTACGGTCCGCAGGTAGCACAGCTGCTGCGGAACGGCGAAAGCGCCCTGGAAGTGGGGCCGGGAGAGGGAGAGTTCCTCGCCGAACTGGCGCCGCGCTTCGACACGGTCACCGCACTGGACCTGTCCCCCAATATGCTCGAACGGGCACAGGACTTCGCGCAGGGGCAGGGTCTGGGCAACATCGAATTCCTGCGCGGGGATACCCGCGAAGCCGCTGCGCGGCCCGCCAGTGTGGATAGCGTGGTGGTGAATATGGTGTTGCATCACACGCCAGAGCCGGAGCAGATTTTCCGTGACCTGGAGACCACACTGAAGCCCGGCGGCCAGCTGCTGGTCGCGGAGTTGCAGGCCCACCAGCAGGATTGGGCCCGGGATGCCTGCGGCGATTTGTGGCTGGGGTTTGCGCCGGAGCAGCTGACCTGCTGGGCAGAGCTGGCCGGCCTTGAAAGCGGGCGCAGTGTCTACAGTGCCCTGCGCAATGGCTTCCAGATTCAGATCAGGGAGTTCGTTAAGCCTGAAACCAGTTAAGCGCCCAACACGTATTGGGTGAAACCGTCTATTTTTTCATTCCGGCACCACGCCGGATTACCGATAAAGACAAAGCAAATTCAGATTTATCAAATCGCCGAGAGCGGGATAAATGGAGCGCCGCGGCGTCATCAATGGAGAGCACCTCATGAGTGAATACAGACTGTTTACCTCGGAGTCCGTGTCCGAGGGACACCCCGACAAGATTGCAGACCAGATTTCCGATGCGGTGCTGGACGCGCTGCTGGCCCGGGACAAGCATGCCCGCGTCGCGTGTGAAACGCTGGTAAAAACCGGTATTGCCGTCATCGCCGGCGAGATCTCCACTTCTGCCTGGGTCGACCTGGAAGACCTGGTGCGCAAGGTGATTACCGATATCGGTTACACCTCCTCCGAGGTGGGCTATGACGGCGAGACCTGTGGTGTCATCAATGTTATCGGCAAGCAGTCCATGGATATCGCCCAGGGCGTCGACCGCGCCAAGCCGGAGGACCAGGGCGCTGGGGACCAGGGCCTCATGTTCGGTTATGCCACCGACGAGACCCCGACCTTTATGCCGGCGCCGATCTACTATGCCCACCGCCTCGTAGAGCGCCAGGCAGAGGCGCGCAAATCCGGCCTGCTGCCGTGGCTGCGCCCGGACGCCAAGAGCCAGATCACCTTCCGCTACGATGACCAGGGCAAGCCCTGCGCCATCGACGCCGTGGTTCTCTCGACCCAGCACAACCCCGATGTCAGCCAGGAAGACCTGCGCGAGGCGGTACTGGAGCTGATCGTGCATCACACCCTGCCGTCCGAGTGGCTGCACGCCGACACCAAGTACCATATCAATCCCACCGGCAAGTTCGTCATCGGCGGCCCGGTAGGGGACTGCGGCCTGACCGGTCGCAAGATCATCGTGGACACCTACGGTGGTTCCGCCCGTCACGGCGGTGGCGCCTTCTCTGGTAAAGACCCTTCCAAGGTCGACCGCTCTGCCGCTTACGCGGGTCGCTACGTGGCGAAAAATATCGTCGCCGCCGGCCTGGCCAATCGCTGTGAGATCCAGGTTTCCTATGCCATCGGTGTGGCGGAGCCCACGTCTGTCTCCATCAATACCTTCGGCACCGGCAAGGTGAGTGAAGAGAAACTGATCGAGCTGGTCCGTGAGCACTTCGACCTGCGGCCCTACGCCATCTCCCGCGCGCTGGACCTGCTGCACCCCATGTACCAGCTGACCGCCGCCTACGGTCACTTCGGTCGCGAGCCTTTCGAGCACACTTACGAGTGGGTCGACAGTAACGGCGAGAAGCGCAGCGAAACCTTCACTGCCTTCCCCTGGGAAAAGACCGACAAGGCAGAAGCGCTGCGTGCGCACGCTGACCTTTAAACAGACAGCTATTCACGCGCAGGCACGGCCTGCGCACACAAAAATGAACAAGGTTTTGTAATGAATCAAATGAGCACCGAATTCAAAGACTTCAAAGTGGCCGACATCAACCTGGCCGACTGGGGGCGCCGCGAAATCGAAATCGCCGAAGGCGAGATGCCAGCACTGATGGCACTGCGTGAGAAGTACCATGCCGATCAGCCGCTGGCCGGCGCGCGCATCATGGGCTGTATCCACATGACCATTCAGACCGCCGTTCTGATCGAGACCCTGGTGGCGCTGGGCGCCGAAGTGCGCTGGTCTTCGTGCAACATTTTCTCCACCCAGGACCATGCCGCTGCTGCCATCGCCGCACGCGGCATCCCGGTTTTCGCCTGGAAAGGCGAGACC
Organism: Microbulbifer flavimaris; assembly: GCF_001641755.2. Taxonomy (GTDB): domain Bacteria; phylum Pseudomonadota; class Gammaproteobacteria; order Pseudomonadales; family Cellvibrionaceae; genus Microbulbifer; species Microbulbifer flavimaris. Next base: position 731,982 of record NZ_LRFG02000002.1, read on the forward strand.
GAAGAAGAGTACGAGTGGTGCCTGGAACGCACCGTCGGTGCGGACGTAGCCGGCTGGCAGCCCAACATGATTCTTGATGACGGCGGTGATCTCACCGAGCTGCTGCATCGCAAATACGCCGAAATTCTCGACCAGTGCCACGGTATCAGCGAAGAGACCACCACCGGCGTTCACCGCCTGCAGGACATGCTTCGCGAAGGCACCCTGAAAGTACCCGCGATCAACGTCAACGACTCCGTCACCAAGAGCAAGAACGACAACAAGTACGGTTGCCGCCACAGCCTCAACGACGCCATCAAACGCGCCACCGACCACCTGCTGTCCGGCAAGAAGGCACTGGTAATCGGTTACGGTGATGTGGGCAAGGGCTCCGCCGCCTCACTGCGCCAGGAAGGCATGATCGTGAAAGTTTCCGAAGTCGACCCCATCTGTGCCATGCAGGCCTGCATGGACGGCTTCGAGCTGGTTTCCCCCTACATCGACGGCATCAATACCGGCAAGGCGGAATCCATCAATAAAGATCTGCTGGCCAACACCGATCTGATCGTGACCACCACCGGCAACTCCAATGTCTGTGATGCACACATGCTGAGCGCGCTGAAAAGCGGTGCCGTAGTGTGCAATATCGGTCACTTCGACAACGAGATCGATACCGCCTACATGCGCAAGCACTGGGAATGGCAGGAAGTGAAGCCGCAGGTGCACAAGGTCGTGCGCAATGCGGAAACCAACGATCACCTGTTGCTGCTCTCCGAGGGCCGCCTGGTGAACCTGGGCAACGCCACTGGCCACCCCAGCCGCATTATGGACGGCTCCTTCGCCAACCAGGTGCTGGCCCAGATCCACCTGTACGAGGAGAAGTTTGCCGAGCTGCCGGCGGACCAGAAAGTCTCTGCGCTGTACGTGAAAGTCCTGCCGAAGAAGCTGGACGAGGAAGTGGCCCGTTACATGGTGGAAGGTTTTGACGGCGTCATTACCCGCATGACTGAGGACCAGGCCAAATACATCGGCGTTTCCGTAGACGGCCCCTACAAGCCCGAGAGTTACAAGTACTGATTATCCCGTGACTGGATGCCGGCGCACCCGCCGGCATGACGATGCTGGTAGAGATCGTCATTCCGCATCGCCCGAACGCAGGCGAGGGCGGAATCCAGCCCGTCGAGGACTGGACGATTTACCATGACAAATAACACCCGCATCAGCTTCGAGTTTTTCCCACCCAAGACCCCGGAGGGACGGGAGAAGCTGTACAAGACCCGCGAGACACTGCAGGAATTCCAGCCGGCATTCTTTTCCGTCACTTATGGCGCCGGCGGCACCACGCGTGAAACCACCGCAGATATCGTCACCAACCTGCGCCGCGATGGGATCTCCATTGCGCCACATCTTTCCTTCGGTGGTGACAACGAGGAAACCGTTCAGGCATTGCTGAACCGCTATCAGGAAGCCGGTGTCGATCGCATCGTGGCCCTGCGCGGCGACATGCCGTCCGGAATGGGCGCGGTCGCCCAACTGGTCTATGCGAATGAACTGGTGGCGTTTATCCGTCGCCATTCCGGCGACCACTTTCACCTGGAAGTGGCGGCCTATCCGGAGATTCACCCGGAAGCTGAAAGCTACGATGCGGATATCGGTTACCTGAAAGGCAAGTTCGACGCCGGTGCCAATAGCGCGCTGACCCAGTATTTCTACAACCCGGATGCCTATTTCTACTTCCTGGATCAGTGTGAGAAGGCCGGGATCGACGCGCCCATTTACCCCGGCATCATGCCGATTACCAACTTCACCAACCTGGCGCGCTTCTCAAAGAATTGCGGAGCAGAAATACCCCGTTGGTTACGCCAGCGCATGGAAAGCTTCAGCAACCCGGAAGACATCCGCAAGCTGGGACTGGAGGTGGTCACAGACCTGTGCGAAACACTGCTGGAAGGCGGTGCACCGGGGCTGCATTTTTACACCATGAACCAGGTGGAGCCGACGGCGGAAATTCTTCGCTCGCTCAGTCTCGACTGAACTGCTCGCCAGCGCTTCCGGAGCCATTGATCTCCGGGAGCGCCTCAAGCTGGGCCTTGACTGGTTCCTTGCTCTCCCTTGTGCTTCTTTTTTCGATGCGCACCACCAGCCGCCGATTTTTTTCCTGCCCTCTCTGCGTGCTGTTATCGGCGATCGGCACGGTATCGCCAAAGCCCTCGGCAACAACGCGCTCCGGCGCTATGCCGCGGTCGACGAGAAAGTTCTTCACCCACTCCGCCCGCCACTGTGACAGGCGCTGGTTTTTTTCCGGCTCGCCCTGGCTGTCGGTATGGCCTTCAATCACGATGGTTACGGTCGGGAAATCCCGCATGATGACCAGAAGGGCCTCGACATCCGCCGTGGTATCCATTTTCGGGGTGGATCTACCGGGATCGAAATCCACCCCCAGTACAAACTCGCCTTCGCCGGAATCGCCTCGCAGATAGCGCACGACGGTATCGCCGAATGAGAGATCACTTCCACCGGCTAGCTCACCGGGAGTCGAGGGCTCCAGCGTGTACTTCTTGTGTGGATCGTCGTAGCAGGCAACCAGAAACAGAATTGCGATCAGAAACAGTGAATAGCGGCTCGGCACCATGACCGGGATCTCCCGTGGTGACATCGTTCGGGTGGCGTTGTTTTCATTGTAGACGAAGGACAGGGAACCGCAGCGGAAACAAGCAAAATGCCTGGGGGATTAAAGGTGATCGAGGACCGCCATCATATCCCGCACCACAACCGCCCCCTGCTCTTCCAGCTGGCCGGCCCGTCGCGGATGATGGCTGTAGCCGACCACCGGCATGCCGGCTGCCACAGCCGCCCTGACTCCGGCGATGGAGTCCTCCACCACCAGGCAGTGCTGCGGCTCGACATTCATGGATTGGGCCGCGTGCAGGAACAGGTCCGGCCAGGGTTTGCCACGCCCGACATCGTCGACACTGAAGATACGGCCATCGAAGTAGTCATAGAGGCCGGTGCGGTTCAGGGTCAGCCGCATCTTGTCATGGGAGCCAGAGGAGGCGACGCAGCTACGCAGATTCACCTGCAGCAGGTGATCGAGCAGGTCCTCGATACCCGCCACCGGCTCCAACTCCTCGTGAAAGGCCTCGCGAATGCGACGCTCGGTATTGCTGAAATAGTTGTCCGGTAACGGCCCGCCGTAACGGGTTTCAATTTCCACTAGGCAGTCTTTGGCCGGGCGGCCGCTGAACTGTTCATCCAGCTCCTCGGCGGTCGTCTGCATGCCGAGCTTGTTCATCTCCTCGGCCAAAATGCGGCAGACAATGGTTTCGCTGTCCACCAGCACACCGTCGCAGTCAAAAATGACCAGTTGCGTCGCAAACATACTCGCCTCACTCCCCTAGCTGGCGGACAACAGCAGAAGGCCCAGCAACACTCCCACGGCACCACCGACCCGCAGGAAGTTTTCATTACCCTGACTGATTTTTATCGCCAGTGCCTTGCTGCGCTCGAAACCGATAAACAGCATGTAGGCGCCTGCCAGCACCAGCAATACGCCAAGGGCATTGAAGAGGATATTCCAAGCGCGGGTATCGGCGATCAGCAACAGGATAAGGCCGACAATAATGCGCCCCCAGGCTGAAACCGCATAGCCGGTTTCGTTAAGTCGCTCGCTGAGGTTACGGGCCAGTTGCGGCTGCACGATGACAGCGATAGAAAGCCCAAGAATCGCGAGACCGAGCAACCACAAAGTCAACTTAACCATTATTCTCTCCCTGAGATAACTGTGTGCGGGGCAGACCTGAAGCGAATGGCAATCTCGCCACCGGTCAGAGGTCACCCCATTGATACTGCAACACGGACAGGGCTGCAACCGGCGCCGTCTCGGTGCGCAGCACCCTGGGGCCGAGCCGCAGGGCCGCATAGCCATTGGCCAGTGCCGCCTCGATCTCCTGTGCGGACAGACCACCCTCTGGACCAACCAGCAACTGGGCGGATTGGGGGCGCCCCTGTTCCCGCTCCAGCTCGCGCAGACTGGCGTCCGTACGGTGGTGCAGTACCAGCTTCAGACCCGCCTCGCCGTCGCCCTGCAGAAACTGCGCGAACTTCTGTGGCCCGGCGATCTCGGGCACGCGGTTGCGGGCACACTGCTCGCAGGCGCTGATGGCGATCTGCCGCCAGTGACCGAGCTTTTTCTGCAGCCGCTCACCGGTCAGTTTCACCTCGCAGCGTTCAGTAAACAGTGGCAGCACTCGCGCCACCCCCAATTCTGTCGCCTTCTGGATCACCCAGTCGAAGCGGTCGCCGCGGGATATCCCGATAGCCAATGTCAGCGCCAGCGGCGACTCGCGATCCTCACCGGAGAAATCCCCGAGGCGCACTGTCGCGCGCTTTCCGGTTGCCGCCAGTTCGCCGCTGTACTCGCCTCCTCGACCATCGAAGATAACCAGTGGGCGGCCCGCCTGCAGGCGCAGGACCTTGACCAGGTGACGACTGGCGCTCTCATCCAGCTCGACTTCACTGCGCCCGGCCAGGGGCTCGTGGGAATAAACACGCGGTACGCGCATTGAAGCTCAATCCTTGACTGGGAAGGGGATGATAAGAAAACGCCGACTCGGGGTCGGCGTTTTCTCTCAGGCAGATAGTTTAGGCGCTTTCCGGTGTGCCCGACAATTCCTCGGTGTGTTCACGCGGTCCATGCACCTTGGCGCGCAAAATCTCAATCACCTTGTAGAGATTTGGAACCAGGATCAGCGTCACCGCGGTGGCAAACAGGACTCCGAATGCGAGGCTCACCACCATCGGAATCAGGAACTTCGCCTGCAGGGATCGCTCGAACATAATCGGCACCAACCCCACGAAGGTGGTGATGGAAGTCAGAATGATCGGCCGGAAACGATCAGTGCCAGCCTGTTTGACGGCATCCAGCACTTCCATACCTTTGTCGCGCAGCTGGTTGATACGGTCCATCAAAACGAGGTTGTCGTTCACAACTACGCCAGCCGCAGCCAGGAAGCCCAGCATCGACATCAGGCTGATATCGTATCCTGTGATCAGGTGACCTACGATCCCGCCGAAGAACCCGAACGGCACCGCCGTAAGAATCAGCAGCGGCTGGGAATAGGAGCGGAACGCAATCGCCAACAAGGCGTAAATCGTGAACACTGACAGAATAAAGCCAGCCGCCAGGGCGAAGTTGAACTCTCGCTGGTCGCGCATCTGACCTGCCGTTTTCAGGCTGAACCCAGGGTATTCCCGCTCCCACTCAGGAAAGGCATTCTTGCGCAAATCCTGTAACACCTTGAAAGACTCAGTGGTGCCGGGTTCGATGTCTGCGGTTATGCGCACCGAGCGCTCGCGGTCGTTACGACGAATGGTGGTAAAGCCAGGCACGTAGACCGCATCGGCCACAGCACTAAAGGGCACCTCGCCTTCGCTGGTACGAATGCGGACGCGATCAATCTGGTCCTCCCCAGCGCGCTCTTCCTGGGGGTAGCGCACCATCACCCGGACATCCTCGCTACCCCGGGGAATGCGCTGCACTTCCTCACCGTAAAAGCCCTGGCGAACCTGGCGCGCAACATCGCCCAGCGTCACGCCCATATTATTGGCGTAGGGCTTGAGCTCGATTTCGATGTCCTGACGCGCACTGGACAGGTTGTCGCGCACGTCATACAGACCCTGGTAGGAGGCGAGTTTCGCTTTCACCGCGTCGGCGGCCCGGCGCAGCTCAGCCATGTCGCCAGAGCCTGTACTCAGGTGCAGGGCAAGGCTCGGGCCGGAGTTACTGATCGAGGATACGATACGCATGTCCTCGACGTTACCGGGCAGCTCGCCGATATATTCGCGCCAGCGCAAGGCCAGCTCCTTGGGCGATACATTGCGCTCCTCGCCGGGCACCAGCTGCAGGTTTACGTAGATGTTGCCACGCCAGAGGAACATGATGCTGTTCTGCAGGAACGGGCCACCGTTTTTGGACAGCATCTCCTCATCCTGCTCCAGGCGGTCGGCAGCGGCCACAAACTGCTTCATGACCCGCTCGGCTTCTTCGAAGGACTCACCCGCAGCCATGCTCGCATTCAGCCTCAACATATCGGAAGCGACATCCGGGAAGAAGCTGGTTTTCAGATAGCCTTCCTTGTAAATGAAAACTGCGGTGAGGAGGGCAAAGAAGAACACCGCCACAGTCACGCGACTATTGTCCAGGGTCTTATCCAGCAACGGCTGGTAGTAACTTTTGTTGGCAGTGCTGAGAGCACCGGCAAAGTGACCGCGCAGGGTCTGGAGCCTGCGGCCAATTCCCGAAGTCGCTCGCTTTTCCGGCTGCAAGCCAGACAGGTGCGCCGGCAGAATCAACAGCGACTCCACCAGTGAGAACAGCAGGCACAACAGCACCACCGCACCCAGTGTCAGCGCCTGGGAGGAAGCACCGCCGGGCAGGAACAGCATGGGTAAAAAGAACACCATGGTGGAAACCACGGCGAAGATCACCGGTTTGGCCACCTGCTTCACACCCGCTTCGGCAGCGGCCAGGCCTCTCATGCCATTATCGTGGGCGGCATGTACCGCTTCACCGACAATGATGGCGTCGTCGACGACGATCCCCAGAATCAGCAGGAACGCAAACAGCGACAACATGTTCAGGGTCACGCCGGTGAGCGGCAGCAGCCACAGGGCGCCCATGAAGGCGGTGGCGATACCAACTGTCACCCAAACTGCCAGTGCCGGACGCAGGAACAGCATCAACATCAGGAACACCAGCACCAGGCCGCCAGCGGCGTTCTTCAGCAGCAGACCCATGCGGTCGGCGTAGAGATTGGAATTGTCAGACCAGATCTCGAGCTGCATCCCCTGCGGCAATTCTTTGCGCACCTCTTCTACAAATGCGCGCACTCGCTCGGCTGTGGCCACCACATCCAGCGGCTCTCCCTGCAATACACGCAGGTTCATGGCCGGCTTGCCGTTAAATCGGATCACCGAGCCCTCTTCCTCAAAGCCATCGCGGATAGTGGCCACATCCCTCAGCAGCAGCACAGTGCCATCGGGGCGACTCAGCACCGGGATCAGGCCGAATTCGCGCGCAGTGTAAGCCTGGCCACGAGTCTGCACCTGGATATCGCCGCGGTCCGACCGAATCGTGCCCGCAGGCAGGTCCAGTGACGAACGACGCACCGCATTGGCCACATCGTCAAAGCTCAGGTTGTAGCGACGCAGGTCCACCTCTGAGACTTCGATCGACATTTCATCGGCGCGCTCACCCCAGATATCCACCTGACGCACACCGCGCAACAGTACCAGCCTGTCCCGCAGATTCACGGCGGTCTCTTTGAGCTGGCGCTCGGACACATCGCCACCGAGGGCGATATGCATCATCTCCTGCTCCCACTCCGACATTGCAACCACCGGCCGCTCGATGTCCTCAGGGAAGGTGTTGATACTGTCGACCTTGACCTTGATGTCATTCAGAAGACGCAGCTCGTCATAGCCCTCGGTCGCCTCGACACGCACCGTGGAGTGGCTGCGACGGGAGAAGGAACTGACTTCCTTGATACCTTTGATGTCGGTAATGGCCTGCTCGACCCGGACCGTCACCTGCTGCTCGACCTCCGCCGGGCCGGCACCCGGATAGGAGATATCAACGGCGACGGTGTTGGATTCGCCACTGGGGAATACCTCGCGGCCGACACTCATGATGCCGAAGACACCACCGATGAAGATCATGATCATCAGCAGGTTGGCGGCCTTGCTGTTGCGTACGAACCATCCGATCACACCATTCATGATCAGCGCGCCCCCTGTACGCTACCGCCGGCACGGGCAGTGACAGCCCCTTCTTCAGCAGGCTGTTCATTCAGCGCCTCATCACCCAGGATCAGGCCGGCCGGTTTTTCGTTCAGCGGATTGGCGGTAATGACCATGCCCTCGCGGGAGTAACCCAGGCTCGAGACCACCACGCGCTCACCGCTGGTGATGTCACCGCGTACCCAAACCTCTTCACCGACGGCCTGCAGCAGTTCCACCGTCTTGAAACGCAGTTTGTTCTCCTCGTCCAGCACCATCAGGTGATCACCCTCATGCAGCGCCTGGCGCGGCAGACGGGCCACATCGTCAAAGGTTTTACCGGCGATATCGGCCTCCACGAACAGGCCGTTCACCAGAGGCGCCTCACCCTCATAGGGGTTCTGGATCTGCGCCACTGCGTAGACGAAACGGCTGTTCGGATCGATATTGGCCTCAGTGCGCACCAGCTGGCCGCGCCACTCGCGCTGCTGGCCGGCAATCTGTGCACTAAGCCGCACAGCCGGACCATTTTCAAAAGATTTCCCCAGAGGCAGCTCCAGCAGGGCCAGCTGACGGTCCGTCAGCGGCAGGCGTACCTCGGCAATACCGATACTGTGAATCTTGGCCAGCCTGGTGCCCGGGGTGATGTACTGACCCAGATCGACAAAAGTCTCCACCACGCGGCCAGCAAACGGGGTCTTCAGGCTGGTGCGCTCCAGGTTCAATCTGGCCTGGTCGCGGTCGGCCCGGGCCGCCGCCACGGCGGCTTCGGCAGCGGCCAGTTGTGGCTTGCGCAGGAAGAGCGCGTTGGCCTCCTCGCTACCCAGATCGCGCCACTCCCGCTTGGCCTGCTTGGCCCGGCCCTGCTCCTGCGCCAGGTTGGCCCGGGCGTTGGCCAACTGGGACTCGGCACGGGTCAACTGGTACTGGTAGTCCGCCGATTCGATCTGCATCAGGGACTGGCCCGCAGAGAAGAAACCACCGGCAACAAAAGCCTCATCAACGTTCTCGATGGCACCACCAACCCGCGCCACCAACTCAATCTCGTGGCGCGCACGCACGGTGCCCTGACTGGGTACCAGCAAAGCCTCTCGACCCGGCTGGACATACATCACATCTGCGACCGGCGGAACACTTGCCTCGATGACTTTTTCCTCAGGCTTTGGCGCCATCACGGAAACAGCAACCAGCGATGCCACGCCGACAAGAACAACAATCCCAAAAAGTTTGTTTTTCGTGGAAATTTTCACAGATACCCTCAATCCAGAAGCGGACCCATAAGTGATCAAATTTTGACTAGTTGCGCATTCTACTGGACTTCGACGACAAAAGAACCGCTTTCAGCTGCAGGTCGTCGCAGCGGATTGCGGTTCGCCGCAAACCTTTCTCGCAGCGCCCGGCTCCCGCATAATGCCGCTCCTGAATTTGCCGGTAGCGCCATCCACAGCTACCGGTCCGAGAAGTACTCTCAGCAGAACGGATGTAGAAAATAAGATGCTGGATATCAACGCCCGAATCGCCGAAGAACTCAACGTACGCCCGCAGCAAGTAGCCGCCACCGTCGCCCTGCTGGACGAGGGCTCCACAGTCCCGTTTATCGCCCGCTACCGGAAGGAAGTGACCGGCGCCCTGGACGACACGCAGCTGCGGACCCTGGAAGAGCGCCTGCGCTACCTGCGCGAGCTGGAAGAACGCCGCGCCACCATCCTCAAAAGCATCGATGATCAGAGCAAACTTACGCCGGAACTGGCAGAACAGATTCAGGCAGCAGATACCAAGAACCGGCTGGAAGACCTCTATCTGCCCTACAAGCCCAAGCGCCGCACCAAAGGCCAGATCGCTATCGAGGCCGGCCTGGAGCCACTGGCCGACGCCCTCTTCGCCAACCCGGGGCTGAACCCGGAAGAGGAGGCACAGCAGTACCTGAACACTGACAACGAAGACGCCTCCCTGCACGTGAAGGACATCAAGGCCGCCCTCGATGGTGCCAAGTTCATCCTGATGGAGCGCTTTGCCGAGGATGCCGAGCTGCTGGGCAAGCTGCGCGATTTCCTCAAGCGCGACGGCCAGGTGAAGTCCAGGGTGCTCGACGGCAAGGAAGAGGAAGGCGCCAAGTTCCGCGACTATTTCGAGTACGCCGAAGACTGGGCCAAAGTGCCCTCGCACCGCGCGCTGGCAATCTTCCGCGGCCGCAACGAAGGAGTACTGGCCATCAGTATCGGCCTCGAGGGCGATGAAGAGCGTCCCGCCACCGCGGGGCACCCCTGCGAGGGCATGATCGCCAAGCAGTTCGACATCAGCGACCAGGGCCGCCCCGCGGACAAGTGGCTGGGTGAGGTGGTCCGCTGGACCTGGCGTATCAAGCTGCTCACCACCCTGGAAACGGACCTGATGGGCGAGCTGCGCGAGAAAGCAGAGGAAGAGGCGATCAAGGTCTTCTCCCGCAACCTCAAAGACCTGCTTCTGGCTGCGCCGGCGGGGCAGAAGGCCACCATCGGCCTGGATCCTGGCCTGCGCACCGGGGTGAAAGTGGCGGTGGTGGATGCCACCGGCAAAATGCTGGATCACACCGCTATCTTCCCCAATCCGCCGCAAAACCGCCTGCAGGAATCCGCCGCGGTCATCGCCGCCCTGTGCAACAAGTACAACGTGGGCCTGATCGCGATCGGCAACGGCACCGCCAGCCGCGAGACCGACAAGTTCGTCGGCGAGACCATCAAGCAGTACAAACTCTCTGCGCAGAAGGTGATGGTGAACGAGGCCGGTGCCTCGGTCTATTCCGCCTCGGAATTCGCCGCGCGGGAATTCCCGGACCTGGACGTGACCATCCGCGGTGCCATCTCTATCGCCCGCCGCCTGCAGGACCCGCTGGCGGAGCTGGTGAAGATCGAGCCCAAGTCCATTGGTGTGGGCCAGTACCAGCACGACGTGTCCCAGACCCAGCTGGCGCGCTCACTGGATGCGGTGGTGGAAGACTGTGTGAACGGCGTCGGCGCCGAGCTGAACTCCGCCTCTGCACCGCTGCTGTCCCGCGTGTCCGGCCTCAGTGCGTCCATCGCCAACAATATCGTCACCTATCGCGACCAGAACGGCGCTTTCAAGAGCCGCTCCCAGCTGAAGGAGGTGCCGCGGCTCGGCCCCAAGGCATTCGAACAGGCGGCGGGCTTCCTGCGCATCAACAATGGCGAGAACCCGCTGGATAAATCCGGAGTCCACCCGGAGGCCTACGTGGTGGTCAAACGCATCGCCGAGAAGAACGGCCGCGAGATCAACAGCCTGATCGGCGATTCCGGATTTCTGCGCAAGCTGAACCCGGAGGATTACACCGATGAAAAATTCGGTGTGCCGACGGTCACCGATATCATCGCGGAACTGGAGAAACCCGGTCGCGACCCCCGCCCGGAATTCCGCACCGCCAAGTTTGAGGAAGGCGTTGAAGAGATCAAGGATCTGCGCCCCGGTATGATCCTCGAGGGCACAGCCACCAACGTCACCAACTTTGGCGCTTTTGTGGATATCGGTGTACATCAGGACGGCCTGGTACACATCTCGGCACTGTCCGACAAATTCGTCAAAGACCCGCACGAAGTCATCAAGGCCGGTGATATCGTCAAGGTGAAGGTGATGGAAGTGGACGTGGCGCGCAAGCGCATCGGCCTTTCAATGCGCCTTTCCGATGAGCCCGGAGAACAGGGCAGCGGCGGCGTCAAGAAAGGCGATCACCGCGAGAGCCGCCAGGCCAGCCGCCACAACAATCGCAACCGCCAGCAACAGGGTGGCGGCAAGAGCCAGGGCAGCATGGGCGATCTGCTGATGGCGGCGATGAAAAACAAAAAATAGAACTGGCAAAAATCAAAAGGGCGATCATTTGATCGCCCTTTTTTTTCCCGGCGACTGCCGACCGGAATTCAGGATACCCGGTGCATGGCACAGATCTTGTTACCCGCGGGATCACGCAAATAAGCGAGGTACAGCTTCATACCAGACCCCTCGCGCACTCCGGGCGGATCTTCACAGGTAGTGCCGCCGTTGGCCAGCCCGGCTTCATGCCAGGCATCTGCTGCCTCCGGGTTCTCCGCCGCGAAGCCAATGGTGGTGCCGTTGCCGTGGGAAGCCGGCATGCCATCAATCGGCTTGGTCAGCGCAAAAATACCACCGTTACCAAAGTAAAAGCAGCGGCCCTTCTCATCGATGACACCGGGCTTGTAGCCCAGGGTTGCCAGGATCGCATCGTAGAACTTCTTCGATTCCTCGATATCATTTGCGCCAATCATTACATGACTAAACATCGTATTTCTCCATTGTTTCGGCCAACTGCACAGTACCCGCGGCCCTCAAGCCCGAGATCACGCCTTGCCTGTCCTCCTCGGAGCGGTCCTGGCTCAGTTTATACTGGCACTGGACTTCAGCAACCTTGATCTCAACACCGATGATGGCCCTGAGCATGGCTCCATCGAACTGCCCCTGCCAGGACTGCCCGACACTGGCTTCAAAATGCCGGGAAAGCGCATTCACGACGCCCTCGAGTCGCTCTTGGCAGTCAAACACACGGCAAGTGCCATAGATGTGCACAGACTGGTAATTCCAGGTCGGTACGCCCGCCTTCCCGTACCAACTTGGGGAGACATAGCCGTGGGCACCCAACATTGTGATGAGAACTTCCTGGCCGTCCAACTCTTGGCACTGGGGATTGCACCTTGCCAGATGCCCGGTAAGAGTTGCACGATCTTCCGAGAGGAGAAACGGCATATGCGTCGATGCCATCCGTCCTGCCACCGCGGATACAAGCTGGCCAAAACCATTCCTTTCGATGAAGGAGAATATTTCCTCGTCATCACGGACAACAAAACACTCCGGAATATACATTTCCTACCTTTCCACCAGGCCCAGCGGCCAAACATAACTCAAGTGCTGCACTTGCATTGATTGCCCAACTCAGAGCCATCGAGCCATCAATACAATTGCACCGCCATTCATCATCGGCAGCGAGGACACCACGGCCGCAAGCATCAAACGCTCTCTATTCAACAGAACCAAACCCGCCACAAATGCCACCAAAATAAGCGCCATCTACGCGAGAAATGCCCCTGTATGGGATCCACCAACAACAATACATTGATGACCTGCCGCATCACCTCATCGTCAAGCGTCACTCTGGGTTTCACACCGACCCATCTCAATGAGCAATCATTTTCTCGCGGTTGTAAACCACGATCGAGGCAATGCGCAGCGCGCCAAGCACAAAGATCAGGGCGGAAAAGGCATAAATCATCTCGGCTTTAATTTCATGCTTGAAGAGCAGGATCAGTATTTCCCGCAGAATGAACACGATAGCCGCGTCGATAATGAAGGTGAGGCGCAATTTATGCGAATTGAAGTATTCGACTAGCGACCTGGATAATTCAATCAGCACGTACAAGGTCAGCACATCGGCAATAATATCAATGTAATGACCCGTAATTCCCTCGAACGCCAGCAACTGCCAGGAAGTCACGAAAAGCTGCAAGGCACCGATGGCGATGCCAAGCATGATAAAAACCAGGATAATACCGAAGACGATATCGACCGCCTTATCAAAGTAGACTTTTACCTTTTCACCGAACATGGATACCCCACAAAAGATCAGCCCTCGTTATGCCAGAGTCATCCTGATAACACGCCAGCACGGTCGCAAAACGACTGCCGGCTGAGACAGGTGGCGCATCATAATCGAATTCACGCTGGAGTGGACGCTTCCCGCCGCCGCTTCAGGGACCCTTGGTCGGTGGAGCCTGCACCGTTACGGGAAAACACCCTCCGCAACACTCTTGCACCCTTGCGCCAGCCCAGTACCGCCTGTGCTGTCACAACCCCGCCGTACATGGCTCCGGCCACACCGCAGCTCATGATGTCCTGCCCGGTTAAATAGAGCCCTTTGACTCGCGTCTTCGGTCGCAACCATTTCTGGCTGAAACGCGACGGGTCGTGATCGAGGCCGTAGATCTCACCGTGCTCATAGAAACAGAAATGTTTCGTCGACAGGGGCGTGGACAGTTCGTAGTAGCCGATCTTCCCCCGCAGCTGTGGGAAGTGGTGGTACAGGTGCTCCAGCAGCCGCTGGCTGAATCGCTCCTTGAGCGCTTCGTAATCATCACCCCTCTTACCCCAGGTCTTGTCCTGCCACTGTGCGAACCACTCATAGGGGCCGGGAGCGACAATTTCGATGGTGGCGCGCCCAGGGTAGCGCTCGCTAAACGATGGGTCCTTGGCCGATGGGAAGGAGATATAGACCAGCGGAACCTCCTGTTCGGAATCGCTGAGGAACTTCTCGACATCACCACTGTAGTCCGCACTCGGGTAGACCCAGTAATTGGTTCTCGGGAGCCCCAGGTCTTCGGCTGTGTCCTGTAGCCCAATGTACAGGCAAAGGTGCGACATCGAGGGCTTTACTGTCTCCAGGTCACGGTGATAGCCGGCCTGCTCCGTAGCGCTCTCGGGAAGAAGTTTTTCAAAGGTATTGAACACACCTGCATTGGAAATAACGACGGGAGACCGGATTTCCGTGCCGTCTTTCATCCGCACGCCACAGGCGCGCTGCCCATCCATCAGGATGGTTTCCACTTCGGCATAGGTAAAGACTTCGCCACCTGCCACCTGTATCTGTGGAATGATGGTCGCAGCCATCTCACTGGCACCACCGACCGGATAATAGCCGCCGTACAGGTAGTGTTTGACGATCAGGGCGTGAATGATAAAGCTGCCCTCTTTGGGTGGCATGCCATTGTCACCCCACTGCCCAGTGAGTACGGCGATCAGCTTTTCGTTGTCGGTCAGCTCCCGCAGCACCTCGTAGGTGGTCTTGTTGAGATAATCCGGTAACTGTGATTTTTTCCACAGCGATAGCAAGCGTGCGCACCACCCTGGCAATATTTTCTCCAGCGTCAAAAACCGCATGGCCTTGCCAACGGCGGAAACACGCTCGAGATACCGTTCAAGGGTTTGCTTCTCACCGGGGAAGTGCTCCAGCAGCCCGGCAATAAACGCCTCGCGGCCCGCCCGCAGGTCGAATTGCTCATTACCCAAACAGATGCGGTCGTAGGTGCTGTCCATCGGTGCCCACTGCAGCTGCCCGGCGGAAAGGAAGTCGAACAGCTTGCGGGTCATGGTGGGGTGGCCGCCCACATCGCCGATATAATGCACCCCCACGTCCCACTCGTAGCCTTTGCGCTCGTAGGCGTGGGTCATGCCTCCGGCGGTATAGTGCTGCTCCAGCACCAGGACTTTCTTACCCCCAGCACTGAGCAGGGCGGCCGTCGTCAGGCCGCCGATGCCGGAACCGATCACGATGGCGTCATAAGGGCCATCCAGGCGATTGGCGCGGTAGCGTTTGCCCACACGAGTGTGCGGGCGGCGCATCGATACATTGTTAGCTGCGTCCCGATCAGGCATTTCGGTACCTTTTTTCATTATTCTTCCTGCCACTCTAATGACACCCCACAGCATGCGCAATTACCAGTCAGCTCGTGCGGCTTGACCTCGGCTACACTTTTCCCTCGATTTAGCGAGGATGACAAGGAGAGATATGAAAACGCTATACACGGCATTCGCAACGGCCAGCGGAGGCCGGGACGGCAAGGCCAGGACTGATGACGGCAGGCTGGAGGTAGACCTCAGTGTGCCCGAGGAAATGGGCGGCGATGGCGGCAAGGGCACCAACCCGGAACAGATGTTCGCCGCCGGTTACGCGGCCTGCTTTATTGGCGCGATGAAATTCGTCGCCGATAAGGAAAACCTCGAGGTACCCGAGGAGGCCAGTGTCCGTGCGGAGGTGGGCATCGGCCCCCAGGACAAGGGCTTCGGTCTCGATATCGACCTGCACATCAAGCTGCCGGGTATGGACAAGGTCGACGCCGAGAAAGTCGCAAACCGCGCCCACGAGGAGGTGTGCCCCTACTCCAACGCCACCCGCAACAATGTGGATGTGCGATTACATATCGACACTTGAGGAAACCGGAGTAGCCGGAGCAAGGCCTGCACGATGAGCAGGCCCCGGTGCCCGGCCGGGGCTCAGTGGCCCACTACCCCGTTGGCCACCTGGAAGCCGATACGCGCCGCGGTACGCGCGGCGTGATCTTCGATATCGAAGTACGGGTTGAATTCGGCCATATCCGCCAGGCAGACCTTGCCAGACTCCAGCACCGTGTCGAGCAGGGGTTCGAACAGCTCCAGCGGCACACCGCGGGCAGCCGGGGCACTGACGGCGGGCATCACCGCCGCCGGGAATACATCGAGACAGATGGTGAGGTAGACAAAATCCACACTGTCGATGAATTCCGCGATTCGCTGGCGGGACTGGTCCAGCGCCCAGGGAGTGATTTCCCGATCGCGGATCACCTTCACCCCCAACTCATCAGCGCGATTGTAGAGCGCTGGCGTATTGGCGGCATCGGAAGCGCCCACACAGAGGTAATTGAACGGCTTGCCATTGATCTCGCACTGCTCGGCGATCTGGTAAAACGGCGTGCCAGAGGAACCCTTGGGTTTTGGCAGCCGGAGATCCAGGTGCGCATCAAAATTGATGATGCCGAGGGTTTTCTCCCGCTGCTGCTCGCGCATCCAGCGGGCGATGCCCTGGTAGCTGCCGAAGGCGATCTCGTGGCCGCCACCCAGCACCAGCGGGAAGTGACCGTCGCTTAGCAGCTCGGTAATTCGTGCGCCGAGCAGTGACTGGGCCGATTCCAGGTCCTCCTTTTCCACCCGCACATTACCGGCGTCGTACAGCGGCGTATCGAAGGTGGCGGGCAGGTTGGCCATGGCCATGCGCAGGATGCGTGGCCCCTTGGCGGCACCGATGCGCCCCTTGTTGCGGCGCACACCCTCGTCCGAGGCAAACCCCAGAATCGCCAGGCCCGGCGCGCTGTCCAGCTGCAACGGCGTGATGCGCTGGTGCCAGCGCTCGCCGGCCTTGCCGTCCTCGCGATCGGTGCGACCGCTCCACAGGCGCATATCAGCCAGCTGTAACATTTCTGCCTCCAAAGTAAATCTTGGCCGGTTTCAGGGCACCGAATTCGTAGGCCAGCTGGTCCGGGGTGTCCATGGGCCAGAGCACCATATCTGCCCGCAGTCCCGCCCTCAAAACGCCGCGGGAACAGCACAGGCCCAGGGCCCGGGCGGCAGAGCGGGTGACACCTGCCAGCGCCTCGGCAGGTGTGAGGCCAAACAGGTTGCAACCCATATTCATCATCAGGCGCAGCGAAGCAATCGGACAGCTGCCCGGGTTCAGGTCCGTGGACAGCGCCATGCACACGCCGGAAGCCCGCAGGGATTCCACCGGCGGGACCCGGGTCTCCTTGAGGGTATAGAAAGCGCCGGGCAACAGCACTGCCACGGTGCCATTCTCGGCCATGGCCGCCACATCCATATTGTTGATGTATTCCACGTGATCCACCGACAGGGCACCGGCATTGGCTGCCATGGCGGTGGCGCCGCTCTGGCTCAGCTGTTCCGCGTGAGCTTTCACCGGAAGCTCCAGCTCCTTCGCACAGTTGATCACACGCTGGCACTGGTCGACGGAAAACGCGATGGATTCGCAAAACATATCCACCGCATCCGCCAGCTGCTCTTTGGCTACTGCCGGCAGGATCTCTTCGCAGACCAGGTCGATATATTCATCCGCGCGGCCGTCGTATTCCGGCGGCAGGGCATGGGCGGCGAGACAGGTGGTGACGATGTCTACCGGATAGTGCTGGGCCAGGCGGCGCGCGGTGCGCAGTTGCTTGAGCTCCGTGTCCAGCTCGAGACCGTAACCGGACTTGATCTCCACAGTGGTCACGCCCTCGGACAGCAGGGCCTGAAGCCGCGGCTCTGCCGCCCGGTACAAATCCTCGGCACTGGCCGCCCGGGTCGCCCGCACCGTGGACAGGATACCGCCGCCCGCGCGGGCCACTTCCTCGTAGCTCTCACCGCCGAGGCGCCGGGCGAATTCAGAGGCACGGTGACCGCCGTAAACCAGATGGGTGTGGCAGTCGACCAGGCCCGGGGTGATCCAGCAGCCCTCGCCGTCCACCACGTCGTCAGCGGCACAGTCCGGCAGCTCATTACGGGGGCCGATCCAGACAATGCGGCCACCGGTCACAGCGATAGCCACATCCTCAATCGCCCCATAGCCCCCGGGGATCGAGGGATCCATGGTGGCGGCATTGGCATTGGTAATCAGCAGGTCACAGCGTTCAGTCATTGGCTCTCTTTTCCCGGCGCTTTCGCACAAGCAGCCCGCAGGCATCAGGGCGGCGCGGTTTTCCTTTTTCTAACCATAGACGCTCGCCCCGGGGCCGAGCGGAATTATCGAGTGCGGACGGGCTGGCGATCCCGATCGCCGGGCCCTACCAATAGGGGCGACACAGCGGACACCTGTGCCTACTGCGGTCCGCCGACAATCTTGACAGCAGCGGACCCGGACAACATAGTAGCCGCACTATTTGTATATACAAGCATATACAAGCCAAGACGAGACTGTACCGAAGTCCATGAATACTGCAAGAGAACCGGTGAACCAGGGCAACCAGCCCCGCTATGCGGCCATCAAGAGCCATATCCGCGACCGTATCGAGGCGGGCGACTGGCAACCCCATACCCGCGTGCCGTCGGAGAACCAGCTGGCCGAGGAGTTCCAGGTGAGCCGTATGACCGCACGCCGGGCACTGAGCGAACTCACCGATGAAGGCGTGCTGGTGCGCTCCCAGGGGCTGGGCACCTTTGTCGCCGAACCCAGGCCGGCGGGCTCACTGATGGAAATCCGCAACATTGCCGATGAAGTCTCGGCCCGCGGCCACAGCTACAGCAGCCGCATCCAGCGCCTGGAGGAAACCGCCGCATCGGCAGCCGTGGCCCTCGCCCTGGGTCTGGCGGAGACTGCACCCGTGTTTCACTCGCGCATCGTGCACTGCGATAACGACGTGCCGATTCAGTGGGAGGAGCGCTTTACCAATCCCGCCCTGGCACCGCAGTACCTGCAGCAAGACTTCTCCGTCTCAACGCCCAACGCCTACCTTTCTGCCGTGGCCCCCCTCACAGAAGTGGACACCACAGTAGAAGCCATTGCCGCCGACGAGGAGATCGCCCGCGCACTGGAGATCACAGCCGGTGATGCCTGCCTGCAGATCTGGCGGCGCACCATGAGTAGCGCCGGCGTGGTGAGTTTTGCCCGCCTCGTACACCCGGGCAACCGCTACCGTCTCGGTGCCCAACTGAGATTCTGATGATTCATAGCGCTGCTGCAGATGACAGCAGAGCGACAGGACGACAACCGAACTTTTCCGCGAGGTGAACCATGACAACCGATAAACGCCACGACCCCAGCCGCAAGATTGCGGCACCCACCGGCACCGAGCTGAACGCCAAGAGCTGGCTCACCGAGGCCCCGCTGCGCATGCTGATGAACAACCTGCATCCCGATGTGGCGGAGCGCCCGGAGGACCTGGTGGTTTACGGCGGTATCGGCCGTGCCGCACGGGACTGGGAGTGCTACGACAAAATCGTCGAGGTGCTGAAGCGCCTGGAGGACGACGAAACCCTGCTGGTGCAATCCGGTAAGCCGGTGGGCGTGTTCAAGACCCATGCCGATGCGCCGCGTGTGTTGATTGCCAACTCCAACCTGGTGCCGCACTGGGCTAACTGGGAACACTTCAACGAGCTGGATAAGAAAGGCCTGGCGATGTACGGCCAGATGACCGCCGGCTCCTGGATCTACATTGGCTCCCAGGGCATCGTGCAGGGCACCTACGAAACCTTTGCCGCAGTAGCCCGCAAGCACTTCGATGGCGAGGCCCCAAGCGGAAGCGGAGCAAGAGGGAAATGGGTTCTCACCGGCGGCCTCGGTGGCATGGGTGGTGCCCAGCCGCTGGCAGCGACCATGGCCGGCTTCTGCATGATTGCGGTGGAGTGTGACGAAACCCGCATCGACTTCCGCCTTCGCACCGGTTACGTGGACAAAAAAGCCACCAGCCTCGACGAGGCGCTGGAGATCATCAATGCAGCCAAGGAAAAGGGCGAAGCCGTTTCCGTCGGCCTGCTCGGCAACGCTGCCGACGTCTTCCCCGAGATCGTCGAGCGCGGTATCCAGCCGGATGTGGTCACCGACCAGACCTCCGCCCATGACCCCCTGAACGGCTATCTGCCCAAGGGCTGGACCATGGAGCAGGCCGCCGAGATGCGCAAACGGGACGAAGCGCTGGTGGTCAAGGAAGCCAAAAAATCCATGGCCATCCAGGTACAGGCCATGCTGGATCTGCAGGAGCGCGGCGCCGCCACCCTCGATTACGGCAACAACATCCGCCAGATGGCCTTTGAGGAGGGCGTAAAGAACGCCTTCGACTTCCCCGGATTTGTACCCGCCTATATTCGCCCGCTGTTTTGCGAGGGTATCGGCCCCTTCCGCTGGGCCGCCCTGTCCGGCAATCCGGAGGACATTTACAAAACAGACGCCAAAGTGAAGGAGCTGATTCCGGACAACCCGCAACTGCACAACTGGCTCGACATGGCCCGCGAACGCATTCAGTTTCAGGGCCTGCCCGCACGCATCTGCTGGGTTGGTCTGAAAGACCGCGCCCGCCTGGCGCTGGCGTTTAACGAGATGGTCGCCAGTGGCGAACTGGAAGCGCCGGTGGTTATCGGCCGCGACCATCTGGACAGCGGATCCGTGGCCAGCCCCAACCGGGAGACCGAAGCGATGATGGACGGCTCCGACGCGGTTTCCGACTGGCCGCTATTGAATGCCCTGCTCAACACCGCTTCCGGTGCCACCTGGGTATCCCTGCACCACGGCGGCGGCGTGGGTATGGGCTTCAGCCAGCACTCCGGCGTGGTCATCGTCTGCGACGGAACCGAGGCGGCGAAGAAGCGCATCGAGCGTGTGCTGTGGAACGACCCGGCCACCGGGGTGATGCGCCATGCGGACGCGGGCTATGACATTGCCAAAAACTGTGCACGGGAGCAGGGGCTCGACCTGCCGATGCTGAAGGACTAATACCCGGCAACCCAATTACTTACTGCGTCATGCCGGACTTGATCCGGGGTCCAGCAGGAGAGCCCGACGAAACTAACGCGCTCCGACACTGGGCGCTGGCCTGCGCCGGCGTGACGAAAAACCTAAAATTTTTTCGGTGAAAAGTTTTATGTACAAGCTGGAAATCAACCCGGGCCAGCTGGGCCTGGCAGAACTGCGCCGCGTGGCACGCGAACCGGTTCAACTCTCGCTGGCGAAAGATGCCTACCCGGCCATCGAGGCCTCCGCGAGAACCGTCGCCCAGGTCCTGAGTGAGGGTCGCACCGTCTACGGTATCAATACCGGTTTTGGTCTGCTGGCCAACACCCGTATCGAAAAAAATGACCTGGAGAACCTGCAGCGGGCCATCGTGCTGAGTCACGCCGCTGGCACCGGCGCCTTTATGAGTGAGGCGACGGTGCGCTTGCTGATGGTGCTGAAAATCAACTCCCTCGCCCGTGGATTTTCCGGCGTGCGCCCGCAGGTTATCGAGGCATTGATGCAACTGGTCAATGCCGGTGTCTTCCCGGCAATCCCGGAGAAGGGTTCCGTCGGCGCCTCCGGTGACCTGGCCCCACTGGCGCACATGAGCGTCGTACTCCTGGGCGAGGGCGAGGTCTTTATTGATGGCGAGCGCAAGCCCGCGAGTGAGGGACTGAAGAAAGCCGGCCTGGAACCCATTGTGCTGGCGCCTAAAGAAGGGCTGGCGCTGCTGAATGGCACCCAGGCTTCCACGGCATTTGCCCTGCTGGGGCTTTTCTCCGCCGAGGACCTTTTTGCCGGCGCCGTGGTGACCGGCGCGCTGACCCTCGAGGCCGCCAAGGGCTCCCGCCGCCCGTTTGACGATCGCATCCACGCGGTGCGCGGCCAGAAGGCCCAGCGGGAAGTAGCGGCAAGCTACCGTGACCTGCTGGAGGACAAGAGCCAGATCGGTGAATCACATCAGTTCTGCGAAAAAGTACAGGACCCCTATTCCCTGCGCTGCCAGCCCCAGGTGATGGGTGCCTGCCTTCAGCAGATCCGCTTCGCCGCAGAAGTGCTGCTGGCGGAAGCGAACGGGGTTTCAGATAACCCGCTGGTGTTTACCGACGCGGAAAACCCGGAAAATTCCGACATCATTTCCGGGGGCAACTTCCACGCGGAACCAGTCGCCATGGTGGCCGACAACCTCGCCCTGGCTCTGGCGGAAATCGGCTCGCTGTCCGAACGCCGCATGGCATTGCTGATCGACACCAACCTGTCCGGCCTGCCGCCATTCCTGGTGGAAAACGGCGGAGTGAATTCCGGTTTCATGATTGCGCAGGTGACGTCTGCCGCACTCGCCAGTGAAAACAAATCGCTGGCGCATCCGGCCAGCGTGGACTCATTGCCCACCAGCGCGAATCAGGAAGACCATGTCTCCATGGCCACATTCGCCGGCCGCCGCCTGCGGGATATGGCCGACAATACCTGCGGTATTCTCGCGGTGGAATTGCTGGCCGCCTGCCAGGGACTGGATTTCCGCGCGCCGCTGAAGAGCACGGAAAAACTGGAGAAAGCCAAAGGCAAACTGCGGGAGCGTGTGCCGTTTTACGATAAGGACCGCTACTTCGCCCCGGATATCGAAGAGGCCAAGCAGCTACTGGCCAGCGCCGTCTATCTGCCGTTTTTGGATACAGGACTTCTGCCAAGCGGCAGCTGAACATCAGCGTACTATTTTCTTTTGCCCTGCCATAAGGCGTCGGTTTCATCCGGCGCCTTTTTTATTTCCTCAAAACAAACAAATCGACGCCACGGATCTTCCTCCCCGCGCTGGCAGCGCTTTGCGGGGTCATCGGCTTGTGCAATGCTGGCTTCGCAGTAACAGGAGGTTCAGCACAATCACAAAGGAATTCACAATGCAGACGACAATAAAGAGTTCACTGGAGGTTCTGGGGGCGGTCTCCCTTGCCCTGTTGATTTCAGCCTGTGCGCCAGACAAGGAAGCCAGTACTGAGAAAGCTGCCGCGCCATCGAAGGCGTCAACAGATGAGATCCAATTGATCGATCGTGAAGTGCTATTTGGCAACCCAAGCCGTTACCAGGGCCGCCTGAGTCCAGACGGCACCATGATGAGCTTCCGCGCCCCGCTGGATGGCGTCATGAATCTCTGGGTTGCGCCCGCTGGCGATATCGATGCAGCCGAGCCAGTCACCAG
The DNA here is from genome assembly GCF_001641755.2 of Microbulbifer flavimaris. GTDB lineage: Bacteria > Pseudomonadota > Gammaproteobacteria > Pseudomonadales > Cellvibrionaceae > Microbulbifer > Microbulbifer flavimaris. The sequence goes on from NZ_LRFG02000002.1 coordinate 754,934, forward strand.
AGACAAGGGCCGCGGTATTCCGAGCCACTTCTGGTCGAAAGACAGCAGTCACCTGCTCTATATTCGCGACGAGAATGGTGATGAAAACTGGCACCTTTATGCCATCGACCTGAATAGCAAGAAAATTACCGACCTGTCGCCCTACGAGGGTGTGCAGGCCCAGATGATTGCGCAGAGCGAGTCTCACCCCGGCATCGTCATCGTCGGAATGAATGATCGCGATCCGCGCTGGCACGACCTGTACAAGGTCAGCCTGAGCACTGGCAAGCGTGAGTTGCTGCTTGAGAATGAGGGATTCGGCAGCTTTTACTTCGATCATGACCTGAAGCTGAGGTTGGCGACAGAGGCCACTTCCAGCGGGGGCTACCGGGTTTTCGAGTATGCAGAGGAGGACTGGCTGGAGGTTTTCGAAGTCGGGTTCAAGGACACGCTCACCACACAGATCCTCGGTTTTGACGCCGATAACGATGGCTTCTACATGCTCGATAGTCGCGGCCGGGACAAGGCGGCACTGGTCCATCACACGCTGGATAACAGCCACTCGATCCTGCTGGCCGAGTCGGAAAAAGCGGACATTGCCAGCGTGCTGATGCACCCCCGCAAGCATACGCCCATTGCGTATACCGTGGAGTACAAAACCAACGAATGGATTCCCCTCGACGGATCCTATATGGATGATTTCGCCAGCTTGAAAGGCCAGGTGGAAGGGGATTTCTCTATTCTTGGCTCGACGCTGGATGCCAGCCAGTGGGTGCTTTACAGCAACCGTTCCGATGCCTCACCCAAGTACCAGGTGTTTGATACCCGCACTGACACACTGTCCACGCTCTTTGCCACCCAACCAAAACTTGACTCACTCCCGCTGGCGAAGATGTATCCGCAGGTCATTCCCGCCCGGGATGGCAAAGAACTGGTCTCCTACCTGACACTGCCAACTGGCCTTGACCAACAAGGCTCTGTTCAGGAACCCGTACCAATGGTAATGCTGGTGCATGGCGGGCCCTGGGCACGGGACAGCTACGGGTTCAATTCCCAGGCACAGTGGCTGGCCAATCGCGGCTATGCAGTTCTCCAGGTCAACTTCCGGGCCTCCACCGGGTTCGGTAAGGCATTCATCAATGCCGGTAATGGCGAGTGGGCTGGCGCCATGCACGACGACCTGATCGATGCTGTCGACTGGGCCGTCGCCGAGGGCATTACCTCGCCGCAAGATGTCGCCATCATGGGTGGCAGCTACGGGGGCTACGCGACACTGGTCGGGTTGACCTTCACCCCGGAGCGGTTTGCCTGTGGCGTGGATATTGTCGGCCCTTCAAACCTGAACACCCTCCTTGGTTCCGTTCCGCCTTACTGGGAAAGTTTCCGCAATACGCTACATGCTGCGGTGGGCAACCCGGAAACCGAGCAGGGCAAAAAAATGCTTGAGGAGCGCTCCCCACTCAACCGCGTGGACAAGATCGTCAAGCCGTTGCTGATTGGCCAGGGCGCCAACGATCCCCGGGTTAAACAGGCCGAGTCCGACCAGATTGTTGCGGCGATGGAGAAGCGGGAAATCCCGGTGACTTACATTCTCTACCCGGATGAAGGTCACGGCTTCCAGAAACCCGAGAACCGCCTCTCGTTTTTTGCGGCTTCCGAAGCGTTTCTGGCTGACTGCCTGGGCGGACGCTACCAGCCCATCGGTGACGACCTGAAAGGTTCCAGCATACAGGTTGTGCACGGTGCCAATTTTGTACCGGGGCTGTCCGAGGCCCTGGAGCAATCCAACATCATCGCGACCAACTCGGTCGACGCGGCGGAGTAATCGCCAACTTCCACCCCGCTGCCAGGCGGGGTGGGAGCCCACTCCCCCCCACCTTAATATTCCCGCCTGTCCTGGCTGCGAATTTCCATATGTCGCCTCTCAAAGTGGCCTCAATGAGGAAATTTGCGCCATAGCTGCTAATCTGAAAAGTAGACGCTGTACCCGCCAGAAGGCGTGGAGGTCGCTTATGAATCCGTTGCCCCGCAAACCGTGGGGAGTAGGCTCCACATTCGCTCTTGTCGCTGTATTGGCCGCATCAGGCTGCGCCGACTCGGGTTATTCATCCGGTTCCAGCAGTGGTTACTATCGAGTCGACGGTCGCTACTACCACTGCCATCCGGGTGGGGTCTGCCACAACGCCCGCCACGCGAATTATTACTTCATCGGCGGCGTTTATCGTCCGCGTCCGGGCCATTTCCACCACCGGCCGCCACATCACCACCGACCACCCCATCACCATGTCAGGCCCCGGCCGCTACCGGCCAGACCCAGACCCCGCTGAGTGCCTTTCCGCGCTCAGCTAACCCCGAGGCAAGCGACACCTTTGTGACGCAGGGAATGCCGTGATCCGAGGAGTTACCAACCGGAGACGACATCATGAACAGAATCCTGAAGACCGGGCTGATCGCCACAACGGTCTGTACCGCACTGACCCTCGGGGCCTGCGCTTCCGACGGTTACTATTCGGGTGGAAGCTACTATTCCAGCTACCCGTACTACTCACGGCCCTACGCCTATCCCTCAAGTAGCGTCCACCTCTATTATTCTTCGCCGCGCTATTATCGCTATCGGCACCATCCCCGGTATCGCCACTATTATCGCCACCACCACTATCGTGGTCATCGTCACTATCGCGGCCATCACCGCTACCACAGCCGCCCGAGTTATCGACCGGGCCGGCCGGCACATCGCCCGAGCCATGGCGGTGCGCATCGCCCGCGGCGCTGAAGCCATAGCTTTAGACAGGATGTAGCTGCTTCATACCTTGGTCATACAGACCGCCCCCGCCACCACTGCTAGGATTTTGAAAAAATGAGCAAGGAAGCTCCGCGCCCCTGGTGCGGAGCATTCACAGTAGCCGCGGGGGGTGCAAGTGCAGCGGAATTCAGATCAAGCCATCCTGGTGACCGGATCCACAAGTGGTATCGGGCTCGCCATTGCCAGAAGAATGGCTGAGGCGGGGTATCCAGTCATGCTTCACGGGCTCGCTTCCGCCAGCGAGGGATCCGCGCTGGTGGAGGAGTTTCAGGAGCGCTATCGCGTTAAATGTGGCTTCAGCAGCGCCGATATCAGCAGCGAAGAGGGCTGCATCCAGCTGGTGGCAGACAGCCGTGAGGCGCTGGGACATCCTGCCGTGCTGGTCAACAACGCGGGAGTGCAGTTCACGGCCCCGGCCCATGAGTTTCCCGCAGACCAGTGGCAACGCATCCTGTCCATCAACCTGAGCTCCGCTTTCTTCCTCAGTCGCGAGCTCCTGCCAGACATGCGTGAAAGTGGCTGGGGCAGGATCATCAATATTTCCTCCGTGCATGGACTGGTCGCCTCGGAAAACAAGGCGGCTTACTGTGCAGCAAAACATGGCCTGATCGGGCTGACGAAAGTCCTGGCCCTGGAAAACGCCGATTGCGGTGTGACCGTAAATGCCATCTGCCCGGGCTGGGTGGAGACGCCGCTGATCCAACCACAGATCGAACGCATCGCGCAGGAAGAATCCGTCGACCTGGACCAGGCCCGCACCCGCCTGATCGGCGCCAAGCAGCCCCTGGCAAAGCCCACCAAGCCCGATGCAATTGGCTCCCTGGTGCACTTCCTCTGCGGCGAGCATGCCGCCACCATCACCGGCGCCTCAATGCCAGTGGACGGAGGCTGGACCGCGCAGTAGCATGATGGGCAGCCGGCACCGCCGGCGCCCATTCATCACTCCAGAAGCGCGCCGTGAATTACAAACTGCTGATTGCCGACGATCACCCTCTCTACCGCGATGCACTGGCCACGACGGTCAGTGCCAAGCTGCCCGAATGCGAGCTTCTCCAGAGCGAAGACCTGGAATCCACCCTCTCCCGCCTCAATGAAACCGAAGTTGATTTGCTGCTTCTGGACCTGAATATGCCCGGCAGCGAGGGCTTTAACGGCCTGGCGCAGATTCGTAACGGTTTTCCCACAGTGCCAGTGGTTGTGGTCTCTGGCAGCGACAAGAACAGCGTTATCCGCCAGGCCGCGGGTTTTGGGGCCAGCGGCTTTCTCTCCAAGACTGCGCGCCCCGAGGAGATCATCGACTGCATTCAACAGGTTCTGGCTGGCGAGGAATACTTCAGCGCGGAAGCAATGGAAGAGGAGGGCGAGAGCGAGCTGGCCGAACGCCTGGCGAGACTCACGCCCCAGCAGTTGCGCATCTTCCAGATGATTGCCCAGGGCCTGCTGAATAAACAGATTGCCTTCGAGCTGGATATCACCGAACCCACAGTCAAGAGCCATGTCACCGCGATCCTGCGCAAGCTGGAGCTCCGTGACCGCAAGCAGCTGATCCGCGAGGCCCAGGCGCTAACGCAGCTCTGAACCGCTGCAATTTGACCGCAGCTCACACCCGCAATGTTATTGCGGCAGGCAAGTCCCGCACTCTCCTTTCAATCACCAATGACCAATGTCCCTGCGCTGGTTTCAGCACTGAAACAGCACCAGCGCGTCGCCTTCACAGATCAAACGCCCACCTTCACCAATACAGCGGGTTTCCAGATTGACCAGCGCCTTGTCGGGGCGCAGCCGGGTCACGGTTACCGTCGCTGTGAGCGGCTCGTCGACCCGGGCCGGCTGGTGAAACTGCATATGCTGTTTCAGGTAGTTGGTGCCGTGCCCCGGCAACTCCTCACCAAGCAGGTAGGAAAAGAGCCCGGCAATCAGCGGCTCGGGCACTTCTGGCCACTCGCTTTCAATACTGGCCAGCCGGCACCATTCGTTAAGTGCCTCGCGACCAAACCGGCGACTCACCGAAGCGCTGTCCCCTGTACGAAGCTTATTGAAGCGCGGCAGGCTCATCTGGCTCTCACTCATGCTTTACCCTCCCCGGCCAACGCCAGCTGGCAGCGACCTTCAAGGCCCCGTTGCCCATCCGCTTTGACTACGGTCGTGGTCAGCTCGACGCCGCTATCGGTTACCGCTTCCTCCACCAGGGTCACCGTAAACAGCTCGTCGGTATAGGTGGGTGCGGGAAACTTGAGGTCCTGGTTTACCAGTCGTGATCCGGGATAATGGTCCTCGATCACACCGCGCAGGACACTGAACAGCAACATGCCGTGCGAGACAGTGGCACCGAAACGGGTACCGGCGGCGTAAGCCGGGTCCACGTGGATGGGATTGTGGTCGCCGCTCAGGTCGGCAAAGCGGTTGAAATCTTCCTGGCCCAGGGAGAACTGCTGGCGGATCACCCGCTGCCCCCCGGTGCTTATTTCCTTAATGTCCTGCAGCGTCATCACGTAACTCCTGTTTGATCACTTTACCCAGGGCATTGCGGGGCAAGGCGGTGAGCGCCTCGAACGCTTTGGGGACCTTGTAACCTGCCAGGCGTGCCCGACAGAACGCCCGCAGCTCGTCGTCCACCGGTGCCTGCGCTCCGGATTTCACACCGAAGTATGCCTTGCCGACTTCACCCCAGCGCTCGTCGGGCATACCAACCACGGCGACCTCGGCAATGGCCGGGTGCTGCTCCAGCACCTGCTCCACCTCGGCCGGATAGACATTCTCCCCGCCGGAAATGTACATGTCTTTCCAGCGATCGACGATGTAGTAGCACCCATCCTCGTCACAGCGGGCCACGTCACCGCTGTGCAGCCAGCCATCGGCCCGGATTGCTTCCGCAGTGGCATCTGGCCGGTTCCAGTAACCCGGTGTGACATTCGGGCCGCGGATCAGTAACTCGCCCGGCTCGCCATCGGGGACATCGCGACCATGTCGATCGACGATGCGTACCTCGGTGAGTAACTGCGGCCGACCCACGGAGCCTATCTTGTCGATTACCAGCTCTTCATCGAGCAAAAATACAGTCGGGCCGGTTTCGGTCATGCCCATACCGGTGCGAACCCGAATACCCTCATCGGCATAGCGCTTTGCGACCGGCAGCGACAGCGGTGCACCGCCACAGCCCCAGGAGCGCACCCGCTTGAGCCGCGCGCCATCGAATCGCGGATGATCCAGCAGTGCCCGATACACGGCCGGTACGCCGAAAAAGATGGTCGCCCGGTCCTGCAGCACCTGCAGCGCCTGGTCCGGATTGAAGCTGCGCGATACCAGCACGCAGCCGCCCACCAAAAATACCGCTGACGAATACAGGTTGATGCCCGCGGTGTGGAACAGGGGAAGTACGTTCAGCAGTACGTCATCACCGGTCAGGTTGACCGCGAGGCCAACGTTCAGGTGGTTTGCCAGCATCATCCGAAACGTCTGAATCACCCCCTTCGGGCGTCCGGTCGTGCCAGAGGTATACAGCAGGTACCACGGCGTATCCGGGTTTTTCTCCGCATGTGGATTCAGGTCAGGCGAGCTGTTGGCCAGATCGCTGTGGTAATCGCGCTGCCCCGCACCGACACCATCCAGGGCCACCAGGGTTATCGTATCCCAGCGTTTACCGAGGCTGGCCGCGACCTCGGCAAACTCCCCGCCGAAGATCAGCGCACGGGGGTCACAGTCATCCAGCAGCACTTCCAGTTCCGGCTGCGCCAGGCGCCAGTTGAGCGGCACCAGGATCAGGCCGGCCTTTGCACAGCCAAATAACATCGCAAAAAATTCCGCACGGCTGTGGCCGAGGTAGGCGAGGCGGTCGCCCTCCTGCAGGCCCCAGTGCTCGCGCGCGGCTGCCGCCAGGCGTGCGGCGCGCTCATTCAGCTGGCGGTAGTCATAGCACTCACCGCTGTCGAGGTCCTCGAGTGCCGGTCGGTCCGGTGTTACCCGCGCACGCTGGGCGAGCAAGTCGAACATTTCCATAGGTATCTCCGTTATTGTTATCTGCCCGGGCTCACCGCAAGTACACCCCGGGCAATGATTGCCATTAATCGCGGTCGAGAAAGGCTGCCATGCCCCGATCCGCTTCATCGCCATCGATCAATTCCAGAAAGTGTCGCAGTTCGGCCTCCAGCGCCGGGGCCACCCGATTCACATCGGGGCGCGTGAGCGCCAGGGTATTGCGGACGCTGCCACCACTGACGTCACGCAGCCGGCGCGCCAGCTGCATGGCTTTGCCCGATACATCGCCGTCTTCCTCCAGGTACTGGACCAGCCCGAGTTCCAGAGCCTCCCTGGCATCGATGCGGCGGTTGGTGAGTTGCACGTCCAGTGCACGACCGCGACCGATTCGCTCCGGCATCATTGCGCTCCAGCCACCATCCGGACTGAAACCAACGGCGGTATACCAGGGGGCGAAATGCGTGCTGGGACCGGCCACGGCAATATCACAGGCGAGCACCAGTCCAGCCGAGCCGCCGGTGACCATGCCGTGTACCGCCGCCAACGAGGGCAAAGGCAGGCGCAGCAGGTCGAGCATCGCCTCATTGAGCGCCCCGACAAGCCGCCTGGCATAGGCACGGCGCTCCCCTCGAGCCAGCTCGTAAAAAGCTGCTACATCACCGCCACTGGAGAAGGATCGGCCCTCTGCGCGCAGCACCAGTGCCCCGGGGCAATCCTGTCGGCAACGGGCCAGCGCCTCGCGCAGTTCGTCCAGCAATACCGGCACCAGGGCGTTGTGGCGCCCGGGGCGATTGAGCGTGATGGTGGCGACCCCATCCTGCAGCTGGTAGAGCACGCTTGCGTTTTTCAAGATTTTTCCCTGCCTCCACCTGCCGCCAGACCGTTGCGCAACAGATCCGAAACCGTCGCCACGATATCGTCAAAATCCATTTCCGTTTCCCACAGGGCGTAACGCAGGCCGATAAAATTTGATATTCCCATCAATGCCCAGACCCGCACCTCATCGTTTCCGGAGCGAATTTCCCCCCTGTCAGTGGCACGGGCCAGCATTCGCACGTAGCGCTCGCCAAAGGACTCGTAATAACGGCGGTAGATGGACTCATCGACAAACTGCGCCTCCTGCAGCACCCGGTACAGCGCGGGGTTGTCACGCAGATACTGGAGAAAAGCACGCAAGCCTTTTTCCTCCGCCTCCAGGCGATCCCCTGCGTCGGCCGTTTCCCGCTCCAGGTGCGCACGCAGGCGGCGCCCCATCTCCTGCACCAGTTCGCGCAGGGTCTGCTCTTTGCTGGAGAAGTAGGTATAAAAGGTACCGGAAGCCACACCGGCAGCCCGGGTGATATCGGCGATACCCGCGCGGTGATAGCCGAGCGTGCCAAACGTCTCTTCCGCCGCTTTGAGAATGCGCGTGCGGGTCCGTTCGCCACGGGCGGTTTTGGGCAACCCGGGGGCGGTACCGACGATGGAGGAGGGGGAATCTGGGCTCGTCATGGAGCGCTCACCTGCGACTATTGAAACCTGAATCAGTATTCATGTTACGGCAACAGTACGACGCTGAAACTCATACCTTGGTCATAGCCGGGCGATACCTGAACCGGACCCGGCGCTTTCAGCAACCGGTGTGAAGAACTGGCCCGGCAGGGGCTAGGCAGGGAAATCAGAGAGAGCAAAGAGAACAGAGAGAAAACAGAGAGAACAGGAGGGGACAGCAGCCACCGGTGACAGACGTCACCGGCAGCGAAATGATGGCCTGTTAATCTGCGAGTCCGCGCACGAACTCCGCGGTGTGACGGTAGAAACGCTCACAGTCCGCCGTCACCATAGACTCCAGGTTCAGGAACGCATGGATCTGCTGATCGAAGTGCAGCAATTCTGAGTCCACTCCTGCGTCCTTGAGCTTCTCAAGGTAGGCGAGGCCCTCGTCCCGCAGCGGGCAGAATTCCGCTGTTACCATCAGTGTCCTCGGCAGGTTCGAAGTGAACTCGCCGTACAGTGGGGAACAGGCACGGCGGTTCTCCACCCCCTGGAAATAATTGTTGAAGTACCAGCCAATCTTTTCTTTTTCCAGCAGGTAACCGCGGCCATTCTCGTCGATGGACGGCAGCTGCATGGTGTAGTCGAGACTCGGGTACACCAGCACCTGGGCCACGATATTGTGGCATTCGTGCTGCAGCAGTGTGCTGGCACTGGCACAGAGGGCGCCGCCACCGGAATCCCCCATCAGGATCCAGCGGCCACCATGTTCAATGCCCTTGCGATCCAGTGCCGGACCAATACCGCGCACTACCGCCAGCAGGTCCTCAAGCCCAGCCGGGTAAGGGTTTTCCGGGGCGAGCCGGTAGTCCACAGAGATGACCGTGCGCTTGCAGTGCTGCGCGATACGACGGCAAATCGGGTCGTAGACCGTCACACTGCCGGCCATATGGCCACCGCCGTGGGCATAGATGATCGCCGGGCCACCATCGTTTTCTTCCGGGCGATAAATACGCACCGGCACGGCGTAGCGGCTGCCGGGCACAGTGGTGTCGACTGCCGGCATTTCCGGGCCCGCCTCGACAAAGCCCCGGGTCAGGTTGGCGAGGCTCTCACGGGCGTTGGTGGGCGTAGGCTCAAAGCCGGCGGCCTTCAGCTGGGCCACCATGGCATTGATGTTTTCCAGCCATTCAGCCAGTGCCGGATTAAGCTGTCGCGCTTTCTGCATTGTCCGATTCCTCTTTCACATCGCTCTCGGGCTTTTTGCCGCTCTCCGGCAGCATGAAGGAAAATACAAACAGGGAGGCGGAGCAGGCCACAGCGAAGTAGGCCGCCAGCGCCGGCTCCCCAGTCATGTCTGCCATCAATCCGGCACCGTACATCAGCACTGTCTCGACGCCGTAAGAAATGGACCAGAACATGGCAAAAGTCACCGTGATCCGACCGGGAGTCATACCTGGCAGCTCTTGCGGCAGGGTCACCAGTGCAGTCATGGGCAGGAACATGAAGAAGCCTGCAAGCGCTGCCGCCGTGTAAGCAATCACCGGGTTGCGGCTCAGCACCATCATTGCCGCGAAGATCACCAGCGCCAGGCCGGCGTAGCGCAGCACCGGCAGACGCAGGGGGTAGCGGCGGGTAACCATGATACCGGCCACGGTGCCCACCATACCGGCGGCAATCATCACGGCCGACAGGTGGTTACTGGCCACCGCAAAACCGTCGATCAGCGGGAAGAGGGCAAACACCGCGATGTAGCAGAAAAGCACACCGCAATAGGCGAGCGGCAGCCACCAGTTGAAGCCTTCACGAATGCCCTCGCGCAGGCCGTATTTCTCCTCCGGCTGGCCCTGGTTGGCAGCACCGGACAGGGAAAAGTCCTCTGCAGACAGCCACCACAGAACGGCCAGCGCCACCACCATGACGCCATAGAGCGCCACTACGGACTGCCAGCTGCCCATCCAGGCGGCCAGGGCGCCGGTGGAAAGCAGGGCGATCAGGTTACCGGTATTGAAAGCTGCGGCATTGACGCCATTGATCAGCGGGCGCTCTTCGGCAGCAAAATAATGCAGCACCACCGGATTGAAGTAGACGATCGCCAGCGCACCGCCGAGCCCGAGGGCCAGGCGCGACCAGAGCCAGCCGATGTAATCGCCGGCCAGCGCACCCACGCCGCCCGCTGCGATGAGCAGCACTGCGATGGTAAAGGCCCGCTTTACACCCAGGCGCACCAGCAGCATGGCGGCGGCGAGGTTGCCGACAATCTTGGCGATGGTGATGACGTTACTGCCCCAGGTGGCGTTGGCCAGGCCGGCCTCGCCAAACGAAGCCTGCACGCTAGGGGTCAGGATGGCACCGGACACCCACGACGCCGCGAACAGCGCGTAGGCGGTGAACATCAGGATTTCTAGTACATATTTCTTCATAGCAACTTCCAGAAGGCTGCGCCCAGCTCACTGCGCCGGGCATTCTTATTAAACGTCACACTACCCAGTGCGCGACCACCACCCTATACGACCTTGGTCGCAGGGTCGCGACGCCCACTCTTTTGCTGCGCCTGCAGCAGTGCTCGCAGCGCCCCCGGGCGCAGCGGTTTCTGCAGGAATTGCCAGCCAGCGCGCTGGGCACGGTTCTTTACCAGATCGGTGTTTTCCGCCGAGATGATCACGCAGGGCACGGTCGCACCCCAGCGCGCCATCAGTTCCCGCGCCAAGGCAATACCGTCGGTGCTGTTCCCCAGGTGGAAGTCCATCAGCAGCAGGTCCGGCTGCGCCAGTTCCAGCGCAGACTCCCGATTCGGTGCGCTCTCGACCTGACAACCCCACCCCCCCAGCAATGCCTCCATGGCCTCCAGGATGGCCGGCTCGTTATCGACACACGCCACGCGCAGGCTCAGGGAGGACTTCGCCGGCTGCAACTGGGTCGGCGCAGCGGTGCGGCGGGCCAGCGGGCGCGAGCGCGGCAGCCGCACGCGGAAGACACTGCCGTGACCAGTGCGGGAGGTAAGACTGATGGGCGACTGCAGCAGGCGACACAGGCGCTCCACGGTAGCGAGACCCAGGCCGTAGCCATGCTCCCGCTGCACCTCCCGCTCCGGCATATCCAGGCGACAGAACTCGCGGAAGATATTGCGCTGCTGGGACTCGTCGATACCACAACCGGTATCCCAGACCTCCAGGGAAACCCGGTCACCCCGTTCTCGGGCTACCAACAGCACACCGCCACTACGGGTGTACTTCACGGCGTTGTCGAGCAGGTTCTGCACCACCCGACGCAACATTTTCTCGTCGCTGTGCACCCACAGGTCGGTGGGCCGATAGCGCAGCTCGATACCCCGCGCCTCCGCCGCAAGACGGGCCTGGGCCACGGCATTGTCCAGTACCGGCTCCAGCGCCATGGCCTGCATTTGCGGGTGAATATCGCCGGCATCCATACGGGCGATTTGCAGCATATCGGTGATGAGCTGCTCCGCCGCCGCCAGCGCGCTATCAGCGCGGGTGAGCAACCGGGCGCTGTCGCTATCCAGCTGCCGCGCACTGAGCGCATCCAAGAACAGGCGAGTGGCATTGAGGGGCTGCACAAGATCGTGGCTGGCGGCAGCGAGGAAGCGTGTCTTGCCGGCGCTGGCGGCATGCAGCTCGCTGTTGAGTGTCTGCAGCTCGGCGGTGCGTGCGACCACCTTCTGTTCCAGCGAGTCCCTGACTTCCGTCAGCTCACCCAGGGCCCGCTGATAATCGGACACATCGGTGTAAGTGGTCACAAACCCGCCACCCGGTAGTGGGTTACCGCGGATCTCCAGCACCGTACCGTCCGTGCGGTGGCGCTGAACCCGGTAGGCTGTGCCGGCACGCAAGTGGTCTACGCGCTTCTGTACGTGCATCTCCACCGCGCCGGGACCACACTCGCCGCGACTCGCGTTGTAGCGCACCAGCTCCGCCACCGGCTGGCCCACGTAAATCATCGAGCTCGGGTAACTGAACAGCTCTACGTAGCGGCGGTTCCAGGCCACCAAGTTCAGGTTGGCATCGACCACGGAAATGCCCTGGTCGATATTGTCGATGCTGCTCTGCAGCAGTCCGCGACCAAACTGGTAGATAGCGCTGGCCTGCTCCAGTGTCTGCGGACTCACCTCGGCACTGTTGTGCTGCCGCACCAGGCGCCGGGCACTGGTGCTGCCGACAATCCCCGCCAGGATCTTTTCCACCGCATCCCGGTAGTCCTCCGCCGAGGCCACGTTACGGCCACCTGCCTCGCTGGAGATGCCGGCGAACGTGCGCTCGGCAGCGTCGCGGCCAACGAAGCGGGCCAGCAATTCACGCAGGCGGATTTTGTTTACCGGGGTCTCATCGCGCTTGCCGCTCTGGGGCTGCCAGCGGTGCAGCGCCAGTGACACTGACACCAGTAACAGGCTGTTCAAACCCAGGCCGAAGACCGTAGTGATGGACAGCGCACTCCACTCGAGCCCGAGAATTCCCGCGATCAGGTCGGCACTGCCCACCGCTGCCGGCAGGGCGGACAGGCCCCAGATCAGCGATCCGACCGAGAGACCGGCGATCACACCGGCAGCCCGCAATTTGGGCCAGTGGGAAGGCCACCAGGCCGCCGCGATCATGGCCGGCGCCAGCTGCCCCACCAGTGCCAGGGACAGCAGCCCGAAGGTGCCCAGGCGCACCCCGGCACCGATGCCCTCATTGACCGCGAAGGCGGCCAGCATGATCAGGGCAATGATCACCCGGCGCACCCGGCGCAGATCCGTGCCCAGCACCTCGCCCGCCGGGCGCGCCTGCAACCGCTGCAGCCACCAGGGCACCACCATGGTGTTGGCGATCATGGTGGAAAGCGCGATGGTGGCAATGATCACCATGCTGGAACCGGCAGACAGGCCGCCGATAAACGCGAGCAGTGCCAGGGCAGACGAACCACTCTCCACTGGCAAACCCAGCACGAAACGCTCCGGGTTGCTGTAACTGTCCGGCAGCCACATCAGCCCGCCGTAGCCGACAATCAGGATGGCTACCGAAAGAACACCCAGATAGAGAGGGATAAGCTTGCGTACCGGCCCGATGTCCTGCTCGCCGTCACTTTCGATCATCAGGATGTGGAACTGGCGCGGCAGGCAGAACATGGCCGCCATACCCAGCACCACCACAGCCAGGTAACCCGTATCCGCCGGGCGCGACTCGGCCAGTGCCCGCACCTTCTCGCTGTCGAGGCCCTTCCGCACCAGGTCGGCAGCGCCATCGAAGGCACCGCCCACAACGAACCAGGCCACTGCGACAAAAGCGCCGATCTTGACCAGCGCTTCAAAGGCCACCGCCAGCAACATGCCATTGCGGTGCACACTGCTGTCGATATGTCGCGTGCCGAACAGCAGTGCAAACAGCCCGAGTGTGGCACTGACAGTCGCCGTCACCAGCACCGGACTGATATCGCCACTACCGGCCAGCAACAGGAAGCTGTCGGCCACTGCCCGCAGCTGCAGTGCCAAGTAAGGCAGCACTGCCACCAGCGCCAGAATCGCCACCCCCGCCGCCAGCCACTGGGAGCCGCCAAACTGGGCACTGATGAAATCCGCAATCGACGTGGAGCCCTGCTGCTTGCTCATGCGGACAAAGCGGGCCAGCAGCGGGGCCCCCACGATCAGCATCAGGCTGGCACCGACAAAGGTCGGTGGCAGTATCCAGCCCTCCTCCACCGCCTGGGCCGGAGTACCAAAGAACATCCACGCACTGGTGTAGGTACCGGCCAGAGCCAGTAACAGCGGCTTCAGCGGTCTGATCCGCTGCTCCGGCATGCGATCGCCCCAGAAGGCGATGGCAAAAAGCAGCAGTAAATAGGCCAGGGCCACGACGGCCAGGGTAGTCAGGCTGAACAAGCGGGCTCTCTCTCAGTTTTTGTTATTTGGCGCCACGCTTCCGCGAACGGGCCGTGGCGTCAATTGACAAGTCTTCACCCATGACAGGGCGGGGTTTTGCCGGTTATTCTTCGCTGTAGATTTTTCCGCCAATTTCATGAGCCTATCAATGCTTTTGGTCAAAGAATGGGCGGCTAAACCAACATTCTGAACCTTAACCCATTGGCTGTTTTTTGTCCTCCCCCGGACCACACGGGGCCGTCATACCTTGGTCTAACAGGCAATTGGACTTCGAGCGGATACAGTGACTATCCGCGAGATTTATAAGAACCATAAATAATTTGGTGAATGGAGAGAGTCACAATGAGAGCAATCAAGTTTCATCCCCTTGCTGCCGGCGTCATGCTCGCCTGCGGTGCCAGCTTTACCTACGCCGAACCGGCCCTGGAAGAAGTGACCGTTACCGCGCAGAAGCGCGAACAGTCCCTGCAGGAAGTACCGGTGGCGGTAACTGCAATTAGTGAAGACCAGCTAGTTCAGGCTGGTGTCAGCGACCTGACCGACGTACAGAAGCTGTCCCCCAACACTACCCTGCAAGCGAGCCGCGGTACCAACTCCACACTGACCGCATTTATCCGTGGTATTGGCCAGCAGGATCCGCTGTGGGGCTTTGAGCCCGGCGTTGGTATCTATGTGGATGATGTCTACATCGCCCGCCCGCAGGGTGCCGTACTGGACATTCTCGACGTTGAGCGCGTGGAAGTACTGCGTGGCCCGCAGGGCACTCTCTACGGTAAGAACACCATTGGCGGCGCAGTGAAATACGTCACCAAGAAAATGTCCGGTGATACCCGCGTATCGATTTCCGGCGCCCTGGGCAGCTACAGCCAGAATGACCTGAAAGTGGCCGGCTCCACCGAGATCGCCGATGGTGTTTATCTGGGTGGCGCTATCGCCAGCTTCCAGCGCGATGGCTACGGTGAAAACGTCATCACCGGCGACGAGCAGTACAACAAGGACATCGTGAGCGCCCGCGTTGCACTGGAATTCAACCCGAGCGACGCCCTGTGGGTACGCGTAGCTGCGGACCAGACCACTGACAAGTCTGCACCCAAGCATGGCCATCGCTTTGCACCCGGCTTCGGTGGCGAGCCAGTCCTGGATAGCGTTTACGATACCGAGTCCAACATGCTCTACGACAACCTCGTAGAGACCAGCGGCGCGTCCCTGACTGCGGAATATGAGCTGAATGACAGCATCACCCTGAAGTCCATCACCGCCTACCGCCAGGGTGAAACCGAGACCGCGATCGATTTCGATAGCGTCAATTATCCTTACTTCGACGTACCGGCCTTCTACGAGGACGACCAGACCACGCAGGAATTCCAGCTGATCTGGGAAGGAGACAACGCTGACCTTGTAAGTGGTGTCTACTATTACACCGGTACCGCTGCTGGCGCCTTCGATGCGGTGCTGGGCTTCCAGGAGTTCAACCCGCTTGTTGGTATCCCGCTGACCCAGAACGTAGCTGGTTCCGTGGACACCACCAGCCTGTCCGCCTATGCCCACTACAACTGGCAGTTCGCTCCCGACTGGAACCTGAGCCTGGGTGGACGCTATACGAAAGATGAGAAGGATGCTGAAGTCTTCAAGGCCAACTACTTCGGCCTGTATAGCCCGACCTTCCAGGACAAGTACTACCCGGAAGGTGATCCCACCTTCATTCTGGGTGCACCGCTGACTGACTACGCCAATAGTGACAGCTGGGGCGAATTCACTCCGCATATTGGTCTTGACCACCAGATCAATGACGACGTGATGGTTTACGCAGGTTACAGCGCCGGCTTCAAGAGCGGCGGCTTCGACATGCGCGGTGACGCCAGCCAGCTGCCGTCCACGGTAGATGGCTTCGATCCGGAAACTGTGGACACCTACGAGTTTGGTGTTAAGTCTGACCTGTTCAACAACCGTCTACGCCTGAACGCTGCCGCCTTCCGTGCGGACTACAAGGACATGCAGGTTACCGTTCAAGAGTTCAATGCCGCAGGTGGTTTCACCAGTGCCGTGCTGAACGCCGGTGAATCCCGCATTCAGGGTATCGAGGTAGAGGCCACCCTGGCCATGACCGACAACCTGCTGGCCAACCTGGCCCTGGGTTATGCCGATACCGAATTCCTGGAGTTCATCACTGGCGGCGTCGATGTATCCGATCAGCGCGATCTGCAGAACACCCCGGACACTACTGCCATGTTCCAGCTGAACTACTCAGTGCCGATGAACAGCGGTGCGGAAATCGTGATCAACCCGACCGTGTCCTACCGCGCAGATACCCAGATCTTCGAGGTTCCGAGCATCCTCGACCAGGAGGCCTATACACTGGTGGATATGACGGCCACCTTCTACAGTGCTGACGGCAACTGGCAAGCTGGCCTGGTTGGTAAGAACCTGACCGATGAGGAATACCGCATCGCCGGTTATGGCTTCGGTGGCCCGTTCGACACTGGCTTCTACGGCGCTCCGCGCACCATCGCTCTCACCGGTAGCTACAACTTCTAATCCAAATCTCACAGGTTAGGAAGTTACTCGGGGGTCAGGTTGACCCCCAGCTCCTTGAGCAAAAGCCTTGGCCGCGAACAGAAATGTTCGCGGCTTTTTTGTTTTTGCCTGTGGGCCTCAGAACTGGCAAAGCCTGACCGGCAAGGAAGCAGACATAACTCAGGTGGCACGGACGCAGCGCACGAGCGTCTTGGTTTCCAGCTCTTCCTCGATACAGTTGAATTTCTGACCGTTCACGGTCAGGGATTTTGGGGCTCCTTCGGACGCGGTTGTGGAACAACCGGCAACTCCTGTCGCCATGGTCGCTGCCAGCAGAATAAAACAGAATTTCTGCACTGCAGTTACCTCGAAAAATGGTTGGCAGGACGGTAACTTCCATCCTCACGTTTCAGCCTAGAGGAAGCAGCCGTCAAAGTGTGGTGATTCGCGCCATTTTGCAAAAAGTGGCGACAGGGAGTTTTGAAGCAGATTCAGCGAGGAGGCATTAGCGGCTTTTGGGCCCACCCGGTCACGCCACCTGCACAATACGCAAGGTATCGGTGCTGCCTCCCACATCCTGGTGATAGCCACGAGAGACCAGCACAAAGTCACCGGGCTTCAGATAACGACGTTTTTTGAGATAGGCGATCGCCTTGCGATCCCGCTCGACACCATCAAGTCCCTCCACCTGCATCAGCACCGGATCCACGCCCCGGTACAGGGCTACCCGGTTGCAGGTCGATGGATGGCGGCAGAATGCGAAAATGGGAATATAAGAGCGGACCCGTGACATCAGCCGGGCCGTATTGCCGGTCTCGGTCTGGCAGATGATGGCGCGGATATCGCGGCAGTGATTGGCGATCGCCATGGCCGCCATGGCAATGCACTCGTCGCCGGCCGGATAGTTGTCCTGCATCACCCGCGGCGGCCGCCGGGTGGCTCGGTGCTTCTCGGCACCGACAATTACATCCGCCATATGCTCGACCGTTTCTACCGGATAGTCGCCGGCCGCCGTTTCGGCCGACAGCATCACTGCATCGGTACCATCGAGCACCGCGTTGGCCACGTCACAGACTTCAGCCCGGGTGGGTACCGGGCTGGAGATCATGGACTCCATCATCTGCGTGGCGGTGATGACGATGCGACTGAGATGACGGGCGCGACGGATCAGGTGCTTCTGCACCCCCATCAGCTCTGCCTCGCCAATTTCCACCGCGAGATCACCCCGGGCAACCATGATCGCATCACTGGCAAGTATCAACTGGTCCAGTTGTGCCTCATCGGCCACAGCTTCCGCGCGCTCAACCTTGGCCACGATATGGGCGGAACCACCAGCGGCGTGGAGAAGTTGGCGCGCCCTGCTCACATCGGCGGCATCTCTGGGGAATGAGACGGCCAGGTAGTCCAACTCCAGTTCTGCAGCGACTTTGATATCCCGGCGGTCTTTCTGGGTCAGTGCCGGCGCTGTCAGGCCGCCACCGAGTTTGTTGATGCCCTTGTTGTTGGAGAGCCAGCCGCCCACTTCCACCAGGGTATTGAGCCGCTTTCCCTCGACTGTCTGCACCAGCAGGCGCAGCCGTCCATCGTCCAGTAGCAGAACATCGCCGGCATGGCAGTCGCTGGCAAGCTCGGAATAATCCACTGACACCCCTTCGGAATTGCCGGCACCATGGCCCCAGTCGGGGTCAAGCACAAACGGCTCCCCCTTCTCGAGAAAAGCGCGCCCCTCGCTGAATCTTCCGACACGGATCTTGGGGCCCTGAAGATCGCCGAGGATTGCCACATGGCGGTTCTGGCGCCGGGCCTCCTCTCTCACCCGCGCGACGCGGCGACGATGGTCATCGTCATTGCCATGGGAAAAGTTCAAACGGACGGTATCCACACCGGCAGCAATCAGCTTGACCAGGATATCCGCCTTGTCCGAGGCCGGACCGAGGGTGGCAACGATTTTTGTACGTCGGATCATGCGCAAAAACATCCCTGTGATAGCGGCAGCTTTCCGCCCTTGACTGCCTCTATGAGCATAGCCTGTCGTCTATTCCCACTCATTGCCGCCAGTAACAACTAAGCTTGGTGCAGGATGGGTGCACAGGGAACGCTGCCGCCCCTTTTCTCGTGGGCGCAGGAAAGTGAGGTTGTAATGAGCAAATTTGGACTGTTGTGGCTGGCCGGGCTGACACTGGTCATTGCCGGCTGTCTGGGCCTTGGCACAGATCAGCCCCAGGTGATTCAGACAGCGGGCAGCCTGAACTCTGTCTGCGGCAATAAATGGGAGCTGAGGCGGCTGCGGGTCAATGGCGAAGCCGTGGCCATTGAGGAAAACTCGCGCTTTACCTTCCTGTGCAACGCAGAAGGCAGTGTGATGGGCAAGAGCGGTATCAACACCTATCGTGGCAGCCTGCAGATCACCGACAATGGCCTGATGCTGTGGGACACCTCCAGTTTTGCCTCTACCAAGATGGCCGGTCCCGAGCCGCTGATGCAAAAGGAAAACACCTACCTTCGAGCCCTCGCGGGCACCCGACAGGCATTTACCAAATCCGGTGGCGGCCGCCTGATCCTGAGGGACGCCTCCGGGGACATCTATATCGAATATGTCAGGGTTGAGCCTTGAACCCGGCCACAGACCCAGACCACTTTTTGTAGTTAAATATGGCAGACACTTCACCACAATAATGAGAATTGTCCCATGTTGCTCCGGCCCGCAGTTGTTGCCGCCTTTGCACTTCTTCCCGCTTTGAGCGGCTGTGGAATGCTCGGTGACAGCCCCACCGATCCGCCATTGGCAACGCAATCGGTTTGCGATCACCAGTGGCTTCTGAAAAGCCTGTCAGTAGAGGGGCGCGAACACCGCTCCCGGCTGCTGTGGAAAAAACTCTGGCGCGACCGCCCGTATTTTACCTGTGATGAACTCGGTTACGTGCGCGGCAGTGGCGGCAGCAATCCCTACCTGGGTCGCTTCAGCCTGCAGGATGGCGGACAGATTTTGTGGTCCCAGGCCCCCAAAATATCCCGCATGGGCGACGTGCGTGACAGCAGTGAACTGGAGCAGGACTACCTGCGGGCATTGCCACAGACCGACAATCTCAGCGTGGAAGGCGATGCACTGATTCTGGAGAGCGAGAGCGGCACCACCAGAATCGAATTTCGGCGCACAGAGACGCCACCCCCACCTATCACGAATCCCTGAATTCGATTTTCCCTGACACAAAAAAATGGCGGCTCGAGAGCCGCCCACTTTTCTTGTTATCAAAATGCCATCGAACCGGGACGAGAATTCCCACCCAATGTTCACCCCGCCGAAGCGACGGGAAACGCAAGTCAAAGAGAATAGAACAACGATTCCGCTCTCAAGTTGATCACGGACCGGTCAAGCCGTTCGTTGTGAGGACATAGTAGCGCTGAGCCGTGACAAACAAATGACAGTAAGGGGGGCTACCGTCGATTGGCCTTCAACGCCGCCGCTGGTGGCGCTCCAGGTTATCCTGGCGTTTGCGCTCGCTTTTGCGCAGTAATACATAGGTAGCCCCGAGGCCACCGTGTTGTTTCTGCGCACTGTGGAAGGCGAGCACCTCCTCCAGTTGCGGCAACCAGGCGTTGACACAGCTTTTCAGCAGCGCCGGCTGCTTGCGCCCCTCACCCTTGCCGTGGGTGATGAGTGCGCAGCGCACGTCAGCTTCGAGACAATCGCGCACGAATTCGAAAACCGCCCGCCGCGCTGACTCGACAGAGTGGCGGTGCAAATCCAGCCGGGCATCCACCCGGTACTTGCCCAGTCGCAGATTGCGATAGACACCGTTCTGCACGCCGTCGCGCTTGAATTCCAGCGGGTCCCAGGGATCCACCGGATCGATAAATTCCCCCGCCAGGGGATTCAGTTCCTGGCCTTCCTCACGGATCGCTGCCTCCCGCCGGGCGCGCAGGTTGAGTCCGGCCTCCTGTTGTTTTTTCAGGGGCACACGGCGCTCGCGGGCCAGAGGTTTCACATCCCCCAGCTGGCCGAGTGCTTCCTGAAACAGGTTGTTATCGTCTGCCACTGTACTACCTCCCCCCAGTGAAACGTCTTATGGGTCCAGAAACAGGTCCACCGCCAGGTCATCGGCATTGTCGGGGTTATGTGCGTAATCGGTAAAGTCCGTCACGCCGCGCTCGCGCAGCAGCTCCTCATCGATCAGCTGCTGGCCCGACAACTCGTTATTCGGGGTCTGCAGGATCTCGAAGGCGGCATCGGCCATGATCATTGGCTTGCGGCTCTGCTCGAACATTTCCCGGCTGCCCACGGCAAACTCAATGGCGGCGGTGGCCACCAGGGTCCGCGGCCACAATGTGGTGACGCTGACACCCGCCTCCCGCAGCTCTTCTGCCAGGCCCAGGCTGAGAATGCTCATGCCGAACTTGGACAGCGCATAGGGGGCACAGGGTCCAAGCCATTTGGGCTGCAGGTTGAGGGGCGGCGACAGGCTGATAATGTGGCCGTGCCTGGATTTTTTCAGGTACGGAATGGCCAGGTGTGCGGTGAGGTAAACCGCGCGACTGTTGATGCTCTGCATCAGGTCATAGCGCTTGGGCGGCGTGCTCTCGACATTGGTGAGATTGATCGCGCCGGCGTTATTGATCACCGCATCGATACCGCCAAACTTTTCGGCCGCCTGTGACATGGCATCGGCGACCTGATCCTCCTCGCGGACGTCCACCTGCAGCGGCAGCGCCTGGCCGCCGATGGCCTCCACCTCTTCAGCCACGGAAAAAATGGTTCCCGGCAGTTTCGGGTGGGGCTCCGCGGACTTGGCCGCAATGACGATATTGGCCCCGTTGGCCGCACACTTCAGCGCGATGGCGCGACCGATGCCGCGACTGGCGCCGGTGATGAAGACCGTCTTGCCCTTGAGGGCGCCGGTATTCCTGGTCAGGGTAGCGAAAGCTTCGGTTTCACTCATCGGACAGCTCCACGGTAGGTTGGTCGGCACTTACCACGGCCGGGGCATAGATATCCTTGAACAGTTGCGGCATTCGCCGCGGCCTGCCGGACGACAGCTCGATGCAGACCAGTTGCCACTGGGCGCGCAGTATCAGGGCCCCGTCGGCGGGGCGAAACACCTGGAAGCGGCGGGTCATGTTGAGCCGCCCATCCACCCGTGTCAGCCAGGTACCGAACAGCAGTTCGTCGCCCTGCTTCGCCGCCAGTATATAGTCGTACTCCGCGTGACGGATCGCCATGCCGCGGTCAAGGTCCTGGTAATTGGCCACTTCCAGTCCCAGCTCGGCGCTGTGGGCCCAGCCGGCCTGCTCGCACCAGCGCACATATTCAGCGTTATTGGCGTGGTGCAGGCCGTCCACGTGCTCGGCACCCACGGTAATGGACTGGGTGTAGGGGTGCGGCAGATCCCACTGCATGTCGACTTTCTCCGGTTACTGGTCCCGAGCCTATGTGATCCACCCGGTGCCCTCAAGCCCGGTAGCGGATGGCCCACCAACAAAAAAGGCCCCGGATGGGGCCTTTTCGCGTCGAGAGAGGGGAGCCGCTTAGGCTTCGGCCTTCTCTTCCTTGGCGCCTTCGGCCTGCTGCTGGGCCTGGGCCAGAGCGGAGGCGAACAGGGCGTCGAAGTTGATCGGCGGCAGCATCAGGGCCGGGAAGGAACCCTTGGTCACTGCGTTGTCCACCACTTCGCGGGCGTAGGGGAACAGGATCTGCGGGCAGGCAGTGTTCAGCACCTGTGCCAGCTGCTGACCTTCCAGGCCCTTCACGGTGAACAGGCCAGCCTGCTTCACTTCCACCAGGAATGCCGCTTCGTCTTCCAGGTTGACGGTGATGGTCAGGGTCAGGGCGACCTCGTACAGATCTTCATCGATCTTGGAGGTCTTGGTGTTCAGCTCCTGGTTTACCTGGGGCTTCCACTCTTTCTTGAAGACCTCGACACCCATCGGGGTCTCGAAGGAGAGGTCTTTCAGGTAGATGCGCTGCATCGCGAATTGTACGTTTGAAGCTTCTGCGTTAGCCGCTGCGCCGTTTTGTTCTTCAGCCATGTTACTGCCTGTTCTTTATTTAAATGTTTCGTTTTGCCTTCCGTGAGAAAGACTCCCTGTTAGAGTCTTTCAAGTGGGGCCATTGAAAGCCGTTTCAAGGCCGGAATATTCTGCCGAGGTGTTTTTGTCCGCCGGTGACGGGCTCTGCCTCAGGCGTTGAGGAGCTTGTCCAGCTGGCCGCTGCGCTCGATAGCCATCAGCTCGTCGCAGCCGCCCACATGCTGGTCGCCAACCCAGATCTGCGGCACGGTGTGCTTGCCCGCCTTGGCGGTCATCTCCGCGCGCAGGTTGGGATTGCCGTCCACTGCTATCTCGTCGTACTTCACGCCCTTCTTGTCCAGCAGGTACTTGGCCCGCACACAGAAGGGACAGAAGCGAGTAGTGTAAATCACGACGTTTTGCATAATCTTTACCGCAACTCCTCGGTAGAAAATTTTGTCGGCGCTGCCTGTCAGCTCTTGACCAGGGGCAGGTTCTGGTTAGCCCACTCGCTCATGCCACCCTGCAGGCGGCGCACCTGGAAACCCTCGCGCTTGAGCAGACGGCCCACGGCACCAGCGTGCTGGCCGAGTTTGTCTGCCACGATCACGGGCTTCTCCTTGTACTTTGCCAGTTCGCCGATACGTCCGGCCACATCCCCATGGGGAATATGGACAGCATCCACAATGTGTCCGGCACTGAATTCACTGCGGTCCCGCACATCCAGCACCAGGGCACCGTCGACATTGATCAGTCGTGTTACCTCGTGCACGGAAGCCGGTGTGCCGGCCCGGTGGCGCTCGGAGAACGCAAATACATAAAGCAAAAGCACCAGCAAGCTGACCAGCAGCCACTGTTCGCTCATAAAGACGAAAAAGTCCACTCCGCCCCCAACTCTCTCTGTTGTTGTTTTACCGCAGCCCCATGCCGCGGTGCGGCGGCAGTATACACGATTGTGGCGAATTATTAACCAGAGATAGCGTGTCCCACCGGTCGGGCTGCACCTGACCGGGGCCACGGAATCAGGTTAAAATCCGCGTCCGCTTCCCATTCACCGGCACAGGACCCCTCGAACATGGCATCTGCGCAGTCTCACCCCCAGCATCGACCCCTGGTTCTGCTGATCCTGGATGGCTTCGGCCACAGTGAAAACCCCGAGCACAATGCCATTCACGCTGCCAAATCTCCGGTCTGGGACAAGATCTGGGCCGAGCGCCCGCATACCCTGATCCAGACTTCCGGCATGGCGGTGGGCCTGCCGGAGGGGCAGATGGGCAATTCCGAGGTGGGGCATATGACCCTGGGTGCCGGTCGGGTCGTCTACCAGAACTTCACCCGCATCAACAAGGCGATCGAGGACGGCGACTTCTTCCGCAACCCGGCCTATACCGGCGCGGTGGATAAAGCCGTCGCCAACAATGGCGCCGTGCACATCATGGGATTGCTGTCCGAGGGCGGCGTGCACTCCCATGAGGACCACATTGTCGCCATGGTGACCCTGGCCGCACAACGGGGCGCAACGCGCATCTACCTGCATGCATTCCTGGACGGCCGCGACACGCCGCCGCGCAGTGCAGAGCCCTCTCTGCAGCGGCTGATGCAGGTCTGCGATTCTATCGGCAATGCCCGCATCGCCACCCTGGCCGGGCGCTACTTCGCCATGGACCGGGACCAGCGCTGGGACCGCACCCAGTCGGTCTATGACATGCTCACACGGGGCGAAGCAGAGCACCGTGCCGAAGATCCACTGGCGGGGCTGGCCGCCGCTTATGAGCGCGGCGAGAACGATGAATTCGTGGCACCCACCCTGATCGGTGAGCCGGCGCCGATTGCCGATGGCGACGCGCTGATCTTTATGAACTTCCGCCCGGACCGCGCCCGCCAGTTGAGCCGCGCATTTACCGAGGCTGACTTCGATGGCTTCAAGCGTGAGGCCACGCCGAAGCTGGCGGACTTCGTCATGACCACCGAGTACGCCGGCGATATCCAGGCCAGCTGTGCCTTCCCCCCGGAAAACCTGATCAACTCTTTCGGCGAGTATGTTGCCGGCCGCGGCCTCAACCAGCTGCGCATCGCCGAGACCGAAAAGTACGCCCACGTGACCTTCTTCTTCAGCGGTGGCCGCGAGGAACCCTATGCCGGCGAAACCCGCGAGCTGATCAAGTCCCCCAACGTGGCTACCTACGACCTGCAACCGGAGATGAGCGCACCAGAAGTGACCGAGAAGCTGGTAGCGGCCATTGAGAGTGGTCACTACGACGCCATCATCTGCAACTACGCCAACGGCGATATGGTCGGCCACACCGGCGTGTTCGAGGCGGCGGTCAAGGCCGTGGAAGCGCTGGACAGCTGCGTGGAGCGGGTGGTGGGCGCCGCCCTGGCCGCCGGTGGCGAGGTGTTGATCACCGCCGACCACGGCAACGTGGAAGAAATGTACGATGCGGGATCCGGCCAGGTGAGCACTCAGCACTCCACCCTGCCGGTACCTTTCGTCTATATTGGCGAACGCAAGCTGAATCTGCGTGACGGCGGCAGCCTCGCCGACGTCGCGCCGACCATGCTGGTACTGATGGACCTGCCGCAACCGGCAGAGATGACTGGCCACAGCCTGGTGCAATTCGACCAATGAGAACCGTTACCGCAACCCTCTTATCACTGCTCCTGCTTTTGGCCTGGCCGGCCCTGGCCCAGGAAAGCACCGACGCGGAACAGCAGGCGCGCCTTAAGGAAATCAAGGAACGCATTGCCACCCTGCAGGAAGAGCTCAATGAGGTGCGCAGCGAGCGCGACCAGCTGCTCAAGGACCTGGAGGAGAACGAAAAGGATATTTCCGAGCTGCACCAGCGCATCGATCGCATCAAGAACGATATGCGCAGCCGCACCGACAAGCTCAAGGAACTGAAAGAGGAGCAGCAGCAGCTGGAAGAATCGCGGCGAAGTATGCAGCGGCGGGTCGAGCAGGAAGTCGCCGCCGCATATCGACTAGGGAAACAGGAGCAGATCAAGCTGCTCCTGAACCAGCAAGACCCGCAGACCATCGCCCGCCAGCTCCGCTACCACGAATACTTCCTCCAAGAACGCACCCGCGTCATCGACGACTACCTCTCCACCCTGTCCTCGCTACAGACGGTCTCCTCCAGCATCCAGCATGAACGGGACACCCTCGATGCCGAGCGCCAGCGGCTGCAGTCCCGGGAACGGGAGCTGGTCAGTGCCCAGCGGGCCCGCCAGAAAACCCTGGACCGACTGGCCGCACGCCTCGCGGACAAGAGCGGCGAACTGAAGCAGCTGAACGGCGACCGCACCCGCCTGCAGCGGCTGGTGGATGAAGTCGGGCGGGCCATCGCCGCACTGGTGAGCCCACAGGACCAACAACCGTTTGCCAGGCAGCGCGGCCGCATGAGCTGGCCGGCCAAGGGACGGCGGGCCAATGCATTCGGACAGCGTCGCGCCAATGGCATCACCTGGAAGGGCGTCAGTATTCGCGCCAGCGCCGGGGAACCTGTGCGCGCCATCCACCGCGGCCGTGTGGTGTTTTCCGATTATCTGCGCGGCCAGGGCATGCTGATGATCCTCGACCACGGTGATGGCTATATGAGCCTTTACGCCCACAACCAGTCCCTCACCCGCAGTATCGGCGAGTGGGTCGAGCGCGGCGATATGATCGCGCGGACCGGTAACAGCGGCGGTATCGAGCACACCGGTGTCTACTTTGAAATCCGCCATCGCGGCAAACCGCAGGACCCCACCATCTGGTGCCGCGGCTGAAGCAAAGGCTTCCGGCAGACCGGCCACCGTTGGCCTGCGCGCCAACTTGAAAACCTGCAGGAGACCCCGGGTCTACACTTTGGCAAAGAAGCGTAGAAATAAGGCCGAGGTCTCCACCTATGTTCACTCCCAAAGCGCTGACTACACTCATCGGCGCCGCCGCCCTGACCGCTCTGCCCCTGATGGGGCTCAGCGAAGTGGATCCCACCGAGAACCTGGTGCCTAACGCCAGCTCCCGCCTGCCGCTGGAAGACCTGCGCAGTTTTGCCAAGGTTTTCGAACAGATCCGCCAGGGCTACATCGAAGAGGTGGACGACAGCACCCTGCTGGAGTATGCCATCAAGGGCATGCTGCAGGGGTTGGATCCACATTCCTCCTACCTGGACCGGGAATCCTTTGACGACCTGCAGGCCAATACCACCGGCGAGTTTGCCGGCCTCGGTATCGAGGTGGGGATCGAGAACAACCACATCACCGTGGTGACCCCCATGGACGACACCCCAGCCGCCCGCGCGGGGCTGAAGGCCGGGGATATCATCCTGCGCCTGTCCGGCAAATCCATGCGGGGCGTCAGCCTCGATGAGGCCGTCGAGCGCATGCGCGGCCCCAAGGGCAGCACCGTCACCCTCACCATCGCCCGCAAGGGCTACAAGGAGCCCTTCGAGGTCACCCTCAAGCGGGATACCGTGCGCGTTCGCAGTGTGCGCGGCCGTATGCTCGATGATGGCTATGGCTACGTGCGTATCAGCCAGTTCCAGCTCGGCACCGGCGAAGACGTGGTGAAGGCGGTCAATAAACTGCAGGACAAGGGTGCGCTGAAAGGGCTGATCATCGACCTGCGCAACAACCCTGGTGGCGTACTGCAATCCTCCGTGGAAGTGGTCGACGCCTTCCTGGAAGAGGGATTGGTGGTCTACACCGAGGGGCGCACAGAGTCCTCCCAGCTCAGCTATTCCGCCGAGCCCGGTGATATCACCTCGGGGGCACCGATCGTGGTACTGATCAATGACGGCTCCGCCTCCGCTGCAGAGATCGTCGCCGGAGCGCTACAGGATCACCGCCGTGCCGTGGTGATGGGCACCGACAGCTTCGGCAAGGGCTCGGTACAGACCGTCATCCCCATCAACAGCGACCGCGCCATCAAGCTGACCACCGCCCTTTACTACACACCCAATGGGCGCTCGATCCAGGCCCAGGGGATCACACCGGATATCCTGGTAGAGCGGGTCAAGATCACCCGCCTGGAAGGACCGGCCCGCACCACCGAGGCGGATCTGGCCGGTCACCTGGGCAATGGCAATGGCGGTGAGGAGCGCAACGCGGAGGATCGCAAGAAAGCAAAAGCAGGGCGTGAAGACTGGCTGGATCGCGATAACCAGATCTTCGAGGCACTCAATGTCTTGAAAGGCCTCAACCTCTACGCCGGTCGCGACCGCCAGCTGCGCGAGCGCGTGGCCCGCGCCGACTGACTCGCGGATTTGCAACCAGCGCCGGCGCGGCTCCGGCGCTCAAGCTGAAAAGGGAGCCTTCAGGCCCTCAGCTGTGAGAGAACACCGGGCTCTCAGCCGTATCGAGGTAACCTTCGCGACAGGACGTCGCGATGCTGCGGACAGGGATGTATATGGAGCAGTACCGCAAGGGCGAGCAGGGGCGCCCGATCCCCCCGCGTTCCGACCGTTTCTACAAAGTCGGTGATGACTGGTATTTCCAGGTACGGGGCGGCACCTGCTTTGGACCCTACCCGTGCCGGGCATCAGCCGACCAGGCCGTGCGGCTCTACTTTGGACTGCCTCTGGAAGACGGTTCGCGCGGCTCCTCTTCCAGCCCAACCAAACAGAACCCCGCCAAAGGCGCCAATGTTCACCCTTTTGGCAGTCGACGTGCGCATCGCTGGCGCAGAGAGCAGAGACGCTGACTCCCTGTCACGAGAGAAAAGCGCTGCAGTGAGCCCGGTGATCGCCTCCTGCTTGGCGCTTTACCTTTCTCCTGGAGCTACAAGCGTTACACCCGCATCTCGATACCGGCGCCCTGCATATATTGTTTGGCTTCGGCAATGGAGTATTCACCGAAGTGGAAGATGCTGGCCGCCAGTACGGCATCGGCACCACCCTCAAGCACACCGTCCGCCAAATGCTGCAAATTCCCCACACCGCCGGAGGCAATCACCGGCACCGGTACCGCGTCAGAAATCGCGCGGGTCAGGGCCAGGTCGAAGCCGTTCTTGGTGCCGTCCCGATCCATGCTGGTCAGCAGGATTTCTCCCGCGCCCAGGTTGGACATTTTTTTCGCCCATTCCACTGCGTCGATGCCAGTGGGCTTGCGACCACCGTGGGTGAAGATCTCCCACTTGCCCTCTGCGACCTGCTTGGCATCAATGGCGACGACGATGCACTGGCTACCGAAACGCTCCGCAGCCTCGCGCACGAAATCGGGATTTTTCACCGCGGCGGAATTGATCGCGGTCTTGTCGGCACCGGCGTTTAACAGGTTGCGGATATCCTGCAGAGTGCGCACCCCGCCACCGACTGTCAGTGGAATAAATACCTGCGAGGCCATCTGTTCGACGGTGTGCAGGGTGGTATCCCGGTCTTCATGGGTGGCGGTGATATCGAGGAAGGTAATTTCATCCGCACCTGCCTCGTTGTAGCGCCGGGCGATTTCCACCGGATCACCGGCATCGCGGATGTCGACAAAGTTCACGCCTTTGACCACGCGGCCGGCGTCGACGTCGAGACAGGGAATAATGCGTTTGGCGAGGGCCATAATATTTAATTTATCTGGGTTGTTTCAGGTTTGCGGCTCAGCCCGTATAGAGGGCCCAGGGGCGTCGGCGCACCGGGATAGGCATTTTGAAAACGTATGAATACATCCCTGTAGCTCCGTCGGTAACATCCCTGTTACCGACGATTTCCAAATGCCTATCCCGGCACTCCAACTTAAAATCCAGGTTTTGCACACGCTGGAAGTAATATTTATTTCTTCCAGCTATCACACAGCTTCTGCGATTCTGCGAGGTCCAGCTTGTCCTCGTAAATCGCCCGGCCGGTAATCGCGCCGTAAATATCCCCGGCCTCCAGTAGCTGCTCGATATCGGCGATGCAGCTGACGCCGCCGGAAGCGATGATGGGGATCTGCACTGCGCGCGCCATCTCCTGCGTCGCCGGGATATTCACACCCTGCATCATGCCGTCGCGGGCGATGTCGGTGTAAACGATAGCGCTCACACCGCAGTCTTCGAAGCGCTTGGCCAGTTCTGTAGCCTGCTGGTCGGAGACTTCCGCCCAGCCCTCGGTGGCCACCAGGCCATCCTTCGCATCGAGGCCGACGATGATGTGGCCTTCGAATTCGCGGCAGGCTTCTTTCACCAGATCCGGGTTCTTCACCGCGGCGGTACCGATAATGGCCCAGGTAACCCCGGCATCCAGGTAGCGCTCGATGGTGGGCAGGTCGCGGATACCGCCGCCGATCTGCACCGGCAGCTCTGGGAACTCCTTTGCGATAGCGGTTACGGCTTCACCATTAACCGGGTTGCCGGCAAAGGCTCCGTTCAGGTCCACCAGGTGCAGGCGTCGGGCACCCTGGTCGACCCAGTGGCGAGCGGTGGCCAGTGGATCGTCGGAAAACACGGTGGCATCTTCCATTTCGCCCTGGCGCAGGCGCACGCACTGGCCGTCCTTCAAATCGATGGCAGGAATTACAATCATGGTTCGGTCTTACTGTCGGCGTTGGTGTTGAGGGCGCAACCGCGATCAGGCGCGGCCGTCCCAGGCGACGAAATTCTTCAGCAGCTGCAGGCCGGCGTCGGCACTCTTTTCCGGATGGAACTGGGTGGCGAATACATTCTCCCGCGCGACCGCGGCAGCCAGGGAAACGCCGTACTCGGTTTCTCCCGCGAGGGACTCATTGCCTTCTGCCGGCACGTAATAGCTGTGCACAAAGTAAAAGCGGCTGCCGTCGGCGATACCATTCCAGAGCGGGTGGTCGCGCCTCTGCCACACCTGGTTCCAGCCCATGTGAGGGACCTTTAAACGCTCGCCGTCGCTCTTCAGATCATTGCCGAAGAACTGCACCGGCTGCGGGAAGAGTCCCAGGCAGTCGACTCCCGCGTTCTCTTCACTGCGGCGCATCATGATTTGCATGCCCACACAGATACCCAGCACCGGCAGGCCCGCGTCGATGGCGCCGCGCAACAGGGGCTCGAAACCGGCCTCGGTAAAACCGGCCATGCAGTCGCGAATCGCCCCGACGCCGGGCACCAGCAGGCGGTCGGCACCTTCCGCCTCGGCGGGGGAAGTCGCCAGGATCACCTGGTCAGCGGGGGCAACTTTCTGCAGGGCGCTGGCAACCGAATGCAGGTTGCCCATACCGTAATCCAGTACCGCGATACGCTGCATAACTCAGAGCACCCCTTTGGTAGAGGGCATGGTGCCCGCCATGCGGGGATCCGGGGTCAGGGCCATGCGCAGAGCCCGCCCGAACGCCTTGAACACGGTTTCCACCTGGTGGTGGGCGTTGTGACCCTTCAGGCAGTCGATATGCAGGGTTACCAGGGCGTGGTTCACGAAGCCCTGGAAGAATTCGTAGAAGAGCTCGGTGTCGAAGTTGCCGATGCGCTTCTGGGTAAAGGGCACGTCCATGACCAAGCCCGGGCGGCCGGAGAAGTCGATCACCACCCGCGACAGGGCCTCGTCCAGGGGCACATAGCTGTGGCCATAGCGGGTCATGCCCTTTTTGTCCCCCACTGCCTCGGTAATCGCCTTGCCGAGGGTGATGCCGATGTCTTCAACGGTGTGGTGGTCATCGATATGCACATCGCCCTTGCAGGTGATGTCCAGGTCGATCATGCCGTGGCGGGCAATCTGGTCGAGCATGTGCTCGAGGAAGGGTACGCCGGTGTCGAACTTGCCGCGCCCCTCGCCGTCCAGGTTCAGGCTGACCTTGATTTGGGTTTCTAGGGTGTCGCGGTTGACGCTGGCCTTGCGCATAGGGACCTCGTCCTTTCTTTGCTGCAATGAGACAGAAGGCGCGGATTATAGGATCAAATGGCGCCGCTGTGCGCGGATAGTGACAGATGAAACTTGATTCGGCGCCGCCAGCCCATATGATACGCACCATGATCACTCAATTCCGCCAACAGTCCCGGCTCTGGGCCTCCCTGTTCGTGCTGCTAGCCATGCTCGCAGCGCAACCGGTATTGGCGGAACACGTGCACTTCGTGGATACCTCCCACGAGCTCTGCGACATCTGCTCCAACCAGATGCCCGCCGCCCCAGGCAGCGAGTACCAGGCCTTCGTGCCCTCTGGCAGCTATTTGTACGTCGCCCAGGCAGCCCCGGTTCCCCGCGACTGTCAGCCCGAGCGCCAGAACGCCCGCGGTCCCCCCGCCTACCTGTCCCAACACTGATAACAACCCCTTATCCGTATTTTCGGCGCTCCGCCCCTGCGTGATCGCAGGCCGTGGGTTGCGCCCTGTGACAGGTATAAAAATCGTGAACAAGACCAGCAAACTGGCCCTGGCAATTGCCGGCGCCCTGACTGTACCCGCATCTGTAACTTTTGCCGCCGGTGAGCGACTGGAAGAAGTCAATGTGACCGTCTCCCCGCTGGAGAAGCCCGTCGACGCCGTGGCGGCGCCAGTGTCCGTGCTCTCCGGTGAAGCCCTGCGTGAGGCCGCCTCCGCTACCCTCGGTGACACCCTCAAGGGTGAACTCGGCGTAGCCAATGCCTCCTTCGGCAGTGGCGTTGGCCTGCCGGTCATCCGCGGCCAGAGTGCCAACCGGGTGAAGATCCTCAGTGACAACATGGACACTGCCGATGCCTCCAACACCAGCGCCGACCATGCCGTCGCCATCGAGCCGCTACTGGCCCAGCGCATCGAGATCCTGCGCGGCCCCGCCACCCTGCGTTACGGCAGCGGTGCTATCGGCGGCGTGGTGAATGTCATCGACGGACGCATCCCGACCAGCATTCCCGAGCAGACCGAGGGCGCCCTCGAAATGCGCCACAACAGTGGCAACGACCAGGATGCAGGCGTTTTCCGCCTCAACGGCGGAGCCGGCCAGCTGGCCTGGTATGTGGACGGCGTATACCGGGAGAACGACGACACCCGGATTCCCGGTCTGGCGATCCTCGAGCACGAGGGTGAGCACGGTGAAGAGCACGCAGGCGAAGAACTCGCCGGCGAGGAACACGGGCACGAAGAGGAATTCAACACCGACGGTTTCGTCGGCAATACCAGTGCCCGCGCCCACAGCTACAGCGGTGGCGTGTCCTGGATTGGTGAGCAGGGCTACGTTGGCCTGTCCGTGAACCGCCTGGAAAACAACTACGGTATTCCCCTCGGCACCCACGAGCACCACCATGAAGAGGAGCACGCGGGTGAGGAGCTCGCCGGTGAGGAACATGGCGGGGAGCACGGTGAAGAGGGCGAGGAGAGCGTGCGCATCGACCTGGCACAGACCCGCTATGACATGAAGGGCGAGCGCCGCCTGAACGACGAATACTGGGACAAGCTCAGCTTCCGCCTCGGTTACAACGACTACGAGCACGTTGAGCTCGAAGAAGGCGAGCCGGGTACCCGCTTCACCAACGAAGCCTGGGAGAGCCGCGTCGAGCTGACCCACGACGCCGGTGGCGAGTGGCGCGGCGCCTACGGCCTGCAGTTGTCCGACAAAGACTTCGCCGCCGTTGGCGACGAGGCCTTTATCCAGCCCAGCAACACCCGCGCCGCTGGCCTGTTCGCCATGAAGGAGCGTGCCTGGGGCGACTGGCATCTGGATATGGGTGGCCGCGTAGAGCGCGTCGAAGTGGACCCGGAATTTGCTGACAGCCGTGACTTCAACCTGCTCGGCCTCAGCTCCTCGCTGCAATACTTCCTCGCCGAGCACCAGCACGTCAGCCTCGGCCTGACCGGCGCCGAGCGTGCACCGGTTGCGGAAGAGCTGTTCGCGGAAGGTGCCCACCTGGCGGAGGCACGCTTTATCGAGGGCGACGCGGATCTCGACAAGGAGCAATCCTTCAACCTGGAGCTTGGCTACCACCACCACAACGAGGAAGCCAGCGGCTGGCACGCGGCGCGCTTTGAAGCCAACCTGTTCTACAACCATGTAGCGGATTACATTTACGCCGCCAACACCGGTGAGGAGAACCTGGAAGAAGAGCTGCCCATCTACGCCTACAACAACCGTGATACGGTGTTCTACGGCGCCGAAGCCTCCCTGCGCTTCCCCTTCGCCGGCGGCCACTATGTGGAACTGTTCGGTGACAGCGTGCGCGCCAGCTTTACCAGCGATCTCGCGCTTCATCACGAGGAGCACGAAGAGGCGGAGCACGAGCACGCCCATGAGGAAGGCGAGGGCCGCGAGTACAGCACCGACGTGCCGCGCATGCCGCCGCTGCGGGTTGGCCTGGCCTTTGGTGGCGACTACGCCCAGTGGAACTGGGAACTGCGCACCACCAAAGCCTCAGAGCAGGAGCGCGCCGGCGCCTTTGAGGAGGCCACCGACGGCTACACCCGCATGGACCTGACCGCGCGTTACAACGTCAAGGTTGGCACCAGCGACGCCGTCCTCTTCGCCAGCGCCCGCAACCTGCTGGACGAGGAAATCCGCAACTCCACCTCCCTGCTGCGCGATTTCGCGCCGGAAATGGGTCGCAGCGTCGAAGCCGGCGTCCGCTTCCTGTTCTGATCCCGAGGATTTTTTCCTCTCTGACGGCCCCCGTGTATCGGCACGGGGGCCGTTTCTCCTACAATACCCTCGAAATAACACCGATAATTGCGGCGATCGCCCGTGGATTGAGGGAACACCTACCCCCACCTGGCGTCTCAGTAGACTGACTGAGAGTCGCAAGCTGACGCACCCGCGTCACCGACCATCAAAAACATAGGGATTTGCTGCTTCATGGCCTGGATCAAGCGCACTTTTGTTGCCCTCCTCATTGTCGCCCTCTTGCTGGCCGGCGCCGCCGCCTGGCTGCTGATGGGTATCGACGTCAACCGTTACAAGCCGCAGCTCGAACAGCTTGCCGCCAAGCAGGGCATCGCATTGCGGCTGGATGGCGATATCGGCTGGCAGATCTGGCCAAACATCGCGCTGGAACTGGAAGGCGTGCAACTCGCGCCGTTGCCGCAACCGGACCAGCCCCTGGTACAGGCGGACAAGGTCGCCGTGGGCGTGGCACTGATGCCGCTGTTGCAAAAGCGCATCGAGGCCCAGGAGATCCTGCTGATGGCCCCGCAGATCGACCTCGTCGTCAACGAAGAGGGCCGCGGCAACTGGGAGGTGCTCACCGAGGCCATGGAAGCCCAGCGTGAGCAGCAGGCCGGGGAGCCACCCCAACTGGAAGTGCCCACCGAGCCAGCGGAGCCCGGCAGCCAGCAACTCGACCTGGCGCTGGAAAAGCTGCGGCTGGAGGACGGCCGCATCAGCTATCGCGATGTCGCCAATGACAGCGAGTATCAGCTCAGCCAACTGGCCGTTACCGCCGACAACCTGGTCCCCGGTGGCGAGCCCGGCCAGCTGCAGGCCACTGCAGAGGTCACTGGCAGTGCGCTCGAGCAGCCCGTCACCCTCAATATCAACAGCACTCTGGCCCTGGACGAGGGCCTCAACGGCCTGCGCCTGCAGCCGCTGGAACTCACTGCCAGCAGCGGTGAAGCCGCAGCCAAGCTCTACCTGCGCGGCAGCCTGCGCCGCGCAGCTGCAGACAAACCGTGGCAGGTTCAGCTCAGCGTCAACGCCGAGGCCCAACCCCTGCGCCCCTGGTTCGCGGTCACCGGCAGCGAGCTCAAAACCCAGAGCGGTGCCGTACTGGATAAGCTTACCTTCGAGACCAGCATCGAGGGTACCGATCGCAAACTGGATATGACCCCCCTGCAGCTGCAGCTCGACGAAACGGTATTCACCGGCAGCGCCCAGTTGCGCAACGCCGACATGCCCGGCATCGACCTGACCCTGCGTGGCGGTGAACTGGTGCTGGATGACTACCTGCCGCCACCGCCTCCGGAAGCGGAGACAGAAGAGGCCGAGCCTACCGAGCCGGCACCTCCGACACCGCTGCCGCTCACCGCTATGCGCGGCTTCAATGCCAACCTGGACCTGTCCCTGGACCGACTGCAGGCAGTCCAGGTGATTATGGACCGCCCCCAGCTGCAGGTGACCGTGGACAACGGCCTGTACCAGCTGCAAAAGCTCAGTGCCGACCTCTACGGCGGCCAGCTGAGCACCAACGGCCAGTTCAACGCCCGCGGCCAGTCCGCGGTGGCGCGCGTCAGCGGCGGTCTTGCCGATGTAGAGATTTCCAAGGTGCAGAGTGCGCTGTTCCCCAGCGAACGGGTGCAGGTCTCGGGCAAGAGCAGCCTGACCTGGTCCGGCGAGACCGGCGGCGTGGACACGCTGGAGCTGCAGAAAAAGCTCCGTGCCGCTGTACAACTTTCCAGCGAGCAGCTGTACCTGTCACCGTTTAACCTCGAAAAAGGCATGTGCCAGCTGGTGAGCTTCGTCGAGAAAACCCCACTGCCCGAACGCCAGTGGGAAAACCGCACCAGCCTGCAGGACCTGCGCGCCAATATCCTGGTGGAGGGCGACAAGGTGCAGGTTCAGGAAGTGCTGGCCGGCGTCGAGAATATCGCCCTGACCGGTGACGGCATTGTTAACCTGGAGCAGCAGGACTTTGACTTCGCCCTGGGTCTCTCCCTGGTGGGCGAAAAGACCTCCGCCGATGGCTGCTCGGTGCAGAACAGCCGCTGGCGCAACCGCCCCCTGCCCCTGCGTTGCAAGGACAAGTTTGAAGATGCCGGCGCCGGCAGCTGCAAACCAGACAGCCGCCGCATGGACGACCTGATCCGCGACGAACTCAAGTACAAGGCAGAGAAAAAGTACGGCGACAAGGTCAAGGAGAAGGTTGACGACCTGAAGGACAAGTTCAAGGGCCTGTTCAATCGCGGCGACTGATCCCGGATCACAAACGCGGGCCCAATCCCGCAAGGGCCCCTCCAGAGAGCCTGCATCCATATGGCAATCCCAAATGGCTTGCAGGATCTCCACCAGGTAGAAAGCACCACGCACTCCTGGACCCCGGCCTGCGCCGGGGTGACGCCCTCCGCATTTCCAGCCTGCTTTCCAGCAAAGCCAGCCAGTCTCCCTGGCCAGGGCGCCGAGCCAGCAATCTCTGTCGTCGTCCCGGCGCAGGCCGGGACCCAGGGACCACCAAACCCTCCACCACGCCCAAGCCACAGCCGGAAAGGCAAGCAACCAGCAACCGCCCAACCCACTCTGGTAAACTGGCGACACTCCACGCAGCAACCCGCCAACTCAATGCCCTCGAAGATGTCCCCCAGTCAATTCCAGCAAGCCGTACTCGCCTGGTTCGACCAGCACGGGCGCAAAGACCTGCCCTGGCAACAGGACATCAATCCCTACCGGGTGTGGGTATCGGAAATCATGTTGCAGCAGACCCAGGTCACCGCCGTGATTCCCTATTTCCAGCGCTTTATGGAGAGCTTCCCCACATTGGATGCGCTCGCCACCGCACCGCTGGATGCCGTACTGGCCCACTGGAGCGGTCTCGGTTACTACGCCCGCGCCCGCAACCTGCACAAATGCGCACAGCAGGTGGTGGAACAGCACGGTGGTGAATTTCCCCAGGATGTAGAGGCCCTCACGGAGCTGCCGGGGATCGGGCGCTCCACTGCCGGCGCCATCGCCAGTATCAGCATGGGGATCAATGCGCCGATTCTGGACGGCAACGTCAAGCGGGTTCTGGCGCGCTTCCGTGCGATCGAAGGCTGGCCCGGCCAGACCCGCGTCGCGCAATCCCTGTGGGAACTGGCAGAGCAATACACTCCGGAGAGACGCTGCAACGACTACACCCAGGCCATGATGGATCTGGGCGCCACCGTCTGCACCCGCAGCCGCCCCCGCTGTGACGCCTGCCCGCTGGCCGAACACTGCATTGCCCGCACCCAGGGCAACCCCCAGGACTACCCCGGCAAGAAGCCCAGGAAAGAAAAGCCCGTCCGCACCACCACCATGCTGCTGCTCGAGCACGATGGCGCCCTCTACCTGGAACAGCGCCCACCCAGCGGTATCTGGGGCGGACTCTGGTGCCCGCCGCAGCTGGAGGAAGACGATGGCGGCGAAGCCAGCGCGCAGGAATGGCTGGCGATTCGGGATCTTCAGGCCGCAGAGCTGGAAGCCATACCATCCATGCGCCATACCTTTACCCATTTCCACCTGGATATCACCCCGGTCTGGGTTCAGCTGCTGACCAGGCCGACTCAGGTGGCAGAGGGATCTGGGGACTGGTATAAACTGCGCCAACTCAACCGCCCGCGGGCGGCCCAGGAACTGGGGCTGCCGGCCCCCATCGTCAAACTGGTGCACCAGCTGGAAGCCTTCAGGGCCCCACTGCTGACGCCCCAGGACCAGACCGGCGCCTGAAACGAGGAGAGACCCATGTCGAGAACTGTATTCTGCCGCAAGTACCAACAGGAACTGGAAGGCCTGGACGCACCGCCCTTCCCCGGGCCCAAGGGCCAGGACATTTTCGACAACGTCTCCAAGAAAGCCTGGGCGGAGTGGATGGCACACCAGACCATGCTGATCAATGAAAAGCGCCTCAACATGATGGAGCCCTCCAGCCGCGCCTACCTGGGTGAACAGATGCAGAAGTTCCTGAGCGGCGAAAGCTATGACGAAGCCGAGGGCTACGTGCCACCTGAGGACAAAAACGACTAAATAGTGAGCGCTCACTCACAAGAAAAACTATTTATCAATCAAGGGCTTGACTCGGCCCCGGGGAGCAGGTTTAATACGCGCCTCGCAACCGGGACAGCCCCGAAAATTGCGAAGCCCGGATAGCTCAGTTGGTAGAGCAGGGGATTGAAAATCCCCGTGTCGGTGGTTCGATTCCGCCTCCGGGCACCATACAAAACAGGCCTCATCCGAAAGGATGGGGCCTTTTTTGTACGGTTCGCGGGGGCAGGATGAGAACCACCGATGTGGTTCAACCAAACGCGAGAGCGTTTGGCAACGAGCGCACAGCGCGAAGCCCGCAGGGCTGGAATAGCCCTTAGGCTATTCCAATTCTTCCGCTTCCGGGCAACCCTAGCCGGCACCACGACAGCACCAA
Source organism: Microbulbifer flavimaris (assembly GCF_001641755.2). Classification (GTDB taxonomy): domain Bacteria; phylum Pseudomonadota; class Gammaproteobacteria; order Pseudomonadales; family Cellvibrionaceae; genus Microbulbifer; species Microbulbifer flavimaris. The sequence goes on from NZ_LRFG02000002.1 coordinate 793,453, forward strand.
CATGCACCGCGGTTCGACTAATCGCGACAGCGATTTTGCAACGAGTGCGCCAGCGCGAAGCCCGCAGGGACACAATAGCCCCTAGGCTATTGTGATTCTTCCGCCTCTAGGCAAACTCCTCCTGATCTCTCGAAAGCCTCTAGAACCACCCGGCTCGACCAAAAGCGCCAGCGTTTTGCAACGAGCGCGCAGCGCGACCATCCGGCAGCCTGCTAACTGAAAAAGCGAAACCGCCCGAAAAGCTCCCTTAAGGACTCGAATAACGATCGTCATGCGCAGCTAATTATTTAAATTAGGCCACAGCTGCTGCAAATGTTGCATAAAGATCCCCGGGGAGCGGAACGTCAAGCTTCCATGTAATACCCATTGGCCTTTCCGACTCATGCTTCACATATGTGGCAGGTCCCAAAAACCAAAAAGCCCGTTCGCCGCTATTTTCCCGAGCAAAAAGCATAATAGACGAGCCCTGCTCTACATGATTGCGATAGCGTCTTCCTGTCTGACTATCCTCAGTCGTTAACGACTGCGTCTCCCAATGGATAAGTTCGCGGCTAATTGCATAATCACGATAGCGCGTTGTCGGAGAAAAATTCCCTTCCGACTTATCGAGGGTAAAAGCGCAAATATCCGACTTCTCGCTATCAACCCACAACACACCCTCACGCCAAGATGGTGTCTTTGCTTTATCGCCAACACTGGTCTTACCCACAAAAAGTAGACACCATAACTATGCGCATCTGCGCTCATACTCTGCTGGACTTATGTAACCCAGTGTAGAGTGCCTACGTACCCTGTTATAGAAAACCTCGATGTATTCGAACACCTCAGATTTCGCCTGACTGATGCTCTCAAAGCTCGTTGCGTACACCAGCTCAACCTTAAGACGACTGAAGAACGACTCCATCGCGGCATTATCCCAGCAGTTGGCCTGACGGCTCATACTGGGACGACACTTATTGGCCAAGAGCACGTCCTGATAGCCCTGAGCACGATACTGCACCCCCCGATCCGAGTGCACAATCAGCCCAGGTTTCGACTCTCTCCGGCCCAGTGCCATCTTCAGGGCTCTCTGCGTGAGTTCTTCTGTCATTTGCGAATCCAGTGCCCAACCCACTATTCGACGTGAGTACAGGTCCATGACCACTGCCAGATACAACCATCGGTCCCGGACCCAGATGTAGGTGATATCGCTGGTCCAGCGTCGGTTTGGCCGATCAACCTGGAAGCATCGTTTCAACAGGTTGGCTGAGACGTTGACCCGGCTCTCGACCGGCCGGCTATAGCGAAAGCCTTTGCCGTTCCTCGCTCGGATATGCTCTCTATGCATGATTCCAGCGATATAGTTGGTTGAACAGGGTATCCCTGCCTCAATCAGCTCCTGCGTGATCCTAGGAGCACCATAACGTGCCTTAAAGGCTTTGAAGGTGTCCCTCACTTTATCGGCAATACGCTTCTTGCGAATAGACCGCGGGCTCTCCGCTCTGCCCAACCACCGGTAATAGCCTGACGCAGACACTTCTAAACACCGACACATCAAGCGGACTGGGAAAACTCCAACGTGCTCACGTATCAGTGCGTACTTTACTCTTGGTGGTTCGCAAAGTACGCAGCTGCCTTTTTTAGAAACTCGACCTCCTGGCGAGCTTCATGCAGCTCTCTCTTCAGGCGCCGTACCTCGGCACTTTCCTGCTTGGAGTAATCGACGCCATCCAGGCTATTGAACTGCTTCTCTGAGAGCCGATTGAACTGTCGTCGCCAGTTGTAGATTTGCTGAGCGCTTACACCCAGCTCTCGCGCCACTGAGGCAGTGGTAGCACCGGGCTTCTCCGCCCGCTTGACCGCTTCTCTGCGGAACTCTTCCGTATACGCCTGAGTTCTCTTCTTACCCATGGTACACCTCCGTGTTAGGCCGAAACCTAACTATACAGGGTGTCTACTAAACGCGGGTAAGTCTTACACCAAACGCCGACAAAATTTCAATTCTTGTATAGCGTCCATGTATCTGCAGAGGCACATTATCATGCGAACTGATCGAGCAGTGGACATGATTTATTTTACCGAGCAAAAATGAGAATAATTCCCGAAGCTCAGCCAACACCTGAGGATGCTGCCACAGCAGTGAAACTCCCTGACTAAGGGACATATCCCTTCCTAAAACTTGATCACACATCGATGCGACCAGCATGCGCGTCATTCTCTTTTTGGACACAGAGAGTAAATCTAAATTCGGTTTCTGAGGAGCGCTAAGCAAAGCAATATACAAACGCAACCGCTTCTCATCATCAACGTGCAGCATACGACCAATAGCACGTCGCAATACTTTCTCATGCGGACCAGCATCTAAAACATCATTATCTACTGCTTCTAACAAATCAGACCATGACTTATTTGTTACGTATATATCTGATAGCTCCAATCCAGTTTCATTGAGATATACTGCCATTTTTGGGGCGTGCCCAGCCGCTATCAGAGTGCGCAGCTCTTGAATCTTTTCACTCCATCGACTAGGAACTGCTGATTTCAAGCTTTCTAATACAACCTTACTGGCAATCGCGTCTAACTCCATATGACAACCAGCAGGCAAATAAGGAAAACCGCTCTTGACTTGCGACTCGACATACTTTCGTGAGCCACCCAAAAGCGCGGAGAGGCGCCTATCAAAGCGAAACTCTCGACGATGTAATCCCACAAAATCGAGAATGGTACAAAGCAATTTATCTTTACTCTTTCGTAATCCACGCCCTATCTGCTGTAAAAATAACGTAGCACTCTCTGTTGGTCGCAGTAGCAGCAGCGTATCCACAGAAGGAACGTCCACGCCTTCGTTAAACAAATCCACTGAAAATAGAACTTGGACTCTTCCATCCGCTAGCATACGTAGGGAATCGCGCCGTTCTTCTTCCGGAGTTTCACCCCAAACTGCGGCAGACTTAATTCCCGCCTTATTAAATTGATGAGCCATAAATTGTGCATGCTTGACACTAACGCAGAATCCCAAAGCCTTCATGGAAAATGGGTCATCTACTCGCTTGGCGACCTCTTTTATTACAATGCACGCCCAGGCTTCACTCGAGGTATAAAGTCTACTTAGCTCATTAATGTCATAACCCCTACCACGACTCCAGGGAACAGCCTTTAAGTCCATTCCATCATGAATACCATAATAGGAAAAAGGAGTTAGGCGATGCTGATCAATGGCATCCCACAAGCGCAGCTCTGCAGCGATACGGCCGTCAAACCATTCAAGAATCGACAAACCGTCCACACGCTCTGGAGTGGCCGTAAGACCTAGCAACTCCAGCGGCTCAACATGCGACAATAAATTCTTATATGAAGGCGCTGCCGCGTGATGAAACTCATCGATAATCACCACATCGAAATGATCAACATCAAGATTAGAAAGTCCCGCTGCATTCAACGATTGAATTGAGGCAAAGACATGCTGAAAATCTTTAGGCCGATGATTACCCACCCATTTCTCGCCAAATACCGGGTCACGTAGCGCATACCTAAACGTAGCAATACTTTGATCTAAAATTTCTTCACGATGCGCCACAAACAGTAATCGGCATCGGGGCAAGACATCTCTTAATCTTGAATAATCAATCGCCGCCATAACCGTTTTTCCAGTACCTGTAGCCGCTACCAGTAGATTACGGCGATGACCTTGTTGCCGAGAAACAGCAACTTGCTCGAGAAGTCGCTCCTGAAAAGGCTCCAATCTCAGCTCAATTGGACTAAGAATAATTGCAGGTCCAGACGCCTGAGCACATTTCGTTTCTTTGATGAATTCTTTGCTGTCAAATAATCTGAAGTCGCCCCCTGCCCAATACGCATCAAATACTGAGCTCATCTTACGCAGGACACTAGGATTCCGTAATCCTGAGACACGCATATTCCACTCCATCCCGCTAACTTGAGCTGAATGGGTTAAGTTAGAGGAACCAATATAAGCCGTAGAGGCACCTGAGGCACGATGGAAATACCACGCCTTAGCATGTAATCTCGCTGCGGTGGTATCATAAGAAACTTTAATCTCAGCGCCCAAAGACTGCAGTTGTTCCAATGCCTCCAACTCAGTTGAACCGGTATAGATTGTCGTCAACACCCGTAGGTTAGGCTGCTTTTTTGCACGGAGGCAGTGGCGTTTCAAACTGTCTATAAATGGGCGAATGCCACTGCGACGAATAAACGCCATGACAATATCAATGCGATCTGCCGAATCAATCTCAGTGGAAATCTGGGATCCCACCCTCGGCTCACCAGGGGAGTTAGTCAGCAGAGTCGTATCAAGCAAGGGCGTTAGTGGCCGGCTCATTTCAGATACAGAGCCATCTGGCTTAAAAGAAGTGATTGCTGATAAAAATTCTCCACCATCAGTAGGCTGATCACCCAATACACCAGCCCTGCCAATAGCTCTATCGATATTGGATACTAACTCACGTACCAAGCTCACACCGACATCGACCCTATTCTGGTCGCTCACTGCTAGCAATGCCCGTTCAATCACACTACTCAAATGCAATGCTAAACGATCAGCAACCTCAGAAGGATGTATTTTCTGGGTTTGCACAGCAACTAAATCATGGTTTAGCGCTCTTAATTCTTGAATTAAAGAATTTGTAAGGATCGACTCATAAAGGCCAACATTCGTATTTCTATTATCCATTTTCTTGAATATACCCATTTGATTTTGAAGAACTGGAACAGACAGCCATTTCTGTTAGCTCTTTATATCGATCAAGCAAAGGGATATCTGCTGGCGCCCACTCAATAGTGTTAAGCTCATTAAGAGCCAACCAGCACATTGCATCGTGATCTATCAATCGAAAATCACCAGAAAAACACTTGACCTCATAAGCCATTAATCGAATAGCTTTCGCCCCGTAGTCGAAAATATTTTCAGAAATCAATGAGCCTATTCTTGCCTTAATATTTAACTCTTCTTCTAATTCACGCGCCAAACACTGCTCAGGAGTTTCGCCTTCTTCCAACTTTCCACCGGGGAGTTCCCAGAGGCCAGCTAAATGTTTACCCACCCTTCGCCTAGCAGCAAATATTTTGTTCTCTTTGCAAATGATTGCAGCGGCCACATCGATTTGTTTTTTCATATTTAAAAATCTATGGATGACTAACTTTTGAAGCCTGCGGCCTCGAACTATCAATATGCTCCTTAATGGCAACCTTACAGATAACAGGAAACTTTTCGCACTCAGAGTGCTTCACTATAATCAATTAAAGCATCGTGCTCCGGACATCAACCCGAAATAGAAACCCATTTGACATGATTGAATTTTGCGAACTATTGAATCAAATATAGGCACACACTCGAATATACCCAAGCACAGCCATCATCAAATGTATTTAATTCATATCCAGGAGCAACGCAGAGGTCAACACAGCACTGCCTAAGGCATCTATTCGTCACTGCCCAACTGCTTCTCCAGCGACTGCCTGGCCAAACCGATGACATAGTTCAAGTCACTGGGGTCATCCAGACGAACCTCCACATTGCCATTACCCCAGCGGCCCACACCAGTGACATCGCGGCATAGCCCGCGGGGATCATCGACTTCCGGGTAGTCCATGTTCAGGGAAATTCGCAACCCCCTGGCCTGCGGCACAACATCCACAAAGTTGGTTTCCGCTTTATAGGCGACATAGAGCTTAAAAAATGACTCGGTGACACACTCGTCCAACTGCAGCAGGCGGGTGCGCAGTATCTCGAATAGCTCACGCGTACGGCCGTCCTGCAGGTGCTGGTGGTCATCAATGGTATAGGTGGTCGTGTCCGGCTCCACCTTCCGGTATTGCTGCAGGGTCTCGGCAGGCAGGTTGGGCGCAGCCCAGATTTGTATGGCTCCCTTGGCCAGGCGTTCAGCGCGCGCCTGGATGGCCGCCTCGCTCCACTTTTCGCACTGGCCCAGTCCTTCGTTGAGTCTGAGCGGGCTCTGCCGGAAACCGCCGTCCATATCGCGCTTGTCTTTAAACGACTTGTCGCTGTACTCGGAGTTGTAGCCGGTCAGGGTGAGGTTGCCGAGTGTGTGCAGGTACTGCTCATGGATACGCTGCCAGTCCTCCCCCAGGTCCATGCGCCACTGGGCGCTGAGCTCCTGGTTCTGCGGCATGATGTGCTCAATAGTGTAGTCATTAACCGGCACCCGCTCCTTGCGCCCGTGGTTCTCAAAACGACGCAGCCAGTAGGAGCGGCGGTTGAACTTATACAGGTTGCGCACCTGCATCTGGCGCATGAATTCGTCGTCCTTGGGGAAGCGACGGTAAGAGGGCAGCAGCTGGAAGCTGGCCTTGACGCTCTCCAGGTACTGATCCTTGTCTACACCCTTCATCAGCGTGGCAAAGGTCTGACGTTGGGAGTTGGTGGGGATATCACAGACGGCGCGGCGGAATACATAGCTTTCCACCAGGCGCGCGACCGCAAGAAATTTTTCATGGTCGAGCAGGCCATCGGTGAAATCTTTGTAGGCCTCCATCAGGAACGGGTAGGTTACATCAGCGCGCAGCTCGCGGATATCGTGGAACACCTCGTACAGGTGCGGGTCTTTCTCACCACCGAGGGCGATTCGGCAGTAGTAGCTGGCGTACTCCCTGAGGGAGATCAGCAGGGTTTCCACCTCATGCCCGCGGGAATAGGCCTTGAACTGGTCGTAAACCTCCGCCTTTTTCAGGCGGGTGTTGCCGGTATGGATCACTAGGTAAAAGCGCATAAACTCATCGAAGCGCTCGCTGTAGTTCTCGGCTCCGAATTCCACCTCCATCGGGCGCCAGAGGTCCTCATATAGCCGGGTCTGCAGATCATGCTCCAGCCCCATCAGCACATAGTTGCGGATCAGGTCGGCCTGAGTGAGCGCCTTGCCTGTGGAGTTCATGCTCTCGAAGATCATCTGCGGGTTGTCGATACCCTGCTGCAGGCAGACATCGACAATCATCAGCTTTTTGATGCCCTTCCAGATGTTGTCCAGGCTCTCCTGAGCGATCCGCTCGGCAAAGAACTGATAATTCTCCGCGATGCGCAGAGACCCATCGTCTCCGATGGGCTTACCATCCAGCAGCCGGATCAGTGAATCTTTGTCGGTCTTGGTCAGGAGCATGCGGTAGGCCGCCTCGCCCTTGCCGTAACGGTTCTTGAGGTAGTAATCCTCCAGCTGAGCGGCGGAGATGGGTTCATCGATGTCCTCGCGCTCCAGATGGCTCTTCAGCGCGAGCAACAGCAGTGTCATAGTGGTGATTCGCTGTTGGCCATCGATCACCAGCCAGCGCGGGATCGCCGCATCGACATTTGTCTCGGGGATATAAACGGCGGAGCCGATAAAGTGGCTGTTGAGATCGGGGTTGCTGCCTACGCGAACGATGTCATCCCACAACTGCTGGCACTGGCTGATTTCCCAGCTGTAAGCCCGCTGGAAGATAGGGATTACAAACTGTTTGGAGCCTTCCAAAAGCTGCGTGAATTGAAGATCTTGAGCTTTCATTATTTTCCTTCTTATCGACTATCCTGCGTGCCTCAGCTAACTGCAAGAGTGACCCTGCTATTGAGCTGAGCAGCCCAGTTGCCCGGCAAACATCAGCGGCCTCAGGCAACAAACAAGTCTATCGGCTAGATTTCAATCGGCACAAAATCGCAAACCCGATGTTTCGTTCCGGCCGAGATAAGGCATAAAGATTAATACTCACGCCATATTGACACAAACTTGTGAGGCCTATCACGCAGAATCCGTGATAAACAACACCCGTTTTTAAGCGCTATCACTTCTGGCCAGCGCAGGAAAATTGAAGGTGTGTAAGATTTGATCACCACATGTAAGTGACCAGCAGAAGTGGTTCAGCTCGAATTAAGGTTTGACTGCGTAACCTCAACGCCAATCGTCACTCTTAAGGCAGCTAAGGTGTTAGGCTGACCTGTACTGGCGAAAAGTTCTGCATAACTCATTATCCGTCCAAAGAATAAGGAGCCTCACTATGAAAAAGGCAATCCCGTACCTGGTAACAAGCTTGGTTCTCTCCGCCCCGGCCCTGGCTCAGCAGCCCGAAGCCGCCGGCAAGGAGATGAAGGAAACCAAAGTTCCCGCAGAAGCCAAGGCGCGCGTTGCCGAGCACCGCGAGATGGCAGAAGGTAAGCGCCAATTGGAAGCAGAAAAGCGCGCCAAACAAGCCAAGATTCAGGCGAAGAAGGAAGAGAAGCGCCTGATGGCTGAAGAAAAGGGCCTGGCTGCCGAGGGCAATAGTTCCGAAGCGGAAGAAGCCCGTATGAAAGCCGAGAAGGACAACAAGGGTATGGCAAAGCAGGCTGAGAAAAAGGCCGAACAGGAGCGAAAGGAACTGGGCAAGGGCTCCGAACAGGGTCAGGCAGCCCGGGAAGAGAACAGCAAAAAGTGGTGGCAGTTCTGGAAGTAATTGCCGGACTCACCCACTGATAAAAATAAAGGGCAGCCCGATCTGGGCTGCCCTTTCTCGTTTTGTCACTGTGCCAGCGTTTCAGCTGCGCCAGGCTGCATTGTCGATCCCTGGAAGGGTTCGATATAGAGAGACCGATAACGCTTAACCAGCTTTTTTTGCCTCAACTGACCGAGTATCAGGCTCAGCAGAGGACTCAAGCGGTAAGAGCTTTTACCTGCGCCCCAGCGTTTCAGGTAACGCTTGATAATCGCCATATTTGCCAGGCCCGATAACGTTTTGTCTTTCCATTTCGCGGTGGGGATTTCGGGCCGGAAGTCTGCCCTGTGTTGCCAACGAAGCGGCAAGTCCGGTTGCACTGCCAATGCACTGGCAATTCCCACCAGGTCCACCCCGGCAGCGAGTACTCGCTCCACAGTATCCAGGCCGCGGATGCCACCCGTCGTCATCAGCGGTACTTCACTGACTTTTGTCAGCGCCTGGGCAAATTCAAGGAAGTAGGCCTCCCGCGCGAGTGTGCTGTCATCGGCAGTGCGCCCCTGCATTGCCGGCGCCTCGTAGTTGCCACCGGAGATTTCAATCAGGTCGACGCCTGCCCGGTTCAGCATCGCCACCACGGCCGCGGCATCCTGCTGATCGAATCCGCCGCGCTGGAAGTCGGCCGAATTGAGCTTTACTGCTACAGCAAAGTCCTTGCTGACCTTGGCCCTGATACCCCGCACCACTGCCATCAGCAGGCGTGCCCGATTTTCAAGCGAGCCACCCCATGGATCCTGCCTCTGGTTGACGCGAGGCGAGAGAAACTGGTTGAGCAGGTAGCCGTGAGCGGCATGAATCTGAACACCGTCAAAACCGGCGCGCTCGGCCTGCTGTGCCGTGTTCACAAACCGTTGAATAACATCCAGGATCTCCGCCTCGTCCATGGCTTTGGGCACCGGGAACATCTTTGAATGCTTGCCCAGATTGAGCGCGATAGCGGATGGCGCCAGCGCTTTGCCCCCCATGGCCTTGAACACCTGCCGGCCCGGGTGGCTGATCTGCATCCAGACCCGGGTATTGTTGTGTTTTGCCTCGAGAGCCCAATGATGGAAGGGCGCTAGGTCGGTGTCGTCCTCCAGCGCCACACCACCGGGACCGGTCATCGCCAGCTTATCCACCATCACATTGCCGGTGATAATCAGGCCGACGCCGCCCTCCGCCCACTGGCGATAGAGCCGCAGCATCTCACCCCCCGGGGCCAGGGTTGCTGCGCCCAGATTCTCTTCCATCGCGGCCTTCACCAGACGGTTCTTGAGTTGCTGGCCGTTGGGCAGACGGATTGGCTCGAACGCAGGTTGAGTCGCTGCCATTGGGTTTACCTCCTGGTTAGTGGGGGCCCTAGCAGGGCTTCTCCAGTCGTGGCTGCAAGACTAAACTTAAAGCCAACTTTAAGTTCAAGCCTGTCTCGCTTTTTTACCAGACGGTGTTGCATGACCATAAGAATCGGTGCCGTTGCCTCTGAAACCGGAGTCCCCGCCTCCACCATCCGCTATTACGAGCAGCTCGGCCTGCTGCCGGGCGTGACCCGCACGGCTGGCGGCAGCCGACGCTATTCTGAACAGGCGGTCCTGCGCCTGCAGATGATCCGCGCCCTGCAGGCGCTGGGTTTCTCCCTGGAGCAAATGCAGGTGTTCTTTCAGGACGAGGGCGGCGATCTCGAACACGAGCAGGTATTGACGGCCATAGACGGTCAGCTGGAATCGTTGCATGAACTGATCAAGAGCCTGCAAACCAAGCATCGCGCGCTCAAGGGGATCTGGGCATTACTGGAAAAGACCTGGGAGGCTGGTCGCTGCATGGCGGATGATGAGCTGCAGGCTCTGGTGGGGTCCGTCCTCCCCACCATTCACGACAAGAGCTAAGCGGGGCTACCCCAGGTCCTGAGCTGCGTGCGCTATTTTGAAGCGCAGTGGGAGACAGCACAGGTGACAGAGGCACAAGCAGCCGGAGGTGAGAGTGAACGACGAGCACGACCTGAACCGATTTATCCAGGCACAAGCCGATAGTTACGCACAGGCACTATCTGAACTGAGAGAAGGTCAAAAGCGCAGTCACTGGATGTGGTATATCTTCCCTCAGATTCACGGTCTTGGCCGCAGTGCCACTGCGCGGCACTACGCTATCAAAAGTCGCGGCGAGGCACTCGACTACCTGCAACACGCCATTCTCGGTGCGCGACTGCGGGAGTGTGCTGAAGCCCTGCTCGACTTGGAGGGAAGAACCGCCCATCAGATTCTCGGCAGCCCCGATGACTTAAAGCTCAAGTCATCCATGACTCTCTTTGATGCGGTTGCCGAGGGGGAGCCGGTTTTCTCTCGGGTGCTGGACAAGTACTATGGCGGGGAAAAAGACAGCGCCACGCTGGAGATACTCTCCAGTGATTCCCAGAAACATGGCCAGGCCCAAAAGGGGTAGTCCCCATCGCGCCTTGTCAGCTTGATCTTCCGGAAGCAGACCATGCAACTGACGCCCTTTCACCTCGCGATTCAGGTTCGGGATATCGATGAAGCCCGGGAGTTCTATGGCCACAAGATGGGCCTGCCGGAGGGCCGCAGCGCCGAGCACTGGATCGACTTCAACCTGTTCGGCCATCAGCTGGTTACCCACCTCAACCCCGCGATCGGTTCCCACGGCAAGGTGGCGGCTGTGGCAAACCCGGTGGATGGACACGGTGTCCCCGTGCCGCATTTCGGTGTGGTAATGAACTTTGACGACTGGCAAGTTTTCGCCGAGCGGGCCCGGGGCTTTGTCGAGGAATTCCTGATCGAGCCCTATATCCGCTTCGCTGGCAAACCCGGGGAACAGGGCACCATGTTCTTTCAGGACCCGAGTGGCAACGCACTGGAGTTCAAGGGCTTTCGCGATATACAGGGCGCACTGTTTGCCACCTGAGCTTGGCTGAAACCACCATCACTCCGCCCCGCAAGGAACACTACCAGCTGATCAGCATGACTGCCGCTGGCTGCAATAGGAACCATGCTCGGGACACCCGATAGCGGTCGCCCGGACCCACCCCACACTTCTGCAGGTTCCCACAGCTCTGTCACTAAATCACTTGGCTTTTGGTGCCACTTATATCGAGAGTCAGGCGCGTTGGCGCCAAAAAAAGCTGACTAAGCTGACTTTTGTCCTCTAATGGCAACCCCAGTTGGCCAATACGGGCGTATTTCGACTGGACTTCTCGCTGCGAAATAATCAAAAATATTTGATCTTGTGATGAAGGTCACGGTTTGCTGGTGACTCGTGGCACATTTGACCGCGCCTCTATCTTGGAGGGCGCGATACTGAACAAGCAGGTTTCACTACCGGCCGACTGACCCCGTAACCGGGCAACGACAGCTGCCGACGACAGAAGAATAAGTAACAGCATGAAACCAACAACGCACGCGCTGAAATCCGTCTGGGATGCAGCCAGAGAGCACCTGAGTGCCGAAAGCGCGGATAACGATCTCGTGCAGCTCGATAATCGCCTGGCGTCCGCGTTCTGCTGTGGGCCCAATTATCATTTCGTGCTGGATTTTTCCGGCATGCAGCCAGAGCATGGGACTCCTTCTATTCGGCACGTCAGCCCGTCGATCAAGAGCGTGCTTGGCCTCGATCCTGGGCAAGTGGTATTGCAGGATATTCTCGACCGGATGCACCCGGACGATACCGAATTTGTGGCCCGTGCAGAGCAAGCGGCATTTGATTTTATTTATGGGCGCATAGCGGCGGACAAACGCCCGAAGTACAAGGTTTCCTACTGCTTCCGGTTCAAGACTGCGGAAGGGAACTACCAGCTATTCAACCACCAGGCCATGATTCTCACTACCGATCCGGCCGGACGCCTGGCCCGGTCCCTGTGTATTCAAACCAATATCCAGCACCTGACGGAGCAAAATAATCACTGCATTTCTGTGATCGGCATGTCCGGCGAACCCTCGTACCTCAACCTGGATATCTCTCAAATGAGCGCCCCGACGCCGGTATCCGGGGTGCTGTTTACCGAGCGGGAAATGGAAGTGATTCGCCTGATGTCAAAGGGACTGACCAGCCGGGATATTGCCAAGACGCTGTGCATTGCCGCCAATACCGTCAAGAATCACCGCAAGAATATCCTCAACAAATCGGGATGCAGGAATGCCGGCGAACTGATCACCCGCTGCATCACCGAGGGCATCCTCTAGCAAAGTCACTTGCAGACACGGCGCTGCACTTCGCCTTGCGACGCAATTATTCTTGGCCTGCGGCGACAAATCCCAGCATTTATTCGTGTTGAGGCAGGATTAACCAGAAAAAATAGCCCCAAAGGGCTATTGTACGATGCGCCACATGCCAGACAATAAGTACCGAGCCTCTGAATCCCCGAAACAGTTCTGGAGGCTCAGTGGAACAGGGACGTTCCACTCACTGCGGGCCCCATGCAGGGCAACCCGGGCAGAGCCGGATAGCCTGTCAGGCCATCAGACCGCCATCGGCGCCGCTACTTCATCCCGCTTTTCCGCCCCGAACAGGCATTCCACCAGCTGCAGCGCGAATGCCATCGCCGTTCCCGGCGCCTGGCTGGTTACCAGTTTTCTGTCCACGCACACCGGCGCTTCACTGGCAGCGCGGGCCTGCTGATACAGGTCCGCCAGAAAGTTCTTGTGGCAGGTTGCCTCGTAGTCCGTAATCAGGCCATTGCGGCTGAGCACCACAGCCGGCGCTGCGCAAATGGCACCCACCCAGCGATCGTTTTTCAGTTGTGCCGCCAGTAATTCCAGTAGCGGCGCACAGCCCCCCAGATGCTCGGCTCCCGGCATACCGCCCGGCAGGGCAATCAGGTCCCACTCGGTATCGAGACAATCTCCAATCGCGCAGTCGGCCTTGAGCTGCACATCGCGCGAAGCGCGCACCAGCAGCTCGGGGGCAACCGAGGCCAGGGTCACGTCGGCGCCGGCACGCCGCAACACATCGACAATGGTGACGGTTTCAATTTCCTCGCTGCCATCTGCCACCGGGACCAGAACCCTTGTCATCAGCTGCCTCCTGCAAAATGTTTGATGCTGTCACTTATAGCCAAACAGACCAGAAGAGGCGAATAACATTGGCGCCGAATTGGTAGGCGGGCTCTTCACCCGGCAGGATGTCGCTATTGGGACCGTGCACGGTGACGTCGCGGAAATTGTCGTAGTCGAACAGTATGTGGTCCCAGTACAGATTCACGCTGTTCTTGCGATTCAATAGCGACCAGCGTTCCGGCAGGACATAGGAAACGCCAATACCGAAGGCAATGGTATTGAAGTCACTGAGTTCCTTGTCACGGGCACGGAAATTGGTGGCATCAACGTAGGGGAACAGGTCACTGTAAAAGTCGGCGCCATTCTGCTGATAGAAGCGCAGCTTGCCTTCGAGGATCCACTGGTCCTGTTCTTCCAGCGGGTGGGTATAGCGGAATTCCAGGTTGTCGGATTCGATACCCCAGCTGTCAGCGTAGCGACGATACTCACTTTGCACCGCCGCCCGGTATGGCAGGCGGTACTTGGCACGGATCGCTACGGCATCACTGTTTCTGGTGGTGGGGTAGAGCTCCCGCTGGTAGCTGAAGCCGGTGCCGGAAGAGGGGTCGAGAAAGCGCACGCTGCGATAAGGGTTATTGAGAAAGCCCTCATCCGCCACGGTTTCCACACTCACTTCGGCAATCAGCTTCTGGGTGAGGATCTGGTTCCAGCTCAGGGTATAGCGACGATGCTGCGCCTCGGCAGCGAAGTTGTCGTCACCGTTGCGGTAGACATCATCGCTGCCATAACTGATCTGCAAACCAAGGGTACTCAGGTCACCAAAAAATGTCTGGCTCACACCAAACGCCATGGTTTCGGCCTGGTAGTCGTTTTCGGAGCTATTGGTGTAACCAACGCTGAGGGTGGTTTTTTCCACCAGGTAATCGGCACCCACCGAGTACTCGTCCCGCTGCTCCGAATAGGGGCTGGCAGTGGCCTCCACGTCGATGGAGGCTCCGGAAATCATATCCACGTAATAGTTGGCGGAGACCGAAACCGACTCACTGACGTTTTTGCGCACCAGGAAAGATGGACCATCGATGGTCACACCGCCGCCACTGTAGGAGTGGTACATGGAATCGGCGCGCTCTTCCGGTAGCACCGCGGCAGTCGCTGCCGCAGGTGCCAGCAGCAGGGCGACAAATACCGGGGCCAGGCGACAATGCAGCGCTCTTGAAGTGCGAGAGAAGTACGAGCTCCACCGGCGTCCGGTAAGGGGAGCGCGGTAGCCGCGAAGCGATTTTTCAGTTGCAGCCACAGCCACCTCCCGTGCCCCCTTCGGCACCTCGCGCCGCCTCACGCGCCTCATACACGTGATTCATATAACCCGCCGCTACCGGATCCCGCTCGAAGCCCATGATCGGGTCAGCCAGATACTGGCGCTCGTAGGGCTGCACCCAGGGGTTGATGCTGCAACCAGTGCTGAGCAGCGCGAGCAACAGGAGACATGTAGCGCGGATCATGGCCTTACTCCCGGATCAGTTCTTTGATGATCTTCTTGTAGGCAGCCTCATCCCCGTCGCGATAGCCGCGGTGGATGTGGCGTACATTGCCGTCCCGATCGATAAATACGGAACTGGGCATGGCGTCCACCCCGTAAAGCTTGCTCACGTCGCTCTTGCTGTCGAACAGGATCGGGAAGTCGACTGGGATGCGCCGCAGCATTTCTTCGGCATCCGCTCGCTCGGCATCGACGTTGACACCCCAGACCTGGAAACCCGCCGCCTCGTAGCGATCGTGCAGGGCATCCAGCAAGGGCATTTCCTTGCGGCAGGGGCCGCACCAGGAAGCCCAGAAGTTCAGCATGATCACATCGCCGCGCTGTTCAGCCAGGCGCAGGTTGTCGCCCTGATGGGAGGCCAGGGTGAAATCCGGGGACGGCTCTGCGGCACTGGCATGGGCGGCAACCGCAGCCAGCAGTAGGGTGGCGATAAAACGCAACATGTTCTTTTTCCTCACCGATCAAAAATAAACAGAGAGCCCAACCTGGGCAGAGAGATTGTGTGTGGTCTGCAGCTCACCAAACAGTTCGTGTTCGAACACGTGATCGCGCACGTCAAGGCGCAGAGAAAGCCAGTCTGCAGGCAATATGCGGGCACCGACACCAAAGTTGTAAGTGAAGTGATCCTCGTCGGCAAAGCTGCTGTTGCCAACACCACCAATCAGGTAGAGATTGCTGTTCAGTGCCCAGCGGTCGAACAGGAAGTACTCCCCCGGGAACAGGTTCCAGGCCAGTGACAAATTATAAAATTGCATCTCGCGCTGCTCGTCGGTGAGCAGTGGTGCGGAGCCACTCAGGCGCTCGAAGCTGGATTCACCCAGCTCCGTCTGCCCGTAGCCGACCTCCATAAACAGGTCTTCATTGATGTGGTAGGCCAGGGCACCGCCGTAGACGGGGTTGGAACCAAAGTCCTCCACATTCATCACCCCGCCGAAGGTCGAGAGCTCAAAGTCCTCGGTATCGATATCCGCCTCGCGGATTTCCCGGCGCTCCAGGTCCGGAGACACCAGCCCGCCAAGCGGATCATCTTCCTGCGCGTTGACCGGTGCAGCCAGCAGTACTGCCAGTGCGGCTACATAAATACATCGAAGCCCAGTTTCCACTCGATAATCTCCTGATTGTTTTCCCGCGAGGTGAGCAGGTAGTGATTGGCCACCTCGGCCCGCAGGGCAAAGCGCCGTGCAATAAAAGTCTTGAGACCGAAGCCGGTCAGCATGGCCGTGTCCTGACGATCTTCCGTGGCCACGATGGTGGCATTGGGCGAGGTGATGTTGATCCCCGTACCCAGCATGAAGTAAGGCGACACCCGCCAGCGGGGGAAAGGTTGATGCAGCACAGCTACCTGGTAGGTCTGGCTGTCGGAAAACTGCCCCACCGCCTGGGTCGCACGCAGCTCACCGGAGAGGTTGGCAGTGAAGCGGTACCCCAGGTTCACCCCCATGGAATCGGCACCGGCGAAGTCGCCATAGGTGAAACCCAGCTGCAGGGTCTGGCTGCGGTGATCGCGGAAATCCACCCGATCGATGCGCAGCGGCTCCCCCTCCGGGCTGAAAATGTCCGCCAGGTCCGCCACCCGAACCCAGCCGGTATGGCCGCGGCGGGTAGTGACTTTTACCCAGTCGGTGCGCTGCTTCAGGAGCCAGACAATTTCCCCGCGCTCCAGCGCATGAAAGATCGGGTAGCCGCGGCCCGGGCCGGTGTAGACATTCACATAGGGGGCATCCACAGATACCGGCTCGGCATCCTCGGGCACATGCTGCGGAAATTGCACCCCGGCGCTGGCCACTGAGCCAAACAGTGTGGTCAAACTGAGAAGCAACATGCCAGAAAGGAGACGGCGCGGACTACTTGATCGCATGACTCAGTTCACCGGTGCCGCAAAGGGGTCGTTGTAATACTGGGCACCGATATCGATCCACTCCGCGATCAGTCGCAGCTCTGCCGGATCCAGGTAGCCTTCGTGCGCACCGCCTGTGGCGAAAGGCACAAACAAGCGGCTGCTGCTGGAAAAATTCCCCACCAGCCGGTCGATCTCTACCACAACCATGACGGGGATCGGATCCCCGTTCGCGTCCAGGATCAGGTTGCCGTCAGCGTCGGTTTCGAAAACCAGGTTGCCGTCGTCGTCCCTTTCCTGCACCAGCACTTCCTGGAGTGCCCCGTCCACCAGTTCCTGGGTCGGGTTGTCGAAAACTAGCTCGACATAAGAGGTCAGCCAGTCGGCGTTGGTCGGTGACGGGGTTGCCGACAGATCCAGCTGGGCCGCCGGAACACGTGGCATACCGTTGGCATCGCGGTTGGAGTGACACTGTGTACAGGTGCGGTCCTCCAGCACGGTACCAGCGGCATCGGTCACCTCCCGCACCTTTTCCCACAATGGCTGGATATGGCTCGGGTAGTGAATCACGCTGCGGCAAGTCGGACCCCAGTTATCGAGACAGGTAATCGAAACCGGCTGCGGTGTTTCCAGGTCGGCGTAGGCGACCAGGGTTGCCGGATCCTTGGCGCGCACGGCGGCATCGGTCCAGAGGTCGGCATAGGCA
Source organism: Microbulbifer flavimaris (assembly GCF_001641755.2). GTDB lineage: Bacteria > Pseudomonadota > Gammaproteobacteria > Pseudomonadales > Cellvibrionaceae > Microbulbifer > Microbulbifer flavimaris. The sequence continues at coordinate 810,966 of NZ_LRFG02000002.1, forward strand.
ATATCCCGCTCAGGCGTCGCCTCTCCGGCGATGCGCGCCAGCACCTGGGCCATGGTCTCCCCCATATCCGCCACCAGCGCCGGCTCGGTATTCGGGAAAGGCGCGCCGGAAGTGGGGGCGCCGCTCCAGGCGGGCTCGGGTGCCTTGTCCGGGCGACCGTGGGGCACTTCACTGTCCGGGGTATGGCAGCCCTGGCACTTGCGCACTTCACCGGCCCGCAATTGCATCCAGCTGCGGTGCCGGCTGACCAGTTGCCGACCATCCGCATCGACGACCGAAAAAGCCAGCGGAATATCAGCGGGCACTTTTACCCGTACGGAGCCGTCCGGCTGAATCGGCGTGTAGCCCAGTATCTCGCGCATACCATTGGCGCGGTTGCGACCAAAGGCGGAGCGATCAAAGTCGAGCACGTCGTCATCGGGAATACCCGCCGCTTTGATGACACGCAGGAAACGGGCCGGACGTTCCGCAGCCGTGGTCTGCGCGGGATCGGCCAGCGCGGCGATATCCACCACGGCTTCCCCGTCAAAGTCGTACACGCTGCGGATATCGAGGATGGCCTGCCCATCGCGCACCAGATCGCTATCCACGTCCACACCGGGGACCGGCGGTGGCAGGTAAGTGGGCTCCGTGCGCGGCTCCAATGTCACCCCTTCGGAAACCATTTCCCCCTCTTCCACGACGACAATGGGCAGCTGGGTGCCGGCCTCGTAGTCATAGATCCACAGGCCGTACAGGGGGTCGGCGGGGAGAATATCCGGGATGGCCAGCCATTCGTCGGTACAGGGCTGGGGCAATTCCGTTTCCGGGTCCAGCACCCGGCACTCACTCCAGGCCACCAGCAGTCGGCTGGTGCCATCGTAGAACGGCCAGGCGGCGGCGAAGAGTCCGTGGGGTGACAGGGTACCGTCGGTAATGACTTCCTGAACGGAAATCGAGGCCTGCCCGACCAGCTCGCCTTCGCCCTCCGGCAGGCTGTAGGCCTCGGTGTAGTTGACGCTGTCGATGGCCACCAGGTCGCCGCCGTAGCTGAGCCCCTCAGGCGCGCGCAGGGTCACCAGCAGGCGACCGTCCGGCAATTCTCGCGGCCTGGAGAATGCGGCATCGGTGCCGCCGGTGCCGGTCTGCTGGCTGTGGTAACCATAGTGGAAGGCGAGGTCGGTGCCGTCTGGCTCGATGGTATACAGGCTGAGGTTGTCCACCCCGCCCATATTGTCCCAGCGATTGAACAGGATACGGCCGTCGTTCAGTACCGTGGGGTTCAGGTCGTGGCTCTGGTTATAGGAAATCTGCTCGATGTTGCTGCCGTCCGCGTCCATCACGTGCAGCACGAATGCCTCGTTGCGGAGCTCTTCGGTGAGGGAGGAAAACTGCGGCTTGTTGTCGTCCAGTAAAAGCGCGCGGCTGCGGCGCTGGCGGGTGGAGGAAAAGACAATGCGTCCGTCCGGCAGGAAAGCGGGAGCAATATCGTCACCGGCCTCGGCAATCAGGTCCGACTCAATCACCCGGCGCAGACTGTTGTTTTCGCGGTCATAGAGCCAGATATTCCAGTTGGGCTGCTCGTCTTCATCCGCACCCTCGATCTCCGGCGCACGCAACGCGAACAGCAACTGCTGGCCATCCGGGGACACATTCAGGTCCTTGACGTCATAGCCGCCGTCAAACAGCTCACCGGTCAATACCTGTTCCGGCGCGCTGGGCGTGGCCCTGTCTTTCAGGATGAGTTCGGCCCCGGGATTGAAAGCGGCGGGATCGTAGATATCGTCGGCAACCAGGGTGCCGTCATCTTCGAAATTGAGGGAGCGGCGCACGAATGCCACCGGGTAATCGATAACGACCGGGTCCTCGGCCTGTTCACCACCGCCATCGCCACCGTTACCCCCGCCGCCACTGCAGGCGCCGAGGAGAATGAGCGCCGGCAGTCCCCAAAAATATTTCATTATTGTTGCCACTGTATTGCCGGCCCTGGAAACCTCTCTTGATTCCGGACAAATTCTCTCCAGTGCCGTTCCGACACTCAAGGAATACTCACGCGTTTTGCCAACTGGCACTCACTTCTTTTGTCACCCTCTGGCAAAAGCCGGGTGAGCACTTACCATCACCCCCACTCCAGATAAACAGCTGACGACTGACTCGATGGAAAAGCAACCGCTCAGAGGGCGCAGGTTCTGCCGCGCCGCGGTCGCTCTGTGGGGTGCGGGCCTTTGGTCTGCCCTCGCCGGTGCGGCACCACAGGACCAGGCCCTGCAGATGCACAGCCGGCTTACCGGCATATCGCCATCCGAGGCAGTGCTACAGCAGATGGCCCAGGACATCGCCAACGGCAATCCCCACGATGCCGCCTACCGGGCGATGGAAAACGATGCCTTCTATAACGTGACCCTGAAAAATATCGCCACGCCGTGGACCAACCGGGACCGGGATGTCTTTGCGCCCCTCAACGACTACACTGCGACCGTCATCGGCGCCGTACGGGATGACCTGGACTTCCGTGAGATTCTTTACGGCAACCTGCTTTATACCGGGGACAGCGGCCTGGGGCTGCCCGGCTACAACAACAGCAACAACGATCACTACGAGGCACTGGAAGCAGCCGGCTTTTCCCTGAAGGACAGCCTGGTCAGACAGAGCCAGTCGGCGGTGACCGGCCTGCCGGCCGAAGCCACTGCCGGAGTGATGACCACCCGCGCCGGGGCGAAGGCGTTTTTTATCGCCGGTACCAACCGGGCCATGTTCCGCTTCACCATGCTCAATCACCTGTGCCGCGACATGGAGCAAGTACAGGACAGCACCCGCCCGCCGGATCGCATTCGCCAGGATGTGAGCCGCAGCCCCGGCGGTGACAGCCGCGTATTCCAGAACAACTGTGTGGGCTGCCACAGCGGCATGGACCCCATGGCCCAGGCCTTTGCCTACTATGACTTTGTCTACGACGCCGACAACGACCCTGAGGGCCGGAACGGCCGCCTGGATTACAACAACGTCGGTGAGACCGACCCGACCACCGGCACGCGGGTGAAAGCCAAGAACCATATCAACAGCGCCAACTTCCCCTACGGCTACATCGTGCCGGACGACCGCTGGGACAATTACTGGCGTGAGGGACCGAACCAGCACCTGGGCTGGAGCAGCAGCCTGCCGGGGGGCGGCAACGGCGCCAAGTCACTGGGTGAGGAGCTGGCCAACAGTCACGCCTTTGCCCAGTGCCAGGTCAAAAAGGTATTCCGCCAGGTGTGCCTGCGCGCCCCGGAAGATGCCAGCGACCGCGCCCGTATTGATGCCATTACCGATGACTTCAGCAACAGCGGCTACAACCTAAAGCAGGTTTATGCCGATGCTGCGGTTTACTGTGCGGGGGAGTAGAAAAGATGATCAGTGCACAACCCGCAAGTCTCTCTTCCGAATCAGTGGCGGCTCCGCTACGGGCAGAGCCGTCCGGGACACGCCGTGAATCCATCCCTGGAGGCTTGTCTGCGAGGTCCCTCTCGCAGACAGTCCCGTACGGCTCTGCCCGTAACGGCACCTTCCCCTCCCTCACACGGCTTCGCTCCGGGCTGACTGCTTCCGGGCTCTTCTTTGCCGCTCTGGTTCTATCCGCCTGTTCCGGCGGCAGCGGCCAGGACACCGAACAGCAGCCCAACCTGAACCCGGAAACCGACGACACCAGCTATTCCGGGCCGGCACCGGCGACGGAAGAGGTGCAGCAATACAAACGCTTTATCTGGGACAACCTGGCGGCGGAAAATCGCTGTGGCAGCTGCCATATCGAGGATGGCCAGAGCCCGCAATTCGTGCGCGGTGACGATATTAATCTCGCCTTCGATGAGGGGCGTAGCCTGGTCAACCTCACCCAACCGGCGGAATCGCGCCTGGTGACCAAGGTGGGCGGCGGCCACAACTGCTGGCTGGCCAGTGCCAGTGCCTGTGCAGAGATCATCACCAATTACATTCAGGAGTGGGCCCAGGAGAGCGGCAGCCTGGTCAACAGCATCAGCCTTACCGCGCCGGTGGAACGCGAGGTGGGCGCCAGCAAGAGCTTCCCCGCTTCCGGCGGCAACTTCTCCAGCACCGTCTACCCGCTGCTGCGCACCTATTGCGCAGGTTGTCACAGCGAGGATGCCGGTACTGCGCAACAACCCTATTTTGCCAGCGCCGATGTGAATGCCGCCTATGAGGCAGCTCGCAGCAAGATCAACCTGGAAAACCCGGCCGATTCACGCTTTTCCGTGCGCCTGGGCAAGGAGTTCCATAACTGCTGGAGCGATTGTGCATCCGACGAGGCAGAAATGACTGCGGCGATTCAGGCCTTTGCCGATGCCATCCCCCTCACCGAGGTGGACAGCAGCTGGGTGATCAGCAAGGCGTTGCTGTTGACCGATGGCATCGTTGCCAGCAGCGGTGGCCGGATCGAGAACAATGCCGTCGCCCTGTACGAGTTCAAGACCGGCACCGGTACCACCGCCTTCGATACTTCCGGCGTGAATCCGGCCGCCGACCTGACCCTTTCCGGTGACGTGGAGTGGCTGGGTTCCTGGGGGATCCAGCTCAAGGGCGGCAAGGCACAGGCAGCCACGGCCAGCAGCAGCAAGCTGTTCGATAGGCTGACCGCCAGCGGCGAGTACAGCATCGAGACCTGGGTGGCACCGGCCAATGTTTCCCAGGAGGGACCCGCGCGCATCGTCACCTACTCCGGTGGCAACGATATCCGCAATTTCACTCTCGGCCAGGCCATGTACAACTACGTGTTCCAGAATCGCAGTGACAGCACCGATGCCAACGGCATGCCGGCACTGATCACCGCGGATATGGATGAGCGGGTGCAGGCGACCCTGCAGCATGTGGTGGCCACGTATGATCCCATCGAGGGCCGCAAGCTCTACGTCAACGGCGAGTTCACCGGCGACATGGATCCTGCGGAGGTGGATGGTCTGAATACCTGGGATGATACCTTTGCGCTGGCGCTCGGCAGCGAGGTATCCAATGACAATGCCTGGGAGGGCTCGATCCGCCTGCTGGCGATTCATTCCCGCGCGCTCTCGGCAGAAGACATCGCCAACAATTTCGATGCCGGTGTGGGTGAGAAATACCTGTTGCTGTTCAAGGTGGACGAGCACACCGGTGTGCAAGACAGCTACATCATGTTCACCACGCAGCTGTTCGACAATTACGGCTACCTGTTCAGCGAGCCCAAATTCATCAGCCTGGACGAGAACGCCTCTATTTCCAGTATTCCCATCGAGGGTATGCGCATCGGCATCAACGGTCGCGAGGCCGAAGTGGGTCAGGCCTGGGCCGAGCTGTCCGCTACGGTGGATACTGCCAATTATGTGCCCGGTGAGGGCCAGCTGCTGTCGAGGCTCGGCACCATCATCACCCTGGACAAGGGGCCGGAGTTCGACGAGTTCTTCCTGACGTTTGAACGCATCGGCAACAGCTCGTTTGCGCGTGTCGAGCCCACCCCCGCACCGCCGGCAACCCCGGCTGACCTGATACCCCAGCCCCGTATCGGTCTGCGCCGGTTCGAGCAGATCCACGCGGCACTTTCCCGTGCCACCGGTATTGCCCAGAGCCACCCCGACGTGGCTGAAACCTGGGAAAAGGTGAAACGCCAGTTGCCGGTGGAGAGCGATATCCAGGGCTTCCTCGCCGCACAACAGATGGGCATTACCCAACTGGCCGTGAAGTACTGCAGCACCCTGGTGGATTCCGCGGCGCGGGACAGTTACTTCCCCGGCTTCGACTTCTCTGCCCCGGCGGACACCGCCTTCGATTCGGCAGCGGAAAAGGCACAGATCATCGATCCGCTGGTGAAGAACCTGCTGGCCCACGAGATGACCTGGCAGCACGACGGTGTCACCTCACAGCTGTCCACCGCGCCGGATCTGACCTCGATTGAAGGCGAGCTGTCGTCCCTGATCGATCGCATGACCGCCTGTGGCGGCAGCTGCGCCGCAGACCGGACACCCACAACGGTGAAAGCGGCCTGTGCGGCGGCGATGGGCAGCGCCATGATCCTGATTCACTGACCGCTGTCACTATGACCGGACGCGAAAGGTCAGCGGCTGTCGTCCTCCTGGCAAAAAACCTGATCGGTAAATATTTGCCAAGAGCCCGACAGCCGCTGGCCCGCCCGAACAACTTTACCGGCATCTCGAGTTGAGAAATTATCCGGACAGAAACTATGAGCAAGAAAAAACATTTCGACCTGGACCAGCCGCTCAAACACCCGGACCACCACCGTCCGGTATCCCGGCGGGATTTTCTTGCCCAGGGGTTCCGCGCTGGCCTTGGCACGGTACTGGGCGGATCGGTGTTCAGCCTGTTTGCCAATCCCAACCAGGCACATGCCGCGCTGTCCTCGGACCTGGAAGCGCTCCGTGAGATGTGCGGCGTCAGCGCCACCGGCGCCGGCAAGATCCCGTTTATCTGTTTTGACCTGGCCGGCGGGGCCAATATCGCCGGTTCCAATGTACTGGTCGGCCAGCGCGGCGGACAGCTCGACTTCTTAAGCACCGCAGGCTACGGCAAGCAGGGCCTGCCCGGCGATATGGTGCCATCGCTTGTCGACGCCGCCGGCAACAGCTTTATCAACGAGGACCTCGGCCTCGCCTTCCACAGTGACAGCGGCATGCTGCGCGGTATTCTCGACAAGATCTCTGCCGGCACCGCGTCGGCCACCAACGGCGCCGTGATTCCCGCACGTTCCGAAAACGATACCGGCAACAATCCCCACAACCCCATGTACGGGATCAACCGCGCGGGCGCCGACGGCTCGCTGCTGGCCCTGATTGGATCCAGCACCAGCGAATCCGGCGGCAACTCCATGGCACCCATGGGCATGATCAATCCGGAGGTGCGCCCCACCAAAGTGGACCGCTCGACCGATGTCACCGGGCTGGTGGATGTGGGCGATCTGGTCGGCCTGCTCAGCCAGCAGGATACGGTGGCGGTGATGGAATCCATGTACCGGCTGTCCGATGCCAAACTGGGACGGGTGAATACGCGGGTCAATGCCGATGCGGTAATCAAGGACCTGGTGAAGTGCGGCTACATGAAAAGCGCAGACCTCGCCGACCGCTTCGGCGATCCCAGTGCACTCAACCCGGAACTGGATCCGGATATCGTCGGCCCTGCGGGTATTTTTACCAGCGCCGAATTGAGCAACGACCGGGAATTCCAGAAAACCGCTTCGGTCATGAAGCTGGTGATCAACGGTTATGCCGGTGCCGGCACCGTGACCATGGGCGGCTACGACTATCACACCGGCGACCGTGCCACCGGCGAGATCCGCGACCTGCGTGCGGGCCGCTGTATCGGTGCCTGCCTGGAATATGCGGCCCGTATCAACCGGCCGGTCATGATCTATGTGTTCAGCGATGGCTCGGTATTCAGTAACGGCATGATCGATGACTCCATCGAGGGCCGCGGCAAGGGTGTCTGGACCGGGGACAACCAGCAGACCGCCGCTTCTTTCTTCCTGGTCTACAACCCCGCCGGTCGCCCGCAACTGCTGGGCGGAAACGCCACCGAGCAGGCCCTGCACCAGCAGCTGGGCTATATGCGTCCGTCCGGGGATGTGGAAACCGCATCCAGCCCCGCCGCCAACAACGTCAACCTGCTGGTGGAGACGGTGGTGCTCAACTACTTGGCGCTGCACGGGGAGCAGGGGAACTTCGCCAGCCTGTTCCCCAACCACGGTCTGGGCAACAGCACCCTGATGGATTCCATGACCGCCTTTGCGCCGATTGTCTGATGTTTGTGTTCTGTTTAAAGCGCCGCATCGCTGCGGCACTGTCCGTTGTTTTATGCATGGTGGCTGCGACCGGTGCCCAAGCCGAGTGGCACTACGAAAAACAACCGATCATGGGTACCGAGGTCAGCGTGCAGTTGTGGCACGAGGATGCGGCACGGGCGGAGAAACTGATTGATCAGGTGGTGGCGGAATTTCGCCGCCTGGATAAAGCCCTGTCACCCTACAAGCCGGACAGTGAACTCTCCCGGGTCAACCGGCTGGCGGGCAAACAGCCGGTGCAGCTCAGTGAAGAGCTCGCCGCGCTGATTGATAAATCCCTCTGGTATAGCCATCAGACCGATGGCGCCTTCGATATTTCCTACGCCACTCTCGGTCGCCTCTACGACTTCCGTGGCGGCAAGCAAGCAGGTCAGGCAGCCACCGAGGCATTGCTGGAAGCACTCAACTATCGCAATCTGCAATTCGACCCTGAAGCTGGAACCCTGCGCTTTGCGTATCCGGAGACGCAGATAGACCTGGGGGGCATCGCCAAGGGTTATGCCGTCGACCGGGCCATTGCCATTCTGGCGCGTGCCGGCATCACCAATGCCAGCGTCAGTGCCGGCGGCGATGCGCGCATGCTCGGGGATCGTCGCGGCAAACCCTGGCTGGTAGGGATTCGCCACCCGCGGGATCGCTCCCGCAATGCCGCGGTCATCCCGCTGAACGATACCGCCATCTCCACTTCCGGGGACTACGAGCGATTTTTTATCAGCGACGACCAGGCGCGGGTGCACCATATTTTCGACCCCAGCACTGGCCATCCAACAGAGACCGGCGCCGCTGACAGCGACAAACTGATCAGCGTCAGTGTGATCGGCCCGCACGGCTTCGATACCGACCCCCTTTCCACCAGCGTTTTTGTACTGGGCAAGCGCAAGGGCCTGGCCCTGATCGAGCGCCTGCCTGGTTTTGAAGCCGTGGTCATCGACAGCAATCGCAAACTGTTTTTCAGCAGCGGACTGGGCCAGCCGGGAGAAGCGCGACCCGACCGGGGAACGGGTTCTGGCAGCAAATAGACAGGGCGAGGCCATTGTCACAGTAATTTGCCAACGCCGTCACACCGGAAACATGATCCCCTGAGATAATTCACCGATAACTACAGGCCGCCAAGCCGCAGAAAATTACCGCGAGACCACTGCCCCATGTGCCGTTGTATCCAGATCCTGCTTGTTTCTCTCGTCGCCGCCATGTCTGCCACTGCACAAGCCCAGTCGGAGTTTTCCGCCGGGGAGCTGGAAACACTGAAGACCCAGGTGCTGAAACTCAACCGTGACCTGCTGATCCTGGAAGAGGACCTGCTCTACCCGGCCCAGAGCCAGGTGGCCATCTATGTCTCCATGGATGTGGGCAATTACTTCCAGCTGGATGCGGTAAAACTGCTGATCGACGAACAACTCACCGCCAGCCACCTCTATACCGAGCACCAGCGGGATGCCCTCATCCGCGGCGGTATCCAGCCTCTGTACAAAGGCAACCTGAAAGCCGGCAATTATGAGTTTTCCGCTTTCTTCACTGGCATAGGCCCACAGGGACGCGAGTACAAGCGGGCCGCCAGTCTCGAACTGGAAAAAACCGACGAACCCCTGGTGCTGGAGCTGCGCATTGCCGATTCCGTCGGCAAGCAGCAGCCGGAATTCGAGCTGGTTCCATGGCCCGCTCCCTGAGCCCCGGGGCACGCATCATGTCATTTCGACACACCCTGTCGGGGCTAGCGCTCGCCACCGCCATCGGTTTCTCCGCGGGTGCCCCGGCACAGGCCGCTGAGAAATTCCAGCAGGCCCAGGACATGCCCTATGGCGTTGCCCTGTATGACTATTTCCAGGGGAATTACTTTGACGCGCTCTCCACCTTGATGGTGGCGGAGAGGCGGGGCAGCATCCAGACCCACAGCGACAATGCTGCCCTGATCGAGGGCGGCATCAGCCTGGGTTTCGGGCTCGGCGACCGGGCCGCGGAACTGTTCCAGCGGCAGCTGGAGCTCAGTGCCAACAATCCGGACAAGCTCGCCGCACAGCGGGCGCTCGCCTGGCGCCGATTGGCCGAGCTCAGTTACCGCCGTAGCGACTGGGCTCTCAGTGCAGACCAACTGCAAAAGTCGGGCATCGCCAGGCAGACACCGCTGGCAGTGAATCTGGCCCTGCGGGAAAACGCGCTGGACCGGGCAGCGGAATTGCTCGATAAAGAAGACGACTATCCGCTGGCGGAACGGGTACTCGGTTTTCTCAACCTGGCGGCGGCACATGCACGTGCAGAACATTTTTCAGCGGCGATCCCCTACTACCATCGCGCCGCCGCCCTCGCGGAAGACGGCGCCGAGGATGACCGAGAGCTCGCCATCCTTCGGGACAGGGCCAATATTGGCGCCGGCTACAGTTTCGCACTGCAACAACAATTCGAACCGGCACTGGCGGAATTTCGCCAGGTGCGATTAGAGACCCCCTGGGCGCCCAGGGCGCTGCTTGGCCTCGGCTGGGCCGCAAGCCAGGCCGGCCAGCCCGACGCTGCCGCCGATGCCTTTCTGTTCCTGCAGCAGCATCACCCCCACACCGCCGAGGCGCGGGAAGCGCTGGTAGCACTGTCCCATGCCTACGAGCAACTCAACCAGCCCACAGCGGCGCTGGCAGGCTACCAGCGGGCAGAGGCGCGCCTGGAAAAAATCCTTGCCGACCTGAAGGCACTGGAGGCCCAGGTTTCTACACAGCAATTCCATGTGCAGGCCGGTGCGGACCGGCAGCGTTACGGTTGGCTCCAGGTCGTGGAAACTCCCGAGTTTTTACGCGATCACCAGCAGCCACTGCAGCGAATCCTTGAAAGCGACAGGTTCCAGTTGCGACTGTCGGAACTGCGGGACCTGCGACAGTTATCCGGTGTCATCACTGCATGGCAGTCGAAACTGCCACAATTCGCACAGCTGATCAGTGCCCGTGGCGAGCGGCGGCGGGATATCGTCTCCAGCTTCAACAGCGCCCAGTACGACCAGCAACTGGATATTGCCCGCGCGCGTTACCGCGCGCTGGCCGATGGCCTGGCAGAAGTAAAGCGAAAGCGCGACGGTCTCACCCTGCTTGCGCAAACGGAAAGCGAAACGGCGGAACTGCTGGAAATTTTGGAGGACGCGCAACAGAGACTTACCGCCCTCGAAAACAGCGGCAAAGTGCGCGAATACCAACGCCAGACTGTCGAGCGCGCCCGCGGCCTCCTCCTGTGGCAGGCCAGTCAGCAATATCACCACAACCTGTGGCAGCAGCAGCAGGCGCTGACGGCATTGGAAACGGAGCTGCAACGCGCCGACAAGAATGCCGACAGCACCGCCAGAACCGCCAGCCTCGCCCCACAGCTCAGCGAGCTGCGCGGTCGGGTCGATACCGCCGCTCCGCAGTTGGCCCGACAGCAGTCCAGGTTGCTGCAAGCGGCGGGTCAGATAGAAGCGTCCATCCGGCGCGATGTTCTCGCCGAGCTCTCGCGGCAGCGACAGCAAACAGTCCAGTACCTGGCACACAGCCGCCTGGCCATTGCGCGACTGCAGGACGAGGCCCTGCAGGGCACCGCCCCCACTGCCACACCGGAGGCGAGCGATGGTTGATCACTGCTGTCTGCCACCCGGTGCTCGCCGAGAGCAAGGGTCAGCCCAGAATGCCCCTGGCCTGCGCCTCCGCCCGCGGCTGCTGGCCCTGGCCATCTGCCTCGGCAGTGCCGCCTGCAGCAACCAGACAGTGAAGACCCTGGCAGACCTGCCACCGGCAACTCTACCAGCGGAGACGGTTGCCCAGCCTGCACCGGTGGATGTCGCCACCCTGCAGCGAAGCTACGAGCGCGCACTGGTCACCTCGACGGATCCCCATCAGCGCCGGCAAATCGAGTTGCGCCTGGCGGACCTGGAAATGGAGCGACTCGAACAACTGCAGGCCGATGATCCCGCCAGCGCGGTGTCTTACCGCAGCGCCGTAAAGCGCTACGAGGCGCTGGCCGCGGCGATGCCGGAAGATGACTATGTGCTCTACCGCCTCGCCAGGGCGCGGGCGATCGACGGCGACCCAAATTCCGCGCTGCAGGCGCTCGATCACATTGCCAGCGTCGCGCCCGGATCACCGTTTATGGCGGAAGTGCTGTTCCGCCGCGGTGAGGCGGCATTCAATCGCCGCGATTATCGGGCAGCGGCTGAAGACTTCGAACGGCTGCTCGCACGCGGTGACAGCCCCTTTTCCGACAATGCCCGCTATATGCTCGGCTGGTCCCAGCTCAAATCCAGCGAATACCCCCGCGCCGCCGGGACCTTTCTCGACCTGCTGGATCAGTTGAGCGCGCAGGGCCCGCTACTGGAATTGCCCAGCGGCCAGCGACGACTGGCGGAGGACAGCCTGAGGGGACTGTCCCTGACCTTCAGTTACCAGGGCGGCGCCGATGCCATCGAAACCGCCAGTCCGCAAAGTGCCGGGCGAGACTATCAACACCTGCTCTATCGCGCTCTGGGGGACTGGTACACGGATAAAGAGCGCTTCCGGGAGAGCGCCGATACCTTCCTGGCGTATGTCGAGCATTATCCGCACAGCCCCGAGGCTCCGGCATTGCACCTGCGAGCCATCGAAACCCTGCAAAACGCTGCCCTGACGGAAGAAATTCAACCCGCCAAACGCGAGTTTGTTCAGCGCTACGGTATTCGCAGCGCCTACTGGCAGGACGCCGATGAGAGCCAGCGTACGCGGCTGCGGGAATGGCTCAAACCCTGGCTGGTGGAACTGGCAAAATTCGATCACGCCCGTGCCCAGGCCCTGACGGGGGAAGCGGGCAAGTCAGCGGCACAGCAGCGGCAACTGCGCGAAGAGGCGCAGGGTGCATACACGGCAGCGGCGACCCTGTATCGCCAGTATGAAGAGACTTTCCCGGATGATGCCAGCACACCTGAAATGGTCTTCCTGCTGGCGGAGTGCCTGACCCAGCTGGATGATCAGGGCGGAGCCTGGGAGGCCTACAGCCGGGTGGCGTGGCAATACCAGGACAAACAACGGGCAGCCGAAGCGGGCTATGCCGCGGTACTGGCTGCTGCGGAAATGTCCCGCCGCACCCCCTCCCGCGCAAACCAGGGGGCTGAATCCACCTGGCAGCATAGGGACATCGCAACCAGTCTGCACTTCGCCGAGAGCTGGCCTGCACACCAATATGCGTTGCCAGTGCAGCTGGCCGCCGCGGAGAAATTATTGGGGCGCAACCAGTGGCCAGAGGCTATTGCCGCTGCGGAAAAAGCGGCCGGTTGGCAACCTCCGCCCAACCGGGCGCAGCAACAGAACCTCAATTTGGTACTCGGCCATAGCCACTTCGCACTGAAAGCCTATGCCGAGGCCGAGCGCGCTTATGGCAAAGTGCTGTCACTCAGTCAGCCAGAGGATCGCCTCTATGCCGTGGCCCGCGAGCGCCTGCAGGCGGCCATCTATCAACAGGCCCAGCTAGCCCTGGCGGCCGGCGATCAGGAGGCGGCGATCGGGCACCTGCTGCGGGTGCGCCAGGGCGGCCGCACCGAGATCGCCGCCACGGCCCAGTATGACGCCATCAATCTGCTGATCGAGATGCAGGCCTGGACCCGTGCCAGTGCGGAACTGGCAGATTTCAGGCAGCAATTTCCGACGCACGCGCTCACACCCACCCTGGCCGCCAAGGCGGTGGTGATTTTCCAGGCCCTGCAGATGCCGGGCGCTGCCGCCGGTGAGTTTCTGCGGCTTGCACAGCAGGATGCGGATAGCGAGGTGCGCCGGCAGTCACTGTTCATGGCCGCAGAGAGCTTCCAGCAGGCCGGTGATCAACAGCAGGCGATCGCCACTTACCGCCAGTACAGTGAACGCTGGCCGCAGCCAGCGGAACAGCGACTGGAAGCGCAATACCAGTTGCTGCAACTCCTCGGAGAAAAAGATCCGCAACGGAATCGCTGGTTGCGCACCCTGGCCGGGAACCCGGTCAAGACCGAGCGCGGACGTTACCTGGCCGCTTCCGCCCAGAGTGAACTGGCGGAGCAACACTATCAGGACTTTGCCCGTATCACTCTCGGCCTGCCGCTGGATCAAAGCCTGGGTCGCAAGCGGGCAGCGATGGAAAAAACCGTGGCCGAATACCGCAAGGTGCTGCAATTCAACATTGCCGAATTCACCACCCAGGCCAGCTTCCGCCTGGCGGAAGTTTATCGCCAGCTGAGCCGTGACCTGATGGAGTCCCAGCGCCCCCCGGGTCTGGATGCACTGGCACTGGAACAATATGAAATCCTACTGGAGGAGCAGGCCTTTCCCTTCGAGGAAAAGGCAATCGAGCTGCATGAAGCAAATATCCAGCGTACTACTGATGGTATCTACGACGACTGGATCAAGCGCAGCTTTGATTCCCTGGGCAAACTGCTGCCGGCCCGGTACCAGAAAGACGAAAAACTGATCGGGTGGAGTGATGCATTGCACTGATCGAAATAGCCGAATGCCAAGATTGAGATTTGCCCGGCTTTTGCTGGTTGCGACGCTCGCACTACTATCGGCCTGCGCGTCTGTCGATGAGAAGACCGGACAAAGTGCAGGAGCGGCCAGTGGTGCAGCCTCCATCCCGAATCCCTATCTGCAGCAGGAAGAGAAAGCACCGCAAGCGGCGCGGGAAAAGATGGAAAAGGCCCGGGTCTTGCATGAATCTGGTGACCAGACGGCAGCCGCCAGCATGCTGCGTTCGATTACAGAGCAATGGCCGGAGCTGTCCGGCCCGTGGCTCAACCTGGGCATCCTGCAAGCACAACTGGATGACAGTGTCGCCGCTGAGGCGAGTTTCCGCAGCGCCATCGCCGCCAATGACAATAACGTTTTTGCCCGGAACCAGTTAGCCGCACTGCTGCGGGAAGATGGCAAGTTTGCCGAAGCGCAGGCGCACTACCGGGAGGCGCTTGACCGCTGGCCGGACTACGGCGATGCCCATCGCAATCTGGGTATCCTGCTGGATCTGTACCTGCACCAGCCGGAGGAGGCGCTGGTGCACTATCGCAAGGCCCAGGCACTGGAAGAAGAACCCGACCGGCAGCTGACCGGTTGGATTGTGGATCTGGAGCGACGCCTGCAATGAAATTTTTGACACGCAATAGAAGGGCGGTGCACGCATTCTTTTTCCTGGCGACATCGAGCGTCCTGTTAGCCGGGAAAGCGGTCGCCGAAGATGTGGTGGAGCTGGAATCAACAGTGATCGGCAACCAGGAGCAGCCCAAAGTGCTGTATATCGTGCCGTGGAAATCGGCTGACAGCCTGCAACGGATCGACAGTAATCTGCCGCGGGTGCTCGATGATGTTTTTGAACACCGGGAGTACAGTGAGTTTCAACGGGAAATCGAGCTCAAGGGCAAAGAGTTAAAGAAAGCTGAAGAGCAATGAGCTCGACGACTTGGCGATAGCAAATGCTAAAGCGGCAGAGACCCTGATGGTATCGGGCCGGAAGGCCTTTCCGGACTGTCTGCGCGAGGGGCCTCGCAGACAAGCCTACAGGGAGGTATTTACGGCGTGTCCGGAAAGGCCTTCCGGCCTGATGCCAACGCTCACGAGTTGGACGCTACCAACCAAATTACCTGCACCCGGTGAACAAACCGGGGGCAACCAGAACCCTGATCAGTTAGTTTTTAGCGGAGTAAAAAAAATGGAACTCACTCAGGCGCTACTGCGCTTCTTTCAAAACGGTGGTCCTTTCATGTATCCCATCGCACTGGTGCTGGTGATCGGCCTGGTGATGGTGATCGAGCGCTGGGTGTTCCTCTCCATGGCCAAGCGCTCCAACCGCAAGGCTTACCAGCAGGTGCTGCCACTGCTGCAAAAACGCAACTATGGAGGCGTGCTGCAACTGGCACAGGGCAATAAAGCAGCCATGGGGCGCATTGCCGCTGCCGGTGTCGGCACGCTGCAGCATGCCAGGAAAGACGAGAATATCGCCCTGGCGATTGAAGAAGGCATCCTCGAAGCGGTGCCGCGTCTAGAAAAGCGCACCAGCTACCTGGCGACCCTGGCCAACATCGCCACGCTGCTGGGGCTGCTCGGCACCATCATGGGCCTGATCGCCGCCTTCACCGCCGTGGCCAATGCAGATCCATCTGAAAAGGCGTCGATGCTTTCGTCCAGTATTTCCGTGGCGATGAACACCACTGCCTTCGGCCTGATGTCCGCCATTCCCCTGCTGCTGGCCTATTCCATGCTGCAGAACAAGACCAACGAAATTGTCGATAGCCTGCAGATGGCCGGCGTGAAGTTTCTCAACTTGCTGTCCATGGGCAGGGCCCAGATCGCCGAGCAGCGCGCGGCCAAAAGCTGACGGAGCGGGCACATGCTCAAATTGAATATTCGACGGCGCGGCCCGGCGGATACGGAGCTGGACATCACCTCATTTATGAGCCTGATGATCATCCTCGTACCGGTGCTGCTGCTCAATATGGTGTTCTCGCACATCTCGGTACTCAAGCTGAATCTGCCTGCGCTGAGCGACAGTACAGCGGCCGCAGAGGAGAACCGGCAACTGGAAGTGGTGTTGCGGGAGAGCCATATCGACATCAACTACCCGGCGGGCATTCGCGTCAAGCGTATTCCCAATGTGGACGATGCACCGGACTTCGACACCCTGTCGACGGTACTGCAGGAAGTAAAACGGCAGCTGGCACAGGAAGATATCGAGAAGCGCGACCTGGTGATCCTCTCCGAGGTGAACACTCCCTACCGGACGCTGGTAAAAGCCATGGACACCGCCCGCAGTTACCGCGCGGTAGTCGCCGCATCCGTGGTCGACGCCGAGCTGTTTCCGCAAATCTCCCTGGGCGACGCCCCCGCACCACTCAGCACTGCGGGAGGGCAATAAATGAACCTGAATGTGGGTGCCAAACTGCAGGCACGGAAAGAGAAGCAGAAACAGCAGCAGTCTCGGCTCAACCTGGTTTCACTGATGGATATCTTCACCATCCTGGTGTTTTTCCTGCTGGTGAACTCCTCTGATGTGGAAGTCCTGCAGACCGACAAGACCATCAAGCTGCCGGACTCCACCTCCCAGCAGAAGCCGGAAGTCACCACTGTCGTGCGGGTGAACGGTGAACAGTTATTTGTGGGCGATCGGCTGATTGCACGGCTCGATGAGATCGACCGGGACGCCGAGCAGATCGCCCCGCTGCTGCAGGAGTTACAGCACCGGGCACAGCGAGCCGGTGAACCGAGCGAACGGGAACAGGAAGCCGGCCGTCCTATCACCATCATGGGGGATGAGCAGGTGCCCTATCAGCTGCTGAAACAGATCATGCAGACCTGTGCCGCCGCTGACTTCCGCGATATGTCGTTTGCCGTCAACCAGACGACACCACAAGACCCGCCGGGGGTCGGCAGCTGAGATGACAACTGCAGTACAACAGCGACCCCTCGCCTGGTCGATGCTCGACACGGCGCTGCCCTGGTCTGCCTCCGAGGAGGAGGACCGCCGCTTCAACCGGCTGCTGCGTGGCGGCCTGATCGGGCTGGTAGCCGTCGCGCTGGTGATCAGCCTGGTGCCGGTACCCGAGCTCAGCCGTGAACAGGCGGAGCGGGTGCCCCCGCAACTGGCGCGGGTCCTGCTGGAAAAGAAAGCCATACCGGAGCCTGAACCCAAGCCGGTGCCAAAGAAACCGACCAAAAAGGCCGAGCCCAAGGCGGAGCCAAAACCGGAGAAAAAGCCACAACCCAAGCCGGAGCCGGCAAAGCCCAAACCTGCCGAGCCACCGGCGGCCCGGGTAGAACTGGCGCGGGAGCAGGCCCGCAACAGCGGTCTGCTACAGATGCAGGATCAGCTGATGGCCATGCGGGAAACGGTTGATGTGGCCGAGGTGAGCAGCACCCAACTGGCCAGCGGTGAAACCCGCGCGGCCAAAGTGGACCGCGCGGTGATCGCCGATCGCGCCAAGACCCGCAGTGGCGGCGTGAATACCAGCGCACTGAGCCGGGATACCGGCGGCGGTGCCCTGGCGGCCCGCGAGACCACGGTGGTTGAGAGCGCGGCCGCGGAGACTGCAGCGCGCTCAGCCGGCAGAGAGGTGCGACGGGAGCGTTCGGCCAGGGCGGAGTCGACCATCCGCAGCGTGATGGAAGCGAACAAGGGCGCGATCTATGCGATCTACAATCGCGCCCTACGACGCGATCCCACCCTGCAGGGGAAAGTAACCGTGAAGCTGGTCATCGAGCCGAACGGCAGTGTCTCGGCGGTGGAGCTGGTGTCCAGCGAGCTGGGCAGCCCGGCCCTGGAGCGCAAGCTGCTCGCCCGCATCCGCCTGATCAATTTCGGTTCGGCCAACGTCGAGCGGACCACGCTGAATTACTCCATCGACTTCCTGCCTTCATAAGGTGGGATTGATGCGCCGTTGGCCTCGACGACCTCAGTTGAGGTCAACGGCATACTGGCGCAGCAACTCCAGCGGTATGATCTCCAGCGCCTTCACATGGGTGCGCTGCAGGTAGACTCGCGGTGCCATATCGTACTTCTGGGCTTCCAGCCAGCGAGAGGCGCACAGACACCACTGGTCCCCGGGGCGCAGCCCGGAGAAGCCGTATTCCGGCATTGGCGTGATGAGGTCATTACCGCGATCGCGGGAAAACAGCAAAAACTCCTCGCTCACCTCAACGCATACCGTGTGCGATCCGTAATCCTCAGGCCCCGTGTTACAGCAGCCATCGCGAAAAAAGCCGGTTACCGGGTCCATGCTGCAGGGCAGCAACGGATCGCCGAAGACGTTTCTGGAATCATCCATTTGCACGGTTAGTCTCGCTCCTGTTGTTCAGTCTCGGGGAGAAACTGCAGATCCACAACCCGCCACCGGGCGCCCTGGCGCTCCAGGGATAGCTGCAGTTGCGGGTCGCCTTCCGGGCCGTAATCGGCGTGGACCCGGTTGAGGCCGGCAAAACGCCAGCCCAGCAGCCGCCAGCCATCAGTGACTTGCTCACTGCCCTCATCGCCGGGCGCGGGCGGCTCACTGCGCCGGTAGAGTTCGCGCTCAAAGGCCAGCAGGCTCTCACCACCGCGCAGCAGCTCTGCGATGCCCTCGGGGGTCACCAGCTGCCGCAGGATCGGACCAATCAGCAGGTTGGTACCGGCGCTGAGAAAATCGCTGAGCTCCGGCGGTACCTCATCCCCCATGGAGCGACGCAGATCCTCCTGCAGCCCCGCCTTTAAATTATCGCGCAGGGTGGGAAAATCGATATAACCGGCGAGGCGCTCCACATCGTCCTCCGCCGCAGTGCGCTCGATCCGTTCGACGGTATACCAGGGCAACGCGATATATCCACCGAGCGCGAGTAGCACGGCCAGAACAAGCAATTTTTTCACGGGCACTCCTCGACTTCCGCCAGATTCGGCCAATGGTAGCCTCAGCCGGGCTGCCATGCATCTGCCGTCTTTACAGCCGATGGGACCACCGCAACCGTTGCCCGCATGAGAGCACGGCGGCACAATAGCAATATGGGCCAGATCACATAAAAGCCACCGCTGCCATGCAACCTCTTCGCACCCTACAACGGACACGGCTCCGGCCCGCAGCAAGGCTCTCGGCCGTACTGCTGCTGGCGCTGTTCCTGGCGGTGCGCGGCCTGGTGCCCGCCGGCTACATGCCAGCCGCCGTGGCCTCCGGCAGCCTTTACGGGCTCTGTCACGGCGATGCCCGCAGTGCGTTTCTTCTGCAGTCCCTGGCAGCCGCCGCCGAGCCCGCCGGCGGCCAGCACCACCACCACAATCACCACCAGGGTCACCACGGCGACCCGCTCGCATCCGCAGACACCCCGCATAGCGGCCATGATCACAGCCCGGCCACCGGGCAGGCCTTCGCCGATAACCACTGCAGTTTCGCCGCCAGCGCGGCACTGGCTGTCGCGGTCCCACCGCTGTACTTCAGCGATACTGCTCAGGCCGGGTTCAATAACGCCCAGCGCTTAAACGGCTTTCTTCCCGCTCCACACTTTCTTCGCCCCCAGGGCCGCGCGCCACCCACCCCGGTTTCTTCCTGACCCAATCACAAATAATTTTTCTAGCGTCCGCCGCCAAGTGCCGGCGCGCGCTCTGTTCGCGACTGCCTCCCTGAGGGGAGACAGTTGCCCCTGTGTGGAAGAAACCATGAAGAAATACTTTTCCCGAAGGAACGGCACCGTGCCGTTGCGTCGCAACCGGCAACGGCTGCCGGGTCCCGCCCGCTCGCTACTGAGCCTGGCTATCGCTCTATACGCCGTCGAGGCCGTCAGCGCTTCGGAGAGCGAGACGCTTGAGCAGGTCGTTGTCACCGGTGCGGTGATGCATAGTCCGCTCACCGTGATCACTGATCCAAAAAAGCCCCGCCAACCGTTACCGGCCAATGACGGAGCAGACTATCTGAAAACGATTCCGGGTTTCTCGGTGATCCGCAAAGGTGGCACAGACGGTGACCCGGTACTGCGCGGCATGGCCGGCTCACGCCTTGCGGTGTTGGTCGATGGCGAAGTCATTCTGGGAGGCTGCAACAACCGCATGGACCCACCCACCGCCTATATTTTCCCGGAGAGCTTGGATGTAATTCAGGTGATCAAGGGGCCGCAAACCGTCCGTCATGGTCCGGGCAATTCCGCCGGTGTAGTGCTGTTCGAGCGGGAGGAGGAGCGACCCGGTGAAGAGCAGTGGAGTGTTTACTCGAGCCTGTTGACCGGCAGCGCGGGTCGTCACGATGGTTTGCTTGATGCCCGCTACAGCGCGCCGGAGCTTTCCGTCCACGGCTCCCTGTCAGCCGCCTCCGCCGATGACTACGAGGACGGCGACGGTGTCACCATTCACTCTCGCTACGAGCGCTGGCAGGGGCAGGCCAGCCTGGCCTGGACCCCGGATGACGATACCCGCTACAGCATCAGCAGCGCCCGCAGTGATGGCGAGGCCGCCTATGCGGACCGGGGCGTAGACGGCAGCCGTTTTGCCCGCGAGCACCACAGCGCCAGTGCCAGCTGGGAGAACCTGGGGCAAACCGTCAAGGCGCTGGAAGTGCAGGGCTATCTCAATTATGTCGATCATGTGATGGATAACTACAGCCTGCGGCAACCGGCCGGGCCCATGGCCAACCCGGTGGCGATGAACCCGGATCGGGAAACCCGTGGGGCAAAGGCGGAACTGACACTGGCGTCCTCGTCTGCCACAGAGCTGGTGGTAGGCCTGGACAGCCAATTCAACGCCCACACCAGCCGCAACACCATGAACCAGCAAATGTTGAATTACCGACAGTTGCGCCGCAATCCGGATGCTGAGTTTTTACAGACGGGACTCTTTACCGAGTTGAGCTGGCAGCAGAGTGACGCGCGACAATGGATTGGCGGGTTGCGATTGGACGATTGGCAGGTAACAGATCAGCGCCCCGGGGTGATGCTGTCGATGATGGCCACGGCGCCGAACCCCAGCGCCGGGCGGGAGCGTGATGAACTGCTGAAGAGCGGCTTCCTGCGGCACGAAACGCAGCTGGGAGAGGGCAACTCCACCCTCTTTGCCGGTCTCGGCCATAGTGAGCGCTTCCCGGATTACTGGGAAATGATCGCCAGGGAAACAACCGACTCTGTCAGCGCCTTTGCGATCAATTCGGAAAAGACCTCACAGCTGGATATCGGCGGGCTCTACAACGGCGATCGTCTGTCTGGCAGCCTGTCCGCTTTCTACAACCGTATCGATGACTACCTGCTGATCCAGTCTGGTTATGAAAAACCAGTGATGGGCGGCGGCACCATGATGAACATGCCCGCGACTCGCACAACCAGTATCGTTCGCAATATCGATGCGCGCTCCTGGGGGCTGGAGCTGGACGTTCAATATCAGTTGCACGATTACTGGCGGACGGAATTGACCCTCGCCTCTGTCCGCGGTGCCAACGATACCGATGACACCACTCTCGCCCAACTGCCGCCACTGGAGGCGCGCCTGGCGCTCAATTACAGCCGGGGGGCATGGGGTGCGGGGCTGCTGGTACGGGGTATCGCCAGCCAGGACCGGGTCGATCCGGGCAAGGGCAATATCGCCGGGCAGGATATCAGTCCGACGGATGGTGCGACTGTTTTATCGGTGAACAGTAGCTGGCAGCCCTCTCAGACATTGCAGCTGACAGCCGGTATCGACAACCTGCTGGACGAAACCTATGCGGAACACATCAGCCGCGCCGGCGCGCTGGTGGCAGGGTTTGAACAGCTGCAAAGGGTCAACGAGCCAGGACGCACGCTGTGGCTAAAGGGCATCGTCCGCTTCTAGCGTGACAACATTAACCAGACCAAAAACGGCGTCCGGCTCTGGTGCCGGGCGCCGATCTCCATGGAATACTGCGCATTCGAGGCAGCTGTAGACTCAGAAACGATAGGCAAAATTGACAGTGAGCCCGCGCAGGTGGCCCAGGTCGAAGCCCGCCACTTTACCGACATCGTTGTACATGTATTCCACCGAGGTATCGAAGTCCCGCGTCCAGCGATAGCGATAGCCGACACCCGCATTCCAGTAATTGTCGTAGCCGTTATCCTCGACAATCACCGGCAGGCCGCCGCGGATCACCTCGTCCACGTCGACTTCGCTGTAGTTCCAACCCGCCATCCAGTACAGGCAGTGCACGTCGCAATTCAGGGTAAAGTCCACCTTGAAGTTGATACCGTACTGGTCAATATCCACGCCACCGTCATCAAAATTCGTGTAACGCAGTTCTACCTGCCACAGGCCGATGCTGGGTGAGATACCCACACTGCCGTAGCCATAAAAATCCTGGTCATCATTGATCTGCAGTTCGCCCTGGCCGAGCCCGATGGTACCGACGACTTGATATTCGCCGACACAGAAGCCTTCAATCGGGTTGTTCCATTCCACTGCCCCGGCGGACAGGGAGAAGAGCAGGGCGAGCGCACCGACAATTTTTTTCATGCCTTTCCTTCCTTGGTCAGAGAATTCCCTTTGAGCCTTTTCAGTTGGAGGTTATGAGTTGGATTTGGGGAGTGGCTGTTCGTGGTCCACATCGATCATGGCCCAGATACCACCCTCGTAAGCCGGATTATTGCGCAGCGCATCGATCTCGCTGCAAGGTGGAGGTGTCTCGCCGGCAGCGTGCATATCGTCCAGGCGCTGGAAGATCGTCTCGGCCATCTTCTGCAGGGTCGCATCGAGAGTCTCGGCGTGGCAGTGGCAGTGCGGGAGGTCCGGAGCGATGGCCCCGAAACCTGCGTATTCGATGTTGTGAACCACAACCGGATAACGCATTGGAGTTACTCTTATTTGATTAACTCACCAAGCGTAGACGGTATTTATTTTTTCGTGGCAAACGGAGCAATGGATTGCGCGCTTTTTAGAAAGCGTTTACCAAAAAAATCGAAGGCGGGAAAACAAAATACTCAGCGGGGCATGCGCCCGAGCAGCGCGCGCCGACAATAAATCATTTCTTTGTAGGTTTGCAGCAGGGAGATATCGAGCTCCCCGGCAGCACCCTGCAATTCGTCCATCTGCCGCTGCAGCCACTGGATCTCGGATTCCAGCTGGCGGCGCATTTTGCGAGTCTCACTCTCGCTGACATTCACATGGACGCTACGGAGATCGGACATCGGGCAACCTCGGAGGGGCACCGCCCGGGGAACCGGGCGGTGGACACAGAACCTATCTGAAAGGCTAGCCCAAAAATGACTACTTTGTGAGCAATGCGCGCCAGTCGAAACCGGTATCGCCGATCACGTAGAAATACGGGTTCAGCAGCGAGTCCTTGCGGTTGTAGCGCAGCAGTTCGAACTGGTCGTCGACGACGGTTCCACCGGCTGCCTCCACCACGGCCTGGGCCGCGGCGGTGTCCCACTCGCAGGTGGGCGCCAGGCGCGGATACAGATCCGCCGCACCCTCGGCAACCAGACACAGCTTCAGTGAGCTGCCCATGTTCTTGCACTCCACAGCGCCGAGCTCCGACTCGATCCGCTCCACCAGCTGATCGACCGCTCCGGCGCCGTGGCTGCGGCTCGCCACCAGTTCCACCGGCTGGCGACTTTCCAGGCGCGGAGCCATGGGCCGCACGCTGATGGGCGCTTCGCCACTGGCATCACGCTTGAACGCGAACTTGTCGCCACTGCCATTCAGATCGCGACAGCCGGCATAGATGATGTTCAGGACCGGTACGTAGACCACCCCCAATACCGGCTCGCCGTTGTCGATCAGGGCAACGTTCACGGTGAACTCGCCGGTGCGGCGGATGAACTCTTTGGTGCCATCGAGGGGATCGACAATCCAGTAACGCTGCCAGCTGCTGCGCTGCTCGAAGGAGGGCATTTCCTGCTCCTCTGACAGTACCGGCACCCCTTCAATCAGCTCAGCCAGCGCGGAGGCCAGCACACGGTGGGCGGCCAGATCGGCGGCGGTCACCGGGGAATCGTCGGCCTTGGTATCCACCGACAGCTCCTCGCTGCTGTTGTACACCTCGAGGATCGCCTCACCGGCGCGCTCGCAGATCCCGATCACGCGCTCCAGCAGCGCCTTGCTTTCCAGCCCCTGTGTCATAACCACTCCAGCTCCCGGTCCGACTGCTGGCGGACCCCATTTATCATTGTCACCGCACCACCGCGGTGGCGCGAAAAGCGGGCATTATACGCGCCGGCCGGCTCCCTTCCCACGGCACCGGCCACAGTACTCGCAGGAATCAGGCCGGGAACAGGTCTTCGATGGATAGATAACGCTCGCCGGTGTCGTAGCTGAACACCAGCACGCGGGCGCCGGGGGCGAATTCCGCCTCGCGCTGTTTCACCGCAGCGAGGCTGGCGCCGGAGGAGATACCGACAAAGATCCCCTCCTTGCTGGCACACTGCCGGGCCATCTCAAAGCTGTCTTCCTCGCTCACCTGGACAGTGCCATCGAGGGTATCCCGGTTGAGGATCTCGGGGACAAAACCCGCGCCGATACCCTGCAGCCGGTGCAGCCCCTTCTCGCCGCCACTGATGACCGGGGACTTTTCCGGCTCCACCGCGTATGTCTTGAGCCCCGGGAAATGCTCCTTCAACACCTCGCTGCAACCGGTAATGTGGCCGCCGGTACCGACGCCAGTGATCATATAGTCGAGACCCTCGGGGAAATCATCGAGTATCTCTTTCGCCGTCTGTTCCCGGTGTATTTTCACATTGGCCGGGTTGCGAAATTGCTGCGGCATCCAGCTGTTCTCGTGCTCTTGCAGCAGTTCTTCGGCCCGCTCGATGGCCCCGGGCATGCCACGCTCCTTGGGAGTGAGCACCAACTCCGCCCCCAGCGCTTTCATGATCTTGCGTCTCTCTATGGACATGGACTCCGGCATGGTCAGGATCAACCGGTAACCGCGGACTGCCGCCACCATCGCCAGCCCGATACCGGTGTTGCCGGAGGTAGGCTCGATGATGACGCCACCGGGCTTTAGCGCGCCGCCCTGTTCGGCCTCCTCGATCATGGACAGGGCGATGCGATCCTTGATGCTGCTGCCGGGATTGAACCGCTCCACTTTCATCCACACCTCGATGTCGGGCCGAAACAGGTGATTGATGCGGACGTGTGGCGTATTGCCGATGGTTTCGAGAATATTGTCTGCCTTCATGGGCGAAGCTCTCCTTTCCGATTGCATCTTTTTGTACTGGCAGTGACGCTGCCACGATTCCATGACCGAGACCACGGGTGATTGCGCGGCCGCTGTGTTTCACGAATACTGCCCCAAACCCCTCGTCCCTTTCCCATAGCCCCTTGAGAAAACCAAGAAGAAATAGAAGAAAGATACCGACATGACCATGACTTCCGCCGCAACATCTCCCACTGTCTCCAATGGGCTCGTCCTGCGCAAACTTTTGCCCGCCGCTTTTGCTCTGCTGGCGGGGCTCTATATTTTTCTCGATGCGGCGGGCGGCCAGGCCCTGTGGATGCCAGCGCTCAAGGCCGCGCCGATTGCCGTGCTCGGTATCATGGCGGCCCTGATGCTGCGCGGTGTCACACGTACCCTGACCCTGGTCGCACTGGCATTTTCCGCCCTGGGGGACGTGCTGCTGGCACTGGATTTCCCGCTGCAATTCGTGATGGGCCTGGCCGCGTTCCTGATCGCACAGGTGGTTTACGCAGCAAACTTCCTGCGCGGCGCCCAGTTCCGGAGTCAGCGCTTTGCGATGCGGGCGCTGCCGTTGTTGCTGGCCACGAGCCTGCTGGCCTCGCAACTACTGCCTGCCGCGACTGAACTGGCGCCAGCGGTGCTCTGCTACCTGCTGGCGATCACTGCCATGGCCCTGGCGGCTGCCGCCCATCGTGGCAACTCGGGCCTGCTGTACGCTGGCGCTATCATTTTTGTGGTCTCCGACACCCTGATTGCCGTGAATCGCTTCCTGCTGCCGCTGCCACTGGCCGGAACCGCGATCATGGTCACCTATTATGGTGCCCAGCTGGCGCTGCTGTACGGAATAGGGCGCGCGCGGGCATAATAGGCAACCGGTGATTTTTTAACCGCCGGCGCACTGTGACTGCGCCGGCCACCAACGAGGTACAGGTTTTCATGCTGGACTGGCGAGGCGTCGACACCGTGCTGCTGGATATGGACGGCACACTGCTCGACCTGCACTACGACAATCACTTCTGGTTCAACCACCTGCCCAGGCGCTATGCCGAAACCCATGGCATGACGCTGGCCCAGGCGGAACAGGCGCTGGTGGAGGAAATCGAGGGCCGGCGCGGCACCCTGGAGTGGTACTGCCTGAATTTCTGGTCCCGGGAACTGAAGATGGATATCCCCGCCATCCTGCGGGAAATCGAGGATCGAATCGCCGTGCGCCCCCACGTTGAGGACTTCCTCAGCGGGCTGCAGCAGATGGACAAGCGTGTGCTGCTGGTCACCAACGCCCACCCCGATGGCCTGACCCACAAGCTGGAGCGCACCGGCATCGACCGCTGGATGGACGGCATCGTCTCCTCCCACGACCTGGGCTACGCCAAGGAGAGCGCCGACTTCTGGCCGGTGCTGCGCGAGCACTCGGAATTTGACCCCGCCCGCACCCTGTTCGTGGACGATAACGAGCAGGTGCTGGCCGCCGCCCGCGATTACGGCATCGCGTATCTGCTGTGCATCCTGCAACCGGACAGCCGCGGCCCGCTGCGTGACATCAGCGACTTCCCGGCGATCCTGCACTTCAACGAGATCATCGAAATCGCTCCCAAGCACCCCAAGTAGCCGGGTGGGCGAGGGGAGGTCGTGCGGGACACGCTGTGAATACATCCATGTACGCTTGTAATCGGCATCCCTGCCTCATACAGTTCCGCACGACCTCCCCTCACCCACCCTAGAGATTGCTCCCAATCCCCCATGGAAAAAGTCCGTATCGACAAGTGGCTCTGGGCCGCCCGTTTCTTCAAGACCCGCAGTATCGCCAAGCAGGCCATCGAGGGTGGCAAGGTCCACGCCGACAGCCAGCGGGTAAAACCCAGCAAGGAAATCACCACCGGCACCACCCTGGTGATCCGCAAAGGCTGGGATCAGTTGGAGGTGGAGGTGGTTGCCCTGTCCGACCAGCGCCGCGGCGCCGATATCGCCCAGACGCTGTACCGGGAGACCGAGGCCAGTGTGGCCAAGCGCGAACAGGCCCGCATCGAGCGCCAGGCCAGTAATGCCGGTATCCGCAGCGACCGCCCCAACAAGAAGCAGCGGCGCCAGATTCACCGTTTCCTGCGCGAGCAGGACTGATCCGGTGCTCCGTCGCGGCTGACGCTGCGTAGTAATCCACGGCAGCTGCTAAACTGCCAGCCACAAAGATAAAAGACCGCGATCCGCCGCCTATGATGAAAAGAATCTTTGCCCTCGTCGCCCTCTCCCTGCTGGTGATGCAAACCGCCAACGCCGACAGCCGCGAACACGAGCAGCTCAAGCGCTCGATCATCAAGATCTACACCACCGCCGCCGCCCCGGACTACTTCAACCCCTGGGCACTGCTGAATGCCAAGCAGCTGTCGGGCTCCGGTGCGGTCATCGACGACCAGCGCATCCTCACCAATGCCCACGTGGTAGCCAACGGCAGCTTCATCCAGGTGCAGCGCCACGGTGATGCGCAGAAATTCCGCGCCCGGGTGGAGTTCGTCTCCCACGAGGCGGACCTGGCACTGCTCAGCGTCGAGGATGCAGACTTCTTCGAGGACACCCGGCCACTGGATCTGGGGGAACTGCCTGACCTGCAGGAAGAGGTCACCGTTTACGGCTACCCGATTGGCGGTAAATCCCTGTCCATTACCCGCGGCGTGCTCTCCCGCATCGAGCACCAGTACTATGCCCACGCCGAAAGCTACCTGATGGCCGGCCAGATCGACGCTGCCATCAACCCCGGCAACAGCGGCGGGCCGGTGATTTCCGATGGTCGCATCGTCGGCGTCGCCATGCAGACCAACAACAGCCAGGGTGCCGAAAACCTGGGCTACTTTGTGCCGCCCAGCGTCATCCGCCATGTACTCAAGGACGCCGAGGACGGTGCGCACGATGGTTTCCCGGAGCTGGGCGCCGTGACCCAGAGCATGGAGAGCCCGTCCCTCAAACAGGCAGCCGGCCTGGCCGAGGACCAGGAGGGCGCCCTGATCGTGAAGGTGTTCCACGATGCCCCGGCGGCATCCGTCCTGCAGCCGGGTGATGTGCTGCTGGAAGTGGATGGCTACCCGGTGGCCGCAGACCGCACCGTGGAGTGGCGCGAAAATCAGCGCACTAATTACCACTACGCGGTGGACCAGTACCATGTGGGCGACCGGCTGCCGGTGCGCTTCTCCCGCGAGGGTGAGGTCCGCACCGCTGAAGTGACCCTGGGCTCGGCTCCGACCTCGCGCTCACTGGTGGTGGGGGAGCAGTTCGACCAGCGCCCGCGTTACTACATCTACGGTGGGGTGGTGTTCGTGCCGCTGAATATGAACCTGATCAAGCGCTGGGGTAACAACTGGCACTCCAAGGCGCCCATCGATTACCTGCACGCCCGCAACCGCTGGGGCGATGCGGGGCGCAGCGAACTGGTGGTAGCCCTCAAGGTGCTGCCGGCCGGCGTGAACCTGGGCTATCACGACTGGAAAAACTGGATTATTGATTCTGTGAATGGCCAGCCGGTGAAGGATTTCAATGAGTTTGCCCAGCAGATGGAAAGCAACGAAAAGCCCTACGTAGACCTGCGCGACGACTCCGGCTACCGTATGGTCCTGAACGCCGCGGCGGCGCGCACCCAGGAACCGATGATCCTGCAGACCTACCACATTCCGCACCGCCACTCCCCGGGACTCTTCAGCACTCTGGCGCAGGATTCCGGCGAGTAACCGGCGACCTGCACCACGGCCCCCTGCGGCCGCCAGGGAAGCACCGGGAGGAAGGGATGATCAGAACAGTTTTACTGGCCCTGACGGTCGCCGCAGCCAGTGCGGCGACGGTGGCCGATGAGCTCTACCGCTGGGTGGATGAGGACGGGCGGGTACACTTCGGAGATCGCCCGCCGGTCAGCGCCGAGGCCGAGGATGTCGGCGGTGAACTCACCCCCATCAACAGTGCCGATGCCACACAAGCGGCGGCCACCCCCCGAAAACGGGAAACGTCCTCGGATCTGGAGCGCCAATACCGGCAGCGCCAGAAACAGCGGCTGCAGCGACAGCAGTCCCAGCGGGCGGAAGCCTGCCGCCAGGCCAAGCGCAACCTGCGCATCCTGCGCGGGCCGGTCATCGTGCTCGATCAGAACGGCCGCGAAGTGCGGCTCAGTGAGCGCGAGCGCCAGCAGCGGGCCGCCGCGCTGGAGCAGCAAATCCAGCAACTGTGCGGATAAACCCCTGCCCGCCACCCCAGCTACCATTTAGGGACCCGGCCCTCTAAAATCGCCGCCCCGAGCGGCGATGCCCGTTCGCCCCACAGATTTGCCGAGGCCACGAGTCCATGTCCGATCAGCTGGAACGCTTTATTCTTTCCAAACACGATATCCGCGGTCAGGTGGTTACCCTCACCGATGCCTATCGCGCGGTACTGGAGAACAACCAGTTTCCAGGGCCGGTACAGCAACTGCTGGGCGAGTTCCTCGCCGCTGCCTGCCTGCTCTCCACCACGCTGAAGTTTGAGGGGCTGCTGGCACTGCAGGCCCGCGGCCAGGGCGATGTGCCCCTGATCATGGCCGAGTGCACCCACCACAGCGACCTGCGCGGCATCGCCCGACTGGCGGAAGGGGCCAGGATTGAGGAGGGCGCCTCCCTGCAGCAGCTGATCGGCGAGGGAGGAGTGCTGGCTATCACCGTGGAGCCGGAGCAGGGCGAGCGCTACCAGGGCATCGTGCCACTGGAGCGGGAGACGCTGGCCGAGTGTCTCGAGGACTACTTCACCCAGTCGGAACAACTGGCCACCCGCTTCTGGATCGAGTCCAGCCCCAGCACGGTGGGCGGCATCATGTTGCAGGTACTGCCGGGCAACAACGCGGCCACGGCGGCCGAAAACGCCGACGCCTGGGAGACTGCCCAGCACCTGGCGGAGACAGTGACCGCAGAGGAGCTGCACGACCTGCCTCACAACCAGCTGTTGCACCGCCTCTTTCACCAGCTGAATCCGGAGGCGCTGGGCACCGCCAACATTCGCTTCAAGTGCAGCTGCTCCCGCGAGCGCAGCGCGCGGGCACTGGTCTCCATGGGCCCGGAAGAGGTCTATCAGCTGCTGGAGCAGCAGGGCGGCGAAATTCAGGCGGACTGTCAGTTCTGCAACACCCAGTATCGTTTCGACCGCGAGCAGATCGAGACGTTGTTCAACGCCCCGCCCCACACACTGCACTGAGCCCCCGCAAACGGATTGCGCCCGGTTTCGACCGGGCCTGCCCGGCACACCGCCAGCCGCCGAATTCGCGCCAAAAATTCACCAAATCAATGTAGTAAAACTACATCATCGCCTTTTCAAATAAAGCGGCACAAAATTTCACAAGACAACGCTGTCATTGGTCAAAAAACAGCCTTCCTGAGTATCCCGTCAAATTGAAGTTTGCCATAATTCTGCCCCCCGATTTTCCCGGCGACGCCTCCCGTATGCGTCGCCCTACTATGTTTTGGTCCTACAACTTCACGGGTAATCGACGAATGGCACAGATGGACGACACGGCGCAGGTTCTGAAAAACCTCGCGTCGGCGAAACTGATTGAAGAGGCGATCCTGCGCGGCGAGGGCAAGCTCTCCGACACCGGCGCCCTGGTAACCGAGACCGGCGCGCGCACCGGCCGCTCCCCGGCAGACCGCTTCGTGGTGGAAGAGCCTTCCACCAGCGACAGCATCGAGTGGGGCAAGGTCAACCGCCCCTTCCCGCAAGACAAGTTCGATGCCCTGTGGAGTCGCGTGGAAGAGTTCGTGTCCTCCTCTGACTCCTTCGTGCAGCAGCTGCACGTCGGCCAGCACGAAGACCACTACCTGCCGGTGCTGGTGACCGCGCAAACCGCCTGGCACACCCTGTTCGCCCGCAACATGTTCATCCGCCCGGACAAGTACAACCCGAAGGCCAAGGAAGAGTGGCGCATCCTGCACGCGCCGAACTTCGTCTGCGAGCCAGAGCGCGACGGCACCAACTCCGAAGGCGTGGTCATCATCAACTTCGCCCAGCGCAAAGTCCTGCTGGCAGGCATGCGCTACGCCGGCGAGATGAAGAAGGCCATGTTCTCGGTGCAGAACTTCCTGCTGCCGGAAAAAGATGTCATGCCGATGCACTGTGCCGCCAACGTGGGCAAAGACGGCGATGTCTGCCTGTTCTTCGGCCTGTCCGGCACCGGCAAGACCACCCTGTCTGCCGATCCGGAGCGCTACCTGATCGGTGACGACGAACACGGCTGGGCCAAGGGCGGCGTCTTCAATATCGAGGGCGGCTGTTACGCCAAGACCATCAACCTGAGCAAGGAAAACGAGCCGGTTATCTGGGACGCGATCCGTTTCGGCGCCATTGTCGAAAACGTGGTGACCGACGAGGTCGGCACACCGGATTATCACGACACCAGCCTGACCGAGAACGGTCGCTGCTCCTACCCTCTGGAGCACGTGGTCATGCGCCAGCCCGGCAACCAGGCCGGCGAGCCGAAGAACGTGATCTTTTTGACCTGCGACGTTTCCGGCGTACTGCCGCCGGTATCCATCCTGTCCAAGGAAGCCGCGGCCTATCACTTCCTGTCCGGCTACACCGCCCGCGTGGGCTCCACCGAACTGGGCGCGGAAGCGGGTATCCACCCGACCTTCTCCACCTGCTTCGGTGCGCCGTTCATGCCGCGCGCACCGCGCGAGTACGCCGATCTGCTGATGAAGCGTATCGAGGACTTCGGCTCCAAGGTCTACCTGGTTAACACCGGCTGGACCGGTGGCTCCGGTGACAACGGCAAGCGCTTCCCGATCCCGGTCACCCGTGCCGTGATCGCCGCGATTCAGAGCGGTGCCCTGGAAGGTGTCGAGACCGCGCACCTGGAAGCACTGAATCTGGACATCCCGCTGGAGGTCCCGGGTGTCGACAACAGCTACCTGAACCCGCGTGAAGCGTGGTCTGACCAGGCCGCCTATGACGAGCAGGCCAAGAAACTGGCCCAGCTGTTCGCCGAGAACATCGAGAAGTTCCAGGTGAGCGATGACGTGAAGGGCGCCGGCCCCCGCGCCTGAGACTGAATCCCAATCAGTCCGAGAGGCCCCCGCAGAGCAATCTGCGGGGGCCTTTTTGTTTGCGGCTATAGTGAATAAAGAGAGTGATTGAAGAGGCGCCGCGCGCCAGTGCGGCGAAGTAGTACTCAGACGCCATCGGATGCCATGTCCGCAACAGACCGCTTTACCCTGCTCAGCCGCCAGGTCCACCACCAGTGGCGGGCCGAGCGCACCAACTGGCTGGTACTGATCGGCATTACCTTGCTGCTGGTGCTGATTACCGCCGTGATGTGGGGGCTGCTCTACCTGCAATCCAAAGAGCGGCCCTACATTGAGGTGCGCGGCTACCGCGTTGCCAATGAGGAGACCTTCAAGCAGTACCTCCGCCAGGGCAGTCATCGCGCCCAATTCGCCGAATTCACCACTTTCCTGCGGGAGGCCGACGTCGACCTGAAACTGCTGCCGCCCCGGGGTCTGCTGCGCCAGGGTTCCGACTGGATGCGGATCAATGAGCCCCCCTTTGCCATGCCGCCGCGTCGCGACTGGCCCAATATCGTCGCCACACTGCAACTGATTCGCGATGAGGTGGTTCCCAGCATTGGTCCGGTGGTGATCGTTTCGGCTTACCGCACAGCCCGTTACAACCGTAAATTGGGGGGCTCAGCGCAGAGTCATCACCGGGACTTTTGCGGTGTGGACCTGGTGCCCAGGTCCAATATCAGCCGCCGTGAATTGATCAATGAATTGCAGGCGATGCATGCACGGGTCGGCCCGGAGAGCAGGGCAGGGCTCGGCATCTATTCCGGCGTGCGCTTCCATATCGACACCTGCGGCTACCGCCGTTGGTAATGCTTTTCTTCAGGAGCAAAATCGGCAATGGACATCAAAGAGAGTCCCGATCACGAGTGGATCGATATTCATATCGAGCGGCGCCGGGCCATCTGGATTACCGCGCTGATCCTGGTGGGTATTCTGCTGCTGGTGGTATTCACGGTGGAAAAAGTCCGCGAGCTCGCCGAGCGCGTGGTCACACCGCGAGAGATCATTCCTGTGGAAAAAATTCCCGAAAAGCTGGTGATCCCCGATGTCTACGATGTGAAGGGTTATGCCGCTGCTTCTCCCAAAGCCTTCGAAAAATTTCTCGACCAGAGCGACGCCCGGCCGAGGTATACACGCCTGCAGCACTTCCTGTATATCAACAAAGTCGATGGCGTGGTGCCGTCCTATTCGCTCCTGCGCCAGGGCAGTGACTGGCAGCAAGTGGGCGAGCCGCCCTTCGCCATCCCCCCGGAAAAGAACTGGGGTTCCATGGTAGAGACTCTGCGCCTCCTGCAGAAGGAAATCATCCCTGTTATCGGGCCGGTGACAGTGCTCTCTGGCTGGCGCACCACCCGGTACAATGCCAAGGCCGGTGGCTCCAAGCGCAGCAAGCACATGCATTTCTGCGGGCTGGATATGGTCCCCGAGCGGGATTACACCCGCGCAGAGCTGGTACCGATGCTGAAGAAGATTCACCGCCGGGTGGGCAAAAAGTGGAACATGGGACTCGGCATTTACCGCGGTGTCCGCTTCCACGTCGATACCTGCGGCTATCGGAGCTGGTAATCGACACTGCGCACTGCGTAAACTAGTCCGGTCATTCAACAACAATAATTGAGGGACCCCCGGTGCAAGCAAAGATGGAACAGCGCTCGTTCGTCGTCGCCCTGCTGCTGGTATCTGTGGCTTTTGCACTGCTGCTGAAGCCCTTCTTCACACCCATTTTCTGGGCCTGTGCCATCACGGTGATTTTCTTCCCGGTGTACCGCCTGCTGATGGAACGGTTCCCGAAGTGGCCGAACCTGATGGCACTGCTGACGCTGGTACTCTGTGTAGTGCTGGTGGTCATCCCGGTGCTGGCCGTGGCCAGCTCATTTGTCAATGAAGCCGTCAGCCTGTTCCAGAAAGCCCAGACCGGCCAGATCGACCTGTCGAAACAACTGGAACAGGTACGCTCGGCCTTTCCGGGTATCAGCGCATTCTTCGAGCGCTTCGGCATGGACTTTGACCAGTTCAAAGAGCGGATTCTGAACTGGCTGATGAATGCTGGCAGCTTTATTGCCAAAAATGCCATTGCGCTCGGTCAGAATACGATGAACTTCTTCCTGATGCTGGGCCTGATGCTCTACCTGACCTTCTTCCTGATTCGCGACGGGGAGTGGTTGGTGGATCTACTGATTCGCGCCCTGCCACTGGGAGACGAGCGCGAACGCCTGCTGCTGGACAAGTTTGCGGAGGTGACCCGCGCAACCATCAAGGGCAACCTGGTGGTCGCGATTACCCAGGGCACCCTCGGTGGCCTGATCTTCTGGGCGCTCGGCCTGCCGGCACCGCTGCTCTGGGGTGTGGCAATGACACTGCTGTCGCTGCTGCCGGCGGTGGGGGCGGCGATTATCTGGTTCCCGGCGGCAATCTTTCTCTATGCCACCGGTGAGGTCGTCAAGGCTTCGGTGCTGATGGCGTTTGGTGTCGGCGTCATCAGCCTGGTGGACAATTTACTGAGACCGATCCTGGTGGGCCGGGATACCAAACTGCCGGACTACCTGGTGCTCTTCTCTACCGTGGGAGGCCTGATGATGTTTGGCATCAGCGGCTTTGCCATCGGTCCATTGCTGGCAGCGCTGTTCATGGCATTCTGGCAGATCTTTATGCGGGAGTTTATGGGCTCTCACGCACCTGACGAGGAGATTGTAAACCCGGGGCCCGGCTAGTGCTGCCGGGTGCTGCCCCCTCCAGTCGACGCTGTTGCTCCCGCTGCAGCCGCAGGTTGAGCTCGCGTAGTGGTCGCTGATCCACCAGCAGCACCCCCTCTGTCGAACGGTCCAGATCGGCAATCAGGAGAATGACGGTAGCGAAAGTCAGCGCCAGCGCCACCGCTATCTGTGGTGAGCCGCCACGGCTGATACCAAACTGGTAGCCAATCACCATCATCGCCAGCCCAGTCATGAAATACATCGACATCCAGATGGGGCTGGGAATGCGATACTCCAGTGCCACAACCACCCGCGAATAGTGATGGCGGATCACCTCGATCAGCGGATCCACAAACTGCCGCAGGTAACCGGCGTTATAGCCCTGCTCCACATGAGCATCGACAATGGACCACAGCTGCCGGTGCAGCTCCTCCACCTGGGCGAGCGCTTCTGCATCGATCTTACGCTCCCTGGGGTCATAATCACGGAAATCTGCATACTCTGCCAGCAGGGCCCTCGCCCGCAGGGTCTGTTCCGGTGTTAAGAAATCCGCGCGCAGATAGGCATTATTGATCGCATTTACCTCCCCTAACATCAGCGCCTTTCGGTCGGCAAAGCGACTGGCTGTCGTATTGAAGGTAAACGCGAGCAGGAATGCGAGCAGACCCAGTGTCGCTCCCACGGCACTGCCAATGGAGGACTCCCGTTGTTCCCCGTGCTTTCTCCGGTAATGACGGCCGAGCCAGCCTCCGAAGAAGAGTGCGGTCAGCACAAAGCAGATCGTGAAGATATAGATAAGCGATAGTGGCAATGTATGAAAGAGATTCTCAGCTTGCATGCATTCGTCCGTTTTCAATGCCAGAAGCCTGCCCGCGGTGCAAAAAGGCGATCATGATGAGATCCGCCACAAGGACTACTCCTGCGACTTTTTCGCCTCGAGCTGGCGCTGCTGCAGGCTGGCACTCAGCTCAGCCATGGCACTGTTATCTACCGTCAGAAAGCCCTCTCCTGCACGATCCAGATCGGCGATGAGGAGAATCACAAGGGAAAATGACAGTGCCAGCGCCAGGGCAACCTGCGGTGAGCCGCCACGCGCCACGCCCAACTGAAAGCCAATACCAAACATCGACAGTCCGGTGATGGCGTAGAGCGCCATCCAGATTGGCGGTGGTATCTGGTAACGGCCTCCCACCTCTACCCTTCGTGTGTGGTAATCGATGACACCGTTCAATGGCTCATAGAATGCCTTGAGTTTTTCCGGATCAAAGCCCTCATCGACATGCACCGAGACAATGTCCCATAGCTCCTCGTGGATTTGGGTACTACGCTCGATGGAACGCAGGTACTCTGGCAGCTCAATCAGCAGTGGGTTGAAATCCCGGGCAGCCGCATACTCTGCCAGCAGTGCCCGGGCCTGGCGCTCACCACTTTTACTCAGGAAGTCCGCACGTAAATAGGCGGTGGCAATCGTGTTTACCTCCTCAAGTAACAGTGCCTTGCGCTGGGCAAAACGCTCAGCCGTCATGTTGAATGTGAAAGCGAGCATAAATGCCAACAGCCCCAACGTGGCGGCTACTGCACTGCCCACGGATGTGTCTCTGGGCGCTCTGCCCTTGCGTCGTGCCCTGCGCCCAAGGAAGAAGCCGAACCCGAGCGTGGCGATCACCAGCAGTATCGACAGGAGGTAAAGACCGCCGAGATGCAGGGTTGAAAAGGGATCTGACAGGTTCATGCATGCTCCGCGAATGCCCTACTTATTCTGGACCAGGGTCCTGTCATTTTCCTGTGATGGCTGCGGCTCCTTGTGTCCTGCAGCTTTTTGTCCGAGCAGGCGGATGGCGGCAACAGCAAATCGCCGTCCCAGTTCCCGATAGCCGCTCGGAGTGAGGTGGAGCGCGTTCACCTGTCGCTCCCCGTCGGCGCCCAAACCATCATTTAGGTCATCGGTGTTGACCCAGCTCCCCAGTGGCAGGCCATCCGCCACCCGCATCTGTGCCTCCCGGACCCGCTGCCAGTCCAAACTGCGCGGCCCATCGAGACCGTGGTCACTGATACGGCCAATAACAAGCCCGATGTCGTGCCGCGCCAGGTCTTGCTGCAGTGCGGCTAGCAGTGCACGGAGCTTTTCTTCGTAGTATGCGCCGAGCCCCTCCCGTGCATCCCGCTCACCCTGCATCCAGATAAACGTCACACTATCGAAGTCATACAGGCCGCCAGTTTCAGCCTCTATCCTGCCTAGCAGTTGCCGGTAGAGGGGCCCCCGACCCATCGCAGACAACGACCGCCCCGGGCCTGAAACCCAGCGCCGAATCGGCTGGCCACCCCTGGCGTCCTTGATCACCAAGAGCTGGTCAGCGGGCAACGCCGCCTCCAGCAGCGGCGTGAACAGCCGCGCGGCGTCCAGCCGTTCCATATTTGACTGTCCGGCAAGAATGAATAAGTGCCGCT
The DNA here is from genome assembly GCF_001641755.2 of Microbulbifer flavimaris. GTDB lineage: Bacteria > Pseudomonadota > Gammaproteobacteria > Pseudomonadales > Cellvibrionaceae > Microbulbifer > Microbulbifer flavimaris. Next base: position 848,514 of record NZ_LRFG02000002.1, read on the forward strand.
TGTTGCCTTCCGCCAGGGCGCTGGCAGCAAACAGTAATAAAACGACGATGATGGCGAATTGCCGCATAGCATCTTTCCCATCCACTGGGTCTACTTCGTCCATCTGAGGTTAAAAAATGTCTTCAGCCCGTGAGCTGGCAGTCGTGAGAGTCTTGCTATTCCCTTTCACGCCTAGATGGCATGCAGTACGCACCTTCATATATAGACGCTCGTCGCGTGGTATCGCCTGCTCCATCACAAAATAATCACCAAACATCAGCGGCTCGCGAATAGCGGTAGCTGGTGCCATTGGCGGCATTTCCGTATATTGCCGCTTAACTGTGATGTTTAGAGCGAGAACACTGCCCATGAAGCGTGCACAGCTTATCCTTCCTTTGCTTCTGCTATTGACGGCCTGTGCGGGGCATCAAGCCAGGACTGTCGAGGAGCCGTTGCCCGGGGGCGTCGTTTATCCACCCGTCTCGCTCTTCTATAAGCACCCCAGTGACCAGCTGCGCGAGGAATGTGCAGCGTTTCGCGCCCGCTCGCTGTTACACCACTGTAATGAGAATGCGTTTGATCTCACCGGACTGCACAAAGCGCTCTCAGAGAGCGGTAAATTCCAGCAGCTGTCTCTGGCACAGAATGAACAGGCCTACCAGGCGCTGATCTCAATCGCAGTACTCGATGAAGAGTCGGGCAAAGAGATCGGCAATGCTGCACTTTCCGGTGCCACTTTGATGATGCTGCCGATCGTGATGGAAAAAACATTACGAGCAGAAGTCGTCGTGACCTGGGCAGAACTACCGATTAAGCGTTACGACTACACGCTGCCGCTGGAGTACTCAGCCTCACTCTTCAATAGTGAAAGTTACCAGGACAAGCTCACTGCTACCCTGGGCCAGCAGTTTCTCAGAGATCTCGAGCGGGAAAATATATTTACCGGCGCTTACCTGCTGGAAGCATTGAATGCCAGTGATTATGTGGCCGGCCTGCAAGTTCCGCAGGCCATCGGCGACTATCTGTTTGACGAAAAGGTCATCTACAACAACCCATTTTACGGTGCGCAGCTCACGTTCCAGCACCAGCAATTCGCCTTCGACAGAGCCGAGGTGTTTGTCTATCCGATCCGCAAGACGGAATGGAAAGATAGTGCGGCCATTAGCCGGGAAGAAGCAGAAAATCTCCAAAAAGAACTGCGACTTATGGAGCGTGAGGGTCAACTGGCATCCGTAGATCTCAGCGAGGTTCAGTCACTACAATGGAAGCTTGGAACAAACGAATATTCTGGCAGTTTCTATGGCAATACGCTGACCGATCTCCAAGGTACACAAGCAAGCAGCGCCACTTACATATTCACCAAGGGGGACAAGTTCATACGCATCCGCGCTATCTTTCCCACCCTGGAAGGAAGTGCCGAAGCCAATCGGCCGGATGGGTTTGTCCGCGCACTGCTACAGGAGATGGCATTGCCGGCAGAATCGCCCTTCATGGCACGATTGCGGCAGCAGCAGCGGGAATTGGCAGCGGATATCTGAAGCGAACTTTATGCAAATATTAGCCAAAGTGTCTCAGATGCCATGCAATGGCTCGTAGTTCAATTATGGTACCAGCTGCACCAGCAGTAAGTTATCAAAGTGATGGCCAAGAATCGCTTACCAGTAAATTGCCGGGCAAGTGAAGAGCAATCATCAAAATGATTCCTCAGGGCAGCACAAAAATGGAGGTGGTGAGTTACCTGAGGGAAAGTGAGAAAGGCTAGCCATTTCCCCGACTAATACAGCGACCAGACATCATCCATTACTACGGCACAAAAGATATGAACCAGCGCGGTATATCTGCAAGCCCAACCAAACCATACTGCCAATCAAAAAGCCCTGCAGCAGAAAGAGCAAAGGGCTAATAAAAACAATCAGCATGGCGATCTTCCAATCGAAGCCCACTGTCACAAAGGGAAAAACTGGAATCAGGAGCAAGGAAAAGAAATAACAGAAGCAGAACCAGCCTAGGGCTGTGGTTCTAATCACTGAATCCAAGTTCTTCATATGAACACCCTGAAAGTAAACATCTCATACGGGCAAGTGCCACTGTATCAATCAGGCAGCTTTTGATTCTTATCTTCCGCTTCAAATAGGGCCACGATACATGGGTCAACATCGTTTAATCGTCCGGCGCTTCTGGCCTTATCGAAACACGCAGCAGCTGATGCACGATCGAGGTTCTTCACCGCTGTAACAGGGATTTCCGCTTTACATAGATTGAAGAACAGGTGCCTATGGGCCCGGCTGTCTAGCAAAAAATTAGGGTGCACTTGAGCACGATAAGGGTATGCAAAAAGGGCGATCGCTGCCTCCTCATCGAGGTCCAGCTGCTCTTGATAAGTAGATGCCATGGCAAGTGCAAATTCTAACTGCGCGGCTTCATTTTTGGGCTCTTTTGACATCCGCTCGGCCATTCTCATGACAGCAGCAGAACCAGCTGCTTGAGCATGTTTCTCGCAGTATGTGCCCTTCAGCAGCTCTTGGTTTTTTTCATCCGCAAAAGACAGGCCTGCCGCGAAATATAGAGTAATTCCGATCCATGTACTCCTGAAAGCTTTCAAATTTGATCCTTTTTCTTGAACTATAGCGTCGCCAGCAGGGGCAACTTTCGGTGTACATTTTTTGCACAAAGATGGTGGCGCGATGATCTTGCCAGAATGCGTAGAAGACGAGCCACTTATTGAGGTATCACCGATTCGCAATAACCTGCTCGGTCTCGATATGGCTGACCCACTACGCCAGGACTTCTCGCCTTGTTGATGCAGAATCTCCCTAGCTGCAGTGAACTTTCTAGCCATACTCAGAGAGTTGCCGCTATGACTCTGCCTAGAGAAATTCCTAATGCAAAAGTAAAAATTCCAATAGAGATGACACCCAAAACAATTAATGCATTTTTCTCATGGTCTTCAGCCGTAGACCACCTTTTTTTCAGTGATTCCTTCAAAGCCTCTCCTTGCTGAGTAATCGGCTTCACGTCATATTGCCGCCGCATAGGCTAGCGAGCGTATTTGCGATTCCAGCACAATTTTCAGCACTAGAATTCCGGCATCTGCTATTTCTGAACTAACTACTCTACAGTTTCTTCCGGGCTTTTTGCTGACCGGCCTTTCTTATCAAGACCTAGAAGAAGCGGAAGCAGAGCTGCCATCACCACAAAGAAAAAAAACTGTATAGATGCACTGTCCGTGAGCGCAACACCTAAGAGAGCCGCACTGAACATCATGCTCAAGCCAAGAAACCTAGGAGCCATTGTTGACTTATATTTTTCGGTGCTCATTAAATCTTTTCCTCCGTGATATCAGTCAATCGTAAAATGAATAAAACGGCCCCCTTTGGGGCGGACTTGCTGTGAAGCAGCTGAAAGGCCGCCCCATCTCAGCAGGTGTTATACCAGTAGACTACTCAATTGATATAAACCACCAGAGCTAACCGCGACACACAGTAGAAGTATCTCAACCATGGTCGCAAGCCGAGAAGCTCGCCGGCTCAAAAATTTATCTTTCGCTACCCGCACTGACATATAGGCTAGCGCAATCATAGCTGGCAGCAGCCAGGACGCATAGCCCGAAATATAGCGATCACCGCGGCCTCGATGGGACGGAATATAGACTTCACCTACAAAGGCTCCATACAGGCAATCTGCAAAAAGAAACCACAGCACAAAACCGTAGGCGATATAAGCTTTTAAGGAAAAAAATCTTTAGTTAGTAGCTTATTGTTCATTAAATCCCCAACGATCTTTGCGGATGTGGCCATTGCTTTAAAAATTGTGCTAAGGAGGCAGCGTAGCAAGCCGCAAAATATTCGCATAGTGCTGGGACACCCGCGAATACCCTTAGAGGCAGAGTATCCTGCCCGCTATTGTTATGCATCGATGATAAGGAAAAATACATACGCCACCGCACCAGCCAACGGTAGCCATAGTAAAGGTGAACAATATACCGGAACCGGGTCAGGCTTACCTAAACGATGCCTTTTTGACTCCCACCAAGGGAAAAACGTCATCAAGAAAAGGAATGTAAGAATACTCGCAAGAACTGACCACAGAACGATGTAGGCATAAGTGATGTCATGATCGCTGCTGATTGCTTTCGCAATACATTGCCCAAACCCAACACCGAGAGGAATCAGCACGTAGTTTATAGAACGCCTTAAGAAATCCTTTTTCATATCTAACACGATATCCAAGATTAATAACGCCGCTAATAGCAGTAATTTAAATTGATTCCAGGCGAAGCGTAATGCCGCTTTAATTTATTCGCCTGCTTCGCTCGGTCAAGTGTGTCAGTACTCAGGCAGAAAGTAGCCCGCCCGTTGTAGCTCTTGGATTTTAATTTTAGCAAGGTAATAGAATCCAGGGGCAGCAATAGCAGCGTAGCCGGCAACCACATAGCCAAATGCCCAGGTCGATTCCTTAATGGCAAAGCGCGCATCATCGACAAGAAAGATCAACGGTGCCACGAACAAAGGACACGAAGCCAGGTACACAACCATGCTGAGCACTAACTTTACAATTCCAGCACTGAATTTTGCTATACAAAGAAGTAAGTGAACGTAAGCGTATGCAGTAACAAACACTACGGGAGCACCAATAGCGATAGTTTTAAAAATCTCTATGATCATAGTTTCACATAACGCCGCGCTCAGCCGCGGACAATTCTGGGCGATTTATGCGCGATAATGGGAGCGCAGAGACCGCACATAAAGTGTATAAGGTTGGCCGTCGGTCTGCAGCGCCTTGTTATGGTTCATTCCATTCTGGGACGAGCTCGGTGCTTATAGTATCTATACCAAAATAGCTCCCGGTTATTTCAAAGTCTCTGGCGGTAATCTTTCCAAAAACTGGGATCGCAAGGCCACTGACTTGGCTCTCCTTTAGACAAAACTTAAGACGGCCACAATTGTGATACCCTTGAAATATGTATACGTATAGCGATTTTAGAGGACGCTGCTGACGTTCTAGCTCAGTTAGCACCCTAAATGGCCAGCTGCTGTACCTCGCATTAAATATATTGAGCACCTTAAGCTTTGGAAGATTCTTTGTTGCCAGAAAACGGCGCTCAAAATGGTCCCAGTCCCAAACTCCAACCGATATTTCTTTTAGGAAAGACTTATTTTTGCCCAAGCAAAGTTGGCTAAACTCTGGCCAATCAAGAACCTCCTTCCCTAAAAATTTTCTCGACATGACCTAACCATAACAGTTTATTCTTTTGCGAGGTGATATCTGACCGCGCTCCTAGATGGCGCTAGGGGCACCCATATATGATCACACGTGGCCATATCTGGCTACATGAAAAATAATTTCCGCCAGGCAGCTCCTTTTTACCCTCCCTTATCCGCACCACATTAACGTCCGTACCAAGTACGAGCATATTCTTCATTAACGTTGGCCATTCCGACTGAAACAAAAAAGCCGCTCACGGGGAGCGGCTTTTTCAGTGTGATAAAGACAAGACAGGAAATGGTTCGCTATTCGCCTTCACCATTCATGCCCAGCTCCTTGAGCTTGCGGGTGAGGGTATTGCGGCCCCAGCCGAGCAGTTCCGCTGCATCCCGTTTGCGCCCGGCGGTGTGCTTGAGGGCGATCTCGATCAGGGCTTTTTCGAATGCCGGTACCGCCTCGCTGAGGATTTCCCGCCGACCTGCCGCAAGGGCCTGGTCGGCCCAGAGGCGCAGAGATTTCTGCCAGTCCTGCGGCGCCGCGGTGCTGGCGGTCTGCTGCTGGAGTTCCTGGGGCAGGTCCTCGACATGGACTTCGCGGCCGGAGGCCATGACAGTAATCCAGCGGCAGGTATTCTCCAGCTGCCGTACGTTGCCGGGCCAATCGAGGTTGGCGAGGTACTCTTCCGTGTCTTTCAGCAGGATTTTCGGCTCCACCCCCAGGTCCTTGGCGGCGCTGTTGAAGAAATGGCGCACCAGGCGGGGGATATCCTCACGCCGGTCGGCCAGGCGCGGGATGTGTATGCGAATGACGTTGAGGCGGTGAAACAGGTCTTCGCGGAACTTATGTTCCGTGACCAGTTTTTCCAGGTCCTGGTGGGTGGCGGCAATGATCCGCACGTCCACCTTCACCGGCGTGTGGCCGCCAACACGGTAAAACTCACCATCGGCGAGGACGCGCAGTAACCGGGTCTGGGTCTCGGCGGGCATATCGCCGATCTCATCCAGAAACAGGGTACCGCCGTCGGCCTGTTCGAAGCGGCCGGCACGCTGGGTTGAGGCACCGGTGAACGCGCCTTTCTCATGGCCGAACAGTTCCGATTCCATCAGGTCTTTGGGAATCGCGGCCATATTCAGGGCAATGAACGGCTTGCTCTTGCGCGGGCTGTGGTTATGCAGCGCCTGGGCCACCAGCTCTTTACCGGTGCCGGATTCGCCGTTGATCAGCACGGTAATATTGGAGTGCGACAGGCGCCCAATCGCGCGAAACACCTCCTGCATGGCCGGCGCTTCACCGATGATTTCCTTGCTGCCAATGACCTGCTCCACGGCCACTGGCTCATCCGCCTGCTGCTCGCTGGCATGGGCGAGGGCGCGGCGGGTCACCGCGACTGCTTCATCCACATCGAACGGCTTTGGCAGGTATTCGAAAGCACCGCCCTGATAAGCGGCCACGGCGCTGTCGAGATCCGAGTGGGCGGTCATGATAATGATCGGCAGTGCCGGGCGCTCCGCCTGGAACCGCTGCAGCAGTTTGAAGCCATCCGAGCCGGGCATGCGGATATCACTGATCACCACATCCGGGGAGTCGCTGTAAAAATCATCCAGCGCACTGTCGCCACTCTCGTAACACTTGGTATCGATTCCTTCGCGGGAGAGCGCCCGCTCCAGTACCCAGCGAATTGATCGGTCGTCGTCAATAATCCAAACGCGGTTGCTCATATTTCTCGGTTCCGTAGGCGTCTATTCGTTGTCCAGGGGCAGGTAAATCTGAAATACGCTCTGCCCCGGGCGGCTGTCGCATTTGATCAGGCCGCGGTGCTGATTGATGATGTTCTGGGAGATGGAAAGCCCGAGTCCCGAGCCTTCGGCGCGGCCGGAAATCATCGGGTAGAAAATACGCTCGCGAATGTCCTCGGGAATACCGGGGCCGTTGTCCTCGATGTCGATGCGACAGACAAGGGGGCAGCAGCGGCGGCCGATGGTAAAGCGGCGCTGGATACGCGTGCGCAGGGTGATCTCACCAGCGGCCAGGCCAATGCTTTCGTCGATGGCCTGCATGGCGTTGCGGGCGATGTTCAACAGTGCCTGGATCAGCTGCTCGTCGTCGGCGGGAAACTCGGGAATGGACGGGTCGTAGTCGCGGCGGATCCGCAATTCGCCGTCGCACTCCGCATCGATCAGCTGCGCCACCCGCTCCATGATTTCGTGAACGTTGGTGGCCTCCATCGAGGCCGGCTGGTTGGGGCCCAGCAAGCGGTCAACCAGGTTCCGCAGGCGGTCTGCCTCGTCGATGATGATCTGGGTGTACTCCGCCAGCTCCTCGTCAGGCAGCTCACGCTGCAGCAGCTGTGCGGCGCCGCGAATGCCGCCGAGGGGGTTTTTCACCTCGTGGGCCATGCCCCGCACCAGGTTACGGGTGGTCTCCTGGGCGCTGAGCAAAGCGTCTTCCCGTGCGATGCGCAGCAGCCGGTCCATGGGCTGCACCTCCACCAGCAGCAGGCCCAGCTCGGCAACCGGACTCACGGAGTAATCCACGGTGCGGCGCTCGAGATTGTGCAGCAGCCAGTCGGTGCGGCGCACGGTGTAGCGCTCGCCACTGGCCAATGCGGCCCGCATCGCCTCCTGCGCAGCCTCAGTCTCCCGCACCAGTTCCCGCAGCGGGTGGCCTTCGACTCGCGCACTGGATGCCGCCAGCAGATCTTCGGCGGCAGAGTTCAGGTAGCAAAGCAGCAGGCTGTCATCCAGAACCAGCACGGCGGTGGTCAGGCTGTCCAGCATGTAGCGCAGCTGGCGGTCATTGAGCATGGCGAGTTTCCGATTCAATGGTGGCGCGGCGTGCCATTCCTAAAGCGGTCGATAGATTGCGGTGCAAAAAGCAAACCAAAATGGCGCACGGTGTGGTTTTTGGGGAGTGGCTGCCTATCCATACGCGCCAAACACGGGCACAAGACGCTTTCAGGCGGGGGCCGGCCAAGACGGCATTGCCCCACACAGGGCCAAAGGCCGGCAGCAATGGGCAACAGAGGGCAGCCATTCAGTTTCGCACCATTGTGGTGCATTGCTCAGAAAAAATACAGCGCCGTGACCGGATGACAGGTCAGGTACATAGCGGCCGGCGCCAGCAGGAACCCGCTGGCGAAAAGGTCGGAAAGGGAAGAGAGGCTTCAGTTACCGCCGCGCGGCTGTTTGGGGCGCGACAGGGCCGGTGCGGCTGGCGAGCGAGGCGCCTTCGGTGCCTGGGCACCGGGGAAGTCCGGCACCTGGTCACCGGGCCGCTGCACATACAGATTGATGATCTGCGAGCGGGCCAGCACGTTGCCCCCCGGGTCCGTCAGCACCGCCTGCAGCGTGTGGCTGCCCCGCTCCAGCGCGGAGATATCCAGGCGATTCCCCGAAGAGCTGCCCAGCCAGGGCTGCCCATCCACCACGGCGAATACCTGGTGCCCCTGGGGTGGCAGTGGCTCGATAGCCACCTGCATCACGATAAAGCGCTGCCCGGGCGTGATGGTAGCGCCGTTCGTCGGGCTGACGATGGCGAAATTCACCGGGCCCGCATAGGCTCGGGGCCGGTCATCCGTGTCCTGTTTTTTGGGTGACAGCTTGCGATTGGGCATGGGCCGTGGCTGCACATTGACTGGCCCCAGCTCAATGCGCTCTGCCTTGCCATCCGGGGGTGGCGTGTCGGTGAACACCACGCTGCCATCCGGCCCCACCGTCTTGTAGACCACACTACCGCTGGAAGCCGACTCATCCGAGCCGTCACTGCCGGCGAGTGCCGGCGCGGCAATGGTTAACAGCGCAATCAACAGTCCGTAGTGTTTCTTCATGAAATCCTGCTCGTGGACACAACCACGCCTGACAATGAATGGATGTCCCGCTATTTACAATCTCTATTTACAACCTAGTGTACCGCCAACAAAAAAGCCCGCACCTGGAGGGTGCGGGCTTTTGGCGTTAAATGCGACCGGCATCACGGGGACACCGGGGCGGCATTAAACGGAGTAGTACATCTCGAACTCGACCGGGTGAGTGGTCATGTTCAGACGCTCTACCTCTTCTCGCTTCAGCTCGATGTAGGCATCGATGGCGTCGTCGGAGAATACGCCGCCTTCGGTCAGGAAGGCGCGGTCCTGATCCAGTGCCTCGAGGGCCATTTCCAGGCTGGAAGCAACGGTCGGGTACTCGGCCACTTCTTCCGCCGGCAGGTCGTACAGGTCCTTGTCAGCCGGATCGCCCGGGTGGATCTTGTTCTTGATGCCGTCGAGACCGGCCATCAGCATGGCAGCGAACACCAGGTACGGGTTGGCGGTCGGGTCCGGGAAGCGGGCCTCGATGCGCTTGCCCTTCGGGCTGGCAACGTACGGGATGCGGATGGACGCAGAGCGGTTACGCGCGGAGTACGCCAGGATAACCGGCGCCTCGAAGCCCGGTACCAGGCGCTTATAGGAGTTGGTGGAAGCGTTGGCAAAGGCGTTGATCGCGCGAGCGTGCTTGATGATACCGCCAATGTAATACAGGGCAGTCTCGGACAGGCCGGAGTAACCGTCGCCAGCGAACTGGTTCACACCGTCCTTGCTGAAGGACTGGTGAATGTGCATGCCAGAGCCGTTATCACCTACCAGCGGCTTGGGCATAAAGGTGGCGGTCTTGCCGTATGCGTGCGCAACATTGTGTACGCAGTACTTCAGGATCTGTACTTCGTCAGCCTTCTTCACCAGGGTGTTGGCGCCAACACCGATCTCACACTGGCCGGCGGTGCCCACTTCGTGGTGGTGTACTTCGATCTCCAGGCCCATCTGCTCCATCGCGGAACACATGGCGGCGCGCACGTCGTGCAGGGAGTCGACCGGCGGAACCGGGAAGTAACCGCCTTTGACGCCCGGACGGTGGCCGATGTTGCCTTCCGGATGCGGCATGCTGGAAGACCAGGCAGCTTCTTCGGAGTTGATCTTGTAGAAAGCGCCGGCCATGTCCGCGCCCCAGGTGATGTCGTCAAAGACGAAGAACTCGGGCTCCGGACCAAACAGGGCGGTATCACCCAGGCCGGTGGACTTCAGGTACTCCTCGGCGCGCTCGGCGATGGAACGCGGGTCGCGCTCATAACCCTGACCGGTGGAAGGCTCGACGATGTTACAGCGCAGGATCACGGTGGATTCGTCGGTGAAGGGGTCCAGTACGGCAGTCTCGTCGTCCGGCATCAGGATCATGTCGGACTCGTTGATGCCCTTCCAGCCAGCGATGGAGGAGCCATCGAACATCTTGCCTTCTTCGAAGAACTCGCCGTCAATCTCGGAAATCGGCAGGGATACGTGTTGTTCTTTACCTTTGGTGTCGGTGAAGCGCAGATCTACCCACTTGGCCTCACTCTCTTTAATCAAACCGAGCGTTTTCGCTGACATTGCAGTCCTCCAGGTCTTGGAAAAATATTGAGTTGCGACAGCCCTTTTGCTGGCGTGTGCTCTTCTGTCGTAAAGGTCCACATGCGCGACCTTTATTTAGCCAGTAACAAAGCAAGGAGTGTGCCAAATTGGGGCAGCGGCGCCAGATGGCGCTCCAGCGGGGCCGCATGGCGTGGTCTTGGTCAGAATAGATGCAACCGGCGCAGCTGGCCACCACTTGTTGCACCATAATGGCGCGCATTCGCGCGTATACGCACAATCCGAGTGCACGACCAGTTGGCAGCCCGCTGGTTTATAATGCAGCGTTTTCCCAGCAAAGCGGTACAACACAGGTTCCCATGCACTTTGTCGTCAAGTTCTTCCCAGAAATCACCATCAAGAGCAATCCGGTGCGCAAGCGCATGTCCAAGCAGCTCAAGGACAACCTGCGCATCCTCCTGCACCGCGTGGACGATCGCATCAAGATCCTCAAGGACTGGGAGAAAATCGAGGTAATTGCCCCGGATGCGGTGGCGCACCTGGCCGAGCGCATCGAGGAGGTGCTGGCCCATACCCCCGGCATCGCCAACTTTGCCCGGGTGCAGCAATTCCCCCTGGGTGACCTGCACGACATGTACGAGAAAACGCTCTCTGTCTGGGGTGACAAGCTCGATGGCAAAACTTTCTGTGTGCGAGTGAAGCGCAGCGGCCAGCACGACTTCCAGTCTCTCGACGTCGAGCAGTATGTCGGCGGTGGTCTGAACAAAAACACCGGCGCCGCCGGCGTGAAACTGCGCAACCCGGATATCACGGTCAAACTGGAAGTCCGTCATGACAAGCTCAATGTGGTGGAAGAAGTGCACCAGGGGCTCGGCGGCTTCCCGCTCGGCACCCAGGATCCGGTGCTGTCGCTGGTGTCCGGCGGCTTCGACTCCATCGTCGCCAGTTATATGACCATGAAGCGCGGCATCCGCACCCACTTCCTGTTCTTCAATCTCGGCGGCCGCCAGCATGAGCTTGGGGTCAAGGAAGTGGCCTACTACCTGTGGAACCGCTACGGGTCCTCCCACCGGGTAAAGTTCGTGTCCGTGCCCTTTGATGAGGTGGTGGCGGAGATCCTCACCAACGTAGACGACTCCCATATGGGTGTGATCCTGAAGCGCATGATGATGCGCGCAGCGACGGTGATCGCCAACGAACTGAATATGGATGCGATCGTCACCGGCGAGGCGATCGCCCAGGTATCCAGCCAGACGCTGAAGAACCTGTCAGTAATCGATAGCGTCACCGACACCCTGGTCCTGCGCCCGCTGATCGTGAGCGACAAGACCGACATCATCCGCACTGCCCGTGAAATCGGTACGGAAGAATTCGCGGCCAACATGCCGGAGTACTGCGGTGTCATCTCCGTGAAGCCCACCACTAAAGCCAAGCGCGAGCGGGTCGAGGAGGAGGAGAGCCACTTTGACTTCACCGTGCTCGATCGGGCCGTCAGCAACCGGGTAATGCAGAACATCGACCAGGTAATGGAAGAAGTTCAGGGCGAAGTGCCCGAGGTGGAAGTGGTCGGCGAAGCCGGCGATGCGGTGATCATCGACATCCGCCACCCCGACGAGGAGGAGATGGACCCGCTGGAGCTGGAAGACAGCCAGGTGAAAGTGATTCCCTTCTACCGCCTGAACAGCGTCTTCGGCAAGCTGGATCCGGAGCAGAAGTACCTGCTGTATTGCAGCCGCGGCGTGATGAGCAAACTGCACGCCTCGCACCTGATCGATGAAGGCTACCGCAATGTGGCTGTGTTGCGGCCGCACCTGCCCCACCGCCCCGAGTAGGGGCACTTTCGTCAATTTACGCCTTAACGTGGCCCCCCCGGGAACGGTCCGGGCGAGCGCGGGACGGAGCAACCACACTGCTTTTTTGCAACCGCTCCGGGAAACTTAGCGTTTGATGACAAGCGAATTATTTCGCTGCACAGGAGGCAGCGCCCCCTGTTCCTGAAAATCAAAACCATGTGAGCAGCCTGTCAAGCCGGGGGATTCATTCCGGGGGCGGTAGCGGCCAAAAAAGGACCCGCATCCCGACCGCTTCCACCCCCCCGTATCAGAAGATACGTCGGCTCCACCCCTTCAAAAGACAAAACAACATGCTGTGACTCTGCAGCCAGCGTGATTTATTTCTGCCAGCCTGCAACTTTGTAACAGTTTGTGACTTTTTGATCTGGTGGTCCCGCTCGTCGGGCAGGGTTGTGGTAAAAGAGACGCTGACCGATTTGTCCGCTTCCCGGAATATGTACAGAAGAACTCTAATAACATTACTGTTGCTGGTTGCTCACGGTGCCGCCCAGGGCACTGAGATCAGCGCGCCCGAGTGGAAGCTCTCCCTGGTGAGCGGCCGCGGCTTGATCGAGAATCCCCTCGATGGGCGCGAAGATGGCGAAACCTTTTTACTCCCCGCATTCAGTTATTACGGAAAACGTTTCTTCGTCAGCAACCTGACCGCGGGCTACAGCCTGGTCGAGAACAAGCGTTTTTATATCGACCTGATCGCACAACCGAATGAAGACGGCCTGTTCTTCCAGCTGGACAAGCCAGAGGTGGCTGCCGGATCGGTAACGTCTTTCGTGCAACTTCGGGAAGCCACTGAAGTGAGTGAAATCGATCGCAGGATTTCGCTGATGGCCGGCCCCAGCGGCACCCTGGTCACTGAGCTGGCCGATGTCTCTTTTTCCTGGCTGTACGATGTCACCGGTGTACATCATGGCAGCGAGACCCATCTGAGTATCGACAAGCAGTACCCCCTGTTTGACGGCGCTATTGGGTGGGGAATCGGGGCAGTACAGAAAGATACTGACCTCGTCCGCTACTACTACCATTTCACCGAAGAGGAAGCCGGGGTTTTCGCCAGGCGCTACGCCGCCGTGTATCCGCCCGGGGACGTCACCGACCAGTATGTGCGGCTACAGTTCTCTTATCCCATCGGCAAGGGCTTTGCCGTCCGACTCGCCGGCCGCTACAGCTATTTTGACCTCGACGGCAGGCTTCCCCGCTTCATCGAAAAACCCGAGACACTGAGCTGGTTTGCGGGGATTCAGTATTCCATCGGTAACGGGCGATGAAACTCTTTCGCTCACTTCTGCTGTTACTCTGCGCGACCCTGGCTGTGCCGGGGATGGGCAATGCGGCCGAACTGAGCCTCACGCCAACGCTCTGCGCCATCAACGACGGCGAGGATCACTGCGCAATTTCGGTGAGTGTCAACTTCACTGCCGAGGATAAAAGCCGCTACTGCCTCAACATTGCCGACAAAGGGCTGGTGCGCTGTTTTAGCGGCAATCCGCAAACCCAGATAGATATCTATGTCACCGCCGATACCGACACGAGGTTTCTGGTAACGGCGGCGGAAAGTGGGGAAGAGGTGGCGTCGGCCACACTGAAAGTGGCACGCTATCGACCTACACGCCACCAGCGACGTTACGGTTGGGGCCTGCTGTGACCACAACGGGCTACCGCATTCTGTTGCTGGAGGACGACGAGCAACTGGCCGCGCTGATCTGCCGCTTTCTTGGCGAACGCGGCTGCATCGTCAGCCATGCGGGCAATGGCAATGATTTCCTCAAAGCGCTGCATCACCGGGAATACGACCTGATTCTGGCAGACGTCGTTCTGCCCGATGCCAGTGGATTCCGCCTGCTAGAGCAATGCCGGCATCAGCTGACATGCCCGCTCATTTTCATCAGTGCCCTGAGTTCGGTGCAGGACCAGGTCAGCGGCCTCGAACTCGGCGCCTGTGATTACCTGGTCAAGCCTGTTGATCCGGAACTGCTCTGGGCAAAAATAGAAGCGAATATGCGCAACACGCGCAAACCAGCGCCCGCATGCTCCGATATCCGCTTCGGCCCATTGAAAGTCGACCTCACCAGTCGCGAAGCAAGCGTCGGCGGCGAGCCGCTGCAGCTGACTGCCAACGAGTTTGATCTTCTGCTGATTTTTGCCGAGCAGCCGTCGGAGCTCCTGAGTCGGGAATATCTGTTCCGGCGCGTCATCGGCCGCGAGTTTGATGGTCTCGATCGCGTAGTCGATATGCGGGTCAGCCGGCTGCGCAAGAAACTGGAAGCTTTTACTGATGAAGTCGCCATCCGCTCCGTTCGCGGCCGCGGTTACGCGCTCTGCTCTGCCAGGGGCAGTCACTAATGCGCGCCCAAATGCTGCGCCTGCTGGGCATGATGGCGCTGGCACTGGTAGTCGTCTTTACCGCCATCAGCGCCTTGTACGAAGAGTATTCCAGTGGTCCGGACGACTATATGATCAGCGCCACCCAGCTGGCGCAGGCGCTGCAGCACAGCGAGACACCGCTGGCGCAAAGCTACCCCCTGGATGCCGTCCACTTTCCCGCTGAATTGATGTCGCGGCTGCAGGCCGGCGCCACTGTCGGCCTCGATGATGGCAGTCAACAGGTGCGCTTTTACCGGTTGAGTGACCAGCGCATTCTCGAAATTGGCCCCTTTGACCAGCAGGCGCCGGAAAGCATCACCCAGTGGCGATTATTGTTTATCGGCAGCATCCTGCTGGTGCTACTGCTGCTGATCTGGCCCATGTTCCGCGACCTCAACCGGTTGCAGACGCTGGCAATCCGGTTCAGCAAGCGTCCATTCCGGATGCCGGCACCCAGCAACCGCCGTTCGACGATCTACCCACTGGCTGAAACCTTCAGGCGTGTATCCAACATCGTGCTGGGCTACTGCCAGATGAACCAGGACCTGGCCCGCACCATTGCCCATGAGATTCGCACGCCCCTGGCTCGGGTGAAATTTCAGCTGGCGCTGGATGACAAGGGAGCAGAGAGCAAGCAGGTCATCACCCGTGCGGTGGGCGACATCGAACAGCTGGTGGACAAGTACCTGAGCTTCTCCCGCGTCGAAATCCATGAGGAGTTCATTACCCGCAAGAGGGTCTGCCTGGAGAGCTTCTTTGACGATCTGGCTTCATCGCTGGAAACGCACTGCCCGGAACTCGAGCTCGGCTACTACTTTCCCGACGGCGAAGCCTGGTTCGAGCCGGACACACTGGCGATTGCCATTCAAAACCTGGTCACCAATGCCCGTAAGTATGCGCACAACCGGGTCGACCTGCGGTTCGACTCCAGCGAACGGCACTGTCGGCTGACGGTGGACGATAACGGCCCCGGCCTGGCCGGTGATGCCCTGGAGCTGACGGACGCCTTTACCCGCTCTGCCACCGATGACCAGGGATATGGTCTCGGGCTCTACATTGTGAAGAAGGTCATGATGTGGCACGACGGCGAACTCAAGCTTGGACGCTCCCCCACCCTGGGCGGAACCCGCGCCACGCTCAGCTGGCCCAATACCCCCTGATGCTTCCCATTCTCCCCGGATACTACGGGCCTAACGGTCGGTATCCGTGGTGGCGTTGAGCTGCCCAGTTTCGAGTTTCACCCCATCCAGCTGCCGGAAACGGTCGAGAATCTGTGGGTAGATTCCCCTCATGTCTTCGACAATCTTGCTGCGCCAGCGACCTGATGAAGGGTAAAACATTTCCTGATAGCGGCGCTGTACTTCGGCGCGATCCTGCGTCGTCTGGAAACCGTGAAAGTGCCCCTGGTTTTCCAGCATTGTCCGATGCAGTGACTCCACCCCACCTTTGGTAGCGAGGCTATCCATTGTGCCAAACTCCAGAATAATCGGCACAAAACGCTTTTCCGCTGCCAGCAGCTTCCCCGCGAAGCCAATCAGGTCACCCCGGATCGGGAAAAACCCGGACTCCCGGGAAGGCCACACCATCTCATAGTCCTGAAAAACCCACGCCATATCGCGCTTCATCTGCTCTGTGGCAGGATTACCCGGGTAGAAATGGGTTTCGCCGCGCGTGCCAAAGCCGGTATGCAAATCGACAAACAGAATGCTTTGGTAAGAAGCCGCCTTGTCAGTCAGAAGCTGCCGTAGAAATGCCTGCTGAGGCTCAAAACTTGAGCCACCGTAATAAAACCCCTGCGGGTACTGATATTGCCCGCTGAGTGCGGCTTCCTGAATTGCATCGCGGCTGTTGCGCACCAGCTTCAGCGACAGGCGCTCGGCAAAAAACCGGTTTTCCCACTGACTCAAATCCACCGGGGTTTGCGGCAACAGAAATTCTCGCAACTGTCTGTAACCCTGATTGTCACTCGCAAACAGAGCGGCGTTTGTATCCAGGTTGCGATTCAGGTCGACATTGTTTTCCGTTGCCCTTCGTCCATATTTGAAGCCATATGGATTGAGCGCATGCAACATCAGTACGTCAAAGTCTCCGGGCAGTTGGCCGGCGCGCAACATATCCACAAATAGCTGCTGCATTGCCGCGCCGGTTGGCGCCTCCATACCATGCACACCGCTCACAAGGACGACCAGGCGCGCTGCATCGCTACGGAAATGCAGCCAGTCCAGGGTCAGATCCTCATCGGGGGAGGGCACCTTAAAAAGGCCCCCCTGTACCCGGTATCGCGGTGGTGCCAGCGTGCGTAGCTGTCGAAACCGTTCACGGCTCTGCCCGTAATTGTCAGGGAAATAGCCCAGGCTCTCGGGGTTCACATCTACGCCCTGCAACGCCTCCGGCTGATAGCCCTGCTGCGGCATTAGTGCCCTGTCAACGAGCCAGGCAACCGCCACCAACACACCGAGGATCCATGCAAAGCGCTTCATATTGCCGTCCCGCCGACACACCAACCGAATGCGAAAATCATCGCACACCAGAAAAACCGCCGCACGCAGCGTGCTATTCATAAGCGGTGGCACTTCATCCTGGACCTGAAAGCCAAGTACAGCCTGAAGCGCCCACGGCATGACTGGGAACAACCGGCGTCGGCTTGCCCCGCCCCAGCAGCACGCGGTTTCCTCCTTTTCATGGTGGGCGCATCAGCTTTGCCCAGGATTCACCAGCGGATTCGGCCGCCGGTAATGGAAAATTCCCTCGTCTGGCCGAAAAAAGCGGGCGAGCTGGCGGTTTTTTGTTCGATTTTTGCTCCCAATTGTCACGCTTGGCCACTATAATCGCCGCCTTTGGCCGGATACCCGCTGCCTGTCAGCCCCGCCCCGATTGACTTGACGCGCCAGTCAGCAAGCTGCGCGCACTACCCCCTCAGAGGTTCACTGTGATAGACAACCTGCGCAATATTGCGATCATCGCCCACGTAGACCACGGCAAGACCACCCTGGTGGACAAGCTGTTGTCCCAGTCCGGCACCCTGGACCGCCGCGACGCCGACGCGGAGCGCGTGATGGACTCCAATGATCAGGAGCGTGAGCGCGGCATCACCATCCTGGCCAAGAACACCGCCATCCGCTGGCACGACTACCGTATCAACATCGTCGACACCCCCGGACACGCCGACTTCGGCGGCGAGGTGGAGCGGGTGCTGTCCATGGTCGACTCCGTCCTGCTGCTGGTGGACGCGGTGGACGGCCCCATGCCACAGACCCGCTTCGTCACCCAGAAGGCATTCGAGCAGGGCCTGAACCCGATCGTGGTCATCAACAAGATCGACCGTCCCGGCGCGCGCCCGGACTGGGTCATGGACCAGGTATTCGACCTGTTCGACAGCCTCGGCGCCACCGACGAGCAGCTGGACTTCCCGGTGGTCTATGCCTCCGCCCTGAACGGCATCGCCGGTCTCGACGACACCGATATGGCCGACGACATGACGCCGCTGTTCCAGATGATCGTGGACAAGGTCGAGCCGCCGAAAGTGGACCAGAGCGGCCCCTTCCAGATGCAGATTTCCGCACTGGACTACAACAGCTACGTGGGCGTGATTGGCGTCGGCCGTATCACCCGCGGCACGCTGAAGCCGAACCAGCAGGTAGTGGTACTGGACCGTGACGGCAACTCCCGCAAGGCCAAGGTCCTGCAGGTCATGGGTTACCTGGGCCTGGAGCGCGTGGAAGTGGAACAGGCCAGCGCCGGCGACATCGTCTGCATCACCGGTGTAGGCGAGCTCAACATCTCCGACACCCTGTGTGACCCGGAACTGCCGGAAGCACTGCCCGCCCTGAGCGTGGACGAACCCACCGTGAGCATGACCTTCCAGGTCAACGACTCGCCGTTCGCCGGCCAGGATGGCAAGTTCGTCACCTCCCGCAATATCAAGGAGCGCCTCGATCAGGAGCTGATCCACAACGTGGCACTGCGGGTCGAGCAGGGCGATTCTCCGGATAAGTTCAAGGTTTCCGGCCGTGGCGAACTGCATCTGTCCGTTTTGATCGAAACCATGCGTCGCGAAGGTTTCGAGCTGGGCGTATCGCGCCCGGAAGTGGTGCAGCGTGAAATCGACGGCGAGATCCAGGAGCCCTACGAGGAAGTGGTCATCGACGTCGAGGATCAGCACCAGGGTTCCGTGATGGAAGAGCTGGGCCTGCGCAAGGCGGAGCTGACCAACATGGAGCCGGACGGCAAGGGCCGCGTGCGCCTGACGTTTATCGTGCCGTCCCGCGGCATGATCGGCTTCCGCTCACAGTTCCTGACCATGACCAGTGGCTCTGGCATCATGACCAGCATCTTTGACCACTATGGTCCGGTGAAGATGGGCGACGTGGCCAAGCGCACCAATGGTGTGCTGGTATCCATGGTCAATGGCAAGACCCTGGCCTACGCGCTCTATGCGCTGCAGGACCGCGGTCGCCTGTTCCTGGGCCACGGCGAGGACATCTACGAGGGCCAGATCGTCGGCATTCACTCCCGCGCCAATGACTTGGTGGTAAACCCCACCAAGGCCAAGCAGCTGACCAATGTGCGTGCAGCCGGCACCGATGAGGCCCTGACCCTCACCCCGCCGATCCGCCACACCCTGGAGCAGGCGCTGGAATTCATCGAGGACGATGAGCTGGTGGAAGTGACTCCCAACCACATCCGCCTGCGCAAGAAGATCCTGCAGGAAAATATGCGCAAGCGCGCCAAGAAGTAAGCGCTTCCATACCAAAGAAAAAAGGCGGGCCAAGTGCCCGCCTTTTTTCATTTGCTCCCGCCAGGTGCCCTCGATGGCGACCCGGCCAGCGTCTTCATCCGGATTCGGCAAAAAACTGTTTTTCCACCCGCCGCCATTCGGCCAGGGCCGCCCGGGTGTGCAGGCAAACGGTCAACTGCTCGAATCCTGCAGCCCTCGGCACCAGCACCTCCAGGGCGCGATGCGCAGCAATGCTGTGCGGGAAGCGGTTGGTACCGGCGCCCAGGGCGGGAAATAACAACGTGCGAATGCCTTTGGCCTGGGCCAGGTCGAGTACGCTCTCATAGCATTGCCCCAACTGCGCCAGCGCTTTGGCACCCCACTGATCGCCGCTGCTCCACTGGGGAGTGACCGTATGAATCAGGTAGGAAACGGGCAGGCCGTAGGCTCTCGTCAGGCGCGCCTGACCCACTTCGCACTCAGGCTGCAGATCACAGGCAGCTTCCAGCGCGGCGCCACCGCGCTCAAAAATCTGGTCGGAGAGGCCGCGACCGCGTATCAGGTGTTTATGGGCCGGGCAGACCAGTCCGCCGGCACGGATTGTCAGGATGTCACCGCTTGTCAGTTTGATCACTGTCACCGCTTACCGATTCCGTCGCTCACCCAGCTGAAACTATAGCCGCCGGCCTTTGGCACCGCCGGTTATCCACTTATACTGTGGCCTCGCTCTGAAGCCGGCTGCATGGCCGCTGCCACAACCAATAAGAATTCGCCGCCGGGGCAGGGCGGAATGGGCCAGAGGGACAGCAAGGCCCAGCTTGCACAGGGACCTCCATGATTCCAGGTTTACCCAGCGACACCTACGATTTCTCGAGCCCGGTGGACCAGGTTCGACGAATCGAGCTGCGCCGGCGCATCCTGACATCGGGCTATATGCTGCTCTTTGCCATGGCCATTACCGGCGCCATGGCGGTAATGGCGCTGACCAATGGCGAGCTGCTGCTGTCCGGGGTGCTGTTTGGCATCGCCGGTATCATCCTCGGCGTCTATGTGGCGATCAACCTGGTCGGCCAGAGCAGCAAGACCCCGCTTCTGGTGGGCCTGCTGTTACTGGTGCTGTACTTCTACCTGCTTCTCTCCGGCGGTGTGAAAAATACCGGCCTGATGTGGGCTGTCACCCTGGTCCCGGGCTTCATCAATCTGTATGGCTATCGAGCCGGCACCGCCACCCTGCTGGCGGTGGGCGGGGCGACGGCACTGATTCTCTTCTACCCGGAATTCCCCGGCCTCACCGCCGAGTATGACACCGCCTACCGGGCGCGCTTCCTCGCCGTGTTCGGGGCGCTGACCGCCTTGACGGCACTACTCGACAGCAGCCGCCAGCAAACCCAGCAGCTGCTGCAACACCTGACCGAGGAGCTGGAAGCCCGCGCCAGCACCGATGCACTCACCGGGCTCGTCAACCGCCGTGAGGCCTATCGCGCCATGAACGAGCTGGAACGGCGCGACCACCAGATGGCGGGGCGCTACACGGTGCTGGTCGGGGATCTGGATAACTTCAAAACCATCAATGACGAGCACGGGCACGGCTTTGGCGACCAGGTACTGCGCGACGTCGCCCGCATACTGCAGGAAAACACGCGCGTGGGCGATATCGTTTCCCGCTGGGGAGGCGAGGAGTTCCTGATTCTCCTGCCGAACACCGATCTGGAAGGCGGCGGCGTGCTGGCAGAGAAACTGCGGGAAAAAGTGCAGGCCCTCAGTGAGACTTACGACGAGCCAGTGCAGGTTTCCATCAGCTTTGGGGTGGCGGAAGGCAACGCACACGAGTACACCCATGGACAGCTGCTGGCCGAGGCCGACGCAAGGATGTACCGGGCCAAACACACCGGTCGCAATCGGGTCGTCGCCGCCTGAGCCAGACGGCAAAACGCGGCCCGTGAGAGGCCGCGCCATGCCGTCAGATGGTGGACCATGCTGGCTCAGAAGTGCCAGCGCACCCCGCCTTCGAGAAGCCAGCTCTCGGTTTGCACATCGAAGTTCGCCGGCAGCAGACTGCTGCGCACCTCAACGTCGTCGGTCTCCCGCCAGCGCAAGCCACCGAAAAACGTCAGCTCATCGCTGCACAGGTAATTGATACCTCCCATTAACTGCCAGGCGAACACACTGTCGTCATCGTCGATAATGCGTACGTTGGACGGTTTGTAGTCCACATCCACCCAGGCATTACCGGCCCCGACACCGATGTAGGGCTGCCATTGGCTACCGGTATCCCAGTCGTAAAAGGCATTGAAGAACAGGTAGTCGGTGCTGAACTCACCCTTGCCATCGCGGACGACTTCGCCAACCGTTGCACCCAGCTCCGTGTCGAGCCCCTCGATCAATACCGAGGCGTCCAGGTCATCAATATTGCCGACGCCACCAACGCGGACGTTGCCGTGTGAGTCGACATCGTGTTCCGCATAGGCGTATTCCACCTCAAAGCGGAACGCATCCACCTGATAGCCCAGGGCCAGGTTCACACCCCAGCCACTGTCCACGTCCGTATTCCAGCGCACGCGGGTGCCTCGCTCCAGCAGTACGTTGACGGGACCACCGGTGATAAAGTCACGGGTAAAGCGCCCGTTCGTATCCACGTCATCCATATCGTTGTAGCTGAGAGAACCGCCGAGGTAGAGCCCGTCCGCCTGGGCACCAAATGACAGTGCTCCTGCCGCAATCGCGGTACAGAGAATCCTTTTGCGCAACATAGTCACATCCTGTTGATTGAAATGGGCAGAGATCCGTACGGTCTCCCTTTAACGGTAGATCTTTGCCATTGCCGGTGGACGCAAAATAGGCGCGAGTTTGTGGGATTCTGTCAGGGGTTTCTTTGTTTTGCGGAGGGTGAGCAGCTGGCAGGACTGTGGCGGGCAGATAGTATTCGGTTATTGCACGGTTACTTTACAAAGCTGCAAGTGAGGAAGATGGTCCATCCATGGACCATCCTCCCACAATCACTCACCTGGCTTAGAACTGCCAGCGGGTACCGATTTCCGCCACCAGGCTATCCATCTGTACCTCGAATTCGGCGTCGAACAGATCTGCATTCACCTGAATGTCATCAGTCTGGCGCCAGCGCAAACCGCCAAACAGGCTCAGCTGCTCGCTCATCTC
Organism: Microbulbifer flavimaris; assembly: GCF_001641755.2. Classification (GTDB taxonomy): domain Bacteria; phylum Pseudomonadota; class Gammaproteobacteria; order Pseudomonadales; family Cellvibrionaceae; genus Microbulbifer; species Microbulbifer flavimaris. The sequence continues at coordinate 871,159 of NZ_LRFG02000002.1, forward strand.
GTAAGTAGCGCCACCCATCAACTGGTAGGCAAATACGCTGTCATCGTCGTTGATGATGGTGACGCCGGACGGGCTGTAGTCCACATCGATAGACGCATTACCAATACCGGCACCAATGTAAGGAGTCAGTGCAGTGCCCAGGTCGAAGTCGTAGTAAACATTGGCAAACAGGTAGCTGCTGTCGAACTCACCCTCGCCGGCGGCAACCAGGTCACCAACGCTCACACCCAGGTTGGCCGGTGCACCGCTGACCAGCACGCCAGCATCCTCACCGGTCAGATCGATGCCGGCCGCGCTGACGCTATCGTGGGACTCAACGTCGTTCTGGGCGCTGGCATACTCCGCCTCGAGGCGGAACTGATCGATCTGGTAGCCCAGGGCGAGGCTGAAAGTAGTGCCGCTGTCGACCTTGGTGTCCCAGCCCACATTGGTACCGGCCGGCAGAGCCACACCTGCCGGAATCGTGGTGCCCGGGCCGGTGACAAACTCACTGCTGAAGCTGCCGCTGGTGTCGGTATCGTCCATATTGCTGTAACCGATATTACCGCTGACATAGATACCCTCCGCAGACGCGGAAACGGCGAATACGGAACCGGCAATTGCACAGAACAATTTCTTCTTGCTGAACATGATCACATCCCTCTGTTGTTGATAGTGACCGGAGGTACGGCCTCAATCTAAATGCAGATCACGAACCAATGGGCAAAAACAGGAAAACGTGAAAACCCGCGAATTTTTAAAAAATTTTTAATTAGCAGATGATCCGGGCAACTGAGAGCACCGTAACCGGCTTTTTATGTAGCGGGATTAATCGAGATAGTGACCATCGGTAGAAGACCAGCTACTGCCTGCACGGCCCGGCAAATACCTGGGGCCCACTCACTGACAAGCCCTGCTAACCGGTGACCAGGAAGCGCAGTAACCAGCCCGTCAGATAGGCCAGTCCCGCTGCGGCACCACCGAGCAACAGGGTTTTCAAGCCGGAAAAAATTGCACTGCGCTGCCGGCCAAGGGTCTTGGCCATACCAATAAAGAAGAACATCAGCCCAGCCAGTATCGTGCTGAGCAGGAACTGCAGATCGAGACCAAGGGCCGGCATCAGGTAAGGAAACAGCGGCGCCGCACCGACCAGGACAAAAGCGAGAAAAGTGATCACCGCCGAGCGCAGCGGATTGCCCTCGGCCTGGCCGATACCATATTCCTCGTTGAGCATGGTCTCGATCCAGAGCTTGCGATTGCCGGTAATGGTGACAACGATTTTCTCCAGCGTATCACCGTGGAAGCCCTTGGCGGCGAAGATCTGCCGCACCTCCTCGCGCTCCCCCTCCGGGACCTTGGCGATATGCTCCTCTTCCGTGCGACGCGCCGAGTCGGCATACTCCCGCTGCGCATTGACCGCCTCGAAGTTGCTGACCGCCATGCTGAAGCCATCGGCAATCAAGTTGGCGAGCCCCATGATCAGAATCACCGCTGCGGGGAGCCCGGCACCAAAACCGCCCGCGACAATTGCAAAGGTGGTGACGCAACCATCGATGGCACCCAGGACGAAGTCCGAAGTGTTCTGTGACGGTGGCGGCCGATGTAGCCGCCGGGCGATATTCTCCCGCCGGTGTGAGCGGATCAGGGCCTCGGTGTCTTCCTTTTTCATTGCCGGCCACCTCCCTGTGTGGCGCTGCCGTGGCATGTCAGCCCCGCTTTCTCCAGCGGGGCCAGTTCGAAACTTGCTGTCCGCCTCGACTCCGGGAGGCTTTATTTGATGATAAAACTCACCTGATCCACACCGGTATTACCTGTGCGTGGATCATGGGCGTAAACCAGCAACTGGTAGACGCCAGGGCTGTCGGGTTTCAGTTGCCCGGCGAAAGTATTGGTGTCCTCGAGCACGAGGGGAACGGTGGCAAAATCCTTGCCATCTTTTTTTATCAGTGCCGCCACTTCCATTTTGCTGCCATCCCAGAGGCCACCGTCACTAATCGGGCAACCGCACATCATCACCACATTTGCGCGGATATCGAAAGGGGCATCGGACATCTGGGTATAACGGTGTGTCTGCGGACTCAGCACATCCACCACCATGCCGGGAATCTCAACCACGAGTCCTTCGCCCGCCAGGTGTTTTCCGGGCACCAGCCAGACCTGGGTCTGGGCCGCCACCCGGGCCTGTTTCTTGATATAGGGTGCCAGCACCTCAACCGTCACAAACACCGGCTCACTCAGCTCCAGGGTTGTGCGGAAGGCCGCGGCCCCCTCGGCAATGGACTGGTGGCGACGGTGGGGTTGCTTCATGATCAGGTCGGTATTGCCGGTGCTGCCCTCGGTGAGCCCCTCGGCGAGAATCTTGCCACTCTCGGCATTGCGGATACGCACCATGGCCCCGCCCATGGAAGTACCGATGAACTTGGCGTCCTTGGACTTGGCCCGCACGACGATCTCCGTGGGTTCCGGTTCCGCCGCGGCCGCGAGTGGCAGTGCCAGAAGGCTCGCGAGCAGAAAAGTCATCAGCTTGAGTGATTGCATCGTTGTCCCCTTGCAAGAATTCATTTTGAGGTCTGGTATTTCAGCATCCCGCCTCTCTATCCGCCAGTGCCAGCTCCAGCCGCCGGTCCGGTATCAACCATAAGAGTGCAGTCAGTACATAGAGTGCCAGCGAAACCCATTCCCACAGAAATGACAGTGCAATAGCCGGCAAGTAAAGCACTGTCGCCAGCCAGCCCTTCCAATTGCGACCGATGGGATGCAGCAGCCTGGCCTGGGAAGTGAGAGAGGCCAGCACCAGCTGCCGTAGAATCCAGTAGGAAATGGCCGAAAGCAACAGCACCATACCGTACAGGGCGGCCGGACCCGGTGCGAAGTGGTTCTCCCCCATCCAGCCGGTGGCAAATGGAATCAGTGAGAGCCAGAAAAGCAGATTCAGGTTGGCCCACAGAATCGGCCGGTTAACCCCGATCGCCGCCTGGAAGAGGTGGTGGTGGTTACTCCAGTAAATGGCCAGGTAGATAAAGCTCAGTACATAGGTCAGAAAAACCGGAATCACCGGCAGCAATTTATCCGCACCCACCCCGCTCGGCACTTCCATGTTCAGGACCATGATGGTGATGAGGATCGCAATGACTCCGTCGCTGAATGCTTCCAGTCGGTATTTCTTCATCGGGTACTTCCCGGTACCTGTTGATCCACAATCGCCGTCAGCAAAATTTCCCGGCCAGAAAACAAACAGGCCGGGCAAAGCCGGCCTGTTGTCTGGATTACTGCGCGGGCGCGGCTGTTACTGCACTGGCTCCAGACGATAGAGCCCGGCGTCGCTCTGGTCGTTCAACAAGTAAATATAGCCATCGCCCGCCTGGCGGACATCACGGATACGGCCGATGGCACCGTCCAGCAACACCTCGGTGTTTTTCACGTTGCTGCCATCGATCACGATGCGTAGCAGCTTTTCACTGCCGAGGCCGCCGGCCAACAGGTTACCCTGCCACTGTGGGAAATACTGGCTCTCTACCTGGGCCAGGCCTGAAGGCGCGAAGCGCCCCTCGTAATAGTGCTGGGGGTCCTGTACACCCGGCACGGAGGGAACGCCGATGGCTTCGTCGCGGCTGTATTCCTTGGAGCGGGTCGCCTTGGGCCAACCGTAGTTCTTGCCCGCCTCAATCAGGTTCAGCTCATCGCCGCCACGGGCGGCGTGCTCGCTGCCCCACACCTGGTCATCCGCGGTCACCACGAGTCCCTGGATATTGCGGTTGCCGAAGCTGTATATCTCATCCAGTCCGGCCTTGTCACCGGCAAAGGGATTGTCCGCCGGGGCCTCGCCAGAGGCAGTGAGGCGCAGCACGCTACCGGCATGATCCTCGATGTCCTGCGCGCGCTCGCGCACTACACCGCGGTCACCGATGGTCATCATCAGGGTGCCATCCTCGCGCCAGGCGAGTCGTGAGCCATAGTGACGGCCGGGCTGGGAAAAGCGGTCCTGTACAAACAGCTCCTCGAAACCGGTGAGCGCGTCACCCTTGAGCTTTGCGCGGCCCATGGCGGTGGCGGTGCCCTCATCACCTGCTTTGGAGTAGGTGAGGTAGATCCAGTCATGCTCACCATCGCCGTACTGCGGGTGTAGCACCACGTCCAACAGGCCTCCCTGGCCCACCGCCGATACTTCCGGCACGCCATCCAGGTAGGTGACCTTACCGTTATCCACCAGTGCGAGGCGACCGCGGCGCTCGGTCACCAGAGAGCGCCCATCCGGCAACTGCGCCACCGCCCAGGGATGATGCAGGCCGGAAGCCAGGCGCACGATGCGAAAATCGTGCTGATCCGTATCGATACGCTCTTCTACTACCTCGGCGGCGGTGGCCGCGATACCACCTGTCAGCGTCAGCACCGCCAGGCAGCGGGTCAGAAATAATGCCACTCGGTTCATGAATCGGGTCTCCTTCACTGCAGAATTCATGCTGCCCCGAATGCTAAAGGGCCGCCGGACAAAAAACAAAGCGGGCCACCCGGCCGGGTATAAAAAAGCCGGGCATGTGCCCGGCTCTGGTTACGCAGGAATGCGTGTTTTCGATCAGCCCTGCTGGACCTCTTCGATCCAGCGGTTGACCCGCTTCTCCAGCATCGGCAGCGGCAGGGCGCCACCACCTAGCACGGTGTCGTGGAAGCCGCGGATGTCGAACTTGTCGCCGAGCTGCTGTTTCGCCCGCTCACGCAGTTGCTCGATCTTCAGCATGCCGATCTTGTAGGAAGTGGCCTGGCCCGGCAGGGTCAGGTAACGGCGCACTTCGGAGCGCACGGCGCTCTCCGGGATGGCGGAGTTTTCCAGGAAGTATTCCACTGCCTGGTCCTGGCTCCAGCCCTTGGCGTGCATGCCGGTGTCCACCACCAGGCGGATGGCGCGCCACATTTCGGCGGTCAGGCGGCCGAAGTCCTTGTAGGGATCTTCAAACTGACCCATCTCCTTGGCGAGCTTCTCGGAGTACAGGGCCCAGCCCTCGATGTACGGCGTGAAGTGCGCCTGGGTGCGGAACTGCGGAATGCCCTCCAGCTCCTGCGCAATGGAGATCTGCATGTGGTGACCGGGGCTGCCCTCGTGGTAAGTCACGGTTTCCATGTCGGTGGTGGACAGGGCACTCATGTCGGACATATGTACATAGTAAGTGCCCGGACGGGAACCATCGGGAGTGCCGGACTGGTAGTGCTGGGCACCGCCCGGCACTTCGCGGAACGGCTCAACGCGCTTCACCACCAGCTCTGCCTTCGGCAGGATACCGAAGTATTCCGGCAGCTTCTTCTCGATGTCCGCCAGGAAGTCCCGGGTCTCCGTCAGGTAGCCCTCGCGACCCTCGTCGGTGTTGGGATAGTAAAACTGGTCATCGGTGCGGATAAAGGTGAAAAATTCCTGCAGGTTGCCTTCGAAGCCTACCTGCTCCTTGATCGCCTCCATTTCCTGGCGGATACGGGCCACTTCCAGCAGGCCGATCTCGTGTACCTGATCGGCGGTGAGGTCGGTGGTGGTGTAGTTGGCCAGGCGGTTGTTGTAGTAGGCCTCGCCATTCGGCAGGCTCGAGGCACCCTTCGGTTCCTCGCTGGCGTTTTCGCGATCCCCCTTCAGCCAGGCGATGTAATCATCGTAAACCGGCTTGAAGTTTTCCCTCAGGCTCTTCTCCACCTGGGACTGCATCTGCGCGGCAGTTTCATCATCGATCTTGCCGTCTTTCTTCAGCGACTCGATCTTGCCCTTGGCATCGGAGTAGAGCGGGGCCTCGCCTTCACCCTCAAACGGCGCGCCGGTAGTGACTTTCTGCGCACGCTCGATGGCCAGGTCGTAGGCGAAGCGCGGCGGGCGGATGCCATCTTTGGCTGACAGCTGGGCACGTTCCAGCATCTGTCCCATGGCGCGGCTGATGCCTTCGATACGGGCGATGTAGGCCTGCATGTCTTCCTCAGTCTCCACCTTGTGGATGTTGATCAGGAAGTTGGGCAGGGACGCCTCGGGACCACCCAGCTCACCGGCGAAATAGGAGTGGCGCTTGAAGGGCTCAGCGGCCTTGGCCTGCTCGTACTGGAATACCCACAGGTCATAGGATTCCTTGCCGGCCTTGGTGAGCTTGTCGTAATCGAAGTTGTTCTTCAGCTCCTCGACGGTCTTGGCCTTCCAGGCCAGTTCGCGGGCATCCGCCTCCTCGCTCATGTCATCGATCTGGTCGTACTGGTCCTTGCGGCCCAGGTAGCTGAGCTGGATCGGGCTGAACTGCAGCTGCTCCTCATAGCGGTCGTTGAACCACTCGGTCAGGCGCGCCGTCTCCGCCGCGGGATCGGTGGCCTGGTCCTTCGCCGGCGCAGCGGCCTCGGAAACCTGGGCGCTCTGCGCCTGTTGCGCAGCATCTGCGGCCTGGTTCGGATCTTCACCCTGGCACCCACTCAGGATGGCCAGAGCCAACAGGCTGGGAATCAGGGGGCTATGCAGCTTGGTTCGCATCTTGGTGCCTCGCTCAAAATATGCACAGAAAAAACGGCGCTTACTTTGACACGAAACGTAAGTGGAGTCGATTCCGACGCCCGCAAAGCCGCTACTTTCTGCGCCGAAGCGAGCTTCCTGTGGGATCAGCCCTAGCTGCGTTCGGGGCCGGTGCCCGCCGGCGCCAGTGGCCTCAGTGGCGCAGGGATCAGCCGGCGGGTCGACGCTGGACGGTTACTCGTTGAGTGGTTACTCGTGGACGACTTTCTCTTTCGGTGTTTCCGCCGTCTGGTTGATGATATGCAGCTCCCGCTGCGGGAAGGGGATGCTCAGCCCCTCACGCTCCAGCGCCGGCTTCAGCTGCTTCATCAGTGACCAGTACACTTCCCAGTACTCGTCCGTGCGGGTCCAGGCGCGCAGGTGCAGGTTTACGGAGCTGTCCGCCAGTGCGCGCACCGCGAAGGCGGGCTCTGGCTCGGGGAGAATGCGCGATTCATCGGCCACCAGCTGGCGCAGCACCGCCATGCCTTTCTCGATGTCGTCCTTATAGGCGATGCCGGCGATGATCTCGATACGGCGGGTGGCATTGCGGGAGTAATTGATCAGGTTCTGACCCCAGACATTGCTATTCGGCGCGGAGATACAGAGCCCGTCCACCGTGTCCAAGCGGGTGGTAAAGAGCCCCACCTCGCGAACCGTACCCAGCGTATCGCCGAACTGGATGGTGTCGCCGACCCGGAAAGGACGCAGGCCAAGCAGAATGAAACCGGCAGCAATATTCTGCAGGGTGTCTTTGAGGGCCAGGCCTACCGCGATACCGGCGGCACCCAGCAGAGCCACCAGGCTGGTGGTGTTGACTCCGAAGCGGTCGAGCACCACCAGGGCACCGATCGCATACACCGCCCAGACCACCATGTTGCTCAGCACCGGAATCAACGTCGCATCCAGGCGGCCGGACAGCCGGCGCACGCCCCGGCGCGCCAGGCGCGCGGCGATATAGGTGACAAGCAGGATCAGCAATGCACTGCCGAGCTTCAGGGCTCCGGCCATCATCAGCGGCCAGTATTGGTCGGTAAGCTGTTGCAGGTCCATGGAGTCCTCCTTTGGCAATAGGCGTCAGCCCTGCAGCATACGCCAACTCCCGGGCAATCGCAGCGGCTCAGAGGAGGTTTTTGGTCCTCGCCTCCTCGACACAGAGGCGGTGAGCCGGGCAGGTTACCAGATGGTCGTTGACCATACCGGTGGCCTGCATATGGGCGTACATAATGGTGGAACCCACGAAACTGAAGCCCGCTTTCTTGAGGGCTTTGCTCATGGCATCGGATTGCGAAGTGGTGGCAGGGATCTCGGCCATGGTGCGCGGTTGGTTGACGATGACCCGCCCTCCGGTGAACTGCCAGAGAAAATCTGACAGCGGTTGCCCGCGCTCGCGCAGCGCGAGGTAGGCCCGGGCGTTTTTGACCGCAGATTCCACCTTCAGGCGGTTGCGGATAATGCCCGGGTCCCGCAGCAATTTTTCGATTCTTTTTGGGGTGTAGCGGGCAATTTTTTCCGCATCGAAGTTATCGAGCAGCCGCCGGTAATTTTCCCGTTTGTTCAACACCGTGATCCAGGACAGCCCCGCCTGGGCGCCCTCCAGAATCAGGAATTCAAACAGCTTGCCATCATCAGTGACCGGCCGCCCCCACTCCTCATCGTGGTACTGCTGATACAGCGGTGTCGACAGACACCAGTCACAGCGATGTTCGCTCATTATTTTCCTCGCTGCTTTTGTTCGACTACTGCGCGCCGGAGAAGAAGTAATGCTGGATCAACTGCAATACCAGCAGGGTCATCACCAACAGAAAAATGATATTGCCCCGATTCACGCCGATATCTCCTTCGCCACTTCCTTCTGATTGCCCTGGAGCAAGCCCTGCCCAATCAACCAGTCGCGACTCTCGCGCAGCATACGCTCCAGCGGAACATCACCGCGGTACCCGAGCTCTCGTCGTGCCTTGTCGCAGTTGGCCGTCACTCGCCGCGTAATCAGGGCGGCCTTTTCCGGTGTGATTCTCGGCTCTTTGCCGGTAACACGTGAAAACAGGTCGGATAGCTGTCCCACCAAGTGAATGACCGCCGCCGGGGTCGTACGCTCGGGAACCGGCTTGCCCAGTAATCGGGCGATCTCGCTGAAAAACTCCAGGAAACTGGCATCGATTCCGGCGAGGATATAGTTCTCCCCGCTGCGGCCCTTCTCGTAGGCAGCGATATGTGCCTTCGCCACCTCGGCCGCATGGCAGAAGGAACCATTGCCCGGCGGCACTCCGGGCAACTGATCGTCCTGGATCAGAAAAAACGTCTGGGCCCAGCTACTGGTATCGTATTTGCCGACAATCGCACAGGGGTTCAGGAAAACCGCATCCAGCCCTCTCTCGATCTCCTTGCGGACCGCCAACTCTGCGCGCTTCTTGGTATAGAGATAACCGTAGCGGGGATCATCGGCCAGCTGCGGGCTCTGCTCATCGATGGGGCGCTTCTGGTAGCCGTAGGCAGAGATAGAGCTGGTCACCACCATCCGCCCGACCTTCTTTTCCCGAGCAACGCGAGCGAGATTGGCCGAACCCTCGACATTGTCCCGCCACTGCTGCTCGCGTCCTCCCCGCCACATGCTGGTATTGGCAGCCACATGGAATACCGCATCGATGCCCTCCGGCACCGCACGGTGCAGGGAATCCATGTCATTCAGGCTTCCCGGCACCAGCTCCGCACCCAGTGATTCCGCAAGCCGGGTGTCCGAGCCCTGCCGGTGCATGGCGGTCACACGCCAGCCCTCTGAGAGCAGCTGCTCGATCAGGTTGGCACCGAGGAAACCGGTACCGCCGGTGATAAACGCATGTTTCATTGGCTTTGAGCTCTTATTGACCTTACTTGTACTAGCTAAGCTCGGGGCGGGAAGGCCAGAAACCTTCTTGAGAAAAAGCCTGATCGGCAAATATTTCACAAAAAGGTTTCTGGCCGTCCCTCACACCTATAGCCTTGCCCCCTGAATAGACATCCTGAGTTTGCGAACCAAGCTACCATTCATTGGAATCTCGCGATACTGATTCATAAAAGCGCGGGTGACCTCCCGGGAAATATTTGCCGATCAGGCTTTTTCCCGGGAGGTCACCTGCGCTTTTCCACTAGATTTGCTGGCCGCAACACCGTGGATGTATCAATCGACTTTCATACCCAGCTGATCCGCCAGGAATACATACTGGTTGGTAAAGTCTTCCACCTGCATCCACACCGGCTTGCCGGCACCATGGCCCGCTCGGGTTTCCACGGCCAGGTAAATCGGATTCTCACAGCCCTGATCCCGCTGCAGCGCGGCAGCAAATTTGTAGCTGTGCCAGGGTACCACGCGATCATCGCGGTCGGCGGTGGTGATCAGCGTGGCGGGATAACATTTGCCTTTTTCCGTGTTGTGAACGGGTGAGTAGGCATGGAGCGCTTCAAACTCCTCCCTGTTTTCACTCAGGCCGTAGTCGCTGGACCACTGGCGCGCATTGGCGGACGCCGTGTGGTAACGCAGCATATCCAGCACCCCCACAATAGGCAGCGCCACGGCGAACAGATCCGGGCGCTGGACCATGGTTGCCCCGACCAGCAGACCACCGTTGGAACGGCCCATGATGGCCAGCTTGTCTTTCGAAGTTACTTTTTCATCGATCAGCCATTCGGCCGCGGCGATAAAGTCATCGAAGACATTTTGCTTCAGGGTCTTGGTGCCGGCCTTGTGCCAGTCAGCACCGTACTCACTGCCACCGCGCAGATTCACCATGGCCAGGGTGCCGCCCATATCCAGCCAGCCGGCGAAGCGGGTATAGAACTGCGGCAGCTGTGCCGCATTGAAACCGCCATAGCCGTATAGCAGCGTCGGGTTAGTGCCGTCGCGCTTCATATCCTTGCGATGCACAAGGAACATGGGGACACGGGTGCCGTCCTTGCTCTCAAAGAAATGCTGGCTGACGGTGAGCTCGGAGAAGTCCGCCGGGTAGTCCGGGGTTTTTACTTTCTCGCTTTTACCCGTTTTGACGTCCAGTTTGTAAATCGCGGGCGGAGTGAGGAAATTGCTGAAGGCATAGTAGGTTTCGGGATCGTCGGGCTCCCCGTAGAAGCCCTCTGCGGTGCCCATGCCCGGCAGCTTCAGTTCATACTGTTGTTTGCCATCCAGGTCGGTGACCACCACCTTGGACCTGGCATCCTCCAGGTAGTGGAGCACCAGGCGCTCACCGACCAGACTGGCTGACTGCAAGGCATTTTTTTGCTCGGCAACCAGCTCATTCCAGTCTTCTCGTTGGGGTTTGTCCAGATCAATGGCGATCACGCGGCCGTTGGGAGCGTCTGCATTGGTCTCGAAGAAGAAAGTCTTGCCGCTATTGCCCAGATAACTATAGAGCGCGTCCCAGTCATCGAGCAGCTTCACGACCTTGCCATCTTTTTTCCGCAGATCGCGGTAGTAGATGGCGTTACTGTCGTAACCATCGAAAATGGTAAAGACCAGGTAGTTACCGTCGTGGCTCAACTGCCCGTCTGGGTTACGGGTGGGATGGTCGGTGATTTCATAGACTAGCTTGTCATCACTCTGCGGCTGCCCCAGCTTGTGGAAATATACGGCCACCTGCTTACTGTCGTCGGCAGAGCCATCCGCATTGAATGGATAGCGGCTGTAATAAAAGCCTGACTCGTCCTTGGCCCAGCTGACGCCGCTGAATTTGATGCCGGTCAGCACATCCTCGAGATCACTGCCGCTTTTCAGATCCCGCACGTGGTAGTCGGTCCAGTCGGTGCCGCCATCCGAGGTGCCGTAAGCCAGGTAACGGCCTTTGGGGCTCACCGCGTAACGCTTGGCGGCAATGGTGCCGTCCTCACTCAGTTTGCGCGGATCGAGGATCGTGTCCGCCTCGCCTTTACCCAGGTTATCGGTGCGGTAGAAGACACTCTGGTCCCAGGTACCGTCGTTGTACTCGTAGAACACCTTTCCGGCCTTCTTGTAAGGCACGCCGTACTGTTCGTACTGCCAGAGCTCAGTAAGGCGATCGTTGATTTTCTGCCAACCGGGCAGCTGCTTCAGCGCCGGCAGAGAGAAATCGTTCTGGGCGGCCACCCACTTATCCACTGCGTCGGACTCGAGGTCTTCGAGCCAGCGGTAGGGGTCGCTCACCTTGGTGTTGAAGTAGTTGTCGACCTGCTCGACGGTTTTTGTCTCGGGGTAGTCGCCTGCGGCGAACGCCAACCCACAGGTCAGCGCGCCCGCAGCCAGCGCCATCAGCTGTTTTTTCATGAAGTCGGTTCCGGTTTTGTCTCGCCAAACAGTTGGTTAATCTAGGGGATTTCGTGGACCGGTGCCACAGTGTGGCAAGGCAGCAAGAGGAGAACCTGCGGTGAGGGGACTGATTCAGCGTGTCAGCCATGCAAAAGTGGATGTGGCGGGAGAAACGGTCGGCGCCATCGAGCACGGCCTGTTACTGCTACTGGGTGTGGAGGCTCGGGACGATCGCGGCACGGCAGATAAACTGCTGCAGAAAGTGTTGCACTACCGGGTGTTCGGCGACGAGAACGGCCGCATGAACCGCAATGTGCAGCAGGCCGGGGGAGGGCTGCTCGTGGTCAGCCAGTTCACCCTGGTGGCGGATACCGCCCGTGGCCTGCGCCCCAGCTTCAGCAAAGGCGCCAGCCCGGCGCAGGCCGAGGCCTTGTATGACTATTTCGTCGAGCGTGCCCGAGCTCAGTTGTCTCCCGTGGCCAGCGGGGTATTCGCAGCAGACATGCAGGTCTCACTGTTGAATGATGGCCCGGTGACCTTCCTGCTGGAGTCCTGATAGTTCGCCGCCAGGGTGTCCAGGCGTCGATTGCGCTCGTCTTTGTCCAGCTTGCCGAGTTTCTCTGTCGCCCGGTAGAAATCCTCCCAGCCATCGCTCTGCCTGTAGAGCTGCTGGAAGGCCGGCACCCGCGACTGGTACTCGGAAACCAGGGCCAGGGTGGCGTTGTTGGTTTTCTCGATATAGGCCCGGTAGCGGTTCGGGTAAGCCCAGCCGGCAGAGAGCTCACGATAGCACTGGCGTAACTGTGCCAGCGTACCCGCTTTCTGTTGTCGCTGAACGTCCCTGGGCTGGTCGCTATCGTAAATCGCCTTCAGCTGGCGCCGGGCCGTCATCATCAGGGCGTTGACCGCCCTGGCCTCGGCGATGCGATTGGCCGCCGGCCCGTCGATCCCGTGTCGACGTCGCCAGTCCGGCAGTGCCAGCTGGGCCACTGCGGTGGCAAAGCTTTCGTTGAATTGGGTGTCCCCCGATATATAGACCCGTCGATGAGCCAGCTCGTGGAACAACAGGCCCGCGAGCCGTTCCGGGGGCCAGTGAACAAAGCTGGACATGACCGGATCATCAAACCAGCCCAGGGTGCTGTAGGCCGGTACCGGCCCCAGGTAGACATCGTAACCTTCACCAGCCAGTTGCTCCGCCTTATCCCGCGCCGACGACTTGCGGAAATAGCCCCGGTAACTGGCACAGCCGGCGATGGGGTAGCACCAGCGCTTGGGCTTGAGGGAAAACTCCGGTGCTGCCAGCACGTTCCAGACCGGGTAATCGTCTTCCAGCTTCACGTAAGCGCCGTAGGCGCGACCCACCGGCAGTTTCAATTCCCCGGAGGCGTAGGCCCGGATGGACTGTACCAGCGCCAGTTGCTGCTGCAGTTTCGCGTCTGTATCCGGGGCTGCGGCGATATCCTCGATGGGCTCCCGCGCCGCCAGGATACGCATTTGCCCGGTGGCTGCCTGGGTGTAATAGCCGGCAGTTTCACAGCCCAATAACAGCAAGGTGGCCATTACAGGGGCCAGCAGGCGCCAAGAATAGTGCCAGTCAATCCCTTCCCTGCTGCTATACACTTGGTAGTCCATTCATTCTTCTGGTCAGTTTCGGGGAGGGCAGCCATGGAAACGGCAGCCGCCGCCAATGGGATACCACCTGTGGCCGCCGTATTGACGGTGTTTGCGCTGGTGTTCGCCGCCATCGGCTGGCTGCGCCTCATCCTTGCCGGTTTTCGCGAGGGCACGCTGTTCGGACTCGTGGCGCTGTTTCTGCCACCGCTCGCCCTGATCGGGCTGGTCCCCCGGTGGCGCCAGCACCGGGAGATCTACGCTCTCGCCCTCGGCGCTCTGGTTTTCATCAGCATAGCGGGAATTTTTTAGGTTTCCCGTGCTCCAAAGCGGGTAACTTTTGCAAGACAACACCCTGGACTGTTCATGCTACGCCGTGTTTCCACCGCCCTGATCCTGATTGGCCCTCTCCTGACTGCCTGTGAGGGCGGTGGCCGGGAGATCGATACCGTGATTCGCACGGTAAACTACGAGTGCGCTGATGGTACACGGCTGCAGGTCAAGTACGGCAAGCCGGAGAGCGGGCCGTCAATGGCCATGGTCACGTTTGATAACAAGCTGATCCCCATGCACCAGGAGCCGGCGGCGTCCGGCGTTCTGTTCGTTGCCGACAAGGGGCATCCAAACTATCGCTGGCACACCAAGGGTCAGACGGGCATGCTGATGCTGCAGAAGAATGGCAACAGGGATTTCGACGTGGTCCTGGGGGACTGCGAGAGCGTCCAGCAAGGCGCAACCGGTGAGTCACAGGACTAGACTGGCCCTCCTGCAAGCCATACCAATCGTGCACTCCTGATTGGGCCCAACCCCGACTCCGTGGGCTGGCGGGCTATCAGCTCGCTACCTTTGCGCCGCGGTTCGCCAAACGGGCCCTGCCACTTCCAGGCCTGACGGCCGCCCCACCCGATACGCCGGGCGGCCATTTATTCATCTCCACCCCCTATCCCGCGGGGGCTTGATCCAGATCAGTATTGAGACCGCCGCTGGCCATAGACTGGGCACCAGATAGCAGTAACTCCGAAAGAAAAGGAGCCCAACATGGTTGCACTAATCGATCTCTTCACCAGCTTTTCCGGCCTGCTCAGCCTCGGCATTATCGGCTTTATCCTGTTGATGGCGGCTTATATTACCCGCATGGTGCTGCGCAAGATGGACGAGGGCGCCTGAGCCCTCCACTGTGCGTGGGATTCAATAATCTCAGTTGAGAGCCTCGTCGGTGGCGCCGGTAAAGTGCCGCCGGGGAGTGGATAACGAAGCTCATCAATGGCGCACTGGCGGTGCGGCACTATTGCAGGCCTGCAATTATGGTGGGGGCACGCGTTCGGGAATGCCCGTCCGACGTGGCGCAAACTCCACGTTGACCGCCAGGCAACCCGTGGCCGGCACCCGATCGGCTTCTAGCCGTCCGCCCCTTCTTCAGCGGGCTTCCGCTTGATCCAGCGACCGATCACAATACCCAGCTCGAACAGCAACCACATTGGCACTGCCAGCAGTGACTGGGAAATCACATCCGGCGGTGTCAGCAGCATTCCCAGCAGGAAACAGCCCACGATCACATAGGGGCGCTTCTGCGCCAGGGTTTGCGGATCAACGGCACCACTCCAGATCAGCAGCACCGTGGCGATGGGAATCTCAAACGCGAAGCCAAAGGCAAAAAACAGCTTCAGCACCAAGTCCAGGTAGCGGCTGATATCCGGCAGGACCTTGATTTCCGCGTGGGCCGAGCTGACAAAGAAATCAAACAGGATCGGGAAAACCACGTAGTAGGCAAACGCCATACCCGCGTAAAACAGCACCACGCTGGACACCAGCACCGGCACCGCCAATCGTTTTTCGTTCTGGTAAAGTCCCGGCGCGATAAAGGCCCAGGCCTGGTACAGCACATAGGGAATGCCGAGAAAAAACGCCAGGATAAAAGTGGTTTTGAATGGGGTGAAAAATGGTGAGGTCACCTCGGTGGCGATCATGCCCGCACCCTCGACGAGGCGCTCCTGGAGTGGGTCGGCGACGAAGTCGTAGATCTCGGTGGCAAACGGCACCATGCACAGGAAAATCACCACCACCACCAGTAATGTCTTGAGGAGGCGGTCGCGCAGTTCGATCAGGTGATCGATAAATGGCTGATGCTTCTGCTCGCTCATGCGGATTTGTCTTCGTCCTTGGTTGAGCGGGGCTCGTCTTTAAAATGGTCCGGGTGGTGGGGGTTGAATTCCGGGTCCCCGTGGTCGTGGAGGTGTTCAGGATATTCCGGATCCTCCAGCTCCTCGTCTTCCTCCTCCGGAAGGTGCTCTGAGGTTTCTCGGCCCCCCTCGTCCTCCGGAAGATAGTCCGACGCCTCGGCGCGGGAGGTTTCCGGTAACTCGACCTCGTCGGCACCGGCTTTTACTTCTGACTCCCGTTGCGCGCCGGGCTCAGCCAGCGGCTCCCGCACGGAGGCTTCCAGTTCCCGCCGACTCTCCTCCAGCTCCCGGCGGCTCTCCTCCAGCTCACGCATGATGCGTTCATTGTGGAGCTCGCGGCGGATATCGTCAGCACCGACTTCGCGTTCCAGCTCCTCGCGCGCGTTGTGCAACGTGCGTTTGAGCCCGGACCACCAGCGGGCCGTCGTGCGTATCGCATCCGGCAACCGCTCCGGACCGACCACCAGCAGGCCGACGATGGCGACGAGCATCAGCTCGAAAAAACCGATATCAAACACGCGTGCGCTCTCGGTTTACTTGTCTTGAGACTGCTGGTCTTTGTGCTTGTCGGATGCACCCTTGGCCTTCTCGGCTTCATCGTGCTCCAGGCGCTTGGTCTCCTTGGGCTTGTCCTCGTCCTCTTCAGACTCGTCGGACTTGCCCTCGTCCTTCATGGCTTTTTTGAAGCCTTTGATGGCGCCGCCCAGGTCACCGCCGAGATTCTTCAGGCGCTTGGTGCCGAACAGCAGCAGCACGATGACCAGAATGATGAGCAGCTGCCAGATACTGATGCCGCCAAAACCCATAACTTACTCCTTCAAGATCCAGTTGTTCCGGTGCCCCAGGGCGCCGTTCGCTATTGTTTTTGCCCTTGCTCCTGCTTGGCAGTGCGCGCGGCTTTTTCTTCCAAGCCCGAGAGGCCGAAGCGGCGCCCCAGCTCGCGCAATACGTCCTGTGAATCGGCTCCCAGGTGAGAAAGCATCACCAGGGAGTGAAACCAGAGGTCGGCGGTTTCGGCGATCATCGCCTGCCGATCGCCGCCGTGTTCCACATCCTTTGCGGCGAGGATCACTTCCGTGGCCTCTTCGCCGACCTTTTCCAATATCTTGTTCAGGCCCTTGCGGTGCAGGCTGGCTACGTAGGAGCCCTCCGCATCCGCGGTGTTTTTGCGCTCCTCGAGCACGGCATCCAGTTCGCGCAGCAGGTCACTCATAGATGTCATCCGGGTTCTTGATTACGGGCTGGTTCACCTGCCACCGGTCGCCATCCAATACCCGGTAAAAGCAGCTGGTGCGCCCGGTGTGACAGGCAATGCCACCGCGCTGTTCGACGATCAGCAGCACCGTGTCGCCGTCGCAATCGAGACGGATCTCACGGATCACCTGCTCGTGACCGGAAGACTCACCCTTGCGCCAGAGCTTACCGCGGGAGCGGGACCAGTACACCGCCCGGCCCTCGCTGGCGGTCAGCTGCAGTGACTCACGGTTCATCCACGCCATCATCAGCACGCGGCCACTCTTGTAGTCCTGCGCTATGGCGGGCACCAGCCCGCCGTCATTCCAGCTCACGGCGTCGATCAAGCCGTCTACTGTCGAAACCTCTGTCACTGCTTTGCCTGTCACTTATCTCTTGATTGTAGGTTGCTCCCGCGGGCGGGCGCAGTGGGCAAGCCGAAAGCGCCGCGCCTAGGGCCACAGCGCCAACGCCAGCGCGGCCACTGCCATGGCCCAGCCTGCCGGCGGCATTGCGGCCAGCCACTGGGGCGCCGCCACCACCGCCGCACCTGCGGCGAATACTACCGCGGCCACACGACGCAAATAGCGGCTGCGCCCGCGCCGGTTGGACGACTCCAGCGCATTGCCAATAGCCTGCAACTGGGGCGCCAGTTCCCGCGATTGATCCAGGGCCGAATAGACCATCTGTGGCAGCTGCGGGAACTTCTCCAGCCACTCGGGACCGTAGCGTTTGATCTCACCCAGGATGGTCCGTGGGTGAATGCGGTCGCGCATCCAACGCTCCAAAAATGGATGGGCAGTCTTCCACAGATCCAGCTCGGGATAAAGCTGCCGACCGAGCCCCTCGATATTCAGCAGGGTCTTCTGCAGCAGCACCAGCTGCGGCTGCACCGCCATGTCGAAACGGCGCGCGGTCTGGAACAGGCTGATCAGTACACGGGCGAAGGAAATCTCCCCCAGCGGCTTTTCAAAGATCGGCTCGCAGACGGCGCGGATCGCCGCCTCAAAGGTGTTGATGGGGGTATCCGCGCGCACCCAGCCACTCTGCACGTGCAATTCCGCCACCATGCGGTAATCGCGACGGAACATGGCCAGCAGGTTGCGGGCCAGGTAGTACTGGTCCTCCCGCGACAAACTGCCGACGATGGCCGTATCAATGGCGATGTACTGGGGCCGTTCGGGATGCTGGCGGGACACAAAAATATTGCCCGGGTGCATATCGGCGTGGAAGAAGTTGTGCTCGAACACCTGCTTGAAGAAGATCTCCACACCGCGTTCCGCCAGCAGCTGCATGTTGGTGTGCTGTGCCCGTAGTTGCTGCAGGTCCGTGACCGGAATGCCGTCGATGCGCTCCATCACCATCACGGTCTCGCGCGTGTAATCCCAGTGGATTTCCGGCACATATAGCAGGGGCGAACCGGAGAAGTTGCGCTTCAGCTCGGTGGCATTGGCAGCCTCGCGCACCAGGTCCAGCTCGCCCTCAATGGTGTGGCGGTAATCCTCCACCACCTCCACCGGTCGCAGGCGGCGGCCGTCGGGGACGTAGCGGCGGATCCAGCGGGCAATTACCGCCAGCAGGCGCAGGTCCTGTTCGATGATCTTATCAATCCCCGGGCGCAGGACTTTGACCACCACGGATTCACCGTCGGGCAGCACGGCGCCGTGTACCTGGGCCACCGAGGCGGAAGCCAGCGGGGTGTGGTCAAACTGGGCAAACAGGCTGTCGATCGGGGCTTCCAGCGCCGATTCGATACGGGCAATACACTGGTCCGTGGGGTAGGGCGCCACGTTGTCCTGCAGGTGATTAAGTTCCTCCACCACATCCGGAGGCAACAGGTCAGGCCGGGTGGAAAGCAGCTGGCCAAACTTGACGAAGATGGGCCCCAGGGCCTCCAGCGCCCGGCGCAGGCGCGCACCACGGCTCAGCTTTGGCTCAGGGAACAGACGCAGTGGCGCCCAGAGCACCCGCATCCACAGCGGCCGCTGCGCGTCCGGCAACAGGGTGTCCAGCCGGTAGCGCAGGAAAACACGGGCAATAGTGAGGCTGCGTGCCGCCGGCATATTACGGCGCCTCCCGCGGGGACAGTTTCTGCTTCAAAATGCGCAGGCGCGCCTCCAGCCGGTCGGTGGCCAGTGCCAGGTCTGCCACGTCCTCCGCAAACGCCTCGAACTGGGCCCGCGGTGGTGTCAGCTGCCACTCTTCGCTGACAGCCTCGGCGGCGGCCCGGGGCGCCGCGCGGAGGTTTTCCCGCAGCCAGCGGTCGGCGGAGCGCAGGGCATCGCCCAGGGTATGGGCGGGCACATCGCCAACCAGCCGGGCCAGCGGCGCCTCCCAATCGATATCCAGGTCGTGCAGTATCTGCTGTAGCTGCTGCAGCAATCCACTGGAGCCAGTGATAGATACACCCAGCTTGGCCGGGGTGGCCCGGTCATCCTTCAACAGGCGCAGCAGGGCAATGGGTGAGCCGGTCAGGCGCGTATCCACCTGCCCCTCCCAGTGCTGGCGCAGGCGCACCTCCTCCCCCTCCACGCAGAGGATCAGCTCCAGCTGCGGTGCGGTTAGGTCCAGCGCCAGCGCGCGACCGTCGAGAGCCCGCAGCCGGGTGCGGGTGGCCGGGTCGTATTTCAGCGCGGTGTTGATCGCAGTTTCCAGCGCGGCATCGAAGCCAGAGCGGAAGGTGGGGTCCAAGGCAGCTTTCCTTCTATCCAGACCGGTTGGTAAAGCAGCGCGCCCTATCTGGCGCTGCTGGCATCAAGTCAGGGCTTGATGCCTTTGTGCAGAGACACGATACCACCAGTCATATTGTGGTACTCGCAATCAACGAAACCGGCATCCGCCATCATCTGCTTGAGGGTCTCCTGATCCGGGTGCATGCGGATGCTCTCCGCCAGGTAGCGGTAGCTGTCGGCATCGTCCGCCACCAGCTTGCCCATAAATGGCAGCAGCCGGAATGAGTACTGGTCGTAGACCTTCTCCAGCAGCTTGGACTGCGGCTTGGAGAACTCCAGCACCAGCAGGCGGCCGCCGGGCTTCAGCACCCGCAGCATGGAACGCAGGGCCAGGTCCTTGTCGGTGACATTGCGCAGGCCGAAGGCAATGGTGATGCAGTCGAAGGTGTTGTCCGGGAAAGGCAGGTACTGGGCATCCGCCTGTACCGGCACCACGTTGCCGGCAATGCCCCGGTCCATCAATCGATCGCGCCCTACCCGCAGCATGGACTCGTTGATGTCCGCCAGCACTACCTGGCCCTCGGGCCCCACGATACGGGAGAAACGCGCCGTCAGGTCACCGGTACCACCGGCAATATCCAGGATCGTCTGCCCCGGACGGGCACCGGACAGCTCGATGGTGAAACGCTTCCACAGGCGATGGATGCCACCGGACATCAGGTCGTTCATGACGTCATAACGCGCCGCTACCGAGTGGAACACATCCGCCACGCGGCCGGCCTTCTCCTCCACCGGAACTTCCTGGTAGCCGAAATGGGTCGTCTTGCGGTCGGTCATAAATGCGCCTGCTGAGCCTGATTCAGGGGTGGCATTGTACATGGGCGCAACGCCGAGCACTAAGCGCTTGTTTGGCCAGGGGGGTAGAGCTCCCTCACCGGCCCCCGGGGCTGAAGGCCAACCACGGTTGGGGCGGCACACTGGTCGCCGCGTCGATCTCGATGCTAATCAAAAATTATTGAGGAAAAGTCCTGGCTAGACGTCAAAACAGGTGTGACCGCTTGGAGCGGTCTGACACATAAGAACAAAATGCCACGATTTTCCTACCAGGGGTTCTCAATTATGAAAGGAAATCTACTATCAATGGCGATCCGCGGTGCAATTCTCACCGCAATCGGCACCACTCCCGTTTTCGCTCAGGAGGAAACCTCCGACGAAAACCAGAAAGTATCTGATCAATCAATCGAACAGATCACCGTTACCGGCTCGCGCATCACCCGCCCGAATGCGGTAAGCCCCACCCCGGTTACCTCACTCACCTCTGAGGACATCAACCTCGGTGGCGATGTGAACCTGGGTGACGTCCTGAATGATCTTCCCGCACTGCGCTCTACCTTCTCAGGCAACAATTCCGGTCGCTTTATCGGCACCGTTGGCCTGAACCTGCTGGACCTGCGTGGTATGGGAACTTCCCGCACCCTGGTACTGCAGGATGGCCGCCGCCATATCGCCTCCTCCATCGGCACCTCCGCGGTGGACGTGAACACTATCCCCGAAGACCTGCTCGAGCGCGTTGACGTAATCACCGGCGGCGCATCCGCAATTTATGGTGCGGACGCGGTTACCGGTGTAGTGAACTTCGTGATGAAGGATGACTTCGAGGGCGTAAAGATCAGCGCCTACGGCAGTGATACCGACAACGGTGGTGCTGAAACCACCGAAATGAGCATTACTTTCGGCCAGAATTTCTTCGATGGTCGCGCCAACATTGCCGGTAGCATCCAGACTTCCAATCGCGACGATGTCTATGGCTACGACCGCGAGTGGATCACCAAAGGCTGGGGCACCCTGCGCAATCCGGAAAATACCGGTCCTGAGGACGGCATCCCGGACCGCATCGTTGTCCAGGACTACACCCTGCCCGTGCTGAGCGAAGCCGGCTTCGCATACACTGGCCTGGGCCTGTTCACCTTTGACGAGGACGGCACCGCCCGCCCGGTAGAATACGGCAGTGTTTGTGACTCCTCAGGCCGCTGCAGTGGCGGTGATGGTTATCGCTGGATCGGCCAGTACCAGATGTATCCGCGCACCGAAAACACCAATGTATTCGTGAAAGGTCACTATGACCTGACCGACTCCATGCAGCTGTTCGCGGAAGCCAAGTACGTGAATAACGAAGCTGAGAGCTTTGGCCAGGCCAGCTTCAGCTACGACATCTACTCCGCAACCAATCCTTACCTGGATGGAGATTTCTCACAGGCCCTGGTTGATGCTGGCATCCCAGCATTTGGCATGTACCGCATGCATTCCGACCTGGGCTACCGCGGCAACCTTGCCGAGCGCGAAACCCAGCGTTACGTACTGGGCCTGAAAGGTGATATCGACGGTAACTGGAATTACGAGACGAGCCTGGTCTGGGGCGAGTACGACGGCAATGTCCGCTACTTGAATAACCGCAATAACGCCCGCTTCGCTGAGGCCATCAATGCCATCGAGCTGAATGGTGAGATTGTCTGTGCCGATGCGGATGCCCGCGCCAATGGCTGTCAGCCGCTCGACCTGTTCGGTGAGAACCGCGCCTCCAAGGAAGCCATCGACTATGTCATGCTGCAGGATACCGGCTCGTATGAAAATATGACCCAGATGGTAGCCTCAGGCTTTGTCAGCGGTGACCTGATCAACCTGCCTGCGGGACCGCTGTCCGTAGCTGGTGGTTTCGAGTACCGTGAAGAAACCAGCACCGTTGATTACGACGATATCATCAAGAATGGCGAGACGTTCATGAACGCGCTGGCCCCGACCGACGGTGAGTATGATGTCAGCGAAGTTTATGTGGAGGCATCCGCACCGCTGCTGGGTGGTCTGCCGGGCGTTCAGAGCCTGACGTTTGATACCGCTTACCGAGCTTCTGACTACTCCACCATCGGTAGCACCGGTGCGTGGAAGGCGGGCCTCGACTGGACTGTCTACGACGACCTGCGCTTCCGCGCCACCGCTTCCGAAGCCGTTCGCGCACCGAACATCGACGAGCTGTTCGCGCCCCTGGGCCAGAATTTCTTCAATGTCGATGACCCCTGTGACGCAGACGAGATCCCGTACGCTCCGGATCCCGCCCTGCGCGCGGCTAACTGTGCGGCACTTGGCCTCGCTGCGGACTATCAGTCTCCCTGGAACGAGGGCCCGACCCTGCCCGGCTTCAGCGGTGGTAACGAGAACCTGCAGGAAGAGACTGCAACCACCTTCACCTACGGCCTGGTCTTCACTCCCGGCTTTGCCGAGGGCCTGACCTTCACCGTTGACTACTGGGATATCGAAATCGAAGATGCGATCTCCTACTACGGTGGCCAGACCATCCTCAATAAGTGTGTGGACGGCTCCTCCATCAACAACGCGTTCTGTGGCAACATCGAGCGCGCTGCGAATGGCGACCTGGTGTCCCTGACCAGCTCCGCACTGAACGCATCTGCCCTGACCGCACGCGGTATCGACTATGAAGTGCGCTACCAGTTTGCACTGGCTGACGTGTTCAATTCTGATGATCTGGGTAGCCTGACCTTGAGCCTGCTGGGTACGCATCTGCTCGAACGGAATGACTACTCCTTCCAGGACGACCCGTCAGACGTCGATCAGATCGACGGCGAGCTGGGTGACCCGACTAATACCTTCATCAGCAATGTCACCTACCGCTACGGCAACCTGTCCGTGAACTGGCGCCACCAGTACATCGACAGCATGGCCCTGTTCGGCCTCGGTGACTCCCGCCCTGAGAGTGCCGCTCCGCCCTATACCGGCGAAGTGGGCTACAACAGCCTGCAGACCCGCTACCTGTTCCAGGACAGCCTCGAGGTCTTCGGCGGCGTCAATAACATCGAGGATACTGCCCCGCCGGCCTACCTGACCGGCACCGGCGGCGGCTCCGGCATGTATGACACTCTGGGCCGCACTTTCTACCTGGGTGCTAACTACACCTTCTAAGAAGCAGAGACTTCGCAAGGTAAGGGCGGAAACGCCCTCATTGAGCCGCATCTCCGGATGCGGCTTTTTTATTGCTTTCTCAAATCGCATCATCACGAAGCTAGACTGTCATGGCTACCAACGGAACGGCTTCGTATATGAGCTATTCATTTAAGGCAAAGAAACCGCCTCGAGAAAATCTGCATAAGATCGCTCAGAGCCAAGTCTTCCTGGCCACTTCTGAACTGGCGGAGTTGCCTGACGAAAAAGCAGTGCACCAGGTGCGCAAACGTTGCAAGAAAATGCGGGCGCTGCTGCGGCTTATCCGATACAAGGCCGACGGTCTGTATCGGTATGAAAATGCCCAGTTCCGTATCCTGGCGAACACGTTGTCCGGTAGCCGGGACGCTGTCTCTCTGCGAGATGCGCTGCTCAAGCTGGCTCCGGCAAAGTATCCGCAGATCGAGGCGTTTCTTGTACAGCGTGCAGAGTATAAAAGTGACGAGCAGGCGCTGGAGGATGCCACCCTGCAGTTGCAACAGGCAGCACAGCGGATCGAAGAGTGGCCGTTGCGGTCGCTGCGATGGAAACATGCGCGCAAGGGCTACGTGAAGGGATATCGTCGGGCTCGCAAGGCCATGAAAGAGGCATTCGCCGAGGACAGTCCCGAGCGCTTTCACGAATTTCGTAAACGGGTGAAGGATCACTGGTATCAAAGCCGATTATTGGCAGAGCGGCACAGGACGCGTGTCGGTCGACGACAGAAACCGCTGAAAAAACTTGCCAAGGCACTGGGGGACTGGCGCGACCTGCACCTGCTCTGTACCTTCCTGGCGCCTAAGAGTGATCAATTTTCCGGCGAATTGATTGCATTACTCGACTGCGCCAATTCCCGCAGCGACGAACTGCGCCAGGAAATTGAATGTCTTGCCGGGGCGCTATTTGACTCGAAGCGGTTTGAATGGTGAGTGTCAGCTTTCACAGATAATCCCCTCACCAGAATAAATCGCAAACCACCAACCACTCCCAGCGCTTTTTGGCATAATAGCCTTCCAAAAATAAACAGGGAACGAATTGCCATGCTGGACTGGCTCAAT
The DNA here is from genome assembly GCF_001641755.2 of Microbulbifer flavimaris. Lineage (GTDB taxonomy): Bacteria > Pseudomonadota > Gammaproteobacteria > Pseudomonadales > Cellvibrionaceae > Microbulbifer > Microbulbifer flavimaris. The sequence continues at coordinate 895,635 of NZ_LRFG02000002.1, forward strand.
CTGCATATCGCCTACTGGCACTGGCTGGTGCTGGGGCTCCTGCTCGTCACGGCTGAAATCTTCGTTTCAGGATTTGTCCTTTTCTGGTTTGGCCTGTCGGCGCTCACCATGGGTGTACTGCTACTGGTGATCGATATGCCCATCACCCTGCAGCTTCTGCTCTGGGCCGGCATTTCACTCGCCTTTCTGCTGGCCTGGTTCAAGTTTATCCGCCCACAGTGGAAGGATCGCACCACTGCGGGTATGGCTGCGGAAGCGCTCTCGGGGCAAGTTGGCCTGGTCATCGAGTCCAATCAGGGGCGCAGCCGGGGTCGATTGAAATTTCCGGCCCCCATCCTCGGCGAGGACGAGTGGCAGTTTATCTGCACCGAAGAGGTTGCCATCGGTGATCGTGTGCGTGTGAACGATATATCAGGCAACACCTTGATGGTGGTTCGCCACTAACAATCACAATCACAATTTTTATTGAATCCCGGGGGAGGGAGAAGTAGTGGAAGGTTTATCAGTCATTCTGGCGCTGGTGGTATTGGTGGTGATTACCATCGGCATGGGCGTGCGCATCGTGCCGCAGGGATCCAAGCACATCGTGCAGCGCCTGGGTAAATACCATACGACACTGACACCGGGGATGAATGTCATCATTCCGTATGTGGACCAGGTGCCCTACAAGGTGACCACCAAAGATATCGTACTGGATATTCCGTCACAGGAGGTCATCACCCAGGATAATGCCACCATCATTGCCAATGCCGTGGCCTATATCAATATCGTCTCGCCGGAGAAGGCGGTGTACGGTGTTGAGGATTACGAAATCGCCATCCAGAACCTGGTGCAGACGGCACTGCGCTCGATCATCGGTGAGATGTCACTGGACTCGGCACTGTCCTCCCGCGATCTGATCAAGGCCAAACTGAAGGAAGGCATCTCTGACGATATCGCTGACTGGGGTATCAACCTGAAGACCGTCGAGATTCAGGACATCAACCCGTCCCAGACCATGCAGGCCGCAATGGAAGAACAGGCCGCAGCCGAACGTCAGCGCCGTGCTACCGTCACCCGCGCCGAGGGTGAAAAGCAGGCCGCCATCCTCGAAGCCGACGGCCGCCTGGAAGCCTCCAAGCGCGACGCCAAGGCCCAGGTCGTTCTCGCCGATGCCAGCCGCGAGGCCATCGAGCGCGTCTCTTCCGCCATTGGCGAGCAGGAGATGCCGGTGATGTACCTGCTGGGTGAGCGCTATATCTCCGCACTGTCAGAGCTATCGCAATCCGACAATGCCAAGAACGTGATTCTGCCGGCGGACCTACCCCAGGCTGTGAAGGGGTTGCTCAATCGATAGGGCAGCAGGGCCGGGACGGATAACGCCCGGCCGTCCTTTTTATTTAAGCCCTCACTACAGCCTCACTTCGAGCCGGAAATCTCCGTTCCAGGCCAAGCGAGAAACCCTGATCCTACCCGTTTGGCATTGATCCGTTTACAGATAGCTGACGCACCCTCCTGAAAATCTCCTCCCGCACATTGGGATCTGCCATTGCCCCGGTAGAGAACTGGACGGCATACCACAGCACAGATAGATATTCATAGATTACTCGCCAATGCTGCAGGCGCCGCCAGTCTGAGGCGGCTACGGGGCGTTGGAGGTAATCAGCCAGTAAACACTCCTGTTGCGGCTCCCCCATTTTGTGTTCTTCAATGATGACCGCCAGCTCATAAAAGGGATCGCCCATGGCAGCATATTCCCAATCGAGCGCATAGACCCGCTCCGCTGCCGTACAGATCAGATTTCCCCGTGAGAGGTCATTGTGACAGAGAGAGTCCCCTTCACTCAGGGCCCTGGCCTGATCAATGTGCTTCCTGACGACTTTATCAAGCGCACTCAGAGCTGGATAAAACCCGGATTGAGAATTGACGGATTGCCAGTACGCTTCAATTTTTTCTTCGATATTGAGTCGGGTATCGATAGCGGGTAAAGCGTGAATTCCACGGAGCAGTGCTGCCAACCGCTGCAAGGCTGTGGGTTCCTCGCTCCGCCATGACACCCCCTCGATATACCGGGTCACTAGATATTGTCGTAGCGGATCACAATGAATCAATGGCGCGCACAATCCCGCCGCATCGGCGTGCCGTAACGCGTCCGCCTCCGCACTGCGATTCAGATCCAGCGCCCGACTGATGGCCGAGTTCCGGCGCAATACCAGTTGCCCCTGCGAGCTGGCGAGCAAGTAACTTTGGTTGGTCAACCCGCCGTCCAGCGGCTTGATTACCCTGGGCTCCGTATCGCTCCAGAGGCTCCAGTCACCGGGAATAATGTCTCGCAGATTTCTAGTCATGCAATTGCGACTTCTGCATAAACATCAGGCGATTGCGGCCTGACTTTCACGGCTCTGTTGTTCGCGCTGATAGATCGCAAGCCACTGGAAAAACCCGATAACTACCAGCACCACATAAATGAGGAACAACAGTGCTGTGAGATAGAGCTCGCGATCCAGGTAAAGGTAAATAGAGACACCATCGATCACGAACCAGTAAATCCAGTTTTCCAGCACTTTGCGGGCCACCATAACGGTGGTGATGACGGCGCCCCAGGTGGTGAAAGAGTCGAGATAGGGCAGGGCGGCACTGGTGGTGGTATCCAGTACATACCCAAAGATCAGCGTCAAAGCACCGACCGCGCCGAAGACAAGAAGGTGAGTTCTTAGTGGCCAGCGGTGGATATGCAGGTCTCGCTGCTTATCCCGATGATGTCGCCACTGCCACCAGCCGTAGACGGCCATGACCAGATAGAAAATCTGCAGGGCGGATTCCATCAGCAGATTGACGTCCCAGAACAGGAACGTATAGATCGCGGTACTGGCGAAAGCGGCATACCAGCAACTGATCTTCTCGCGCATCGCCAGTAACAGGTAGGCAAGTGCGAGAATCACTGCAATGATCTCCCACGAAGACATCGCCGCGAGAGCAGCGGCGATAGCGCTGCCAATTTCCTGATTAATCATCGCTGGCTACCGGGGCAAGATTGCCCTCGATGAATTTGCACACAAAAATCGCACGTCCGTGTTTTTCATAGGAAGCGCGTATCTCCTGCTTCAGGATATCCATCACCAGTTCGTAGTCACCGAAAACCTGGGTGCTCATGGTATTGGTAATGACCTGCAAATCCGGATGGCGATTCAGGCGATCGATAAAATCCTGGATACTGGGAATATACTCGTCTTTTAACGGGTACTTACTGATTTCAACAGAGAGTTTCATGGGTTCTAGCCCCCAACGGTTGTCTCGTATTTCCGGGCGGATAATGCCGCCCGGATTTCCTCCAGAGCCCGACAAAAAGCCTGGTTAAAAGGTATATGAACCAGAAATACCGGCAACGCGTGGCTCGCCAAACTGGTAGTAGGGCTCCGGTGCGTAAAAATTGTCCGGGTTGTTGCCGAACTGGTTACTGAAATAGAAGCCCCGGGTGTAGTAGTCCTCGTCTGTCAGGTTCCGCCCCCACAGGGAGGCCTCCCAGTTGTTGCCCCGATAAGTCAGGCGGGCATTGAACAGCTCGTAGGCGACTGATTTCTCATCGTGGCTGTTTGAGAAATAGAAAGCATCTTTCCCTTCCACCTCCAGCCGTAAGACAAGGTTGGGTGTGAAGGAAAACTCGGTGCCGGTAAAGAACTGATAATTCGGGGCATGGGCTACGTCGCGGCCACCGAGGTCTACCGGTGCCAGGGCAATGCCACTGGCATCGTCCCTCGCATCCACGTGGGAGGTGCTTTCGAAACCCTCGAATTCCGCATTCAGCCAGCCAGCAGAGGCAAAGAAGCGCAGGGAGTCGCTAGCGAGATAGTTCAGCTCCACTTCCAGGCCGGTGGTTTCGCCGCCGGCAGCATTGGCGAGAAAATCATCGAAAGAAAAGTCACTGGGGTCAAAGATAGACTGCTTGGCCTGAACATCACTGCGATCCTGGTAAAACGCCGCCAGCTGTGCCTGCAGTCGGTTGTCCAGCCAGGCGCCTTTGATGCCCAGCTCATAGTTGAGCAGGTGCTCGGTATCAAACTCGAACACCTCATTGCTGATGGCCGGATTTGTCGCGGAGGCGGAGATGATCCGCCCGTTCACACCACCCGCCTTGTAGCCGCGTGACACGGTGCCGTAAATGAGTGTGCTTTCGGCGAAGGCATATTCCAGAGTGACATTGCCACCCCAGAGATTTTCATCGTTACCGGACTGCACTGCCAGCGAATCAGAATAATCGGCATTGCGCTGTTCCAGACGCAGTCCGGTGACCAGCGCAAGAGAATCACTCAGGGAGGTTCTCAACTGGCCGTAAAGAGCAGCGTTATCCGTATCGTAGCGGCTATTGAAGCTCTGGTTACGCACCAGGTCCTCGCTTTCGTCACGGAAGTAGACCCCGGCCACCCAGCTGCTGCGCCCATTGAACAGCCTGGAATTGTCTGTGGAGAGCAGGCGCAGGTCGGCGCTGACGTTGGCTTTATCCCGCAGGTAATTGTCAGTAGTACTGTATTCCCAGGGATGGTAACCGACATAGGTCCAGTCCTCGTCATAACCATATTCGGTATCGGAGTCGGCCACGCTCAGGGTGCCTTCCAGCGTAACCCGTTCACTGCCGCCCCATCGGGCAATGAGCGAGCCGGCAAGAGTCTGCTGCCGATCCCAACCGGGCTGGTCGGAGAGCGTGGTGCGCGTGTTTTCCAGCGAAAAGGCATCGTAACCATTGTCGGCATCGATATAGAGGGCGGTGAAGTCCAGCTGTAGATCATCACTGGGCTGATAGCGCAGTTTGCCGCGCACCACTGACTCATCGATGTCGTTGGTATTTTTCCGCTCGAGAAAGTCGTTCTCGATATAGCCATCCGACTGCTGTTTCTGAGCCGCCAGCCGGTAGCCCAGCTGATCATTCAGGGCACCGCTGCTCACCGCAGCCAGCGTGCGGCCATTGTATTCCGCCACCTCTGCCGAGACCCGGTTCATGGCGGTTTCGGACGGCGCCTGACTGGTCATGTTGATCAGGCCGGCCAACGCATTGGCGCCGTAAACGGTACCCTGCGGGCCACGAAGAATTTCTACCTGGCCGATATCCAGGGTGCTGGCCGCAAGGCCCAGACCGGTGAAGTCGATCCCGTCGATGATCAGGCCAACGGAGGGATTCACCGGGTCGATAAACTGGCTGCGCTCGCCAATACCGCGAATCTGCACGAAACGGCCGCGGGAGGCGCCGGCGGAGAAATTGACGTTGGGCGCCAGATTCAGCAGTTGTTCCAGATTAGTGGCACCGCGGGCGGCGATAGCGGCGCTGTCCAGCACGGTGACGCTGGTGGGCAGCTCGAGCTGTTTGGTCTCGCGGAGCTGGCCGGTCACCACTATTTCTTCCAGGCCCGTAGGTTCGGACTCAGCGGCCGCGATTACCTGCCCGGAGGACAAAAAGCCGGCGACGAGGATTGACCAGGCAATCGGATTTACTGCAGATGGGATATTCATGGTTCTCTCTCAATCGAATAAGTGAAAGAGACCCGGAATGCGACGTGGAGAGGGTAGTTGTTCGAGTCCGTTCAATTCAGGTCCGGTCGCCCCCATGGCGGTGGTACCTGGTGTGAACAAGCCCTGACCTATTCCTACGCCGGTATTAACCGGATCAGGTTCAAGGGTTCGCTGGCTGGAATCACTCAGATCCAGTTCGCATCTCAGGCCGAAGCCACCCCTTAGGTTTTGCGGGCGCGATGATAACAGGATTTGTCTCGAGGTGTCATTTGAGTGGCCAATCCTTGCCCGGCGCGCTTCGCTGTCCTGATCAGAGCTTGTAGCCGCTATCGTCGAGTGCTGCAAAAAAGCCTCGCCAGTGTGACCGCTGGCGGGGCTTTTTTCGACTGGGCGAGCTCTCTAAATCACTGCGGCAGCAACCCGCCGGCGCGGGCCATCACATGGAAGATATAGCTCTGCTCTTTGGTGCCAGTCAGGAGGTGTGCGCCCGGGCCACGGGCCCAGATACCCACATCCTCACCGGCATGGGTCTCGCCACCCAGTGGCACCATTGCTTCCTGATGAAAACCGGGCGCAGTGGTATCCACCGCAGTCAGGTCCTTGCGCCCCGCGTCCACCGGCAGGCCGTAACGGACATCGGCATCGGTCTCGCCAGCAAGATCGGCGAAACCGCGGCCATTAGCATAGCTCAGAGTGGTAAACGGCAGGCCGTCTTCCGCCGTTGCGGGTACAGACTCGGGCTCACCGCGACTGTTATTCACCACCACCTTGCCGAGGATCGGGTTGCCCCGAGTCGGGTAGCCGGAGATGGTCAGCACATGGCTGTGGTCCGCGGTGACGATGATCAGTGTGTCGTCGGCACTGGTGGCTTCCATGGCTACCCTGATCGCCTCGGCAAACTCCACCGCGTCAGTCAGGGCGTTGTAGGCACTGCCGGCGTGATGGCCGTGGTCGATTCGGCCAGACTCCACCATCAGGAAGTAGCCGTCCGCATCTTTGTCCAGCAGCTGCAGGGCCTTGCCGGTCATTTGCGAGAGGGAGGGTTCACCGGCCACGTCGTTGCCCCGGTCCACCTCGTAACGCATATGGGAAGACGCAAACAGGCCGAGCAGCTTGTCAGTGGCGGCAACATCAATACTGTCGAAGCCGGATTGGTCTTCGATGTAGACGGCGTTGGTACCGCCGTCGCTATAACGCTGCTGCCATTCCTGCACCAGATTGCGGCCATCCTGGCGCCGACCGGGCTTGCCCTCCAGGTCTGTTTCCGTCGCGGGCAGGAAATGGCGACGACCACCTCCCATGGCCACGTCGATACCATCACCCGCCTCGAGCGCCACCATCTGCGCGGCGATATCCACACAACCCTTCTCCCGGGCCTCATTGGAGAGACCGTCATCGGACTCCCAACCGCGCTCCGGCACCTTGGCGTAGGTGGCCGCCGGCGTGGCGTGGGTGATGCGTGCGGTACTGACCACTCCGGTACTCTTGCCCAAGGCTTCGGCCAGTTCCAGTGCGGTGACCAGTGGGCGCTGCTGACTGGCAACGCAGTCACCGCGGGGCACGTCCTCGGCCACATTCAATACGCCGGCCCTGGTTTTGACTCCGGCCATCATGGCAGTCGCGGTACCGGCGGAATCCGGGGTCTGCTGATTGGTGTTGTAGGTCTTGATCAGGCCGGCAAAGGGCATCTCCTCAAAGCTGAGCTGGTACTCCTCGCCACTCATGCCTTTTTGCTGACCAGCCAAAATGCGCGCGGCGGTGACGGTGGAAATACCCATGCCATCGCCCACAAACAGGATGATATTTTTCGCTGCGCCCGGAGTGTTGTTGATCACCTGCTCACGAGCGGCTTCCACATTTTCCTGGCCCTGGCTGAACCAGGGGCTATCCAGTTGCTGGGCCGGCAGGGAGAGGTTTGCAGCCTGGGTTGGCGCTGCTGCGGCCTCGTCGGTGGATTTGCCGGTACGATCGGTACAGGCGGAGGCGAGCACCGCGACAATCGTGGCGGCAAGAAAATGTTTGGCTGGCATACACAAGTCTCACAAACTTCCGATCTGGCGTTAGCCGCACGGCGATCCCGCGCAGGCTAGAGACGAAGCATGCTAGCGCAATGAGACAACTGGCAACAGGCGAACAGCTTTTTATCAGCCGATAAACTTAACCGCACTCTCATCCGGGTCACGCCCCTTGCCAGCCTGCTCGAGCCGATTCAGGTAGGCCTGCCAAAACGCCTCCTGTTTTTCACACAGCTCTCGCAGATAGCTCCACGTATAGATACCGGTATCGTGGCCGTCGTCGAAATCGATTTTCAATGCATAGCGGCCCGCGGCTTCTACCGAGTTAATACCAACATGGAGTTTGCCGTACACCAGCTCCCCCTCTCCGGCGCCATGACCGCGCACCTCGGCGCTGGGGGAATACACCCGCAGGAGTTCCGCCGGCAGGGTGTACTCCCCATCGGAGTACACCAATTGCAGGCTTTTTTCCCCGCGGTGTAAGCGAACTTTCTTCGGCTGCATTTACAGGATGAACCGGGAAAGATCTTCGTTCTGGCTCAGCTCACCCAGGTGACTGTCCACGTAACCCGCATCGATGGTCACCGTCTTGCTTTCGCCATCGCCGGCGGAGAAAGAAATTTCCTCCAGCAACCGCTCCAGCACAGTGTGCAGGCGGCGGGCACCGATATTTTCGGTGCGCTCGTTCACCTCGAATGCCACCTCGGCAATGCGACGGATACCGTCGTCGGCAAATTCCAGCTGCAATCCCTCGGTGGCCAGCAGTGCCTTCTGCTGCTCCGTCAGCGAAGCCGATGGCTCGGTGAGAATGCGCTGGAAGTCTGCGGATGTGAGCGAATCCAGCTCCACCCGGATCGGCAGGCGCCCCTGCAGTTCCGGTATCAGGTCGGAAGGCTTCGACAGGTGGAAGGCGCCGGAGGCAATAAACAGGATGTGATCCGTCTTGATCATGCCGTGCTTGGTCGTGACCGTGGAGCCCTCGATCAGTGGCAACAGGTCCCGCTGCACACCCTCACGGGACACATCGGCACCGCCGGTGTCCTGGCGCTTGGCCACTTTGTCGATCTCGTCGAGAAAGACGATGCCGTTTTGCTCCGCCGCACTGATGGCCCGGCCCTTGATCTCCTCATCATTGACCAGCTTGCCCGCCTCTTCGTCGGTCAGCTGCTTCATGGCCTGCTTGACGGTCAGCTTGCGCTTGCGGGTCTTGCCCTGGGACATGTTGGAGAACATGCCCTGCAGCTGATTGGTCATCTCTTCCATGCCCGGGGGCGCCATGATCTCCACCCCCATGGGGGACAGGGCCATCTCGATCTCGATTTCCTTGTCGTCCAGCTCGCCTTCACGCAGTTTCTTGCGGAACAGCTGGCGGGTGCTGGAATCGCGCTCGCTGGGATCGGTGCTGCGCGCCGGTGGCAGCAGGGCATCGAGCACCCGGTCTTCGGCGGCGTCCATGGCGCGCTGCTGAACACCCGCCATGGCGCGCTCGCGCTCGAGCTTGATAGCCACTTCCACCAGGTCGCGGACAATGGATTCCACATCGCGGCCCACATAGCCCACCTCGGTGAACTTGGTCGCCTCGACCTTTACAAATGGCGCGCCGGCGAGCTTCGCCAGGCGGCGGGCAATCTCGGTCTTGCCCACACCGGTGGGGCCGATCATGAGGATGTTTTTCGGGGTGATTTCTGGCCGCAGCTCTTCGTTCACCTGCATCCGGCGCCAGCGGTTGCGCAGCGCGATGGCCACCGCACGCTTGGCCTCTTTCTGGCCGACGATGTGGCGGTCGAGTTCGTGGACGATTTCGCGGGGGGTCATTTGGGACTCGGACATGGAATTCTCTCTACCTGATAGCACTCGCGGGCCACGGATGGCCCGCGCGCAAATCTCTGATTTGCGGGAGCCGGGGCGGACATGCGCCGACCCGGCGTTTTCTGTTGAATGCAGGATGCATTCAACAGAACTTAAAAGCTCAATTCTTCAATGGTGTGGTTCTGGTTGGTATAGACGCAGATGTCGCCGGCGATCTTCAGGCCCTGCTCGACGATGGTGCGCGCATCAAGATCGGTATTTTCCAGTAGCGCGCGGGCTGCGGACTGGGCGAAGGGTCCGCCCGAGCCAATGGCGATCAGGTCGTTCTCCGGCTGGATCACGTCGCCGTTACCGGTGACGATCAGGCTGGCGGTCTCATCCGCCACTGCCAGCAGGGCCTCAAGGCGGCGCAGGGCGCGGTCGGTGCGCCAGTCTTTCGCCAGCTCTACCGCGGCGCGGGTCAACTGGCCGCCGTGGGCCTCAAGTTTGGCCTCGAAGCGCTCGAACAGGGTAAAGGCGTCGGCGGTGCCACCGGCGAAACCGGCGATGACCCGGTCCTTGTAGAGGCGGCGCACCTTGCGGGCATTGCCTTTCATGACCGTATTACCCATGGATACCTGGCCGTCACCGCCGATGACGACCTTGCCGTTGCGCCGGCAGGAAAGGATGGTGGTTCCGCGAAACTGTTCCACTATGGACCCCTAGTCGGTTACTCCTGCGGCTGCAGGGGATCGGTTCAGAACCATGTAAGTGTGGTCAACCCGGCCGCTTTTCAACTCAGACGCTCCAAACCTCTATAATGCGCGCCCCCAGTAAAGACTAATTCACCGCCGGAGCCGAGCATGACCAAGTTGTCCCCCCGCTTCTACACCCTGGTGTTTGCGCTGATCATGTCCTGCCTGATGTCGCTGCTGATGTCCGGGGTGATCACCGCGATCAACACCGGCTTCGATCCCGGGTTCCACCTGCGCTGGCTGCGCGCCTGGGTGGTGGCGTGGCTGGTGGCCTTCCCGCTGGTTTCCTTTATCGCGCCCCTGGCGCACCGTGCTACCCGTCGCCTGGTGGAGACAGGTTCCACGCCCTGAAACCGGGAAGCCAAACGAAAAGCGCCCCGCGGTGCGGGGCGCAAATTGAGTGCTCAGGTGAGCCACTGCATCAGCGTTTATTCGGCCGCTTGAGCACCAGCGGCATCAATTCATGTTCGGCCAGGATCTCCCGCGCCTTGGCCACGCGGGAGCGACTCTCGTAGGGGCCGACCAGCACCCGGTGCCAGGTCCCGCGGCTGTCGGTGGCGGTCTCTACGTTGACATCCAGATTGGCAAGGGTGAGCTGAGCCCGCAGCCGCTCCGCTTCGGCGGAGTCGCGGAAAGAGGCGGCCTGCAGGATATAGACCAGGGCGGGCTCGACCGCTACCGGGGCCGGTGCCGTGGTTTCCGCCGGCTCCGAATCCCCGGGCGCACTGCGGCGACGGACCGGCTGCGCCGTTTTGGGGGGCGGCACCGCCACCTCATTTTCCTGCAGCAGGGTGTAGAAATCGAAACGGGGCTTGGACTCCTGTTCCGCCGGCTGGCTTTGCACTGCCTGCGGTTTTTGCCCGCCCGCTGCCGGGGCATCGTTCTGCAGGCCGTTCAGAAACAAAATAAACACTGCAAAGCCGCCGGTGAAATTCCCCAGTACAAACCAGACCCAGGCGGGCTTGCTTCCGTTATTGCTGCGGCGACTGGCATTGCGGCGACTCATAGATGTGACTTCTCTGTCTGCGGGATTGTTATCGGTATTGCGGTGCTCTGGCGGCAAATTGTAACGCTATTCCAGTTCCGGTGCGCCGCCTGCCTCCGTGGCAGTCAGGCCAGTGACCGGCTCAGGCCAGCTCCTGCGCATCCATATCCACCGCCCAGCGCAGGCGGCGGTTACGGTAGCCCTCGGCCCAGGTGCACAGGCGCGCCAGCAATGGCGGCAGGTCGGCACGCTGTTCGGCGGTGATCTGCAGGTAGAAGCGGAAACGCCCGGATTTGCGCTCCAACAACGCCGGTACCGGCCCCAGGTATTGCAGCTGCGGCGACGACGGCGCCAGGGACTCGAGCATCGCCCGGGCCTGCTGGAGAAAATCCTGTGCCCAGCGCGGCTCCTCGCACTCGGCGCGCAACAACGCCATCGCCCGCACCGGCGGCAACCCGGCGGAGGCGCGGTCACGAAGCAACTGCCGCGCATAGGGGCCGTAGCCTTTTTCCAGCAACAGCTGCAGCAGCGGGTGCTCCGGATAGCGGCTCTGTACCAGCACTCGCCCGGCCAGCTCACCGCGCCCGGCGCGCCCGGCCACCTGTTCCAGCAGCTGGCCCATGCGCTCGGAAGCGCGGAAGTCGGCACTGAACAGACCGCCGTCGGCATCCTGGATGACGACCAGCGTGACTTTCGGCAGGTGGTGGCCCTTCGCCAGCATCTGGGTACCCAGCAGCAGGCAGGGCTCGCCATCCCGGGCCGGCGCCAGCAGGCGATCCAGCGCCTCCTTGCTCGAGGTGGTATCGCGGTCGACACGAATCACGGGATAGTCGGCAAAACGGTTGGCCAGCAACGCCTCGCTGCGCTCAGTGCCGCCACCCAGTGCGCTGAGGGCGCGGCTGTGACACTGGGGGCAGCTGTCTACCAGCGGCCGGCGGTAGTCGCAGTGGTGGCAGCGCAGACTGCGTTCACGACGATGCAAAGTAAGCTTGCTGGAGCAGTGGGGGCAGTCCGCCAGCCAGCCGCAGTCATCGCAGGCCAGTGCCGGGGAGAAACCGCGGCGGTTGATAAAGACCAGCGCCTGCTCACCCCGCGCCAGGGTTTCGCCGATATGCCGCAGCACCTGGGGCGCAAAGCCCTCTTCCAGTTGCTGGCCTAGGGTGGGGACCACGTGGATCTGGGGTGGCCGCGCGTTGCCGGCGCGATAGCGCAGGCGCAAGTGCTGGTAACGACCATTCAGCGCGTTGTGCAAGCTCTCCAGGGACGGCGTGGCCGAGCCCAGTAACACCGGGATGTCTGCCATCCTCCCCAGCACCACCGCCAGGTCGCGGGCGGAGTAACGGACCCCGTCCTGCTGCTTGAAGGAGCCGTCATGCTCTTCATCAACGATCACGGCGCCGAGGCGCGGCAGCGGCGTCAGGATCGCCGAGCGGGTGCCGATCACGATATCCGCCTGGCCGCCGGCGGCGGCCAGCCAGGCCTGGGCCCGCTCACCCTCGGCGAGACCCGAGTGCAGGGCGGCAATGCTGCGGCCGGGGAAGCGGGCCGCGATACGGCGCAGGGTCTGCGGAGTGAGACCGATTTCCGGCACCAGCAACAGCGCCTGGCGGCCCGCTTCCAGTACCCGGTCCATCAGGCGGAGATAGACCTCTGTCTTGCCGCTGCCGGTGGTGCCCTCGAGCAGGGAGGCGGAAAAACCGGCCGTGGGGATTTCAGCCAGTACCTGCCGCTGTTCCTCATTGAGTGCCGGCGGTGGTGTCGGCTCGGCAGCGGGCAGGGGCGGGGGCACCGTTGGGCCGGCCTTCCAGGCCACCAGGCCGCGATCCAGCAGGGCGCGGATCACCGCCGCGGTGATACCCTCCGCCCGCAGCGCTGTCCTGCTCTGGGGACCTGCAGATAGCAGAAGCTGCAGCAACGCCTGCTGCTTCGGTGCCCTGCCCAGCGCGGATTCCGGCAGGCCCTTGCCCTCGACAGTAAGCGCCAGCCACTGCTCTGCCCAGTGGTCGGACGGCTTGCCCTTGCGCAGGGCCGCCGGCAGGGCGGCACTGTAGAGCTCACCGGGCGGGGCCTGGTAATAGGACGCAGCCCAGCGCATGAATGCCCGGCTGCGGTCGTCGAACAGCGGCCGATGGTCGATCAGCTCCAGGGCCGGCTTCAGATTTTCGTGTGAGGACTCACTGACCCGAGTGACCAGTACCGCCACCAGCTTGCGCCCACCAAAGGGCACCCACAGACGCTGACCGGGCACCAGGCTGGCGGGGTCGACACCCTCTGGCGGCAAATAGTCGAATAGCCGGCGCAGGGGTACAGGCACCGCCAGTCGCAGGATGTCGCCCTGTAGTTTTGCCTGCTCCAACACTCGCTCCCCAACTGCCCACGCCAACCGTTGACGGCCCAATCACGGGCCGCCACTCCAGGCGCGCTAGTGTACTGCCTGAAAGAGGAGCTGCCGACCACAGAGTATTCCTGCGGTTGCGGCACAGGCCCTCGCTTTGCTACTTGATCGCCCGCGCTATTCTGATAGTATGCGCCGACTTTTTAAGCAGCCCGGACCCCCGGATCCCCCGGCGGCTCCTGTACCAACGACGATTCCGTGCTCGGCAAGTGACCGGGTGGCGGACTCGAAAAGAGGCCATCATGAAGAACGATATCCACCCGAATTACGTCGAAATCACGGCAACCTGCTCCTGCGGCAACAGCATCAAGACCAAGTCCACCCTGGGCAAAGACATCCAGCTGGACGTGTGCTCCCAGTGCCACCCGTTCTACACCGGCAAGCAGCGCGAAGCGAGCACCGGTGGCCGCGTCGACCGCTTCAAGAAGCGTTTCGGCAGCCGCATCTCCAAGTAAGGTCGGGGATCGTCAGAGCGCTCCGCGCCATGTCGAACCTTTCGTCGCCCGCCGCCCTTTTCGGGCGGTTGCGACAGCCGAAGAAGGCACCAGGGGTCTCAGCCCTCGGTGCCTTTTTTTGTGCCTGCCTGTCCTTGGCACTGCCCGCGGCAGCCGACTGCGTGCTGGGTCCGGCGGATGAAATCGTCGCACTCAAAGATGTGCAGGACGGCGACACCCTGTTGCTGGAAGACGGCCGGCGGGTGCGGCTCATCGGCGTCAATGCACCTGAACTGGGCCGCGATGGCCGGGCAGCCCAGCCGCTGGCGCAGGAAGCACAGGAATTCGCCCAGCTTTTCCTGGAGGATGGGGATCTGGAACTGGTCTACGACCGGGACCGGCGCGATCGCTACGGTCGCGTGCTTGCCCACGTCTACAACCATCGAGGCGAAAGCCTGGAAGCGGCGCTGCTGGCTGCCGGTCTCGCTTTTCACGTCGCCATTGCCCCGAATCTCGGACTGGCGGAGTGCCTCGCGGAGCGACAGGCGGAAGCCCGCCGTGCCGGCCGGGGTGTCTGGGCGCCCGGGACCTGGCCGGTACTGCGCGCCAGTGAGGTGCGCCCGGGGGATGGCGGTTTTGTACTCCTGCGCGGGCAGGTGCTTGAAGTGGACCAGAATCGCTTCGTCTGGCTCGAACTGGACGGGCCCGTCGCCGTCAGATTGCGCCGCGACAGGGAAAATGGCCAGCTGGTCAGGCGCGATTGGCAAGACCGGGAAATAGAGGTAAAAGGCTGGCTGGTGGACCGGGGAGCGAAATATGCATCCCGCTTTCCGCAAAATAAACGCTGGTATATTGCCGTGGATTCCGAATTTACTATCGAAATTAGTAGAAAATAACCCCCGACTTGCCCGGCGCGCCTTGTCCCCCCAATCCGCTCTCGGTTATTCTCAGCGCCCCCGCAGTAAACCAGCCGGCTGTCCCGCGCCGGCAGAGAACGCAAAGAGATAATTTCCACGATGACGGATGCAAAGCGCCAGGCAGCGCTGGATTACCACGCCCTGCCCACACCGGGCAAACTCTCGGTTGAACTCACCACCCCGGCCCAGACCCAGGAAGATCTCTCCCTGGCCTACAGCCCCGGTGTGGCGGAGCCGGTCCGCGAAATCGCCAAAGATGCGGAGGCGGCCTATCTCTATACGGGCAAGGGCAATCTGGTGGCGGTGATCTCTGACGGCAGTGCCATTCTCGGCCTCGGCAACCTGGGCCCGCTGGCCTCCAAGCCGGTAATGGAGGGCAAGTCCCTGCTGTTCAAACGCTTTGCCGACATCAACTCCGTCGATATCGAAGTCGATGCGCCCAGCCCGGAACAGTTCATCCAGACTGTGGCGAACATCGCCAACACCTTCGGCGGTATCAATCTCGAGGACATCAAGGCCCCCGAGTGCTTTCACATCGAGGAAGCGCTGATCGAACGCTGCCAGGTTCCGGTGTTTCACGACGACCAGCACGGCACGGCCATCGTCACCGTGGCGGGGATGCTGAACGCACTGGAAATCCAGAACAAGCGCATCGAGGAAGCGCGCATTGTTTGCCTGGGTGCCGGTGCCGCAGCGACCGCCTGCTGCAAACTTTTGCTGGCGGCGGGCGCGCGCAAGGAACAGATCACCATGCTCGACAGCCGCGGGGTGATTCACTCCGGGCGCACTGACATCAACGCCTATAAGGGTGAGTGGGCGCGAGACACCGATATGCGCACGCTGGACGATGCCATCGATGGTGCCGACGTTTTCCTGGGCGTCTCCGGCCCGGACCTGCTGTCCGCCGAGCAGCTGGCCAAGATGGCGCCGCGCCCGATCGTGTTCGCCTGCTCCAACCCCAACCCGGAAATTGCCCCGGAGCTGGCCCACCGCACCCGCGACGACCTGATCATGGCCACCGGGCGCTCGGATTACCCCAACCAGGTGAACAACGTGCTCTGCTTCCCGTTCATCTTCCGCGGGGCCCTGGACGTGCGCGCCGTGCGCATCAACGAGGCGATGAAACTGGCGGCGATCGAAGCCGTCCGCAAGATCGCCCACCTGCCGGTACCCGACGCCGTGCGCGAGGGCTACGGTGGTATCGAGCTATCGTTCGGACCGGAATACATCCTGCCCAAACCCACGGATCCGCGCCTACTACCAGAAGTTGCGGCAGCAGTGGCCCGGGCAGCGGTCGACAGCGGGGCCGCTCGCCTGCCGTATCCGGAACACTATCCGCTGGCGCCGCTCTGAACCACGCACACGCCCCGGCTTGAGCCGGGGCAACCCCCTCGCTACACTGCTCTTCTGAATCGGCATGAGAGTTTTCCCACCGCATGAGTCACGTCTACGTGCTGACCAATCAGCACCAGCAATTCCTGAGCAAGAGCAACGAATGGATTGATGGCCGCGACGCCAACCGACTGTTCCGCAGCGAACACAAGGATGTCGCCATCAACCAGATGTTTGAGGCCAACACCCGCGACGTCAATCTGCGCATCGAGCTACTCGAATGCCCGACAGGCCCGAAGGGGCACCCACAGGTGCCTGCCGAAGCACTCGGCGACCCGGAAATCGAGCCGGGCGCTCCCGAAGAAATGCCGCCGGGGAGCAATCCTGAGGTGAACCCGGAGCCGGCACCGGAGGTTGAGCCGGACGGTGCACCGGAAATCACACCGGACGAGCCCCCGGAGATTACCCCGGAGCAGCCCCCAGAGGACATGGCCCAGTCCGGGTCCGCCGCCTGAACGACTTGAGTTGCCACGCACCGCCCCCATATCGGTGCGAATGCCACTTCCGCCGCCGTCGCCGGCGGATTCTGGTTATGGCGGCCTGATGGCGCCATCAGCCTCAGTAAGGAGTTTCGAGTGCCCAACCACCTGGCCGCCCTGGCCCAGCCCAGTCACCTGCATTTGCTAAAGGGCATTCGCCGCGGAATCGAAAAAGAAAGCCTGCGTGTCGCAGCGGATGGTGCCCTGGCGCTCACGCCGCATCCGGAGACACTGGGCTCCGCGCTCACCCACGATTCCATCACCACGGATTTCTCCGAGGCGCTGTTGGAATTCATCACGCCCCCGGTCGCCACACCGGAGGCGGCGCTGGAAGACCTGGACCGTATCCACCGTTACACCTATCGCCACATCGGCGATGAGCGCCTGTGGGTCAACAGCATGCCCTGCCGCCTGGGCGCCGATGGTGACATTCCGGTAGCCCGCTATGGCAGCTCCCATAGCGGCACCATGAAAACGGTTTACCGCCTCGGCCTCGGGCTGCGCTACGGGCGTACCATGCAGACCATTGCCGGTATCCACTACAACTTCTCCCTGCCAGACGAGTTCTGGCGCTGGCTGCACGCCCAGGAACGCAGTGACGAATCGCTGGGAGATTTCAAAACACGCCGCTACTTTGACCTGATCCGCAATTTCCGCCGCCACTACTGGCTGCTGATCTACCTGTTTGGCGCGGCACCGGCGGTCTGCAGCTCCTTCGTCGAGGGCCGGGAACACAGCCTTGAGCCATTCCATGGCGACGGCCACAGCCTGCATGCACCACATGCCACCTCGCTGCGCATGGGCGACCTCGGCTACAACAGCGATGCGCAGAAGTCGCTGATCGTCTGCTACAACGACCTGGCCAGCTATCTCTCCACCCTGTGCGCGGCCATCAGCCGACCCTATCCGGCCTATCACAAGCTCGGGGTCAAAAATGAAGAGGGCCACTATCAACAGCTCTCCACCGGACTGCTGCAGATTGAAAACGAGTTCTACTCACCGATTCGGCCCAAGAACCCCGCGCGCATGGGCGAGACGGCCCTGTCGGCCCTCGATAACCGCGGTGTGGAATACATCGAGGTGCGCTGCCTCGACCTGAACCCCTTTGCGCCACTGGGTATCGACGCGCAACAGATGCGCTTTATCGACAGTTTCCTGCTGCACTGCCTGTTGCAGGAAAGCCCGAAAACCGATGAAGACGACTATCGCGCGGTGCAGGAAAACCAGGACCGTATCGTTTACCGGGGCCGTGATCCCGAGCTGCAGCTGATCCATAACGGTGGCGAAATTGCCCTGTCCGAGTGGGCCGAAAAGCTGTTGTCAGAAATGCAGCCAATGGCCGACCTGCTCGACCGCGCCTGGGAGAGCGGCGACTACCAGGCGGCCGTGGATGCCCAGCGGGCCAAGGTTCGGGGCGAAGCCAAGACGCCGGCCGCCCGCGTGCTGGCAGAAATGGAAGAGCATGGGCAGAGTTTTTCCCAGTGGGCAACGGAGAAGGCGGAACAGCACCGCAACTACTTCCTCGAGCGCCCCCTGGATAGCGCTGAAAGTGAACACTTTCAGCAGCAGGCGCGGGACTCCCTGCAACGCCAGTCTGAAGTGGAAGCAGCGGATACCGGCAGCTTTGAGGATTACCTGGGGCAGTACTATGCCCAGTACATCTTCTGCCAGCGCTGAGCACCGGCAGAGCGGGGGGGAGCCGTGAACTACCTGGCGCACCTGCTGCTCTCCGGTCCGGATCCGGACTGGCGCCTTGGCGGGCTGCTCGGGGATTTTGTCAAAGGCCCGCTCTCCGGCGAGCGGCCAGCCGCCATCGAGGCCGGCATCCGTCTCCATCGCCGCATCGACGCCCTCTCCGATACACATCCCGCCTACCGTGCAGCGCTGCTGCAACTGGACCCCGAGTGGCGCCGCTACGCCGGTATCGCCCTGGATATCTGGTTCGATCACCTGCTCTGCCGACAGTGGTCACACTGGCATCCGCAACCGCTGGATCTCTACTGTGCACAGTGCTGGCGAGACTTTCGCGCCCGCAGCCGGTATATTCCGCCGCGCGCGCAGACATTTATGGACCGGGCCGAGCAGTTCAGGCTGCTGGAGAGCTACGGCGATGTACAGGTGATCGAGCGAACACTGATGCGGGTTGGCCAGAGGCTTCGCCGTCCCGTGCCCCTCGAAGACACCCTGCCGCAACTGCTGGCCGCGCGCGATGCGATGGAACCGCAGTTTGAAGCACTGTTCAAAGACTTGAATCGCGAAGCCGAACGCTTTCGCCAGGATTATTCAGGGCCCCATTCAGCATGAGTCTTCCCAATCCCCGTATTACCTTTCTGCTGGTATTTCTTGCCGTCGTCTTTTTGTTGGGCGCCGCCTTTTATCTCGAGTACGTCCAGGGCCTGGAACCCTGCCCGCTGTGCATCACGCAACGCATCATGCTGCTGGGTGTGGGCCTGGTCTCCCTGATCGCCTTTCTGCACAACCCGGCCACAATCGGACGGCGCTTCTACGGGCTGCTGGTTTCCCTGTGGGCGCTGGGCGGCCTCTATTTCGCCGGTCGCCAGTTGTGGCTGCAAAGCCTGCCGGAGGACCAGGTCCCCGCCTGCGGCCCGGGCATCAGCTATATGATCGATGCGTTCCCTGCCAGCCAGGTGATCAAGACCCTGCTGACCGGTGACGGCAACTGTGCGGAAGTGCAGTGGACCTGGTTGGGACTGAGCATTCCAGGCTGGTCTGCAGTGGGCTTTACCGGCCTGATCGCTTTCGGTGCCTGGCAGGCATTTCGCAAGCAATAAAATCCCATCCATACTGCTCGCTCAGTGGGCCTGCCAAACGTTACATTCAAACGTGCTCTTAGCTGGCTGGCAGGTGCCTTCACCCTGCTGGCCTTCGAAGGCCTCGGTGTTGCACTGGGGCGGTGGCTGGAACTACCGGTGCCCGGTGCAGTGCTGGGCATGGTGCTGTTACTGCTCGCGCTGCTGGTGTACGGCAGCGTCCCCACTGGGCTGGCTGCGGTCAGCGGCTTGCTGCTGCGATCGCTCGCGCTTCTGTTCCTGCCCGCCGCCGTCGGCGTTTACTTCCTGCGTGGCTTTGCCACATCAGATTGGCTGGCACTGCTCGCCGCCACCACTGTCGGCACCCTGCTGAGCTTCCTCCTCACTGCGCTGCTTCTGCAGCGGCTCCTGCGCAGGGAGAGTCCCGGGGAAGACAGTGACTGAATTGCTCGTCTCACCGCCATTCATACTGGCGCTCAATTTCTTCGCCTTTCTGCTCGGTCTGGCTATCTACCGCCGCAGCGGCACACCGCTGCTGCACCCGATCGTCGGCGCCAGCGCCTTCACTGCCCTCGCTCTGTGGCTGCTGCACATTCCCTACGGTGACTACCAGCGGGCCAGCGGGTTGCTGTACGCCCTTCTCGGGCCTGCGGTGGTGGCACTGGCGGTCCCCCTGCGCCAGAACCTGCCCATCATCCGGCGGGCAGCCTGGCCACTGCTGGTGACGCTCGTGGTGAGCGCGGCGCTGGCCCCGGTGGCAGGCGTGCTGATCGCCCTGCTGCTAGGCGCCGCCAAGCCCATCTTGCTGGCGCTGAGCGGTAAGGCTGTCACAACCCCCATTGCCCTGGGACTGGCCGAGAAGGTGGGAGCGGCGGCGAGCCTAACGGTGGGTATCGTCGTCTTCAGTGGCGTGGTGGGCGCGGTGCTGGGGCCACCCCTGCTGTCGCGCCTGGGTATCCGCGACCAGCGCGTGCTGGGTTTTGCACTGGGCATTAACGCCCATGCCATCGGCACGGCTCGTGCGCTGGAAATCAGCGCCCTGTGCGGCGCCTTTGCCGCATTGTCGATGGGCCTCTGCGGCGCACTCACCGCCTTTGCCCTGCCATTTTTTCTCGGTCGCTAATCCGGGAAGCAGTCGCGCATTCTGGCGGCCAAAACCGCAGCGTTCTTGCCGGCGGCGGGTCAATCACCTATCTTCCAATGACCTCTTCCGCTCGCCGGCGGTGGGACTCGCAGCCGGCCGAGTGACAGCAGTAAATGGAATAACAGGAAGCCTGGAGATGCTGGAAAATTGTAAGTCTGCGCGCGAGCGCTGGGGTGGGGTAAGCGAGATCATCGACCGTTGGCTGCATACGCGCCAGGCGCTGATCATCAGCTTCTGCGGTCTGTCTGGCAAGAAAACCTTTACCGACGGCGACCAGGAATGCGAGGAGCAACTGCGCGAGCTGTGCCAGAACCTGATCGACTACGTCTCCGCGGGGCACTTCGAGGTGTATGAGCAGCTGGTGCTCGAGGGGCAGGCCTTTGGTGACCAGAACGGGCTCGAGCAATCCCGCGAGCTTTACCGGGAGATCGACGCGACCACCGATATTGCCGTCGACTTCAACGACAAGTATCTGGAAACCGATGACCTCTCCAGCCTGCAGTCCGACCTCTCCCAGCTGGGCGAAGCACTGGAGACCCGCTTTGCCTCCGAGGACCGCATGATCGCGGTGCTCCACACCGCGCACAAGAACCAGATCGCCTGAGCCGAATCGGTGCGCGCGGTGGCCATCGTCGCGCCCACCCTTTAGAGCGCCCTTGCGCCCCTGTATCAGGGGTGAGTATCCGGGACACAAAAAAGGGCGAACCGTGGTTCGCCCTTTTTCTGTTCAAGCCTGAGCGGTATTACTGCTCAGACTCGCCCTCTTCAGACTGGGCTTCCTCGCCACCTTCTTCCTCACCAGACTCCTGCCCGGACTCGGTTTCACCACCGCCAGCAGAAACGTTGGCCTTGTGCAGCTCCACCTCGAAAATCAGGGTCTCGTTCGGACCGATCAGGCCACCGGCGCCACCGGGACCATAGGCCAGTTCCGCCGGGATGTAGAGCTCCCACTTGGCTCCTTCTTTCATCAGCTGCAGCGCTTCCGTCCAGCCCTTGATCACACCGCCGACCGGGAATTGCACCGGCTCACCGCGGGCGTAAGAGCTATCGAACTCGGTGCCATCGATCAGGGTACCGCGATAGTCCACCTCAACGGTGCTGTCAGCGGTGGGGGAGTCGCCGCTGCCTTCCCGAACGACCTTGTACTGCAGACCGGAATCAGTGACGACAACGCCGTCTTTCTTGGCATTCTCCTCGAGGAAGGTTTTGCCCTTGGCCGCGTTGTCCTCTGCCGCAGCTTTGAACTCTTCTTCCTGCTTCTGCAGCATCTCCTGCTGCTTGCTTTGCATCTGCTCCTGGAATACCGCGATTACCTGCTGCTTGTCTTCGTCGCTGAGGCGGGATTCACGGCCCTGGGCGACATCATCCAGGGCCATCAGCACGACCTGGGGGTCCAGGGCAACGTCCTGGGACTCCAGGCGCTTGGCCATGTCCTCGGCGATGATGTAGCTGACTTTCTGCTCCTGGGTTTCCAGTGCCACCTCGGCAGCTGCACCGGATTCCTGCTTGCTACAGCCGGCCAGAGAGAGGCCCAGGGCAACCGCAGCAGCCAATCGATATTTATTCATGAAGATTGTCTCTTAGTCCGTGGTGTATTTATTTTCCTGTATCGGCGGGTGGGGCAGGGCATCATCCTGTTCACCCCATTGCCGCCGGCACCCTTGCCAGCTCTTCTAGCACCTACTTGGTAACTTTATCGAGCGATGGGTTCCCGGCAAGTCTAACCCATGCCCGATGACGCTGCACACCGCCCCCATTGCGAGGTCAGGGCGGCGCTGGCAGCCCTCAGCAGGCATCGCCGACACGATGTGAAATGATTCGCTATTTTTCGCGTTTTTTACTTTGCTGACAGGGATGCACTTCACAAACAACAACGCTATCATCCCTGCTCGAGCTGCTGTTGTTCTGAATCGCAGAGGTGGTCTAACGAGTTCGGGACAACGGTTCAGTGCACGAACCAGGGATCGCGGCAAGCGCCGCACGTTCGCCGGACGCCCATTCCGGCCGCACCGAATCGATAATAAACCTCAGGATATTCACTCATGGCTGCCAAAAGAAAAGCTGTCAAAAAAGCTGCAAATCCGGTCGCAGAACTGGAAGCACAAATTGCAAAACTCTCTACTCAACTGGACAAGGCCCGCACCAAGCAGGTCGCCGACTCCGGCAAAGAGGTCAAGAAAACCACCAAGGCTCTGACTGCGGCCAAGAGCAAACTGTCCAAAGCAAAGGAACAGCTGGCAAAGGCCCGCGCAGCTGTGCGCAAGAGCAAAACCGCCGCTGCACAGAAGCGTGTTGATACCGCAGCCGCCAAAGTCGATGACCTGAAGGCAGCGGTAGACCAGGCCAAGGATGCCGCAGACCAGGCCAAGCAGGCGGAGGCCACTGCCAAGCAGGAATTGAAAGCTGCCGAGAGCATCGCCAAGGTGGCAGCCAAAGCTGAAAAAGAGGCAGCAAAGGGCACTGCCAAGAAGAAGACAGCCCGCAAGAGAACCGCCAAGAAGGCTGTAACCAAGAAAGAGACTGCAAAGCAGCCGGCGGCGAAGGCGAAGAAAGCCACAACAAAGAAAGCTGCAACCAAGAAGGCGGCTGCCAAGACCACCAAATCCCCGGCTGCCAAAAAGCCCGCAGCCAAAAAAGCGGCTGCCGGCAAAAGCGCAGAGAAGAAGACGGCAGCCAAGAAATCGCCTGCCAAAAAGGCAGTGAAGAAGGCCCCAACGAAGGCCGCTGCCACCGGGAAGCCCGCGCCCAAAAAAGTCGAGACGGCAAAACCAGACAGTGGCAAGGCGCCCGCAGCGGAGCAGAAGCCGGCAGAACCCAAGCCCGCGACCGAGATGCCGAAGCCGGAAGCCGAATCACCCACCAGCAGTGCCCCACTGTTGGGCAAGACCCCGGAGACCCGCCCCTTCGGCACGCCCAAGCCGGTTGAGCACAAGCCGAGCATTACCCCGTCGACTCCGGCCAACAGCCTGTTCTCCAGCGAGGACTCCGGCGAGAAGTAACTACTGCTTCGCTGCCCGGTAAGCCGATATCAGGCCCGCCCAGCGGGCCTGTTTTTTTTGCGGGATGCCATAATGCTGTCCTGCCAATACCAGAGGTGAGCGTTCACCGGGCCAACGTTCCTGCTCCAATTGGCGGTCCAGCTGCCAAAGTGCGGACAGCTGGCGCTGCTCCAGGCGCTGCTCACAGTTTTTGCTCCAGCCATAGAGGCGCGCGGTGTGCGGGCGCATGCGGCCCAACCAGCGGCGCAGCTGGCGGACACTGGCAATCATGCTGCGACGCGGTGTCAGGCCGCGATCCGCCACGCGCCACCCCTCCTCACTGAGCGCCCGCCCCCCCATCTCCCGGTAGCTCGCCCACAGCATCAGGCAGACATCGGCATCGTAGCGGTCCTGGCAATCCAGCAGGAAGGGCGCAACTTCGTCGTGGCCATAGAAATCGAGACTGAACTGCCACAGGGGATTATCGAGAGGGTCTGCTGCAGGTTCCGGTCGGGTCATGGAGGAGCCATCGCAATTCAGGGTCACAGGGCCTAAAATCCGGACCCTTGATTTCAGGCGTCAGGTGCCGGCCCGTATCGATTGAGCGCGGCACCCCGGAGAGCCCGCACGCCAGTTAGTTTAGTGTACGAACTCGCACTTGCTGCGCTCTCAACGGGCCGCCGGGTCCGAGACTGTACACTAGCACCCAAGGCAGTGAGCACGAGAGGTTTTTGTTTGATTAATTTGCACGGCGTCTCCCTGCAGCAGGGCGGTCGCGAACTGTTACGAAACGCCGACTGCCGTATTTTCCCGGGCCACAAGGTGGGCATCATCGGCGCCAACGGCTGCGGCAAGTCAACACTGTTCCGACTGCTGCTGGGCAAGCTGGACAGCGATGCCGGAAGGGTCGAGGTGCCCTCCACCTGGCGCATCTCCCATATGGCGCAGGAGGTCGAGGCAACCGACCGCTCCGCCCTCGACTACGTCCTCGACGGCGATGCCGAACTGCGCCAGCTGCAGCGCGCCATCGATGCCGCGGAACAGGCCGGTGACGGCGATGGCCGGCACCTGGCCGAACTGCACGAGCGGATGGCCGCGATCGACGGCTACAGCGGCCCGGCGCGTGCCGCACAGCTGCTCGATGGACTCGGCTTTTCCCACGCCGACCAGCAACGGCCCGTCAGCAGCTTCTCCGGTGGCTGGCGTATCCGACTGAACCTGGGCCGTGCGCTGATGTGTCCGGCCGACCTCCTGCTGCTCGACGAACCCACTAACCACCTGGACCTGGATGCGACCCTGTGGCTCGAGCAGTGGCTGCAGCGATTTCCGGGCACCCTGTTGATCATCTCCCACGACAGGGACTTCCTCGATGCGGTCGTAGACGGCATTGTCAGCTTTGAGCAAAGCCAGCTGGTGCATTACAGCGGTAATTACAGCGCTTTCGAGCGCGCGCGGGCAGAGCGACTGGCCCAGCAGCAGGCCCAGTACGATAAGCAGCAGGCGGAACGGGCCCACATGGAGGACTTTGTGCGCCGCTTCCGCGCAAAAGCCACCAAGGCGCGACAGGCCCAGAGCCGGCTCAAAGCCCTGGACCGCATGGCGCAGATCGCCCCCGCACACGTGGATTCACCATTTCGCTTTACCTTGCCGGCGGCGGAGAAAAACTCAGATCCGCTCATCGACCTGCGTGACGCCGATATTGGCTACGGGGACCACCCCGTGCTGCGCCGCGTGCAGCTGGGCATCCAGCCGGGCCGTCGCATCGGTCTGCTGGGTCCTAATGGCGCCGGCAAATCGTCGCTGATCAAAACCCTGGCGGGAGAGCTGGCGCCGGTAACAGGCGAGCGCCTCTGCGGCGAACACCTGGCCATTGGTTATTTTGCCCAGCACCAGCTCGAGGCCCTCGATGTAAAAGCCTCGCCGGTGCTCCACCTGCAGCGGCTGACCCCTGAGGCGAGCGAGCAGTCCCTGCGGGACTTCCTCGGGGGTTACGGCTTTGCCGGCGACCGCGCCTTCGAATCGGTCAGCGGCTTTTCCGGTGGCGAGAAAGCGCGCCTGGCGCTCGCCATTCTCGCCTGGCAGCGACCCAACCTGCTGTTGCTCGATGAGCCCACCAACCACCTGGACCTGGAAATGCGCCACGCACTGACGCTGGCGCTGGCGGAATTTCCCGGCGCCGTGGTGCTGGTTTCTCACGACCGGCACCTGCTGGCCAACACGGTGGACGAATTCATCCTTGTGGCCGAGGGCCGCGCTGAACCCTTTGACGGCGATCTCGAGGACTACAAGCAGTGGCTGCTGGCATTCAACCGTGAACAGCGCCGGCGGGACGAGAACCCAACCGCCGAGAACCGCCCCAGCGAGGACCGGAAGGAACAGCGCCGGGCCGCCGCGGCGCTGCGGGAAAAGCTCAAGCCACTCAGCAATCGCCTAAAGCAAGTTGAAAAGCAGATGGCAAAAGCTGAGCAGGCGCTGGCAGGGCTGGAAGAGCAACTGGCCGATGAAGGACTCTACAGTGGCGGGCAGCAGGACGAGATTGCGCGCCTCAACCGGGCCCAGGCCGAGCAGCGGGAAACCCTGGAGGCGCTGGAGATGGAGTGGCTGGAAATCAGTGAGACCCTGGAGGCGGCCCGCAGCCAGTGACGGCGAGATGAACGCCGCAAGTGCCCGCTACTGCGGGCAGCCGTCCTCAGTCACAGCCACCCCGGTCTGGGTGCGCGGACAGAGGTCCAGGTAGTTCGGCACGCCGTCATAGTCCCCGTCCATCGGGCAGCCATCCGGGCCCACGGCAATGCCCGGCGGCGTCTGCGGGCAGCGGTCTACACCGTCGGCATAACCGTCGGCATCCGAATCCCGCACTACCACCGGGTACTCATACCACTGGTAGCCAATGGCCACTGACAGGAAGCCATCGACACCGCCCTCCTCAACACCCTGGAAAGCGCGGATATCTGCGCGGGTCTGCCAGCGGGGCCCCAGCTGGTACTTGATGCCGAAGCCGGCGTTGATAATGGTCTGCCGCCGGTGCCAATCCTCTTCAAACTCTTCCAGCTCGTCGCGGCCGAAAGAGCCATTGTATTCGGTACGGATTTCGCCCACGCCGAACGCAACATAGGGCTGCCACACACAGGGCGCGCCACAGAAATTGCCGAGGAAGTGGTAGAAGAGGTCCAGGTGGTAGTTGTAGACATCCACCTTCTCGTCGATGCCCTTGATGTCCGCACTGAAATAATCGATCACCCCCTCCATGGCCCAGCGATCGGTGATGCTGTAGCCGAGGCCACCGCCACCGCCAGTGCTGTGACTCAGCTCCAGATCGAATTCCTGAAACGGTGTGCCGTCCAGGCGGTCGCTGTCAAACCAGTAGCGGCCGCCATTCAGGTAGAGGTTGAGGGTGGTCTCCCGATCGGCGACCGCGACATCCGCCGCCAGGGCGAGCAGGGATGACAGGAGGAGAACGGACGGGCGACTTCTTGTCATTGTAGGCTCCGGAAGTTCCTTGACCGGCACGGGGTCTGTTTGAAGATAGCAGACATTCCCCACCGCGCAACGCGCGCCAAATCCCTGACGATCAGCCCATAGAACAACTTCCACTGCGACCCGTTCTGCCCAGGGCGTTGCTGAAGACCCCCCTACTTGCTCCGGCAGGGGACTCTGCCGGCAGGCACTATTTCAGCTGGTACAGCAGGTCCCAGACGCCGTGGCCCAGCCGCTGGCCGCGGCGCTCGAACTTGGTCTCCGGGCGAAACTCCGGCCGCGAAGCGTACTGGCCGGCACCGGCGGTATTTTCCAGCGCCGGTTCCGCCTCCAGTACTTCCATCATGTGCTCGGCATAATTTTCCCAGTCCGTCGCCAGGTGCATCAGCCCGCCACCTTTCAGCTTGCTGCACAGCAGGCGGATAAATTCCGGCTGCACGATCCGGCGCTTGTGGTGCTTTTTCTTGTGCCAGGGGTCCGGGAAGTAGAGCTGAAAGCGGTCCAGCGAGCCATCGGGGATGCAGTCATTGAGGACATCGACGGCATCGGCCATATAAACCCGCAGGTTCTTCAGGCCGAGCTTGCCGGCATTGTTGATCAGCCGGCCGACACCCGGAGGGTGCACCTCGATGCCGATAAAGTCCTTGTCCGGCTCAGCTTCCGCCATGGCCAGCAAGGAATCGCCCATGCCAAAGCCGATCTCCAGCACCAGCGGCGCCTCGCGCCCGAAAGCGGCAACGGCATCCAGAGGGCCGTCGAACAGGGACAGGCCATAGGTGCCCCAGTAGGTATCGAACGCGCGGCGCTGGCCCTCGGTCATACGACCGGCTCGGATCACATAGCTGCGAATGGATTTTTTTTTGTACTCGGTGCGGTAGGGGAAATCTTCCGCCGACTCGTCTTGCATGGTTGGCGACCTCTGCTTTGCAAGCGGTTCAGGGTTCAGTCTAGGCCCGGCTGGGGGATGTTATTCACCCAGTCGGAGTGCGGCGATACAGAGCGCTGCCCAGCCACCGATCATGGCAAGCCCTCCCAGTGGCGTCACCGGGCCGAGCCAGCGGGGTCCGCCAAAGGTGAGCCCATAGAGACTGCCCGAAAACAGCAAGACGCCAACAGCAAACAGGGCGCCGGCTGCCACCAGGGAGGTTTTCTCCCCCCAGTGCTGCATCAGTAGCACGACGCCGAAAAGGGCCAGGGTGTGCAGCATCTGGTACAGCACACCGGTCTTGTAGGCCTCCAGCAGATTCTCCGCTACCCGCCCGCGCAGGCCGTGGGCACCAAAGGCACCGAGAATCACACCGCTGCCGCCGAGCAGGGCGGCGAGAAACAGATAGAACTTGGTCATATCCAACTCGTCGTTGTGGCTGTGTCGTCGCTGAGTGGGCGCGGGAGGATACCGGAAAAGCGCTTTAGCCGACATAAAAAAACCGCGCTGATGCGCGGTTTCTGTAGCTGAAGTCGGTGCTGGTGATCAGGCCTCCATGGCCGCCCGCACTTTCTTCATGGCGTTCTTTTCCAGCTGGCGGATACGCTCGGCGGAAACACCGTATTTCTCGGCCAGCTCGTGCAGAGTGGCCTTCTGCTCGCTCAGCCAGCGGGACTCGATGATATCGCGGCTGCGCTCGTCGAGACCCTCCATCGCCAGTGACAGGCTGTTGATGCTGGTTTCCTGCCAGTTGTCGCGCTCGAGTTGCGCGGCCGGATCGAAACGGCGGTCCTCGAGATAGTGGGCCGGCGCCTGCCAGGCGGAGTCATCGTCGTCGTCCACTCCCGCGTCGAAGGCCGCATCATGGGCGGAGAGGCGACCCTCCATTTCATAGACGTGGGACACGTCCACATTCAGGTCTTCGGCCACAGCCTTGGCCTCATCGTGGGTGAGCCACGCCAGCTTCTTCTTCTGGCCACGGAGGTTGAAGAACAACTTGCGCTGCGCCTTGGTGGTGGCGATTTTCACGATGCGCCAGTTGCGCAGGATGAACTCGTGGATTTCCGCCTTGATCCAGTGCACGGCGAAAGAGACCAGGCGCACCCCCTTTTCGGGGTTGAAACGCTTCACTGCCTTCATCAGGCCGACGTTGCCCTCCTGGATCAGGTCGCCCTGATTGAGGCCGTAGCCGGAGTAGGACTTGGCGATGTGCACCACGAAACGCAGGTGCGACATGACCAACTGGCGTGCTGCCTCTAGGTCCTCGCGATAGTAGAGGTCTTCGGCCAGCCGCTTCTCCTCCTCAGCGGAGAGCACCTCGAAGCTGCTGACCGTCTGGATATAGGCACCCAGGTTGGCGCCCGGAGACAGGGTATGGACTGGCTGTAAGCTGGTTCCCATTCAGGTCTTTCCTCCTACCTGTTCTTGTAGCCGGCATGCCGGCCGCCGCTAAACCACCCGGACAGCGGGTGCTGCGGTCTATTGCGGCCCAGTGTAGCACTAGCAGGGGCGGCGGCGAAAGCCCGCCTCATCGATTGGCAAACCGTTGAATTACGGGGCCTTGGAGCGGTTATCCACAGGGAAAGTTCCCCACCGTGGCGATATTTTTGATCGATAGCTCAATTTGCATCAACGGGGTTCGATCGCCCTCAAATGACGTGCCACGGCAACCCAGGCGCCACAGAGGCCCAGCAGGGCAGCGCCGCCACCGAGGCCGAGCAGATAGGCCGGGCCCGGCCCCTGCAGAGCATAGCCGCTACCGTAAGAGGCAGCGAGCCCGGCCACCGGCCCCGCCAGCAGGCCGACACCCACCGCCACCAGCAGCCAGGCCAGCAAGCCACCAAACAGGCCATACCAGAGACCGCTGTAGAGAAAGGGGCGCCGCACGAAAGCATCGGTGCCCCCCACCAGCTTGACCACCAGGATCTCATCCCGGCGATTCTCGATATGCAGGCGAATCGTGTTCACCACCACCAGAATCACCCCCAGCGCCAGCAGCAGGCCAAAGCCGAGGGAGAGACGCTGCCCCAGCTCCGTGAGCCGCGCCAGGCGCTGTACCCAGGCCATGTCGAGCACCACCGAGTCCGTGAGGGCACTCTCCCGCAACTGCGCCGCCAGCTGTTCCAGCTCGGTCTCGGCCACGTTGGCCGGGCGCACCAGCAACACACCGGGCAGGGGATTGGCACCCAAGTCGACGATGGCATCACCGAGACCGGAGGTCTGCTGGAATTCCGCCAGCGCTTCCTCGGGGGAGATATAGGTCACCTCGGCCACCGCCGCATTCCCGCGCAGGCTCTCGGTAAAACGCTCCACCGCCGTCGCCCGCGCCTCACGGCGCAGGAACACGGAGAGCTGCGGCTGACCGTCCCAGCCGGCGACCGCCCGCTGGAAGTTACCCATGCCCAGCTGCAGGGAGGCCGGCAGGGCCAGGGCGATGGCAATCACCAGCGCTGTCATGGCACTCGCCATCGGCGTGGCAAAGAAGCGCCGCAGGGCTTCCGCGGCCATCTCGCGATGGTGACCCAACCAGCTGTGCCAGCGATCGGAAACGCGGGTGCGCGCTGTGACTGCACCCGCAGCCCGCTGGGCGCGAGCATCGGCGGCTGGCGCGCGGGCGGCAGAGGTGCGCGCGGCGCCTCTCGGGGGATTACGGGTAGGCTGCTTCACGGGCCGGTATTCCGTCATAAATCAGTTGTCCCGCCTGCAGGGTCAGTACACGCTCGCGCATGCGGGCGATGAGTTCCAGGTCATGGCTCGCCACCAGCACGGTGACACCCACGGCGTTGAAGTCGGCGAACAGCTGCATGATCTCAGACGACAGTTGCGGGTCCAGGTTACCGGTTGGCTCGTCCGCCACCAGCACTGCGGGCTTGTTGACCACCGCCCGCGCGATGCCGATGCGCTGCTGCTCACCGCCGGACAGCACGATGGGATTGTGTCGTTCCTTGTGCAGCAAGCCCACCTTGTCCAGCGCCGCGCGCACCCGCCGACCCACTTCGCGGCGGCTGCAACCGGCGACGGCCAGTGGCAGGGCCACATTCTCAAACACGCTGCGGTCAAACAGCAGCTGGTGGTTCTGGAAGACAATGCCGAGATTGCGGCGATAATAGGGGATCTGGCCGTTGCGCAGGCGGCCGATGTTCTGGCCCGCTACCAGGATACTGCCGCGGGTCGGGCGCTCGATGGCGGTGAGCAGCTTGAGCAGGGTGCTCTTGCCGGCACCGGAATGACCGGTGAGGAACACCAGTTCACCGCGACCGATCTCGAGACTCACGCGCACCAGCGCATCCTGGCCGGATGCGTAGCGTTTGTTGACGTTGTCAAAAGTAATCATGGTCGGCCGCTGTTATTGTTGTCGTTTGCGGGCGAATCGTTAGCCCTGGCCACCGCGGTCGAACAGGGCGGAGACAAAGTCCCGCGCGCGGAAGGGTTGCAGGTCTTCCGCCTGCTCACCCACACCGATGAAGCGTACCGGAATACCGAAGCGTTGCGCCAGCGCGAAGATAATGCCGCCCTTGGCGGTGCCATCGAGCTTGGTCAGCACCAGCCCGCTGACACCGGCGGCATCGCGGAACTGGGACGCCTGGCTGATTGCATTCTGGCCGGTGCCTGCATCCAGCACCAGCAGCACCTCGTGGGGCGCAGAATCGTCCAGCTTCGCCATCACCCGTCGCACCTTGGAGAGCTCCTCCATCAGGTTGGACTTGGTGTGCAGCCGGCCGGCGGTATCGGCGATCACCACGTCCACGCCGCGGGACTGGGCGGATTGCACGGCGTCATAGATCACCGAGGCGCTGTCCGCGCCAGTGTGCTGTGCCACCACCGGTACCTTGTGGCGCTCACCCCATACCTGCAGCTGCTCCACCGCCGCAGCGCGGAAGGTATCGCCCGCCGCCAGCATCACCGACTTCCCCTCACCGAGGAAGCGATGGGCGAGCTTGCCGATGGTAGTGGTCTTGCCCACACCGTTGACACCGACCACCAGGATGACAAAGGGCTTCCTGGACGCGTCCACCTCAAGCGGTGCCTCAACGTTCTGCAGCAAACCGGCCAGTTCGTCCTGCAGGGCCCTGTAGAGGGCCTCGCCGTCATTCAGTTCACGGCGGGATACCCGCGCGGTGAGGCGATCGACAATCTCAGTGGTGGCCTCCATACCAACGTCCGCCATCAGCAGCTGTGTTTCCAGCTCCTCCAGCAGCTCGTCATCGATTTCCTTCGCGCCCAGAAACAGATTGCCCATACCCTCGGCAAACTGACTGCTGGTGCGGCTGAGGCCGCGGCGAATACGGGCAAAGAAACCTTCTTTCTTTGCCGGCTGGGGCTGCGGTTCTGCCGGCGCCCGGTCGGATTCCTCCGCGGCAGCCTGCCGCTTCTCGGCGGTTTCCTCTTCAGCCCTCTCTGGCGCCTCCTCCGCAGTTTCCGCCTCTGGCAGCCCGGCCTTGGTGGCCGCTGCAGGAGACTGTTCCTCCTCTGAAAGCGCCGGCTCAGCGGATTCTGCCGCAGATTCTTGCCCGGGCTCTTCGGGGCCGGATTCCGCGGGCACTTTTTCCTCGGGGCTGGCCTCGGCGTCCTCGGGCTTGGGCTTCTTTTTTCGCAGGAAGTCAAAGATCATGTCTGTGTCCGGATGTACCGCTGGCGGAAAGGCGCTAATCTTAGCACCGCTCACCAAGCCAGACAGCCAGGAATCCGTTTTGTCCCGTAGCCGCGCGCACAAACCCTCTCGCCGACCCGTCTCTACGCCCTCCCGTGTAACCTCCCAGCTGCGCATCATTGGCGGTGAGTGGCGGGGCCGCAAGCTACAGTTTGCCCCGGTGGAGGGGTTGCGCCCCACTGGCGACCGGCTGCGGGAAACCCTGTTCAACTGGCTGCAGTTCCGGCTGCCCGGATCCCGCTGCCTGGACTTGTTTGCCGGTTCGGGCGCCCTCGGACTGGAGGCGCTCTCCCGCGGTGCCGGTGCGGTGGATTTTGTCGAACTCAATCGCCAGGCGTCTCAGACCCTGAGCAACCAGCTACAGCTGCTCGAGTGCAACCGGGGCCGGGTGCATAACTGCAGCGCCGCCCAGTTCCTGCAGGGCGCCAGCGGTACCCCGGCCCCATACGATATTGCGTTTATCGACCCGCCGTTTGCCGGCGATTTGTGGACAGAGACACTGTCGGGCCTGGCACCCCTGCTGGCACCCGGCGCGCTCGTCTATGTGGAGAGCCCGCGGGACGCTGTGCTCACCGTACCGCCGTCGTGGCAGCTGGAAAAGGAGAAGCGGGCAGGCCAGGTATGCATGCGACTGCTGAAGGTCGGTACCAATGAAAGGGCTGGGTGACACGGCAGAAACCGCGGTGCTTTTGAGCCCCAACGGCAAATTGTTTACCATGCGCGTCCCGTTTCGCCGGCAACACAGTTTTGGCTCATGAAGAAAGTCGTCTACCCCGGAACCTTCGACCCCATTACCAATGGCCATTTGGACCTGGTGCAGCGGGCCTGTCGCTTGTTCGATCACGTCATCGTCGCGGTCGCCGCCAGCACCCGCAAGAACCCGCTGTTTACCCTGGATGAGCGAGTCGAACTGTCCCAGCAGGTGCTGAGCCACCTGCCCAACGTGGAAGTGATCGGCTTCGATATTCTGCTGGCGGACCTGGTGCGACAGGTTGACGCCTACGGCGTACTGCGCGGTCTGCGCGCCGTCTCCGACTTTGAGTATGAATTCCAGCTGGCCAACATGAATCGCCAGCTGGCACCGAACATGGAGAGCCTGTTCCTGACCCCAGCGGAACACCTGTCCTATATTTCCTCCTCGCTGGTGCGTGAGATTGCCTCCCTTGGTGGCGACGTCACCAAGTTCGTACCGCCGGCAGTGGAAGAGGCGCTGCAGCAGAAGTTCCGCTGAGTCGCCGGCCTGGCCGCTCGAGCGCAGGCTCCCCGTCCCGCTACCTGTTACACTCCGGCAGCTCAGTGAGCTACCGGAGTCCTACGTGCGTTACCTGATCCTCACTCTTGCCCTGCTGTCCGCTACTGCCGGTGCGCAGGAAGAAATACAGCCCGAAGCGGCCACAGGCCGTTCCGTAGTCAAGGCGGCTACTGCCAGCGAATTCATGGCCGTGACCGCCAACCCCCATGCCACCCGCGCCGCAGTGGATATACTCGCCCGCGGCGGCACCGCCGTGGACGCCGCCATTGCCGCGCAATTGGTACTGACGCTGGTGGAACCGCAATCGTCCGGGATCGGCGGCGGCGCCTTTATGCTGAGCTTCCAGGCCGGCGACCAGTCCCTGCACTACTTCGATGGCCGCGAGACAGCGCCGGCGGCGGTCAGCAGTGAACATTTCATGCAAGATGGCCAGCCCCGGGGCTTTCTCGAGGCGGTGATCGGCGGCCACTCGGTGGGCGTGCCCGGTGTCATGAGGATGCTGGAACTGGCCCATCAGCGGCAGGGCAAGCTTCCATGGCCGTCGTTGTTCGAGCCGGCCATCGCGTTGGCAGAAGCCGGCTTCGAAGTGTCACCGCGACTGCACCTGTTACTGGAAAAAATGCCGCGCGTCGCGGTGCGCCCGGCGATCCGCGACTATTTCTTTGACGAGGGCGGCGAGCCGCTGCCCGTCGGCCACCGGCTGAAGAATCCGGCTTACGCAGACACCCTGCGCATCCTGGCGAAAGAGGGGGGCGATGCCTTCTACCGTGGCGCAATCGCCGAGGCGATTGTCGAGGCGGTGCGCAACGACCCGGAAAACCCCGGCTTGATGACCCTGCAGGATCTCGCCAAATACCAGGCCGTGGAACGGGAGCCGCTGTGCAGCGTATTCCTGCAATACCGGGTGTGCGGTGCCGATGCCCCGTCTTCCGGTGGCAGCACCGTGGGCGCGACTCTGGGGATGCTGGAGCAGTTCCCGCTGCACGAGATGGAGGCCGGCAGCGCAGCCCTCACGCATCTGTTTATTGAAGCTTCGGAACTGGCCTTTGCCGACCGCAATACCTATCTCGCCGACCCGGATTTTGTCCAGGTACCCACTCGGGCACTGGTGGCCCCGGAGTATCTGGTGCGCCGGGCCAAGTTGATCTCATCCGGGCAGGCCAGCAAGGCAGTGCCCGGCGTGCCGACACCGGCAACGCCCAAACGCCAGCAGTCCACATCGCCGGAGCTGCCCAACACCAGCCACCTGGTGATTGTCGACCGCTACGGCAACGGCGTCAGCATGACCAGCAGTATCGAGACCGGCTTTGGCTCGCGCTTGCTGGTCAGGGGTTTCCTGCTCAACAACCAGCTTACGGATTTTTCCTTCGTGCCGGAAAAGGCCGACGGCAAGCTGGTGGCCAACCGGATTCAGCCGGGCAAGCGACCCCGCTCTTCCATGTCTCCCACCATCGTGTTCGATCGCGATGGTGAGATGCGCCTGCTGGTGGGCTCCCCGGGAGGCTCGCGCATCATCAACTACACTGCTCGCACCATTCTCTACCACCTGGCACTGGGCATGCCGATCGCCGAGGCCGTTGCGGCCGGCAATATCGGCGCGATCGGCGGGCGCGTCGAGCTGGAGCCGGACTTTTTCAGCGCGGACACTGTAAGAAATCTGCAGGAACTCGGACATACCGTGATGCAACGCAACCTCAATAGCGGCATTCACGCGATTGCACTCACTGATGGCAAGCTGTTTGGCGGCGCGGATCCCCGCCGCGAGGGTAATGCCGCGGGCCGCTGAGCTGCCTCTTTTACGAATGGGAGAAAATCATGCGCGCCTACACACTGCTGCTGTTACGAATCAGCCTCGGCCTCTTGCTGGTGATCTGGGGGGTCGACAAGCTGGTCAATGTGGATCACGCGATCGCGGTATCCAAGCGTTTCTATCTCGGCATTATCAGCGCACCACTGGCCTGGAATATCTTCGGTGGCCTGCAGGTATTGCTCGGTACAGCGGTGATTCTCGGTCTGTGGCGGAAATTCACCTACCCGGTGCAGGCTTTGATCAACGGCGCTACCTTGCTGGGCGTCTGGCAATCGGTGGTCGACCCGTGGGGATGGGTGCTCGAAGGCAGCAACGTGCTCTTTTACCCATCGCTGATTATCTTTGCCGCCTGTTTGGTCCTGTGGGCATTCCAGTCCGATGACCGGCTGTCACTGGATCGCCGGCGGTAGGCAGGGCCAGCCAATGTCCAATCCCTGGCTACTGCTTTTCATCGCCGGACTGCTGGAGGTAGGCTGGGCGATTGGCCTCAAGTACACAGACGGCTTCAGCCGCCCGCTGCCCAGCGCACTGACCATTATCACCATGGTTGCCAGTTTTTATTTTCTCGCGCAGGCGCTGAAAGTAATCCCGGTGGGCACAGGCTACGCGGTATGGACGGGGATAGGCGCCGTCGGTACCGCAATTCTCGGCATCGTGTTGTTCGCCGAATCGACCGCGCTGCCGCGCCTGCTCTGCATCGGGCCGATCATCGCGGGCATTATCGGTCTCAAGCTGACATCGCCCGCCTGACCTCGTTACTGCGCCTCCGCCGCATCGTAGACCAGCTCGCCCTTGTAATAGGTACGCATTACCCGTGCCTTGTGCAGTTCCTCTGGCGCCAGCTGGAATAGATTCTGATCCAGCACGATCAGGTCACCCCACCTGCCCACTTGGATACTGCCGGTTTCTTCCTCCAGACGGTTGGCGATCGCACCATTGACGGTGAAGGCTCTGAGCATCCGCGCCAGGGATACGCGCCCGCCGGAAGCGGATTCGCCATTCGCACTTTCCGCCGGCGCGTCCACAGCACGCCGGGTCAGGGCCACCTGGATAGCGGATAGGGGATTGCCGACGGCCTCGCCGTGACAACCGCTGGCCGCAGCTACGGTGACCCCCTTCTCAAACAGGCGCAGGATCGGATATTGCCTGTCCGCACGCTCACGGCCAAGATTGGGTACGGCGACCTGGTTGAAAAGATCCTGTCGGGCAAAGCATGCCGGCTGCATCAGGGCAATAGCCTGCGTTTCGACAAACAGGTTCAGGTCGTCCGGATCCAGCAGCTGAATATGTGCGATGCTGTTGCGGAAATCTTCGGGCCCATTGATATCGCGGGAGTGGACAAAGGCGCGCAGTGCCATATGAACGGCGCCGTCACCGATCGCATGAACCTGTGCCTGCAGGTTCTCAGCGTTGATACGCTTGACCTGCTGATTCAGTTTCTCCTGGCTGATCAGGGACTCGCCCCGGTAGTCCTCGCGATGTGCGTAGGGTTTCTTCAACACCGCTGCCTCTGTGCCCACCCTGCCATCCGTCCGCAGCTTGACGGACTGCAACCGAAAATCATCATCCTGAAATTTTTTACTGTGCTCGGCCAGCTCCTTGATAATCCGCTCGGGCATGGTGCCATCGATTTCGAAGGATGCCCTGACGCGAACGGTCAGCTCACCAAGCCCTGCCATTTTCTGAAGAATGCTGAGTTTTCGGGCATCCGTCCTGGGCTTGAAGCGCGCATCGTGGATCGTGGTGATACCCTGCCGATGCAAGGCCGCCTGCAGTGCCTCGATCTCTGCGCGGTAAGCCTCCTCACTCTTCTGGGGAATGATGCGCTCCAACAGGGCGATGGCACTCTGTCCCCGCATGACACCGATGGGCAGTCCGTTGGGGTCTCGCTCAATCACACCATCGGGCGGGTCCGGTGTATCCATATTGATGCCGGCGGCGGCAAGGGCCTCGGAGTTAGCCCAGATGGCCTGGTGATCACTGGAAAACAGCACGATAGGCACCGTATCACTCACCTGATCCAGCTGGCCTTTGTGGGGAGCCCCCTCGCCGAAGGCGGTGCCGCTCCAGCCCTTGCCAACAATGACCTGTCGCTCCGGGTTCTGGTCCAGGAATTTGGCAACAGCCTCGAGGTAGCCCTCAATGGTTTTGGCGCCGTAGAGATCGACAGTCTCTGCCGGCCCGCCAGCTTGCGTATTGGCATCGATGAAACCCGGCAAGACCATCCTGCCCCCCAGGTCCTCTTCACGAGTGGCCGGACCAACAAATGGCGTGACGCCCTCCTCTCCACCCACAAAAGCGATTCGGCCATCACGTATCGCCAATGCCTGGGCGATGCGGGAATCCGCATCGACGGTGTAGATATAGGCATTGCGCAACACCAGGTCCGCTGGTGGCACGGTTTCTTCCGCCGGTGTTTTCTCTGCCTGGGGTGGGCGCTCAGGGGCACGCTCCGTGTCGCGTCCGCAACCCACCAGCGACAACAAGGTGATGCAAATCAGCAGTATTCGTCCCATGGAGTCCTCTTCCCGGTTGAATGCCCCCTTTGTGTGGGCCGTCCGGCCTCACCGGGCACAGTATAGGAGAGAGGTCTGGGACTTCAGCGCTGGCAGCGACGGCAGAAAAACGTGCTGCGCTGGCCCAGCACCTGGTCGCGCACCGGTCGCCCACATCGGCGGCAGGGCTCGCCAGCGCGACCGTAGACGTTCAGCTGCTGAGCGAAGTAGCCCGGCTGGCCATCACCGCCGACAAAGTCACGCAATGTGGTGCCGCCTTGCTTGATGGCGTTAGCCAGCACCTGCTTGATGGCATCGGCCAGGCGCTGGTAGCGGGTGCGGGAGATGCCGCCGGCGGGGCGATCCGGGCGGATACCGGCCAGGAACAGGGCCTCACTGGCGTAGATGTTGCCCACGCCGACGACGATGCGGCCATCCATGATGAACGTCTTCACCGACTGGCGCCGGCCGCGGGAAGCGCTGAACAGGTAATCGCCGTTGAAATCCTCGGACAGGGGCTCGGGCCCGAGGTGCGACAGCAGGTCGTGGGCGGAGGGATCGCCGGTGGTCCACAGCAGGGCGCCAAAACGGCGCGGATCGTGATAGCGCAGGTGCCAGCCGCTATCCAGAATCCAGTCGATGTGGTCGTGCTTGCGCACCTCCGCACCCGACTCCACCAGCCGCAGGCTACCGGACATGCCCAGGTGCCAGATGGCACAGCCGCGATCGGTGTGAACCAGCAGGTATTTGGCGCGGCGTTCCAGGCGCAGGATCCTGGCACCGGCGATATGCTGCTCGAAGTCCGCATCCACCGGCCAGCGCAGGCTGCGCTGGCGCACCACGGCGGAACGCACGACGCGCCCCTGCAGGTGGGGAGCCAGGCCGCGGCGCGTAGTTTCTACTTCGGGGAGTTCTGGCATCCGATCTCTTTCCGAACTACTGATTCCTGCAGGTATTGGGGTGGCGGCGCTGCTACCGGGGCCTGAATGAAAAAAGCCCGGTAAAAACCGGGCTTTTTTAGTGCAGGGAGGGCAATTACTTGATCTTGCCTTCCTTGTACATCACATGCTTGCGAACGACGGGATCGTACTTTTTGATCTCCATCTTTTCCGGCATGTTGCGCTTGTTCTTGGTGGTGGTGTAGAAGTGACCAGTGCCAGCACTGGAATTCAGACGAATTTTCTCACGCATTGTTCTGTCTCCGATATCTCAGCAGCTTGCTGCTAACTTAAACTTTTTCGCCGCGGGCGCGCAGCTCGCTCAGCACGGTGTCGATGCCTTTCTTGTCGATCACGCGCATGCCTTTGGCGGAGACGCGCAGCTTCACAAAGCGCTTCTCGGATTCAACCCAAAAGCGGTGGCTGTGCAGGTTGGGCACAAAGCGACGCTTGGTGCGGTTTTTGGCGTGGGAAACGTTGTTACCGGTGACCGGGCGCTTACCGGTTACCTGACATACCTTGGACATCTGTTGGCCTCTTCAAAACTCTCGTGCCCGCATGACAGGGTGTGCGGGGACATCTATTCGGGATTCTAATCCGGTTCCTGGGCGGCGGCGGAAACTGTTCAGAATCTGGCCCGGCCGCAAAGAGCGGCGTTTTATACCAGAACAGCCCCCGGGGGGCAAGTTTTGTACAGCGATCTTCTCGATTTCAGAGAGGCGGGCGTCGATGCCAGCCATTGGCTCGACGGCGGAGCCCCGCGTGAACCGGCCCGCCTACAAGAGCCCCTGCTCGGCGAAAGACAGCGCCGCGCCCTCGCCCACGATCATATGGTCGAGGACCTTGATATCCACAAGCTCCAGGGCCTGCGACAGCCGCTCAGTTATCCACAGGTCCGCCTGACTCGGCTCACTGACGCCGGACGGGTGGTTGTGGGCCAGGATCACCGCCGCCGCACCCCGCTGCAGGGCCGCCTGCACCACCTCGCGGGGATAGACACTGGCGGCGTTGAGGGTGCCCTCGAACAGCTCTTCAAAGGCGATCACCCGGTGCTGGCTGTCCAGGTAGAGGCAGCAGAACACCTCCCGCCGCCGGTGGCGCAGCTGGGCAGCGAGGAAATCCCGCACTGCATCGGGGCTGCAGAGGGCGTCCGAGCGCTGGAGTGTCTCCGCCAGGTGCCGGCGCGCCATCTCCAGTACGGCCTGTAACTGGACATACTTGGCATCCCCCAGGCCCTTACCGCGACAGAAATCCTCCCGCCCGGCTTCCAGCAGCGGCCGCAGGCCGCCGAAATCGGCCAGTAGCTGGCGAGCCAGGTCCACCGCTGACAGGCCCGGCAGGCCCGTGCGCAGGAAGATCGCCAGTAATTCCGCATCGGACAGCGCGCTGGCGCCCCGCTGCAGCAGTTTTTCCCGCGGCCGCTCCGCCGCCGGCCAGTCCGTAATGGCCATGGTCTCCTCCCTGAGTCCCGCTTGCCTGATAACATATGGCGCATCAATGCTAATCTTACCCGTTCCTTCAACTCCGGAAACAGCGCCCATGTCGTCTCTGGCCAATAAACGCATCCTGCTGGGTATCAGCGGTGGTATTGCCGCCTATAAAAGTGCCGACCTGGTGCGGCGCCTGAAAGAGCGCGGCGCCGACGTGCGCGTGGTCATGACAGCCGGCGCCCAGGAGTTCATCAAACCGCTCACATTCCAGGCCCTGTCCGGCCACCCGGTGCATACAGACCTGCTGGATCCCGCTGCCGAGGCGGCCATGGGGCACATCGAACTGGCCAAATGGGCGGAACTGATCCTCATTGCTCCGGCCAGCGCCCAGGTGCTGGCCAAGCTTGCCGGTGGTATGGCCGACGATCTGCTCAGCACCCTGTGCCTGGCCAGCGAGGCGACCCTGGCTCTGGCGCCGGCCATGAACCAGGCCATGTGGCGCCACCCGGCGACCGCGGCCAATGTGGACACCCTGCAAGCCCGCAACACGCTCATCTGGGGTCCCGCGGCCGGCAGCCAGGCCTGCGGCGATGTGGGCCCGGGACGGATGCTGGAGCCGGAAGCGCTGGTGGCGGAGGTCGAGTCCCTGCTGCAGCCCCGCGCCGACCTGCGCGGCAAGCACTTCGCCATTACCGCCGGACCGACGCGGGAGTCTCTCGACCCGGTGCGCTACCTCACCAACCACAGCTCAGGCAAAATGGGCTTTGCCCTGGCGGCGGCGGCCCGGCGAGCAGGGGCGGAAGTCACCCTGATCGCCGGACCGGTCAACCTGCCGACCCCAGCCGGGGTGAAGCGCGTCGATGTGGTGGATGCCCGCGAGATGCAGGAAGCCGCCGAGCGCGCCGCCGACCTCTGCGATGTGTTTATCGCTGCCGCGGCCGTGGCCGACTTTCGCCCGGAGCGGATAGCGCAGGAGAAGATCAAAAAGAGCGATGGCAGCGATCGCGACACCCTCGCGCTGGTGAAGAATCCCGACATCGTCGCCGGTATCGCGGCACGCAATGAAAGAAGACCATTTACCGTGGGCTTCGCCGCAGAGACAGAAAAAGTCCTCGAGCACGCCGCGGGCAAGCTGTCACGCAAGAAGCTGGACATGATCATCGCCAACGATGTGAGCGAGGCAGACAGCGGCTTTAACAGCGAGCGTAACCGGGTGACGGTCCTGGATCCGAGCGGTCGCACCGAGCTGCCCCAGTCACTGAAGACGGCCCTGGCGGAACAGCTGATCGGGATGATCGCCGCCCAGGCATTCTCACAATAACAACAAGCGTTTCTGGATTTATCGTGGTTTCAAAACTCAATAACGCCCTGTCTTTCCATCGCCGGCTCGCACTGCCGGCGCTGTTGTGCACCGCCGTCTGGCTCGGCGGCGCCGCCCTGCTCGACCGCTGGGTGATTAGCCCCTACAACGCAGCCTCGATCGCAGAGGCGGCCTCGGCTAGAGCCGAAAGTGAGGCCGCACAGCTCGCGGCCATACTGGAAAAACAGAAACGGCAACTTCAAGCACTCGCCGCAGGTGCCTTTCGCACGGCAAAGGAGAACAGGTTCGATGCGGGGAGCAGGGAGCGCCTGCAGTTCTTCTCGCAAAGCGAGTTGCGCGTCGGCGCGGGCTCGGCCCCCCAGCTCAATTTCGCCCTGCTGGACCTGATCAAGCGCACCCTGGAAGAGGGGCCGCAACCGGTGGAAATATTGCGCACCGGCAGCAACAGCAACTGGCAGCAACACCAGGCGGCCGCAAGTGGTGAAGGTGTGGTGTTGCTGACGCGTTCGTTTGACCACCTGCAACCCGCCCTGGAAAGCCTGGCGGACAGCGCCGGCGAGCGGATGCTGCTGCAGCAGTTCCCCGGTGGCCCGGCGCAAACCCTCTGGCAGGCGGGGCAGGGCAGCGGCCTGACCGCCAGGGCGCCGGTGGCAGGTTCCCATCTGACCCTGGCATTCCAGCCCGGTGCCACCTTTGCCAGCGACAACAGTATTGGTGCCGGCTGGATCTACAGTGTGGGGCTGCTCGGCCTGCTGGTTTCCCTCGGCGCCCTGTGGCGATTCGTGCACCGCTATACCCAGGCACCGTGGGAGCAGCGGGGCAAGCGTCCGCGCCAGGCCGGGGGGGCCAGGGGAGGAAGGGCATCGGTCCCCGCCGGAGCATCGGCACCAGAGTCCGCCACTGTCGAGCCGACTTCGGCTCGTGATCAGGTGGGGGATACCATGGAATTCCCCGAAGAAGTGTTTCGCGCTTACGACATCCGTGGCCTTGCCGGTTCGCAGATCAACGAGCCCTTTGCCTATCAGCTGGGCCGCGCCCTCGGCACGCTGGCGCAACACGCCGGTGAGGAGCTGCTGATGGTGGCCCGCGACGGCCGTAACAGCAGCGAGCTGCTGAGCCGCTGCCTGGTGGAGGGCATTCTTGACACCGGCTGCAACGCAGTAGACCTGGGACTGGCACCCTCGCCCCTGCTGTACTTCGCCTGCGCCCGGGGCACCAACAGCAGCAGTGGCGTGATCGTCACCGCCAGCCACAATCCGGCAGAGTACAACGGCTTCAAGATCGTGCTGAAGGGCCGCTCCCTGGCCGAAGACAAGTTGCAGAAACTGCGCACCCTGATGCAGAGCGGACCGTTCGACAGCGGCGAGGGCAGTTACCGCGAGCAGGACATCCGCGAGCACTATATTGACGAGATCTTCAATGATGTGGCGCTGGCCGGGCAGCCGCGACTGGTGATCGACGCCGGTAACGGCGCTACCGCCAATCTGGCACCGCAGCTGTTCGAGCAGCTGGGCTGCAGCGTCACTCCGCTCTTCTGCGAGGTGGACGGTAACTTCCCCAATCATCCCCCGGATCCGTCGCGCCCCGAAAACCTGCAGGCCCTGATCGACAAGGTTGCTGAAACCGGTGCGGAGCTCGGCGTGGCACTGGACGGTGACGGCGACCGGGTGACCCTTGTTTCCGGCTCCGGGCGCATTGCCTGGGCAGATCAGCTGGTGATGCTGCTGGCCCGCGACGTACTGGCCCGCAATCCCGGTGAAGACATCGTCTTCGATGTGAAGTGCAGCCGCGTGTTGAATGAGCTGGTCAACCAGTACGGTGGTCGACCGGTTATGTGGAAGACCGGCCACGCACCCATGAAAAACAAAATGCAGGAGACCGGGGCAATTCTCGGCGGTGAGCTGTCAGGCCATATCTTTATCAAGGACCGCTGGTTCGGTTTCGATGACGGCATGTATGCCGCGGCCCGGGTTCTCGAAATCATGGCGCTGCGTGAGCAGAGCCTGGATGAATTGCTCGATTCGTTGCCGCAGATGGCCAGTACGCCGGAAATTCTGCTGCCGGTGGAAGAGAAGGACAAGTTCGCCCTGATCGAAAAGCTCAAAAAGCAGGGGCAGTTCAAGGGTGCAGATATCAATACCATCGACGGTCTGCGCATCGAGTTCCCGGAGGGCTGGGGGCTGGTAAGGGCCTCCAATACGGGCGCCGCCCTGACGCTGCGCTTTGAGGCAGAATCCCATGAAGCATTGCAGCGCATCTTTTCCACGGTACGAGAGCAGCTGCAGGCAGTGGCCCCGCAGCTGTCGCTGCCCGACCTCTGAGAGCCCCGCCGGGCAAACAGGCCCGGCCAACTGAATACTGGATAGGAAAGTCCGATCATGTCACTGGATCCCAAATCCGCCCTGCGCGTTGCCCAGGTCCTCAACGAAGCGCTGCCCTACATCCAGCGCTTTACCGGCAAGACCGTAGTGGTGAAGTTCGGCGGTAATGCCATGGTGGATGAGGCACTGCAGAACAGCTTTGCCCGCGACATCATCCTGATGAAACTGGTGGGAATGAACCCCGTCGTCGTCCACGGCGGCGGTCCGCAGATCGGCGACCTGCTGGACAAACTCAACATCGAGTCCCGCTTTGTCGACGGCATGCGGGTCACCGATAGCGAGACCATGGACGTGGTGGAGATGGTGCTCGGTGGCACCGTCAACAAGCAGATCGTCAACCTGATCAACAAGAACGGTGGCCGTGCCGTTGGTGTGACCGGCAAGGATGGCCTGCTGATCCGGGCGAAGCAACTGCAGATGCAAAGTGAAGCCGCAGGCCTGCACGCGTCGGAAATTATCGATATCGGCCATGTGGGCGAAGTGGAGCATGTGGATACGGCGGTGATCGATATGCTGATCCACGGTGACTTTATTCCGGTGATCGCGCCGATCGGCGTCGGTCAGGATGGGGCCTCGTACAATATCAATGCCGACCT
The DNA here is from genome assembly GCF_001641755.2 of Microbulbifer flavimaris. Classification (GTDB taxonomy): domain Bacteria; phylum Pseudomonadota; class Gammaproteobacteria; order Pseudomonadales; family Cellvibrionaceae; genus Microbulbifer; species Microbulbifer flavimaris. The sequence goes on from NZ_LRFG02000002.1 coordinate 940,445, forward strand.
GGTCGCCGGTAAAATCGCCGAGTTCCTGCACGCGGAGAAGCTGATGCTGCTGACCAATGTGGCAGGGCTGCAGGACAAGAGTGGCGAAGTGCTCACCGGGTTGACCACCTTGCAGGTGGATGGGCTCATCGCCGACGGCACCATCTACGGCGGCATGTTGCCGAAGATTTCCTGCGCTCTGGATGCGGTGAAGGCGGGCGTGACCTCTGCCCACATCATCGACGGCCGCGTGCCCCACGCGGTGCTGCTGGAGATCTTTACCGATACCGGCGTCGGCACCCTGATTACCGATAACGACGGGTGATCCGTACAAGCGGCAAGCCAGTAATTGAAGCGACGCCGGCGAATCGTTAGGATTCCCGCGCCCGCCCTGTAATTTGCGCGGGGCGATAACAAGAACCGATGTTCCCGGCAGCCGCCGGGTGAAAGGCAGTCAATGAGTAGCGAAAAAATCAACCGGCGCCAACAGATCCTGCAGGCACTGGCCCATATGCTGGAGGCCAGCCCCGGTGCGCGCATTACTACCGCGGCACTGGCCAAGGAGGTGGGTTTCTCGGAGGCGGCGCTGTATCGCCACTTCCCCAGCAAATCGAAGATGTTCGAAGGACTGATCGAGTTTATCGAGGAAACCATCTTCAGCCGGGTGTCCCTGATCCTGCAAGAAGAGCCCTCGGCGCTGGTCCGCTGCCAGAAAGTCCTGCACTTGCTGCTGGCATTCTGCGAGCGCAATCCCGGTATCACCCGACTGCTGACCGGCGACGCACTGACCGGGGAAACCGAGCGCCTGCACGGGCGCATCCTGCAATTCTTTGACCGTTTGGAAACCCAGATCAAGCAGATCCTGCGTGAAGCCGAGCTGCGGGAACAACTGCGGCCGGCAATCCCCCTGGGCAGTGCTGCCAACCTGCTGCTGGCCAGCGCTGAGGGCCGTATCGTTCAGTACGTTCGCAGCGGCTTCAAGCGTAAACCCACCGACAACTGGACGGAGCAGTGGCCGGTGCTGGTGGCAGGGTTCTTCCGCGAGCCGGCCATGGTACCGGCCCGCTGATCCGGCGGGACCGGGGCGGACTCAAGAGGGGTAAGAGGGGCGCCGGCTGACTACTTACCGGCGATCTGGGTAAAGCGCTCTGCGGCGCGGTCGAACTCCTTGTCGACACGGGCCGCCTCCTGTTCACGGTGCTCCATTCGCTCGTGCAGTACCTTCATTTCCTGACGCAAATTGGCTATCCGCTCCAGCAGTTCCGGCGCCACCTCGTCCCCATGACGCTGGGTACGGGCGGCAACGGCCTCCGCCTGCTCGATTTGCAGCTCGATACTGGACAGGTTGGAGCGCAAAAGCGCCATATCCTGTTTGACTATTGCCAGTTTGCGGGACCTGGCGCTCTCTATGTCGGCCAGGCTGCTGTAGCGACGCAGCAACTCCATATCCGCCTCGCGCTGGGCCTCTGACTGTCGCTTTCGCTTCAGCTCCTCGCCGCTCAGCTGCGGCGGCACCACCTCGAGCACCCGACCAGAGGGGCTCAATACCTCGTAACCGCCGGGGGCATAGCGTGGTGGCACCACGTCGTCGAGCACCTGGATGCCGTGCTCATTGGTATAACGGAACAGCACCTCTCCCTTTCCGGGCAGGGCACGGCTCTGCTCAGCACTGATAGCAGTATTCGAAGCCGAAACTGCCAGGCATCCGGCCAGAATGTAGGGGGCAAACCTCATCGCGGTTCTCTTTGATCTCTGACAACGCAGGGGGCGTCGCCGCGCTAGTCCCGGGCGGCCACGCCGTAACGCCGCCGGTAATCCACAATTTTCTCCAGAGTATCACCCTGTCGCGGCGTATCCTCAAGGTAGCTGATGATGTCATCCAGCTCCACGATACTGATCACCGGAACCTTGAACTCACTCTCCACCTGCTGGATGGCGGATAGCTCAGTCTCCTCACTGGCCCGCTCCTGGCGATTCAGGCCGATGACGACGCCGGCGGGCTCAGCACCCTGGGCGCCGATAATATCCATCACTTCGCGCACCGCGGTACCCGCAGTAATCACATCATCGATAATCAAGACCTTGCCTTCCAGCGGCGCACCCACTAAGGTTCCGCCTTCGCCGTGATCCTTGGCCTCTTTGCGGTTGTAACAGAAAGGCTTATCCACGCCTTTCTGTGCGAGCGCCACGGCAGTCACCGCCCCGAGCGGAATACCTTTGTAGGCCGGCCCGAAAATGACATCGAACTCTACTCCAGAGGCAAGAATCGCCTCGGCGTAGGCCTGCCCGAGTGCTGCCAGGGCGGCACCGGAGTGGAAGCGGCCGGCATTGAAAAAATAGGGACTTTGACGACCCGACTTCAGGGTGAACTCACCAAAACAAAGCACCTGATGGTCCAGGGCCAGTTGGATAAAATCGCGCTGATACTGCTGCATGGAAATTTGGAAACTATTGGCTAAGGTGAAGGGAGACCTCCCCACGGGAAGCTGCGGGAGGGGTATGCACATAATGTTACTAATGATACACAGTCCGCTGGTAAGGGGCTAATAATGCGAATCGTGAGTTTGTCGGTTGACGGCATTCATCAGGCGGCTCAGCGTGGCCTCTATGACTGGCTAGCGGAACAGGACGCGGACATCATCTGCCTGCAGGACTTGCGCTCGCTGGAACCGGAGCTCGATCACCCGGTTTTTCACCCCGACGGTTACTACAGCTACTTCTTCGACTCCGGTACTCCCCACGAGAACGGGGTGGCCATCTACACCCGCAGCCAGCCCAAGGCCATCATCTTCGGCATGGGTTTCGCCAACGGTGAGGACATGTATGGCCGCTACCTGCAGGCGGACTTCGAGCGCCTCAGCGTGGGGTCACTGTTGGCACCTATCGCCAAGGATGAGGGCTCGCTGGAAAAGAAGGTACAGTTCTTCGATGATATGCAGGCACATCTGATCAAGATCAGCCGCAAGCGCCGGGACTTCATCTTTTGCGGAAACTGGGGCATGGCTCACCGTCGCGCCGATGTGCAGAACTGGCAGGACCACCAGGATACACCCGGTTTCATGCGCCATGAGCAGCGCTGGCTGGATCAGCTGTTCAACGAAATCGGCTATGTAGATGCCTTCCGCAAGGTGGTGAAGGATGCGGACGAATTCAGCTGGTGGCCCAGTGGCACGGTGGGCGAGGGCGATGGCTGGCGCACCGATATGCAGGTGGTCTCTGCCACGCTGAAAAACCGCATCGAGTACGGCGCCATCAACAAGAACGTGAATTTTTCCAGTCACCTGCCGGTGATCATGGATTACGACCTGGAAGTCTGATCCCGCCTGCGGCGGACGGGAAAACCCGCCCGCCTCTCGTCACTTGCCCGGCTACTCTTCCAGCGCTTTGCGCTGCATTCCGATCAGTTCGTCGATACCCGACTTAGCCAGCGCCAGCATCTGCGCAAACTGTTTCTCAGTAAAGGGCGCACCCTCTGCCGTGCCCTGCACCTCGATCATGCCACCGTCTGCGGCCATCACCAGGTTCATATCCGTGTCGGCGCGGCTGTCCTCGGGGTAATCCAGGTCAAGCACCGCCTCACCCTCGTAAATGCCCACGGAAACCGCCGCCACCATATTTTTCAGCGGATCGGTGCTGATCAGCTTTTCCCGCTGCATGAAACGCAGCGCATCCACCAGTGCCACGCAGGCACCGGTGATCGCCGCGGTGCGAGTGCCACCATCGGCCTGAATCACATCGCAATCCAGGGTGATCTGATTTTCACCCAGCAGCTCGAGGTCCACCGCCGCCCGCAGGGAGCGGCCGATCAAGCGCTGAATCTCCACGGTGCGGCCTCCCTGTTTGCCGCGGGCCGCCTCGCGCGCCATACGCGAACCGGTGGAGCGGGGCAGCATGCCGTACTCCGCCGTAATCCAGCCACTGCCCTGACCGCGCAGGAAGCGCGGCACCTCGGCTGCGACCGAGGCGGTGCAGAGCACCTTGGTATCCCCGAATTCCACCAGCACCGAGCCCTCGGCGTGGCGGGTGTAATTGCGGGTGATACGCACGGGGCGCAATTGCTCTGGTTTCCGGCCGCTGGGTCGCTGCATGTACTCACCTCGAATTCTTGTGGCTAAAAGTCGACAGTATAACCCCACGGCAGGACACACCCGAGCCCTCGCCCGGGTCCCCGGAGCGCTGTGCTATGATGCCCGCCCAGCTCCATCCAGCCGCAGGGAAGAATATTATGGCCAGTAAAACTGTGCGCAGCATGACGGCTTTCGGCCGCGCCGAATCCCCTTACGATACCGGTATCGCCACCTGGGAACTGCGCTCGGTCAATCACCGCTACCTGGAGCCCCACTTCCGCCTGCCGGAGGCGGCCCGCTCCCTGGAGAGCCAGCTGCGCGAGCGACTGCGCAAACAGCTCGCCCGGGGCAAACTGGAGCTGACGCTCTCACTCAAAAGCAACCCCGGTGAAGAAACCACATTGCAGGTGGACGAAGACCTGGCGCGGGCAGTCGTCGACGCCGCCAAACGGGTCTCCCCCGGAATCGACACACTGCCATTGAATCCGCTGCAAGTCCTGCAGTGGCCCGGCGTGATTGCCGAACCCGAAACCGACACTGAAGCGCAATCCCGGGCCATTCTCGATGCGTTCGACGCCGCGCTGTCACAGCTGAGTGAAAACCGCGCTCGCGAGGGCGCCGAACTGCGACGCTTTATCGAACAGCGCCTCGACGCCATCAGCGAACAGGTAGCCAGCGTGCGGGCGCTCTTGCCACAAATCCTGCAGGCGCAGCGCGAGAAACTGCACAGCCGCCTCGAAGAACTACTTGGCGAACTGGATGCCGAACGCGTGGAGCAGGAAATCGTACTGTTGGCCCAGAAGGCCGACGTGGATGAAGAACTCGATCGGCTCGACGCCCATGTTACCGAAGCCCGGCGTGTGCTGGCCGGGGGTGGTCCTATCGGCAGGCGCCTGGATTTTCTGATGCAGGAATTCAACCGCGAGGCCAATACCCTGTCGTCCAAATCGGTGGTCACGGATACCACTCAGGCCGCCGTAGAACTCAAAGTGTTGATTGAGCAGATGCGGGAGCAGGTGCAGAATATCGAGTAATAAACGTGCTTGATTTTCGAAAAGGGCCGCAACGGATTATGCGGCCCTTTTTTGTGCCCGCGGTTTAAGTTGATCTGCCACTCCAACAAGTCGCGCTCTACACGCTCTTCGACGCCCAAGCCCTCCGGTATTTTCTGCAAGCATTGAAAATTAATGCTGCGCCACCCTCCGAGAACCGCTTCCCGAATTTTTTTCATTGCCCTTAAGACATTCGATAAACACTCGATTTTGGCGCGTAATGGAAAGAGTTGTCCCTTTTTACACTGTGGTAGCCGCGAGTTTTATCGTCAAACCATCACCTCGCAGTAAACCATGCAACACAATTGGGTGGGCTTGCTGCGCGGTGCACCGCCCAGGATCTCCGTGGTGTTAAAAGCGACGGTCGAAACCAACGCCGTCGATAAAAATAATCAAGGAGCAACTCAAATCCATGAAATTTTCTAATCTCTTCAAGTGTCCATCGCTGGCGGCACTTGGCACAGTTACGGCTCTGTGCAGCGCACTAATCACGACCAGCACCGCCGTTCATGCCGTTGAACCGGGCCTGTCTTCTGCAACTGTTGCGGCGCCGGAAGTGGTAACCGATCGCATCATCGTCAAGTACAAAAACAATATGCCGGGCGCCAACGCCGCCGTCATGTCGCAAACTGCCATCGATCGCGTCTCGCAGATGGCCGGTCATCGCTTCGCGCACGTGCGCAAACTGGCGACAGGAGCACAGGTGCTCAAGGTGGAGAAGCGCACCAGCAAGTTCGAGCTCGATGCCATCATCCAGCGACTGCAACAGGACCCGATGGTGGAATATGTCGAACCCGACCGGATCATGCAGCCGATGGCGACACCAAATGATCCCTACTACAACCAGCAATGGCACTACTTCGAAAGCACCGGCGGCCTGAACCTGCCTTCTGCCTGGGATGTTACCCAGGGCGCAGGAGTTGTCGTAGGTGTGATCGATACCGGCTACCGGCCCCACGCAGATCTGAACGCAAATATTCTGCCGGGCTACGACATGATTTCTGACACCACCGTCGCTCAGGACGGTGACGGGCGCGACAGTGATGCCAGTGATCCTGGCGACTGGTCACCGGCCGGCGCTTGCGGTGCCGGTCAGCCTGCCCGTGATAGCAGCTGGCATGGTACCCACGTGGCAGGCACAGTCGCCGCCGTCACCAATAATGGCAATGGTGTGGCCGGGGTCGCCTATCAGGCGAAGGTAGTGCCCATTCGCGCGCTGGGCCGCTGTGGTGGTTACACCTCTGATATTGCCGATAGCATTATCTGGGGGGCCGGTGGCAGCGTCAGCGGCCTGCCATCGAACCCGAATCCCGCCCAGGTGCTGAACCTGAGCTTGGGCGGTGGCGGCAGCTGTGATTCGACCACCCAGAATGCCATCAACACCGCCCGCAGCCTGGGCACTACCGTGGTGGTGGCTGCCGGTAACTCCAATGCCAACGCAGGCAATTACAGTCCCGCCAGCTGCTCGGGGGTAATCACCGTCGCCTCTACCAACCGTGCGGGCGGGCGGGCTTACTATTCCAATTACGGCAGCGTGGTGGATGTGGCGGCCCCCGGCGGGGAGACTTCCGTTTCCTCCAACGGCGTGCTGTCGACCCTGAATAGTGGCAGCCAGGGACCCGGTGCCGACAATTACGAGTTCTACCAGGGAACCAGCATGGCGGCACCCCATGTCTCCGGTGCAGCGGCCTTGCTGTATGCCATGGATGGCAGCCTGACGCCCAGCGAAGTGGAGTCGATCTTGACTGATACTGCGCGCAGCTTCCCGGCGGGTTGCAGTGGCTGTGGTGCGGGAATTGTGGATGCGGCTGCTGCGGTCGCAGCTGCAGCCGGGGACCCCGGACCCGAACCCGGAAACGGGGAACTGCAGAATGGCGTCGCGGAGACGAACCTCTCAGGTAACAGCGGAACAGAGCTCTTCTTTACCCTGGAGGTACCCGCCGGTGCGACCAACTTGAGCTTCCAGATCTCCGGTGGCAGTGGGGATGCAGACCTCTACGTACGATTTGGTTCTGCACCGACCACCAGCAGCTACGACTGTCGGCCCTACCTGAACGGCAACAATGAAACCTGCTCCATCAGTAACGTGCAGGCCGGCACCTATCATGTGATGGTGCGCGGTTACACCAGCTTTTCCGCTGTCAGCCTGGTGGGCAGCTTCGACGAGGGAAGTGGGGGCGGTGGTGCCACCGGCTGGACCGAGAACAATCTGTCCGGTGACGCCGGCTCCTGGCAGCATTTCACCCTGCAGGTGAATTCCGGTATGGCGGCGCTGGACGTCATCATGTCCGGTGGCAGCGGAGATGCCGATCTCTATGTGCGGTTCGGCTCCCAGCCAACCACCAGCAGCTACGACTGTCGCCCATACCGCTGGGGCAATAACGAAACCTGCTCAATCAGCAATCCCCAGTCAGGTACCTGGTATATCAGTGTGCGCGGCTATCAGGCCTATTCCGGCGTGACGCTGGAGGCACAAGCGGCCCCCTGACGGTCCTCTGACCTTCGAGGCCGGCATGCCGCCGGCCTCTTCCTGCATCTCTCATTATTTCAATGTCCACGCCGCTGCCTGCTGACGACATTCCCCCGTCCTGCTTTTTCCATCCTTTCATTGGTCAGCAAGACGTTTGTGCCGCCGGTGATCACCAGTGACATCCCTTCTTTTGACCCGCGATCCCACGCAGGCGCGCATTTCCGGCGCAAGCGCGCTATATGTGATGAGACTCGGGAGAAATCTATGCCCTCTACTACGGTACCGACTTGTCGTCCTGTTGCGGGTCACTGGATTGCTGCACTGCTGTGCACGTTTCTGTATTCACTGGCAGCGTCGACGGCAGCGCAAACGCCGCTGACCCTGGTGGAGGCCATTGACCGCACCCTGAATGAGAATCCCCAGTTGGCAGTATTTCGCTTTCGGGATGCGGCTTTGCGTGGTCGCACTCTCTCTGCAGCGCAACGCCCGCCGCTACGAGTCCGTGGCGAATTGGAAAATCTTGCCGGGAGCAGCGGCGCCCCTGACACAGAATTGACTGTGGCGCTCTCATCGGTAATCGAATTGGGCGGCCAGCGCCAGGCACGCATTAATGCAGCGCAGGCGAATACCGATCTGCTCAGTATTGAAGAACAGGTTCAGGCGCTCGATTTGTTGGGTGAAGTCATACGGCGCTATGTAGACGTGTTGGCGGCAGTCGAGCTGGTCGGACTGGCCACCGATTCCGCGGAAATCGCGCGCGAGGCGGTAAGCGCCGTCAACCGCCGGGTGAAATCGGCCGCCGCGCCGCAAACGGAGCTGCTGCGCGCCGAGGCCGCCCTGGCAGAGGCGCGGCTGACGCTGCAGGCAGAGGGGCGCAAACTGGAGTATCACAAGCGTGCTCTCGCCGCCCTCTGGGGAGCGACGTCACCAGAGTTTAACGTGGATACCCGTGCGCTCTATCGCATAGAGGCCGGGACCGACTTTAGTGAACTCTATGCCCGCGCGCAGGAGAATCCGGCCCTTGCCCGCTTCGCCTCCGAGGAGCGCCTGCGCGCGATGGAAGTGCGCATGCGGGAAACCGAGTCCAATCTCGACGTAGGCTGGGCAGTTGGTGTACGCCGCTTTCAGACCACCGATGAAACGACCTTGGTGGCTGCGATTGAGGTGCCGCTTTTCTCCGCCCGGCGCAACGCGGGGGCCGTGGCATCGGCGAGGGCCGAACTGGAGCGGATCGCCGCCGACCGCGAGGTGGCCAGGCTGAGAATCTACAGCCATCTTTACCGGGCCTACAGCGGCCGCGAGCAGGCAGTCGCGGCAGTCAACAGCTTTGATCAACATGTTATTCCGGCACTTCGCGCGGCGCTGCAGGAGGCGGAGAAGGGCTACCGGAGGGGACGCTACCCCTATCTGGAACTCGTATCGGCACGGCGGGAATTAATGGTGGCGAAGCGGGCAAAGATCGAATCGGCGGCCGCCGCCTTGCGCTATGGCGCGGAGATTGAGCAGCTCACTGCCGCACCGCTACTGCCCGCCGCGGGAATGACCAGCAAATAAATTCACCTGCCATCACGGACGAGCGGTGGCGAGAACACCGCAAAGCGAGTGCCGTATTGAGAGTGTCGGATTGAGAATATCGGATTGAGAGTGCCACTATGAAAGCCGATGTCATTTCGAGTCGCTTCTTTACGGCACTGGTGTGCAGCGTTGCGCTTTGGGCGGGATCCGCCGGCCCCGCGGCTCCGGCGGATCCCGCCGATGATGCCAATTACATCGACGCTGGAAGCACAGAGCAGCACAAGGGCCCCCATGGTGGCCGACTGCTGCGGGACAATGATCTCTCGGTGGAGCTCCAGCTGGTAGAGCGGGGCAAGCGTGCCGAATTCCACGCCTGGATCACAGCCGATGGCGACCCCCTTGTCGCCGCCGGCGATGCCAACCTGTCGATGGAGCTAATTCGTCTCGGTGGTGAAGTGGAACGCTTTCGCTTTTCCCCCGCGGGAGAGCACTGGCGGAGCGAGGCCGCCATTCGAGAGCCGCACTCTTTTGACATCCATGTGTTGCTGATCCGGAACGGGGAGCGCAGTAGCTGGCGCTATCCCTCCCACGAGGGGCGGGTCCAGATTCCCGACACCATGGCCAAGGAAAACCGTATTGAGACAGCAATCGCGGGGCCAGGAGAAATTCGACGCTCACTGATACTGTACGGGAGGACCACCGTAGCCCACAAAGATGTCCGCCACGTGCGCGCGCGCTTCCCCGGACCGGTCACCGAGGTATTTGCGCATCTGGGCGACCGGGTGCGCCGGGGCGAGAGACTGGCAGTGGTCGAATCGAATGACAGCCTGCAGAGTTATCCCCTGACTTCGCCCATCGACGGGCTGGTTATCGAGCATGAAGTTGGCAGCGGTGAATTCACCGGCGATCGCGTGCTGTTCACCATAGCCAACTACAACACCCTGTGGGCCGAGCTGCATGTTTTTCCGCGCCAGCAGGCTGAAATCAAAAGGGGCCAGCGCGTCACATTGAGCAGTGACCAGCGCCGTGTAGAAACCGTTATTCACGATGTACTGCCGGGTATGCATGGGCAGCCCTTCCTGCTGGCGCGCGCCTCTTTCGACAACTCCGGAAAGAACTGGCCACCTGACCTGCTGGTGGAGGGCAGGGTGACCGTGGAAAAAGTCCCCGCTTCGGTCGTGGTGGAGAACCGGGCCCTGCAACCTTACCGCGACGGCTTTGCGGTATTCGTGAAAGTCGGCGAGACCTACGAGGCCCGTCCGCTGCAGCTGGGGGCCCGGGACGACCGCGCAACCGAGGTGCTGGATGGGCTTGAACCGGGCGATCACTACGTCACCGCCAACAGCTTCCTGATCAAGGCGGATATTGAAAAGTCTGGTGCGTCTCATGATCATTAAGGAGGCCTGGAATTGATCGAATCGATTCTGCGCCTCTCGATAGCACGCCGTTACCTGATGCTGTCTCTGACCGGGCTGGTGATCGCTCTCGGCCTGTGGAGTTACCAGCGGCTGCCCATCGATGCGGTGCCAGACATCACCAACGTCCAGGTACAGATCAATACTGAAGCACCGGGCTATTCACCGCTGGAAGCAGAACAGCGCATTACCTTTCCCGTGGAAACGGCGCTCGCCGGTTTACCGCGGCTCGAATATACCCGCTCTCTTTCCCGCTACGGACTCTCGCAGGTAACCGTCGTCTTCGAGGATGGAACGGATCTCTACTTTGCGCGCAACCTCGTCAACGCTCGACTCAACACCATAAAAAGCCAGCTGCCAGCTGGACTCGAACCGGAGATGGGACCGATTGCCACCGGGCTTGGGGAAATTTTCATGTACACGGTGGAGGCCCTGCCAGAAGCGATTGCACCTGACGGCAGGCCCTATGACGCCATGGATCTGCGGGAAATCCAGGACTGGATAATCCGCCCGCAACTGGCGTTGGTGCCTGGCGTCACGGAAGTGAACACGGTGGGCGGATTTAATAAGCAGTACCACGTGACGCCGGACCCCCGGCAACTGCTTGCCTTCGACATTGCCCTGGGCGAAGTCGGCGAGGCGCTTCGACGTAATAACGATAATCGCGGCGCCGGCTATATCGAAACCAATGGCCGGCAACTGCTGGTGCGCTCACCGGGTCAGCTACAGAGTATCGAAGACATTGAAAATGTGGTGGTGGCGGTGCGGACGGGGACACCGGTGCGTGTCGCCGACATTGCCGAAGTCGCCATCGGCAGGGAGCTGCGTACCGGTGCCGCGACTCGCGATGGTCGCGAAACGGTGCTCGGTACCGCCATGATGCTGGTGGGTGAAAACTCCCGTGCTGTGGCGCGGGATGTTGCCGCGGCGCTGGAGGCCATCAGACCCTCGCTGCCAGAGGGCATCAAGTTGGAGGCAGTGTATGACCGCACCAGCCTGGTAGACAAAACCATCGCCACGGTACGAAAAAACCTGCTGGAGGGCGCGCTGCTGGTTATCGCCGTGCTTTTTTTATTGCTGGGAAATTTCCGCGCCGCACTGATTACTGCCGCGGTAATCCCGCTGGCGATGCTCGCCACCATAACCGGTATGGTCCAGGCCGGCATCTCCGCCAACCTGATGAGCCTGGGCGCGCTGGACTTTGGCCTGATCGTCGATGGGGCAGTCATCATCGTCGAGAATGCCGTGCGTCGCCTGCGGCAGGCGCAGGAAGAAAAGAATGGCGCGCTCATTCTGGAGCAACGCCTCGAGGTGGTTTTCCAGGCGACCAATGAGGTCATACGTCCGAGCCTGTTCGGCGTGCTGATTATTACCGTGGTCTATATTCCGCTGTTTTCCCTCACCGGAGTGGAAGGCAAGATGTTCCACCCCATGGCGGCAACGGTCGTGATGGCATTGCTGTCCGCGCTGGTCTTTTCACTCACTGTTGTGCCGGCCGCGGTGGCAGTGTTCCTGCGCGGAAAAATTCGCGGGCGGGAGAGCCGACTGGTCACTGGTGTGAAGACCGTTTACCGGCCCCTGCTACTGGCAGCAATGAAAGTGCGCTGGCTGGTGCTCGGCGGGGCGCTGGCGCTGGTGATCTTTTGTGGCTGGCTGGCTTCCACTCTCGGCTCGGAGTTTATTCCCGAACTGGTGGAGGGGGATATTGCCATGCACGCCCTGCGAGTCCCCGGCACCGGGCTGGAACAGGCGGTGGAAATGCAGGAGGTACTGGAACGGCGCCTGCGCGCTTTTCCCGAGGTGGATAAGGTGGTTGCCAAGATCGGCACACCAGAAGTAGCGACGGACCCGATGCCACCAAATGTGGCCGACAACTTCATCATCATGAAGCCGCGCTCGGAATGGCCCGATCCCGACAAGTCGCAGGCACGGCTGGTGGAGGAACTGGAGGAGGCGGTACTGCAGGTTCCCGGCAACAACTACGAGTTCACCCAGCCGATCCAGATGCGCTTCAATGAGCTGATATCGGGCGTGCGCTCGGACCTGGGCATCAAAGTTTTCGGTGATGATCTGCAGCGGCTGCTCGATTCCGCCCGGGACATTCTGTCTGTCGTGGACACCATCGACGGTGTGGCGGATGCCCGTATCGAACAGGTCGAGGACCTGCCTGTGCTCTCGGTAGTCCCGGATCGGACGCTGCTTTCACGTTACGGCCTGGACCTACAGGCGCTACAGGAGCTGGTGACCACGGCGGTGGGGGGAGAGGTGGCTGGCCTGATCTACGAGGGCGATCGCCGCTTCGAGCTGGTGGTGCGGCTGCCGGAGTCGATCCGCCGCAACCTGGATCATCTCGGCAATCTGCCGGTGGCACTGCCCGACGGAGGTTATGTGCCGCTGAACGAGGTGGCCAGTCTGCAGATGACACCCGCCCCGAGCCAGATCAGCCGTGAAAACGGCAAGCGCAGAGTAGTCGTGACCGCCAATGTCCGCGACCGGGACCTGGGCTCCTTTGTCGAGGAGGCCAAGAATCGCATTGCCAGTGAGGTGCAGTTACCGCCGGGTTACTGGCTCGATTACGGTGGCACTTTCGAGCAGCTCGAATCCGCCAGCCGGCGCCTGGCCTTGGTGGTACCGCTGACACTGGCGCTGATATTTGCTCTGCTCGTCACCGCCTTCGGTTCGGTGCGGGACTCGCTGATTATTTTCACCGGTGTGCCGCTCGCTCTCACCGGCGGCGTACTGTCGCTGTGGCTGCGCGACATGCCACTGTCGATTTCCGCCAGTGTGGGCTTTATCGCGCTGTCCGGTGTCGCCACCCTGAACGGCCTGGTGATGCTGGCGTTTATCCGCGAACTTTGGCGGGAGCAGGGCGAGCTGGAGCCCGCCATTATCGAAGGAGCATTGATCCGGGTGCGGCCGGTATTGATGACGGCGCTGGTGGCGAGCCTGGGTTTTGTACCCATGGCGCTCAACACCGGCACCGGAGCCGAAGTGCAACGCCCCCTTGCCACAGTGGTCATCGGGGGCATCATCTCATCGACATTGTTGACCCTGTTTGTGCTGCCGCTGCTCTACCGCATCGTGCACAGCCGCGATCGGCAGTAACGAAAAGCCAGCTAGCCGATTATTTGCCCGCCTCCAGCACCACCCGGTAACGGGCATCGCCCTTTTTCAGATGAGCGATGGCATCGTTGACCTTGCTCATTGGGAACATCTCCACCTGCGGTTCAATCTTGTGGCGGGCGGCAAACTCGAGCATCTGAGTGATGGTATCTGGGCTACCCACAGGGGAGCCGGAGACCTGCCGCTGGCCCAAGATCAACTGAAACACGTTGATATCCAGCGGGTCGGTAGTGGCGCCGACGAAATGCAACCGGCCCTGTGGCTTGAGCGTCGACAGGTACAGGTTCCAGTCCAGTTTGGCGTTGACGGTAGAAAGGATGACATCGAAGCGCCCGGCAGCCTCGCCCACGGCATCCTCATCACGGGAATTGATCGTGTGGTGTGCACCCAATTCCAGCGCCTCATCACGCTTGGAGTCACTGGAGGTCAGAGCGGTTACTTCGCAGCCCCAGGCGTTGAGGAACTGCAGTGCCAGGTGGCCCAGACCACCAATGCCGATCACGCCGACCTGACTGTTGGGCTTGATATCAAACTGCACCAGTGGATTGAACACGGTGATCCCGGCACAAAAGAGAGGGCCCGCCTTGGACGGGTCGATGGAATCTGGAATGGGGATCACGGCCTCGGCTTCTGCGCGCACTTTGTCGGCAAAGCCACCGTGGTGGCCGACAATCGTGAAGGTCGCCTCGCCACACAGATTCTGGTTGCCGGAATTACACGAGTGGCAATGGTTGCAGTATGCGGAGTGCCAGCCGAGTCCCACCAGCTGGCCCTCCTGCAGGTGGCTGACCTGCTCGCCAACCTGGCCGACGCGACCAACCACCTCGTGGCCGGGCACCACCGGGTAATCGGACATACCCCACTCATCATCGATGATGCTCACATCACTGTGGCAGAGGCCGCAGTACATGACCTCGATTTCAACTTCGCGGGGCTGAAGCTTCCCCGGGTCATATTGGTAAGGGGATAACTCTCCACCGGCTTCTTTCGCGGCATAGGCATTGATCATCGTCAGCTCCCTCGTTGTATGGATTGGGTCGTCACTGCTCAGTCGGGGTGTTACGGCGCCACAGTCCCTTCAGACCTGCGGCGCCGCCGGTGTCATGGAGAATCAGCGCACAAATGACTGGAACTGCTCGTCGACCGGTGTCTGGGCGAAGTGGTTGATATAGTTGCTCATCACCTTCTGCGCCACGCCCACAATGATCTCCAGCAGGTTCTGCTGAGTGTAGCCGGCGTCGTAAAAGCGCTGCAGCACATCGTCGCTGACGACACCGCGCTCACGCACGATGGCGAGGGTGGTGTCCCGCAGTACTTCCAGCTTGTCATCACCCAGCGGCTCGCCATCGCGCAAAGCGTCATTGAGCTTTGCGTCTACTTTCATTGCCCTGGCGATCGCGCTGTGCGCCGGCACACAGTAATGGCAGTCATGCTCCACATTGATGGACTGCCACACCACGGTCTTCTCCTCTGCGGAGAACGAGGTATTCAGGAACTGCTCGTGCAAGTCCTGGTAGGCCGCCAGCGCTGTCGGCGCCTCCGCCATAATGGCGTGCAGGTTGGGAATGGAGCCGAAGGCGTCGATGGACTTCTGCAGCAGCGGTTTGCTGGCCTCGGGTGCGGACTGCTGATCGTGAATCTCAAACTCTTTCATGGGGATACCTCCAGTTCTCTCTGGGATCGCAAGCAGCAAAATTGAACGACTGCTCAAGTACGGGCACATTAACCCATCTTGAGCACTTGCTCAACAGTGGGCGCATTTGCCCCTGATGAACCGGGGAGATATTATTTGAGCAGCTGTTCAAGGGGCGGGAATCATCATGGCCAACACCGCAAAATTTGATCGCCGCGAGGTGCTGGAAAAAGCCACCCGGCTGTTCTGGCAGAAAGGCTTCCACGCCACTTCCACCCGTGACCTGCAGCAGGCCATCGATATGCGTCCCGGCAGCATCTATGCTGCTTTTGGCAGCAAGTCTGGCCTTTTTCGCGAAGTTCTCCACTTTTACGCTGATGATATGGCCCGGCGACTGCAGGGCTGCATGGACGGTGAAGACGCGACCATCGACGGGCTGCGCGCCTTCTTCCGCCAGATCCTCCTGCAGGGCGGTGACAATGCGCCCAGCGAGCTCTGCCTGCTGGCCAAGTCCCTTTCCGAGCTGGAGAAGGACGAAGCAGAGCTGCTGCAGGAAACCCGGACCCTGCTGGCCGCCACGGAGGAGAATTTCCGCCGCCATGTCGAGCGCGCCGTGGCCGCAGGAGAGCTGTCCGAACAGGCCAGCCCGGCCCTGCTGGCACGGCAGCTCCAGGTAGAGCTGATCGGACTACGCAGCTACCTGCGCGCCACCGGTGACCGGGAGGCGGTTGGCGAGCTGGTGGACAACCTGTTCTGTGGCCTCTTACCCGCCGGCCGCTAGCCCGGCTGATGTGCCAGCGGTCTACACGGCGGCCTGAAAGCTAACGGATTTCAAAATCTGCCCCCTGTGGACATATGCCCCGGGCACGGCCTGTGGCATCGTTGATACCATCGACGGGACAACAATAAACAGAGGTTGCCGTGAATCTCGTTACCCTGGCCATTCCCTTCTTCTTGCTCGCCGTGCTGGTGGAACTGGCGCTGGATCGCCGCTATGGCTGGGGCCTGTATCGCCTCAATGACGCCATCGGCAGCCTGGGCGCAGGCATCATGAGCCGCATCACCGGCCTGGTCCGCAAGGGCGTGTTCCTGCTGATTTACATCCCGCTCTTCGAGCTGCTGCAGCCCTACTACCAGGCCGTAGGCTTCAACTGGTCCATGGAAAACCCCTGGCACCTGCTGCTGGCGGTGGTTGCCTACGACTTCTGTTACTACTGGAAGCACCGCTTCGCTCATGAGATCAACATCTTCTGGGCCGACCACCTGGTGCATCACCAGAGCGAGGACTACAACCTCACCACCGCCCTGCGCCAGCCCTGTGGAGGTCTGCCGATCGGCTGGATCTTCTATACGCCGCTGCTGCTGATCGGCCTGCCGTGGGAGCTGCTGGTAACTGCCGGCGCCATCGACCTGATCTACCAGTTCTGGGTGCACACGCAGAAGTTCCCCAAGGTGCGCTGGATGGAGTGGATCCTGGTCACGCCCTCCAACCACCGGGTCCACCATGCCCAGAACAAGGTGTACGTGGACAGAAATTACGGTGGCGTCTTCATCGTCTGGGACCGGCTGTTCGGCACCTATCAGGAGGAGCTGGAGACTGAGCCCTGTATCTATGGGGTGCGCAAGGCGCTGAACTCTTTCGACCCCCTGGCTGCCAACCTGCAGCATTACAAGCGCATGGCGCTGGATGCCTGGCACACCAAAAACTGGTGGGACAAACTGACACTGTGGTTCCGGCGCACCGGTTACCGGCCCGCGGATGCAGAGGCCGCCATGCCGGTGCCGTCCTCCGACCTCACCGACTTCCGGCGCTATGACCCCCAGATCAGCGCTGGCCAGCGCTACTACGCGCTCGCACAACACGTCATTTACTCGGCAGCCACCCTGGTCCTGATCTGGTATGCCGCAGAACTCAGCTACGGCCAGCTGGTGGCTGCCGTCGGGCTGCTCGGCGCGGGACTGGTGATCAACGGGCGCATCCTCGACAACCATCGGCTGGCGCGACCGGCAGAGCTGGTGCGTCTGGCGGCTCTCCTCGGCACCACACCGTTGCTGCCGGCGGCGCTTGGACTGGGAGTCGCCATCTATGCCGCCCTGAGCGCACTGGCCTGGTGGCGGTTGGCATTTGCAGACAAAGGCGCTACAGTCGCCCTCGTTAGCGATTAGCAACAGGGAGTAACAACTGGCCACAGTGGGTATGTGGTGGCCGGAAGAGCTCCCGCTGGGCGGCCCCGGCCGGGTTCGACCGCGCATGCAGTACCGCGCGGACGAAACTCCCAACACTTCCCCCCCCCAACCGGCCGGGGTTTAGCCTCCCCCTACAGCGCCCACCTCCCCGGGCCAGGGTTTTCACCCGCCACTCAATCTCTGCTCCAGTTCGTTATAATGCGCGACGCATTTGCATCGGAAACAGGATCAGTTGTGCAGACAGGAACCCTCTACACCGTCTCCGCGCCCTCCGGCGCTGGCAAGACCAGTCTGGTCAAGGCTCTCGTGGACAGCGACAGCCAGGTCACCGTGTCGGTATCCCACACCACCCGCGCCCGGCGCCCCGGTGAAGAGGACGGCGTCAACTACCATTTCGTCGATCGCGAGGCCTTCCTCGCTATGCTCGATCGCAACGCCTTCCTCGAGCACGCCCAGGTTTTCGATAACTTTTACGGCACCTCCCGCGACTGGGTCGAGGAAACCCTGGGGAGCGGCCGCGACGTTATTCTGGAGATCGACTGGCAGGGAGCCGCCCAGGTGCGCCGTATCCTTCCCGATACCGTCGGTATCTTTATCCTGCCCCCCTCCCAGGAAGCGCTTCGTGAGCGACTCACTGGTCGCGGCCAGGATGATGAGAGTGTGATCGAGCGCCGCATGGGGCTCGCCATCGATGAAATGTCCCACTTTGTGGAGGCGGATTACCTGGTGATCAACGATGATTTCCAGGTTGCGCTGGCCGAGCTGCAGTCGATCCTGGTGGCCCAGCGCCAGCGCCTGGAGCGGCAACAGCAACGCCATAGTCAGTTGCTACAGGCGCTGCTGAAGCGCGATTGAGCGCCAACCCCGCTTTGAGTGGCGCCGCTGACGTCTGGTCGATTTACGTACACCGCCGGCTGGGTTAAGATTGCCGGTCCCGCGCCGGAGGAGCCGCCGGCATCCGCGCGCCCCGAATTCGCCCATCCCGGGCACTGCAATGGAACCGAGATTTTATGGCACGTATTACCGTTGAAGATTGCCTCGACAACGTCGACAACCGCTTTGAACTGGTGATCGTGGGCAGCAAGCGCGCCCGCCAGATCGCCACCGGTGGCAAAGACCCGCTGGTGCCCGAAGAGAACGACAAGCCCACCGTACTCGCGCTGCGCGAGATCGCCGAGGGACTGGTAGACGCCAGCATCCTCGACCAGGTGGACGAGGAGGAAGCCCCGATGGAGCGTCCGTCCGCTCCGGTCTACCTGTCCGAGCAGGATCTTTAATCCCCACTCGCTTGAGTTCTAACCGAGAGGCGCGCGCGGCTTTGCATACCATCGACAGTCTGGCCCACCGCCTCTCCTCGTATCTCCCCCCCGACCAGATCCAGATTGTCCGCCGCGCCTACTTCTACGCAGAACAGGCCCACGACGGGCAGCAGCGCCGCTCCGGCGAACCGTACATTACCCATCCGCTGGCGGTAGCCACCATCCTCGCCAGCATGCATATGGATCACCAGAGCCTGGCTGCCGCCATGCTTCACGACGTGATCGAGGACACCGGTATCCCCAAGGCGGCGCTGGCGGAGCAGTTCGGCGGGGAAGTGGCGGATCTGGTGGACGGCGTCTCCAAGCTGACCCAGTTCGAGACCGACAGCCCGGCGGAAAAGCAGGCGGAAAACTTCCAGAAAATGGCCCTGGCCATGGCGCGGGATATCCGCGTCATCCTGGTCAAGCTGGCCGATCGGCTGCACAACATGCGCACCCTGGGCGCACTGAAACCACAGAAGCGTGTGCGCATCGCCCGCGAAACCCTGGAGATCTACGCACCTATCGCTCACCGCCTGGGCATGAACGATGTGCGCATCGAATTCGAGGACCGCGCCTTCTTTGCCATCTATCCTCTGCGGGCCAGCCGCCTGCGTGCGGCACTGGTCGCGGCGCGCGGCAACCGCAAGGAGCTGCTGGAGAAGATTCAGAACGCCATCGAGGTGCGCCTGCAGCGGGAGGGCATCGACGCACTGGTGATCGGCCGCGAGAAGCACCTGTTCAGCATCTACCAGAAGATGCGCGCGAAGAAGAAGTCGTTCAAGGAAATCATGGACGTCTACGCCTTCCGTATCATCGTCGACAGCGTCGACACCAGCTACCGCGCGCTGGGTGTGATGCACAACCTCTACAAGCCGGTGATCTCCGAGTTCAAGGACTACATCGCCATTCCCAAGTCGAACGGCTACCAGTCGCTGCACACGGTATTGCTGGGTATGCACGGCGTGCCGATCGAGGTGCAGATCCGTACCAAGGAAATGGACGAGATGGCCAATAGCGGTATTGCCGCCCACTGGCTGTACAAGGCTTCCGGCGACGAGGTGATCAATACCGGCGGCACCAGCCAGGTGCGCGCACGGCGCTGGGTGCAGGGCCTGCTGGAAATGCAGCAGCGCGCCGGCGACTCGCTGGAATTCATTGAGAACGTGAAGATCGACCTCTTCCCCGACGAGGTCTACGTGTTCACGCCCAAGGGAGAGATTATCGATCTCCCCGCAGGTGCTACCGCGGTCGATTTTGCCTACATGGTGCACACGGACATCGGCAACACCTGCGTTGCGGTGCGCATCAACCAGCGCCTCGCACCATTGTCGCAGCCGCTGCAGAGCGGTCAGAAGGTGGAGGTCCTCACCAACAAGAAGGCGCAGCCCAATCCCAACTGGCTCAACTTCGTCGTTACCGCGAAGGCGCGCAGTGCCATTCGCCACTTCCTCAAGCACCAGCGCCACCACGATTCCGTGGCCCTGGGCCGCCGGCTGCTGGAAAAGGCACTGGGCAAGTTCGACACCGCGCTGGACGAACTGAGCGAAGAGCAGATTGAGCGCGGCGTGCGCGAGGCCAAATGTCTCTCGCTGGAGAACCTGCTCGAGGAGATCGGCCTCGGCAACAAGGTGGCGTTTTCCGCGGCCAAACTGCTTGCGCCACCCGACAAGGAGGAGGCGGGCGCAAGCAACATTTCCTCCCCGCTCACCATCGACGAGCAGGAGGGCATGCTGATCAGCTTTGCCCGTTGCTGCCGGCCGATCCCCGGCGACACCATCATCGGCCATATCAGCTCCGGCAAAGGGGTGGTCGTGCACCGGGAGTCCTGCCGCAATACCGCGGATTTCCGCGAGCATCCGGAAAACATCATGGCGGTCAACTGGTCGCCGGATGTGAAAGGCGAGTTCCTCGGCGATGTCAGGGTCGAGGTGGAGTCCGAGCGCGGCATCATTGCGCGCTTGGCGACGCGGATCACGGAAGAGGGCGCCAGTATCGAGCAGATTCACGTGGACGAGAAAGACGCACGCAACAGTGTCATCTCCCTCACCCTGGAAGTGAGCAACCGCGTGCAACTGGCACGGGTGATGAAACGGCTGCGCAACCTGCCGGCGGTGATTCGTATCGCGCGACCCGGCTGATTTTGTGATGGCAGCCAGTCATCCGGCAGCCTTGTGACAAAAGTCTCGCTTTCTGTTTAGCCCCGCCCCGGCCACGCTCCCATTCCCCCGACAGGCGCGCTATATTTGCCCGCTTTCTTTTTCAGCAAGTGGTGGAGTTACCCATGACCAATCGCGCCGTAATAAAAACTGACAAGGCGCCCGCCGCCATCGGCAGCTATTCCCAGGCCGTCAAGGTGGACCATACCGTGTACCTCTCCGGCCAGATCCCGCTGGATCCACAGAGCATGGAGATTGTCAGCGCCGATTTCACCGAGCAGGCGCGGCAGGTGTTCCGCAATTTGCGCGCAGTCTGCGAAGCAGCCAATGGCAGCCTCGGCCACATCGTCAAACTGAATCTCTATCTCACCGATCTCAGTGACTTTGCGGCCGTGAACGAGGTAATGGCGGAGTTCTTCGAACAGCCCTATCCCGCACGTGCCGCCGTCGGCGTCAAAGAGCTGCCGAAGGGAGCACTGTTCGAAGCGGAAGGGGTGATGGTGATCTGACCGACCAGAACGGAGGTCGCGGCAGGGGGTTAGCAGGCCATGGGGCAAATCCGGTTAGGGAAGTCGCCATCTGGCCCGCTAGTCCAGGTCCAGCAAAGCACTATAGCCGGCCCGGTAATCGGGGTATTTGAGCGTATAACCGGTGGCGAGCATGCGCCGGTTGCGGAGCTTCTTTGACCGACGCTGGCTGGTAGTGACGTACTCGCGCAGATGCGCCCCGGTATACCCCATGGAGCGTGCCAGCCATTTCTGCAGGTCGTGCATGGGCACCGGCTCATTGTCCGTACCGATATAGACCCGGTCTGGCGCCCAGCCCGCCTTGTGGCGCTCGATCAGGTGGGCGATGAATCCCGTGCAGTCATCGACATGGATGCGGTTGCTGTATTGCGGCGGTTCCGGTGGCGCGCAACGGCCCGCGCGAACCTGTGACAGCAGACGATCGCGACCCGGGCCATAAATTCCCGCAAAACGCAGCACTACCGCCTGGGGCAAGGCGCTGGAGATCACCTCCTCCGCCGCCAGCAGGGTATTGCCCTGAAAGCCGTTTGGCACCGCGGGAGTCTCCTCATCAATCCACTGGTCCCCGCCCTGGCCGTAGACCCGCGAAGAGGAGACCCAGATCACCAGCCGCGGCGGCTTTTCCAGCCGGGGCAGAGCTGCCGCCAATGCAGTGGCGGTATCCAGGTAGGCGCGACGATAGCCACTCTCGGTGTATTCATCCGGTGTGAAAGTGGCGAGTACGATATCGGCCCCGTCCGCCAGCAGGCGGGAGATGTCTTCCTCGCGCGTGGCGTCACCGCGGCGCCAATTGACCACATCGGCCCGGCGTTTGCGCGCCAGAGCCACCAGTGGATTCCGGCGCACGCCGTAAACGGTATAGGATTTTTTATCCAGCTGCAGGGCCAGCCGAGCCCCCAGGTCTCCACAACCGAATATCCAGAGTTTTTCTTTTGGCATAAACAGTCCGCGCCAAGTTGCGAGTCAAACCGCACCCCCCACTTGCCGCAATCCCCTCAACAAAACAACCTTGCCCGGCACCGCGCATGCAGCACCGGGCAAGGCTTGTGGTTTCCACTCCCGGGCACTCACGACCGACCGCTCTCCTTGCGGTGCCGCGCTCCGGGAGACGCGCCCTCAGCTGCCCCGACGGCGAAGAGCGCGAAAGACAAACAGAAAAATCAGCGCACCAATGGTCGCCGTGACAATGTCACCGAAACCGAAACCGGTCACGGGACCACCAATACCGACCAGGGAACCGAGCCAACCGCCAATAAAGGCACCGACAATGCCGATGACGATTGTCACGACCCAGCCGCCCGGATCAGGGCCAGGCATGATCCACTTTGCCAACGCACCGGCGATCAGTCCGAGAATAATCCAGGAGAAAATGCCCATGGGATTGCTCCGCTCACTTTGTTCCTACACATATAGCAAAATTTTGCGCCGTGTTCGCTGATAAAGGTCCACAAATAGCAATTTTTACTAACAAACCATTGACGTATCGCCGGTCAGACTTGTCGTTGGCCGCCGGCCATTATTTATGAATAATAGCTATGGCCACTTAACTGCTGATTGCTTCCCTTATGACGCTCAACGAACTGCGCTACATCGTCACCCTGGCTCAGGAACAGCATTTCGGCCGCGCTGCCGAGCGCTGCTTCGTCAGCCAGCCGACCCTCTCCATCGCGGTAAAGAAACTGGAGAAGGAGCTGGACGTAGCCCTGTTCGAGCGCTCCAAGACCCGGGTGCAGGCCACTCCGCTGGGTGAGCGTATCGTCGCCCAGGCCCAGCTGGTGCTGGAGCAGGCCTCGGCCATCAAGGACATTGCCAGCGCCGGCAAGGACCAGCTCTCCAGCCCCCTCTCTGTGGGTGCAATTTTTACCATCGGGCCCTACCTGTTTCCCCACTTCATTCCGCAGCTGCAGCGAATGGCACCGGAGATGCACCTCTATGTCGAGGAGGGATATACCGCGACCCTGCGCCAGCGCCTGCGCAAGGGGGAACTGGACGCCATCATCATCGCGCTGCCATTCACCGAGCCGGATGTGGTCACGCAGCCGCTCTACGACGAGCCTTTCGTTGTCCTGATGCCCGCTGGCCACCCGCTGGCGAAGCAGGACAGCATTTCGCCGGATCAGTTATCCGAGGACAACGTGCTGCTGCTGGGGGAGGGGCACTGCTTCCGCGACCAGGTGCTGGAAGCCTGCCCGCAGTTGCAGCACTCGATCGAGAAAGAGTCCGGCAGCGGGCGTATCCGCACTGCGGCCGACGGCAGCTCCCTGGAGACCCTGCGCCATATGGTTGCCTCCGGACTGGGCATTACCGTGCTGCCACTGTCCGCCGCCACCGCCTCCCAGTACGCCAGCGGCCTGCTGGAGACCCGCCCCTTCTCGGCGCCCGCACCGCAGCGCACCGTGGCTCTCGCCTGGCGCGCCAGTTTCCCCCGCCACCGGGCCATCGACATCCTGCGCGATGCCATCAGCCAGTGCCAACTGGGGGAGCGGTGACGGATCTCGCTGCGCTTCCCGTCACAACCCTCAAGGGCGTCGGGGAAAAATTCGCCCAGGTGCTGGCAAAACTGCATATCTCGTCCGTGCAGGATCTGCTTTTTCACCTGCCCCTGCGTTACCAGGACCGCACCCGCGTCACCCCCATCGCCGCACTGACACCGGGACTGGATGCGGTGATCGAGGGCGAGGTGCGCGCCGCCGACGTGGTCTTCGGGCGCCGGCGCAGCCTGCTGGTGCGGCTCCAGGATGGCAGCGGCACCCTCACCCTGCGCTTTTTCCACTTTTCCGCCGCGCAGAAGAACCGCTTTGCCCGGGGCACGCGACTGCGCTGCTTCGGTGAGGCCCGCCGGGGCTCAGCCGGTTTGGAACTGGTGCATCC
Organism: Microbulbifer flavimaris; assembly: GCF_001641755.2. Classification (GTDB taxonomy): domain Bacteria; phylum Pseudomonadota; class Gammaproteobacteria; order Pseudomonadales; family Cellvibrionaceae; genus Microbulbifer; species Microbulbifer flavimaris. The sequence continues at coordinate 964,741 of NZ_LRFG02000002.1, forward strand.
GGAAACGGAAATACTGGGGGCTGACACCTCGCCGACGGAGGACACCCTCACCCCCATCTACCCGCTGACGGAAGGCGTCAGCCAGGCTCGCCTGAGGGGCCTGGTGCAGCAGGCACTGGACATGCTGTCCGAGGGCGGCGTCACCGAGCTGCTGCCAGCCGGCTTGCTGCCGCACACCATGCAATATCCTCTCGCCGGGGCGTTGCGCTACCTGCACAGTCCGCCAGCGGGCACAGACCTGGCCCAATTGGCGGAAGGCCAGCATCCGGCGCAGCAGCGCCTGGCTCTCGAGGAGCTGCTCGCACATCACCTGAGTCTGCTGGCACTGCGCCGGGACAGCGATCACATCCGGGCACCGGCACTGCCCGGCGACGCGGGCCTGGAGCGGGATTTTCTCGGCCGCCTGCCATTCTCCCTGACCGGCGCCCAGCAGAGGGTCTGCGCCGAAATCGCCACGGACCTGGCGGGCAGCCGCCCGATGATGCGCTTGCTGCAGGGGGATGTAGGGGCGGGAAAGACTCTGGTGGCGGCGATGGCTGCTCTGCGCGCGATCGGCTCTGGCACCCAGGTAGCGGTAATGGCACCGACGGAAATTCTCGCCGAGCAGCATCGGCGCAATTTCAATGGCTGGCTGGAGCCCCTGGGTATCCGGGTGGCCTGGCTCACCGGTAGTCTCAAGGCGGCAGAGCGACGCGAACAGCTCGGCGCCATCGCCAGCGGCGACGCACAACTGGTAGTGGGTACTCACGCACTGTTCCAGGCCGACGTGGTCTTCCATCACCTGGGGCTGGTGGTCATCGACGAACAGCACCGTTTCGGCGTACGCCAGCGGCTGGAGCTGCGAGAAAAGGGCGCCGGCGCCGCCGGCTCCGTGCGCGTACAGCCCCACCAGCTGATCATGACCGCCACCCCGATCCCGCGCACCCTGGCCATGTCCGCTTTCGCCGACCTGGACTGTTCGGTGATCGATGAGTTGCCACCGGGCCGCCAGCCCATCAATACGGTGGCGATCTCCAACGAGCGCCGCGGCGAGGTGGTGGAGCGGGTTCACAATGCCGTGGCCCAGGGCCGCCAGGCCTACTGGGTCTGCACCCTGATCGAGGAATCGGAGACCCTGCAGGCCCAGGCCGCTGAATCCACAGCCGAGGAACTGGCCGCCGCACTGCCGAGCAGCCGTGTCGCCCTGGTGCACGGGCGCCTCAAGCCGGACGAAAAAGAGCGCGTGATGAGCGCCTTCAAGGCCGGCGAGGTGGACCTGCTGGTAGCCACGACGGTCATCGAGGTGGGCGTCGATGTGCCCAATGCGAGTCTCATGATCATCGAGAATCCGGAACGGCTGGGACTGGCCCAACTGCACCAGCTGCGCGGCCGGGTCGGCCGGGGCTCGGTGGCCAGCCACTGTGTTCTGCTCTACGGCACACCGCTCTCCCGCGGGGGCAAGGCCCGCCTGCAGGCCCTGCGCCAGCACAGTGACGGCTTTGCCATCGCCGAGGAAGACCTGCGCCTGCGCGGGCCGGGCGAGATTCTCGGCACACGCCAGACCGGCGAAATCCAGCACCGCATCGCCGATCTGCAGCGGGATGCGCACCTGCTACCGCAGGTGCAGCGCATCGCCGCCTCACCCGACCTGCCGCAATCTTTGCGGCAGCAGCTGGTGGCCCGCTGGCTGCAGAACAAGCCCCGCTTCGCCGAGGCCTGACCGGCCGGACACTTCCCGATACCAAAACTCCTGTTGTGGTCACCAATATTTTTGCGCTCGACCGCCGGTGGTGGCAGCCTGACCGATAAGCCACATAACAATAAGCGGTCCCAGCCGCAGGCAAAATCGAGAGAGAACGGAGACCACCATGGAAGACTCACGGAGCGATCGCGCGAGGTCCGGTCCCCTGCGGACACTGCTCGCAATGCTGGGCTCAGCGGCATTGTTGCTGTCCAGCGCGCAGCTCAGTGCGCAGGACGGTTTTTTCAGTGACGACGGACAAACCCCCAGTGTCACCCTTACCAGCAGCCAAATCCGACTGGATGTCCCCACCCCGGTCAGCGGCAATGACCTGGCCCTGTTGCTGGCCCAGGCCGGCAGCGGCGGCCTCAGCCAACTGAAAAATGAGGCCGCGGCCCGATTTTCCGCGCACCTCCGACAGGCCATGGCGGAGCGCCTGCGCGAGCACCTGAGCGACGAGGATGTACCCCTGGTTCAGCAGGGCGGCTTTCTCACGTTGCACACGCACTTCGACGCGGGTATCAGCAAGCAGCTGACAGACCTGAAGAATTCCGATCGCCATGAAACAGAGCGGGGCACGCTGCTGGTCAGTGGTGAATTCCGCTACTGGCTGTCATCGGTCAGCGGGGAAACCCTGCAGGAAAAGCGCATAGACCTTGGGGACCTGCGCCTGGAGAACCGCTACCGGGTGCGAACCAACCACCGCAGCGGTGAGATCGAAGACAGCACGGACGAGGCCATCGAGGACATGCTGGAGGAGATGGCGGACCAGTTGCTGGACCGCATCGAAGACCAGCTGGAGGCGGACGAATTGCGGCAGATCGCGCGCCTCTGACCGCATCCCCGACCGTGAAACCCTCGGCGACATCGGCAATGTCGCCGGCAAAAAGTAGGAGGCGCAACGCTCCATAGACTTTTCAGTCAGGGATTGCTTTTGCTTCCTTGTCCGCGCAGTGGCAGCCTAGTCACCTGTCCGACCAAATGTTGAGGTCTGGTCAGAATAACAATAGCCACACTTCAGGGAGAGTACAGTGATCAGGTTCGCAGCCCGCAGGCTGGCCATGGCCGGCTTGCTTTTCGTCTCGACCACTTCCGCCCAGGCACAGGGCTTCCTCGGTATGGGCGACGATACGCCAACGCCGAGCGTTTCTTTGCAGTCACCCTCCATCAATCTCAATATCCCAATGCCGGTGAACAGTGCCAACCTGACGCTACTCCTGGCCCAGGCCGGTGACGGCGGCAGCCTGACAGCGCTCAAGGAGGCCAAGCTGCGGCGCTATCGCCAACACCTGCAGGTGGCGCTGGGTAGCGAGTTGCGGCAATTCTTCCTCGACGAGGAGGTGCCGCTGGTAGAGGGGCGCGGGCAGCTTTCCCTGGGAACGGATTTCAGGCTTACGGTCGTCAAGCAACTGGGGGATATGCGCAGCGAGGGTGGGGTCGACCTGGAGCAGGGCAACATGGAAATGTCGGGGACCTTTACCTATCGTCTCATCGATGCAGGAGGGCGCACGCTGCAGGAGGAATCCCTGGATATCGATCGCCTAAGACTACGGGAAAAGTATCTGGTCCGGGTACAGCGCGGCGGCAATCAGGTGGAGGACACCACCGACCAGGCGATCCTGAACCTGCTCTCGACCCTCTCCGGCAAAGTGCTGGCGCGAATCGACGGCGATCTCGAGGCCGATGAACTGCGGGACCTGGTTCGAGACTGAGCGACACCACTTCTGATTAAGGCAGAAACGAAAAAGGGTCGCTGTTGCGACCCTTGTTGTTGATACCCCTTCACCGGGGATTCTTCACCGGGGACTCAGGCATCAGCCCCCTCAGCCGGGGGACTGCTCCACACGGCGGCCGTTGGCGGCGCTGTCATAGTTGCGATCGTAGAAGACCTCCTCGGAAAAGGCGCCCTCACTCTTCGCCACGATGGTGCTCACCACCGAGTCGCCGGTGATATTCACTGCAGTGCGCACCATATCCAGCAAACGGTCAACGCCCATCACGATGGCAATGCCTTCCAGCGGTAGCCCCACCTGCTGCAATACCATGGCCAGCATAATCAGGCCGACGCCGGGCACGCCGGCAGTGCCGATAGAGGCCAGGGTGGCGGTAAGCACCACGGTCAGGTACCCGGCCAGCCCGATATCGATCCCGTACAATTGCGCGATAAAGGCTGTGGCCACGCCCTGCATGATGGCGGTGCCGTCCATATTGATGGTGGCACCCAGCGGTACCGTGAAGGCCGCCACTTTGTTATCCACCCCCAGGCGTTTCTCAACGGTGGACAGGGTGACGGGAATGGTGGCTGCAGAGGAGGCGGTACTGAATGCGAATACCATGGCCGGGCGCATCTTCTTCAGCAGCTCCAGCGGGTTGAGGCCGGAAAGCAGCTTCAGCAGCAGGGAGTAGAATCCCAGTCCGTGCAGTGCCAGCGCCCCCAGTACCACCAGGAAGTATTTTCCCAGCTGGAAGATGGCGTCGACACCGAGCTGGGCAATCTTATTGGCCAACAGCGCGAAGACACCGTAGGGGGCAAACACCATCAGCACCCCGACCATACGCATGATCACATCATTGAGGTCATTGAAGAACGAGGCCATCCGCCGGCCCGGTTCGCCGCAGCGGGAAATGGCGTAGCCCATCAGCAGAGCGAATACGATGATCTGCAACATGTTGCCCTTGGCCATGGCATCCACCGGGTTGGTGGGGAAGATATCCACCAGCACCTCGGACAGCGGCGGCGACGGCTTGGGCTCGAAAGTGGCATCCGCCTGCAGCCCCTCCATGCCGGCACCGGGCTGGAATACGAAGGCCAGGAACAGCGCCAGGGTGATCGCCGCAGCAGTCGTGAGCATGTACAGGGCCAGCGTCTTGCCCGCCAGCACCCCGACCCGGCTGCCCTCGGACAGGGCGCAGGCGCCGCAGATCAGAGAAACCAGCACCAGCGGCACCACCATCAGTTTCAGCGAGGCGATAAAGATCCGGCCGACGATATCGAACAGGCCCCCGGTCAGATAATTATTGATAAAGCTGGTAAAGCCACTGCCGAGTATCTGGGTCGAGTCGAGAAAGTTGAACAGTACTCCGACGACAATGCCCAGCAGCATCGCCAGCACAATCTTGGTGGTCAGGCCCATAGGAATTATTTCTCCGGAAGCTTCCGTTATTCTCTTTTGGTAGTGCGCATCATAGAGGAGCCGCCGCCGCCGAGTACAGCCGGGAGCGCCTGACCTCGCCGCCGCCAGCCGTTACAATGGCGGCTTTGGCCTTTTGATCCTGCTGCGGGGTTCGCGTTGTATCACTCTCCATTTCTACCGGCTGCGGACTGGCAAGCCCAGCCTCTGGAATCCCTGCATGAGTCGCCGCCGGCGGAGCTGCTGCCCTGGCTGCTGCACCCGGGCTCCCTGACGGCGGCACTGAAGCACCTCAGCGGCGGCGACTTCGCCGTGCGGGTTCTGGACCAGAGCTGGCAGCAACCCACCCTGGAGGAGCGCCGTACCCTGGGACTGCGGGATCGCCAGCGGGCGCTGATCCGCGAAGTACTGCTGTTTGGACGCGGCCGACCCTGGGTCTATGCCCGCAGTGTGCTGCCAATCCGCAGCCTGCAGGGCAAGTCCCGCTACCTGCGCAGCCTGGACAGCCGGCCGCTGGGAGAATTGCTGTTCAGCGAGGCGGGCATTCGCCGCGGCCCCATTACCCTGAACCGACTCGAACGCAATCCCCGCAGCGAGCTGGCGCTACTGGAGGGCGAGTGCGGCAGCGCCTGGGGCCGCCGCTCCACTTTCTGGCTGCGCGACAAGCCATTGCTGGTGGCAGAGACCTTCCTGTCCGCGTTTGCGGATGAGAACACCGCACTGCCGCGCCCGCAGGAACTGATAACCAGGGAGAAAACCACGTGATCAGCCAAGCCCTTTCCCGCCGCTGGCCCGCCGCGCTGCCCTACTGGCAACTGGCCCGCCTCGACCGACCCATCGGTTCCCTGCTGCTGCTGTGGCCCACCTGGTGGGCGCTGTGGCTGGCAGCCGGTGGCTGGCCGGGCCTGCACCTGTTTGCAGTTTTTACCCTCGGAGTACTACTGATGCGCGCGGCCGGCTGCGCCATCAACGATTACGCCGACCGTCACATCGACGGCCATGTGAAACGCACCGCTGCGCGACCGCTCGCCACCGGTCGGGCGACCCCCCGTGGGGCACTGCTGCTGTTTACCGGCCTCTGCCTACTGGCTTTCCTGCTGGTGCTCACCACCAACCGGCTCACCGTACTGCTGTCCCTGCCGGCGGTGGCACTGGCCTTCTGCTACCCCTTCGCCAAGCGCTACACCCACTTGCCTCAGGTGGTGTTGGGCGCTGCGTTCAGTATGGGCATCCCCATGGCGTTTGCCGCGGCTACCGGCGAAGTGCCCGCGGTGGCCTGGCTGCTGTACACCGCCAACCTGCTGTGGACGGTGGCTTACGACACCTTCTACGCCATGGTGGACCGGGATGACGATTTGAAAATCGGCGTCAAATCCACCGCAGTACTGTTCGGCGAGATGGATCGGACGATGACGGCGGCGCTGCAGCTAATGGTGCTGTTCGCGCTGATGCTGGCCGGCCAGCGCTTCGAACTCGGGACTATCTACTACCTGGGCCTGGCAGTTGCCGCCTGCCTGTTTGGCTACCAGCAGTGGCTGATCCGCAATCGCGAGCGTGATGCCTGTTTCCGCGCCTTCCTGAATAACAACTGGGTCGGTGCGGCGGTTTTTGCCGGCATCGCGCTGCACTACCTGTCCGTGTAGCCGCAACACAGTAATGACCGATAGGTCAGCAATGTGTGGATAAGTTGGCGCCGGTCATATATTTGTAATGGAAATGCCGTTAAATAGCCGCAACCGAAAAAGGGCATGGCAGGCAGATGCAGAGCAAAACTATCCTGATCGTCGACGATGAATCCGCAGTGCGGGACATGCTGCGGGTAGCGCTGGAAATGGCCGATTACCGTTGCCTTGAGGCGGAGAATGCCCAGGAGGCGCACGCCCTGATCATCGACGAGAAACCCGACCTGATCCTGTTGGACTGGATGCTGCCCGACGTATCCGGGGTGGAACTGGCCCGGCGCCTGAAGCGCGATGAACTCACCTCGGCCCTGCCGATCATCATGCTCACCGCCAAAGGTGAAGAGGACCACAAGATCAAGGGTCTGGAAACCGGTGCCGATGACTACATCACCAAGCCCTTCTCCCCGCGGGAACTGGTGGCCCGCCTCAAAGCAGTGCTGCGCCGCGCCGGCCCGTCCACGCCGGAAGAGCCCCTCACCGCCGGCCAGCTGGTGCTGGACCCGATCAGCCACCGCGTCACCATCAACGGTAAGTCCGTGGATATGGGCCCGACAGAATTCCGCCTGCTGACTTTTTTCCTTTCCCATCAGGAGCGTGCCTATAGCCGCTCCCAACTGCTCGACCATGTCTGGGGTGGCAACGTGTATGTGGAAGAGCGCACTGTGGATGTGCACATCCGCCGGCTGCGCAAAGCACTGGCCGTAGGCGGCCACGACCGCTACATCCAGACAGTGCGCGGGACCGGCTACCGCTTCTCCGTGCAAACCGCGGAAAAAGTGTGACAAACTTGCCCGGACTGATTTGAACCACTGTCCGGCGCGCTTCTGCTGTAGCGTGAATGAAAATTCGGTACGGCAGATACTTAATGCCGCCCGCCTGCACACGGAGACCGCAAGGCACCATGCTGGAACGCAGTATCGGCGAATTCTCCCGTTTCCTCGTTATCGCCCTCGGCTTCACCGTCTTCGGTTTTGCCACAGGCCTGTGGCTGCTCGGCCTGGCGCTGGCACTGGCCATTTACCTGCTCTGGATACTGCTGCAGCAGACCCGGTTTGACCGCTGGCTCAGCAATGGCCGGCAGGGGCCGGCACCCACTAGCTTCGGCATCTGGGGCGAGATCAGCGATGACTTTTATCGCATGCAGCGCCGCCACCGACGGGAAAAGCAGAAACTCCACGCCATGCTCCGCCGGGTGCAGGACAGCACCAGTGCCCTGCGCGAGGGCATTGTTGCGCTCGAGGACGACGGCAACCTGGCCTGGTGGAATCCCGCCGCAGGAGATCTCCTCAAGCTGCGTGCCGACGACGCGGGGCAACCGCTGATCAATTTCATGCGCGATCCCACGTTTGTGCGTTACGTGCATGATGCCAATATGCAGGGCCCGCTGACATTGCCAGCGCCGGGTAACGATGCCCGTACCCTGCAGCTGGAAATCACCCGCTACGGCAGGGACGAGGCGCTGGTGATCGTGCGGGACGTCACCCGGCTGCATAACCTCGAGCAGATGCGGCGGGATTTCGTCGCCAACGTGTCCCACGAATTGCGCACACCGCTGACCGTGATTGCCGGCTACCTGGAAACCCTGGAGGGCAGCGGTCAGGCCCCCAAACCCTGGCAGCGACCACTGGCGCAGATGCGCGAGCAAACCACCCGCATGACCTCACTGGTCAACGACCTTCTGTTGCTGGCGCGGCTGGAAACGTCCGAGCGCGATACGGGCCGGGAGCAGGTGCCCGTGTGCGAGCTGGTAGAGAGGGTGGCGCGTGAGGCACGCAGCTTGAGCGCCGACCGCCACAATATCGTGGTGGATTGTCCGCAGGACGCTGTGCTGACAGGGGATGCCGGCGAGCTGCACAGTGCTTTCGCCAACCTGGCACTCAATGCGGTCAAGTACAGCCCCGACGGGGGCGATATCCAGCTGCGCTGGTCGATGGACGAGCGGGGAGGGCACTTCTCGGTGCGCGATAGCGGCATCGGCATCGACCCCATCCATATTCCCCGCCTCACCGAGCGCTTCTACCGGGTCGACGCCGGGCGCTCCCGGGAGAGTGGCGGCACCGGCCTTGGGCTCGCCATCGTCAAGCATGTGCTGCTGCGCCACAGCGGCGAATTGAGTGTGGAAAGCAGGCCGGGCCGGGGCAGTACCTTTGCGTTGCACTTCCCGCCGCACAAGCTCACCTCCACGGCAGAGACCTGACCCCCAGCCCTGGCGAAGAGCGGGCGCACAGGGTCATGGGCCTGTTCGGGCCGCTACTCCAGCTCTTTCACCGGCACTTCTTCACCCCCGCTGGTATATGTGGGGGTTTCACCCTCGCTGATGGCGTTGCACTGGCGCCGCAACACGACATGGTGCAGGCGCATGTCGCCGTCGCGCAGCAACAGGTGCTCGCGCCCGTCGTCATCCACCGGCAGAACCTCATTGCTCACCAGGGCATCGCGCAGGGTGCGCAGGCGTTTAACATCGCGGTAGCGATTGAGGTCGTTGGACAAGCGCAGCTTCATGCGCTCGCACTCGTGCAGTGCTGCGGCTTTTTCGCGGTATTTACCAAAGAAAAATACCGCCGCAATGGCGAAGGCTACGCTCACTCCAATCTCTAACCACTCGGGCATCTGAGTTCCCCTCCGTTACTCTTCAGTGTCTTGTTGCATTTGTATCGTGGACCGCCGCCAGACGACCAACCGGTTGTTTGCCGGCATGGCGATGGTTTCGCTGCGGACCATGCCCACAGCGAGCGCCAGCGCATCGAGCCAGTCGAGATCGCGAATACCGCTGGCGGGATCCCGCTGGCGCAGCCAGGCATCAAATTCCCGGTTGCTCTCCGCCCCGAAGTCATCCCCATCGCGAAATGGCCCATAGGCAATCAGCCGGCCACCGGGCGCGAGCACATCCGGCAGGGCGCGAAACAGGGACTCCACCGCAGTCTCTGACAGGATGTGCAGGGTGTTGGCGGTAAATACGGTATCGACCGTCAGCGCTGGCCACTCAGCCTCTACATCCAGCGCCACCGGCGGCGGCAGGTTGGCGGACGGGCAGGCTTCCAGCCAGCGACGAATACCCGTCAGCTTCCCCGCCAGGTCCGAGGCCTGCCAGTCTAGATGGGGAAACTCGGGAGCAAAATAAACGGCGTGCTGGCCGGTGCCGCTGCCGATTTCCAGCAGCTGGCGGCTTTCCGCCAGCAGCCGGCGCAGCGCGGCCAGGATAGGATCGCGGTTGCGCGCGCAGGCCGGTGCATCGGGCAGGCCGGCGTCGCTCACTGTGCCTCGTCGCGGGTGAAGACCCAGTCGTTGCCCTCGGACAGAGAGGCATTGAAGGCGTAGCCACCGCTGTCGAAGCCCTTCAGCTCCTCGGCTTTTTTCACCCGATTGTCGATGGCCCAGCGGCTCATCATGCCGCGGGCTTTCTTGGCAAAGAAGCTGATCATCTTGTACTGGCCGTTTTTCAGGTCCCTGAAATGCGGGGTAATGATATCGGCTTCCAGTGATTTCGGTTTCACCGCCTTGAAGTATTCATTGGAAGCCAGGTTCACCAGCTCGCGGCTCTTCAGGCTTTTCAGTTGCGCGTTGAGGGCCTCGGTAAGGGTCTCACCCCAGAATTCGTACAGATTCTTGCCGCGGGCATTCGCAAATTTGGTGCCCATCTCCAGCCGGTAGGGCTGCATCAGGTCCAGGGGCCGCAACAATCCGTAAAGGCCAGAGAGCATGCGCAGGTGCTTCTGGGCATAGGCGAAATCCCGCTTGCCCATGGTCTCGGCTGCCAGCCCGGTATAGACATCGCCCTTGAAGGCCAGCAGTGCCGGGCGGGCATTTTTCCCGGTGAACGGGCGCTTCCAGTCCTGGAAGCGGTCATAGTTCAGCACACCCAGTTTGTCGGAAATTTTCATCAGGCTGGATATATCCTGGGGGCTCAGAGCCCGCAGTTCTTCGATCAATTCGGCAGAGTCATCGAGAAAATCCGGCTGCGTGGTTTCCAGGTCCGGAATATCGCTCTCGTAATCGAGGGTCTTGGCCGGGGAGATCACTATCAACATAGGGTTCGACTGTCCTGTACGAGTGGGGTGTGGGTAATTACGGCTCCGGCTTACTCCGGCTTGAGGATGTCCTGCCACCAGTTCAGCGGTGTCTGGCCATCGTTGGGGTCGTAGACATTGCCGTAGTACCAGACACTGTTGGCGCCGTCGCAGGCACTGTTGAGAATCTGTTCGATCTTGTCGAAGCCGCAGCTCACATGGATGCTGTAAACCAGCAGGCGCGGCGTCTCCATGTCCAGCTCGCCGCCGAGCTTCTCCAGCTGCGGTGTCAGCTGGTCAGAGAGGGCGGTGCTGTTGCCGCGGCAGAATACGCGGATCGCCAGGTTACCCGAGCGTTTCACCAGCTCGAACTGCTGGTCTTCCTTGTTCACCTTGATGGTATCGCCACTGGCGATGCCCTTGATAAACGCGGGCGAGCGCACCAGCTGGCAGCTGTTGTCCTCGTTGACGCGCACCTGCAGCCGCTCCACCACCGGCTCGCCGTCCGGATTGGTACCGGCGAACAATTCAATTATCTGCAGTGCCGTCATAACCTCTCTCCCGGGACTGTGTAAAATGAGTCGCATAAAACCGAGCATTATACAGGGAGGCAACCATGATTCCGCGCCTGATCACCTGCTGTGCCCTCACAGCGTCCCTCCTGGCCGGCTGTGCCGTCAACCCGGTCACCGGAGAGCAACAGCTATCGTTGATTTCCCAGGGCCAGGAGGTGGCGCTGGGGGAGCAGCAGTACCCCATCAACCAGCAGCAGCAGGGAGGCGAGTATGTGGTGGACCCGGCCCTGCAGGACTATGTCAGTCGCGTGGGCCAGAAGCTCGCCAAAGTATCCGACCAGCCGCAGCTGCCCTATGAGTTCGTGGTGCTCAACAACTCGACGCCCAATGCCTGGGCGCTGCCCGGGGGCAAGATCGCGGTGAACCGCGGCCTGCTGACCCTGCTCGATGACGAGGCCGAACTGGCCGCCGTGCTCGGTCACGAGATCGTCCACGCAGCCGCGCGCCACTCCGCCTCCGCCATGTCCCAGCAGCAGGTACTGGGGGCCGGCCTCGCAGTCCTGGGTGCCACCACCCAGAATACCGCCTATGGCGACCTGGTGGCCCTCGGCGGGCAGCTGGGCGGCTCCGCCTACATCGCCCGTTACGGCCGCAGCAACGAGCTGGAGGCCGACAAGTACGGCATGAAGTATATGGCCGCCGCCGGCTACGATCCCGAGGGGGCCGTACGGCTGCAGCAGAAGTTCGTCCGGCTGAAGGAAGGGCGCCAGTCCGGCGCGCTGGAAGCACTCTTCGCCAGCCACCCGCCGTCCCAGGCGCGCGTGAACGCCAATATCGAGTACGCCAAGCAACTGCCGGACGGCACCAGCAACCGTGCCGCCTACCAGCGTGCCATCGCCCAACTCAAGCGGGATGCCGACGCCTATGATAATTACGACCAGGCCATGAAGGCAGCCGCCAACAAGCAGTACGACCAGGCGCTGGGCCTGGTGCGCCGTGCCCAGCAGCAACAGCCACGGGAAGCGGCCTTTTTCCAGCTGGAGGGCGACCTGCTGACCCAGAAAGAGCAGTACCAGGCTGCCTACAAGGCCTACGACAGCGCCGTGCAGAAAAACCCGGGGCTCTTCTCCCACTGGCTGAAACGCGGGCTGGTTGCCGCCAAGCTGAACAATTACACCGATGCAGAGCGCGACCTGACCCGGTCACTGCGCTATCTGGAAACGCCCCACGCCCACTATTACCTGGGCCAGGTGTATGAAAAGCAGGGTGAGGTAAGGAACGCCTACAGCCACTACCAAACCGCTTCCAAGGCGGGGGGTGAGATCGGATCAGCGGCACAGGCGCGCATGCAGGCACTTTCCAACAAGGGGTAGAAAAATCTCGCTGTGTGAGCGAGAAAGCCGGAGTCTGAAACAAGGTCGCTCCAGGCGGCCTTTTTTCTCCCGGCAGTGGCGGTCAATTGCCGGGTTCGACCACCCAATCCGGCTCCTCGAATTCCCCTATTGGTGTCACCTCCACGAACGGGGCGGCACTGCGGATAATTTCATCGATCTTGGAATCGTGGCTGGCTTCCATCGCATCCCGGTCTGCCTTGCTGTCCCAACTGGCGATCGCCAGCAGCTTGTCCGGCTCACCGATCTTGCGTCGCAATTCGGTGCCAAGGGCGCCGTGATGCTTTTGGATCAGCTCCGAGGCGCGAACCCACGCACTCGCATATTCCTCGGCGGTATGGCCTTCCTTGATCCTGACCTCGAACAGATATTTCATCTTTCAGGCTCCTCCATTAAAAAAGGCCGCTTAAGCGGCCTTTTTCTTCTTCGTCATTGCACGCAATCAGGCATTCTTCAGGTTGCTTTCGTGCCCGTGGCGGATATCCGCACCTTCCACCAGGTACACCACCTGCTCGCAGATATTCTTGGCATGATCTCCGATGCGTTCCAGTGAACGCAGAGTCCACAGCACGTTCATGACACGGGAAATACTGCGCGGGTCTTCCATCATATAGGTGACCATCTCACGCACGGCGCTGCGGTAATCCATGTCCACCTGCTCGTCCTCGGCCAGGGTGCTCATCGCCGCTCTTACGTCAAAGCGGGTATAGGCATCCAGAGCGTCATTCAGCATCTTGCGCACGGCGTTGGCGATATGGCGAATCTCGGTATAGCCGCGGGGAGCAGTCCCTTCGTCGGTCAGGGCGATGGCCATCTTGGCGACCTTGCTGGCCTCGTCGCCGACACGCTCAAGATCGCGGGCGATGCGGATGATGGACATGACCATGCGCAGGTCAGAGGCAGCCGGCTGGCGCTTGGCAATGATCAGCGTGGCGTGCTCGTCAATGGCCATTTCCCGCCGGTCGATCTCCTCTTCGATGCGCAGCACTTTTTCTGCCAGCTCGCTGTCAGCGTTGGCCAGGGCCTCCACCGCGTCGGCAACCTGGCGGGTAACCATACCGCCCATCTCCAGCATCTCGGTTTTGATGCTCTCGAGATCTTCGTTGAACTGGCGGGATATATGTTGATCGAAATGCATTTCCATAATTTGTTCGCTTCTGTTAGCGCAATACTAGTCCAACGGATCAGCCGAAGCGGCCAGTGATGTAGGCCTCGGTCAGCTCATGCTGCGGGTTGGTAAAGACCGTCTCTGTATCGTTCACTTCCACCAGGTGACCCAAGTGGAAATAGGCAGTGCGCTGACTGACCCGGGCTGCCTGTTGCATGGAGTGGGTGACGATGGCGATGGTGTAGTTCTCTCGCAGCTCGTCGATCAGCTCCTCGATGCGGGCGGTGGCGATCGGGTCCAGGGCAGAGCAGGGCTCGTCCATCAGGATCACTTCCGGGCTGACAGCAATTGCACGGGCGATACACAGGCGCTGCTGCTGACCGCCAGACAGTCCGGTGCCGGGCTTGTCCAGCCGGTCTTTTACTTCATTCCACAGGCCCGCACGGCGCAGGCTGTTCTCGACGATCTCATCCAGCTCGGCGCGACGGCTGGCGATACCGTGAATCTTCGGGCCGTACGCGACATTCTCGTAAATGGACTTGGGAAAGGGGTTGGGCTTCTGGAATACCATGCCCACCCGCGCGCGCAGCGGCACCACGTCGACTTTCGGGCCGTAGATGGGATCGCCATCGAGAGTGAAGTCACCCTCAACGCGACAGCCGTCGATGGTGTCATTCATACGATTCAGGCAACGCAGGAAGGTTGACTTACCACAGCCGGAGGGACCGATCATGGCAACCACTTCATTGCGGCCAATATCCAGGCTTACATCGTGAATGGCCTGGGTCTCGCTGTAGAAGACGTTGACGTTGCGCATCTTCAACTTTGCATTGTCGCAGAAGGGTGCGCCGACGGTTTCGCCCACTTTGGTCTGGCTATCCACAGTCTTTTTTTCCACGGTTTGGGGGTTAGCCGGCTCGCTGTAGCCGGTGGCATCCAGGGTCATGGTGTTCATCAAGTTGATCCCAGTCTATCAGCCGCTACCAGCGGCGCTCGAGTTTTTTGCGCAGCAGTACTGCACTGGTGTTCATCACGATCAGGAAGCTCAGCAGCACCATGATCGCGGCGGAAGTGCGCTCGACGAAGGCGCGCTCCGGGCTGTCAGCCCACAGGAAAATCTGTACCGGCAGTACCGTAGCCGGATCAGTGATGCCGGCCGGTACGTCGACAATAAAGGCCACCATACCGATCATCAGCAGCGGTGCGGTCTCACCCAGGGCCTGCGCCATGCCGATAATGGCGCCGGTGAGCATGCCCGGCATCGCCAGTGGCAGCACGTGGTGCAGGACCACCTGCATGCGCGAGGCCCCCATGCCCATGGCCGCCTCGCGGATGGACGGCGGTACGGACTTCAGGGCGGCGCGGCTCGAAATAATGATGGTGGGCAGCGTCATCAGGGTCAGCACCAAACCACCGACGAGTGGCGCCGAACGGGGCAACTCGAAGAAGTTGATGAAAATGGCCAGACCCAGCAGGCCGAACACGATGGACGGTACCGCGGCGAGGTTATTGATGTTCACCTCGATCAGGTCGGTCCAGCGGTTCTTCGGTGCGTACTCTTCCAGATAAATAGCCGCAGCCACACCGATGGGGAAGGACAGCGCCAGTGTCACCAGCAGGGTCAGCAGGGAGCCCACCAGAGCCGCGCGGATACCCGCCTGCTCCGGCTCACGGGAGTCACCGTTGGTGAAGAAGGTGGTATTGAAGCGCTTTTTCAGCTCTCCACTGTCCCACAGGGTCTGCACCCAGGCGGCCATCTCGTCGGAAGTACGGCCGCGGAAACCCTCAGCGGAATCGTCGAGACTCTTGAGGAAAGTATCCACGTCATCATCCGCAGCAAACCATACCTTCTCGGTCTGCCCGAGCAGGGCCGGATTTGCCTGCAGTCGGTCGCGCAGGGTGAAGGGCGCCCCGGTAGAGACCAGGGAATAGAGCTCGCGCTTCTCGCTGCGGCCGCTGACCCCGGGAAAACGCTCGCGCAGGGATTGGCGAATGACACCGGTAAAGTTGGCCCAGGTGAGACTCTCTTCGTTTACCTCCTCGATCCCCAGCACCGCAGGGTCGTAGGTGACTTCCAGCTGTACCGCAGTCTGTACGAACGCGCCGCTGCCCTTGCTGATAATGTCAGTGAAGAGCAACAGTACGGCAAAGACACCGAAGGCGATGCTGGCAATACCAAGGCCACGAAACAGTTTTTCCTTGCGGTGCCGACCGGCGAGATTCTGCTCGATCCGCTCGCGCACCTGTGCTTGTGTCAGATCAGTCATACTGTTCCCGATATTTTTTCACGACATGCAGGGCGATAAAATTAAGAATCAGGGTGGACACGAACAGCATCAGGCCCAGGGCGAAGGCCGCCAGGGTTTTCGGGCTGTCGAATTCCTGGTCACCCACCAGTAGGGTCACAATTTGCACCGTAACGGTAGTGACGGAGTCCAGCGGGTTGGCGGTCAGGTTCGCGGCCAGGCCCGCGGCCATCACTACGATCATGGTTTCGCCAATGGCCCGGGAAACCGCCAGCAGTACACCGCCTACAATGCCCGGCAGCGCCGCCGGAATCACGACCTTGCGCACGGTTTCCGAATGGGTGGAGCCAAGGCCCAGTGCGCCGTCGCGCATGGACTGTGGTACCGCATTGATCACATCATCTGATAGCGACGAAACGAACGGAATAATCATCACCCCCATCACCAGGCCAGCGGCCAGGGCACTTTCACTGGAGGCCTGCAGGCCAACCGCTGCCGCCGCTTCACGGACGAAGGGTGCAACCGTGAGGGCGGCAAAAAAGCCGTAAACCACCGTTGGTACACCGGCCAGCACCTCAAGTACCGGCTTGGCGACCGCGCGCAGACGCTTGCCGGCATATTCGGCCAGATAAATCGCGGACATCAGGCCCACTGGCACCGCCACGAACATGGCAATCGCAGAGACCATCAGGGTACCGGTGAACAGAGGCACCGCACCGAAGGCGCCGCTGGAGCCCACCTGGTCGGCGCGCAGGGCCATCTGCGGACTCCACTGCAGGCCAAACAGGAACTCTGTGACCGGTACCGACTGGAAGAAACGCAGGGATTCAAACAGCACCGACAGCAGAATGCCGACTGTGGTCAGGATGGCAGCCGAGGCACAGCCAATCAGAATAACGCGGAAAACCTTTTCCACTTTCTCCCTTGCACGCAGCTTGGGAGAAAAGCGCAACATGGCAAAAGCACCAAGACCCAGCGACAGGATCAGGACCATCGCGGTTTGCAGGAGCTGGGCACCGCCACGCAAATGGGTAAGCCGCTCAGCAGCCTCCTTTACCTGGGGAGTTGCCTCTCCAAAGAAGTTACCGGCGGCCTGGTTCTGTATCTGGGCGTAGAGCAGGTCGCGACCGGCCATGGTATCCGGCATATCGGCGATGCCGTTCATCACCAGCGCGCGGATAATTGGCTCATCGAACATCAGCCACACCGCCAGCAACAGCAGTGCGGGTAGTCCACACCACAGTGCGGTATGAGTGCCGTAATAACTGGGCAGAGCCGCCAGCTTGCGCATCCCGCCACGCCCCCGGGCAGCGGCAGCCGCGCGACTGAAACCGGTGCCGTAGGCGATCAGGACCAGCAGCAGCAACAGGGCAAATAAAGTAGGAGTCTGCATTTAAATTCCGTGCGTTCGGTATTACAGGCCGCGGATTATCCCGGCTTTTTAAGTCTTTTAAACGACCGCGAATTGCGGCCCCTCAACTACAAGAAAAGCCAAGCCCTCGCGGGCTTGGCTGGTAAATCCATCTACCTGTTTTTTTACTGCCTAATCGATCTTATTTTTTGGCCAGGTTGCTCAGGGCGTTCAACTGACGCACATTCTTGGCAACTTGCTGACGCTTGGAAGTCGGCAGCGGGATCATGCCCTTGTCGGCCAGGTAGCCGTCCTCACCCCAGGCGCGCTCGCTGGTGATCTCGGCCAGGAATTGCTTCATGCCCGGGATCACATTCGCGTGCGCTTTTTTCACGTAGATGAACAGCGGGCGGGAAACCGGGTAGCTCTGCTCGGCGATGCTATCAAATGTCGGCTGCTCACCTTCGATGGTGGAACCGTGCACCTTGTCCGCATTCTGATCGAGGAAGCTGAAGCCGAAGATGCCCAAAGCATTCGGATTGGCCACCAGCTTGTTGACGATCAGGTTGTCGTTCTCGCCGGCTTCCACGTAAGCGCCGTCTTCACGGACGGTGTGGCAGATGGCCTTGTAAGCATTCTTGTCTTCTTTCTTCTTGGCGGCGATCCAGTCGAACTTCTTGCAGCCCCCTTCCATTGCCAGCTCGGCAAACGCATCGCGGGTACCGGAAGTGGGGGGCGGGCCGAGGACCTCGATCTTCACATTCGGCAGCGCCGGGTTTACGTCCTTCCAGGTCTTGTAGGGGTTCTCGACCAGGGTCTCGGAGCCGTCCGGGTTCGGCACTTCCTTGGCCAGGGCCAGGAAGATGTCTTTACGGGTCAGGTCAAAAGTCTCGGCGCTCTTGGCGTTGGCCAGCACGATACCGTCATAGCCCACCTGAACTTCCACCACGTCGACGCCGTTCTCTTTACACATATCCAGTTCGGACTGCTTGATACGGCGGGAAGCGCCGGTGATGTCGGCAGTGCTCTCGCCAACGCCCTGGCAGAACAGCTTCATGCCGCCGCCGGTACCGGTGGATTCAACGACCGGGGTCTTGAACTGGGTCGCACGGCTGAAACGCTCGGCCACGGTGGTGGTGAACGGGTAGACGGTGGAAGAACCGACGATGCTGATATGATCACGGGCTGCGGTGGCCGCCTGAGATGCGGCGATGGTCAGAGCCGCCAGGGATGAGGCCAGGATTCGCTTGTTCATGGAGAACTCCAATGTGTGCTTTTGTTTCAGCGGCGATGCTAGGAACAACGGGTGACGATTCTATGAATGAAATGTGACAAAAAGGTTACATGACACTGATCGGGGCGCTGGGACCAGTACTGGCGCCAGATTCGCGCCGGCGTTAGTCTTTGCAAACAGAACAATAAGATGTAGAGAGAGACTTCCCCATGCCCCCCCTGGTCCGCCTCGCCCGGCAAATTGACCGTCTGGCCACAGCCACTGGCAGCCTGCTCGGCTGGTTCACCCTCGCCATGGTGCTGCTGCAAAGCGCCGTTGTGCTCCTGCGCTACGGCTTCGACGGCGGCTCTGTAGCCCTGCAGGACGCAGTGCTGTATCTGCACGGTGCCGTCCTGATGCTGGGCCTGGCCTATGCACTGCATACCGACGCCCACGTACGGGTGGATGTCTTTTACCGGCGGATGTCCGCCCGGTCACGGGCCTGGGTCAACGCCGTAGGCACCCTGGTATTCCTGTTGCCTCTCTGTGCATTCATCATTCTCGGTAGCTGGCATTTCACCACCGCCAGCTGGGCGGTGCGCGAATCCAGTTCCAGCGCCGGAGGCCTGCCCGGCATTTTCCTGCTCAAGACCCTCATCCCCCTGTCGGCGCTGACCCTCGGTCTGCAGGGTATCGCCCAGCTGTGCCGCAGCCTGACGGAGCTGATGCTGGTGGAAACAACCCCGCCAGCACCCCGCGCCCCCACTGATGAACCGCGGGCCAGGGCGGTCGAGGAGGTGAGCGCATGATGGAGCTGGTTCCCCTGCTGATGTTTATCGCCGTCTGCGCGGCGCTGATGTTCGGTTACCCTGTGGCCTTCACCCTCGGCGGCACGGCGCTGCTGGCCGCCGGACTGGGTATCGTGGCCGGTGTATTCGATGCCGAACTGCTGCGGGCTTTCCCTGACCGGCTGTTCGGCATCATGCAGAACGGCACCCTGATGGCGGTGCCGCTGTTCGTGTTGATGGGCGTGATGCTGGAGCGGGCGCGCATCGCCGAGGAATTGCTGGTCAACCTGGCCCGGGTTTTCTCCCGCGTGCCCGCGGGAATGGCGGTGTCGGTGGTGGTGGTGGGTGCGCTGCTGGCAGCGAGCACCGGTATTGTCGGCGCCACCGTGGTGACCATGGGCCTGATGTCCCTGCCCACCATGCTGAACCGGGGCTATTCGCCGCGGCTGGCCACCGGCACCATCTGTGCAACCGGCACGCTCGGCCAGATCATTCCGCCGTCCATCGCCCTGGTGCTGCTGGGAGACACGCTCTCCAATGCCTACCAGCAGGCCCAGCTCTCGGCCGGTATCTTCAACCCCAAGCCGGTCAGCGTCGGCGACCTGTTTGTGGGCGCCATTATCCCGGGGCTGCTGCTGGTGGCGGCTTACATCATCTACCTGCTGTTCGTGGCCCGGCGCGAGCCGGCGGTAGCGAAGCCGACTGCGGAGAGTATCGACCTGGCAGAGACCCTGAAAAGCCTGGTGCCGCCCATCGGCCTGATGGTGCTGGTACTGGGCTCCATCATCACCGGTGCCGCCACCCCCACCGAAGCTGCTGCCGTTGGCGCCCTGGGGGCGGGGATTCTGGCAGTGAGCCGCGGCGCCCTGAACTGGGACCGTGCCGGCGAGGTAGGGCAGAGCACGCTCAAGGTCACCGCCATGGTATTTGCGATCCTGATCGGCGCGTCGCTGTTCTCGCTGGTATTCCGCGGTTACGACGGCGAGGAGCTGGTCACCCATTTCTTCAATAGCCTGCCCGGCGGCGTCATCGGTGCCACGCTGCTGGTAATGGTGGTGATCTTCCTGCTGGGCTTTATCCTCGACTTCATCGAGATCACCTTCGTGGTGGTGCCGATTGTCGGGCCGGTGCTGCTGGCCATGGGCGTCGACCCCATCTGGCTGGGCATCATGATTGCCATCAACCTGCAGACCTCGTTCCTGACCCCGCCGTTTGGCTTTGCGCTGTTCTACCTGCGCGGCGTGGCCCCGGAATCCGTGGCCACCGGCGCCATCTACCGCGGCGTGGTGCCGTTCATCATGATCCAGCTGCTGGTGATGGCGCTGCTGGCGCTGTGGCCGTCGCTGGCGACCTGGCTGCCGGGGTATCTGGCGAATTGAGGGGGATGCCCGAACTTAAAAGCCCTGGCCGGGTGATGGGGATTGTTTAAAGGCGATGAGCGTGGCCAACAAGCGCCCAAGCCCGGTGATCGTGAGCAAACAATATGGCGTGGTAACGCCGCGTTCAGGAGCGGCCGAAGCAGCGGACTATCTTGTGCGATGTCTGCGCATTCTGAACCGCATAGCGAAGGTGCACCGCTCGGCAAGCTCCCTGAACGCTTTGTTCCGCGCTACCAGACTTCGTAACGGTCGGCCGCCCTGATGACATTCGCCATGCCGTAGGCGACGACGATCATCCACAAGGGGCCCATGAACGCTTCCAGCCTGAACTCGCCCCGTACAACCATTGCTGCCAGAAGGCCTAGCGCAAATATCACGGAAAAGATCACGACCTGCTTCTCGCCCTTAACCCAGTCTTCCCGCTTGGACATACCGAGCCATCCAAACTCGGACCCGATAAAGTTGATACGAAATAACAGCGGTAGCTTCTTCCACTCGTCTGATGACTTATCGATCACACCGATCTCCTGTTCCAATGTCGAAATTTCAACCTCTAACACTGACGCAAGGGATTTCAGGGACTCCAGACCAGGTTTTTTGCCACTCTCAATGCGCTGAATAGTACGGACGTTCAGGCCACTGAGCTCCGCGAGCTGCTCTTGAGTCCACTTACGGCGTTTCCTTACTTTTTTAAGATACACAGTTCTATCTCTTGCTATCAGTCGAACAGGATTTTGATCTCACGTCCCAACTGTCGGCCACGAAATTCACCCGAAATGGACCCGACATGGGCCCGAAATCGACCCGACAGCAGCATTTTTGAGCCAGGGGGTCTACTAAACGTGGGTATGTCTTATTCCTAACGACCGGCTTTGGGGCAGACTTGGAGCCGCGCAGCGGCGGAAAGGATGTCCCAGCCCCGCAGGGGCGATAACAGCCGTTTGTTAGAGGGTTGTCCGTTTAGCACTCCAACTCTCCGAAAACTAGGATGTCATCGACCTCTAATGGATAATCTAAGTCTTGTTTTATGCAAACGAACGAGCCGTCAGGTTTCACAATATGGATATCCACGACAGTTTGTCTTTTCTTACTGTGATAGAAAAAATATTTTGGAGGGTCGAAAAATCCTATTTCTTCGACACTTCCATCATAGGGATAAACCTCGACGCCATATTCAGCCGAATAGGCACGAATTGCATCCATAACATTATCGGCATCGATATGAAATCCCTGCCCATCATATAGTTTGGGATAATCACGAAATAGATACTGAAGCTTTTCATCGTTATCTGGGCCAATTATTTGAATCATTCCTATACCCTTGGTCTTACCCACAAAAAGTAGACACCATAACTATGCGCATCTGCGCTCATACTCTGCTGGACTTATGTAACCCAGTGTAGAGTGCCTACGTACCCTGT